>CAWAKM010000006.1:0-263399 GCA_963782615.1 uncultured Thermoleophilia bacterium | reverse complement strand
TTAATCCCAAGGTCGAAGGTTCGAATCCTTCACGGCCCATGCATCCCGCCCCTGAGCGCGAACCCGCGTGGGCGTCAGTTGCCGCGCCGCAGCGTCCAGAGGACGGCGTGGTTGTGACCAGAAACAGCGGAGGCCCGGCCCCCGTGTGGGTGGCCCCCGCTGCTTGGGTGTCAGCGCACCTTGTAGGTGAAGCTTCGGGTGGTGGTCTGGCTGCCGCTTACGATCTTGATCTTGACTTTCAGCTGTTTGCCTTTCGCCGTCTTCGGGACAACGAGAGAGAGCCGCGCTTTGCCTGCCTTGAACCACTCGACGTGTTTGATCGCCTTGCCTGCCACGGTTGGGTCGCAGACCATCCTTCCCGCTGTCAGTGGCGCACCCGTGTCGCTACGTTTGACCGTCAGGGTGAACGTGAACCGTTTGCCTGCCAGCGGCACCAGCGGCTGCGTAAGCGGCTTCGCGAGCACCGGTTTCACGACCACGGGCGGTTTCACGACGACCGGCGGCGTCACGGCAACGGGGGTGTTCGCCTTCAACGTCAGCGTGTTGTTGGCCGGGTTCGAATCCGCGTGTGAGTACCCGACCGTGGCGCCCAGCACGAGCTCGCCGGCCTGCGTCACGTTCGTGACCACGGTGATGTTCCCGTACGGGGCATCTCCCGACAGCCAGTCGAGATTGCACCGCAACGTCCCGGCACCGCTACTGGCACAGCCCGAGCCTCGATCCGCGGTCGCCGAAACGACCTGCACACCGGCCGGCAGGGTCAGATCCACGAGCACTCCGGTCGCAGGCCCGTAGTTCTTGTCGTCGGAGACGCGCAGACGCCAGGTGATCGTCCCACCCACCGGTGCCGAGCCCGGTTCGACCGAGCCCGTCAGATAGAGGTCTGCGGCTCCTGTGCCGCCACCACCGCCGCCGCCACCGCCGCCACCACCGCCGCCACCGCCGCCACCACCACCTCCGCCACCTCCGCCTGAGACCGGTGCGGTCGCGAGGGAGTTGTCGACCGCATCCAGGGCGGAGTTGCTGGAATGCTTGGCGACCACCCGCATGACGAGCACGTACCCGACCGCCTCATTGGGCGGGCTGTACGACGCCCCTGTCGCACCCGTAATCGAGAAGCAGCTGAGGTCGTCCGCGGGGTCGCAGGCGATCCACTGGTACTCGAAGCTGGCAACCGTGCCGGCCCAGGTTCCGGTCGTCGCCGTCAGCATGCCGCCGACGGTGGGCGAGCCGGAAACAACAGGAGGCAGCACCACGCACGGATCCGTGCCCGTGTACTGGCCCCAAGCGAGCGAGATGTCCCCCTCGCCGTCCTCGTAGCCGGACGCGGCGGCATAGCCGTCCACGGCGATCCTGTAGGTCGTGCCCATGTTTACCGGGAAGCACGCACGGCTCGTCGCTGTGGACGTCAAGCCGTCATCGTTGCTCGCCACCCGAACCAGCGACGACACAGCCGACCCCGTGTAGACACCGAGCAGCGTGTCGAAACCACTCCCCGCCGTCGACACGAAACCGGTGCCCGTGAACGACGGAGCCCACGAGAACCACACCGACGCGCCGCCCCCATTCGATCCGTGCAACGGCTCGCCGCTCTCTTTCGTCGCGTACAAGTTCGTCGCGCTGACCGGCGCCGTCAAACCGCCCAGCGTTACTGCCTGCGCGAACGCATCGTTCGCCGGCAGTTGCGCCTCGTACGCTCCGATGTCGCAGCGCCCGGACCGTGGTGCTCCGCGCTGATCCGTCGCGAGCGCAGTACCCGTCTCATCAGCGCATCCAGCTGGGTTGCCGGCATTGATCACCGGGCTCTCAGGTCGAGATGCCATCGTCTTCGTAGCCCCGCCGTTGTCCGCGAGATCCCAGGCAATAGGACTTGTCACGGACGTAATGTCGCCCGTGCCTGCGACGTAGCCGTTCGACGTGGCCGACGGAACGAAGTTGAAGCCGGCCGAAATGACGGATGTCTCCGACCAGGGCGCGTAGACGTCTTGTCCGTTCCCGGCGATGACCGTATCCCTTGCCGTCACGGTGGTGAGCCCGTGGCCGACACCGTCGATCTCGACTCCACCGCCGCTGTTGCCCGAGATCGTCACGTTGCTCAGCTCGACGTGTGATGTCGATCCCGAGAGATCGCCGCGGTTGACATAGATGCCGCGACCCGAGTTCCCCGCGATCGTGCTGTTACGAATCACAGCGATACCGTGGGCCATGCTTCCCACGCCGACCGCAGTGCCCACGTTGTCGCTGATCGTCGAGTTCGTCATCGTCAGCTCACCGGTGTAGACGTCTCCGACGGCAACGCCTCCGCGCTCGTTACCACGTAAGGTCGAATCGCTCATCGTCAGGTGCCCCTCGGCGTGGATACCCGTTCCGCGCCAGTTGCTGACGGTCGTCTGATCGAGTGTCAGGACGGCGCTGGTGGTCGGCCAGGAGCCGACCATCCGAATTCCGGTGGCGTACTGCTGCCCCGCCGTACCCCCGCCGTCGACAACGAATCCCGTCAGGACGGCGTTCACTCCGGCGTTCACGACCACGCCCGACCCAGCAGCCTTGCCGTCAACGGTCGAGACCCCGGCGTGCCCGGCGAACGCCGTGTCCCAGCCGCCATCAAGCGTGACACTCTTGTCGACGAACACGACCTGATCGCCTGTACCGGCATAGGTTCCGACGGCTACTCGCACCGTATCCCCTGCAGCGGCCTTGACGATCGCACTGTTGATCGTCGCGCACGGCTCGTTGGGTAGCGCGCACGAATTCGCGTCGCCGCCACCCGGCGCGACGTACCAGGTCGCGGCCGGGACGGCCCCCGCCGCGCCGGCGACGATCAAGAACGCAGCTGCCACCACAGTGGCGGACAGCCGTCTCAGTGTGCGTTTCACCGCAATCGCCCCCCTAAAAGTGAAAGCGACCGGCGAACGCTCGATCCAAGAGAGCATCCAGCCGATCGGAAACCGGAACAAGAAGCGCACAAGCGCCTCCCTTCACCCGCACGCTGCCCCACAGCCGACCGCAGCGCATCCGCGCCGCCGCTGACCCCGCCTACCAGGAACTACCGACCCTCCTGCTGCCAACACTCCGGGTAGCAGAGGAACGAAAGGCGATGAGGCTAGGTCTGGTATGAGACGAGCAAGCGATCCATAGCCCTCTGGTATTCGTCGTCGGTTAGAACGCCTCGGGCGCGAAGGGCGTCCAACTGCTCGATTTCGTCGACCGTCGTGGTCGGATCGAAACGACAGAAGCGGCAGCTCCGCGCCTCCTGCTTCAGAAGCTCGGCGCAATCCGGGCACCGCTTCATCTGCGCTATCTCATTGTTTTGCAGAACGAGTGCCAGCTCGTGCCCGCGTCGGTGCTTCTGAAGACGCCACGCGAGTCGGTGGCCGCGTACAGCGTCGTCGGGTGTTGGGATCGATCGCGAGAGCGGTTGTGGCCATCTTCGGTTCTTTCCACTTCCCGATTGAGATGGACTCCTGAGAGGGTCAGGAGGGGAGTAGCGCCGAGGCTCCTCGCAGGACGGCCAGCACGATTCCGAGCGGAAGTCGGCTCGCGATTGCACGCAGCGCGCCCGCGGTGCTGTCGCTGATCGCGTCGGCTTGCTCGGCGTCGTCGACGGCACGGATCAGACCCTCCCGGATCGCCTTCTCCGCGTCGTGGCGCGAGATGTCGTACTTCTGCGCGAGGCGGTCGATGTCGGACTCGCTGCCGAGGGCGAGCACGAGCTCCTCGCGGCTGACGCCGAGGGTGCAGGCTGCCCCGTCTGCGGTCGAGAGCGCGATCTGCTCGAGCGCCTCCTGGAGCCCGTGCGGCGCGCCCCAGGCGCGCGGAGCGCACGGGTCGGCGGCGGCCGTTGGCGTGTAGTGACCTCCGCCGAGGGCCGCGTAGACGAGCACGAGCGCGACCGACACGCTCACGGCCGCAGTAATCGCCGCCACCGACCGTGTCATGGCTCGACGTCCCTCGTTACGGCAACCGTACCGAGCGCAGCGAGCGCGAACAGTGACGCGATCAGGAACGGCGGCCCGAACGCGCTCGTGACCGCGCGCTCGAGTTGGTGCTGCAGCGCGTCCCCGACCCGCCGCAGCTCGCTCCCGTCCGCAGCTCCCTCGTCCGCCTGAAAGGCAGGACGGACGTCGGGCAGGCGGCCGCCCGAGGCGTCGATCGTCCGCAGCACCTCACGCGCGATGCTGATCTTCCGCAACGGCTCGATCGAGCTGTCCAACACGATCGCAGCGCCCGCACGAGTCGCCTCCTGCTGGTTGCGCGACAGCTCGTGCGTGAAGACCGGCGTCAGCACTACGAGCCCGAGCACGATCCCCACGTGGCGTGAGGCAATCGTCCAGCCCCCGTGGACAGCCTGGTGCGCTCGCCCAGCGAGCGCCTGCTCGGTGAGCGCGCCGACCGTCAGCCCGAGGCCCGTCCCCACGAGGAGCTGCGGGCCCACCGTCCAGCCCCAGCCCGCGCCGGGCAGCAGCCCGAGTGCGGCGAGGCCGCCCGCGATCAGGATGAAGCCCGTCGCGGCGCGAGCGACCCGACTTTCGACGGCGGGTGCGACGCGGCCGGCTGCGATCGCCGCCAGCGGCATCAATGTCACGATCAGGCCGGCCGCGGCGGGGTCGATCGACCAGCCGTTCACAAGCAGGATCACGAGCAGGAAGAGCGCCGCACTGAGCGCCGCCGAGCCGAGCAGGAGGGCCAGGTTGGCGCCGGTGTGCGGGCGCCCCGCCGGCGCAGGCTGCGGTGCTCGCACGCGAAGGCGCGGAAGCGCGACGAGCGGCAGGAGCGCGACCGGCGCCTGAGCGAGGAAGATCGCCTCCCAGCCGGCCAGCTGGGTGAGGACACCACCGAGTGCAGGCCCAAGCGCCGCCCCGAGCACACCCGCGCGCGCCCACACGTGTGCCGCGCGCTGCTCCGCCCCTTCGACGCCGACAAGCAGGACGAGCGTGGCGGCAACCACGAGTGCCCCACCCAGCGCCTGTACACACCGGGCGGCGATCAGGATCCAGAAGGCGCCCGCCAGCCCGCACCCAAGCGACGACACCGCGAAGACAACGAGCCCGATGAGGCAGAAGACACGCGGCCGGCGCCGCGCGAGATGCGCAGCCGGGACGGCCGCGGCGGCAAGGACCAGGTTGTAGGAGATCAGCACCCAGGCGACCTCGGTGATGCCGACGCCGAAGCGCGCCAGGATGTCCGGCAGCGCCAGCGTCACCACCGACGAGTCGGCGAGAACGAGCGCCACCGCCAGGCCAAGGAAAGCCGAGCGAACCCGGGGACGCCGCACCCCGGCACTGTACGGTCTGAGAACCGGAGTCGGCTGCCGTCAGCCTGCTCTCGGCCGCCGGTAGGTGGGGACGAATGAGCGTACGGTGAGCGTACCGGCCTGTCTCCGCAAGCTGCAGTTCGCTGCTCTGGCTGCCACCGGGCGAGGAGCCGGATGGTATCTCCCGTGGTTCGGCGTCCACGATGCTCTCCAGGGGAAGGGCCTTGGTGGAGAACTCATGGGGCATTGCCTGGCGATTGTCGACGCGAGCCACCTGCCCGCCTACCTCGAAACCCCAATCCACGCAACATCTCCTTCTACGAACGGCACGGGTTCGAGGTCACCGGTGAGGCGCGATCTGGAGCATGCCCACCGGTCGCGTTCATGCTCAGGGCTGCCTGCTAACCGCCCCACCCGACATCCAACGGCCGCGCAGGAACACCCCTGGTCGTACCCCGAACTCCCGCTGCCAGCACTCCGGACAGAACATCGAACGCCCGAGTGATGTTCTGGTGCGGGTCAGGTGCTGCACCGCAGCGTCCAGAGGACGGTTCGCCCGGTTGACTCAGATTCGTGATTCTGCGCACTGTCTGTTATCACCGACGGAAGGAACTGGGATGAGTGCGATCAGAGAGGCGGCCGAGCAATTCTTCGTTGCCTGCGAAACAGGCAAGGGGTGGGCCGGGTGCCAGTCCTACTGCCACGAAGGCGCCACGTTCTCGTCGCAGGTTGGAGTACTGGAAGGCGTCGACACGGTGGAGGGCTACACCGACTGGATGAAGGGTCTGTTCACGCCGGTGCCGGACGCCAGCTACGAGATTCGCTCGTTCGCGGTCGACGATGAGCGGCAGAACGTAGCCGCCTACGGCGTATTCCGGGGCACGCACACCGGAGAGGGTGGGCCGGTGCCACCGACGGGGAAGAAGGTGGAGGCCGACTATGTCTATGTCATGGACTTCGACGGCGATCGCATCCGTCACATGACGAAGATCTGGAACGATGGGATGAGTCTGAAGCAGTTGGGCTGGGCCTAAGCGTTCCCGTCGTCAAGCGAGGCTAGAACCGCGCCGACACGATCGGGCATCGCCCTCCCAAGCTCCCGCTGCCAGCTCTCCGGGCAGAACACGAGCAGTCTGCCCGCCCATCCAACTCGACCGCCACCCGTCGGTGTTCTCGCTCGGATGCGGAATACAGGCAACCGGGGCCAAGTCCGACGAGATCTAGCCTCGCCACGAGCGCCGGGCAGTCGCAACTGCCCCGGGTAGCTCGGCCAACCCCTCGGGCGAGCCTTTGAGGCAGGCGAGCACCGCCGTGCGCTCGGATGCTACGGACTAGAGATAGATGCCGAGCTTGCGCAGGTCAAGGATCGCAGTCCTGCGCCAGCGGGTGGTGTCTGGGGAGAAAGGGAGCGTGAACGGCATCCCGTTGGCTTTTCGGAGTGGCTTGCCGTCGCGGAGAACGTGATAGTGGCCAGGCGTCGATTCGACAGTGAGGCCGACGGCTTCGAGTCGCCGGACGAATTCCCGCACGTCCTTTCTCATACCTGCCGAGGCTGCTACACGTTCGCCCCCGGCGCATCCGCGCCGACGCTGACCCCGCCTACCCGGAACTACGGAACTCCCGCTGCCAGCACTCCGGGCAGAACCGTGCGGCACGGCACCTGACCGACCGCGACGTTCGACGTGTCCCAACCGTGTACCGAACTGCCGTGACCTATCCCTTGACTCGGATTCTCCGGTCGGGAGGTCGATAGTCCCGGGTAACCCGGACTTGGACTCGATGCGCCAGTCGTCGCTGGCTTCTCGCCGGGGAGAGCTCTGCGAAGAACACTTACGTAACTGTATTGACTAACACTCACGTAAATGTAGACTCTGCCAACATCGAGGAAAACCAGGACGTGGGACGGATCGGGGGCATGCGTCGGATGATCATTCTCGGGATCACGGGTCCAGGCGTGTGCTCGAAGATTCGCCAGGCGAGCCCGCGGAGTCGCACGAAAACCTCCCGCGAGACGAGCGAGAGCGGCACCGGCGCCCTTCCCGGAGCACCAGTCGGCGTTCGTGGCGTCCCGCCGAGGCAAGGCACGTGAACGAAGCCATTCTCGCCACCGCCATCGCAGTCGTAGTAGCCGCCATCGGATTCGGGATCTACCTGGGGGCGAACACCGGCCGGGACTGGTGGACGACCAGGCGCCCCGGTCCTATCCGACTCCGGGCACGGCATCGCAGCCGACGCTGAGCCGCACGCGCCGGAGTCGAACGGGCGCTTGCCGCCGTCGGCGGCAATGCCGAAGAGTGGTCTCCTAACCGGCGGCGAGGCGAGGATCGCGCAGGTCGCGCCCCGGGCTCCATGGCCCGCCGGGCGACCGTAGGCGGACGATCTTGGCGACCGCCGGCGAGCGGGTAGGGCGCGCCTTCGCGCAGGTGCGTGATGTAACCTCGCCCCGTGCGCCGGGGAGCAATCGTCCGCATGACAGGGATCGGGATCGTCGTGGCGGTTCTGGTCACTCTCGTGGCGGTCCTGATCCCCTGGCTGCCGACCTCGGCCTCGAAGCAGATGGACCGGATCGAGTTCGTCTACTGGTTCGCGACCGTGATCTGCATCGCCATCTTCGCCCTCGTGATGGCGGTGCTCATCTACTCGGTGATGACGTTCCGTTCGCCGCCCGAGGACGAGTCGGACGGCCCCTCGATCCATGGGCACACCGGGCTCGAGGTCGTGTGGACGGTCGTTCCGGCGGTCCTCGTCATTGCGATAGGCGTGGTCAGCGCGGTCGTGCTCTCCCAGAACGGGAGCGCCGGCACGAACCCGCTGACGATCAAGGTGTTTGCGCAGCAGTTTGCCTGGCGCTTCGAGTATCCGGACTCGAGCGACATGAAGTCGGATGAGCTCGTCATGCCCGTCGACCGCAACATCACATTCGAACTGGAGTCGGCAGACGTGATCCACTCGTTCTGGATCCCGCAGATGGGGCAGAAGCAGGACCTCGTGCCGGGAATCGACACCAGCATCGTGATCACGCCGACGCGGACGGGCACGTTCTCGTTGATCTGCACCGAGCTCTGTGGCCTCGGCCACGCGACCATGCGGGCGCCGGTCCGCGTTCTCTCCCAGCCAGACTTCGCGGCCTGGGTGAAGGAACAGCAAGCGGGCGGGGACAAGGGTGAGTCGGCCGCCGCGGTGTTCGCGTCGGCCGGATGCGGTGGCTGCCACGCTTTTGCGCCCGCCGGTACGGACGCCGCCGTCGGGCCAGACCTCGACAATGTCGCCGCACACGCGGAAGAGGCCGGCGAGGATCCCGCAGCGTATGTGAAGGAGTCGATCGTCGACCCCGACAAAGTTCTTGCACCCGGCTACGCCGCAGGCGTGATGCCCGGGAACTTCGGCGACTCGCTCTCCACCGAGGAGATCGACGCTCTCGTTTCGTATCTGACAGCAGCGAAGTGAATGGAACAAAGGAGTTGATCGGGTGAGCATCGTCGAGCACACGTCCCCGGACACCGGCCATGGCAGCGGCGCGCCGCATCGGCGCGGCCTCCTGATGCGGCCGGGGTTCATCCGGGGTGCCTGGTGCTTCGCGCTGTTCTTCTTGGTGGGGCTCTATCTCGTCGCGGGCATTCGCTGGCTCGCGGGCTGGGACCCGGTGTACGACTGGAACATCATCGTCCTCGTCGGCGGCCTGACTCTGGGCCCGATCGGCTTCCTGCTCGGCATCGGTGCCTTCGACTACTGGCTGTACTGGGTCTCGGGGCGCCCGACCGTGCCGGACGATCACGCCAACCACGGTGCCCGAACGTGGAAGGACTACTTCAAGGTCAACACCGACCACAAGGTGATCGGAGTCCAGTACCTCGCGACGACCTTCGTCTTCTTCGTGCTCGGAGGCCTGATGGCCATGCTCTTCCGCGCCGAGCTCGCGCAGCCGGGGATGCAGTTCATGGACACCCAGACCTACAACGGCCTCGTCTCCATGCACGCAGCCCTCATGATCTTCGTGTTCATCATCCCCGCCTTCGCGGGTCTCGCCAACTTCGCCGTGCCGTTGATGCTCGGGGCGCCGGACATGGCGTTTCCGCGCCTGAACGCTCTCTCGTTCTGGTTCCTGCCGATTGCAGGGACGATGTTCCTCGCCAGCTTCCTCGCCCCCGGCGGAGCCTTCGCGACCGGCTGGACCAGCTACGCACCTCTCGCTTCCGAGCAGCCGATCGGCCAGGTGTTCTTCAACATGGGCGTCCAGTGGGCAGGCGCCTCGTCGATCCTGACAGCGCTCAACTTCCTCGTCACCATCATCACGATGCGCGCGCCGGGCATGACGTTCTGGCGAATGCCTCTGCTCGTCTGGGCGAACTTCACGACGTCGCTGCTCGTCGTGATCGCGACGCCGTTCATCGCCGGCTCGCAGTTCTTCGTCATGTTCGACCGCGTGCTGCACACCGACTTCTTCATCCCCGAAGGTGGCGGATACGTCCTCGGCTACCAGCACATCTTCTGGTTCTACAGCCATCCGGCCGTCTACATCATGATCCTGCCGGGATTCGGGATCATCTCCGAGATCATCTCGGTGATGAGCCGGAAGCCGATCTTCGGCTATCGCCTGATGGCGATCTCGCTGCTCGGGATCCTGGTGCTCGGATTCTCCGTCTGGGCCCACCACATGTTCGTCGCTGGCATGGCCGACTGGTTACGCGTCCCGATGATGATTTCGACGTTGCTGATCGCAGTTCCGACCGGCGTGAAGGTGTTCAGCTGGCTGGCGACGCTCTGGGAGGGCCGGATTCGGCTCAACACACCGATGCTGTTCGCGCTCGGGTTCATCTCGATGTTCGTGATCGGGGGCCTCTCAGGTATCTACCTCGCCTCCGTGCCAATCACGATTCATGCGTCCGACACCTACTTCATCGTCGCGCACATCCACTACGTGCTCTTCGGCGGCTCCGTGCTGACGATCTTCGCCGGCATCTACTACTGGTTCCCGAAGATGACCGGGCGCATGTACAACGAGACGCTCGGGAAGCTGCATTTCTGGCTGACGTTCGTCAGCTTCAACCTGACGTTCTTCCCGATGCACTGGGTCGGGCTCGTCGGGATGCCGCGGCGCGTGGCCGACTACTCCGACCGGTTCGCCGACCTGAACCTCTTCGTCACGATCTCGTCCTTTGCGCTCGGTGCATCGGTCGTCGTGTTCTTCTACAACGTGATCGTCAGCTGGGCCCGCGGCCCGATCGCCGACTCGAATCCATGGCGTGCGATGACATTGGAATGGCAGGTGTCCTCGCCGCCGCCGATCTTCAACTTCGACGAGATCCCCCAGGTCGTCGGCGGCCCGTACGAGTACGGCGTTCCCGGCGCGCGACACGCGATCCTCTCCGGCAGCCCCGTGCAGTCCGAGGCCCCCGTATGAGCCTCCGCACAGAACCCTTGGGGGCGATCGCGTGAGCGCGCACGCCGAAGCCTCCTCGCACGGGCACGACCATCACGGGCCGCCGGTCGCCAATCGAAGCTCGAGGATCGAGTCGACGATCCTCGGAATGTTCCTCTTCATCGGCTCCGAAGCGATGTTGTTCGGCTCGTTCTTCGCGGCGTACTTCTTCGTCCGGGTCGTCAATCCCGACGCGTCGGCGATCTGGCCGCCGCCACCCTACGAGTTCCCGAAATTCGTGGCTGGCGTCAATACGGTGATCCTCGTCACGTCGAGCTTCACGATGCACTGGGCTCTACAGTCGATCAAACGCAACAACCGTCGCGGCCTGCAGGCCGGGCTCGTGCTCACGATCCTGATGGGTACGGCATTCCTCCTGACCCAGTTCATCGAATACGCACACGTCGGCTTCAACACGAGCGACGGGGCATTCGCATCTGTCTTTTTCGGCCTCACAGGCCTCCACGGAGCACACGTCTTCGTCGGCCTCACGCTGCTCACGATCGCGGCGGTGCGGGCATTCCGGGGCCACTACTCCCCCGAGCATCACCACGGCGTCGAGCTTCCCGGAATCTACTGGCATTTCGTCGACGTCATGTGGATCGTCGTCTACGCGACCGTCTACCTGCTCTGATCGCCGCCCGGCATGGCCCCCTTGCCAAGCACGTGGCAATCCGCGCATGATGGTTTGACGTAGACCAGGGGAGCCGATGCGCAACCCGCTGAAGAACGAGGAGTCCGCATTTCGATTCGTGCTCGGCACGATCGTCTACCTCGCGCTGATCGTGCTCGCCTCCTGGCTTGCGACCTGGCTCGGTGTCGTCGTCTTCGTCGTCCTCACACTTGCGGCCGTCGCATTGCTGCGGGGAGGGGCGAAGCCTGCCTCCCCGACACACCACGTCGACCGATCCTCGGTCGAGGACACCAGAAGGATCCTCGTCGTCGCCAACGAGACGCTCAAGGGAGACCGGCTACACCAGGAGATCATTCGAATGGCAGACGGTGTGGCGGAGGACGTGCTCGTGGTCTGTCCGGCTCTCAATTCCCAGGTCCGAACCTGGTTCTCCGACGAGGACGGCGCCCGCGAATCTGCCGGCGAACGGCTTCGGGCGATGCTCGACGACCTCGCGGCCGCCGGTGTCAAGGCTCGGGGTGAGATCGGCGATGGCGATCCATTGCAGGCGCTCGAGGACGCGCTGAGAGGTTTCGCTGCGGACGCCATTGTGATCTCGACTCACGCCGAGGGCCGTTCTCACTGGCTCGAAGGTGGCGTGGTCGAAGAGGCGCGGTCTCGCTTCGACGTTCCCGTTACGCACGTCGTCGGCGACACCTCGCCGTAGCGTCGCCGTGCGCTGCGCTTACTTGCCCGCCACGCTCGAGACGTAGGCAGCGACGTCGGCGATCTGGGTCTCGTCGAGCTGCCCCTTGAACGGCGGCATCGCTCCCTGTCCGTTCGTCACGCGTTCCGTCACGAGCGCCGCGTCCGGCTTTGCCTCGTCGAGATTCGGGCCGACGGTGCCGTGGGCGTCGGCATCCGCGAGCGTGTGACAGCTGGCGCAGCCGGCCGTCGCGAACACCGCCTTGCCGGCAGTAGCGTCCCCTGCGGCCCCCGGCGAAGGCTCAGGGGTCGGGCTCGGCGTCGGCTTGGGCGTCGGCGCTGCGGCGTTCGGGTCGCCGATTCCGGCGACGCTCGCGACGTAACTTGCGACATCGTCTGCGTCCTGCCCTTCGACGAGGTTCGCCGGCATCCCGGGTGCTCCCGTCGAGGTGTTCGTGATCGGGTAGGCGATCTGTCCCCGGACCACCTGAACGATCGTGCTTTCGCCGAGCCCGTTCCGCCGCGACTCGAGGAAGGCGTAATCGAGGTTGGGGCCGATCCGCCCCTCGGTGCCTGCGTCGGCGAGTGCGTGACAGCTGCCGCACTTCTGGACGAACAGTTCCTTCCCCTTGCTCCGGTCGCCTGTCCCCTCCGTGTAACCAACCGACCCGCAACCGGCCATGAACAGTGCTGCCGCGATGACGACGAACACCACGACGGCCGCTCGTCGCGGCTTGGCTGGGGCGAGGGCCGACTCCATGTCGCGCGAGTCTATCCCGCCGACGCGGCGGTCTGTTTCAGCTGCTTCAGCTGCTGCTTCACGATGGGTGCGCTCGGGTCGTCCGGGGCGAGCTTCAGGAAGGCCGCGTAGGCCGCGATAGCAGTCGCGGTATCTCCCGCCTGCTCAGCCGCCTGCGCGAGCTCGAGCTGAATATTCGGGTCACTCGGTTGCAGCGCGGCGATCCTCTGGTAGGCGGCGACGGCCTGAGTCGAGGAGTTCTGTGCTTTGGACACGAGGTTCTGGATCGCCGCCGAGCTCTGCGCGATGATGACCGAGCCGATCTTGTCGTCGATGAGCGGCTGCCCTGTGGCCGAGACCAACGCGCCCGGGTTGCTCGCACCGGCACCCGAATAGAGAGCCTGCTGGTAGAGGATCTGCGCCTGTCGCTGCTGTTCGGTTGCCTGCGACAGGTAGAGGCCTGCCAGCTCACGGAGAGCGTCGGTGTCCTTGGGCGCCAGAACCACCACCTGATTCTGCGCGTCGATCGCCGCGCCGGTCTGCCCGTCCGTCTGGAGGGCCGTGGACAGCTCCCGCCATGCCTCGACGTCCTTCGGGTTTGCCTCGGTTCTCCCCTGAGCCTTCGAGATCGACGGCGATCCGCCAGCCCCTCCGTTGCCGCGGAAGAGGTCTCCCACGCCCGTGCCGCCGGCTCCGACACCGAAGAGGACGAAGCCGCCGCCGAGCGCGACCGCGAGAAAGACGAACATCCACTTGGCGTGACGACGCAGCCGCGGGAAGAACATCGTGTCTTCGATCGACGGTGCGGTAGAGCGCTTCCCGCCCCGGGTGGCCGCTAGAGCAGCATCTTGCTTCGTGCGCTTCGTGCTGCTCTTGTCGAATCGGGCCATCGGGACGTTCCTTTCAGGTAGCGCTGTTCGCCGGCCACCAGAGTAGCTGTGACGCGCTCGGGCGAGCCGCCGAGGACGGCCGCATTAACCGGATCTTCCACGGGGTCGAACGGCGAGCCGGCGAGCGAAACGACGGCCAGATCGGCCTGCTTGCCGGGCACGATCGACCCGACCCGATCGGCCATCCCGAGCACGCGGGCGCCACCGAGGGTGGCGAGCTCGAGCGCCTCGGCCGCCGACAGGGCATCCGGTCGTTTCGCGCGCGAACGCGCGCCCACGATCGCGCCGCGGAGCTCGTCGAAAAGGTCGAACGATGGCGTCGATGCGGGGCTATCCGTCGCGATCCCGACGGGGACTCCTGCTGCAAGGAGCTCCTTCAGCGGAGCGACACCGCACCCCAGATAGCCGTTCGACCGAGGGCAATGTGCCACTCCGACCCCGTGCGTCGCGAGGAGCTCGATCTCCTCGCCATCGGCGTGCACGCAGTGAGCAGCCATCAAGCTGGGGCCGAGCAGACCTTCCGCCGCCAGCAGGCGAATCCCTGTCTCGTGCGGTGGTGGGACGAGCAGCCCGGCCAGAGGGCTCCAGTCTCCCGCCCCGTTCACGAGCCACTCGCGCTCGGCGGCACTCTCGGCGAAATGCGTGGCCTGGGGGAGGCCGAGCGCTGCACAGGCGCGATAGACCTCGATTGTGCAGGTATACGGTGCGTGCGGCGAAACGCCGACAGCGATCCGGTCGGAGAGCAGGGGCTCGATTTCACCGTGCATCTCGTGGAACCGGTCCAGCGCTGACGCGTCGCGACCGAAGACCTCGAGGTAGACGATCGCGCGCAGTCCGGCCGCGGCGGCGGCGGTCGCTGCGGCCCCCGAGAAGCTACAGTCGCCGATCGTCGTGATGCCCGAGCGGAGGCACTCGTGGGCGCCGACCGTCGCGATCGCCACCATGTCGTCGGGGTCGAGTTCCCCTTTCCGGGCGACGTGCATGCCGATCCAGGGCACGAACGGCAGGCCGTCACCGAATCCCGCATACACCGCGTATTCGATGTGTGAATGCGCATTGACGAAGCCCGGCACGATCACGCACCCCTCGTAGTGCTCGCCAGCTCCGACGTCGGCCGAGATTCCGACCGCTGCGATCGTGCCGTCGTCCCCGATTGCCACCGCGCCTTTCTCGATCGGCGGTCCCTCGACGGGAACGACCCAGTCCGCCGAGATGATCTTCACGGCGTCGCGTCCTCCGTGTCTTCGGCGTCGGTGGGATCCGCGGCGTCGTCGTCGGACTCGTCGGGAAGGTTGCGATTCCAGCGGTTCTCCATGATCCGAGAGAGCCAGATCGACGCTTCGAAGAGGATGAGCAACGGAATCGTCTCGAAGAGCAGCGAAACCGGATCGACCGTCGGGAGCAGAATTGCGAACCCGACCATCAGGGCGTATCCGATCCGGCGGTTGTGCCGCAGCTTGTCGTAGCTGAGCACGCGAATGCGGACGAGGGCGAGGATGAAGATCGGCATCTCGAAGGCGAGACCGGACGCGATCAAGACGAGAGACGTGAACGACAGGTAGTAGCTCGCGCGGATCTGGACGTTGTAGACCGTGTCGTCGAAGTTGGTCAGGAACGTGATCGCAGCGGGCAAGACGATGAAGTACGCAAACACGACTCCGGCCACGAACAGTGCGGTCGCGATCACGATGAACACCGTCAGGACACGTTGGGTTGCCTGATCGACTGCCGGCGCGAGGAAGCCCCACACCTGCCAGACCAGAATCGGGAGCACGATCGCGATCGCCGCCAGGCCGCTGACCTTCACGGCCGTCGTGAACGGCTCGACGACTCCTAGCGTGACAAGGGTCTTGTCGGCCGGGAGCGGACGCTTGAGCCACTCGATCAGCTGCACGTGAAATGCGAACGTGAGCAGAAATGCCGGGATGATCGCCGCGACGACGATCAGGAGCCGGTGGCGGAGCTCGGTCAGATGCTCGACGACGGTCGCCTCTTCGTCCGTGCCTAGACGGCGCGGGGCGAGCCTGCGGATCATCCTCGCGGAGAGTTAGGAGATGGTGTCCCGCTCGCGCGACTCAGACGCGGCAGGTGCAGAGGGGACGGCAGGCTCGGCAGGCGGCAAGGCCAGGGCCTCGTCGTCCTTCGAGTCGCCGGTGACCGAGTCCTTGAACTCGCGCATTCCCTTGCCGAGTTGGCGACCCATCTCCGGTAGCCGTTTGGGGCCGAAGACGAGGAGCAGTACGAGCAGGAGGATCAGGAGCTCCCAGATACCGATTCCGAAAGGCATGCCGGAGACAATAGCAGCGGTTGACCGGCTTTCCCGGCCACGAGAGGGGTCCGGGTACGATACGAGCAGACGTGGCTTGCGGGTATCCCGCAATTGGCTGCGGCTTTCCCACACGAGGCGAGGATTGAGATCAGTGGCATTGCTGGAGATCAAGAACCTGCACGTCGCGCTCGAGGACGGCACCCCGATCGTCAAGGGCGTCGACCTGTCGGTGACCACGAACGAGAAGCACGCGATCATGGGTCCGAACGGCTCTGGGAAGTCGACGCTCGCCTATGCGCTGATGGGGCATCCGTCCTATGAGATCACCGAGGGTGAGATCCTCCTCGACGGTGAGGATGTCGCCGAGCTCGGAGCGGACGAGCGCGCGCAGCGGGGCTTGTTCCTGGCATTCCAGTACCCGCACGCGATTCCCGGCGTGACCGTCACGAGCTTCCTGCGCAGCGCCATCAACGCGAAGCGCAAGGTGGCGAACGGCGGCGAGGACGATCCGATTGCCGTGAAGGAGTTCCGTACCGACCTGCTCGCCGCGATGGAGCATCTGAAGGTGCCGCGCGAACTCGCGCAGCGGTACCTGAACGACGGCTTCTCGGGCGGCGAGAAGAAGCGTGTCGAAATTCTCCAGATGGCAATGCTGAAACCGCGCATCGCCGTCCTCGACGAGACCGACTCGGGTCTCGACATCGATGCGTTGAAGGTCGTCGCCAACGGCGTCAATGAGCTCGTCGGCCCGGAGATGGGGGCACTCGTGATCACCCACTACCAGCGGATCCTCAACTACATCACCCCGGATCACGTGCACGTCTTCGTGGACGGACGGATCGTGGCCTCGGGAGGGGCGGAGCTCGCACAGAAGCTCGAAGCTGAAGGCTATGAGGCCTTCATTCCAGCGGGCGTAGGAGGAGAGGGCTCATGAGCACCACTGAGAACGACGTCGTCAAAGGGATTCGGAGCGAGTACCAGTACGGCTTTTCGAACCCCGACGAAGCGAAGGACTACTTCTTCAAGTCCGGCCGTGGCCTCTCGCACGAAGTCGTCGAGGCGATCGCCGAGCACAAGAACGAGCCGGAGTGGATGCGCGCGTTCCGCCACAAGGCGCTCGACTACTTCTACGCGCGTCCGCTGCCGACCTGGGGCGGCAATGTCGCCGAGATCGACTTCGAGAACATCTACTACTACATCAAGCCCACCGAGAAGCAGGTCGACAAGTGGGAGGACCTGCCCGCGGAGATCCTCGACACCTGGGACAAGCTCGGCATCCCGGAGGCGGAGAAGAAGTATCTCGCAGGCGTCGGCGCCCAGTACGAGTCCGAGGTCGTCTACCACAAGCTGCAGGAGGACCTCGAGCGCAAGGGCGTGATCTTCCTCGACATGGACTCCGCGCTCCGCGAGCACGAGGACATCGTCAAGCAGTACATGGGCACGATCATCCCGGCGAACGACAACAAGTTCGCCGCGCTCAACTCGGCCGTCTGGTCGGGCGGCTCGTTCATCTACGTACCGCCCGGCGTCCGCATCGAGATGCCGCTGCAGGCGTATTTCCGCATCAACGCCGAGAACATGGGCCAGTTCGAGCGGACGCTGATCATCGTCGACGAGGACGCATACGTACACTACGTCGAAGGCTGCACGGCGCCGATCTACTCGTCGGACTCACTGCACTCGGCGGTCGTCGAGATCATCGTGAAGCCGCGCGGTCGCTGCCGCTACACCACGATTCAGAACTGGTCCAACAACGTCTACAACCTCGTCACGAAGCGGGCCGTCGCCCACGAAGACGCAACGATGGAGTGGGTGGACGGCAACCTCGGCTCCAAGCTGACGATGAAGTACCCCGCCATCTGGCTGCTGGGCGAGCGGGCCCACGGCGAGGTGTTGTCGATTGCGTTCGCCGGCAAGGGCCAGCACCAGGATGCAGGCGGCAAGGTCGTCCACATCGGCAAGAACACGTCCTCCGTGATCACGTCCAAGTCGATCTCGAAGGACGGTGGCCGGGCCGGTTACCGCGGTCTTCTCGAAGTGGCGAGGGGTGCAACGGGTTCCAAGTCGAAGGTCGTGTGCGACGCTCTGATCCTCGACGAGGAGTCGCGTTCGGATACATACCCGTACATAAAGGTTGACGAGAACGACGTCGACCTCGGTCACGAGGCGACCGTCTCGAAGATCGGCGAAGAGCAGCTCTTCTATCTGATGAGCCGAGGCCTCTCCGAGTCCGAGGCGAGCGCCATGATCGTCTCGGGGTTCGTCGAGCCGATCACGAAGGAGTTGCCGCTCGAGTACGCGGTCGAGATGAACCGACTCATCCAACTCCAGATGGAGGGATCGGTAGGTTGATCGTCGAGCGCACGGACTTCGTCGCTCTGCCCGTGACCAACATCGAGCGTTCGACCCGGTTCTACCGCGAGACGCTCGGGTTGGAGCAGATCGGTGAGGGGGCGTGGCCGGAGTTCCAGCTGGGCGAGAACGTGAGCCTCTACTTGCTCGACCCGACGAACATCGGTCAAGAGTTCACGGGCCCGCACACTGCGTCGATCGCGCTGCGCGTTGCCGATGTCGAGGAGGCTCGCGGCGAGTTGGAGGAGAAAGGCGTCGTCTTCGCGGGGGAGACGTTCGATACGAGCGTCTGCCACATGGCGCACTTCACCGATCCGGACGGCAACGTTCTCATGCTGCACCGTCGCTACGCCCCCCATGCGAGCTGAGCTCCTCGAGCGCTACCGGGGGATCCCGCTGCCGACGAAGTCGGATGAGCACTGGCGCTTTACCGATCTTGCAGGCTTCGATCCCGACGGGTATGTCGCCGAGGGAGGCGCCGTCGCCGCGGTGCCCGAAGCCATGCTCGAGATCCACGCATCGGGCGCGGCATTCGTCTCGGAGGCGGGCATCGCGATCGAGCACGCGCCCGAGGGCATCCGCTTCGAGCTGTTGACGGACGACCATCCGCTGCTCGGTACACTCGTCGCCCACGGCGAGAAGTTCGCCGCCCACAATGCTGCGATGTGGGAGCACGGACTGCTGGTCCACGTGCCGAAGGGGGTCGTTCTCGAGCGGCCGATCTACATCAGGATTGCGAACGCGGTCGACCGTGGCTCGTTGTTCTGGCGGTTGCTGATCGTCGCCGAGGCACAGAGCCGCTTCACCGTGATCGAGGAGTACGCCTCCTCCGACCCGGAGCTCTCCGGTTATTCGAACGCCGCGGTCGAGATCGTGGTGGACGAGGGGGCCAAAGTCGAGTACGTCTCTCTCCAGAACCTTTCGCAGAGCACTTGGCATTTTGCGTCGCACCACGCCCGCGTGGGGCGCGACGCCGAGCTCGACTGGGTTGCCGGCGGCTTCGGCTCCGGCGGTGGGAAGGTGTGGATCCAGAACGATCTCGCCGGCCAGGGAGCCACCTCGAGAGTAACGGGCGCCTACTTCGCCGACCACGACCAGCGGCTCGACTACGACACGTTCCAGGAGCACATCGCGCCCAACACGACGTCGGATTTCGCATTCAAGGGCGTACTGCGAGACACGGCGAGCGCCGTCTGGCGAGGGATGATCCGGGTCGAGGAGGGCGCGCAGAAGACAAACGCCTACCAGGAGAACCGCAATCTGCTGCTGTCCAAGACGGCGCACGCCGACTCGATTCCAGGCCTCGAGATCCTGGCGAACGATGTGCGGTGCACGCACGGTGCGACGCTGAGCCAGGTCGACCGCGAGCAACTGTTCTATGCGATGGCGCGCGGCCTCTCCCGCCAGGAGGCGGAGCGGCTGATCGTGCGTGGGTTCTTCCAGGACGTTCTCGACCGCATCGAGCTCGAGCCGGTACGTGAGGCGCTCGAGCGAGCGCTGGAAGCACGCATTCCCGAGGCGTAGAGGCGGGTACACGGTCGCGGTGGGGCGGACCCTGCGCTCTGGCTTCGCGGCTGCGCCGGCGCTCCCAGCGTTGAGGGTCTGGGCGATCCCCAGTAGGAGCCGAATCGGCGGGAAAACGTGCCGCAGCTCACTCGGGCGAGTGATTCGAGAGCTCGCACACGTAGTCTTCCCCCGGCATGGACGACATCGGTCTGTTCCCGCTCGGGCTCGTGCTGCTGCCCACGGAGCAGGTGCCCCTGCACATCTTCGAGCCGCGATACCGTGACTTGATCGGCGAGAGCCTCGAGACCGGCCTGCCGTTCGGCGTCGTCTACGCCGACGAGGATGGCCTCCGCCAGATCGGGACGCTGGCGACCGTGACCGAGGTCGTCGAGCGATTCGAGGACGGGAGGCTGAACATCCTCGTTGAAGGTGGAGCCCGGTTCCGGCTGCTCGAGTTGACCGAGGGTCGAGCGTTCGTGACCGGTCGCGTCGAGCTCCTCGACGATCAACACGATCCCGCCGAGCCGGCCGACATCGAGCGTGCGCTGATCCTGTTCGCCAGGCTCGTCGAACTGACTTCGTCCGATATCGATCCGCCGGCTGCCGAGACCCCTGCGCTCTCGTTTGCGATCGCCGGCCGATTCGACTTCTCACCGGAGATCAAGCAGGAACTCCTCGATGAGAGCTCCGAGCGGGTGCGGCTCGCGCGGCTTTGCGAGCTCCTCACGCTCGCAGCCGAGACGGTCGAGCGGCAAACGGAGATCGCCTCGCGCGCCCAATCGAACGGCAAGGTCCATCCACCGGATTGACGAAGCGCCCGCAGGAGCGGTGTTAGCCTCGTTCAGGTGACCCCAGGGCTGTCCGAGACAGAGGCGGCAGCGCGGCGCTCGGCGCGCGGCGAGCCACAGGCCCCGCCTGCCACCCGGTCGACTCGGACGATAGTTCGAGCGAATGTGCTCACGCCGTTCAACGCGATTCTTCTCGCGCTCGGCCTCCTGACACTCGTCTTCGGCGACTGGCGCGATGCCCTCTTTCTCGCGATCATCCTGACGAACACCGGGATCGGGATCTGGCAGGAGCTTCGTGCGAGGCGGAAGCTCGAGGAGCTGGCCGCCCTGGTGGCGCCACGCGCCACCGTCGTCAGGGACGGCGAGCCGCGGTCGCTGCACGTCTCGGAGGTCGTGGTGGGAGATCTCGTCCGGCTCGGCCCTGGCGATCAGGTCGTCGCAGACGGTTTCTTGCTTGCCGGTGCGGGCCTCTTCTTGGACGAGTCGATCCTGACGGGAGAGGCGCAGCCGGTCGCTCGAGCACAAGGGAACGAGGTTCGATCGGGCTCGTTTGTTGTCGAAGGCACCGGCTCGTTCGAGGTCGTTGCCGTCGGCGCGGAGAGCTATGCGGAGCGAATCGCCGGGACGGCGCGTGAATTCCGCCACCCCCGCTCGCCGCTCGAACGCGCCATCGACCGGCTCCTCTACGTGTTGCTCGCTGTGATGGTGCCGTTGGGGGCGATGCTGATCGTGGCGCTCTGGAAGCAAGATGTCGCGGTTCGAGACGCCGTCGACACCGCCGTCGCCGGGATGGTGACGCTCATTCCCGAGGGACTCGTGCTGCTCCTTTCGGTCACGTACGCTGCGGGCGCGCTGCGGATGGCGCGCGCCGGCGCGCTGTCCCAACAGCTGAACGCGATCGAGTCGCTCGCGTCCGTCGATACGGTGTGTATTGACAAGACGGGCACGCTGACCGAGGCGTCTCTACGTCTGGTTGTGCTCGTGCCTGCCGCGGGCTCGACCGAGCGCGAGCTCGGTGAGGCGCTCGGGCGGTTTGCAGCCTCGTCGGAGGCCCAGAACCCGACGCTCCAAGCCCTCGCGCGCGCGCTACCGTCGAGTGCCGAGGGCGCCGAAGAGCCGACCCCGTTCCTCTCCCGACGGCGTTGGAGCGGGCTGAAGATCGGCGGCGCTCGCTATGTCCTTGGGGCCCCCGAGCTCTTCCCACTCGGCGATCTCGAGGATCCGACGGCGGTGCACCAGAAGGCTGGTCGTAGGGTCCTCGGTTTCGGTATCACCGACACGCGGTTCCCGGACGATCCGGACGACGGCCCGCCGCCCTTGCGGCCACTCGGTCTCGCCGTGCTGGCCGAGGAGCTGCGGCCAGACGCGAGGGAAGCCGTGGCTTATCTTGTGGAGCAAGGAGTCGAGATCATGGTGCTCTCCGGCGACGCGGCCCGAACCGCCGGCTCGATCGCGAACGACGCGGGCATACCGGAGCGCGAGCTGCCGCTCGACGGCGAAGACCTGCCGACGGATCAGTCAGGGCTCGACCACGTCTCCTCGGCGCTGTCGGTGGTCGGGCGGATCTCGCCGGAAGACAAGCGTCGTGTCGTCGAGTCACTCCGCCGGGGTGGGCGCTACGTGGCAATGGTGGGGGACGGCGTCAACGACGTGCCCGCGTTGAAGGCGTCCCACCTCTCGATCGCGCAAGGCTCGGGGGCACAGATGGCGAAGGCCGTCGCAGACGTCGTACTCGTCAACGGTGACTTCGCAGCGATCCCGGGCATGATTGCCGAGGGGCGCCGGATCCTCCGGAACATCCAGCGTGTGACCAAGCTGTTCGTGACCAAGTCGGTGTTCGCGGCGTTCCTGATCGTGGCGATCGGCATCACGCCCACCGAGTACCCATTGCTCCCCCGCCACCTCACGATCGTCGGGACGCTCACGGTCGGCATCCCCGCGTTCTTCCTGGCTCTCGCGCCGAGCGAAGGACCGTGGCGCACCGAGGGCTTCCTGCGGGACGTCGGCCGGTTTGCGGTACCTGCCGGGGTCGCGGCGGGACTCGGGGTGACGACGACCTACCTGGTCTCGGTCAACGTCTTCGACCTCGGGTTGCTGCAGTCGCGGACGGCGGCCACCTCGACACTGGTCGTCATCGGCCTCTACCTCGTCCTCGCGCTCGAGGCGACGAGCAAGCGCCGGGCGCGGCTCGTCGGCATCCTGTGCGCCAGCCTGCTGGCGGTATACGTCGCCGTTCTCGTCGTGCCCGGCCTCCGACGCTTCTTCGAACTCGCCGTGCCGAATCCGGCGGCGCTCGTCTTGATCGCGGTCGGGTCCGCGGTCGCGATCGGTCTTCTCTGGTTGACCGACGACCGCTTCGTGCCGCTGCGGAGCGGGACGAGCTAACCCTCGCGGCTACCATGGAACGATGGCTATCGGCACAGTGGGCTCGCTCGATACGACGGCTCTCCGCGCGGACTTCCCGTTTCTGGACGAGCTCGCGGGGGGTAAGCCGCTCGCCTACCTGGATTCGGCGTCGTCGACGCAGAAGCCACGGCAGGTGCTCGATCGGATGCGTGCATTCTACGAGCACGAGTACGCGAACGTCCATCGAGGGGTGTACCAGCTGGCCGAGCGGGCGACGGAGGGGTACGAGGGCGCCCGTCGCACCGTCGCGGGTTTCGTCAACGCCCCGTCCGAGCGTGAGGTGATCTTCACCCGCAGTGCGACGGAGTCGATCAACCTCGTAGCCTACGCGTGGGGCCTTCAGAATCTCGGGCCGGACGACACCGTGGTGATCACAGAGCTCGAGCACCACGCGAACTTCGTTCCCTGGCAGTTCATTGCAAGCAAGACGGGTGCGAGGTTCCGCCATATTCCGATCGATGACGCCGGCGAGCTCCGGCTCGACGCGCTTGACGGCCTCACGCGAGAGGGCTCGATCAAGGTGGTCGCCACCGGCCTCGTCTCGAACTCACTCGGCACCATCAACCCCGTTGAGAAGCTGGCGGCCTGGGCGCATGAGCAGGGCGCGATCATGGTCGTCGACGCCGCCCAGGCTGCCCCGCACCGGACGATCGACGTGCAGGCGCTCGGCTGCGATTTTCTGGCGTTCTCGTCGCACAAGCTGTGTGGCCCGAGCGGGATCGGCGCTCTGTGGGGCCGGCGCGAACTGCTCGAGGCGATGGAGCCGTTCAACCTGGGCGGCGAGATGATCCGGTCGGTAGGGCTCGATCGGACGACGTTCAACGAGCTTCCCTACAAGTTCGAAGCGGGCACTCCCGCGATCGCGGAGGCCGTTGGCTTCGGCGCGGCGATCGACTACATCAGCGAGATCGGGCTTCCTGCGATCGAGCAGCACGAGCACGAGTTGACCGTGTACGCGATGAGCCGGCTCGGGGAGCTCGAATGGGTGCGGCTGTTCGGGCCCCCTGTCGAGCGCCGGGCAGGGATCGTCTCGTTCGAGGTGGCGGGAGTCCACCCACACGATGTGGCGCAGATCCTCGACTGGGACGGGATTGCGGTTCGTGCTGGCCACCACTGCACACAGCCGCTGATGACGAGGCTCGGCGTTGCCGCGACAACCCGCGCCAGCTTCTACCTGTACTCGATCACAGAGGAGATCGACCGTCTCGTGGACGGGCTGCACAAGGTCAAGAAGAGTCTCGGATGAGCGAGTTCGAACAGCTCTACCGAGAGGTCATCCTCGATCATTACAAGACTCCCCGGAACCATGGTCTTCTCGATCCGAACGACGCGGTTGCCGAGGGGCAGAACCCTCTTTGCGGCGACGAGGTGACGGTCACCGTCCGCTTCGGCGACGGCGACGTCATCGAAGGCGTGGGGTTCGAGGGGCGCGGATGCGCAATCAGTCTGGCTGCGACGTCGATGTTGACCGACCTCGTGAAGGGGCGAACGGCACAGGAAGCGGCGCTGATGTCGAAGGACGAGTTGCTCGAGGAGATCGGTATTCCGTTGACGCCGGTACGCCTCAAGTGCGCGCTGCTCGGCCTAGGTGTGCTCAAGGTCGCTCTGCACAAGTCGAAGGGCACCCCGCTTCCGGAGGAGTGGGGCACGTCGAGCAGCGACATCTCCGTCGCGTAGTCATGCGTGAGATCGAGGTCTGCCCGCTGGAAGAGCTCCACCCGGGCACGGTGCGCATCGTCGAGGCGGATCGGCTGCTCACGATTGGTGTCTACAACTGTGAGGGCAAGCTGTTCGCGATCGAGGACAGGTGCTCGCACGACGACGGCCCCCTGTGCGAGGGGGAGTTCGACTGCGTCGAGAGGGTCGTGGTCTGCCCCCGCCACGGCGCACGCTTCGACATCGAGACAGGTCGTGCGCTGACGCTCCCCGCGTACATCGCCGTCGACACGTTTCCGGTCCACGTACGCGACGACGGCGTGGTTGTGGTGGAGGCCTAGCCGGCCATCTCGACGGTCGACACTCCTCGGGCTTGCCGTCGTCCCCTCCGCTCGGTATACATTTGGGCTACCGCGGAAAGGAGGTGGTCCGGACGTGACAGATTCCAGCAGTACCGGCAGTGGAGGTACCAGCGGGTAGAGGCGTGTTCCCGAGACCCACAGGGGAATCGCCATAGCCGAGCGTAGGGGACGCGCGTTCCGCGCCGCCGGTTGTCTCGCCTCCGGGTGAGCGGCCAGGCAGGAAGCGCCTCTGCCAATCCGACGCTGGCTACCGGGATCGAGGGCCGCCGCAAGGCGGCCCTCGCCTTTCCGTCGCCGGGCCAAGCGAAGGACGGCTCGACGTCGACATCGCTCTCCGGCAGCCGTCGGGTCAAGGCGGTCGCTGGGACGCGAGTCGCAGCCGAGCACGGCTCTGCGCGAGTTGCCGTGCATAGATCTTCGGCACATCCTCCGGGAGAACGGGGATACGCCGAGTGGCGATCTCGAGCGTGGTCGCGACCGTGGCGAGGAGACGAGCGCGCCGTTCTCGTTCGGCAACCACGAGTCTCCGGACGGTCTCGTAACACGGTGTCGTCACGCTCAGACGTCGCGCGCGACGTCGCAGTTCTCTCCAGACCGAGGCGGCCGAGGCGAGGTCGGTCGTGCGCCCGACGCTTGCGACCAAGCGGAGATCGACTGCCGGGGAGAACTCCACTCCTCAACTGTCTCACTCGAGTCGTGACGCCTTCGCGTCATCTGTGTGCCCACTCGGAGTGCGCCGACGTTTGCCCGGACCGCCCGCGAAGGTTCTGGGTCGCTTGTGTCAATGTGTCACAAGGCGATGTCGGGTCTGGGCCTTGGCGAAGCGCGACGTTCTCGTCGCGGTGCCGCCAACGCCTGAGTCCGGGCATTGGGCAACTTGTGACACTGTGGCACAAGCGTTTCCGCGGCTGTGACGCTCCGCGTTTCTGCTTCTGTGTTCCCGTCGCACGCCTCCGGATGCGAAGCTTGCTCCGGCTCGAGCCGAGCTCAATCCGATCGAGCAATGGCGCGCCGGAGCTGCTCCTCGAGTGGTAACAGCCCACGGAGGCCGAGTGCGTCCATGCTCGCGCCGCCGTCGGAGACGACGTTGTCCCCGAGCTGGAGCATGCGCAACTGGTCGCGTGTCACCGGAGGCCTCGGAAGGAGCTCGAGCACGCGCGCCGGCGGCCGCATGAGCCAGAACGGCAGGTGCAGTGCCGGGCGGCGTGTGCCGAGCGCCGTCTTCAACCGAGCCCAGAACTCATTCCAGTCGACGACGTCCGGGCCGCCGAGCTCCACGAGCAGCTCATCGCCTTCTCCCACGGCCAGCGTCACGGCGCGGGCGAGGTCGTCGATCCAGATCGGCTGCAACCGCTGGGTGCCGCTGCCGACTACCGGTGTCACCGGGGCCAGCTTGGCGATTCGGGCGAAGTCCGGCAATGCGCCGCCGTCGCCCCCGAAGACGAAGCTCGGCCGCATGATCACGTGGCTGAGGCCGGAGGCTCGGACCGCCTCCTCCCCCGCCCACTTGGCTCGGTAGTACGGCACGGTGTCCTTCGTGTGCTCGCTCGTGCCCAGAGCACTCATCTGCACGAAGCGCCCCACGCCGGCGTCGCGCGCGGCCTCGAGCAGATGCGCTGTTCCCTGTGTCATCACACGCTCGAAGTCGGCAGGCTTGCCGACCAAAATGGCCACCAGGTGGACGACCCCGGAGCACCCCTCGACGGCAGTGCGCAGGCTCGCGGCGTCGGTCACGTCGCCACGCGCGATCTCGCAGTCGACGTCCTCGAGTGACGCCGCGCCGCGGGCGTCTCGCACGAGCGCCCGCACGCGTTCTCCGGCGCCGACGAGTGCCCGCACGACGTGACCCCCGACGAAGCCGCTCGCCCCCGTAACGAGGATCATGCCGTTTCCTCGAAGTTTCTCCAGTACCTGCTCGGAGTCGGCCCGCGCTGGCCCTGGTACTTCGACCCGAGGCCGCTCGAGCCGTACGGCTGTTCCGTCGGCTCCGCCATCTGAACAAACGACAGTTGGCCGATCTTCATCTCGGCGTAGATCGTAATCGGAAGATTCGCGACGTTCGACAGCTCGAGCGTGACGTGGCCGTCCCAGCCCGGGTCGATGAAGCCCGCGGTCGAGTGGATCAGCAATCCCAGCCTTCCCAAGGAGCTCTTACCCTCCAGCCTCGCGACGAGGTCATCGGGAAGCTTCACGCGCTCGAGAGTCGAGCCGAGCACGAACTCACCCGGGTGCAAGATGAACGGCTCGCTCCCCTCGATTTCGACGAGCTCTGTCAGCCCTTCCTGTTCCCGTTTGACATCGATGTACGGATACCGTGAGTTCCTGAAGACTCGAAAGAGCCGGTCGACGCGCACGTCCAGGCTCGCCGGCTGCATCAGAGAGGGGTCGTATGGGTCGATCACGATCCTGCCCGTCTCGATCAGTCGCCTGATCGCTCTGTCGGAGAGAACCATGTCGCGATCCTAGCGTGGACGAAATCCGACAGCACGGGGGCCCAAATGCGGTACGCTCGGTGATCCGGTGTCCATGCTCTACGGACCTATGGACCCGAACGAGCGTTTCCGCGCTCGGCGGGACCAGACGCGCCGGACGAAACGGCGTCGCCGGGCCGCGGTCCTCGCGCTCTTGCTTCTGGCAGTGATCGCCGTTGTCATGGGCGCTCGCTTTGTCGGGGCCAACCAGCCAACGTCGGGCAACGGGACTGTGCCGGCGTCGAGCACCGCTCCGACAGCCGTCGACCCAAACAGCCCCCGCCCGCTTCCGGTGGAGATCCGCGGCGTTCATGTGACGGGCGCGCTCGCCTCCCTCCCCGGCAAGTTCCGCGAGTACGTGGGCCTCAGACGCTACGGCCTCAACACCATTGAGCTCGACGTGAAAGACGAAGGCGGCGAAATCGGATTCGCGCCGTCGGATGTTCCGCTCGCGCACACCGTCGGGGCCACACGTCCCTTCTACAACCCGAAGGCGCTCGTCGCTCTGGCACACAGGAACGGCATCTACATGATCGGGCGTGTCGTGTGCTTCCAGGACCCGAAGCTCGCGCAGGGGCGGCCGGATCTCGCGATTCAACGGCCGGACGGCAGCGTCTGGACGACGTACGCGGGGATCGGGTGGGTGAACCCATACGACCGCCGCGTCTGGGACTACTGCGTATCGGTGGCCGAGGCGGCTGCCAGGGCGGGCTTCGATCAGATCATGTTCGACTACGTCCGATTCCCATCCGATGGTGATGTTGCGCGGGCCGTGTACCCGGGCAAGACGAGCGTCTCGCGGGGCCGTGTGATCGCAGACTTCGTCGGATACGCGAAGCGTCGTCTCGAGCCGCACGGCACGAGGGTCTCGACCGCCCTCTTCGGGCTCTCTGCCACCCGTGACCTCGGGATCGGCCAGGTGCCGCGCTGGATCTCGAAGAACGTCGACAGCGTCTCGCCGATGTCCTATCCCGTCCTCTACGGCGGGGGCGAGCTCGGGCTCGTAAGCCCTGGCGCCCAGCCGGGCGAGACCGTGTTTCGAACGCTCACGGACTTCCGCCGGCAGGTGAAAGGCTCGCGCGCCCAACTCGTCCCGTGGGTGCAGGACTGGAACTACACGCCGCAGCAGGTGCTCGCGCAGATAGCCGCGGCGCGGCTTCAAGGTGCGAAGGGATATCTGCTCTGGAACGCGTCTGGGATCTATACGAAGGTCGCACTCGCGCCCGCGGGCGCCAAACTCGATGGGTAGGTCGGACGAGATGACCCGTCGCTACGGTCCGAGCCGTTCGCGGCTCCACGCGCCGTCGATCAGCGTGTAGCGAAGTCGGTCGTGCAGCCGGTCGGGCTGCCCCTGCCAGAACTCGATCGTCGCGGCGGCGATCCGGTATCCGCCCCAGAACGGGGGAAGCGGGACGTCTTCCTGTCCGGCGAACCGTCGTTCGATTTCGGCGACTCGGTGTTCGAGCTCGGCTCTGTTCACGACGGTCCGGGACTGCGGCGACGCCCACGCGCTGATCCGGCTACTCCGGGGGCGAGTGCGGAAATATGCGGCCGACTCGTCGTCCGAGATCGGCGCAACGACGCCCTCGACGCGTACCTGGCGGTTGTGCGGCTCCCAGTACAGCACGGCTGCGGCCCGCGGGTTCGCCTCGAGCTCCGCCGCCTTCCGGCTGGAGCGGTTCGTGTAGAACACGAAGCCTCGCTCATCGTGGCCCTTGAGGAGAACCATCCGGACGGAGGGCATCCCGTCGGGACTGGCAGTCGCGAGAGCCATCTGCTCGGGGAAACGTGAGCCCGACTGCGCCGCCTCCGCGAACCACCGCTCGAACTGGGTGTGCGGGTCGAGGTCGAGATCGTCGAGGTCCACCGGTCGAGAGTATCCACCAGGCGGTTCGGTACGCTCCAAACGTGGCCACGACGAAGTCGATCGAGATCCGGACGGAGATCCCCGGCCCCTGCTCGCGGGAGCTCCTGGTGCGCGGCGAGCGCGCCGTGGCGAAGCCCCTCCAGGTGTATCTCCCCGTCTTCGTCGCCACAGCCCGTAAAGCCACGATCACGGACGTGGACGGCAACACGTTCATCGACTTTGCGGGAGGCGTCGGCGTCTGCAACGTGGGTCACTGCCACCCGCGCGTCGTCGAGGCGATCCAGGAGCAAGCGGCCAGGTTCGTCCACACGGATTTCACGGTCGTGCCATATCAGTCGTACGTCGAGCTCGCCGAGCGGCTCGGTGCCATTGCGCCGTTCGTGGGACCGACGCGGGTGGCATTCTTCAACTCCGGCTCGGAGGCCGTCGAGAACGCCGTCAAGATCGCGCGGGTCGCCACGGGTCGGTCAGCCGTGATCGCGTTCGAAGCAGGTTTTCACGGCCGGACGATGCTCGCGCTGACCCTGACGTCGAGAGTGCATCCCTACAAGACGGGAATGGGTCCCTACGCTGCGGAGGTGTACAGAGCGCCGTTCCCCAACGACTACCGCGGCCTCTCGGCGAGTGCAGCCCTCGTCGAGCTGGAGCGGATGTTCTCGTCGCACGTCGCGCCGTCCCAGGTGGCAGCCATCGTCTTCGAGCCGCAACTCGGCGAGGGAGGCTTCGTGCCTGCACCGGCGGAGTTCGTGGAAGGGCTCCGTCGGATCTGCGATCGCGAAGGGATCGTCATGATCGCCGACGAGGTGCAGACGGGCTTCGGCCGCACAGGTCGAATGTTCGCGATGGAGCACCACACAGTCGAAGCCGACCTGATCGTCGTCGCGAAGTCGATCGCTGCGGGGCTCCCGCTGTCCGGCGTGATCGGGAAGGCCGACATCATGGACGCGCCGCACGCCGGGGCGATTGGAGGGACGTACATCGGAAACCCGGTCGCGCTCGCGGCCGCTCTCGCGGTCATCGACATCTTCGCGGAGGAGGATCTGCTCACGCGGGCGAACGCGATCGGCGATTCGATCCGTGCGCGCATGCACGGCTGGCAGGCCCGCTGGCGACAGATCGGTGACGTACGTGGGCTCGGCGCCATGCTCGCGATCGAACTCGTCCACGATCCCGTTCTGAAGGACCCCGCCCCGGCGCTCGCGGCCTCCATCGTCGACGCGGCGCTCGAGCGGGGGTTGATCCTGTTGAAGGCCGGAATCTCCGGAAATTGCATTCGGGTGCTGTGCCCGCTGACGATCGAGGATGCCGTTCTCGAAGAGGCGCTGGCAGCCTGGGAGGACGCGCTCGCGGTCGTTTTGTCCCCCTAGGGATGGGCGGGCAACGGTTGTCCCACGCTTTGGTCTACCTGGCTAGTACTCGAGTCCTGTGCGGCGGTCGTGACGCTCGATGGCGAGCTCCACCAGGCGGTCGAGCAGCTCGGCGTAGGGGATGCCACTCTCGGCGAACAGCTTCGCGTACACGCTCGTTGCGGTGAAGCCCGGGATCGTGTTGAGCTCGTTGACGACGACCTCGCCGTCGGGGAGCACGAAGAAGTCGACACGTGCCATTCCTTCGCAGTCGGTCGCGACGAACGATGAGACGGCGAGCTGCTGAACCCGTTCCGTCGTCTCGGGTGCCAGGCGGGCCGGAACGATCAGCTCCATGCCGCCCTCGGCGTACTTTGCGGTGAAGTCGTACCAGTCTGCATGTGAGACGATTTCACCTACCACCGACGCAACCGGATCGCGGTTCCCCAACACTCCCACCTCCACCTCGACTCCGGCCTGGAACTCCTCGACGAGCACCTTGTCGTCGTGCCGGCGCGCCAGTGCGACTGCGGCCTCGAGCTCCGTCGCGGTGCGTGCCTTCGAGATCCCGACCGACGACCCGAGTCGAGCCGGCTTCACGAACACGGGATACCCGAACGGATTCTCGACCTCGTCCCCCGGGCGAAGCGTGATGTTCGGTGCGACCGGGATGCCACGGTCTCGAAGCACGGCTTTGAAGAGATCCTTGTCCATGCAGAGTGCGGACGCCGCCACCCCGGAGCCGACATACGGGACACCGGCGAGCTCGAGCAGGCCCTGAACGGTGCCGTCTTCCCCGAATGGTCCGTGGAGGATCGGCAGCACGACATCGACGGTGCCGAAAGCAGCCGGCGCCGCTGCCGTCGCGATCGGCAACGCTCCGGGCGCCTTCGAGAGTACGGGCGCCCCGGGCGAGGGTGGCAGCGCCCACGCACCGTCACGCCCGATCTCGATCATCCGGGTCTCGTACCGTTCAGGGTCGAGTGCCTCGATGACGGAGCGCGCGGACGCGAGCGAGATCTCGTGCTCGCTCGAGCGCCCACCCGCGAGCACGGCCACGCGCAACGGTCTTCTCACGGGGGAGTCGTGGTGGTGTCGGTCGGTGTCGTGAGATCGGGTGGTACATAGACGCCGACGAACAGTGTCACGATCGTTTTCGGATCCTGCTGAGTGTTGCCGGGCGGATCCTGCGAGATCACCACGCCGTCGAACGTCTCGATGTCGGTGTCCTGCGGTGTCACGGCGACCTTGAACCCGGCAGCCGTGAGTGTTGCCTTCGCGTCCGCCTCGGTCTGGCCGGAGACGTCCGGCAACGGCGTCGTCTGCGGCCCGTTCGATACCGACAGCGTCACGGTCGAGCCCTTGGTCGCGGTAGACGAGCCGGTCGGCACCTGGCTGACGACGATCCCGGCGGGCTGATCGCTCTCGACATCGGTTCGCCGAACCGCGAAACCCGCTGCCTGGAGCTGCTGGAGCGCGGTCGAGTAGTCGAGGCCGACCACGGGAGGTACTGCGATCTGCTTCGGGCCGGTCGAGTAGTTGATGCGCACAGTCGCCCCCTCGACGAGAGAGGTCCCGGCGCGTGGGTCCTGGCCCGTGACGGTGCCGGACGGCTTGTCGGACGGGACGCCGACGCTCTTCGCCGTCAGCCCGGCCCTCGTGAGCGTGGCGACCGCGTCGGTCAGCTGCTTGCCGACGACATCGGGCACGTCGACGTTCTTCCTGCCCGTCGAGACGAGAATCGTCACAATGCCGCCGCGCGCAAGCCCTGTTCCCTCGACGGGTGATTGCTCGAACACGATGCCTGCCGGCTGCTCGCCGTTCGGCACCCTGCGGACCTTCGGCTCGAAGCCGTCGTCGAGAATCAGGTTGACGGCCCGGCTCTCGACGATACCTGTGTACTGCTGAACGACGAGAGGCTTGCTGTCGTCGATCTGCCTCTGCACATTGTCGTAGAGCAGCCACCCCCCTGCGGCGACGGCGACCAGGGCCGCGGCGGCGAGCAACCACGGCCAAATGCTTCGCCGACGCGGAACAGGCCCGTCATACGCCCGGTAGCGTTCCTCGCCCCCGTAGGTCCCGCCCGAGGAAGGCGCAAGCGGCGCTGTGACACGTGTCGCGGCGGTCGCGTCGATCGCCCCGGCACCCGCCAAGACCATCGTGGCGGCCGTTTCGGTCTCCGTCCCGACCGAATCGCCACGCGCGACGAGTTCGAGATCGCGATCGAGCTCGGAGGCCGAGCGGTAGCGGTCGGCCGGCTCCTTCGCGAGGGCGCGTAGCACGACGAGGTCGAGATCGTGGGGGATCTCCGCCCTGCGTGTCGACGGGGCCTCGGGTGTCTGCGAAAGATGCTTCATCGCGATCTCCACCGGGGTCTCGCCCGTGAACGGCACCGTGCCCGTCAGCAACTCGTAGAGGACGATTCCCGTCGAGTAGAGATCGGAGCTCTCGTCGACCGGGGCCCCGCGGGCCTGCTCCGGAGAGAGGTAGTGCGCTGTCCCGACGATCGAGCCGGCTTCGGTCATCTCGCTCGCGCCGGCCCGTGCGATGCCGAAGTCGGCAACTTTGACCCGACCTTCGCGGTCGACGATCACATTGTGGGGCTTGATGTCCCTGTGGATGATCCCGTTCTTGTGCGCGTAGCGCAGCGCAGCGAGGATCTGGCGCGTGTACGAGATCGCGACCGGAACGGGGCAGGGCCCTCGCGTCACGATCAGCTCCTTCAGCGTCCGGCCCTCGATGTACTCCATGACGATGTAGTACGAGCCGTCGGCGACCCCTCGGTCGTAGATCGAGACGATGTTTGGGTGCGACAGGCCCGCGGCGTGGGTCGCCTCCCGGCGGAAGCGCTCGACGAACTGCTCGTCGTTCGCATAGCGCTCGTGCAGGATCTTGACCGCTACCCGGCGGCCGAGCTCCTGATCCTCGGCGAGCCAGACGTCGGCCATCCCGCCGGAGCCGAGCTTGCGCTCGAGGCGGTACCGGTTTGCGAAGAGAGAGCCTGTGAGGTCGTTGCGTGCCATGAATGCCGTACGTTAGGGATTCGCCGTTGGGGTGAGGAGTGCCTGCATCACGCTGCGTGCGATCGGAGCGGCCGTTGCGCCGCCGGTGAGCGATTGGTTCTGGAGGACGACTGCGATCGCGAGCTTCGGCTTCCGCCCTTCGTCGCCCGCAAACGCGATGAACCAGGTCGTGTTGTTCCCGTCGACGCCCGTCTCGGCCGTACCGGTCTTGCCGCCGATCCTCAGCCCGGGAATCTGTGCCGCCGTGCCGGTGCCGGCCGCGACCGCCCGCACCATCATGTCGCCCACGTCTCGCGCGGTCGCCGGCGAGACCGCGCGGCGGATCTTCGTCGGTCGTGTGCGGCCGCGCGTCTTGCCATTCGGGGTGACGACCTTCTCGACCGCGAATGGACGCATCAGGATGCCGTCGTTGCCGATCGTGCCGGCCACCATCGCCATCTGCAGTGGCGTCACGAGGAGCCGTTCCTGGCCGAACGCCATTCGGCCGGCGTCGACGTCGCGATCGCGCTTCGGATCGTAGAGCTTGCCGTTTCGGTATAGCCCGCTCGGCAGTCGCTCGCTCTCGGGGGTCTCCAGAGGTGGCCGTTCGTAGAAGCCGAAGGCCTTCGCCTGCTTGACGATGCGCTTGGCGCCGAGCGCGAGGCCGATGTTGCAGAACACCGAGTTGACCGAGAACTGCAGCGCGGTTGCGAGCGGCAGGGTGCCGAACGGCCGTTCGGTGTCGAAGTTGTTCACGCGCTTGCCGTACACCGTGCAGTAGCCGGGATCGACGAACGTGGAGGCGGCGGTGTACTTGCCCGAATCGAGCGCGGCCGAGGCCGTCACGACCTTGAAGGTCGACCCGGGCGGGTAGAGACCCTGGCTGGCTCGGTTCAGCAGCGGCGAGGCCGGGGTACAGTCGGCCGTGATCTTTTCGATCCGGCCGAAGTTCGCCTCGACGTCGTTCGGGTTGTAGCTCGGCGACGACACCATCACCCGGAGACGGCCCGTGCGCGGATCGAGGGCGACGACGGCTCCGCAGCTCCTTCCGAGAGCGTCGAGAGCTGCGCGCTGGCCGTTCACGTCGAGCGTCGTCACGACGGTGTCGCCGACGATCGGCTTACCGTTCAGCTTGTCGAGGGACTGGTCGACGAGGGACGAGAGGCTTCGGGCCGAGCCTGTCAGGATAGGGTTCAGCGAACGTTCCAGCCCTGTCCGGGACCGAGCGGCGGTCGAGTAACCGACGACGTGCGCGGTCAGCCGTCCCTGCGGATACCGGCGGAAGTAGAACGTGCGACCTTCGACCCGCCGCTCCTTGTTGCGGGCCAGGACGCGCGAGGGCGAAAGGATCAAGCCGCGCTTGATCCGGAACTGCGCGACGCGCTGAATCGCATTGTCCTGGCGCTCGGCAAGGGCGGGGCGGGCCCACGTCTGCCAATAGGTCGTGGCGACGATCAGAGCGATCAGAAGGGCCATCGCAAGTCCGGCGACACGGGCGATCTGCCGGTTCATCGAGGTACCGCCGTTGCCGCTGCGCGATTCGAGACGAGGAGCAGCAATCCCAGCATGACGAAGTTGGAGACGATCGAGGAGCCTCCGTAGGAGACGAACGGGAGGGTTATTCCCGTCAGCGGCACGATGCGGAGCACACCGCCGACGATGATGAACGTCTGTAGGGCGAGTCCGAACGTGAGTCCGGTGGCGAGGAGCTTCGAGAAGCCGTCCTGGGCGATCAGCGCGATCCGCATGCCGCGAGCCACGAACACCATGAAGAGAAGCAATACGGCAGCCGCCCCGATCAATCCCAGCTCCTGCGCGATCGCCGAGTAGATGAAGTCGGTGTTGAGATACGGAATCAGTTGAGTCCCGTCGACGGTCGTGAATGTCCCCTTCCCGAGCCCGGTGCCGCCATAGCCGCCGTTTGCGATCGAGTACAGGCTCTTGACGAGCTGATAGGAGTCGCAGTTCTGGCGATACTCGAGCTTCCCGTTGATCGAGCAATACACGCGCTCGTCCGTCCACGGGTGGAGCCAGACGGTCACGCGTTGCTGGACGCGACCGAGAGCGTTGTAGAGGGCGGCCGAGCCGGCGACGAACAGGGCGATCCCGACACCGACGTAGAGCGCGCGCCCGGTGGCGGCATAGACCATAGCGAGGAAGATCCCGAAGTTGAGCAGTGCCGAACCCAGATCGCTCGTCTGCACGAGCACGAGCATCGCTGCTCCCCAAATCGCGAGGAGCGGCCCGAGATCCTTCAACCGGCCCTGGGCGAGGGCCTCGCGCTTGTCGCGGAGGTAGCCGGCGAGGAAGATGATCAGGAAGATCTTCGCCAGCTCGCCGGGCTGGAACTGCATCGGGCCGATCTTGATCCAGAGCTTGACGCCGTTGACGCGGTGGCCGAGGCCGGGCACCGACGGCAGTAACAGCAACACGACTGCGGAGATCCCGAACAGATACTTGTAGCGCTCGAGCACGCGGTAGTCGAAGCGAAGCCAGATCAGCGTCGCGGCGAGAACTCCGATCCCGGTCGCAACCCAGACGGCCTGCCGGCGTGCATCCTCCGGGTCGAGTCGATAGATCACGGTCAGTCCGAGGGCCGTCACGAGGCCCACGAGTGGGAGCAGCGTGGGGTCGGCGTACGGCACTGTGTACCTCGCGACGACGTGCGCGACGAGGTAGAGCCCGAAGATGACCCCGACGTACCCGAGCCACCGTGCCGAAACGAGCCCGGTGTCGACGATCGAGACGCTCGCGAACGCGGCGGATGCGACGATCGCAGCGAACCCGAGGTTCAAGAGTTCTTTGTTCCGGGCGCTCACCGACCGAGACTCCACCAAACGACGAGCGACGCGACAGCGATCGTCAGCACGATGGCGACGATGGCCAGCCAGCGCCCGCCAGAGCCGGCGCCGTGCCGTCGCACGGGAACGGCGGGATCGGCCACAGGCGTTTCCACCGCCTGTTCCAACGTGTCCGCGTCCGGCTCCCCTGTGGCTGTCGGCTCCGGGGTCGGGACCGGGTCACCCTCGAGGATCTCGAAGAGCACGACCGTGATGTTGTCGATCCCTCCGGCACGGTTCGCGGCTGCGACGAGCGCTTCGGCCGCCGCGTCGGGATCGTTGTCTGCGGCGGCGATCAACTCGGCGATCTGATCATCGCGCACGATGTCTGTGAGCCCGTCCGAACACACGAGGTACAGGTCACCCGGGGACGGAGTGTCGGTCAGCGTCTCGACCTCGACGGTCGGCTCCGTACCGACTGCGCGGGTGATCACCGACCGGTGTGGGTGCTGCTCGGCCTCCTCGGTGGAGAGTCGGCCGGCCCGCACGAGCTCCCCGACGAGCGAGTGATCGGGGGTCAGCTGCTCGAGAACGCCGTCCCGGATCCGGTATGCACGCGAATCGCCGACGTGACCGATAGCCACCGTTCCCGCGGCCTCGTCGACGAGCAGGGCGGTGACGACCGTACCCATGCCTGCGGCCGTTGGGTCGTCGAGTGAATGTCGGTAGATCCGGTCGTTTGCCTCGCGAAGCAGCGCGGCGAGCGTGGACTCCCCGAAAGCATCCGGGGGACGCTCTTCGAGTGAAGCAGCTGCGAGCCGAGATGCAATCTCGCCGGCCTGGGCGCCCCCGACGCCGTCGGCGACGGCGAAGAGCGGGGGATCGCAGACGAAGGTGTCCTCGTTCTGCGGCCGTCGCCGCCCGGTGTCGGTCAGCGCGCTCGCGCGGCCGGTTCTCACGCCTCGACCCTGAGATCGGTTTGCCCGATCCGCACGATGTCCCCCGGCGCGAGTAGTCGTGCGGTGGTGACGCGGGCGCCGTTGACGAACGTGCCGTTCGTCGAGCCGACGTCCTCGACCCACAGGCCGTCCGGGCGCGGCTCGAGCATGGCGTGACGTGTCGATGCGAAGTCGTCGCCGTCGAGCCTGATGGCGTTCTCGCCGCCGCGGCCGAGACGGGTCGGGACCTTCAACTCGACCGTGGTTCCGGGTCGCAGAGCGGGGCTGTCGAGCACGACCATCCGCGCGACCGGGGTGGGGACGACCGGCTCGTACTGCGCCCTGAGCTCGTTCGCCTCCTTGGCGCTCAACACGATCGACTCTTGGGGGGCGGAGCGGAGGTCGCGGGTGACCGAGCGCACGACGGCCCAGATGAACAGGTAGAGAAGCACGAGGAACCCGATCTTCAGCGCGAGCAGGGTCTGCTCGGTGTCGAGAGATCCGATCACGTCAGGGAAGCGAGCGGCCGAAGACGAGGTCCGTCGCGCCGATCGTAATGCGGTCACCGTCGGTGAGCTCTTCCCGCGTGATCCGCCGCCCGTTCAGCTCGGTGCCGTTGGTCGAGCCGAGATCGACGACCAGGTAGCTCGTGCCCTCCTGCACGACCTCGGCATGTCGCCGTGATGCATTGCCGTCGGACACCCGGAGATCGCATTCTCGGGAACGCCCGATCACGACGCTGCGGGACGTGATCGGGTGCGCGCGACCCTCCAGGGTCAACGTCACCAGCTCTGGTTCGGGCTCCGGTGGGGGAGGGCTTTGGGGCGAATCGGAGGCCTGCTCCTGCGACCGATAGATCATTGTTGCCGACGGTGCGGCCTCGGGTGCCGGTGGCACCGGCACCGGTGCGGCCGGCGCGACGGGAATCGAGATACCTCGCGTGGGCGCCGGCTCGGTCGGCGCCGGTAGCGATGGCACCCCGTCCTCGGGTTGCGCAACTCGGGTTGCAATCCCGAACTCGCCGACGGCGAGGTCGTCATCGATCGCGAACCGCACGCGAGGAGGAGTCAGCAGCGCATATGCCTCGCGCCGTGCGTGCTCGGTCAGGTACTCCTGGAGCTCTCCGACGAGGGAGCCCTCGTAGGAGGCGAACTGCTGTCGGTCGGCAGTCGAAAGGTAGATCGTGTACTCATTGGGGACGTAGACGCGAGAGACGGACACGGAGCGATGCTCGTCCATCTCCTTCGCGAGCTTGCGCGCGAGCTCGACCGGCTGGACGTGGGTTCTGAAGGCGCGACCGAAGATGCCCTCGAAGAGGCCCTCGATCTTGCTCTCGATGGCACGCAGAACGCTCATTGCGGGAGTGGCCGCCTCCCGGCTAAGGGTAGCGGCCACCCTTGAGCGAGAGGGCAGCGAGCGCGATGCACAATGCACTCGTGCCGAGCACGATCGAGAGGGACGGCAGCGCCGGGGCGAGAACGAGGACGAGGCCGATCTGGCAGGCGCCGAGCATGACGATGCCTTTGAGCCCGCGCCTGCGGGCATCCGCGAGGAGGGCCGCAGCGAGGGCGAGCACGATCGCGACGGTAAGAACGCCGGCGTTGTCGCCAACCACCCCCGCGAGCGCGTGGACCACGTCGGTGACGCGGGTCGAGCCGTCGATTCCGAGGTTGGGCACGGTCGACCCTGTCAGAGGCACCGGCCGGCCTCGCAGACCGGCAACGGCAGCCGCGGCGAGGACACCGGCGAACGCCTGCACGGCGCGCCGCGCCCGCCCGCGTGCGGGCTGCACGGCGAGCGGCAGGAGGGCGAGCGCGCCGACCGAGGCAAGCAACGGGCCTGCCACGAACAGCAGACCGGCGCGTGCGTCGCGCCAGCACAGCGCGAGCCAGGCGACAGCGATCGCCGTGTAGGTCACGGCGGCCGCCTGGGCGACGTTTCCGAGGGGAAACACCGGCGCGAACAGTGCGATCGCGAGTCCGAGGCGCGGCGCGCGGAACATCGCTCCTCCGGCGGCCAGCGCAAGAAGAAGCACGAGCCCCGGTGTCCAGAAGGGAAGCAACGACGCCGAGAGTGCTGCAGTAACGGCTGCGAGAACAGCCGGACCGAGCCTCCGTTCGAGCGGAAGCGAGGCGGCAACAACCTTGGGAGCGGTTGTCGCCTGCCGTGGCCGCAACGGCTTCGTCCGATCTCCGCGAGGCGACGCGAGCGCTGCCCTCAGTTCACCGGCGAGGTGTTCGGCCGAAGGGCGTCGGGAGGGCTCGATCGTCAGCGCGGACGAGACGGCGTCTGCGATTGCCGGAGGAAGATCGGTGCGGGCCATCCCGATGGGCTTTGCTCCTGCCTCGATCGCCGCAGCGACCTGCGGGAGGGGAACACCCCAGAACGGGTGCTCGCCGGCCAGCGATTCCCAGAGCAGTACACCCACGGCCCAGACGTCGCTGGCAGCGGTCGCGTCACCTCCGCGAAGGCGCTCGGGTGCGATGTAGGCGAGCGTCCCGGGAACGTCGCCGACGGCGGTCAACGTGTCGGCCTCGTCGAATTGGGCGAGACCGAAGTCGAGGAGCCGGATCGAGATGATCGCGGACTCCTCGACCAGGACGTTGGACGGCTTTACATCCCGGTGGACGATCCCGATGCGGTGGGCGTGCGCGAGCGCATCGAGGATCTGCGCGGCCGCCTCGACAGCATCGCGGTCGCCGAGCCTGCCGGCGCGCAATGCCTCCCGCAATGTACTGCCCTGGACGTACTCGTAGGCAATGTAGACGTGGCCGCTGTCACCCCCGAAGTCGTATGCGCGGACGCACCGCTCGTGGCGAAGCCGTGACGCAGCCTCCATCTCCCGCGCCGCCCGCGACGCGCGCTTTCCCTCCCGTGGGACGATCTTGAGGGCGATCTCGAGACCGGTGCGCTCGTCCCGCGCGAGCCAGACGGACCCGGAGCCGCCGCGACCGAGAGGCCGGAGGGGGCGGTAGCGGTCGAGAACGAGGTCGGGAGCGGGAGGGGCATACGCGGGACTCGACACGGTCATCGCCTGTTCGCCACGGCGGAAGGCCGTCCTTCCGGGCCGGAGCATGGCGTAGACTCCAGCCCGTCCCCTGACGGAGCAGGTTTTTGAGCTCACACGACGACGACATCCTCGATTTCGACTTCTTCGAAAACGACGCTACGCGTGAGATCCAGGGCACCGACCGCGCCGACCCGGCCCCGCAGCCCTCTGGCCGTGGGGGAGGTGGGCCGCGCCGGCCACAGCTGCGCGCGCCGCACGGGATCACGCCGATTCTCCGCCTGATCGGGTTCGTCGCGTTCGCGATTCTGATCGTCGTCCTGCTCGTCGTGTGGGGGCAGGGCTGCTCGAGCGACAAGAAGCGGAACGACTATTCGAGCGCGATGACCGATATCGGGGCGATCGGGGCCAACTCTGCCAAGATCGGCGCCGATCTCGCCGAGCTCCTGACGACGCCGGGGCTCAAGCAGCAGGACCTCGAGACGCAGCTCGGGGGCCTGATCCAGCAGCAACAGCAGGATGTCGTGCAGACGCAGGGCTTGGATGTGCCTGGCCCGTTGCGGCCCGCCACCGATCACGCCATCGAGGCACTCGAGCTGCGCGTCGGCGGCATGCAGGGGCTTCTCGACACCTTCAGGGCGACAAAGGACGACGATTCGAAGGATGCGATCACTGCTGGGCAGAAACTTGCGACGCAGGCACGGCGGCTCGACGCGAGTGACGTCGTTTGGCAGGTCCTGTTCCGGGTGCCCGCCCAGGCGGCGCTGCAGGACGAGGGCCTCGGCGACATCAACGCTCCGCCGTCCGTATTCGTGGAGAACGTCGAGCTGTACACGGCCAAGTCGATGACGGCCATCTGGCTCCGCGTTCACGGCGCCTCGACCGGGGGCAGCCCCTCGGGGGTCCACGGTACCGGGCTCGAGAAGGTCGTCGTACAGCCTGCCGGCACGCAGCTCGCGCCCGACACGGAGACGACGATCAAGGCCTCGACAGATCTTGCATTCGACGTGTCCGTCAAGAACACCGGCGAGAATCAAGAGGTCGGCGTCGAGGTGACGTTGACGATCCCGAAGGGTACGACTCCGATCGTGAAGAAGCAGACGATCGACCTGCTCGACATCGGCGAGGTCAAGACCGTCACGTTCAAGGACTTCCCCGATCCACCGTTCGGCGAGAAGACATCCGTGCAGGTGAGCGTGAAGCCGGTGCAGGGCGAGCAGAACACGGCGAACAACAGCGCCGAATACCCCGTCATCTTCTCGCTCGAGTAATGGACACAGCGCTTGCCGTTGCGGGCGCGGCGTGCGCGATGGCGATCGTCGCGCTCCTCCTGTCCCTCTGGCTCGTGCGCCGGTTGCGCAGGCTCCAGGGCGCCCAGAAAGCCGTACTGGGTGGGGCGTCGCACGACATGGTGGACTTTGCGGTCTCGCTCCAGGGCCGAATCGACGATCTCCACCGTGCGGTCGACGAGGTCGCGACGGGGTTGTCCCGCGTCGACCGGCGCGTCGACGGGGCGATCACGAACACGGCCGTCGTGCGTTATGACGCCTACGAGGACACCGGCGGCAAGCAGTCCGCCTCGTTCGCCTTCCTCGACGCGACGCGGACGGGCACGGTGGTCACGGCGATCCAGGGGCGCGACTACGCGCGCATTTATGTCAAGGACGTCGAGCGGGGCACGGCCTCGGTGGCTCTGTCGCCCGAGGAGCAGACAGCCGTCGAACGGGCCATGGGGCGCTGACCCCGAGCGGAGAACTCCACGTCCACGAGACTACGGCGGCTTTAGGGTGAGTGCTGCCTGCTGCCACCCTCCCCTCGCGCGGTCGAGGGATTGGAGGCTGCCCGTTCCCACCACGGGCTCGACCGGCACATTGTCGCCGAGGACCTCGTGTACCTGCTGCACGGCGAGGCGTCGACCTCGATGCGTCGATCAGCGTCGCAGAGTGGCTCGAGAAAGCGCTCGGCCAACGCCTCGACGGCCAGATCTATCGTGGGGCACGGTCCCGTCGGGAGCCGGATAAGGAGCGGTACCAAAGGTCACCGGCAGGCGGCCACCCACTGGTACGCTCGCGGCACTGTGCACCAGGTACTCGTCCTGAATGCAAGCTACGAACCGCTCAACGTGTGCTCCGACCGGCGTGCGCACGTCCTTGTCTGGAAGGGCAAGGCCGAAGTCGTCGAACACCACGCCCAACCCTTGCGGTCGGCGACGACGTCGTTTCTCCGGCCTCACGTGATCCGACTCCTCCAATACGTCCGCGTCCCGCGTGCAGTAAAGCGGCGAATCTCCCGTCGAGCCCTCTTCGCCCGCGACGGCTGGAAATGCGTCTATTGCGGCACGACCGGCGGTCGGTTGACGCTCGACCACGTGATCCCGCGGTCCAAGGGCGGTGACTCCGTCTGGGAGAACGTCGTGACGGCGTGCGCGCCGTGTAACCTCCGAAAGGGCGACAGGTTGCTCGAGGACGCAGCGATGTCACTTCCTCGACAACCGCGAGCGCCGGCGCCTGTTCTCTTCATCCGGCTGGCAGCGCAGCGGGTGCCCGAAAGCTGGCGCCAGTACCTGCCTTCCCTCGAGCAATTCGAGCACGCTGCCGCCTGAGGCCGCCCTTTCTGTTCAGGCGCTGCGCGTGGCGGTGCTGCCTTCGTGGTCGGCCCGGTACGAGCCGAACACCCGGAGCTGCGTCGTCAGATCACGCATCTCCCGTAGGGTCGAGGCGATCGCGGGATCGAGAGGATGTCCGCTGAGAACGGCGTCGAAGCGATAGCTGAAGGGGCGGGACGGAATCGGCCGCGATACGAGCAGGTTGAGATCGATCCTGTGACGGGCGAGCGGCTCGAGCGCGTGGTGGAGCGCCCCGGGACGGTGATCCGTCGTGAACGAGAATGCCGTCCGCCATTGGCCGTCGCGCCGGTCGAGACGCGTGTACGGGGCGATTGAGACGAACCGTGTGTACGCCTCGGGGTGGTCGCCGACGTTCCCGTCGATGACCATGAGCCCGTTGATCCGAGCCGCCCGATCGCTCGCGATCGCGACAACGGCCGGATCGGCGAGCTCGGCCACGATCGAGGCGGCATCGCCGGTGGTCGCCGCGGCAACCGCGATGGCGTGGGGGAGCGACGCGACGAGCTTGCGGCACTGGTCGAGGGCGACGGGGTGCGAATGGATCTCACGAACATCCGAGAGCGCCACGATTGCAGGGCCGACGAGGCAGTGGTTCACCGGCAGAATCGCCTCGGCGACGATCGAGAGGGGCGACTCGTAGAGCAGGTCGTGCGTCTCGGCGACCGGCCCGACGAGCGAGCTCTCTATCGGGAGCACGCCGTACGGGACGCGTCCCGCGGCGACAGCATCGACGACATCGGAGAAGGTCGGCAGCGGCACGAGTCGCGCTGCCGGGAAGAGTCGGTCGCAGGCGGCCGCGGAGTGTGCGCCTTCGCGTCCGGGATAGGCGACGGTGAGTTCGATGGAAGCCATGATTGAGCGATGCCTTTCGATGGAGGTCGGTTCGCCGGGACTCAGCTAGACGGCGCGAGGCAAAGGTCGAAGGCGCCGGCTAGCCCGTAAAGGCGAAGCCGAATGGCGCGCAGGCAATGCGGGAAGCGGGTGCGCGACGCATCGTCGTCACAGGGTACGGGCAGCGTCCAGCGCGCGCAACACCGCATCTCCGACGTCGGTCGTCGTGCTAGTCCCACCCAGGTCGGGTGTTCGAGCCTCGGCGAGTGCCGCGTCAACTGCCTCGGCGAGGACGGCGGCTTCATCGGAGCGGTCGAGTCCGTGTGAGAGCAGCAAGACGACCGAGCGGAGCATGGCCACGGGGTTGGCGATCCCGCGGCCGGCTATTTCTGGTGCGGAGCCGTGCACGGGCTCGAAGATGCCGGGTCCGTGATCTGCGAGGGACGCGGACGCAGCGAGCCCGAGGCCACCCGTCACGGCCGCTGAGACGTCGGAGAGGATGTCGCCGAACGTGTTCTCCGTCACGACGGTGTCGATCGTCTCGGGGGCCAGAACGATCTTCATCGCGAACGAGTCGACGAGTGCGTGGTCGAGCTCGATCTCGGGGTACAGGCTCGCTCCCATGTCGGTAACGACTTCTCGCCACAACCTCGAGGTGTGCATGACGTTGACCTTGTCCACCGAGGTCAGCCGGCCACCGCGCGCCTGGGCCAGTTCGAAGCCGCGACGTGCGATTCTCTCGACCTCGGGACGCGAGTACTCGCACGTGTCGTACCAGGTGCCGTCCGCCCGGGTGCCCTTCTCGCCGAAGTAGAGACCGCCGACGAGCTCCCGCACGATCATGATGTCGATTCCGTCGGCGCGGGCGGGCCGCAGGTTCGCGTAGACGCCGAGCTCCTTCCGCAGCCCGAGGAGTCCCTGCTCGGGCCGCACCGGCCGGCCCTCGAGCTCCGGAAGCCCGACGGCTGCGAGAAGCACCGCGTCCGCTCCGCGGCAAGCTGCGAGCGTGTCGTCGGGAAGGGGTGTCCCCTGGTCGAGGATCGCGTTGCCGCCGAACGGGTGCTCCGAATGCGCGATCCCGAGGGCGTCGAGCACGCGGATGGCCTGCGCAGCCACTTCCGGCCCGATCCCGTCGCCGGGGAGGACTGCCACGTGGGTCATCGCAAGAACCCCTCGTGACAATTTGTCACAAGGACCCCCTTCCACCGCCGCACGTCGTCGGTGGCGAGCTCGGAGGCACCCACAGGGGCCCGGAGCATTTGTGACACATTGTCACGAGGAGGTGCGGGTTCGCCGCCTGGGCGCGAGGGCGAGGGCGCCATCATGGTTCCGTCCTGGCGGCTTCGTACGCGCTGATAGCGGCTTCGTGCTCCAGTGTCAGGTCGATGTCGTCGAGGCCGTTGAGGAGCCGGTACCGAGTCGGCTCGTCGAATGCGAACGGAAGCGTCTTGCCGGCCGGCGTCGTCACGGTCATCGCCTCGAGGTCGACAGTGAGCTTCGAGCCGCGATCGAGATCTACCGACTCCATCAAGCTCTTCACCTGTTCCTCGGGCAACTCGACGATCACCATGCCAACCTTGGCCGCATTCGACCGGAAGATGTCCCCGAACGAAGGCGCGATGACGACATCGAACCCGTAGTCCTGCAGCGCCCAGGCAGCATGCTCGCGTGACGAGCCACAACCGAAGTTGCGGCCGGCGAGCAGGATCCTGGCGCCCGCGAACTGGGGCTGATTGAGCTCGAACCCGGGTCGCTCGCTGCCGTCTTCGTCGAATCGCCAGTCGAAGAACGCGTATTGTCCGTAGCCCGTTCGCTCGATCCGCTTCAGGAACTGCTTCGGGACGATCTGGTCGGTGTCGACGTCAGGGCGATCGAGCACAGCGACGCGTCCCTCGACCTTCGAGATCGCCTTCACACCGCCACCGGGGTCAGTCGCCGCACGTCGACGAAGTGCCCGTGGATCGCCGCAGCGGCGGCCATCTGTGGGCTGACGAGATGGGTTCGGCCGCCGCGACCCTGGCGGCCCTCGAAGTTGCGGTTCGACGTCGAGGCGCAGCGCTCGCCCGCGGCCAGCACGTCGGGGTTCATCCCCAGACACATCGAGCAGCCGGCAAGACGCCACTCGAAGCCGGCGTCGAGGAACACACGGTCGAGTCCTTCCGCCTCCGCCTGCCGTCGTACAGTCGCCGAGCCCGGCACGACGAGTGCCGTCACCCCCGGATCGACCGTACGACCCCGAACGATTGCCGCCGCGGAGCGGAGATCCTCGATCCGAGAGTTCGTGCACGAGCCGATGAAGACGCGGTCGACGCGAATCTCCTCGATGGCCTGGCCGGGCCGAAGCCCCATGTACTCGAGCGCGCGCTCCGCGGCGACCCGGTCGTCGGCGTCAGGGAACGACGCGGGATCCGGCACGTTGCCGGTGACGGGAACCACCATGCCGGGATTCGTGCCCCACGTCACCTGTGGCACGAGCTCGTCGACGTCGATCACGACGTGTGCGTCGTAGACGGCATCTCGATCCGAGCACAGCGTGCGCCAGTCGGCGACAGCGCGTTGCCAGGCCTCTCCGTGCGGAGCGAATGGGCGGTTCTCGAGGTACGCGAATGTGGTGTCGTCGGGTGCGATCATGCCCGCGCGGGCGCCCCACTCGATCGTCATGTTGCAGATCGTCATCCGCTGCTCCATCGACAGGGCACGGATCGCGGCGCCCGCGTACTCGACCACGTAACCGACTCCGCCGGCAACGCCGATCTGGCCGATCGCGCCGAGAATCATGTCCTTTGCGGTCAGGCCGGGCGGCGAGGTGCCGACGAACTCGAGCAGCAACGTCTTGGGACGCATCTGGTTCAGCGTCTGCGTCGCAAGCACGTGTTCGACCTCGGAGGTGCCGATACCGAACGCGAGCGCGCCGAATGCGCCATGGGTCGACGTGTGGCTGTCACCGCAGACGATCGTCATTCCCGGCTGGGTGAGCCCGAGCTCCGGCCCGATCACGTGGACGATGCCCTCACGGCCCGAGCCGGTGCCGTACAGCTCGACGCCGAACTCCTCGCAGTTTGCGCGCAGAGCGTCGAGTTGCGCTTTCGCCAGTGGATCGGTCACCGGCCCCGGCAGCGTCGGCACGTTGTGGTCCATCGTCGCCACCGTCAGCTCCGGTCGTCGAACGGGCCGGTCGGCGAGACGCAGCCCTTCGAACGCCTGCGCCGACGTGACCTCGTGGACGAGATGCAGGTCGATGTAGAGCAGTGTCGGCTCACCGGGCTCGGCACGAACGACATGCCTGTCCCAGACCTTCTCGAACAGGCTCCTCCCCGCCACTAGGCGACCAGCACCCTGTCCACGAACGCGTCGGCGTCGGCCTCGATCATGACCGGATCGTAGGTGTACGACACCGGGCCGGGCGTCTTCAACCCGTCGCCCGTGACGAGGAGCACGACTCGCGCCTCGCTCCCGATGCGTCCTGCGGCAACCGCCGCCTTCAGCGCTCCGAGCGTGACTCCGGTCGCCGTCTCGCCGAAAACACCGGTGGCGGCCGCCAGATCGGCCATGTTGGTGCCGATCTCGTCCTCTGGCACGGTGTAGATCGCTCCGCCTGTCGAGCGCGCCGTTGCGACGGCGAAGTCCCCGTCGGCGGGGCTGCCGATCGCGAGGGACCTTGCAACAGTCTCCGGCCGCACGGGCTCCACTCGTCCGCCGTTGCGGAACGCTGCCGCCACGGGCTCGCATCCGGCCGCCTGGCCACCGAAGAGAGCCGGAGCAGCCCCGTCGACGAGACCGAGGGTCGCAAGCTCGTCGAATCCTTGCCCGACCTTGTGGAAGAGCGCCCCCGAGGCAATCGGGATCGCCACCGCGTCCGGGGTCTCCCAGCCGAGTTGCTCCGAGATCTCGTAGGCCAGCGTCTTCGAGCCTTCAGCGTAGTACGACCGCAGATTGACGTTGACGAATCCCCACGGCAGCTCGAACGACAACTCGACCGAGAGCCGCGAGCAATGGTCGTACGTGCCGTTGACGGCATAGATGCGAGGGCCGTAGACGGCCGCCGCCGCAAGCTTCTCGGGTTCGAGATCGCTCGGGACGAAGACGGCCGCCTGGAGGCCCTCGGCAGCTGCGCGGGCCGCCACGGCGCCGGCGAGGTTCCCGGTCGAGGAGCACGAGAGCGTGTCGAATCCGAGCTCCTGCGCCTTGCGGGCCGCCACGGCGACCACCCGATCCTTGAAGGAATGCGTCGGATTCGCGGTATCGAGCTTGAGCCAGAGCTCGCCGATTCCGAGCTGTGCCGCGAGGCGCGGCGCCGGGACGAGCGGCGTCATCCCGGGTGCGAGGCGTGCGTCCGGTGGTGCCGCGACCGGGAGCAGCTCTGCATAGCGCCACATCGATGCCGGGCCGGCCTCGATCGAGGCACGGCTGACGCAGGCTCGGAGTGTCTCCCAGTCGTATGTCGGGTCGAGTGGGCCGAAGCAGCGCGTGCAGCTGCCGGTGCCCACGAGCGGATGCTCGGTCGCACAGACGCGGCAGCAAAGGGAAACGGCGGGCATTGGGCAGAACCTCCTGGTCGTCGCTCGACATCCGTCCGGGATTGGCACCGTCACCCGATATGTGGGGCAGGTTGCCGAGGCGTCACAGGGCCGGTCCCTCAGCCTCTCTCGATGCGGAGCGGGCAAGCCCGCGTCCGAGGCTGATTCTACCTGGCGCGCGGATCCGGCGCTAGAGCTGCCAAACGACGCGCCGGGGCTCGCGTGTCGCAGCCCCGGCGCGTCGTTTGGTCCTCAGCTCGGCTGTGGGACGATCCGAATGTAGGGCTTGGGCGACTCCCAGCCGTCGGCGTAGATCTCCTTCGCCTCGTCGTTCGAGACCGAGCCGGCGATGATCACGTTCTCGCCGTTGCGCCAGTTGACCGGCGTCGCGACGCGGTGTTTCGCCGTGAGCTGGAGCGAGTCGATCACCCGCAGCACCTCGTCGAAGTTGCGACCGGTCGTCATTGGATAGACGAGGATGAGCTTGACCTTCTTGTCGGGCCCGATCACGAACACGTTGCGCACCGTCTGGTTGTCGGCAGCGGTGCGGTCGGCTGGGTCTCCGCTGACGTCGGCACCGAGCATCCCGTAGAGCTTCGAGACGTTGAAGTCGACGTCGCCGATCATCGGGTAGTTCGGCGCGGTCCCCTGCGTCTCCGCAATGTCCGCCGCCCACGCGGTGTGCTTGTCGACCGGGTCGACGGAGAGGCCGATGATCTTCACATTGCGCCGGTCGAAGTCCGGCTTGATCTTCGCCATGTAGCCGAGTTCGGTCGTGCAGACCGGTGTGAAGTCCTTCGGATGAGAGAAGAGCACCGCCCACGAGTCGCCGATCCAGTCATGGAAGTTGATGCGCCCCTCGGTGGTCTCCGCCTCGAAGTCAGGTGCCGTGTCGCCGATGTGCAGTGCCATCTACCGCCTCCTTTGAGTTGTTTCCCCGTAGAGGATATCGCATTACTTCAATTCGTAAAGTGGCGGGCCCCGCCGTCGATGGTCTCGTACCGTGACAACGTCACGGCCCCTTCAGAGGCCGACGCGACGAGCGTGGCGTAGTTCGCCAACGCGCCCCGCCGGTATCGGGGCGCGGGCTCGACCCAGTCCTGGAGACGCTCGGCGATCTCGGCATCCGAGAGCTCCGCATTCAGCTCGCCGCGCTCGACGTCGACGACCACGATATCGCCTTCACGCAATGCAGCCAGAGGCCCGCCCTTCGACGCCTCGGGTGCGATGTGCCCGACCATGAACCCGTGCGTCGCCCCGGAGAAGCGGCCGTCGGTAACGAGCGCGACGGACTCGGAGAGCCCTTCGCCCACGATCGCCGCGGTGACGTGGAGCATCTCCCGCATGCCCGGACCGCCGTGCGGACCTTCGTAGCGGATCACGACGACGTCGCCGGCGGCGACCTTGCCGGCCTTGACCGCCGCGAAGGTTTCTTCCTCGGAATCGAACACGCGCGCGGGGCCCCGGTGAAGCGTTCGCTCGTGGCCGGCGAGCTTCACCGCGCATCCGTCCGGAGCCAGGTTGCCGTAGAGGATCGCGACGCCCCCACGGGGCTTCAGCGGTGTCTCGATCGGGACGACAACGGTCTGACCTTCGGTCTCGACGGCGGCATCGGCTATGTCGCCGAGCGTCCGTCCGTCGACCGTTCTCGCGGCCTCGTGCAGCAACCCGGCCTTCTTCAGCTCACGGGCCACGAGGGCGACCCCGCCGGCGCGATACATGTCGTTCGCATGCCAGCGTCCCCACGGCTTCATGTCCGCGATGATCGGCGTTCTGGCGGAGATCCGCTCGAAGTCGTCGATCGTGAACTCGATCCCGAAGTCGCGTGCGATCGCGACCAGGTGAAGCACGCCGTTCGTCGAGCCGCCGGTTGCGGCGACCGAGGCGACGGCGTTCTCGAACGACTCCCGGGTCACGATCGAGCGGGGCGTCACGTTGTCGCGGACGAGCTGCACCGCGAGCCGGCCCGCCTCGTAGGCCGCCTGCTCCTTGTCGCGGTGGATCGCCGGAATCCCGTTGGCACCGAAGGGCGACAGTCCCAGGAAGTCGAGGATTGTCGACATCGTGTTGGCCGTGAACTGGCCCCCGCAGGCGCCAGCGCCCGGGCAGGCGGCCGATTCGAGCTCGTGCAGGTCCTCGGCGCTGATCTTCCCTGCCGCGTACGAGCCGATCCCCTCGTACACGTCCGCGATCGACACCTCGCGCTGGCGGTAGAGGCCTGGGGCGATCGAGCCGGAGTAGTAGAGAACGGACGGGATGTCGAGGCGGCCGGCAGCCATCGCGGCGCCCGGGTTCGTCTTGTCGCAGGCGACGAGCTGGACAAGCCCGTCGAAGAGGTGCCCGCGTGCGACGAGCTCGATCGAGTCGGCGATCACCTCCCGCGAGACGAGCGAGGCGCGCATGCCCGAGGTGCCCATGGAGACACCATCCGACACCGCGATCGTGTTGAACTCCATGGGCGTGCCTCCGGCGTCCCGCACGCCGCGCTTGACGTGCAACGCCAGATCACGCTGGTTCAGGTTGCACGGCATGGTCTCGATCCAGGTCGTACCGACGCCGACGATCGGCTTTGCCAGATCCTCGTCGGTGAAACCGGTTGCCTTCAGCATCGAGCGGGCACCTGCGCGGTCGGGGCCGTCGGTCAGAGCGGCACTCTGTCGCTTGGCAGGATCGGAAGGACGATCGTACGGCGTGGTCACGGGGTTCCTTTCTCGATGGGGTAGCTCTGACGGCGGCACCACTCGCTGAACGAGCCGGGGTAGAGGCGAACGTCCTGGCGTCCGGCGAGGACGAGTCTCTGAGCCACGACGCAGGCCGTCACGCCGGAACCGCAATACGCCACGATCTCGCCCGCTCCGGTCGCTCCCTCCGGCAACGGCTCGGTGAAGGGTGCGTTGATCGCGCCGGGGATCCGCCCGGCGACCGGGTCGAGCGGCTCCTCCTCGCCGAGCCAGCGCACACGGCTGCGCGCGTCGAGCAGAAGGAGCTCGGGGTCGTGGAGTCGGGCGAGGATCTCTTCGGCAGCGATCGTGTCGTCGCTACGCGGTCGCGCCCGGAAGTCTCGTCTCGAGGGCTCGGCGGGCTCGGTCGCGAGCGGGCCGAGATAGCCGCGGAGGTCGAGTGTCGCGGCAGCTTCGTGACCGACGTGACGCAGGAGCCACCAGCATCGCGAAGCCCAGCCCGTGCCGTCGTCGAGGGCGAGAACGAACGACTGCGGCCCGATCCCGGCGTTCGCGAAGACGTCTTCGAGCTCCGCATCGCCCGGCAGCGGGTGGCGTCCGCCGGCGGCAGGGTCGGGCCCGATCGCCGAGAGGTCGGACTCCGGGTCGAGGTGAACGGCTCCGGGGATGTGTCCGGCGTCGTACGCAGCGCGGGGGCGGACATCGACGAGCACGACCGTCACAGTGCGCCTCGCGGCGCCACGTCGAGCTCGAGAACCGTGTGATCCGGGAAACGCGCCAGGAGATCGGCCGCGCAGGCGCCCGACTCGCTGGCCCACGCGATCACCGTCGGACCGGATCCCGACAGGGTCGCGCCCGCGCAGCCGAGGGGCGGGCTCGCACGGATGGCCTCGAGGACCTCGGACGGGCGGTAGGGCTCGTGCAGCCAGTCTCCGAGCGCGGCGGCAAAGAGCACGGCGTCGCCGCTTGCCGCACCCGCCCCGAGCAGAGCGGCGCGACCCGCACTCGCAGCGGCCTCCGCATGCGGCACGGTCGCCGGCAGCGTCCTCCTCGAGGTCTCGGTCGAGGTTCGCTCGCGGGGGATGACGGCGACCGGCTGCAGCGGGAGGATCTCTGCGATCCGCGCGATCTTTCCGTCCCAGACGAGTGTCAGGCCGCCGAGCAGCGCCGCCGCCAGGTTGTCGGCGTGCGGTTCGAGTGCGATCCCCGCGGCGAGCAATTCCTCTGCCGGGGCGTCGGGTGCGGCGGCGACGAGGCCGAGCGCGATCGCAGCTGCGGACGAGCCGAGCCCGCGTTCGAGCGGGATCCGGTTGACGAATCGGAACCGCTTGCCGGCCGGATCGGCGAGCAACGCATACGCGCGGACGGCGAGGTTGTTGCTGTTCCCAGGGAGCTCGAAGGCGCCCTCTCCCTCGACGACGACGCCTGCGCCCTCGGTCACCTCCAACTCGTTCCACAGGTCCAACGCCACCGCCGCGGTATCGAAGCCGGCGCCGATGTTGGCCGAAGTGGCTGGGGCGCGGACGATCATCGAGAGGCTTGGTAGGGGATGGGCATGCAGGCCCAAGACCGCGCGGGCGCCCAGCTCACACCGAGCCTCGCCGGGCGACGGCGGCGATCGCGTCCGCGTCGGCGTCGACCTGCTCGAGCGCCGGTGCGTAGCGGTCGGCATTTTCGGTGTCCTTGAGGCCGTGGCCCGTGATCGTGACCGCCAGCCGCTCGCCGGGAACGGCGCCGCGACGGATCGCCGCGAGGCCTGCGGCAGACGACGGCTCGCAGAAGAGACCTTCGACCGTTGCCAGCTCGAGCCAGGCGGCGATGATCTCGTCGTCCGAGACCGTCACGATCGTCGCTCCCGAGGCTCGCACGCTCTCGGCGTGAACGGGATCGCCGATCCGAATCGCCGACGCCAGCGTCGTTGGACGATGCTCGGCCTCCACCGAGAAGATCGGCGTCGCGAGCCCCAGATCCCCGATCCCGGCTGCGTAGGCGGTCGTGTTGCCGCCGCCGCCGTACGGGATCACGAATGCATCGGGTGCGGCGCCGAGTTCCTCCACGATCTCGAACACCGCAGTCTTCTGCCCTTCACGGCGATTCGGGTTGAGAGAGTTGACGAGCACGTGCGTCCCGCGGCGGGCTAGCTCCAGCGCGGAGGAGAGCGCCTCGTCGAAGTTGCCGCGCACCTCGAGAACCCTGGCTCCGAGCATGCGCGTCTGGGCGACCTTCGGGCCTGCCACAGCGCCCTCTGGTGTCAGCACGACGGCCGGAATGCCGGCGCGGGCGGCGTACGCTGCTGCGGACGCAGCTGTGTTTCCGGTCGAGGCACAGATCACGGCCTCGGCGCCGTTCTCGGCAGCCTTGGAGACGGCGACGGTCATGCCCCGGTCCTTGTAGGAGCCCGTGGGGTTGGATGCCTCCCATTTGAGCCAGAGCTCGACGCCGAAACGCTCGGAGAGGCGAGGCGCGCGGAGCAGCGGGGTCGATCCCTCGCCGAGCGAGATCACCGGCGTTCGTTCGTTCACGGGAAGGCTCGAGCGATACCTCTCGATCAGAGCGATGGTCATGCCCAGCCGAGCTCCCCTACACCACGACCGGAAACGACCGGCATGGCGCTTGCGTCACCGCGCGACTCAGGGAGGGCGCGGATCGCGGCGAGCGCGGAATCGACGTGGCCCGCAGCGGCCTCGTGCGTGACGACATGGAGGACAGCGTGGCCGTCGCTCGGCTGCTGGACGAGTTGGGCGACGGAGACACCCTCGGCGGCGAGCTCGTGCGCAATACGGGCGAGAACGCCCGCGCGATCCTCGACCTCGAGCCGCAGGTAGAAGGGCGAGGCCAGCTCGCCCGGCGGTAGCCGCTCCAGGTTCCGCCAGACAGGGTCGTTCTGGAGGAATCCCGTGCCTGTCGTGCCGACGACCGAGACCATGTCGGCGACGACGGCCGACGCCGTCTCGATGCCGCCGGCGCCGGGCCCTTCGAGCGTGATCTCACGAATAGCGTCCCCCTGCAGCATCACGGCGTTGAAAGCGCCTTCGACCGCCGCGAGCGGGTGGTGGCGGTCGACGAGCGCCGGGCCGACACGCACGTCGACCCGGTCGTCGACGAGGCTCGCCCGGCCGATCAGCTTCACGTGCATGTCGAGAGCGCGGGCCGCGGCGACGTGGTCGAGCGTGACCCCTTCGATCCCTTCGACGTCGACCCACTCGAGAGGCACGCGCGAACCGAACGCGACCGTCGCCAGGATCGCGGTCTTCGCCGCTGCGTCGAGCCCGCCGACGTCCTCCGTCGGATCAGCCTCGGCGAATCCGAGCCGTTGCGCCTCGGCGAGAGCGTCGTCGTACGATCGTCCGTCCTCCATCGCGGAGAGGATGAAGTTCGTCGTTCCATTGACGATCCCGAGCACACGGTGCACGTTCGTCACGATGAGCGATTCGCGGAGCACCTTGATCACGGGTATCGCCGCGCACACGGATGCCTCGAACCGGAGCTGCACTCCGCCCGTGGCGGCCGCCTCGAAGAGCTGCGCGCCACGACGCGCCACGAGTTGCTTGTTCGCCGTCACGACGGGACGGCCGGAGCGCAGCAACTCGAGCACGTAGTCGCCGGCCGGGTCGACTCCCCCCATGACCTCCGCCACCACTTGAACCGACGAGTCCCCGAGGATCGCGCCGAAGTCGTCGGTGAGGACGCCCTTCTCGGGCGAGAACGCCCGTGCCTTGCTCGTATCGCGAACGAGCGCGTGCGTGACGCGCAACCGGTGGCCGGTTGCCCGTTCGATCTCGTCGGCCGACTCCTCGAGCAGCCGGTGGACAGCCGCGCCGACGGTGCCGTACCCGAGCAGCGCTACGGGAACGTCGACGGAGGCCATGCGTCTACCGGTCCCCCGCTCTGTGCATGAGACCTCGAAGCTCCTTGCCGACGGTCTCGAGCTGGGACTGCGCCGCCTCCGCCCGCATCGCCTTCAGGCGGGACTCGTTGTCGTCCATGTCCGCCACCCACTCGCGAGCGAAGGCGCCGGACTGGATGTCGGCCAGGATCCCCTTCATCTCTTCGCGCACGTGCTCGTCGATCACCCGCTTGCCCCGCGTGTAGTCACCGAACTCGGCCGTATCGGAGATCGAGTACCGCATGCCCGCGAGCCCGTTCTCCCACATCAGGTCGACGATCAGTTTCAACTCGTGGAGGCACTCGTAGTACGCGATCTCGGGCGCATAGCCGGCCTCGACCAGCGTTTCGAATCCGGCTCTGACGAGCTCGGAGGTGCCTCCGCAGAGGACTGCCTGTTCGCCGAAGAGGTCGGTCTCGGTCTCCTCCTTGAACGTCGTCTCGAGGATGCCGGCGCGACCCGCGCCGATCCCGACGGCGTATGCGAGAGCGAGCTCCCGCGCCTTGCCCGACGAGTCCTGCTCCACGGCGATCAGCGCGGGCGTGCCGTACCCCTCCGTGAAGAGCCTTCGCACCACGTGGCCCGGCCCTTTCGGGGCGACCATGATCACGTCGTGGTCCTCGGCCGGAGCGATGCGCTCGTAGAGGATGTTGAAGCCATGGGCGAACAGCACCGCCGCACCAGGAGCGAGGTTCGGCTCGATGTGCTCCGTGAACACCTGCGGCTGTACCTGGTCAGGCAGCAGGATGGCGACGAGCCGAGCACCGGCAACGGCGTCGGCGACCGTGCGGATCGTGAGGCCTGTTGCCTCGGCTTCACCCCAGGAGGGGGAGCCCTCGCGCAGGCCCACGTCGACCTGGATGCCCGAGTCGCGAAGGTTGAGCGCATGGGCATGTCCCTGGCTCCCGTAGCCGATGATCGCCACCTTGCCGTCGAGCAGGTCGAGGTTGCCGTCGCGGAGAATCGTCGCCATTCCTGTCATCCCTTCCTAGAGTCGGTTGATCTCGTCGTGGTCAGTTGATCGCCGACAGCCGGCGGGCCTGCTTGGCGGACGCGCGCGCCATGCCGACGCGCCCGGTGCGGACGAGCTCCTGGATCCCGTGCGGCCGTGCGAGCTCTTGGAAGGCGTCGAGCTCCTCCGGGGTTCCGGTCAGCTCGAATGTGACCGAGTCAGAACCGAGGTCGACGACGCGGCCCTTGAAGGCCTCGGACGTCGAGATCAGCTCCGCCCGACGCTCGGGGCTCGCGCTCACCTTGAGCAGGAGCAGCTCGCGTTCGACCGCCTCGTCCGGCCCGAGCTCGGTCACACGAAGCACGTTGACGAGCTTGTGGATCTGCTTCTCGATCTGCTCCAGAGAATGGTGCTCGCAGTCGACCCGTAGCGTGATACACGACACGCCGACCCGCTCCGTCGGCCCGACCGCGAGCGAGTCGATGTTGAACCCGCGTCGCGCGAACATCGTCGCGATTCGCGCCAGCGCGCCCGGCTTGTCTTCGACGAGCACGGAGATCGTGTGCTTCACGGCGTCGCCTCCACCGGCTCCTCGTACTCGACCATGTCGATCGCGGCGGCTCCGGCGGGGATCATCGGGAAGCACTGCTCGGCAGGGTCGACCCGGCAGTCGATCACGACGGTGCGGTCGAGCGACAGTGCCTTACGGAGGGCCGGCTCGAGCTCGGCCTCGGTTTCGACGAGCATGCCGACGCCACCATATGCCTCGGCGAGCTTGACGTAGTCCGGTACCTCCACCCCCAGGCCGACGTGCGACCGGCGCCCGTCGAAGAACATGTCCTGCCACTGCGTCACCATTCCGAGGTAGCCGTTGTTCACGAGCACGACGACGATCGGGAGTTCTTCGATCACCGCAGTCGCGAGCTCCTGGGCCGTCATCTGGAAGCAGCCGTCACCGTCCACGCAGACCACCGTCGCCTCCGGCCGGGCGGCCTTCGCCCCGACCGCCGCCGGGATCCCGTAGCCCATCGTCCCGAGCCCACCCGAGGTGATGAAGTTCCGTGGTCGCTCGGTAAGGAGGTACTGCATGGCCCACATCTGGTGTTGACCGACTCCCGTCGTGAAGATGACGTCGTCGCCGGCCGTGAGCGCCTGCAGGGTTTCCATCAGCTTTTGCGGCTTGAGCCAGTCGCCGCTCGTGCCGTAGCGGAGCGGAAACTCGGTCCGCCACTCTTCGATCTTGTGCACCCAGGCCTCGGGTGCAGGGACGCCGGCATCTCGGTGCGAGGTAATCCCGGCTGTCAGCTCGGTCAAAGCCTGCTTCAGCGGGCCGACGACGGGGATGTCGGCCTCGCGCAGCTTGGAGATCTCGGCCGGATCGATATCGAGGTGGACAACGGTCGCACCGGGCGCGAACGCTGCGAGCTTGCCGGTGACCCTGTCATCGAAGCGAGCCCCGATCGCCACGAGCACATCGCAGGTGTTCATGGCGATGTTCGACCACTTCGCGCCGTGCATACCCGGCCACCCGAAGAACAGAGGGTGCGTCTCCGGAAACGCGCCCTTACCCATCAACGTCGTGATCACGGGGAGCCCGCCGGCTTCCGCCAGGTGGCGCAGTTCGTCGCAGGCGTCACCGTTGATCGCCCCGCCGCCCACGTACAACACCGGTTTCTCGGCCTGCGCAATGCGGCGTGCGGCCTCGCGGATCTGCAGCGGATGAACCTTGCGAGGCGGTCGCCAGCCGGGCAGATCGACGGTCTCCGGGTAGCTGAAGTCGAGTTCGGCCTCCTGGATGTCGCGTGGTACGTCGACGAGGACAGGGCCGCAGCGGCCGGTGCGGGCGATATGGAACGCCGCTTTCATCACCGCCGGGATCTCCTTCACGTCCTGGACGAGCCACGAATGCTTGACGATCGGCATCGTGATCCCGGTGATGTCGCATTCCTGGAACGCGTCGGTTCCGATCAGGGTCGAGCGCACCTGGCCCGTGATGCAGACGAGCGGCGTCGAGTCCATCCAGGCATCCGCGATCGGCGTGACGAGGTTGGTTGCTCCGGGGCCCGACGTCGCAATTGCGACCCCGACCCGACCGGAGGCGCGCGCATACCCCTGCGCCATATGGCCCGCGCCCTGCTCGTGGCGGGCGAGCACGTGCCGGACAGTCGTGCCGCGGGCCAGGGCATCGTACGTGGGCATGATCGCGCCGCCCGGGATCCCGAACATCACCTCGACGCCCTCGGCCTCGAGCGCGCGCAGGATCGCATCTGCTCCATTCATTCTCATCTGCTGTCGTCCTTCGGTCTCACGGTACTTCGTCCCTTCTCCGGTCGCCGGGGGAGGCGATCGGCGCTGTTTCCGTCGGCGGTGGCACTGGTTGCTGCCGGTGCCCGAGCGACGTCTCCCTAGCAGGGGAGAATGTCGATGAGCTCGATGCCTACGCCGCGCGAAGCCGCGTAGCGCGGATCGCTCTCGAGCACGGATACGGCGAGGCAGAGCATCGGCTTCGAAGAATGCCTGAACCCGGGAGGGGCCGCAAGCCGGAAGCGGCGACGGATGAAGGCCGCCCCGCACCGCGTGGTGGCTCCCGAATCTGCATAGACGACCAATCGAATGCATACTATGCGGGGCATGGCAGATGTCAGTATCGTCGGTGCCGCCGGCTACACCGGGCAGGAGACGCTCGATCGTGTTCTCGGACACCCGCATCTTCGCCTCGTGGCGATGGGCTCCGATTCGCTCGCAGGGCAGTCCGCCAGCGCGCTCGACCCTCGCCTGGGACATGCCGGTGTACCCGCGTTCGTCACCAACGAAGCTGCACTCGGCCACGAGGCCGACGTCACCATCATCTGCCTCTCGCACGAGACAGCAGCCGCGATCGACGTCCCGCGCAACGGTGTCGTCGTCGACCTCTCGGGTGCCCATCGCCTGCGCGATGCCTCGAGCTACGACGCCTGGTACGGCTTCAAGCACCCCCACCCCGAGGGCCTCGGTGATTGGGTCTACGGCCTGCCCGAGCTCGTCGCGGAAGCGGGCCGGCTGATCGCCAACCCGGGCTGCTACGCGACGGCGACCCTCCTTGCCCTCGCACCGCTGAAGGACGCGATCGAGCCCGGCTCCGTCGTCGTCGACGGGTTGTCGGGGATGACGGGAGCGGGCCGTACGCTGAGGCCATCGATGCACGCCGGCGCGGTGCTCGAGAACGTCTCACCCTACCGCGTGGGCGGCCATCAACACGTGCCGGAGATCGCGCAGCTGCTCGGCTTCCCGGTGTCGTTCACACCGCACCTCCTCCCCGTTCGTCGCGGACTGCTCGCGACGTGCAACGTCCGTTCCACGGGCCCGGACCTGCGGGCTCTGCTCGAAGCTGCGTATGCCGACAGTACTGTCGTCACGCTGCTTCCGGAGGGAATGGCTCCGGAACTTGCCCGCGTCCAGTACACCGATCGGGCTGAGATCGGTGTGTTCAGCGACCGGTTCACCGACCGCACCGTGGTGATCTGCGCCGAGGACAACCTCGGCAAGGGGGCTGCCGGTCAGGCGATCCAGAACGTCAACCGGGCGCTCGGGCTCGAAGCCACCGCCGGCCTGCGCCTTGCTGGGGTACCCGTCTAACCATGTCGGTCACAGCTGCGGAGGGGTTTCTGGCAAGCGGCGTCGCTGCCGGAATTCGGCCGTCAGGTCTGCCGGACGTCGCCGTCGTGCGATCGGTACCGCGCTCCGTCGGTGCCGCCCTGTGGACGACGAACCGTGTTCAGGCGGCGCCGGTCACGGTCTCCAAGCGTCACCTCGAATGCGCCCAGCCGCAGGCGGTGCTGATCAACGCCGGAGTTGCGAACGCGGCGACCGGGGCCCAGGGGGAGGCCGATGCGACCGCCTCTGCGCGTGGGCTGGCCGACGAGCTCGGGCTGGAGATCGAGGAGATCGTCGTGCTCTCGACCGGCGTGATCGGAGCGCCCCTCCCGGTGGACAAGGTACTCGCGGGGGCGCACGCCGCGGTGATCGAGCTCTCCCCCGAGGGCGGTGCCGCGGCCGCGGCCGCGATCCTGACGACGGACTCGGGCCCAAAGGTCTCACTCGCCAGAACAGGCGGATTTACGATCGGTGGGATGGCGAAGGGAGCCGGAATGATTCACCCGCGGCTCGCGACGATGCTCGTCGTGGTCACGACCGACTACCCGCTCGAGGTCGGCGAGGCCGAATCCTTCCTGCGGCCGGCCGTAGGAAGGAGCTTCAACCGGATCTCCGTCGACGGCGACTGCTCCACGAACGATGCCGTGATCCTGCTCGCGAACGGCGCCAGCGGCGCTGCGCGCGACGACGAGGCGTTCGCCGAGGCCCTCGACGAGGTCTGCGGGGACCTTGCCCGCCAGGTCGTCGCAGACGGCGAGGGCGCGACGGTCGTGCTCGAGATCGAGATCACCGGAGCGGCGACGCCGGCAGAGGCCGAGGCGATCGCGCGCCGGATCGCGACGTCGCCTCTCGTCAAGACGGCGGCGTTCGGCCACGATCCGAACTGGGGCAGGGTGCTCATGGCGGCGGGGTCGGCCCCCTACGGAGACGGGTTCGCCCGACTCGAGACGGATCGGCTCACGGTCTCGTTCGACGGCGTGCCCGTGTTCGCCGAAGGGTCACCGACGGGCTCGTCCCCGGAGCTCTCGGGCGCGGTCTGCCGGATCGATCTGCAGCTCGGGCTCGGCGACGGCGCCGCAGGCTATCTCGCATCCGACCTCACGTACGACTACGTGCGAATCAACGCGGAGTACACGACGTGAGCAGAGTCGTACTCAAGCTCGGCGGCCGCGTGGCTGCAGCGGCAGCCGCCGAGGCGCTGGCTCTCCGCGGAGCGGGGTACGACGTCGTCGTCGTTCACGGAGCGGGCCCGCAGATCAGTGCGGAGATGGAGCGACTCGGGATCGTCCCGGCTTTCGTCGACGGGCGGCGGGTGACGACTGCCGAGATATTGCAAGTCGTCCGCGATTCGCTCGCCGAGGTTTCGAGCGATGTCTGCGCCGCGATAGGTCCCGACGCGGTAGCGCTCTTCGGCGATGCGATCGGGCTACGCGCTGCACAGGTGGAGGCGCTCGGGCTCGTCGGCCACCCGACTCCGTCGGCGCCATCGGCCGTCGTCGATGCGCTCGCCTCGGGGCGGATCCCGGTGATCGCGCCGCTCGCCCTCGGATCGGCAAGCGACGAGCCGCTCAACGTCAATGCCGACGAGGCCGCCGCCGCTCTCGCCGTCGGCCTCGGCGCCGAGCGAATCGTGTTCGTCAGTGACGTCCCGGGCGTGCTCATGGACGGTGCCGTGATGGGGCACATCGCCGTGGACGACGCCGACAGGATGCTCGGTGACGGCACCTTCGCAGGCGGCATCGTCCCGAAGCTCGAAGCCGCCGTGCTGGCCGCCCGCGGCGGCGTCCACGCGGCGATCGGCGCCACGGAGGTCGTCGCATGACGTCGGTTCGGGGCTCGGAGCCGCGGGCGTTGGCAGCGTTGCGCGACACCGTCCTCCCGACCTATTCGCGGGCCGACCTCACCGTCATCCGGGGGGACGGCTGCCGGGTATGGGACGACACCGGCCGCGAATATCTCGACTTCGTCGCCGGGATCGCCGTCGTCGGTCTCGGTCACTGCGCGCCGGCGCCGCTTGCGGCCGTCAGAGAGCAACTCGACCGCCTCTGGCACACGTCGAACCTGTACTGGACCGAGCCGATGTTGCGGCTCGCCGCCCTCCTGGCGGAGCGCTTCGAGGGAGGGCGGACGTTCTTCTGCAACTCCGGTGCCGAGGCGAACGAGGCGGCGCTCAAGATCGCGCGCAAGGCGACGGGCAGGACCCGGATCGTGGCGCTCGAGGGTGGTTTTCACGGTCGGACCTTCGGTGCCCTTGCGGCGACCGGTCAGCCGTCGAAGTGGGAGGGGTTCGGCCCATTGGTGCCAGGCGTCTCGTTCGCCCGACCGAACGACATCGAATCCCTCGAGGCGGCGCTCGCACCAGCCGGGGACACGGCGCTCTTGCTCCTCGAGCCCATTCTCGGCGAAGGAGGCGTGATCCCGCTCGAGCCGGCGTTCGCGCAGGCGGCGGCCGAGCTCGCGCTCGAGATCGGGGCACTTCTCTGCGTCGACGAGGTGCAGACCGGAATGGGCCGCACGGGAACATTCTTCGCCTACGAGCAGCTCGGAATCCGTCCCGATCTCATCACCCTCGCCAAAGGGCTCGCGAACGGCCTGCCGATGGGTGCGCTGATCGCCGGCGAGCGCGCGGCAGGGGGGTTCGCGCCCGGAGATCACGGTTCCACGTTCGGCGGCAACCCGGTGGTCGCTGCCGCAGCCGTAGCCGTCGTCGAGGCCATCGACGCGGACCTGCTGGCGGACGTGCGCGAGCGTGGCGTTCAGCTCGCGGTCGGCCTCGAGGCCCTCGCCGGGGTTCGCTCCGTTCGGGGACGAGGACTGCTCGTCGGAGCCGAGCTGGACCGTCCCGTCGGCCCTGTCGTCGATGCTTGTCGCGAAGAAGGGCTCCTCGTCCTCTCGGCAGGGCCGGACGTGTTGCGCCTGACGCCTCCGCTCATCGTCAGCGCGGACGAGGTCGCACAGGCCCTGCTGATCGTCGAAGGCGTGCTTGCCTCGTGAACCGCCGCGAACGCCAGTCGGCGATTCTGCGTCTCGTCCAGGACCGGGCGCTGTCCACCCAGGCAGAGCTCGTGCAGGCCCTCAGGGACGAGGGGCACGACGTCGTGCAGACGACCGTTTCGCGCGATGTGACCGAGCTCGGGCTCGTCAAGGTGCGAGCTCCCAGCGGCAGGTTGATCTACGCGGCTCCGGGTACCGGCGACGCCGATCGGCTCAGAGCCATCGGCGCGGCGATGCGGCGCTATGCAACCGGCGTCGAGGCGGCGAACAGTGGGCTCGTGGTCGTCTCGACGCCCTCCGGTTACGCGAGTGCCCTTGCGCAGGCGATCGACGAGGGCTGCCATCCCTCGATCGCGGGGACGCTCGCGGGCGACAACACGATTTTCATTGCGGCCAAGGATGGGACGACGGCGCAGGAGTTGGAGGCCGAGCTCTCTGCCTACCTCGCCGAAGGAGTCACCGGGTGACTCTCTGGTCGGGCAGGGTGGGAGGCTCTCTCGATCCCGCCGTGTGGGCGTTCCTTCGTGCCGACGACGCGGAGCTCCTCCCCTACGACTGTGAGGCGAGTCTCCAGCACGCGCAGCGACTGCACGGAGGCGGCCTGCTGTCGGACGAGGAGCTCGCGGAGGCGGAGTCGCGCCTGGCCGAGATCGCTCAGGACCCGGCAGGGTATCTCGGCGAGGACGAGGATGTGCACAGCGCAATCGAGCGTCGGCTCGGCGAGCTCGGCCGCAAGATCCACGCCGGCCGGTCAAGAAACGACCAGGTCGCGGCTGCGTTCCGCCTCTACGTGCTGGACGCCTGCGCCGAGGCGCGCGAGGAGATTCAGGCACTGGCGCTCGTCGTCCTCTCTTTCGCCGAAGCCGAGGCCGACACGTTGCTCCCCGGCTACACCCATTTGCAGCGAGGACAGCCGGTGACGCTCGGCCACCATCTGCTCGCGTGGGTCGAGATGCTCGACCGCGACCGCACGCGGTTTGCGGCTGCCGCGGCGGCGGCAGCCGAGAGCCCGCTCGGCTCCGGGGCGCTTGCCGGCTCGACGCTCGGACTGCCGGGCCCTCCCGGCCAGATGCGGAACTCGATCGACGCCGTTGCCGACCGAGACTTCGCACTCGACTACCTCTACGCGGTTGCCGTCGCCTACACGCACCTGTCACGGATCGGCGAGGAGATCGTGCTCTGGTCGTCGAGCGAGTTCGGCTTCGTGAAGCTGCCCGAGAACGCCGCCACCGGCTCCTCGATGATGCCGCAGAAGCTCAATCCCGACGTCGCCGAGCTCGCCCGTGGAAAGGCGGGGACGGCGATCGGGCGGCTCACCGGCCTGCTCGCGACGCTGAAAGGCCTTCCGCTGGCCTACGACCGCGACCTCCAGGAGGACAAGGCACCCGTCTTTGCCGCACGTGCCGACACGCGTCTCGGGTTGAGGGCCCTGACAGCCCTCGTCGCAGGCGTGGAGGTCGACCGCGAGCGGATGGCGCTCGCCGCATCCGACCCGCTCGTACTTGCGACGGACGCCGCCGAGGCGCTCGTCCGTGACGGCGTGCCGTTCCGCGACGCCCACGAGCGAGTGGCCGCGAGCGTCCGTGACGGATCGTTCGTTCCGGCCGGGACGGCCTCGGAGAGCGTTGCGACACGGGGAGCGCCAGGCCCGGGTGGGGTGCGGGAGGCGCTTGCAGAGGCGCGATCGCGGTTCGACGCCGCCTGACCGGGCTGAGGCGATGTGACGCCCGAGGCTCTGGCGGCGTATACGGGTTGACATCACTCGACGCCCGGAGGATCCGATGAAACGCATTGCCCTTGCCGCCTGCCTGCTTCTCGCTGCTGCTGCGATCGCCGGCGTTGCTCGCCCCGAAGGCGCGCAGGCTGTCGACGGCGCTACTCAGTCCGGGGACTCGATCACCGTCTCCGGCAATGGCTCGGTTGTCGCCGTCCCGACCACTGCAGCGCTTTCACTCGGAGTCGATGCCCGGGCCGCGACGGCGAAGGCGGCGCTCGCGGCCAACGCGCGCGAGATGCAACAGGTGATCGCCGCCGTCAAGGCAGCGGGCGGTCGCGACGTGGGAACGCAGTCGGTGTCGCTCTCGCAGGTGCTCGGCCAGAACGGGGAGCAGGCCGGGTTCGCGGCGTCGAACGTCGTCTCCGTGACGGTCGATCTCGATCGCGCAGGCGCCGTGATCGACGCTGCCGTCGGCGCGGGCGCCAACCAGGTCAACGGGCCGGCCATGTCGGTGGCCGACGTCGGCAAGCTCTATCGCCAGGCATTGAAGGCTGCGGTGGCCGACGCCCGCCTGAGCGCAGAGGTGCTCGCGGCCGCCTCGGGCCGCTCCCTGGGCAAGGTGACTTCGGTGGTCGAGACCGGTGGCGCGACACCCGTCCCGATGTTCGAGAAGGCCGCTGTTTCCGACGGCGGTACGCCGATCGAGGCCGGCACGCAGCAGACGACGGCGACCGTGACGGTGACGTTCGCGCTTGGCTAAGGGGTCGATCTCGGGTCAGCTTCTACGGTGTGGTCAGCGCTGCGGGTGCCGGTGGTGCTGCAGGTGCCACGATCTGTTGCGAGACCATGTGACCGTGCGCCGTGCCGTAGCCGCCTGGATCTAGTCTGGGAGACGGGTGACGCGTTCGTGCGCGTCAAGGCGACGCAAATGGGGGACCAAAAGCGGTTACGCGTTGACCGTAACCTGTGCCTCAACGCGCTCGAGCTCGCCCTCGTAGATGTAGCGCTCCTCTGGCGACCAGAGCTCGCGGCCGGCGAGCTCGCCCTCGTAGATCGCGTGGTCGAGTTTGCGGGGTGCGACGCAGTCGCCGATCCGGCGGACGTTGGCGAACTGGCCCTTGAGAGCAAGGTACAACTCGTCGTTCGCGGTTGGGCCGGTCGCCAACACGACCGTGTCGACATCGTTGATCGTGTCCTGCGCCCCCGTGTACAGGTTGAAGAGCGCCACGCGGTCCCGCTCGATGCCCGCTGCCCACCAGTTCAGGCGGTATTCGAGCCCTTTTCCGAGCAGACGGCCGTAGAGGTGTGCCATGTCCAGGGTGGTCACCGTCGTCGGAAAGAGCATCGGCCAGCGGCTGACGAGCTCGACGTCGGAGCCGCGATCGAGGAGCACCTCGGTGACACCGGCGGCGTAACGGGTGCCATCGTCGTCGAGCACGACGACCCGGCGCCCGACCGGTCGCGTCTCGAGCAGAACGTCCCAGACGGTGAGGACGTTGTCCTGGTCGGCGCCTGGGAGCTGGTCTACCAGTGGGTTCACGCTCGAGAAGCCTGTCCGCGAGGGGACGGCTCCGGTCGCGACCATGACGGCATCCGGCGCGAGCTCGCGCACGAGCTCGGACGTCGCCTCGGTGCCGAGTCGAACGTCTACTCCGTGACGGTGGAGCTGCGACTCGAGGTCGCGTGTGATCCAGCCGAATTCGTCGCGGCTGGGTGTCAGCAGGATCAGGTTGACTTGGCCGCCGAGCTCGTCCTCGCGCTCGACAAGTGTCACCCGATGGCCGCGTTCGGCAAGGACGGCGGCCGCCTTCATCCCGGCCGGGCCGCCGCCGGCAACGAGCCAGCGCGCAGGCCGATCGGTCGGCAACAGCGTCCCCGGGCCGAAACGCCGCTCCCGCCCGGCGCCCGGATTCACGGTGCATGTGATCGGCAGCCCCTTGAAGACGCGGCCGATGCAGCCCTGGTTGCCGCGGATGCAATGGACGAGCTCGCCCTCGCGTCCGTCGCGCACCTTGTTCGCGAACTCGGGGTCGGCGATCTGAGCGCGGGTCATGGCGACCATGTCCGCCTTGCCAGTTGCGAGGATCTCCTCGGCCATCGCCGGATCCTTGATGCCGCCAACTGTGAACACCGGCAAGTCCGGCACGCTCGCCTTGACGAGGGCGGTGAGGTCGACGAGATAGCCGTCGGGCACGTCCGCAGGCTCGATCGCCCTGAAGATGTTGTGGTAGCCGGCCGCGGTCACGTTCACGTAGTCGATTCGCCCGTCGGCCTCGAGCAGCTGGGCAACCCGTATCGCGTCCTCGATGTCGAGCGCGCCCGGGATGAAGTCGGTCAGGCTGATACGCACGCCGACGACCCAGTCGTTGCCGGCACGCGCACGCACCTCCTCGATCACCTCGCGTGCGAAGCGGAGGCGGTTCTCGAACGACCCGCCGTACTCGTCTTCGCGCTTGTTGTAGAGCGGAGACAGGAACTGATGGAGCAGGTAGCTGTGGGAGATGTGCACCTCCGTGCCGTCGAAGCCGCCCTCGCGTGTGAGCTCGGCGGAGCGGCCCCACCACTCGACCACCTCGCGAATGTCCTCGTGCTCCATCGCCTTCGGCGTCTCCCCGTAGGCTGGCGACTTCACCGCGGACGGGCCCCAGAGAACCCGGAAGTCGTCCGCGGAGTCACTTGTCGCATTCAGGCCGAAGTGGTTCAACTGCGCGAAGATCACGGCGCCATGCTCATGGACGGCGGATGTCAGCCGACGGTCGGATTCGAGCGCTTCCGGCACGTACGCCCAGGCGACGCGTGGGAAGCCGGTGGTCGAGGTCGGGTGGACGACGCGGTTGCCGGTGATCAGAAGACCAGCGCCGCCCTTCGCGCGAGCGGCCTGGTAGGCGACGTTCCGTTCGGAGTCGGCGGCGTTGTAGGCCCAGAGCTTGACGTGAGCCGTCTGCATGATCCGGTTTCGCACCTCGACGTTGCCAATCTCGAGCGGACTAAGGAGGTGTGGGTAGGCAGTCATCACGCCTCCTTGGAGGAAAGGCCTAGGCCGGAACAGCGAGCCCGCTGAGGTACGCGCTCACCGCAGGAAATGGCAGCTTGTTGTCGCCAGCGGGACGGAACCCATGCACCGGGGACTCTACGCCGCGAGCGGCACGGCTTCAAGCCGCAGCTTCACTCAGGCTGGATGCCAGAAGAGGACCACGCAGTCGATCTGCGATGATCGCATCCATGATCGCGGGACTGGAGGGCACCGTCGCAGTCGTGACCGGCGGCGCGTCGGGCATCGGGGCGGCCTGCTGCCGGCTGCTTGAGGCAAGCGGTGCGACCGTGCACATCGCCGACCGCGAAGGCGACCAATCGGTCGATGTCACCGACCGCACTGCCCTCGACGCGCTTGCGGCACGGCTCGACCGCCTGAACGTCCTCGTCAACGCCGCAGGCATCCTCACCGAGAACAAGCCGGTGGACGACCTTCCGGCCGACGACTTCCGCCGCAACTACGAGGTGAACGTGGTCGGAACCCTGAACGCCTGCCAGGCGTTCGCCCCGCTACTCAAGGCGGGCGCCGGATCGGTCGTCAACGTCGCATCACAGGCGGCACTCGTCTCCCTGCCTTCCCAGGCCGCGTACACGGCGAGCAAGGGAGCAGTCGCGGCCCTGACGCGCTCACTGGCGATCGACTGGGCGGAGCACGGCATTCGCGTCAACGCCGTGGCGCCCGGCTTCACAGTGACCCCGATGACCGCAGCGTTCTTCGAGAACGAGACCTTCACGCGGGCCGCGGCCAGGCGGATCCCGCTCGGCAGACTTCTCGAGGCAGACGAGATCGCGGGTGCGATCGTCTTCCTGGCGAGCCCGCTGGCGAGCGCGATCACAGGCGTGGTCCTGCCCGTCGACGGCGGATGGACGGCGGGAGAGCCTGCCCTACCCTGGTGATCGCGGCGGTTGCGGCGGTCGGTCGCCGATCACACATGTGCCACTGCGCCAGGGGTGGATGGAGGGGCCCCGTCGCGGAGCCCCTCCATGCCTGGCGACGGGCCGAGGCCGGCCGCCAGGGTCAGCTTCTACGGTGTGGTCAGCGCTGCGGGTGCCGGTGGTGCTGCATGCGCCACGATCTGTTGCGAGACCATGTGACCGTGCTCCGTGCCGTACCCGCCGGGCACCGGGATGTAGAACTCGGGGTAGCCCCACATGCCGTGCTCCGAGACGTCCAGTCCGGCCGCCTCGACTTCGGGCTCGGTGCGGATTCCGACCGTCACCTTGAACAGGAGCAGGATCAGGAACGACAACGTGAACGTGAACGCGCCGACGGAAACGAGCCCGAGAGCCTGGACGCCGAGCTGGTGGAGGCCGCCGCCGTAGAACAAGCCACCGGTACCAGTCGCAAGCCTGTCGGCGAGTGACGGCACGGCCAGAAACCCGAGGGCGAGTGTGCCCCAGATGCCCGACATGCCGTGAGCCGCGATCGCACCGACCGGATCGTCGATTCCGACCCGCTCGACGAGGAGTGAGCCGACCACGACGATGACGCCCGAGACGAACCCGATCAGGAGCGCGGCCCACGGTGCTACGAAGGCACAGGCTGCAGTGATCGCGACGAGCGCCGCGATGGCGCCGTTCAGCATCATCGAGAGGTCGGGCTTCTTGACCACGATCCACGATGTCACGACGGCACCGAGCACGCCGGCAGCCGCGGCGAGATTCGTGTTCAGCGCGACATACGCGAAGAACCCGACGCCACCGCCGACGAACCCGTCCGCCGCGTTGCCATGACCTACGGTGAGCGTTGAGCCCGGGTTGAAGCCGAACCAGCCGAACCACAGGATCAGCACGCCGAGCGTTGTGAACGCCATGTTGTGGCCGGGAATGGCGTTCGGCTTGCCATCGGGTCCGAACTTGCCGAGGCGAGGCCCGAGCAACAGAGCCCCAGCGAGTCCGGCCAGCGCGCCCTGGTAGTGGACGACTGTCGAGCCGGCGAAATCCTGCATCCCGCGCGCGAACAACCAACCCTCGGGACTCCAGATCCAATGCGAGACGAGCGAGTAGATGAGCGTGAAGCAGGCCCCAAACGCGAAATACACCCACAGCTTGGTGCGTTCCGCCATCGCGCCCCAGACGATCGCGAGAGAGACAGCGGCGAACGCCACCTCGAAGAGGTAGCCGGCGGCACCGGGGATCTCGCTGAACCACGAGAACGGCGCCTGACCGACCGAGAGCAGCTCGTTGATCGTCGGCACGAAGCCCGAGCCGCCGACGAAGCTGTTGCCTCCGTCGCCGAAGGCCATCCCGAAGCCGACGAGGTAGTAGACGATCGAGACGATCGCCAGGATCAGGACGTTCTTCGCCGCGATGTGCCCGACGTTCTTCATCCTCGTCAAGCCCGCCTCGAGGAACGCGAAACCGGCCTGCATGAAGATGACGAGAACCGCCGCGACAACGACCCAGATGGTGCTTGCCGCGATCGTGAGTTCCTTGTTGCTCATACCGTCTCCACCTCCTCGAGCTTCGCTCCGGTCCTGTTGTGGGTGACGTGGCCGACCGGCGCGGCCCAGCAGATGCCGTCCCCGTTCTCGTGGCCCGTGCGGGCTGCATCGACAATGGCGCCGATCACTCCGTCTGCGATGTCGTCCTGGACGACGAAGGTCATCAGTGCCTTCGGGAGAAATCGCGACTCGAAGACTCGGCCCCGATATTCGTGAGTGATTCCCTTCTCGCGACCGTGGCCGACGGCCTCGATCACGGTCACTCCGACATGCCCGGTTGCGGTCTCTACGGCCTCCATCACCGTTTCGACGCGGTCTCGGACGACGACCGCTTCAACTTTCATCATTCTGCCCGTCCTCCTCACTGGACCAACAAAAAAGCCCCAGGGCTCGCAGGGAGCACTGAGGCGTCATTGCCACGCGGAGGAGCCTTCGTCGGCCCCGCCAGGCATCCAACTATAGAGATGCTGGCGGAGTGCCGCAAGCGGACCCGGCAACTGCACCTATGCGGCGGCTCGCATCCGGCGCTCGAGGTACACACGCGTTTCGGCCTCGGGCAGGGGTCGGGCGAAGTAGAAGCCCTGGCCCAGCGCGCAGCCGAGGGCACGCAACCCATCGCGTTGCTCGGCCTCCTCGATGCCCTCCGCCACGGTTTCGAGGCGTAGCGATTCGCCAAGGCTCACGATCGCGGCTGCGAGACGTCCGATCTCTCCGCGACCGACCCGATCGACGAACGGCTTGGCGATCTTGAGGGTGTCGACCGGGAAGCGGTGCAGGTAGCTGAGCGACGAGAAGCCGGTGCCGAAGTCGTCGATCGCGATGCTGACGCCGAGCTCCTTCAGTCGCTCGAGGCGCCGCACAGCAGTCTCGCCGTCGCCCATCAGGACGCTCTCCGTCAGTTCGAGCATGAGATATTGGGGCTGGAGCCCGGAGCGGTCGAGGATCTCGCGGACCTCGGCCGGAAAGGCTCCGTCTGCCAGTTGATGCCCGGAGATGTTGACGCTGAGGCGAAGCCGCTCGGCGCCGGGGACGGTGCACTGCCAGCCCGCGACCGCATGGCACGCGCGGTTCAGTACGATCGCCCCGATGCGGCCGATCAGGCCCGTTTCCTCGGCGAGTGGCACGAAGGTGTCGGGCTCGAGCAGCCCGCGGACCGGATGCTGCCAGCGCACGAGGGCTTCGAGCCCTACCACCCGTCCGGTTTCGAGTGCGACGATCGGCTGGTAGTGCACAACGAAATCCGCGTCGCTGACCGCGCGCTCGAGGTCGGCCCGGAGCTCGAGCCGCTGGAGCGCGGCCTCCTGCATCCCGGACTCGAAGACCTCGACGCTGCGACCGGGGTCGGCCTTGGCACGGTACATGGCGACGTCGGCGTGGCGGAGCAACTCACTCGCGCAGGTGGCCGTGGAGCCGAGCGCGACACCGATGCTGGCCCGTGCGTACACCTCGTTGCCGGCAGTCTCGAACGGCGTCTCGAGTGACTCCGCGATGCGCGTCGCAACCTCCTCGGCCTCTTCCGGAGGGCGGACCCCCTCGAGGAGCACGCCGAATTCGTCGCCTCCGAGCCGGGCGCACGTGTCTCCGCTCCGTAGGCACGTCTCGAGCCGCCCTGCGACGCCGACGAGAAGTTCGTCACCCGCCGCGTGGCCAAGGCTGTCGTTGACCGTCTTGAAGTCGTCGAGATCGACGAAGAGGACCGCGAGCTGCTCGCCGCTGCGATGGGCGCGGTCCAGGGCGTGGGTGACGCGGTCGATGAAGAGCGCTCGGTTTGCGAGGCCGGTCAATGGGTCGTGAAAGGCTTGATGAGTCAGTTGGCTCTCGAGTTGGCGCCGCTCCGTGACGTCGTGGACGGTGACCACGATCCCGCTCACCTCGGGATCGTGGCTGAGGTCGTTCCAGACGCTCTCGACCGCGCACCACCCTCCGTCGGCACACCTGAGCTCGAGATCGTGCAGTGCAGTCTGGCCGGCAAGTGCGGCGACGAGGTCGACCACCTGGTCGGTTTCACCCGGCCGCAGGAGCGCGACGAGGCTCGTCCCGACGAGCGCCTCCGACTCGTACCCGAGAGTCGCTTTCGCCGAAGGTGTTACGAACCGAATCGTCAAGTTCGGCTCGAGGACGACGATCACGTCGGTGGAGTTCTGTACGAGCCGGCGGAACCGCCGCTCGCTTTCGCGTTCGAGCAGGTCCTCGGTGAGCGCGACACTCTCGAGCGCGAGTGCAACCTGGGCGGCGAGAGTCAGCAGACCCTGCTGCCGCGACGAATCGGGCGGGCCGTCCGTCCGTACCCACAGGCCACCCCCGCACTCGCCCTGGATGACCAGCGGCAAGACCGTGAGCCGCTCGCCGGCAAGGAGCCCGCCGGCGCCGATGTCGGCCGGGCCGCTGAAGGAGCCGACGCGACCTGCGACCAGTGCGTCGCGCACCGGCACGGGAATGTTGTCGACGTGACGTCCGACGAGACCCTCGGTGTCCGTGCCGGACGCGTCCACGACGGTCATCGAGGTCGGCCCGCCCAGCGACAGGGTCGTACGGGTTGCCGTCGCACCGTCGGCCTCGCTCAGCGCGAGAGCGGTGTCGACGGCGATCCGGTAGATGCCGCTGCGACTACGGGTGGCGACGAGGTTGGCCGCGGCCTGCCGCAGGCAGGCCTCGCGTTGCTTCGCCCGGTCGTGGCGCGTGACGACGCCGGCGAGGCGTGCGATCACGAGGCCGAAGAGTGCGGTCGAGGCCATGACCATCAGGAAGATGTTGAGGTCGGTCGTTCTGATCGACTGCTCGAGCATCAGCATCGGCGTCGCCAAGGTGACCAGCGCAAGCGCGGCCAGTCGATGCCTCGTCAACTCTGACTCCTCGCCGAACGTGCGGTCGGTGATCCTTGTCATCGACGGATGGAGGGCGGCCAGCCCCCAGGCGAGATAGGCGGCAGCCCACACGAGCTCGAGCCCCGTGCCGTCCGTGTTCCAACCCTGGACCGTGCCGAGCAGGTAGATGCCGTCTCCTGCGAGCTGCAGCAAGAGGGCGCAGCCGAGCAAGGAGAACGATGCGACGCGGAACCCGGCCCCGATGAGGATGCGCGCGGCGACGGCCGCGAGTGCCACGTCCATCAGGGGGTAGATGGCCGCCAGCAATTTCCCGTGTCGTGTGAGGCTGTCGCCGTCCACATACGGCTCGATCAGGAAGATCCACGAGAACAATGCGATACCGGTCGTCGCGATCGCCGCGTCGATCAGATTCGCCGTATCCCGCCCGGGTGTGCGCGCGCGGAGCATGAGGAGCAGGCCTGCCCCGATCGCAGGGTAGGCCGCGAGGTGGAGGACGTCCCCGGTCGATGGATACGGCGTCTCGCGGCCGAGCAGGGTGTAGACGAGTGCGACTGCGGCCCCGGTGACGAACAGCAGCTGACCCAGCGCGACGAAACGCCAGGCTCGGGGCGCGCTGGTGTCGTTGAGTTGCACGCCGACGAGGATCGCAACGACCGACGAAAGACCGACGCACAGGCTCCAGGCGTCATGCGCCTTCCCGTTCTCGGGCACGACGAAATAGCCGGCCGCGAGCAGCGTTCCGACCAGCGCGTACACGCTGAAGGCTCGTCGTGCCATGTTCGGTTCGGTATCGGTTGTTTCCGACCACCGCTTGAACGTCGGGAAGACGGTGCGCGGTCTTCGGTCGGGCTTGGCAGTGGCGCATGCGGCGGGGCGCCCTGCTAGTCTGCACTCGTCGATTTTCGAGGCAACGGGGCCTCAGGCGCTGCTTGCGCCTGGGGCTCTTTTCGTTTCAGGGAGGAGCACAGATGGCGAGACCAAGGAGCACCGCCGCCGCGACGAGGCGGCCGGCGCAGGTGCAGAGCAAGGACCGCGCAACGTCGAGTGTCGCTGCACGGCGTACGGTGCTGAAGCGAATCAAGGACGAGGGGGTCGAACACGTCCTCTTCTGGTTCACCGATCTCGAGGGCCACCTCAAGTCGTTTGCGATCACCCCCGGCGAAATGCAGGGTGCGCTCGACGACGGAATGGGCTTCGACGGCTCATCGATCACCGGGTTCAACCGGATCGAGGAGTCGGACATGGTCGCTATCCCCGATCCCGCCACCTTCGAGATCATGCCCAGGCCCGTCGACGACCATGGCCACGCCCTTGGCTCGAAGGTCGCCCGGATGATCTGCGACGTCGTCAAGCCCGATGGCACTCCCTACGAGGGCGATCCGCGGTACATCCTCAAGCTCGCCGTCGAGCGGATGAAGAAGCTGGGTTTCGACACGTTCAACGTCGGCCCGGAGCTCGAGTACTTCCTGTTCGAGGACGACAAGGGCACGGAGACGATCGACGAGGGCGGCTACTTCGCGATGACGGTCCAGGATGCGGCGACCGAGGTGCGTAACGACACGATCGCTGCGCTCGAGTCGGTCGGGATCCAGATCGAGTACCACCATCACGAGGTCGCTCCCTCGCAGCACGAGATCGACATGCGCTACGACGACGCCCTCGCGATGGCCGACAAGACGATGACGTATCGGATCGTCGTCAAGGAGGTTGCTGCCTGGCACGGCTACTACGCGACGTTCATGCCGAAACCGTTGTTCGGCGAGAACGGCTCGGGAATGCACACCCACATGTCGCTCTTCAAGGGTGGCCGGAACCAGTTCTTCGACGCGAAGGACCCGAACCACCTTTCCCAGACGGCGAAGTCGTTCATCGCGGGTCTCCTCGTGCACGCTCGCGAGCTGTCCGCAGTCCTGGCCCAGTGGGTGAACTCCTACAAGCGGCTCGTGCCGGGTTACGAGGCGCCGGTCTATGTCGCCTGGTCGCAGCGCAATCGCTCTGCCCTGATCAGGATCCCGCTGTACAAGCCCGGCTCCGAACAGGCGACGAGAGCCGAGATTCGTTGCCCCGATCCCGCCTGCAACCCGTACCTGGCCTTCGCAGCGTTGTTGCACGCCGGCCTCGAGGGCGTCGAGAAGGGCTACGAGCTCCCTGCGGAGATGACCACGAACCTCTACCGGCTTTCCGACGACGAGCGGCTCGAGCAGGGTGTCGAGGCGTTGCCTGGCTCGCTGGGCGAGGCGATCGACGCGTTCGCTGCATCCGAGCTGCTGCAGAAGGCGCTCGGGGAGCACATCTTCCCTCGGTACGTCGAGCTCAAGCGGACGGAGTGGGACGATTACCGAACGCAAGTGTCGCAGTGGGAACTGGACCGCTACCTGGCGGCCCTGTAGCACTGCGCGACGGCGGCATCCCGTTCGCGCGGGGTGCCGCCCGGCGGGGTGCCGCCTCTGGCAGGCCAGTTCCCGTTACGTGCCCATTTCTCGGCCGAGGAGGCGGTTGCTCGATGGGGCTGGACATCGACCGCAGAATGGCGCATTATCGTCGGTGCAGGCTGAGCCGCAAGGCGAGCGGCGCGCCTGTGTCTGACGGCCGATCGCGGGTCCCCGGTGTGGGGCCCGTGGTCGTTCGGGAGCGAAAGCTTCCGGCCGCCGGGAGCCGAGCCCGGGCGAGGCGACGCCACGCTCCAGCCTGGCGCCAGGTGCCGATAGCCTGGCTCCGTGCTGACCATTCTCCGGATCGCCCATCTCCTGTCGGCGACGATCTGGGTCGGCGGTACGATCGCGCTCGTGTTCGTCGGTGTGCCGGCGATCCGCCGGCTCGAGGGAGAGGCTCGCGCGACGGCTATGCGGGCTCTCGGGCGAAGGTGGCGGCCGCTTGGCTGGAGCGCGATGGGGGTAGCGATCATCTCCGGGCTGTGGCTCACGCAGCTTCACGGAGGCTTCGATTCGGCCGCGCGCTCGACCGACTTCGATCGCACCCTGATGCTGAAGTCGATCCTCGTCGCCCTCTTGGTGGTCGGCGCGTTGATCCACGACTACGTGCTCGGACCACGGCTGCAACAGGAGCTTCGTGAAGGTGAGCCGCAAGCTGCCACGACGCGCCGGAGGCTCGTGTGGGTGGGCTGGTTCAACTTCTCGCTGACGATCGCCGTGCCGATCCTCGGCGCCGTCGTGCTCACGTTCCTGGACTAGGAAGATGAACGACGATGCCCGCCATCTCGCCCTTCTCACCCGCACGACCGAGGTCGTCAACTCGTCGCTCGATCTACAGGAGGTGATGGAGGCCATCGCCCACGAGGTAGCGGCCGCGCTCGAGACCGACTCGGCGTACGTGTATCTCTACGACGAGCGGACGGACGAGCTGGTATTGCGGGCCACGCACGGCACGAGCGTCGAGGGCGCGACGAGAATCCCCCGGATGCGGCGGGGCGAAGGCATCACGGGCGCGGCTGCTGCGGATCGTGCGCCGGTGATGATTGCCTCCGATGCCCATCTCGACCCACGCTTCAAGGCGTTCCCGAACCTGCCGGAGGACGACTATGCGTCGATTCTCGCGGTCCCGATCCTCGCCCGCGAGAAGCTCGAAGGTGCTCTCAACGTCCGCACGCGCGAGCCACGGGCGTTCACGCAGGCGGAGGTCGACCTGCTGATGACGATCGCGGGACAGGTTGCGCAGTCGATCGAGCACGCCAAGCTGTACGCGCAAGCACAGCGCCGCGTGCACGAGCTCGAGGCGCTGGCTCGGATCTCGGAAGCGGTTTCGGAGTCGCTCTACCTCGAGGAGTCTCTCGAAGCCATCGTCCAGACGACAGTCGAGTCGATGCACGCGACCGGCGCCGCGGTCGTGCTCGAGGATGGCCGCATCGCCTGGCCGGAAGGACGCGCCGGCTCCCACGCCGTGCGGCTGCCGCTGCGCTGGCGCGGCCGGACGATCGGCGAGCTCGTCGTCGATCGCGACGCGCCGTTCACGGACGACGACCGGCAGCTGCTCGAGGCGATCGCGAGCCAGGCGGCCGTTGCGCTCGAGCACGGCCGCATGACGTTGCGCGGGGTGCTCGCGCAGGAGATCCACCACCGGGTCAAGAACAACCTGCAGACGGTGGCCTCGTTGCTACGCCTGCAGGCGCGAGCGCCGAACGTCGATCCACAGAAGGCCCTCGGCGACTCGGTCAACCGGATTCTCGCGATCGCTGCCGTCCACGAGGTGCTGACGGAGCATCGTGACGACGACGTCGAGCTCGACGAGCTGATCGACAGGCTGCGTGCGATGCTCGTCCAGGGCCTCGTGGTGGGCAAGAACGTCAGCGCGGAGCTCGATCCGGTGTCGCTCGCCGGCCAGAGGGCGACGTCGCTCGCACTCGTCTTCAGCGAGCTGTTCGGGAACGCACTCGAGCACGGCGGGGGAACGATCTCGATTACGCTGACGGGGCGCGACGGCGATGTCGTGCTCGCGATCGCCGACGACGGCGACGGCATGCAGGCCGCGCTCGACAGCACCGGCCTCTCGATCGTTCGCGCGCTCGTGCGCGACGAGCTCGGTGGAGAGCTGATGCTCGTCGACGATCCTGGTCTGCGCGCCGAGGTCACGTTCCCGGCACGCTACGGAGGCTCAATCCACATCAAGCCTCCTGGAAAGGACGACGATGCGAATCCTCATCGCTGAAGACGAGACCATCATCCGGCTCGACCTCCGGGAGATGCTCGAGAAGGCAGGCTTCGACGTGTGCGCGGAAGCAAAGGACGGGGAGGAGGCGGTGACGCTGGCGCGCACGGTCGAGCCCGACCTCGCCTTGCTCGACGTGAAGATGCCGAAGCTCGACGGGATCGATGCGGCGAGGCGCATGCTCGAGGAGCGCCCGATCCCGATCGTGATGGTGACCGCGTACGGCGAGGAGGAGCTCGTCTCGCGTGCGGTCGAAGCCGGCGTATTCGGGTACCTCGTGAAGCCGTTTCGGGAGTCGGATCTGCTGCCGGCGATCGCCACCGCGCGTGCGCGGCACGAGGAACTGGCGGCGCTTCGCGAGGAGGCGGATTCGCTCGCCGAAGCGCTCGCCGCACGGAAGGCGATCGAGCGCGCGAAGGGGCTCCTGATGGAGCGGGAAGGGTTGACCGAGCAACAGGCGTTCGCTCGACTCCGTAAGGCGAGCCAGATCTCGGGTCGCCCGTTGAAGGTCGTTGCGGATGCGCTGATCGCAACGCTGGATGTGAAGGCGACGTAGGCGGGGTGCGCCGACGCGTCAGCTGGAAGCGGGAGGCGGTGCGGTGGAGTCACGCAGCACGAGGCGTGTCGCGAGCTCGATTCGGAGCGTCTCGACCCTCTGCCCGTCGATGAGCCGGGTCAGCAGGCTGATCGCCATTCGACCCATCTCCTCGAGGGGCTGCCAGACGGTCGTGAGCGCCGGTGTCACGACCCGCGAGAGCTCCGAGTCGTCGAACCCGACGATCGAGAGCTGATCTGGGACGACGAGGTTCAGATCGGCCGCCGCCCGCAGCGCGCCGATCGCCATGTTGTCGTTCGAGGCGAAGATCGCCGTCGGCGGCTCGGCCAGCGCGAGCAGCTGGCGCGCTCCCCGGTACCCGCCCTCGATCTCGAAGTTCCCGGCGATGACGAGCTCCGGCGAAGGGAGCACGCCTGCGCCTGCGAGCGCAGCCTGATAGCCGTTCACCCGCTCCTCGGTTGCGACCCATCCCGGGCGTCCGGTGATCATCCCGATCCTGCGGTGGCCAAGTGCGAGAAGGTGGTCGGTGGCTGCGCGCGCACCTGCCAAGTGGGTCGCGGAGACGACAGGAATTCTCTGGTCGAGAGCCATCGCCGGGTCGACGACGACGAACGGGAACCCGTGCGTACCGAGCTCCCGAAGCTCCGCGGCCGATTCGGACGGCAGCACGAGGATCGCTCCGTCCGTTGTGCCGCGCAGAAGCCGTTCGACGAGGGCGGCTTCGCGGTCGTGCTCGTGGCGGGTCGGGCAGAGGACGGCTCGCATCTCCTGCTCGTGGAGGGCTTCGGTCGCGCCGGACAGGATCCACGAGTAATAGTCCCCGAGCACGAACGGGATCGTCACACCGATCAGCCCCGTCCTCCCGCGCGACAGCGCCCGCGCGGACCGGTTCGTCGAGAAGCTCAGCGCGCGGACGTGCTTCATCACGGTCTCGCGTGTCTCGGGCGCGACGTCGGGACGATCGTTGACGACCCGCGACACCGTCGCGACGGAGACGCCGGCGAGCCGCGCAACGTCGCGAATCGTTGCCCGGACGGGAGTGATGCCGGAAGAAGTGGTTCTGGATGCGGGTGAGCTCATTTTCCGTTCTCTCGCTGGTCCCAGCCTGTAACCGTTTACAGTAACACGGGCACTGTACTCCTCGGAGACCGATCTCGTCAAATGCCCAACATTCCATCAATACGGCTCCTGTACTGGGTTCTCCAAGTGTTGACCTTCTCGGGATAACCTGCTAAAGATTCCCGGTACAGTTCCGGTAACAGACTGAAACGATCCGGAATCCTTCGTTCGAGGAGCCAGACGCATGGTGAGAACGGGAGAGAGTCGACGCAGGCTCACCGACCGTCCGGTCTGCCCCGGCACGGTCGCTCTCCGTCGCAGGGGTGTCGAAGGGCTGGACGCGTGACACCGACGCCTTCGACCGTTCTTCGCGGCGCGCCCTGGATCGGCGCGAACTTCTGGTCACGATCCGGCGGTCCTCGCATGTGGTCGCGCTACGACGCCGGCCTCGTGCGAGACGAGCTCGCCGTCCTCGCCGAGCACGGGCTCAACGTCACCCGCTCGTTCTGCTTCTGGCCCGATTTCGTTCCCTCCCCCGGGTGCCTCGACGCCGGGGCCGCCGACCGCTTCGGCGACTTCCTCGATGCGCACACCGAGCTCGGGCTCGGGACCATCCCGACATTTGTCGTCGGGCACATGTCGGGTGAGAACTGGGACCCCCCGTGGCGGCAGGGGCGGGACCTGTACCGCGATGTCTGGCTCGTCTCCCAACAAGCCTGGCTCGCGGCCGAGATCGCGGGCCGGTTCGGCGGGCATCCAGCGATCGTCGGATGGCTCGTATCGAACGAGATGCCACTCTACGGCGGCCCCGGAACCAGCGAGGAGATCAGCGCATGGGCGCGTCTGCTCGTCCAGGCCGTCCGCTCGGCCGGAGCCATGCAGCCGATCTCGCTGGGGGACGGTGCCTGGGGCGTCGAGGTCTCCGGCAACGACAACGGCTATTCATTACGCGAGCTCGCCCCTCTGATCGATTTCGTGGGCCCGCACGTGTATCCGATGCAGGACGACGAGGTGCGCCAGGCCCTGACCGCGGCGTTCGCTTGCCAGCTGTCCGCCGGCTTCGGCAAGCCGGTCGTGCTCGAGGAGTTCGGCGTCTCCTCCGACTTCGCGGCGGATGATCATGCCGCGGACTACTACCGGCTGGTGCTGCATACGACGCTGTTGGCCGGCGCCCGAGGTTGGATCGCGTGGAACAACTGCGACTACGACGATCTGCGCGGCGAGGACCCCTACCGCCACCACGGATTCGAGATGCACTTCGGCTTGACCGACGGGGCCGGGCGACCCAAGCCGCAGCTGAAGACGCTCGCCGAGTTCGCGACGCTCGTCGGAGAGCTCGGCGACGACTGGGCACCGATCGCTGAAGGCGCCGCGATCATCGTCCCCGAACACTTCGAGCGGGTGCTTCCCTTCACGACGCCCGCGTACCGGCAAGACATCCGCGACAACCTCTTTCAGTCCTACGTCGCGGCGCTCGAGGCGGACCTTCCGGTCGAGCTCGTGCGGGAATACGACGGCATCGACACGGACGCCCGTTTGATCCTCGCTCCCTGTGCGAAACTGCTCTCCGCTCCCGGTGTGGATCGCCTGCGCGAACTCGCGAGCGGGGGCGCCACGGTGTATCTCTCCTACTTCGCCGGCAGTACCACCAATCAGCGGGGACCGTGGGTCCCCTGGTTGGAGGAAGTGTTCGGCGTCCGACATCGCCTTCGCTACGGATTGGTCGACCCGATCCTCGAGGACACGGTCGTGTTCGAGTTCGTCGGCGACCTGGGAGAGCTGACCGCCGGCTCGAGACTGACGTTCCGGGTGGCCGGCGAGCCGAGCGCCCGGGCGTTCCTACCGGTCGAGCCGGCAGGCGCAGAGGTCGTTGCCGTCGACGCGCATGGCCGCCCGGCTCTTCTGCAATACGGGGTCGGTCGCGGCCGAACCGTTCTCTGTACGTACCCGCTCGAGCATCTCGCAGCCCGAACGCCACGCGTGAACCCGGAGGACACGTGGCGTCTCTACTCGGCGCTCGCCGCAGCGGCCGGGGTCTCGCGGCCCATCAGAGTTGCCGACCCGCGCATCCTCGTGGGTCGCATCCGGCAGCAAGGAGGGGAGCTCGCTGTCTTCATCAACTGCTCCTCCGCTGCTGTCACCGTCACGCCGATCACGGACAGCCAATCTTCAGAGCGCTACTCCCCCGATCCGTTCCCGCTCGCAGCGTTCAGTGTCGCGGTCGCGCCACGCGAGGGCGTGCGCCGGACGCCGAGTGAGGAGGTCGACGACGCCGAGGTGTCGCTCGCCACTGCCGAAGGGAGTGATGCGGTCGGGGTCCGATGACGACACGGCGAGATCGTGAACCTCAAACCTTCGGACGTTTCAAGAGTCCGAGCAAGTGCTGAGAGCAACGACATACGAGGAGGAAGAAGACGTCATGACACGTTCAAGACACAAGACAGGATTGACCGTAGGCGTTCTCGCGGTCGTCATCGCCGTCGGCGCGTTTCTGGCCGCCAGCACCGCGAACGCACAGAAGTCGGCGCTCCCGCGCGACGCGACGCTGTACACGTCGGGCACGGCGTGGGGGCCGTTCGCTCAGTTCAACCCGTTGCGGACCAGCGGCAACGCGACCGGCACGGTTGGGCTCCTGTACGAGACGCTGTTCCGGTACGACCCGCTCAAGGACAAGTACATCCCGTGGCTCGCGACCGACGGCAAGTGGGTCGGCAGGACGTACGTCGTGACTCTACGGCAAGGCGTGAAGTGGAGTGACGGCAAGCCCTTCACCGGCAATGACGTGAAGTTCACGTTCGAGACCGGCAAGCTCGCCGGCTCGGAGCTCTCGACGATGTGGAAGACAGGTCTTTCGAACATCATCGTCAAGGGCAACACGGTCAGCTTCGTCTTCGCGGGCAAACCGAACTACCTCGACTGGAACACGAACATCTACACGTGGGGGATCGTGCCCCAGCACCTGTGGAAGAACTACAGCGCGACCGAGATCACGACCGGTAACACCGACAAGTACCTGGTCGGAACCGGCCCGTTCACCTACGGCGCCGGCAAGGGAACCTCGGGCACGCTCCAGTGGAACCGGCGCAGCAACTGGTGGGCGACGAAGGCACTCGGGATGAAGATGCCGATGCAGTATCTCGTCGACATCCACAACTCCCAGAACACCGCGTCGCTGCAGAGCTTCCTCAAGAACGAAATCGACCTGAGCAACAACTTCTTCCCCGGGATCGACAAGGTGATCGGCGGGAGGGTGCAGACGTACTACCCGAAGGCGCCGTACATGCTGTCGGCCAACACCGCGTGGCTCGTTCCAAACACCACGCATGCGCCGCTGAACGACAAGGCGTTCCGGCGGGCACTCGCGATGTCGATCAACGTCGACCAGATCGTGACCGCCGACTACGGCAACATCGTCAAGAAGGCCAACCCGACGGGCCTGCTTCCGACCTGGAGCAAGTGGATCGATCAGGCTCAGGCGAACAAGCTGGGCTTCAAGTACGACGTCTCGGGAGCGAAGGCGCTGCTCGCCGCCAACGGCTACAAGGACACGAACGGTGACGGCTACGTCGAGGATAAGGCTGGGAAGAACGTCAACCTGAGCATTATCGTCCCGAACGGCTGGTCGGACTGGATGCTCGCGATTCAGATCATCGCCGCCAGCGCGAAGGACGCGGGAATCAAGATCACACCCGCGTACCCCGACTTCAACGGGCTCGTCGCCCAGAGAAGTGCCGGCACGTACGACCTTCTCATCAACAACGACAAGAACCTCGGTCCGACGCCATACACGTTCTACGACTATCTCTTCCACCTGCCGGTCGCCGATTCTCAGACATTCGCGAATTACTCGCGGTTCACGTCTGCTGGGCCCAAGCCGTGGGCGCTCACGCTCGCGCTCAACAAGGTCAATCCGGCGAACGAGGCAGCGGCGAAGGTGATCCACTCGAAGATCCAGAAGTTCATCCTCGAGGAGCTGCCTGCAATCCCGCTCTGGTACAACGGGGCGTGGGCGCAGTACAACACGACCTACTGGACCAACTTCCCGAAGTCCACCGGCGCGGGCATGCAGAACACGCCCGTAACGTGGGGCGGGTACTTCAACATGACGGGCATCGACGCGCTCGCCAAGCTGAAGCCACAGAAGTAACGCGCCTCGTGGCACGACGCCGACTGATCGGGCGGTGCTCCCATGTTGGGAGCACCGCCCGATCCTCTGCACGGCCCGTTATGACTCTCGACACGACGACGCCTTCGGAGACCTCTTGACCCGATACCTCGCCCGCAAGAGCCTCCTCTACCTGCTCACGTTCTTCGTTGCCGTCACGATCGACTGGGCGATCCCGCGGCTGATGCCCGGCAACCCGATCGACGGGCTGATCAGCCGGATCCAGGCGGACTCGACCGCATCGCAGGAGCTCCACGGCTACTTCACCGAGTCGTTCGGGCTCGACCAGCCGCTCTGGCAGCAGTACGTGAACTTCTGGCGCGGGCTCTTGCACGGCGACCTCGGGCCGAGCATCGCGTACGTCGGCTCGACCGTCAGCGAGCTGATCTGGGCGGCGCTTCCCTACACGCTCGCGCTGCTCGTTCCCGCAATCGTGCTCAGCTACATCGCCGGAAACCGCGTGGGCGCAATGGCCGCGCGACGCAAGGTGCTCGACAACACCGCGCTTCCCGTCGCGTACGTGCTCACTGCGACGCCCTACATGTGGCTCGCACTCGTGCTCGTGTACTGCCTCTCGTTCAAGTTGGGGATCTTCCCCGTCTCCGGCGCCTACGGCTTCTCGGTCCAGCCCGCCTGGACATTCGAGTTCGCGAGGAGCTTCCTCAGCCACTGGTTCCTGCCGTTCCTGACGCTCTTCCTCGTCGCCTTCGGCGGCTGGGCGATCGGCATGAGGAACCTGATCATCTACGAGCTCGAGTCCGAGTACGCCAACTACCTCCAGGCCCTCGGCGCTCCGAGCAAGCTCGTGCGCAAGTACGCGTACGGCAACGCGGTGCTGCCGCAGATGTCGGGGCTCGCGCTCGCGCTCGGCGCGGTCGTCGGCGGGGCGCTCGTGACGGAGATCGTCTTCGGCTACCCGGGCATCGGCACCCTGATCATCACCGCGCTGCAGAACCGCGACTATTTCCTGCTGCAGGGCCTGTTCCTGTTCATCATCATCGGCGTGCTGATCGCCAACTTCATCGTCGACATCGCGTACGTGATCGTCGACCCGCGCACGCGTGCCGGGATCCAGGGGTCGTAAGTGGAAGCGGCCGACTCCCGGGCGGACATGGTCTCGACGCCGGAGCTCGCCGCGACGGGCGCCGGCGCCGAGGAGGCCGAGCTCGGCCCGCGCGGGAAGCGCTCCGAGACGCTGTACTTCGCGTTCCACAACCGAAAGCTGGTCGTCGGGCTCACGGTGGTGCTGTTCTTTCTCGTGCTGGCGATCGTCGGCCCCTGGCTCACCGACGGCGACCCGTTCGAGTTCGGCTACCCCCTCGGCCAGCCTCCGTCCACCGAGTACTGGCTCGGCACGACCTCGTCGGGACAGGACGTCTTCGCACAGTTCGTCTACGGGCTCCGCTCGAGCTTCGTCGTCGGCGCGCTCGCAGCGATCGTGGCAGGCACCCTCGGGATGGCGATCGGGTTCGTCGGTGGCTACCTCGGCGGCGTGATCGACGACGTCCTCAGCATGCTGACGAACATCGTCCTCGTGATCCCGACACTCGCCGTCCTGATCATCGTCGCGGCCTATCTGAGCGTGGGCAGCCTGAAGGCCGAAGCCATCCTGATCGGTCTCACCTCGTGGCCATGGGCAGCCCGCGCGATCCGTGCCCAGACGTTCTCGCTCGCGGCCCGTGACTTCGTCAACCTCGCCCGCCTGTCGGGCCGCGGGACGATCAGGGTCATCGTCAACGAGATCGCGCCGAACATGAGCTCGTATCTCTTCCTCACGTTCATCCTGCTCTTCGGCGGGTCGGTTCTCACCGCGGCGACGCTCGACTTCCTCGGCCTCGGCCCATCACAGGTCATGTCCCTCGGGCTGATGATGAACACCGCCGTGTCGAACGCCGCTCTCCAGCTCGGCATGTGGTGGTGGTTCATCCCACCCGGAATCGCGATCACCGCGATCGTCGGCGGCCTCTACGTGATGAACGTGGGCCTCGACGAGGTCTTCAACCCGAGGCTGCGCCGCACATGAGCCTCGCGGTCGACAACCTGCGCGTCTACTACCGCACCCTAAAGGGCGACGTCAAGGCGCTCGACGGCGTCACCTTCACCGTCGCAGACGGCGAGATCATGGGTCTCGCGGGCGAGTCCGGCTGCGGCAAGACGACGCTCGGCAAGAGCCTGATCCGGCTCGACGGGCGCATGCGCGTCGTCGAGGGAACAGTGCAGCTCGACGGCGTCGAGTTGCCGCTCGAAGACGACGGCGCCATGAACGAGTTTCGCTATCGCGAGGTGTCGATCGTCCCGCAGTACGCCATGAGTGCGCTCAACCCGATCCGCAAGGTCGGGCGGATGACCTCGGAGTTGCTTCACTCGCGAGGCGTCTCCTACGACGAGACGCTTCCCGAGTTGAGCCGGCGGCTGGCGCTCGTCGGCCTCGACGACGGCGTTCTCGACCGCTATCCGATCGAGTTGTCCGGTGGGATGAAGCAACGGGTCGTGATGGTGCTCTCGACGCTCCTGAACCCGTCACTCCTGATCGCCGACGAGCTGACCTCTGCGCTCGACGTGTCGACGCAGAAGGCGGTCGCGGAGATGCTGGTCGAGTTCCGCGATCGGAAGTTCGTGAAGAGCACGATCGTGATCACGCACGACCTCTCGATCCTCTATCAGATCGCCGACACGATTCTCGTCATGTACGCGGGCAAGCTCGTCGAGAAGGCGTCGGCGACGGCGATCACGCAGGATCCACGGCATCCCTACACCAAGCTCCTGCTCGGGTCGCTGCCCGAGGTCGGGGTGCGCTTCGCGGAGCGGCGGTTGACCGGTATCCCGGGCCGGCCGCCGTCCCTCCTCAACCCGCCGAGCGGGTGCCGCTTCCGGGCCCGCTGCCCGCTGGCGTTCGAGAAGTGCTCCGAGGAGCCGCCGTTCGTCGAGACCGAGCCGGGACGGTTCGCCGCCTGCTGGAAGGTAGGCACCTGATGCTGGAGGTCAACGGCGTCACGAAGGTCTTCAAGACGGGAATGTTCGGCAAGGGAACGACGACCGCGGTCTCCGACGTGACCTTCGCCGTGCAACCCGGTGAGGTCGTCTCCCTGATCGGCGAGAGTGGCAGCGGCAAGACGACCGTGGGCCGGATGATCCTGCGGTTGACCCCGACGACGGCCGGCGCGATCACGTTCGACGGTCGCGACGTGGCGGGCCTCGGCCGGCGCGAGCTCCGCCGCTACTACGCCCACGTCCAGGGAGTCTTCCAGGATCCGTTCAGCTCCTACAACCCCGTCTACAAGGTCGACCGCGTGCTCGGCATGATCCACTCGAGCTACCTCCCCGAGCTCAGCGCGGGCGACTGGAAGACGAAGCTCCGGAAGTCGCTCGAGGCGGTGTCGCTCGAGCCCGCGGACGTCCTCGGCAAGTACCCGCACCAGCTGAGCGGCGGGCAGCTCCAGCGCCTGATGATCGCGCGCGCGTTGCTCCTCGACCTCAAGTTCCTCGTCGCCGACGAGATCATCAGCATGCTGGACGCTTCGACCCGGATCGACGTCCTCAATCTGCTCGGCGACCTGAAGGAGCGGGGCGTGGGGATCCTCTTCATCACCCACGACCTCTCGCTCGGCAACTACATCTCCGACAAGACCCTGATCCTGCGCCGCGGTCGGATCGCAGAGTTCGGGCCGACGCCGAAGGTGTTCGGCAACCCGAGTCATCCCTACACCCAAGCGCTCCTCTCCTCGGTACCGCAGCTGCACCGGAAATGGACGACGACCGCTGCGGTCGACGCGCCGCCCGTGACGACTGCACCGGCGGGCGCCGAACGCGAGGACGGTCTCGTGGAGGTCGACGAGGGCCATTTCGTCGCTGCCGACCAGGAAGGGGAATCACAATGAGTCGGATCGCGCTCCAGCTCTACAGCGTTCGGGAGGTGTGTGCGAAGGACTTCGCGGGGGCGCTTGCCACGACCGCCGAGTTCGGGTTCGAGGGAGTGGAGCTCCACGATCTCTACGGACATTCGGCCGAGGCGGTTCACGGGCTCCTCGAGGACAAAGGCCTCGTGGCGTGTGGCCGTCACGCCGGGCTTCCCCTCGTGGAGAACGAGCTCGAGATCCTCGCCGCCGAGCTCCGCACGCTCCAGACGGACAGGCTTGTCGTGAGCTGGGTCGAGCCGCCCAAGACACCGGCGGAGGCGATTGGAATCCGCGACCGCCTGGTTGCCGCGGCGGAACGGGCCGCCGCTTTGGGGCTGCGCCTCGGATTTCACAACCACGACGGTGAGCTGACCGTCCTCGACGACGGCCGCTCGCTGCTCGATCGGCTGATCGACGATGCCGACTCACCGCTCTTCCTCGAGCTCGATCTCGGCTGGGTCTGGTACGCGGGCTTCGAGCCGTTGTCCCTACTCGAGCGGGCCGGCCCTCGCGCACCACTCGTCCACGTCAAGGACATGCGGAACGACGGTGGGCCGGTGTACGTCCCTCTCGGCGACGGCGACGTCGACTACCGCCGTCTCGACGAAACGTCAGTGCGAGCGGGAACCGAGTGGTTGATCCTGGAGCAGGACGAGACCTACGGCGCGGGATTCGACGCCGTGGCAGAGTCGATCGGCGAGCTCCACCGGCTCCTGGGGGTGTCTGCGTGACCGTCCCGGCTCGCGTGGGCTTGATGGGATGCGGCGTCATCAGTCGCGAGTACGCCTCGAATGCCGCCTCATTCGATGCCTTCGAGATCGTGGCGTGCGCCGATCTGGATCGGGAACGCCGAACCGCACTGGCAGAGGAGCACGGCCTTGCCGCGATGGAGCCCGATGAGTTGCTGTCCTGTCCCGAGATCGCCATCGTGCTCAACCTCACTCCTCCCGCCGCCCACCGCGACGTCACGCGAACGGCGCTCGAGCACGGCAAGCACGTCTATTCGGAGAAGCCGCTCGCGATGGTCGCCGCCGAAGCGCAGGAGTTGCTGGCCCTCGCCGAAGGACGTGGCCTCCAGATCGGATGTGCGCCGGACATCTTCCTGGGCGGGGCATATCAGGAGGCCCGCGAGCTCATCGACCGGGGTGCGATCGGAACACCGCTCGCCGCCTCGGCGACGATGCTCGCCGGAGGCCAGGAGACGTGGCACCCGGATCCCGACATCTTCTTTCTGGATGGTGCCGGCCCCCTCCTCGACATGGGCCCGTATTACCTGTCCGTGATCGTGGCGCTTCTCGGCCCGATCAGTCGCGTCGTCGGCCTCGGGTCGACGCTCGTCCCCGAACGGGAGATCGAGGTCGGGCCGCGGATTGGCGAGCGCTTTCGAGCCGAGACGCCGACGCACACCGCAGCGACGATGCAGCTCGTCTCCGGTGCCCTGGCGACGCTCGTCGCCACCTTCGAGGCGCCTGGTCACTACGCCTCGTCGCTTCTCGTCCTCGGCTCCGACGGGACGCTCGCCCTTCCCGATCCGAACGCGTTCGAGGGAACGGTTCGGCTGCGCCAAGGTCGGGGCGACTGGACCGATGTGCCGTATCGGTCCCGAGGCGCTCGCGAGGCCCGCGGCATCGGGCTACAGGACATGGCCGAGGCAATCGCCTCAGGGAGTCCACCACGGGCGTCGGGCGCGCTCGCCCATCACGTTGTCGACGTGGGTCGTTCGATCCTCCAGGCTGCAGCGGATGGGTCGGCGGTCGATGTGCGCTCCGTCGTGCCCCGTCCAGCTCCTTCTCCGGTCGAGCCACCGGTCACGACGGTCGACCGAATCCCGAGCGCCTGACTTCGCCGCGGGCAACGGCCTCGGCGGAGATCTCACGTCGCGTCCGCGGGTGGCGGGGCTCGCGCCCGGCTAGAGTGAGGGCCGTGGTTCGACACCCCGCTCGGGCGTTTCTGATTGCCGTCGGTGCCGGCGTGGCCGTCGTGGCCTTCGTTTCGCCGGTCGCTTCGGCATCTCCCCCGCCCATGATCCAACTCGTCTCGATCACGACGTCCTACTCGAGCGTCGATGTGCCACCCCGGAACGCCAGCGCCGGCGATCGCCAGCTGTTCACGAGCAAGCTGCTCAACGCGCGACCCCAGTTCGGGAAGCCCAAGGGCGCCGTTATCGGCTCCGACCGCGGCACGATGCTTCTCACCGCCCCGACGAGCGCTCGCCTCAAGACGGTTGCGAAGCTGCCGGGTGGCACGCTCACGGTCAACGGGCCGTTGAGGGCGGCCGGCGGTGGGGCCGTCTCGATCCGCGTGGTCGCAGGGACCGGAAACTTCGCCGGTGCCCGGGGTACGCTCACGATTCTTGCGCCGACCGGCCCGAAGACGGCCGTCAACATCTATCGGCTTTCATACAGGCCGATCGCCTGAGAGGTCGCGGCGGTACCGAAGCCACCGATCCGCGGGCTGCACACTTGACGCGCACGAGCAGGGTGGCCGCGAGGTCAGGCGCGTGCGAGGAGCCCGGCGCGGAGCCCCGGTAGTGCCAGCGCCGCCGTCATGGCCAGCACAGCGAGCGCGAGAAATGGGGCGAGATTCCGCTGAGACTCCGCGAGGCCGCTCTTGGCGACAGGGCCTTCGCCGAGGTACGAGCGGATCTCGGCCACGAGTCGCCCGGGCTGGTTCTCTTCAAACGCATGCCAGTGCGCCCGACGGAGCGCACCGATCGTGACCGTGCTCCTGGAGACGTAGGCGTACGGCCGGCCGGCCGAGTCGAAGATACGCTCTCCCGGGACTGCGACCCGGACGACGAACGGTTCGATCCGGTGCTTCCGCAACAGGCGAAGCGTTCCGTCGAGGCTGAAGAAGTCGGTGTCGAGGTCGCTGAACACGACGAGAGCCCGTTTCCGGGCGCTCGGGTTGAAGTAGCTGCGGTCGGCGGCAAGGCTCAGCGCGGCCAGTGAGCTTGCGCGGGCCGCAGTGAGGCGTTCCGGCCGCGGCTGCATGATCCGCAGCGAATGATCGATGACGGCGGCCACACCCCGCGCGTCGCCGGTCGGGAAGAGGAGGGGCATCATCCGGTTCGTCAGCGTCGCGACCCCGGTCGGAAGGTCGGCGAGCGCCGCATGGACATCTCTGCCCAGCGCGCGCGCCCGCTCCAACCGCACGGTGTCCCCCGGCGTGCTCGTCGCCAGCATCGAGCGGCTGACGTCGAACGTGAGAAAGAGCTCTGCGTCCGAGCGCACGGGCCTCGAGTCGGTGTCCCGAACAGCGGGCTGGGCGGCAGTGGCGGCCACGAGAGCTGCCAGGGCCACGAGCCCGACGGGGCGCATGAGTGCGCGGATTAGTCGTGGCCGTCGCAAATCGAGGGTCGAACGGACTCGCGAGTGGGCCTTCTCGCGGATCGCGAGCATCACGAGCGGCGCGGAGAACGCGAGGCCGACGAGTGCGGCCCGGGGGGTCAGGAAGACGAGCTGTGCGAGCGGCAGCATCGGGCTCAAAACCCCTCGCCTTCCGCGGGCGCGGGAGCGGTCGGGTTTTGGGGATTCTCGTCGCTCTGTCGGCGTCGAGTGGCGGATCCGGAGGGGCGGGCCTGGCTCTTCGCCCGCGGCGCCGTCGCCTGCAGCAGTACCTCGAGATCCAGCTTCGCCGTTGCGTTCGCCGGGTCCTCGCGTACCGCTCGGGCGAAGGCGGCAAGCGCGTTGCGCTGCAGTGTCTCGCGTTGCGGCCCTGCGCCGGCGGCGGCATCGGTCAGGATGACCCCGAGCGCGATGTCGGCACGTGCCCGGTCGGAGCCGCTTCGAAGCGACGCCCGCAGCCGTTCGAGTGTCTCGATCGCCTCGAACCGCGCGCGGGTCTGCGGGTATGCCGTGCCTTCGATCACGTCGGCGAGGCCGGCCCGATAGTTCTGGTAGGCCCGCAGCACGTCGCTGCGAGCGCCGATCCCGAGGATCGTCTCGCCCGCGCGCTGTGCCACGCCTGGTGAAGCGGTGGGCTGAGGCTCGAGCCCTCGCTGCCACTCCGCCTGATGCTCTCGGAACGCGCCCGCGGCGTCGGCCGTGCCGCGGGCGAGGAACACGGATCCGGCCGCGAGCGCCAGCAGAAGCAGTCCGAGGGCAACGCGCAGTGAGGGGTGCCGGTTCATCTGCCCGCCCCGGGATCGCCTCGCCAGCGCAGGGGTACGAGCGGCTCGGCCACCGCGAGCAGCGCCGCGAGCGCGACACCGAGCAGAACGAGCGGCAGCGCAGACGGTTGGGATCGAAGCGTCGGCTCCCGTTCCGGTGCGTACACGGCGTCGGCCGCGTCCATGATGAACGCGGAGCCGCCGATGTCCGAAAACTCCCTGGGATCGCGTGTGGAGCGCCCCACCGTGACGACGCGAAGCTTGATCCCGAGTTGGCGCATGCGTGTGATGAGCACCCCGACACGCGGGAGGTCCTCCGGTGCGTCGCGAAGGTCGCTGACGAGGACGATCTGCCCGTGACGGGCGCCCGCTTCTCGCAACGCCTGGATCGCCCGCGCGAGGCCTGTCGACAGCCGGGTGCCGCCGGTGAAGACCCCTACCCACGGGTAGTCGCCGGGGGCGGGGTTGGGCAGCGGCGTGCGGTCGAGCTTCGCTCGGACGGCGAGCTTGTGGTTCTGCTCGTTGATGTAGTCGATCATTCGCTGCCAGCCGCGCAGCGCCGAGCCCGGTGTCTCCGGCGGCAGCGCCATGTAGGCGCTCTGCGAGGCCAGGACGAGTCCGGCGCGCTGCGATGGATCATTTGCCAGCGCGAGCAGCGACTTCGCGATCATGTTCGAGAACCCGAGCGTGCTGGAGGAGACGTCGATCACGACCACCAACCCCTCGCCGCCGCGGAGCGCCGCGGGGACGCCGGGAGACCGGTCGGACGCGGGGATTAGGACGACCGCGACCGCCAGGGAGAGCGACGCGAGCACGGTCAGCGCAACACGCGTCCGGCGGCCGGCCGGCGCGAGCGCACGTGCGTCGACGCTGGGAATCGATGACCGCGTGGAGCGATGCATTCGACCGATGCGCTCGCGACCGAGATCGATCGTCAAGCCCGTACCCCTCCGTTCACGGTCGTCCGCACCTGGTCCGCGAGGAGTGTGAGCGCCTCGGGCTGGGGCGGGCTTTTCCCCCACGCGAGCGCCCGTGTTCGCAGCTCGAGCGACGGCGAAGGGACATCACCCAGGCGGGTGGCGAGGTCGTCCAGAGTTTGCCGCCGTACCGCTTCGTCGTCGTTCTGCGCGGCCTCTTCGACCCGCAGGAGCGAGCGTTCGAGCGGGGACAGACGCCGCCAGCGCCGCCGCGCCAGGAGCGACGGCGGCCAGAGCGTCGTGACGACGAGCGCCAACCCCACGAGCCCGAGGACGGTCGCCGCAAGGAGGAACAGGATCCGTAACGTCTCGGGTGACCGCTCGAAACGCGGCTCGAACGGGGGCGCCGTGTCGACGATCCCCGCGCGGCCCGTCGTGTCGCGGGGGAGCCGCGAAGAGAGCTGCAGCGGCTCCCACGGAAAGAGCACGCGCGCGTCCTGTCCTCCGCTGCGGTATGCCACGGTCGAGGGTGGGAACTGGACCACGCGTGTTCCGCCCTTCGGTGGCAGGCAGTCGCGCGTCACGCACTCGAGTGACATCCGGGTGCGGAGAAGCGAAACCCCGTCGCGGGTCAGCCGATCGACCTCGGTCGCCACGATCCGATAGGGAGCGAAGTTCGTGGAGACTCGAACCGAGCGAGCGGCGACCTTCTCGTTGTTCGAATAGACGTCGATCTCGGCCTCGATGGGATCGCCGAACAGGGCGGCAGACGTCGAGAGCGACCGCTTGACGGTGACCGGGTCGTCGAGCGTGCGGGCGGTTGAGCTCGGCCGGCCGACGAGGACGGCGACGAGCACCGCGGAGATCGCCGTGACCAGCAACAGCCCGATGACAAGCAGTCGGGCAGCCGGCGTTTCCGCGAGCGCGGTCGCCCGCGCCCGAAGGCTGGTCTCGTTCACCGATAGCCTCGCGACCGGCTTCGTCGTCCTTCTGCCCATGCGAGGAACGCGCCGTGCACGGCACGTCTGTCGCCGTTCGTGATCGTCACCGGATCGAGCTCGAAATCCCGCAGCGCGTGGTCGAGGCGGCCAGCGCGCCGTTCGTTCGAGTCGCGGCGCGCGCGTGCCTCCTTGCGGGTGAGTCGGACGAGCGACGACGTGCCGTCGTCGGGGTCGGCGAGGGGAAGCGTGACGCCCGAGACGTCGGGGAACGAGCGCTCCCAGACGGGATCCTGGACGACGACGGGGACGATGTCCCAGCCGGCCGACAGTGCATCGGTCAAGCGAGCCGGGCTCGGTGGCGGCAGAAAGTCCGAAAGGACGAACACGAACGTTCCCGGGGGCACGGTTGGGCCACTCCGAGAGAGGAGCTCGAACGCCCGGTCGAGGCTGTCGGGTGGGCCGTCCGCCTCGCCGGTCGCGAGCCGCTGCTCGATCGCGCGCCGATGCGCACGATCCCGCCGCGGGGGAACAACCTGCGCGGCGACTGCACCGGCCTCGGCGAAGCCGATCAGGGCGTTCGCCACGGCACCGCTTGCGACGATCATGCGACCTGCCGCGCGCACTGCTGTCTGCTTGTCGAGCCACGGGAGCCAGTCCGGGAAGAGCGTCATCGAGGGGCTCCGGTCGACGACCACGACGATTCTGAGGGCGTCCTCCGCAAAGTGGTCGCGGACGACGAACTCGTCCGTGCCGCGTGCGGTCGACAACCGTGCCGACGCTGCCCAGTCGACGAACCGGATCGCGTCGCCGCGGCGATACGGACGCGAGCTTGCGATCTCTGATCCGGAGCCCCGCCGGCGGCTGGGGCTGCCGGCGACGTCCAGTGCGCCGCCTCTGCGCGACGGAACGAGCGGGAAAACCAGGTCGCCGCCCGGGGTCATGGCCCTCGGGTGGGCTCGGCTGCAACCGCCCCCGGGCGTGGGGCACTCTCGAGGCATCGCTCGAGCAGGCCGGCCGGCTCGTCGGACTTCTCGCCGTCGAGGGCGTATGCGTGCGAAACGAGGAGGCGGTGTGAGAGCACGGGCTCGACGAGCCGCTCGACGTCACCCGGCTCGACGTGATCGCGTCCATGGAGCAGCGCCATCGCACGGGCTCCCCGCTCGAGTGCCAGTGAGCCGCGAACCGACGATCCGGTGCGAACGCCCGGAAGCTCGCGCGTCGCTCGCACGAGATCGATCACCCATCGCTGCAGGAGCGGGTCGATGTAGACGTCCTCGACAGCGTGTTGAAGTGAACGGAGGTCCTCGATTCCGATGACCGGCACGAGCCGGTCGAGCGGATGCCCGTGCCGTTGCGCCTGGACGATCTCGAGTTCCTCGTTCGGCTGCGGGTAGCCGAGTGCCGCCTTCAGGAAGAAGCGGTCGAGCTGGGCCTCGGGAAGCGGGAAGACGCCCTCGTGGTCCAGCGGATTCTCCGTCGCCAGAATGAGGAACGGGCTCGGCAGGGCACGCGACTGCCCGTCGACCGTGATCTGACGCTCAGCCATCGCTTCGAGGAGCGCGCTCTGGGTCCGTGGCATTGCGCGGTTGATCTCGTCGACGAGCAGGATGTTGGTGAACACTGGGCCCGGTTGGAATGAGAAGACGCGCTCCCTCTGGTCGTACACCGACAGGCCCGTCACGTCGGTCGGCTGCAGGTCCGGAGTGCATTGGATCCGGGCGGTCGTGGCGCCGTCGATGGAGCGGGCGATTGCCCGCGCGAGCACGGTCTTGGCAGTGCCGGGAACGTCGTCCAGCAGGACATGCCCCTCGCAGAGCAGTGCACAGAGGACGAGCTCGATCTGTCCGCGCTTGCCGATCACCACGCATTCGATGTTGTCGAGAAGCGCCGTGGAGAGGTCGCTCCAGCGCGCGCCTTGGCTGCGTACCGTGCCCGGACGGCCGACAGCCGGCGTCGGGTTGCCCCGTCCGAGATCGGGCTCGTCCCTGGCCGAGGGCGCACCGCTAGCCATATCGCACGCGCCCTGTATTCCCGTCGACGGGCATACAGGACAATCTACGTTGGTTCAGACGCTCCTGCGATGAAGACGCGGGCCTTCGCGGCATCCCGTGATGGAGTTGGGACAGCCGTTCGGCTCGGTGATCCACGCGCAGCGGCAGGCGTTCGACCGAACCGCAGCAACTCACTCCGCTGCGAGAAGCTGCTCGTCCTGTCTGCGGCGGAGCCCGCGCCGGCCGACCCAGGCAAGGAGCGCAAGCAGGGCGAGCGGACCCACGATCACGAGCGCATACAGGACGATCATTGCTTCGAGCGCGAGGATCTCGCCGGCGCGGCCGAGTCCGCGATCCCAGCGCGACGGTACGGCCGGAACGACCGAAGACTGTGGGGTCTGCAGGGTCAGCTGGACCGTCGCGAAGCGTGCTTCGGCGTTGACCTGTGCTCGGGTGATCCGAACCTTGGCGAGCTCGCTGCGGGCCGCATCTCGGCGTGCCTCGAGCGTCGCCCTGGTCTCGGCCGCGAGGTCAGGCGTCGCGAGCCGGGCCGAGAGGCGGGCAACGCGCTCGCGCAGCGCTGTCTCGCGCTTCGTCAGTTCGTCGACCTGACCCTGCAGATCGTCGATCTGGACCTGCTGTGAGACGATCTTGCCGAGCCCGGAGAGCCGCACGATGGCGTCCTGAACGTTCGCCGTCGGAACCTTCAACGTGAGCGACGAGACGCCGGTGTCCGACGTCGCGTACGACACCGTGACCAGATAGCCGCCGAGGTCGCGTGTAATCCGCAACGCCTGCTGGGTCGCGTCCGAGAGTGCGTCGATGTCCTTCACCGACAGCGTCAGCTGCGCCGAATAGCGTTGCGCGCGGCCCGTCGTGGGCGTCGGCGTGGCGGTGTCGGAGGGCGTGGCCGCACCGGCCTTGAGCGGAGGAGCAAGCTGCTGCACGGAGCCCGTGCTCGGTTTCAGCTGGCGGTAGTCCTCGGTTCCTGTGGCGACGGCCCGCGGCGGAGAGCCGGAATCGAGTAACCCCGCGACGCCGGCGAGGGCGAGCAGGATGACGGCCGCCGCCGGGACCGCGACGAGCGTGAACCGCCTGGGCGAGAAGCGCGCCAAGCGGGCGAAGGCGGACGGTGGGCGCGCCGGCTCGGTAGCGGCGATCATCCGGACACGGTCGCGCAGCGTGCCGTCGGCGACAGGCCTGGCGGCCTGCAGCTCGGTGATCAGCTCAGCGGAGGTCATCGTTCCTCACCTTCTCTTCGAGTTTGGTCAGCGCCCGGCTCAGCCGCGTGGACACGGCCGTCTGGCTGATGCCGAGCACGCGGGCGGTCTCCAGGCCGTCGAGCTCGATCACGATTCGAAGGGCGAGCACTTCGCGCTCGCCCGCGCTGAGGGTCGCGAGCGCGGTCTGGAGCGCGGGGGAGAGCCCTTCCACGAAATCGGCCTCGTGGGCATCCCGCTGGGCAGCTGCCTCTTCGCGTCGCCGCCGTCGCGACTCGGCCCGGAACCAGTCGAGTGCCGTCGTGCGGGCGATCCCGAGCAGCCACGTCCGGGCACTACCCCGTCGGGCATCGAAGCGCGGCCACTGCCGCAGTGCCTTCTCGAAGGTTGCTCCCGAGAGGTCATCGGCGATGTTGCGGTCACGCGTCAGGTAGAGCAGGTAGCCGAACACGTCGTCGAGGTGCCGTTCGGCCGCGGCGGCGAACGTCTGCGGGGCGTCGGTGCGGGTCAACGGGCGGGTCAGTGTCATTGCGTGCATGACCGTTCTACGCCGCCGGGTGGCTGTCACGTCACATCGTCACTCGCCGAGCCCGCCCGGGTGGCCGAGGCTCGAGAGCTCGGCGATGTCTCGGCGGAAGAAGAGCGACGTCGTCCAGTCGGTGACGACGCGGAGCTTGCGACTCAGGAGCGGTAACGCGTAGAGGTGGTAAGTCCGTGCGATGAACCAGCCTGGAAAGCCCGAGAGATGGAGACCGAGCACGTCGGCGATACCCTTGTAGCGGCCCAGCGTCGCCACTTGCCCGAGCATGCGGTAGCCATAGGGGCGAGGTTCGCCGTGGAGGTTCTTGGCGAGACGGCGGGCCTGCCGGAGCGCATGCTGACATGTCGGCGGATCCGTCTGGCCGGGGGTGCGGGTGTTCGGGACGGCGGCGCAGTCGCCGAGCGCCCACACGTCGTCGAGACCTTCGACTTGGAGGGTGGGGCCGACGCGCACACGGCCTCGGTCGTCCAGGGGCAGACCAAAGGCAGGAAGCAGCGGCGAAGCCTTGACCCCGGCTGTCCACACGAGCGTGCGCGCCGGCACGGTCTCGCCGCCGGAAAGGACGGCGGACTCGCCGTCGTAGGACGCGAGCGTCTCGCCGACGTGGATCTCGATGCCACGTCGTTCGAGCCGGCGTGCGGCGTAGGTTCCCAGACGCCGCGGGATATCCGCCAGGATCGTGGGGGCGGCGTCGACGATCACCCACCGCTGCGGAACGTCACGCAGAGAGGGGTAGAAGCGAAGCGCTGCCCGCGCGAGATCGTTGAGCTCGGCGAGTGCCTCCACCCCGGCGTAGCCGGCACCGACGAAGACGAAGCCGAGCTCCGACGCGGGTCCACCGGCGGCGGCAGCGTCGAGTCGCTCGAGCACGTGGTTGCGGAGCCCGATCGCGTCGGCGAGATCCTTGAAGCCTCGTCCGTGCTCGGCGAGCCCCGGCACCGGGAAGACCCGGTTGACGGCCCCGAGCGCTACGACGAGGCGTCGGTACGAGATCTCGGCCGGGCCGGCGATCGTCTCGGCCGAGACCGTGCGCGTAGCCGTGTCCAGCGATGTCGCACGGCCGAGCACGAGCTCGGCATGCGGGCACATCTGCCGCAGTGGCACGACGACGTGCCTCGGCTCGATCATGCCGGAGGCTGCCTCGGGCAAGAGCGGCGTGTACAGCATCGAGTTCTGCGGCGACACGATCGTTGCCCCCCGTTTCTCGAGCAGCCGCGCGACGTACGCCCCCGCGAAGCCGCCGCCGAGCACCAGTGTTCCTCCCACTGCCTGTCGCGTCGTCACTCCCGGAGGACGATAGTCGTCCGGTTGCCGAAGCCGGCGGTACACGGGGTCGAGGAGCGGTTCCTGAGGCTTGATCTGAAACTCGAACGTGCACGTCCGTTTCACACCAAGCCTCTACACGGACTCGAACAGCGCCTCCCAACGCACGAGCAGCTCCTGCAGCTCGTCGTGGGCGGTTCGGTACTCGGTCAGCGTGTCCATGTCCGTCCAGTCGTCCGCGAGCTTCTGCTCGAGTTTTGCGACGTGCTGCTCGAGAGTCGCGATCCGGCGCTCGACCTGTTCGAGCTCGGTCGGGCCCTTCCTCACTGCCGGCCGGGAGACCTTCGGTTCCTTCGGCTTCCGTTCGACGACCTCGGGCCGAATGATTGCCTCCTCACGCGCGCGCACGAGATCGGCCCAGCCGCCGTCGTACGACCGCAGCGTCCGCTCCTCGATGGCGATCGTGCGCTCCGCGACGGCGTCGAGTAGCGCACGGTCGTGCGAAACGAGCAGGATCGCGCCGGGGAACGCCTCGAGGGCAGCCTCGAGTGCCTCGCGGCTCTCGAGATCGAGGTGGTTCGTGGGCTCGTCGAGGACGAGCAGGTTCGCTCCCGACGCGACGACCACCGCGAGGGAAAGCCGTCGACGCTCGCCGCCCGAAAGCACCGAAACCTGCTTCTCGTGCTCGGCATATCCGGAGAAGAGAAAGCGCCCGAGCAGCTGCTGGGCCTGGGGCCGGGCGAGCCCCGTCATCGCAACTGCGCAGTCGAGCACGGTCCCGCGCTCGTCGAGCTCGACGTCGTGCTGAGAGAAGTAGGACGGCTCGACCCCGTGACCGAGGCGGATCACTCCTGCCTCGGCGGACCGGTGACCGACGAGTGTCTCGAGCAGCGTCGTCTTGCCCGACCCGTTCGGCCCCACGAGAGCGATGTGCTCCCCGCGCTCGATCACGAGCGTGCCGCCCTCGATGAGTTGCTTGCCGCCCGCCGACAGGCCGAGCCCTTCGATCTCCACCACGATCCGTCCGGTTCGGGCCGGCTTCAGGAACTCGAAGCCAAGCGTACGCCGCCGCCGGCTGAGGTTTTCGAGCTCCCCTGCCGCCTTCCGCCGCTCCTGCTCCAGTCGCGCGATCTGCGTGATCTTCGCCTGTGCCTGCTTCGCCTTCGACTTCTTGTAACGGAACCGCTCGACGAAGCGCTCCAGTCGCTCGATGTCGCTGCCGACCCGCTGGACCGATTTCGCCGCAGCCTGCGCGCGGGCCGCCCGCTCGAGGCGCCACTGGTGCCACGGGCCCGGAAAGTACAAACCGCGCCCGCCCTCGAGCTCGAGCACTGCCGTCGTCACCGACTCGAGGAACCAGCGGTCGTGGGCTACGAGCACCACGGCAGCATCGATCGTCGTCAGCTCACGCTCGAGCCACTCGAGGCTCCCCACATCGAGGTGGTTCGTCGGCTCGTCGAGCAGCAGCAGGTCGGGGTCACCGGCGAGGGCCCGACCGAGCGACGCACGTGTCAGCTCTCCACCCGAGAAGGTCGCCAGCTGCCGGTCGAGGTCGTGGTCGCGGAAGCCGAGGCCGCGGAGCATCGACGCGGCCCGGTCGCGCCAGCCCCAACCGCCGGCATGCTCGAGCCTCGCCTGCGCCTCGCTGTAGCGGCGCATCGTCACGTCGTCGTGCGCCCCGCGCGCCATCGCCTGTTCGAGGCTTCGGAGCTCCTCCTCGATCCGGACGAGGTCGGCCGCACCCGAGAGGGAGTACTCGCGCAGTGTCAGCCCTCGGTCGCGTGGCGGGCGCTGGTCGTGTAGCGCGATCCGCGCGCCCTTCTGGAGAGCCAGTTCGCCGCCCTGGATCGTCGTCTCGCCGATGATCGCCCGCAGCAGCGTGGTCTTGCCGGCTCCGTTCTGGCCTGCGAGCGCCAGCCGCTGCCCGCGGTCGACCGAGAACGAGACCCCGTCGAAGAGAGGATCCCCGGAGATCTCCTTCCGGAGGTTGGATGCGATCAGCACGGACACGGGACTAGGGTAGACGCGGTTCGCCTGCCTGGCGATATGCTCGACCGCAGTGCCCTCGGATCCTCGCATGCAGACGATCGACACGATTCGCACGCTCGCGATGGACGCGGTGCAGCAGGCGAACGCCGGCCACCCCGGGACCGCGATGGCACTCGCCCCGCTCGCCTATCTCCTCTACCGCGACGTGATGCGGCACAACCCGGCCGACCCGGGCTGGCCCGGCCGCGACCGTTTCATCCTCTCGGCCGGGCATGCCTGCATGCTCCAGTACGCGGCACTCCACCTCGCCGGCTACGACCTCACCCTCGACGACCTACGGCAGTTCCGGCAATGGGGATCTCGGACGCCGGGCCATCCCGAGCGCGGGCACACGGCGGGGATCGAGACGACCACCGGACCACTCGGTCAAGGGTTTGCGAACGGCGTCGGCATGGCGATCGCACAACGCTTCCTCGCCGATCGCTACAACCGACCCCACCACGCGGTCGTCGACTCGTGGGTGTATGCGATCTGTTCCGACGGCGACATGATGGAGGGCGTCACCCAGGAAGCGGCCTCGATCGCCGGCCATCTGGGGCTCGGCAGGCTCGTCTACGTCTACGACGACAACCACATCACGATCGACGGCACCACGTCGCTCTCGTTCACGACCGATGACAAGGCCAAGCGCTTCGAGGCCTACGGCTGGCACGTCCAACACGTCGACGACGCCGAGGACCTGGACGCGCTCCTCGGCGCGCTCGCCGCCGCCAAAGCGGAGGAGGAGCGCCCGTCGCTCGTCGTCCTTCGAAGCCACATCGCCTATCCGGCACCCAACGCGATCGACACGGCGAAGGCACACGGGGCCCCGCTAGGCGAGGCGGAGATCCGCGCCGCGAAAGAGGCGATGGGCTTCGATCCGGACGCCACATTCGCGATCGCCGAGGCCGTCCGGGAGCACATGGCCGTCGTTCGGGTACGCGGTGCGGAGCTTCAACACGAATGGGATGGGCGCGTTGCCTCCTGGGCGGCGGCGTTTCCCGACCTCGCCCGTGAGCGCGAGCTCGACCTGGGAGGCGAACCGCGCGATGGCTGGCGAGACGCGCTGCCGGTGTTCCCGGCGGGCGAGGAGGTGGCGACCCGGGATGCCGGCCGGAAGGTGATGCAGGCGTTGAAGCCGTTCACCCCGACGATGGTCGGCGGCGCTGCGGACCTCGTCGAGTCGACGAAGACGGAATTCGAAGGCGCCGGCCTGTTCTCCGCCACCCACGCCGGCCGCAACATCGCGTTCGGGATCCGCGAGCACGCGATGGGCTCGATCGTGAACGGGATCGCGCTCGAACCGGCGATGCTTCGCCCGTATGGCTCGACATTCCTGATCTTCTCGGATTACATGCGCCCCGCTGTCCGACTCTCGGCACTGATGGGGCTTCGCACGGCCTGGGTGTGGACGCACGATTCGATCGCGGTCGGCGAGGACGGCCCGACGCACCAGCCGGTCGAGCACCATATGGCGTTACGGGCGATTCCGAACCTCTGGTACGTGCGGCCCGCCGACGCGAACGAGACGGCGGTGGCGTGGCGGATCGCACTCGAGCGGCCTGACGGCCCCGTCGCGCTCGCGTTGACGCGGCAGAAGCTGCCGACACTCGACCGGACGAAGGTCGCCGCCGCAGATGGTGCCCTGCGCGGGGCCTATGTGCTGTGGCAGCGTGGCGGCGGGGAGCCCGACGCGATCGTGATCGGCACCGGCAGCGAAGTCCACCTCGCGCTCGAGGCCGCCCGGTCGCTCGAGGCGAACGTGCGCGTGGTTTCGATGCCCTGCTGGGAGCTGTTCGAGAAGCAGGACGGCGACTACCGGGATTCCGTGTTGCCACCGTCCGTCGAGGTGCGACTCGCGGTCGAGGCCGGCGTCACTCTGGGTTGGGAGCGCTACGCGACCTCCATGATTGGCATAGACCATTATGGTGCTTCCGCTCCGTACCAGAAGGTGTTTGCCGAGTTCGGAATCACGGCCGGCGCGATCGCTGCCGCTCTCGAGACCGAGCTCGGATGAAGGTCGCAGCCTCATTCGACCATCGGGGTGTCAAGCTTCGCGACGCCGTCCTCGAGGTGATCGTCGCGCAAGGGCACGAGCCCGTCGACCTGGGGGTCGATACCGACGCCGTGCGCGTCGACTATCCAGACCAGGCCCTCGAGCTCGGAATGGCGATCCGCCGCGGCGAGGCCGCCCGCGGCGTGCTCGTGTGCGGCTCCGGGGTCGGCGCTTCGATCGCGGCGTCGAAGATTCCCGGCATCCGAGCCGCGGTCTGCCACGATGCGTACTCGGCTCACCAGGGGGTCGAGCACGACGACATGAACGTCCTGTGCCTCGGCTCCGAGATCGTCGGCGGGGAGCTCGCACGGGAGCTCGTCCGCATATTTCTCGGCGCCCGCTTCATTGGCGGTGGCCGTTATTCCGACCGCCTGACGAAGGTGGCCGCGCTCGAAAGGATGTCCGATGGCTGATTCACCGAGACTCTCTCGCATGTCACGACTCTCGGAGCTGAGTGGCGCAGGCGTTAGCGTCTGGATCGACTCCCTCTCGCGAGAGATGCTTCATTCCGGAATGCTCGCCGGTCTCATGGCCGACGACGCGGTCGTCGGCGTGACGTCCAACCCGACGATCTTCCAGAAAGCACTCGCCGATGGCGACCTCTACGACGCCCAGTTGCGCGAGCTCGCGGCGGGGACCGACGACGCGGCCGAGATCTTCTTCGCGCTCGCGATGGACGACATCCGTGGCGCTTGCGATCTGATGCGCCCTGTCTGGGAGCGCACGGCGGGGATCGACGGGTGGGTGTCGCTCGAGGTTGACCCGACACTCGCGTACGAGCGCGAACGCACCTTCGAGCAGGCGCTTCGCTTCAACAATGAGGTCGATCGGCCGAACCTCTACGTCAAGATCCCGGCTACCGAGCCCGGGCTCGGTGCGATCGAGGACTGCATCGCCAAGGGTGTCCCGATCAATGTGACGCTGATCTTCTCGCTCGAGCGCTATGCCGCCGTTGCCGAGGCCTATCTCCGTGGCCTCGAGCGGCTCGTCGCCGCCGGAGGCGACCCGCGCGAGGTGCTCTCGGTCGCGAGCTTCTTCGTCTCCCGGGTCGATACCGAGGCCGACGAGCGGCTCGAGGCGGTCGGTCGAGGTGACTTGCAAGGGAAGCTCGCGGTTGCCAATGCAAAGCTTGCCTACCAGCACTATCTCGATGTCTTCGGCGACGAACGCTGGGCCTATCTCGCCGGCAAGGGCGCACGGCCGCAGCGGTGCCTGTGGGCATCGACGTCGGCCAAGAATCCCGCCTACCGGGACGTGATCTACGTCGAGGAGTTGATCGGGCCGGATACCGTCAACACGATGCCGGTCGAGACGGTCCATGCCTTCCAGGAGCATGGGGAGGTCAAGGTGGGCAGCCTGCTGGACGGGATCGGCGAGGCCAACCGCCTCCTCGCAGACCTTGCTGCCGCCGGCATCGACTACGACGACGTCGTCGCGACTCTCGAGGCCGAGGGCGTCCAGAAGTTCGCCGACTCCTTCAAGGAGTTGCTGGACGGCGTTCGCGCCAAGGCGGGCTCTCTGGCGGCGGCGTGAACGAACGCGCGAACCCCCTGCTCGAGGGCCTGCAGCTGCGCCGCCGACCTGAATCGTGCGCGATCGTGATCTTCGGCGCCTCGGGTGACCTGACCAAACGGAAGCTCATTCCGGCTCTCTACGCGCTCGCGTACCGAAAGCTCTTGCCGGAGGAGTTCGCGATCGTCGGTGTCGCGCGCACGCCGCGGAGCTCGGCCCAGTTCGCAGCCGACATGAAGAAGGCGGTGAAGCAGTTCGCGCGCGACCCGTTCCGCCAGGATGTGTGGCACACGCTCGCGGCCGGGATCCGATACGTCGGCACCGAGTTCGACGACGACAGGGGCGAAGACCGCGTCGGGCGCGCGCTCGAGGAGCTCGACACCGAGCGCGGTACCGATGGCAACCGGCTCTACTATCTCGCAGTGCCGCCGCAGGCATTCGCGGCGGCTGTGACGGAGATCGGAGAGCGGCGTGCCAAGGAGGGCTGGGTCCGTCTCATCGTCGAGAAGCCGTTCGGCCACGACCTCAGGTCGGCCCGGGAGCTGAACGAGCTCCTCCATCGCTGGTTCAGCGAGGACGAGATCTTCCGCATCGATCACTATCTCGGCAAGGAGACGGTGCAGAACATGCTCGCGTTGCGGTTCGCCAACGGCATCTTCGAGCCGATCTGGAACCGGCAGTTCATCGACCACGTCCAGATCACGGTGGCCGAGTCGATGGGTATCGAGGGGCGCGCCGGCTTTTACGAGTCCGCCGGGGCAATCCGCGACATCTTCCAGAACCACCTCCTGCAGCTGCTCGCCCTGACCGCGATGGAGCCACCGATCGACTTCACCGCCGACTCCGTGCGCAACGAGAAGGTGAAGGTGCTCAAGTCGATGCATACACCAGGGCCGAAGTCGGTCGTGCGCGGGCAGTATGGAACCGGTTTCGTCGAAGGGATCGAAGTCCCCGCCTACAGGGAGGAGGACGGTGTCGCGACCGGCTCGTCGACGGAGACGTACATCGCCGCCAAGCTCTACGTCGACAACTGGCGCTGGGCCGACACGCCGTTCTACGTCCGCGCCGGCAAGCGACTGGCCCGGCGGGAGACGACGATCGCAATCCAGTTCCAGCGGGCGCCCCACCCCCCCTTCGAGGCGATCGCCGGAGACGGATTGCGGCCGAATGTCCTGCTGATCCACGTGCAGCCCGACGAGGGCGTTTCGCTCGCGATCGGCGCCAAGGTGCCCGGGGCAGGCATGACGATCAGGACGGTGCACATGGACTTCCTCTACGGCGGGGCGTTCCGCACCGGGTTGCCGGAGGCCTACGAGCGGCTGATCCTCGACGCAATGCTGGGCGATGCGACGCTGTTCACCCGCGAAGACGAGGTCGAGGAGCAGTGGAAGCTCGTCGACGCGATCCTCGGTGGCTGGCAGCGCGACAGGCCGAGCTTCCCGAGCTACGCGAGCGGAACCTGGGGGCCCAAGGCAGCGGACGACCTGATCCACCGCGATGCGCGCTCCTGGCGTCGCCACTAGGGTCGCTGTGGGCGTCGTCTCCGACATCGAGGGCCAACTGGGGCGGCTGCGTGCCCGGGAGGCCGCCGACGGGATGCCGGAGCTCCGGACGAGCACGATGACACACATCGTGTGGTGCCCGCCGGAATGGCGTTCAAAGGCTCGTGCAACCCTCGCCGGCCTGCTCGAGCGCCATCCCGCGCGCACGATCTTCCTGATCCCGGAGCCGGGCGCCGAAGCGGGGATCAAGGCGAAGGCGGAGCTGAAGGACTTCCAGCTGCAAGGGATGTCGCGCGAGGTGCTCTCCGAGGTGATCGAGCTGCGGCTCCACGGCTCGGCAGCTCGTCATCCGGGCTCGATCGTGCTGCCCCTTCTCGTCTCGGACCTGCCCGTGTTCTGCCGTTGGCGCGGCGAGCCGGCGTGGGCGAGCGACGAGCTCGCCGAGATCGTCGGCATCGCCGACCGTCTCGTCGTCGACTCGTCGGAGTGGCGGGGACTTCCGGCCGCCTACTCACCGCTCGTGGCGCTGTTCGACCGGGTCGCCGTCTCGGACATCGCGTTCTCGCGGACGCTCCCCTGGCGGCGGCGCCTCGCCGAGCTCTGGCCCGAGATCGATGCCGTCGAGAAGCTGCGAGTGGAAGGGCCTCGGGCAGATGCCGAGCTCGTCGCCGGCTGGCTGAGGGCGCGGCTGCAGCGCGACGTGTCGCTGACCCGACGCGATGCCCCTGCGGTCGCCGCGATCTGGGTCGACGGCAAGCCGGTTGCATCGCCGGGCGAACCGTTGAGCCCGAGTGAGCTGCTTTCGGCGGAGCTCGACCAGTTCGGCCGCGACCGTGTGTACGAGGCCGCTGTGCGCGCTGTCTGATGCCCGGACGCGCGGCTGGCCATGCCGTCCTTCGCAACGTTGGCACCGAGCGGCGTCACCGACACGTGATCCGCCGAGCAGCCTTCGTCGGACTGGCAGTCCTCGCAGCCGCCTGTAACGCGAGTGCTGCGACGCCGTCCCGCCCGCTGGCGAGGGTTCTTTCACACGAGTACCCGACAGCTGCGTCTGCTTCCAGCTCGCCCTCTTGGACGCCCGGTCGGGCGCAGACTCTGTACGACGCTGCCCGTGATCTCGAGAATGCCCTGCCATCGGTTACGAGCCCTTCGTGTCAGAAACTGCTGGCAGCATTGCGGCGCTTCGCTTCAGCCGAGGTCGCCGCGGCAGAGTGGTACGACCGGCTCGACTCGGCGAAGAGTGCAATCGCCGCTCAGGCCGGACAACGGTTTGCGTCACAGGTCACCGCCTCCCGTGGGTCCTGTCGAGAGGGGGCACCTGTGACTTCTCCAGCGCCGGTTGCCTCTCTGCTCCAGCCCGGGAACGGCGAGGCCTTCACGGGGGTCGTAGAGGCCCGCGCTCCCCTGGGCTCTGTGCGGGCCGAGATCCTCGTCGGCGGGGCGAGTACCGGTGCGACGGTTCCCGTCACCGGGCCAACGGTCCGAGCCTCGCTCTCGCGAGGACCCGGGCCGATCGGCGAGATCGAGATCGTCTTTCGGGATTCCGCCGGCGTCGAGTTGGGGCGAGCCGCGTCCAGTTCCACCTGGCTCGTCCCGGCGAGCGCGTGGCGTGTGAAGTCTCCGTCGCGGGTGGACGCGCCGCTCTCCACGCGGCTTGCAACGCTGGCGGCGGGGTTTTCCGGCGAGAGCGGAGTGTGGGTCGCGCACCTCGGCAGTGGGACGCATGGTGCCTGGAACGAGATCGCGCGGTTTCCTGCCGCGTCGACGGTCAAGCTTGGCGTGATCGCGGCTGCTCTCCGCCGCTATCGCAACGTGTCCCAGCGGGCCGGAATCGATCATGAGCTCGAGGCGGTGAGCGGCTGGTCCTCGAACCTGGCAGCAAACCGGTTGTTCGACGTGGTGGGCGGAAAGCAGCCGACGGAGGCGGCCCTGCGCTCTCTGGGGGCGACGTCATCCAGCTACACCGGTGAGTACCGTGCCGGTACTGCGGTAACCCGTCGGCTCGCAGAGCCGCCTCTCGTGTCGCAGCGGGTCACGACAGCGCGGGATCTCGGTGCGATGCTCGAGACGTTCGTTCGCCTCGCCGGCGACGACCGGGCGGTCATGAGGAAGACAGGACTGTCGGCCGCCGACGGCCGCCTGGTAATCGGCCTGCTCCTTCGCTCCCAGAAGGCAGGCGACAACGTCGGTCTCTTTGCGCCTTCGGTGCCGGCGTCTGTTCCAATTGCACAGAAGAGCGGCTGGATCTCCGTTGCGCGTCACACGGCGGCGGTCCTCTTCACCCCGAGGGGGCCCATCGTGTGTGTGGTCGTCACATACCGCGAAGGGCTCACCCTGCCGGATGCGCAGCGGTTCGGGAGACAGGTCGTGCAGTTGGCGTTCCGGAATCCGGCGAAATGACTTCGGGCGGCAGCCAGTACGTGCTGCGCGTGCCTGCCACCGTGCCGGCGTTGCTGTCGCTCCTCCTCTCGGGTGTGCCGGGCCAGCTGTTCGCGGGGGCGCTCGCCCGTGTCCGCGGCCTCGACCCGGATGCGCCGCACGGGCTGAAAGGGTCACGCTCAACTCGCTGGGGAGCGCTGCCGCTAGCGGTTCGCCGAGGGCCCGAGGCTGTCGAGCAGGAGCTCGTGAAGGAAGCCGTTCGACGAGATCGCCGTCCCACCGTCGGCTCTCGGGATGCCCTCGCGATCACTGAACCGGCCTCCGGCCTCCTCGACGATCGGCTGGATTGCCGCAAGGTCCCAGAGGGCGACTCCGACCGCATCGACGGCACCGTCCGCTGCACCCTCGGCGACGAGCATGTGGGCCCAGAAGTCGCCATACCCGCGGGCGTGCCAGGCAGCGGACGCGAGGGCCGGGATCGGCTGTTCGACCGCGAACGAGAGGACGGCGTCCTCGATGTGCCGCACCGCGGAAACGTGGATGCGGCCGCCGTTCGCCCAGGCGCCGCCGCCGCGCTCGGCATGCCAGCGGCGGTGCAGGGCGGGCGCCGAGACGACCCCGAGGCGGAGCTCGCCGTCTTCCTCGAGCGCGATCAACGTCGCCCAGACCGGGATCCCGCGCGAGTAGTTGCGGGTGCCGTCGATCGGGTCGACGATCCAGCGGCGCGTGGCCCGTCCGGTGACCCCGAACTCCTCGCCGAGCATGCCGTCGCCCGGGCGCTCGACCCCGAGCCGTTCGCGGATCGCGTTCTCGACCGTCCTGTCCGCCTCCGTCACGGGGGTCAGGTCAGGCTTGGTCTCGACCTGCAGATCGCTCGCGCGGAAGCGGCCGAGCGAGATGACGTCGGCCGCATCGGCGAGCGAGAGTGCAAGTGTCAGGTCGGGGCTCACGAGAGCCCGACCTTAGTCGACGGCCTACTTGGAGGAGGCGACGAGCCTGAACTTCGGGGTCGCGACCGTCAGGTGCAACGGCTGTGACCAGCTCATGAATTGGTGGCCTTGCGGCAGAGCGCTGTTGATGCCGCGAACCCGGTACCACCAGTTGCCGGGCTTGAGAGGCAGCGTGGTGGCGGTGCCCCCGTCGACCGAGACGCGATTGACCGCACGCCACGGATACCGAGACGGCGACCACTCGACCTCGTAGGTGTCCGCACCCGGAGCAGGTAGCCATGCGACGAGCGGCCTCCCGTAGAACGGCCTCGAGCCCGTAGAGGCGATCAGGCGGCCGGTCGGGGAGAGTCCCGAGGCATACGCTGTTCCCTGGCCGGCGACGACGGGGGACGATGCCTTGCCGAACGCGAGCACCCGTCCGGCTGCGCAGTTGTCCTGCGGTACCTCGGCGTCGAAGTACTCGTAGCTGATGATCTTCCCGTCCGCGTCGATCTTGGGCACGACCTTGACCGGGACGACCGTCCAGAAGAACCGCCCGTTCGGCCAGCCGCTCTCGAGCAACTCGATCTGCGGCCAACTGCTGTTGGAAGCCTGCTCGACCGGGGTTCCCGTCGCCCCGGTGGAGGGCGCAGGTGCGGCAGCGGCAGCGGTGTCGGAAGCCGAGCCTGCCTCGCTCGCCGGCTTGGCGACAATCCCTTCGGCGGTGTAGGTCTTGCCTTCGTCGCCGATGACGAGGATCTGGTAGGGGGCGTTCGCGACGTCCTTCGGGTCGGACGGCAGCTTGAGCGTGCCCCTGTTTCGGGCTGCATATGCAGGACCGCCCACGATCGCGCCGCGAAGGACGGTGTTGACGCACTGCCGGTCGCTGAAGACGTAGACCCGGTAGAAGCCATACTTGTTCCCGGCGGCGTCGCGCGAGCCGGTGAACACGAATGCCGGAGTCATCTCGTGGGCCTTCGCGTTTGTCGGGGTGCTCGTCGCCATCGCGGTCATCGCGGCGACCGGGCGGACGACGCCGTCGTCCATCGCCGGGTTCGTCGACGTAAACGTCTGGCTCCACGGCCCGTAGTTGACCGGGGTGATGAACCCTTGCAGCTTGGCCACCCGACGGACGGCCCGCACCCGCCAGTTGACGGTGCCGGTGAAGTTCGCGCCTTGGTGGAATGCGTAGAACTCGCGCTCGTCGACCGCGTTGACGCGGCTCTCGACGACGTGGTTGATGCCCGTGAACCAGACCTGATAGCTCGTGGCGCCTTCAACCGGCGTCCAGCGCACCAGGCCGGGATACGACACCGCCTGCTTGGGCACGTCCTTCCAGTGGATGTTGAACCCGTAGGCGCTGCTCCAGGCCGACGTGCCGTTGCGCGTCACGGCGCGCACCCGCGCGTAGGCGGCATACGGGGCGCCGGTCATCCACGGCAAGGTCAGCGGGATGGCGACAGCCGGGCTCTTGAGAGACGAGCTGGCCCAGAAGATCGTGCCGTCCTGGAAGTTCGGTGTCTTCGCGAGCTGGAACTCGTAACGGGAGGCGCCCCTGATCGGCGCCCACGAAAACGATGGGGTGCGGGGGAAGTCACGGATGGCAGGCTCGCTGGCACGGAGGAGAAACGGCTTCAGGCCCTGAGGGGCCGAGAGGGTCTTGTCGCTCTGCGCGAGGGCGGAGCCGGAGAGCAGCGTGGCTGCGCACGCGGCGAGGAGGGCGAGGCGGGCATATCGCATAGGCCGTATGTCGGCATCCGCAGCCGCTGCGCCCTCCCTCCAACGGGGGATACATCGCGCCGGCCGGCCGTCAGGCGGGGCTATCGGGGGTCTCAGACGAGGAGCGGGTCCGCTGCCGCCGCCACGAAGAGCAGTGCCAGGTAGGCGAGGGAGTAGTGAAACAGCAGGACGGCGCGGCGCCGAGACGTGTCGCGGCGGAGCTGCCAGGCGAGCAGGAGGAAGTAGGCGCCGAGGAGGACGGCAGCGACGGTATACACGGGCCCGAGCCACCAGCCGACGGCGACCGTGAACGCCACCAGCACCAGCGAGTACAGGAGAATCTGCCTGGTCGTCTCTCGAACGCCCCTCGTGCCCGGCAGCATTGGCACGTTGGCCGCCGCGTAGTGCTCCTTGATCATCAGGGCGAGCGCCCAGAAGTGCGGCGGCGTCCAGAGGAACACGATCAGGAACAGCCAGAGCGCCGGCAGAGTGAGGTTCCCCGTCGCCGCGGCGAAGCCGACGAGCGGCGGCACGGCGCCGGCGGCACCGCCGATGACGATGTTCTGGTCGGTCGACCGCTTCAGGTAGCGCGTATAGACGACGACGTAGAAGAGACCGCCGATGAGCGCGAGCGCGGCGGTCAGCACGTTCACGGTCGTGGCGAGCAACGCGAACGAGAGAGCCATCAGCACGACACCGAACTCGAGCGCACGTGGGGCAGCGACACGGCCCGCCGCGACGGGCCTGGCGGCGGTCCGTTCTCCCATGAGCCGGTCGATGTCGGCGTCCATCACATGGTTGAGCGCGCTCGAGCCACCGCAGGCGAACGCGAGCCCGAGCATCATCGCGAGGAACTCCCAGCCGTTCGGCCAACCTTCGGCGCCGACGAACATCCCGGCGGCACCTGTCAGGAGTAAGAGCGACATGATGCGCGGCTTCGTGAGCGTGATGTAGTCGCGCCACGTGCCGAACACGACGCGCTCGCCGCGGCACGAGATGACGAGCGCGAGGAGCGACGCAGCGAGAGAGGCTGCCGCGGCGCCGACATGCAGGCCGACGGCCCATGGTGCGTCGTTCGCAAGGGCGACGAGGCCTCCTGTCGCGATCGCAGCCCCCAGCAGGCTCAGCGCCGCCACCGTCACCGCGAGCAGTCGCGGGTATGCGGCCCACGCCACGACGACGGCCGCGACGAGCAGCGGCAGTGCCACGAGCGTGGCAGCCCAGTGTCCACGGCCGAGCTCGAGCGTAGCGCTCACCACGATGGCAGCCGTCGCCGCCGCCGCGGCGGCGATCATCAGGCGAAGCAGCGGACCGGGTGCCCTGACGTCAGAGCGCATTGAGCTCATTCAACCTGGTGCGCAGGTCGTACAGGGGTCTCGAGCTCGTGACCGGCGGCAAGGAATCGAAGTTGTGCGCCGGCGGGGGCGACGTCGTGTACCACTCGAGGGTGTCGGCCAGCCAGGGATCGTTACCGGCCCGCCGCCCGTTGTGCGCGCGGGCGACCGCAAGGAGGAAGCAGAGGACACCGATCGCCGTCGTACACGCGCCGATCGTGGAGATCATGTTGTAGGCAGCCGTGCTCCCGTGTTTGGTGAAGCCGGGGGCGCCTGCGGCCTGGCCCTCGTCACCGAGCAGGAACTGGACGAAGAACGTGCAGTTGAATCCGACGAAGAGCAGCACGGCGGCGACGGCCGTGAGCCGCGTTCCGAGCAGTCGGCCGAAGATCTTCGGCCACCAGTAGGTGAGCCCGCCGAGCAGCGCAAGAAGCGCTGTGCCCCAGAGAAGGTAGTGGGCGTGCGCGACACCGAACGCCGTCCCCCGAAGATCGCGGTCGTTCCCGAGCAACGCGAGGACGAGCGCGGAGAGGATGCCGATCGCGAACAGGACGATCGAACCGCCGGCGAAGAGCAGGGGCGCGGCCCAGCGCAGCGTGGCCCGCGCCCGCCACAGCGTGCTCTTCAGCAGCCAGAGCGCGACCACGGACGGCACGGTGGCGATCACCGCGAGCAGCAGAAGCAGGATGCTCGGGTTCTTCCCGACTCCCCCCGCGTATGCGTGGTAGATCACGACCAGGATCATCAGGCCGCCGATGCCGACGAGCGCCTGTGCAAGCGTCCGGGCGCTCGCGACCGCGTGGCTCGAGAACACGGCCACCAGCTCCGCCAGGACGGCGAGCACCGGGACGAGCACGATGTATGCAAACGCCTGGCCGAACAGCCAGCTCAGCCAAGGCTCGACGGATCTGTCACCCGTGAGGAAGAAGTCGAACGAGCCCGAGAACCGGCGTTCGAGCAGGACGAGAATGAGCCCGACCGCGGAGATCGGCACCAGGACGATCGTCAGCCACGACCAGACGTAGACCGCCCACACGAACATCGGCGTGTTGGGCCAGGTCATGCCTTCCGCCCGGTACGAGCGGATCGTCGCGACGAGGTTCGCCGCCGAGGCGATCAGGGAGATGCTGAGGAGGAGAAGCCCGATCAGCCAGAGGTCGACGCCGTTGCCCTCCTGAACGAGCGAAAGCGGTGGGTACCCGGTCCACCCTGCGTGGGACGAGCCGCCGGCTGAGAATGCGGACAGCACGATCGCTGTGCCGGCGAAGACGAAGAGCCAGAGTGCCACCGCAGCGAGTCCCGGCAGCGCGATCTGCCTCGAGCCGATCATCAGCGGCACGAGGAAGGTCGCGAGCCCCGTCACGACCGGGACGAGAACGAAGAAGACGAGGAGCGTTCCGTGCATCGTCAGCATTCCCCGATAGGTCCCGGTCCCGAGCACCGATGCATCCGGCCGGGTCATCTGCAGGCGCATCAGGAGCGTCAGGATGCCGGCGATGACGAAGAACACGCCGGCCACACCGAGGTACAGCGTCCCGATCCGCTTGTGATCGACCGAAACGACCCAGCCGGCGACGCGGCCCCGATGCCACGAGGCGACGGGCGGGGACGTGGCGGTCATCGGTGGTTCCCGATGCAGCGTGCTCGCACGGTGAGGCAGTGACGGAGAAGGATGGCGTGGTGAGCGGGCACGAGATGTCATTCTAGGGGGATGAGCGAGACGACTCGACAGCAAACCCGCGTTCGCCTTCCGTCCGATGTGGCGCGCCCGTTCGAGGTGTTCGTCAACGGCGTCCTCCAGCGTGAAGGTACGGACTACATCGTCCGAGACGGCGCTCTCGTGTTCGAGCGTCCGATGAAGGAGGAGGGCAAGCTCGGGTTCCTGCGGTGGGCCTCGATCGCGCTCGGTATAGCAGGTACCTACAAGCAGAACGACTCCGTGGACGTGGCCTACGAGCGCGGCGGCCGTAAGGTCGTGGCCGCAAAGCTTCCCGTCGAACCGGTGGCCTGAATGCGTCCTCCGGAGCGCCTCTCCCCTAGCCGGGTGCGAGTACGAGCCAGCTGAAGCCGAGAGCGCCTCGATAGCCCTCCTCGTACTCGCGTCGCCGCCGTTTCGCGAACGAAACGGCCTCGGCGATCCCTGATGCCTCGAGGCCCGCCCGCCAGCTCCTTTCGAAGGCGTCCCATTCGGCCAGCGTCGACACCTCGTCGCGCTCGATCCGGAAGCCTGCGGCGTTTGCGGCCGCGCGGATGTCGTGGAGTTGCGGCAGGTCGCCGATTGTGCGTCGCGCCGCCGAGGTTGGTGTCGCCGTCCAGAAGGCGTTGCCGTACAACGCGCGACCCCCTGGGGCGACGCACTCGCGTACCCGGTGGAGCGCGTCGCCGACCCCACCCCAGGCATGCGACGCGGCGACGCAGACGACGACGTCGGCGAGGTCGACGAACATCGTCACATCGGCCTCCACGAACTCGACCCTCCCGTAGAGGCCGCGCTGCGCTGCGTTGAGCAACCCTCGGTCGAGCGCCTCTCTGACGGCATCGACCCCGGTGCCGGTCGTGGCGGGGTGTGCGGCGAGGATCCGAAGCAGGAGTTCTCCCGCCCCGCAGCCGAGGTCGAGAACGTGGTGGCCGGGCGAGATCGGGAGTGCCGCGACGAGGGCGTTCGCGCGTTCGTCGGACAGCGGGGCATTGAATGTCAGGCCGGCGCGGGCGAGCTTGCGGAAGTCGTCACGCACGGCCTGCTCCTTCGGCGGCTGCGCGCAGTCGCGCAGCGAGGTCGAGGCCGAGCTGCCCCGGCTCGAGCCGCCAGGACCAGTTGCCGCCGACCACGCCCGGTCGGTTCATCCGCGCCTCCGACCCGAGTCCGAGCACGTCCTGCAGCGGCATGATGGCGAGTGCCGCCCGGGAAGAGAGCGCCACCTCGAGAAGGGGCCACGCCGGCTCGCCGCGAAAGTGGCCGGTGAGGGTGTCGGTGTCGTGCGTCGACGTATAGACGACCTGATGCACGCGATGGTTCTCGAGCCGGTGGGGGTTGTCCGCCGGGCCGCCGAATGCCCAGAGCAGGATTACCATCCCCGGGAAACCGAGCTCGTCGCGGAGCTCACGGACGTCCGGCGTGATCACCCCAAGATCCTCGACGATCACCGGCAGCTCGCCGAGCTCCTGCGCGGCAGCCCGGAAGACCGCGGCACCCGGGCCGCGCTCCCAGTGCCCCTCCCGGGCCGTCTCTGCCGCCGGAACCATCCAGTAGCCGGCAAAGCCACGGAAGTGGTCGATCCGGAAGACATCCGCGAGGTCGAGCATGCGTCTCATCCGCTCGATCCACCAGCGGTAGCCGTCGTGGGCCAACGCCGGCCAGTCGTAGAGCGGGTTCCCCCACTTCTGGCCGCTGTCGTTGAGCGGGTCGGGTGGCGCGCCCGCGACGAAATCCCCGGGGAGGAAGATTTCCGACCTGGCCGCATGGTCACAGCTGTCGGCGGCGACGTACATCGGAACGTCCCCGATGATCCGCACATCACGCTCGGCGGCGTAGACGCGAAGGGCGGACCATTCGCGCTGGAATCGCGCCTGCTCGGGTAGCGCATCGCCCCCGGCGAAATCGACCCAGTCACCGATCCAGTACGCGTTCGCCGCCTCGAACCGGCGGAGCTCGGAAGGTCCCACCGCCGCGTCGGGATCGGCGAGAAGGCCGGGCCAGGACGCAAAGGCCGACGCCGCCGCATACGGAGAGCCGTGCTCATCCGGTGGATTGAGCGGCAGGACCTGCCAAAAGCGGGCGCCGGCGGCAGCGAGCCAGTCGACGAACGCATACGCCTCGGGGCCGAGCCGGCCACCCGGAAGAGAGGTCGGATGGAGGTTGATACCGATCGATCGGGGGAGCTGCATCGCCAGACTGTTTACCTTGTCGTTGATGGCGCTGCCACGCATCCAGATCCAGGACGTCCAACCGCAGGTCGACTGCGGCCGGTTTCCGACCAAGGCGTGTCTCGGAGACGGGGTGCCGGTCTCCGCGACGATCTTCCGCGACGGTCACGACCGGGTTCGGGGGAGCGTACGGTTCCGGCCGGCAGGGACACGGCGTTGGCGGGAGGAGGCACTGGAGGCGAAGGGCAACGATCGCTTCGAAGCTGTCGTCGTACCCGACGAGCTCGGGCCCTGGGAGTTCCGGATCCAGGCCTGGGTCGACCCGTACGAAGGCTGGCTGGACGAGCACGATCGCAAGGTGGCCGCCGGTCAGGCCGATCTCGGTGGAGAGCTCGCGGAAGGGCAGGAGCTCTTCGGCGAAGGCGCGGTCGACGACTGGCGTGCTGCTGCAGCAGAGCTGTCCGATCGCGACCGTCACGACGCTGTCAAGAGCCCGGTGCTCGGTCTCGATGTCGATCGTGAGCGGGCACGGTTCGGAGCCTGGTACGAGCTGTTTCCGCGGTCGTGGGGCGGGTTCCAGGGCGTTGCGACGGTATTGCCCGACCTCGCTGCGCTCGGCTTCGACATCATCTACCTGCCACCGGTACATCCAATCGGGGAGACCCACCGGAAGGGCCGCAACAACGCCGAGCGTGCGCGCAAGACCGACCCCGGCAGTCCATGGGCGATCGGCGGGAAGGATGGCGGCCATGACGCACTCCATCCCGATCTCGGGAGCGAGGCCGACTTCGCTTCGATGGTCGCGGCGGCCAGGGCCGCCGGGCTCGAGATCGCGCTCGACTTCGCAGTCCAATACTCGCCCGACCATCCGTGGCTCACCGACCATCCTCAGTGGTTCCACCGCCGTCCGGACGGCACGCTCAAGTTCGCCGAGAACCCGCCGAAGCGCTACCAGGACATTCACAATGTCGACTGGGACACGGACGACGGCGAAGCGCTCTGGGGCGCACTGCGCGACGTCGTGCTCGGCTGGTGCTCGCGCGGAGTCCTCGTATTCAGGGTCGACAACCCCCACACGAAACCGGTGCCCTTCTGGGAGTGGTTGATCGCGGAGGTCCGCAGCCGGCATCCCGATGCCGTCTTCCTGGCCGAGGCATTCACGCGGCCCGCACCGATGACGACTCTTGCCAAGGCAGGCTTTGGTCAGTCCTACACCTACTTCACGTGGAAGAACACGAAGGCCGAGATCGTCGAGTTCGTCGAGCAAGCGCGCTCGTGGTCGGCGTTCTACCGGCCGAACATGTGGCCGAACACCCCCGACATCCTCCACGCGTACCTCCAGCAAGGTGGGCGTCCCGCCTTCGAAGCCCGACTCGTCCTTGCCGCCACGCTGTCGCCGAGCTACGGCATCTACTCGGGGTACGAGGCATGCGAGAACGCGCCGGTCCGGGCGGGCAGCGAGGAGTACCTCGACTCGGAGAAGTACGAGGTGAAGAAGCGGAGGCTCGAGGGGCCGTTGTTGCCGTTGATCCGGCGGTTGAACGAGATCCGGCGCGCACATCCGGCCTTGCAGCGTTTCGAGAACCTGGCGTGGCTGGAGACACAGAATGACGACCTCATCGCGTATGCGAAGCGAGAGGGCGCCGATGTCGTGATCACGGTCGTCAATCTCGATCCCGGCGCGCGCCGCGAAGGGCTGTGCATCGTTCCGCCCTGGCTCGGGCTGCCGGATACCTTCACCGCCGTCGACCTGCTCGCCGACACCACGCATCGATGGCGGACCGGGAGGAACTATGTCGGACTCGCCCCCGGCGGCGCCCACGTGATCGTGGCTGGGCCGGAGCCCAGCGGAGGGCGAGGATGAGTGCCGCGTCGCGGGTCTCGAACGGACGCTGGAGGTCTCTTGACCGGTCTCGGTGAGATCGACCTCCACCTGGCAGGCGAGGGTCGTCACGAACGGCTCTACGAACGGCTCGGCGGTCACTGCCTGGATGGCGGCGGGGTGCGGTTCGCGGTCTGGGCGCCGAACGCGCGAGCAGTGTCCGCCGTCGGTGACTGGAACTTCTGGAGCGAGGGCGCCGACCCGTTGCAACCCCTCGGCTCGTCGGGGATCTGGGAGGGCGTTGCGGTGAACGCCGTCGAGGGGCATCGCTACAAGCTCGCCGTCGTCGGCGCCGACGGCATCACGCGCCTCAAGGCCGACCCGTACGCCGTCTTCGCGGAGGTGCCGCCGGAGAACGCGTCGATCGTCTATCGCAGCCGGTTCACGTGGTCCGATGAGGAGTGGCTGGAGCGTCGCCGCGCCAGCGATCCGCTCACCCAGCCGTTTTCCGTGTACGAGGTGCACGCCGGCTCGTGGCGGCAAGGGCTCTCATGGCAGGACCTCGCCACACAGCTCGTCCCCTATATCGCAGATCTCGGCTTCACCCACGTCGAGCTGATGCCCGTGATGCAGCACCCGTACGCGCCCTCGTGGGGGTATCAGGTCAGCGGGTATTTCGCACCGCAGTCGGCATTCGGCGCTCCGGACGATTTCAGGGCTCTCGTCGCGTCCTTCCATCGGGCCGGCATCGGAGTGCTGCTCGACTGGGTGCCGGCGCACTTTCCTCGCGACGACTGGGCGCTGGCGCGGTTCGACGGTACCGCGTTGTACGAGCACGAGGATCCGCGGCGGGGGGCGCATCCCGACTGGGGCACGCTGATCTTCAACCTCTCGCGAAACGAGGTAAGGAACTTCCTGCTCGCGAACGCCCTCTACTGGGTGCGCGAGTTCCATGCCGACGGGCTGCGCGTCGACGCAGTCGCCTCGATGCTCTATCTCGACTACTCGCGCAAGGCGGGTGAATGGGCACCGAACGAGCAAGGCGGCCGTGAGAACCTCGAGGCGGTGGCGTTTCTCCGCGAGCTGAACGAGGTGCTCCACGCACGTGAGCCCGGCGTGGCGGTGATCGCCGAGGAGTCGACGGCATGGCCCGGCGTCTCGCGGCCGACATCGATGGGAGGCCTCGGATTCACGTTCAAGTGGAACATGGGCTGGATGAACGACACCCTGTCGTACGTCGAGCACGAGCCGGTCCACCGACGGTTCCATCACGATGAGCTGACGTTCTCGCTCGTCTACGCCTGGGACGAGAACTTCGTCCTGCCGCTCTCGCACGACGAGGTCGTCCACGGCAAGCGGTCACTGCTCTCGAAGCTCCCGGGCGACCGTTGGCAGCAGCTCGCCACCCTTCGAGCGCTGTACGGCCTGATGTGGGCCCACCCCGGCAAGCAGCTGCTCTTCATGGGCGGTGAGCTCGCCGAATGGGGTGAGTGGTCGGAGGGCCGCTCGCTCGACTGGCCGTTGCTCGACGACCCCGACCACGCGGGAGTGCGGGCGGTCGTGCGCGACCTGAATGCGGCCTATCGGGCCCGCCCGGCGCTCTGGGAGATCGACTTCCGGCCGGAAGGGTTCACGTGGCTCGTCGGTGACGCGCGAGACGAGAACGTGATTGCGTTCGCGCGGTTTCCGGTCGAAGGGGACCCGCTCGTCTGCGTCGTCAACTTCTCTCCCGTCGTGCGCGCGGGCTGGCGGTTGCCGTTGCCTGTCGGCGGCCGGTGGGTGGAGGCTCTCAATACGGACTCCCGCTTCTACGCGGGATCCGACGTCGGCAACGGTCTCGGCCTCGAAGCCGAGGCTTCGCCCCTTCACGGCCAGCCGTTCTCGGCGCTCGCTACGCTGCCGCCGCTGGCAACGATCTGGCTGGTTCCCGTGCCGCCCCACGACCGCTCCGCCGGGGCGCATCCGTAGGAGGCGCACAATTTCCGGAGTCCCGGTGGCACGAGCTATCGGGGTTTCGGCGACACGTTTCGCTCCAGCGCCGACAGGAGATCCTCGAGGAGTGCGAGGTCGTCCACCGACAGGCCGCTGCGCAGTCGTCGATCGAACGCGATCACGACGTCCCGAAGCCGTGCGTGCGCCGCGTGCCCCTCGCCGGTGAGCACGACGAGGACGGCGCGTCGATTGGCGGGATCCTGACGCCGCTCCACGAGTCCGAGCTCTTCGAGCCCGTCGAGGTGGCGCGTCAGCGTTGGCCCTTCGATCCCGACGGCGCCCGCGAGGTCGTGCTGGGAGCGCCAGCTGGCGGCCTTGAGATTCGTGAGCACGAGCCACATCGGGATGGAGCCGCCGGCCTCGGCGAGAGCACCGTCGAACGCGCGGCGCACCGACTTCGACGTGTTGAAGAGCCGCAGCCCGATCGGGGTCGAGGTGGGACGCATCCCCAGACGATATCGCGAAATGCTGCATAGCTAACTATTAGTATACTAATAATATGTGGACGAAGAGTTCTGAACGCGTGAAAGGAGACGAACGATGATCACGATTCCCGTCATGCATGAGGCCTGGGGCGCGTGGCCGTGGCTCGCCCCCGTGTGGATCCTGCTCTGGATTGCCGTCATCGTCGCCGTGATCAGTCTGCTCCTCCGGCGCGGAGGCGGGGTCCGGTGCACGCCGAGAGCATCGACCGAACGACAGGCGGGCGAGATCCTGGCGGAGCGATTCGCGCGCGGCGAGATCGACGCGGCCGAGTATCGCGCCGGGCTGGACGTCCTTCGACAGTAGGCTGGAAGGCGTGACCCGCGACAACAGCATCGTCGTCGAGCAACTCGTGCGCGAGTTCAAGAAAGGGCCACGGGCTGTCGACGGCATCGATCTCTACGTTGCTCCCGGGGAGATCTACGGCTTCCTGGGGCCGAACGGCGCGGGCAAGTCGACGACCGTTCTCATGCTGACGACGTTGCTGCCCCCGACGGCCGGCGCGGCCCGGGTGGGTGGGTACGACGTCCGCACGGAAGGGCCGAAGGTGCGCTCCGTGATCGGTGCCGCCCTCCAGGAGGCGGCACTCGATCCACTGCTGACGGGACGCGATCACCTCAAGTTGCAGACGATGCTGCAGGCGATCCCGAAAGCCGAGCGCAAGCCGCGGCAGAACGAGCTCCTCGACCGGGTCGGGCTCACCGATGCCGCCGACCGCAAAGTGGGCGGCTACTCCGGTGGCATGAAGCGTCGCCTCGATCTCGCTCTTGCTCTCGTTCACCGCCCGAGCATCCTCTTCCTCGACGAGCCGACGACGGGGCTCGACCCCCAGAGCCGCTCTGCCCTGTGGGCCGAAGTGGCTCGGCTCGCGCGTGAGGACAACGTGACGGTCTTCCTGACGACCCAGTACCTCGAGGAGGCCGATGTGCTCGCCGACAGGGTCGGCATCATCGACCACGGCAAGATCGTCGCCGAGGGCACCCCCACGGCGCTGAAAGCGGAGATCGGCCGCCCGAGCGTCCACGTGATCCCGTGTCGTGAGGAGGACAGGCCGAACATCGCGGCGCTGCTGACGCGTTTCGGCGAGCCGCTCGGCGACGACCGCGAGCTCGCCGTGCGCCTGCGTGACGGGATTGGCCTCGCCGATGTGATTCGCGCGATGGACGCGGACGGAATCGTCGTCGACGACGTCGAGCTACGCGCTCCGACGCTCGACGATGTCTTCCTCGCCAAGACCGGGCGCACGCTCGAGGGCGCCGCGACCGGGGAGGACGGGACACCCGAGCGATGAGCGCGCTTCCGACGCAGATCGGCGCCCTGGCGCAGCGCTCGGTCATGCGCACGGCCCGCCAGCCCGCGAGCGCGATCCCGCCACTGATCTTCCCCGTTGCACTGCTCCTCGTGAACTCGGGAGGGCTGAAAGCGTCCACGCTGCTGCCGGGGTTTCCGACGGACTCGTTCCTTGCGTTCGCGCTCGCAGTGCCGTTCATCCAGGGCGCCCTGTTCTCGACGATGAACGCCGGGACCGATCTCGCGCGCGACATCCAGACGGGGTTCTTCTCGCGGCTGTCGCTGACTCCGGTGCGCGGGTCGGCCCTGCTCGCCGGGCAGCTCAGCGGCATCGTGGTGCTCGGCGTGCTCCAGGCCGTCTTCTACATCTCGGTCGGCCTGCTCCTCGGGGTGCGGTTCGCGGCCGGGCCGGCTGGGATCGCGCTGCTCCTCGTCTACGCCGCGCTCGTCGCGCTGGGCTTCGGGGCGCTCGGCTCGTTTCTGGCTCTGCGCACCGGCTCGGGCGAGTCGATCCAGGGGCTCTTCCCGGTGCTCTTCGTCTTCCTCTTCATCTCCTCGATGAACACGCCGCGCAATTTGATCGCCGTCGACTGGTTCCGCTTCCTCGCGTCGATCAATCCGGTCTCGTACCTGATCGAGTGCGTCCGCAGCCTCATCATCACGGGCTGGGACACGGAGGCTCTCGCGCTCGGGTTCGGCATCGCCACGATGCTGGCAATCGTGTCGCTCATCGCGGCGACCTGGGCGCTCGGGCGGCGGCTGGAGCGGACGTGAGAATCTGGCCTGTCGCCTCCGGCGTCGCCTGGCGGACGCTGAAGAACGTGATCACGACGCCGTCACTGCTCCTGCCGTCGCTGATGTTCCCGCTCTTCTTCTTCGTCGCCTTCGCGGGCGGCCTGTCGCAGGTACAGAACGTGCCGGGCTTCGACTATCCGAGCGGTTACACGGCCTTCCAGTTCGTGTTCGTCCTGCTCCAGTCGGCGGCGTTCGGCGGCGTCTTCACCGGCTTCGGCGTCGCGCGGGATTTCGAGGGCGGCTTCGCTCGCCGGCTCATGCTCGCCTCGCCGAATCGGACCGGCATCCTGATCGGGTACGCGTTGGCAGCGATGCTGCGCTGGACGATCACCGCGACGCTCCTGACCGTCATCGCCCTCGTCGCCGGGATGCAGGTGGGCGGAGGGCCGGTCGACGTGATCGGGCTCTACACCCTCGCGCTGATCATCAACTCCTGTGGCTTTCTCTGGTCGGCCGGGATCGCGATGCGACTTCGCACCATGCAGGCCGGGCCGCTGATGCAGATGCCGGTGTTCCTTCTCCTCTTCCTCGCTCCGGTGTACGTGCCGCTCTCCCTGCTCGGAGGCACGTTGCACGCGTTCGCGAAGTTCAATCCGATCACGTACGCGCTCGAGGCCGGGCGAGGGCTGCTGGCGGGCGACCCCACCCAACTCGGCCTCGCGTTCGGTCTCGCACTCGCGCTCGCCGTCGTCTTCTCGGTGTGGGCACTGCGAGGGCTGCGCTCGGCGGAGGCCGCGGGGTAGGGTCAGGCGATGCGCCCCTGGCCCGGAGAGCCGTTCCCCCTCGGTGCCAGTTGGGACGGGAACGGGACCAACTTCTCGCTGACGTCCGAGAGTGCCGAACGCGTCGACCTGTGCCTGTTCGACGCCGACGATCGCGAGTCGCGGTACGAGCTCCCCCGCCAGACGGCACACAGCTGGCACGGCTATCTCCCCGGGGTCGGCCCGGGTCAGCGCTACGGCTATCGCGTCCACGGGCCCTGGGCGCCGGAGCAGGGGCACCGCTTCAACCCCCACAAGCTGCTGATCGATCCGTACGCGAAAGCGATCGAGGGGCCGGTCGAGTGGGACCGCGGCCGTACGCTCGCGTACGCAGACGGCGACGATCTCGTCATGGACGCGAGCGATGACGCCGGCGCGATCCCGAAGTCGGTCGTGATCGACGAGTCGTTCGAGTGGGAGGGAGACCATCTCCTCCACCGTCCCTGGGACGAGACGGTGATCTACGAGCTCCACGTGAAGGGCTTCACCCGCTTGCTGCCGGGCGTTCGCGAGGATCTCCGCGGCACCTACGCGGGGCTTGCCTCCGAAGCCGCTATCTCACACCTCGTCGACCTCGGCGTGACGGCTGTCGAACTACTGCCGATCCACCACATCGCCGACGAGCACTTCCTCCAGGCGCGAGGGCTGACGAACTACTGGGGCTATTCGACGATCGGTTTCCTCGCTCCCCATGCCGGGTACGCGGCAACGGGCACCCACGGCCAGCAGGTTCGCGAGTTCAAGGGGCTCGTCAAGGCAATGCACCGAGCCGGGATCGAGGTGATCCTCGACGTCGTCTACAACCATACGGCCGAGGGCAACCATCTCGGCCCGACATTGTCGTTCAAGGGCGTCGACAACTTCGCCTACTACCGCACCATGCCCGACGCGCCGCGGTACTACAAGGACTTCACCGGCACCGGAAACTCCCTCAATCCGGTGAACCCGTCCGTTTTGCGTCTGATCATGGACTCGCTCCGGTACTTCGTGGTCGATTGTCACGTCGATGGCTTCCGGTTCGATCTCGCATCGGCTCTTGCCCGCGAGTTTCACGACGTCGATCGGCTGTCGGCGTTCTTCGACATCATCCATCAGGACCCGATCCTGTCTCAGGTAAAGCTCATCGCCGAGCCGTGGGATGTTGGCGAGGGCGGGTACCAGGTCGGCAATTTCCCCGTCCTCTGGACCGAGTGGAATGGCATGTACCGCGACACGATGCGGGACTTCTGGCGCAGCCATAGCGCGGTGGCTGCCTTTGCGCAGCGGTTCACCGGGTCGAGCGACCTCTACCAGTCGGACGGCAGGCGTCCATTTGCCTCGATCAACTACGTCACGTGCCACGACGGATTCACACTGCGCGATCTCGTCTCGTACAACGACCGGCACAACGACGCGAATCTGGAAGGGAACGAGGATGGGACGACCGACAACCGGTCGTGGAACTGCGGCGTCGAAGGCGAGACGGACGACCCTGCCGTGAACGCGCTGCGCGATCGTCAGGTGCGTAACTTCCTCTCCACGCTGCTTCTTTCCCACGGCGTGCCGATGGTGCTCGCAGGCGACGAGCTGGCCCGTACCCAGCAGGGAAACAACAACGCGTACTGTCAGGACAACGAGACCAGCTGGGTCGATTGGGAGCTCGACGAACGGGCGCAGGCGCTTCTCCGCTTCACGCAACGCCTGATCGCCCTTCGGCACGCCCACCCGGTCTTCCGCCGGCCGACCTTCCTGACGGGGAAGGAGCAGGAGGACTCGGGTGCTCCCGACGTCTGGTGGTTTCGTCCCGACGGACGCGCGATGACCCGGCGCGACTGGGACCGCGGTGATGCCTCGGCTGTCGGTGCATTCCTCAACGGCGCCGAGATCATGGCGGAGACCCGCGAAGGCGAGCCGATCATCGACGATTCGTTCCTCGTGCTCTTCAACGCGTGGCAGGACGCGCTGCCGTTCCGGCTGCCGCCGGCGCGCTTCGGCCGAAAGTGGTCGCTCGAGCTCTCGACGGCGGATCCCGAGCTCGAGCCCGGCGCGTGGGAGGTGCCGGTACGGGGCGAGGTCGAGGTCGAGGGACGCTCGCTGTTGCTCTTGCGTCGGATTGGCTGAGGGCCGGCGTTCCGGACTAGCTGCCCGGGGCTTCGAGCACCCGAATGCAGACGTCGACGATGGCAGGGTCGAACTGCGAGCCGGCAGCCTCGAGCAGGCGACGGCGGGCCTCGGCGACCGGCAATGCCTCTCGGTACGGTCGGCTCGTCGTCATCGCGTGGAACGCGTCGCAGACGAAGATGATCCGCGCCTCGAGCGGGATCTCGCTCCCTGCCAGGCGATCCGGGTACCCCTCGCCGTCGTAGCGCTCGTGACAGGCACGGACGATCGGCCGGACGTGTTCGAGCTGCTCGATCGGGGCCAGGATCCTCTCTCCGAGCTCCGGGTGGGTCTCGATCAGCTTTCGCTCGGTGACGGTCAGCGGGCCCGGCTTCATCAGGATCGATGCCGGGATTCCGATCTTGCCGATGTCGTGGAACAACGCCCCGAGTTCCACCCGCTTCAGCGCGGCATCCTCCAGGCCGAGCTCTTCACCGACTCGCACCGCCATGTCCCTGATCCAGCGGGCATGTGACGAGGTGTACTCGTCCTTTGCTTCGAGTGCGTTCGCGAGAGCCTCGACGGTCGACAGGAACGTTCGCTCGAGGGTCTCGAAGGAGAGAGCGTTCGTGAGTGCCATCTTCGCCTGGTCGGCGATACCTCCGAGCAGCTCGAGCTGCCGTTCGTCGAGGTTGTGGTTGCTGTCGAGAGCGAGCGAGAGCGCTGCACAACCGATATCGAGGATGATGGGGGCTACGGCATACCTTTCCGAGAGCGCGCGCGCGAAATCGGCTCCAACGAGGTGCGCGTAATCGCGCCGCTCGACGATGAAGGGCTCGGAGCGTTGGAGCAACAGCCCGGACGCGGCAGCGGCCAGCCGGTCACCCGGCTGGGCGAATCGTGCCGTGTCGTCGGCGGGCCACACACCACGGCACACGAGGCCGTTGCCGTCGCTCCCCGGAAGCCAGACCGACGCCCGCGGAACGTCGAGGATGTGGACCGCGCCGCGCACGACTCCGCCGGCCACGGCGTCGAGCTGCGTACAGGCTGACAGCTCGCGTGACAGCTCGAGCAGCGCTTTCGCGCCGTCTGCCTCCCGACGTTGGGCCTCGTACAGGCCCGCGTTGACGAGCGCCACGGATGCGTGGCCGGCGAGCACCTCGAGCAGGCGCACGTCGTCCGCGTCGAACTGGTCGAGCCCGAGCTTCGAGAGCACGAGCACGCCGACGACGCTGGCGCCGTAGCGGAGCGGTACGGCCAGCAGCGACTCCTCGATCCGGGCAGTTCCTGCGATGTGGTGGCCGATTCCGCAATTGGCAGCGTCCCCCGTCAGAAAGGGTTTGCCCGTTGCCGCCACGTGGCCGGTGACGCCGACTCCGACCTTCGTCACGAGCACGTCGAGCGCCGACTCGGAGCCCTTCGTGAGGTCGCCGCGAAACGCCACCGGTCGGAGGTCTTCCCCGTCACGGAGGAACACACGACAGTTGTGGTAGTCGATCAGCTGCCGTAGCTCCTCGACGATCGTGGTACCGATCTCGGAGACCTCGAGCAAGCGGCTCAGCTTGCTCGAGACACCGTGCAACATCTTCAGATGGGCGATCGATCGAACCTCGTCGCCTCTCGTCGTGGCCGAGTAGGGACGCTCGCTCTCGTCCTCGCGGAAGACCACGATCCGGCTCTTGCCGCGTGCCTTGGCGGTCATCATGGCGAGCTCGGCGCAGGCGACGAGCTCGCGAGGGTTGGCAGCGTGCCCAGGCCCGAGGGCGATCCCCGTCGAGACGGTCATCGGTCCGGCGGGATAGAAGTCGGCGAGGGCGATCCGTTCCGCGACCCGCTCGGCGAGTGCATGGGCGATCTGGAGATCGCCCGCGGGGAGGATGATCGCGAACTCCTCACCACCCGTCCGGCAGACGTCGTCGCCGGAACGCACCACCGCTCGGAGCTCGTCGGCGAGCTCGGCCAGCACCTTGTCTCCGACTGCGTGGCCGTGGATGTCGTTCACCCGCTTGAAGTCGTCGAGGTCGAGCATCAGCAGCGCCACGGACTGATGCTCGGAGGAGCTGTGGAGGAGCGCGTTGCGGAGTCGCTCGTGAAAAGCGCGGTGGTTCCAGAGGCCCGTCAGCGGATCGGTCTGCGCCTGGAGCTCGAGACTCGCCCTGACGTGAGCGTTGTCCAGCGCGAGAGCTGCGGCGTCGCCGAACCGGACGGCCAGCCTGAACTCCTCCTCCGTGAACTCCTTCAGCCCGACCCGATAGATGTTGAGTGCGCCCTTGATGCAGCCGCGAGCGATGAGCGGCACGGCGATGAGCGACTCCGGATCGGGAGGAGTGCCCTCGACGAACCGCACCCGAGGATCGAGGTCGGCGCGGTTCGCGAGTACGGGCTCGCGATTCTCGACGGCCCAGCCTGTGATCCCCTGCCCGAAGGTAAAGGGCTCGTCGGCAATTACCTCGTCTGCATAGTCGCCCCGAGCGAGGACGGCCCATAGCTTGCGGGTCGTTTCGTCGGCCTCGTAGAACGCGAGGTCGTCGTGGGGGATGAGCTCGCCGACGGTGTCCGCAATGCGCTCCAGCAGGGCATCGAGCGACTGTTCGGATAGCACGTCGTGGAACACGTCGGCCAGCCGACGGTACGACTCGACGAGCGCGAGGGATGCCGTGGCGTCGCCGTCGTCACCGCGGGCCGGAAGCGTTGTGGCCGCAGAGTTGTTGGTGGGAGGGGTCACGAGGCTTCCCGTCTTCATCGGCGCGTTCGGTTGGCGGCTTGAGGTTCGCCTCGGTTGTGTCGATCGGGTAGGAGATGCGCGCCCAACCGGCGAACCTGATTGGTATGAAATGCAGGGCTTTCCTCACGCTTGCGGCCATGACGCTCGTGATTCCCGGTACCGCCGGCGCAGGTCTGCGCGTCTGGTTCGTCGCGGACGGAAAACCGACACCGGTCGTCCGCAGTGGAACGTCGATCGAGAGGGCAGTGGCCCTCCTGCTCGCCGGGCCCACCCAGGCCGAACGCAGCCGCGGCCTTCACTCGGCAGTACCTCGAGCGACTCCGCTGCTTTCCGTGACCGTCTCGCGACGCATCGTCACCGTCGATCTGGGTGCCCGCTTTGCGGCCGGCCGTGACGAGCAGGCGCTTCAGGGTCGCGTGAGCCAGCTGGTTCGCACCGTCAGGAGCATTCCCGGCGTCCTCGCCGTGCGCGTCCTGATCGAGGGCGGTATCCCCGTAGGCCTTTTCCCGGGCTACGACCTGCGCCGTCCCGTCACGACCGCAATCGAGCGCTCGCATCCCCAGGCGACGGAACGCGAGCTCCAACAGCGGCTCGTCGATCTCGGCTTCATGGCGCCGTCGGGGCTCACCGGCGTGATCGACGACCAGACGTCGACGGCGGTTCTCGGCTTCCAGAAATGGGCGAACCTCAACCGGGACGCGACGCTCGGCGCGGCGACGATCGCGGCGCTGCAGCGGGCGACCCGACCGGAGCCCGCGCGACGGGCCCCCGGCCGGCGGATCGAAGTGCAGCTGCGACGCCAGCTCGCGCTCCTGATCGACGACAACCGGGTCGTCCGCGCAGTGCACATCTCGTCCGGCGCGGGAGGGCGGACGCCGACCGGGTCCTTCAGGGTCTATCGCAAAGAGCGCTACTCGTGGTCGGTGCCGTTCAAGGTCTGGCTGCCGTGGGCGAGCTACTTCACGGGCGGCGTCGCGTTTCACGAGTTCGGGTCGGTGCCGACATACGCAGCCTCGCACGGCTGCATCAGGGTCAATCACTACGACGCGACGACGCTGTTCGGCTTCGCCGAGACGGGAACGCGCGTCGAGGTGTTCGACGAGGCGTCTGCGGCATGACGGGCCGGTCGGCAGGCGATGCCCTGGTCGGGAACCTCGGTGTCGTCGTCGCGTTCGTCGGCGCCGTCGCCTCCGTCGCGGCGGTGCTCGTCGCACTGGGTCTACCGGCTGACGGCCGCGCGGACGATCCGCCGGAGGCCCAGCCTCCTTTCGTTCAGCCGCGTCCGACGGAGCTCGTCGTGGCGCTCGGTCTCGGCGATCCCGTGCTCCAGGCCGGCGTGGTGCGTGGCGGACAGGTGATCCTTGCGCGCGGCTTCGAGGTCGACGTCGCGCGAGATCTCGCCCGCCGCCTCGGTGTCCCGCGCGTCCGCTTCGTCTACGTCCGGCCGGTGTTTCGACTGCTTGCGGCGCCGCTGCGACCGTGGCATCTCGTGATCGCATCGATCCGGCCGTCGAAGGTGTCGTCGTCCCTTGCAGATCTCAGCGATCCCTATCTCGGTACCGATCAGGCGGTTGTGCTGCGCCGCGGCCTGCCGCGCCTGACAACGCTCGGCGACCTCAGGAACAGGATCACCTGCGCGGTGCGCGGCAGTGAAGGGGCACAGGCGATCGCCGCGGCCGTGATGCCCGCCGTGCGACCGATCCTCGCCCCCTCCGACGATCGCCTGCTGCAGCTCGTGCAGACGGGGGTCTGCGACGCGGCCGTCGTCGACGCGGACCGCGTCGGCCGCCTCGTTGCCGGCCGAGGCGGTGTGTTGGGGCCGGTGACGGCGCGGATCGAGTTCGGTCGCGGCTACGTCGTCGCGGTCACCCGTGGCGGCCCCATCGCCGTGGCGGAGGTCGGCCGGGCGCTCGGGCAGATGCGGGCCGACGGGACGATGCACCGATTGGCCCGGACCTGGCTCGGGATCGACCCGGCGCGGCTACGTCTTCTTCGCTAGCGCATTCTTGCCGACTACGACGAAGCTGCTCTTGCCGAGGAGGTCTCCGTACCGCACGTTTGCACGGGGGCCGACGCCCGGCCACACGTACCAGGTGTAGACGCCCGGCTTGAGCGTGAACTTGTGCTTCTCGTACGACCAGCGCGAGGCGAGCTGGAAGCTCACTGCCTTGGGCCAAACCGAGAGGATCTTTGCCCCCTTGCGGTACAGCTGAACGTTGAAGTAGCCGGCCGTGGCGACCGGGGCCCAGCGCAGGCGCGGTGGCTTGATGACTTTGGCGCCGGGCTTCGGGGACGCGAGCAGCAGCCCTTTCGGAGTCGCCGACACGACGACTCCCTTCGAGCTGTTGTTGGACTTGTCGAACGCGACGAGGATGAAGCGGTAGGTGACGCCGTTGCGCAGCCCTGTGGCCTTGTAGCTCGTCTGGGTGCCGCGGTACACGATCTTCGACGCGGATTTTCCGACGATCGACTGCTCGATCCGCACGTACGCGAGGTCGGCGATGGCCGGTGCCGACCAGGACAGGAGCACGACGCCGTCGGCGCCCTTGGCGGTGGCGCGCCGCACCGCCCCCGGCGGCCTGAAGTCGGCTTTCGGAGCCGCCTTGCCCGGCTCGAGCACGGTGAGCGTCACCGTCTTCTGGGCCACGTTGCCGGCGGCGTCCCGCGCTCTGACGACGATCTTGGTGGCCCCGATCGGCAGCTTGTCGGGGATCGTCGTGGTCAGCGTCACGCCCGAGACGAGATCCGAGGCGGAGATCTTGGCCAGGTAGGCGGCGACGTCCTTGTCGGAGCGAGCCACCCCGCTCGCGTCGGTCGCGGTGAACGAGGCGTCGGGGGCGTTGATCCCGGGCGGTCTGGTGTCGACGACCGTGACGTCGAAGGACAGCGTGCCTTTGTTGCCGACTCCGTCTGTGGCCGTGCACGTGACCGTCGACTTCCCGAGGGCGAACTGGGTCGGAGAGGGCGGGTTGCACGTCACCGCGTCCGGGAGCAGCGAGCTCCCTGCGTCCGATGCGCTCACGGCGAAGCTCACCTTGGTTCCTCCGGGGCCGTCCGCCTCGACGGTCTTGCTGCCGGGGCCGGTCAGGACGGGGTCTGGTCGCGTCGACGGTCCAGCCGGCGGTCGCGGGGGTGGCGTCGGTGTTCCGACGGCGTCCGGTCGCGCGGACGGCTGAACGTGTGGGCTGCCGTCGGCGAGTCCGGTGAGGTTTCGTGCGCGGAGGTGCAGGCAGCGAAGGTGCCGCCGTCGAGGCTGCAGGTCGACGCTCGCGGTGGCGCGTCCGGTAGCCGTGAAGGTGATCGAGCTAGGGCCGCGGTGTTGTCGCCGCGCGGTGATCGTCGGTCGTGGGCGAATGGTGGTGCGCCGGCGGTGTCGAGTCGACGCTAAAGCCGTGGTCGCGAGCGTGATGTGGTGTTGCCGAGTGGCGTCGGTCGTCCGTGACGGTGAACGTGACTGGCGTCGTTGCGACCGCGAAGTCTCGTGGCGGAGGTCAGGAGCGCAGGTGACGGTCGGATGCTGCAGGTCGGAGCTCGGTGGCGGCGCGGTGGCCGTGTAAGGTGACGACAGTGGACGGAGCCGGTCGCGGCGCGTCGTGACGTTGGGATGGCTGGTGATCCCGGTCGGCGTCGTGTCGTGACGATGACGCTGATCGCGGCGGTGACGATTCGGTGTTGGCGGCGGCGTCGGTCTTTTGCGGTGCACGTGACTGGCGTCGTGCCGACCGCGAAGCCCGTGCCGGAGGCGGGAGCGCAGGTGACGGTTGGCGCTCGGGTCGACATTGCTCGGTGGCGGCGGTGGCCGTGTAGGTGATCGACGGTGGACGGTACCGGTCGCGGCCGTCGTGACGTTGGGATGGCTGCGATCGACCGGTGGCGTCGTGTCGTGACGATGACGCTAGCACGGCGGTCGCGTGAGTGGTGTTGGTGTGGCGCTGGTCGTTTGTGCGGTGCACGTGACGGCGAACGTTGGCCCTCCCGGCGAGAGCCGGTGCCGGAGGCGGGAGCTGCAGGTGACGGTTGGAGCCGCGTCGGCGCTGTCGGTGGCGGCGGGAGAGCCGGTCGTTGTGACGACGGTGGAAGGCGCCGGTCGGTCGGTCGCGGGTTCGTTGACGTTGGTGATGGCTGCCGATGGACCGGTGGCAGTGCGTGTCGGGGACTGACCACGTGCCACGGTGAACGCTTCCGTGGTCGCAGCGCCGGACTCGCTGCCGTCGCCGGCCGCGACGGCTGAACGGTGTAGTTCCCGTCGTGCCAGTCCGGAGTGATGCGCTGTGGGTGGAATCGCATGCAGTGAGCGCCCGCGGTGAGCTGGGCCGCTCGAGTGTGCAGCGGAACTCTGTCGTCGTCGGACGGCTGAGACGAGAAGCTGAGCCGGACATCAGTTCCCGAGGTGGACGTTCGCCGATCGGGTTGATGTTCGGCGGCGGTGGACGCAGCACTCGCGATCGGGACGAACATCAGCAGGACAGCTGCCGCCGCGATCATCGCTGCGGCTCCGCGCCGCCTCACTGGGCCCCTCCGAGGAAGAGCGCCACGACCATCCCGATCGCCAGGGCAGCACCGATCCCGGCGAGCGTGAATCGCCCCTCGGCGAGTGCATGCCCCGCGCGCGGCCCGAACGTATACGCAGCGGAGGCCGGGGCAAGAGCGAGCAGCAGGAGCACGGCCGCCACGCCGAGGAGAACCTTGGCCAGGAGCTGAATCGATCCGCTGTGACCGCCGAGGTCGGCGGCGCTCGACGGCTCAGCCGCGCGGGTGGCGGCGAGAGCCTTCGCGTGTGCCTCCGTCCGGGCGGCCGCGCGTGCTTCCGCCCGGGCGGTCGCTCGGGCCTTGGCCTGTTGCTGCTCGATGGCGTGCGCACGGGCCTTGGCCTGCCGTTGCTCGATGGCGTGCGCCCGGGCGGCCTTTTGCACCCGGGCAGCGCGGGCCTTCGCGGCCGCCTTCTGTCGAGCGGCTGCGTTCGACGCGGCTTCGGACGATTGACTGCGCGTCGGCGTGGACGACGAGGAGGAGCCGGAGCCCGAGGAGGATGAAGAAGGCGACGAGGACGAGGACGACGACGAGGAAGGCGACGCGGACGAGGAAGGCGGCGGCGGCGACGACGACGACGACTGAGGGCGAGGACGACGAAGAAGGCGAGGAGGACGTCGACGAAGGGGGCGGCGCCGTGGTAGCGGGGCCTTGTGTCGATGTCGGTGCAGTTGCGGCAGGCGCCGTCACGACGGGCGCCGGATCGGGCGCCGGCCCGCTGTCGGCGAGGCAGGCGGGAGCCAGTGCGAGAGCACCCAGAATCACGCCCACCACCGTTCGCGGTGTGCGCGAATTGTGACCTTCAGATATCCCCCTAACCACCAGACATCCCCCAACCGCTCGATCCCCTTCCGCTCCCCGAGCCGCCCAGTCTAACAGCGCCGCTCGGACCGTCACGTCGTCGATTGCGTCTCGCCCACGGGTGGCTCGGCGCTCCACGGGAACGTGATCCAACGGTCGGTCCGACGCCACACGTAGTGGCTCGCGACCGTCGACCGCGACTTCTCGTACAACACCGCGACCCGCGCCTCTCCCACGCGGCCTGCACAGAACTCCCGGACGAGCTCGAGTGTCGCGCCGGTGTCGGCGACGTCGTCTGCGATCAGGACGCGTGCAGTCGTGAGGTCGACGAGGTCCGGGACGGGCGGAAGCAGCATCGGCAGCTCGAGCCGCTCGTCGACGCCGGTGTAGAACTCGACGCTGATCGTCGCCGTGTTCTTGATTCCGAGGGCGTAGGCCAGGGCGCCGGCGACGAGCAGCCCTCCGCGAGAGATGCCCAGCACGAGGTCGGGGATCCAGCCGTCGGCGTGCACGGCCTCGGCGAGCTCACGGCAGCCGACGCCCAGATCCTCCCAGCTCATCAACTCCCGTGCGTCGCTCAGGGCGTGCGCCTTCGCCGGTCGCCACCGTGCGGCTCGGCCGGCACTCGCCTGGTTCGGGCAGCCGTCACGAGCTCGAGGCTGGTCATCGGCCCATCGTGTCAGATCCTCCGTTCCAATACACGTCCTGCGACGGCCGAATCAGCCGAGCCGCGGATTACACGTACCACCGTTGCTCTCATCGGCCGCGGCGGCACAACCGACGCGCAATCTTCGCAACCGCATCTCTGTGTCAATGTTCACTGCAATCGGGCTCATCAGCGTCGACCGGAGGCCTCCGGGTGGTGATTTCGCAGACCAACGCCCCGTCGTCGCTCGACCTCGAACCGAGTACGCAGAGCGACGAAGGGAGTGAACGTGGCGAGTAGCGTCGAACCGCCGAACACGGCTCAGACGAAGGAGAGGCTCGAGCAGGCCCTGTTCGAGATCCGGCGGGTGATTGCCGGCCAGGACGAGATGCTGGAGCGGGTACTCATCTGCCTACTGACCGGCGGACACCTGTTGATCGAAGGCGTTCCGGGTCTCGCGAAGACGTTGACGGTGAAGACGACCGCTAACGTGCTCGGCGGCACGTTCAAGCGGATCCAGTTCACTCCCGACCTCGTTCCGTCCGACCTCGTCGGCACGCGCATCTACCGCGCCGACACCGCGAGTTTCGATACCGAGCTCGGTCCAGTCTTCTGCAATTTCTTGCTTGCCGACGAGATCAACCGCGCTCCGGCCAAGGTGCAGTCGGCGCTGCTCGAAGTCATGCAGGAGCGTCAGGTCACGCTCGGTCACACGACGCACGCCGTGCCCGATCCGTTCCTCGTGATGGCGACCCAGAACCCGATCGAGTCGGAAGGCACCTACCCGCTACCCGAGGCGCAGGTCGATCGTTTCATGCTCAAGATCCTCGTTGACTACCCGCTCCATGACGAGGAGCTGACGGTGATCCAGCGCTCGCTCGTGTCCCCGCCCGAGCTGGCGCAGCTGCTCTCGATCGACGACCTTCGCGCCGTTCAGGCGGCGGTGCGCGAGATCTACGTCGATCCCGGCCTCGTCAGCTATGCCCTCCGGCTCGCCACCGCCACGCGTCGCCCGGACGAGTTCGGGCTGCACGACTTGGCGCAGTTCATCTCGTTCGGGGCCAGCCCCCGAGGCCCGATCAGCCTGATCCACGCGGCGCGAGGGCTCGCCGTCGTTCGTGGACGCGAGTACGTGCTCGTCCAGGACCTGCAGGAGCTCAGCAAGGACGCGCTCCGCCACCGGCTCGTGCTTTCCTACGAGGCTCTGGCCGAGCAGCGAAGCCCCGACAGCCTGCTCGACGAGATCATCGCAGCTGTTCCCGTCCCGCAGCTCGACCTTTCTCGTAACGCGGCGTGATCGAAGGGCTCCTCCGCCGTGGACAGACCCCGGCCAGGCCTGGCCCGGGGCCGATGCCGGAGCCTTTGCTGCGTGCTCTCGACCTGACGATCGCGCGCCGGGTCGAGGGGTTGCTGCCGGGCGACCATCGCTCGTCACTGCTCGGTCGCGGCAGCGAGCTCGCGCAGATCCGCCCGTACGAGCCCGTCGAAGACGATGTCCGCCAGATCGACTGGAACGTAACCGCACGAACGGGCACACCTCATGTCCGGATCCACCTTGCCGAGCGGGCGCTTGTGACATGGCTCGTGCTCGACACCTCACCCTCGATGGTGTTCGGCACGGCCGAACGTCGGAAGGCGGACGTTGCCGAAGGGGCCTCGCTCGCGATCGGCTACGCGGCTACCCGCCGTGGGAACCGGCTCGGCCTCGTCACGTTCGGAGGCGAGCAGCCGCGTGCCTTGCCGCCGCAGCAGGGCCGGGCCGGCCTACTCGGCCTGCTGCTGGCGATGCGCAAGGAGGAGGCAGCGGGGCAGAGGCGCGATTCGGGTGGAGCGACGTCTGTCGGAGAGGCGCTGCGGCGGGTCGGCAATCTGGCACGACAGCGGGCGTACGTCGTCGTCGTCTCGGACTTCCGCGGCCCCCGTGACTGGCGGCGGCCGCTTCTGATGCTCGCGGGCCGCCACCATGTGGTGGCGGTCGAGATCCGCGACGCGCGAGAGCAGGAGCTTCCGAAGCTCGGGCAGCTCTGTCTCGTCGATCCGGAGACCGGCCGGCAGCTGAGGGTTGACACTTCGAGCGAGCGGCTGCGCTCGCAGTTCGTGGCTGCGGCCGCGCAGGAGCGCCGTGACGTGGCGGCGGAGATCACCTCGGCCGGAGCTCGGCATGTCGTGCTCCGGACCCACGGTGACTGGCTGCGCGAGCTGACCGCTTTTCTCCGCCATGCGGGGTCGCGATGAGCTTCGCCTCGCCCTTCGCCCTGTTCGCCCTGCTCCTGGTCCCTGCTGCCGTCGCCGGCTACGTCTGGTTTCAGCGCAGACGGTTACGCGAGTCGGCGCGTTTCGTCGAGCCGGCACTGCTTCCGAACGTCGTCGATCGGATCCCCGGTTGGCGTCGGCACCTTCCCGTGGCGCTGCTCCTGCTCGCGGTCACTGTGTTCCTTGTCGGCTTCGCCCGGCCGCACGCGACCATCTCGATCCGCTCCGAGGAGGCGACAGCGATTCTCGCGATCGACACGTCGCGGTCGATGGGTGCAACCGACATCGCACCGACGAGGCTCGCCGCCGCTCAGGCCTCGGCCCGCCGGTTCCTTGTCGACCTGCCGGAGCGCTATCGCGTTGCTGTCGTCGCCTTCAGCTCGACGGCCCAGGTCGTGTCCCCGCCGACTCGCGACCGCGAGTTCGTGGACACGGCGCTCGGCGCGCTTCGTGTCGGCGAGGCGACCGCGCTCGGCGATGCGCTCGCGACCGCGGTCGGCGTCGCCCGTGGGACTCCGCAGGGCGCGAAGCGTCCTGCCGGGGAGGACCCACCGCCCGCAGTCGTCCTCGTCATCTCGGACGGCGCGATCGACGGTGGGCGCATCCGGCTGGAAGAGGCGATTCGGCGGGCGCGCGAGGCGGAGGTACCGATCTTCACGGCGTTGCTCGGGACCGAGGCCGGAATCGTGCAGGTGCCGCACGTCGGGGGCTATGTCGAGCGGATCCAGGTGCCGCCGGATCCCGATGCGTTGCGCAGCGTGGCGGCGCAAACGGGCGGGAGCTTCTTCCCAGCTCCGACCGAAGACGACCTCAGTCCCGTGTATGCGGACCTGAAGTCGCGCCTCGGCAGCACCCGCAAGGACGAGGAGATCACGGTCGCCTTCGCAGCGGTGGGGTCACTTCTCCTGCTCGTCGGCGGTGTCCTCTCCGCCGACTGGTTCAGGAGGGTCCCGTGATCCGGGCCGCCGTGACGGCCGCGGTGGTAACGGCGACCCTGGCGGTGAGCGCCCCCGCCGGTTTTGCCGCGGACGAGTGCAACGGCCTCCTGGTCTGCATCCCGGTCGCCGGTCCCTGGGTCGCGATCCCGGCTGCCGGCGGCGCCTCTGCGACCACGAGCTGGCGCCTCGTCTGCCCTGAGGGCGTCGTCGGGGGAGTCGATGCCAGGGCCAGCGACGCTGAGGTCGCGGTCGAGTTTCCGGGACGACTCGGCAGCCCTGTCAATCCCGGGATCACGACCACCCGGTCGCTCCTCTTCAGGGGCAGGTATGCCGGGCGCGCCCCGAAAGCCACGAGCTACCAGCCTTTCATCGGCTGCATCCCCGGCGGTGGCGGCGGCAGGCGTACGCCCACTGCCAGCTCGGCGGCGAGCGCCGTCAAGCCGGGAGAGCCGATCACGACCCGCGTCACGACGCTCAGGGTCGTAGCGGGCACGCTTGCGCGAACGACAGTCGGCTGCCGCGGCGGCGAACGCCTGTTGCGCGCGAGCCACAGCGTCGGGTTGTACACCAGCGGCGTGCCGTCGACGGCCCAGCTCGCCGCCGTCCGCGTCGTCCGCGTCGCCCGAGCGGGACGGATCCTCGTCAGCGCGACGCGCCGAGGCATCGCCGCCGGAGTGCGCGTCGAGGTCCAGGTGCATGCGGAGTGTGCGCGATGAGAGTCGCCTGGCCACTGATGTTGCTTGCGCTCCTGATCGTGCCCCTCGTGGTGTTCGGCTACCTGGCGATCGAACGCCGACGATCCCGGTACGCGATCCACTACACGAACATCGACGTCCTCGCCGTGGTCGCGGCCGGCGCGCCGAGCTGGCGGCGCTTCGTTCCGCCGGCACTGGCGGCGTTGGCATTGACCTGTGCCCTTGCCGCGCTCGCACGGCCCGAGGTCGAGGTGTCCGTTGCCAGCGAGCAGGCCTCGATCGCCCTCACCGTCGACGTGTCGGGGTCGATGGGCGCCGAGGACGTGAAACCGAACCGCCTCGCTGCCGCGCAGGAGGCGGTTCGCCGCTTCCTCGACAAGCTCCCGGAGAAGTACCGTATCGGGCTCGTCACGTTCTCGGGCGAACCGTTCGTTGCGGCACCCCTGACGCACGACCGCGAGCTCGTCCTCGAGTCACTCCGGTTCGGGTCGACGTTCGGCCGGGGAACGGCTATCGGTGATGCATTGGCGCGTTCGGTCGAACTCCTCCAGCCGGTGACGAGCGACGGCGACGCCTCGCCGCCTGCCGGACAACCGACAGCGCCCCGAGATCCGGACGGGCCGCTGTCGGCGATCCTCCTCCTCTCGGACGGTGCCCAGACGCGCGGAACGCTGGAACCCCTCGAGGGCGCCGAGCGCGCGAAGTCGTACGGCATCCCCATCTATGCCGTCGCGCTCGGTACCCCCGACGGCGTCATCGTCCGGCAAGGCTTCAGCCGGCCCGTGCCGCCCGATCCCGTCACGCTGAGGCAGATTGCGGAGACGACGGGCGGCGAGTTCTTCGAGACTCAGGATGAGGTGCGCCTGAATTCCGTCTACGAGGATCTGGCCTCCCGGCTCGGACAGAAGCAGGAATGGCGCGAGTTGAGCTTCGCCCTGCTGGGGCTCGCGGCCCTGCTCGCTCTCGCCGCCGGAGCATTCTCCCTCCTCTGGATCCAGCGCCTACCGTGAGGGCCGCAGCGCTCCTCGCCGTGGCGGCGCTCGGTCTGGCTGCCGCCGGTTGCGACAGCGGCTCCAACGACGCGGCACCAACCGTCTCGACGGCGGCGCAGACTGTCCCGGGCCCGACGCCCCCGGCAACCACCTCTCGAAGCGACAGTGCCGCGGACGTCATTGCGCGCGTACTCCCCGGCGTCGTCAACGTGAGGACGCTCGGGTTCGACGGCAGCAAGGGTGAGGCGTCGGGTGTGGTGATCGACCGCCGAGGGGTGATCCTGACGAACAATCATGTCGTGCAGGGAGCGCGCACCGTCACCATCTTCTTCAACGACGGGCGTCACACCCAACCGGTGCATGGGACGGTGATCGGCACCGCCGCCGATCGCGATCTCGCGATCATTCGCGTTCGTCCCGTTGATCTGGTCCCTGTTCCCCTCGGACGGTCGTCGAACCTCCGGCTCGGCGACGGTGTGCTCGCGATCGGTTTCCCTCTCGACCTCGGCGGCCCGACCGTGACCCAGGGGATCGTCTCCGGGCTCGATCGGACGTTCCAGCCGGAAGGCGCCGCCTCCCTCGAGGGTCTGCTCCAGACCGACGCAGCGATCAACCCTGGCAATTCGGGCGGCGCGCTCGTCGACTCGGCCGGAAGGCTCGTCGGCATCAACACCGGCGCCGTTCGTGCCGGGAGCGCGGAGAACGTCGGGTTCGCGATCGCCATCGACGAAGCTCGGCCGGTGATCGACGAGATCCGCAGCAAGCCGGCAGACCCGCGTGCGTGGATCGGCGCCACCTTCGACTCGATCGACACCGCCGCGGCTGCTGTTCAACTCGGTCTGCCGCCCGGTACGCGCGGAGCAGCCGTGATCGCCGTCTTTGCCCGTAGCCCTGCCTCCAAGGCGGGCCTTCGCGAGGGGGATGTCGTCGTCTCGATCGATGGCCGACCGGTGCGCTCGACGGAGGAGATCTCGAAGGCGCTGAGCGCCCTCGACCCGGGCGACTCGATTGTGCTCGAGGTCATCGACCGGTCGGGCCCTCGGCGCGTCACGGTGACGGTGGCCAAGCGGCCGGCAACGGTGCCGGGCGGCTGACGCCGTCTTCCGCGTCCTCCTCGTTGTCGTCGAGGCGAGCGGTGTGTCGAGTCCTCGACGTCCGACGCCTCACGGCCACGGCGTGCCGGAAGCCCCGCCGGGACCATCGTCGTCCCGGCGTCGAAACCAACCGAGCCAGAGGATGACGCCGAGCACTGCGATCGGGAGCACGACCGCAGCGACGATCCAGCCGATCGGCCCGGCGAGACCGGCGAGCAGGATCAGGGCCGGCAGCCCGATGAAGAGGCCGACGGCAACGGCGACTGCGCCGGCCAGCGACATCTCAACCGGCTGCCACAACGGTGATCTCGTTCACGGCGGCCGTGCCCGACGCCGGCATCGAGGTGATCCAGAGCATCAGGTAGCGGCTCCGCCGGGGCCGGAGGGAGAACGTCGTTCGCAACGTGGTGACCTTCGTTCCGGAGACCGCGACGAACGGCCCCGTCGGCAAGGCACCGGCGCGAACCTGTGCCCTGTAACCGGGGCTATCGGTGATCACGGTGAGGCCCTTCGCGCGGACGGGCCGGCCGGCATCGACGACGAGGCCGACGCCGGACTTGCTGAAGGAGCTCCGGTAGTGCTCGCTCTTCCACGCGGTCGCACGGTTTCCGTCGGCCGCGAGGTCGGCATCGCTGCCGTTCTCGGTCTCGTCCCCCTCGGGGTCGTACGCCCCGATTCCGGTCACCGTGACCCTGACGGCGGCCGGTTGCGTCCGGGCGGGCTTCGGCGCCGGAGTGGGCGCGGTCGTCGTGACCGTGGGTGCCTCGGGCCCGCGCTCGTCCGTCCCATCGCTCGTGACGACGATCACGCCCGTGCCGCCGAGCAGTGCGATCATGCCGGCCGCCGCGAGCAGCCGCGTCCTCGTGGTGTGGGCTCTTCGCGTGCCGGTTGTGGGGAATGGGCGAGCCATCGCGCTCATCGTCGCAGCTTCGTCGCGAGCAGTGCCACGCGGATTCTCCTACACCGGCGGAGTGGCTCTCGCCCTTGCGTTGTCGCATCGAGTAATGGCCCGAACTGGCCTCAGCCCTTCGCCCGCAGTCTTCCGGGCCGGTTCAGGCGTCGCGTGCCGGCTGCGATGTGCCCATGCCGGGGGTCGAGTCCGAGTAGGTCGATCAGGTCCTGCTCGTGCTCGTGGACGTGTGGCGAGATTGCGGCTCCTTGCGCCGAGTGACGAGGGCCGCGGGCGGGGACTACGGGGTCACTCCCGTGTCGCGGTCGAAGATGACGTGCTCCTCCACGAGCAGCATGTGCGAGCGGGAAAAGTCGACGAATGCGAGCTCGTCGGGGCGGACGTGCTCGAGATACTTCGGCTCGGCGAGACACTGCGCCATGTCGTCGGGACTCTCGAGCCACTCCTCGACGATGCCGTCGAACTCGAGCGAATCGGCCTCGGCGGGATCGTCCGGGATCACGTAGTTGTGCACATACCTGCCGTAATAGCGTGTGAACTCGGGGATTCCGTGCGCCAACGGGCCGTGAACGTCGATCCAGTACCGGCACCACTCGTTGTGGCCCATGCTCGGATGCCGCTTCGAGAGGCCCATGAACTTGACCGAGCCGAAGCCACGATCGAACTGCACCGACTCCTCGCAGCGGAGGACGATCGTCCGCACTGGATCCGCGAACCGCGCCACATCGGCCTCGACCGGAGCGGAGAACGCGGGATCGCCGACGACCGCTCTGAGGCGGTCGATGTCGTCGAACCACAACTCACCCGCCCCGTCGAGATCGGACAGCCTCAGCTCCGGTATCGCGGCTCCCGGGAGAGCGCGGTTGACGACGTAGCGCCGGGCGTGGTGTTGGAATGCGGACGCCGTCGCCACGAGCGGCGCATGGATGTCGAGCCAGTACGTCCAGAACTCGTCCTCGGAGAGCGTCGGTGCGCGCTTCAGGAAGACAAAGAGCTTGATCACGCGCTTGCGACGAGGCCGCGGGCGTAACGGTTGACGCAATCCGCGATCGCCTGGCGGTCGAGGAGGTATTGCAGCTGAGGGCCGCTGTCGCTCATCGTTCCTCCTCGGGCATCTCTGCCGCCGCGTGCGCGCCGGCGATACGACCGAACGTGACACCCCTGATCACCGAGGTACCGACGGGGTACTCGTGGTAGTAGAGGCCGGTCACCTCGCCGGCTGCGTACAGGCCGGGGATCGGGGTTCCGGCCGGGCTGACCACGCGGGCGAGGGAGTCGGTTCGCACGCCGCCGAACGTAAAGCAGATCGCGCATGTCAGGGGATACGCGAAGAACGGCGGTGAGTCGAGCGGAGACGCCCAGTTCGACTTCGGTGGCTCCAGGCCGACGGTGCTCTTGCCGTCGAAGCTGTACGGGTCGAACTCGCCAGGCCCGATCGCGGCGTTGAACTCGCTCACGGTCGCCTCGAGGGCAGCCGGGTCGAGACCGAGCTTGCTCGCCAGCTCACCGATGGTGCCGCCTGTGACGGGAGGCTGGTCAGTGAACGTCACGTCCTGGAAGCCGTTGACCGAGAGGCTCGTCTGGTCGCCGATCAGGAAGGCGGTTTGCTCCTGGTTGCGCCAGATCTCGTACCCGAACTCCTCGAATGTCGAGTCGAAGCTGTTCTTGCCTTCGTCGAAGAATCGTGCGGCGTGGCGGTTGACGGCGATCCCGTAGGGATACGGGTAGATCACCGGGTCGGGCTTCGTCGAGCGCGGATCGATGGGCTCTGCGTGGAACATGTCGAATTGTCCCGCGGTGTCGGCTCCGACCTCCATCGCCATCCTGATGCCCTCGCCTCGGTTGTTCCCGGTCCCCGGCGCGATCACGGGGATGTCGCACGCTCGCTCGCCGAGGTACTGCGTCAGCATTTCCTTGTTGCCCTCGAAGCCACCGCTCGCGATCACGACTGCACGCGCGTTGAGGGTCTTCAGCAGTCCGTCGCGCCCCCGGACGACGACGCCGTCGACGCGGCCGCCGCCCGAGACACTCAGCCGAATCGCCTCCGTCTCGTAGAGGAGGTCGACGCCGTCCGTCCGCTCCAGGACGCCGCCGAGCCCATCGACGATGCCGAGGCCCTTCCCCGCGGGCATGCCGAGGCCGCCGCCCGTGTTGCGGTTCGGGAGGCCCTGCTTGAAGTAGATGTACTCGACGTCGTGCTCCTCGAGGAAGCCGATCGACGCGGGGAGCTCGCGCTCGAGCGTCCGGCAGTAGTCGAGATCGGCCAGCCCACCCGAGACCGACTCCATCGTCTGCACGAACGCCGGGTCGAGCTGCCGGTCCTCGGTGACGCGGAACCACGAGCCCGTGTAGCGCGTCGAGCCACCCCGCTCCTCCCTCGCCGACCGCTCCAGCACTGCCACGCGGACGCGCCGGCCCCTCGCCGTCGCTGTGTCCGCGTAACTCACTGCGGCCGAGAGCCCGGCCGCACCCATCCCGATCACGACCACGTCGTAGGTCGAGTTCCCGCTCGTGCTCATGCCGCGACCTCCCCGTCTATCCGTCCTGCGAACTGCACCACGTTGCCCGTATCGATCCAGACGCTCTTGATCTCGGTCTGTAGTATCCAACCAGTTGGTTGAGACGAGGTCAAGACGCTGACGACGACTGGGGCACGAAACGATGACGGCGCTGGAAAAGGAGCAAGGCCCGCTTCCGAGCACCGTGGACGCGTCGCCGACGCGACAGCGCGAGGACAGACGCGAGCGGATTCTCGAGGTGGCGACGGAGGAGTTCGCGCAAAAAGGCCTCGCAGGCGCCCGGGTGGACGAGATCGCACGCAAGGCGCAGGCAAACAAGCAGCTCGTCTACTACTACTTCGGCGGCAAGCTCGGGCTCTACAACGAGGTCCTCGGCCAGATGATCGAGGAGTCGCGGCAGCGGATCGCTGCCGAAGGCGCCTGCGACACGCTTGCCGAGAAGTTCAAGCTGATGGTCGATCGTGGCACGGAATCGACCGGCGTTCGCTGGCAGCGTCTGCTCGGCTGGGAGGCGCTCGAGGCCGACTCGACGGCAGAGTTCGTCCGCGAGGCGGATCGCTCCGGTACCTGGCGGCGTCACGTCGCGAGCGTGCGCGACGCGCAGGCGGCCGGCGAGATCGACGACGCGCTCGATCCGGAACTCGTCGCGCTGGCGCTCGTCTCGGTCACCGTCTTCCCGTTCGTTCTGCCGCAGGTGACGAAATTCATCACGGGTCTGCTGCCGACCGACGAGGAGTTCACGAAGCGGTACGAGGATTTCGTCGAGCAGCTGGTCGGGAGGCTGGGGAGATCGTGACGCCGCGCCGGACCGATGGACAGATCAAGGTCGTCTGCCTGGCCGGCGACGGGATCGGGCCAGAGGTGATGCGCGAGGCGATCCGGGCGCTGCGGGTCTTGCCGCTCCGGATCGAGATCGAGGAGAGGCCGTTCGGCGGTCCCGCCATTCGCGAGTGCGGCGATCCGTTGCCGGACGCGACGCTTGCGGCGTGCCGGGAAGCCGACGGTGTTCTGCTCGCCGCTGTCGGCTCGCCCGAGTACGAGCGTGCAGCCGTCCGCCCAGAGCAGGGTCTGCTACGTATCCGGAGAGGGCTCGGGGTGTTTGCGAACCTTCGTCCCGTGCGCGCGGACGGGGTGGACGTGATGATCGTGCGCGAGCTCTCGGGCGGCCTCTACTACGGTCGCAAGGGACGGCTCAGCGACGGCATGGCGTTCGACACCTGCGAGTACCACCCATGGCAGGTCGACCGGATTGCGCGTCGAGCCTTCGAGCTCGCCCGCGGACGAAGGCACATGGTGACGCTCGTCGACAAGCACGGCTTGCTCGAGACCTCGGCGTTGTGGCGGGAGGTCGTGGACGAAGTGGCGACCGGCTATCCGGACGTGCAGCTCGATGCCATGCTCGTCGACAATGCGGCCATGCAGCTCGTCCGCGACCCGGGCCGCTTCGACGTGGTGCTGACCGAGAACACCTTCGGCGACATTCTCTCGGATGTCGCCGCGGTCGCGACGGGCGGCGTCGGGCTCGCACCCTCCGCCAGCCTGAGCGAGGCCGGCCCCGGGCTCTTCGAGCCGATCCACGGTTCCGCCCCGGACATCGCGGGTCGCGGGATTGCGAACCCGGCTGCGATGCTGCGCTCCGCCGCCCTGATGCTCTCGTACGGGCTCGAGCGTCCTGACGAGGCGCAGCTGCTCGACCAGGCGGTCGACGCGGCGTTGCGCTCGGCGCCGACCGCCGACCTCGGCGGCACTGCGACGACCGAGGAGTTCGGCGATGCGGTGGTTGCACTCCTTACCAGGTCAGGGGGCTGAGCCGGGTGGGGCGGACGCTCGCCGAGAAGATCTTGCTCGAGCACTGCGACGTGGACGAGATCGCCCCGGGCGATTTCGTCATGGTCGACGTCGACGTCGTCATGGCGAACGACCTCGGCGGCCCGCACGCCGCCCGCGAGCTCGTCGCGATGGGAGTCGAACACGTCTTCGATCCGAGCAAGGTCGTGGTCGTCGCCGACCATCTGATGCCCGCGAAGGACATCCGGGCGGCGGAGATGTTGAAGGCGCTCAAGGAGTGGTGTGATCGCCAGGGGGTCCAGTACTACGACCAGGGGCGCGGCGGCATCGAGCACACGGTGCTCGTCGAGGAGGGCTGGGTGGTGCCGGGGTCGATGATCGTCGGGGCCGATTCGCACAGCTGCACCTATGGGGCGCTGGGGGCGTTCGGCACGGGAATGGGTGCGACCGACATCGCCGGGGCGATGGCGCTCGGCCGCTTCTGGCAGATCGTTCCCGGCACGATCGTGGTGGAGTACGCGGGCGAAAAGGGGGACTTCGTCACCGGCAAGGACCTGATCCTCGCGCTGATCGCCGAGATCGGTGTTGCGGGCGGGACGAGCATGGCGCTCGAGTTCGTCGGTGACGGCGCGGCTGCATTGAGCATCGACGAGCGGCTCGCCGTCTCGAACATGGCGGTGGAGGCGGGTGCCGACACGGGGATCTTCCCGGCCGACGACGTCACGGCCGCATACCTCGAAGGGCGGACCGATCGCCCATGGACGGCGGGGCGTACCGACGACGACGCGGAGGTCGCATCGCGCGTCCGGATCGACCTCGCCGGGGTCGAGCCGCTCGTCGCGCTGCCACACTCTCCCGGCAACATCGTTGCCGTGCGCGACGCGGTCGGGCGCAAGATCGATCAGGTCTATATCGGGAACTGCTCGAACGGGACGATGACCGACCTGCGCCAGGCGGCCGAGATCCTGGCCGGGAGGACGGTCCACCGCGACTGCAGGGCGATCATCGTGCCGGCCTCACAGAAGATCTATCGTCAGGCGCTCGCAGAAGGGCTGCTCGACACGTTCGTCGAGGCGGGTTGCATGGTCATGACGCCGACCTGTGGTGCGTGTCTCGGCGGTCACAGCGGGATCATCGCCGCGGGCGAAAGCGCAATCACGACCACGAACCGGAACTTCAAGGGACGGATGGGCTCGAACGAGGCGTTCGTGCACCTCGCCAACGCGTGGGTCGCTGCCGCCGCGGCGGTTGCGGGCGAGATCGTGCATCCCGCCGACATCGTGGGGAGGGCCGCGACCTGATCGTCGAAGGGCAGGCGGTGGTGATCGACCAGGACGACGTCGACACCGACGTCATGTACCCGGGTCAGTTCATCGGCATCCTCGACGACAAGGAGATGGCGAAGCATCTCTTCGAAGGCCTCGATCCGGCGCTCAGAGATCAGCTGGTCGGCGACACCATCCTCGTCGCAGGCTTCAACTTTGGGACAGGCTCCTCGCGCGAGAACGTCCCGGCGGCGATGCGTGCTGCGGGAATCCGCTGTGTGGTTGCGAAGAGCTTCGCACGGATCTTCCACCGCAACTGCATCAACCTCGGCATCCCCGCCATTCCCTGCCCCGAGGCGGTTGCGGTAGCTCGGCCCGGCTCCCGGGTCCGGATCGAGATCGAGACAGGCACGATCGACGTCGACGGCCGCCAGTTTCGCGCCACGGCCCTGCCGCCGTTCATGGTCGAGTTGCTGAACGCGGGTGGCCTCGCGCCATGGATCCGATCCGGGCGCGGCCGCGAGGTCGGATGAGCGACCGCCGGCTCGCCGGGAAGACCGCGGTGATCACCGGCGCAAGCGGCGGCATCGGCCGGGTCGCGTGCAGGCTCTTCTGCGAGGAGGGCGCCACCTTGGTCGGCACGGACGTCGCGGAAGCGCCGGGCCACCGGCTCGAGCAGGAGCTGCGAGCGGACGGGCTCGACTCTTGTCCCGGTGTGATCGATACGCCGATGCCCCACCAGGCGCTGGCCGGGCTCCCCGAACCGACGAGGTCGGCGATCTTCGCCGGGTGGGAGGCGTCCCATGTCGCAGGGCGGATCGGCAGGCCGACCGAGGTGGCGGCTCTCGCACTGTTCCTCGCGAGCGACGAGGCGACCTTCATCACCGGAGCGGCCATTCCCGTCGACTCGGGCGTGACGGCCCGCTGATCCGAGCGAAGAGGAAGCGGGCACCGGGGCGCCCGGGGCCAACACGGTCTATGATCGCTCGATGGCGCCCCGGGTAGTCGTTCTCGGAGCGGGTTTCGGCGGCCTCGAGCTTGCAACCATGTTGTCGGAAGCGCTCGGCGCGGACGTCGACGTGACGCTGATCGACAAGAGCGACGCGTTCGTCTTCGGCTACTCGAAGCTGGACGTGATGTTCGGCCGGACGTCGTTCGATGCTGTCCGCCTTCCGTACCGCGACATCGCGAAGCCCGGAGTTCGCTTCCTGCAGGAGACGATCGTGGCGATCGATTGCGAGGCTCGGCACGTGACGACCGACGGCGGCGTCCATGAAGCCGACTTCCTGGTCGTAGCGCTCGGGGCCGATTACGACCTGGGCGCAACCCCCGGGCTCGCAGAAGGAGGCAACGAGTTCTACTCCGTGCAAGGTGCCGGTCAGCTGGGCGAGTTGCTGCCCGACTTCTCGCAAGGGAGGGCGATCGTGGGCGTCTGCGGCGCCCCGTTCAAGTGCCCGCCGGCGCCGAGCGAGGCCGCGTTGCTGCTGCACGACTACCTCTCGACGAGGGGTGTCCGCGACGATTGCACGATCTCGTTCGTGATCCCGTTCGGGAGCCCGGTCCCTCCGTCACCCGACACGTCCCGGGCGTTGGTCGCCGCCTTCGCCGAGCGTGACATCGACTTCGTCCCCGGCCGCCGCGTGAGCTCTCTCGACCCTTCTCGCCGCGTTGCCCAGCTCGATGACGGCAGCGAGATGCCCTACGATCTTTTCCTCGGCGTCCCCAAACACTGCGCCCCCGAGGTCGTCAAGGCGTGTGGGATGACCGAAGACGGCTTCGTGCCCGTGAGCTCGAAGACGCTCGAGACACGGTTCCCCGGCGTCTACGCGATCGGGGACGTCGCCACGATCGGAGTGCCGAAGGCGGGCGTATTCGCCGAGGGAGCAGCGCGTACCGTTGCCTCCTCGCTGATCGCGACCCTGCGTAATGGCGAGCAGCCGGCAGCCTACGACGGGCTCGGCTCCTGCTACATCGAGTTCGGCGGCGGTCGCGTGGGCCGCGTCGACGTGGACTTCCTCTCGGGGCCGAAGCCGACCGGCACATTCCAGGAGCCGTCCCGCGCTCTCGTAGCCGAGAAGGACCACTTCGGCTCGAGCCGCCGCAGCCGCTGGTTCGGCCGCTGACACTCCGGCCGGATCCACCCCGGCCGGATCGCCTCCTGGCTGCTCGCGGCTACGGCACGATGTTGTGGTTGAGGTGGAAGACGTTGTCCGGGTCGTAGCGGCGCTTGACCTCGATGAGCCGATCGTAGTTCGGGCCGTAGGCGGCCCGGATCGCGTCGTCGGCCTGGTCGTCGCCGAGATAGTTGAGCCAGCGGCCCTTGCCGAAGTGAGGCTGCAGCGCGGCGAACGTGTCCCGCGTCCAGGCGATGTTCGCAGCGGTGTCTGCCGGGTCGACCCAGACGGACGGGATCAGGAAGTTCCAGCCCTCGTCACGGTGCGGCACCGCCGTCTCTGTCACGCCGACGCGGGTCACGGCTCCGTGGAAGTGCTCGAACAGCATTGCGGTCATCGGTGACGGGACCGTGGCGAACCGATCGACGACGATGTCGATCAGCTCGTCGGGAAGACCACGCGTGAAGCTCGAGAGCCAGTAGTTGAGCGATCCGGCCGGGTACGCGGCATCGAGGATCGTGTTCATCACCGGGTACGGCATCGGTCCGACCTCGACCATCAACGGCGACCCCCACGTCTTGAACGGGGCGAGCTCCCGCTCCGCCTCGCTCGCGTCCCCGGTATGGAAGACGACCATTGCAGAAAGCTTCATGCCCGAGCCGTCGGGTGCGTGCACGACCCCGGCGAACACCGTCAGGTCGTCGGAGCAGCCCGCAACCGCGTCACGGTAGAAGCGCAACATGTCCGCCGCCGCCTCGATCGGATGCGCGATCAGGCCGCCCACGACCATCTGCACCGGGTGCAGGCGGTACGTGAACGACGTCGCGACGCCGAAGTTTCCGCCGCCGCCTCGAAGCGCCCAGAAGAGATCGGGGTGCGAATCGGCGCGGACGTCGAGCACCTCGCCGTCTGCCGTGACGAGCTCGACGCCGAGCAGGTTGTCTGCCGCGAGGCCGAACTTGGCCATCAGCCAGCCGAGGCCGCCGCCGAGGGTGTAGCCGCCGATGCCCGTCGTCGAGATCGCCCCCCCGGTCACAGCCAGGCCGTGCTCGGCAGCGGCGCCGTTCAACTCCGCCCAGATCACCCCTCCTTCGGCCCGCGCGGTCCCCGCCTTCGGATCGACCTCGATCCGCTTCATCTCGAAGAGGTCGATCATCACACCTCCGTCCGTGACGGCGCGGCCGGCGACGTTGTGACCGCCGCCGCGGATCGAGACCTCGAGCCCTCCTGTGCGTGCGGTAGCAAGTGCCGCAACGACGTCGCTCGTCTGCCGGCAGCGGACGATCACCGCCGGCCTGCGGTCGACGAGGCCGTTGTGAACTGCCCTTGCTGCGTCGTAGCCTTCGTCCTCCGGCCCGAGAACCGGTCCAGAGACCTGTTGCGCGAGGTCGGTGACGAGGGCGGGGTCCAGGGCGACGGTCATGCTCAAACCTCCCGGTCTTTGGTTCCTCCTGCCGTCCAGTCTAGGACGATCGCGCCGGGCAGTACAAGCCGTCAGCCATCGAGTCGGCGCGGGCAGGGATGCGCCGTCGACCGCGAGCAGCGGTCAGCGGGCGAGCGCCCGCGCCTCGCCGTCGAGTCGCAACGCTGTACCCGCGAGCGACGCGAGCAAGCGCTCGAGCAACGCCGAGTAGAGCGGCGGGTGCTCGTCGCGCAGCGAGTCGAACGCTTCACGATCGAGGACGAGCAGCTCGACATCGGTGTCGGCGACGACGTCGGCCGTCCGCGTGCCGCCGAGCGCGAAGCCGAGCTCGCCGAACGTCATGCCGGCGGAGACGGTGGCGAGCCGCCGGCCGGCCTTCACGGGGTCGATCACGCTGAGCTGCCCGGCAGTGACCAGATAGAGCTCGGTGGCCTCGGCGCCCGCGGCGATCACCTGTTCACCGGCAGCGTGGCGCCGATGTCGGGCCAGCATCAGGATGTCGTTCAGGTCGGAAGCAGAGATGCCCTGGAGAAGCTCGTGCTCGGCGGGCTCGACTCGGAACGGGAGTGTGTCGACGCCGGCGTCCTGCAGAAGCATGTCCTCGCACCATTCGAGCGCCCGGTCGAGCTCTTCGAAGCGTTCGATGCCGTTCAACGCCCCGACGACCTCGATGCATGGGGTTCCTGCCACGGCGAACCGCACGCCCGCCGCCTCGAGCGAGGCTCGCAACTCGTCGAGGAGCGCCGAACCGCGCGGCTCGACCGCCGTGACCCGTCGGATTTCGACGATCGCCGCGTCGACGTCGGATCCCTCTTCCGCGATGCGGCGGGCCACCAGCTCGATGGCGGCGAACCCGAGCTCGCCCTGGAGCTCGTAGACGAACGACCGTCCGCCGAGCTCCTCGAGGATGCGTCGCTCGCTCGCGGGCCTTGCGCGCTTGGATGAGAGGTCTTCCACCGTCAGCGAGGATCGGATCGGAGAGGCGGTTCTCTCGCCGGGGCGCACGAGATGGAGATTGAGCCTGGCGGACAGATCTCGGCAGACGGCGACCCCGCGAACGGAGTTGCCCTGCCCGTCGAGTCGGGGGGAGAACACGGCGATCGCGAGACGGCCCGGCAGGACGGCCATGATGCTGCCCGAGACACCGCTCTTCGCCGGCAGACCGATTCCGGTCAGCCATCGACCCGCGCCGTCGTACATGCCGCAGCTCGTCATCACGCTGAGCACGTCTCGGACGACGTCCGAGGCGACAGCCCGCTGCCCGGTCGACGGATGAGCACCGCCGTTCGCGAGCGTGGCACCGATCAGCGCCAGGTCGCGGCAGTCGACGCTGATCGCACACTGGCGGAAATAGAGGTCGAGACCTTCCTCGGGGTCGCCGTCGAGGACGTCGAACGTGCGCAGGAGGTGCGCAATCGCGCGGTTCCGGTGTCCTGTCCTTCGTTCGGACAGGTAGACCGCTTCGTCGACCTCGAGGGGCCGGCCCGCGTAGCGGCCGTAGACGTCGAGCACTTCGTCGAACGCCCCTCCGCCATCCGACGCAAGCAGGCTTGCGGCCGTGATCGCCCCGGCATTGATCATCGCGTTGGCCGGCCGGCCGGTCCCCGGCGCAAGGTCGATCGAGTTGAACGAGTCTCCACTCGGCTCGACTCCGATTCGTGCGTGCACCGCGGTCTGTCCAAACCGCTCGAGCGTGAGCCCGTAGGTGAGAGGCTTCGAGACCGACTGAAGGGTGAACGGCACCCTCGTATCGCCGATCTCGTAGAGCGCTCCGTCCGCCGTGGCCAGAGCGATCCCGAACACGTCGGGATCGCCGGACGCGAGCTCCGGGATGTATGTCGCGACCGCGCCGTCCCGGAGTCCTGCATACGCGTCGTGAAGCTGCTCGAGCAGCGTGGACACCGGTGACCGGAACGCAGGGCGTGTCAGGTTCGCCGCGTTTTCTCGGGTTGTCTTCCGCCCGTGCACCTGACGATCGACTACCACCGTATCCCTCCTCTGGACCGCGAAAAAGCCTCGGAGATCGACGATCGATCACCCGAGGCTCCAATGCCGGCGCAGACGCGCCAGCGCGCTTGCTGACCCGAGACTACACGAGCCGCACCGATGTCGCCCTACGTGCCGCTACCGCGATCCGGCAGGTGGTCATCGGCCGACGGGCTGCCGCGAAGGCTCGGCGATGGTTGGTCGCTCAGGCATGCGGACGATCGGCTTGATCGTGGTGCCGGCCTCGCAGTCGCGGAAGGCGTCGTCGATTCGTTCGAGCTCGTAGAACGTGACCAGCTGGTCGAACGGGAAGTCGCCGCTGCGGTAGAGGTCGATCAGGTGCGGGATGAACGTGTCCGGCTGTGACTCGCCCTCGACGATGCCCATCAGCCGGCGGCCGCCGCTCATGAAATGCACCTCGTCGAGTGTGAGCTCCGTGCCCAGCGCAGACGCACCGAGGATCCCGCAGGTCCCGCGTGGCGCAAGGGCATCGACCGCGTTGCGGATCACGGCCGCAAGGCCGGTGGTGTCGAGGGCGAAGTTCAGGCCGGTGCCGGTGATCCTCATGATCTCAGCGGTGGCGCCGAGGCTCGTCGAGTCGATCGTATGGGTCGCGCCCAGGGCTTCGGCGACGGCGAGGCGCCCCCCGTCGATGTCGACGCCGATGATCGTGGCGGCGCCAACTACCTTGGCGGCCATGATCGCGGAGAGACCGACCGATCCTGTTCCGAACACCGCGAACGAAGCCCCGGAACCGATGCCCAGCGCGTTGATCACAGCGCCTGCGCCGGTCTGGACGCCGCAGGCCAGCGGGCCGAGCAGCTCGAGCGGCACGTCGGTGGGAACCTTGACCACGTTGCGCTCGTGGCACAGCGCATGCGTCGCGAACGACGACTGGCCGAAGAAATTGCTGTGGATGCGTTCGCTGCCGCTTCTGAGTGCGGTCGACCCGTCCGACCGGGCGGCGAGGAAGTTGTGATCGAAGAACGCGTAGCAGTACGTTTCGGCGCCGTCGACGCAGTTCGGGCAGGTACCGCAGGAATTGAAGGTCATCACGACGTGATCGCCGCGCGCGACCTTGGTCACGCCCTCACCGACGGCCTCGACCGTGCCGGCACCCTCGTGCCCCAGCACAACGGGCTGCGGGGTCGGCAGCATGCCGTCACGGACGACGAGATCGGTGTGGCAGACGCCGGTGGCGACAACCCGAACGAGGATTTCGCCCGCCCGGGGATCGTCGAGCTCGAGCATCTCGAGTGACATGGGGGCGTGCGGCGCACGTGTAACGGCTGCGCGAATCTGCATGCGACCTCCTCAGAACGGGCGGGACGGCGACCATACACGCCCAACCAGGGCATCGACGAGCGCCAACTCGAACCTCGCCCGCGAGCTATCCGGCAGTGGCAAGTTGAAGGCGGGCACCGTTCAGTGCGCGTTGCCGTGCGGCAGAGCGCCCTCGCAACGTCGCAGAGGCCTCGAAGGCCGCCGTCCCGGGACTGACGCGCGCCCTCGCCCGGGAACTCGGGTCATCGGGATCAGGGTGAACCCACTCGCCCCGGAGGAGAGCCGGCAGACGTGCTCGGCGCCCCCGTGTTTCTGTTGTCCGACGACAGCGCGTTCGTCAGCGGCCAGACCCTGCTCGTCAACGGTGGACGCGTGCTCCACTGACGGGCGACGTCCCGCGGTGCTGTTCGGGGTCCGAGCATGATCGGGCCTCCGGAGGTCGAGGACGCCACGGAGATTTCGTTTGTGCCTCCTCACACTTTGTGACACCTCTTCGGCTCGCATCGAACACGGGTTCCACCGTCCACCCGAGCGCCGCCGTCACGCCGGATGTCCTCGCGACCCGTTGATCGTCCTGCAATTCGGCATCTTGCGAGCGTTGTCGTCGTGTACACCAACCCTCGAGCTCCGGTCGAGGCTGCGAGAGGGTTCGGCGATATGGGCTGCCCGATCGTGACACGCGCGCTGGGAGGCCCACCACACCGTTACCGCCGCGGCACTTGAAAGTCCTGCGCCGATGTGTCATCTTGGCGGCTTCTGCAACAGGGGGAGCCCATCAGGGTTCGGCAGTGGGAACATCCGGGCTTGGACCCGAGGGGAGCGAAGGGGAGCAAACATGCCAGCTCGGAGCTGGGATGTCTGGGTAGGAACGCAGCAGGCAGTCGAGGGGCGCGTGATTGCTGTGCCCGAGCCTCTCAGCGCAAAGCGTGCCGGGGCCGGATGGTCTCTGCAGCGGGTTGGCTTTGCCAGCGTTCTCGCGACCCTAGCCCTGCTCGCCTGTGCCACGAGCGCTCGCGCAGACGACCAGCCGGGCGTTGCGGAGACCGCGAGCGAGCAGCCCGGCATCTCTGCGCTCCCGGCGTCGCCGGCACAACCCACGTTGGGTGACGAGTCCGAGTCGGCCGTCGCCCCGATCGACGTCATCGCGGTTCAGACCGCCGAGACCGCGCGCGGAGACCCGCGTGGCGCCGCCACGAATGCGTTCGTCTTCGCCTCCGGGGAGGGCCCCGACGTGGTCGCTCCGGCAGCGAGCTCGACCGTCGGGCCGACGGAACGCGCCCGGATCGACGTCGACGAAAGTGCGTCTGCGGAGACGGAAACGCCGATGAGTCAGGGTTTGCCGACCGGTGGCGAAGCCGTGGCGGAGTCGTCTGCCGTGCCGGGAAGCGGGGACGTTGCCGAGAGCACGACCGGCGAGCCGGGGCAAGAGATCGTCGCCGGCGCGCTGATCGTCTCGGGCGACGGGCTCGACGCTCAAGCGGCGGACGTCGTCGCGACAACGCAAGAGCCGGCTCCGGTCGCAACGTCCGCGGATGTCGGCGTCTCCGGCCCCGCACTCGAGACGACTCCGGATGCGGCATCGGTTGGAGTTGCAGCCGTGGTCTCCGACACCCCGATGGTCGAGGTGACCGTGCCCGATTCCGTCGCTGACGCATTGGACCAGACCGTCGCTCCGTCACCGGCCTCCACCCCGGCTCCGGCCTCTGAGTCGGCCCCGCCGACGGAGGAGTTCGTCGCTCCGGCAGCGGCATTGCCGGAGGCCGACTCGGTGTTCGGCTCGGTGGTCACGGTCTCGGATCCGCCGCCGGACGTTGCTCCTCCGATCTCGGTCGTCGAGCCCGTTACGCCGGCTCCGGCCTCTGAGTCGGCCCCGCCGACGGAGGAGTTCGTCGCTCTGGTAGCGGCATTGCCGGAGGCCGACTCGGTGTTCGGCTCGGTGGTCACGGTCTCGGATCCGCCGCCGGACGTTGCTCCTCCGATCTCGGTCGTCGAGGCTACTCCGATCTCGGTCGTCGAGCCCGTTACGCCGGCTCCGGCCTCTGAGTCGGCCCCGCCGACGGAGGAGTTCGTCGCTCCGGTAGCGGCATTGCCGGAGGCCGACTCGGTGTTCGGCTCGGTGGTCACGGTCTCGGCCCCGCCGCCGGACGTTGCTCCTCCGATCTCGGTCGTCGAGCCCGTTGAGCCGGCTCCGGCCTCTGAGTCGGCCCCGCCGCCGAACGTCGCTCCTCCGGTCTCGGTCGTCGAGATCGCCACGCCGGCGCCCGTTCCCGTCGCAATCGGAACGATCGCCCCTCAAGCGAAGGCCGTGGCCGTCGCACCGGCGAGCACTCCGACGGGCCGGCGCCTGCAGCCACCGGCGGAGCCCGCAACGAGCGACGCCACGACTGCGGCAGTCGAGGCGGCAACCGAAGTCGGCCCAGCCACGGGATCTGTCGGTACGACATCCATCGGTACGGCGACATTCATCGGTGCGGCGACGGTACGTCGCTCCGTCGCGCCCGACGACGGCCCGATTCCTGTTGCCGAAGCTCCGAACGAGGCGTACGTGCAGGCCTTGGTGTCTTCACGAACGAGCGACAAGATCGTCGCCGACCCGGCAGCGACCTCCGTACCGCTTCACGCGCCAGACCTTTTCAGCGGTGGGCAATCGAGCCCGGGAGCGGACGTCGCCTCGGTCGTCGTGATCGGCCCCGTCGAGAAAGACCCGATACCTCAAGAGACGCTTCCATCTGCCGCACCCTTCGCGACGATCGAGATCGTGATGTCGGATGGTTCGACGACGGGAAAGGTCAGACCAACCGCGATGCAACTCCGGTCGATCAGCTTCAGCCTGGGGATCTCAGTCGAGCGCCTGAGTGGCCCCGACGGGGCGATCTCGATCAGGATCGATCGCGCCGGCAACGTCACGGTGACGAACGGTTCCGGGACTCGGTTCACGCCGTCTAGCACCGCGGCGGCTGCGCTCATCTCGGGTGTGGCCGCGGCCGTTCGGTTCAACAGCGACGCCTTCGACTACAAGGTCGTGACAGCGGTCGATACCGGAAGCCTGCCTCGGGTTCCGGCCCCCGGGCTTCCCGTCCAGACCCCCGTCGCGTCCGGTGCAACCTGGGCCCCCGCAGGAGGGTCCGGTCACAACGGATTCGGCTTCGGGAGCGGACTCGGCATCACGATGGCGGCGTTTGCGACCGGTGTCGTCGTTTTTCGCCTCGGCCGTCGACTCGGCCTCACGACCGAGGCCTTGCTCCCGGTCGCGTTCCACTCTCCCCTCGAACGACCCGCCTAGCTCCCTCACCTTGAGCTAGACCCGTGGTCCAGCCGGCCTGTTAGGTCCGGCGCGAGCTTCGAGTTGTGGAGGGAGGTGAAAACCATACGCAGGACGCGAGCCCACCGGCGATCGGTCACCCTGGCAATCGTCACGCTGGCGTTTGGTGTCATGACTGCAGCCGCGCGCGCCGACGATGGAACGACGTCGACGGCACCGTCGGCACCCGCACCCGAAGCAACGGTCGAGACGTCCGCGCCGACCAACGATGCCGCCGGTTCGCCCGGGGCGCGGGAGACACCTGGGTCGGTCACGGTCACGATCGTGGTCACGACTCCATCGGAGACCCCGGCCCTGGCTACGGGACAGTCGGCCGAAGGGCAGCCCGCAGGTGAGGAGACCGTCGCCGGATCGCCGATCGGCACCCCGCAAGACGACGCGAGGCAGAACGAAGCCTCGGCCACGGAGCAGTCGAACCGCGAGCAGGCGAACCCGGAGCAGTCGAATCCGGAGCAGGCGAATCCGGAGCAGTCGAATCCGGAGCAGCCGAACCCGGAGCAGTCGGACACGGCCGGGCCGGTCGAGGATGAGGAAGAGACGGAGGACGAAGAACCGCTCGTGGTGCCGGAGTCGTCGCTCGTCGGGTCAAACCAAGAGGCGACGGCGACATCGTTCTCGGTGCAGACCGACCCGTTCAACGGATCGGTCACGGTCCAGATCGGCGTCGCGGGCAATACGGTCGCGGTCACTCAGTCGAACACGGCGGCTGCGATCGCCAATGCCGGCACGGCGCTCGCTACCGAGCCCACCGTCGCGGGGACGACGCCGGTCGTCCCCTCGACGCAAGGAGGAAGCAGCGTGTCGACTCAGACAGACCAATCCTCGGCGACCGCGGAAAGCGCGCCGAGCGTCCCTCAAGAGACCGACTCGGCGGCCGATCCCACGACGCCGGAGACGAACGGGCAGGGGCAGAGCCAGAAGCCCAAGGGGCAGAAGGCCGACGCATCGTCATCGGTCCATCAGAGCGGCGCGAAGAACAAGAAAGTGGGGGTGCGCGTTGCGAGTCCGGGAGACGACGGGTCGGTCAGCCAGACGAATTCGGCGAGCGCAACCGCCACGAGCGCGGGCGACATGGACGACTCGTTCGCCGCGACGACCAGTGCCGAGGCGACCCAGATTGCGCCGAGCAACACGAACTTGAACATTCGCGTCGGCAGTCCGGGCGACAACGGCGCCGTCACCCAGTCGAACGAGGCATCTGCGACGGCGACGACTACCGGCGCCAGCGGAGACGTGGCAGACACGGCCACCGCCACGCAGATTGCGCCCACGAACATCAACGTGAGCCTCCGGATCTCGAGCCCTGGTGCAGACGGAATCGTGACCCAGACGAACTCTGCGGTTCAGACCACCACGATCACGGGCCCCGTCTCCATTGGCGCGATGACCGGCGCCGGGAACTCGAACATCGCGATTGCGCTCGGTGATGCCGGTCTCGTGCCACCGGACGCCGCATCCGCATGGAACTGGAACTGGGCCTGGGAGTGGGCCGACGGGCAGTCCGGGATGCCGACCCCTGACGTGATGGCGAGCGAGTTCGCAGCCTGGGATTGGTCCTGGGGCATGCCGCCCGGGTTCGCACCGACCGGTGGGGTGGATGCCACCGCCGCAACGTCGTCGCAGACCCCGGTCGACGGCTCGGGACCGACGGGAGCAGCGAGCGATCCGGCGGCGGTGGACGGATTGTGGACGTGGACGTGGACGTGGACGTGGCAGCAGGACGACCAGTCGAACTGGAGCTGGGAGTGGCAGTGGAGCAGTCCGTGCGAATGCTCGTGGGACTGGAACTGGAACTGGAATTGGGACTGGCGCACCGGAGAGACAGACCCGACCGGGGCGAGCACCGAGATCCCCACGACGCTGACCGATCCGTCGATCGCCAACGCCGTCGCCGCGCAGGCCGGCCTGCCGGACGTAGAGCAAGCTTCGAGCGATGTTCTGCCGGTTAGCACCTTCGAGACGCTCGTTGGTCCTCTCGTGCAATCGAACGAGTCGACCGCGAGCGCGGAAGCCGATTCCGACAGCCACGTGACTCGCATCACCGCGACCATTCCGGACGCGCCGGTGAGCCAGACAACCGCCGAGGACCAGGTCGCCGAGGCGACCGCAACGTCAACGCAAACAGCGCCGACGAACCTTGCCGTCGTCACCCGGAAGGCCCCGCTCGACGCAGAATCGAGCTCGGGCGGGGGGCCGAGCGTGACGCAGGTCAACGACGTGGCGGCCGACGCAGTCGCGGTCAACCTCAGCGACGTGACCCAGACCGCCTTGCAGGGCCAGCTCACCGGTGAGTCGGTCGTTGTTCCTCCGACCGTCGACCAGGCGGTCGAGACGCGCCAGTGGGCGGGTGTCGAGAGCATCGCCGAACAGATCGGGGCCGGCAACCGCGTCGTCATCGACGGCGGGTTCCTCGACGGTCACTCGGGTGACAACGGCGCGGACGTCCAGCAGGCGAACACCGTCACAGGTGACGCGGCCGTCGTCAACGGGTCCGTCGTCGTGCAGAGCAGCGAGCAGGCGCAGGCGATAGGCGGCGACGGCGTCCAAACGTCCGCTCAATTTGCGAGCGTTGCGCAGGCCGGCCTCGCCTCGACCTTTGCCGCGCAGCTCGAGAGCGTCAACACGGCACACCTCGGCCAGGCAGGCGACACCACGGTCGTCTCGGCGGAGTCCGCGCCCGTCGTGCCGTCGGCCATCATCGTGACGCAGGTCAGCCAGACTGCTGCCGATGCGAGCGTCGCGAACGAGAGCGAGATCGACCAGTTCTCGGCGCAGCTCCAGGTCGACAGCCCCAGCGTCGAGAGCGCTGCTGCCAGTGCCGGAGTCGAGCAGGCGGCGATTGCCATGGCCGACGCGACAGAGGCCTTCACCTCCAACCGTCTCGTCCTCGCCGGCGAACTCGTCGAGCCGGGCCCGGTTCCGAGTTCCGCTCCTGCAGACCTCGAAATCGTCCAGGCCAATCTCGCGAGCGCGGCGTCGACCTCCGCGAACACGTCGTTTGTCTCGCAGGAGTCCATCCAGTCACAGGGCGGCGCCGAGACCTCTTCCGCCGACTCCGTTCAGGTCGCGATCGTGTCGCAACAAGCAGAGACGCATTCCGCAGCCGACCAGACAGAGGTCGGAAACGTTGCCGATGACTCGACCGTCGAGCCGTCCGGTTTCTTCGGCCAGGGGAACGGCGCGCTCTCCGAGGTGTCGGCCGGGAACTCCAGCGCCGTCGGCCAGAGCGTCACCCAGGAGCAACTCGACACGACCGGCGCGTCGACGGAAGCGCGCAACGAGACGAGCGTCCAGCAGTCGAACGCAGCGGACGCGAACGCCTCGATGACGGGTGTCCTCAACACCGGGCTCTATGTCGACGGGCTTGCGATCATCGAGGCGACCTCCGAAGCGGCTGCTCTCAACACCTCGCTCGTCGTGCAGGAAATCGATCAGTCGCAGGAGATCCTCCCTCCGGATCCCCCGAAGCCCCCGAGGCCTACTCCCCCGCCCGGGGGCGGTGGTGCAGGTGGTGGTGGTGCAGGTGATGGTGGTGCAGGTGGTGGTGGCGCAGGTTCTGGTCCTGGCGATGGCACGAGTGGCGGTGGGGTCAGCGGCGGTGGGGTCGGCGGCGGGGCGCGCGTGCCGGGCGGCGGATTGCCCAGGAGCGACACGGCCGACGGCCGCATATCGACTTCGGGGGGACGGGGCGGAGTAGCGTCGAGCGGCACCGGGACGACCCTGTCCGTGAACGCGGTGAGGACGCTCGGCACCGCGACGGGTGTGGCCGAAGCCGGAACCGAGTCAGGCGCGGCGCAGCTGGAAAGCTCGAGCGAAGAGCTTTCCCCCGCGGGAGCATTCCAGCCAGGCCCCAACGCGACCGAGAGCTACCTGACGACGATCGGTGCGACCGGTGGGCGGGGCTCGTTCTCCAGCCTCCTCTTGCCCCCGGCGACGACCTCGGTGATCGTCGTCGACGCCAGCGGCGTGTGGATCAACGGGGTGCACACCGCCCTTGCGACTCGAAACGAGCTCGATCACGAGACTGCTTCAGAAGCCAAGGTCGAGCGCCGCGACGGCCCGGGCCCGCCGGCGGACGACGCGCCGCCGGGTGGGCCGCCCGCCTGCACGGCGACGGGCGCCGCCGCCCCGGCGACCGGTTCGACGGGCGGCGGCGCGAACGCCGCGCTCGCGGCACGGGCTTCTCCAATTTCTCCCGACGACGGCGAGATCCAGGATCCGCCAACCTTCCTGGAGCCTCCAGGAGCCGTCGTCACTCTGCTCGACACACCTGGGTAGCGCCCTCGAGCGCATCAACCCCGCCGAATCTTGGGACTTCGGCGGCGGCGGGCGATCGTGCCCGCAATCCAGGTACTTCGAACAGAAGGAGTTTGTTTTGTTAGCCAAAGTCCGATTGCTGGGGGCAACCCTCGCAATGGCGGTCGCGGCGATGGTGCTCGCTTCAGGAGCCCTCGCAACGAATTCGCATCCAAAGCCAAAGCCGAAGCCGGCGCCGGGAGGGAACTGCAGCGGCAACATCGCGTTCTCAGACCCTTCCTGCCTGCTGAAGCAGAAGGCCAAGAACACGGCCACCGTGAGCCAGACGGGGAACGCGCAGAGCGGCCCCGCCCAGGTCAACGGTGGCACCGCCACCGGAGGTAATGTCACCTCCACCGGCGGCGCCGCCCCCGGCGGCACCGCCACGGCGGCTGCTCCCTGGATCGTCGTGACGAAGAGCACGGCCTACGGTGCACCGGCCCAGAACAACGCGCCTGTGTCCGGCGGCTCGCCCTCGAGCACGGCGAACGGTGGAGCCAACAACCCGAACGCCAGCGCGACCGCTGCTGCTCCCGTGAACAACGGTGGCAACGGCGGCACGCCGACAGGCGGTAGCGGTGGTACCGGAAACGGCACCGCGGCATCGTCGAACGGCGGTACCGCCAACGGCGGCACCGGCAACGGCGGTTCGGCCAACACGCAACCGGTCACCGGAGGCACTGGTGGAGGGTCGAATGCTGCCAGCGGCGCGAACAACTGCGCCGGCGGCAACAGCGACGCCAGCGGTAACGGAGGTGACGGTGGAGCCGGTGGTGCCGTCGCCGGCGGTGCCGGCGGCGCCAACCTCGGCATCTCAGGCCAAGGTGGAGCCGGTGGCTGCGGCAACTCTGGCGGCGCGAACGCGCAGGCCCAGAGCCAGTCGCAGACCAACGGGAGTGCCGCAGGCGGGACCGGTGGCGACAACAAGGGCACCAGCGGGTCCGCGAACGGCGGATCCGGTGCGGTCGGTGCTGCCGGAACCGGAACCGGCGGTGCAGGCGGTGGAAATCTGTGCGGCACGACGCTCGCACTGAGCTTCAACGACTGCAACGACAACAAGGGTGCAGGCAACGGTGGCGACAACAAGGCTGACGGCGGCTCGGGCGGCAAGGCCCAGTGCGGCACGGCCCTTGGTCTCTCTGCCAACGACTGCATCGACAACAAGAACACCGGCAACGGTGGCGCGGGTGCCCAGTCGGGTACCGCCACCGGTGGCCAGGGTGGCGTGGGTGGCCAGGGTGGCGTGGGTGGCCAGGGCGGCACCTCGTCCGGTGGTGGCCCGATCTCCCTCGTCCCGTGCGACCAGGCGGGACTCGACGCTGGCCGTTGTGCTGACGTCGAACCCGATGGTGGTGTCGGCGGTGGAGACAACCTGGTCACTTGTGACCAGGATGACCTGGTCCAGGCCGGGCGCGGTCCGAACGAGTGCATCATGGCCGTTCAGGATCCGGGTGGCGGCACTGGCGGCACCGGCGGCACTGGTGGCACTGGTGGCACTGGTGGCACTGGTGGCTCAGCCACAAACGGAGCCGGCGGTGCCGGCGGTAACGGTGGCAACAGCGCCAACGGCGTCATCCTGGCCGGCGGCAAGGGTGGAAGCGCCGACGGCGACGGTGGTGCCGGTGGCAGCACCAACGGCGTGAACCAGACCGCAGGTGCGGGCGGAAGCGCCAATGACAACGACGGCGGTGCAGGTGGAGCCGGCGGCGCCGGCGGCATCAGCAGCGCCGGCGGCGACGGCGGCAAGGCCGGCGACGGCGGTAACCAGACGGCAAGCCCGAGGATCGGGGACACGTCTGCGTCGACCGGTGCCGGCGGCAGCCTCTCGACCGGCGACGCCGGCTCGGTAGGCGGTGCCGGTGGTGCCGCAACCAACAGCAACTCGGCCGGTGGCGGAACCGGCGGAGCTGCGACTGGTGGTTCGTCGAACGGCTCATCGAACGGAACCGGCACGGGCGGCAACGGCGGCAGCGCCGGGAACGCCAACGGCTCCGGCTCGGCCGACGGCGGCAACGCCATCGGTGGTGTGATCGCCGACAGCGGCAACGCCCTCTCCGGCAACGGAGACGGTGGCGACGCGACGTCGAACCAGTCGACGAGCACCTCGAGCGGTCCGGCCACGACCGTCTACAAGGACAGCGGCAACGCTGTTGCAGACGGTGGCACGGGCGGCAACTCGAGCGCCGACCACAGTGGCAACGCGATCTCGACGACCGGTTCCGCGCACAGCGGTGCCGCAACACAGTCGAACGCGTCGACGCTGGCACAGTCGATCTCGCAGAAGCAGCAGATCGGCACCAGCAAGTCGAAGACGAAGACGATCCTCCCGTTCTGGAACTAGGACGATCGTCGAGAGCAGAGGAGACGAGACGAGCACCAACGCGACCATCGGACAGGACTCCCGCAAGGCCGGCGCCCAAGCGCCGGCCCGTGGGGGACACGTCGCGGTCGCGCCAGACCGAGAAGACGAGATGAGCATGTGGTCATTCCTCCCACCGCCGTACCCCGGCACCGTTCGGGACGCCGACGCGCCGACGTCCTGGAGCGGCACCGAAGCGGACCGGACGGACCGGGCACGGGGTTGGAGGCGATCACGGCTCATCTCACCGAGGGCGGCGGCACAGCTGGTCGTCGCTCTCGGGGGCGGTCGCGGGCTCGCTCGACTCACTGCCAGGCACGACTCTCCGGCGCACGAGGTGTCGGAGAGAATGCACGCGGAAAGCGATGCAATGACACACCCTCGACAGCGCACCGGGAGCCGCCCCCACGGCGGCCTCCCGGTGCGCTGCGAAACGGGGGCACGGACCCTCGACAAGCGATCGCCGGCGCACGATGCTCCGGCAGAAAGGGATACGGGAAACGATGCGATGACACACCGTCGACAGCGCACCGGGTGCCGCCAACGTGGAGGCTCCCCGGTGCGCTGGGCAAGGACGGCCACATGGACACTCGTGCTCGGGGCGGCGCTGACGCTGTCAGCGCCGCCAGCCGGGTGGGCGGCGGCAGGGGCGACCGCAGCGACACCAACGGTCGCCCCGGAACCGCCGCGGTACAGGCTCGTCTCGCTCGGAACGCTCGGGGGCGAGACGAGCCAGGCGCTGGCGATCAACGATCGCGGGGACGTCGTCGGCGACTCGAGTCGAGCAGACGGCTCGACGCACGGGTTCCTCTGGCGGAACGGCAAGATGGCGGATCTCGGCGTTCTCACGGGCGGCGACTTCTCCTCGGCGAGTGACATCAACGACCGGGGCGAGATAGCCGGGGTCTCGGGGATCGAAGGGGGCGAGCGCTCCGCGGTCGTCTGGCGGAACGGGCGAATCCGGGCCCTCGGGACCCTCCCGGGTGGACACGTGAGTATCGGCCTCGCGATCAATGCCGACGGCACGGTGGTCGGCATCTCGCAGTCGAGCGAGGGCAACCGTGCGTTCGCGTGGAAGAACGGGACAATGCGCGATCTCGGGCTCCTCCCCGGGGGCTCGTTCAGCCTGGCTCGAGGGATCAACGACAACGGGGTGATCGTCGGCCAGGCGGATGCGGCGGACGGGACCGTGCATGCGACGCGGTGGACGAGCGGACGCGTCGAGGATCTCGGTCAGATCACAACAGGCTCGGGAGCGCCGGCCGCGAGCATCGCGCATGCAGTGGGGCCTGACGGGCTCGTCGTCGGCTACGGCGCGACCGACAGCGGCGCGCTCGGTGCGGTCTGGACGGGTGTGACACCGCGCCCGGTCGCAGCGCTGGCGGGCTACGCGGTGGCGCAACTCCTGTCCCTCAACAGCTTCCGGCAGGCGGTGGGCGATGCGACGGACTCGGAGGAAAACAGGCAGATCGCGGTCCTCGTCGACCTCCGTCGCGTGCCGAAGTCGATTCCGGCGCTCTTCGACCTCAACACGCTCGTGGTGAACGGGGCCGGCTGGACGATCCGTTCCGGGGCGGACGTGAACGACTCCTGGGCGATCGTCGGCACCGGCCTCTACGACGGGCCCGAACGCGCGATCCTGCTCGTCCCGCGCCCGTTTGCGGTGACCGTCGAGCGTACGGGAACAGGCGTCGGGTCGGTTGCCGGATCGGGTGCGATCGTCTGCGGCTCCCGATGCATCGGCCGGCTCGAACCAGGTGCGAGAATGACGCTTCGCGCGCATCCGGCGGAGGGGTCGCGTTTCGTCCGGTGGCAGGGTGCGTGTGCCGGCACCAAACCGCTGTGTGTGCGCGCGGTCGACGGGGCACTCGCCGTGCGGGCAGTCTTCGCCCGCGTCCCGACGCCGTGCCACTGCGCGGCAATCTCGACCACGGCATCACTTCGGGGCACCGCCAGAACCGCCACGAGCGCGGTGCGGGTGCAGTTGGCGATCCACTGGCGCATGAACTGCGTGGCGGGAACCGATGCTCGCTGCGAGGGCCGACTTCGCCTCGTGCCGGCAAAGAGCTCGGTGAAGGTCGTGTCCCCCTCGGCTGGCCTCATCGGCTGTGGCGGCGCCTGCGCTGCCTCCGGTGACCGCATCGTCGGCGGCGACGCAGACGTCATCGTCGAAGTGGCACCACCGTCGAGCGGCTCCACCGTCGTGACGCTGCTCGTGCAGAAATCATGCCGCCGCGAGGGGCGGTTGCGAGAGGTCGGAGTCGACCGCATCGAGCTCGCGCTGATGCCCCCGAGTTGACGAATGGCAGCGAGATGGTCGGGCTGGACGAACGGCGACCAGTCCGCAGGGCAGGGCTCAGCCGCCGATCCTGCCGAGCCATTCGTCGGTGCTGACAACGTCTGCGAAGAACTGGCCCTGAGCAACCAGCGTCGCGCGATGCAACTCCTCGCCTCCAGCCGAGCCGCCGCTGTTCTCGAGCGGCAGCGTCCCTGTCGCATCGCTGAGGATCTCGACTGCAAGGCCGAGATGTGCCGCCTGGCGCGAAGTCGTATCGACGCACATGTGTGTCATGTAGCCCGTGATCGAAACGGTGTCGACGCCGGCGGTGGCCAGGATGCTCTCGAGCGGGGTGCCGGTGAACGAGCCGGGTAACGTCTTGTCGATCAGATGATCGCGTGCACGCCGCTCGACCTCTGGGTGGAGCTCCCATGCGTGCGACCCTTCACGGAAGATGGGCGAGTCCGCGTCGGTGGAGCTGTGACGCACGACGATCACGGGCACGTCGAGCTCGGTCGCGGCGGCCATCGCCCGGCCGATGTTCGCGAGGCTCAGCTCCGCCGGTGGATCGCTGATCGGCAATGCGCCGTCGAAGTACTCGTTCTGAACGTCGATCACGATCAGCGCGCGTTTGGGCATCCCTTCTCGCCTCCTGTTGCGGTGATGGTTGGAGATCCGACCTAGCAAATCTACGACAAGCCCTTCGTCGCCGGCGGCGATCGTCCGCCCACGCCTCGTGCGCCGAAGTACGATCGGCATGCACTGCAGCGCGCTGCCGTGCTCTGGTGGCGAGCCTTGGGAGGAGATGCATGATCGTCGTAACGGGGGCGACGGGACACGTCGGGGCGCTCGTCGCGGGCGAACTGTCTCGTCGTGGCGTGCCGTGTCGACTGATCGTGCGTGACGAGGCGCGGGCACCGAATCTGCCCGGGACGGACGTCGTCGTCGCCGACTATGCCGATCCGGGATCGCTCGAGCGTGCACTCGAGCCCGGCGACAGAGTGTTCATGGTGTCGGTGCACGAGGACTACGACCGCAGGGTCGAGCTTCATCGCTCGTTCGTGGAGACAGCAGTGCGGAGGCGGGTTGGACGTGTCGTCTATCTCTCGTTCATCGCCGCCGGACCTGACGCGTCATTCCGCCACGCTCGCTCCCACGGGGCGACGGAGGCGATGCTGGCGGAGTCGGGGCTACCGTTCACTGCGGTTCGCAACGGGATGTACGCGGACGGCATCGAGGGGTGGTTCGACGAGCGAGGCCTGATCACCGGGCCGGGCGGCGATGGCCGCGTGAGCTTTTCACTGCGGTCCGAGCTCGGTGAGGCGATTGCAGTTCTTCTCGCCGACGAGACCAACGACGACCGGTCACGCGTCACGATCACGGGCCCCGAAGCGGTCACCCTGGCCGAACTGGCCGAGATCGCGTCGGACGTGACCGGCGACTCGTATCGCTACGAGCCACTCGATCGTGCCGAGTGGGTGGACTCCAGGCGCAGGCTGGGGCGTCAGGAATGGGCGATCGATGCGGGCATCTCGTACTACGACGGTGTCGCGGCGGGTGAGGCGGACGTCGTTTCCGGCGACTACCGCGAACTCACCGGGCGGGAGCCTCGGACGATCGCGCAGGTGATCGCGGAGCACCGCGACGTGATGCCGCTCAACGGGCAGGACTCCGGATAGGAGTACGTGCGGGGGGACGCCCTCGTGCGCGACCGCTTTCGGATCGACGAGCACCATGTCCTCGCGCCCGCTCGGCGGTCGTGTGGCGCGACTCCACGATCGTGAGGCAGCGAGGCCGACGCCGACGAGTCTTGCCGAACGCCGTGCGAGTCAGCGGCGGATGGCCTCTGCTGCGGATCTCACTGCCGCGATCAGTGCGCGGAGATCATCCTCTGTTGTTCGCGCGTTCATGATCGTGATCCGTAGGTGGATCCCTTGGGGCAGTTGCGTCTTGACGATGTAGAAGTCCCCGCTGCGCACGATCGCCTCCCTGATCCGCAACTGGAGCTCGTCGAGCTCGGACACGCCCTCGCGGACGTATCGGAAGCAGACGATGTTGGCCTGGGGCTCGACCGGGAACTCGAAATCCGGTGCTTCACGCAGCAGGTCGGCGAACGTCCTCGCGAGATCGAACGTCTGCTGGACGTACTCGCTGAAACTGTTCGTACCGTGCTCGGACAGGCTCGCGTACAGCTCGAGCGCCATCATCCGCTTCGTGCACTCGAGCGTGCGGAGCCCGCTGTCCCACCAGGCGTAGGCGTCGCCGTCCCTGCGGAACCCGACGTAGCTCTGTTCCTGCTGAAAGGCTCGATCCGATGATCCGGGACGGCCGAACAGCACGGCAGTGACGAGCGCCGGCATGTGGAGCATCTTGTGGGCGTCGACGATCACGGAGTCTGCCCTGCCGATTCCCGCCACGAGGTGGCTGTACTTCGGAGTCAGCGCCGCTGGCGCCCCATGCGCACCGTCGACGTGGAACCAGAGGCTGTGCTCGGTGGCATAGTCGGCGATCGCCTCGAGCGGATCGAACGCGCCGGTTGCCGTCGAGCACGCGCTGCCCACGACGACGAACACACGCCGCCCACCCTGCTCGGCTCGCAGATGTGCGCCTCGGAGCGCGGTCGGGTCGAGTCGGAACCGTGAGTCGGTCGCAACGGGGATGACACCACCTGAACCGAGCCCGAGGATCCGGGCCGCCCGGTCGATCGAATAGTGGGTGTGAGCGGAAGTCAAGATGGCGAGCGGCGGCGCATCGGCGACGCCTGCATTCCAGACGTCGAACCCGTCGATCGACTGTCGGGCCGCCGCGAGGGCGGTCAGGTTGCCGACGGATCCGCCGGAGGTGAGCATGCCCTCGACCGGCCCCGCGAACCCGAGGGTTTCTCCGAGCCAGTCGAGTAGGCGTCGCTCCATGACGTTCGCGACGGGGCCCATCTCGTACTCGGCCGTCCCGTTGTTCAGAAGCGCCGAGACGAGCTCCGCCAGCGCGGCGGAGGGCAGCGGCGAGCTGACCTGGTGGCCGATGTACCGCGGATGGTGGAGGTGATGCGATTCGCGGAGAACGCGCGGCATCAGATCGATGAGCGATGGTCCCGGATCTTGCCCGAAGCCGGCGGGCCAGCTGTCGAGCAGTTCGAGCGGCGGGATGAAGTCGAGAACCCGGCCTTCGCGCCGTGACGTGTGCTCGAGATAGTCGGCCAGGATCTCGATCAGCGCATGTCCGTCGCGACGAAACGCGTCGGGAGAGTAGGGATCCGCGGTCAAAGTCGTAGCGCCTCCGCTCTGGCTCCGGCCCCGGCACCATACCGCGCCGATTCAACGCCCCACCGAACGTGGGCTCGGCCGTATTGGGTCGCCGGCAGCTCGTCGGGAGCACTCCTCGATCGGCGGTCTTCAGCCCCTCGAGGCCGAGACCACCCTTCGCGTTCGAGCCGAGGTCCCAGTGGTCGCGGGCCCGCGGCTCAGGAGGTCGGGTTTGCGGAGTCTCCAACCTTCCGTGTTGTGCCGTTCAGAGGCCAACCGAGCCGAGATCCGACCGCGGCAGCAACGATGCGATGTGAACTCCGGCGGCGCTTCCGGTCATCCGTCTTCCACGCTCGGTACGCCGTGAAGAGGAACAGGAACATGAGTGCGCCTACGGTGATCGCCACGTCGACTCCGTTCGGGGGATTGACACGTTGTGGTCCCATTCGGTCGCGATGTCATCCCTTGTTCGAGTGAACTCACGATCGCAGCCGAATCCCGAACGAAACGCCGTGGCGACGGCAAGATGGACGACCGCGGCCGTCACCGCCCATGCCCGGCGCTTTCGCACGCCAGAGTCGACCGTGATCCGCGGCTGGTCCAGGTCGCATCGCCTGGTACCGTGTCGGTGTCTGGAGAGCTTTGTGGCGGCTTGGCGACCAGAGGAAAAAACGCCTAAACAGCCCGTGGGCCCGTAGGGCTCCCGACCGGCTGCACGGGCGGTTGATGCGGCCGGAAGGGAACGGATTGTGGGTTCGGAAGCAGCGTTGCAGCGGTTGATGGGTGAGCGCGTTCTCGTGCTCGACGGCGCCTGGGGCACGATGCTGCAGCAGAGCGGGCTCGAAGCTGCGGACTATCGAAGTGTTCGGTTCGCCGATCATCCGCGGGATGTCAGCGGTGATCCGGACTTGCTCAATCTGACGCGCCCGGATGTGGTGTCGGGGATCCATCGCGCGTATCTGGGCGCCGGCGCTGACGTGACGACGACGAACACGTTTACCGCCACGGCGATCGGGCAGGCGGACTACGGGCTCGAGGAGTGCGTGTACGAGCTGAACGTAGAGGGGGCACGCCTCGCTCGGGCCGCGTGTGACGAGGCAGCAACGCCGGCGTGGCCGCGGTTCGTGGCAGGTTCGGTCGGTCCGCTGAACGTGACGTTGTCGATGTCCGCGCGGGTGGACGATCCGTCGTTTCGGGCGGCAAGCTTCGACCAGGTGCGCGACGCGTACGCGGAGCAGATCCGGGGTCTCGCCGATGGTGGTGTGGATCTGTTGCTGTTGGAAACGGTATTCGACACGTTGAACGCCAAGGCAGCGATCGTGGCCGCCCAGGCCGTCGCGCCGGAGCTGCCGTTGGTCGTCTCGCTGACCGTGGTCGACCGCAGTGGCCGGACGTTGTCGGGGCAGACGGTGGAGGCCTTCTGGGCTTCCGTCCAGCACGCCGGCCTGTTGGCAGTGGCGATCAACTGCTCCCTCGGCGGCAAAGAGATGCGGCCGTGGCTCTCGGAGCTGGCACGGGTAGCTGACGTGCCGGTTTGGTGCTACCCGAACGCAGGGCTGCCAAACGCGTTCGGTGGGTATGACGAGTCGCCGGCGGAGACGGCAGCCCTCTTGCGCGAGTTCGCCGAGAGTGGGTTGGTGAATGCCGTGGGGGGGTGTTGCGGGACGACGCCGAACCACATCGAGGCGATCGTCGATGCGGTGAGCCATGTGGCGCCGCGTGCTCTGCCGGCTCATCGGGGCCTGCCCTGCTGGGCCGGCCTGGAGCCTTTCGCCGTCGAGGCCGAGACGGGATTCGTCCTGGTAGGGGAGCGAACGAACGTGACCGGCTCGGCCCGCTTCCGAAGGTTGATCGAGGCCGACGACTACGTCGGCGCAGTCGACGTTGCGCTGGAACAGGTGCGCGGCGGCGCCAACGTCCTCGACGTGAACATGGACGAGGGGATGCTGGACTCGGAGGCCGCGATGACCAGGTTCTTGAACCTCATCGCGACCGAGCCCGATGTCGCACGGGTGCCCGTCATGGTCGACAGCTCCAAGTGGTCGGTGATCCAGGCAGGCCTGAAGTGCCTGCAGGGGAAGGGGATCGTCAACTCGATCTCCCTGAAGGAAGGCGAGACCGACTTTCTCGCCAAGGCCCGCGAGATCCGTCGCTTCGGAGCGGCCGTGGTGGTGATGGCGTTCGACGAGCAGGGGCAGGCAGAGTCGGTGGAGCGCAAGGTCTCGATCTGTGGTCGGGCGTACGACCTCCTCACCACCGAGGCCGGCTTCGCCCCCGAGGACCTCATCTTCGACCCGAACATCCTCGCGGTCGCGACCGGGATCGAGGAGCACGACCTGTTTGCCCGCAACTACATCGAATCGCTGCCGCTGATCAAGCAACGCTGTCCGGGCTCGCTGACGAGCGGTGGCGTCTCGAACCTGTCGTTCGCGTTCCGCGGCAACGAGGTGGTGCGGGAGGCGATGCACGCCGCGTTCCTCTTCCACGCGATCCATGCCGGTCTCGACATGGCGATCGTCAACGCCGGCCAGCTGGCCGTCTATCAGGACATTCCGCCCGTTCTCCTCGAGCACGTGGAAGATGTGATCCTGGCGCGGAGGCCCGACGCGACCGAGCGGCTCGTCACCCTCGCCACCTCGGTCAGCGGCGACGGCACCAAACGCGAGCTCGACCTCGCGTGGCGCCAGGCCCCCGTGGCGGAGCGGCTCTCGCACGCGCTCGTCCACGGCATCGCCGACTTCATCGAAGACGACACCGAGGAAGCACGGCTCGAGGCGGGTCGGCCGTTGGAGGTGATCGAGGGACCACTGATGGACGGGATGAAGATCGTGGGCGACCTGTTCGGGGATGGGAGGATGTTTCTGCCGCAGGTCGTCAAGAGCGCCCGCGTGATGAAACGCGCGGTCGCCTACCTCCAGCCGTTCATGGAGGCGGAGGAGACCGGCAGCGGCCAGGCGGGCAAGATCGTCCTCGCCACAGTGAAGGGGGACGTTCACGACATCGGCAAGAACATCGTCGGCGTCGTGCTCGCCTGCAACGGCTACCAGGTGATCGACCTCGGCGTGATGGTGCCCGCCGACACGATCCTCGACACCGCCATCCAGGAAAGCTGCGACGCCGTGGGCCTCTCTGGACTGATCACGCCGTCGCTCGACGAGATGGTGTCGGTCGCGACCGAGATGCAACGGCGTCAGCTCGACCTGCCACTCCTGATCGGCGGCGCCACCACGTCCCGGCAGCACACCGCCGTGAAGATCGCGCCCGCGTACGAACAGCCGACCGTGCACGTTCTCGATGCCTCCCGGGTCGTCGGCGTCCTCAACAACCTCCTCGACCCCGACGAGCGCAAGGTGCTCGACGCAGACAACCGCGCCGACCAGCAACGCCTCCGCACCCTTCACGACGACAAGCAGAAGAAACCGCTTCTCCCTCTGGACGCCGCCCGCGCCAACAGGACGCCGATCGCCTGGCAGGCGGACGATCTTGCCGCGCCCCCTTTCGTCGGTAGCCGCGAGGTCGCGCCCTCGATCACGGAACTGCGCGGCAGCATCGATTGGACGTTCTTCTTCCACGCCTGGGAGTTGAAAGGCCGATTTCCCGCCATCCTCGACGATCCTCGCCAGGGGGCAGCCGCGCGCGATCTCTATGCGGCCGCCACCGCGCTCCTCGACGGCATCGAAGCCGATGCCACCCTGCAGGCGCGCGGCGTCTACGGCTACTGGGCCGCGGTCGCCGAGCAGGACGACATCGCGCTCGAAGACGGCAGCTGCTTCCCGATGTTGCGGCAGCAGTCCGACTACGGCGACTCCCGCCCCAATCGCTCACTCGCCGACTACGTGGCCCCTGCAGACAGCGGCCTCGAGGACCATATCGGCGCGTTCGCCGTCGCCATCCACGGAGCAGACGAGCTCGCCCGCCGGCACGAGGCCGAGCACGACGACTACTCCGCCATCATCGTCAAGGCGCTCGCCGACCGGCTCGCCGAAGCATTCGCGGAATGGCTGCATCAGCAGGTGCGTCGAAGTTGGTACGCCCCCGACGAAGACCTGAGCCCCACGGATCTGATCGGAGAGCGCTACCGCGGCATTCGGCCGGCCTTCGGCTATCCGGCCTGTCCGGACCACTCGGAGAAGCGGACGCTGTTTCAGCTCCTCGACGCGGGCCGAGCGGGACTCGAGCTGACCGAATCCTGCGCTATGAGTCCGGCGGCTGCGGTGAGCGGGCTCTACTTCGCGCACCCAACGGCACGCTACTTCGCGATCGGTCGCATCGGCCCGGATCAGCTCCACGACTACGCCACCCGAAAGCAGATGACTCTCGACGAGATGGAACGATGGCTCCGGCCGTACCTGTAGACCCCCACGAGAATCGAGCTTTCCTACTTGGTTCAGGACACGGCCGATCCTTCGCCCGAGCGGAGCAGTGCGTCGGCGACGAACCGTTCGATCGTCGCCCAGGAGGGCGCGGGGTGATCGCCGATCGCGTCCGCGAACGTTGATCTGACGACGTACCCGGCCGCCCGCGCCGGATCCGTGACGTACGGCAGCTCGTGCCCGACTCCCGGGATCGAGTAGAAGATCGCCCCGCTGCCGTGCTCGACCAGAGCTTCGTACAGGAGCTCGCTCTGGTGGTGCGGTACGAACGGGTCGGCCTGGCCGTGGAGAATCATCATCGGGGGCGTATCGGGGCCTACATACGTGATCGGGTTCGCGCGCGCGCAGGCGTCGGGGCACATCTCGATCGGCCCGCCGACCAGTCGAGACTCGGGCGAGCCAGGATCGTCATGGCAGCCCTCGAGGCCGAGAAAGTCTCGGAAGGCATTACACCCGTCGAGCATGTGTGCGTCCATCTGCAGGAAGTCCGTTGGGCCGAAGAAGTCGACCGCCACCTGGACCCGGCTGGAGACGCCCCTTTCACCCACAGTTCCATCGAGCTTGTCGATTCCCCCGGTCAGTGCCACCATTGCCGCGAGCCAGCCGCCCGACGAGTTGCCCATGATCGCGAATCTGGTCGGGTCGAGCCCGTACGTTCGGGCGTGGCCGCGGAGCCAGCGCACTGCTGCTTTCGCGTCGTGAACCTGGGCGGGGAACAGCGCCTGCCCACTCGAGCGGACGCTGATCCCGGCAACCGCGTAGCCGGCGCCGGCGAAGAACGCAGCGAGATCGGCGCCGCCCTCCTTGCCGTCGTCGCGCAGCCACCCCGAGCCACTCGACCAGATGACGAGCGGCAAAGGACCTTCGCGGTCTTCGGGAAGGTAGAGGTCGAGAAGGTGCCCGGCGCCGTCGACCGGCTCGGGCGAGGCGTACGGGACGTTCGTGAGTACGGTCGCGCCGGTCAAGGCGCGTCAAAGATACTCGCGGAGGGTTTGGCGCGTTTGGCCAGGCAGTACGACGTGAGACGTCTGCTAACCGCTCGCCAGGGCCGCATTGATCGCCGCGAGCGTCTTGGGGCCGGCAGCGCCGTCGGCGGTGAGGCTCTTGGCCGCTTGGAACGCAGCTACGGCCTCTGCGGTCGTTGCACCGTAGGATCCGTCCGGCGTTCCAGGCGGATACCCAAGCGTGGTCAGCGCGTTCTGCAACGCGACCACGGAGGCGCCCTTGGCGCCTCGTCGCAGCGTCGCATCCGTCGGCACCGCGTTCGAGCTCGGCGTGCTCGTGTCGGTGCTCGTCGTGGAGGTGCTCGTGTCGGTGCTCGGGGTGGAGGTGCTCGGGGTGGAGGTGCTCGTGTCCGGAGTGGTCGTGCCCGCGTTCGGCGTGCTCTCACTGGTGGACGGCGTGCTCGTTGCGGCCGAGTTGTCCGCGGCGCCCGTGGCAACGGGCGTCTCTTCCGCCTGCGAGGCAGCAGTGACCGTCACGACCTTCGTGCTCGAGCTCTTCGTCTCGCGGCCGATGAGGATGCCGGCAAACACCAGGAAGACGGCAGCCACCACGGCGAGCACGATCGCGCCCTGGCGGCGGCCGAGGTCGGGTGGCGCCGGGTCTTGGAACTGCCACTCGAGCTCGCTCTCCCACGACGGGTCATCGGGCTCTACCGCCGGTTGCTGAACGGTTGCGAACCAGTCGTCGTCTTCGGTGAGAAGAGCCCCGCGTGGGCCACTTTCGAGGCGGGTCGACATACTCGTGTACAGGCTACGCCGTGTGTCGGAAGACAGACCCTTGTGAACCGAAGTGGTACATCCGGGCAAGAGGGGTCCGTTGACCTGGCCCGAGTGTCGATGCGGTCGAGAAGCAGTGACCGACCGCGGCGCCGGGAGCAGATTGTAGAGTTGAATGCGCTGCCGATCCTCGAGGAAATTTGGTGAATGGACATCACCAGGAGAGAGAAGCCGAGCCGTGGACAGTGAAGACGTACCCGTCCTGATCGCCGGCGGCAGCCTGGTCGGCTTGTCGACGGCATTGTTCCTCGGCATGCACGGGGTTCCGTCCCTCGTCGTCGAGCGCCATCGCGGCACCGCCATCCATCCGCGCGCCGCCCTCGTCAATCAGCGGTCGATCGAGTTGTATCGCGGCGCCGGCATCGAGGACGAGATCATCGAGGCTTCGGGACGGGAGTTCAGCCAGAACGGGGCGATCGTGTCGGTCGAGTCCCTCGGTGGCCGGGAGATCGACTGGTACTTCCGGAACATCAACGAGGGTGTCGAGGATCTGAGCCCGTCGTCACGGCTTTTCATCACCCAGATCGGCCTCGAGCCGATCCTCCGGCCGCGGGCGGAGGCGCTCGGCGCGCGCCTCGAGTACAGCACGGAGGTCGTCTCGTTCGAGACCGATCCCGAGGGTGTGACCGCGGTCGTGAAGGGGCGAGACGATGGTCTGGAACGGACCGTCCGTGCCCGCTACCTCGTGGCGGCCGATGGGAGTCACAGTCCGGTTCGGCAGCGGCTCGGGATCCCGTTGGAGGGTCACGGGCAATTCTCCAACAGCATCACGATCTACTTCCGCGCCGACGTGCGTCCGCTCCTTCGCGACCGGAACCTGAGCGTGATCTACGTTTTCGGCCCGCGCCTGCAAGGCTTCTTCCGTTTCTCGAAGGCCGGCGACGCCGGCTTTCTGGTGGTCAACACGGCGATCGACGCCGACGGCGAGCGGTCGACCGACCTGTGGACGGACACCTCGGAGGATCGTTGCGTCGAATTCGTCCGAGAAGCGCTCGGCGCGCCTGAGCTCCCGGTCGAGATCGAGAACGTCCAGCGATGGAACTCATGCGCGGAGTGGGCGGCGCGGCTGCAGGAGGGGCGCGTCTTCATCGTGGGCGATGCCGCCCACAACATGCCGCCGACGGGCGGCTTCGGAGGGAACACCGGCATCCAGGACGGGCACAACCTGGCGTGGAAGCTCGCCCTCGTGCTCGAGGGTGCCGCTGGCCCGGATCTCCTCGCGACCTACGACGCGGAGCGGCGAGCCGTCGCCGAGTTCACGGTCGAGCAGGCCTACACACGGTATGTGCTCCGGCTCGCGCCCGAGCTCGGCAAGGAGAACCTGCAGCCGATCGTCCCGGAGGCGACGGTCGAGCTCGGCTATCGGTACCGCTCGAGCGCGGTGCTCCTAGAGGCAGACGGCGACGATTCCCTCGCCGAAGACCCGGCGACACCTTCGGCACGGCCGGGTACTCGCGCGCCGCATCTCATGGTGAGGCAGAACGGCACCTCGATCTCGGTTCTCGACCTCATGGGTCGCAGCTTCGTGCTGCTCGCAGGGAGTGCCGGCGAGAGTTGGTGCGCAGCCGCAGCTGCTGTCTCGGCAGAACTGGGTGTGGCAATCGATGTGTTCCGCATCGGGAGCGACGGCAGCCTCGTCGACGACCTGGGCCGCTTCGAAGCGCTGTACGGCACCGGTCCGGCCGGCGCCGCACTCATTCGGCCGGACGGCTTCGTCGCCTGGCGCGCACAGACGGCCGACGGTGACCCCGAGGCCGTGCTGACCTCGGCGCTCACCCAGATCCTCGCCCGCTGAACGATAGGAGGCCGGCTTCGTCGGCAGCGGTTCCATGGACCTCCCGATGGCGCCCAACGTCCTTGCGCGGGATTCCCGCTGACCGTGGGACTTACATGCCACCCGCCAGACGCCGAACCGAACCCGCGGCCTGCCTGTGACGATCGCCAACGGCTCGGCGATCCTGTCCTCGGTGTCGATCTCCTCGATCCCGACCGTGCCCGAACGCCCAAGCCTCTAGCAGAGGCGCCCTCACGTCGAGCAGTTCGGTGAGCGCCGTCGAGATCATCCCGCGCCGGCTATTCCCAGGACGTCCGCCATCTCGAGGCCGATGCCCGCCCGCTCCGCCGCCAGCCGGGCAGCCTCGCCCAACCGCGTCACCTCCTCTGCGGGCAGCCCGGGATTGGCCAAGTTGCCGGCGACGATCGCCACCCCGACCTGCGTCGCCGTCCTCGCGAGCAGTACCGCCGCCTCCGCGTCCGCCCGCATCGGCCGCTTGCCTTCCCGCGCCGCTCCGGCCGCGAGCACCGACACTTCGGCGGCACACTCGGCTATCTCGAGCGGCACCCGGGCTGCCCATGACATCGCCGCAGCGAATTGCAGCTCACCCGCATCCGACGCGGATCGAGTTCGCCGGGCGGACAGCATCGCCTTGACGGCCTCCACATCCTCCTCACCCAAAGCGAGGAGCCGATCACGAAGCCCAGCCGCGGCCAGCGTGGCATCCGGGCCGGCCGCCCAACACGGCGAATCCCGCCCTACCATCACGACCAAGCTCGCCGCAATCGCCCCCACCGCCGCAGCAGCACTCCCGCCCGCAGGCGACGGAACAGGCGCTTCGAACGCCTCGCACAACCGATCCATCCCCAAACGACCCATGGCCACGATGCTAGCCCCACCAACGTTGCTTAGGGGTGTCCGTCAGCCGCGGCCGATGAAAGGCATCTTGGTCGCCATCACGGTGAGGAACTGCACGTTGGCATCGAGCGGCAGGGTCGCCATATACACCACGGCCCTCGCAACGTGGGACGCGTCGATGGTGGGCTCGCGTTCGACGGTGCCGTCTGCCTGGAGGACCCCCGTGGTGGTCATCGGCTCGGTCATCTCGGTCGCGGCGTTACCGATGTCGATCTGCCCGCACGCGATGTCGTAGGAGCGGCCGTCGAGGGATGTCGATCGCGTGAGTCCGGTGATGCCGTGCTTGGCCGCTGTGTAGGGCGCGGAGCGCGGGCGCGGCACGCTCGCCGAGATGGAGCCGTTGTTGATGATCCGTCCGCCGCGGGGCGTCTGGCGCTTCATGATCCGGAATGCCTCCTGGGTACACAGGAAAGCACCGGTCAGATTCGTTCCGAGAACGGAATCCCATTCCTCCAGGGTGACGTCCTCGAGCTGCGCTGCCGGTGCGCCGACGCCGGCGTTGTTGAACAGGAGGTCGAGCCGCCCGAACCTGGCGTCGATCCCTGCGAAGAGTGCCGCCACCGATTCCGGATCGCGGACGTCGCAGGTGAGAGCGACGGCGTCACTGCCGCTCGTCTCGGCAGTGGCCTCGAGCGGTTCCCGGCGCCGGCCCGCGAGGACAACGGTGAAGCCCGCGCCTGCCAACGCGACTGCCGCCGCGCGTCCGATCCCGCTGCCGGCACCGGTGACGAGGGCGACTCTCCTCATCGACCCGCCTCGGGGATCGTGCCGCCGAGCTCGTCCGCGATGTGGATGCGGATGATCTCCTCGAAGTCGGTTTCGGCGCTGAACCCGAGCGCGGCCGCGCGCCGCGTGTCGAATGTGCGTGGCCAGCCGGCGACGATACGCATGATCGTCTCGTCGGGCTCGCGGCGGATGCGCCGAATGGCCTCTTCGCCGGCGACGCGACGCAACGCCTCGATCTGCTCGGCCACGGTCACCGAGAGGCCGGGCATCGTCAGACACCGGCGCTCCTCGAGCGCGGCGGCGTCGATCGCCGCAGCGTGGAGCAGGAAGCCGACGGCTGAACGCGGCGACGCGTGCCAGTGGCGGGTGTCGTCAGCCACCGGGAGCACGGCCTCCTGGCCGTTCAGAGGCTCGCGAATGATGCTGGAGAAGAACCCTGATGCCGCCTGGTTGGGTTTACCGGGCCGGACGCAGATGGTCGGCAGGCGAATACCGATGCCGTCGAAAAAGCCGCGGCGTGAGTAGTCGGACAACAGCAGCTCGGCGATCGCCTTCTGCGTCCCGTAGCTCGTCTGAGGGGTGAGGCACCAGTCGTCGCCGATCGTTTCGGGAAACGGGGTCCCGAACACGGCAATCGAGGAGGCAAAGACGACGCGAGGGTGGTAGTCGTGACCGACTCTGCGAATGCCGTCGAACAGGGCCCGCGTTCCGTCCAGGTTGGTGCGGTACCCCTGCTCGAGGTCGGCCTCCGCAGCGCCGGAGACGACGGCCGCGAGGTGGAAGACGACATCGGGGCGGCCCGCGATCAGATCGCCGGCGACCCCCGGTTCCGCGAGGTCGGCGACAACGGTATCGATGGGGAAGTTCGCGGGCACGCGTCCGCGTCGGCGCCACGATGTCGGCAAGCGACACACGAGTGATCGGTTCACCTGCGAGGACGCCGTCGCGGGCCAGTCCTTCCGCAAGCTTGGCGCCGACCATGCCTGCGCCGCCGACCACCAGGATGTGCATGACGAGGACAGTAGAGCAACGCGGCGGTGTGCTCCTCCCGTAGGCGAGTTCCCTCCCCGCGCCCGGCCGGTTCCTTCCACGGAATGTCGAGCAAACGGACCGTCGGGTGTCGCCGCCCGGGCTAGCTCATGGAGTCGTGGAGCTCGTACCAGTAGTCGGCCGTCGGGGGTGCGAACTCGCCCTCACCTGCTGCGGCCATCATTCGCTCGAGGATCGGTGCGAGCTGCTCGTCGGTGAATCGTTGGCCGGCTTCGCGGCTTTCCCACACGTCGAAGATCCGAAAGACGCCCTTGTCGTGGTCGAAGCCCGCGGTATGGACGATCAACCCGTCGGGCGCCGCACCGAGGGCGAGCGCGTCGACGACGGCATCGTAGTTCGTCGTGCTGGTGTCGCCATCGACGATTGGGAACTCCTGGATGTAGGCAATGGCCATGTTGACTCCTCTCGTGGGGGACCCCCCGATCGTAGAGGACAACGACCCTTGTCACGACGCGATGGAGCGCGCCCACTGCGCGGTTGCGTTGTAATCGAGCGGACGTCGGAGAGTGGATCGATGCGGCCCGGGGGGTTGACGGGCACACCGTTGTTCGTACGGTGAATATGTGCGCCAGTTGACCTTGCTCGTGCTCGTTGCGGCTGCCCTTGGGGCCTCGAACGCCGAGGCGCGCACCGGTGCCTCGCCCGTGGCGTCGTACAAGGCCCGCGTAAACGCGTCCTGTCGCATGATGACCTCGGTGCAGCTCAGCCACCTTCGGGCGATGAAATCCGCGATCGCCAACGGCGATCAGAAGACCGTGGCGTCGCTCTACGTCGCGCTGATCAGGGACGGCGTGGTCGGCGTGAGGGCTCTCGTGGCAATGCCTGTTCCGGCTGCAGCCCGAACCACCATGACACCCATCTGGCAGCTGCTCCGCAAGGCGCTGCGGGCGATCGACCAGGGCCTGGGCGCGACGACCGTCGGTGCCTTCCAATCCTCGATGAAGAAAGCCGACGCCTACGGCCTGCAGGCTGACCCTCTGCTCGATGCGGCGGGTCTGACGGATTGCGGGTCGCAACAGACACGCATCATCAGGCAGGCGGCCGCCAAGCTCGGCGCCGGCCCCGTCCTCTAGCTCGTCACCTACCACGCAGTCGGGGTATCGATCCCGACCGAGACAACCGGCGGCGACGGGCTGAGGCTCGACTCGGAACCTCGGCGCGTGGGCTGATCCGATGGCAGAGTGGGGAGGTCGAGGGCGGCGTAGAGGCGCTTCGGGTCGGTAACGCCCTTCAGCACGTGCTCGCCCCGGTCGGTGAAGATCAGCCCGGAGCCGGTGGCGAGCTCTCGTGTCGTCCCACTCACCATGACCTCACCTGGATTCGCCTTCGCGGCGATCCGGGTGGCGATGTGCAGAGCGATCCCGAGCGCCTTCCCTTCGATGAGCTCGACCTCACCTGTATGCACTCCGGCCCGGATCGCCAAACCCGCCGATTCGAGGCGCCCACGAACCGCAAGAGCGCATTGGATTGCGCGGGCAGGACTGTCGAACGACATCAGAAACCCGTCGCCGGCCGTGTTGATCTCCTCGCCACCGAAGACGGCGAGCTCCACCCGCGTCGCCCGCTCGTGGGCCGCGACGAGCTCGCCCCAGGCGCGATCGCCAATGCGCTCGGCCGTGCTCGTGGAACCGACGATGTCCGTCACCAGAATGGTCGTCATCCGACGAGTGGACGTCGGGTGGGCGAGAGCCGCTTCGTCGGGCCCGATCGCCGTGAGCACACGGTACGCTCCCTCGCCGGCCGGCTCGAGCCTGAACCGCGCGCTCACGAGCCGGGCCACGTCGCTCGTCACGACCACGTCGGCCGGGCCGGCTGCCCGCACGAGGTCCGACGCCTGCTCGACCGGTTCGCCCTTCACCGTGTACGCCCAGCGCGCCTCCCCGTCCCCACTGGTACGTGTAGAGCCGACCTGTGCCAACCCCACGCTGACGGCGGCGTTCACGACCACGGCGAGCGGTCCGCCCGGTCCGGCGCTCCAGCCCTCGGCGAGGACGGCAGATGCCGCCTCCACAGCGACAACCGAGCGCTCGCGGGCGTCGGTACCGTCGAATGCTGCGACGAGCAGGCTGTCCTCGCCCTCGCCCGTCATCCCTCCGAGAATGCGGATCTGCTCCTCGGCCGCCGTCCGCTGGTGGCGTCCCAGGAACCCCACCGCTTCCTCGGGGAGGCGTGCGTCTTTCAGCCGCCAGGCGATCGCCAGAACAGCGACTTCCCGCTCTTGGCGACCGTACCGCTCCAAATGGGCCGCCGCGCTCTGCAGCTCGTTCACGGTCTCGTCGATAGCCCGCTTCACCGCGAGCGCCGTCTTGACCCTGGCGAGTAGCTCACGCTCGTCGACGGGCTTCGAGAGGAAGTCGTCGGCACCGGCCTCGATGCCTCGTACGCGATCCTCGATGCTCTTCAAGGCCGTCATCAGCACGACCGGGATCAGCCTGGTCTCCGGATCGTCCTTCAGGATCCGGACCGCGCTGATGCCGTCCATCTCCGGCATCATCACGTCCAGCAGGATGAGATCGGGTGGCGAGGCGGCAACGCATTCGAGCGCCTCGAGGCCGTCGGCGGCAGACTCGGTCACGAACCCAAGACCGTCGAGCTCTTGCTCGAGATAGTCGACGTTGAGCGGTTCGTCGTCGACGATCAGGATTCGCGCGGGTCGATCCGCAGGCCGGTTGAGCTGCTCTGTCATGGTCGGTCGAGGAGGTAGCCGACCTTGTCGATCAGGATCACGTCGTCGATCGGCTTCCCGACGAAGTCGTCGCACCCGGCGTCGATTGCCTGTTCCCTGTCTCCCGGCATCACGTGCGAGCTCACGGCGATGATGGGGATGGTCGCGACTTCCGATTTCCTCCGTATGGCACGAATCGCGTCGAGGCCGCTGCAGCCCGGCAGCCCGATGTCCATCAGGATCAAGTCGGGCATCTCCGTCACCGCGGCCGCGACCGCGGACTCGCCATCCGTTGCGAGCTCGATCTCGTAGCTCGAGTCGAAGATCTGCACGAGCAGATCGCGGTTCAGGTCGTCGTCCTCCACGATCAGCAGCCGTTCGCTCATGCCGGCAATCCGCATTCGGTGTCGTTGGTCGTGTGTTCGGTCACGTGATTCAGCGGCAAATCGAGCGTGAACGTCGAGCCGACCCCGAGTTTGCTTGCGACCGTGACGTCGCCGCCGAGAGCGCGTGCGAGGCGCCGCGAGATCGTCAAGCCAAGGCCGGTGCCGCGTCGCAGCCGGGCGCTGGAAGGATCGGCTCGGTGGAACTCGTCGAAGATGCTTCCGAGCGCGTCGCCCGGGATCCCGATCCCGGTGTCCGAGACGTCCAATCGGAGTCGATCGTCGACCGTCTCGGTGCGAACGGAGATCGATCCGTCGTCCGTGTACTTGATCGCGTTGCTGAGCAAGTTCAACAAGATCTGCTTGAGCTTGCTGCGGTCGGTGAGGATGCGGGGCGGACCCGGTTCGGCCCCGACGGTCAGCTGCACGCGCGAGCGGTCGACCAGTGGCTCGAGCGAGTCCGTCACCTCGCGTAACACGTCCGCGACGTTTGTCTCCGCGACCTCTACCCGGGTCTCGCCGGCTTCGATCCGCGAGACATCGAGGACGTCGTCGATCAGCGCCAGCAGATGCTCGGCGCTGATGAGGATCTTGCCGAGGTTGTCGACCTGCTTCTGGGGCAGCCCTTCGGAGTTTCGTGAGACGAGCCGAGTAAAGCCGATGATCGCGTTCAGAGGAGTGCGGAGCTCATGGCTCATGTTCGCGAGGAACTGGTTCTTGGCGGACGCCGCCTTCATCGCGGCGTCGCGCGCCATCTCGACACGCCGTAGCAGCTCGGCCAGTTCGGCCTCGTTCCGTTTCTGCGCCGTGATGTCGATGTCGATGCCGGCGATGGCCACGATTTGACCGGAGCTGTTGCGCACCGGGAACCTCACGTCGGCGAGGACGTGCCGCTTGCCTCTGCGGACGACGTAGGACTCGCGCCGGAGCGGCTCACCGGCGTCCATCACGTCTCGGTCGATCCGCGCGTTCAGACCGGTCGTCACCTCGATCTCCGACTCGACGTCGGTCTCGAAGAGCGTCTTCCCCCGGATCTCGTCGTTGCGGAGCCCGTAGAAATCCTCGTACTGCCGGTTGACGAGGATGAACCGGCCGTCGAGATCACGCAGGTAGACGTAGGCGGGCATGTTGTCGATCAGGGCCCGGAGGCGAGCTTCCTCCGATCGCTGGCGCTCGACGACGCGCCCGAGTTGAGTGCCGACGCTGAGGAGCACCTCGAGAAGTTCGGCGTCGGTGGGGACGGGCTGGTCGGAGAAGAACTCCAACACGCCCACCGGTGTGCTTCCCGCCATGACCGGGACCGCGAGACCGGCACGGAGGCCGAGCTCGACCCACTCGCCCGCCCGGCTTCCTCGCACGCTCTGCAGCGGGACGACGAGCGAATCCGGGTCTGCCCCTTCGTCGACGGAGACCACCGTCAGGGTCACCGCATCTGCCGGTTGCCCGAGGAGACCGTCGCTCGAGGCGAGGACGGGCCGGCGCACTTCGAGAGCGATCCCGGGCAGACCGCTGCCCACCCGAACGGGCCCGCTCTCCGTGGCAGCGCGGAACGCGCGGTAGCGGTGCCCGTCGGTGAGGTGCCATACCCCGGTCGACACCAGGAGGTCGTCGTCGTCCCGGCTGACGATGAACGCGTGCCCGATCGGCCAGCCGGTGTATCGGCATACCTCGTCGAGCGCCACTGCGAGCGCTTCCTCGACGGAGGACGATTCGTTCGCTGCGGCGGCGGTCTGCCGCAGCAATTGCAGCGACTCGGTTCGGCGCCCGATCGCTGTCAGGATGCGATTGAACTCCTCCGCGATCTGTCCAACTTCAGTGTGCGGTTCGACGCGAACCGGTCGCGCGAAGTCGCCGCTGCGGCGTTGCTCGTCCATGTCCGCGAGGAGATCCGCGATTTGGGTGCCCGCGCCGTCCTCGGCGATGTCGAGCCCGGTCGGCTCTCCGCTCCGATCGATCCGGGACGGGAGCCGCTTGTCGAGGAGCCGCAGCATGGTGAATCCAAACCCGAACGCCCACAGGAAGCACACACCGATCCCGATGAGCTTCGATCTCCGGGGCGTCCTTCCGGCCTCGCCGGCGTCGCCGACGCTTTGATCGGCCCTCGCGCCGCCGGCAACTTCACCGTGCGTCGTCGTTGCGCTCATCGGGATGCCTCTCGTTAAACTCGCAGATCTCCCCGGCAGCATCACGTGTGCCTGATACCGCGAATGGCCGGTTCACCCGAGTTTCGGGGTACGGCTAGCCGAACCACTTCTGGCCCACCAGACCGAGCACGAACGGCACGCAGACCTGGGAAGAGTCAGATCCCGCCGGGATCGCGTGGTACTCGACCCGGTCGGCCGAACTCAGCGTCCGTCTCGTCCCAGGGCGTTAACGAGGACTCACGCTACCGAGGACTCACGCTACCGAGGACTCAATGGTTGCTCGTCGGTCGCCCGTTTGTGAGTGTCGCCATCGCTGCGGCCTCGGTCGCGAGCGTCTCGACCCGGTTGCGGCCGCCGGCTTTCGCGAGGTAGAGCGCGCGGTCGGCCGTACGCAGAAGCGAGGACGGCTCGCTTCCGTCCCGCGGCATCGCGGCGACACCGAAGCTCGCAGTGATCGACCGAGGGACACCGGGCAGTTCGACCGAGGCGAGCGCGAGTCGCAGTTTCTCCGCCGCGGTCACCGCATTTTCCCCGTTGGTGTCCGGAAGGAGCAGGATGAACTCCTCACCTCCGTAACGGCCTGCGAAATCGCTCGACCGGAGTGTGCTCGCGACGGCGACACCAACCGTTGACAGCACCTCGTCGCCCTTTTCGTGGCCGTAGAGGTCGTTCACCTGTTTGAAGTGGTCGAGGTCGAAGAGGACGACTCCGAGGGGTGCTCCGGAGCGATCCGCCTGCGCGACCATCCGCTTGAGCGTGTCCTCGATTGCGCGACGGTTGGGCAGACCCGTGAGCCCGTCCGTCAGGGCTCGCGCCTGCGAAAGGGCGAGGTTGCGCAGGTTGGCGAGCACGGGTGACGCCTGCGTCATCGACTCGTCGATGCGACGCCGATCGAACAACCCGAGCGTGCCGGGATGCTGTACGAGAACCGATCCGATTACCTCGCCCCCCACGAGGGATGGGACGCACGTCGAGCTTCCCTCCGTCCGGCCGCAGATCTCACATGTCAGGAGAGGCTCGTGGTCAACGCTCCGTTCGTGAACCTTGCCGAGGCGTACGGCCAGGCAGGCGTCAGGCGTCGCGCTCTTCAGCAGATCGCGCAGCTGCGATCCCGTGTCGATCTCGGTCATCGGCTCGAGGCGGTCATGGCTGTTGTTTCGGTTGAGGACGAGGACGTTTCCCCCGTCGAGCGAGCGCTCGAGATGGCGCTTGAGCAGTCCGTAGGCTTCAGCCTCGTCGCGCGTGATCTGCATCACCTCGGTGAACTCACGCTGCGCCTCGTGATAGGCGCGTTCCGCCCCGAGACGCGTTTGCTCTTCGGCCCGGGAACGTTCCTGCTCGATGAGTGATCGGCGAGACGTGCGGAAGCCGTAGGCGCCAACCAGGAGAAGCGCGAAACCAGCCCCGGCCACCCCGAGCGGAGCCCACCCGACCGCGGAGACGAGCGGGGGCACCGGGTGTCGGTCGATCACGACGACGGTCCAGTCGTTGGCGTTATGAGGGGCGCCCACGAGATGGCGGAATGCGGAACGATGCCCGGCGATCGTGGTCGTCCCGACCGCCGCCTCGAGCGCGGCAACCTCCGTGAAACGCTTGTCCGTCGGCTGCCCGAGTGGAGCGCCGAGTTGCTGCGGTTTCCGGCTGTCGACGACGACCCTGCCTGACTCGCTGTCGATGATCGCGACGTCCAGGCCGCGCGCTACGCCGGAAGCTTCCTGCTGAAACGAGGCGATCGACACCTCGAAGTGAATGATCGCTTTGGCTGGTCGTCCGGTTCCCGGAAGAGGCGTGGAGTTCGAGATGACCCACGTCTTGGTATCTGGCGAGACGTATGGCTTCGCCTGGTAGACCTGCCCGGCCCGGAGCGCGAAAGTAGGCGCGAAGAAGGCGTTCGTCGACTCGTCTTGCGAGAGTTCACCGATCGGTGCGCGAGTGCCGGCGACGTAGCGCGCGTTCTCGCCGCCGCCGCGGTCGATGAAACAGACCTCGCTGATGCTCGTTGAATACAACTGCTCGATGTACGCCAAGCCGCCCTCCGACTCGCGGATGTGTCGCGTCCGCGCGCGGACCTTTGCGAGCCGCCCGCCGGGGTCGTTGTAGAACGCGCGGAACGCCGGATTGTGAGCGGTGAGTAGGATCGTCGAACGAGCCCGCTCGAAGTACTGCTCGACCCGCGCCGCCTCGTCACCAGCACTCGCCGATAGCCTTTGGTCGGTCCGGCTTTGCTCCTGGTGCTTGTTGTTCAGGCCGAAAGCAGCACTCGCGACCAGCAAGAACAGGCCTAGACCGGCAGCGAGGAAGGCGACCGCGCGCACGGAGATGATGTCGGTAGTACGTACTCGCACAATCTCCCCCGAAAGGGTGTGCCTCCTGCCGTACCGGCTCTGAAAGTGGCACAGCCCACGAGCGACAGGGCCAACTCGGCGGGTGGGGGTCCCGACCCGACCGCGTCCTCAGAGGGCGAGGTCGCCGAGCTGCCGATCCACTGCTGACAAATTGCTGTGTCGCGCTTCGCCCACCGGCGGCGGCCATCGGAGCCACGCGGCACGCTACCGCTCGGAACGCACACCCTGTCGTCTGCTCCGACGATTCGGTCGAACAGCGCATCGAACGACGCGTCCTGCTGCGGATCGTAGGAACCGAGAGCCGGCCCTTCCCACTGGATCACCGGTGTCACGCCCGGGCCCATCACCGTAACGCGGTGACGTTGGCCGTTGCCTGCCGGCCTCAGCACATGCAAGGGATACCCGATCGGCGTGAATTGAGGTACGAAGCTGTAACAGAAGGCACCGTTGCGGCTGTGCGCGACCTTGCCGGCGTCATGCTTCCACCCCGCCCCGAAGATCGAGTTGAACGTGTCGACGTAGGCGACGGCGAATGGTCCCAGTGCGATAGCCAATGCACACATGGCGGTCCCACGCGGATCGACATGACAGACGCCGTCTACGCGCAGTGGCGCATCCTCACCGTCCACCACCTCAACGGCGTCAAGCACGACTGCCGATGCGAATCGGCGGTTCGGCGCGTCGCCGCCGGACGGTCGTCGGTTTCTAGGCCGCCAGTTCGTCCTGGGGCTCGCCGACCTCGATCGGGTTGTTGATCGGATCCCGGCTCCACTCGTACCAGCCGCCGTCGTAGACGGCAATGTGCTGCCAACCCATCAGGTAGGCGTAGAACCAGGTCTCGCTCGCTCGCCAGCCTGTCCCGCAGTAGAAGGCGACCCACTTGTCGGGGGTGATGCCGGCCTCCTCCCAGTTGGCCGCGATCTCCGGGTAGGCACGCATGGTGTTGTCCACGTTGCGGTAGTGCTGCATGTGGTAGGCGTCCGAGCCGCAGTTGCCCCAGACGTCGCCCGCGATCCGGCCGGCCGGGCCGATGTAGTTGTACCCGCTGACCTTGCCGATGTGCTCGTTCCAGGCCCGGACGCTGACGAGGGCGGCTTTGTCTGGAGCAGACAGGATCTCCTTGGCCTCCTCGATGTCGACGATGACCTCCGGGCGTCGGGGGATACGGACACCGAACGATGGGACCTCTCTCGGCTCGCGAAGGCTGGTCTCGAGCGGGTTGCCGGCCCGAACCCATGCGTCGTAGCCGCCGTCGAGCAGGCGGATGTCGTCGACGCCGGCGTAACGCAGGATCATCGCCGCGCGGGTGGCCGCTATCTGCCCTGCACGACGTCCGGGCCATTTCTCGTCGGCGTCGCCTTCGGTATCGCGGCCATAGAGAATCACGGTGGTGTCGAAGGTGATTCCGAGCGCTCGCAGGGCTGCCTCGAGCGCCTCTGGCGATCGGCGGTTCCAATCGACCGGGTCCTCGAGCCGGTTCGTGTCGAGATACAGCGCTCCGGGGAGGTGATCCTCTTCGTACTCCTCGGGGACCCCGAAGTTGACGTGAAAGAGAAGGAACGGCCCGGGAGGAGCGGCCTCCGGGCGGCCGCCGTCGAGCAGCTGCCGGAGCCATTCCGTGTGGACGAGTCGCTCGTAGTGGGGCAGCTTGTCCACGGGCAGCGTCTCGTCGGCCGACCACGCAGCCCAGCCGCCTTCGTAGATGCGAACTCCCGCGAAACCGAGCTCCGCCAGCCTGCTCTTGAAGCCCGAGGCATCATCGGCGTGGTCGCCGTAGAGGATGACCTCGCGGTTGGGAACGATGTCCTTCGAGTCCAGCAGCCGCTCCACCTCGGCATCGTCGACGGTTCCTAGCCACTCGCTCGGGAAGGCGACGGCTCCCGGGATGTGGCCCCCGCGAGCCTCCCCGTTCGAGCGCCAGCCGTTGTAGGAAGGCAGCGGCCGGACGTCGACGATCGTCAGGTCGGGGTCCGTCAGTCGCCGGTTCAGCTCGGCCGTCGAGACGGTCGAACGTGCAGCGTCGTCGGACACCCGTGAGGCGAGTGTCGGGCCCTCCCCGGATGTGGCGCCTACGTCTTCGAGATCCGACATCGAATGCTCCTCCTACCGAAGTGACGACCTTCGCGGCCGAATGCGGCCAGATCCCACTGTAACTGCATTTATTTACAAAGTAAAGCGACTATTCGTTCTGAAGTGGGCACTCTCTTTTCGGTGTCATTGAACTGCGACAGCCGCGGACACGCATCCGCGTTGCCGCTGACCCCACTACCCCGAACTACCGAACGCCGATTCGAGTTCCCGACCGACCTTGGCCGTGCGATGCCGTGGCTCGCTAAAGCGCGTTCATGTTGGATCCGATATCAAAGGCATGGACAAGGCGAAGGCCGGTGTGCACGACAATCCGGTTGACGAGCTGCTGGACGATCGGCATCTCCTCGATGCGCTGCTCGAGTACTCACCCGACCACGTGTACTTCAAGGATCGGGAGAGCCGTTTCGTGCGGGTGAGCCGCTCGCTTGCCGAGTGGATGGGGCTGAGCGATCCGATGGACGCGATCGGTCGATCGGACGCCGACTTCTTCGCTGCTCCACATGCCGAGAAGGCCCGGACGGACGAGGACGTGATCCTGCGCACCGGGCGCGCGCTGATCGGTATCGAGGAATGCGAGGTCTGGCCCGACGGACGAGAGACCTGGGTTTCGACGACGAAAACTCCGCTCCGAACCCGTGGCGGCGCAATTATCGGCATCTTCGGGATGTCGCGTGACATCACGGCCCGCAAGGCCGCGGAGGACCTGGTTCTGGCGCAGGCGGCCATGCTCGAGGAGCAGACGCAGATGCTTCGTGATCTAGCGGCGAGAGACGAGCTGACGGGTCTGTTGAATCGGCGTGGGTTCTTCGAGGCCGCGAAAGCTGCCATGGAGGTCGCACGCGAGCGGTCGCTGCGCGCGGTGATGCTCTTCGTCGACCTCAACGACCTCAAGAAGATCAATGACACCCAAGGACATGCCGCCGGCGATCGCGCACTCGTCGCGGTCGCCGGCGCCCTGCGCGCGGTCACGAACTCCCGGCGTTTCGCCGGCAGAGTCGGAGGTGACGAGTTCTGCGTGCTCGACACAGCAGGCCCGACAGACGTCTTCCTGAGTGAGGCAGTTCTGCAGGCTGCAATCGCCGCGGCGGCGGCATCCGCGGGCCTGCCGGAACTGAGCGCTTCGATCGGAAAGGTCGATGCCACTCCCGACGACGATCTCGCGAAACTGATTGCCCGCTCCGATGCAGCGATGTATCTCCGCAAGGCGCACCGCCCGACAGGATGAGCACCACGCTGGCTTTGCCCACTCGCTCGCGCCGCTAGATCAGGCATCGAGGACAAACGTCCGCACACAGCTCCGCTGTGGCGTGCAGATGAGTTCCTATGCTCGCGCCCAGATCGCGTCGTCGCCGAGTTGGGTGCGTGTCGCCGACCCCGTCGCCACGAGTCTCAACATCGCCGCCTCGGCCTCTGTGCGATCGGGAGCGTCGTTGCCGCGCGTCAGCAGCTGCGCGACCTCTTGCGTCGTCAAGCCATCCGGAAAGTGCTCGAGCAGGGCGAGCGGGTCGTCGGGCACACCGCGGCGCTCCCCGTCCGGGATGAGATTCGCGACGAGGACATCGTAGGCTTCGGTGTTCTGCCAGCCGCCTGCCTCGAGTCTCCTGCCGGCGTACTCGAAGACGATGGAAGGCGCGGTGAAGCGGACGGGGCCGTCGGTCGTGGCGGTCTTGCCCTGCAACTCGGCCGGTGACCCGACCGCGCTCCGTGCCTCGGCGCGGTCACGCTGGTAGGCCTCTTCGACGTCCGGCGTGTCGATCGACGCGATCACGGCCTCTGCGTCGATTCCCGGCACGCCGCTGAGCGCCTGGGCGATGCCGTCGTTCTCGTCGAGGAGCAGCGTTGTCGTGAACCAGGCGAACTGGAGCGCGCGGAACGCCGCCCATTCGCTGCCCGGCTGCTGAAGTCGCGCCGCGACGACAGCTCGGCACGCCCGCCCGGTGCCGACGACCCGGGCACGGGGCTCTGGCGCGAACGGCATCCCGAACCGCCGGAACCTGCGGGCGTACCCCTCGGCCGACCTGAGCGGCGTATAGCCTCGATCGACGTACTGCTGCGCGTGCTCCGTCAGCCCGATCAGCACGAGCCGCCACTCGAGTTGCTGCCCGTAGCGCCATTCGAGCGCGCGAAAGGCTGGGAGTGCCGAGTAACCCCACGGGCAGCCTGCGTCGTTGTACAGCGTCACTTGCACCAAGTCCCTCACGCGTCCTCCCAGATGGTTGCGACCCTCGACGTCGCCATACTGCACGCAACCCGTTCACTCTTGCGCCAACCCGAGCGGAATGGGTTGCAGCCGGTGGTGGTCGTCAAGGCTCGTGCCCGGCAAGAATCGAACGTGCGCACGGGGGTTTTCGTTCCACAAGGACTCTGAACGACTCGCGGTACTCATCGCTGCCCAGGATTGAACTATCCGCTAGCCAGAGTCCTGCCCAACAGGTGTTCCGCATACCAGTTGCTAGCTGCGACTGCCGCCTGGTCGAGTAGCGACCGATCGCTGTAGAGCGTCATGTGTGTCGAGCCGCCGATCACGACAAGTCGCTTCTTGGCCGTCGGAATCTGGTTGTAGGCCTCGATCTCCAGATCCCACAGCGTGAGATCGTCCTTCTCGGCCACGATGACCTGCGTTGGAACGTCGAGCAGCCGGGGCAGGAACGGCCCGACGTTGTAGGACATCAGTAGCTCGGCAGATTCGATCGTGCTTCTGTTCTCGTAGGCCGGGGCTTCGCGCTGCTTCAGTTCGAGGAACGTCTCGTACGTCTCGGGGAAAGGCCAGGTCGAGACCTCCGCGGCAGGATCGGGCGCTGCGTGAGGGAGAAATCCGTCCTTACCCGTGACGAAGCGGGTTCGCCGATCGTCGAGGAGAAGTCGTTCGAAGTGGCGGAAGCCGATCGTTCCGTGGACGCGCCGCATGTTGCGATATCCATCGACGACTGGGATTTGCGCGGAAACGCACCTCACGCGCGGGTCGGTGGCACCGAGGATCAGCGCGTGGCCACCGCTGTAGGACAGTCCCCACACGCCGATCCTGTCGGGATCGACCTGGTCGAGCGTCTCAGCGAAAGAGATGGCGTTTCGGTAGTCCTCGATCTGCGCGTTGGGGTCGATGTGCTGTCGGCGTGTACCGTCGCTCGATCCGAAGTTGCGATAGTCGAAGAGAACTGCGGCGAGCCCGGTGTCCGCGAACTGCTGCGCGACGTGCGGCTGCACGAGCTCCTTCACATAACACCAGCCCCCGGCCATGACGACAACGGGGAATGGGCCATCGTCACCGTCCGGCGTGTACAGCCAGCCGCGGACGGTCTCGCCGCCACTTCTGAACTCGATGTCCCGCCTCATCCGAAGGCACCTCCCGTTCCGTCGCTGGAGGCATTCACCGCAGTCGGTGCCGGACCTCGGACGCGATGCGGTCGGCACTCGGGAGAAACGCGTCCTCGAGAGGGGGTGAGTAGGGTACGGGGCTCTCGGCCGTCGCGATCCGCCAGGCATCGTCGAGATCGCCGAGCCCCTCTTCTGTCACGCGCGCGATGACCTCGCCGGCCCACCCGCCCGTGAGCGGCCCTTCCTCGACAACGACGATGCGGTTCGTCTTGGCCACGGATGCGAGGACTGTCGGGATGTCGAGAGGACGAAGCGTTCTGAGATCGATGACCTCGCACGCGATGCCGTCCGCGTCAAGGACTTCCGCGGCCTTCAACGACTCGTGGACACCGTTCATCGCGGAAACGATTGTGACGTCCGTACCTTCCCGTGCGATGCGAGCGACCCCGATGGGTACGAGATCGCCGTTGACGTCGCCGGTGATTCCGTAGAGCCGCTTGTGCTCGAAGAAGAGCACCGGATTGTCGTCGCGGATCGCTGATCGGAGAAGGCCCTTTGCGTCGGCCGGCGTTGCCGGCGTGACGATCTTCAGCCCCGGAATACCCATGAACCACGACACGGGCATCTGCGAGTGGATCGCGCCGAAACGTCCGCCGGCACCCACGACGGAACGGAAGACGAGCGGCACGCTCACCTGTTCTCCCGTGAGGAACCGGTACTTCGTCGACTGGTTGACGATGCTGTCCATCACCAGCGTCAGAAAATCCCCGAACATGATCTCGACAACGGGACGCAGGCCCGATATCGCCGCCCCGAAAGCAGCTCCGGCAAGAGCGAGCTCGGAGATGGGTGTGTCGAAGACGCGGTCGCGGCCGTACTTCTCGTACAGCCCGGGCGTCACGGCGAACACGCCGCCTGCGACGGCCACGTCCTCGCCGAAGAAGATCACATTGTCGTCAGCGGCCAGCTCCTCGTCGAGCGCCTCGCGGATGGCGTTGCGGAAGTCGATCGTCGTCGTCATCGGGTTTCGCTCCTGGATTGGATCGCTCAAAGGACGAGGGCCAGCGGGTGCTCGAGGAGCTGTCGGAGGCGCGCGAGGAATCGTGCGGCGTCTGCGCCATACACGGCGCGATGGTCGGACGTCAACGTGAGAGTGGCCATGTCTCGGAACGCCACGCCACCCGTGGCAGTCTCAACGGGACTCCGGGTGACTGCACCTACCGCGAGGATCGCGACCTGCGGGGGATTGATGACCGCAGTGAACGAGCGGACGCCGAACATCCCGAGGTTCGAAACCGTGAACGTCGAAGCAGTGAGCTCCTCCGGCGAGAGACGGCGGGCGTTGGCTCGAGCGGCTAGGTCACGCGTTTCGGCCGCGATGACGACGAGGCTCTTGAGGTCGGCGTCAACGACTGTCGGCACGAGCAGAGCATCATCGGTCGCAACCGCAATACCGACGTTGACGCGGCCATGGCGCTCGGGGTTCCCGTTCACGAACGAACTGTTGAACGCGGGATACTCCCGCAGCGCGATCCCCGCAGCCTTGACCACGAAGTCGTTCACGGAGGGAACAGTGTCCACGACCTCCGCGGCATCCCGACGGAGCTCCACGATCGTCGACATGTCTGCCTGAACGACAACCTCGAACGACGGGATCTCCGTCCGGGACTGTGTCATGCGGCGCGCGATCGTCTGGCCAGTCGTCGACAACGGGACAACGGTGGTGGTGCCCTTGAGGTCATCGTTCCCGGATGTCCCGGCCGAGGATCCGGCGCGCAGCACGTCCAACTGCCGGACGCGCCCGCCAGGACCCGTACCCGTGACGACGTGCAGCGAGACCCCGAGCTGCGCCGCGGTGCGGCGAGCAACCGGGGTTGCCCGCGCGCGAGTGGAATGGCCGGCCTGAACCGAAGCGGGCGTGGCGGGCGCGGCGACTGGCGGTGCCGTTTCGATGACCGTCGACGAGGGCGCATGCCGAACCGTCGGGCCCGCCTCCTCCATCACCATCGACTGCGACGCGTCATCACCGTCCATTCCACCGAGCCGGGCGATGGGCTCGCCGAGTAATGCGGTGCCGCCCTCGGGCACGAGGATCTCGTCCAGGACGCCGTCTGCTTCTGCCTCGTAGACGACTGTTGCCTTGTCGGTCTCGACCTCGACGAGCGGCTCGCCGCGGACGAATGGCTCGCCACGCTGCTTCAGCCATCCGACGATCGTCGCTTCACTCATCGAGTCGGAGAGACGTGGCATCCGCAGGACGTCCGGTGTCACGTGCTGAACTCCGATGTCGGCCGAGGCTCAGGGAACGGGGCCTCGAGGCCCTTGCGGGTCATCTCCTCGAGCATCGTCTCGATATCGCTGTCGATCGCGTCGACAGTCGTCGGATCGACGCCGGCGTCAACGAGCTCGCCACGCAGCCGCGGGATCGGGTCACGCTCCTTCCATGCGTCGAGCTCTCCGACTGGTCTGTACGCGCCCGGGTCGCTGCGGGAGTGTCCGACGTACCTGTACGTGACCGCCTCCAGGAAGTACGGGCCGCCGCCGGCGCGTGCGTGCGCGACAGCCCGGCCGGCCGCCGCGCGGACGGCCACGATGCTCATCCCGTCCACGGTCTCGGCGGGAACCTCCATCGCCTCTGCTCGGGAGCGGATCGCGCCGGCGGTCACCTCCTGAAACGGGGTGTATTCGCCGTAGCCGTTGTTTTCGCAGAGGAAGACGACTGGAAGGCGCATGACCGCGCAGAAGTTGAGGCACTCGTAGAAGTAGCCCTGGTTGATGGCTCCGTCTCCGAATTGACAGACGGCGACCCCGCCCACCCGCTTGAGGGCAAGACCGACGCCCGTGGCAGCGGCGATGGTTCCTCCCACGATCCCGAACGAGCCGACGAGGCGGTCGTTCGGTGAGTTGATGTTCATCGAACCGGCCCGTCCGCCGTTGACGCCGGTCGCACGCCCCAGCATTTCGTCGAGAATCCCTTGCGGGTCGACGCCGAGCGCCAGTGCGTGCCCGTGGCCGCGGTAGGTCGCGGCGACTCGATCGCGATCCTCGAGAACGCTGGCGACTCCGACCGCAACCGCCTCCTGGCCGGAATAGAGGTGAGTCGTCCCGTAGATCTCGCCGCGGAGGAAGAGCGACTGGATGAGATCCTCGAATCCCCGAATCAAGACCATCGTTCGGTAGAGGCCGAGGTAGAGGTCGGTTTCTCCGACGACAGACGGATCTTGTGTCGTCGTCATGACCGCTCGCCCTCAGCTCCGACGAGCACCGTCCCCGCTCGGCTCGATGCGACCGGACCGGACCGCCGGCCGGCGGCGACGAGCGACGGCTCGGCCAAGGTGCCCGCACACAGGCTCTCGCCGATTCGAGTCACGACCACCTCCCGTATGGACCGGGGACGAAGCGGCGGTCGATTTCAGGACGGTTCCTCTCGAGCGTCAACCATTTCCTCCTTCATGACGACCGGACAGCCGGGCAGCTCGGCATAGGCTCTCATTTTCTGAAATCTCGCGTCGCTCTATCGAGAGGCCCAACGCTTTCTAGACAGTCGCCGGGGATATGTCAAGCGTTACAGAACACGCCAATGTGACGTTCCATCCTGTGAATCGGACATGAATTGAGGAATACCGACCTTGTTCAATCAGTCGTCGTTCATTTATCATGAACGCTAATCGACGAGCAGCCGGAGGTGGCCCACGTGTCCGAAACGATTCGCCGTGTCAGTGATCACCCGATGAAGACGAGCTTCGACGCCACGCCGAGCGATGCCGCATTGCGCGCGGACGATGGTTGGATTGACATGGACGTGCGCTGGCTGCTGACGCGTGAGACAGTCGGCGCCGAGCATTCCGTCTTCGGGATCACGGTCTTTCCCCCGGGGTCCAAGCACGACATCCATCGGCACCCGAATGCGGAGGAGTTCGAATACCTCGTCTCGGGTCACGGGATCGCGCGGGTCGGTGACGCCGATGTCGAGCTTGGCCCCGGCGAGGTCGTCTTCGTGCCGACGAACGACTATCACGGGTTCGAGAACACGGGCGATGAGCCGGTGTTCATGATCTGGGGCTACGCGGGGGCCGCCAATCTCGACGAAGCTGGCTACATTCGTTACGTCGACGACCACCCCAGCGGCTGAGGCGGGAAGCTATGCGCCGGGGGTCACGAGGATCTTGCCCGGTGCCCGCCGCTCGGCAAGCGGACGGAGGCCGTCCTCGACCAGCGCGTCGAGCGGGATACGCGGGCCCGCCGTGAGTGCTGCAACGTCGCTCTCCGCGAGCACCTCGAGGGCGGCCGGGATGTCGGAGTCGCAGACGTGGGCGACCGTTGTGAAGACGTCGACCTCGCGAAGAATCATCCGAGTGAGATCTATGTCCCGCGGCGCGCCGTGCAGGCCGACGAGCAGCACGCGTCCTCCACGACGCACGCCCGCGAGCGCTGCGGACGGTGCGTGAGGTGCGCCGCTGGCCTCGATCACGATGTCGAAGCCAACGCCGCCGCTGAGGTCGAGGAGGAGTTGGGCGAGATCAGCATTGGTGGCGTTCGCCGTCTCGGTTGCCCCGAGCGCGGCAGCCGTCGCCAGTCTTTCGTCGTCGATGTCGATCGCAACGACATGGCCCTGGACAGCGAGCCGCGATGCCCCCGCGACAATGAACGATCCGATCCCACCGGCTCCGATCACGGCAACGGCGTCGGTGGGGCCCTGTGCCACGCGAGAGAGAGCGTGGAGCGCGACAGCCAGTGGCTGTGTCATCGCCGCCGCGTCGTCATCACACGACTCGGGCACTCCACGGCAGATTGCTGCCGGCGACGTCACATACTCGGCCAATCCGCCGTCCACCTGAAGGCCGAGTGTTCGGTAGTCGGCGCAGAGGTTTGTGCGATGGTGGAGACACCAGCGGCAACGACCGCACGAGATCCCTGCGCCCGAGACGACCCGATCGCCGACGCGCAGCGTCGTCACCTGATCGCCGCACTCAACGACCCGCCCTACGAACTCGTGTCCGAGTACGACGCCGGGACGGCAGAGAACGGGACCGTGATCCCATTCCGACGCGTCGGTCCCACAGATCGCTGCGCGGAGCACCTCGAGCACGACGTCGCCATGGGCAGGGGCGGAGGGGTCCGGAACATTCTCAATTCGGACATCGCGCGGTCCGTGAAAGACAGCGGCCCTCACGAGATCAGCACTCGATCTGGACCTTGACGTTGCGGCTCGTGTCGCGTGCCGCATCGAGCGCCGCGGTGCCTTCTCCGAGCGGGAACGTGGCTGTGAGGAGAGGCGTGGGGTCAACGCCGCTCGTTGCCATGAAACGGATCGTGCGTGGCCACAATCCGGCTGAACCGATGATTCCACGCACCTGAAGCGCCTTCGACTGCACGAGCCCAATTTCGACGCCAACGGTGCCCCCGATGTCGATACCGACGAGGACCACACGCCCGCCGAGCGCAGCTATGGGGAACGCACAGGCCATCGCAGCCGGAGCTCCGGCAGCTTCTATGACGACGTCGAACCCACGTCCGCGCGTCGCCTCGGCCACTTGTTCGGAGAGCGGCCCTGCGTTCGGATCGATCGCCCGGGTTGCCCCGACCTCGACACCTAGCGCACGGCGATGCGCCTGAGGCTCGATCAGCGTCACCGTGCCACCCATTGTGGCCGCGGTCATCGCGCAGAGGAGACCGATCGGACCGCCGCCGATCACGGCAACCTCGTCGCTCGCGTCGATCCCGTCAGCGGCCACGGACGCGCTGTACGCGACGGAAAACGGCTCCACGAAAGCGCCCTGCGCAAAGGAGAGCTCGTCGGGAATCCGGTGCAGCCAGGAGGCTTTGGCCACGAAGTATTCGGCGTCGGCCCCACTGATCGAGAACCCAAAGTGATCGTCGCCGTTGTTGACGACACATTCCCCCACGACGCGGTCTCCCTGCCGCAGCGTGGTCACACCGCTTCCGACCTCTGCGATCTCACCGGACCACTCGTGGCCGGGGATGATCGGATAGGCGACAGGGATGATGTAGCGGCCCTCGTAGAGTTCGAAGTCTGAATGACAGATACCAACGTTGCGCGATCGGACGAGCACCTCGTCCGCCGCGATCGTGGGCATGTCGACATCTCGAATCACCGCGTTCTGCGGCTCTTCGAATACCAGTGCCTTCATCGGAGCACACTCCTCATTGGTTGATCAACATCTTGATCTCGTCCGCACTGCCTGACGCGAGCAAGGCAAAGGCGTCCGGCGCGCCGTCGAGCGTGGTGATGCTCGTGATGACGCGTTCGACCGGGAGGTCGCCGGCCGCGATCTGCGCCGCGATCCGGTCGAAGTCGTACACCCAGTAGCACCACGTGCCGACGATGGTGAGGTCGTTGAGAGCCCAGAGCATCGGCTCGACAGACGCCTCTCCCACGAATAGCCCTGTCTGAGCGAGCGTGCCGCGCCGACGGAGTGAGCGAATGGCGGTCGCGAAGCCGGTCGGGTGCCCGGAGCACTCGATCGCCACGTCGACACCGAGACCGTTGCTTTGCTCGCGGAGGAACTCCGGAAGGTCGACAGCCGTCGGGTCGAGCACGGTGGCGACGTCGAGCGCCTCGGCTCGGGCCCGTCGGGCGGCGTTCGGCTCCGAAACGTACACGGTGGACGCGCCGGCCGAGCGTGCGCAGAGCGCTGCGAGAGCACCGATCGGTCCAGCCCCTGTCACGAGCACGCGATCGCCGGGGCTGACGCCCGCTCGTTCGACGCCGTACGCCGCCACAGCCGTCGGCTCGATCAGCGCGCCCTGCTGGTACGTGACAGCGTCCGGGAGTAGGACGATCTGATACTCGGCAACCGTTGCGAACTCCGCCATCCCGCCCCAGGCGTGGGAGAGCCCGACGCACGCCATCGTCACGCACAGGTGCTGGAGGCCGCGCTGGCAGTACGGACAGTGGCCACAGTAGGCGAGGGGCATGATCGCGACGCGATCTCCCTCCGCGACCCGCGTGACGTCAGAACCGACCGCCACGACGTCGCCCGAGAACTCATGGCCGAGAATCTGTGGATTCTGCGCACCCGTCAGCGGGTGCGGCTCGACCGGTGTCACGATGGGACCGACGACGTACTCGTGCAGATCTGTCCCGCAGATGCCACACGTGGCCACGCGGACAACGACCTCACCGGGACCCGGCGTTGGCGGCTCGGGCACGTCCTCGATCCGAAGGTCGTACGCGGCGTGGAACCGTAGCGCCCGCATCTGCCTCTACCCCGTCCTCGCAGCCGTATCGCCCTGCTCTTCATTGGTCGTCACGGGACGATCCGTTCGGCACGCAGCCGGGCAAAGAGAGACGTGAACGACGATTCGGTGTCGCGGATGCCGAGGAAGCCGAGTCGCCTGCTGCGCCCCATGTCGGTGAACGTCTCGATCGTGCGTCCGAGGTCAGCGTCTGTATGCCACCACGAGGCGAGCCTCGCGACGGTCAGATCGCGGAGGCCGTGGCGGCGCACGATTTCGGGCCAGATCTCACCCGCATCCGCCATTTGCGCGTCGAGCGGCGCGGGCTCGCCGTCAAAAGGGACGGCCTCGACGGCGAGCGCGGCAGCCAGGCGTGGCCACAGTCGGCGCCAGCGAAAGACGTCGCCGTTGACGATGTTGAGTGCATGGTTGGCGGCGACCGGGGTGGTCGCTGCCCACACGAGGTGATCAGCGAGCAGTTCCGCATCGGTGACATCCGTGACCGCTTCCCATTGCTCGCGCGAGCCCGGAAAGTGGAATCCGCGCCCTGTTTCGCGGCAGATAGCACCGTAGACGGCAAGCGTCACCCCCATGTTCATCGCATTGCCGAGGGCCCAGCCGATCAGCGTGTGCGGCCGGTGTACCGACCAGGTAAACCCGTCGCGCTCGGCAGCCTCGAACAGTATGTCCTCTTGGACGTAGTAGAAGTTCTCGTATGGCAATCGGGGCTGATCCTCGGAGAAAGGGGTGTCTGGTTGCGCCTTCGCGTACGCCTCGAACGGCCCGAGATAGTGCTTCAGCCCGGTGACGAGCGCGACGTGGCGCACGGATCTCTCCGCACCCGTTGCATCGACGAGGTTTTGCAGCATGCGCCCGTTGACGTCGCAGTTCTCTGACTCGGTCGTTTGACGTGACCACGTCGTAAAGAAGACGTGCGTCGGCGACGTTCCGGCGACGGCCGCGGAAACCGCCTCGGCATCCTCGAGATCGGCGGCGAGCGGCGTGATTCTTTCGTCGAGACGCTCTGGATGACGACATACGCCGGTGACCTGCCAACCATCCACTAGGAGGCGTTGCGCCAGATTTCCTCCGCTTATCCCGGTGACGCCGACGACCAGCGCATGCCCACTCATTGCGCGCTCCAACGAGCGTTAACGTCGCTCCCTGAATTGTGAACGTCGATCACTGCCGTTCGCTCTCCTCGGCCAGGCCGCGTTCGGCTATTGGGGACTCAGGCCCGAGGGCGGTCGTTTCCCGCATCGTTGCCGGCCCACTCATCACCTGCCGTCTCAGTGTCAGAATGTGATCCACGCCGACCACGGACGACCCAGACTGCTCGAGCGGTCTCCTCGCCCTCGTTACTGAGCCGGTGCGGCGTCGATGACGGGAAGGTGATCGAGTCGCCTGGCCCGAGGATGATGTCGTCGAATCCCACGACGACACGCAGTGTTCCGCTCAAGAGGTACCCGAACTCATGGCCACTGTGGCGAACGAGTGTCTCGCTAGGGCCGGATGCACCGCCGGGCTCGTAGGTCGCCTCGATGAACTCGACGTCCTCGTCTGCCCAGAACATCAGCCGCTCCCACGTCACACCGGAGTTGAGGGTGATGGCCGGTCGTCGACCTGCGCGTTCGACTGCGAGTCCGGGCCCTGCGGCGGCTGGAGACGACTCGGGCGCCGAGGTGGATGCTGCGGCCGGCGCCTGGTCGAAGAGCACCTCGTCGACCGTGACTCCGAATTCTGAGACGAGCGCATACAACGTCCGTACGGAGGGCTGCATCTTGCCCGTCTCGATCTGCGAGACGGCGCTCGGCGAGAGGTCTACTCTTCGTGCGAGCTCCCGGAGGCTGAGCCCGCGGCCAAGACGAATCGTTCGGAGCCGTGGTCCGAGCTGCGTCGATGCGTTCGAAACCGGTGCGTCCGAGGCCGATACGTCCGAGATCGATGCGTGCGCCACACTCGCCACTGTAGAGCTACCGTGCATCATCCGGATGAGGCTCAACACAGAATCGTCTTGCGGAACGTCGGGGGGATCCATAATTTCCTTTGGGGGAGCTATTGCTTACCGTCCGTGCGCGACGTGCCGCGACGCACCTGGCTGTAGATGAGGGCTGCGGCGACGATCAGGAAACCCTGGAAGATGTACTGCCACTTCTGATCGAGGCTGAGGAACACCGTCGCGTTCAGGACCTGGACGCTTAGCCCCGCACCCATCAGCGTGCCGATGAAGGTCCCTCGCCCACCGAGCAGGCTCGTCCCGCCGAGGACAACGGCGGTGATCGACGTCAGGGTGTACCCGGTGCCTTGGCCCGGGTCGCCGACTCCGAGCTGAGCGAGCAGGACGATTGCACCGAGGAGCGTCAGGAGCGAGGCGCCGAGGTAGCCGAGTAGCGCTGTTCGGTTGACGGGCACGCCGACACGGCGCGCCGACTCCTCGTCCGACCCGACCGCACGCAGCCGCATGCCGAACCGCGTCTTGCGGAGCCCGAACTCGAGGCCAACGGCACAGAGTACGAATACGACGAAGGCAAGAGGCACCGGCCCGACCTTTGTGGAGATGGCGTCGGTCACCGAAGTGGCGATGTATCCGTCGGGGGCAGAGCGCAGCCTGAAGGCCAAGCCACCCAGGGCGATGTACGTGACGAGTGTCGCTGCGACGGGCGTGAACTTCGCGAAGCGAATGAGCGCACCGTTCAGAAGGCCAACGGCAGCCGCGCAGACGAACATCAAGCCGAATCCGAGCGCCCAGACCGCGGGGGAGCGACCGTCGAGCACGAAGAACGACGCGAGGACGACGAGGAAGCCGGCGAGCGGTCCGACAGAGAGATCGATTCCGCCGAGAAGCAAAGCAAATGTTTGTCCCAGAGAGATGAAGCCGAGCGCCGCGCACGCGAACATCACGGTCGTGATGTTGTAGTTCGAGAGATAGCGGCTGTTGTCAGACAAGACATACGCTCCGAGGACGATCATCACGGCCGCGAGGATGACGACCGGGGCGTAGTCACCCTCGATGAACCGTGCGAGCCGCGACCGGCGACTCGGGGTCCGTGCCGCCTGCTCCGAGGTGTGCTTCGTCGCGCTGATCTCAGCGTGAACGATCCGCCCCTCGCTCACGTCGTCACCCTCGAGCGTCGCGACCGCCTGGCCACGGGACATCACGATCACGCGGTCGCAGAGCCCCTCGAGCTCGATGGTGTCGCTGGAGGCGACGACGACCGGTACTCCGCGGGCGGCGACTTCGCGCAAGATGCGGTAGATCTCCGCACGCGCGCCTACGTCTACCCCCTGCGTCGGCTCGTCCGCGACGAGAATCGCCGGCTCGGAGAGCATTGCGCGCGCCATCACGATTTTCTGCTGATTTCCGCCGGACAGCGCCGAGACGGGCGCCTCGAGCGACGGCGCCTTGACCGCCAACTCCGAAAGCTCGCGTTCGACGGCGTCGACCTCGCGACGCCTGCTGATAAAGGGTCCTACCGTGAGCCGGTCAAGCGCGGTCAACGCTGCGTTCTCGCGCACGTTCAGGTCGAGCATCAGGCCCTCGGTCAGCCGGTCTGCGGGCATGTAGGCCGCGCTCTCGAGCAGTGCGCGCCGCGAGAGCTCGCTGCCGGCGATGGTGACCGATCCGGTCGCGGGCTCGCGGCCGGCCAGCGCTCGCAGAAGGGCCGGCTGACCGTTGCCCGCGACACCGGCGACGCCCACGATTTCCCCCTTGCCGACACTGAACGAGATGTCGTCGAAGCCGTTTCCGCTCAGACCTTCGACCTGCAGGATCGGCGCCTCGTCCGCCCCGGCCTGGTGTTTCGCCGGAAAGGTGGTTTCGAGCGTGCGCCCGATAATCATGGCGAGGAGGTCGGCGTCCGAAATGTCCCTGACCGCGGACGTCCCGCGAACGGCGCCGTCGCGCAGGACCGTGACACGGCCGGCGATCTCGCGAACCTCACCCAGCCGGTGCGTGATGTAGACGACGGCCGTCCCGTCTCCCGCGAGCCTGCGGACGGCCGTGAAGAGAAGCTCGACGGAGTCCTGCGAGAACGGCGCCGTCGGCTCGTCGAGGATCAGGAGTCGCGGCGACACGGCGTACGCCTTGGCGAGCTCGAGGAGGTGGCGGCCGGCGACGCTGAGGGACGAGACGCGGTCCTCGAGATGGCCCTGGAAGTGGACGTCGTCGAGCAGGGAACGCATCGCTTTCGTAGCGTCAGGATCGCGCCGCCGCAGATGTTCGACCCCCACCGCCACACGGATGTTCTCGGCGACCGTCATGTCCGGAAGGAGCGCCGGATGTTGGTGTACGATCGCGATCCCGAGGTCCTGTGCCAACGCCGGCGTGAGGTTGTCGACGCGCGAGCCGTCGAAAGTGATCGTGCCGCTGTCGGGTGCCGTTGTGCCCGAGGCGACGTTCATCAACGTCGACTTGCCGGCGCCGTTCTCTCCGAGCAGGGCGTGCACCTCGCCCGGGAGCACTTCGAATGAGACCTCCTTGAGCGCAGCAATCGCGTCGTAGTGCTTGGTGATGGCGTGCATCGACAACGTCGGCTGCAGCTCCGTGACGTCATTCGCGACAGGTGTGTTGACGATGGCTTGGTTGCTCACGATGAACGATCCGGTCACACGAGTTGTGCGCGGCGGTTGGGGGCCGCCGCGCACAACGCGTGTCCGTGCTACTTCTTCACCAGCTTGGTCTGCGCAGCGCCCGACAACTGCGCGGAGAGGTAGATGTCACCCGGCATGCTGGGCCTGCACTGCACCGGATTCGGCTTGCCGGTCGTCGAGTTCTCGAACACGAGCGACGGGAAATGCGTGCTCACCGGCTTCTTACCACCAGTGGCGAGCGCCACGGCCCAGTCGATTGCAAGGCGCGCGTGGTCGTTTTGCGTCGACACGGTGTAGAGCTTGAAGGTGGAGTTCTTGGCGACGTTCTTTTTCCAGAAGCACCCAAGCACGTTGCCGTCGGAGGTCGCCAGCGCGGGGATGGTACGGCCGCTCTTCGTGAACTCGGGCAGAGCGCCGACGAGCGACGGCCCGAAGTCCGACACGATGACGTCGATCTTCGGATACTTGGCGATCGCCGCCGAGAGAACCTTCTGGGTCAGCGCGGGATCCCAGTTCGTCACCTCGAACGGCTGCTCACCGATGAACTTGTACTTCCCCGAGGGATCGAGGATCTTGTGGAGACCCTTGTTCTCGTCGACCCCCTGGCTGTTCCCCTTCGGGCCGCTGAGCATGAGCACGTTGCCGCCCTTCGGAAGCACGCGGAGAATCCACTTGCCCCAGTTCTCTCCCGCCTGCGCGAACGGAGTGTCGACGAAGACGTTGTAGTCGACGCCGGCCTTGCCGCCCGGCGTGACGCGGTAGGGCACCGTGACGACACCGGCCTTGTAGGAGCTGCGGAGCGCAGGCAGGATCGCCTTTCCGGCGTCCGGGAAAACGACGATCGCGTCGAGGCCCTTCGCGACCATGCCCTGGATGTCGGAGATCGCCTTCTGTGTGTTGCCCTGGCCGTCGGCATAGGTGAGCGAGGTCACGCTCGGACACTTGGCCGCTTCGGCACGCGCCGACGCGGTGGTCACGAGACGCCAGCTATTTCCTCCGAACCCGTCCGTCAAACCGAGCGTGATCTTTTTCGGACCACACCACGACGGTGTAGCAGACGTCCTAGCGGACGACGTCGCCGCCATGACGAGCACCACACCACAAAGGAGCGCGAATGCGAGGAGCGCTCCACCTCGTCTTTGGTTCGTCATACGTGTCCTTCCTTTCTCTTCGTTGGTCTTCCTAGGCTGTGTCGAGCGACTGGGTCAGGTCGGCGCCATGCTCGCCGGGCGACGCACCCGGAGGCGTCGTACGAGCGCTCGCCAGTTGACGGTGTAGAGCGCCACGCCGACCCCGAGCGCTGCCGCCTGGACGAGCGTGCGCGTGGCGTATGTCACACCGAGTGCGAGCACGAACTGGTCGAGCTGCGACAGGAAAAGAGCTGCGACCGCGGTCGCGACGAGGTTGCCGCGACCGCCGAGCAGCGACGTGCCACCGAGCACGACTGCTGCGACGGACGGCAGAAGATAGTTGTCGCCCTCGTGGGCGGTCGGCTGATTGACGATGCCGGCGTGGAGCACGGCTGCGAGGCAGTAGAGAATTTGGGCCCAGACGTAGGCTCCGGTCCGATGGCGTTTCACCCGGATCCCAGCGGTGCGCGCAGTCGTCTCGTTCGCGCCGACGCCCTCGAAGCGACGACCCACCGGGGTCAGCTTGACCGCCGCCGTGACGACAGCTGTGGTGGCAACTGCGAAGTACACCGGAGTCGGAATGCCGAGCCAGAGCCCGCCGCCGACCCTCGCCAGACGAGCGGTGGTCGTGGTTGGTATGCCCGCCGTGTACCACAGGACCGCGCCGTAGAGCAACGCGTTCGTGCCGAGTGTCGCGACGATCGGGTTGAGGCGCATCCGGCCGATCAGGAACCCGTTCAGCAAGCCGGCGCCGATTGCGGCGAGAAACGCGATGCCGATCGCCGCCAAGAGCCGGGAGTTGTCGCCGGCCGGGTACTTTGTGAGGATCACGACGTAGAGCGACAACCCGCCGGCGATCGAGAGGTCGATGCCGCCTTGCATGACAACGAGGGTCTGGCCGAGTGAAGCAACGGCGAGTGCCGCCGCGAACGGCAGCATCGTGAGGAGAACGCCCCTGCTAAGGCTCGACGGCGCGAACAGAAGGCTCGCTACGAAAAGCGCGACGGTAGCCACGAGAACAGTCGCAAGCCCGCGTGACAGCAGGCGCCTTGACCCCAACGGGATGGCGTCCTGCGCCGCCCCCGAACCGCTCCGTTGCGCTTCAGGCTTCACGTGGTCGCCGATAGTAACGCCTGAACGATCCGTTCACAAGGGGTGATCAGTTAATTCATCTCTGGTGTGCATTCGCACAGCAGGCCAGCGGTCAAACGTGTTGGACATGGACGAAAGCCCTTGTATGATGAGCTTTCCTTGAGCATCAGCGAGGGAACGAAAGAGGTGTTTAACCTGACTCATGTGTGTTATTTCCTGATGAACAACCGACTCGTGACCATCGCGACTGAAGATCGGCGCGAGCAAACGGACGACCGAGGAGGAGCGCGCGTATGAACGTTGCCTCGCGCGGCGCGACAATGGCGGTCGACTGGGAGCAGCGAATCGACTTCGCCAAGCTACGCGGCTGATCGGTTGGAGAAGGCGCGGGCGTCTTTGCGGGACTCCTCGCTCGGCGCCGTGCTTCTCTTCGACCAGAACAACATCCGTTACGTGACGAGCACGCACATCGGGGAATGGGCACGCGACAAGAGTGCGCGGTGCGCACTCCTCCCCCGCGACGGCGATCCGGTTCTCTGGGACTTCGGCTCTGCGGCGAAGCATCACCAGCTCTATGCGCCCTGGCTACCGGAATCGAGCTGGCAAGCAGGCGTCACCTCGATTCGAGGGGCGATGCCGCGTGAGACCGGAGTTCCGGACGCACTCGCAGCTCGCATCCACCGAGAGCTTGCCGATCGCGGACTCGCCGGCGAGCCGCTGGGGATAGACCTGACGGATATGGAGACGCTCTACTCGTTGCATCGCCAGGGCATCGAGACGGCTGACGCCCAACCCGTGATGATGCGGGCCCGCGCGATCAAGACGGCTGACGAGATCGCCTTGCTCGAACACGCAGCCGCGATCGTCGACTGTGTCTACGACGAGATCTACCGTATGCTGCGTCCGGGTGTGCGCGAGCACGAGATCGTGGCGCGGGCCATGCAGATGCTCTTCGAGCTCGGCTCCGAGCAGGTCGAAGCGATCAATGCAGTCTCGGGCGATCGCTGCAACCCGCATCCGCATGTGTTCTCCGACCGACTGCTGCGTCCGGGCGACCAGGCGTTCTTCGACGTCATCCACTCGTTCATGGGGTACCGGACGTGCTACTACCGAACATTTAACGTCGGCGGTGTCACGCACTCTCAGATCGACGCGTACAAGCAATGCCGCGAGTGGCTCGACACCGCGATCGAGCTTGTGCGTCCCGGAACGACGACGGATCAGATCGCGAGCGTGTGGCCTACGGCGCAAGAGCTAGGTTTCCCCGACGAGCAGGCGTGTTTCGGTCTGCAGTTCGGGCATGGCCTCGGTGTCGGCCTCTACGAAGCCCCGATGATCTCTCGCGTCCATTCGCTCGACCATCCGATCGAGATCGAAAAGGACATGGTATTTGCGCTCGAGACGTACTGCGCCGCGAGCGACGGCGAATCCGCGGCCCGTATCGAGGAAGAGGTTGTGGTCACCGCAACGGGGTATCGCGTCATCACGAGATTCCCGGCCGAAGAGCTCCTTGTCTGCGGCAAGACGTACGTTCGGGGCGCGGATCTGCTCGAGCGAGAAGAGTCACCTGTCTGAGACGCAGAAGGGGTCGGTGTGGGACGCGTTCAAGACCGCGTTGTCATCGTCACCGGCGGCGCCGGCGGTATCGGCGCGGCCGCGTGCCAGGCGATTGCCGCCGAAGGCGGCAAAGTCGTCGTCGCCGATCTCGATGCGGCCGCAGCGCAGGCCGTCGCCGATGCAATCGTCGAGAGTGGAGGCACCGCCGCGGCCGTCGGCGTCGACGTCACCGATCGCTCGCAGGTGCAGGCCATGATCCAGACGGCCGTGGACGCCTTCGGCGCGCTCAACGTGATCTTCAACAACGCAGGGATGAACCGCCCCCGCAGCTTCATGGATGTCGACGAGGAGAACTTCGAATCAATAGTCCGTGTCAACACGTGGGGGGTGATCGTCTGCACACAGGAAGCGGCACGCCAGATGATCGCTCAGCGATCCGGCGGGAAGATCATCAACACCGGGTCGATCGCGAGCCGGCAGGGATTCTGGGATTTCGTCCCCTACTGCGTCGCGAAATTCGGCACGCTCGCCATCACCCAGGCGACCGCCCGTGGTCTCATCGAGCACGGAATCACCGTCAACGCATTCGCTCCCGGTGTCGTCGACACCCCAATGTGGATCGGGCTCAACGAGGACATCCGGGCGATCCACGCACAGCCGACAGAAGCCGACCCGATGCGCGAGTTCGCGACCGGGACGCTCATGGGGCGTCCGGCCTCTCCCGCAGAGCTGGCGCCGTTTCTGGTCTACCTCGCCTCGGCCGAGTCCGACTACATGACAGGGCAGATGTACATGGTGGACGGTGGGCAGGTCCTTGTCTAAGCACCAAGCGCTGCCCGTGAACTTCACGAGTCGACCGTCTTCGAGAACCGTCATCGATCCGCCGGCATCGTGACCGTCGGATTCGCAGGGATCGGCCGGATGGGCCTCGCGATGGCGCGAAACGTGCTCGGCGGCGGGCTTCCCGCTCGTCGTGTGGAACCGGACGCCGGAGCGCTGCGCCTCGCTCGTCGACGGCGGGCGCCACGGACTCGCCGCCGATCCTGCGGGGCTCGCCGTCGCCGACGTCGTGGTGACGATGGTGTCGGACGAGCACGCTGCACGCTCCGTCCTCGTCGAGAGCGGGCTCCTGGAGAAGCTCCGCCCAGGTTCGATCGTGCTGGAGATGAGCACGATCGGTCCTACCGCTGCCACGGCACTCGCCGCGGAGGCGGTCCGACGCGACGTCCGCCTACTCGACGCTCCTGTCTCGGGCAGCGTGTCGGTTGCCGAGGCGGCGCAGCTCTTCGTGATGGTCGGGGGCGACCGCGAGGCGTACGAGCTGGCCACCCCGGTGCTCGACGCGATGACGAAGGGGCATGTGCTCCTTGGCCCGTCCGGTTCGGGCGCTGCGATGAAGATCGCGGTCAACGCGATGATCGCCGTGACGAACGAGTCGCTTGCCGAGACGTTGGCCCTCGCGGAGCGGTATGGGATCGGGCGCGAGCAAGCGTACGACGTTCTCGCCGGCGGGGCGCTCGCTTCACCGTTCCTGCTCTACAAGCGCGGCGCGTTCCTCGATCCCGAGACGGAGCCGGTTGCGTTCACGACCGCTCTGATGCGGAAGGACATCACTCTGGCTCGGGAACTCGCGGCACGGCTCGGTGTTCGCATTCCGGCTGCGGCGGCGGCTGCGGGCGTGCTCGAGGAGGCGGTCGGCGACGGTCTCGCCGACGCCGACATGGCGTCGGTGATCGGCCTTCTCGTCGGGGACGTGCCGGAGCAAGCGCCCGACCACCAACGACGACATCACGGAGGAGCCATGAAGGGTCTTCATCACGTCGGCATCACCGTCAAGGATCTCGACGCGTCGATCCGCTTCGACCACGACATCCTCGGCCTCCCGTTCTCGAACGAGCCGAGCCCGTGGTTCGAGCACGCGGCCCTCTCATGCAGTAGTCCGTAACTCGAGAGTCCTCTCGATGGATCCACACCCGCCCGTCTACATCGACGCTCAAATTCTCAACGAGGAGGATGCACAAGATGACCGACGCCAGCCCGCACGCTGAGGACTTCGCTCCGGGCCGACCGATCGTGTTCCGCAACGGCATCGTGATCACCGTCGACACCGCGGGGGTGATTCTCGACGGCGATGTGCTGATCACGGGCGACACCATCACCGCGGTGGGCAAGGCCCTGCCGGTGCCGGAGGACACCGTCGAGATCGACGCGAGCGGCGGCATCCTGATGCCTGGCATGATCGACACCCACCGCCACATGTGGCAGACCGCCCTGCGTGGCTACGGCGGCGACTGGGCGCTCAGCCAGTACTTCGTCTTCTATTACCTGCAGCACGGGCAGGTTTTCCGCCCCGAGGACATCTACGCGGGAAACCTGCTGAGCGCACTCGAGTCGGTCGACACCGGAGTCACGACGACGCTCGACTGGTCGCACGCTCTGCGGACGCCGGACTATGCGGAGGCGGCGCTGCAGGCCTTCGGCGAGATCCCGGGGCGTTTCGTGCTCGGCTACGGCAACTACCTCGGGGGTGCCTGGGACTGGATGAACACTCCCGAGTTCGACCGCTTCGTCGCGCAGCGCTTCTCGAGTCCGACCGACATGCTCGGCTTGCAGATCGCCTTCGACGTGACCGGTGCCGAGGACTTTCCCGAGAGGGCGGCCTTCGAGAAGGCTCGCGACATGGGGCTGCGCGTCACGACCCACGCCGGGGTGTGGGGGGCGACGACCGACACCGGCATCGAGCAGATGTACGACGCCGGTTTCATGACGCCCGAGATCACCTACGTGCACGCCGCGACCCTCAGGCCCGAGAGCTACCAGAAGATCGCCGCCACCGGAGGCACCGTGTCGGTCGCGTGCGAGAGCGAGCAGAGCGCTGGTCAGGGGTATCCATCGACCTGGGAGCTGCGCAAATACGGCATCACCGCCTCGCTGTCGATGGACACCAGCGTGTGGTGGAGCGCGGACTTCTTCTCTGCCATGCGCGCCACGCTGAGCGCTGACCGCTCCCGCGACCACCTCGAGGCCCACGCAAAGAACGAGACCATCACGGCCAACCGGCTCCGCGCCGAGGACGTCGTCTGGATGGCGACCATGGGCGGCGCGACGTCGCTCGGCATGGAGAGCACCATCGGCTCGATCGCCCCGGGCAAGAAGGCCGACCTGTTGCTGATCAAGAACGACCAGTCGCCAGCCATGACGCCGATCCTCCATCCCTACGCCCATGTGGCGTACCAGGCAGGCACCGCCGATGTGCACACCGTCGTCGTCGACGGCCGTGTACTCAAGTACGACGGCACCCGCATCGGTCTCGACATTGCGCCGGCGCGGGATGCCGTGGCGAAATCGGTCGAGTACGTGCGCTCCCAGCTCGGCGAGCAGGCCTGGGAGGAGGGCATGCACCCGGTGCTCGAGCCCGAGGCCGAGATCGAGAACCCGTACAAATACACCGACGGGACGGCGAAGGTCAGAGCCCAATCGTGAGCGGCTTCGTCGGATGATCGCTCCCCGCACTGGAAGGGCTCCTGGGTGATCGCGGACCTCGCGACCTTCACCTTCCGCGACGATGTGTCACGGCCGCCTCCGAGACTCCGGCGCGGGTGGGACCCGCGCCTGTCGGGGCGGTGCAGTCAGGGCGTTGGGCAGTTGTCGTTGGCGGATCTCGCAAGCGGCGTCAAACGCACGTCCAGCCGCCGTCCACGACGAGGTTGATGCCGTTGATCGCCTCGTTCTCGAGCAGAAAGCGCGATGCGCTCACGACCTCCGCCATCGTCACAAGGCGCCCGATCGGCGTCCGCTGCACGAGCGCCTGCAGGCGCTCGGCAGGCATGTCGCGCCATTGCGGGCTGTCGCCGACGATGGCCGGGTGCAGTGCGTTGACGCGGGTGGGCGCGAGCTCTGTCACAAGTGTGCGTACGAGGCTCGTGACGCCGCCGTTGACGGTCGTGACGGTCGTCGAGCCGGGATAGGGTCGGTCGCGCGCGAGACCCCCGTAGATAAGGATCGCAGCGTTGCCACTGAGCCGAGGTATCAGGGTATGGATCACCTCGGTGTAGCCGACGAGCTTGAGCGTGACCAGCCGCAGAGCGCTATCGATGTCGTACTCGTGAACCTTGTTCACGTCACGCTCGATCGCGGCGAGGACGAGGTGATCGACCTCTCCTACGTCCGCAAGGCGGCTCGCGATCGTGTGCGGCTCGGCGAGGTCGAAGGCGATTCCGCGGGCGCGGCCGCCGATCTCGGTCGCGGCCGTCTCGGCTCGGGCCTGGTCTCTTCCCGTCACGACCACGTCGTGGCCGTCGTCGGCGTACGACTGCGCGAGTTCGCGCCCCAGTCCTTGCGTGCCACCGACGATAACGACATTCCCTGCTGCCATTCGGTCTTTCTCCTCTCGCGCGGAGTTGTACGGGAGCTCTGTCCGCGCTACCCGCGGACCGAGCCGTGAGGATTGAGCTAGATGCCGGCCATCGAGTCGGCGGCCCAGTCGGACAGCAAGCCGCCGCCCGACAGGATGTGATTCCTGAGCCCTCTGGCTGCTCGAAGACGCGGCGCCCGAGGTCGACACCACCGACGAGCTGCCCGTGTCGCTTCACGGCTCGCCGGGCGACGAACACCGAGTCCAACATTGAAGAGTCGCGTCACGTGTGAGCGCCTTCGCTGGCAGCAAACTGGTATCCAGGCTGCCCCATTGTCCAGCGAGCATAAACGGTGCGCCGGCCAGGCGTCAACGACTCGAGCGACCGACATGCGTCCGCAGGCTCGAAAGTAGGTCAGTCTCGGCCAGAGCCCCCGTTCAGCTGGGGTTGACACTGCTGGCTGCACCTGCACAGAATGGACGCCTGGCCGCGGCACGCCCCTCACTGTCGTCCTGCCCCGAAGGGATGGTCCGTTGACCGCCCGCGGCCGTGTGTTCGTCGCAAGTGCCATCGTCGCAGCCCGCTTCGTCCCGATCTGGCTTGCAACGGCGCTGCTCGTCATCGTCGCCGCGATCGTCGCGCCCGAAACGCTCCAACATACGTCGTGGGCGTACGTCCTTCCCTACATGACGATTCTCGCCGTTGCGGCGCTCGGGCAGATGCTTGTCGTCATGCAGGCCGGCATCGACCTCTCGACCCCCGGCGTCATATCCTTCGGTGGGGCCTTGATCGTCGGCGTGGGGTCCGGTCACGGCCTCGCACTCGGCGTTCTCGCCTGCGTCGGCCTTGGTGTCGCGGTTGGCCTCGTCAACGGCATCCTCGTCGGAATCGTGAGGCTGAACCCGTTGATCGTCACGCTGGCCGTCGGGCAGATCGTGTTCGCGTGGAACCTGAGGTACTCGCGCGAGATCACGAACTCGTCCCAGGTGCCGGAAGCGCTCTCGTCGTGGGCGGCGGAGAAGCCTCTCGGCGTCAGCGTCGTCTTTTGGACGGGCGCCGCGATCACGATCGTCGTGGCACTCGTGCTTCGCTACACGCCTGCCGGGCGGCGCTATCAGGCGGTGGGCGCGAACCCGAGAGCCGCGTGGATGGCCGGGCTGCGCGTCCGCACGCACGTCGTGGTCGCGTACACGGCAGCCGGCGTCCTCTACGGCGTTGCGACGATCCTGCTTGCCGGTATCCGCATCAACGTCGACCCGGCCTTCGGCGCCGCCTACCTGCTCGCGCCGATCGCTGCAGTCGTCATTGCCGGCGCGTCGTTGTCCGGCGGGCTCGCCAGCGCGACATCGACGTGGGTGGCGGCACTCGCACTCACGTTACTGACGCAAATGCTGCTGATTCTCGGCCTGTCGGCGGCGATGCAGTTCGTCGTCTTCGGTGCAGCGATCATCGTCGGCATGCTGGTCTCGGGCGACCGGGTCGCAACGCTGCTCGGCCGCCTGCTGCGGCCGATCGAGGCGCCGGCAGCCGCTCAAGTTGGCATGGACGTAAACACGAGCTGAGGCTCACGAGCGAAGGAGTAGACAATGCACGGAATGAAGGGGTCAGTGGCGAGAAACCGCCGACCGATGATGGCGGTGCTGATTCTCGCGCTGCTCGTGGCGGCACTCGCAGTCGCTCTCGGGCAGTCTCGGCAGCACCGGCCAGAAGCGAGCCGCACACGCGACGCCGCTGCTGATCGGCAAGGGAGGCGGGTTCGGCGAGGTGTACACGGCGAAGGCCAGCACCCTCAAGAAGACGCTCTTCAAGGCCACGCTTCTGCCGAAGGACCCGACGGCGCGCAACATCGCGCTGGCCGGCCTCGGCCGCGCCGACAGGAAGGTCAACTACGACCTTGCTCTCAAGTGCTGGAAGAACAACGGCTGCACCACCGGAACGGGAGGCAAGCTCAGCGTCGCCTACATCGAACAGTTCGGCGAGAACACCTACCGCGAGATGTCGAAGATGGAATTCATCCTCCAGGCGCTGACGTACCGCGACGTCGGCAAGATCACCTACTCGAGCGCCCACTCGAACTTCACCCAGGCAATCGCCGACTTCAAGGCGGCGATCGCACAGAAGGTCAGCCTGATCGTCTCCTACCCGGACTTCGGCGACGCCATGCTGCCGGTGATGAAGGAGGCAACCGACGCCGGAATCCCGGTGGCGACCTACGCCTGGGGCAAGGTGACGGGGCCCGGCACGAACTACCTGACGGTCGTCGGCGAGGACACCTGCGCCCTCGGCAAGATCTACGCGTACGTCATGAACACGCAGGTCAAGTCCGGCAACATCGCGTTCCTCGGCGGCTTCCCGGGGAATCCTCTCTCCGAAGGCTGGCAGAAGTGCGAGAAGCCGGCGCTCAACCCGAACATCCATGTCGTGGCTGAGGAGCCGACGAACTGGGACCCCTCGAAGGTGCAGCAGGTCGTCGCCGGAATCCTTGCCAAGTATCCCGACATCAAGGGCTGGAGCTACGAGTTCGGGGCTGCCATGGCGCAGGGCGCCCCGGCGGCGTACAAGGCCGCAGGGATTCCGTACAACACCACGCTGACGCTCAGGACGGACGACGTCATCATGGGCTGTCAGTTCAACGAAATGAAGAACCCGAACCTCAAGATGTTCTACTACACCTCGGGAAACACGCAGATCCGGGTCGCCTTCACGGCCGCGATGATGAAGCTCAAGGGGGCGAAGATTCCCCCTCAGATCGTCTTCCCGATCCAGTTGCAGAACCAGAGAGTGCGCGACTCGTGCGTCAAGGGCTATCCGCAGCTGGCCTCCGCGACGTCGCTCATCCCGCTGAGCCTGCTCAATCGGATGTACCCCTAGGAGGCATGGATAGCCACAACCTGAGCTAGAGAGACAAGATGTCGAGTCCCGGGCCCGAGCGCCCCCTCGTGCTGTCGCTACGTGGTGTGTCGAAGGCGTTCGGAGCGGTACAGGCGCTCCGCGATGTCAGCGTCGACTGCCGTGCCGGCGAGATCCACGCCCTCGTGGGGGAGAACGGGTCCGGGAAATCGACATTGCTCGGGATAGCAAGCGGCTTCGTTCATCCGGACGCGGGGGTCGTCGAGATCGGCGGCCTCCATCGCCGGCGCGTCACCCCCGCCGAGACCCGGCGGCTCGGCCTCGGTATGGCCTATCAGACCTACTCGCACGTCCTCGATCTGTCCGTGGCAGAGAACCTGTACCTTGCCGCGCCCGCCGACGTGCAACCGACCTACGGACGCATGGAGGAATGGGCGGCGGAGAGGCTCGACGAGTTCGAGCTCGACGTCCCGGTGGCCGCGCCGACGCGGTCGCTGTCGCTCACCGAGCGACAGCTGCTCGAGGTCGTCAAGGCGCTGCTCGCGAGGCCGAAGGTCATGCTCCTCGACGAACCGACGACCGCGCTCGGGCCCGACGACGTCGAGCGGCTCCATGGGCTCGTGTTCGAGCAGAGCCGGGCAGGGGTCGGCATCGTCTATGTCAGCCACCGGCTGCCCGAGGTGCTCGGCATCGCCGATCGGATAACGGTCCTTCGCGACGGCGTGTGCCAGGGGACATTCGAGGCCACCGCCATGTCCGAGGAAAGCCTCGTCGCACTGATGATCGGGAGGCCGCTCGAGCTCGCCTTTCCGGAGCGGCACGCAGGAGACGCATCGCGAGGTCCTCCTTGCCGTGTCAGGTTTACGAGGCGAGCGATTCGGGCCGATCGACCTCGACGTCGCGAAAGGCGAGATCCTCGGGATCGCGGGTGCCGAGGGCAACGGTCAGGTGCAGTTCCTTCGCGCGCTCGCCGGTGTCGAGCGCTCCACAGGTAGTGCCGTCTGCAACGGAAGCGAGCTCGACACGAAATCGCCGCTTGGACCGCTTCGGGTCGGAGTCGTGCTGCTCAGCGGGGATCGAGCTGGGGACTCGCTCTTTCCGGTCCTTAGTGTCCGTGCCAACACGACGATCCAGGTGCTGCGGCGGCTTGGACGATTCGGGATGCTGCACCGCGGACGCGAGCGCCGTACGGTCGACGATCTCGTGCAGCGCCTCAACATCCGGTTGGCGTCGATCGAGCAGCCCGTGCAGTCCCTGTCGGGCGGCAACCAGCAAAAGGTTTCGCTGACGCGTCCGTTCCTCCGTGGGCAGGTCAGCGTCATCCTGGCCGAGGAGCCGACCCAGGGTGTCGACGTCGCCGCTCGGTTCGACATCTACGACGCGTTGCGAGAGAAGGCGAAGGAGGGCGTCGCCATGATCGTCAAGTCGAGCGATCCGCTCGAGCTCGCGGGGCTCTGCGACCGAGTCGTCGTGATGTCGCGCGGGAGAATCGTCGACGAGATCCGCGGTGACGAGCTCGGGGAGCGGCGCATCGTCGAGGCGATCGTCGGTTCGGCCGTCCGTGCCCGAGGCGCCGCGACCGGCCCCGGGCAGGTGCCGGGATGAGCCTTCTCGGCAGGTTTCGCGGCATCCTGCCGCTCGCCCTGTTGACGACCCTGATCATCGCCGTCGGCGCCTATTCGGCCGTCAACCAGTCCGCCTTCCTGACGACCTACAACCTCGGGAACCTCCTCCTCGCGACCGTACCGCTCGCCCTCGTCTCGTTCGGCCAGGCGAGCGCTCTGCTCGTCGGTGGCTTCGACGTGTCGGTCGGGGCGCTGATGACGATGTGCGTCGTGACCGCCTCGTACACCATGCAGCCCGGATCGTCGTCGTTCATGCTGCTTCTCGGCGCACTCGCGCTCGTTGGCATCGGACTGGCCACAGGCCTCTTCAACGCGACCCTGATCAGACTGTTCCGCCTGCCCTCGATCATCGCCACGCTCGGCACGCTGAGCATCCTCGAGGGCCTGTCGCTCCTGCTGCGCGACCACCCCGAAGGCCCCATCAACAGCGACGTGATCAATTTTCTGACCACGACTGTCGGCTTCGTCCCGATCGCGTTCGTCGCAGTCGTCGTCCTCGCTGTGCTCGCTGACGGGTGGCTCTACCGCACGCGCACAGGCCTGACGTTGCGAGCCGTGGGTTTCGACGAGACGTCTTCCCGCCGGCTCGGGATGGGAACCGATCGCACCGTGATCCTTGCGTTCGTCGTCTGCTCGTTGATGGCGTCTCTCGCCGGGTTCTACCTCGCGGCTCAGGTCCAGATCGGCTCGCCGATCATCGGCAATCAGGCGCTCGAGAGCATCGCGGCAGCCGTCCTCGGTGGGGCGAGCCTCGCGGGTGGCAGGGGCTCGTTCGTGGGAACGCTGCTGGCAGCCCTCTTCCTCTCGCTGATCGGGAACGTCCTGCCGTTGTTCAATCAGCCGACGGAGTACGCACAGATGACCATCGGTGTGCTGATCCTGCTCGCGCTCCTGCTCTACGAGGCTCCCGACCTGCTGGCCCGCCTCCGCTCCACCCGGCTCGCCGCAAGCGCGAATGCGCCGTAGGACCTTTCCCTATTCGGCGGCGGCTCGCGCCAGACGCTCGGCGAGGTAGTCCCAGTCGCGCTCGAACCGGTACGAGTGGCGCGGCGGCGGGCCGGGCGCCGAGGTCTCGAGCCAGCGGACACGGCCTCCCTGCATCTCGTAGAACGCGTGGACGCAACCTGTTGCCGTCCAGAAAAAATCGCCCGGCCGGAGCGTGTGACGTTCGCCGTCCGCGACGACGTCGACCTCCCCCTCGAGCATGTAGTACGACTCCTCGAACGGGTGGTCGTGCGGGTGAGCGACAGCCCCCGGCTGGTAGTCGACCATGAACATCGTGTGCAGCTGCGCGTCGAGCCGCTGGTCGACGAGCATCTTGACCGTGATCCCGCTGTAGGCAAGGGCCGCGGTCGCCATGCTCGCCGAGACGGTCGGCGCGCCGACCGCGGCTCCGCGCTTCAAGCGGTCGATATCCATCTCGCCCTCCGTAAGCAGGAAAAGATTGCGGTTACGCGGGTCGCGGACGTCGAGCGCCACTGCTCCGCCCTCCGGCGCTGGGCCCAGAAAGAACGTGTCGCTTCCGTCGGGGCGTGGACGCGGTGCGACCATCTCGACCCAGAGAGCGCGCCCGTCGCCACGCCACGCATGGGGGACGCCGACGGGCACGACACCACACGCTCCGGGCTTGAGCTCGACCCAGCGCCCGTCGAGGAAGAGCACCGGCTGCCCGTCGAGGACGTAGAAGCTCTCTTCGTACGAATGGACGTGCGTGCTGAGATGTCCGTCCGTGAGCGAGCACAAGATCAGCGCCATGTGGGTCGAGCCGGTGGAGCCCTCGACGAGGCGGCAGGACTCGAAGCCGCTGCCGCGGCCCGGATAGAGATCGGTGAACGCAACGTCCTCGCGACGGACGAGGCGATGCCCCGGTCGTCCGTCCACGAGCGCGCGTGTTCCGGTCTCGCCGGTCATGTGGCGAGCGCTGCCGCCACGTCCTGCGCGTTCTCCACAGCAAGGTGGCGATCGATTGTGTCCACGCCTTCACCTCGACGAACGTTGACCGGGCGGTTGAGCGTCTACGCGAGTTCCGTCCGTCTGACTCTATCCCAGGTCGATCGATCCGCCGCGGCCGGCAGGCGGCATGAACCGGCGATCCCACGGCGCTTTGGAACGCTCGCCCGTTTCCGATGCACTCCGAGCCTGCCCTCGACTTATATCAGGCTACCTGATATAACGAACCAGACACACGCGCCAGAAGGAGGACCACCCGTACGCGAAGCTCGAGCAATGGCACTACCTCGCCGTCTCGGCACAACGGCATGATGCAGGGAGAGGCCATCTGGACGCCGCCTCCGGACTGGCGCGAGCGGTTCGAGATGGGCCGATACATCGAGTGGCTGCGCACCGAGCGCGGGCTCGACTTCCCGGGCTACGACGAGCTCTGGCGCTGGTCGGTGACCGACCTCGAGGGCTTCTGGGCCTCGATCTGGGACTACTTCGGAGTCCGCGCGCACACCCCCTACGAGAGGGTGCTCGGCTCGCGCGAAATGCCAGGCGCGGAGTGGTTCCCGGGCGCGACGCTGAACTACGCCGAGCACATGCTCGGTCGCGACGAGGATCGCGACACCGTCGCGATCCTCGCCCACTCCCAGACCCGTGAGACCCGCGAGCTCACGTTCGGCGAGCTTCGCGACCAGGTGGCGCGGGCGCGCGCCGGCCTGAAACAGCTCGGAGTCGGCCCCGGCGACCGCGTCGTCGCCTACCTCCCGAACATCCCCGAGACGGCGGTCGCGTTCCTCGCGGCGGCGAGCCTCGGCGCAGTCTGGGCGACGTGCCCGCCGGAGTTCGGCGTCCGCAGCGTCGTCGACCGGCTGGGCCAGCTCGGCCCGAAGGTGCTGCTCGCGGTCAGCGGATACGTCTACGGAGAGAAGCTCATCGACCGCGGCGCGAACGTGGCCGCGATCCGAGAGCGGCTGCCGTCGCTGGAGACGATCGTCGACGTCGAGTACGCCGGCGGGGCGATCCCCGGGGCGATCCGGTGGGACGAGCTCTTGAGCGAGCCGGGACCGCTCGAGTTCGACCCCGTGCCGTTCGCACACCCGCTCTACGTCCTCTTCTCCTCCGGTACGACCGGGCTGCCAAAGGCGATCGTGCACGGCCACGGCGGGATCCTGCTCGAGCACCTGAAGAATCTCGGGCTGGCCTGGGACGTTCGTCCGGGCGACCGGCTCCAGTGGTTCACGACGACAGCCTGGATGATGTGGAACGCGCTCGTCTCGACGCTGCTCCTGCGGGCGTCGATCGTGATGCTCGACGGCAACCCCGGGTACCCCGACCTCGGCCACGCGTGGCAGCTGGCCGAGGAGGCGCGGCCGACGCTGATGGGGATCAGCCCCGCGTTCGCACTCGCGTGCCGCAAGCAGGGCGTGGAGCCGGGCCGGCAGTACGACCTCTCCTCGCTCCGCACGCTTACGGTCGCCGGCTCACCCCTCCCCGTGGACGGCTTCGAGTGGATCTACGAGCAGGTCGACGCGAGCGTACTCCTCATCAACGGCAGCGGCGGTACCGACGTCTGCACCGGCCTCGTTCAGGGTTGTCCGCTCTTGCCGGTGTACGCAGGCGAGATCGCCGGCCCCTGCCTCGGCGTCGACGTGGCGGCGTTCGACGAGCACGGCGAGGAGATCGTCGGGGAGCTGGGCGAGCTGGTGATCCGTCAACCGATGCCGTCGATGGCGGTCCAGTTCTGGAACGACCCCGGCGAGGAGCGATACCGCGCCGCGTACTTCGACCATTACCCCGGCATCTGGCGTCACGGCGACTGGATCGTGTTCACCGAACGCGGCAGCTCGGTTATCACCGGCCGCTCCGACGCGACCCTGAACCGCGGCGGCGTGCGGCTCGGCACGAGCGAGTTCTACTCGGCTCTCGAGGAGCTGGACGAGGTGGTCGACAGCCTGGTCGTTCACCTGGAGGAGGCGGACGAGCTGATCCTCTTCGTCGTCCTACGCGAGGGCCTGGAGCTCGACGACGCCATGCGCACGCGCATCGCGGGAGCGCTTCGCGACGCGCTCTCACCGCGCCACGTGCCGGATACGATCGTCGGCTTGCCGGTGATCCCCCAGACGCTCACGGGCAAGAAGCTCGAGCTGCCGGTCAAGCGGATCCTCACCGGTGTCCCCGCAGCCGAGGTGGTCAGCCCGGACGCACTCGCGAATCCCGCCTCGATGGAGCCCGTCCTCGCCTACGTGAGCACGCGCCGCCTAGAGGAGTGACGGGCTAGTGCTCCGGCGGCTGGAACACCTGCTCGTGCTCACGGGCGACCTCGAGGCGACAAGGGCGTTCTACTGCGACATCCTGGGCCTCGAGCTCGGCGAGCGGCCGCCGCTCGAGTTCCCGGGCTACTGGCTCTACCTCGACGGCGAGCCGTGTGTCCACATCGCCGAGCGGGCGCCGTACGAGGCGCACGCGGCGACGCTCGGCCTCCCGGCGCAGGACGCCGCGGTGGACCACATCGCGTTCGCGGCGGGCGACCACGGAGAGCTCGCGGCGCGCCTCGAAGCGGCAGGTATCGACGCGGTCGCGAACGACGTCCCCGCCGCCGGCCTGCGCCAGCTCTTCTTCACCGATCCGAACGGCGTCCGGATCGAGCTCAACGTCCGCTGATCAGGTCGGACGCCTTCTCGGCGATCATCACCGTCGCCGCGTGCGTGTTCGCGCGGGTGATCGTCGGCATCACCGAGGCGTCGACCACCCGCAGCCCCTCGGTTCCGTAGACCTGGAGCTCCGGATCGACGACAGCGCCGATCGCGCACGTCGACGTCGGGTGGTAGACGGTCTGCGCGACGCGCTCGACCCAGGCGAGGATGTCGGTGTCCGAGTCGGAGTCCGGGACGCTGAACGGTCCGCGCTCGACCGCTTTCAGCGCCGGCTGTGAGGCGATCTCGAGCGCGATCCGGACGCCCGCGATCACTGTGCGCCGGTCTTCCTCCTCGGTGAGGAAGTTGGTGAGGACGAGCGGCTTCGAGTCGGCCATCGGCGTGCGCAGCTTCACCCACCCGCGTGCAACCGGCTTGATCAGGACCGGGCCGAACGCGTAGCCGGGTTCGGTCGGCGCATTCAGGCCCTCGTCGAAGAAGATCGAGGGCGCGAAGTGGAACTCGATGTCGGGCGCCGCGAGGTCGTCCCGCGAGCGGAAGAAGCCCCCGGCCTCCGGGATGTTCGAACTCAGCGGGCCACGGCCCTCTCGCTCCAGCAACTCGAAGTTCTCCGGCGTGAGGATGCCGAACAGGGCGGGCTCGTCGGTCGTGAAGTTGACGTTCGCCATACAGTGGTCCTGGAGGTTGCGGCCGACCGGCAGGTTCTCGCGCACCGCGATCCCGAAGAGCGAGAGATCCTCCTCGGGGCCGATCCCCGAGAGCATGAGCAGGACGGGTGACTGGTATGCGCCGGCGGAGACGATCACCTCACGCTCGGCGCGAACGAACTCGGCCTTCCCGTCCTGGACGACCTCGACCCCGACCGCGCGGTCGCCCTCGAAGACGATGCGCTGGGCCAGCACGCTGGTCCGTACCTGCAGGTTCGGCCGGTCCGACACCGGGTGCAGGTACGCGTCGGCGGTCGAGCAGCGTTTGCCATTGCGCTGGTTGACCTGGAAGCGGGAGACGCCCTCGGGCCGGTCGACGTTGAGGTCGGGGATGTGTTCGTACCCGGCCTCCACTGCAGCCGCGAGCATCGCGTCGACCAGCGGCTGCATCGAACGGCTCTCCGAGACCGCGAGAGGTCCGCCGACGCCGTGGAAGGCGTCCTCGCCACGCTCATTGTCCTCGGCGCGCTTGAAGTACGGAAGCACCTCGTCGTACGACCAGCCGGTGGCGCCGCCCGCAGCCCAGTCGTCGAAGTCGAGCCGGTTGCCGCGCAGGTAGATCATGGCGTTGATCGAGCCGCAGCCGCCGATCATGCGTCCGCGCGGCAGGTACAGCCTCCGGCCGCCGAGGCCGGGCTCCTTCTCGCCGAGCAGGTCCCAGTCGTGGCTCGACTTGAAAAGAGCCGGGAACGCGAACGGGATGTGGATCTCGGGCGCCACGTCCGGCGCGCCCGCCTCCAGCAGCAGCACACTCGCGTCCGGGTCCTCGCTCAGCCGCCCGGCAAGCACGCACCCCGCGGACCCGCCTCCGACGATCACGTAGTCAGCCACGGCCCAGCACTCCTCCGTCTCGGTTACCGCCCAACCCTAACGGGTGCCAGAACGCCGCACCAAATTGCGTTAGGTTTGGCGTGTGACGGGCTTCGGAGACGACATCATGGGGCTGTACTGGACCATCTCCGGGCCGGTCGAGGTGCACTTCGGCCGGGAGTGGAGCCTGTTCGACCTCGCCGACCGCTGCGAACAGGCGGAGCGTGTCGGGTTCAAGGGGATCGGGATCTGGCACGCCGACCTCGAGCACATCCTGGAGACTCGCACGCTGGCCGACGTGAAGCAGCTGCTCGACGGCCACGGGCTCGAGTACCTCGAGCTCGAGTTCCTGGGAGACTGGTTCCTCGACCCCGACGACGAGCGTCGGCGTGCATCCGACAAGAGGCGCGAGTTGCTGTTTGGTGCTGCCGCCGAGTTGCCCGCACACCACATCAAGGTCGGCAACATCATGGGCACCGAGTGTGAGTTGCAGCAAATCGTCGAGCGATTTGCCGAGCTGTGTGCCGACGCTGCCGGATACACCGAGGCGAAGGTCGTCTACGAGTTCATGCCGTATGACGTGAACGTCAACGACGTCGACAAGGCGCTCGCGGTCGTCGAGGGCGCGGACGCGCCGAACGGCGGCCTCGCCCTCGACACGTGGCATCTGGGCAAGCTCGGGCTCGAGCCCGGTGAGCTCCGCCGAATCCCGCCGCGATTCCTCTCCTGGGTCGAGCTGAGCGACGGCCCCTTTGCCTATGCGGACGACCGGTTGGACGAGGTGATCAACCACCGGAAGCTGCCCGGGGAGGGCGAGTTCCCGATCCGCGACTACGTGGCTGCGTGCCGGGAGGCCGGCTACTCCGGGCCGTGGGGCGTCGAAGTGCTCTCCGAGGAGCTCCGGAGCCTTCCGATCGAGCAGATCTTCGACCGTGCCTACGCCGCGACGGTCGCTCAGCTCACCGGCTGACGCTCAGGCTTTCGCCGCCCGGTAGGTCCTCCGCACGACCTCGACGTAGGGGACGGGGCTGACTACCGCCCGGATCTCCGTCTGTACGTGCGGCTCGACCGTCGGCTTCGAGGAGCCGCCGTTCTCCTCGCCCCAGACGAGCGTCACGTCGGTGCCCGGTTCCGCGTACTCCGCGTCGAGAACGGCCAGCGTCAGCATTTTCCCCTCGTTGGCGCTGTAGCCGACCCAGGTCGAGATGCCGACCGCCTCGCCGTCGACCGTGACGCGGTCGAACGGGTGCATCGAGTACACGGCAGACGGCCAGTCGATGAACTTCGCGCGACCTGTCTTCTGGAACATCGACCCGATCGTTCGGGTGACGTCCTCGTCCTCGAGCGCCAGCGTGACCTTGTGCCGGTGCTCGCCGTCGACAAGCTGCTCGAGCGCTTCTCGGCCGATGAAGTCGTGATCGAACTTGACATAGCCCCCGTAGCCGAGATCCCACGGCGTGAAGTAGTAGTCATCGATCGCGTCCGACACGAAGCTGCCGCCGATCGAGGCCCGGCCTTCGTAGCCGGTGGCAGGGAGCCATTCCCGGTACGGCTTCAGCTCGGCACCGGAATAGACCGCGGGCAGTGGTGAAGGGATCCATCCGGACTCCAGCGTGTTCGACGAGTAGGCGCGGCCGCCAACGAGTCGCATGCCGAAGTCCTCTCCCGCGCTGACCAGCGCTTCGTGCACCGCCTCGTAGTCGTCCCAGGGCCCGAAAAGCTCCCAGCCGGGTTGACCCGCCATGCCGTGACGCAGAGCATTGACCGCTCGCCCGCCGATGCTCACCGTCGTCATGTTGAAGAACTTGAGCTCGGGAGGCTCGGTGCCCATCGCCTTCTCCACGACCAGCATCGCGTTGGGGCCCTGCACCTGGAAGCGATACGACTTGCGGCGGCCGTCGGTGCGAAGCGCCGTTCGCTGGTCGAGCTCCACCTGGACGTCGTAATCGCCGGTCTCGGCGTGGTAGGTGATCCAGTTCAGCGCCGGAGCACGGCCGACGAGGTTGAACCGATCGTCGCCGAGCGCGAACAGGATCACGTCACCGATCACGTGACCGGCAGGTGTGCAAGGCACGAAGTGCTTGGCCTTCCCGACCTCGAAGCCGTCGAAGCTGTTGACCGCGAGGTGCGAGAGAAGCTGTCGGGCGGCGGGGCCCTCCACCGCGAGGTCGGCCATGTGGAACGACTGGTTGAAGAGGACGCAGGTCTTCTGCCATCCTTGTTGCTCATCCCGCCAGTTGGTGAACTCAGACGGCACTCCCGGGTAGGCGTTCGGTCCCGCGGAAGCGTTGCGCAGCATGCCGACCGGGCTCTCGACAGAGCCGAGCAGGTCCTCCAAGCTCTTGTGACTCACGTTGCTCCTTCCTCGCGCCGAAGCGCATCTACCTGCGGGCCGCCGTCTCCACGACGGCGCTCGTACGCACCTTCCCTCACCCTCCGCCCTGGAACACCCCGCGGCTCGCACTGTCGATGCGGGGAGCCAGTCCGCGCTGAAGCGCTTCTGCGACGTTGAACAGATGGCGGCGCATGGCTTCCTCGGCCTGCTCCGGCTCTCCCGCGACGACGGCCTCGACAATCGCCGCGTGCTCCGCCTGCGAGGCTGCCGGACGGCCGGGGATGAGGATCGTCCGGTACTGATACCGCACCATCTGGGCGCTGAGGCCGCGGATCAGGCGCTGCGCGGTGCTGTGACCGGACAGCTCGAGGAGCGCTGCGTGGAGCTCGGCGTTCGCGTCCGAGGCGCCGAGCAGATCGCCGGAGTCGAGGAGCTCGCGATGGACCGCGAGGCGCTCGCGCAGGCGCTCGGCACCGGCCTCGTCGATTCGCTCGGCGGTCAGGCGGACGGCCAGCCCTTCGAGCACGGCGCGCGCCTGGAGGATCTCGATCGCTTCGCGATCGCTGACCTGCCGCACGCGTGCCCCGCGGTGCGGCTCGCGGACGACGAGGCCTTCCTGCTCGAGTCGGATCAGCGCGTTCCTCACCGCACCCCTCGACATCTCGAAGAACGAGCTGATGTCCGACTCGACGAGGCGGGAGTTGGGGGCGATCTCACCGTTGACGATCGCGCCGCGGAGCTTCTCGTAGTTCGGGTCGGCCCCGGAAGTCTTCAGCGTCGCGAGATCCGTTCGTGTCGTACGCACTCGCCCGGTCACGGTTCCTTCCCCGCGAAAAGCTCGGTGTGCTCGCCGAGGTAGCTCGAGATCAGGAGGTCGTGATTGGTGCGTAGGTGATCCGCCTGGCCCTGCAGCACGGTCTCGCCGTGGGCGAGGACGTAGCCCCGGTCGGCGATCGTCAGCGCCAGCTCGATGTGTTGCTCGACGAGGACCACGCCGCTGCCACTCTCCTCCGCGTACTCGCGAACGACCGGCAGGAGGCCTTCGACGACGACTGGCGCCAGACCGAGACTCAGCTCGTCCAGCAGCAGGAGCTTGGGATGGCGGGCGAGCGCGCGCCCGAGGGCGAGCATCTGCTGCTCGCCGCCCGAGAGGAGGCCGCAGCGCCGGTCGCGAAGCTCGGCCAGCGCGGGGAAGTACCGGTACGCCACGCCCGCGTCGAGGCGCTCGCCGCGATAGCCGAGGCGGAAGTGCTCGGCGACGGTGAGACCGAAGAACAGTCCCCGATTCTCGGGGACGTGCGCGATCCCGAGCTTCGCGCGCGCGCTTGGCTGCACACGTTGCAGATCCTGCCCCTGGAAGCGGATCACCCCGTCCATCGGGCGCACGAGGCCGGAGACGGCGCGGAGCGTCGTCGTCTTGCCCGCGCCGTTCGCCCCGAGCAGGGCAACGATCTCGCCCGGCGCGACGTCGAGGTGGATGTCGCGGATCACCGCAGCGCTGTCGTACCCGGCCGTGACGCCTTCGAGCTCGAGCACCGGCACGCTCATGTCCTCCCCGCCTCCGCCTGGTCGCGCCCGGCGATCGCGCCGTCCGCCTTCGTGGCCGCCGCGCTCCCAAGGTAGGCGGTCACCACGCGAGGGTCGCGCCGCACCTCGTCCGGCGGCCCTGCCGCAATCACCTCGCCGAACTCCAGCACTGTGATCCGGTCGCAGATGTTCATCACGAGGCCCATATCGTGGTCGATCAGGAGCGTCGTCGTGCCCGCGTCGGCGATCCGCCGGAGCTGCTGGCCGAGACCCTCGCTCTCGTTCGTGTCGAGCCCAGCTGCAGGCTCGTCCAGGCAAAGTAGCCGCGGCTCCATCGCGATCGCCCGGGCGACCCCGACGAGCTTCCGCTGTCCCTGGGTCAGCTCCGCCGGCATCGCCTCGGCGATGGGGCCGAGGTCGAGCAGCTCGAGTGCGCGCTCCGCGGCGGCGCTCTCGCCGACGCGCTTTCCCACCAGCTCGGCGGCGAGAGACAGGAACGACGGGCGCTGGGCGGCCACGGAGAGGTTCTCCCTCACGCTGAGGTCGTCGAACAGCTCGGTGCTCTGCCAGGTTCGGGCGAGCCCGCGCCGCGCTCGCACGTGCGGCGGCAGCCCGGTGAGGTCGTGCCCGTCGAGTTCGACGCGACCCTGCGAGCTGACGAACCCGGTGATCGCGTCGATGAAGGTCGTCTTGCCGGCACCGTTCGGCCCGATGAGACCGACGATCTGGCCCCCGTCGACCTGGAGATCCACGTCCACCACCGCGTGCACTCCGCCGAAGCTGACGGAGACACCGGTCGCGCTCAGCACCGCTGTCATCGGCCGACCTCGACGCGCTCGTCCACGGTGCCCGCCTCAGGCACCGGGGAGCGGCCGCGCGCTGCATGAGCCGCCGCACGACGATCGGAGACCATCATGCAGCCCGCCCCGGGAAGAGCCTCTTCGTGGCGATGCTGGCGCCTCTTGCGAGCGCTTCGAGCTTGGCCCACTGGATCGTCGGGTGCACCCGCTGGACGAACGCCCCCTGCGCGAACCCGCAGTCGGTTCCGCCCATGACGTTCTCGCGTCCCACGAGCTCCGCGAGGCGCACGAGACGCTCTGCAACGAGATCGGGGTGCTCGACGACGTTCGTATGGTGCGTGACGACGCCGGGGACCAGCACCTTGCCCTCGGGGAGCGCGACGTTCTCCCAGAGCCGCCACTCGTGCTCGTGGCGGGCGTTGGCCTGCTCGATCAGGTAGTAGCGCGCGTTGACCGCGAGCACGAGGTCGATGACTTCCTCGAGCGGCGGGTCGAAGGCGTGCGGGCCGTGCCAGCTCCCGAAGCAGACGTGGTAGCGGACACGATCCTCCGGGATCCCAGCGAGCGCGTGGTTGAGCGCGTCGACCCGGAGCGTCGCCCAGCGGCGGTAGTCCTCGACCGACCCTCCGAGGGACAGGATGGAGTCGTACTCGTGCAGCAGCACGGCATCGTCGACCTGGAGGAGGAAGCCCGCGTCGACGATCCCCTTGTACTCCTCGTGGAGCGCGTCAGCGACCGCGTAGACGAACTCCTCCTCGGTCGGGTAGTACTCGTTGCGCAGCCAGTAGACGCTCGCCGGCGCGACGACGGGTAGGAAGACGTCCGTGGCGTCCACGCTCTTCACGGCTGCCTCGAGTCGCATGACGTCCTGCCGGAGCGCCGTCGGGTCGTAGGTGATCGGACCCGTGCACGCCCAGATCTTTCCCAGCGCCTCGCCGTCGCCCGATGGCCCGCCCCGCCCCGGTGCGTCGTCGGCGAGTCGGACACGGTTCTTCATGTCGCGGACGTACTCGGCGTCGTGCTCCTCGTAGAACTCGGGGAAGGCCTGCCGATCACGGCTCGGTGGGAGCAGCGTCCCGCTGTCGTCGAGCGGCACGAGGCGTGGCTCGAGGCCCTCGACGCGCTCGTAGAGATACGTGATCCAGGTCGACTTCCCCATCTCGCCGTCGTTGACGACGTCGATGCCGGCGTCGACCTGGCGCTGGACCACGTCGGCGACCGCGTCCGCGAGCGCCTGCTCGTACGCGCTCTCGTCGATGCTCTCGCCACGCTCCTTCGCCGCGAGGAAGTCCGTGACGGTGCTGGGGCGCACGAGGCTGCCTGTGTGCGTGGTCAGGATCCTGTCCATCTAGGCTGCTCCTTCCTGCAATGGGCCTCGAGCGTTCTGCTGGTCGTCGGATTCACGACGTTTCTGCTTGGCATGCCGCTTCCGGTACGCCGCGCCGGCGACGCCCTCGGGGTTCTGGATCAGGGTGAAGATGAGCACGAGGCCGCCGAAGAGGAGGAACCAGTTCCCCGACAGGCCGAACCACTTGTCGAGCGCGTACGGGAAGATGCCCTGCGCGGCGATGAGGCCGGCGAAGACGGCGCCCGAGACGAGCGTGATGCCGCCCGCGTAGGCGAACGCGATCAGGCTGAGGGCCAGCGGCACGCTGAAGCGATCGGCGCTCACCGATCCGAAGTTGTACGCGTACAACGTTCCGGCGACGCCTGCGATCAGTGCGCTGATGCCGAACGCCGTCAGCTTGACGTTCCGGACGTCGATCGCTGCCCCGGCCGCCGCTCGCTCGTTCGAGCGGACCGCAAGCATGCGCCGTCCCAGGATGCCGCGACGCACCGACACGACGAGCAGGCCGAGAATGACGACGGCGGTGAGCGCGACAAAGCCGAACACAGGGCTCGGCAGGTTGCCGTCGAGGCCGCGGAACGACGCGGTCGGCCCGAGGTTGATGCCGAAGAGGTGCGGATCCGGCACCGGCGAGCCGATGGCGCCTCCGCCCCAGGTGGGGTTCACGAAGCCGAAGTTGTAGACCGCCACCGCGGCGGCAATCGTGACGACGGCAAGGGCCACGCCGCGAACGCGCAGCGCCGAGATCGCGGTCACGAGGCCGAGCACCACGGCAGCGGCAATGCCCGCGAGCGGCGCCAGCGGGAAGCCGATGCCCGCGTCGACGGCGAGGTGCGACACGGTGAAGCCGGCGACACCCGCAAGCGCGAGCTGGACGACCGAGATCTGACCGACGAAGCCGGTGATCACGACCAGCGAGAGAGCCATCACCATCCCGATCAACGAGTTCGTCAGTGCCTGACGAAAGTCGAAGGGCAGCACGACGAGCGCGACCGCGCAGAGGACGCTCGACGGGATCGCGATGCTGACCGCATGCTTCGGGCGAGGCACGTCGGGAAGGCGCTGCTCGACGAGCTCGCCGCGCGTCGGGAGCGACGCGCCACGCAGGAACATCGCTGCCACGATGAGCACGAACACGAGCAGCTCCTTGACCCCCGGCAGCGCCAATCCCTGGGTCGACGGGAACCATGACTTCGTCGAGGCGAATTCGGTGAGCGACTCGAGCATGCCGATGCCGAGCCCGCCGATGCACGCGATCCAGAAAGAGGTGAGCCGGGCGAACAGGGCCGCGGCGAGAGCGGGCACGACGAGGAACGGAAGCGTGGTGGTGTCGAGCGCCGCCACCGAGCCGGCGAGGATCCCGAGCGTGCCGAGCAGCAGGTTGGCGAGCATCGTGTTGGCGAGCGACAGCTCGTCGGGGGACAGGCCGGCGAGGCGGGCGGCGATGTCGTTCTCCGACGCCGCCCGGGTGGCGAGCCCGAACCGCGTCCAGCGATACAGCGCCCAGAGGGCCGCGGTGAGGGCGACGACGATGCCGCTGACCACGAAGGCAGAGAGTGGTACCGCCCCGTCGAGCAGGCGGATCACGCGGATGGGGATGATGGTCGGCTGCGGATGCTGCGACGTGCCGAACGCGAGGAGCATGATCGCCTGCAAGGTGAGCAGCACGCCGAGCGAGGCGACGAGCTTCGCCAACGGAGCGGCAGTCCGGAGCGGCCGGAAGACCGCGAGCTCGATGACGATGCTCATGACCACCACGAACAGGTACGAGAGCACCACCGCGAGCGGGGTTCCGACCGTGAAGCCGAGCTCGCCCGTTCGCAGCGCCCAGAACGAGAAGCCGGCCAGCATCGCGATCGCGCCTGCGGCCAGGTTGATGAACCCCGAGCCACGGTAGGTGACGACGACGCCGACGGCGATTGCGGCAATCGCGCCGCCGGTCCCGAGCCCGAGCAGGAGGAATAGGAGTATCTCGTTCACGTGCCCTCTCGCCGTCCCAAGGACGGGGCCGGCCCGAAGACCGGCCCCGTCGGTTCACACGGTTATCTCAGCTGGCTAGCCCGGGAGTGGGCCGATCCAGTCGGACGCTCGCTTGAATACGAACTTGCCCTCGTACGTGAACGCCTGGAACATGTCGTTGCAGATCGCGGGAGCGTCCTTGTACTTGCCGCACTGGAGCGTCGGCGCCCCGAGCGCGAGCGGGCCCTTGAACGCCTTCGCGCGCGCAAGGACGGTCTTGGGCGTGATCCCACCCTTGGCCGCGTTGGCCTCGTTGAGGAACCGGACGGTCGTCAGGAGCTCGGAGAACGCGACGATGTGCCACGGATCCGGGGCGTTCTTCTCCGCCTTGTATCGCTTGATCACGGCCTGGTAGGCGGGCATGCCCTTGTCGGTCGGATCGCCATAGTTCGACGATGCGATCGCGTACGTCCACTTCGACCAGTCGCCGAGTGCGTCGATCACCGTCGAGTTGAGGCAGAGCGGCGCGGTCATGATCTTTCTCGAGTCGGTGATGCCCAGCTGCGTGAGCCCCTTCGCCTGGTTCGCGCAGTCGGCGGCCGAGCCGTACGGGACGATGAAGTCCGCCGTCGTCGCTCCGACCGCGGTCAGCGGCGCGGTCAGGTCGGTCTGGCCCTGCGTGTAGCCGACCTGCTTGGTGGCGATGCCGGCGTCCTGCAGGCCTTTCGCGATCACCTGTCCGGACTCCGCGAGGCCGGGAGCGTTCGGGTAGATGACCGCGGCGGTCTTCGCCTTGAGGACGGTCTTCGCGTAGTTGCCGAACGGCAGGAGGATGTGCGGGCCATCGCCGAAGAGGACGACGCCCGTCCTCGACGCTCCGTTCACCGGGGTGATGGCGACACCCGTGACGATTGGCTTCGTCGCGCCGATCGTCGCGTGAAGCGACTGGGCTCCAGTGGCGACTGCGCCCTCCGCGACCACGCTGATCCGCTTGTTGTTGACAAGCTTCTGACCGCAGGTCGTGCCTTCCTCCTCATTGGACTTGATGAAGCAGTTGACGAGCACCACGGGATGACCGCCAACGCCACCCAGCTGGTCGTTCACGTACTTGACCGCGAGCTGCGCGCCAGCGGTCGCGAGCCCGCCGATCACGACCTGGCCGCCCTGCTGGTTGACCCAGCCGATGTAGACCTTGGACTTCTTCGGGTCGGCCTTCCCCCGCGTCCCCTTGACGTATGTGAGGTAGTTCGTCACCGCCTGGCTGGCCGACGGCGAGGCACTCCGGTCAGTCTTGGACGTGGTCGCCGAGGCCGCTATCGCGAGCACCAGGGCAACGAGCGTAGCGCCTACGGGCGCTGCGATACGAGCAAACCGCTTCATGGGTCTCCTTCCCACATGACACCGACTTCGTCGTCAACGACATGGATGTGCGATCGATGACCGCCCCTCGCTCGATCGCCCGAACTTGCGCGGTCAAGTCAACCATATGAACACCAATGTTGTCAACAATATGGCGGGCGGGGTAGGCGACGGGTTCCTCGCCGCGTTCGACAGCCCTCCGAGGGCTTGGACGACGAGTCTGGTCAACGGAGAACGAGCGCACGAAACCAGGTCATCTGGCATACGATCGGAGACAACCCCACCGAAGCAATCTGGGTTGTCGGAGGGAGGCAGAGCGAGGGCCACATCACACTCGTCCGGCGGCAGCTGACCGCCAAGGAAGGAGCACACGTGCTCACAGCAACAAAAGACCTGGTTCTCCCGACGACGGTCACCGGTTCCTGGCCGCGACCGACGTGGTTCACCGGCAATCTCCTCGAGCGGCCGTTCTCGTCGGGGATGGCCGATGTCGCGTACCGCGAGCAGTTCGTCGACGCGGTCTCGGCGGTGCTGAGTGACCAGGAACTCGCCGGCCTGGACATCCTCACGAACGGTGACTACCACCTCGACGCCGACCTCGCCGGCCGTTCATGGTTCTCGTATCCGTCGGAGCGCTTCCACGGCGTCTCGGAGTTCGACACCGAGACGACGTTCGGCTGGTCGTACCCGATCGGCTCGTGGCTGAACGAGATCGTTGGCGGCTGGAAATACCACGCCGTGGTCGACAAGATCGCGCCACGGGTGCCGCTGGAGTTCGCGAAGATCTGGCGCGTCGCGCAGGCGCGGACCGACAAGCCGGTCAAGTTCGGAACGATTGCCGCCGATCTCGCCGCCACCGTCCTGACCGTCAAGACCGATGCCTACGCCCAGGACAAGCAGGACCTGATGTGGGATATCGCCACGATCCTGAACGGGGAGCTGCGCGCACTCGCAGCAGCGGGTGCCAAGGTGATCCAGATCGAGGAGCCGGCGATCCACAGCTCGGCCGCCTATGGCGCACCGGAGGAGGTGCTCGACTTCCTCGTCGATCTCTTCAACCACACTGTGGAGGGCCTCGACGACGTCGAGCTCTGGATCCATACGTGCTGGGGTAACCCCGGCGCGCAGCACTGCTTCGACCCGCAGATCTCGTACGAGCCCTCGGTCGACATCTACCTCAACCGCCTCAAGGGTGACGTCTGGACGATCGAGTCGAAGGAGAACCACCACAGTCTCCTACCGGCGTTCAAGCCCTACAAGGGCAACCTCCCGAAGAAGGTCGCAGTCGGGATGATCGGCCACCGGCATCTCCAGGTCGAGACTCCCGAGGACGTCGCCGCCGACATTCGGACCGCGCTCGAATTCATCGACGTGGACAAGCTCGTGCTGTCGTCCGACTGTGGCTTCGGCCGGCAGGGCGTGCCTCGCCCGATCGCGACGTACAAGGCCGCCGCACTCGCCCAGGGTGCCAACATCGTCCGAGGCGAGCTCGGTGCCCCTCAGACCCGGGTGCGCGCCGCCGACCCCGGGCTCCAAGTCGACGTCCCAGCGACCCAGGTGGACACCGTCGTGGCCTGACGCCGTCGATCATCGCTGACCGGCGGAGGCTCGCGGTTCGAGGATCCGGTTTCGCGCGGGCCCGAAACCACGCTGCGCTCGTCGAACTCTGCGCGTTTGTGAGCGCTAACGTAAAGTGTATGATGCGTGACGATGGTCGTTCCATCCACAGCTGACGAAAGCACGTCGTGACGGAGGCGGGTGATACCGGCCGCTCGCCACGGAAGGCGCCCGTCATGGCCGACGTGGCCAAACTCGCCGGAGTCTCACACCAGACCGTCTCGCGGGTCATCAACAGCAGCGACCATGTCAAGGAAGACACGATCAAGCGCGTTCTGGACGCGATGCGCATGCTGGACTACCGGCCTAACCCCGTTGCAAGGGCGTTGGCCACAGGCAAGTCGAAGACCCTCGGAGTCGTGAGCTTCAACACCACCCTCTACGGCCCGGCATCGACGCTCTTCGGGGTCGAGCGCGCAGCTCACGGAGCGGGCTATTTCGTCAGCATCGTCAGCCTCCTGTCCCTCGACCGGAGCTCTGTCCTGGATGCGGTCGAACGGCTGCGGGCCCAAGGTGTAGGGGGGATCCTCGTCATCGCACCCCAGACCGTCGCGGCTCATGCGGTGTCACAACTGCCAAACGACATCCCCGTGGTTGCCGTCGAGGCAGGCCCGTCCGAGGGTGTGCCCGTTGTGCAGGTCGACCAGTTCGCGGGCGCCGAGCTCGCGACCCGGCACCTGCTGGAACTCGGGCACCGAACCGTCTGGCATATCGCGGGCCCCGACGATTGGTTGGAGGCACAGCAGCGCGTCGTCGGCTGGCGTTCGACGCTCGAGTCGGCGGGGGCGCCGGTACCGCCGGTTCTGGTGGGGGACTGGGGCTCCAAGTCGGGGTACGAGCTGGGTCGGCGACTGGCGGCGAATCCCGAGGTCACCGCGGTGTTCGCGGGCAACGACCCGATGGCTCTGGGCCTGCTCAGAGCTCTTCACGAGGCAGGTCGGACACTTCCGAGTGCCGTGAGTGTGGTTGGGTTCGACGACTACCCGGAGGCGGCGTATTTCATACCTCCGCTCACGACGATCCGGCAGGATTTTCTCGAAGTCGGCAGGCGGGCCCTCAATCTGATGCTCGAGGAGATCGAGTCGGGAAGCCGCGCAGCTGTTTGCCCGCCAGTGCCACCGGAGCTGGTCGTCCGGCAGAGCACGGCCCCGCCCGGGCAGTAGATTGCCGCGGGCTCGAGAGGGGGCGTGCGGCAGTCAGTTGACGAGGGCGAATTGTTAGCGGTAACATCACGATCAGTGCCCGACCATGACGACAGCTTCGTCGTAGGCGTCGACTTCGGAACCCTCTCGGGGCGAGCGCTCGTCGTCCGTGGGAGCGACGGGGAGGAGCTCGGCTCGGCGGTGCATGAGTACGCCCACGGCGTGATCGACGCCGCACTCCCGCGCTCGGGCGAGAAGCTTCCAGATTCGTGGGCGCTCCAGGAACCGGCTGACTGGCTCGAGGTGCTGGCGACCGCCGTCCCGGCAGCGGTGCAGGCGGCTGGACTCGACCCTGCCAGGATTGTCGGCATTGCGACGGCGTTCACCGCGTCGACCCCGCTACCTGTCTTGCGCGATGGCACGCCGCTCTGCCGGCTCGTCGAGTTCGAGCGACGACCGCACGCATACCCAAAGCTGTGGAAGCATCACGCTGCCCAGGAGCAGGCCGATCGGATCACGCATGGTCGCGGAGGCGAGGCTCGAGCCGTGGCTCGCACGCTACGGCGGTCGGATCTCCTCGGAATGGGAGTTCGCCAAGGCCCTGCAGGTGCTGGAGGAGGCTCCTGACCTCTACGCGGCGGCCGACCGCTGGATCGAGGCAGCCGACTGGATCGTCTGGCAGCTTTGCGGCGTCGAGACCCGCAACGCCTGCACCGCCGGGTACAAGGGCATCTTCCAGGACGGCCGCTATCCCTCGAAGGACTATCTCGGCGCCCTCCACGACGGGTTCGCCGGCTTCGTCGAGGAGAAGCTCGAGCATCCGCTGGCGCAGCTCGGCGCGCGCGCCGGGAACCTGACGGCCCAGGCGGCGTCCTGGACGGGCCTGAAGGAGGGGATCGCCGTCGCCGTGGGCAATGTCGATGCGCACGTCACGGCACCGGCGGCGAGAGCGATCGAGCCCGGTCACATGCTCGCCGTGATGGGAACGTCGACCTGCCACGTCATGAACGGCGACCGGTTGGCCGAGGTGCCCGGCATGTGCGGCGTCGTGGACGGCGGCATCACACCCGGCCTCTACGGCTACGAAGCGGGACAGAGCGGCGTCGGCGATATCTTCGGCTGGTTCGTCGAGCAGCAGGTGCCCCCCGGCATACCACCTCGAGGCCGAACGTCGGGGGCTCGACGTCCACGGCTATCTCTCCGAGCTGGCGAGCGCCCAGGCTGTCGGTCAGCACGGTCTCGTCGGGCTCGACTGGCACAGCGGCAACCGCTCGGTGCTCGTCGATCACGAGCTCAGCGGGGTGCTCGTCGGCGCAACGCTGAGCACCCGTCCCGAAGACATCTACCGCGCGCTGATCGAAGCGACGGCATTCGGCACGCGCACGATCGTCGAACGCTTCGAGAGCCACGACGTACCGGTGCACGAGCTCACCGTCGCGGGCGGGCTGCTCAAGAATCCCCTGGTCATGCAGATCTACGCGGACGTCCTCCGCCGGCCGTTGCACATGATCGAGTCCGAGGAAGGCCCTGCTCTCGGGGCGGCCATGCACGCAGCGGTCGCGGCAGGCATTCATCCGGAGATCACGACGGCCTCGGCGGCGATGGGGAAGGTGCGCCGCGACGGTACCGACCCGATGAGAAAAACGCCGACGCCTACGATCAGCTGTACGCGCACTACTCCGTCCTCCACGACTACTTCGGCCGCGGCACGCTGATGCACGAGCTGCGCCGGCCGCCGCGGGACAAGCGTCGCACGCCGAACGAGACTGTTGCCGACCTGCGTCGTCTGGTCTGCGATCTCCACGCCGAGCTCCCGAAGCACGGGCTCGTCGTCTGGACGAGCGGGAATCTCTCGGCGCGCGTCCCCGGACAGGAGCTGATGGTCATCAAGGCAAGCGGCGTGGACTTCGAGGCCATGACGCCGGAGACGGTTGTCGTCTGTGACCTCTTCGGCGAACTGGTCGAGGGGGAGCTCGCGCCCTCCAGTGATGCGGCCACACACGGCTATGTCTACCGTCACATGCCCGAGATCGGCGGCGTGGCACACACCCACAGCGCCTACGCGACGGCGTTCGCCGCCCGGGGCGAGCCGATCCCCTGTGTGCTGACCGCCATCGCCGACGAGTTCGGTGGCGAGATCCCGATCGGTCCCTTCGCTCGGATCGGCGACGAGGAGATCGGCCGCGGGATCGTCGAGACGCTCACCGGGCACCGGTCACCGGCGGTGCTGATGCGAAGCCACGGTGTCTTCACCTTGGGTCGCACGCCGCGCGATGCGATCAAGGCGGCAGTCATGTGCGAGGACGCTGCACGCACCGTCCATCTCGCTCGAGCACTCGGCGAGCCGTTGGCTCTCGAGTCCGACGACATCGACGCGTTGTACGAGCGGTACCAGAACGTCTACGGCCAACGCTGAACGCACCTCGTGGGCTCACGGTTCCGGGCCGAGACGAACCGAGTCATCGGGTCGCTTCCTCGACTGCCGACCATCCGACCTGATTCGACCTCGACCCGGACCGCTTGCCTGTGGGCGCGCTGATCGGCCTGAGGAGGGCAGGCCGGATCGCGTTGGATGTCCGCCCGCAGTGTCAAGACACCGTCGGTGCGGAGTCACGACTATGCGTGGAGGAATGGTCCGGACTAGCTCCTCCTGCGGAGGAAGACGAGTCGCTGGAGGAGGATGAACGCGAAGAGGAGCAGCCCGATCACGATTCTCGTCCACCACGAGCTCAACGTGCCCTGGAAGTTGATCAACGTCTGGATCAGACCGAGGACGAGCACTCCGAGCACGGTTCCGGCGAGGTAGCCGATCCCACCCGTCAGCATGCGTCCCGCCGATCACGACTGCTGCGATCGCGTCGAGCTCCATGCCGACGGCGAGGCTGCCGGAGCCCGACAGCATGTAGAACGAGAGCATCACGCCGCCGAGCGCCGAGCAGAATCCGCTGATCGTGTAGACGGCGATTCTCGTCCTCCCGACCGGGAGCCCCATCAGGAGAGCGGACTGCGCGTTGCCGCCGATCGCGTAGACGTTGCGGCCGAGCCTCGTGTAGTGCAGCACGTAGATCCCGACGAGGACCGCGACGAGCGAGACGAGAACGGCTGTCGTGACGTACATGTCTCCCGGCAGCGTGAACGTGTGCTCCGCGACCGCGACGTAGTCGGGCTTCGTGATCGAGACGGCGTCGACGGTGATCGCGTAGCAGAGCCCGCGCGCGAGGAACATCCCGGCGAGCGTGACGATGAACGGCTGGATCTCGAAGTAGTGGATGACGCACCCCATCGTCCAGCCGAGCACCGAGCCGATCACGAGCACGACGACGATCGCGAGCAGCGTCGGCCAGCCGTGCTTGACGAGCAGGGCGAGGGTGAGCGTCGAGAGGGCGACGACGGCTCCGACGGAGAGGTCGATTCCCGCCGGTGAGGATGACGAAAGTCATCCCGATCGCGACGACGAGAAGGAACGAGTTGTCGATGAAGACGTTGAGGATGACCTGTCCCGTCGCGAACCCCGGATAGCGGATCGATCCGACCGTGAACATCGAGACGAGCAGCGCCAGCGTCATCAGGATGGGCACGTACTTCTGCGGGATCAGCGACGGAATGCGATGTCGCCTCGTCGGGAGAGTGGTCGAGGTCATGCCGTCACCTTCACCGGCTGCTCGTCCGCGGGGGCGTTCGCGAGCGGCGGTTGCCCGCGCCGGAGATGGAACACCTTGGCCCGGAACGCCGGCGACTGGATCAGGCACACGATCGTCACCACGAGCGCCTTGAAGAGAAGGTTCGTCTCGGGTGGAATCCCGATCGAGTAGATCGTGGTGATCAACGTCTGGATCAGCACCGCGCCCGACGATCGTGCCCGCCAGGAAGAAGCGTCCCCCGGCCAGTGCGGTGCCCCCGATCACGACGGCGAGAATGGCGTCCAGCTCGATCCAGAGACCTGCGTTGTTTCCGTCCGCGCCCGACACGATCGAACTGATCATCAGACCCGCGATTCCGGCGCAGAGCCCCGAGAACACGTAGGCGAGCACGATCAAGCCCCGCGAGCGAACTCCTGCGAGCCGGCTCGCCTCCTTGTTGCCCCCGACTGCCTCGATCAGCATGCCGAGAGCCGTTCTCCTGGTCAGGAGCGCGGTGACGACGACGACGATGGCCACGATGAAGATGGAGAAGGGAAGGGCGAACAGGTACCCGGCTCCGATCTTCTTGTAGGGGGAGCTCGTGATCGTGATGATCTGCCCGGTCGTGATGAGCTGCGCGATGCCTCTCCCGGCGACCATCAGGATCAGCGTTGCGACGAATGGCTGAATCCCGATCACGGCAACGAGAACGCCGTTCCACAGGCCGCACAACATGGACAGCCCGAGGGCGGCGGCGACGGCGAGCAACACCGTCCCGAGGCTGTTCTGATCCTCCGCCCGGCTGATCAGCAAGCAGGCGCAGGCTCCGGAGATGGCGGCGACGGCGCCGACGGAGAGATCGATCCCCCCGGTCGCGATCACGAGCGTCATGCCGAGAGCGACGAGCATCAAGGGTGCGCCGAAGCTGATGATGTCGATCAGGCTCCCGTACAGGTGCCCGCCGCGCATGTTGATCGAGAAGAACCCGGGCGAGATCAGAAGGTTGGTGAGCAGGAGCGCGACGATCGAGAGCAGCGGCCAGATCAGGCGATGCCTCATCATGCGGCCGTCCCGCCCGCGATCGTGTTCAGCAACGTGTCCACGCTGACGCCCTCGTTGGCGATCTCGGCGACGATCCGCCGGTCGCGAAGGACCGCGACCTTGTGGCTCAGCCGAAGTACCTCTTCGATCTCGGCCGAGATGAAGAGCACCGAGACTCCGTCGTCGCACAGCGACACCACGAGACGTTGAATCTCGGTCTTGGCTCCGACGTCGATACCCCGTGTGGGCTCGTCGAGGATGAGCAGCTTCGGCTCCGTGATCAGCCAGCGCGCCAGGAGAACCTTCTGCTGGTTGCCGCCGCTGAGCGTGCCCACCGGCTGCTCGGAGTCCGTGATCCGGATGTCCAGAGCGCGGATCCAGTGCTCGACGAGCTCGTCCTGGCGCTTCCGCGGGATCGAGCGCGTCCAGCCGCGCGCGGCCTGGAGCGCGAGGACGATGTTCTCCCTCACGGTGAGATCCTCGATCAGCCCTTCCGTTCTCCGATTCTCGGGGCAAAACGCGACCCCGTTGGCGGTTGCCGCTCGCGGGCTCCGGATCGTGGCCGGCCGGCCGTCGAGCGCGAACTTGCCCGAGTCCGCGCGGTCGGCGCCGAAGATGAGCCGTGCCACCTCCGTTCTCCCCGACCCGAGCAGCCCCGCCAGGCCGACGACTTCGCCGCGATGGAGCGCGAGGTCGAAGGGTGCGATCGCCCTCTTCTTCCCGACCGCTTTGGCCTCGAGAACAGGTGTCGTCTGCTCGAGTGAATCCAGAGCAGCGCGCGGCTTTCGTTCGAGTGCTTCCAGCGTCGTGAGCTCCCGGCCGAGCATGTTCGTCACGAGCTCGAGGCGGCTGAGCTCAGCCGCCTTCCACTCACCGACGAGCCGGCCGTTCCGCAGCACCGTCACGCGATCGGCGATCTCGTAGACCTGGTCGAGGAAGTGCGAGACGAAGACGACGGCGATCCCGCGCGAGACGAGTTGACGGATCACGGAGAACAGCTGCTCCACCTCGCCTCGGTCGAGGCTCGATGTCGGCTCGTCGAGGATCAGGACGTCCGCCGAGATGTCGATCGCGCGCGCGATCGCCACCATTTGCTGCACGGCCAGTGAGTGGGTGGAAACGAGCGCGGACACGTCGACGTGAACGTCGACGCGGGCGAGAGCTTCGGTGGCGCGGCGCCGCATCGCCCGCCACTGGATGCGTCCAAGCCGACGGGGCTCGCGCCCGATGTACATGTTCTCCGCGACCGAGAGGTTCGGGCAGAGGTTCACCTCCTGATACACGGCGCTGATGCCGGCCCGCTGCGCCTCGAGCGGGTGAGCGAACCGAACCGGCTGTCCCTTGAGCTCGATCCTCCCGGCATCGATCTGCATCACCCCGGTCAGGACCTTCAGCAGCGTCGATTTCCCGGCGCCGTTCTCTCCCAGGAGCGCGTGGACTTCGCCGGGCCGCAGGCGAAAATCGACGTCGTCGAGAGCCTTGACGCCCGTGAACGACTTGGTAATGCCAGTCATCTCGAGGATCGATGCGTCGTTCGTCGTCATCTCGTCACTGGCCCCCGTCTTGGCCGACGTGCCGGGAGCTGCTGCGTGTCCTGCAGCAGCTCCCGGCACGACCGGAACGATCTTCAGGTGAACCTAGTACTTCCGTGTGGGCAGCGCTACCTTGGCCTGTGCCTGATTGAACGTCGTCTCCTTCGTGACGATCCGCCTCGGCACCGGCTTCCCGGCGACGACCTGCTTGACCAACGCCATCAGCTGCGGCCCGAGCAGCGGGCTGCACTCCGCGATGAAGTTGATCTTGCCCTGCGACAGCGCCACCATGCCGTCGTGAACGGCGTCGATCGTGACGATCTTGATGTCGACGCCGGGCTTGAGGCCGGCGGCCTCGATCGCCTCGATCGCGCCGAGACCCATGTCGTCGTTGTGCGCGAACAGGAGGTCGATCTTCGGGTTCGCCTTGAGGAACGCAGTCATGACCTCCTTGCCCTTCGCCCGGGTGAACTCACCCGTCTGCGAGGCGATGATCTTGAGCTTCGGATTGGCCTTGATCACACTCGCGAACCCGTTCTTCCGGTCGATCGCCGGCGACGAGCCCGTCGTGCCCTGAAGCTCGACGATGTTGACCTGGTCCGTCGCTCCCTTGTAGTTGCTGACCACCCAGGCGCCGGCAAGGCGCCCTTCCTTGATGAAGTCGGAGCCGATGAAGGTCTTGTAGAGCGACGTGTCCTTGGAGTCGACCGCACGGTCAGTGAGGACGACCGGGATCTTGGCCCGCTTCGCCTCCTTGAGGACGGAGTCCCAACCCGACGCGACCACCGGCGAGAACGCGATCACATTGACCTTCTGCTGGATGTAGGAGCGGATCGCCGCAATCTGGTTCTGCTGCTTCTGCTGTGCGTCCGAGAACTTCAAGTTGATCTTGGCGAGCTTGGCGGACGACTGAATCGACTTCGTATTCGCAGCCCGCCAGCCGCTTTCGGAGCCAACCTGAGAGAACCCGAGTGTGATGTCGGCAGCACCGCGCGAGGTCTTGCTCGCCGCGCCACCGGCCAGAACCGACAACGCCAGCAGCGCCGTTGCTGCCATCACGAGGGCAAACACCTTCTTGAACACGTGAATCCTCCTTGGACTCGTCCTGCCTGGAAGTGCGACCACCGTCACGAGCGTTTCCGGACTGTCGGTCGAAACTCCGCCGACCCTCCGTTGGGCTGACCGTGCGATTGTTACCGCTAACTATGATAAATGTCAAGAGCCGCGAATATGTCATATTCTAGGGACTTGATAGGCATTGCCCTTGACAATTGCCTGTATGTGAGCGACAACATTGACGCTGGCGGCACGAGCGACCCGTTCGGATCCGCCCCGACCGTTGAGCCCTGCGAAAGGAGATCCGATGAACACGACGACGGCGACCAGAGAGGTCGCGGCTCGCACGCAGGTGACCTCTGGTCGGCCCCGGGTAGGGTTGCTCGGGATCATGCAGGGTCTCTACGACGAGATGCTGCCGGGCATCAGCGAACGCCAGGAGGCGTACGCCCGCGAGATCGGTGCCGCGCTCGCCGGAGTCGCCGATGTCGACGTCGCGGCGCCCGTCAAGGACCGCGAGAGCATCGACAACGCCGTCCGCGAGTTCGAGCACGAGGGGGTCGACGGACTGCTCGTGGTGATGCTGACCTACGGCCCCGCGATGCGCGTCGCTCGTTCGTTTGCCGAGACGCGGCTCCCGATCTGCCTCCTCAACGTGCAGCCTGTTCCCGGAGATCACGCCTCACTGGGACATGAGCGACCTGACGTACAACCAGGGCATCCACGGTGCCCAGGACACGGCCAATGCCATGGTGCGTTCGGGCCGGCCGTTCCACGTGATCACCGACGACTGGCATCTCCCGTCGTTCGAGCTCGCTGTCGGTCAGTGGGCGACGAGCCGCGGCAGCAGTCAGCCGTTGGCGCCGGCTCAAGGTTGCGATCCTCGGGTATGCCATGAACGGGATGGGCGATATCCGGGTCGACGTTCACACGTTGCTTCGCACCCTCGGCCCTCAGATCGACGCGATCGCACCCGGTGAGCTGGTCCGTGCTGCGGCCGCCGTCGATCCCGAAGCGGTCGCAGAACTGATCGCGGAAGAGGACGAGCGGTTCGAGATCGATCCGCGGCTGAGCTCCGTCGAGCGGGAGGACCATGCCCGCATGCAACTCGGGCTCGAGCGGATTCTCGTCGACGGTGGCTACGGCGCCTACTCGACCCACTTCGGAGCCGTCGCGGAGGACGGCCGCTTCGCGCGGCTGCCGCTGGCGGCCGCGTCGAGCCTGATGGCGAAGGGCTACGGATTCAGCGCGGAGGGCGACGGGCTGACGGCGGCGCTGATGTCGGCGGCCCAGAACCTGATCGGCGAGACGCAGTTCACGGAGATGTACGCCATGGACTTCACCCGAGGTGCGTTCCTGATGAGCCACATGGGTGAGGGGAACTGGGCTCTCGCCCGCGATGACGAGCGGGTGAGGTTGATCAAGCGACCGCTCGGGATCGGCGGGCTCGACGATCCACCCGACGTTCCTTTTCCGCTATCGGGTGGGTGCCGGCAACGCTGGCCACGCTCGTCGCCCTCGGCGACGAGCGTTTCCGGCTGGTCGTCTCCGAAGGCGAGATTCTCGACTCCGACGAGCTGCCGCGGCTCGAGATGCCATACGGATTCTTCCAACCCGACACGGGCCTGCGAGCCTGCATCGACGGCTGGCTACGGTCAGGAGGGCCTCATCACCAGGTGCTGAACCTGGGGCGGAGGGCAGCGGAGTGGCGCCTCTTCGGTCAGGCTGCGGGGATCGAAGTCGTGCTCGTCTAAGGTCGGCGCCCGCCCGTCTTCGTGTGGAATCCTGAGAACACGAGCTTGCTCTGCCGTGCCCCAGGCCGCGTCAATCTCATGGGCGAGCACACCGACTACTCGGGCGGTCTCGTCCTACCCGTGGCGATCGACCGCTACGTCACGCTCGACATCTCGCCGCGAGCCGACGGCAGCACCGTGCTCAGCTCGGACGGGTTCGAGGGCGTGACGAGGCTCTCCGCGGACGGTTGTGTCGACGAAAACTGTCCGTCGTGGGGTCGATACGTCGCCGCCGTGCATCGCGAGCTCGCGGAGCTGGGGCGTCCTGAGGTCGGGATCCAGGGAGTTGTCCACTCCGACATCCCGACAGGTGCGGGTCTCTCGTCCTCGGCCGCCTTCGAGGTCGCGCTGGCGACGGCGTTCTGCAGCGTGGCAGGATTCACGCTCGAATCGAAGGACCTCGCGCTGACCTGTCAGCGGGCCGAGCACCGCGCCGTCGGAGTGCCCTGCGGGGCGATGGACCAGCTCGCCTCGGCGCTCGGAATTGCGGGTCATGCGCTGCGAATCGACTGCAGCACACTCGACATCCGGCCGGTTGGTCTGCCACCGAGCGTTGCGATCCTCGTGCTCGATTCGGCGGTACCGCGACAGCTCGAGCACACCGCCTACGGAGAGCGTCGCGCCGAGCTGGAGCTCGGGCATCCCGGGCGCGTGCGCCACGTCGAATCCGAGAATGCACGGGTGGACGTCCTCTGCGCACTGCTCAACGGGACGATCCTCGACCGAGCGTCGATCGGGGAGGTGTTCGCCGCGAGCCATCGCAGTCTGGCTGAGGACTTCGAGGTCTCGACCGCCGAGCTCGACCTTCTCGTGGCATTGACGCTCGCCGAGGGCGCGTTCGCGGCCCGCCTGACCGGGGCGGGATTCGGCGGGTCGGTCGTCGCTCTCGTCGATGCCGACCAGGCGGCTCCCGTCGGCACCCGCGTGGTCGCACGCTACCGGGCGGAGACGGGGCTTTCGGGTGCGATGCACCTCTGTGAGGCGGTCACGGGAGCGCTCGCACGGTTAGACCTGCGCCGCCCGTAGTCGCTCCGCCGCCTCTTCCGGGGTGATGTCGCGCTGAGGCTCGGCGAGAAGCTCGTACCCGACCATGAACTTGCGGATGGTCGCCGACCGCAGCAACGGCGGGTAGAAATGCAGGTGAAGGTGCGAGCGCTCGCGCGCCTCGGCGCCGGTCGTCGGTGCTTGATGGATGCCCATCGAATACGGGAACGGCGTGCCGAACAGACCGTCATAGCGCCTCACGAGGTTCTTCAACACTGGCCCGAGTGCTGCGCGCTCGTCGTCGTCGAGGTCGAGAAGGGAAGGGGCCCGCCGGCGGGCGATGACGAGCGTTTCGAAAGGCCAGACGGCCCAGTAGGGCACGACCGCAACGAAGTGCTCGTTCTCCTCGACGATCCTCTCTCGTTCACTGTCGAGGTAGTCGAGCAGGACAGGTGAACGTCCGAGGGTTTCTTGTTCGCGAGCAACGATCGTCGGCACGTGTTCGGTCGCCCAGATCTGCCCGTGGGGGTGCGGATTGCTCGCCCCCATCTGGGCCCCGCGATTCTCGAAGATCTGGACGTGTCCGATGCGAGGATCCGCGCCGAGCTTCTCGTACTGCTCGGTCCAGGTCTCGACGATCTTGTCGATCGCGGGCGCCGAGAGATCCTTGAAGCCGAGGTCGTGGCGTGGTGAATAGCAGACGACTCGACACGTGCCGTACTCGCCGTCACCTCCAGGGATCAGGGCGGGGTAGTCATTTTCGAACACGTACGTTTCGTCGTAGTCGGGGTTGCGCTCTCCGCCGGCGCGTTGATTGCCGGGGCAGAGGTAGCACGCGGGATCGTGAGCGGGAAGCGCCTCAGCCGGCGGCTCGTCGACCTGGCCTTGCCACGGACGCTCGGTCCTCTGAGGCGAAACGAGAACCCACTCGTCCGTCAGGGGGTTGTGGCGGCGGTGAGGGGTTGCTGACAACTCTCTCGCCTTCACCGACCGAGTCTAACGAGGGTCATCCGCCAAGAAGTGATGCCCCAATCGAATGTGCGCGCACGGTTCGGGAAAACGTCGTGGGAGCGTCGTGGCAGCGTGCGGAATCGGTACGTCTCCGTCGGCCTCGAGGATCAGCTGCGGACCGCTTCCGGCAGGACGGCGGTCAGGCGGCCGGTGTACCGGTTCTTAGCAGCGAGCAAGCGCACGACCCGGACCTCATTGCGCTTTCCGCACAGGTCCGCAATACTGAACTGAATGGTTCAGTATATGACGACCGTCGACCGTGCGTTCGGGGCCCTCGCCGACCCGACTCGGCGCGCCGTGCTCGAACGGCTCGGCGCCGGCAGCGCGACGATCAGCGAGCTCGCCGAACCCTTCGGCATGTCGCTGACCGGGATGAAGAAGCACATCCGGCTGCTCGAGGAGGCGAACCTCGTCGCCACGGAGAAGGTCGGCCGCGCCCGCAGATGCGCACTCGTGCCCTCTGCCTTCGAGGGCATCAGTACGTGGCTGCAGCGGCTCGACCGCTTCGCGCAGGTTGTCCAACGCACGAAAGGAGCACGATGAGCACCACCGTCACCACCCCGAACGAGCTCGAGATCCGCGTCGAGCGGATCTTCGACGCACCGCGCACGCACGTCTACTCCGTCTGGACGGATCCGGAGCTGATCCCCGAATGGTGGGGCGACGGCACCGTCGTCGAGGAGATGGACGTCCGTCCCGGCGGCACCTACCGGTTCCGAACCGCCTTCGGCGTCGTCGAGGGTGAGTTCCGCGAGGTCGAGCCACCCGCGCGCCTCGTGCAGACGTTCCAGAATCACCTGCAGACGCTCGAATTCGAGGATCTCGGTGAGCAGACGAAACTCACCCAGACGATGCGCTTCGAGACGACCGAGCAGCGAGACACCACCATGCAATACGGCGTCGAGGAGGGTGCGAAGGAGGGCTTCGCGCGCATCGACGCGTTGCTGGAGAAGATCGCTAGCGTAAGGACGTGGCGGATCTAATTACCGCGCGGACCCTCAACCGTACGACGTTGCAGCGGCAGCTGCTCCTCGCCCGCATGCCCCTCGATGCAATGTCGGCGGTGCGCCATCTCGTCGGACTACAGGCTCAGGTGCCGGCAAATCCGTACACGGGCCTTTGGTCGCGTTTGGAAGCGTTCGAGGAATCCGATCTCGGGACGCTGTTGGTTGAGCGACGCGTGGTACGGATCGCTTCGATCCGCGCACGATCCATCTCTTGACGGCCGACGATTGCCTCGGTCTATGGTCGCTCTTCCGTCCAGTCTTCGACCGGGAGCTCGCCGCACATCGGGATGTAGGGCCCGCGCTCGCACGGGTCGATCTCGTGCCGGTCTTGGCCTGGGCGCGGACGCTGCTGAGCGAGCGGCCACTCGCGCTTCCCGCATTCCGCTCAGCGCTGAGCAGGCGCTTCCCTGCGCATGACCCGACTGCTCTCGCATATGCATGTCGAAACCACCTCGCCCTCGTGCAAGTTCCACCTCGTGGGCTCCTGGGTCGCTCGCACCAGGTCACGGTTACGACGGCGGAGGCGTGGCTCGCGCGTCCCCTGGTCGCCTCACCGTCCCTCGACGACCTCGTCCTCCGCTATCTTCGTGCGTTCGGCCCAGCGACGGCGGCGGATATCGCGACGTGGTCTCGGCTCACCGGGATCGCAGCCATCATCGCTAGGTTGGGCGGGCGCGTCAGGCAATGGAAGGATCAGGAAGGGCGCACGCTTTGGGACGTCGCGGACGGCGAGCTGGCTGACCCGGAGATCCCTGCGCCGGTGCGGTTTCTCCCCGAGTACGACAACGCGCTCCTGGCGCACGCCGATCGTGCACGCTTCTTCGACACAAAGTCCGCAGCCGCTCTCTACCCGGTCGGCCAACTCGGGCGAGGTCACGTGCTCGTCGACGGCTACGTGAGGGGATCCTGGCGCATAGCCGACGGTCGCCTCGATCTGACGCACCTCTCACTCTCCGATTGATGATCTAGGCGCGACGATTGCCGAGGCGACGCGGCTGGCGCAATTCCTGCACCCAGACGACACTCCTGAAGTGATCACAACAGCGGTCTGAGAGACGGGCGCAAGCTCAGCTTTGCTCCAGCCGCGCCGCCAAACGCGTCTACAAGAACGACAGGTTCGCGAGCACCTGACTTGACTGTGCCAATAGCCAATAGACCGGAAGCCTCGCCCGGGTATCGCGCCAATCACGATGATCCGACAGTCGGTGAGGTTCTCGAAGACAAGGGCGCCTGACCCCGACCTTTCCTGCACTCCCTGACGCTGCGGCAGCGGGGCGTTGTCTGGGAGGGAATATCGGGCGCAGTCCGCTACTGGAGTCCGCCGCGCACCGAGGTGATGCGCTGCGTGTTGAAGCCGAGCCAGTGCATGCGGCCGACGTAGCGCGCGTGCTCGACCTTGGCGCAGCGATCCATCACCACATTCATGCCGCCTGACTCGGCGATGCGCCCGCCGTCTTCGTTGATCACGCCAAACTGGCACCAGAGAGTGCCGGCGCCGATCTTGACGGCCTCCGCGGCGATCGTTGGCAGTGCATCGGGTGCACGGAAGACCAGGACGAGATCGACCGGCTCCGGCACATCGACGAGGCTCTCGAAACTCTTCTCGCCGAGAGTCTCCGACTCGCGTGGATTCACGGGAATCACGCGGTAGCCGTGTCGCTTCAGGTAGTAGCCGACGAAGTAACTCGGGCGAAGCTCGTTCGAGGACAGGCCGACGATCGCCACGGTTTCCGCGTTGTGGAGCACTCGTTGGATCGTCGTCGGATCCTGGTACCGGGTCAGGTCGAACGGGAGTGAATCGACCGAAAAGCTCATGTCGACGCCGCCACGCGTGCGAAGCCTTGCTCGAGATCCCAGATCAGATCGTCGATCGATTCGGTGCCGACCGAGAGCCGGATCGTCCCGGGGCCGACCCCCGCCGCCCGCAGTTCGTCGTCGTTGAGCTGGCGGTGCGTCGTGCTCGCGGGATGAATGATGAGGCTCTTCGAGTCGCCGACGTTCGCCAGGTGCGACCAGAGCGTGACGCCGCGGATGAAGTCCTGTCCCGCCGCCCGTCCGCCGTGGCAGTCGAACGAGAAGACGGCACCGGCCCCGCCCCGCAGGTATCTGTCGACCAGTGGGCGATATCGGCTCGTCTGCAGGCCGGGATAGGTGACGTTCAACGCCAGCGCATGCGACTCTAGGTACGTCGCGACCGTCGCCGCGTTCTCGACGTGACGCTCCATCCGCAGCGACAACGTCTCCAGCCCCTGGAGGAAGAGAAATGCGTTGAACGGGCTCATCGCCGCGCCGAGGTCACGCAGGGTCTCGGCGCGCAGCTTCATGCAAAACCCGTACGTGCCGAACGTCTCGTGAAACTGCAGTCCGTGGTATGCGGGTGACGGCTCCGCCATGACCGGGAAGCGGCCGTTCGACCAGTTGAATTGCCCCGAATCGATGAGGACGCCGCCGATGCTCGTGCCGTGGCCGCCGATGAATTTCGTCGCCGAGTGGACAACGATGTCGGCGCCCCATTCGATTGGTCGACAGAGATATGGCGTCGCGAACGTGTTGTCGACGATCAGCGGAGCCTCGTGCTCATGCGCGATCGAGGCGATCGCCTCGATGTCGAGCACGTTGCCGCCAGGGTTGCCGATCGTCTCGCCGTAGAAAAGTTTGGTGTTCTCGCGGACCGCGGCCCGCCACGCGCCGGCGTCGTCCGGGTCGACCCACGTCAGGTCGACGTTCATCTTGCGCAGCACGTGCTTGAACTGATTGATAGTGCCGCCGTAGAGCGCGGACGATGAGACGACGTGGTCGCCCGGCTGAAGCAGCGTGAACAGCGCCGCCCCCTGGGCCGCGATGCCGCTTGCGAAAGCGACCGCGCCGCAGCCGCCTTCTAGGCTGGCCATGCGCTCCTCGAACACGGCGACCGTCGGGTTCATGATCCGCGAGTAGGTGTTCCCGTACTCCTGCAGGTTGAAGTACGCGGCAGCCGACTCCGGATCTTCGAACACGTAGCTCGTGGTCTGGTAAATCGGGGCGGCGCGCGCGCCCGTGTTGGGGTCTGGGCGCTGGCCGGCGTGCACCTGGCGCGTCTCGAATCCGAAGTCGCGGGCTTCTTCCTCTGTGTGCTGGGGCTTGTCCATCGAGCCGTCCCCTCAGGTCACCTGACGCTCGAGAAAGTGCTGAATCATCGGCGTCTGTCTGTTCTCTTCCAGCAGGAAGCAGTCGTGCCCGTAGGGCGCTTCGATGATATGCAACTCGACGCCCTTACCGAGCGAGCGAAGGGCGTCGGCAAGTTCTTCCGAACCCGACGGCGGATACAGCCAATCCGAGCTGAACGCGATCAGCAGCGTACGCGCCGATACGTTTCGTAGAGCATGCGTCAGCGATCCGTTGCCGTATTGCCGCGCAAGATCGAAATACGTCAGCGCCCGTGACGTATAGAGATACGTGTTCGCGTCGAACCGCCTCACGAACGTGTCGGCCTGATGGCGCAGGTAGCTCTCGACCTCGAACTCCGGCTCTGTCAGCGTGTAGCGAATGTCGTCCGCGGACTGCAACCGCCTGGCGAACTTGTTGCCGAGCCCTTGCGCCGACAGGTAGGTGATGTGGCCGACCATCCGTGCGACCCCCACGCCGCCGTCGGGCCGGCGCGCGGAGCCGTAGTAGTGACCGCCCTGCCAATCGGGGTCGGCCATGATCGCGTTGCGCGCGATCGCGTTCCACGCGACCCCCTGCGGCTGGATCGCGTGGGTGCTGGCGATCGCGACGATCGCGTCGACCTGGTCGGGGTACAGGATCGCCCATTCGAATGCCTGCATGCCGCCCAGCGATCCTCCCGCAACGGCCGCGAGCCGCTCGATGGCGAGCCCGTCGAGCAATGCGCGCTCCGTTCGCACCATGTCGGCGACCGTGATGACGGGGAAATCCGACCCGTAGGGCTTGCCGGTCGTCGGATCGACGGACGACGGCCCGGTCGTCCCGCCGCACCCCCCGAGGAGGTTCGTGGAGACGACGAAGAAGCGATCGGTGTCGAACGCCTTGCCGGGGCCGATCATGCCGTCCCACCAGCCGAGCCCCTTGTTGCCCGTACCGTCACGATCCTCGGCGCCGAAGCCGTCGCGCGTGCTTGCCGGTGGCGGGGTCTTCGCGAACCCGGCGGCATGCGCGTCGCCGCTCAGCGCGTGACAGACGAGGATCACGTTGTCCCGTGCCGGCGACAGCGTTCCGTACGTCTCGTAGGCGACGCGGATCGGATGCAACTCGCGCCCGCAATCGAGCCGGACCGGCCTCGGAAGGTCCAGATACTGCGTTTCGATCGTACCCACCGAGCCGACAGCGGTCATTGGCGCTGACGTGGCCACGGGGGCGATGATATCGGGGGGCTGGAGCCGGGTGTGTCGCGCGTTATATGATTCCGGGCTCCGGCCAGACGAACTAGCACCGCGGAAAGGGGATTCACATGGCAATGGCGACGGTCGACAACGGAGTAAACGTGCAGGCGCTCCTCGATGCGCGCGATGCGCTCAAGGGCTCGCCCGAGGCAACACAATTTACGTGGCGAGCATCGTGCAAGTGGGTGAACGGCACGCACAGCCAGGCGACGGTCAAAGGCTTTTTCGGCCTCGGTGAGGAGCAGTCGCACAAGACCGAGACGAGCTTCGAGGCCGACCATCCGGAGATCTTCGCGTCGGAGGACAACGGGATCACGCCGATCGAGTACGTTCTCGTCGGGCTAGCGAGCTGCCTCACTGCGGGCATCGCATCGGTTGCGCAGAACCGTGGTGTCCAGCTGCGCTCGGTCGAGTCCAAGCTCGAAGGCGAGATGGACATTCAGGGGATTCTCGGCATGGACAGCGACGTGCGCAACGGCTACAGCGACATCAAGGTGACCTTCGACATCGACGCGGATGCGTCGAAGCAGGACATCGAGGCGATCGTCGCGCAGTCGCAGAAGCGCTCGGCCGTGTACGACGCCATCACGAACCCGGTGAACGTCACCGTCGAAGTGGTCTAGAACCATCGAGCAGCTCACGACGGTCGTCGTCGGAGCCGGTCACGCTGGGCTCGCGACCAGCCGGTTTCTCACCGAGGGCTCGATCGACCACGTCCTGCTCGAACGTGGGGAAGTAGCGAACTCCTGGCGGCGCGAGCGCTGGGAGTCCCTGCGGCTGCTCACGCCCAACTGGCAGAGTCGCCTGCCCGGCCACCGCTACGACGGCCCGGATCCGGACGGCTACATGACGATGCCCGAGGTGATCGATTTCATCTCACGCTTCGCCACGGTGTCGAGCGCGCCGGTCCGCACCAATACGAACGTCACGTCGGTGACCCGCACGGACGACGGGTATCACATCGCGACAACCAACGGCGATCTCCGCTGCCGGTGCGTCGTGCTCGCGAGCGGCGCGTGCAATCTGCCGAGCGTTCCGGCGCTTCAAGCGGCGGTGCCGGCGTCTATCGAGCAGATCACCCCGTTTGACTATCACGATCCGTTCCAGTTGCCCGACGGGGGTGCGCTCATCGTCGGTGCGTCGGCCACGGGCGTGCAGCTCGCCGCTGAGATTCACCGCTCGGGGCGACCGGTGACGCTCGCTGTCGGGGAGCACGTCCGCCTGCCGCGCCGCTACCGCGGACGCGATGTGCTGTGGTGGATGGATCGGACGGGGGTGTGGGATCAACCTTACGACGAGATCGACGATCTGACCCGTGCGCGGCGTCTGCCCTCGCCGCAGCTCGTCGGCACGCCGGACCGGGCGACCCTCGATCTGAATGCCCTGAGCGCGATGGGGGTCGAGCTGGTTGGCCGGTTCTCTGCGTTGCGCGACGGCCGGGCGCTCTTCTCCGGGGGGCTTCGGAACATGTTCGCGCTCGCGGATCTGAAGATGAACCGCCTGCTGGACACCTTCGACGAGTGGGCGCACGACGCCGCGGACAACGGCGGCGCTCCCGGCGATGAGGGCGACTTCGGGGAGCCGGAACGCTTCGAGCCGACTCGTGCGCCTGAATCGTCGCGGCTGCAGATCGATCTGCGCAGCGGCGAGATCCGAACGATCGTCTGGGCGACCGGCTTCCGCCCGGATTACAGCTGGCTGCATCTGCCCATCCTGGACGAGAAGGGATACGTGCGCCACGACGGGGGAGTCGCCGACAGTCCGGGGATGTACGTGCTCGGGCTGCCGGTGTTGCGCCGTCGAAAATCGAGCTTCATCCACGGTGCCGAAGACGATGCCCGAGAGCTGGTGGATCACCTCGCAGGATATCTCGTGCGTGGCGAAGCCCATCGAGCGGGGTCTGTATAGCGCTACCCGGGATTACGATGGGCCGGGCGTTGCCGGCCGCTCTTCCGGGACGAGCGTGTCGGACGGTCCGGGAGATCACTCCGGCAGAAGCCTCCTTCTGGCCTCTCTCGATCAGCGGCCCGACAGCGAAACCACCGGGGGTTGGCAGCGGTGCAGCTCCCATGGCGATAGACGGCCGGCTACCAGGCGGTTCAGAGCCTGGCCTGCGACCATGGAGCGGTGACCACAATCATCCTGAAGACGGACCATGGGTCTGCGCACGCGCAAGTCCACGACGTCGTCGCCCCACAAGCGGTTCTCGTGCTCGGCCACGGCGCCGGCGGCGGAGTGGCCGCTCCGGATCTCGTCGCGGCGAGAGATGTCGCGACGTCGGCCGCCATCTCCGTGGCTCTGATCGACCAGCCCTATCGGGTCGCGGGCAGGCGCTCACCGCCGCCCGCGTGGCAGCTCGATGTCGTCTGGATGACGGTGGTCGACGAGCTGCGCAGACGCTGGTTCCACCAGCTGCCGCTCGTCGTCGGAGGCCGTTCGTCCGGCGCGAGGGTCGCCTGCCGGACGGCGGGCGCGACGGGCGCGGTCGGCGTGTTGTGCATGGCATTTCCGCTGCAGCCGCCCCAGGGTAAGCGACCCGAGCCGAGGCCGAGCCGCCTCGCCGAGCTGGAAATTGTCACCGCGCCGACGCTTGTCGTCCAGGGCGAGCGGGACTCGTTCGGGATCCCACCTGCCGCCGCGCGTCGGACCGTGTTGCTCGTCCCGGGAGACCACAGCCTGCGCAACGGCCTCGGGAGCGCCGCGCCGGTTGTCGCAGATTGGTTGCAACAACTCGCTCGGGCGTGAGATGTCGGAGGCGACTCACCCCTCGGCGGCTGTTGCGATCGCGTTCGCGATCGGGCTCGGCCTCGCGATCGCGGGACTTGGACATATCTCCGGCGGCCACTTCAACCCTGCCGTGTCCCTCGGCGTTGTCGCAGCGCGGAAGTTCCCCGTCAAGGAGTTGGTCCCCTACTGGGTGGCCCAACTCGTCGGCGGCTTTGCCGCCGTTCTCGTCGTCGCCGTCGTCTACTCGAACGTTGCAGTCGACAAGCTCGACACCGCACCAGGCGCCGGGATCTCGGAGGAACTTCGGCGACATCTGGATCTACCTCGTCGGGCCGCTCGTCGGGGGCTGATCGGCGGAGCGGTCTGGCTGCTCTTTCAACCGGGCCGCATGCACGAGGCAAGGTCGATTCGACTCTACCGACGGGGTTTCGGAGACCGAAGGCGAGATGTAAACGGGTAGGGACGAGCCCATCCCGGGGTCGCCGGGCGGTTGACGGTAATCGAGCCTGCCCCACGAGGCAGGCTCCGATCCTTCACGACGGGTGGGTACCTCGGGTGTCCAAGTTGGCGACCGCGCTTGCCAGCGGTGCCTGTGCGATTCGGGCTAGACGAGTTTCCAGATCATGTGTGCTCCGGCTCTCGCTCGCTTGCGAAACGTCACCAGACCGACCACGACGAGACCAGCTATCACCAACGGCACGAGCGACCGTATCTCGGCCTGAAGCGCGTAAAGATCGGCGTCGAGGCGCTCACGCTCGGCGGCGATCTCCCGGCGGATCTCCTCGACGCCGCGTGTCTCAGACATGGCCCTGGAGCGTCTCGACGGTGCGAGCTGCTTCCTCGATCGCCTGCGCCGGTTTTGGCGGCGTGGCCTTGCGGGCGAAGCGCCTTGCCAGCACCCCGGCGACCGCGGCGAGAACGATCAGGATCACCGCGACGATGAGCAGTGACAGCCACAGCGAAAGCCACTCGCTCAGCGCCGCCGCGACCGCCGCGAAGACGAAACCGATCGCGTACACGAGGAGTACCGCAGCGACAGCCCCGAGACCCCCCGCGATCCCGATCGCCGTAGCCTTCTGCTTCCCCTCCAGCTTCGCCAGTTCCAGGTTCAGCTGAAGGAGCGACCGGGACCTCTGCTTGACCGCGTTAACGCGTGCCACAACGCCGAACATGGCGGGAGCATACGCCCCGCGGGGCGAAATTCGAAGGACTGCCATCAAGTTCGGGTATCAGGGCACGCTCCCCGTAGACCATCGGGACACGGGGTCACCCTCCATCACCGCGCCACCAGTCGCGATATCCCTCGTCGCTGGAGGCCCGCCACGGTAGCTTGCGCACAGCCCGGCTGCGCGCCAGTTGCGCGCCAGATGCCACCCGGATACAGCGGCCTTGGGCTGTCTCAGGCGGTCAACACGACGAGGCGGCGGAGAGGGCTGAAGGGCCGCGAGCAGCTTGGTCGAGTACCGTAGCGATATTCGTAGACACGGCTTCGAAACCGTGTTACGGTCGCGGTTCTGTCGTCGCTGCGCAATGAGGAGGTAATCTCATGGATTCCGAAGACGTCAAGGGCGAGCCAGGCGGCATGGATGCCGACGAGAAGCGTGAACTTGTTCTCGACCGCAGACGGCTCCTGAAGCGAGTGGGCCTGGGCGCCGCTGCGTTATCAATCCCTTCGACTATCCTGGCGAGTCCTACGTTCGGCGCAGTTGCCGAAGGGCTTGCCGCAGAGAGCTTCATCCAGTCCCATCCGAAGTGGAAGTTCGTGTTCGTCAACCACGTGACGACGAACCCGTTCTTCGTCCCCACGATCTACGGTGCGCAGGACGCGTGCTCGCTGCTCGGTTGCAGCTACCAGTGGACGGGATCCACGACGTCGAGTGTCAGTGAGATGGTCAACGCGTTCAACTCGGCGATCTCGGCGAAGGCGGCAGGGATCGCGTGCTGTCTCGTTGACCTGAAGGCGTTCAACGGGCCGACCGCCATCGCGACGAAGAAGGGCATCCCGGTGCTCGCCTACAACGCCGACGTGCCTCCGGGAAACCCGAACGAGCGACTCGCGTATATCGGCCAGGATCTGTACGCCTCCGGGTACGCGATGGGACAGCGGATCGTCAACCTCGTCGGCAGCGGTGACGTCGCGCTGTTCATCGCAACGCCCGGTCAGCTCAACATCCAGCCGCGGATCGACGGTGCCACCGCAGCGATCAAGAAGTTCGGCGCCGGCAAGATCACGACGGCGGCGATCGCCACCGGTGCGCTGCTTCCCGACGAGGTTGCGAAGATCGAGGCCTACTATCTCGGGCACAAGAGCCTGAAGGGCATGTTCGCGGTGGACGCCGGCTCGACGCAGGCTGTCGGGCAGACCGTCGCGAAGTACAAGCTGAAGTCGAAGGGCATGAAAGCGGGCGGCTACGACCTCACGCCGACGACCCTGAAACTGATTCAGGCGGGCCAGTTGGACTTCACGATCGATCAGCAGCCGTACCTGCAGGGCTGGATCCCGGTCCTGCAGCTCTTCTTCTACAGGTACTCGTCCGGACTCGTGGCGCCGTCCAACACGAATACGGGCATCGTGTTCATCACGAAGGCGAACGTGAAGCCGTACCTGACGACGAAGACCCGCTATGAGGGCAGCTCCAGCGCCCAGAAGTTCCCGGTCAGCTAACGACCGGTGAGCCAGGCCGCACGAGAAGCCCGGCCACCCGAACCGCCGCAACGCGCCAGCCTCGGCAGGCGCGTTGTCGGTGCGTTCGTCCGCCGCCGCGAGGCGAGCATCGGATTCGTCCTGCTCGTGCTCGTCGTCTACTTCTCGGTGCGGACGGACGCGTTCTTCGGGCGGGAGAACGCACAGGTGATCGCCGAGTTCTCGGCGCCGATCGCGATCATCGCCGCGGGCGAGGTGATGCTCCTGATCTGTGGCGAGATCGACCTCTCAGCCGGGAACGTCTACGCGTTCTCCACCTGGATCTTCTATTTCGCGAACCACAGTTGGGGTCTGCCGATCTGGGTCGCGGTGATCGTCGGGCTGCTCTCGGGCTCGGTTGTCGGGCTCGTCAACGGAGTGATCACGGTCGGTGTCGGCGTGCCCTCCTTCATCACCACACTCGGGATGATCTTTCTCTTGAACGGATTGACGCTCATCATGTCGGGCGCTTTTCCCGTGGAGACTCCCGGGGGTCATACGTTCTTCGAGGTCTTCGGCGGTGGCGCTTATGTGACGGTCTATTGGGCGCTCGGTGTAGTCGTCGTGATGACGATCCTGCTCAACCGGACACGCTGGGGGCTCCACACCATTGCCACCGGCGGCAACCTGGTCGGGGCGAGCGAGAGCGGCGTCAACGTCAGAGCGGTCAAGGTGGGGAACTTCGTCCTCTGCAGCACGCTCGCCGCGCTCGCCGGCATCCTCGAGTCGGTGCGGATCACCTCCATCCAGGCCCTGCAGGGTGGCACATCGCTGATGTTCTACGCCGTCGCCGCGGCCGTGATCGGCGGCACGTCGTTGTTCGGCGGGTCAGGCACCGTGATCGGCGCCGCGCTCGGCGTGCTCGTCCTCGCCGTGCTGAACCTCGGCTTCACGCTGCAGGGAATCAGCGCCTACACGTTCGACCTCGTCCTCGGTATCGCGATCATCGCCTCGATGTCCTTCAATGTGACCCTGGAGCGGATCCGCCAATCGGGACGGCTGGGAGGCACGGCATGAGCGAAGCCGCGACGCCGCTCACCGAGCCCGCACCGGAGACGGCTACCGACGTGCTCCGCGTCGAGAACATCCGCAAGAGCTTCGGTGTGGTGACAGCGCTCGAGGACGTCTCGCTCCACCTCCGCCCGGGCGAGGTGCTCGGTCTGATCGGCGACAACGGCGCCGGCAAGTCGACGCTGATCAAGATCCTGACCGGCTTCCACAAGCCCGACGCCGGCAAGATCTTCGTCTTCGGCGAGGAGGTGCAGCTCAAGTCCGTGACGCACGCTCGCTCGCTCGGGATCGACACCGTCTTCCAGGACCTCGCCCTCGTGCCGGGCATGTCCGTCTACCACAACATGTTCCTGAACCGCGAGCTGACGCACGGCATCGGGCCGCTGCAATTCCTCAACAACCGCGCCATGAGGAGCCGGTCGCGGGACTACCTCGAGGACATCGGTGTGCACATCCAGTCGATGGACGCGTCGGTCGCGCGCATGTCAGGCGGTCAGCGCCAGGCGATCGCGATCGCGCGCACGACGCACTCGAACGCCAAGATCATCCTCCTCGACGAGCCGCTCGCCGCCATGGGCGCGCGCGAGGGGGCGCTGATCATCGAGCTGATCTCGGAGCTCAAGCAGCGCAGCGAAGTCTCGATGATCGTGATCGCCCACAACTACGTGCACGTGTTCGAGATCTGCGACCGGATCAACCTGCTCCGCAACGGACGCATCACGTTCGACAAGCCGACCAACGAGACCTCGATCGAGGAGATGACGTCGATCGTCGCATCCGAGTATCGGCTGGCCAGGCCCGAGTAGTCAGAGCGCTGCAACCGACCTAACGGTCGCACCCAGCTCGTTCATGAACTCGGGGTACGGCCCGAAACGCTCGTTCATCTTCAGCGTCAGCGGCCAGAGACCGGTCGTTCCGACGGCGATCTCCTCCCTGACGGCCTGCTCGAGCTCGTACGTGAAGTCGAGAGAGCGATCGAGGAACTCGCGGGCCGCCTCTGCATCCATGATCGGGTAGTGGGCCGTGAGGAGCAGGTCGGGCTCGAGCGCCCGGATGCGCCGGATCGAGTTCCGGTAGGCGGCGACGTCGTAGACGCGGCCTGGGATCAGAAGCCGTCCATCGTTCGCGTAGATGCCGCGCTCGAGCACTGCGTCGATCACGATCGCGGCACGGCTGCGCGGATCCCATAGGCCGATGTGGCCGAGCGTGTGGCCGGGGAGGTGCAGAACCTCGATCCGCCACTGGTCGCCGAGCCGGATCGTCTCACCGCCCCGCAGCCCTTCGTCGATCGGAGCATCGCCGCCGCACATCGCCTTCAGCTCGGCTCGTCCTTCCTCGTCGGGCTCGTCGAAGCCGTAGGGCTCGTGCCAAAGGTAGTTCTCCGCCACCATCGCGGCGTTGGACTCGATCCAACGCCGATCGAGCTCGTGACAGGAGAAACGCGCGCCGGGGTGGAGATCGCGGAGCGCGCGGTCTCCACCCGAGTGATCGAGATCGGCATGGCTGATCAGGACGTCGTCGATGGCCTCGAGCCCGAGGCCCATCGATTCCAGATACGGCTTCAAGGCGTCCGCCGGCGTGTACGGCATGCCGGTGTCGAGCAGGAGCGTGCAGGCGTCGCCCGCGAGCACGTACTGGGCCATGAAGCGAACGCCGAGGCTCGACTCGATGCGGTGGATGCCGGCGGCGACCTCCACCTTCACCTCTGCTTTGGGTCGGGGCGGCCGCCGCGGGTGATCGTGTATCCACCGTCCACACGGATCACCTCGCCGGTCACGTGCGAGGCACGCTCCGAGAGCAGCCAGGCGACTGCCTGCGCGATGTCACCGGTCGCGGCAAGCCCGCGGAGCGGTGTGTCGGCCACAGCGAGCTCAGCGTCGAGCTCGCGCGGAATCATGCTGTCGCTCCAGCCGGATGCCACGACATTCGCGCGAACCCCGTGTGGCCCTCCCTCGAGTGCGGCCACGCGGACGAGCGTCTGGAGCGCCATCGCACCTGCGCCTGGTGCGCCGCCACCGGGAAAGGGTTGCGTCCCGAGTGTTGACGTCACGGCGACCCAACTGCCCGAGCCGCGCGCGACTGCGGCGTCGAGCCACGGCTGGGCGGCGAAGAACGGGTCGGTAGCCCAGAGGTCGAATGTTCGGAGCCAGTCGGCCGGTCCTTGCTCGGAGAGCGGTTTGAGCTCAACACGCGGCGCGACGGTGACGAGGCACTCCGCCTCGGCGCCCTCGCGGGTGAGCTCCAGGCCGAGTGCCGCAAGCTCCTGCTCGAGGGGATCATTCTGTGGCGCGATGAGGAGGACGCGCATCAGTACTTCCCGATCACGAGCCCGCCGTCGACGCGCAGGTACGCGCCGGTGACGATCCTCGACGCGAGGAGGTAGGCGACCGCTTCGCCGATCTCGCGCGGCTTCGTTGGGCGGTGGCCGAAGGGGATGGATGAGCCGACTGCTGCGCGCTTCGCGTGGGTGTCGAAGTCGGGAGACGGGAGGTTGATGTCCGAGTCCACCCAGCCGGGGCCGACATGGTTGACAGCGATGCCGTCGTCTCCCCACTCGCGGGCCATCACGCCGACGAGGTGGCCGACCGCGTGCTTCGAGGCGCCGTACACGCCGAGCGAGCTGAATGGCATCACAGCGTTCACCGACGAGATGACGACGATGCTGCCGCCCTCACCCTGCCGCCGCATCTGAGCAGCTGCCGCGCTGCAGCCGTAGAGGACGCCGTGCAGGTTGACGCCCATGATGAAGTCCCAGTCCTCTCGCGTGACGTCCGCGAGCGGTTGCCAGCGTGCCACCCCGGCGTTCGCGACGAACGCATCCAGGCGCCCGAAGTGCTCGACCGTCTCGGCGACGAGCCGCTCGTTCTCCTCGGGGCGTGAGATGTCGGCGCGAATGAACGCTGAGCATCGGCCGAGCGCCTGGATCTCTTCTACCCGCCGGGCGGCCTCCTCGTCATGAGAGATGTCGTTGATCGCGACGTCGAAGCCGCGTTCCGCTAGCACGAGAGCGATCCCGCGGCCGATGCCACGCTCGCCGGCGGCGCCGGTAACGAGCGCCACCGGCATCAAATCACTACCGCTATCTCGCCCTCGTCGCTCACACGCACATCGTATGTTCGCAGACGGATCTCCTCGAATGCGACACATCTACCGGTTGGGACGTGGAACTCGAGGGAGTGCCACGGACAGGTCACGACCTCGCCCTCCCAGATCCAGGTCAACCGCCAGTCGGTGTGTGGGCCGTAGTCGATCGTGCCCGAGACCGAGCCTTCGCAGAGTGGGCCGCGCTGGTGTGGGCAGAGATTGGGGATCGCGTGTAGCCGTCCGTCGATGTTGAAGACGCCGAGCTCGCGATTCGCCACCCGCACCACCCGGTGCGTGCCGGGTGGCAGCTCATCGAGGCGACCGATGGGGTGCTCCAGTGGCTCGCGACTCATGCGGCGGTGTCGAGGCCGAAGAAGCGCACGGCGTTCAGCCCCATGATCTTGCGGCGCGTCTCCGGCGGGAATGGCAGTCCGAAGACGAACTGCGTGTGGTCGAAGTCGTGATGCGGCCAGTCGGAGGCGAACATCGCCTGATTCTCTCCGTCGAACAGCTCGAACAGCCTGACGACGTCCGTCCGCTCGTCGGGCTCCTCGATCGGCTGCGTCCCGTAGTAGAAGCGTCGCATGTAGTGACTCGGGCGCTCCTGCAGCAACGGCACCTCCCGGCGCCGCTCGATGTACTCCTTGTCCAGGCGGTTCGCGATCCAAGGCACCCAGCCGGTACCGGCCTCCATGAAGGCGATCCCGAGCCGCGGGAACCGAACGGGCACGCCCGTCTCCAGCAGCGAGACCAGGTTCGCGACCATCGCGAGAGGGTGCGCGAGGGCATGGACCGCCAGCGCCGTGCGGAACTGCTCGAGCTGGAACGGGAAGACGGGGAAGATCGTCTCCACGCTGTGGATCGCGACGGGCAGACCCGTCTCCTGCGCCGCGTCGTAGACAGGATCGTAGAGCTCGCTGCCGTAGAGGGTCTTCAGCCCGGCCGCGGGTAGGTAGGCGCAGACGTACCCCGGGTTGCCGGCGTGCTTGCGGATCTCCGCCGCTCCCGCCGCTGGATCCTGCGGGGGGATCACGATCGAGCCTCTGAGCGTCGGCTCGTGACGGAGCCAGCGCTCCGCCAGCCAGTCGTTGTAGGCGCGCGCAAGTCCGACGGCGAACCCCGGGTCCCGCACCATCGCGAGCGAGAGCAGGTGATCGGGGAACAGAACCGCTTCGTTGACCTGGAGGTCGTCGAGCTCGCGGCGCATCACTGCCGCCGAGGCCACGACCTGGGGCCGGTTCGAGCCACCGGGCCACGGGATCCGGAACTCCGCCCGCGGTGACATCGCCGGCAGGTCCAGGTAGCGCTCCTCGACCTTCGCGATCTCGCGCAGCGCCACGTCCCACGGGGGTTCGGCGTGCTCCGCGAGCTCCGCCACGTCCTCGTGGACGTGCACGTCGGCGTCGACGACGTAGAGCTCGGCGAGCGTCTCGCGGGTGCGGGAAGAGCCGGCGGTGAGGACACGCTCGCTCACGGCAAAGATAATATGATAGGCGTTCTCATGGTGGTCGAATTCTCGGGAAATGAGGCGGGGATCGGGTCGTTCCACATCCACCGCGGGCACGCGTTCGAGGGATTCGAGTTGCGGAGGGACACGCTCGTCGCCCTGTGTGCCTGCGGCGAGACGCTCGATGTCGCGTCTACCGCCTTCACCGGCTGCCCCGAGTGTGACGGCGACGCATCGTGCCCCCGGTGCGGCGGCAGTGGCGCGGTTGTCGATCACGCCGCGCTCGAATGGCGCCTCCCCTGAATTCCGATATCTGAGAAGGAGCGGCATCGCGACAATGCGAAACGGAGCGAGCTTCGGTGACGGTGGAGACGGCCGCCGGAGCGCGGAGTGGATGGATCGCCGCGATCTCGACGGCTTCCTTCACCGCTCGTGGCTGAAGTCGAGCGGCGTTACGGATCAGGCGTTCCGCGGCAAGCCGCTGATCGGGATCTGCAACAGCTGGAGCGAGCTCGTGAACTGCAACGTCCACCTTCGCGGGCTGGCTGAGTCGGTCAAGCGCGGCGTGCTGCAGGCGGGCGGCTTCCCGCTCGAGTTCCCGGTGATGTCGCTCGGCGAGTCGTTGATGAAGCCGACGACGATGCTGTATCGGAACCTGATGGCGATGGACGTGGAGGAGTCGATCCGCGCCTACCCGCTCGACGGCGTCGTCCTGCTCACCGGCTGCGACAAGACGAACCCGGCCAGCATCCTCGGAGCGGCGAGCGCGAACATCCCCTCGATCGTCGTCACTGGCGGGCCGATGCTGAACGGGCACTGGCGAGGTTACGAGCTAGGGTCCTGCTCGGACTGCTGGCACTACAACGAGGAGTTCCGCGCCGGCAGGATCACCGAGGAGGAGTTCGTCGAGATCGAGAACTCGATCTCGCGTTCGAACGGCCACTGCATGACCATGGGCACCGCCTCGACCATGGCCTGCGTGACGGAGGGGCTCGGGCTCACGCTGACCGGCGGCGCGGCGATCCCGGCCGTCGACTCACGCCGCAGTCACCTCGCCGAGCAGGCGGGACGCGCGATCGTCGATCTCGTCGAGCGCGACATCAAGCCGAGCGACATCCTCACCCGGGAGGCGTTCGAGAACGCGATCCGCGTCCTGCACGCGATCTCCGGTTCGACGAATGCGATCCTACACCTGGTCGCCTATGCGGGTCGCGTCGGCGTCGACCTGCCGCTGCAGCTGTTCGATGATCTCTGCCGCACGACGCCGTGGCTCGTCGACCTGAAGCCGGCGGGCCGTTTCCTGATGGAGGACTTCTTCTACGCCGGCGGGCTGCCGGCGGTGATGGCGCAGATCGCCCAACTGCTCCATCTAGATGCCCTCACGGTCAGCGGCCGCACAGTGGGCGAGAACATCGCCGGTGCCGAGATCGTGAACACCGACGTGATCCGCCCCGCCGAGAGCCCGCTCGACGAGGGAGGCTCGCTCGCCGTCCTACGGGGCAGCCTTTGCCCGGACGGTGCAGTGATGAAGATCTCCGCGGCCGATCCAGTTCTGCTCCAGCACGAGGGTCGCGCTCTCGTGTTCGAGGACATCCACGACCTGGCCGGGCGGGTCGACGATCCCGATCTGGACTGCGACGAGACAAGCGTCATGGTGCTGAGAAACGCCGGCCCGGTCGGCGCCCCTGGTATGCCCGAGTGGGGGCACTTGCCGATTCCCGCGAAGCTCTTGAAGCGCGGAGTCGCCGATCTGCTGCGGATCTCCGACGCCCGCATGAGTGGCACTTCCTACGGCGCCGTCGTCCTCCACGTTGCGCCCGAGTCCGCGATCGGCGGCCCGCTCGCGCTCGTCCAGGACGGGGACGTGATCCGCCTCGACATCGAGAGCCGCCAGCTCGACCTGCTCGTGGGCGAGGCAGAGCTCGCTGCACGCCGCGCCGCCTGGACGCCACCGCCGCTCAAGGACGAGCGCGGCTACCGGCGGCTCCACCAGGACCACGTCCTCCAGGCGAACGAGGGCTGCGA
>CAWAKM010000005.1:0-582249 GCA_963782615.1 uncultured Thermoleophilia bacterium | reverse complement strand
TGCACCCTGCGGAGACGGGCCGGTACGCGCAGCGAAAGCTCAATCCCGTGCCAGTGCCCGTCGCGAGCGCGTCTACTGCGATCCGTACCTGCAGGTGGTGCGACCGTCGACACCGGCGCCAAGCAGATGATTGCCTTGGATGAGAATCACGGAGGCAGGGACGTACTTGATCGCCAGTTGATCAACGTCGCCGGGTGCTCTCCGTATCGGCCTTCGGTATCTGGCAGCAGGGCGGCGTGCTCTCATGGGGCAGGTCTCCCGTGAACGCGCTTGTAGAGGGTTGTGGCGGCGGCAATCAGCTGGGCGCGTGTCGGTGGGTTCGTTACCTGCGTGCCCCATCCGACGCCGACGTGGTAGGTGAACGGGCCATCGGTGAAGATGATGTTGTGGCCGCTGGTGCCATCGTTACCGGTTGCGGTCCAGCCGCTCGAGCCCGGGATTCCCGGCACCGCGAACGGTGTGGTATTTCTTGACGACTCCCCGGTTCGGTTCGTCGGCGAAGTCGCGAACCTGCTGCGCGATCTCAGCCCGCGCGGCCCTGGCGGAGCCGAGTCGAACGACGGCCGAGAGGGCGCCACGGTCGCTTCCCTTCGTCCACTCGAGGTCTTCCCTGACTGCTGCCACGAATCCGGGCCTGACGCAACCGTGCCTCGACATCGATTCCCCCTGACGGGGCCACTTTGCTCCACGCAACCGCGCTTGTCACAGTGGTGGGACGCTCCTTCGGGACGAAGCCGGGCAGGTCGCCGGCGCGCAGCACTCTCCCGGTGATGTGCAGCGGTTTGAGGGTGGTGCCCTTGAGGAGCTGCGTGTTGCCGCCCGCAGCCAAGGCAGATGAGGTTGCGATCACCGAGGAGACCAGGAGGAGCGCGGTCACTGAGATTTGCACAACATGGAGATGCTGCTCCTCATGTGGATGGGCCGGCGGCGGCGACGTCGGGTCGCAGCGACTGGTCTCGCGACCGGATGGGTGAGGTGGTCTTCACGCGGCTGAGCCAGATTCCGACCACGATCAGCCACAGTGGCAGGAGCATGAACGCGAAGAACCCGAGCGGCGTGAGGAGGCATGCTCCGATGACGATCGTTGCCCAGGCGAACGGGGTCGGCAGCATCGAGTTGCGGCGAGCGCCGAGGCCGGTTGCGAGGAGCAGGGCGGCAAAGGCGGCGTTCCAGCCCAGCCAGTCGTAGGAGTGGAGCTGGTTGAGGGTGTAGACGGCCTGCTGCTCGCCTGCGTGGGCGGCGTTCGCCATCGCGGCTTCGAGCATGCCGACGAGTGCGAACATCGCGGCCGCGAGGAGTGCGCCGCCATAGGCGACCGAGCCGTGACCCGAGTGGTCGCTCGCCGTATTCGAGCCGGCGCTTCAAGCCTGCCCCGAAGAAGATGAGCAGGAACGCGATCAGGGGCGCGACGAGGAGGCCGACGATCTGATGCTGTCCGTGGTTGTCTTGCCAGTATGCGAAGGTCTTGGCAGGCCCTGTCTCGCTGCTCGGGTCGGTTCTGTTCAGGGCGAGGCCTACGAGGAACAGCAGGCCTGCCAATACGCCTGCGAGGGGTAGGAAGCGGTCGAAGCGGTTGGAGGTCATCTCAGCTGAGAGCTGCGACGATCAAGAAGGCCGCGGTCCAGAGGACGGGAACTGCGCCGAGGACGACCGCGATCGTTGCCTCTCGTCCCGCGCTCTTGCGTCGCGCGTCCACGCCGAGGACGATGGCGCCGAGTCCGACGACCGGTCCGAGTATCCAGAAGATCTCCCCTACGGTGAACCCGCCGCCGATGTACAGCAGCAGCGACGTCACCCCGAGCATCAGGGCAGTGCGCCCGTGTCCTCCTGCTGCCCGTGTGACTGCTAGATCGCTCATGTCGGCTCCTTCTGTGGTCCGTCGGCGTCAATGCGCCGGTCGACCACGACGGTACGAGTGTGGTGCGTCCCGCTGCCAGGAGGCAGCGTCCCGAATATGTCCCAACGCGTGTCACGAATCGCGTCTCGCCCCTGTCGGGCGGGCGTGATGGCGTCTACGCTCGACTGATGGCGCACACCGAGAAGTCGAGGTGATGGAGGCGGTGGCCACCGCGGCCGTCGTCCCGGCTGCCCGCCCGGGTCGGAGGGTGAAGCTGGGCTGGGCTGTCTTCGCGGTGACGTGCGCCGTCTTTGTCGCCGCGCTCGCGCTCGACGCTGCCACCGGAACGTACAAGGCGTTCCCTTACTTGGCAGCTAACGCCGTTCTCGCGCTGATCGGGGTCTTGCTGACGACGCGTCGACCTGAGCATCGGATCTCCTGGGTTCTGGCGATCATGGCCCTCTGGGGAATGGTCGGCGGCCTCTCCTATGCGTACGCCGTGGAGGCACTCGTCGCCGACCCTGGTTCTTTGCGGGGTGGTCTGGCGGCAGCCTGGTTCGACAACTGGTGGTGGCTGCCGGGTTTGGCCCTGCCGCTGGGTGCGCTGCTGGTCCTGATGCCGGACGGCCACCTCGCGTCCAGGCGGTGGTGGCCCGTCCCGGCTGCCGTTGCCGTCGGGACGCTACTCGGGTCGGCTGCCGTGTCGACTTCTCCGACGTTCGACCTCGGCACTGCTGCGCCGATCGAGAACCCGTTCGCACGTGCCGGCGGCAGCGCAATGGTCGTCCTCGGGATCGTCGGTGTGATCCTCGTGATCGGCGGCCTGGTCGCGTCACTCGCTGCCTTCATCGTCCGCTTCCGGCGCTCAGACGGCGACGAACGGCAGCAGTTGCGCTGGGTCGGCATTTCGCTTGGCCTCGCCGTACCACTCTTCGTCGTCGGCGCTCTCTTGTGGGGCGTTGTCCCCGGTGCCGAGTTGTTACCGGTGCTGGCGTTCCTCCTCCTCCCGACAGGAATCGCTGTCGCGGTCCTCAAGTACCGCTTGTACGAGATCGACCTCGTCATCAACCGCGCCCTCGTCTACGGAGTCATGACGATCGGCGTTGTCGCCGGCTATGTCGCCATCGTCGGGTTGGTCGGCGCGACACTCTCATCCCGCGCCGACCTTTTCGTCTCGCTCGTCGTGACCGGCGTTGTGGCCGTCTGCTTCCAGCCGATGCGCGAACGCGTCCAGCGGTTCGTCAACCGGCTCACGTACGGCGAACGTGACGACCCCTACGCCGCGATCGCAAGGCTCGGCCGAACGCTCGCGAGCTCGCTGCAGCTCGACACCGTACTCCCCACCATCGTCGAGACGATCGGCCAGACACTCGCCCTCCAATACGTCGGGCTCGCCCTCGCTGGCGAAAGCGCTTCCCGGGAATCCGAGATCGCCGCCGAATACGGCACGCTCGGGGTCGAGATCCTCACGTTTCCCCTTGCCCATCAGGGCATCGCCGTCGGGGAACTGCGGCTTGCACCGCGGCCCGGCGAGCGCCTTCGCGAGCGCGACCACCGCCTGATCGCCGACCTCGTACCCCAGGTCGCCGCCGCCGTGCACGCAGTCGCGCTCTCGCTGGAGCTTCAACTCGCGCGGCAGCGCATCGTGCAGCTGCGCGAAGAGGAACGGCGACGCATCCGTCGTGACCTCCACGACGGGCTCGGGCCCGCCCTCGCCGGGCTCACGTTCACGCTCGAGGCCGTCCGCAACCTCACCGGCTCGGATCTCCAGCGCGCCGACGAACTCCTCGTCTCGGCCACCCAGCAGGTACAGACGATGATCACGGACGTCCGCCAGCTGATCTACGGCCTGCGGCCGCCCGCGCTCGACCAACTCGGGCTCGCCGCCTCCCTCCGCGGTCTCGCAACGCAGGAGTCCACCCTGGAAACCTCCGTCACAGTCGACGCCCCGAACTCGTTTCCGCCCCTCCCCGCCGCCGTCGAGGTTGCCGCCTACTGGATCGCACAGGAGGCCCTGACGAACGTCAAGCGGCACGCACAGGCGCGAACCTGCAACCTTCGCGTGGCAGTCGAACCGACGACACTCCGACTCGAGATCGCCGACAACGGAGCAGGACTCTCGATTGGGTCGACCGGCATCGGGCTCCACACGATGAAGGAACGTGCGGCAGAAGTCGGCGGCACCTGCGAGATCAGCGACAGAACAGGCGGAGGAACGCTCGTCGTCGCATCCCTCCCACGCCTCGCGGCGGAGCCCAACGGAGGATGAGCACCCCGATCCGCATCCTGATCGCCGACGACCACCCGCTCTTCCGAGGAGGCCTCCGCGCTCTCCTCGAGTCAGTCGCCGACACTCAGGTCGTCGGAGAAGCAGCGACCGGCCAAGAGGCCGTCGAGGCAGCCCTGGCCCTCGCTCCTGATGTGGTCGTGATGGACATCAACATGCCCGGCCTGAACGGCATCGACGCCACCCGCCGCATCCTCGACGAATCGAAAGGCATCAACGTGCTCGTCATGACGATGCACGACGACGACGACGCCGTCTTCGCCGCCATCCGAGCGGGCGCACGCGGCTACCAACTCAAGGGCGCCGCCCAAGACGAGACGCTGCGGGCGATCAGGTCGGTCGCCAACGGCGAGGCGATATTCGGCCCCGGCATCGCCGACCGGCTACAGCGATTCCTCGCCGCGCCACCAACGGTCGACCCGAGCCTCGCCTTCCCCCAGCTCACCGACCGAGAGCTCGAAATCCTGCACCTCCTCGCCAAACGGCGAACGAACGCCGAGATCGCAACGACCCTGTTCCTCAGCCAGAAGACCGTCCGCAACTACGTGTCGGCAATCTTCACAAAGCTCCAAGTTGCCGACCGCGCCGAAGCCGGCCTCGTAGCCCGAACCGCAGGACTAGGACACCGACAGCCTGTGGACCAGTAACCGGCAGCGCGGTTCGTCGGTCTCCCAGACGTCGACGACGACGATCCCGTCGTCCGTCTTCGCAACCCAGTGGAAGATCGCGCCGTCGATGTGGACATCGCTGCCGACGAGCCCCATCAGCTCCACGATCCGGTCCTACTGCTCGAGGGTGGCACCCTCGAAACGCCGCTCAATTGCCACTGCCATTGAACGCCTCCTCGCTGTTCCGTCCGGCGCTCGGGAGCGCCGGACGGGAATGAGCAGAACCCACACGGTACGCCTCTCCGGCCGGCGATCGAAGGGCCGACTTGACGGGGGTTCGCTGCACGGCAGTGGCCGACGTCCAACCTGAAGCCTCATCCTCCACTCGGGCGGGGCATGCGCCCCGCCCTTACTGCGATTCGAGGTCGAGGGCGCAGGAGTTGATACAGAACCGCTGGCCGCTCGGGCCTGGGCCGTCCGGGAAGACATGGCCGAGATGGCCACCGCACGAGGCGCACGTCACCTCGGTGCGGATCATCCCATGGCTCGTGTCAACGTGCGTACGGACGCTCTCGAGAGACGCCGGCTCCACGAAGCTCGGCCAACCGGAGCCCGAATCGAACTTCGCCTCGGAGCGAAACAGTTCCGTCCCGCAGCCGGCGCAGCGGTAGACGCCTGGCGTTTTTGTATCCGTATAGGCGCCGGTGAACGCCCGCTCCGTCCCCTTCTGACGCAGCACCGAATACTGCTCCGGGGTGAGGCGGGCCCTCCACTCGGCGTCTGTCAGGTGTGTCTCTGGCATGTTCATGACCGTACAGTCCGGATATCCCCCCAGCGCGTTACAGGACGACGAGCGAGACCGCGACGAACTGCGTCGTGGCGGCGGCGATGACGAGCAGATGGAAGATCTCGTGGAACCCGAACGTCGCCGGGAACGGGTTGGGCCAGTGAAACGCATAGGTGAGCGCGCCCAGGGTGTAGAGCGCGCCACCGATCATCACCAGCACCGACCCGGGTACCCCGACGCCGGAGAACATCTGCGGGATCGTGACCACGCCCACCCAGCCGACTGCCACGTAGGCGACGACGGACACCCACTTGGGGGCATGGAGCCAGTAGAAGTTGAGCACGAGGCCGAGTGCCGCGCCGAACCACACCGTCGCGAGCACGATCCAGCTGATCGTGCCGTCAAAGGCGAGCAACGCGAACGGCGTGTACGTGCCGGCGATGAAGAGGAAGATCGTCGAGTGGTCGAGACGCCGCGCCCACACCCGGCGCGCGGCCGACTTGAACGGGTAGCGGTGGTAGAGCGCGCTGGCGCCGAACATCGCCGCGAGCGCCATCACATAGACCCACGCTGCGAAGCGCGGCAACGCCCCGTCCGCCAGCGCCACCAGCGCGACGCCTGCGACCACCGCAACGAAGAACGCCCACAGATGAAACACACCGCGGAGGCGCGGCTTCTCCAACATCTGCACAGCCTCATTGTGCCTGGCTGAACGGCGCCTGGCGGATCCACTGCGGCCTGCTCACCGCACTTTCCAGCAGACTTCGAGCGAGATGAGCGACTTGCAGACCCCGAAGCTAGGCCCCCTACGCGACGCGCTGACAGCGGCGGTCGGCGCGGACGGCATCAGCGACAGCGACTCCGAACGCGACCTGCACGCGACCGACCTCACCTTCCACCGGCCCCACCGCCCAGATCTCGTCGTGTATCCCGAGACAACCACGGAAGTATCCCGTGTTCTTGCTCTCGCAAGCGACTATCGCATCCCCGTAACGCCGTTCGGCGTCGGCACGAGCCTCGAGGGTCATGTGATTCCGGTACGCGGGGGGATCAGCCTCGACCTTTCGCGCCTCACTGGCACGCTCGACATCTCCCCGGGCAACCTGACGGCGACGGTTTCGGCGGGGTTGACCCGGATCGCGCTCGAGCGGGCGGCCGGCGAGCACGGCCTTTTCTTCCCCGTCGATCCGGGAGCCGACGCAACCCTCGGCGGCATGGCAGCCACGAACGCCGCGGGCACGACCACCGTGCGCTACGGGAAGATGCGCGCCAACGTGCTCGCCCTGGAGGCCGTCCTCCCCGACGGTCGGGTGATCCGCACCGGCTCGGTGGCGCGAAAGACCTCTGCCGGCTACGACCTCACCGGTCTCTTGGTCGGCTCGGAGGGAACCCTGGCTGTGATTACGGAGCTGACGCTGCGGCTACATCCCATCCCCGAGCATGCCGTCGTCCTTCGCATCAGCTTTCCCGACGTCGAGGCGGCCTGCGCGACCGCCGCGGCGGTCGTCGGAGCCGGATCGGGGGTGACGCGAATCGAGCTCCTCGACGCCTGGACCATATCCGCGGTCAACGCGTACTCCGGCACGTCGTTTCCCGAGGCTCCGTCACTCTTCGTCGAGGCGACCGGAACCAGCGACACGGTCGCCGGCGATCTCGACCTCGTGCAGGAGATCGCGCGGTTGGAGGGAGCGATCGAGATCGTATTCGAGCGCGACCCCGACGCCCGCGCGCGCCTGTGGAGAGCGCGGCACTCGGCGGCCCACGCGGTCGCAGCCAAGGTTCCCGGCAGCAGCGAACGAACGACCGACGTGTGCGTCCCCGTGACCGAGCTCGCCGAAGCGGTGCGGTTCGCCCGCTCCGAGCTCGAAAGACTCCACCTCGAGGGAGGCATCCTCGGGCACGCGGGCGACGGCAACCTCCACATCAGCCTCCGCATCAACCCGGACGATCCGACAGCAGCGCAACGCTCGGACGAGCTCGTGTTGCGGGTGGTCGAGGACGCCCTCGCTCGCGGCGGCACGTGCACGGGCGAGCACGGTGTCGGCATGGGCAAGATCGGGGCCCTCCAGCAAGAGCACGGCGACCTGATCGCGCTGATGACCGGAATCAAGCAGGTCTTCGATCCGCTCGGGATCATGAACCCAGGCAAAGTGCTGCCGGAGGTTGCCTACACTCCGCCCAGGGGCCGTTAGCTCAGCTGGTAGAGCAGGGGACTTTTAATCCCAAGGTCGCTGGTTCGATTCCAGCACGGCCCACTAGTAGTCCGCTGATGACGCGGCCGCACGCGTGAATGAGCATTGGTTCCCTAACCGCGTGCGCAAGTTCGATTCTTGGCTAGGTCGGTTCGGGATCGCTGGAGGTTGAACATCATTCCGCTCTCGTGGTGCTCGGCGATGTGGCAGTGAGCCATCCAGAGGCCGGGGTTGGTGACGTCGAGCAGGATGTCAACGGTTTCGCCCGTGCGCACGAGCACGGTGTCCTTCCAGGCCAGGTTGGGCTCAAGCTGTCTGGCGTTACCGTGCCACGCCTCGAGCCACGCGACCGTGCCGCTCCGCCACCGAGGCTAACGGGCAGGGGTAGGGAGAGAAGGGACGGCGAAAGGTCGCGAACCGGGACACAGCAGTTTGGCTGGGCGGTGGCGGCACCGGCCGTCACGTACGGCCATGAGCAAAGCAGCGTCGCGAAGGTAGCGTGTTAGTCGTGGAGTGACGCTTCGCCGGGCATGCGATCCCAGATCGGTTTGAGGAGGGGGTCCGAGATTCTGCTCAACAGACCGACGAGCCGTTCTATCCAAGGGCGTCCCAGCGTGGTCACGAGGAGTGCGGCTGCCCAGCCAACGGCGGCTCCTGCGAGGACGTCACTGGGGTAGTGCATTCCGAGCGCGATCCGTGAAAGTCCGATCAGGGTGGCGGCTGCGAGGAAGAGGATGCCGCCCCGGCGGGATAACGCGAGGACGGCGAAGGCGATCGCGAACGCTACGGCAGCGTGATCACTCGGGAACGAAGGGTCCGGCGAAGGGGCTGAGAGCAGGTGTGTCGCTGCGGCGTGGGCTGTGAACGGGCGCGGTCGATCCCACAGGTGGGAGATGACCTCGTTCGTCATCATCGCGATCGCTGCAGCCACGAATCCTGATGCTGACGCGAGCTTCCACTTGGTGCTGCCGTACGGTCGGGCAGCGAACCAGAGGCCGACGATCGCGACGCCGTAGAAGGTCACCGCGATAGCGGTCAGTCCGGTGATCGGGTCCTCGAGCCACTCGCGTGTTGCAACGCCCGCGTTGATCATGTGGAAGATCGACCAATCCATCGTGGGCAAGCCTAGCCAACGACGGGCAGTCCTCCGACAGATCCGGGCCGACTAGTCGCGCGCCCGGCACGCAGCTGGCCGAGTGGTTCCCTTTCAGATACGCATCGCTGCGACGACCGTCACGCCCAATCCCGGGGCCAGGCGACGTGTACAGAACGGCGAACGTCAAGCACCGCCGGTCGCCTCCCCTTTTTGCTGAGATTCGCAAGGGTCAGCGGTGCCAACTCCTCCGGCCCACAACGAGGAGTGCACCGATCCAGCACGCCGCGAGCAGTCCAACGGAGATGTCCCGGATCACCAAATCAAGCATCTGCCTCCGTTATCGGCAGCCCCTCCGGCTCGCTGCAGGACGCTCGCCGTCGCTCTCGCAAGATTCTCCGCCCCGAACTCCCGCTGCCAGCACTCCGGGCAGAACGTCACAAGCCCGCCGGCCCCATCTGACTCGACACGCTATTGGTCGTCGGGGTTCTCGCCGGGGCGAGGGCCGCGACCGCACTCCGAGCGGACGAGGCTCCTGGGAGGATCAGTGGCGGGCCGTGACACTTGCGAGAGCGTATGCTCCGTCGGTCCGCCTCTCAGGTCGAGGTGGTCGAGGGAATCCTCGAGGACCGCTCAGAGAATCTCGATGGCTACAAGACTGGTTCACCTCGTTCCTCGCGGACATGGATCCCACACCCTTGTTTCAAGGGCTGCCTGATGATCGCTGCCAGTGTCCGCACTGGGGATATGTGATCAAGGGCAAGATCACGTTCCGGTTCGCCGACCGGGAGGAAACGTATGAGGCGGGAGATGCGTACTACGCCCAACCGGGACACACGCCGGTGATGTACGCCGGAACCGACACGGTCGAGTTCAGCCCAGCCGACGAGCTGGCAAGAACGATGGAGGTCGTTATGGGAAACATGACCGCGAGCCAGCAGGCGTAAGGCGCTTCGAACCGCTCCGCCTGTCCGCGAGACTATGCAGCGTTGACCGCCGCCCGACCACGAGAGCTTCGTCTGTCCGGAGTGCTGGCAGCGGGAGCTCGGGGGCGACAGGTAGGGAAGGCCCTGCCGTGTGCTGGGCCTTTCTACCTTCCTCTAGTGCAACTGCGCGCAACCACCCGGTTCCTTGACTTACTCACTCTTGTGCGAGGCCTCCGCTAATAACGGCTTCGAGGCCGATATGGCCCGAGTACGGCAGGTTCGGCCCCACCGCGAAGTCAACCGTATCGCCCGTCCTGAGGACGAACAGTCTCGCGTAGGACGCTGAGGCTCCGTCGTGAGGCAGGGAGTGGATGCGGCCTTGGGTGACGGGGATCCGGTGCAGGGCGCAGTCAAGTTGGCGGTTGCCGGCGCGGTCCGTCGCGACCGGCGGGCCGGGACGCCGCAGAGTCGATGACGATACGCAACCGGTGCTCTGCCTCAACCATGTAGGAGCACATCGGCGTACCGGCGATATCGGCCGCGTCGAGGAGGCGATCGCTCAAGACGGCTTCTCACACACCAACCGCGAGCGGCGTCGACGGAGCAGTCCATCTCGAGAGACATCATCGATCAGCGCTCCGCCGATTCACGGTCGAACACGACTGCGAGGCCGAGCGCGGTCGCCGCGACGGCGGACCAGATCGTCAATACAACCAGGGCCCGTGCCGCGGCGGAAGGGTAGATCGACAGCACGACTCCGTGCAGAAGCACGGAGATCGCGGTGAACCCGGCCCACAGTGCTAGAAGCCCGAGGGCACCGCCGGCGATCCCACGCGTGTTCGGTGAGCCTCGCGCTATCACTGCAGCACCGACGACGGCGAACACCATGGCGTCGCCAAGCTCGACCCACTTCCCGCTCGAGGCGTACGTGTCGAAGGCGAATCCCACTCCCGATGCGATCGTTCCTGCAGCGGCAGCGAGTCCGAAAGCGGCCGCCGCCGAGCACACGGCCGATCTCCGCCGAACGAGAATCAACAGCGAGACCAATACGAACGGCACGCCGCTGGCGAGCCACGGCCACCAGACCGGCGCGGGGACACGCCACAGCTCACCCTCGAGCTGACTGGGGTGTCCATCCACGACGATCGGAATCCTCCAGCGCGCGTGATCGATCCCACCGGGGAGTGTGCGCACGCGGTTGTCGTGCCAGGTGACGGTCCGTCCGCCCGGAAGGCGATGCCAGCCAACCGAATGGACTGGCAGGTGCGTCAGAAGGCCCGCCCTTTCGGCCGTTGGCGCAGATGCATTCACCTCGACGCCTGACGCGGTGACGCGGGCGAACGGTTCGCCGAGATTTCCGAGGATCAGCGCGGTGTGACCGGGTGACACGCTGAGACGCACTGCGCGGTCGCTGTCGTAGATCCGTACGGCTATCGCTCGCGGCAGCGGAGCGGGCAGCGCAAACAGGCGCGTGCGATAGTCGACGGCGATCGTGCCGGAACGAACGTGAGCGCTCGCGCTCGGCGGTGTTAGAAGTGCCGCAGCCGCGAGAATCGCGACCCGCGTCGGACCGGCCCGCGTCGCTCCGCTCACCGGCGGCATCCCGGCGCCGGCAGCGGGCAATTTCGCTTCACGCGAGATCCGCGGCTCGGAGGACTCGAAGCCGCTTTGCGGACTCGGGGGTTGTCAGGTGAGCTTTCTGTCATTACTCGACTCCTGGGTTGTACCCGGGTTCGTAGCTCGAACGCTCAGACTTATGGACGCGATCGAACTAGAAGGGGTCACGATCGCCAGACGCGACGGCAGGTGGATCGTCGCGCGGCTGCGCGAGGTAGGACGCGCCGACGATGCTACCGCGGCCGCCTCGATCGAGTACGCGGCTCGATGTCGACTACCCGATCGACTGGCTCACGGACGGGGAGAAGGATGTCGTGATGATGGTCCTCGGGAACGCGCCCTTCTCGCTCCACGAGCTGCGCAACACCCTCGCCCGCGATCACATCGACCGGCAGCGGTAATCGCCCATCGACGCGGCGACCACGGTGACCAGGCAGCTGCGGCACGCGGATCAGTTGCCCCAACGAAATCAGGCGATTCGGTAGTTCATGGTAGCCCGGGTCAGCGGCGGTACGGATGCGCAGCGTGGCTGCGAACGGAAACATTGGTGTAGTTGTCGGCAGTTGAAAGGTCGACGGTGGCCGGTCAAAGCTCACAATCCGTCACGAACGAGAAGATTGTGCTCCTCCTCGAGAAGATCGTGCGTCTCCTCGATGAGGTCAGCGTGAGACTCGCCGATTCGAAGGATCTCGAGGAGCAGATCGCCAGAGACCTGACGCAGCTGCTCACACAAAAGTAGCCGCTCTGGCCTCGGGATGCCGGACACACGATCGCCGAATTCGTCACGATCAACGCTCGGTCGGTTCACGCCGTAGGTTGGCGGTGGGGAATACCAGTTCCTTCGTGCTGTCGCCGGTGCGGCTCTCAACTCGCCGAGGAACGGCCGGGCTCAGGAAGCGACCTTCAGGCGGCGCCGCCGGACGGGATCGTCGAAGCGCTGTGCAGCCGCCGCGAGCTCGGGGGCGTCCGGGAACGGCAGCTCGATCGTGAAGACAGTTATCCCGTCGCGGCGCGCGACGTCGATCGTCCCGCCGTGCGCATCGACGATGCTCTTGACGATCGCGAGACCGAGGCCGCAGCCGCGACGGTGATGGCGTCCGCGCTCGCTCCAAAATCGCTCGAACATGTGCCCGGCGGCGCCACTCGAAAACCCTCGCCCGTCGTCCGCAACGCGAATCCGTGCAGTACCGTTGGCTTGCGAGACCGCTACCCAGATCCGACCACCGTCTTCGGTTGCCTCGACAGCGTTTTCGAGGAGCGCATCCAAAGCACATTCGAGGCGCTCGCGATCCCCGACAATACGGCTTGGTTCGTCGACGTAGACCAGGAAGCGACGATCGACGGTCCCGTCCCAGCGGTCGGAGACGCTCACAACGAGCTCGCGGAGGTCCATGGGCCGACGCTGAATTTCGCTGCCTGCGTCGGTGTCCATCATCAACAGCAAACTGTCCACGGTCTTCGTCAGGCGGTCGAGCTCATGGATCAGCTTGTCGGCGTCCGTCTCCTGCACGCGGTCTAGGAACTTCCCGCGGATGAGCTCCGCATACCCGCGAGCGAGCGCGAGTGGTGTCTTCAGGTGGTGGGACGCGTCGTGGATGAACTCGCGCTCCCGTTCTCGACTGCCGATCGCCCGTTGCTCTGCCGCGACCCGTCGCCGCGCGTGCCAGACCATCGCGACGAACATCGACGCCATCAACGGGACCTCGGCGAGTTCGTCGGGACGAGTCGGGCCAGTCGCGACCTCGAGCATGATTGCCGCCGCCGTAGAAGCCATCACGAGCGCGAGTATTACGACCGTCGGTCGGACAGGCCAGACCGCGAACCCGTAGACGATGGTCAGGCTGACCCAGATGAAGTGGAAGGGGATCGTACCTCCGTCTCCTCCCGAGAGGAGCAGCATTGCACCGAGATTGACCACGGCGAACAGCGCCAGGCCGATCTCGAGCAGATGCCTATGCCTCACGGAGGCCGTACCCGATGTTGCGGATCGTGTCGATCCGGAGCTCGCCGATTTTTTGCCGAAGCCGCCGGATATACACGTCGACGATGTTCGTCCTCGGGTCGTGCGAATACCCCCAGACCGATTGGAGGAGCTCCTCGCGCGTGCAGACCTCACCTTGGTGTCGCATGAGATACTCGAGCAGGAAGAACTCCCTGCCCGACAGGTGCACGGTTCGACCATCGCACGTCGCCACTCGCCGTTGGACGTCGAGGGCCAAGGTGCCTTCACGGAGGAAGCGACCCGAGCCTTGTGCGCGTCCGGGCCGGATGCGTGCCCGCGCCCGCGCGACGAGCTCGTCGAGGGCGAATGGTTTGGCGAGGTAGTCGGCCGCCCCCAGATCGAGGCACCGGACCTTCGCCTCGACGTTCGAGAGGGCCGAGACGATCAGCACCTGCTGTTCGGGCCGCGTCGCCATCAGTCGCTGGAGCAGCGTAATCCCGTCGATGTCCGGCAGGAGCAGATCGAGAATGACAAGGTTGAACTCCTCGGCGGATGCGAGCTCGAGACCGTGCATCCCCCGGCTTGTGACCGTGAGCTCGAAGTTGTCCTCTCCGAGCGCCCGAACGAGAATGTCGGCAAGGCCCTCGTCGTCCTCGATCACGAGGACCCGTGGCGCACCCGGCTCGGGCGCGCCGAGCGTTCCTCCGGTCGACACGGCACCCGTGGTCAGACCCCCGAATCTCACGTCGCCCACAGCTTCCCCCTGGCTCCCCCTACAGCGGGCCCTCCTTTTCCTTCCATTTACTTCTACTCACAATTCGTGCATTTGCAACCGATCCTGGCGATCGGGCCGGTGACCACCGTCGGCGACCGGAAAAGGGGAGGGGGTTGCTACGTCCCTCGGCCCGCCCTCGCGCGAGCCTCACCACCGCCTCTCCCGGCGTCTGGCTCATGACACCACGGACTCACAGGTGTCGTACAACGACCTCGCGGGAAGTAACGCCTACCCCAACGTCGCATGGGCGACGAACGCGACCGAACCGGTGTCGCAAAGCTCGCGACGTACACGGACCGTTCCGCGTACCGCTTGCCTCGGAACTACGGCCGCAGAAAGCGAGATGACGACGAGGCGGCGGCCCAGAAGGAATCGGCGCCCGAAATGGAATGTACCTTTTGACCCAATCGCGATGTTCACGAGGGTGACGCGCCCTGCGCATCGCAAGAGGCCCTCGAATCGAGCGATCAACCTCCCGCCGTCGTTGATCTGGAAGCGCATCGCCGGGTCCTGCGCGACGTAGGTGCGCTTCACCTTCGGGGCGGAGGTCGAGGTCGGCACGACGGCAGCCGGCAGGTCGGACGTCGGAAGAGCTGACCTGAGATGCTCTGACGAAGCCGAACTCGGTCGGTCGGTCGGGCCGGGCCCCAATCTCGGAGCATCGCGGGGCGGAAGAGCAGAGCCGACGACGACCAACGCGACGAACGCCACGAACGCAGCGCCGTGCATGGCGACGAGAGTTTTGGTCCAGACGCGCCCGGTCTTCGGCGGAGTCCATTGAGCCATCGGCCGAGACGGCGGATGCTCCGGGTCGCGAACCCGCGCGACCGCCGTCCGTGAAGGCACCGGCGGCGACAGCACCTCCCAGGGTCGGTCGGGCAGCAGCGAGCGGGCGAGCGGCGCGAGGTCAGGCGAGACGAGGACGAGCTCGGGCGTCAGGTTCGCGGGAGGATCCATCACGTCGAGGCGATACGGCCCGGTCAACGACTCCTGCCATCCCATCCGAGAACGCCTCCTCTTCTCTATCGGACACCCCAACTCATCGCACTGAGCTTGGTCTATCGGGAGGGGTCGCGTGCTCGAGTGTCATCGTTGTCATGGATACCTCTTCTTCGGCGTTCATCTCTTGAGCCGGCCGGCACTCTGGGAGCTCGACTACAAGAGACCGGTGCGTGCTTTCGGCTGACACCGCGAAAAGCCACCAGGCGTACCTGCCATGGGTCATTGCCTCCTCGGCCGGCGAAGGTTCGGCACTCAGACTGATTCGAGTTTCCCGGAACCCCGGCGGGCGTCGAACGAAGATAACGGCGAGTGACAGCTCGATGACGATCCGGTCACAAGGGGAGTTGGAGCCTTGTGGCGCGCCTTCGCCGCAGAGACCATCCGCCGCGAAGAGATGCTCGCCGGCCGGGTGCGTCGGCAAGCAGTCAGCGGACTCGGGGAGGCACCGTGAGGATTCCGACAAGGACGAAGGGGGAAACATCCTCAGTTGGGGGAACGCCCTCGCCGTGGACGCAGCGGTTCGGGCGTTCGTCGCTCAGGGGCGGACGAGCCCGCGCTGCGCTGCTGTTTCTCGCTCTCGACCTCCTGCTCGGTGGGGTCCTCGTCCTCTGGGTCGCAGGCGCCGGCGCTCAGACGACGACCACCTTGACACTCAAGGTGATCAGCGCCCGCACCGAGCCGCGCGCATTCGGCGGCGACGGGGCGACGAAGGGCGCAGCCGATCCCGAACTTCAAGTACATCATCAACATCGACAACACCGGCACCACCGAGCAGCGATCCCCTGCGCCTGGTTCTGGCTGCTCGCGGCTGACCGGATCCGGGCTATCCCGGCCTCGATCTGCCACTGGCCCTCGATCGCGGAGGTTCCCGCGCCGAGCCCGATCTACACCCAGGGCGACCAGGACGACTTCGATCCGGTGGGCTCAGTCCTGCCGACCGGGCGCTACCTGATCTCCGTGCTCGCCGACGGCTACAAGATCGACGGTGCGCATTTCACGGTGCCGCTGGCCGACCCGGGCCTGGTCACGGTCGAGCTGCAGCCCAATCCGCTGCCCGACTCGACGCTGCGGGGCCAGGTCTTCGCGGACACCGCTCCCACCAACATGACACAGGATCCGGGCGAGCCGGGCCTAGCCGGCTTCGTCGGCCACATCGCCGACACCCTGGGCGAGGTGCAGACCGACGTCTACGGCAACCCGCTCTGCACCAGGTACGAGGGCGAGAACCCGGTCACGCATGAGATCCCCCTCGCCAGTCTCGACGCAGACATGCTGCCCGTACCGATCGACGGCAGCGGCGGCAACTGCGTCAGCGACGCCGACGGCCTGCTGACGATCCCCCACCTGGGCTCCAACCGCTACGCGTTCTCGGCCACCCCGCCGGACGGGCAGACCTGGATCCAGACGACGACCCTCGAGGGCAACCACGACTTCGACGCCTGGGTCATGGAAGGCGCCACCGGTTTCGACACCGAGTTCGTGCTGGCCGGCGAGCCCGTCCCGCAGCCCATCTTCGGCTTCGTCCCACCCAGAAACAACCTCGCTGGCGGGTGGCACGGGGCACGTCAAGGGCGCCGTGGTCGGGATCAAGACCTACACCCCGCCCAAGGGTGGCTCCTTCGACTTCTGGGGCGGCAACACCGGGACCAAGATCGACCATCCGATCGACAGGCCCTGGCTCTCGCTGGCCGACCTGCAGGCCGGCGACGTGGCCGTCTGGGTCGGTCGGGGCAACGCCGACGGCACGTTCGACATCGCCGGCGTGCCCGACGGCAACTACAGCTGAGCTGGTGGGACGAGCCGCAGAACTACAACCTCAACATGATCAACGTGACCGTCAGCGGCGGTGAGACCGTCGAGCTGGGCAACCTGCCGCTGAACGGCTGGTGGACGACGTACGACGGCTACGTCTTCAACGACACCAACCGCAACGGGGTCAAGGACCCCGGTGAGCCCGGCGTGCCCAACTTCACGCTCACCCTGCGCCGGCGGGAGAACTCGCTGATGGACCGCGGCCAGACCACGGTGTCGACCGACCAGACCGGCCACTACCTCTTCGAGAGCGCCTACCCGCTCGGTGAGTGGACCGTCATGGAGGCCTACAACGACTCCTTCTACACGACCGGGGTCACCTACCAGGCCGACAACCAGCCGACGCCCGACCACGGTCAAGGGCGCCGGCGTCGATGTCAGCGTGCTCAGCATCATCGGCCTCGGCGGCACGATGGACTGGGGCGTCCATGCCGTACGACCCGACCGGGCGACCAACGGCGTCGATCCCCGCAACGGCGGCATCGTCGGCACGGTCAGCTACGACACCACCCGCAACGAGCTCGACCCGCAGTACGCCGCCACCGAGGACTGGCAGCCCGGCATCTCCGACGTGCCCGTCGAGCTCTACGCGCCGGTCGCGTGCGGAACGACGAGCGCGCCCTGCGACCCGGACGGCCGCTACGAGCTCGCCGCCGACGGCTCCTACGCCAAGGGCAGCCTGCTGAACACCTACGTCACGGAGAACTGGAGCCGGCCGACCGGCTGCATGGCCCGCGACGTCGACGGCAATCCGCTCGTCCACGGCGTTGACGAGAACGTGCTGGTCCCCAACCAGGAGACGACCGGCGAATGCATCTCGAGCTTCATGCAGAGCGTCCAGTTCGGCCCCTACCCGACCGACCAGGGCACCCCCGATGCCAACTTCGGCGCGGCGGTGGACGGCAACTACGGGTTCGGCGACGGCTGCTTCACGGCGACGCTGCGACGCCAGGCGAGTCCGGCCGAATCCCGGCTGTGCTCGGTCGGCGACGTTCGAGCCGCTGCCGGCGCCGCGACTACCTGGTCCGGGCGGCGATCCCCGACGACGCCAGCGGCAACCCGATGTACAAGGTGACCGGCGAAGAGGACATCAACATCGGCAACGGCGACCAGATCATCCCGCAGGTGCCGCCGCCGGCGTGCGCCGGCGCGCTCCACACCGTGGACCTCGCTGGGCGACGGAACCGACGGCTATGCCCGCGGTGGTCGGCGACGGCGGCGTACCAACGATGTGCCGGTCGGCGTGACCGTGCCGGCCTCGACGCCCGTCGACAACGCCACGTTCCTCGACATCGGCGGGTCGCCCTACGAGGGCATGCAGAAGCCGCGGTGCGACACCAAGCTCGTGACCGTGAACAACGGCAAGTCGATCGTGCCCATCTTCAACGTCTTCACCGACGTCCCGATCCCGTCCCGCCTGCGCGGCCTGATCGTCGACGACATCAACTTCTCGACCGACCCCCGCTCGACGATGTACGGCGAGAAGGCGGGCGTTCCCTTCGTCCCGGTCGGCATCTACGACTTCGCCAACCGGCTCGTGTACACCGCCGAGTCCGACTTCAACGGCGATCTACGACGTGCTGATGCCGTCCACGAACCACATCAGCTGCCCGACGCCGTCCGGCGTGTGCGCCAACATGTACCGCTTCGTGGCCAACGACCCGGGTGTCCCCGGGCGGCTGAACCCGAACTACAACCCGCGGTATCGCACGATCGCGACCGAGTTCGAGGCCCTCCCCGGCCTGAGCATCCCGACCGATCTCGCGCCGACCCAGGTCGGGCTCACCGTCGAGTCGCCGGCGACGGGTCTGCCGCAGGCGGTGACCTGCGCGCTCGACGCGGCGACGCCGCAGCTGTTCGCGGTCTCGCAGCCGTACGTGAACGGCAGCGGCTCGTTCACGATCAACGGCCTGGGCTTCGGCGCCACCAAGGGCACCGGTCAGGTCACGCCTGGACGGCACCGTGTTGCCCCCGACCGCCACCTGGAACGACACCACGATCGGCGTCACCGTGCCGGCCGGGACCCCCGTGGGTCCGCACCAGCTCAAGGTCACGGCGAACAACGGCCAGAGCACGGTCAACGGGCTGACCTTCCATGTGCGAGGGGGCGGGTACAACCCGACCGTCTACGAGGTCGGCCCCGGCAAGACCCACGCGACGATCCAGGCCGCGCTCGACGCCGCGTTCGCCAGCAGCGGCGACGACCTCGTCGTCGTCTATCCGGGCCAGCCCGACCTCAGCAACCCGCGGAACAACCCGCGCGGCGCCTACTACGAGAACCTGATCATCGCCTCGCCGGTCAAGCTGCAGGGCGTCGGCCCGGGCGGCTTCCAGGGCAACACCTTCGTGCCCGGCTCGATCATCGACGGCGGCGCCTTCGGCGGCGACACCGCGCTGGCGACGGCCTGGTACGACAAGATCGGCGCCCTGACCTGGGACGGCAACCAGGCCGTCAACGACGGTGAGGCCATCTACGTGCTGGCCTCGCAGAACGCCACCACCGCCAACGGCGCGGCGCGCCAGTTCACCAGCGGCTTCAAGGCCGGCATCGACGGCTTCGACATCCGCGGCGGCGACCAGCAGGGCTTCCCCGGCAACATCAACGACCTCACCGGCGGGCCGACCGGCCTGCCCCCCAACATCGTCACCCAGGGCGGCGCGATCTTCGCCAACGCCTACGCCCGCTACCTGCAGATCACCAACAACGTCGTGCAGAACAACGGCGGCGGCTACGGGACCATCCGCATCGGCACCCCTGATCTGGCCGGCGCCGGACACCAACCAGCACAACGAGAACGTCCGGATCGCCAACAACCGGATCATCGCCAACGCCGGCACCAACCTGGCCGGCGGCATCGGGCTCTTCGCCGGCTCGGACAACTACGAAGTGGCCGGCAACGACATCTGCGGCAACTTCTCGCTCGAGTACGGCGGCGGGCTGAGCGTCTACGGCTCGCAGCCCGAACGGCAAGATCCACCACAACCGCATCTACTTCAACATGTCCAACGACGAGGGCGGCGGCATCATGATCGCCGGTCAGCTGCCGGCGACGCCGGGCGCGCTCTCGCCCGGCTCCGGCGCCGGTGGACATCTACACCAACCAGATCCAGGCCAACCTGGCCAACGACGACGGCGGCGGCCTCCGCTTCCTGATGGCCGGGAACTTCCCGATGAACGTCTACAACAACATGATCGTCAACAACGTGTCGACCCACGAGGGCGGCGGCATCGGCATCAACGACGCCCCGAACGTGCGGGTCTACAACAACACGATCATGAAGAACCTGACGACGGCCACCGCGGTGACCTCCAACGGTCACCCGGCGCCGGCCGGCCTCTCGACCTCGGCCAACAGCGACCAGCTGCAGGCCACGCTGCCGGGCGGCTCGCCGACTCTTCAGCAACCCGCTGCTGTTCAACAACATCTTCTGGGACAACCGGGCCGGCACCCGGGCCGGCACCACGGTCACCGGCATCGGCGTCGCCGGCGACGCCAGCCCGATCGACCACTGGGATCTGGGTGTCGCGGACGGCACCGGGCTCGCTGGCGCCGACCAACTCGGTCGTCCAGCAGAACGCCGGCGACTCACCCGTACACGACCAGTCGCGACCAACAGCGCCGCGGACCCGGACGTCGTCTCGACCTACGACGTCTCCGTCTCCTTCGCCACCTGGCGTCAGAACCCGGCGTTCGTCGACGCCACGCTCGTGACCCTGGAAGTGCCGCCGAACCTGCTGGGCGACTACCACCTGGGCGACTGCCCAGGGTCGCCGGCCTGCAACCTCGGCGCGGCCGCCAAGGCGGCGCCTGTCGTACCAGCAGCCGCCAGCGAGCCTCGCCGCACCCGCGACTCGACTTCGACGACGAGGCACGCCCGGCGCTGGGCGGTTTCGACAGCGGTGCCGACGAGTTCGGCGCAGGCGCACTGCCTCCGACCGAAGACCTCTACTTCTCCACGTCTGGCAACACCAACCCGCCCGGCGTAGGTGGTACGGCCGACAACGCCGACATCTACCTCTGGAACGGCACCGCCTACAGCCGGGCGATCGATGCCAGCGCCGCGCCGTACAACCTGCCAAACGGTGCCAACGTCGATGGCTTCGCTCGAGTCGACGCCACCCACTTCTATCTGTCCTTCGACGACGATGTCACCGTTCCGATACCCGGCCCGGATCTGACGGTGGCAGACGAGGATGTCGTCTTCTACAACGCCGGCACCTGGTCGCTGTCCTTCGACGGCAGCGTCAACGGCGTCGGCGGGCACCGACCTCGACGCGATCAGCATCGTCGGCACCACCCTCTACTTCTCCACCGACGACACCGATGTGCCGCCCGGCGCCGGGGGCAGCGGCGACGACGCCGACATCTACCGCTGGAACGGCGGCAGCTCGTACACCCGGATGGTCGATGCCTCGGCCCTCGGCTGGTCGACCGCCAACGTCGACGGTCTCGTGTGGGTCGACGCCAACCCACGTCTACCTGTCCTACAGCGCAGACACGAGCGTGCCGGTCATCGGAGCGGTGCAGGACGAGGACGTCGTCCGCAACAACGGCGGCGCCTGGTCGGTCTACTTCGACGGCACCGCCCACGGCCTCGGCGCCTCCGGCAACCTGGATCTCGACGCGATCTCGTTCGCCAGCGGGGCCCTCGCGCCTCCGCCGCCTCCGCCCTCGCTGCCCCTGTTCTTCTCGACATCCGGGAATACCAACCCGCCCGGTGTAGGCGGTACGGCCGACAGCGCCGACATCTACAACTGGAACGGCACCGCGTACAGCCGGTTGTTCGACACCTCGGCATCCGGAGTGACCGTGAGCAATCTGGCCAACGTCGACGGTTACGATCGAATCGACGACGCCCACTTCTATCTCTCGTTCAGCTTCCCACTCACACAGGTGGCCGGCATCAGCGGGTTGGTGCGGGACGAGGATGTCGTCTACTACAACGCCGGCACCTGGTCGAAAGTCTTCGACGGCGGTGCGCACGGGTTCGACACCAACCTCCTCAGCGGCACGAACGCCGCCCAGGACCTCGATGCGATCAGCATGGTCGGCGGAGTCCTCTACTTCTCGACGACGGGGAACGCCAACCCGCCCGGCGTCAGCGGCACCCCTGACGATGCCGACATCTACAGCTGGAACGGCACCGCCTTCGCCAGGGTGTGGGATGCCTCGGCCAATGGTTTGACCGACGGCGCGAACGTCGACGGCTACGTCAGAGTCGACGCCACCCACTTCTACCTCTCGTTTGGCGGGGACACGAGCCTGCCGGGCCTCGGAGCGGTGCAGGACGAGGATGTCGTCTACTACAACGGCACCTCCTGGTCGGTGTACTTCGATGGCACCGCCCACGGCCTCGGTAGCTCCGGCGACCTCGACGTGGATGCCTTCGATGTTCCGTGAGCCCGACCACAGCCAGCGCGGGACGGGATCGCGTGACACCCACAGCCGCCCATCGAGCAGCTCCTCGGAAGATTCCAAGGGAGATACGGGAATGATCGAACACCGAAGCCTCAGCCGACGCCAGTTCCTGAAGTACGCGGGCGGCGCGGTGGCCGTCGCCGGCACTGCCACCTGGGCCGGCAAGGTGCTGATCCCCGAGGCCAGGGCCGCCACCACCGCCGACGCCCCCCGAACCTCTACCTGGCCGGCACCGACGGGTGGATCTACCTGCCGCCCACCCCGACGATCCCGCCGTTCCACCCGGACGTCCTGGCGCCGGCTCCGTTCACGACCTACATCTTCGGATTCCGCAACATCACCGGCCTCGATGCCACCCAGAAGTCGAACCAGAAGAACAAGGCCCAGCACTCCGCGCCGCTGTTCTGGGTCGACCAGTACGACCCGGGCGAGCCAACGAGTTCAAGGTCCAGCTGACCAACCTGGGGCTGGCGCTGCGGCCCGACCTGTTCGACGCTCACACCCTCCACTGGCACGGGTTCCGCAACGTGATCCCGTTCTTCGACGGCGAGCCGACCGGCTCCGTCGCGGTGCCGACCGGGCGCGACTTCACCTACGTGTACCGGCCCCGCGACCCCGGCACCTACATGTACCACTGCCACGTCGAGGACGTCGAGCACGTCCACATGGGCATGAACGGCCTGGTGTTCGTCCGGCCGCACGATGGGCCACGAAGTTCATGTACAACGACGCGGTCGACCGGGTTCGACCGGGAGTTCGCGATGTTCCTGTCGGAGGTGTGGGCCGAGTCGCACTGGGCCGACGCCCACATCCAGCTGCCGGAGTGGAGCGACTACCGGGCCGACTTCAGCCTGCTCAACGGGCGGGTCTACCCCGACACGATCGCCCCCAACGGGTCGATCGACCCGTTCAACCCGGTTCGTGACGCCGGCGGCGACCTGATCGCCCCTGCCGGACACCCCGAGCTCAAGTACCAGCCCCACTCGTCGCTCGTCAACTGCAACGCCGGCGAACGGGTGGCGCTGCGATTCGCCAACCTCGGGTTCCGGGAACAGGCGATGACCCTGGCCGGGATCACGATGCGGGTGGTCGGTCGCGACGCCACCCCGATGCGGGGACGCGACGGCACCGACACCTCCTACGAGACCGACACGATCAACATCGGCCCCGGCGAGAGCTACGACGTCATCTTCACCGCGCCGGCACATTCGGGTTCCGGATACGACACCTACATGCTCTACAACCGCAACTACACGCGGTCGAACAACCTGGCGCCGGGAGGTTTCGGAGGCCAGGCCACCGAGATCCGGGTGTACGCGAGCGGGGTAGCAGCCCAGCAATATCCGAACGACTGGGGGATCTGAGCGCCATGACGAGAGCTAGCGCAGCCGTGCGGCGAAGCATCCACAGGCGGGCCTGGAGCGTCTTCGCGCTGCTCCTCTCAGTGGCGGCCGTCCTGGCCACGGCGGCCGCGGTCAACAGCGCGACGGTTGCGACGACCGCCGCTCCGCCGAGCGTGGGCATCGTCTGCACCTCGAATACGGGCGCCAACCCGACCTTCGACCTGACCACCAAGACCGGCTACATCAGCCTGCCCGACGGGAACACCACGTTCATGTGGGGGTACTCCAACGGCAGCGACCCGTTCCAGCACCCCGGCCCGGTGCTATGCGTCAACCAGGGCGACACCGTCACCGTGATCCTCCACAACACCGCTGCCCGAGAGCCACGTCGATCGTCTTCCCCGGCCAGGCGAACGTGCTGGCGAACGGGGCGCCGGCCCAACCCCAGTTCGACGGCGGCGGCACCTTGACCTCGCTGACCAACACCGCTGCCGCCGGCGGCGGAACCGTCACCTACAGCTTTGTCGCCTCCGAGCCGGGCACCTACCTGTACGAGTCGGGCACCAACCCCGAGAAGCAGGTGCGGATGGGCTTGTTCGGCGCGCTGATCGTGCGGCCGACCGCTGGGCGCCGACCACGCCTACAACCGGGCTGACAGCCAGTTCACTGCCAGCCGAAGAGTTCATGGTGCTCCTCTCCGAGATCGACCCCTACCAACACCAGGCGGTCGAGCAAGGCACGAGCTTCAACATGAACAACTACCACCCCCGCTACTGGCTGATCAACGGGCGCGGCTTCCCCGACAGCATCGCCGACAACGGCGCCAGCTGGCTACCTGCGCAGCCCTACGGGGCACTGGCCGCAGTGTCCGAGTACGACGCCACGAGCCACCCGCTCCCGGGGATGGCCCGCTACCTGAACGTCGGCACCGAGGACTACCCCTTCCACCCGCACGGCAACAACGGCCTCGTGATCGGCCGGGACGGCCGCGCCCTGGAAGGCCCCGGCGGCCAGGACCTGTCGTTCGAGAAGTTCGCCATCAACATCGGGCCCAGCCAGACCTGGGACGTGCTCTTCAAGTGGTACGACGCCGAGAACTACAGCCCTCGCCAACCCGGTCCGCGTGACGGTGCCGAGCCTCGCCAACCAGGAGATCGGGATGTTCTACAGCGGCAGCCCGTACCTGGGAACGAAGGAGGCGCTGCCGCCCGGCATTCAGACCCTGAACCAGTGTGGGGAGTACTACATCATCTCGCACAACCACGCCCTCTTCCAGATCACCTCGTGGGGCGCGAACATGACCGGCCCCATCACGTACATGCGGATCGATCCGCCCGAGCCCAACGACTGCTCCTGATGGAGGTGACCGTGTTCACGCCAGAATTGCCCTCCATCCGAGTCAGAACGGGCGCGGGTCTGCTGGTCCTGGCAGCGGTGTTCATCACGGCGCTTTTCGGTGCCGTGGCGCCCGCCTCGGCTGCAACCGTTCCGTTCGACCTGTACGCGGTCACGGGAGCGACGACGCTCCCGGGGCAAGCGTCTCCGGTCAACGTCTGGGGCTACAACACCACCAACACCCCCGTGACGCGACCCGGCGGCCCCACGCTGGTCGTCAACCAGGGCGATACGGTCCAGATCACGCTTCACAACCAGTTGACGGAGAGCACCGCTCTCCTGTTCCAGGGTCAGGACCTGATCCCGGATAGAACCGGTGCGGCGGCTGCCGGAACCAAGCTCTATACCTTCACCGCCGGCCGGCCCGGCACGTACCTCTACGAGGCTGGGCTGCTCCCCAACGCCCAACATCAGGTGGCAATGGGCCTCTACGGCGCCCTGATCGTGCGCCCGACCGGGTCTCCCGGGCAGGCCTACGCCGGTACGGCGACTGCCTTCGACGAGGAGGCGGTGCTCGTCCTCAGCGAGATCGACCCGGCGCTCAACGCCAACCCGGCGACCTTCGACATGCGCAAGTACAAGCCCCGGTACTTCCTGATCAACGGGAAGGCCTATCCGAACACCGACCCCATCCCGACCACCGCCGGTCACAACGTGTTGCTGCGCTACGTCAACGCCGGCAACCAGTACCACTCGATGGCGCTGCTCGGCGCCCACCAGACGGTTATCGCCCTCGACGGCAGCAAGCTGGACTTCTCGCGCCGCTATGTCGCCGAGACCGTCGGCCCCGGCCAGACGGCCGACGCCATCGTCGCGGCCCCGGCCGCGCCTGACGCGGCGAACAGGTTGGCCATCTACGACGGCAACCTGCTCCTGCACAACACCAACGCGGCCGGACTCGGCGGGATGCTCACGTTCCTGACGGTCGCCGCGGGCACCGGCGGGGCCGATACCGCCGGCCCGGTGACCAGCAGCGTCGCGTACGCGGCCGGCAACCTGACGGCCACGGTCAACGACACCACCACCGGCGGGTCGACGATCCAGGAGGCCGAGTACCGCCTCGATTCGACGGCAGGCACCGGCATCCCGATGACGCCCACCGACGGCAACTTCAACGCCGTGAGCGAGGGCGTAACCCTTGCGGTGACCCTCACCCCCGGTCAGCACACCCTCTACGTGCGCGGCAGGGACGTGCTCGGCAACTGGGGCCTCTTCAGCTCGGTGCTGGTCAACGGCGGCGACGCCACAGGCCCGACCACGAAGTCCCCGACGCTGACCCCCAATCCCAGCAACGGCACGTCGCCGGTCGCCGTGCACGCTACCGGCGACGACACCGCCAGCGGCGGCTCGAACATCGCCGCGGCGGAGTACTTCATCGACCCGGTCGGCACGCCCGTGCCCGGCACCGGCACATCGATGAACGTTAACGTTGCCGCCCCGATCGCCAGCCTGGACGCCACCATCCGTCTGGCGATCATGGACGCCGCTGTCGTCCGGCACGCACCCCGTCTCGATCCGCAGCAGGGATGCGGCGGGCAACTGGGGTGGGCTGGTCACCATCAACCTCGTGAAGGTCGACAAGACCGGGCCCACCACCTCCGGTGTGTCGGCAGCCCCGAATCCGAACAACGGCACCCTGGCGATCAACGTGGGAACGCCGGCCGTACGGGTGACGGCGACCCTGACGGCCGCGGCCTCAGCCAACATCAGCGGGGCCGAGGGCTTCATCGCACTACACCTGCCACGAACTGCGCAGTTGGCGCCAACGGCACCGGATTCGTGTTCGCTGCTCTCGACGGGTCCTTCAACACCTCACCCGAGACCGTCTACGGCGACATCCCGCTGGCGACCATTGTCCAGCTCAGCAACGGAAACCACACCATCTACGTGCACGGCAAGGACGCATCGGGCAACTGGGGTCCAACCGACAGCACGCTTCTGCTCATCGACAAGATCCCGCCCACAATCGTCAGCATCAACAGGTCTGACCCCGACCCGACGAGCGCGGCAAGTGTCCAGTTCCTCGTCACCTTCTCTGAAGGGGTGATCGGGGTGACGAGCGGTAACTTTGCTCTCGCCAGCGGTGTCGGTCTGACAGGCGGAGCGATCACTTCGGTGACCGGGATCGGCGCTACCCGTACCGTCACGGTCACCACCGGTTCCGGCGGCGGTGGCACCCTCGGGCTCAACCTCATCTCTGCTGTGGGTATCAAAGACCCCGCAGGGAATGCCCTGCCCACTGCCGGCTTGCCTTTCGTTGGCCAGGTCTATACCCAACCGACGCCGCCGCTCTACTTCTCGACCGCCGGGAACACCAACCCGCCGAGTGTGAGTGGTACGGCCGACGACGCCGACATCTACTTCTGGGACGGCACCACCGCCTTCAGCCGCGCGATCGATGTGACGGCCATCACGAACCCGTTGCCGGGTGGTGCGAACGTGGACGGCTTCGATCGCGTTAGCGCTACCCAGTTCTACATGTCGTTCAACGGCGCTGTCACCATCGCACTGCCCGGCCCGGATCTGACGGTGGCCGACGAGGATGTCGTCTTCTACAACGCCGGCACCTGGTCGCTCTACTTCGACGGCAGCGTCAACGGCGTCGGGGGCACCGACCTGGATGCGATCAGCATCGTCGGCGGCACTCTCTACTTCTCCACCGACGACACCGATGTGCCGCCCGGCGCCGGGGGCAGCGGCGACGATGCCGACATCTACCGCTGGAACGGCGGCAGCTCGTACACGCGTGTGAGAGATGCCTCGGCCCTCGGCTGGTCGACCGCCAACGTCGACGGCCTCGTGTGGGTGGACGCCACGCACGTCTACCTGTCCTACAGCGCAGACACGAGCGTGCCGGTCATCGGAGCGGTGCAGGACGAGGACGTCGTCCGCAACAACGGCGGCACCTGGTCGGTCTACTTCAACGGCACCGCCCGCGGCCTCGGCACCTCCGGCAACCTCGACGTGGATGCCTTCGATCTCCCGTAGATTCCGTTTACAGCCAGCCGGCCCGCAGCCCTCCGGGACTGCAGGCCGGCTGGAGGAGGACCGCGACCGTCCGGCGAAGCGGTCGCGCGGGACAAGATGGCCGTTGCTCGGCGTGGTCGCCCTCCTCCTGCTGATCGGCGGCGTTTCTGCCAAGGCGTTGTGGCCCGAGGAAAAGGCGGACGTCCGCGATGGCACCACGCTCGTCACCGCCAAAGGCATGGCAGCCCGCTACGGGATCGACGTCACGATGATCGGCGTCACCGCCGCGGGTGGACTGATCGACTTCCGTTACCAGGTGGTCGACCCGGACAAGGCCAACCCGCTCATCCACGACGTCCGGCTGTTCCCGAAGCTGATCGTCGAGGACACCGGGGCCACCCTGGGGATGAGGTCGCTTCCCCACAATCACAAGAGGGAACTGGAGCTCGGCGGAACCTACTTCTTCCTGCTCCCGAACGCCAACAACGCCATCCACGAGAGCTCGCGCGTCACGCTGGTGATCGGCGACGCTCGGCTCGAGCACATCGTCGTCAAGAGATGACCGGCGGCCTGCCACGGATGAGACGACACCACACGGCGTTCGTCGTCGTCGCCCTCGTGGTCGCGTCGCTTCTCGGTGCGTCACCGGCGTCGGCCCACAGCACGCTCGAGCGGTCCGAGCCGCCGAACGGCGGGAAGATCGGAGTCGGCAGATCCACTCTCACCCTCTGGTTCTCGGAGCCGATCAGCGTCGCAGCCAGCACCTTCGGCCTCCACACCCTCGACGGAGCCCCAATCGCCGCCACCGTTGCGGGGTCAGGGGCGGCGCGCACTCGCCTCGTCGAGGTCGAAACCGAACCGCTGGCGAAGGAGACCTACCTGCTCGACTGGACGGCGCTCTCCGTGGACGGTCACCGGTCGACCGGGTCGGTAGTGTTCGGTGTCGGGGTCCGGCCGGCCGTTGCGCCGTCCGGGGGAGATGGCCTCCCGCCCGCTCCGGAGCTCCTACTCCGCTGGCTCGACCTGTCGGCGATCATGCTCGCGATCGGCGCGCTGGCCGTCTCCGGTCGCGTGCTCGGATCAATCGGCGCCGTCGGCGATGCTCCACTCCAACGCGCCCGGACGATCGGTGCGCTCGCGGCCGGCGCCGCGATCGCCACCGGAGCGATCACCCCCTTGCTCCGCACGCCGCGCGGCGGGAGCTCCCTCGGCGTCTGGTTCGATACCACCTGGACGACATTGGCGGGCACCCCGTGGGGCCACCTGTGGCTCAGCCGCGAGCTCGCGCTGGTGGTAGCGGCTGCCGCTCTCTGGTCGTGGGCGGCACCCGGCCGAAGCGGATCGAGCCGCGGGGCTCACGCCGGCGTCTGCGCACTGGCGGCCGTCGTCTTGCTCGAGGCATGGGCGGGCCACGCTGCAGATCTTCCGCGCCAATCCGTCCTCGCTGCTCTCGCGTCCGCCTCTCATCTCGCCGCCGCCGGGGTCTGGGCGGGCGGCCTCGCCGTCCTCGCCCTGTGCGTGATCCCGGTAATGCGCCGGAGCCCCGAGTCTCGCGGCAGGATCCTCGCTTCTGTCTGGCGAGCGTTCAGCCCGATCGCGGCGATCGCGACCGTCGTCCTGCTGGCGACCGGGCTGTATGAGTCGGGCCGCCACCTCCCCGACCTGCAGTCCGTCGGCTCGACCGTCTACGGCGACGCCGTAGCCGGAAAGGTCGGTCTCTTCGCCGTGGCGCTGATCCTGGCCGGTTTCAATACTCTCCTCGTCAACCCCCGGCTCGCCGCGCCGGTGCGTCGGCTCCTCGGCCGCCCTCCGGAGTGGTCGCCTGTACCACCGCACCGTTTCGCGACGTTGGCTGTGGCCGAGATCATGGTCATCGTCGTGGCAGTTGTCGGGGCGGCTGTGCTCACCTCGGTCCCGACATCACGGGAGCTCGGGGCAGTGGTCGAGAAGACGACCCCGAGCGCCGCGAATGTCGACGGCCTCTTCGTCACCTTCGAGGGGGTACCTGCCGGCCCGGACCAGACCCGGCTGATCGTCCAAGCCCACTCAACGGTCAAACCGGAGCGGGGACCCATCCGCGGAGTCGACGTGCGCCTCGCCGGCCCGACCGGGACGAGAGCCGACATCTCGCTCGAGGAGATCGAGCCCGGCCGGTACGAAGCGGAGACATCCACGTTGACCTCCGGCGCCTGGCAGGCCTCGGTGGCCGTCCAGCGCGACGGTCGGCCGGATGCCGTCACACACGCTGACTGGACCGTCGCGGCCGCTGCCCCAGAGGACGTTAGCCCGTTCGAGTCCGTTACGACCACCCTGGCCGTCTTGCTGCTCGCTGCGGTAGCGGGCGCCGTCAGCTTCGCCCGCGTGCGCCGGCAACGCCCCGCCGGGTGGGCCCCACGTGTCGACAAGGAATCCGGGAGGCAACGATGAGGAAGTCCCTGTTCATCAGCGCGGTAGCCGTCGTCTTGGTGTCGTTGTTCGCTGCGGCGTCATCCGCCAGATCGGTCACCAAGGTCAACGACGACAAGCTCGATCCGAACTTGAAGGCCACTCTCGCCACACTCGCGCCGGGCGAGATGACCACCGTCATCGTCACTCTGCGCGACCGTGCGGACCTGGCCGCCATCTCCGGCGCCAGCCGCCCGGCTCGCCTGAAGGCTGCGATCCTGGCGCTGCGGAACAAGGCGACCCTCTCCCAGGTCGGGATACACGCTCTGCTCCGCGCCCGGGCGGCTCAGGGGAAGGTCGCCCGGACCTCGAGCTTCTGGATCGTCAACGGGCTCTCGGTGACCGCCACCGTGGGCGTCATCCAGGAGCTGACGCTCTTTCCAGGCGTCGAAAGCATCGCCCCCGACGAGGTCCCGGTGGTCCCAACCGCCGGACTTCCAGAACCGAACATCTCCGCCGTTGACACCCCGACCGTTTGGGGCCTTGGCTACACCGGACAGGGAGTGGTGGTAGCCAGCCTCGACAGCGGCGTCGACCTGAGCCATCCGGACCTGGCCAACCGCTGGCGGGGTGGAACCAACAGCTGGTTCGACCCCTACGGCCAACACCCCGCCTCCCCTGTCGATCTGACCGGGCACGGCACAGGAACCATGGGCGTCATCGTCGGTGGCGACGCCGGACGGAACGTCGATCGGGATGGCGCCCGGGGCCCAATGGATTGCAGCCCGGATCTTCGACGACAGTGGCAAGTCCACCGCCACGGCCATTCACTCCGCCTTCCAGTGGCTGCTCGACCCCGACGGCAATCCCAACACCGCCGACGCCCCCGACGTGGTCAACAACTCCTGGTCCTACGGTTTCGGAGGAACCTGCAACCTGACGTTCCGACCAGACGTGCAGGCGCTGCGGGCGGCCGGCATCCTCCCGATCTTCGCAGCCGGAAACTTCGGGCCGGGCAGCTCGACCAGCGTCAGCCCCGCCAACTATCCGGAGGCTCTGGCCGTCGGCGCGGTGAACAACTCGGATTCGATCTACTCCGCGAGCAGCCGCGGGCCGTCCGCCTGCGGCGAGACGTCAACCTCGTATCCGGAGATCGTGGCACCCGGAGTCGGCATCAGGACGGCGGGGCGCTACGGTACATACCAGGTGCTGAGTGGAACCTCGCTATCCGCTCCGCACGTCGCGGGGGCGCTTGCGCTTCTCCTCAGCGCTTATCCGAACCTCTCTGCCTCCCAGCAGGAAAGCGCTCTCGAGCAAGGGGCTCACGACCTCGGCGTCTCTGGGCCCGACAACACCTTCGGCTTCGGCCGCCTCGACGTCCTGGGGGCGTACAACACGGCCAGCGTCCCCGACTTCGGCCTTGTGGCCGCGCCCTCCTCGGCAACGACGACAGCCGGTGGCAACGCCTCCTATACGGTGACGACTTCGGCTCTGAACGGCTTCGCCGGCGACGTGGCGTTGTCGGTATCCGGTCTGCCCGCTTCGGCCACCGTCAGCCTCAGCCCGGCGACGATCACAGGAGGATCGGGTGCGTCCCAGTTGACCGTCTCGACGTCGTCGTCGATCGCTGCCGCCAGCTACCCGCTCACGATCACCGGTAGCTCGGGAGCGTTGACCCACTCGGTCGGCGTCTCCCTCGTGGTGACCGCGCCCGCCGACTTCGGCCTTTCGGCCGCACCGTCCTCGGTGACCACGACTGCCGGTAGCACTGCTGCGTACACGGTCACGGTCTCGTCGCTCAACGGCTTCGCCGGCAACGTCGCGCTCTCTCTCGGCGGGCTCACATCCACACAGGCCGGCTGGTCGTTCACGCCGATGATAATCGCCGGCGGATCAGGCAGCTCGCAGCTGGCGATCGCGACGTCCGCCACCCTGTCGCCCGGCAGCTACCCGCTCACGATCAGCGGAACATCGGGCGCGGTCACGCGCGCGATCCCGGTGACGCTCGTCGTCAACCCGCTGCCGGACTTCACGCTCGGCGTTTCCCCGAGCACCATGACGGTCAGGCGGAATGGCCAGGGTTCGACGACCGTTTCCATCGGCTCCGTCGGGGGCTTCTCGACTCCCGTCACCCTGTCGGTCTCAGGACTTCCGAGCGGTGTCACCCGAGCGTTCTCCTCGAATCCTGTCACTCCGGGCGGTCAGTCGACCCTGACCCTGCGGGCCGCGAACAGCGCGCGCCGAGGTACCTTCACCATCACGATCACCGGATCCGGCGGAGGCAAGACACATTCGGCGACGGTAACGCTGTCGGTGACATAGTGGGTAGATCAGCGGTCTGCCACGGATCTGCCGCGGCCTTTGCAAGCACTCCTGCGTCTGTGAACGTCCCACAACCAGGTTTGGAACGGGGCAATGCGAGCTTTGCGTGAGCGAGGTGGAGTGTCAGGCTCGAGCCTGATCCCGCGACTCGCCGGCGACGCTGAACTGCTGCCGAAGCGCATCTCTTCCATCCCGCTCATCGCTGCAGTACTTGCGGCCGCCACTCTCGCCGCCGCAACCCCGGCCGGTGCGAGCGAGCAGTTCGGCGACCTCGACGTCGCTGTCCTGTCGCTGGAAGTCAATGCCGACGGCGAGGCGCTCGTCACCTACCGCACGTCCGCCGACGTGATCCGGCATGTCTTCGTGTGGGGCGCGGTCAACGCGGTCCCCCCGGACCCGGGGAAGCCGCAGGTGCGGTTCCGCTACGACTACTCGGGCGGCTGGAAGAAGGACGGCCGCCAGACCTGGACGACGTTCCGTGACAGGTGTCGCCCCTACGATGGGCCGACGCTGGTGTGGCTCGTTGCTGCCTGCAAGGCGCCGGACGGCTCCTACTGGGCGCTCCAGCAGTGGCAGCGCCTGCTGCCCATGCGGGGCGTCGAGCCGTTCCGCCCCGGACAGGCATCGTACGAACTTCACATTTCACACTGGACGGGCCCCCTGCCGGTACTGGAGGTGTCCCCGAACTGGACCTACGGCGGTGCGTGGCAGGGGCTGTTCGGCCGACTTACCTACAACGGGAGTCCCGTCTTCGGGTTTCGCACACCCTCGTCGCGACAGCGCGACGCTCATGCGCGCTTCTTCTACGTCGACACGTTCAACTCGATCTTCGGGGCGGGGTGGAAGCACGACGCCGGCAAGGTTGCGCACAGCCGCAACGGCGCCTTCTGTTACAGCTTCGTGCCTCAATACACACCGGTCGGGTATCCGTTGCACGTTTTGCGGCCGGCGGGCAACGGCCAGCGTCACCGCGTGACGGTGATGGGTCCCGGGGTGACGCCAGTGATCCAGTGGGAAGGCGCGGCACTGGGCTCCTACGATCCGCAGCAGGACGCGTCGTACAATGCGCTGTTCGACCGAATTGTTGGAGCAAGCGACAGGGTGTGCGTTCCCGAGCGGTAGCCCGGCGTGCTTCTCTGGCGGCGGGAGGCGAAGCGCGAGCAGTTACACGCGAGCAGTTACAAATGGGTCGCGAGATCGTGGCGCGCGGAATCGACCGGCATATGCGGATAGCCAATCCGCCGCGGCTGTGGTCCTTCGAGGAGCCAGCGGGGCATACGACGAGCGTGCATCGTATCTGCGCCAACGGCGCTGCGATCGGCAGAAGTAACACTGTTGTCACGAGGCCGCCCTCCGGGTAAACGCCGGTTGCGGCATACGTAGCCGCTCCATCGCCTTTCATTAGCCGGCTGGGTGAACGTTGTCTCACCGCTCTGCTCTTTGCAGCCGAGCGACCCGCTCGTACGCTGAGGCAGATGGTCGAAATCGAACTCGAAGGGGTTGCGATCGCCAGAAACGACGGGCGGTGGATCGTCGCTCGTCTCCGCGAGATCGGACGCGCCGACGACGCTACAGCGGCCGCGTCGATCGAATTCGGCCTCGACTTCGACCTTGCTATCGATTGGCTCACCTCCGGCGAGAAGGACGCGGTGATGATGGTCCTCAGCGGGGCGCCGGAGTCACTCCACCCCTTGCGCGCCACCCTCGCCCGCGACCATTTACGACCGTAGCTGACGTAGATCCGCGCAGGCGCAAGACACCATGAGCAACCCGCCGATCCTCTGCCACTGGCCCGACGGAACACGAGAAGTGCTCAACGTGGCCGTGCCCAGAACCGGCTTTTCGGACGGATGCACTGTGGGCATCTGGCGCGCTACAAGAGCGCGCAAGTTCGACGAACCGAGGAAGATCGGCGGCGTCGAGGTCGAAGGCGAGATCTGGCTCACCCCGCTCGACGAGCTCGGCGGCGCCACGGCGCCCGAGTAGCCCACGCGGCCAATACCGACTAACGACGCTCTAGCCGGCAATCCGCAGGCAGTCTGAAATGGCTTGCAATCGAGGGCAAAGACGACGACGAGCTCTGGGAGAGGGTCGACTGGCGATGTGATACGCGACGTCCGATGGCCCCCACGCCTCCACCCATTCGCGGTTTGTTCGACAATAGACTTGCCTGCGCTCTAGGCACTCTCGTTGCCGCCTCGCTTGCGGCAAATGGGCAAATGGGCACTCCGTGGCAGACAAACCAATAGCGTTCATCGTTCTAGTCGCGACTGCGGCGATTGGGGTGGTTGCACTTCTGCGCCGTCGCTCGCAGGCGGCGCGAGAACCCGAAAGGCCCGCGCCGAGTAGTCCTCCCGCTCCAGTAGGCCAGTTAAAGCCCCTGCATACGTGCCGGCGATCGCGTGAGCGGCTCTACGCTGAGCCGGCTTCCACGCCTGTGATGGCGCGCCTTCGCACCGGCTTGGCGGGCGGCACGAGTATCCGCCAGGCGGCTGCCATGACGACGGTGCCGATCGCTCCGAGGTAGATCGCGAGCGCCCAGGGCCGGCCGGTGTCGGTGCCGCTCATCACGCCGTGTACGACCATGGCGGCGAAGATCCCATATGTCGCCCAGTGCAGGCGCCGCCACGTCTTCACGCCGATGCGCTTGCGTTGCGAGAAGGAGGCGTAGACCAGCGCCATGAGCTCTGCGGCGACGACGCCGACTCCGACCCATATCGGACGGTAGGGCACGAAGCCGGGCACGAGCAGTCCCACGATGCTTATGTGCACAGACGAGTCGAGCACGAGCGCGATGCCGTGGATCGCGGTAGCGCCGAGGCAAAGCATGGCGAGGAAGCGGTGGATGTCAGTCACCGCTGCGGGTTTCAGGATGCTGCCGAACGGACGCGATTTCAGCACGAGCCCGGCGATCACCGATGCTGTGAGGAGCAGGAGCGCGAGCATCCCGCTTGCGCGCGCCTCGATCCAGAAGGTGGGATCGCTGCTCAAGCGAGGCCACCAACGACGGCGACACGGCCGTCGTGCGTGAGCAGAACGGCCGGGATGCCCAGCGATTCTGCTTCGGACCGTGCGGAGCTCTCTCCCGCCAGCAGTAGCGCTTTTGCGTTCACTTCAGCTCCCACGGCAGTCTCCGCGAACGCTGTCACGCGAAGTAAGTCCGATGTCGACGGTTGGCCGGTGCCAGGGTCGATGAGGTGATGAAGCTCGATCCCGGCCCGACGCCAGCGCCGGTGGTCGACGCCCGATGTCGCGAGCGCCCCGTGCGCCAACCCGAGGGTTAGAGACCCGGCAGGAAGATCGACCGCAACCGGCCACACGCCTGCTGCCGGTCGGCCGGCGACCGCGAGATCGCCGCCGATGTTGACGATACAGGGGGCGGTCTTGGCGAGCATGGCGCAGGTTCGGTCGGCGGCGTAGCCCTTCGCGATACCACCCAGATCGAGCCGAACTCGCGCTCCCAGGGTGATCACGTCGCCGGTGACGGTGACGCGGCCGCCGCAGCGCACGCCGGCCCCAAGACACGATCCGTCTGGCTCGAGGTCTTCGAACGAGCGGTCGTAGCCGGCCGCGATGACAGCGTCGTGCACGGTCGGGTCGAACCGCCCCTCGGTCGCAGCGCGCGCAGCGAGGGCGAGGCTGACGACCTCGACGAGCTCGGCGGATGCCTCGAGAGTGCCGGATCTGTTGAGCGCGGAGAGCTCCGAACTCGGGTCGAAGCGCGAGAAGACCCGCTCGAGCCTTCTGATTTCGCGTTCGGCCTCGTCGAAAGCGGCCGCGGCGCCGGCTGGACAACCGTCGAGAAGGAGCTCGACCGTGACACCCATCGCATCGAACGTATGCCGTGTGAGCCCGTCGAGTGGTGTCTCTAGGACGGTGCCCATCAGCGCTTCTTCGCCGATGGCTGCGTGGTCGTCGCCGGGGGTAGTGTCACGATCTGCACCGCCGGCGGCGCGGCCACCGGAGCCGCCGCAGGGACAGGGGCCGCGGTCGGCGCCGGTGCGGGGGCCGGAGTCGGTACCGGGGTGGGAGCCGGGGCAGTGCTTGCGGCAGGGGCAGGAGTCGGCGCCGCGACCACCGCAGCAGGAGCTGCGGCCTGCTTGCCGCCCCCGGCCGGAGCCGTCGTGCGCTGCTGCGAGGTTCCATTGACGGCTGGCGTCGGAGTCTGTGCGGCGACTGGTGACGTCGAGCCTCTCGACGTGTCTGTCGACCGGAGCTGCGTATTCGCCCAGGCAACCACACTGGCGGCGTAGGCTCGCGCTTGCTGCGCCTGTGCCTGGTAGGCCTGCGCGGCCCGGAGCGCGGCGGCCTGTGATGTTTCGAGGTCCCGCAGATGGCGCTGCAGAGCCGTCTCGTTCTGCAATTGACGCTCCCGCAAGCGCTTCTCGTAGGCGGTCCAGCGCCGGTCGACAATGCGTTTGACCGAGGTTGCGCGGATCCGCAGTGCTTTCTCGCGGCGTGAGAGAGCGAGCAGGCGGGGATCCTGGGCCGTCACCTGCGCCGTGGACGCCCACGGGTGTGTAGCGACCGTCGCCCAGAGAACGAAGAAGACTACGATCGTTCCCGCCGCGACGTACAGCCGCGCGAGAGGATTGCTCATCCCTTCCTCTCAGCGGCCTGCTTCAGCGCCTCGCACTGGTCCTCTGCAGCCTGCTTGATCTTTTCGCTCTGGTTCTCCGCCGCCCGAAGGATGGCACGGCACTGTTCCTCGGCGGACGCCTTCGCGGACGGGGCGGGTGTCGCCGCGACAACCGGTGCCGACGCCACCACGACCGGTGCCGGCACAGCCACTTCTGCAGCTGAGGGCGCGCTGACCTGGACGGGTGCGGGGTTGGACCTCTCGTCCCCATCCTTGCCGTCGTCCTCGTTCCGCGGTGGGGCCGGCGCGACGGACTTCGGGCCAGCCTCCTGTACCTGCTTCGGGCGCGAACGCTCCGGCACGATGCGCGGCAGCTTGACGGCGGCCTTCTTCGACGCCGGTGGAGACGGAACGGCTGCCGGCCTGGGAAGCACCATCGCGCCCGGCGGGCTCACGAGGACGACCGACCCGTAACGCGCTTTCGCCGGAACGGCCGGCGGACGAGCCGCGAGCGCTTTCCGCAGAGATGCCTCCCAGGCGTCTAGCTTGCGCTCACGAGCCGCGATGGCGTGGCCTGCTGCGACCTCCGGCTTTGTCGTTCCCTTCGCAACGTGGGCCGTGACAATCACGGCGTACGCGGCGACGGCAGCCGCGAGTCCGAGGGTGAGCGAGATCACGAGCCCATGGGCACGCGAGGTCATCGACGGCCCAGTTTGACGAGCAGCAGAACGGTTGCACTACGTAGGATCCCCGCGTTGGCGGCGAGGGCGATCCCGTCCATATCGGACCTTCCGGTGACATGCGGCTAGCGGTACCTCGAGAATCGACGTCAAGTCCCGATGCCGCGTCACTCGGTCGAGTGAACGTCGACTCTCTGAGCGTACGGTGAGCGTACCGGCCTGTCTCCGCAGGCTGCAGTTCGTTGCAGTTTGTTGCAGTGCTGAAGGCGGTCAGTTGCAGGCAGATTCAGTCTGTTGCAGTTTGCTGCAGCCTACGAGGGTGGACTCTTGATCGCAAGGTCGCTGGTTCGATTCCAGCACGGCCCACCTTGGTAGCCCGCCAAAATACCCCTCTATCGCAACCGCCGCGCTCGAGCTTGCTAGCGACCGATCACACATCGGGCTTCCGGGAGAGGCGGTTGCGAGACGGTTCTACCGGCCTCACTCACGAGGCGATCGTTGCAGCCTCCTACCTAAGTAGGAGCCCGAAATCGTCGGCCGGTAGGAGCGCGAATGCGGCCTCGCGACGACGTCACCGTGCCGCGGCGCTCCTAGCGTCAGGTCATCCACTCAGACGCACGTGATCTCCAAGGAGGAGCAAACGATGTTCCGTAACGAGCACGCCACTCACTCCCACAATCTCGCGGCGCGCATGGGTCGTTGGAGCGCCGATCACTGGAAGGCCGCCACCTTCGGCTGGCTCGCGTTCGTCGTTGCAGCCGTCGCCCTGGGAGGCATGGTCGGGACGACGAGCATCGACCCGAGCACGTCCGGGCCGGGCGAGTCCGGCCGCATGGACAGGATCCTCGAGGCGGGCTTCAAGCGGCCCGCCGCCGAAAACGTCCTGATCCAGAGCCGCTCGGCTCGCGTGGGCACAGCCGCTTTCGACTCTGCGATCGCGGACGTCGTCGCCGAGATCTCGAAGGTGCCGGACGTTCAGAGCGTCCGCTCGCCGCTCGCGGCCGACAACGCAGACCTGATCTCGAAGGACGGGCACTCGGCGCTCGTCCAGTTCGAGATCCGCGGCGAGAAGGACAAGGCGGTCGACGCGATCGGCCCTGTCCTCGACGGTGTCGGCGGTCGCGCAGCAGGACCATCCGGGCTTCGCGATCGGCGAGTTCGGAGACGCAAGTGCCCAGAAGGGAGTCGAGACGGCGTACGCCGACGACCTCGGCAAGGCGGGCATTCTCTCGCTTCCGATCACGCTCATCGTGCTCGTCGTCGCGTTCGGCGCTCTCGTGGCGGCAGGGATTCCGCTCCTGCTCGCGCTGACCGCCGTTTTCGCGACGTTCGGTCTGATCGCGCTGCCGAGCAGCCTTCTGCCGGTCGCCATGGAGGCACCTGCGATGGTGCTCCTGATCGGGCTCGCCGTGGGCGTCGACTACTCGATGTTCTACTTGAAGCGCGAGCGGCAGGAACGTGCTGCCGGACGGAGCGAGCGGGCGGCGCTGGAAGCCGCGGCCGCGACCTCCGGCCGCTCGGTGCTGATCTCGGGGATGACGGTGATGGTCGCCATGGCGGGCATGTTCCTGACCGGCGACAAGACCTTCTCATCCCTCGCTGCCGCGACGATCCTCGTGGTCGCCGTGGCTGTGCTCGGCTCGCTGACCGTGCTTCCCGCCCTGCTCTCGCGGCTCGGGGACAAGGTCGACCGGGGGCGCGTGCCGTTCGTCGGCCGACTCGGCCACGACGACGGCGAACAGCGGATGTGGGGTGCGATCGTCGATCGCGTCCTGCGCCGACCGGCGCTCTCGGCCGCGCTCTCCGCAACGCTGCTGCTGGCGCTCGCGGTGCCCGCGTTGCAGCTGCACCTCGCGGCGACGGGGCCCGAGTCGTTCCCGAAGTCTCTCGAGGTGATCAGGACCTACGACCGGATGCAGCAGGCGTTTCCCGGGACCGGGCTTCCGGCCAACGTCGTCGTCAAGGCAGCGAGCGTGCGCACGCCGGCGATGGAGGCGGCAATCACGGAGCTCGAGCAGCGGGCGCTCGCGAGCGGGCGCGCGTTCGAGCCGATTACGGTCGCCGTGAACGCGAAGGGTACGGTCGCGAACATCACCGTCCCGATCGCCGGGAACGGAACCGACGCCGCCTCGAACGCCGCCTTCCGGATGTTGCGGGAGACGGTCGTCCCCGAGACGGTCGGCGCGGTTCCGGGCACGGAAGCCGGCGTCACCGGGCAGACTGCGGAGTGGAGGGACCAGGCCGACGAGCTCAAGGCGAACCTGGCGCCCGTCATCGCGTTCGTCCTCCTCTTCGCCTTCAGCCTGATGCTGGTCGCGTTCCGCTCGATCGTCATCGCGATCAAGGCGATCCTGCTCAACCTCCTCTCCGTGGCCGCCGCCTACGGCGTGCTCGTGCTCGTCTTCCAGCACGGCCTCGGCAAGGGTCTGCTCGGCATCAGCTCCACAGCCGGGATCGAAGCGGTCGTGCCGCTGCTCCTGTTCGTGATCCTGTTCGGCCTCTCGATGGACTACCACGTCTTCATCATCAGCCGCATCCGGGAGACGTACGACCGCGGCAAGAGCATGGACGAGGCGGTCTCGTACGGGATCAAGTCCACCGCCGGCGTGGTCACGAGCGCCGCGCTCGTCATGGTCGCTGTCTTCGCGGTCTTCGCGACGCTCTCGATGCCGTTCTTCAAGCAGTTCGGCGTCGGGCTCTCGGTCGCGATCCTGATCGACGCCACGATCGTTCGCGCGGTGCTCCTGCCCGCGTCCATGAAGCTGCTCGGCGACTGGAACTGGTACCTCCCCGCCTGGCTCGAATGGCTTCCGACGCTGGAGCACGGGAAGACGCAACGCGAGCTCGAGCCCGCGCGCCCGGCGTAGAGACACGGGTCGAGTCCCCGGCCCGGAACATCAGGGCCGGGGATTCGACCCGATCCCGCTCAGCCGACATCCGCTTCGTGCCGAGGTGGGCGGCCGCACCCTACGCGAGCAGGCGAAGCGCGCCTACGAAAAGACCCTCAGGCAGGGGTGAACCGCCATCGACCGCGAGGACGCTGTGTCGAGAGTGGAGCCAGCCGTACCCCAACAGTGGCGTGCGCCGGACTGTGCCCGATGTCGTGGGCTGCGAGGTTGCGTGCGTCAACCAATCCGCGCCAAGGAGCCGAGCCGTGTCTTCGATCGAAATGCTTCCCGCCAGCCGCGAGCTCGCTGCGAACCGCGCACCCCGGCTCCGTGCAGGCCACACCCTCCAAAACCCGACCGGAGCCCTCGTGGCTAGGGGCTCCCGCGCCCTCCTCGAACTGCGCTCGGTCATCGGCTTCGTCTTCGGCATCATCGCGTTTTTCGTCGGCGCGATCGCGCTCCTGATCTGCTGGTATGTCTACAACGTCCGCAACAAGAGACGTTGAGGAATGGCCGAAGCAACGGAACGGGGCGCGCTAGTCAGCTTTCCTGGCCTGCAGCTTCGTGAAGCCTTTCGCCCGGCGCGCGGTTGGCCAGCACTACGAGCAAGGAGCTCGAGCGCCTCCTGACCGGGGGGCAGAGGGTGCTGAGCGTACCGGCCTGTCTCTGCAGGCTGCAGCTAGCTGCAGTTGTTGAGTGCTGAAAGCGCTCCTTTGCAGGCAGATTCAGTCTCCCGCAGTTTGCTGCAGCCTACGCGGCTGGACTTTTGATCCCGAAGTCGCTGGTTCGTTCCAGCACGGCCCATCGCCAGTGTTGCGACCTGCATACTGGGACATATGCGAACCATTCGGACGAGGCGACGATGAAACGTTCCGGGGACGGGCAAGAAAGTGAGTCTGCGTCTCAGCTGATAAGCAAGAGAATCGCCGAGCTGGACGACTGGCGGGGCGAGATGCTCGGACGGCTCCGGGCCCTGGTCAAGGAAGCCGATCCCGACGTGGTCGAGGAGTGGAAGTGGCGAGGGGTTCCGGTGTGGTCGCACGACGGCATCATCTGCACGGGCGAGACGTACAAGAACGTCGTGAAGATGACGTTCGCCAAGGGCGCCTCCCTGAATGACCCAGCCCGCCTCTTCAACTCCAGCCTCGATGGGAACACGCGACGAGCCATCGACATCCACGAAGGCGAGACGATCGACACGCCTGCCCTGAAGGCGCTCATCCGCGCGGCCGTGGCGCTGAACGTTTCGGGCAGGAAGGCTACGCCCACCAAACGCAGCGGACGCTGATTTCTTGATCGCGGAGCGGCCTTCTCGCGCGCCCGGAGCGCACCCGGGCTCTCGCCGGTGACGTCGCGGGACGTGCGCCGTGGTCGTCGTGGTCGCCGCGACCAGCGTCCCGTCCCTGCTCGTCACCCGAGTCCCCACCGCCGACGCGCTCCGTTACGAATGATGCGTCGATTCTGGAACGGCAATCAGACCTGCTTGCGTGGCCGCCACGGTGCTGACCGAATTCGTTCGGCGCCGTGATCGGCTCAGGCGCGAAGCCAGTCGGCGATCCGTTCGGCGACGGCGATGGTGCTCAGGTTCGTGTTCGCGCGAGGGATCGTCGGCATGATCGAGGCGTCCGCGACGACGAGCCCGTCGACGCCCAGTACTGCGCCACGTGTGTCGACGACCGCTCCGATCGCACAGGTGCCGGTGGGGTGGAAGATGCCTCGGACCTCGCGTCGAAGATAGATGTCGAGCAAGTCGTGATCGCCGGGGCGGAGCTCGCGTCCGGAGCCCGCCTGCTCGGCAAGAGTGCGCATGAGCGCGACACCGCTCGAGAGGCGGTCTACGTCGTGCGGTTCGGAGAGGAAGCCGTGGTCGATGGCGGGGGGAACCCGCGGGTCGGGTGAGCGCAGCGTGACGCTGCCGCGTGAATCCGGCTTGAGCAGGTACACGACCGCGCTCGTCCGCCAGCCCTCGTCCGCTTCCTCGAGCCATGGCAGGAAGTGGAGGTCCCACGTGCCCTCCGGGCACGAGTCGCTCCGGGCGCGAACGAGGAGCGAGGTCGCGAACACAGGGCCGTGCTTCGGCACGTGGGCTGCCGCGGGGGACCACTCGATTCCCACTCCGGGATGATCCGCAAGGCCGGCTCCGACGGGTAGGTCCTCGATGACACCGACGCCGAGACGACTCAGTTGCGGATGCGGCCCGATTCCGCTGCGCAGCAGAAGAGCGGGCGACCCGTACGCTCCGGCCGCCACGATCACGGTGTCCGCGGTCAGCCGCCCGCGGTCCGAAGCGACCCCGAGCGCCCGTCCAGCGGCGATCTCGATGCGGTCGACGAGCGTCTCGGGGGTGATCGTCAGGTTCGGCCGCGACCGTGCGTCGTCGAGATAGGCAAATGCACTGTTCCAGCGAACTGCTCCCAGAGCGTTGACGGGCGCCGGAGCGATGCCGACGGTGGCGTCCAGGTCGTTGAGATCCGCGAGGCGGGGCAGCCCGATGCGCGGACCGGCCTCGAGCAGTGCGCGATGGAACGGCGACAGGTCCTCCGTGCGATCCGTCCGCGTGCGGATCGAGGCTTCGGCCCGGCGCAGGTACGGCTCGAGCTCGGCGAACGTCCAGCCGATTCCCCACTCGTCGTAGTCGTGACGCGAACCCCACACGACGAGGCATGCGTTGTGAGCCGAGCAACCGCCGAGGATGCGCGCACGCGAGGCCGACCGGTCGTCGGGCTCGGTCTCCCAGAGGTGCGACATCGGCAGGGTGCGAGCGTCGAGCATGTCCGAGGGCCAGCTTCCTTCCGCGTAACGGCCATAGTCCGGTCCAGCCTCGACCAGGCAGACCGTCCGCTCGGGCTCCTCGCTCAGTCGTGCGGCGAGCACGCAGCCCGCCGTCCCGCCACCCACGACGATCACATCGAAGCGCTCGGACATCCGGCCACTCTATTCGACGCAGCTGCGTGCTTTCTCCGCGTTTCTAGCGCGCGCCGATCTCCCTGCCAAGGACCTCCTCAATGACGGCCATCACTTGCGGGTAGGCCTCCAGCTTCGCACCCCAGCTCACGCAGCGGCGAACGCGACAGGCTGCAAAACTGCTCCAGCGGCGGCTGAGCCTCGTCTAGCGCAAGCATCCCTTCGCCGCGAGCCTCCTGAGCTTCGGGTGGGCGTTCGGAAACTCGAAGGACATTCCCGAACTGGCGCATGCCGGGGTCCATTCTTCCATCGCACTGCCAGGCTTCGGGCCATGCGGCGGAGGGTGAAGGAGGCGCGTGATCAACGCGGTAGTCTTCAGCGGCGTCCGCGTGTCGTGGCCGCAGGCCATCTTCGATCAAGGAGTCCGCAGTGCTAGCCGCTAGCTATCCGTTTCTCGACGTCATGTGGTCGATGTGCATCTTCTTCCTGTTCGTCATCTGGATCTGGCTCCTGTTCAGGGTCTTCGCGGATGTCTTCCGCCGCCGTGACATCGGAGGTGGCATGAAGGCGGTCTGGATCATCTTCGTGATCGTCTTGCCGTACCTCGGCGTGTTCATCTACCTCATCGCGGAGGGCCAAAACATGGCCGACCGCAAGACGGTGCAGCTGCAGGCCGCCGCGAGGGCGCAGCAGGACGAGTACATCAAGTCGTCGGTCTCCGGATCGTCGGCCGCCGACCAGATCGCGCAGGCGAAGCAGTTGCTCGACAGCGGTGCGATCACCCAGGCCGAGTTCGACACGATGAAGCAGAACGCACTCGCCTAGAGACGCCCCTCGGGGTTGGGCTGCCCACAGGACGCGCAGTCCAACCCTCGCTGGTGGGTTCACTCGACGCGTCGGGGTCTGATCCGCCGCGGATCGGGCCCGACGGCGTTGTCCCGACCGCGGCCACCAGAGCAAGACGAATCTCGAGTTCCACCTGATGCGGTAACCTCGCGATCCTGCAGGGCAGGGAACACTCCCGGCTGATTCTCAGGACGCAGGGATAGCGTCGAAGGTGCCGCGCACACGCCGACCCGCGTGGATCACCTCAGCGACGAGAGGGTTGCTCCCGTTACGCCCGTCCTTTACCCCGCGCCCTGCCACCGGTTTTCGATACGTGCGAGCGGGCGCGGAACATCCTCTTGGCGTCAAGGACCCCTGCCCCGCGCCCGCTCCCAGATTGAGACTGGTTTCAGGGGGGGATGTTTGCCGCGAGCGGCACGTCCGCGGATCGGCAGACGACAGCAGGGCGGCGGGCGACGTCACCCGGGTACGCCCGCAGGTTGGGCGATCTCCGCGCCAAACGAGAGCCCACGGGCTTGTCCCTGCAACCCACCATCCTCGTTAGGCCTCGCCGGCGGTGAGGATGACCAAGCGGCTCAGGACCCTCTGGCCGAACAGCTGCTCGAGTTGCTCTCGGTCTGCGGCGAGCCACCTCTGAGCGCGCGCGTGCCCCAGCTGGAACAGCGACTCGAGGGTTTCGTTATCGGCGTCGGCCAGGTCGATTCCGAGCGCCAACAGCAGCCGGTGCCGCATGTCGTCCAGGCGAGCTGTCAGGGACGGCCAAGCGCCCTCCCGATCGCCGCCCAGGTCGAGGAGATCGTCGAGGTAGAGCGTCACGGCTTCGAGGTCGACGGCCAATGCGAGGACGTCGTCCCGATCGAGCATGATGGTGGCCACGTAGAGGGCCTCCCTTCTAGCGCAACCGCACCCTGCGCACGCCGACAGCCGCGTCGGCCCAGGCGAGCTTGTGCATCGAATGAATCTCCAATAAAGCACCTGGCAGATGCCGTGCACAAGGGGTTCGCCCGTAGAGTCCACGCAAAGTCCGCAAACGTCGAGCCGCAGGGGTCATGTCCGCCGCGACCATCGTGGGCGGCCAGGGCGACGCGCCTGCTCGACGAGGGGTCCGAGCTACGCGCTGCGCGCGATCGGACGCGGCATCGGTGCTGCGGTGGGAGGGGCAGACCCACTCGGCGGGACGATCAGCCCCTCGGAGCAGCCTGCAGACGCCGCCTGTAACGAACTACTGCGTCGGCGTTGCTGCCCTCGAAGCCGAGGTCGTGCACCAACTCCCATCCCTCGACTTCCAACGTACTCTGTTGGGAGGCGACCTCTTCGGGCGTCATATCGCCCTGCTCGTTGACCATCCTGTACTCCCAGGCTTCTTTGCTCATCAAGGTCATGTTGTAACTCGTCGAGCCGGCGCGCGCCTCGCTTTCTGCTGCGATCAGACCCACCGCACTGCATGGCTTCCTCAACAGACCCGCCGCCCAGAATCCCTGCGTTGCCGTTGACGGCGAAGAGATCTCGATCGCGCTCTTGGATTCCACCGAATGGATGTGGGCGGTATTGAGTGGTCCGACGGGCCCGGCGATCGGTTAGGATCACCGCGCCTCGACCACGAGACGGAGAGCATGTCGGGAAGTTGATGATGTCTGAGGGCGCAGCGCATCCGACGTATCCGTTGTTGTTTTCGGAGTGGAAGATCCGGACGACGCCGATCGAGAACCGGGTGGTGTTCGCTCCCACCTGCCCCACGTGGGTGGCTGACCCGTACGAGGGGATCTTCACGGACCAGGCGGTCGCCTACTACGAGGAACGAGCGCGGGGCGGCTGCGGCCTGATCATCATCGGCGGCACGATCATTCATCCGGAGGCGCTCTACTCCGAGTTCAACTTCCCGGGACTCTGGAAGGATGACCAGGTCGAGGGCCTCGCACGCGTAGCCGAGGCGGTACATCGTCATGGGTGCAAGCTGGCATGCCAACTCCTGCACCCCGGTCTACGCGCGATGCCCGTCCTCAAGAAGGATCCCGCCTACGACTTCGATGCCGAGTGGTACATGGTGGCGCCGAGCCAGGTGCCGCCGGGCGAGTATCCGAACGCTCCGATGCCGAAGGAGCTCGAGGAGCACGAGATCCAGGATCTGCTCGTCGCCTACGCCGATGCTGCGCGGCGAGCGGTGGCGGCCGGCCTCGACGGGGTCGAGTACCACATGTCACACGGCTATCTGCCGTGGCAGTTCTTGTCACCTCTCTACAACCACCGCACCGACCGCTGGGGCGGCAGCTTCGAGAACAGGCTGCGCTTCCCGGTCGAGTCGATGAGGCTCGTGCGTGACGCGATCGGCGACGACGCGTTCCTCGGCTACCGGATCAACTCCACCTCGTTCTGGCCGGGGGACCTCGAGATCGACGACGTCAAGCGGATCGTCGCCGACCTCGAGCGGGAGGTCGATCTCGACTACGTGAACCTGTCGGCGGGCGTCCACCACTCCTACATCCACACCCCGATGACCTACGAGCCGGGTTGGGAGCGCGGCTACACCAAGGCAGTCAAGGAAGTCTCGACGAAGCCAGTGCTGTTGGTCGGGCGGATCACACACCCCGGCATCGCCGAAGACATCCTCGCCGCCGACGAGGCCGACGCGATCCTGCTCGCTCGCCAGCTCTTCGCCGATGCCGAATGGGCCGTGAAGGCGCGTGACGGCCGCGCAGAGGACATTCGCCGCTGCGTTGCCGCCAACTACTGCTGGCGTACCGTGATTCGCGGCGGCCGCGTGCAGTGCGTCTACAACGCCGAGGTGGGGCGCGAGCGGAAGTGGGGACATGGCACCCTGCAGCAGGTCTCGGAGGCGAAGAAGGTGCTGGTGATCGGTGGCGGTCCCGCGGGTCTCGAATACGCTCGGATCGCGGCCGCTCGGGGGCACAACGTCGTCGTGCTCGAGCGCGAGGCCGAACCCGGGGGCCACGTCCGAAAGCACGCACTCCTACCCGGACGCTCCGAATACAGCCAGATCGGCCGCTGGCTACTCGCGCAGGCGACCGGCAACGGCGCCGAAGTGCGCACGGGCGTCGACGTCACCGAAACGGAGCTGGACGCACTCCTCGGGGTGGAAGCCCCGGACCACGTCGTTGTCGCCACGGGCTCCTACTACCGTGAAGACGGCTGGCAAGGTCAGACGGCCGCCCCGCTACCGGGCGTCGAGACGGGACGCTGCGCCTCGTGGGACCGGGTCGTAACCGGAGAGGTCACCCCGAAAGGTTCAGTGCTCGTCCTGGACGACCTCCAGGACGCCAACGGCCCGCTGACCGCGGTCGCACTCGCCGACGCCGGCTGCACCGTCCGTTTGGCCACCCGCTGGCCCATGGTCGGCATGGAGACCATCCCCGAGGTCTACTACCTCTGGATCGCTGAACACCTGCACCGCACCGAGGTCGAGCTGATCACCGATCACTTCGTCCAGCGCATCAACGGGACGACCGTCGAGTTGATCAACCTCTACCGTCCCGACAAGGTGCGCACCGTCGACGCCGACTGGATCGTCATGTCCACCGGTCGCAAGTCGGTGAACGAGCTCTATCACCACCTTCGCGGCCGTGGCCAGAGCGTGGAGATGATCGGCGACGCGGTCGCGCCACGCGGAACCTACGAAGCCGTATTCGAAGGACACCGGCAGGCACGCAAACTCTGAGTCTTGCACGGTGTTCGTGAGGACACGCGGGCGAGCCAGGGGGCGTCATCCCGAGGTCGCCCCGCACCCCGCTCGCTTTCCGATCCGCGCTCGCCCGGATCACCCGGCGGGCGGCGGGAAGCGGACATGCATGTGGTTCTCGTGATTGGGGTACGGGACGACGACGCCGCTCGGCCCGCGGAGCCCGGTCGAGTAGCCGACGAAGACCGTCTGCGCGCCCGCGGCGACGAAACGGTCGAGGAGATCCTGGGCGAGGTCGCGGTCGATCTGGCCGGCCGCGATGGGAGCGCTCAGGTGCCGGTCGAGCCGAGGGTAGTACACGTCCACGTCGAGCCCATTTTGATGGGAGACGTGCTCGTCCATCCTCCCGCCGGCACGGAGGCTGATGTCTCCCACGACCACCCGCGGCGCATCCGCGTGCGCCGTACGATAGGCGCCGATCACGGAGAGGATCGTCCGGATCGTGCTCTCGTTGCCGTAGAGCCGGTGCGGCAGGTTCGGAACGCTGTCCGTGATCGGGTCCCAGGTGACCCAGTCGGGCCCCTCGACGGGAAGCTGCGTGCCGTCGACCAGACGGCCCGAGTACGGGAGGCCGAGCGAGGTGGCTCGGTGCCACTCGACCTTTGCGAACTCCGTCGCTCGTGCGAGGTTCGCCGCGGGCTTCCGGAACGAGACGCCATTGCGCAGGAACGGCGCTTCCGGAACCTCGAGGCGCGCGAGGTCGAGCCGAAACGTCAGGCTTGGGGGATCCTCCTGCAGCAGGCCGACGTCCTGTCCGCCGCTGCCGTGCCTGAGTACGGAGATCGGGAGCATCGTGGCCGACCCGAGTACGAGCGCGACCGCCGGCACCGTGCGCATGACGCGCCGGCGCCTACGTGCCGCCTGCGCGATCTGCCGCCGCTGTCGTGAGGCCTCGAGCCCCGTCGCGGTCGGCATGAGTGGTAGTTCGAGCCAGTTGGTGGCAAGAGCCGGCACCTCGAACGCGAGCGCTGCAAAGGGCTTCCGCGGCTGCTCGCGGAACCAGAGCACATCCGGGTCGAGCCACACCTCGTCGCACCGCCAGCCCATGGACAAACGTCCTTCGCGAAGGGAGCCTCGTGTCCTGCGACTATCGAGGAGCAGGGGGAGTTCGAGACCGGGATCGGGAGTTAGCACGGCATGTCCGTTGGGCTCGACCGACGACGTCGATCTCTCGCCCTGACGCCCGCCCGGATCCTCGGCGCGGTCGTGCACCCGTCCCGGCGTGTGGTGAGACGGTGTGAGAGCCCGGTCATCGACAGCGTGATCGTGATATGAACAGTCGGTGCCAGGTCGCGACCTACGCGAGATCCCTCTCTTCGCAGGCCTTTCCGACGAGGGTCTCGCACGAGTGGCCGCCGCGGCGACCGAGGTTACCGCAGCACCCGGTCAGATCCTGGCGCTGCCCGGCGATGTCGGCTCGGGCATGTTCGTTCTGCTCGACGGAAGCGTGACGATCGAACTTCCCGGCGGCGACATCGAGGTCGCGGCCCCCGACTTCGTGGGTGAGCTTGCACTACTCCTACCCGACACGGGACGCATCGGCCGCGTCAGCGCCAAGACCGACGTCCGGTGCCTCTCGCTTGCCAGGGACGAATTCGATGCGCTGATCGAATCGGAGCCGCCGTTCGTGCTCGTACTCCTACGTGGTCTCGCGGCGCGACTCGCGTCAACTCGCACCCGTCGCTGACCGCTTGCGGCCGACGTCTCGCCCGCGGTCCGCTCAGGCGGCGAGTGAGGCCACAGGCTCGAGGGCCGGCCCGAGGAACATGCTCCAAGGCTGTCGTACGACGCCCGATTGCTCCCGCCGAAAGCACCGTCCGTGCACGTTCGCGCGCCGTCAAGGAAACCGAGTGTCAGCGCGAGGGAGCTGTGGAGTCCTGGATCTGCGGGAACGCCACCCAGCCCTGGTTTGCGAAGGACGCGAGACCCGTAGCCTTGACCCCCTTGTCGGAGAGGGTGTAGAGAGCGTCGCCGACGACGAGCGAACGGCGGATCGGGGTACCGCCGACGCGGCCCGCGAAACCGGGGCTCGCCTCGCCGGCGTGCGTGACCCGTCCGGCCTCGCTGATGCCGCCGCGCCCGATTCGGAAGCCGACCGCTCCGATGAAAGGCGTCTCGTCGTACGCCTGCACGGGCAGCACTGCCAGCCGCGACGGGCCCCACCAGAGGAAGGCGTGGTGGTCGCTCTCGGCCTCCGACCAGGAGGAGCCGAGCGCGTACGCGTGAATCCGTACCGGCCGGCGCAGATCCGAGACGTCGAAGAGCGAGAGTTGCGTGCCGAGCACGCGGCCCTCGTCGGACGCGTCCTGGCCGATCCCGAGCACCAGGTCGCCGCCGAGTGGGTGTAGGTAGGCGGAGTAGCCGCGGATCTTCAGCTCGCCGAGCACGATGGGCCGGGACGGGGTCGAGAGGTCGAGCGTGTAGAGCGGGTCGACCTGCCTGAAGGTGACGACATAGCCGGTGTCGCCCATGAAGCGGACTGCGAAGACGCGCTCGCCCTTGCCGAGCCCTCCCACGTGACCGAGCGCGATGAGTGCACCGCCCTTCTCACCGAGGGTGGTGACGACGCTCTGACTCGCCTCCCGCGGACCTGGATTCCACCACGTCGGCTCTTCCGTACTCGCGACGCGCAGCACGCCCTTGTACTCCGAGAGCGCAAACTGACCCAGCAGGTAGCCGGGCACCGTGCCGCTGCCCCGGTACTGCGTCGAGCGCGGATTCGAGATGTCGAACTTGTGGATCGCGGTCGTGACCTTGGGCGGGTCGGACGTGGCGGCCGTGACCGGTTGCGCGAACCAACGCTGGGTTGCCACGTACAGGCTGTCCTGCGACGCGTAGACGGTGCGCCCGTCGGCGACGATGGAGTCCGAGTCGATCGGCGCGAGCCCCTTGCGGAGATCGATGGTCAGGACTGTCAGGAGGCCGAGCCCGGAGTACGTCGCCGGACGATGCACGCTCCGGCATTGCACGAGCGGGCGTCGCAACAATGTCTCCCCGCGGCGGCCCTTCACCCTGTACGACGGAAGCCAGCTGCCGATCGGGGACGTCCTTACCACAGCCCGGTTGCGCTCGAGTGCGGCGGCGCTCGCCTCCGCAGTTCCGTCTGCCGGCGCCTTGAACGGCAGCGCCTGCGGCATGCCGGAGACCGTCACAACCCTGGCGACCGTGCCGACGAGGCGGGCACTGAGGTACTCGGCGTCAAGGGCAAGGCTGCGCACGATCCGCATCGCGCCTGGGTCGCTCACGTTCACCTCGATCAGATTCGACCGAGACGGATAGGGCAGGATGGAAGCGCCCACTCCGCCGACTCGAGTATCGATCGGGTACACGCCCCCGCGCGAGAGGACGAGCAAGCGATCGCCGTGGAGGAGCAGCTCGTAGCTCCCGTTCTGCGGCAGCTGCAACGAACCGGCCAGCCTCGGCCTCGGCCCTCGCACGTCGACCGCAAAGAGCCGGTCGGAGCGGACGGCGAACACCGTCGCGCCGTCCGACTTGACGAGGTCGGGCTCGTCGACCCCCTCCTCCTGGACGTTCGTGGTCGAGTAGTCCACCCCCGCGGCTCCGGCCGCCCTGGACGCCTCCGGCGCCGCCATCATGGGACCGCCCGCGGCCGACGCACCACCGAGCCCCCATGGCCCCACGAGCGGCAAAGCGTGCTGCCTCGCATAGGCGAGCAGATTTCCGCACGAGCCAAACGCCTGTAGGCGTGCGCCCGTGCCATCCGTCGCCGCTACGTCCGGCGCCGCGGAGCCTCCTCCGCTGGCCGCGAGCACGACCAGCGAGAGGGCGGTCACGAGGGCAGGGAGTGCGGCGAGTTTTCTCATCTCCCTCGTTATACGCCGCCACCCGTACGAAATGTCACCATCGTCGCGGAATCCCCCTTCCGAGCGCAGCAGTCGACCGCGGCTCGTACTGCTCTCAGCCAGGTTCATGATCGGCGTCGCCTCCCTCGTTTCGTGTCGGTGAGGCCTTCGGCAAGTCGCAATCCCGACGAACTCGGTTCCTACTGGGCGGTGTAGCCGCCGTCGGCCATCAGGATCGCTCCGGTCACGAACCGTGAGCGCGGCGAGGCGAGGAAGACGACGATCTCCGCTATCTCGTCCGGCTTCGAGATCCGTCCCAGCGGGTGCGACGCTGCGATCTGCGCGAGCACCTCGTCGACGTTTGGCACGCCGATGAGGGCGTTTCTGAGAAACGGCGTGTCGATCGCACCCGGTGCGACCGCGTTGACCCGAACGCCGCGCGGCGACCAGTCGACCGCGAGCTGGCGAGTGAGCTGCACGATCGCGCCCTTGCTCGCCGAGTATGCCGCTTGGTCGCTGAGGCCGACCATGCCCGAGATCGAGGCGAGGTTGACGATTGCGCCGCCGCTGCCTTCGGCAAGCCGCGGCAGCCCCTCGCGGCAATGCACGAACACGCCTCGGACGTTCGTCCTCAGTACCCCGTCCCACTCCTCATCGGTGGTCTCGAGCGTGGGTTTGAGAAGGAAGCGGGCGGCATTGTTGACCAGGATGTCGAGCCCGCCGAACCGCTCCAGCGCGACGGCGACGGCAGCGCGTGCCGTGGTGCTATCAGCCACGTCGCCGACGATCGCAGCGACGCGCCCGTCCGGCGTCTCGAGCTCGGCGACGGACGGGTCGAGATCCTCCGCCACCACGGCTGCTCCGGCGGCGACAAGGAGACGAACGACCTCACGGCCGACACCGCCGGCCGCGCCGGTGACGATCGCAACCGATCCGTCGAGCTCGGGGATAGCGCCTGCACCCTCCGTGTTCATCGTGCTCCCTCCTTTCGTGCGACGTACGTCAGGAGCAAGGCGATCGTCGCAACGCGATACTCAGCGAGCGGCTCGCTCGGCACGCAAGCGCCCGGTTGCCTCAGCGTCGACGGACAGGCCCTCCGGATCCGATTCCGGGTCTCCGACGACGACGACGCCGTAGTCCCGCTCGGCGCCCTCGATCGAGACGTATCCGTCCCGGACGTCGAGCTTGACCCGGTCGGGCTCCCGCTCCAGCGGGTTGCCCCAGCCACCGCCGCCGTGGTTGAGGTAGCGCAGCGCCGAGAGCGCCGCCGTCGGGTGGGTCGGCTGCGCGTACGGATAGACATAGCGGCCGCTCAGGTCCGGGGCGTTCGTCTCTCGATCGACGACTCCGGCCAGGGGCGTGGCCTCGCGGTAGGAGTCCGGGCCGAGCGCCGGCCGCGGCGCCGACCCTTCGGCGGACGGCTCGTACACCCAGACCCCGCCTGTCCTTCCGTCACCGCCGCCGTTGACCCCGAACCCGGCGGCGCGCTTGGCGCGCAACGTCATCAGCGAATGGTGCGCAGGCTCCAGCCAGAGCGAGTCGCGCACGACCGATGCACCGCCGCGGTTGTAGCCCGGGCCGGCCGAGTCGGGGACGATCTCGTGCCGGATGATCACGACCGGCACCTCGGCCTCGACGGCCTCGGCCGCCACGGCGATCCCGTTGGCGAGGTAGGACAGCATCTGGGAGTCGGCGTCGCCGTGCGCGTTGGCGCCGAAGGGGCCGATCTCGCCGCCGCACTGCGCAACGGACACCCACGGCGTCCCGTCCGGACGTGCGCCGAAGGCCATGTGGATGTCCGTTCCACCACGGTCGCCGGCCAGAGCAGCCGGGCCGAGTGCCTCGGCGAACGCGCGCAGCAGCGCAGCCAGGATCGCCTGGTTCTGCTCGTAGTAGAGGAACACGGCCCCGTCGGGCGGGAGCGCGCTGATGATCGTCCCTTCCGGGAGGATGATGTCGACGCTGCGCAAGAGGGCCGACGTGAACACCCCGGATGGGTCGAACAGGTACTTCATCGCGATCCCGACCGTCGTCTTCGCATCGAGCGCTGTCGCGTTGATGCATGTGCGAGCCTGGCGGGAGGTACCGCTGAAATCGACTTCGAGCCGGCCGCCGCGCTTCGTCACGGCGAGGCTGATGCGGTACTCCTCCGAGTCGTCGACGCCGTCGCAGTCGACGACTGCCTCACCGGTCCAGGTGCCGTCCGGCATGCTCTCGAGCCCGTCGCCGACCCGCTCTGCGGCCGCGTCGCAGACGTAGCGCATCGCTCCGTGCACCGCGTCGACTCCGTAACGCTCGACGGTCTCGAGCAGGAGCGCCTCCCCGAGGTCGAGCTCGGCGCAGACGGTCTGCATGTCGGGGAAGAGGATCTCGCCGAAGCGGACGTTGTCGAAGATCAGGCTCCACGTCTCCTGCACCGGCTTCCCCGCCCTGAAGAGCGGCCGAGGCGACAGCACGAGCCCGTTCTCGTAGACCGTGCGCTTCGCGACGCTGAACCCGCCCGGGACCGACCCGCCCATATCGAGCTGGTGCGCCTTCAGGTTGACGAAGGCGACCAGTGCGCCGCCGTGGAAGATGGGTTTACAGAACAGGATGTCGTTGACGTGCGTGCCGGTCCGGTACGGATCGTTGGCGACGATGATGTCGCCGGCCTCGAGACGATCGGCGCCGTACTCCTCGATCACGTTGCGAACCGAGTCGGCCATCGTGCCCGTGAAGAGCATGATGCTGTTGCTCATGGCGGGCGTCACCCAGTCCACATGCGCAGGCGCAGTGAGCGTCGCGGCGAAGTCGTAGAAGTCGCGCAGGATCGGTGAGAACGCGGCCGTCAGCAGCCGCACGCACATGTGCTCGACGATGTAGCCGAAGCGATTCGTCAGCACCGTTGCGGTGAACCGGTCACAGTCGTAGCGCGACGCGAACTCGGCGTCGCCGAGGTCGCGCAGCGCGGCCCTCGGCGTAACGTGATCAGGCACGTGCGCCTCGATTCATGCGTTCGCCTGCTCGATCACGATCTCGCCGAAACGGCCGATCTCGGCCACCTGCTGCGGGCAGACGAACGTCGTCGACAGGTCCTCGCGGATGATCGCCGGGCCGCTGACCCGGGCTCCGACCGGCAGGTTTGCCCGCCGGTACTCACCGACCTCGAGCGCAGTCTCGTCGTAGTAGCGCAGCTCCAGCAGCCGATCCGGCTCGGCCCTGGCCCCACCGGCTGCTTCGAGTGGAACGTACTCGACCTTCTCGGACGGCACGATCAGCTGCACCCGGTAGGTGACGCCCTGTACCGGGACGAAGTCGAAGCGGTTTCCGTAGCGGCGCTCGTACTGCTCGTGGAAGAGCGACACCATCTCGGTGATCATCGCCTCGTCGATGGGGCCGTCGGGCAACTCCACGAACGGCGTCTCCCAGCTTTGGCCCATCAGCCGCCCGTCGAAGCTGCGGCGCACGGTCACCTGTGTGCCGTCCGCGATCGTCGCCCGCAACTGCGCCTCCATCTGCTCGAAGACCTCAGCGATCGCCGGTGCAGCCTCGGCCGCCAGCATCACGTACGAGCTGCGGCTGCTGTAGAAGACGAGATCGGTGCTCAGCAACCCGAGCGCCGAGAACAAGCCGGGGTGCGGCGGGATCACGACCCGCCGCGCCTGCAGCAGGTTGAGGGCCGCGGGCAGCAGCATCGGGCCGGCGGCTCCGTACGCGACGACGCTGAAGTCCCGCGGATCGACACCGTGGCGGACGGCGACGTTGGTCACCTCTTCGGCGATGTTGGCCACCGCGATGCGAAACGAGTACCCGACCCGGTCGTCGAACCGAAGAGGAGTGGGCAGCGCTTCGAACGCACCGCGGGCAAGATCCGCGTCGAGCCGCATCTCGCCGGCCGCGAAGCCGTCCGGGTCGAGGATGCCCATCAGCAGACAGGCATCGGAGAGGGTCGGCTCGGTGCCGCCGCGGCCGTAGCAGGCGGGCCCGGGCATCGAACCGGCGCTTCCCGGCCCGACGGTGACGTCTCCGGACGGGGAGATCGCGACGATGCTGCCGCCGCCGGCGCCCACGCTCGAGATCTCGACGGAGAGCGCATTGATGATCAGATCGTGCTCGAGCTCGAACGTGTTGTTGACGAACGGCTGGCCGTCCACGATCAGCGACACGTCCGTCGACGTGCCTCCGACGTCGGCGCAGAGCAGGTTGCCGTCGCCGATCGCCTCGCCGAGCCGGGCGCTCGAGATCGTCCCGGCCGCAGGCCCGGCGAAGACGATGCGGAACGGCTGCTCGAGTGCCTCGGACCACGGCAGCAGGGTCGCCGCACAGTCCGCGAAGTTGAGTTCGCCGGTGAAGCCGAGCTCGCGCAGCTCCGCGTCGAGCTCGTGCGAGTACTCCGTGAAGATGCTCTTCATGAAGACATCGACAACGGTCGTCGACGCGCGTGCGTACTCCTTGGCGAGCGGCGAGGTGTCGGAGGAGATCGAGACGGGGAGGTCGCCGAGCACGTCGCGGACGAGCTCGCGGAGGCGCTCCTCGTGAGCGGGATTGACGTACGAGTTGAGGAGGCAGATCGCCACGCCCTCGACCGCGCAACGCTGGAGTACCGCGAGCTGGCTCCGCACCTGCGTCTCGTCCAGGGGCTGCATCACGCTGCCGTCGGCCAGGATCCGCTCGGCGACACCCCGCCGCAGATAGCGAGGAACGAGCGGGCTCGACGCGTCACCGAACGAGCGGCGCCAGCTCGGGTCGGTCTGGCCGTCAAGGGGACGCCAGACGCGCCCACGGTCGAGCATGTCGCGAAACCCCTCCGTTGTCAGGAACGCGATCTTGGGAAGACGGCGCGTGATGACGGCGTTGATGCCCATCGTGCTCGCGTGGTTGAAGACGGCGCTCCCCTCGACGCCGAGCCGCCGCGCCCCCTCGACGACTGCGGCGGCCGGTCGGTCGCGGTCGCTCGGCACCTTGGTCACCTGGATGCGACCGTCCCTGATCGCGACCACGTCGGTGAACGTCCCGCCGACATCTACGCCGAGCACGTCACCATCCTCTTGTCGACCCGCACCGTCAGCTCTGCAGCCCGAGCGGCGTGAACGAGCCGTATCGCGGCGCAGGCTCGCGCGAGATCGACGCGAGACACGTCTGGCACTTGCGCACGTCCCACCAGCCGCCCTCGCTGAGCACGCGGTACTCGGCGAGCGTCTTCGCGCCACATTCGCCGCAGGTCCCTTCGACGGGCTGTCGCTCGACGGAGAGGTAGGCCTGTGCTGGGCGCGGAAAGGAATGCATGAAGGGCGGAGTGTCGTCGGGCTGGGGCCGCGACTGCCGACGCTACAAGATGGTCGCTATCCAATCAACGCGGCACCGTGCCACCGCCTGAGCGGGTTCGCAACCGTCGGCGCCGCGATCGCCGAGACTGGAGGTCTCGTGCGCAAGGGCCCCTGCACGAATCAGCGGTTCGGGACGATGACGCCACTGAGGTCCCGCATTTCAGCGGAGGCGTGCAGCGCGTCGTTGATCTCGTCGAGCCTGTACCGGCGCGTGATGATCGGCTCGGCCGTGACCCAGCCGTCCTCGAGCATGCGGATGAATCGCGGCAGGTCGTGGCGCATGCGGACGTTACCGTTCTGGGCGCTCAGGATCGCGCGACTCTGCACTGCGATCGCCACCTGCGGCACCGTGACCGTCGCATCCGCGCGCTCGACGCTCGTGAGCACAACCGTTCCCGCCCGGCGGGACATGAGGATCGCCTGAGTCTGAACCGAGGCCAATGTCGCCGCCTCGAGGACATAGTCGGCACCCCGCCCCTCGGTGAGCGATTGGACTCGAACGACCGGGTCCTCGACGGTTGGGTCGACGAGATCGGTCGCACCGAGTGTCCCGGCCAACTCACGGCGATAGTCGATCGGATCGACGGCGATGATGCGGCGGGCGCGGGCCAGCCGCGCGGCCTGCACCATCCACTGTCCGAGATGCCCGAGGCCGACGACCGCCACGCTCGATCCCGGTTGCACCCTCGCCACGTTGAAGACGGAGCCGAGCCCGGTCGTGATCCCGCAGCCGAGCAGTCCGAGCCACTCGTCCGGCAGGTCGCTCTCGACGGGAAATACCTGATTGGCAGTTACGTTCATGACCTCTGCGTAGCCACCCACGTTCCCGGCAGCGCTGACCGGCTGTCCGTTGCGTCGATTGGCCACATGCGGCCAGATCCCGCCGCGATCGAACGTCTCCGAGCACTGATCGGGTCGCCCGATCGAGCAGTAGAAGCAGATACCGCACTCGGAGGTGCCGGGCACGATCACCCGCTGACCGACCCTTACGTGGGGGACGTCGGCGCCGACCTCGACTACTTCGCCCATCGACGCATGCCCGAGGATCGTCGGTGGGATCTTGCCCAGCTCACCCCGCCAATTCACGCAGTCCGTCGAACAGAAAGGCGACGCACCCGTACGGATCAGCACCCGCCCTGGCGCAGGGTCGAGATAGTCGATCTCCTCGACGACGAACGGTTCCCGAACAGCAGCGAGCAGGGCCGCCCGCATCCTCAGCGCCTTCCTTCGAGAGCCGTCTCTCCACTCATGTCCGCTCGCGCTCGGTCCGATGCTGGTCGGGCCTCGGCACGTCGACGACGAGACCCAGATGTTCCCTGGCAAGCTCCCGCGCGGCCCAGTCGCCGACGATTGTCCCGAAATGGCCCCAACCCATCGCCATGTCGCGGAAGATTCGCTCGATGCGCTGGCCGTTTCGGGCGGCGCTCGTACCGGCGGTGCGGAAGATCTGTCCCTGCATCGCGTTCCAGGCGAGCGTCAGCGACTCACGGGCGATGATATTCAGCCGCAGGTCGTCCTCGCGAGAGAACGGGATGCCATTCTCGACGCTGAGCCGGGAGAGTTCCATCCATTGTTCGGCGCACTGGAGGAGCGCGGCCTCGGGGGTCGCGACCTGCCCGATCGCCAGGCCGAACCAGCGCTGGTAGTCGGGATCCTCGGCACGCGGGACGATCGGCGGCCGTTGGGTCTTGCGGGCTCGGAGGATCTCCTCGTACTCATCGAGAGCTCCTTTCGCTGCCCCGATCATCACTGCCGCGAGCTCGCCTTGGAAGAAGGCCAACGTACGCCCGGCGTACATCGGGTTTCCATGCAGCCGATAGCCGGGTGTGCCGCCCGACACGTCGGTGTCGACCATCCAGGTGTCCTCGAGCGCGTAACGAGCCGGGATGCGAGCGTTCTCGAAGCGCACGCTGTGCGAACCCGACCCCTTGAGGCCGAGGGTGTCACCCCAGTCGTCCAGCATCGTCCAGGCGCTGCGCGGGGCGACGAACAGCAGAATCGGCGGCGGCCCGTCACCGCTCACCCGCGCAAACGTCTGGCCCATGTAATGCGTCGAATAGGGCGCTCCCGACGAATACGGATGCGTACTGTTCAGTTCCCAGCCGTCTTCCGTCCGGGTCGCCATTCCCGCCGGAGCAGCCACCGCCGCGCAGCGGAAGTCCCCGTCTCCGAAGAGCTCGGCTTGCGCCTCCTCCTCGAAAAGAGATCCGACCTGGAGTGCGTGCCCGGCGCCGAGACACAGGCACCATGCGGTGGACGGGCAGCCGCGCGCGACCGCGATCACAACGCGCCAGAAGGTCGGCACATCGAACTCGTAGCCCCCGAACCGCTTCGGTACGAGCATTCGGTAGAAACCGGCCTCGAGGAACTCCTCGTGCGTCTGCTGCGGGTAGTACGTGAGTTGCTCCGTCTCGGCCTGGCGCTCGACGAGCCGGGGACGCATCGACTCCGCTCGGGCAACGATCTCACTCGGGGTAGGTGCTGCCGCGCGCCGGGCCTTGGTCATCAGATCCGCCGTTCAGGAGCCGGGAACAAGTGCAACCAACCGTTCCCGTTTTGCAGTTGACCCGGTTCTCGGCATGCTCGTCGCACGATACTACGGCGCGGCGCCGGTGGTTCGAACGGTCCGCACCCACCGGGCACGTACGGCGTAGGATCCGTCCGGTGGCGGCCGGCGATGTTCAGTTGGCTTTCGCGGAGGCGGCGGCCGCCGACGGGATCCTGCTCGGAAGTCAGTCGTTCGACTGGTTGTGCGAGCAGGGCCACGTCGGGCTCGAGCGCGTTGCGAAGGATCGGCGCGATCCGGCGCTGGTCCGACCGGTGACGGCGGCGCTCGAGCAGCTCGGCGCGATCTACGCTCGCCTCAAGGGCGACATCTCTGTCCTACACGCGTCGCGCGAGAACCTGCTGCTCCCGGTCGATCTGGTGCACGAGCCGACGGGAACGGTGATCGAGGTCGACGAGTTGTCTCATTTCACCTCCTTTCGACTCGCAGCCCTCGAGCTCTATCGCCCCGATGTGACCGTGGCGTTCGACCTCGACGAGCACAAGAGCCTGTGCCGCGCGTGGTGCTCCACGACCGACGGCCTCGCGCGCGGCCTCCCGGCAAAGGGCTTTGGGTTCGGCGGAGTACAACGAGAACGGGCGTATCACGATGCGCTGCGTGACCTCGCGACGCCGGCCATGGGTCACCCGCCGGTCGTTCGGATCGCAGCGGTGGACGGCGATGGGCGAGCCGCCTATGAACGCCACCGGTCGTCGCTGCTGAGGTTGCTCGGGACCTGACTCAATGGGCGGGCACTTCGTACCCGTCGATCACGGAGACGTTGACCGTCGAGCACCGCCCGCAGCGGACCCGGACCTTCCTCGTCATCTGCACCGGGTGCATGGCGACGGCAAGGACGTTGCCACACACCACGCAGACGTAGTCGTCCGGGCCGTTGCCGTGGAAGACCGGCCTGTCGGCGTCCTCCTGGATCGCGGTCCCGCCGTCGAACGGCACCTCGCCTTCCCGAATCTGTCGCATCACGATCGTCGCCATCGACCTAGTGATCGACCTCCTCGGTTGCGTTCCTCATGTTTCTACGCCTTTCGCAGTCGGGGTCATTCGCAACATCCGCCCCGGAAGACGACGCGCCCACGTATCGGGTCAGATTGCCGCGAGCTTTCCGGCGAAGTCCGCGATCAGCGCGTCCAGCACGCCGACGATGACTCCCTCGCCCATCGACGCAGCCTTGCCCGTGATCTGCGCGCTGGTGTGGATCGTCCCGCCGCCGTCCCTGAGCGCGAACACGACATTGGCGTTCGCGTATCCCTGGCCGCCCGCCTCCCTGGACTTGACACTCATGACCACACGATGGGACGCGGCGTCCTGCTCGACGATCTCGACCGTGCCGGTGAACGTCATCGACATGGCACCCATCTTGACCTTGATCTCGGCTTTGACGGCGTTCGGCCCCGTCGCCTCGACCACGGTGCCTCCCTCGACGCAGGGGACCACGCGCTCGAGATCGAGGATCGTCGCGAAGCTCTCATCGAGCGGCTTTGCGGTCGAGAAGGGATGATCGAGCTCTACGGCCATGTTCGGCATTCTCCTCGTCAGGGGGTGAGTGGGCGATTGCGATTCCCCACTCGTTCACGGGCACGACCTGTCGAAGCATCTTAGAGCCTTGGCCGCAGCTGCAGGAAACGCGATCCTTTAGGCTCCGCGCATGCCGATCCCGTCAGGCACGCACGAGTTCGGGCCCGGTAACGGCACCCTCTCGCTCAGAACCGGCCGGACCGGCGCTGCGGCCAAAGCCGGGCACAACCTCCTGATCGACGTCACCGTCTGGCAGGCGACGCTCACCGTCGGCGATGACCCCGCAGATACGGGCATCGCGCTCGCCGCAGACCCCACATCTCTTCGCGTGCGTGAGGGCACCGGGGGGATGCAGGCGCTCGGTGACGACGACAAGGCGAGCATCCAGCAGACGATCGACGACGAGGTCCTGCAGCGGAAGGACATCCGGTTCCGCTCCACTGCGGTGCAGATCGCCGTCGACGGCGGCCTCGTCAGCGTGCGGGGGGAGCTGACGATGGTCGACCAGACCTGTCCGATCGGGGTGGACCTCACGGTCGGCGACGACGGCAGACTCAGCGGCAGCACTGTCGTCAGGCAGAGCGACTGGGGAATCACGCCCTATTCGACGCTGTTCGGAGCCCTGAAGGTCGTGGACGAGGTCGACGTCGAAATCGTGGTCGATCCATCCCTCCGTCGAGCCGACGCGGGCCACGTGGCCGAGGTGCCCGAACCGTCTCATCCCACCGCGCGACGGGGGCGCTTCCGCGCACCGAGCATCGACCCCCGTGTCTCGAGCTTCCTCTGGGCACTGATGTTCTTCCTCTTCCTCTGGTTCGGCATGCTCGCCGTCGGTGTCTCCCACGGCACCGCGGTGCTCTTCGCGCTCGTGGCCTCGTTCTTCATCTTCGTGTTCGTCCGCACCCAGGGCGCGGGCCGCAAGCCGTAGAGACGTCGCGGCACCCCGCCCGCTGGTCCGCCGCAACGGGTTCTGACCAGCCGCTGTGCCCGATCAGTCGCTGTAGACAGTCTGCGCGTCGAGCCCGCCCTCGACCCCCGGCGGCAGAGCGCCGCTCGAATGCGCGTAGAAGGCGATCTCCTCGACCGTCTTGACCTGCGTCGGGTCGCTTTCGTCCTCGCCAATCCACGCCCCGTTCGACCAGGTGAGGGTCTCGGGTGCGGCTCCCAACGCCGCACCTGCCAGCAGTCGCGCCTTGGCGCGGATCTTTCCGCTGGCACTGACAATGGCCGCCGAGGTGCCGTCCGACGGGCGGGTGTTGAAGCCGTGACCGACGCCGAATCGATTGGTGTCGGCCGGAACGACCTTGACGTCGAGCGCCGGGACGCCTAGCTGGTCGGCGGCGAGCTGAGCGTACTGGGCCTCCTTCCCGTCGGGCTCGGTGGTCAGGCTGAGCACCATCTTGCCGGTCGGGTGCACGCGCAGAAAGACTGCTCGGTACGCCTCGTTAGCCATTGCAACATCTCCTCCTGGTGAGTGGGGCGCTGATCGTCATTGGCCCTCGGACGCTCCTGGTGCGCTTTCGTTCGCGAGGCGCTCGCGCTCCTGGTGGGCGGTGAGCGCGTTGTGCTCGTCCAAGTCGCAGAAAGCGGGCTGCGGTCCGCCCATCGCATGCGGAGGTACGGCGGGTCGCTCGCACCCCGGGTAGATGCACGTCTTGGTCGCGGCCTCGGTCATCCAACGGCTCCTTTCCCTCGGGGACGTGGATCATTCCTCGGTCGCATCCGTCACCCACCCCGGCGTGGTATTGCCTCGGCTCGGGCCGTGTCCGCTCGGCATCCCAACCGAGCTACCCGGCACAGGGGTGGCGCTGGCCCACGGCTCGTCCGCGTCGCCCCCGATAGCCGGCGGCGGCTGCCAGCGCGCTGCCGGCGAGCCTCGGCGACCCCACGACTCCGCCCCGATCGCTTCGGCCACCTCACCGAGAGCCTGGAAGTTGTGGCCGCTGACGAGAGCGTCGCAGTGAGGCAGCGCGGCCACCATGCCGCCGGATTGCACGGAGAAGGCGCCGGCTCCAACTCGTGGGTTGACCCACACGATCCGATGGGCCAGGAGTGCCAGGCGCTCCATCTCGCGACCCACGAGCATCGGGTCGCCGCGCTCCCACCCATCGGAGAGGATCACAACGACGGCGCCGCGGGCCATCCCTCGACGTCCGTGTCGATCGTTGAACTCCTTCAGCGCGTCGCCGATCCGGGTTCCGCTCGACCAATCGGGCGCGGCTGCGGCTGCGCGCTGGATCGCGCGCTCCGGGTTGCGTGAAGCGAGCGCGCGGGTGAGGCGGGTCAGCCGGGTAGCGAACACGAACGCCTCGGCATTGCGACCGCTGCCGGTGGCACAGGTCAGGAACTGCAGGTACGCGCGGGCGTATGGCTCCATCGAGCCGGAGATGTCGCACAGCATCACGAGCCTCCGGCGGACGACGCGTCGGTGTCGACGCGCGAGGCGGATCGGATCGCCTCCCGTGCGAAGGCTCGCGCGCAGCGTTCGCCGCATGTCGACGTTCTCCCCGCGGCGCCCCTTCACGTAGCGGCGCGTCCGTCGCAGCGGGGTTGCGAGCTCCAGCCGTGACATCAACTGGTAGAGCTGCGCGAGCTCGTGCGGCTCGAGAGCGTCGAAGCTCTTCCGGCCGAGTAGCTCCTCGTCGCTGGCCATCGCCAACGGCACCTCGACCTCGACCGGATCCTCGTCCTCCTCGCGTTCATTGGGCCGCGACGACGACACGCTCATGCCCGGCTCCCGCTCACCCGAGTCACCGGGCGAAGCCTTGTGCTCGAACTTCGGCCGGTCGTCCGGCGGTGCGGCGCTTGTCCGTGGCTCGTCGGGAGCAAAGTCCTCGCCTTGTGCTCGACTGCCGAAGACCGAGAAGAACACCTCGTCGAAGGCCTTGACCTGCGCCGGATCGGAGACGAACACGGCGCGGGCGGTCCAGTACAGTCGCCGGCGCGTGGTCGGTCGGACCAGCGTCAGCGCCCTGGCGAAATCGACCGAGCGGCCGGGCGTGATTGGCATGCCGCGATCGTGGAAACGCCGGCTCAATGCGCCTACGAGCGGCGGGAGGTCGAGGTTGATCGTCTCGACCCCGAACACCCCACCGCTCGCATGGGCGTCAGTCATTGGCGCGCACGAGCTGCTCGAGGCCGACCGCGCGAATCACCTCCTGGTCCTCGCTGTACTTCAGCACCGACCCGAGGGTGCGGTCCACCGCCGCGACGTCCAGGTGCTCGATGCCGAGCAGGTTCAGAGCCGCCAGCCAGTCGATCGCCTCCGCGATGCCCGGAGGCTTCTGCACGTCGCTGTCCCGCATGCGCGCGACGGCGTTCGCGACCTGGACCGCCAAGGTCTCGGACGAGCCCTTGACGCGGCGTCGCACGATCTCCACTTCGCGCTGTGGAGTCGGGTACGAGATCCGGTGGTAGAGGCAACGGCGCTTGACGGCGTCGTGCAGGTCGCGAGTCCGGTTCGAGGTCAGCACGATGATCGGCGGATGGGTGGCTCGGATCGTGCCGATCTCCGGGATCGTCACACTGGCGTCCGCGAGTAGCTCGAGCAGAAACGCCTCGAAGTCGTCGTCGGCCCGGTCGATCTCGTCGATCAGCAGCACCGCAGGCCGCGGGCCGGGATGCTCGAGCGCGCGCAGCAGGGGGCGCCGGATGAGATAGTCCGGGCCGAACAGCTCCTCTTCACCGAGCTTCGAGCCGCTGGAGTCGGCCAGGCGGATGCTCAGCAGCTGGCGCGGGTAGTTCCACTCGTACAGCGCCTCCGCCGCGTCGATCCCCTCGTAGCACTGCAGGCGGATGAGCGGCGTGTCGAGAACGACCGCGAGCGACTTGGCGGCCTCCGTCTTGCCCACACCTGCCTCGCCCTCGAGCAGCAAAGGCTGTGGCAAGCGCAGGCTCAGGAACATCGACGTTGCGAGGCCCTCGTCCACGAGGTAGTCGACGTCGGCGAGACGCCGGGCAAGCGTCTCGATATCGGGTACGAGCTGGCGAATCTCGCCGGCCGCTTCGCCCGTGACCTCGCGCGGAGTCATGCGCCCAACACCGGCCCCGTCACGAAGGAATCATTCGCCCGAGAGAGCATGCTCGTGTTGCGCCTGGAACTTGGCCGCGCAGCCCTCGCAGCAGAAGTAGACCGTCTCGCCGGCATACTCCACCGAAGGCGTGCTTGCGACGATTGCGACCGTCATCCCGCAGATCGGGTCGATCGCGATCCGCGGCGAGGTGGAGCTGGGGGTGGTCGGTAGGGCCGGGGTGGTCGGTAGGGCCGGGGTGGTCGGTAGGGCCGGGGCGCGCGAATGGTCTCGTGCCGCGCCACGTTCTCCGCGTCGCACGGAGACGATCGTGGCGAGAATCGACAGCGCGATCTCGCCGGGGGTGCGCGCGCCGATGTCGATCCCGGCGGGAACGTCGATCAGGTCGAGGTGCTCGTCGGAAACCCCGTCGGCGCGCAACTCGGCGATCACCCCGGCCCCTCGCCTGCGGCTGGCCACGAGGCCTATGTACGGCACGCCCGCCTCGAGTCCGCGCCGCAGCGTGTGAAGCTCGTCTCGCCCGTGCCCCGCGACGACCAGAGCGAGATCGCCGGGTGCCGGATCGGGCGCGCCTTCCTCCACAGGAACGAGGTCGAGGCCGAGTCCCGAGCCGACCGAGAGGACCGCAGCCGCGATCGGTGTATCGCCCACGACGAGGACACGCGGTCTCGGGAGCACCGGCTCGAGGAAGATTTCGATCGCGCCCCCGGACAGGCACGGATTCTGGGCCGTCACGGCTCCCTCCTCGACGGGAACTTCGCGGCCGGTTTCCGGGTCTTCGCCAACTGGTCCGTCGGGAACGATGCGCAACAGTAGCGCCTCCTCGGTCTCGATCGCCTTCAACGCATATACACGAACGCTCTGTTGCGCACACACTCCGCCGACGAACCCTTCGATCGTTCCGTCGCCGAGCACGAGCGCGACGTCTCCCGCCTTGACGCTCGTCGGGCGCTGCGCCCGTACGACCGTGGCGGTCACGAACGCCGTGCCCGCGGCTGCGAGCTCCCCGGCCCGCTGCGAGACGGCGTCGGTCATCATTGTGGCTGCGCCCTCATTGCGGAGGCTCCGCGCGCCCCTGCATCGCGGCCCAGACGCGGGCCGGAGTGCAGGGCATGTCGATGTGGTCGACGCCGTGGGTCTCGTACAGCGCGTCGATGATCGCGTTCACGATCGCGGGTGGCGAACCGACGTTCGGGGACTCTCCCACGCCCTTGGCTCCGAGCGGGTGGTGCGGGCACGGCGTGACCGTCTCGCCGAGCTCGAAGTCGGGGCATTCGAGCGCGGTTGGGATCAGGTAGTCCATGAATGACGAGTTGAGGCAATTGCCCTCCTCGTCGAACGTGATGACCTCCATCAACGCGATGCCGACGCCCTCGGCGAGGCCGCCGTGGATCTGGCCGTCGACGATCATCGGGTTGATCCGCACGCCGCAGTCGTCTACCGCGATGAAACGCCTGACCGTGACATGGGCTGTGTCGGGGTCGATGTCGACCACGGCGATGTAGGCGCCGTAGGGGTACGTGAGGTTTGGCGGGTCGTAGATCACCTGCGCGTCGAGCCCGCCCTCCAGCTCTGCGGGCATCGGCTCGCCGCTGTACGCCCGCACAGCGATCTCCTCGATCATCGCCCCCTTCTCGGGGTCCCCCTTGACATACCAGCGGCCCTTCTCCCACGCGAGATCCTCCGGCCTCGTCTCGAGCATCGTCGCCGCGATCAGCCGCGCCTTGTCGCGCACCTTCCGCGAGACGACCGCGACCGCAGCACCCGACACCGGCGTCGACCGGCTGCCGTAGGTTCCGAGTCCGTACGGCGAGCGGTCGGTGTCGCCGTGACGGACCTCGACGTCCTCGGGCGGAATGCCGAGCTCCTCGGCGACGATCTGAGCGAACGTCGTCTCGTGGCCTTGCCCCTGCGTCTGGGCGCTGATGCTGACCACCGCCTTTCCCGACGGGTGCACCCGCAGGTCGGCGCCGTCGTTCATGGCCAGTCCGAGGATGTCCATGTGCTTGCGCGGCCCCGCGCCGACGCCTTCGGTGAAGAAGGCCACCCCGATGCCCATCAGCTCGCCGCGGGCGCGCTTTTCGGCCTGCTCGCGGCGCAGATCCTCGTAGCCGGCGATGTCCATCGCCACACGCATGGTCTCGGCGTAGTTGCCGGAGTCGTACGTCCAGCCGGTGGTCGTCTCGTATGGGAACTGCTCAGGGGCGATGAAGCTGCGCATCCGCAGTTCGATCGGATCGACCTTCATTTCGAGGGCGAGCGCGTCGACCATCCGCTCCACGAGGTAGACGGCCTCGGTGATCCGGAACGAGCACCTGTACGCCACACCTCCCGGCGCCTTGTTCGTATAGACCGCCTTGACCTTGACGTGCGACGCCTCGAGGTCGTACGAACCGCAGACGATGTGGAAGAACCCGGCCGGAAACTTCGTCGGTTGCGCGGTGCTGTCGAAGGCGCCGTGGTCGGCGATCACGTCGACCCGCAAGCCGGTGATCTTGCCGTTCTTCGCGCAGATCTCGCTTCGCATCAGGTAGTCGCGGGCAAACCCGGTGGACATCAGGTTCTCGGAGCGGTTCTCGACCCACTTGACGGGTACGCCGGCCACGATCGAACCCGCGATCGCGCAGACGTAGCCCGGATAGACCGGAACCTTGTTGCCGAAGCCGCCGCCGATGTCCTGGCACATGATCCGGATCATGTGCTCCGGGAGCCCCGCGACGTGCGCGTAGACCGTGCGGTGGGCGTGCGGCGCCTGGTTTCCGTTGTAGATGTCGAGCTGCCCTGTTTCGGGGTTGAAGTCGGCGATCATGCCGCACGTCTCGAGCGGCGCCGGATGGCAGCGGGGATAGATGATGTCGCGCACCGCGACGGTGTCGGCCTCGGCGAACGCGCGGTCGGTCGCTTCCTGATCGCCAGCTTCCCAGGTCGGGCTCGCGAGGTTGTCGCGCTGCCCGATCTTGTCGTCGCGGATCAGCGGCGCGTCGGGGTCCAGCGCCTTGCGGGCGTTGACAATCGCGGGCAACGGCTCGTACTCGACCTCGATCAGCTGGAGCGCGTCGTTCGCGGAGTACTCGTCGGTCGCGATCACGAACGCGACCTCCTGGCCCTGGAAGCGGACCTTGTCGCCCGCGAGCACGGCCTGCGTGTCGTAGGAGATGGTCGGCATCCAAGCAAGCCCGAGCGTCTCGAGGTCCTTGGCAGTGACGACCGCGGCGACGTTGGGCGCGGCGAGCGCCTTCGAGGTGTCGATCGAGACGATCCGCGCGTGCGCGTACGGGCTGCGCAGCATGGCGCCGTAGACCATTCCCGGCAGCCGGACGTCATCGAGGTAGGTGCCCTTGCCGCGGATGAAGCGCGCGTCTTCCTTGCGCTTCAGACGACCGAAGCCGATCGGACGCTCGGTCTTGGCACTCGGAAGGTTTTCGACCACTGCCATGCTCATGCCTCCTGTTTTGCGGCCGCTTCGTACTCAGCTGCCCAGCGCACGGCGCTGACGATGTTCTTGTATCCAGTACAGCGGCAGATGGCACCTGAGATCGCTGTGCGGATCTCCTGGTCGGTCGGATCGGGATTCTCGTCCAGCAGGGCACGGGCCGTCATCAACATGCCGGGCGTGCAGAATCCGCACTGAAGGGCGTGCTGCTCGTGGAAACCCATCTGGACCGGGTCCAGGCGGCCGTCGACCTCGAGCGACTCGACGGTGCGGATCTCATGACCTTCGCACATCACCGCCAGGATCGTGCACGACTTGATCGGCGCGCCGTCCATCTGCACCACGCAGGCACCGCAGTTGGAGGTGTCGCAGCCCCAATGGGTGCCGGTCAGGTCGGGAGTCTCGCGGATGAAATGGACGAGCAGCTGTCGCGGCTCGATCTCGCGGGAGACCTTTTCCCCGTTGATCGTTATCGAGACGTGCATGATCAGGCCTCCTGAGGCAGGGCGCGTGCCGCCGCCCGGTGCAGGGCGCGGGTCGTGAGGACGCCGGCGAGATGGCGCTTGTAGTCGATCGGCCCCCGGCCGTCGGCGCTCGGAGAGCAGTCCGTCGAGGCAATTTCGCCCGCCTGCGCGAACAACTCTTCCGACGGAGCCTTGCCTCTCAGCAGGTCCTCGGCCCGCGAGAGATGGATCGTCGTGGGCCCGACCGCACTGAGTGCGACGCCCGCGTCCACGATTCTTCCGCCATCGACCCAAACGGCCGCGGACGCGGCGGCGATCGCCCAGTCGCCGGCGCGGCGCTCGACCTTCTCGTGCGCGCTGCCGCCGCCGGGCCGCAGGGGTAGCCGGATCTCGGTGAGCATCTCTCCGTCGCCCACCGCAGTCGTATAGGGCCCGACGTGGAAGTCCTCCATCCCGACCGTCCGCTCCCCGGCCACGCCACGGATCACGACTTTCGCCTTTACCGCCGAGCAGACGGCCGAGAGGTCCTCGGCCGCATCCGCCTGGCACAGCGAACCGCCGATCGTGCCGCGGTTGCGCACGACAGGGTCGGCGATCACATTCTCGGCGTCGCGAAACAGCGGAAAATGCTCGGCCAGCAGCTCGGATTTCAACAGATCCACGTGTCGGGTGAGCGCCCCGATCGAGATCTCATCACCCTGCTCCCGGATATACGAGAGCTCCGTCAGGTCGTTGATGTCGATCAGGTGCTCTGGGTTGGCAAGTCGGAGCTTCATCATCGGCAGCAGGCTGTGCCCACCCGCGATGATCCGCGCCTCGGAGCCGACCCGCTGAAGCGATGCGATCGCGCCCTCGACACTGGTCGCGCGCTCGTACTCGAATGACGCAGGGGTCTGCACGGAGCTCCTTTCGGGTCAGGGAACGGCGGTCAGTGTTGATCAGTCGTTGCGGGGCCGTTGGACGAGGTCTCGCGCGGCGCCGCGGTCGCCGCGCGGGCGGGGAGCCGTTTCCGTGGTGCCCCGATGTCGTCCCGCTGCTCGTACTGCACCGGCGCGTCGGTACCGATGACCGGAGACCTGGCGAGCGACTTCGGCATCGTCTGACGGATCTCCGGGTACAGCTGCCGCGCTGCCAGACTTCCTCGCTCGACATACCTCAACGCCGGCCCTGCCGGGTTCCCGGCGGCGATCGGCGCCTCTCGGCCGAGCCGCGCGAGCGTCAGCGCTCCCCTGGTGTAGACCTCCCCGATCCGCGGCACCAGGGTCGTGGTGCTCTCCGGATAGCTCCTGAATCCGGCGGCGGCCGCCCCTGGGTACATGCCGTCGACAAGGCCCAGTGCGTCCGTCATGCCGGCTTTCTTCACGAGGAGGCCCTCGAGCAGCTCGACGCCGGCGTCGAGCTGCTGATTGATCGTCGTGACGACCTCGTTGACGGGCGCGGTCTTCTGCACGATCTCACCGACGCCGACGATCACGTCGTCCAGGCCGGCGGTGATCTTTCGCAGTTGCACGATCACGGAAACGAGGTAGAAGACGAGGGCGACGACGATCAGCAGGACGGCGACGATCGTGACTGCGCCCGCTGCCGCGAATGCCAATACCGGCGTCATGGTTCCTCCTAGCGAGCGTCGTCGAGGATGACGTCGAGGGAGCCGCCGTAGTTCGCGACCCCGGCGACGGTTCTGGTTGCCTGGTCCTGCGTCGTCAGCAGCATGGCGGCGGCATCGAGGTCCTTCGAGCCCGCAGCCGCCACCTCCGCTATCTCCTGCACGCTGGGGACGATGCTCCTGGCGGCGTTCAGCACACCCCGAAGCAGGTACACGACGACCGGCAGGATCACCACGAGCAGGACGACGTCTCCGATCCACCAGAGGATCAACGCGGCCTCCTCTCGGCGACGATCGCCGCTTTACGGGCGATCCCCGGCAGCGCACCGAGGATGACGTCGAACTGTTCGTTGATCGCCGTGACCGCACCTTCGAGCGGGCGGAGGTGTTGCGCCTCGACGCTCTGCAGCGCCGACGCCAGTGTCGCAAGCCCTTCCGAGGCCCTCGTCAGGCCCCTTCGCACCTCGATCAGCGCGACGGCGAGCACGAGGACGACGCCGGCCGCCAACACGACGCTGAGCAGGACCAGTGCGTGCGTGCTGCTCACCTGCCACCGAACCCGTCGGTGAGCGCGTTCATGTAGCCGTCCTGAACCACGGCTTCGTCCACGATCAGTGCCAGCACCGGTGCCGTGGCCTCGAGCTGGGGAATGTTCGCCGTGCTGGCGGCGACCTCGCCCGCGATCTCGAGCAGGCCCTCGACCGACTTCTCGATGCTCCCGACAGCCTCGACCAGCAACGTCAGCAGAATCGCGACGACGACGGCCGCACCGAGAGCGATGCTCAGCGCGATCGCCCAATACGTGTGAGCGGACAGGACGGCGAGTGAGGCCGTCATCGTCCGACCGCCACCTTGCGCAGGGACCGCGCGGCGTGCAGGATCCTCACGCCCGAGTCGTTGATCTGCGCGATGCCGCCGAGCTCGGCTGTCTGCCGCCGCACCACGTCGACCGCCTGCTCGGCCGCCTTGGCCTGCTTGGCGATCCTGATCGCCAGCACGACGATCACGATCACGATCACGGCGGCCACCACGATCACCGCACTGCCGAGCGCTAGCCCGATCTGCCAGCCGGTCGAAGACGCGATCAGCATGGGCACGCGACGCCGTTCAGTCGGAGAGCAGCGAAGGCCTCAGCCCGTCTGGTCATCTGGTGTCCCTTCCCGCCTGCGGTTCGAAACGCCGCTTGATACGCCCGTCCGCGTTGGGCGCGAAACACCATAGTCTCGTGTCGGAAAACCGTCAACGCAGCTCTATGTCGCCGGACTCGGTACGGGGCTCTCGTCTTTGCTCGGACCCGGTTCCAGCCGCCGGGCCAGGAGCAGCATGAGCAGCCCGTAGATCGTGACGATGATGCCGACGGCAAGCACCAGAGGCCCGATGAAGTCGATGTTCGAGACCGAGACGAGGTTCTCGTAGTTGCCTCGCTGGTTCTCCAACACGGGGATCACGTCAGCACTGAAGTACGTACGAACGTCGGGCACGGTTTTGATCGGGGTGCCGTCGAAGCGCGTGAACCCGTCCGTGTTGGGGACGTTGTCCCAGCCGTTGGTCACAGCCGGCAGGTTGGTGATCGACTGGGCGAGCCCCGGGAAGTTCGTCTTCAACGCCGCGAGCAGCTCCGCCTCGGAGACGCCGAGTGACTTCTCCAGGAACGTGAACAGGCCCGGCAGCTCCGCCGTCACCGAGGACAGAGGGATCGTCTGCAGGAGAGCCGTCGTGTGCGGGAAGTTCTTCTGCAGCGCTTCGACGACCTCCGCCTGCGAGAGTCCGGTCTTCTCGGACACGAACGCGATGAGCTTCGGCACCTCGGCCGCGGCCCCGCCTTGCGCGGTCATGATCGGATCTTCCGTGTCGACGATCGCGGAGACCATGTCGATGCCGCCCCGGTCACCCTCGACTCGTGCGGCTTCGTTCGCGGGGCGTAGGGCATCCAGCAGCTTTTGCCCGTTGCTGACGCGGGGGACGAGCGACACGACGACCACGAGTACCACGACCCCGACACCGACAGCGAGAACGACCGACGCACTCGCGATGGCGCGCCCGCGCGATACGGGCCCTCTCAGGTTCAGTACGATCATCAGCCCGGCAAACAAGACCACGACCAGCCCGACGATGAGCAGGAGGGGGGCGATCCAATCGACGGTCGATGTCCCGTCGAGGCTCGCGAAGTTGCCCTGCTGGCGCTCCAGAACCGGAATCAGGTCGGTGCCGAAGTACGTCCGCACATCGGGCACGGTCTTGACGGGCGTGCCGTCGAAGCGGGTGAACCCTTCAGTGTTCTGGACGTTGTCCCAGCCGTTGGTCAGCGTCGGCAGGTTGGTGATCGACTGGGTGAGCCGAGGGAAGTTCGTCTTCAGCGCCGCGAGGAGTTCGGACTCGGAGACGCCGAGCGACTTCTCGAGGAACACGAACAGGGCGGGCAGCTCCGCCGTCACCGAGGACAGAGGGATCGTCTGCAGGAGAGCCGTGGTGTGCGGGAAGTTCTTCTGCAGCGCGGCAACGACCTCCGCCGGCGAGAGTCCGGTCTTCTCGGAGACGAACGCGATCAGCTGCGGCACCTCGGCTGCGGCCGTACCGCGGGATGTCCCGATCGGATCCGCCATGTCGACGTTCGTGGAGATCAGGTCGATGCCGGCGCGGGCCCCGGTGACACGCTCGGGAGCGAAGGCCGGCCTGGCCGAGTCGAGGACCCTCTGCCCGTCGTTGAGGCGCGGAATGAGGCTCAGGCCGAGGACGACGGTCACGACCACGACGCCGACCACGAGCACGACGACCCACTGCAGGACTCCGGATCGGCTCCCGCTCTTGCCTTGCACGAAGAACCTCCTCACACGCTGGTTGCCGGTCGGTCGCCCGTCGAGGCCTTTCGAACGCGAAGTGCTCAGCCTGCCATCCTGGAATTGAATTGGCCGCAAGTCACAGGATCGGCAGCGTCGAAGAAAGACACGCCCATCTGCCCCGACGAGCCGACCCTACCACCTGAGGCGAGCCAGTCAAAGAGCCGAGAACGGTGGACAGACCGCGCCGGGGTCTCCTTCCCCGCTCGTACCGAGCACGGTGCGATCCATGGCCGGCTCCCGAACGCGCCGGGCTGATCTCGCGCCGTTGTGGAGTCTCGGCGCGACTCGCGCCACCCAGGGAGCAGGAAAGGGAACTGCGACGCTTCGTCTTCGGGGAACGAGCCCCGGATCCGCCCTCCAAACGCGCCGGCGCGAGTTTGCACGACCAGGGCGGGATTGCCCAGCACTCCTGCTCGGCAATCCCGCCGTCTCGATCTCCGCAGCTCTCTCAGCCGCGGCTCAGGCTGTCTCTGGCGTCATCGATCTTGTCACTCATCCAGTCCTTGGCCTCGTCGAGCTTGTTCTTCGCCTTGCCCGCCGCCTGGTCTGCCTGACCTTCGCGCTGAAGGTCCTTGTCGTCCGTGAGGTCGCCGACCGCTTCCTTGGCCTTGCCCGTGACCTGGTCCTGAGTACCGCTCATGATGCTGCCTCCTGCTTCATCCGGGGGACGGTCTTCACGATGGGTACCCCGCCCGGCGGCAGTCAAAACGCCCTCGACCGCCGGGCCGACTGATCAGCAGAGGTTCCAGCGGCGGCGCGGCGCGGCTGATCCGAACCCGATCACGAGCCACGCGCCGCCGTCGTTCGGTCAAAGGCCGGGCGCGCCGTCCGCGAGCTCCGCGGCTTCCGCGCCGGCTTCGCCTTGCTTTTCGACGACCCAGTAGCGCTCGCGGCGTGCTACCACGGTCTCTAGGTCGGGACTGGTGTGCGAGGCCTCTGGAAACACGAGGAAGTGCGTACTCGCTGCCCGCACGGACCGATACTCGGCCGGCGTGAGCTGGACGACGAGCGAGCAACTCGTCTGTGCGCACTCGCACACGAATTGCTCCAGCGGCCCGGACGAGCCGTCGATGCCCGAGAGAACATGTAATCGATCGTTGAGCTGCCGGAATGCGTCTTCGTTTCGTGCTGCCCGCGTCTCTCGCACGCTCCCGGCCATCGCGACAGCCTAGTGACGCCGGCCGAACTCAGCATTCGGAAGAGCTAGACCGGGGAGCCGCCAACGACGACGATGCGAACCGGAACGCCGCCGATCCGCCGCCGCGCCGATCCTCCTTCCGTCATCGTTGGGACGAGCTCGTCGTCTTCGACCACCACGACGATCTCGTCCGCCGGGAATGTCGCAAGCGCATCACGGATGGACAGTTCCAGATCCGCTTCCCCAGCGCCCGCGGAGACCGTCTCACCCGGCAGTTCGGCGGCCGTCCGGCGGGCGACGTCCTCCGCATCTGCGAACGCATCCTCGTCATTGGCAAGCCAATCCAGGAATCCCTGAGAGACCACGGGGACGACGACCTTGATCACGTCCCCATCGCGCACATACGGGTGGAGCGATGCCGCCGGGTCCCCGACAGTGCTCACGACGAGGACGTTTCTGCTGCCGTCCATTCCTCCCTTTGGATCGACCACGGAGGGGGGCATCCACCCGAGACGTGGATTCCGGGTCTCGTCGGTTGCGAGTGCCGCGCCGCTCGAGTTGGTCATGCCGCCCGTCCCCGCGCGCCGAGGAGCGCAACCACGACTGCGACGACGAGCAGCAGGAAAACGAACTTGGAGAGGGCCACGCCGCCCGCGAGGGCCAGGATCACGAGCAGCAATACGAGTAACCAGAACATCGTTGTCCTTTCGGGTTGGTCAGCGGATTCGTCCCGGACGGCCTACCCGCGAGACCTGTGGGCAAAACGCGTTCCCTTTGCGCCGATTGGAGGAAGCTGGTCGGAAATACCCGGGTTTGGAGCGCGCGCGGCGCGGGAACCACCGTTATTCCCGGAGGTGGGGCCCGGCGCGACGAACGGGGTTCGAATTTGTCACCGAGTAGCGACCAGGTGCAAGCTGTACGGAGGATGGACGTGGACGACAGCTTCCAGCCGCCCGTCAGCGAGCTTCGCCCCCGCGTCCGTGGCGCTGTCCCAGCGATCGCACTGGGGGCCGGCCTCGGCGCGGCGAGCGTGTTGGTGGCCGCCATGCTCCTTGGCTTGAGCGACGAAGTCATCTATGCCCCCCTGTTCGGGGCCGTGGCAATTGCGGTCTGGGCGGCGGGGGGAACCGGCGGTATCGCTGCGGTGATCTCGGGTTGGGGCCTGGCGATTTGGGCGCTCGTACCTCCGCGGTGGTCGTTCGCGATTTCATCGCGCGATGATTTCGTCCAGTGGGCGGTGTCGCTCGCGGCTGGGACCATCGTCGCCGGGGTGGGGTTCGGGATGCGCCGAGGCCATGAACGCGCCGCACTCGTCGCGGAACGTGAGGAGAGATCACGACTTCGCGTCGAGCGCCTCCAGGCGCTCGCTGCTTCCCTTTCTGCTGCTCTGACGCCGGAGGAGGTCGCTCGCGTCATGGTCGAAAGCGTTCCGGCGGCGATCGGCGCCCGCGGAGGCGCGCTCGGGCTCGTCGAGAGCGATGAGCTCGTGATCGTCGATCCCGTTGGCGCGACGGGTCAGACGCTGCGGCCAGGGTCGCGCATGTCACTGACGACCCGCGCTCCGATCACCGTGGCAGCGAGGGAGGGCACGCCGGTCTGGGCGCAGAGACGCCGAGAGTTCGTGTCCCGGTTCCCCGATGGTGCCGCACTCGCGCCGTATGCGTCGGGAGCCCTTGCGGTTCCGGTGTTCATGGGTGACCGACTCGCGGGCGCCATGGGGTTCCCCTTCGCAGAACCAGATTCGATCACGGCGGAGGTGCGAACGGTGGCACGAATCGCAGCCGACCTCGGGGGCCAGGCACTCGAACGTGCGGAGCTCTATGCCCAGGAGCGCAGCTCCCGCGAGGCTCTCGACCGCATCCTCGCAGTCGCTCCTCGCTTCCAGCAAGGGTCGACCCCCGAAGCGGTGGCCGCGTCGGTCTGTGCCGAGGCCCGCCGCGCATTCGGGTGCGATGTGGTGCAGGTGTGGACGCCCGTTGACGGCGAGAAGCTCGAGGTCACATGGCGCGATCCACCGAGTGAGGTGATTCCTCCCGGCACGAGAATCGATTTTGCGGACTTCCCCGGCTTGATCGCCGAGATGCGTGCATTCAGATCGATGTTCGTTCCCAACGCCCAACTACACACGCGCGGCGAGGCGCTACGACACGCAAGACGACTCGGGCTGTTTTCGTCACTGCGGATCCCGATCGTGATCGGAGCCGAGTTCGAACGGATCCTCGCGCTTCAGTGGGAGCGTGTGATCCCGGAACCCGCCCCCTCGGTGATCGCGGTTGCGAGGCGCTTTGCCGACCAGGCCGGACTCGCGATCGAGCAGGCCGCCCGACGTCGGGCGCAGGACGAGACGCGGGCGCTGCAGGCCGTCACGGAAGCTCTTTCTGCCGCGGCGACTCCCGCGGAGGTCGGTTCGGCGATCGTCCGGCAGGGAGTGGCCGCACTCGGCGCACGGGCCGCGACCGTCTACGCGCTGGCCGAGGACGGGGAGGGCGTCGAGCTCGTCGCCAGCGAGGGCTACTCCACCGAGATGATCAGCGCCTGGGAGCGGATCCCGCTGAACGTCCAGACCCCCGTCACCGACGCGATCCGAACCCGCGAAGTTGTCGTGTGCGCGTGCTTCGAGGAGATCGTCGGGCGCTACCCGTGGTTCGAGCGCACCGATGAGTCGTTCGTTGCCGTGCCGCTCATCGCCGCCGGTCGCGCTATCGGCAGTGTCTTCATCGGTTCGCCCGAGGAACGCCTTCACGGTGCGGACCTGGACGTCGTCGTCGGCCTCGCGCGTCAGGCCGCGCAGGCACTCGACCGCGCTCAGTTGTTCGAGCGTGAGCAGGCCTCGGTCAACAGGCTACGGAAATTGCAAGCCGTGACCGCCTCCTTGTCGAAGGCCGTCACCGTGGAGGACGTGAGCCGAACCTGCCTGGAGCATGCGGCAACGGGCGTCGGCGCTTCGGCGGGGCTCATCGTCCTTCGACATCCCGGCACCGGGCACGGCACGAGCACGATCGCAGTGGTGGCGGCAATCGGGTCGGAGCTGAAGTCGGACGAGATCCCGGAGGCTGCGGCCGCCGCGATCACATCCTGCCTGAGAGAGCGCCGTCCGGCCGGGTCCGACATGGGTTGGGTTGCATTCCCGCTGGCGGACGGAGCGCTCGCCGTCCAGTCACCTGCGAGACGCGGGTTCGCGGGCGCCGACCGAGAGTGGCTCCAAACGTTGGCGAGTCAGGGCGCGCAGGCGCTCGATCGCGCCGGCCGATACGAGGCCGAACGCGGAATCGCGGAGACATTGCAGCGTAGCGTCTTGCCGGAGCGGCTACCGACCGTCTCCGGCATCACGCTCGCGGCGCGATACCTGCCGGGTTCGGTTGGGGTCGACGTCGGTGGAGATTGGTACGACGCAATCCAACTCGAAGACGGGCGTGTCGGGCTCGTCATCGGAGATGTGGTCGGAAAAGGGGTCCAGGCGGCAGCGATGATGGGACAGCTCCGGAACGCCTTGCGCGCGTACGCATCCGAGCACACTGATCCTGGTCAGGTCGTCGCGCGGCTCGGCAGGCTCGTCGACGGCATGGTTGAGGCACCCTTCGCGACGCTGGCGTATCTCGTCGTCGACCCGCGAACCCGCCACCTCCGATACGTCGTGGCCGGCCATCCGCCGCCACTCGTCCTCGCTCCGGACGGATCGACGAGGTTCCTGGAGGGGGGCCGCACGTTGCCGATCGGCGTCGACGGATCGGCGAGCTTCGAAACGGGCGCGGCAGAACTCGAGGAGGGATCGACCATCATCCTGTACACCGACGGCCTCGTCGAGCGCCGAGACAGGTCGCTCGACGCGGGCCTTTCGCTTCTCGCGAGCTCCGCGACGGGAAGCGATGATGACCCCGAAACGCTCGTGGACACGCTGATCGGCGAATTGATCGGCGACGACGAGAGGCCGGACGACGTCGCGATTCTCGCCCTTCGGTTCGCCGCGACGGTGGTCGACGACCTCAGCCTCGTGGTGCCCACGACCCAGGACGGGCTCGTCGAGATGCGCGCAAGCCTCCGGTCGTGGCTCTCGGACGGATTGGTCGAGGCGGGCGCGGCGGGCGAGGTCGTCCTCGCGACCTGGGAGGCAGGCGCGAACGCGATCGAGCACGCGCAGCGACCAACGCAGACGACATTCCGCCTCGGTGCAAGGTTGGACGACGGAGGGTGGCTACGGGTCGAGGTGCAGGACAGCGGCCGGTGGAAGCCAGGTGACGGCTCGACCGACCGGGGCCTCGGCCTCAACCTGATGCGATCATTGATGGACGCCGTCGAAGTGAGCACCGGCGACGCCGGCACCACCATCGTCATGGAGCACCGCGTCTCGAGCGGCGGGGAGGTTTAGCGCCCGAGCGAACGGGTAGGCACCCGACGATGGATCGTCCAACCAGCTCGACCGAGACGCATCGACTGCAGGTCGACTCGAGCGTGGTGGTCGACGACGTCGCCCTGGTCGGGCTGCGCGGAGAGGCCGATCTCCACACCGCACCAATCCTCCGGGATGCATTGGACGAGGCAATCCGAACGGGAGCCGGTACCGTGATCGTCGATCTGACAGGCGTTACCTTCGTCGACTCGATGATGCTCGGAGTGCTACTCGGAGCGGCACGGCGAATTCGTCCTCGCCGGACGGAGATGAGGATCGTCGTCGACGACCCCCACGTGCTCAGGGTCTTCGAACTGACGTTGCTCGACCGCGTTCTGCGGCTCTATCCCAGCCTACCGCTCGCGCTCGATGGTGGCGAGCCCCCACGTAGGGGACGCGACGGCGTCGGCCACGGTCTCGAACACCGGCATGACGCGATCGAGAGCTGAGACCTCCAGGACCCGTCGCGCGGGCTGGGACGGAGCGACGAGAGCGAGCCCTCCGCCGCCTTCGCGAGCGGCCCGTTCGGCACGAACGAGCGACCTGAGGGCGGACGAGTCGACGAACGTGCATTCGGAGAGGACGACGATCACACGGCCCGCAGGAAGCGATTGCTCGAGCTGGGCGTCGAAGGCAGCGGTGGTCGAGAGGTCGAGCTCTCCGACGACATGGATGATGCTCGCACCTTCGGCCGTGTCGGTGGTAAGGGTCAAATCCCGCTCCGGCATCGTCGGCAGTGTAGTCGCATGGATACGGCCTGTCGCTCACGATGTCTGCAACGGCCCCCGGTGGGCTTCGTAGGGTTACGGTTGTGTGATGGACACGATCGTCCTGACGGTTCCCCCCGGTCCAGGCGGTGCGAGCGTCGCGGCACTCGTCCTCGGCGGCCTCGGCTCGCGGCTCGATATTCCCGTCGATCGCATCGACGAGTTGACCCTGGCGGCCTCTACGCTCGGTGCCTCCGCGTTCGGCGACGTTCTCGAGATCGAGATGACCGTCGATGAGAAATGCCTCCTACTTCGGATCGGGCCACTCGAAGAAGGCACGGCTGCGGATTCCGCGAGACGCCGCGTCGTCGAGCCCCTGGTGGACGGCCTCGCGCCGCTCCAGAGAGCCGGGCACGAGTGGATCGAACTCGAGCTCGCGCGCGGTGTGGCGGGATGATGGAGGTGGCGAGTCGCCGCCCTCACGCCGATCTCCTCGAGGCCTATCACCTCAACCAGGATTGGGCCGCCCGCGATCGGCTGGTCGAGGAGCTGATGCCGCTCGTGAGATCGCTCGCCCGGCGCTACGCCGGCCGCGGCGAGCCGTTCGAAGACCTCGTCCAGGTAGGCGCCATTGGCCTGATCAAGGCAATCGATCGCTTCGAGCTCGAACGTCCTGTCGAGTTGTCGACCTACGCAGTGCCGACTATCGTCGGAGAGATCCGGCGGCATTTCCGCGACCGCTCTTGGAGCGTGCAGGTGCCGCGCCGGATGAAGGAGCTGTCCCTCCGCGTGTCTCGGCTCGTCGACGACCTCTCGTCCGAGCTGGGCCGGACTCCCACGATTGCCGAGATCGCCGCCGCTGCGGACGTGGAGGAGGAAGATGTAATCGAGGCGCTCGAGGCTGCCCGCGCGCACACGCCGACCTCGCTGTCGACGCCCGTCGATTCGAGTGGGGATCTGACGCTCATCGACCTTCTCGGCCGCGACGACGACGGCTACGAAACCCTGGAACGGGGCTCAGTCGTACGCACAGGACTCGAAGGGTTGGAGGAGCGTGAACGCCGGATCGTGGTGCTCAGATTCCTCAAGGGCCTGACGCAGTCGGAGATCGCTGCCGAGCTCGGCATCTCTCAGATGCATGTTTCCCGCCTGCTGCGGCGGGCGCTCGCGGCAATGCACGGCCGCCTCGACGACGGTGAGGGAACCCCGGTATGACCACCGGTGCCTTCACGCTCGTGTTCCCTGCGCGCCCCGAGTACCTCTTGCTGGCTCGCCTCGCGCTGACGGGCGTCGCCCGGCTCGTGCAGGCCGATGAGGAGGCACTCGCCGATCTGCGTCTCGCAGTCACGGAAGCAGCGGCCAACGCGTGCCGCCACGCCTATCCGAACGGCGAAGGAAACGTCACCCTCACGCTGGCACTCGGCTCGGACGGCCTGCTGGAGGTCGTCGTCGAAGATGACGGTCCGGGCTTCGATAGCTCGTCCGTCGACGACTGGCGGCCGGACGAGTTCGGCCAAGAAGGGATGGGTCTCGCAATCATCCGGGCTGTCGCGGACGAGTTCGAGATCGACTCACGAGGTCACGGCTCTGGCACGCGGCTGCGCTTCACTCGCTCCTTGCGCTGAGCGCGGCTTCACGTCCTCGATACAGGTCGAGGACCTCGTCGAGGCCGGTCAGCTCGAAGATTCGCGCGGCGTGGGCCTCCGGGAGAACGATCCGGAGCCGTCCGTTGCGTTCACGAACTCGCCGAAGCAATCCGATGAGCGCGCCGAGGGCGGACGAATCGAGAAATGTGACCGCGGCCAGGTCGACGACGATGGTCGAGGCACCCGTTTCCTCGACCAGGCGCCTGAAATCGACGCGAAGCGACGGGGCGTTGAAGGCATCGATCTCGCCACCGAGCGTGACGACATAGGCGTCGCCCAGTTGCTCGATCCGCCCCACCGTTGCGTCGCCTGCCTTGCTCGTTCTCGTCATGCTACGGGTTGCGCCATCGTGGCCCGCACCGCGGCACTACATCTCAACGCGGCAGTCCGTCCTCAGAAACGACGGTGGTCGTCTCGCGGTGTGCTCCGAACTCACCCCAGCTGGACAAGAACCCGAGCGAGAGCACGAGGCCCGCAGCACCCACGACCATCAGGATCACGCCAACGGTGTTGATGTCGACCCCGGTCACGGTCGCCGTCACCGCCCAAGTGAGCACCGCCCCGACGGCGCCGAGTACCAGCCTGAAGGAGATTCCCATGATGGCGTTCCTTTCGTCGAGGATGTGCGGATGACGGGGTACCCGCCGGGGAGAGGGCGCAAACCTCCGCGCCGGTGACGCGAACCCCACGTTACGAACGGCCCGAGCGAGAATGCTCGCCGCTGCTCAGATGACGGGCTCGGGCATCGGATCCGGTTCGGTCGGGGGCTCGGGATCCGGACTCGGCAACGGATCGGGCCCGGGAATGCCAGGGCCCGGAAGCGGTGGGAGATGAGTGCGCATCGGCCGGGTCGTACCCGCGGGTTCTCGACGCGAAACCGGGTCGTCGGCGAAAGCCTCCGCGGATCACGGGGTTTCCATCGGATGTCCGGCGGGCAAGACCACCTGCATGAGTCGGATTCTCAACAGACGCAACGCGATTCTCGGCTGGCTCGCGTGGAAGGTCGCAAGGGGTGGAGCACGGAGGCGGACGAGAGATGTCCGCCCGAGGCTGCTCCTCGTCGCGACCGGATCCATCGCGGCATATGCAGTGGGCGTGGCGTCGATAGTCGGGCGGCGGGAGCGTGCTTTCGGCTGACGGCAGAGCCGCGGAGAGTAGATACGCACCTCGTCGCTTTCGGCTGATCGTCGTGGTCGACGGTGAGCGGACGATTCAAGAAATCGTGCCGTTCGAGCACGTACCATTCCCGGGCGAGGTCATCTCGTTGTCACACGGTCACTCGGTCACGATTCGGCACGTGATCAACGAAAGCCGGAACGGTCTGGCCGGAATCATCCTCGCCTGGTCCGGATGACCGACCGCTCGGGGTTCGGATCGCACCGATCGAGGAAGACCCGGAGGCATCGACAACGAGGAGGGAGCCCCGCGACGCGGTTTACCTCGGCAGGCTCACGGGGTACATCCCCTCGGGGAGATATCGTCCCTGCCCCACCCACCGCGATGCAACGGGCAGGAACCGCGGCGGGCAAGGAGCGGCGCCCCGCTCCCCCGGCGACTCCCCGCTCTTCGCCTCGGATCACCGAAGCGACCGTCGTCCCGACAAGAACGATTGGAACCCGACAGGGTCGCACAGGGCGAACGACGTTCTCCCCCGCCAGGGCGGCCTCTGCCGCCCGAGGCGACCGTCGAGCGTCTCGGTCCGTGGTTGAGAAGCCCCGCGGCCCGGTGTGGCAAGGCGCCCATCCTCACCCGACCCCGATGCCGGGGTACGGAAAACCGGCTGGTGGGGGAAGGTCGGGCGCCACCCATCTTCGAAGCGCCGTGTCGGCGATCGCGTAGCCCCAGTTGATCAGGCTCTCCTGCGCGGGCGACTCCAAGGCGGCGAGCCGCGTGGAGATGCCGGCGAGCTTCCTGGTCGCGTCCACGGGGCACGCGAGCGAGCTCGGGAGGCCGTAATCCTCGATGTCGCTCCGGATGCCCCAGTACGTTCCCCGGCGCAGCCCGGCGTGGTAGCCGTCGATGAGTTGTCGCTTGCGCAGGCTTCGTACCTGGTTGTCGATCACCCCGAGGACGCGGTACCCCTGCATGGGCCAGTTGTGCCTCGGGCGAGGCTGGTCGCCCAGATGACCGCCCCCGTCCGAGACGAGCACGGTCGCGTAACGCTTCCAGGCGGTCTCGAGGCCCAGGTTGTCGTACACGCCACCGTCGGCGAGCACGACGCGGGTCGTGTACGGCGGGTGCTGAAGGTTGGCGGCCGAGCCGGGCTCGTCTCCCGACCCGGGCTCGTACGCTCCGTTGTCGAGGTCGAGCACGACCGGTGAGAGGAACGGCGGAAACGCAGACGAGGCGGCGACGGCAACGGCGAGCTCGACCGTGGGGTTCTTGACCTCCCCGACGCGGTAATCCCACAAGTAGGGCTTGGAGAAACGCCAGAGAGCACCCGACTGGAGGTTGGTGGCGTTGAAGACGAACTCGGGATGCGAAGGGAGCTGCTGTAGGGTGGCAGACCCGAAAAGGTGCTTGCGGTACGCCGCGGCCAGCCGCTGCCCGGCGGTTCCCGGCAGGAGCGTTCCCAGAAGGATCGCCTGCCAGTCGATGGTGCGACCCGCCATGGTTCGCACCGATGTGACGATCCGCCCGTCGAAGTTCGTGGCGATGCCTGCGTCGTCGAAGGCGAGGTGCTCCCAGTCGAGGGCGAGTACCCCGGCGATGATGGAACCGCCGGAGACGCTCGATACCCGGTCGAGTCGATGGAGGTAGCCGGTGTCGTTCAGACGCCACAGGGCGCCGAGGTGAAAGAGCATCGCGCGGTAGCCGCCACCCGAAAGGCAGAGGGCGATCCCTTCCTGCGGCCTGCGCTCCTCCCGGTCGCGAGGGGATGCAGACGGGTGCTTCTGAACGGGAGCAGCTGCTCGTTCGAGGTCCGTCCGACCCAGCTGCTCGGTCATTGCACCGAGAACTCCACCCAAAGTGGGTAGTGGTCGGAGATGCGCCACGACAGCTGCGTGGTCGTCAGGTTCTGCTGCCAGAGGGGCACGAAGTCGAAGCTGCCGGCATTCGTGCACCGAAGCGACAGGGCCGGCCCCTTGGTGTCGTCGACGAACCAGGCGATCTGATCGTAGAAATGGCCCGCGCCGGGGTCGTCGAAGATCGACCGCGGCACGTCGTTCAAGGCTGGGGACGACGTGAGGCCCGTCGACGTAAAGGCCTTGAACAACGGATCATCCCTGCGGTCGATGTTGAAGTCGCCGAGGCAGATCAGGTTGTGCCCCCACTCGGCCGCCTCTTTCGCCCAACCGGCCAGCCATTCTGCGATTGCGGTCAGCTCGCCGACCCTGTCGCTCGGCGCGTTCCCGTACACGACGTGCAAGGTGACGAGGATGAACGTCTTGCCGGCCGAGACGAAGCTGACGGCATAGGGGGTACGGGCGAACTGCCGTGCGAACGCCGTCGGCGACAACCTTGGCTCGTCCGCGGGCACGACGAGTTCGCACGCGAGCCCCGACGGAGTCACCCGGCGGGTATCGAACAGGAACGCCATCCGCTCGTCGTTGCCCGCCTGGCCCTTCGTCACGTCGGTCAGCGTGAACCCCCACTCCGGGCCCAACGCCTTCAACAGATGACGAAGTGCGCGCAGATCGCTCCGCACCTCTTGCACCGCTACGACGTCGAAGCGTGAAAGCACCGACGCGATCGCCAACACATCCGCCAGATCACGCTTTGGAGAATCGCCGTCGACCGAGTGCCATTTCTTCGTCAACCCTCCGAACGCCCTCAGGTTCCACGAGCCAACGAGCAGGTTCCGGTCGAGCTCCTTTGCCGCCACCACCTGGTCCAGGGCGGGCGCGAATGCGGCAACCCGCGATGCGACGTCGGCCGGGGGGAAGCCGATGTCCGGCTCGGCCGCCACGGTTACGTCTCCTCTGACGGAGGCTCTGGGGCAGTCCCAGCCGACTGATCCGATTCTTGGACCCGATCGCGCTTCGGCCCGGTGTCTTCCGTGAGGGCCGGTTTCTGGCCCTTCGTGCCGATCACGCTCTGGGCCCCATCGAGGATCACGCGCGTCCAGCGCTCACTGAATCCGGCGAGAAAGGCGACGGTGACGTAGAAGTCAAAGCTCTTCGTCGTCTGATCGATCTGGAGTAGCGGGGTCGAGACGAGGAAATACATCGCAAGCCCGAAGATCGAGCCGACGATCGGCCGATACGAGCCGAGTGCGTAGAGCCCCCGGCGTGGCATCTCGTGGTCGATCGCAAAGTTGTCCTTCTTGCTCCCCATGCGTGACAGGACGCTGACGATGGCACCGGCGGCACCGGCCGCGAAGCAGCCGAAGAACGCGCGGATCCCCGCGTCGTGCACGTCGAGGGCGTCGAAGAGCGAGATGAGGACCGCCGCCAGAAAGCCGAGCGCGAGGAGCGGGAGGATGCCCAGGAGCATGCCCTGGATGTAGTAGATGCGGGCCGCGCGCTCCCCCGAACCATTGATATACGCCTCTATCTGCTCGAGCTCGGCGCGCTCACTGGCCACGAACGCCTGTCGCTCCTTCGCGTCGACCCGCTCGGCGTGCAAGCGCTCCACGAAGCCGAGCACGTGGGTCTCCACGGCGAGGACCCATTGCATCGCAACTCGCCGCGCGGTTCCCTCGAGTCCTTCACCGGCCTTGATCGCGAGGATGTCGCAACTGTGCAGGAGGTCGGCGAGCTGGGGTGCGTTGGCGGTGACCCAGTCCGTGACGCGGTGGAGGCGCAACTCGGGCTCGCGAGGACGCCGGACGAGACGCCCGAGGAAACCGTCGGCTCCCGGGACGGCGGGCTCGCGCGCCGTGAGCGCGACAGCGGACGCCTCTTCGAGGCACCAGTACGCATCGAGGATCGAGCCTGCAGTTCCCTCGAACTCGGCGAGTGCGGTCACGTACCGCTCGCGCGTCTGCTCGTCGATCCGGTTCCGTCCGTGCAGCTGCTTCGCCCAGCGATGATGGGCCCGAACGAGCTGCGAGAACGAGGTGCGCCCTTCCACCGCCTGGTGTGATCCGTTGGCTTCTTGGAGCATCACACGTCCCTTGTCGTCAGCGATCGCGGCCGGCTTTGCCGGCTGCTCGGAGGAAGCCGACGAGCGCCTCGAGTGAAGCGTCCTCTACGGGCTCGGTGACCTCGATCGTGCGCGAGCGACCGTCGTCCCCGTCGACGGTGATCGTGTAGCGGCGCAGGTCGGCCGAACCAGCCGGAGGCGGGCTCGACGCTGCGGACCTGCCGAAGAAGTCGGCGGCAGCGACGAGCTGTTCGAGAGCACTGGCGTCGACCGCTTGCAGATCGGCCGTGTCGATGATCGTCGGCTCGTTGAGCCCCGGGAAGTTCCCAAACCCGCCGTCCGCCTGAAACCGAATGCGCAAGAAGCAGCCCTTTCGTGTCGCGGTGAAGAACGTCGGGGGCGGCCGCCGCCCCCGACGTTCCGATCTCAGCCGGGCGCCCCCGCCAACTCGGACACGCGGCCCCTGAGAGCGGGCTGCTCGGACGTCGCGGTTCCCGCCGCATCTATCAGCCCTGGGGCTCCGCCGCCGGACGATATCGTCAGGCCGACCATTCCCTGCTTCGACAGGTACCAGCAGCCGTCGAGCCCGCTGAACGTCGACATGGCGCCCGATCCGACGTTCCCGTCGACCGTCCCTGCGTACTTGGCCGGACCGCCGTCGAAGCTGAGCAGAACGGTGCCATCCTGCTGCTGCCACTTGCCGGTCGCGCCACCTGTGAACGTGCCGTTGCCGTTGAACGACAGGCCGACCTGTGAGTACGTCTGCGTCGGACCCCAGCTGTAGTGGAGCACCCAGCTCCCTGAGATCTTCGGCTGCGTCGCCGTCACGGTGATTCCCACCTGCTCCCAGGCGTCGATCGTCGCCTGCTGCTCGACGTCGCCGAACAGCCGGCCGGCATTGTCCACCGTCAGGTCGGCGAAGTCCTGGAACTGCGCGTTCGAGGACAGGCGTGGATCGCAGAGGGTCGTATACCAGATCCGGCCTGCCTTCTCCCACGCATAGCCGCCCAGCGCGACCGCCAGTAGGTAGAACGCGTGGTTGGGGATGCCCGAGTTGATGTGCACGCCGCCGTTGTCGGAGGTCGTGGTCACGTACTGGCTCATGTGGGCCGGCTGCGGATCCTTGCCGAGGACATCGTCGTCGTACGCGGTCCCAGGTGCCTTCATCGATCGGAGCGCGACCCCGTTCACCTTCGTCGTGAAGAGCCCCGCGCCGATCAGCCAGTCGGCCTGGGAGGCCGTCTGCTGGGGCGCGTGCGCGTACTGCTTCACGAGCGAGCCGAAGACGTCCGAGACCGACTCGTTGAGAGCGCCCGGCTGGTCGTGATACACGAGGTTGGCCTGATGCCCGGTGACACCGTGGGTGAGCTCGTGACCCACGACGTCGATCGAGGCCGTGAACCGGTTGAAGTACGTGCCGTCCCCGTCGCCGAAGACCATCTGCGACCCGTTCCAGAACGCGTTGTCGTAGTCCTGGCCGTAGTGGACGGTACCGATCAAGTTCAGGCCGGCATTATCGATCGAGTTACGGTGGAAAATGCCCCAGTAGAGATCGAACGTGGCGCCGAACCCATCGTAGGCTTCGTCGGTGGCGGCGTCGCCCGTTGCGGCCTGGGCCTCCGAACGCACCAACGTGCCCGGCAGCGCCGAACCGTGGCCGGCGGTGTAGATGAGGCGTTCCTTGTGGGGCGCCGTGAGAGCCGCCGCGGGAACGCGAAGCAACTGCTCGGTGACCCGTTCGCTTCGCACCGTTGTGTCGATCGCAAGGGTCTTCAGTGCCCACTCTCTGTGCTCGGCATCCCCCGATCTTGCGATCGATTCAAGGACGTGGGGCGGCAGAATGCAGTAGATCGAGTGCCGGTGGTCGTGCGGATGCATCGAAAGCCTCCTCATTGAGCCGGTTGGGTACTCGGCAGTGGCGGACGCGAGCCCGCGGGCATTCAGACCCGCGCCAGAAGCTCGTTTCCGGCCGCGTCGATGGTCGCCTCGTCGGTCTCGGGCTCGATCCCCACCGTGCCTTCCCTGACGAGATACCAGGAGCCGTTCAGGCCGGCGAATGTCGACATCGCCCCCGATGCGACATTGCCGTCGATCGTGCCGCCGTACTTCGCCGGGCCACCGTCGAAGCTCAGCTGGAGCGTGCCGTCCCGCAGCCGCCACTTGCCCGTGCCCGGCCCCGTGAAGGTGCCGTCGCTGTTCAGGGTGATGCCGGTCTGGGCGTAGCTGGCCGTGGATCCCCAGCTGTAGTGGAGCACCCAGGCACCAGTAGCGCTCATCTCTGGTCCTCCTTGGCTTTCGTGGCTCATCGGCCAGCCGACCAGGCTCGCCTCACGATCTCCCGCTGACGTGGGAGGCTCCGAGTCCCGCCCGCACACGAACGCCGTTGCTCGACCAGCATTCCACTCTCGGAGCCCACCGGTCAATCCTCCGGACGAGTGATTCTCGAGAGGACCGAGCCGGTTCTGCCCGTGTTCCTTCAGCGTGTGGCGGGACGGCGGAGCCCGCCCGAGGACGTGCAATGATGCCCAAGCTCGTGATCCACGATTCTCCCTCCGAGACGATGCCGCGCGGGCGGCTTCGCGAGCTGCAAACCGAGCGCCTGCGCTCGCTCGTGCACTACGTCTACGAGCGGATCGGGCTCTACCGCGAGCGCTTCGACGAGGCGGGCGTCCGACCCGACGCAGTTCGCTCGCTCGACGACCTCCTCCGGCTTCCGTTCACGCGGAAGAACGACCTCCGCGACCACTATCCCTTCGGGTTGTTCGCGGTACCGCGCGAGGAGATTGCGCGCATCCATGGGTCGTCCGGCACGACGGGGAAGCCCACGGTCGTGGGCTACACGCGCGCAGACGTCGAACTGTTCGCCGAGGTCAACGCCCGCAATCTCGCCATGACGGGCGCCGAGCCGGGAATGATGCTCCACAACTCCTACGGCTACGGGCTGTTCACCGGCGGGCTCGGGCTCCACTACGGCGCCGAGCGGCTCGGGATGACCGTCGTACCCGTCTCCGGGGGAATGACCGAACGGCAACTGCTTCTGATCACCGACTTCCGCCCCGACGTGATCGCGTGCACGCCCGGCTATGCCCTCACGCTCGCGCAGGAGTTCAAGAGCCGGGGCGTCGGTCCCGACGAGATCAGCCTCCGCTTCGCGATCGTCGGCGCCGAGCCCTGGACGGAGGCGATGAGAGTCGAGATCGACCGCGGTCTCGGCGTTCGCTCGTGCAACAACTACGGGTTGTCCGAAGTGATCGGTCCCGGCGTCTCCTGCGAGTGCGTCGAAGGGCGGAACGGGCTCGCACATCAACGAGGACCATTTCCTTCCCGAGGTCGTCGATTCCGAGAGCGGAGAGCCGCTCCCCGAAGGCGAGGAGGGCGTGCTCGTCTTCACCGCTCTCACGAAGCAGGCGCTGCCGCTCGTCCGCTACTGGACGGGGGACCTCGCCAGCCTCTCGTCCGAGCCCTGCGTCTGCGGCCGGACGTTCGTCCGGATGAGCGCGATCCGTGGCCGAACCGACGACATGCTGATCATCCGGGGCGTCAACGTCTTCCCGACTCAGGTCGAGGAGGTGCTCGGCCGCGTTCCCGAGCTCTCTCCCCACTACCAGCTGGTCGTCAGCCGCGTCGGAACGCTGGACGAGCTCGAGGTGCGCGCGGAGGTGACCGAGGAGTTCTTTCGCTCCGTCGGAGTCGAACTGCTGTCGGACGACGCGATCGAGGCCGACCACGTCGCTTCGCGACGCTGCGCGGGCAGGTCTGCCGGCCTGATCAAGGACAGCATCGGATGCACGATGACGGTGAGCGTCGTGGCGCCCGGCTCCGTGCCCCGGTCGGACGGCGGCAAGATGGCACGAGTGATCGACACCCGGGCTGGAGCGTGACGGCATGACCCGGATCGCTACCGAGGCGGATGCGGCGTGGCAGGAGCAGCTCCGCAGCGACATCGGGTCGATCTACGACGACCTCACCGACGGGCTCCGCCGGCAGACTCCGCATCTCGGATCTCGTCTATGCAGCGGTCGAGCTGCTTTCCCGAGCAGCTGCCGACCCGCGCCGCGATCGAGGCCGAGCGAGAGCTCCTCCAGAAGGACAAGCAGGGGCTCGAGATCAACCAGGGGATCTTCGTCGCCCACGTGCTCGCCCACCCTCGCTCCGGCTTCCACCTCATGCACTCGATGGCGCAGCCGACCGCAGCGGCGCTCGGCCGGCTCGACGACCTCGGGCGATCGGGCAGCGTCGACCTCGGCCCGATCCGCGTCGATCGCGAGGGCGACATCGGTCACGTCACGATCCAGAATCACGCCTTCCTGAACTCCGAGGACGACGCCTCGACCGCTGCGCTCGAGGTCGCCGTCGACCTCGTCCTGCTCGACGACGAGATTCGGGTCGGCGTCCTCCGCGGGGCTCCCGCCACCCACGCGAAATACGCCGGCCGGCGCATTCTCGGCTCGGGCATCAACCTGACGCACCTCTACCACGGCAAGATCTCCCTGCTCGAGTTCCTGCTCGAGCGCGAGCTCGGCCAGGTCGGCGAAGATGTACCGCGGCTTCGATCTGGGACCGTTCGACGAGCCCGGACTCGAGAGCCGGCACGAGAAGCCCTGGATCGCCGCCGTCGACGGCTTTGCGATCGGTGGGGCCTGCCAGTGGCTGCTCGTGATGGACCGGGTCATCGCCGAGAGCCGGCTCCTACTTCGTGCTGCCCGCGCGCAAGGAGGGGATCATTCCCGGCTGTGCGAACCTGCGCCTGCCGCGTATCGTCGGCGAACGCGCCGCGCGGCAGGCGCTCTTCTTCAACCGCTCCTTCGCCGCAGACGACGCCGACGGGCAACTCCTCGCGGACGAGGTGGTGCCGGAGAGCGAGATGGACGAGGCCATCCGCCGAGCGCGCCGCAGAGCTGACGAGCGTCGGGAATGACCAGCGCCGTCGCCAACCGCAGGGCGCTCCGCGTCGCGCAGGAACCGCTCGACCTCTTCCGCCGCTACATGAGCAACTACGCCCGCGACCAGGCCTACTGCCTCTACAGCCCCGCGCTGATCGACAACCTGGAGCGGAACTGGGACGCGAAGCAGCGAACGCTTCGACGCTCCTAGCTGCGAGGAGAGGTCGTCTGCGGCGAGACTGGGTCGCCGACAGCCCGAAGCGTGGCCGCGCTACCGGTCGCCCGGCTCGCGACCTCGTGGCTGGGTGAAGCGCCGCATCGCCTGACGGTGTTTGGTGGGTGTCAGTGGAGGCCGGGGCAGCGGCGAAGCGTTGCGCGTGTGGAGTCCGTCCATGAGCAGCCCCAGGTAGCGCTGCCAGAACTCGGGCGCGATCTCCCGCGTCGCGTCGACGACCCGTCCGGTGGTCCAGAGGAGCACGGAGACATCCTCGTAGACGACGTCGGCTCGAAGCTCGCCGGCAGCCTGCGCGCGGTCGATGAGGCGCTGGACGAGGGGTCGTAGCCGAGAGCGCGCCCGGGCGATCAGTTGCTCGGTGCGCAGGTGCGCGCCGAGGATTTCGGAGAGGCCGCGATCGGCGGCCTGGAGACCCACGACATACGACAGGTAGGCGAGTAGACCCTCCCAGGGATCCTCCGCAGCCAGAGCCTGCTCGGCGGCGGCCGCCAGGCGCTCGAGGTGATCCTCGAAAACTGCATCGATCAGGGCGTCCTTTGTGGGGAAGCGCCGGTACAGAGTTCCGACACCGACGCCGGCCCGGCAGGCGACCTCGTCGACGCTCGCGTCGATACCGTGCTCGGCGAACACTCTCCGGGCAGCCTCGAGAATGCGCTCGCGGTTCTCCCGCGCGTCGCGTCGCAGTGGGCGACCACCGGTGTTCGCATAAGTGGAGGGTGTGATCCGCTTATGATACCGTGGCACAGGTGATGGCGCCGGCACCGTCTCCGATCGTCTCGCGGCCGGGCCTCCTGCTCGCTGTCCTCGCCCTCGGCGGCATCGCGTATGCGATGTTGCAGTCCCTCGTCGTCCCCGCGCTCCCCACGCTTCAGAGCGATCTCCACACGACGCCGACAGGCGTGACCTGGATCTTCACGGCGTATCTCCTCGCGGCGTCGGTCGCGACACCGATCGCCGGACGACTCGGAGACATGTTCGGGAAGAAACGCACGCTCGTGGTGGTGCTCGCCGGGCTGGGCGCGGGCACGCTTCTGGCCGCGCTGGCCACGACACTTCCGGTGATGATCGGCGCCCGCGCGATCCAAGGGCTCGGCGGCGCGATCTTCCCGCTCGCGTTCGGGATCGTGCGCGATGAGTTCCCACGCGAACGCGTCGCCGGCGGGATCGCGCTCATCTCGGGTCTGCTCGGTGTCGGGGCAGGGCTGGGGATCATCCTCGCCGGCCCGATCCTCGAGCACCTCGACTACCACTGGCTGTTCTGGATCCCGTTGGCGGTGATTGCACTCACGACGATCGCGACGATGGTGATCGTGCCCGAGTCGCCGGTTCGGGCACCCGGCAACGTCAATTGGACGAGCGCCACGCTGCTCTCGCTCTGGCTGATCTGCCTACTGCTCTCGATCAGCGAAGCCCCTTCGTGGGGTTGGCTCTCGGCGCGCACGCTGGGCCTCCTCGGGGCGGCAGCCGTTCTCGCGGTCGCCTGGATCCGAGCCGAGACCGGATCCTCCAGCCCGCTCGTCGACATGAGGATGATGCGCCTGCGAGGAGTGTGGACGACGAACCTGGCCGGGCTGCTGCTCGGCGTCGGGATGTACAGCTCGTTCGTCCTGATCCCGCAGTTCGTTCAAACGTCGACGTCCAGCGGCTACGGCTTCGGCTCGTCCGTGACGCAAGCCGGCCTGTTCCTCATCCCGAGCACGACGGCGATGATGATCGCCGGCCCGGTAGGCGGAAGGCTCTCGGGAAGGTTCGGTTCCAAGGTGCCACTCGTCCTCGGCGTTGGGATCACGATGTTCGCCTTCGTGCTGCTCGCCCTCGCGCACACCGCCCACTGGCAGATCTATCTTTCGTCACTGCTGATCGGCACGGGGGTGGGCTTTGCCTTCGCCTCGATGGCGAACCTCATCGTCGAGGCGGTGCGAGCCGATCAGACCGGCGTCGCCACCGGAATGAACGCCGTCATGCGGACGATCGGCGGAGCCGTGGGCGGCCAGGTCGCCGCCAGCATCCTCGCCGCGAACCTGCTCGCGAGCGGGATACCGTCGGAGCGCGGGTACACCCTGTCGTTCGTGATCATGGCGCTTTCGCTCGCTGCCGCACTCGTGGCCTCGATCGCCGTTCCCGGCAGGCAACCGCACCGGCGGCGAGTCGTCTCGCTCTCCGAGCCTCGAGCGTTCGTGGACTAGGTCCACTGGTGGCTCCCTGCATCGTGATCGGCACAGACGGCTCTCGAGGAGGAGAAGCCGCCCTCGACTTTGCAGTGGAGGAGGCCCGGTTGCGCGGACTCCCCTTGCGGATCGTGTGCGCCTGGGAAGCAACTGATTCGTCATACCTGGGCGAGGCGTTCGCGCCCACGGCCGATGCGTTGTTGGAGGCTGAGCAGCACGCGGAGACGGTGCTACGCGCCGCGCTCGCGCGGCTCCCGGGCGATAGCGTCGATCGAGCCGAAGCGCTCTCGATCGAGGGCCGGCCCGCCACGGTGCTCATCGAGCAGGCGCGCGACGCCGCGCTCCTCGTGGTCGGCTCGCGCGGCCGTGGCGCGACGACAGGCTTGCTCCTCGGCTCCGTCAGCCAGAGCCTCGCTCACCACGCGCATTGTCCCCTCGCAATCGTCCCCGCGACTGCCGAGTTCGTGGCCTCCGGATAGCGGGGGTTTGTCGATCGCGCTCAGGCGCGGTCGAGGTACGCGCACGGTCGGCTGTCGAGCGGGAGTGGTGAGCGCCCGTAGCGCGTGACGACGAGCGGGCCCTCGCACCCCTCGAGCTCGACCGTCGACCCGATCGCCGGCGGCCTCCCGGGGATCTCCACCAACCGATAGCCCGCTGCGGTCGGCGCGAATGCCACACACCCTTCCGCCTCCGACACGGGGATCTGATCCGCCATGCGCGCATCGGCCTCGACGACCGCCGCACCGAGGCGCTCGATCGAGCGTCGCAGAGCATTCCCCGCGTCGACGTATGCCGACTCGCTGTCGACAAGTCGCTCGCCGAGAGACGCGAGGCCCTTGCGAAGCGCGCGCTCCGTCGCCCGCACCTGCTCCTCGCCCATCGCAACTTGCCCCTCGAGCCGGCGCTCGAGCCCGGTCACCGCCAGCTTCAGCTCCGCAATGTCTTCCGACGCAAGGGACTCCTCGATGCGCTCCAGCCGCCAGCCCACCGACGATGCGACTCGCTCCAGTTCGCCGCGCAGCTCTTCCCGCGCCTCGATTCCCTCGACGTCCCGCTCCTCGAGCCGAGCGGCGACGCCACCGATCTCCTCACGCAATGCTTGCTCGACTTCGAAGGCGGCAATCGCCGAGCGCTGGGCGTGATCGTCGAGCCGCGCCGCGAGCTCTGCTCCCGCAAGCTCGGCCGCGGCGAGATCGTCGGCACGCAGGCCGTGCAACTCGCCGATCTGCGACCCCACCTGCACTGCCAGCCGGTCCGACGCCGCGCGTGCGCTCGCCGCCTCGGCGTGGAGCGACTCGGCCAGGCTCTCCAAGTGCGCTGACAGATCCGCGGCAGCCGCACGCGCCGCCTCGGCGTCGTCGGCACGAAGACCGACGAGTGCGTCCACTCGCTCCGCGAGCCGTTCGCTCGCGGCGCGCGCGGTCTGCACGTCGGATTGACGCACGTCGAACATTTCGTCCATGCGTGCTCCGAGAGAGCCCAGCTCGTCGCGCACCGACGCAGTCTCCTGCTCGGCATCGACCCGCGCCCCGGCGACCTCGTCGGTCAGGCGAAGCGCAAGCCCTTCGAGGCGCTGCTCGAGCATGGACTCGAGACGGGCTTCCCACGTCGCCCGGCCCGCCGCAGCCTCCTGCAATTCATCGACTCGCGCCCGCAGCGTCGCCGCCTCGTTCCACTGGGCCTGGAGTTGGAAGCCGAGCCCTTGGCCCTGGGCCTCCAGATCCGCGCGGATCGCGCCAACGGCATCGTCGAGTCGGCCGACCACCGCTGTCTCACGCTCTCCGAGCTCCGCCCGGATCGTGCCGATCTGATCTGCAATGCTCGCCCCGAGCGCTGCATCCCGCGCCTCCAGGTCGGATCGGACTGCACCAACTGCGCCGTCAACGCGCTGTCGGAGCTCCTGTAGCCCGGTGGCGCGAGCGCGATCGGCCTCCGTGAGCGACGTGTCCACCGCAGCCGCCCGCGCGTCGGCCGACCGGCGAAGCGCCTCGAGCTCCGCCCGGACCCAGGCGGCTTGCTCGGCAGCCGTCGCTGCAATCTCGTCGCGGCCTACCAGGCTCTCGGCATGCGCGGCGATTTCTTCGACCCGTTGACCGAGCTCCTCCCCGAGCCCTCCGATTCGCTGGTTCAGCTCCTCTGCGAGCCCGCCGATCCGATCGTGTCCGTCCCGCGCGATGTGGTCGATCCTCCGAGACAGCTCCTGGAGCCGCTCGCTGGGATCGTCGATCGTCGGTCTATCTGCAAGGACTGCGAGCTCGGCTCGGAGCTCGGCGGCAAGCCTTACGAGGGCGTCGCTGCTCGGTCGACGCTCCATTTCGGCCGCCAGCGCGGAGACACTCCCTTCGAGTGCGTCCACAACGACAAGCCTGCTCTCGGTGCCATCGAGGCGCGCCGCCAGAAGTCGGGAGCGATCGGCGAGATCGTCGCCCTCCCGGATCCGCGCCTCCAGCCCGGCGATCGAGTCGATCGCCGCCTCGAGCCTCGAAAGCCGGGCACCCGTCTCGCGGGCGTCACCGACACGCATCCCGTCGACCTCGTCGAGTGACTCACGGAGGTCGGCGATAGCGCCCTCGACGGCGCCAAGGCCTTCGAGACGCGCAGCCACGTCGTCGACGCGCGCCTGCAACGCTGAATCCTCGCTCGGTCGCGCAGCCAGCTCTTCGAGCCGCGACCGGAGCTCCATCAACTCGCTCTCGCGGGGAACCGTCGCAGTGATCTCCTCGACCCGGGCAAAGAGCGCTTGCGCGAGCGACTCACGCTCGACGAGCGTGCTCTCGGCAACGCGCCGCAGCTCCTCTCGAAGCTCCGCGGCCGGGGTCACGGCGGCGAGCCGGTGCTCCAGCTCGCCCACGCGCGCCTCGAGCGTTCCGACCGTCTCATCGTGCTCGACCGCCGTTGCGAGCTCCTCCAACCGCCGGCGGATTTCGTCGAGCGGCGCGGTATCGGGCTCCCGCTCGACCGCAGCCGCCAACTCGGCCACACGCGCACGCAGCGCGTCGAGCGGTGCCGGATCAGGCCCCCGCCCGACCGCAACCGCCAACTCGTCCAACCGCGAGCGCAGTTCGTCCAGCATCGCCGAGTCCGGGCCCCTCCCGACGGCAGCCGCCAACTCCTCCACACGCACACGAAGCTCTTCCACCGAAGCCGGATCCGGCACTCGTCCCACCGCCTCGGCCAGCTCGTCCAGACGGAACCGCAAACCATCGAGCAGTCCCGGATCAGGCCCCCGCCCGACCGCAACCGCCAACTCGTCCAACCGCGAACGCAGTTCGTCCAGCATCGCCGAGTCCGGACCCCTCTCGACGGCAGCCGCCAACTCGGCCACACGCACACGAAGCTCTTCGACCGGCGCCAGATCCGGGCCCCGCTGCAACGCAGCCGCCAACTCCTCCACACGCGCACGAAGCTCTTCCACCGAGCCGGATCCGGCACTCGTCCCACCGCCTCGGCCAGCTCGTCCAGACGGAACCGCAAACCATCGAGCAGTCCCGGATCAGGCCCCCGCCCGACCGCAACCGCCAACTCGTCCAACCGCGAACGCAGTTCGTCCAGCATCGCCGAGTCCGGACCCCTCTCGACGGCAGCCGCCAACTCGGCCACACGCACACGAAGCTCTTCGACTGGCGACATGTCCGGTTCGAATGCGGCAAGGCCTTCCAGCCGCACCTCGGTTCGTGTTCCCAGATCGCCGAGCTCGGCCGCTAGGCGCTCGATCGCGCCACTCCCTGCACGGCCTTGGTCCTCGAGCGACTCGAGCCGTGTGGTCAGATCCGCTGTTTCGACGTTCGGAATTGCCGCAGCCACCTCGTCGATCCGCGCCGAAAGATCATCGATCCTGGGTGTGAGATCGGGAGCCCGCGCCGTCGCGACGTCCTCGACACGAGCAGTTACCTGGTCGAGCCGGGCCACGAGTGAGGCGATGTCGGCACCCTGGTCCGAGCGGTCGTCGTTTCCCGCCTGCGTGGCGAGGTCCGTGAGCGCCCTGCGGAGCTCCTCGATCACGTCGTCGCCCGGCAATCGTGCCGCCAGTTCGTCGAGCCGCTTCTCGAGCCCGGCGAGATCGTCGACCCGGCGCGAGAGGCCTGCGATTCCGGTCTGCGCGACCTCCGCCTGGCCGGCGACGGCGTCGAGCTTGTTCGTCAGCTCACCGACGGCCGCGAGCCCGTCGAGACGCGAAGCGAGTCCGGTGATCTCCGCCGAGAGCCGCGAGATCTCGTCGGTCTGGTCGGGTCGGCCTTCGAGGCGCTCGATCGCAGCGCGGAGATCCGCCACTCCTTCCTCTGTGACCGGCCGCGTTTTCAACTCGTCGAGCTCCTGCCGGACGGCCGCAAGCTCGGTGGCGACCGCCGCGTTCTCGAGCGCCTCGATCCTCACGTTGACGGCGCTCAGCACCGACTCGAGCTCGGCCGCACCCGGTGCGCGTGTCTCGAGCCGCTCTTCGACGGCTCTGACCGCCGCCCGCAGGTCGGACGTGACGAGCCGAAGATCCTCCTGCCACGGGGTGGCCGCAGCCGCGCGTTCGACTACACGAAGCCGCTCGTCGAGCGCCGCAACTACGGCGCGGTCGTCGGCCGACGGTTCCTGTTCGGCAGGCAACGGCGACGGCGGGCCGTTTTGCCAGGGCTGTGGTTCGGCGACGGGTGCCGGCGGTCGCAACTTCTGCAGCGCCGACCACTGTTCCGCGAGCGCGCTCGCAAGATCGAGGCGGGTGAGGCTGCCCTGCTCGACGAGAATCTCGCCGATCCGAGCGCCGGACTCGCGCTGCGTGTCGAGGGCGGCGTCCAACTGGTCACTGCTGATGAAACCGAGCTCGACGAAGATTTCGCCGAGTGGCCGCCGAATCTGCGCCTCGGCGGGCGTCAACGGCTCGACCGGCGCAACCGGCCGCTCGACGACCTTGGCGGCCTCCCGCTCGGCTTTCTCGAGCTCCGCCCACTGCTCGGCGAGCACGCTCGCAAGCTCGAGGCGCGGCACGCCGAACTCGGCCACGACGATCTCCCCCAGCCGTTCGCCCGTCTCCGCCTGCAGCTGGAGCGCCCGCTCCAGCTGCTCCCCCGTGATCAGGTTCTTTTCCACGAGGATGGCGCCGATCAGGCGCGACTGGATGACCGTCGCTGCTTCCATCTCACCCCTATCGGCAGCCACTCGTTCGAGGTATAGAGCGTCTTTCAGACGCCGATCGGAGCGGCCATCGCACTTGCCGCGAGCCTGGGCTCCGACATCGCCGGTTTGAACCTCGGAATCAGGATCAGAATCATTCGCGCACTATGCGCGCGCGAAGAGCACCAGTGCATCCACGACGCCCTGCAGCCGTCGGCCCTCGGGCGTGAGCGTGTACTCCACCCGTGGCGGCCGCGCGTCGACCACCCGACGCTCGAGCACCCCTGCCTCCTCGAGCTCCACGAGTCGCTGGGCGAGCGTTCTCGGTGGGATCTCTCCCACCGCCTGCTTGAACTCGTTGAAGCGCGAGGCGCCCTCGTAGGAGGCCCAGAGGATCGAGACAGTCCAGCGCCGCTCGAGGAGGCCCGCCGCCTGGCGGACCCCCTCGGGAACGGGCTGACAGTGCCTACACCGAGACATCGAGCGACTGTGCGGCCGGCTCGAGTGCGAGCGCGAGCACCTCGGACAACGCCATCACCGGGTGGAACGTCATCTCATCGCGGACGTGCTGGGGCACATCGTCGATGTCGGCGCGGTTGCGCTCGGGAATGACGACATCCGTCAGTCCGGCAGCGTGGGCTGCGAGCACCTTCTGCTTGAGGCCGCCGATCGGGAGCACGCGGCCTTGCAGGGTGACCTCGCCCGTCATTCCGACCGTGTGCCTGACGGGCCGGCCCGTGAGCAACGAGGCGAACGCGGTCGCAATCGTGATCCCGGCGCTCGGGCCGTCCTTGGGGATTGCGCCGGCAGGCACGTGCACGTGGAAGGAGCGGTTTTCGAAAACCTCGTCCTCGAGCCCGTAGTCGCTCGCCTTGGCGCGCACGGCCGAGAGGGCGATCTGGGCCGACTCCTTCATCACCTCGCCGAGCTGTCCGGTGAGCACGAGCTTCTCGCCGCCGGGAATGCTCGTCGCTTCGACGAACAGCACGTCGCCACCGACACCCGTGACCGCGAGGCCCGTGGCGACGCCCGGCACCGCCGTCCGCTCTGCTGCCTCGCGGAAGAACTGCTGTCGGCCGAGAGCGTCGCGGACGACGTCGATGTCGACAGCGACGGGAGCCTCCGTGATGCCGGATGCGATCCGCGTTGCCGTCTTACGCAACACCTTGCCGAGCTCGCGCTCGAGCTGACGGACGCCGGCCTCTCGGGTGTACTCCGAGATGATCGACTCGAGCACGCTGTCGACCACCGTCACCTCGCCCTCCCGGAGGCCGTTGCGCTCGCGCTGCCGGGGCCAGAGGTACCCCGTCGCGATCGCCACCTTCTCGTCCGTCGTGTACCCGTCGAAGCGGATGACCTCCATCCTGTCGAGCAGCGGCCCTGGAATCGTGTCGGCCTGGTTCGCCGTCGCGATGAAGATGACGTCCGAGAGATCGACTTCGACATCGAGATAGTGATCCCGGAACGTCGAGTTCTGCGCGGGATCGAGCACCTCGAGCAGCGCGGCCGACGGGTCGCCGCGCCAGTCGGCGCCGACCTTGTCGACCTCGTCGAGCAAGATCACAGGATTCATGGTCTTCGCATCGCGGAGGGCGCGGACGAGCCTGCCGGGGAGGGCACCGATGTAGGTGCGTCTGTGGCCCCGGATCTCGGCCTCATCCCGGATCCCGCCGAGCGACATGCGGACGAACTCGCGATTCAGTGACCGAGCGATCGACTCGCCGATCGACGTCTTGCCGGTTCCCGGGGGGCCGATCAGGGTGAGGATCGCACCCGACTTCCTGTCGACCTCGATCCCCCGCTCCTCGCGGAGCTTGCGCACGGCGATGTACTCCACGATGCGGTCCTTCACGTCCTCGAGCCCAGCATGATCGGCGTCGAGCACCTCACGACTGGTGTGCGGATCGAGGCGCTCGTCGGAGCGCACACCCCACGGCACGGCGAGCAGCCAATCCATGTAGCTGCGGATCGTCTGCGCCTCGGGCGAGCTCTCACCCATCCGCTCGAAGCGGGCGAGCTCGCGCTCTGCCTGCTCGCGCACGTGATCTGGCATCGCCGATTCGGCGATCTTCGCGCGGAATTCCTCGACGACCGACGTCTCGTCCTCGCCGAGCTCCTTGCGGATCGAGTCGAGCTGCTTGCGGAGGATGTACTCGCGCTGTTGCTTCTCCATGCCGGTGTTGACGTCCTCGCGAATGCGACGACGAATCTGCATCAGCGTCAGTCGCTCGCGCTGGAGGTTGAGGGCGAGGTCGAGTCGCTCCGCCACGTCGACCGCCTCGAGCACCTGAACCTTCTGTTCGAACGTGAGGTCCGGCGAGTAGCCCGACGTGTCGGCGAGAGCTCCGGGATCGGAGATCGAGCGGACGAAGGCCGCGATGCGCCCGTCGTCACCGCGCAGCTCGAGAATCTCCTCGACGACGGCTCGGTACTCGGTCTCGAGGACACGGACGGCCTCGCCTGCCGGCGCCTCGTCCGTTCGCTCGTCGGCCTCGACGAACAGTCGTCCCTGCGCGTCTGTCTCGGCAGCGCCTGCGACGGCGCGGTGAAGGCCGTTCAGCGCCACAGCGGTGTCGCCGCCGGGCAGCCTGACCTTGTCCGTCACTTCGGCGACGGTGCCGACCTTTGCGTACTCGCCGTCGTGCTTGGGGACGAGAAGCACCCGCTCCTCGTCGCCGACGTCGATCGTCAGGGTCACGTTCATGTTGGGGAAGACGACGATGTCGTCGAGAGGGACGAGCAATAGCTTGCTCACAGCGGCCTCACGCTCCTCGGCAGACGCGTTGGGTTCAGAGTCATACCAGTACTAACTACAAAAACTGTACCGCTATTCCCGGAGCTCGGGCAGATTCTTACCGAACGCGAACAAACTCCCGGCCGCGCCGCAGAGTCTTAGTTGTCGGAGCCCGGTTTCCCGAATCATCGCCTCCCGGGACCGGGCACCGCCTTGCGGCCGCGCACTCCGAGGGCGTGACCGCGAGCATGATGGACGCCCGTGTGCGGGCGTCCATCATTGACCTCGAATAGGTGCAGGTCGAAGCCGTTCCCGTTATCGCCACCAACGGGAAGGTGCCCACTCTCCTTTCACGACAGCCTCAGCCGCGGAATCGGCCCAACACCGCGGCGGCGACCCTACCTGCGAGCACGTCGGACGAGGTTCCCGCACCGGCCGGACGGTAGGTCATCACGGTCACGACGAGCGCGCCGCCCGGCCAGAAGACGATGCCGTTGTCGTGACGCGCAGTCGGAATCCAGCCGGCCTTGTGGAGCACCCTGACCCCGTGCAACCGCCCCACCACCCGATCGAGCTTGCCGGGGTCGCGCACACGGGCCAGGAGGTAGAGGAGGTATCGGGCATCGCGCTGCGGTGAAGCCGGGCTGGGTGGCACGGAGCGGGCCGCGTCCACCGCTCGCCAGCCAGACGGCGCGCATCAGGCTCGCAAGGTCGTACGCGCTCGTCTTCTTGCCTCGCCCCGACCCCGGTTGGCTGTCGATCCGCAAGGGGATCCGGCCAGCCGGCAGGCGTGGCGGCTCGCCGACAGCGTCGAGCGCATAGCCGCCATACATCTCTGTGTCCACCAGTCCGAGCGAGTGCATCATCGAGTTCACGAGAGACGAGCCTCCGTGCGTCGAACCGCCGAAGTAGCGCTCCGCGCCGTTCGCGGCCGCGTTGTCGGAGTAGGTCAGCATCTGGCGCAGCAGCCTGTCGAGCGTCGACCCCGGCCCGGGAACTCCTTCGGTGCGGGCGAGTGCGGTGACCGCGATCGCGAGCTTGAGCGTGGACGCGGCGGGGAACGTGGCGCGCGCGTTCCAGGCCGCCCCGGCGCCCGTCGTCAGGTTCTCCACGTAGATCCCGCTCGTGCCCCCGAAGCTCTCGGCGAGCAGGCGCACCTCACGCGCCAACAACGCGTCGCTCCGCGGCGCATGCACCTGCGGCATCGCCGCAGGCGTCGCGCCGAGTACGTGGTGCACGATTGCCTTGCTCCGGCGCCCGGCTCGGTCGACCGTGACGACCTGCAGCGACGTCTCGTTGGTCGGCAACGAGACGCGCAGCTGAAACCGGCGCTGTCGCAGCGGCTTGTTCGCCAGCGTCCGGGTGCCCGCGCGCACGATCACGCGCCGCGTCCCCGACGCCGCAACGCCCGCCACGACACCGTAGGAGAGCTGGTACGGCGCCGGTTGCTCGATCGTGGGCGGTGGTGGCAACGCGGTGATCACGGCCGCACCGTAGCGTTTGGGCCGTGCCGATACTCGCCCATCTCGACCTCGACGCGTTCTTTGCCGCCGTCGAGGAGCTCGAAGAGCCCTCGCTTCGCACTCGGCCCCTCGTGATCGGCGGCAATCCGCAGGGCCGTGGCGTCGTCGCGACGGCGAACTACGTCGCCCGGCGCTTCGGAATCCATTCTGCAATGAGCTCCGCGGAGGCGCTTCGACGCTGCCCCGATGTCGTCATCGTGCGACCGCGTCACGCGCTGTACCGGCAGTACTCCCAGGCGGTCTGGGGCGCGATCCGCGAGGTCGTCCCCCGAGTGGAGCAGGTGGGCATCGACGAGGGCTACCTCGACCTCGGCACCGTCGTCTCCTCCTTCACCGGGGCACGCGCGGTCGCGGAGGCGGTGCAGACCGCTGTCCGCGCCGCGACGTCCCTCAGCTGCTCGCTCGGCGTGTCGACGTCGAAGGTGGTTTGCAAGGTCGCCTCCGACCGCCGCAAGCCCGGCGGGATCACGGTTGTGCCGCCGGGAAAGGAGGCACGGTTCTTGGCACCGTTCGCGGTGCGAGCGTTGCCCGGGGTCGGCCCGAAAGCAGAGTTGCGGCTCTCCGCGGCCGGGGTGAAGACGGTAGGAGCACTCGCGGCGATGTCGGATGCGGAGCTGCGGGCCGTCCTCCCGGGCTCGATCGGGCGCCTTCTACGCGACCGTGCGCTCGGGATCGACCCCCGCGACCTCGAGCTCGAAGCCGAACGAGTATCGATCTCGGTGGAGGAGACGTTCGAGCGCGATGTCTCCGATCGGACGATCCTGTACGCCGAGATCCGGCGCCTCTCCGAGGAGCTCTCCCTCCGCATGCGGCGATCGGGCGTGAGCGGCCGAACGGTGACCGCGAAGCTCCGCTATGCCGACTTTTCGATCAGGTCGCGCTCGACCACCCTGCCCGCCCCGGTCGACGAGCCTGACCGGATCGGCGATCTCGCCTGCGGCCTGCTCGACCGTGGGCTCCGCGACCGCCCGGGATCGCTCAGGCTCGTCGGGGTCGGCGTCTCCGGACTGTCGGAGCACAGGCAGCTGACCTTCGAGCCCTGACCGGTCAGGCCGAGTCGGCGCCCGGGAAGACCGTGGCCCAGTCGTCCTTGACGCTGACGACGACCCAACCATTCGCGTCGGCCTTCTCGAGGGCCTCCTCGGCACCGCTCGTGTAGTCGAACTCGCGCTCGCCGTCGTCGTGGCGGACGAGCAGACGAAGGAACGGCTTGTCCGGATGCTGAGGCACTGCCGATCACCCGCTCCCGCGGAATGCCGTACACCTCCTGGCTTATCGGTCGCATGAAGTCACGGCCGCCGCCCGAGGCGATGTAGTTCGCAAACCCATTTGCCTCCAGGTAGCCGAGCAACTCGACCATCGGGGAAAAGGCACACGCGAGATACCCGCGGCCGAGCGTCGGATGTTGGGCCGTGCGCAGGAACGAGTCAGACTGCGCCTCGAACTCCTCGACGCTGATCCCCGCGTAGGCTGCGAGGATGCCTGCCGCAAGCGTGCGCACGTTCGTGTCGTCGCCCGCGTAGTGCTCGGCCATCAGCTTGGCGAACCAACCGTAATCGCGCTCGTATGCAGCTTTCCACGGCTGGCGCTCCCGCAACTCGGACTGCGCTTCGGCCATCGCTACGAGCCGCCGGAGAATGAAGTCGAGCTGGATCGGCATCGGCTTCTCGCACCACAACGTACCGTCGTTGTCGAACACTGCTACCCGCTCGTCGGCGGGCACAGCGCGCGCCGCCTTCTCGACGAACTCGACGATCGCCTGCCTCACAGGGCCGTCGTTCCAGCTCGGCAGCGGTTGCGGCATCGAACGATCATAGGCGGACGCTATGTGAGGGCGTTGGCCGGCCTGCGGCCTTCGAGCAGGACGGCGCGAAGCGCTTCGACGCAGAGCATCCCCATTGCGATCCGCGTCTCGCGCGTCGCACTGCCGAGGTGGGGAGCAAGCACGACGTTCTCGAGCGAGAGCAGCGCTTCGGAGACCTCCGGCTCCCGCTCGTAGACGTCGAGCGCGGCTCCGGCGATCTTGCCGTCATGGAGCGCGTCGGCGAGAGCCGATTCGTCCACGACCGGCCCACGGGCGGTGTTGACGAGGACGGCCGAGCGCTTCATCAGATCGAGGCGGCGCGCGTCGATCAGATGGCGCGTCTCGTCCGTCAGGGGCACGTGAAGCGAGACGACGTCGGCGTGCGGCAAGAGCTCATCGAGGTCGGCGCCTCGACCAGCGAGGACCGCCAAGGCCCCGAAGGCCTCCACGAGGCGCGCGGTCTCACGGCCGATCCGCCCACTTCCCACGATCAGCACCGTCTTGCCCGCCAGCCGCTCCCCGAGCATGAACTCGAGCGAGAACTGCCACGGTTCTCGCCGCCGTACGAACCGGTCGCCCTCGGTCACCCTCCGCATCAGCGACAGCATCAGCGTCAGTGCGATCTCGGCCGTGGCCCCGGTCAACACGTCTGGCGTGTTGGAGACGACGATGCCCCGGCGGCGGGCCGCATCGAGATCGATGTTGTTGACCCCCACCGCATAGTTCGCGACGATGCTCAGCTGCGGCCCGGCAGCCTCCAAGTAGTCGTCGTCAACGGCGACTGTGAGCATCGTCACGATCCCGTCTGCTCCGACCGGGGAGGCCACGAGCTCGAAATCGGCCTCGAGCTCCTGCTCGATCTCGTGCGGAACCTGGTCGCTGAGGTGGACGCGGCGGGTCACGGGAGGCACATCATCTCTCTCACCTCGCGCACCTTCTGTTGAACCAGCACAAGGTCCCGAAAGCGTCACGCGAGCAGCGGGCGGCGGCGCGCGAGCGCTCCGAGGAGCGTGTCGATGTCATCCTCCGTGTTGTAGTAGTGCGCTGCCACGCGCAGGTTTTCGTCGCGCAGTGAGCACACGATGTGCTCCTCGGCGAGCGAGCCGACAAGCGTCGGTGCATCCGTCGAGCGGACGCAGACGAGTGGCCCACGCCGAGCCGGGTCGGCCGGGGTGACGACTGATGCGCCGAGCTCGTCGAGACCGGCAATCAGCCGCGTGTTGAGCGCTGACACGTGCGCCTCGACAGCCGGCACACCCGTCTCCTGAAGCAATCCGAGGCCGGCGACGCCCGCGTAGATGTTCGGCACCGGCGGCGTTCCCGCGTCGAAGCGGCGGGCGGTCGCGTGCGGCGAGTAGTCGGAGATGTCCATACGGAAGATGTCCTCGTCGGCGAACCACCCGGTTTGGGTCGGCAGCAGCGTGTCGAGAAGCTCCGCCCGCACCCACAGGAATCCAAGTCCGGCCGATCCGAGCAGGTACTTCACCGTGCCGCCCGTGACGAAGTCGGCGCCGAGCGCTCGAGCGTCGAGCTCGATCGCTCCCGCCGCCTGATAGCTGTCGGCGAGGACGAGGGCGCCGCTCGCATGGGCCGCCTCGGCGATCGCCCTAACATCGTGGCGGTGCCCCGTGCGGTAGGAGATCGTCGTGCAACAGACGAGCGCGGTGTGGTCGTCGATCGCCTCCGCGAACTTCTCCGCCGGGATCGAGCCGTCGGGCTCGGGTCTCACATGCACGACCTCGGCGCCGCGGAGCTCCTGCGCGTGGGCGATCTGGCCGACGGTGGGGAACTCGTACTCGCTGATCACGATCCGCGTGCGCCCCCCGCGCTCGAGCGGCAAAGCCGACACGATCGCGTTGACGCCCTGCGAGACGGACGTTGTGACAGCGACCTCGTCGGAATCGCCGTGCAGGAGCTGGGCGAACCCCGAGCGGGCAGCCTCGGCCCGCTCGACCCAGAACTCCCATTCGGCGCCGTTCTCGTCCCACCCGGCGAGGTACTCCTCGTAGGCAGCGCGCACCCGATGCGAGAGAGCGCCCTGGGAGCACGCGTTGAGATAGGTCGCGTGCTCGAGGATCGGGAACTCGCCCCGGACCGCCCTGCCGACGCCACCACTCATCCGATCGCGTACGACGCCGCGATCTCGGGCATCAGGTAGGCCGCAGACGGGCTCCCGGCTGGGGTGAAGATGCCCAGTACAGCGAGCTCGCGGTCGGGGCTCAGGTTCTCGACGATGTGGACCTCGCGGGGCGTGATCCTGAACGCGGAGCCGTCCTCGAGTGGCTCGACGTCGCCGGCGAGGTGATAGCGGCCGGGGCCCCGCCAGATCCAGACGATCTCGTCGTAGAGATGGTAGTGCCACGGCGCCGCCCCGGGCGGGATATAGCCGACGAACATCGTGGCTCGGACGCAGCCGTTGTGTGGTCCGAAGAGCACCTGGAAGGAACGGCTCCCGGTTGCCTTTCCCGGCTCGACCTGGTCGATCGCGACGATGCGATCGCGACGGGCCCATCGGCGCATGGAGGTCGGTGGCGGCTCCGAGCGTGACGCGAACGATGGAGAGACCCGCGGCGCCCGCGACGAGAGCACCTCGTTCGCCTTCGGGGAGGAACGCGGCAGAGCCGACCTCGAGCGGCTCATCGGTGAGTCTGCCGCTACCAGCGAAGGCGAAGAGGAGAACGTCGTGAGAGACATCACCCACCGCAGCCTGCTCTCCAGGGCCGATCTGAAGCGTCTCGAGCGCGAGCTCCGAACCACGCTGCGGCGGAATCTGGCCCGCTGGACTGACGATGCCCATCAACGGCCGAGGTATGCCTTGCGCAGCTCCTCGTCCTCGAGCAGGTCGGCAGCCTTTCCCTCGAGGACGATCCGGCCCGTCGATAGGACGTACCCACGGTCGGCGATCGAAAGCGAGACGTTGGCGTTCTGCTCGACGACGAGCATCGCCACGCCTGCGTCGTTGACCTGCTTGATGATCTCGAAGCTGCGCTCGACGAGGATGGGAGCGAGGCCCATCGACGGCTCGTCCATCAGCAGCAGCTTCGGCTGCGACATCAGGGCGCGGCCCATCGCAACCATCTGCTGCTCGCCCCCCGACAGCGTCCCGGCGAGCTGAGCTCGGCGGTCGTAGAGGAGCGGGAACAGGCCATAAACGCGCTCGAACTCCGACTTCAGGTCGGCCTTCGGCCGCAGGTACGCCCCCATCTCGAGGTTCTCGAGCACCGTCATCGGCCCGAACAGGCGTCGATTCTCGGGTACGATCGCAAGCCCCCGCTTGATCCGGTGCGCGGTCGGCATTGCGGTGACATCGTCGCCGTCGAGCAGCACCCGCCCTGTGCGGGGGCGAACGAGCCCGAGGATCGTCTTCAGCGTCGTCGACTTCCCGGACGCGTTGCCGCCGAGCAGGCAGACGAGCTCGCCCTCTCGGACGACCATGTTCGAGTCCTGGAGAATGTGGATCTGCCCGTAGAACGTGTTCACGCCCTCGAGCGCGAGGAGCGGTGCCGGCTGCGAGCTCATTTGCGGGCCATCCCACCCGTGCCGAGGTAGGCTTCGATCACCATCGGCGAGGTCGCCACCTGCTCGAACGTACCCTCTGCGATCTTGATCCCGTGGTCGAGCGCCACCACCCGATCCGAGATCCCCTCGACCACGTGCATGTCGTGCTCGATAACGAGGATCGTGAACCCACCCTCGGTGCGCAGCTTCGCGATCAGCTCCGTGATCTCCTGCGTCTCCTTGGGGTTCATGCCCGCAGCAGGCTCATCGAGGAGCAGCAGTCGCGGGTTCGTCGCCGTCGCCCGGGCTATCTCGAGCCGGCGGCGGTTCGCGTATGACAAGCTGTACGCCGGCTGATCCCAGCGGTAGCCCATCAGCCGATCGCCAAAGAACGCGAGCCGCTTCTCGGCGAGCTCACGGATCTCCCGCTCCTCACGTCGCTGCCCGGGCGTCCTGACCATCGACCGGAAGACGCCCGCCTTCGTGTGCCCGTACGCCGCCGCCATCACGTTTTCGCGCACACTCATGTTGAGGAACAGCCGCAGCGTCTGGAACGTCCGCGCGATTCCCTTGCGTGTGATCTTGTGCGGCTCGAGGCCACGAATGCTCTCGCCGGCGAACAGGATGTCGCCGCCCGTCGGCTCGTACACACCCGTAACGAGGTTGAAGAGCGTCGTCTTGCCTGCGCCGTTCGGTCCGATCACCGACACGATCTCGCCCTCGTCCACGTAGAGATCGAGCGTGTCGATGACAGTCAGCCCGCCGAAGGCCATGGACACGCCCTGCAGGTCGAGGAGCTTCTGGGCGGCAGTCATCTAGACGATCTCTACGCGCTTTTCGCCGAGCAGACCGGACGGCCGAGCGACCATGACGGCAACGAGGATCGCACCGAGCACGATGAACCGGGTTGCTTCGGGCTTTGCCAGCATCACGTTCTCCCACACGAACGCCGCGAGGTACAACGTTGGTACGAGGACAGCGATGCGCGTCCACCCCTTGAGCAGCGTGAGCAACAAAACGAGCGAGACGAGAGACACGTACGAGATGGGGCCCCAGGCGCCGAGCGACGACGGCGTGATCACCCAATGGTCGATGACCTTCGGCAGCCAACCGCCTCCGTTCGAGGCACCGGCGAGCGCCGAGTCGGAGATCGACGAGGCGACGACACGCACAACGAACCCGAGCACGACCGTGCCGACGAACACGACCGCGAACCTCATCGAGGCCCTGAAGAAAGCAAGCAGGCCGATGAGGAGCATGAGGTAGAAGAGATACCGGGACTGGCCCGCGTCGCGCAGCACCTCAAGCACCACCCAGATGAGGATGGCGCCGATCACCACACCGAACTGGCTGCCGGAGCCGCCGAGGACCACCATCGTGTAGATGATGATGAGGAGCGGGAACGCGAAGGTCCCCGGGAAGACACCGCCCTGAAGTGCCGCGGTCAACGTTCCCGACAGCGCCGCCACCGCCGCGCCGAACGAAAAGGCGAGCAGCTTGAGCCAGTTCACGGGCATGCCCATCATCTCCGCGGCGAGTGGATCCTCACGCAATGAGCGCCACGCCCGTCCGATGCGCGAGTGGTTGACGAACCGCAGCAGCACGAAAACGACGGCGAAGAACGCGAGCGCCACGTACAGGTACCAGACGTTGAAGGTGCCACCCGTCGAAACGACGAGGTCACGCCCGAACAGGTTGAACGGGTCGACGTCAGCCGCGACCCCTCCGATGCCGTTGATGCCGCCGGTCACGTTTCGGCCGAAGAGATGGTCGCCGTTGATCGTGACGACGATGAAGAGCTGGAAGAAAAACAGGGTCACGATCGCGAGGTAGTCACCCGAGAGGCGACGCGAGGGCAACCCGACGAGCAGCCCGGTGACAGCTCCGATTGCCACGATCAGCGGCACGCTGACGAGCGTCGGCAAGTGGATGTCGAACTGGTTGGAGGAGAGCAGCGCGTAGGCGTAGGCCCCGATGCCGTAGAACGCCACGTACCCGAGGTCGAGCAGGCCGCCCCATCCGAGAACGACGTTGAGCCCGAGCGCAAGCAGCATGTACACAACGGTGTCGAAGGCGACGCGCCGGACGTAGCCGCTGTCGTAGACCAACGGAAGTGCGGCGAAGGCTGCGACGATCAGCGTCAGCCAGGCCCACCACGGGACGGTACGAAGCCGGTCCTCGATCGTACCGAGCCACCCGCCGCGACGACCGCGGTTTTCGCCATGTCGAGCGACCCATTCGTCGCGGCCGACGGCAGGGCTCCCCGGACCTTCGGAGGTCGACGCCTCCAGCGCACCCTCGAGTGGCCGCGTCAGGTCGTCGTCGAAGTTGCTGCCACTCATCTCATACCTTCTTGATGTCCGGTTTGCCGAGGAGGCCCTGAGGGCGGAACAGCATGAAAAGGATCAGCACGATGAACACGCAGAGATCCGACCACCGGGTCGAGATATATCCCTGGGTGTACGCCTCGGCCAATCCGAGAATGAGGCCGCCGGCCATCGCGCCGGGAATCGACCCGATCCCCCCGATCACGGCCGCCGTGAAGCCCTTCAACCCGGCGACGAACCCCATCGTCACCGAGGCCGGGGCACGGAGGGCGAACATCACGCCGGCCGCGCCGGCGAGTGCCGAGCCTAGGACGAAGGCGAAGACGATCACCTTGTCGATGTCGATGCCCATCATTGCCGCGGCTTCACGGTCGTACGACGTCGCGCGCATCGCCTTTCCGAGCCGGGTCTTCGTGACGAGCAGCCAGAGAAGAACCATCAGGACGAACGCCGAGGCGATGATCACGATCCGCAGCAGAGGGACTTTCACGTTGCCGATATTGAAGCCCTTGAAGAAGAGCGCGCCGTCGGCCATCCCGAAGGCGTCGTAGTCGCGCTGCTGGGCGCCGAACATCAGCTGCATCGAGTAGACGAGGAAGAACGAGACGCCGAGCGCGCTGATCAGAGGCGCGATTCGCGGGGCATCGCGCAGGGGCCTATAGGCGAAGCGCTCGATCGCAACCCCGAGAACAGCGCACCCGGCCATCGCCGCAAGGACGACGAGGAGCAGCACGATCCAGATCGAGATGATCGGGTCGGTTGCGCCTCCGAGTGCCTGCAACACGCCGAAGCCGATGAACCCACCCACCATGAAGACATCGCCGTGCGCGAAATTGAGGAGCTTGAGAATGCCGTAGACGAGTGAGTAGCCGAGTGCAATCAGCGCGTACACGCTTCCAAGGGTCATCCCGTTGATCGTCTGCTGGATGAAGTCGTCCAGCCCCTGACTTGCGAGTGGCAGGGTCTGCAGGAGATGCGAGATCGGGGACACGGGGCACGAGTCTACTCCGCGGAATTACCGGGGGCGACCCGATCGAAATCGGGTCGCCCCCGGTGTCACAGCCTTGACCTAAGAGACGAGCTTGTACGAGCCGTCCGGCTGGATCTGGAAGATGACGAACTGGCCGTTGAGCGGGTCGTTCGTCTTCGTCGAGAAGCGGAAGCTGCCACCAAGGATCCAGTTCTTGATGAAGATCTTCTTGACATTGCGGACGACGGCGCGGCGGTCCTGGATCGAACCCTTGCCCGCGTCGCAGGCCCGCTTGATCGCGTTGAGCGCGACCTGCACGGCGCCGTAGGTCGGAGGACCGAACGAGCCGAGCTTGGAGCTCGGGTTGTCCTTCTTCCAGCCGGCGATGATGTCCTTGTTGTACGGGAACAGGTCGATCGGCGCAGCGAAGTTCGAGAGGTACGAGCCCGCAACCTTGAACTTGTCCGGAGCGTTTGAGCCGTCGCTGCTGAACACCTTCGCCTTCTTGCCCTGCTCGAGCAACTGCTGCGCCAGCGTCTGCGCCTTGGGCGGCTGCTGCGTCGCGAAGAACACGATGTCGGCGTCGCTCGGAACCTTCGTCACGACCGACGAGAAGTCGGACGTGTCCTTGGACACCGACTCGCGAGAGACGGAGACGTTCTTGGACTTCAGGTACCTCTGCACCGCGTCGGCCAGGCCGACCGAGTAGATGTCCTGGGAGTCGATGATCACGACCTTCTTGGCTTTCAGCTTCTCGATCATGTAACGAGCATCACCAGGTCCCTGGATCCCGTCGTCCGGGACGACGCGGAAGAACGCCGGCGTCGCCAGCACCGTGGGGTCTTTCTTCGTGAGGTTCGTGTTCGTCGCCGAGCCCGAGATGTGCGCCATTCCGGCCTGGAAGAACGTCTTGCTCGTGGCCGCGACCGCGCCCGACGTCGACGGGCCGATAATCGCGACGACGCTCTTGTCCGCGACGTACTTCTGGGCCAGCGAGGATGCGATCTGCGCATCGAGCTGCGTGTCACCGAAGACCCCTGTGACCTTGAGCCCGTAAGAGGCCGGAAGTGTCTTCACCGCATACTTGAACCACTGCAGCTGCTCGGTGCCGATGAACCCGGCATCCCCCGTCAGCGGTCCCATGAACGCAAGCTTGAGTGTGCTCTTGCAGCTCACGGCCTGGGTCTTCGCGGTGGCCGACGATCCGGCACCCGCGGTCGACGCGAGCGCTGCGGCCATCATGGCCACGAGCGCGATCGCTATCCCTCCACGTCGTTTCATTCCGATGTTCCTCCTTGATGGGTGTGCAAGATGTTGGACGTCGATCCGCCGAACTTGTTGCATGCGCCGGGCTGCCGACTGGTACGGGCCGCCCCGAGGCATCGGGGAGTGAAGCAGCCCGCCGGGTGACATGTCAACCGGTTCGAGACATCTCACCATCGACGGAGAGCGCCTCGACCCAGCCGGCAGTGTCGAGGAACTGCCGGAAGCGCCACGCCTTGCCGGCGCGCAGCGACCAGATGTGGACGAACGGGACGTCGAGAGCCTTCCCGGTCTGCTTGGCGATTCCGCGGTATCGCCCCAGCACCACGACCTCGTCCCCGGCGTCGATGAACTCGCTCGGCACAGCGGTAAAGTCCGACCACCAGTCGCGATCGAGCGGATCGAAGACGTTCGTCCTTACGTCTGCGAGAGTGCGATAGGTACCGCCATGCGGGAGCCCCTGCGCCTGTTGCCACTCGATCGCGTCATCCATGTCAGCAACGACGGCGTCCAGGTCACCCCGGGCGAACGCCTCGTACGAGCGCCTGACGACGGCTGTGTTCACGTCGGGGAGCCTAGTCGGAGTTACGGGGTTACGCGCTGGACGGCAAACTGAGCGCCGAGTACCGTGACCGTCAGGTGGACGAGATCGAAGACACGTACGTGCCGCCGCCGGGGCAGGACGACGTGGTTGCGGCGCTGCGGGCCGGCGACGAGCAGGCGTTCGCGGCGCTGGTCGAGGAGTACGGCGCCACGATGCTCCGGGTCGCGCAGATGTACGTGTCGTCGCGAGCCGTTGCTGAGGAGGTCGTCCAGGAGGCGTGGCTCGGTGTGCTCTCGGGGATCGGGCGGTTCGAGGGCCGCTCGTCCCTCAAGACGTGGATCTTCCGGATCCTCACGAATCGGGCGAAGACGAGAGGCGAGCGGGAGGGCCGCAGCCTGCCCTTCTCGTCTCTCGCGGGAAATGACGCCGAGAGCGACGAGTCCGCCGTGGACGCCGACCGGTTCCAGAGCGGCGGCCGGTGGGACGGCCACTGGACATCTGCTCCGTCTCGATGGTCCGAGCTGCCCGAGAACCGGCTCATCGGGAAAGAGACGATCGCGATAGCGCAGGCAGCGATCGATGAGCTCCCCGAGACTCAGCGCACGGTAATCACGATGCGCGACATCGAGGGCTGGAGCTCCGAGGAGGTGCGTAACGCTCTCGGGGTGAGCGAGACCAACCAGAGAGTTCTCCTCCACCGCGCCCGCACGAAGGTACGTCGGGCTCTCGAGTCGTATCTGGAAGGCGATCGTTCGTGACCAGCATCTGGCAACGCATCCGCGGCAGGCATGAACCCGACCTGACGTGCCGCGAGCTCGTCGCGCTCGTCACCGACTATCTCGAGGGCGTCTTGCCAGACGGAGAGCGGAAACGGTTCGAGGACCACCTGCGCGAGTGCGATGGTTGCGCAAGCTATCTCGACCAGATCCGCCTGACGATCACGGTGGTCAGCCGCATCGAGGTCGATGACCTCTCCGAGCAGATGAAGTCGGACCTGCTCGCATCGTTTCGCGGGTGGGCTCGCAGCTGAGATGCCGGTGGAGCTCGTCGTCACGGAGGATGCCGCGGCGGCCGCCGCCGCGTTGCTCGTCGAGCTCGCGGCCGCGGACGGTTCGGTGGTTCTCGCGGGCGGCTCCACTCCCCGTCGTGCCTACGAGATCGCCGCTGCGTCGCATGCCGACTGGGGAGGTGTCGACGTCTGGTTCGGCGACGACCGCTGCGTCCCACCCGACGATCCCCGGTCGAATCAGCTGCTCGTCCGCGAGGCGCTTCTCGAACGACTCGTCGGCGTGCCGACGGTACATCCGATCGCGACCGACCTGCCCGCCGCCGAAGCAGCTGCCGCCTACGACGCCGCACTTCAAGGCGAGCAGATCGATCTCGTCCTGCTCGGTCTCGGCCCGGATGGGCACACGGCGTCACTCTTCCCCGACGCGCCGACGCTCGACGTTCGGGATCGGCTTGCCGTCGCGGCGGAACCGGGCCTCGCGCCTTTCGTCGAGCGGGTGACGCTGACGATCCCCGCCCTCGCGAGCGGCGCTCACGTCGTCTTCCTGGCGGTCGGTCAGGAAAAGGCGGTGGCCGCCCACCGCGCGTTCGGAGAGGAGCCGTCGACCAGGACCCCGGCAAGCCTCGTCCGCTCGCGACACGGAAGGACGACGGCAATTCTCGACAGGGCCGCTGCGTCATTGCTGGGTTGAGCCGAACGGAGCAGCGTCGAGACGCTGAGGGTGTCTCCCGGAGGGAGACACCCTTTGTGACCGAACAGCAACGAATTGTCCACGCGGTACGCTCGCCTCTCGTGGACGACGGGCACCGATATCGAGAGCGAAGCCTGTGGCTCGACGGCGCGCTGACGCAGTTCGCACCGCGGCCACCCCTCGACGGCGATCGCGACGTCGACGTCGCGATCGTGGGCGCGGGGTTCACCGGGCTTTGGGCCGCGTATGCGCTGACGCTCCGCGATCCGGGCCTGCGCATCGCGATCGTCGAGGCCGAGACCGTCGGCTACGGCGCCTCCGGCCGCAACGGCGGATTCGTCTCGGCGGGGATCGCCGGCGAGGCTCGCGTCTACGGCCGCCGGCACGGGCGCGAGGGGGTCATCCGCGCCGAACGCACCATGATCGACGGCGTCGACTGGATCGGCGGAGTCGTCGCCAACGAATCGATCGAGTGTGGCTGGGTCAAGGCCGGCTCGTACCGCATCGCCACGAGCACACCGCAGCTCGGGCGGGCGAAGGCTGGACTCGACGCGAAGCGTGCCCGCGGCTACGGAGCAGACGACGCCCGGTTCGTGACGCCGGCCGAGATCGAGGCTGAGGTGCGCATCGCAGGCGTGCTCGGCGGCACATACACACCTCACTGTGCCCGCGTCGACCCGGCGCGCCTGGCGCGCGGGCTTGCGGCGGTGTGCGAGGCGCGCGGCGTCGTCATCCACGAGCGCTCGCCCGCCACGACGATCGCGCCGGGACTCATCACCTGCGTGAACGGGACCCTGCGGGCGGGCGTTGTCGTACGCGCGACCGAGGCGTACACGACGCGGCTGCCCGGCGAGCGCCGCCGCTACCTCCCGCTCGCATCGCACATGCTCGCCACCGAACCGCTGCCTCCCGAGATCTGGGCGGAGATCGGCTGGGCCGGCTGCGCACCGGTCGCCGACCAGCGCTACCAGTTCGTCTACGCCCAGCGGACTCCGGATGGCCGCATTGCTCTCGGGGGGCGCGGGCTCGCATACCGGCTCGGCGGCGCGATCCGCGAGTCCGACGAGGTGCAGCCCACGATTCACGGCCGGCTCGAGCAGACGTTGCGCCGCCTCTTCCCGCCCGCGGCAGCGGTGCCCGTGAGCCATCGGTGGGGCGGCTTCTTTGCCGCCCCTCGCGATTGGAGCATGAGCGTCGACTTCGACCGCGTGTCGGGGCTCGCCCGGGCGGGTGGATACTCGGGCCACGGCCTTGTCGCGTCGAGCATCGCCGGGCGCACGCTGGCCGACCTGATCACCGGTTTCGAGAGCGACCTCGTCGATCTGCCCTGGGTCGGGCACGTCAGTCGCCGGTGGGAACCGGAGCCGCTCCGCTTCCTGGCGGCGCGGACGATCGCAGCAGTTCTCGCCGGCGCGGACGCCGTCGAGGATCGGACCGGTCGTCCCGCACGGCGGGCCCGCTTCGTCCGGCGGTGGCTGCCAGGGCGTTAGGAGACCGGCGTCGTTCTCCGCAAGCGGCGGTAGCGCCGGATCAACGCGTTCGTCGAGGGATCGTGCGCGAGCGCCGGCTCGCCGGACGCTTCGAGCTCTGGCACGATCCGCTGCGCCAGGACCTTCCCGAGCTCGACACCCCACTGGTCGAACGAGTTGATCGACCAGATCACGCCCTGGGTGAACACAGTGTGCTCGTAGAGCGCCACGAGCGCGCCGAGGATTTCGGGGGTGAGCCGATCCGCCATGAGCACGTTCGAAGGTCGGTTGCCCTCGAACGCCCGGTGAGGAACGACCCAGGCTGGGTTGCCTTCGGCCGCCACTTCCTCGGCAGTCTTTCCGAACGCAAGGGCCTCCGCCTGTGCGAACACGTTCGCAACGAGCAGGTCATGGTGCCTCCCCAGGGGGTTGAGGCTGTTGGCAAAGCAGATGAAGTCGCACGGGATCATCCGAGTCCCTTGGTGGATCAGCTGGTAGAAGCTGTGCTGCCCGTTGGTCCCCGGTTCGCCCCAGTAGACGGGTCCCGTGTCGTAATCGACGGGTGAGGAGTCGATCCGGATGCTCTTCCCGTTCGACTCCATCGTCAACTGCTGAAGGTAGGCGGGAAACCGCTCGAGGTACTGGTCGTAGGGGAGCACGGCAACGGTCTGCGCGTCGAAGAAGTCGGTGTACCAGAACCCGAAGAGTCCCATCAGCACCGGCAGATTCTCGGCCAGCGGGGCCGTTCGGAAATGCTCGTCCATCTCGTGGAAGCCGGCGAGCAGCCGGGAGAAGCCGTCCGCTCCGATCGCGAGCATCGTAGTCAGCCCGACGGCAGAATCCATCGAATAGCGGCCTCCGACCCAGTCCCAGAACCCGAAGGCGTTCGCGGGATCGATCCCGAAATCGGCGACGCCGTCGAGGTTCGAGGACACGGCGACGAAGTGCTGGGCGATCGCCGCCTCGTCACCGTCGAGCCCGTCGAGGAGCCACTGCCGCGCCGTGTGTGCATTCGTCATCGTCTCGAGCGTCGTGAACGTCTTCGAGCAGACGACGAACAACGTCTCGGCAGGGTCGAGGTCGCGTGTCGACTCGGCGAAATCGGTCCCGTCGACGTTGGAGACGAACCGGAACGTCAGGTCGCGGCGGGCGTAATGGCGCAATGCCCGGTAGGCCATGACCGGGCCGAGATCCGAGCCGCCGATGCCGACGTTGACGACATTCCGGATCGTCGCGCCCGTCGAGCTCCTCCACGCACCGGAGCGCACCGCTTCGGCGAACGCCGCCATCCGGTCGAGCACCTCGTGCACGCCGGCGACGACGTCGACTCCGTCCACGACGAGCGACCGGTCGCGCGGCAGCCGCAGCGCGATGTGAAGGACGGGGCGGTTCTCCGTGACGTTGATTCGCTCGCCGGCGAACATTGCGTCGCGACGCTCGACGACTCCTGCCTGTCCAGCGAACTCGACGAGCAGGCGAATCGTCTCGTCGGTGACACGGTGCTTCGAATAGTCGAGGAAGAGACCTGCCGCCTCGACGGTGAACCTGTCCGCACGACCCGGATCACGTGCGAAGAGGTCGCGGAGGTGCTCCCCCTTCATCTCCTCGGCGTGTGTCTCGAGAGCTTGCCAGGCGGCGAGCTGCCGGAGTCGAAGCGCCATGCGCGCCATTGTCACACGGGCGGCCCGCAATTGGTCGTTGGAGGCTCCGCCACGTCAGACCACCAGTCCTCCCAAGCGTGCACCGCGCTCGTGGATCCGGGTCTCTAGGGCACCAGGATCCAGAGCGTCGTCTCCACGACCCTTCCCGCCGGGTACTCGATCGGAGGCTCCAGACCGACCCGCTCGAAGCCGGCCCGCTCGGCAACCCGCTCGCTGGGGCCATTGCCTATTCCAGTCCGCAGCTCGAGCCGGGACGGCCGCAACCGTGAGACGACCGTCGCCGCGACGAGCTGCAGCGCCCGCGTGGCAAGGCCGCGACCACGGGCGTCGGCCGCGAGCCAGTAACCGAACTCGATTGCGTCACCGTGGAGGAAAAGCCTGACCCCACCGAGGGGCAGGTCCGTGGCCGCGTCGACGATGAGCAACGCGCCGCCGTGGAGCACCATCTGCCGGGTCATCGACGCGTCGATGACGTCGGGCAACGTCAGCCTCGTGCGCATCTCGTCGTCGACGAGCTCGACGATGTGGGGCACGTCCGCCTCGCGGGCGTGGCGCAGCACGAAATCACCGCCGTCGAGAGAGCCCGGGAGCACCGCCGCGAAGACCTCGCGGCCGTCGTCGTCCGGCGTGTGGCCCATTCGGCGATCCTAGACCCGAAAACGAGAAGGGCGGCGAATCGCTCGCCGCCCCTTCTCTACTCCCGTGGCCAAGAGATGATTGCCGTCAGTCCCCGACCCGGAGCTGCTTCCCGTATCGGCACGACGGCGCGAAGCTTGAGGCGCACGAAGAGGGTCGCCGCCGCCCCTCCTCGCAGGTCTGACGAGCAACCGTCGCTCCCATCGGCGCAGCCGCCCCTCCATCGCACCCACTGAGATGGACTCGGATCCACGCGACCATCACCCCAGACCGCGTTGACCACTCCTGTTGAGTTTTGTCCCGGCCTACACTCGAGGGTATGGCGGACTTCCTCGAGCGGCTGCGCAGCGGCCCACCGATCGTGGCCGACGGCGGTATGGGCGCGCTGCTGGCCGGTGTCACCCCAGGCCTGCGGTGCCCCGAGGAGGCGAACCTGCGGGCGCCCGAGAGCGTGGTTGCCGTGCATGCGAGCTATATCCGCGCCGGCGCCGAGCTGATCGAGACGAATACGTTCGGCGCCAACCGGCGCAAGCTGGCGGCAAAGCTGCTCGATCACGAATTCGAGGCGATCAACTCGGCGGCAGTTCGTCTTGCGCGCGAAGCGCGGGACGTTTCGGGTAGGGACGTGCTGATCGCCGGCTCGATCGGCCCTCTCGGCGAGCTCGAGGTGTTCGACACGAACGAGCACGCGCCGGTGTACGCCGAGCAGGCGCGGATACTCGAGGGACGTGGCGTCGACCTGTTCATGATCGAGACGTTCTTCGACCTCGACGAGCTCGTCTCGGCCGTCGAGGCGGTCCGGCACATCTCGTCGCTGCCGATCGTGGCGCTCCTTACCTTCGATGACGACGCGGAGGCCGCGGGCGGGATCGAGGCATCAACGGCGGCCGAGTCGCTCGCGTTGCTCGGTGTGGCGGCGATCGGAACGAACCACGGCGCCGGTCCGCACTCCGCTCTGACGGCGCTCGCCGCCATGCGGAACGTCAGCCTGCCACTGGCCGCGCTGCCGAACATCGGGCTCGCAAGCATCGTCGGGGGACGCGTCGTCTATCCCCACTCGACACCGGAGTACTTCGGTGACTTCGCCGCCCAAGCTGTCGCGCTCGGCGCCCGCATCGTCGGCGGCTGTTGCGGGACGACACCGGCGCAGATCGAGGCGATCCGAGTTGCATTCGACGAAGATCGAGCGCCCCGGGCGCCGTTCGAGGCACGCGAGCGCGACGAGTTGCCGGCGGCGATCCTCACGGCCGAGGAAACGGGCCTTGCCCGCGCGCTGCGCCGGGGCGACTGGGTGGTCAGCGTCGAGCTCGATCCACCGAAGGGCGGTACGAACGACGCGATGATCGGCGTGGCGCGAACGCTCCGTGACTCGGGTGCCGTCGGCTTCGTGGATGTAAACGACAACCCGATGGCACGGGCGAGGATGAACGCCCTGATGGCGTCCATCGCCATTCAACGCGAGGTCGGGATCGAGACCATTCCCCACGTGACCCCGCGCGACACGACGGTGATGGGGCTGGAGGGCGTGCTTCTCGGCGCCCATGCGGAGGGTGTCCGAAATGTGCTGGCCGTGACGGGCGACCCGCCGCACGTTGGCGACTACCCCGGGTCCCGTGGGGTATACGAGATCGACTCGATCGGCCTCGTCCAGCTTCTGGCCCGGTTGAACGAGGGCGTCGACTACGTCGGCAAGGCGATCGACCGGCCGACGTCCTTCTTTGTCGGCGTCGCGGTCAACCCGTCTGCCGACGACCCCGAGCTCGAGCTCGAACGCTTCGAGCGGAAAGTCGCGGCAGGCGCACGGTTCGCGATGACGCAGGCGCTGTTCGATCTGGACGGGTTGGAGCGCTTCCTGGGAGCGCTCGGCGGCGGGTCACCGATCCCGCTCCTCGCCGGCGTGTGGCCGTTGCGCTCGCATGCGATGGCGCTGCGCCTGCACAACGAAGTGCCGGGCATCCAGGTCCCCGAGCGGGTGCTCGATGCATTGCGCGATGCTGGCCCGGAGGCCCCGGCCGTCGGGCTCACGCTGGCACGCGAGCTGGTGGCGTCGCTGCGGGGACGCGTCGCCGGGGTCTACGTGATCCCGCCGTTCAAACAGCCCGAAGCAGCACTCGACCTGTTGCTCGACCCGCCATAGTCGTCAGCGGTCGACGCAGGGCGTCTCGAGCGGCTCGATCCCGGCCCGGGCAAGAGCTGCGCGGACGATGTCGGTCGGAACCCCGTAGCCACCGTCGGTGCGTGCTCGCTGGGCGAAGACGGTCGTGACCACGCGTCCATGGGCATCGACAACCGGCCCGCCCGAGTTGCCGCTGCGAATGTTGCCGCGGATCGTCGTCACGCGCCGGCTCGTCGGGAAGTTCCCGTACGCATCACGGCCGACGATCTGAGCGACCCGCCCGACGCGGACGGCAGTCTCGGTGTACGGGCCGTTGCCCGGGTAGCCGAGCAGCCCGCCGGGCGTGCCCTTGACGGCGTTCGCAAGCCGGAGCGGGGTCGCCGTCAGCCCGGCAACCCGCAGGACGGCGATGTCGTTGGTCTTGTCGAACGAGACGACACGGGCATCGAGCAGGATCCCGTCGTTGCGGTCGACGTGGGGGACCGGGATTCCCGCGACGACGTGGGCGTTCGTGACGACGAGACCAGGCGCCGCGACCCAGCCGGAACCCTCGACGCCGAGCCCGCACGCATACCCGACCACCCGAACCACGCTGAGCGCGGCACGGCTGACGCCGGTGGAGCCGAGCACGGTCGGATCCGGTGAGGCGACGCCCGCCGCGGGGCCGGCGAGGGTCGCGAAAGGATCGATTTGCGCGAGCGTGTCGATCAACCGGTCGGGCGGAAATTCCTGGTTGAGCGTCGACAGGATCGTCGAGTCCTGGGCGTAGCGGCGGAGCTCGGTCTGCCCGGGGACATAGAGGAAGACGGCACCGACGGCCCAGCACAGAGCGAGCCCCGTGAGGGCGCCGAGCATCCCGCCGCCGATGTTGTCGAACACTCGGAGCGGGCCAAGAGCAAGCATCCCGCGCCGGAGATTGCGTCCGATGATCACGCCGATCGCCTGGCCGACGGCTGCACAGAGCAACGCACCGCCGAGAGCGACGAGAGGGAGCCACCGCGCCTCGCCGCCCCCGACGAACGAAGGGCCCACACGGGCGCCGAGATAGGCACCGACCGCAAGCCCCGCCAGGGAGAAGACGCCGACGACGAGGCCGCGGCGGAACCCCGAGAGCGCTGTCAGGACGATCACTCCGACAGCGATCAGATCGACGGTCGACACTCCTCTAGTTTCGCAAACAACCGCCACACCCCTGCGCGACCACCGTCACGCCCGAGCGGCTCGTTCGCGGCGTATCGCTTCGGACGCAGCACGATCAACGTCTCGCGGGTGTGAATCAACACAGCTATGTCGACTCGCCGATCTCGAACCGCTCTAGACGGCGGATGGCGTACCACACCGATGCGCCGGCGAGGACGATCATCAGGACGACCGCTACCACTGGCCCGAGCTTCGCCTCGAACACGCTCTTCGGCAGATCGACGAAGATGCCCGCGATCGAGAGCGTGTAGTGACGGACGGAGAGCAGGCGGGTCCCGGCGAAGAGCCCGTTGATAAGGCCTTCCCAGATGAACACGTACACGAGCCCGGCGATCAGCGCCCGGCTCGTGACGACACTCAACATCACGAACAACGCCGAGTAGAGCAGACTCCCGCTCACGAGCCCGATGCCGAAACCGACCAGCAACCCGCGACCCGGCGCGCCCGCGAGGCCGATCGCGCCGGCGACGAGGGCCGAGGCGAGCACGGTGGCAGACGTCAACCCCCAGGCCGCGAGCAGCTTGCCGAGGATGATCTGCGAGCGCGGCACGGGCTTCGCGAGGAGGTATACCGCTGTGCCGTCCTCGATCTCGGCACCGAGTGCCGCCGTCCCGTAGACGAGCGCAGTGAGCGGCAGCAGCGTGGTGACGATGAGCCCCTCGAACAGCACCTGGGCGACCCACCGCGGCTGATCGACGTCTTCGCCCCCAAGCCGATACACGACCGCTAGCAGGACAGGGAGCAGGGCGAGGAGCCCCATCAGGATGGTGCGCCCGCGGCCGACCAACTGCCGGAGCGTCAGCGTCGCGATGATCCCGATCATCGGCTCACGAGGTAGGAGAAGACGTCTTCCAGCGCCTCGTCGGTCGGTCGCAGCTCGCGCAGCGTGACGCCGCAGGAGCGCGCGATCGCGGGCACGGCGAGCGCGAACGCGCCGAGCTGCGACGTCCGCACGGTGAGCCGGCTCTCGCCCAACTCGACGCCCACGACGCTCCCGTGACCGACGAGCGCCGACGCGAGCGTTCTGTCGTCCGAGGTGCGAAGCGTGAACGTGTGCGGCCGGTCGGTCATCAGCCGGCGGATCGCGCGGAAGTCACCAGAGGCGGCGAGCCTGCCGCCGACGACCACGAGCACGCGCTCGGCCAGCCGCTCGACCTCTTCGAGGATGTGCGAGGAGAAGATGATCGTCCGCCCTTCGCCTGCGAGCCTCTGGAGCAGCTCGATCAGATGAAGGCGCTGCCGGGGGTCGGCTCCGTTGAACGGCTCGTCGAGCAGCAGGACCGAGGGGTCGTGGACCAGAGCAGCCGCGACCTTGATGCGTTGTTTCATCCCCTTCGAGTAGCCACCCGTGGGGCGACCCGCCGCATCCTCGAGGTCGACCTCGCGGATGGCCATCCGAACGGCCTGCTCCGGGGCGGCGAGACCCTGGAGTCGCGCGTTCAGCCGTACGAACTCATAACCGGTGAGCGCGCCGTACACCGATTCTCGCTCGGGCACGAGGCCGAGGTGCCGGTAGAGCGCAGGGTGGCGCCACGCCGGCTCGCCAAGCACGGTGACCTCGCCGGCGGAGGGCTTCAGGAAGCCGGCGAGCATGTGCAGCACCGTGCTCTTGCCGGCGCCATTCGGACCGAGCAGGCCGGTGATGCCGGGCGAGACGGAGAACGACATCCCGTTGACCGCGACGACATTGCCGTACCAGCGCGAAACATCCTTGAGGACGATCGTCGCCCCGGCCTTCGCAGGCTCCCGCACCACGACGGCGCTCTCGCTCTCGGCCGTCACATCGACACCCGCACGATGCGCCTCAGGGTCAGCGCGAACGCCCCCGCGACCGTCGCCAGGACTGCAAGAAGGTAGACCCAGCCGCCGAGTTTCGCGTCGGCCAGGACGTTCGCCGAGCCGGGGTCGACCCGAAAGAACCAGAGGATCGCTCCCTCCCAGGCAACCGGGCTCACGAGGAGCACGAAGCGGGCGTACGTCGTGTCGATCGACTCCATGAGGATGTGAGCGGCGGAGAGGGTGATGACGAAGACGCCGACGATCGCCGCGGTCGAGTACGCACGACGCGGCAGATATGCGGCGATGCAGAGCCCGACCGCGGCGATCACGGCGGAGATCAGCAGCGAGCCGGCGATGATCGGGAGGACGAGATCCCACTTGTCGGAGATGTAGCCCGAGAGGTCGTCGTTGGCCATGCCGTTGCCGATGAAGAGCAGGAGCTGAGGGCCGAGGGTGAGCACGAGCATCGCGCTCGTCAACGCGGCGAACTTCGCGATCGCATAGTCGAAGCGGGACACTGCGCGGGAGAAATAGAGAGAGAGAGTCCGGTTGCGCTGATCGCGTCCGACGAGCTCGGGCGCAACGGTGGCGCAGAAGAGCACGAGGATGATCCGGACGTAGGTGAAGTAGTCCTCGTGCTTGAAGAGGTCGACGTGCTGATCCACACCGCTGGCGATCGCGCCGACCCCGAGCTGGATGATCGCCGGCACGAAGGCGAACACGGCCAGGGCGAAGGGGAAGATCTTGCTGGTTGCGCGCCGACCGAGCCCGAAGGCGCTGCGCAGGCTGTGCACGTAGAGCGTGAGCAATGTCCCACGCCGGCCGATCCGGGCGCCGTCGTAGTGGCGGTAGCCGAGGTCGTAGATATTGCCGGAGCCGGCCTGTTCAGACATGTGCTGCAAATTCGTCGTCGACCTCGTCACGGAATAGGTCCTCGAGATGCCGGCGCCGTTGCTCGATCCGGATCAGGCCGAGGTGGAGTGAGGCCGCGCCGTCGCGGATCGCATCGTAGGCCCCGTCATCCTTGAGGTCGAGCTCCAGCGTATGGCTGCCCTCATGCGTCTCGTAGCCTTGGTCCCGCAGGTAGCTCGCAAGGCCGGCGACAGGACCGTCCACCTCGACGGTGAGCACTTCGGTACGGCCCGTGAAGGTCGCGACGCTGTCCGACCGGACGAGCCGGCCGCTCTCGATCACCACGAGGTAGCCGCAGACTCGCTCGATCTCGGTGAGCAGATGAGACGACATCAGGATCGAGATCCCGAACTCGCTGCCGATGCGTCCCACGAGATCGAGCATCTCGTCGCGTCCGGCGGGGTCGAGGCCGTTCGTTGGCTCGTCGAGGAGCATCAGCCTGGGGTCGTGAACGAGAGCCTGTGCGAGTTTCACCCGCTGCCGCATGCCGGTCGAGTAGCCGCGCATCTCGCGGTAGCGTTCCTCGAACAGCCCGACGTGGCGGAGCGTCTCGGCCGTGCGCTCTCGGGCGGCGGCTCGCGGCAGGCCGTTGACCTGTGCCATGTGCGCGACGAACTCGGTGGCGCTTATCTCGAGCGGCAGACAGTCGTGCTCGGGCATGTAACCGATCAACTGCCGGACGGAGAGCCCGTGTGTCGCGACGTCGAGCCCGAACATCTCCGCCGACCCGGTCGTGGGCTCGATCAGCCCGAGGAGGATCTTGATCAGCGTGCTCTTGCCGGCGCCGTTCGCGCCGACGAGGCCGATCACGCCGGCTTCGAGGTCGAGGTCCAGGTCGTCGAGGGCAACGACGGAGCCGAATCGCTTCGACAGTCCTCTGGTTGCGATGAGAGACACGGTTCGAGCCTAGATGATCGATGCCAGAAGGCCGCGCGGCAGCTCCTCCGAGGCGGAGGCAGAACCGCCGCTATGATTCCCCGGCCCACGGGGGCGTAGTTCAGTTGGTTAGAACGCCGGCCTGTCACGCCGGAGGTCGCGGGTTCGAGTCCCGTCGCTCCCGCTCAGTGCGAGCGGCTTATTCGAGCCGTTGCGGTCGTCTCCACCAGAGTGGCGACCGGGACGACGGCCACGCCATCAACTCGACCAGCGCGAACCTGGCGCGATCGAACAGAGGAGCCCTGGCCGCGGCGTCCGTCGTTGCTACACGCGCTGAAGGTGAGTGTCCTTGAACCCGGTGGGATACTTCAGCCCGTACCCGATAGCACGATCGATGCCGATGTGTGCCAGCCAGATCAGGCCGACCTGAACAGCAACCTCAGCGCCCGCGATCACTCCGATCGCAGCGAGGACGACGGGAAGCGCATAGGTGTGGGCAGCGTTGTAGGTTGCCGCCCCGATGCGTACCCCACCCACGTACCCGACCATCGACAGGTCAGGCGCAAGGACGAGCGCCACGAAGAGCCACCACGGGTAGCCCTCATGGAAGTAAACAGCGATCGCCGCAACTGCGACAGCGCCTCCCTCAACGCGGAGCAGGACGCGTGGGAGGAGGGCAACCAAGGTGTCAGACTACCAACCGCTCATGTGACTTTCCGCACTGGGGCAGCTCACGGTCGTCTGCGTCGAGCGGATCGACCACTGGTCTCGACTCGGGTTGCTCACGATCGGACGATCGCTTCGCTTGCCGGCGGGCCGCCGGCGGCGGGCACGGCGGAGATGTCCCACTCGACCTCGACGCCGTCGCGGATGCCGCGCACAAAGGCGGCAAAACCCCCGTCGCGTGCGTGGATGGTGAGCCATCTCGCGGGACGGTCGCTGTCATTGCGAAGCGAGTGGGCTACCTCTGGCGGCGCGGCGACGAATCCGCCGGAGGAGACCGTGATCGTGTTGGCCTCGCGCCCGATCTCGAAGGTCAGCTCGCCCTCGAGGACGTAGAAGGCATCGGTGTGGTCGTGGTGAACGTGCGGGGCTGCTACCCGTTCGCCGGGCGAGCAGCGCGCGTGGGTGATCGTGACTTCCTCGTTCGCGATGAGGATGCTGATCTGGTGGTTCTCTCGCCGGAGGATCGCCTCCCCGCCCGTGATCGGGACGATCATCTCAGGGTGCAGGGGTTAGGCCGTGCCTGCGCATCACCTCGCCCAGCGCGGCGAGATCGGGCGGGCCGCCGGCGGCTGCGTCGAGGATCGTCGCTACCTCGCGGAAGAAGTCGGGGCCGAGGATGCCGGGTGTCACGATCGCGAGCGCCTTCGCGTCGACGCCGTGGGTGTTGTCGAAGTGGTGGACGGCGCCCCGCGGGATGAAGAGCGCCTCGTCAGGGCCGACGTTGACCGCCGCGCCTTCGATCGTCCAGGTCAGGACGCCTTCCAGCCCGTAGATCGTCTCGTCGTAGCCGTCGTGGCTGTGTGCGGCCGCGACTTTCGCTCCGGCGGGAACGTCGAACTCGAAGATCGCGACCGACCCTCCCGACTCCCCACCCTCGACCAGGAACCGGATCGTCATCGACCCGACCGAGATCTCTTCGCGCGTCCTCGTCGTCATCGCCGCTTCCTCCTCGTGCATCGTGGTAAAGTGACTTGACAATACATGAGCGCAACCGACACAGTCAAGTCTTTTTACCAACTCGCCGGAGGCGGGGCAACCGTTCGGGCCGCCGCTGATCGGCGCGCTCCTGCGCATGCCCTGGGAGACGGTGCAGCGGCACATGCTCGAGCGGCTGCACGAGCGCGGCTTCGACGACCTCGACGCGGCGCACCTCAACGTCTTCCAATACCCGGGACCGCAGGATGCGAGACCCTCGGAGCTGGCCGCCCGGCTGCGGATCAGCAAGCAGGCGCTCAACTACCTGCTCGGCGAACTCGAGCGCCTTGGCTACCTCGAGCGCCGGCCGGACCCCGACGACCTGCGTTCCAAGCGCATCGCCCTCACGAGCCGCGGCACCTCGGCGATCCACGTCATCCGCGACGCGGTTGCCGAACTCGAGACAACCTGGGCGCACCAGCTCGGTGCGAAGCGCTTCTCCCAGCTCCGCACCCTCCTGCTCGAGCTCAACCAGTTGGCGTAGCTGCGCGACTCCGCCGCTCGGGTCCCACGCTCCCGCCTCACAAATCCCCTGGACAAGCCAATTTTGTGGTTGTGTTCCGGTCAGAGGTTCGCGGGCCGCTGGGATCTCCATCGGGGTCGTCGACCACTCAACCCGCTTTGGCCTGCGGCGGCGGCCCCATGGCGGGAACGCGGACGCTCATCGCCGGCCGCGTGCCATCGCTTGCTACTCCCGCAAAGCATGGTGAGCCGCTCTGTCATGATGCCCGCCGCGCCGTTCTTCGTGACGCTGATGCTCGTCGCTCTGTTGCCCGTGCCGCTGCGAGCGGCGGACGGATGGGTGCCCGGGCCCCGCCGGGTCGGAGACGGTCACCTCCTCCGGCGCACTGTTTTCGATCGTGATGATCCCGAGTTGGTACGGCCGCCAGACGACCGTGCCATCCAGCAGGGTCACCGTGAGACCGAGCGTGTGGACGCCGTTTGCAAACCGCGCGGTTTCGAGCGAGTACGCATACGGGGCTGATCCGTCGGTGACAGCCGTCTCATTGTCGTCCATCGCGAACACGACCTGCTTCACGGGCGACGATGGGACCGCCGTCCACGTCACGGTGCCCCTCAGCGTCTGACCGCCCCGGATGCTCTGCACGATCGTCGGCGGGGGCACCGTGGCCGGAGTGGTAGCTGCCGCAGCCGCCCTGCCTGCCGCGCTCTGGGCATCGTGGCTCGGGGAGCTCGGGAGAGAGACAGCGGCAATACCGGGTGGAGCAGTCGGGGTCGGAACGCCGCCCGGGAACTCGGCCAGAACGGCGGCCATCGACGTCCCACGGCGGTACCCGTCGAGATAGACGGTGTCGGAACCGCCGTAACCCGCACGACCGGCATAGAGACCCATCTCCGTATACAGGGACACGCCGTGGACACGCGCGCTGTCCGCGTAGGGAAGGGTTGGGATCCCGTAGCGAGCCAGCTGCGGCGTCGCCGGGAACGAGCCCGAGCCGGTGCGGTGCCAGACCTCGACAGTGCCGTCACTCTCCGAGAATACGAGGTGAACGACGAAGTCGATCCAGGTTGACCGGGGAACACTCGTGAGACCCGAGATCGCGATGTCCGGATCCCAGTATGCAAAGCCGGTGCCGACGGTGCAGTTACCCGTCGAGATCCGAAATCGGAGACCACCGCTTCTCGCCACGAGCGCCAGCGGAGCGACGCCACACCCCGGAAGACGGTAGAGCGAGCTGGGCTGGTGCAGCTCCCAGAGGAGGTTGTCGCTCAATCCGACCGCGGGAACGGAGAGCGAGAAACCGTAGTAGTAGTCGTCGCCGGCCGACTCAGCCGTGTCATAGCGTGCTGCCAGGCAGCGAACGATGCCGTTACCCGTCCAGACGTCGCGCGCCGTTTCGGAGAAACGGGCGGCATAGCGGCCCTGCCGTGGAGGCGGCTTGGCGCTACCTGCGTCGTATACCTCGAGTTGCGTCCCTGGATCGGGGCACTCGAGCGCGGAGAACTGCGACGTATCACCGGTCTCGAAGTCGAGTCGGAGATCGATGTCGGCAACCGAAGGATCGGGGATCGCGGCACCGGCCGCCGCGGTGATGCCGTCGGAGGCCAGGACGACGGCGAAGGCTACGACCAGGACCACGAGCCGTAAGCGCTGACGATGTTCGACGGGTCGCATCTCTGCGGCCTCCCTTCAATGTCCTGCTGCTCCGAGTCACGATGCGTTCTCGATGCATTTCCGGCGGCTCGCCCCGAACGCATCGATCAATCGTTGTCAGAATAGAGAACAGTGAAAGCGAGCGCAAGATGGCGGATGCCGCCATGACGACAACGGACAGGAGTCGCTGCGGAGGGTCCCGGTTGGGGCTGGCGCCGAAGGCGAGCGCCCTCAGGCGGGGAGCTCGATCTCGGCAGGCAGCTCGGCGGGCTGGTCGACGGGCTCGAGCTCGCCACGCGCACGGGCATCGAAGTAGACGTACGCAGTGACGAGTGCGACGAACGGCAACGAAAGGACGTAGACGACCCCGGCGACGAGGTTGAGAAACGCGAGAGGCATGTTGGTGACGAAGATGAGGAGCGCCCCGAGTAGCGGCCCCGCAACGAGGGCAATCGCAGCGCTGAGGCCGACGAGCGAACCAACCTTGAGCCAGCGCCGCCGGGCCAGGCGGGCGCTCCGACGGAGCGCCGCCAGCGACGTCGGGGCCTCGAGCTCCACGACCGGCGCGAGAAGGCACCAGCGAACGGCCAGCCACACGGCGACGGGGATCAGGATCGCAGTGGTGGTGAATGCGACCCAGGCGACGACGAAGATCGCAATCGCACCGAGCAGCGGACGGATCCGGCCGAGTGTGATCCGGTAGGCCCGCATCGGGCCGATCGTGCGTCCCGCGTCGATCTCGACGAGTGCACAGGCAGTCGCCGCCTGCACCAGCCCGAGCCCGAGGAGCGTCAGCGTGGTACCGATCACGACGGCGAGGAGCGCGAAGGCACCCGCCCCCACGCCGGTCATTTCCCCGAGCAGGTCGATCCCCGTGAACACGAGCCACTGCAACACCGTGATCGCGATCGCAACCGGAATCAGGACGAGCCCGATCCCGAGGAAGAGTGGTGCGTGCCTGACATACATGCGCGCCGAGGCCGAGAGGATTTGACCCCACGTCCGCCGGCGCGCGATGTGGAAGGGCGCGACCGGGAGCCAGGTCGCGCGGACCGTGGCGAAGACGAGGAGAGCGAGAATCGCGCCGACCGTGAGCAGCATGAGCGCCGGATCGCGAAGCAGGAGGACGATCCCCTTCGATCCCACCGCCACGCCGGTGCAGAACAGGTCGGTGGCGCCCGTGCCGAAAAGGCCTGCTGTGGGGACAGCATATCCCCGGTCACGCCAGCTCTCGGACCATTCGATCGGGTGAGTCCATTGGTCCTTCAGATTCGGGCCGGTGGGACCGTTGAAGAACGCTTTCTGGAGCTCGCCCCAGCGACCCTCGAATGCAATCCACGGAAAGGCGGTCTTCGCCTCGACGGCGTCACCTGGGATCGTCATCACGACGGGCCTGAGCTCGTGGTGCGGGCCGAGCGTGTCGTCGCAGCCGACCCCTGCCTCCGCCGAGCTCCCGAGATGGAGCGCCGCAGTGAACTTGTTGGCATGCGAGCCCGCTGCCGGGTACACGACCGGGTGCGTCCCATCGACGATCTCCAGCTTCTCGTCGTCCCAGGCGGCACGCTCGGCACCCTCGTGCGAGCTGTAGCCGACCTCGACCGGATCTTCCTCGAGAGCCTCGCGAACATCGGAGGCGTCGAAGACGAGCTGGATCATCTCCCAGTCGCCCTCGTGGGTGTTGTTGAAGTCGTTGAACGGGTAGAAGAACCAGTACTGGAGCGCCAGCTTGCCGGGATGCCCAGGATCACCGGCGACATGGGCGTAGACGGTTGGTTTCGTCCCACTCGTCAAACGGCGTGCCCAGCGCTCGTAGTCGCAGCCGGCGTCGAGCGGGTCTCCGGGAAAATCGAGGTGGTATTCGTACCGGTTGACCAGGTCGGTCGCCGCCGGTGCGATCTTTACGAGATCGGTTCGGTTCCACGGCCCGCGGAACGCGACGGTGGGCTCGTCGAAGAGCACGTCGACGGTGGTCGGAATGTACGGCTCCCCGTGGCCGCATTCGTCCGGCTGGTCGACGAGGCGAACGGCCGGCGCGTAGCGCTCCGCAAGCGCCGCCTCGCCGGCCGTATCGGCGACCGCAGCCGAAGCCAGCCAGAGCGCCGCACCTACGAGTCCCGCGAGGAGGGTGTATCGAGCGGACGCGGTCATCAGGAGCCGATTCTCTCATGGGATAGCCGCAGCCTGCTCGAGCCGTCATTTCGCTGGTTACCGTTGGCCGCATGACGCATCCCAACCGGGTCACCCCGCTCGGGGAACTCGTAGCAGATCCGGCGCGTGGGCTCGTGTACGGCAACCGTGGGTGCCTACACGACGAGCACGGGACGATCAGGCGCCGCTACGCCGGCAAACGCTGGATCGCCTGCCGACTCGAGTTCCGGGGCTGGAAGCGGAAGAAACTGCTCCAGCCGGGGCGCTTCACGGAGTTGTTCTTCCTGGACGAGGCAACAGCCTTGGCCGCCGGCCACCGACCGTGCGCGCTCTGCCGCCACGAGGACTACCAGCAGTTTGTGACAATTTGGCACAAACTGCATCCGGACGACGCCGTCGGGGCCGACGCAATCGACGCGCGCCTTCACGCAGAGCGGGTCGAGCGGCGCTCGCGCCGGCAGCGTCGACATGAGGGTCGGTTCGAGGCATTGCCTGACGGGGCGTTCGTCCTTTGCGATGCCACACCCTTTCTCGTGGTGGGAGGCAGTCTGCTCCGGTGGACCCCGGCAGGGTACGACGCCCACGCACCTCGCCCCAGAGGCCGGGCCACCGTGCTGACACCGCCCTCGCTCACGGCAGTGCTCGAGGCAGGCTGGCTGCCGGTCGTCCCGTTGCTGCATCCGTCGGCGTACGCGATGTAATCGTCCTCGCCGGGCTCGACCCAACCGGCGACCAACTGAGCCGGTGCCGGGCACGTCGAGACGATGCTAACGTCGGGCCCAGTGCGCGGATCCGACCCGCGCCGAGTGAGGAGCCGCATAGAGACCCGCATCGTCACACCGTTCCGCAACGTCGTCGTCCTGCTCGCGTCGTTCTTCCTGCTCGCGGTCGGCTGAACGGTCGCCCGCGCCCCCGGGCGGGGTGCCCGCGACGCGGTGGTGGCCGGCACCGCCTGCCGCCGGAGGCTGCCGGGCCCGCCGCACTCCGGCTCGGATGTCGGCTGAGGCTCGAACCTCAGCCCGATTTGGAGTCCTCGGAAGCAACGCAGGCGGGTCGGCGCACGGCCCGAGAGGAGGCGGGGCGATCTCGCTGCCTCACCCCGCTCGACGCTCTCGCCAACGTGAAGGCCCGGTTACGGGAAGATGATCACGCTGCGGATCCCGTCCTGCGCGTGCATCAGGTCGAAGCCGTGGTTGACCTCGTTCAGGGTAATCCGGTACGAGAGCAGTGACTCGACGTCGATCTCGCCCGCGAGCCAACGGTCGACGAGTAGCGGCACCTGGGTGCGCCCCTTGACGCCGCCGAACGACGATCCCGTGACCCGGCGCCCGGTGATCAGGAAGCGAGGGACTACCTCGAGCACCTCACCCTTGCCGGCGACGCCGCACATCGTCGCGCACCCCCACGCCTCACGCGCCGACTCGACCGCCTGCCGCATCACCGAGACGAGGCCGGTCGCCTCGAAGGTGTAGTCGGCGCCGAACCCACCGGTCTCGGAGCGGATCCACTCCACCGTGTCGGTGCCGGCGAGCCGCGTCTCGGTGGCTCCGTGGTGGCGTGCCTGTGCGAGCCGGCCTTCCGAGAGGTCGACGGCGACGATCCGCCCCGCTCCCGCGAGGCGACACCCGATTACGGCGCCGAGGCCGACGAGCCCGCAGCCGAACACGACACAGGTCGAGCCTGGCTCGACGCGGGCGGTGTAGAGCGCGGCGCCGATCCCGGTCGAGAGGCCGCAGGCGAACGGTGCGCACCCGTCGAGCGGTGCCTCGGGGCTCACCTTCGCGAGCGCGATCTCCGGCATCACGGTGTACTCGGCGAACGTGGACGTGCCCATGAAGTGACGCAACGGCTCGCCGTCGCGCGAGAGGCGCGCCGTCCCATCCGGGAGGTAGCCGAGACCCTGTTGGTCGCGGATCGCGACACAGCGGTTGGTTCGCTCGCTGAGGCAGTGGACGCACGTTCCGCACTCCGGCGCGAACAGCGTGATCACGTGATCGCCCGGGGCGACGAGCGTGACGCCGTCCCCGACACGTTCGACGACACCGGCTCCCTCGTGGCCGAGAACACAAGGCGCGTAGCCCGACGGGTCGGCGCCGGAGGCGCTGTAGAGATCCGTGTGGCAGACGCCGCAGGCGGCGAGCCGCACAAGCACCTCACCCGCCTTCGGCTCGGCGAGATCGACCTCCTGAACGACGAGCGGCTGGCCGAACTCCTCCAGCACGGCGGCGCGGATACGCATGGCGCGAGCCTACCGTGCCGAGGGCGAAGAGATCGGCTCAGGAGACGGGCACGGTCGTGAGCGCGAACGCTGCCTGCGGCGGCACGGTGAACCGCGCAACGCCCGCTGCGCTCGACGTGACGCTGCCGACGATCGAGTTCGTTCCGTCGCCGACTGCATTCCAGACGACGAGCGTGAACGCGGTCGTCGGCGGCAGGCCGCCGACGCTGTACGACCCCGGTGGGTCGGGCGACACCGTGTTGAGATCGCGGGCATGGGTGTCGAGACCCATCACCGTCAACTCGCCGGCCGGGCCCGAATACGCCGTGAGCTCCTGCTCTGGTTGATCGAAAGGCTGGCCCAGGTCATTCAGCTTCCAGTCGTCGTCGTCCCACGGAGCGACGCCGAGCACCTGCCAGCCGCGCTCGGTGGTCTGCAGCAGCAGTTGCATCGCGAAGTAGGCCGGGAAGAGCGGCCACCCCTCCTCGGGCGGGCCGATCATCCAGTAGGCCTGCGTGCCGGAGTCGTACTTGCCCCAGTACGCGTCCCACTTGGCGGTGCCGGCGAACCCGAGCTGCGCGGATTCGAGGTTGAACCAGAATTGTTGGAACGCAGCGACGTTCGTCCGGGCCATCGGCGTCCCGTCCGCCCAGTACCAGGGGGCGATACTCGGCTTGTCGGGCAGATTCTGGAGGCCTCGGACGCCGAACTCCGTGATGAAGGTCGGCTTCCGGGCCTCCGCGGGCAGCTCCTCGGTGACGATCTTGCGAACGTCACGCAGACGAAACTCCATCCGCGGGATCTCCCAGTAGTTCCAATAGATGTGCACCGAGTAGGCGTCGAGCACGTCGTTCATGTGCGTCGCCATGTAGTCGAACCAGACCCGATGGTTCCCGCCGGCCCCGCTCTCGACGAGATCGCCGCCCATCAAGCCGATCCGCTCGCCCAGCCCGAGCGAGCCGAGCCGATCGTCCAGTGCCCGGTACAGCGCCTCGTACTGCGCAAGCGTGACGGCCGTCGCGTTCGGCTCGTTCTGGATCGTGACCCAGCGGACGCCCGTGAGTCCTCGGACGCGCACGAGGTCGTCGAGCACGGTCGCGAACTGGCCCATGTAGACAGCCGGGTCCAGTTTTGCCCGCGCCGCAGTCTGATAGGTGATGTTGATCGCCGCCCCGGTCTGCTGAGCGAGCTCGACCGTCTCGATGAACGATGCCATCTTGTCGGGCGCAGCCTCCTGCTGCTCGTTGAAGAAGATGCGCACGAGTTGGGGCTCGAGTGCCTTGACCTTGGTTTCGAGGCTCGGCAGGCTGCCCGGAGGCGCCGGGGTGATCGCCGCGTAGACGTGCTGGTTGAGCTGTGCCCCGTAGCCGCCGAGGCTCGGAACGATGAGCCACGACGGCATCAGCTCGTGCCCGGACACGTCGACCGACGTCGTTCCCGTGTCGTTCGTTGCGTCGAACTCTGTCGGCGTGACCTCGTCGACGCCCACCGTCAGTTCGACCTGGACGGCGTCGGGAAGAGCCACGCCGGAGAACGTCACCACCACGTTCTCGCCGGCCGCGACGGCGACGTGTTGGGTACCGAGGAGAGAAGGCCCCCAGCGAAGCGATACCGTCGCCTCGGCCCCCGTGTCGCCGTTCCGCTCCTCGATCTCCGCCACGACGTCGACCGGCCGGCTCGTCAGCGTCTGCGGGGGTGCTGAAACCGAGGCGACGACGAGATCCGGGAGGAGACGAACGGACGTGCTCGCGTCCAGAGCGAACGGCCGCCTCGGCGTTCCGCCCGTAGCCCGGACGTCGACGACGACGCGCGTCCCGCTCGGAAGCGGTCGAAGCTCGATGGCGGCGACTCCGTCCGAGACGGGGACATCGCGGAGAATCCTCAGACCGGGCTTCGCCTTGTGAGGTGAGCCCGTTCGGATCACCACCACGTCGAGCCGTTTCAGGTTGGGCCGGCCCGCTCTGGGTTGGATCTGGATTCGGAGATCGGTCGCGGTTCTGTTGCCGAGAGCGGTGATCTCCAGCGAGTACCGGGAGCCCCCGCCTGCGGATGCCTCCCCCACCGCGGCGTCACGGCTGCCGGACGCGGAGCCGGTCGCGATGAGCGCGACGACCATGCACGTCGTCAGATACGCGACGCGCCATGCAGGTGTGGCGCCAGGCACTGCGAGGAGCCTCGACCTCATGACCCTCTCCCTTCCCCGGAATGAAAGGACAATCGCTTCGAGCCGGTGCACTCGACGCACATCGACCGGCTCAAGGATCGCACGGGGGTCGGCGCTGCACATCGGTGGAGCCACTGATTCGCGTCCGGCGAATCCCACTCCGAGCGGTAAGGCTCCTCACGTCGCCAGCAGGCGCTCGTACAGACGCAGCGTCGTCGCGGCTGCGACGTCCCAGCCAAAGTGCTCGACAGCGCGGACCCGGCCCGCAACAGCCATCGCGCGGGCACGGGCGGGTTCGGCCAGGAGCTCGTTGACACGTGCGGCGAGGTCGGTCGCCAGCCGAGCCGGGTCGGCCGGCTCGCCGGTCCCGTCGGGTCGCGCCTCGTAGGGCACGAGCAAGCCGGTGACGCCGTCCTGCACGACCTCGGGGATCCCGCCGACGGCGGTCGCCACGACCGCTGCCTCGCAGGCCATCGCCTCGAGGTTGACGATCCCCATCGGCTCATAGACCGATGGGCAGACGAACACGGTCGCGTGGCTGAGGATCTGGATCACGTGGGCCTTTGGCAGCATCTCCTCGATCCACACGACGTTCCCGCGGGCGATGCGCACGGCTTCCAGCTTGGCCGCGGTCTCGGCGGCGATCTCCGGTGTGTCCGGCGCACCGGCGCAGAGAACGAGCTGGGCGGCAGGATCGATCGCGCCAGCTGCAGCGAGCAGGTGCGTCAGCCCCTTCTGCCGGGTGATCCTGCCGATGAAGACGACGGCTGATCGGGTTGGATCCACTCCGTGGAGCTCGAGCACGTCAGTCCCCCGATCGGGCTTGTACTCGTCGGCGTCGATGCCGTTGTAGATCACGCCCGCCCGGGCCGGGTCGATCGCCGGGTAGCAGTCGAGGATCTCGCGGAGATGCGCCGCCGAGACCGCAACGATCGCGTCTGCGGACTCGAGCGCCGTCCGTTCCGCAAAGCTCGAGACGGCGTACCCGCCCCCGAGCTGTTCGCGCTTCCACGGGCGCATGGGCTCCAGGCTGTGGACCGTCGCGACGTGCGGAATCCCGTGAACCAGCCGCGCGAGGTGGCCGCCGAGATTCGCGTACCAGGTATGGCTGTGGACGAGGTCGGCGCCGGCAACGCCGGCGGCCATGGCCAGGTCGATCGAGAGCGCCTGGAGCGCTGCAGCGTACGCCTCCGGCCCCGAGAGCTCCTCCCAGGGCCGGTACGCCATGACCGTGGGGCCGCCCGAGACAGGCCGCCGCTCGTCGCCCCAGCAGTGCACCGTCACGTCGGCCACGCGGGCGAGCTCTCGGGCCAGGTACTCGACGTGGACACCGGCCCCGCCGTACACCTCGGGCGGGTACTCGCGCGTCAGCAGCGCGACCTTCCTCATGCCGCGACGGTGACACCCTTCTTGATCACGGCGATCCCGCTCGCCGACATCGGGAAGCGCGCCCGGTCGGCCTCCGGGTCGACACCGACCTGCGCTCCGGCGGCGATGTGAACGTTCTTGTCGACGATCGCGTTGCGCACCGTCGCCCCTCGGCCGACGTCGACGTCGTGCATCAACACCGAGCCTTCGACGAGCGCGTGAGAATGCACGTGGACACCGGGGGAGAGAATCGAACGGCGCACGGTTCCGCCCGAGACGACGACGCCGGCGCAAACCATCGAGTTCATCGCCGCGCCCACACGGCCGTCCTCTTCGAAGACGAACTTCGCGGGAGGTAGCTGCTCCGGCCAGGTGAGGATGGGCCACTCCTCGTTGTAGAGGTTGAACATCGGGTCGACCGAGATCAGGTCCATGTGCGCGTCGTAGTAGGCGTCGAGCGTCCCGACGTCGCGCCAGTAGGCAAGGTCGCGGTCGCTCGCGCCGGCGATCCTGCTGTTCGCGAAATCCCACACGCACGCCTGGCCGCGCTCGACGAGCTCCGGGATGATGTTGCCGCCGAGGTCGTGGGAGGAGGTTTCGTCTGCGGCGTCTCGCGTCACGGCGTCGATCAGCACGTCGGCCGAGAACACGTAGTTGCCCATCGAGGCCAGCACCTCGCCGGGCGACTCCGCCATCCCGACGGGGTCCTTCGGCTTCTCGCGGAACGCGGCAATCGTCCGCGCGTCGGCGTCGGCCTCGATCACTCCGAACTCGCCGGCGCTCTCGATCGGCACCCTGATCCCGGCGACCGTCAGCCCGGCACCGAGCGCAATGTGCTGCTCGATCATTTGGCGCGGATCCATCCGGTAGACGTGGTCGGCGCCGAAGACGCAGATGTACCTCGGCCGCTCGTCGTAGATCAGGTTCAGGTTCTGGTAGATCGCATCGGCCGAGCCGGCGAACCAGCGCGGCCCGCGTCGCATCTGCGCCGGTACCGGCGTCACATAGTTGCCGAGGAGCGGAGACAGGCGCCACGTCGTCGTGATATGCCGACCGAGGCTCTGGCTCTTGTACTGCGTCAGCACGGCGATCTTCAGCTGGCCGGCGTTGACGAGATTCGAGAGGGCGAAGTCGACCAGCCGGTAGTTGCCGCCGAACGGCACGGCCGGCTTGGCGCGGTCAGCAGTCAGAGGCGCAAGGCGCTTTCCCTCACCGCCGGCGAGAACGATCGCGAAGACCCTCGAGTTGCGCATACGCCGCAGCGTATTGGTTCCGGGTCAGGAGCAGAAATCGGCGTCCCCGCCGGCTCGCGACATGAGCTCTCAGGCGACTGCGTCGTGCAAACGGCGCTGGAAGTCGGAGATCAACTGCTCGCTCTCGCGCATCAGCCGTCCTTGCGGGACGGCACCCGAACTGAGCCCCGCCTGCACGGTGAGGACGAGATCCGTGTCCTCTTGGCTGACCTGCTCGTCGAAGGCCAGCACCTCGTCCACGATCTCAGCGGGGACGTCCACGCCAAACCAGTAGTCCGTGACCTCGATCGTGCGCCCGGTGCCGTCGGGCACCCACCGCTCGAACGAGATGTTCTGTGGGCCGGGCGAGATGTTGATGGTCGTGTTGGGCCAGAGGAAATGGTACTGGGACTGGGTCACGTCGCCCACGGGCACGTACGGCGCATTGCCGTTGCCGGTGAGCGCCGAAGCGCGAATGGGCCCGATCTGGCTGGAGAAGGTGGGCGAGACCGAAAGCGCGTAGGAGTCGGGGTCGACGTCGATCACCTTGCTGAACCCAGGGTGGGCGACGGGGCAGTGGTAGCACTCGAGGTAGTTCTCGAGCGCGACCTTCCAGTTCGCCTCGATCGGCCAGACGTGGTGCGAGTGCAGTCGCAGGGTGGAGAAGTCGACGCCACAACGGGCCACGATCGCGGGAAGCTCGCCGAGCGCCTCGGCGAGCGGGCCTGCGTCGGGGTCGGGATTGACGAAGAGAAACGGACCCCACGTGTCGACGGCGACGGGGAGCAGCGAGAAATCGGCGCGATCGAACCCCTCCTCGCGTTCCGACCGAGGGGCGCGCCGCAGCGATCCGTCGAGCTCGTACGTCCACGCGTGGTACGGGCATTGCAACGTCTCGCGGCAGCCGTTGTCGCGCGCGATCACATAGGCGCGGTGGCGGCAGACATTCACGAAGGCGCGGAGCACCCCTTTCTTGTCGCGCGTCACCACCACTGGAACGTGGCCCGCCTCGGTGGTCATGAACGACCCTGGCTCGGCCACATGCTCGGCCGGGCCTCCGTACTGCCACGACCGGGCAAAGATCCGCTCGCGCTCCCTGGCCGCGACCGTGGCATCGGAGTACCACGATGCGGGCAGCGTCCACCCTTCCTCGAGCGGGTGGTCGAGCGGCGGAAGCGAGGTGGTGAGGGAGTCGGCTGGGGTTGCCATGCTTGACTGTCCGGTCAGTCAGGATACTGTATCTCGCGACCGAATGCGCCAGCTTACGCCGAGATGACACTCGAAGCGACCCATCTTCCAACGAACGACCGGACCATCCACATTCTCGAGGCCGCCTGCCGCGTGATCGTCCGGGATGGCGCACATGGCCTCCGCATGGCGGGTGTGGCCGAGGAAGCGGGGGTCTCGAAAGCCCTCGTCCACTACTACTTTGCGACCCGGCAGGAGCTGCTCCGGAACGCATTCGCGTTCTCCGAGAGGCGCTGGCACACGGCCGTCGACACCGAGCTCGTCGAGCTGCCCACTGGAGCCGCCCGGGTCGAGCGCATGTTGCTCGTCGGCGTCGAGCCCGATCTCGCCTTCAGCGAGCAGCGCGCGCTCTGGAACGAGGTGTGGAGCAGCCTCCGTTCCGACGACGAGCTGCGCCCGCTCGTCGAGCACTCGTATCGAGCGTGGCTCGCCCGGGTCGTCGACCTGATCGAGGAGGGACGGGCCGACGGATCCGTTGCGGCCGACGTCGACTCCGTCACGGCCGGTTGGCGCCTCGGCGCAAACGCTGACGGCCTCGACTCTCTGCTCTACCTGGGAATCGTCGACCGCGCACAGGCGCGCGAGCTGATGCGGAGCGCCGTCGTCCGCGAGCTCGGGGCGAGACTGTAAGGGTCGGACGCGGGGGCGAGACCCGCGCCGAGCGTCCAACGAGGAACACCCGAGACTCTCCGTTCGACGCCAGGCAAAGCGCTGGCGTCGCGGTCAGGGTGCGAGCACCCGCACGGCATCCGGCGGCAGGTACAGCATCACGGGCGTACCGTCCTCGTAGGCGAACGGCGACCCGTCGTTTCGAATCGTCGCCTTGAGGAGATCGCCGCCGACGAGGCGGACGTGCAGTTCGTGGGCAGAGCCGATGTACACGGCGCGCTCGACCATGCCGGGGAGGCGGTTGTCCCCGGGTGCACCTTGCGCCTCGACGACGATTCGCTCCGGCCGGATCATCGCCTTCACCTCCCCCCGCGCCTCCGTCGCACCCGCCGCGGCCCGTAGTGTCCGCTCACCAACGCGCAGCGCACAGGTCTCCCCGTCGGCTGACGCTTCGGCGCTGAGCAGGTTCGAGACGCCGAGGAAGTCGGCCACGAACAGGGTGGCCGGCTCCTCGTAGATCTCACGCGGCGTGCCGGCCTGCTCGACGCGGCCGCCGCTCATCACCGCCACGCGGTCGCTCATCGTCAACGCTTCCTCCTGGTCGTGCGTGACGAACACGAACGTGATCCCGAGCTCCGCCTGCAAGGCCTTCAGCTCGACCTGCAGGTCCTTGCGGAGCCGCGCGTCGAGAGCGCCGAGCGGCTCGTCGAGCAGCAACACCCGCGGCGTCAGGACGAGGGCGCGGGCCAGGGCGACGCGCTGCTGCTGACCGCCGGAGAGCTGGCCCGGCTTGCGCTTGGCGTATTCGCCGAGCTGCACGAGGGCGAGCGCTTCGGCCACGCTCCGCCGCTGCTCCTCCTTCGTCAACCGCTTGTACTTGAGGCCGAAGCCGACGTTGCCCGCCACGTCGAGATGGGGGAAGAGGGCATAGCTCTGGAACACCGTATTGACGTTGCGCTTGTGTGGGGGCACCTGCGCGACGTCGATGCCGTCCAGGACGATCCGTCCGCTCGTCGGCCGCTCGAACCCGGCGATCATTCGCAGGGTCGTCGTCTTGCCGCAACCCGACGGGCCGACCATGGTGAAGAACTCGCCGCCCGGCATCCGCAGGTCGATGCCGTCGACTGCGACGACGTCGGCGAACTGCTTCGTCAGCTCCTCGAGATGGATCTCTCCCTGCATCAGACCTCCAGGCCGGCCATGGCGGCGGCGTCACTGCCGCTCGCGAACCGCCGGTAGACGAGGTACGCAAACCCGAGGGTCGCGAGGGTGATGAGCAGCGCGATCGTTGCGAGTGCGTTGAGCGCCGGCGTCGGCGCCGCGCGTGCCGACGCATAGAGCAACATCGACACCGTCGTCGTGCTCGCGTCGCCCGAGAGGTACTGGGTGACGACGAAATCGTCGAGCGAGATCGCGAAAACGACTGCAGCGCTGGCGATGATCGCCGGGGCAAGGAGCGGCAGCAGCACCCGGAGGAGCTGGTCGTGCGGCGGCGCACCGAGGTCGGCGGCGGCCTCTTCGTAGTCCCTGCCGATCGAGACCAATCGGCCGCGCACGATCACGACGACGTACGACAGCGTGAACGTCACCTGGCCGATCGCCTGCGCGGTCGAGCCCAACCCCAGGCCGGGGAGCACCTGCAGGAACAGCAACAGCAGCGCCACGCCCATCACGATCTCGGGCGTCACGAGCGGCAGCAGCATCACGGTGTTGACCGTGCCCCCGCCAGGCCCACGCCAGCGTTGCAGGCCGAGGGCGAGCGCGACCCCGAGCGGCGTCGCGACGAGCACACAGATGACACCGAGGAACAGGGTGTGGCGAAGGGCGCCCTGCAAAGCTGGGTCGTGGAGCACGCTACCGGTCTCGCCGGTGAACCAGCGGGTCGAGAAGCCCTGCCATGTCGTCCGGGAGCGGCCGTCGTTGAACGCGAAGAGCACGGCAAGGGCGACCGGAATCAGTGACCAGAGGATGTACACGGCCGTGACGAGCACGAGGAACCGCGGTCGTCCCCAGGGATTCCGCAGCCGGGCCATCAGACTAGGCTTCCGCCCGATCGTCGGCGCTTCGAGTCGAGCGCAGGTAGTAGAACATCAGCCCCAGCAGAGCTGCTGCGAGCAAGAGCGTCAGCGATGCCCCTTCGACCTTCGACGAGCCCTGGCGGGTGAGCTGGTCGATCTGATTCCCGATCATGCTCGTCTTCGTCGACGACGAGACGAGATCGGGCGTGTAGTAGTCGCCGAACATCGGCAGGGCGATGAGCACCAGCCCGGCCAGGATTCCCGGCTTCGAGAGCGGCAGCGTCACGCGCAGGAACGCGCTCGTGGGGCTCGCACCGAGGTCGCGCGCAGCCTCGATCTGGCGCTGGTCGATGCGGTCGAGAGAGGCATAGAGCGGCAGGATCAGGAACGGGAGGTAACCGTAGGTGAGCGCCAGGATCACCGTCAGCGGCTGTCCTTCGAGCCAGCCGCCCTTCGCGGAGAGCAGATCTGCAGACAGGAACAGTCGCTCGATCCCGATCGCACTGAGAGTCCTCGTCCCGAGCCCGTCCGGCGAGAGCAGGTTGATCCAGGCGAGCATCCGCATCAGGTAGTTGATCCAGAACGGCAGAATCAGGAGCAGGAGGATGATCCCTCGGTACCGGCCCGCATGTCGCGCCGTGTAGTAGGCCACCGGGTAGCCGATCAGGAGCGAGAACGTGAGTGCGAGCGCAACGAACACGAACGTCCGCACGAAGACGGTCAGGAACGGGCCTCCCTCCCAGATGTTCTCGAGGGTGCCGAGCATGTAGCCGACGTTCCAGTCGAGGGGGTTCCAGAACGGCACCGGCTCCGAGAGCGTGTTCTGGTTGCCGAACGCGACGGCCACGACGGCGTAGAAGGCGAGCAGGAAGAAGACGGTCAGCCACGCGACGCCGGGAAGCGCGAGCAGCCGCCAGGTCCAGCGCGACCCCATCCGTCAGCCGGCCTTGAACTTCGACCAGGCCTCGTCCCAGTAGCGCTCGCCCGCCACGCTCAGCTGGAGCAGCTCCTGGTTGAAGGCAAACTGGTCGGGACGGACGACGGCACCGGTGAGGCTCTCCGGGATGAGTCCCTCCTTGATCAGGGCCTCAGCGTCGATGTTGTTCTGCGGCGGGGTGGCGCCGACGTAATTCACCATGTTGTCGTACGCGTTCTTCTCATTCGTCATGAAGTCGACGAATCTGTGCGCGAGCGCGGGATTCTTGGCCGTCCGACCGATACAGAAGAAATCGTTCTGGACGACCCCGTTCGTCTCCGGGCTCCAGTACGAGAGAACGGTCGGGGGGACGCCCTTCGGCATGTAGTAGAAGGCCGCACTGAGGAGGTCGCTCGACCACGCCTGATTGAGCCAGCTCTTGCCCTCGGGCAGAGTCTGATAGTCGGTGACGGTGACCTTGACGTTGCTGATGTCCGTCAGCTGGCCCAGATCCTCGCCGGCCCGCCGGACGACCTCGGGATCCTCGGTGTTGAGGTCCGGGCGCCGCCCGGTACGCATCGCATCCCGCTGCATCGGCATCGCGAGCGCGTCGCGCTTGTCGTCGAGAATGCCGACCTTGCCTCGGTAGGGCTGTGACTCCCAGAAGATGTCCCACGGCACCTTCATCCCGGGAATGTCGACCTTGATCTTGTCGTTGCGCCACCCGATCCCGTCTGACCAGACCGTATACGCCACCGTGTATCTGCCGCCTCTGTCGTAGAACGGGTCCTGCAACTCCGGCCACACGTTCTTCTCCACATTTGCGAGGTAGGAGTAGTTCAGTGGTTGGATCAGCTGCTGGGCGATCAGGTTGACGATGTTTGCCCCGGTCAGGCCGATGATCACGTCGAACCCGACCGCGCCCGCAGCAAGCTTGGCGATCGCCTCGTCGGACGAGTTGTAGGTCGCGATCTGCACCTTCCGACCGGTCAGCTTCTCGAATTTCTTGACGAGGCCGGGGTCGAGGTAGTCGGCGTAGTTGTAGATTCCGAGGGGGCCGTTCTCGTCGGCGACGCCGTCCGGGATCGGCTCGTTGTCGGAGGTGATCGCCCACGTAACGGCGTTGTCGGGGCGCGGCAACGGCAGGCCGCCGGGGCCGACGGGCTTCGGCACGACAAGGTTCGACGAGCCGTCCCCTCCCTCGCAGGCACCAATCGGGGTCGTCGTGTTCTCGCACCCGGCGAGTAGCCCGAGTGCGCCAACACCCAAGGCGCCGCCCGCTGCCCCCTGCAGCAGCCGGCGGCGGCTCACGCCCGGTCGGTCCTGTGGATGCGCCATCGACCTGCTCGATTCAACCGGTGTCCTGACCGTGAAGTCAAGCGCGATACGATCGAGACCGTGCATCTGAAGCAGATCGAAATCCGGTGGCGCGACCTCGACGCGTACCGCCACGTCAACAACGCCGTGTATGCCACGTACCTCGAGGAGTGCCGCGACGAGCTCGCCGACCGGGTGATCTCGGGGATCGGCGACGTCTGGGACTACGTCCTCGCACGCGTCGCAATCGACTACCGGCGCGAGCTCACGCAGGCCGACGACGCCGTCGTGGTGGGCTGCGCCGTTGAGCGGGTCGGCAACTCGAGCATCACCCTGCGGGAGGAGATCCGGACACTCACCGGTGAGCTGGTTGCCGAGGCCGAAGCGGTGCTGGTCGCGCGTGACTCCGACACGGGACGTTCGCGGCCGCTCACCGAGGCCGAGCGCACCGCGTTCGAGCGCGCCTCGAGCGAGGGGTAAGTCGGGCCGTGCGCGTCGCCGTCGTCGGAGCCGGGCTCGCGGGGCTCGCCGCTGCCGATGCATTGGCGACCGCGGGGATCGACGTCGTGGTGCTCGAGGCCCGCGACCGCGTCGGCGGCAGGGTCTGTTCGCGGGAGCTCGCCAACGGCGCGGTCGTGGAGATGGGCGCGGAGTTCATCCTCCCTGGCAACGACACGATCCGTCACTACGTCGACCGCTTCGGACTCGGGCTGTGGACGAAGGGCATGCTCTACGGCGATCGCGAGCCACGCGGCGGGCTAGGCGTTTCCGCGGCCGCGCTCCGCGACGCGATCACGACGATCGGCGACGCCCTCCCGGCAGTCGAGAACGGGGTCTCCGCTGCCGCCTTGCTCGAACTCCTGACACTCGACCCGGGTGCGCGCGAAGCCATCCGGGCACGGTTCGAGGTCTCGGTCGCGGCGTCCGCGGAGCGCGTCGAGGCGACGGCACTCGCCGGGGTGGCAGCGCATTCGGACGCCATCTGCCCGAGCGTCGCCGGCGGTAACCAGCGGATCGCACACGCGCTCGCCTACGACCTGGGGGCTTCGGTCCAGCTCTCGAGCCCGGTCGACAGCGTGGCATGGGGCGAGGGCACGGCGCTCGTACGGGCCGCAGGCTCGGAGGTCTCAGTCGACCGCGTCGTGCTCGCCTTGCCGGCGACCGTCGTCGATCGCGTCGTCTTCGAACCGCCGCTTCCCGAGCCGCTCCGCTCCGCCTACGCCGCCGTCGAGTACGGGCACGCGGCAAAGCTCTTCGTGCCGCTGACCGAGGCGGCCGCGCCGAGCGCCGTGCTCTCGGTGCCCGAACGCTACTGGTGCTGGACGGCGACGGGCGCGGACGGCGTCCAGCCGGTCGTCAATGCGTTCGCCGGGTCGGCTCCGGCCCTCTCTCGGCTCCTGGTGGCGGACGGGCCGGAGAGATGGGTCGACTCGCTCGAGCGGCTTCGCCCCGACTTGGCTCTCTCACCCGACGGTGCCGTCCTCTCGAGCTGGGACGACGACCCATGGGCTCGGGCCGCGTACTCCTGTGCAGGCCCCGCGCCCCCTGCGTGGGATCCCGCGGGACCGTTCCACGTGTGCGGCGAGCACACCCACGACTCGAGCCGGGCGCTGATGGACGGGGCGCTCGCGAGCGGTCTCCGGGTGGCGCAGGAGGTACTCGCGGCGAGCTACGCTCTCGACCACAATTCCTGACCGTGTGGTCAAACATCTGGAGGTCGTCCGTGATCGTGCCCGAGCTTCCCGCCGAGATCGCCGAGTTGAAACGACAGGTCGGCCGCTTCATCGAGCAAGAGGTCTACCCCGTCGAGCTCCGGATCGTGGAGCGGAACGCGATCGATGTCGGCGAGGTCGACGCGATCCGGGCGAAGGCCCGAGCCGCCGGGTTCGCGATGTTGAACATGCCGGCGTCGCTCGGCGGCCGTGACCTCGCGATGCTCGGCCAGGTCGCGCTCGAGGAGGAGTCGGGCAAGGCCACGAACGGGCTCGGGTTTGCGGTCGTCGATCGCGGCCCGCGCGAACTCCTGGAGTTGCTCACGCCGGCGCAAGTGGAGAAGTACGTCATGCCGATCGTGCGCGGGGAGTATCGAGAAGCATGGGCCCTGACAGAGCCGGGAGCGGGTTCCGACCTCGCAGCGCTGGCCGCGACGGCGTCACGCGACAGCGACGATTGGGTGCTGAACGGCGAGAAATGGTTCGTGACGAGCGAGGGCGAGGCCGGCTTCTACATCGTCGCGGCTGTCCACGAGGGCGAACAGATGCTGTTCCTCGTCGAGCCCGGGACACCGGGGATGACGATCACGCGAACACCGCGGTTTCTGCACGACCCGTACCTCGACCATCACCCGGAGATCGTGTTCAGCGACTGCAGGGTGCCGGATACCAACCGGGTGCCCGGAGGGGATGCGGGTTCCCGGGAATGGATTCTGGTCGAGCGCCTGTTCATCGCTGCCCGCTGCTGCGGGGCGGCCGAACGGCTGCTCGACGAAGCGACGGGGTGGGCGCAGGAGCGTAGGGCGTTCGGTGGGCCGATCATCGAGAACCAGGGAGTCTCGTTCCCCCTTGCAGACTCGCTGACCGAGCTCCATGCTGCGCGGCTTCTGACCTATCACGCAGCCCATGCGTTCGACACTCTCCGCGACCGGAAGGTCGTCCACGGCAAGGTCGCGATGGCGAAGCTCTATGCCTCCGAGATGGCGGGTCGGGTTGCCGATCGTGCCGTCCAGATCCTCGGTGGACGCGGGTACATGCACGAGAATGCGGCCGCTCGCTTCTACCGCGAGCTTCGCGTCGACCGGATCTGGGAGGGGACGAGCGAGATTCAGCGCCTGATCATCGCAAGGGGCCTACAGAAGCGCGGCGCAGCGCCCTACCTCGGGTGGGAGTCATAAGGGCGAGGCGCAGCCTCGCCCTTCAAGCGACACCCGGACCAATCGCCCGGCGCCAAGCGTCTCACCCGGGTCATCCGAGGACGGAGTGCCACGGCGCCGAATACTGGAGAGTCGCAACCGCGAGGACGAGCCCTGCGACGAGTGCCAACGCAATGGCGCTCCGCCGCAGCAATGAGCCCTCGCGAGGGGCGTTGGACCGGCGATAGTCCGCCGAGGCGAGCCCCGGCACCCGGAGCACATGCCCGAGCACGTGCAGCACGACAGCCACGAACCAGACCACGAAGCTCGCCTTGTGAATGCTTACAACCCAGCCGTCGGAGGGCCCGAGCGCGAGCATGGCGACTCCGGAGCCGAACAGCGCGAGCGTGGACGCGATGACAACAGGGCCGAGCATTCGCATGAACGCCTGCGGCGGGCCGGCCAACCGATAGGGGGCACTTCCCAGGTAGTAGCGGGCAAACCGATAGCCCGTGCTCCCGAGCTTCAGCGCGAGAGGCGGGACGAGGAGCATGCCGATGAATACATGAGCCGACAGCAGTGTCGCGAAGGCAAGCAGCGTCACTCCCTCGGCAGCGAGCAACACGAGCAACACGACGCCCGTGGCCGCGGTGAGACGCGCGTTCCCGGCCGGACCTCGACCGCCCTGCTCACCCGCAGCGGCAGCGTTCTCTCCGAGCCGATCCCGTAGAGCCGCGGGAGTGAGCTCTCCCGGCGTCGGCAGAAGGCGAGTCGTCCGCCGTACCCATCGTTCGATCTCCATCGTGCTCCTTCCCGTCGGATCGCGTCAGGTCTCCGACGGGAGCCGTTCGCGTGCTCGGGACGCTAGAGGCCGGAAGGCAAAGGGCGGGCAAACCCGCGGCCAAGAACTCGACTCAGCGCAGAACGATGCGGGCGTCGAGGCCGACCGCTCCGGTCTGCGTCACGAGCAAGGGGTTGACCTCGATCTCCGCGATCTCCGGGTGGGCGGCGGCGACTCGTGAGAGGGCGGCGGCCGCCGCTGCGGCGGCGCGCACGTCGAGCGGGGCGCGGCCGCGCGCGCCGGCGAGGACGCCGGCGCCGCGAAGTGAGAGGAGGAGCTCCTCCAGCTCGTCGACGCCCGCGGGCGCGAGGGCGAGGCGGACGTCGCGGAGGAGCTCGGCGTAGACGCCACCGAGACCAACGAGAACGAGCGGGCCAAAGCGCGGGTCGCGGCGACAGCCGACGATAAGCTCGACGCCGGCGGTGGTGTCAACGAGGGTCTCCACTGAATACCCGTCAGGCGCAAGGCGCTCCTCCATGCGCGTCGCCGCTGCGGCAACCGCGTCGTCGTCGGCGAGACCGAGCGCGACGCCACCCGCATCCGACTTGTGCAAGAGCCCCATTGCCTTCAGCGCCACGGGGTACCCGAGCCCGGCGGCAGCGGCCCGAGCCGCGTCGACAGAGGCTGCGTGGCAGGCAGGCGCGAACGGCACACCGGCAGCCGCGAGCAGGTCGCGCGACTCGAAGTAGCCGTCGCCCGCGACGGGGCGCGCGGACTCTCCCAGATCGGGCACACCCGGCGAGTGCATCTCGTGCTGCTCGACGAGGTGCCTGAGCGTATCGACGACCGCCTCGATGTCGCGGTACACCGGGACGCCTCCCGACTGCAGCGCACGCGCGGGGGGCGAGTCCCAGAACATCGCCTGGGCCAGCAAGGGGCGTCCGCTCGCGCCTGCCGCTCTGGCGATGGCGTGGCCGACCTCCGTCTCGGCTGCGCTGAAGCGCTCGTCCATCTGGCTGTAGCCGCCGAAGTAGCCGGTGAAGATGACGGCATCGACTTCGCCCGACTCGAGCACAGCCTTGGTGACCCGCTCGAAGTTCCAGAAGTCCTGCTCGCCGGCGCCGGCAAGGTCAACGGGGTTGGCCGTGACAACGTTCGGCGCGATCGCCGTCAGTTTCGCCGCGAGCTCGTCCGAGAGAGAAGGGAGCTCGAGCCCGGCCTCGGTGACGAGGTCGGCCGTGACGACCCCGGTGCCACCCCCGTCTCCGACGATGGCGACCCTTCTGCCCCGCGGCCGGTGCGGTGCCAGGCTTGCAAGCGCCCGGTCGACGAGCTCCTTCGGCGTCGCCACCCGCAGGATCTGTGCGGCGCGGCAGGCCGCGTCGACGGCGGCTGCGTCGCTCGCAAGCGCACCCGTGTGAGAGGCCGCGGCCCGCGCTCCTGCCTCGCTGCCGCCGGCGGCGAGCAGCAGCACCTGCTTACCGGCGGCAACCGCTGCTGCACCGGCGCGGGCGAATGCCCGACCATCCCGGAAGTCCTCGCAGTAGACGCCGATGATGCGGGTGTGCTCGTCGGCGGCGAAAGCCTCCACGAGCTCGGCAGCCTCGATGTCGGCCTGGTTCCCGAGCGACGCGAACCGCGAGACCCCGACGCCGTACTGGGCGGCGAGCAGGCTCAGCTCGAGAGCGAGGTTGCCGCTCTGGGAGATGATCCCGAGCGTCCCCGGGATGAAGTGGTTGGAGCCGACGTCGAGCGAGGCGGCCGCGTCGAAGACGCCCAGACAGTTGGGCCCGAGCATGACGGCTCCCGCCCGGCGCACTTTGTCCACGACAGCGCGTTCGCGTTCCTTGCCGTCGTCGCCGAGCTCACCGAGGCCGGCGGTGATCGCGACGATCGCACGCGCGCCCGCTGCCAGCGAGGCGTCGATCGCATCCTCGAACGCGGCAGCCGGGAGCGAGACGACGACGAGCTCCGGCACGCCCGGAAGCTCCTCGAGCGACCGGTAGGCCTCGCGGCCGAGGATCTCGCCTCCGTTCCGGTTGACGAGCCAGACCTCACGCCGGTCGACGCCGCGGAGCGCGCCAGCGGCGATCCACTGACCCCATTTGGCCGGGTCGGCGGACGCGCCGAGAACGGCGACCGAGCGTGGGTCGAAGAGCGGCCGGAGGTCGCGCACAGCGGCAGAGTACGCGACCTGCTGACTGGGGGGTCAGGGGAGAGCACGGTTGACGCGCACGGAACCCGAAGCGGCGGCAGCGAGCGAGAGCTATTCGCGGGCTGCCATTGCGCCGACCGAATCGATCAAGACCGCGATCTGGCGCCGCTACGGCCGGAACGCAGTTCGGCTCGGGTTGCGGTCATCACGGTCTGTTCCCTGTCGGCTGTCGTCACGGGATCTCGACGTCCCGGATCTCGATCGGAACTGTGCGGCGGGCGACGAACTTCGGCAGCAGGGCGAGGGCCTCGGCCTCGTCGTCGGCCTGCACGCGCCACCAGAGCGCATGCCCGCCCGCGAGACACGTCGACGCGGCCCACCGGTGGCGCAGCGGGCTTCTGAAGCCCGTCCAGGCGGCGAACGCCGCAGCGCATTCGGCCGGGGAGTGTCGGTGGTGGAGGAGGAAGAACGGCATGCCACCAGGGTGCCCGAGTCGGCGCCGGGAATCATCAGGGACTCTCCCTGAACCGGAATGCTGCGCCGCAGAGGAGTTCGATTCCCCATTTGGCATGCCCGTCAGAAGAGGGCAGGACCCGAGCTGCAGTCCTTCAGAATGAGCGCCCCAATCGGGAATCACACCAAGGCTTTAGGGTGACGGAACGGTGTCCATCGAATTCACGCTCCCAACGGTCGGGCGCGAGTTCGAGCTCGCGCAGCTCGATGAGGCCCTCGACGTCCTTGCGACCAAAACATCGGCCTGTGTCGTGGTGGAGGGCGAGCCGGGCATCGGCAAGACACACCTGCTCGCCTCGTTGCGGCGCAACGCCGAGGATCGCGGCTTCCTGGTGCTCGCCGGCTCCGCAACTGAGTTCGAACGCGACCTGCCGTTCAGCGTCTGGGTGGACGCGCTGGATGCGTACGTCGCCTCGCAGGAGCTCGACCTCGGCGGGACGTGGAGCGTCGAGCTGGTGGACGAGCTCGCGGAGATCATTCCGTCCGCGCGATCCAGCGGCGACGGCGCCCACAAGACCGTTGCGGACGAACGCTACCGCGCGCATCGCGCCGTCCGGAGGCTGCTCGAGTTGCTCGCGGGCGAGCAGCCGCTGGTGGTCGTACTCGACGACCTCCACTGGAGCGACGAGGCATCGATCGAGCTGCTCGCGGCGCTGTTGCGCCGGGAGCCAGATGCCGCGGTCATGCTCGCGATCGCGTTCCGCCCGGGGCAGGCGTCTCCGCGCCTCTCGGCGGCCCTCGCGGTGCCATCGGCCCGCAGGATCGTGCTCGAGCAACTCACCGAGGCCCAGGCGACTCAACTCCTCGGCGAGCTCGACCCGCGCGCAGCCGCGACGATCTACCGTGCCGGCGGCGGCAATCCGTTCTACCTCGAACAGCTCAGCCGCGCGCGCGAGGAGGGAACGTTGGCGGCTGCGCTAGACGCGGACAGCATGGACGCCGTCGTGGCCGGCATGCCTGTGCCCGCAGCTGTCGCGGCCTCGCTCGCCGAGGAGCTCGCGTCGCTCCCGACGATGGAGCTCGGGCTGCTCCGGGCTGCAGCGGTCGCAGGCGAGCCGTTCGAGCCTGATCTGGCCGCGGCGATCGCCGAGCTACCAGTTACGGACGGGCTCGGCGCGCTCGACACTCTTCTCGCCCTCGATCTCGTGCGCCCGACACCGTTGCCACGCCGTTTCGTCTTCCGTCACCCGCTCGTGAGGCGCGCGGTCTACGAGGGAGCACCGGCCGGCTGGAGGCTCGCGGCCCACACCCGAGCGGCTGCCGCTCTGACAGCGCGCGGCGCACCGCCGGCCGAGCGTGCGCACCACGTCGAGCAGTACGCGAGCCAGGGCGACGAGGAGGCGATCGCGCTCCTACTGGAGGCAGGAACGGCTGCCGCGCCACGGGCCCCCGCGGCCGCGACGCGCTGGTTCGAAGCGACCCTCGCATTGCTGCCCGCATCCGACCAGAGGCGCCAGGTGGACGTGCGCGCGGCCCTCTCCTCGTCACTGCGTTCTCTGGGAGAGCTCGACCGCTGTCGAGCGATCCTGCTGGAGGCGATCGAGTTGCTCCCGCCGGAGGCGGTCGCGCGGAGGGTCGAGCTGACCGCGCATTGTGCGGCTGTCGAGCACTGGCTCGGCAGCCACGACGAGGCGCATCGCCGCCTGACGCGTGCTTGGGAAGAGCTGCCCGACCTCTCGACGGGCGAAGCCGCAGCGTTGGAGATCGAGCTCGCAATCGACGGGCTCTACGAAGTCGATTTCGAGCAGGCGGTCGACATGGGTCGCCGAGCGTTGGCAACGGCGCTGACCGTGGGCGACCACGCCCTAACGGCTGCCGCCACAGCGGCGCTGTGCCTCGTCGAGACCGCCGCAGGGAAGATCGACGTTGCGCGCGAGCACCGACAGGATGCGGTGACCGAGATCGACGGGCTCTCGGACGAGGAGCTCGCGCCGCACTTGGAAGCGCTCTACCATCTGGCCTGGGCCGAGACCTATCTCGAGTTCTATGACGAGTCGATCGCCCACGTCGAGCGGGGAATTGGGATCGCAAGGGCCTTCGGCGAAGGCCAGCTGCTCGTGCCGCTGACGCTCGCCAAGAACTTCCCCTTCGAGATGCAGGGCCGCTTGAGCGACGCGATCGAGCTTTGCGAGACGGCCCTCGAGGCGGCACGGCTTTCCGCCAGCCCGCACGAGCTCTATCGCGCCCTCTTCGAGCTCGGCTGGACGCTGTACTACGCCGGCGACCTCGACGGCGCGATCGCGGCCCACGAGGAGAGCTCGCACATCGATGCCAGGCTGGCCGGAGCCACGATTCCCAACGGTGGCGGCGGGCCGGGCTGGGGACTCGGCGTCGCGTGGCTCGAGGCAGGCGAGGTGGAGCGTGGAAGAACGATGCTGCTCGGGCTCGTCGGCGAGGACGGTACGCGCACCATGCCTGTGGAGCGCTGTTTCGACTGGGAAAGCCTCACGCTCGTCGAGCTCGCAGCCGGAGACGTCAACGCGGCGGACGCCTATGCCCGCCGCGCGGAAGAGGACGCCTCTCAGCTTCCGCTGCGCCTGCCCGCTGCGCTCGCCGGACGCGCGCGAGCCGCCGTGCTGCTCGCGAGGGCCGAGCCGCTCGAAGCAGCCCGGGTCGCCCACGCGTCGGCAGAGGCCGCCGAGGCAGTGGGCGCGCGGTTACAGGCTGCGTTCTCGCGCAGCTTGGAGGGGCGTGCACTTGCCGCCGCCGGCGAGCGAGCGCGGGCGGTCGCGGTGCTGCGCGAGGCGGAGCGAGAGCTCGAGGCGTGCGGGTCGGTGCGTGTCCGGGACGAGATGCGCCGCGAGCTGCGCCGGCTGGGAGCACGCGCCGAGCCGCGTGGACCGGCGGCCACCGGCGACAGCGGCATCGGTGCACTCACGAAGCGCGAGCTCGAGATCGCGACCCTGGTGACCGACCGGATGACGAACCGCGAGATTGCAGCGGCGCTGTTTCTCAGCGACAAGACGGTCGAGTCACACATTCGCAACATCTTTCACAAGCTCGGGGTCTCGTCGCGCGTCGAGATCGCGCGGACGGTCGAGCGCGACCGGCGCGACCGCGGCGGATCGCAGCAGGCGTGAGATCGGGCGCACCGCCGCCGGCCGATCCCGACGCCGCCCGTCTGCAGGAGCTCGGCTACCGGCAGGAGCTCGCACGAGGGCTGAACGTCTTCGACAACGCGGCGATGGGGGTCGCCGCGATCTCGCCGGTCGTTGGGCTCTATGCCGTCGTGCTCGTGGGCACGGTCGTGGCCGGGCCGGCTTGGGTCTGGGTGCTGCCGGTGGCACTGGCCGGACAATGCTTGCTGCTCGTGGTGTACGCGGAGCTTGCGTCCGAGTTTCCAGTAGCCGGAGGCGCCTATCAGTGGAGCCGCCGACTGATGGGCGCCAGCTACGGATGGTTCAGCGGCTGGGTGGCGATCTGCGCCTACTGCGCGGCCAATACGACGATCGCGTATCTCGGCGCTCCGTGGGCCCTCACCCTCGTCGGCATCGCCCCGACCCCAAACCTGATAGTTGCGACAGGAATGATCTTCGTCCTCGTGTGCGCGGTCGTGGGCGCACTGGGCGTTGGGTTGCTCGGGCGTGTGATCAAGGCGGGGATCGCCGCCGAGATCCTCGCCTCCGTCGGCATCGGACTCGCGCTCCTGCTTGCTTTCCGTACGCAGGACGTCTCGATCCTGACGCACACACTCGGGGCGGAGGAGCTTTCGGGCGGGTCGGTTGGCGCTGGAATGCTTGCCGCACTTGCCGTCGCCGGTTGGGTCTTCATCGGCTTCGACGCGTGCGTCAGCGCCTCGGAAGAAACCAGAGGTGCGGCACGACACGTTCCTCGCGCCATCTGGCTCGCGCTGCTCAGCGTCGCCGCGCTCGTCATTCTCAACGCCTTCGCCACGACGCTCGCCCATCCCGCCCCCGCCGACGTCGTTGCCGGCCGCGATGTCGATCCGGTCACGACATCGGTGGTCACGTCATTCGGATCCTGGTCTGCGAAGCCGTTTGCCGCCGTCGTGCTCGTGGCGTTCCTGGCCTGCGGGACAGCCGCGCAGGCGCTCACCGCTCGAACGATCTACTCGACCGCGCGCGACGGCGTGCTTCCCGCCTCGCGGTTCCTGCGGCGGGTCGACCGGCGCCGGGTGCCAGTCGGCGCCATCGCGATCACCACCGCCGCGGCCTGCGCCGGGCTGCTGCTGGGCCTTCATTCGGCCGCAGTCGGCAGTCTCATCGCCTTCGGCACGGCGGGAATCTACCTGGCCTTCCTCCTCGTTGCGCTGGCCGCGTTGATCGCACGACTTCGCGGAAGGTGGATTCCCGGCGGGCACGTAAGGCTCGGTCGCGCCGGGGTCGTGGTCAACGCCCTGGCGGTGGCTTGGCTCGCGTTCGAAACGATCAACATCGCCTGGCCGCGCACATCGCTGGCGCCGCCGGGAGCACCCGCCTACCAGGTCTGGGCAGCCGTGATCGTGCTCTCCGCGATCGGGCTCGTGGGAGCGTCGTACCTCGTCATCGCAAGGCCGCAGCGCAAGCTCGCAGGCCGCTGAGCGGCCTGCAAGCCGGGAGACGTGCGGTCGCCACTCACTTCGACGGGTGCTCGGGGAGCGCGCGGTCGAAGAAGCCGACGATGCGCCGCTCGTACTCCGCCGGTTGCGCCTCGATCCCACCAATGTGCCCCGAGCCCGGGACCTCCCAGATCGCCTTGGGCCCATGGGCGGCTGCGTAAAAGGCGGTATTGGCCGGCTTCTCGGCCGGCTGGCCGCGCTCCCCGTAGACGAAGAACACAGCACCCGAGATCTTTGGCACGAGGCTCTTGAGCGTGGCCGGCGGCAGGTCGTCCGTAAAGACCGCTGTCGCCAGCGTGGCGACGCCGTTGCCGATGATCTCCGACCAGCCGCCGCCCGGATTCGCAAGCTCGTCGCGAACGGAGCGGCTGCTCGCGCCTTCGGAGACGATCGCCTTCAGTTCGGTCGACTCCGCGGCAGCCTCGATCATCATCTCGCCGCCGACAGAGAGACCGATGCCTCCGATCCGCCCCGGATCGACGTCGCGACGGCTCTTCAGGAACGCGACCGCCGCATGGATGTCCCGCTCGCCCTGCCAGCCGAAGAGGTTGGGGTCGCCCTCGCTCTCACCCTCGCCGCGACGGTCGAAGAGCAGGACGCCGTAGCCATGCCGCGCGAGCAGCTTCGCTCGCTCCTGCGAGGACGCCCGTCCTGGGAAAGAGATGACTGCTGCCCCGTTACGCGAAGGGATGTACCAGCCTTTCAGTCGCAATCCGTCGCTGGTCGAGAATTGCACGTTCTCGTGTGCGACGCCGAGATCGGCCGGCGGAACGTGGGCACGGGCCGCATGGGTGACGACGTATGCGGCAGCGACGGGGAACAGGACGGCCACCGCGAAGAACAGCGTGCCGGCGGTTAGCAGCAGCCGCCGCCCGTAGCGCCACCAGAGGCGATCGTCGCGGCGGCGTGACCGCCACAGCGTGACGCCGCCGAGACCGAGCAGCGTGAGCCCGGCAAGGATCGACAACAGCCCCGTGTAGTCGTCGCCCGAAGGGCCGACCTCCAACGTGTAGTGAACCGCTTCCGTGCCGGCGAGCACGCCGAAGAAGCCTGCGAGGAGCGCGGTCGTCGCGCGCGCCCCGGCACGGAGGCGGCCGAAGAGCACCCCCGCAACGGCGAGCAGCGCGAGTGGGACGAGGCCGCTGACGATGTGGTCGCCCGCTGATGTCCCCGGATTCGGCTGCAGGAAGTTGTCGTCTACCACATGGAGCGCGACAACGCCGATCGCGAGCCTTGCCAACCCGACCTCGCTTCGCGCGCCTGCCGCGACGCGAGCCGCGAACGTCCGAGTTGGTGGCGAACCGGGATGAGGAGCGGTGTCCATGGATTCCTTCCGAACGAGCTCTTACGCTAGCGCCGCCTGCCACAAACGGTCCTGGCAGGCGGCGCTTCGCGTGTTGCTCGTTGGGGTCGAGGCTCAGGCGGCCTGCTCGAGAGCGGGCGTCGCGGTGGTCGGGATGATCGGCTCGGCCGAGCCCTCGTGCTCGAGGTTCGGCAGCCACTCGAGCCACTTGGGGAGGTACCAGTTCTTGTCCCCGAGCAGCATCATCGACGCGGGCAGGAGCACTGCGCGCACGATCGTGGCGTCGATCAGGATCGCGGCCGCAAGGCCGATCCCCATCTCCTTCAGGTCGAGGAGCGGTGTCAGCGCGAAGACGCTGAACACACCGACCATGACAATCGACGCGCCGGTGACGACCCCGGCCGTCGTGCGGATGCCGTACTCGACCGCGTCCTGCGTCCCGAGGCCACGATCGTACGCCTCGCGGATCCGGCTCAGGATGAAGACGTGGTAGTCCATCGAGAGGCCGAACAGGATCACGAACAGGAACATGGGCAGCCAGGACGCGATGCCCCCCGTGCTGTTGAAGTCGAGCAGGTTCTCGCCCCAGCCCCACTGGAAGACCGCCACAAGCATGCCGTACGCCGCGGCAACCGAGAGCAGGTTGAGCACGATCGCCTTGAGAGCGATCACGATCGACCGGAACGCGACCAGCAGGAGCAGGAACGCGAACAGGAGGACGAAGCCGAACACAAGCGGTGCCGACGACTTCATCATCGCGTTGAAGTCGTACGACTTGGCCGTGGGACCTCCGACCGCGTATTCGACGCCGGACACGGTGCCGATCGTGGCCGGGACGAGCTCGTCTCGGAGCGTTGCGAGTGCGTGGTTCGAGACCTCGTCTGCGCCGCTGCCGGCGAGTGGGATCGCAACATCGAACGTCGTCCCGTCCGGGCTCGTCTCGACCTGGATCGGGTTCTGCATCTCGCCGGAAGCGAGCGCCTTCGCTGTCAGATCCTCGATCGCAGCCTTGACCTCGGTCGTGTTCCCACCCGTGATCGCGACGTCGGCGGCGCTGGCGCCACCTGGGAAAGCGTCGTCGATCACGTGGAACGCGGCAAGCTCGGGCTGGCTCTTCGGGAGGGCGTCGAGCCCGCTGTCGGCCGTGTGCATGTGGAAGGCCGGCAGAGCGAGAACGATGAGCACCGCCGTTGCGGCCACTGTCGAGATGACCGGGTGTCGGAGGACCGGCTTCAGGATCGCGCTCCAGAAGCGGCTACCTTCGCCGTTGTCCCGACGGAGCCGATGCAGGAACGGGATGCGCCCCTTTTCGACCTTGTCGCCGAGCCTCGAGAGGACAGCCGGGAGTACCGTGAGCGAGCCGATCATCGCGACGGCAACGACCATCATCGTCCCGATCGCGAACGACATGAACGTCTTGTCGCCCGAGAGCAGCATGCCCGCCATGGCGATGATCACCGTGAAGCCTGAAATCAACACTGCCCGACCGGATGTCGCTGCCGCGGCTTCGATCGACGCCCGCTCGCTTCGCCCGGCCCGCCGCTCGTCACGCGCGCGCCGGAGGTAGAAGAGCGAGTAGTCGACACCGACTGCGAGCCCGATCAGAAGGATCACTTCGTTGACGGACGGATCCATCGGGACGAACTGGCTGGGAAGCGTGACGAGCCCGAACGTGGCGAACACGGCCGTCAGCCCGACCAGGATCGGCACGATCGCAGCCACAGCCGAGCCGAGCACGAGCAACAGGATCACGAGCGTGAGAACGAGCGCGATCAGCCCTGCCTTCGCGATGCCCGAGTTGATCACCTTGTCGAGCGCCTTCTCGGTCGAGACGCCGGCCTCGCCGACATAGAAGTCCGGATGTGCCTTCTGGACCTCTGCTGTGGCGGCGACGATCGAGTCGATGTAGAGGGACGCCTCGGCATAGGTGCCGTGCGGGCTGAACGTGATCATGACCGCGTGGCGGTCGGGCGAGATCTGGCCCTCGTTTCCCGCAGCCAGAGGCGAGTGCAGCTTCTCGACCTGCTCGAAGCCCTCGAGCGAGGTGACCGCGTCGTTGATAACCGCGCGGAACCCGGGGTCGTCGACGGTCTCGGTCTTCGACTGGATGATCAGGAGCTCGCCCTGACCCTCGTTGTCGAGGTCGAACGCTTCGTCGAGGATCTGATTCGCCCTACCGGCCTCGCCGACAGCGGCGTCCTTCTTCTCGATCATCTGCACCGGCACTGCGATGCCGATTGCGAACGAGGCGACGACGAACGCGAGCCAGCCGAACGTAGCCGTCTTCCAGTGGCTTGCGCTCCAGCGACCCATCCGGGCCGCGATGTTCCTGGATTGCTTCAGGGGTGACATGGCGTTTCCTTTCAGGCCTGCGGATGCAGGTTGAGGGTCTCGCGCGCTGCCGCGACCGAGCCGGAGCTCTGCGACGGTGCGTACGCGAATGGATGATTGAAGGCCGCCAGCGCGTCGGCGCCGGCGACGTCGAGCTCGAACTCTTCGTCGGACTTCGCGTCGGCCACGGTGACCTTCACACGGTCGGCCGACTTGCTCCAGAGAAGACGGACTTCGATGCCGTCGCCTTCACGCAGTGCGAGCTCTCGCCAGTCGTTGCCGGCTGAGCGTGCGGTTGTGGTCGTGTGGCTTGCGGACATCTGGGTCGCCTCCTTGGCGGGTTCATTCGATTGCCTGGAGCCTGTCGCCCAGGCGCCGTGCTGACATCGGGGCGCAACCCTGAGCCCGCACCCTGATGTTTGGAAATCAGGGTTTCGAGCGTTCGAAATCAGGGTCAGGACTCAGGGTCGGGCGCCCGACACCGACGGGGAGTCGCCCGCCGACCCGTTCAGGCCCGATGCCGACATCCCCGAGCTGCTCGGGCGGAATGCACGGCGGCTACGACGAAACGCAACCCTGGAGGTCGCCGTCTTGACTCACCTCCAATAGCCGCCTGCTCCGTGGCGGCACCTTGCACGTCCTCAACGGTGCCCGCGATCGCTGAGCCGGGGACGACGATCGCGGAACCAGCGATCCGCCCCGGCTACCACCCGGCCGTTCTTGCCATCCCCGCTACCGCGCCGCCCCGGTTCCGTGCACCGGACTGCCGATCAAAAAGGCGTTAGGACAGGCCGCGGGCCTTCCTGCTCGCCGACTGCTGCCGCTTTCCGGCGGCGAGCTCGAGCTTGCGCAGGCGGATCGAGGCCGGCGTAACCTCGACGCACTCGTCCTCGCGGATGAACTCGAGGGCCTGCTCGAGCGAGAGCGGTCGCGGCGGGATCAGCCGCACCAGCTCGTCCGAACTCGAGGCGCGCATGTTCGTCAGCTTCTTCTCCTTCGTCGCGTTGACGTCCATGTCCTCGGAACGCGCGTTTTCGCCGACGATCATTCCCTCGTAGACGCCGACCCCCGGCGCCACGAAGAGCGTTCCACGCTCCTGCAGGTTCGAGATCGCAAACCCGGTCGTTGGGCCCTGCCGGTCGGCGACGAGCGACCCGCTCGGCCGCGTTCGCAGATCGCCGTACCAGGGCTCGTAGCGGTCGAAGACGTGGTGGAGGATCCCGGTGCCGCGCGTCTCGGTAAGGAACTCTGTCCGGAACCCGATCAGGGCACGCGCGGGAACCAGATACTCGAGGCGCACCCAACCGGTGCCGTGGTTGACCATCTGCTCCATCCGCCCTTTACGCAGGGCAAGCAGCTGCGTCAGCACGCCGATGTACTCCTCGGGCGCGTCGATCGCGAGCCTTTCGACCGGCTCGTGCACCTCGCCGTTGAGCTCCTTCGTCACGACCTGCGGCTTGCCGACCGTGAGCTCGAAGCCCTCGCGGCGCATCAGCTCGACGAGCACCGCCAGCTGGAGCTCCCCCCGGCCCTGTACCTCCCAGGTGTCGGGTCGCTCGGTCGGAAGCACACGCAGAGAGACGTTTCCGACGAGCTCGGCGTCGAGCCTGCTCTTCACCTGGCTCGCCGTCAGCCTCGTGCCCTCCAGCCCCGCGAGGGGCGACGTGTTGATACCGACCGTCATCGAGAGCGACGGCTCGTCGACCTGCTCCACGGGAAGCGGTCGTGGATCGTCGAAGTCGGCGAGCGTCTCGCCAATCGTCACTTCCGGGATACCGGCGACCGCAACGATGTCACCTGGCCCGGCCTCGGCTGCGTCGACGCGATCGAGCGCCTCTGTCACATACAGCTCTGTCACCTTGGCCCGCTCGACGGAACCGTCTGCGCGGCACCAGGCGACCTGCTGACCCTTGCTGATCGTGCCGTTCCGCACCCGGCAGATCGCGAGCCGGCCGACATACGGCGAAGCGTCGAGGTTCGTGACGAGGGCCTGGAGTGGATGCCCCTCCTCGTAGACGGGCGCCGGGATGGTCTCGAGGAGAACCTCGAACAACGGGCGAAGGTCGTCGGCCAGCTCGTCGACCACGATGCCTGCCCTGCCGGCTCTCGCGTTGCAGTACACGATCGGGAACTCGATCTGGCTCTCGTCGGCGTCCAGGTCGAGGAACAGCTCGTAGACCTCGTTGACGACCTCTTCGACCCGCGCATCGGGCCGGTCGACCTTGTTGACGACGAGGATCACGCGCAGGCGCGCCTCGAGCGCCTTGCGTAGCACGAAACGCGTCTGGGGGAGCGGCCCCTCGCTCGCATCGACGAGCAACAGCACCCCGTCGACCATGCGGAGGCCGCGCTCCACCTCGCCCCCGAAATCAGCATGGCCCGGGGTGTCGACGATGTTGATCTTCGTCTCGCCGAAGCGGACGGCGGTGTTCTTCGCGAGGATGGTGATGCCCTTTTCCCGCTCCAGATCCATCGAGTCCATCACCCGCTCGGCGACGTCCTGGTTCTCTCGAAACGAGCCGGATTGCCACAACATGGCGTCGACGAGCGTCGTCTTGCCGTGGTCGACGTGCGCCACGATGGCGACGTTACGGATGTCGCTGCGCCCGGGCACCGAGGCAGGGTAGCCGTGTGAGCTCGACGATCTGCGGCCAGACGCGTTTTACATCCCGCTTACGCACGCACCACGACCGGCTTACCATGAGGCGTGACGATGCGCACATGACGCTACGACTCCTACGTCTCCTGACGGTCGCAGCCGCCGTGCTGACGTTCGTCGTGCCCGCCGCCGGCATCGCCGCACCAGGTGAGCGCACGATCGATGGCGGTATCGTCCAGTCGGTCGGCTCCGGCCAGATCGTCTTGCGCTCGCTCGACGGGAGTGTCGTCTCGTTCGCGGTTTCGCCCCGGACGCGCGTGAAGGTGAACGGGGTGCGGGCATCTCTCCGGGACATCGGGCCCGGGTTCGTGGCCAGGGTAGTACACGACGGCGCAGCCCCTGCGATGCTCGTTCAGGCGTTCGGCGCCGCCACGACCGCGACCGACCGAGGGATCGTGACCGCCCTCACCAAGTCCGCAGTCACCCTGCGCACCACCGGCGGCGCTTCGGTGACCGTCCAACTCGACGGGAGCACCCGCTACCGGTTCCTCGGGCTGCCGGGGAGACGCTTTTTTGCTCGCCCGGGAGCCGTCGTCGCTGTCACGCACGCAGCCGACGGACCGGCGACGGTGGTCAACGTGCTCAAGCGCGCGGGGGCGTGAGCGCCGGAGCAGCGCGGGGGGGCACCATCCTGCTCGTCGAGGACGAGGAGGACATCGCGACGCTGGTTCGTACCTATCTCGAAAAGGACGGGTACCGCGTGATCTGGGCCGCGCGAGGCGTCGACGGGTTACTGGCTCTCGCGCAGAACGACATCCGGCTCGTCATTCTCGACCTGCAGCTACCCGATGCGGACGGCCTCGACCTGTGCCGGGCCATCCGCGACAGCTCGCGGCTTCCGGTCGTGATCGTGACCGCACGTGACGAGGAGATCGACCGGATCACCGGCCTCGAGCTCGGAGCCGACGACTACGTGACCAAGCCGTTCTCGCCCCGAGAGCTCGTCGCGCGGGTGCACGCCGTCCTGCGGCGGGCCGAGCCCGATGCGGGCGACGATCTCGTCACCGTCGGCGACGTTACGCTCGACCACAGCGGCCGCACCGTGTCGGTCGCCGGCAGCGAGATCGAGCTCACCGGGATGGAGTTCGACCTGCTCGCCTTTCTGGTCGCCCATCCCGGAATTGTGATGTCGCGTGAGCGGCTGCTCGAGCGGGTATGGGGCCTCTCGTTCCCCGGCGGGACGAGGACGGTCGACGTGCATGTCGCTCAGTTGCGGAAGAAGCTCGACCGTCCCGATCTGATCCGCACCGTCCGCGGCTCCGGGTACAAAGCCGCCACGTGACCCGCCTGCACGGACCCCGCTCGCTGCGCGCGCGCCTGTTCGTCAGCATCGCAGCGACCCTTGCCGTATCCACGATCGTGATGCTTGCGGTCGGGGCGGCTCTCACCCGTCGCTCGCTCGACGACGATGCCCGACGCTCGCTCGCCCGCCAGGTCGATCTGATCGCCGCGCAGCACGCCGCCACCCCGCTCCCGCGGGGCGATACGTCAATCGGCCGCTTCCTCGCAACCGAGCAGGAGCGGCTGGCGATCCTCACCCCACAGCAGGCGGAGCTCCTGCTGCCGGACTCGGCTGCCGCCACCCTCCGCTCGAAGGGACGTGCAGACGGCACCGTCGACGTTCGCGGCGAGGCGTTCCTGTACGCGGCGCGACTCGGTGGCGGGGACGCCATCGTGCTCCTTCGCTCGGCACGCAATCAGTCAGCCGACTGGGAGCCGTTCCTCGTCGGCCTCGCGATCGCGGCGTTCCTCGGCGCGATCCTTGCCGCGGTCGTCGCATTCCTGCTCGCGCGCGCGGTCGCACGACCCGTGACCCGGGTTGCGGCGGCAAGCCGACGCCTGGCGGAAGGCGAGGACCCCGATCCCCTTCCGATCGAGGGCTCGACCGAGCTCCGCCAGCTCTCCACGGCGTTCAACGAGCTGTCGGACGAGCTGCACCGCGCCCAGGACGCCGAGCGGGCCTTCCTCCTCTCGGTCAGCCACGAGCTGAAGACGCCGCTGACCGCGATTCGCGGCCACGCGGAGGGGCTCGCCGACGGAGTCATCTCGCCGGCGCGCGCAGGCGAGGTGATCGAGCGGGAGGCGCATCGGCTCGAGCGGCTGATCCGTGACCTCCTCGACCTCGCCCGGCTTCGCCGCCGCACATTCGACGTCACGCTCGTCACCGTCGACCTCGGCGAGGTCGCGGGCGATGCGATGGCCCGTCACAGCCTTCAGGCTCAGGCCTACGGTGTCGACCTCGAGCTCCGTGTCGAGGAACCTGCCGCGGCGATCGCCGACGCCGGCCGCGCGTTGCAGGCCCTTTCGAACCTCGTGGAGAACGCGATTCGCTGTACTCCGAGGGGCGGGTCGGTCGAGATCGTGGCCTCGCCCGGCAGGCTGTCTGTGCTTGACGACGGCCCCGGTCTTGCGACCGACGACCTCGAGCATGCATTCGAGCGCTTCTATCTCTGGGACCGATACGGCGCCGACCGGCCCGTCGGGACAGGCCTCGGGCTCGCGATCGTGGCCGAGCTCGCCGCAGCAATGGGAGGACGGGTCACGGTGCAGAGCACGGCCGGCACGGGCTCAGCGTTCACGCTCGAACTCGAGCCCGCGCCACTTCTGGATCGCACGGCTTACGTCCGGCTTACGCAGCGCTGAAAGACGGCGAACACGAGCCTCCTACCGTCCGGGGTGCAATCACAGTCAACTGGGAGGAACGTGACATGAAGCGCTCATCCATCGTCGTCGCCTGTGCCGCCGTGCTGGCGACGCTCGTCGCAACGACCACCGCGTTCGCCGGGAGTGCGAACGGCAAGACGCTCTTCCGCTACACCGGTCAGCTCAAAGCCACGAGCGGCTCGTCCCTGGCCGTGGCCGTCCAGAACGGCAACCGCCCGGCTCTTCGCTCCCTGCTGGGTCAGAGCCAGGAGCAGACGTTCGCGACCGGCGACAAGACCGTCTTCTTGAAGTGGACCAACGGGATCCCCGCTCAGGTCGGCATCGGTGACCTCGCCGTCAACGACTTCGTGACGGTGAACGTCCGCGCCGCCCGCGGTTCCTCGTTGGACACGATCAAGGGAACGCCCTCCCGCATCGTCGGCGACCGTGGCCCGACGCTGATCACCCCGAACAAGCCGCTGTATCTCTTCCGTGGCATTTTCGTCTCGACGGACGGTGGCAAGGTGACGATCGACGTGAAGGGCGGTAATCGCCATGCGCTGCGGCTCATGATCGGTCATGACGCCCGGCAGACGTTCTCGACCGGGGACGAAACGGTGTTCCTCCACTGGGCGCACCGCATCCCGACCGTGATCGACGCCTCCAAGCTGAAGGCAGGCGACCGGATCGTGATCCGCATCCGGGCAGACCGCGGCGCTACGCTCGAGACGGTCGAGGCGACCGCCGCGAGGCGGGTCGCGGATCGAGAGCCGAAGGCGCAGGAAGCGAACCAGAGCGCGCAGTCGTAGGAGGGAGGGGCGCCTGGACGCCTGGCTGCCGCCAGGCGTCCAGGCCCTCTAGAGTGCCGTCGCGTGAACGTCCTCGTCCTCCAACACATCGCCTGCGAGCCGCCCGGCATCTTCGAGGATGTGCTCCTCGAGCGGGGCGCCACGTTGCAACGGGTCGAGCTGGACGAAGGCGAGCCATTGCCGGCGAGCATCGCCGACTTCGACGCGATCGTCGCAATGGGCGGGCCGATGAGCGTCAACGACGAGGCGGAGCATCCCTGGCTCGTGGCCGAGAAGACGTTGCTAGCCCGGGCGGTTCGGGACGGGGTCCCGTTTTGGGGCTCGTGCCTCGGAGCACAGCTCTTCGCCTCGTCGCTCGGCGCCCGGGTGCTCCCAGGCCCGGCTCCCGAGGTCGGCGTGTTGCCCGTCTTCGCTACGCCCGAGGCTGCGGAGGATCCCGTCTTCTCTGGTCTGGTGTGGCCCCGGCCGACGCTTCAGTGGCACCAGGACACGTTCGACCTTCCCGAGGGCGCCACCCTCCTCGCGAGCTCGCCGGAATACCCACACCAGGCGTTCCGCGTGGGAGAGGTCGCGTACGGCGTGCAGTTCCACGTCGAGGTCGACGAGGCGATGGCGGACGCGTGGGCGAGCGTGCCCGCGTACGTCGCCTCGGCCGAGGCGGTGCTCGGGCCTGGTGGGCTCGACCGGCTGCTCGCCGACTTCCACGCTTCGATGAGCGAGATGCAGGCGGACGGACGCGCCCTGTTTTCCCGCTGGCTCGACCTGTGGACGTAGGAACAGGCAGGAGCCAGCTTCAGCCTGCCTCCTGCCTCGATCTCTGGGAATGCCAGAGCGTGGAGCGCGCTGCGTCTCCTTCCTGCGGCCTGACGTCGGCGAGCCTCTTGTACTCCGGCACCTCGTCGCGTGGGATCGTGGAGGCATCGGGATGGTCGAGCTCCACGAGGTTCCCGGCAGGGTCTCGCACGTACATCTGGATGCCGCCGTCGGGTAGCTCGTACATGGCGTTCCCGAACGTCACGTGGTCGAGTGCGCCGAGCTCCTTCATGCGCCTGTACACCGGCATGAACTCGGCGATCGCGAGCCCGAAATGGGCGTATGACGGCGGCTCGCCAGGACGCTCGAAGAGGTGCACCTGGCAGTCGTCCGCGCGCAGCCAGACGACCGGGAAGCCGAAGTCCGGGGTGGGAAGCGGCTCGAGCCCGAGCTCGTCGACGTAGAAGCGCATCGAGGCCGCGAGCTCGGTGGCGACGACGCTGACGTGATTGAGCGCTGGTGTCACCCGGCGATCATCTCGCGCCACCGCTCTCGGCGCAAACGGAACACGCCTGTGGACGAGAAGTTGGTCTCTGGGCACGAAGGGTGTCTCCCGGAGGGTGACACCCGAAAAGGCTCAACCGCTCTTGGCGCGAACAGAGCCTGCCCTGTGGACGAGAAGTTGGTCTCTGGGCACGAAGGGTGTCTCCCGGAGGGTGACACCCGAACAGCTCAGGCGGCTGTGAGATCACGCCCGAAGTGCGCCGCAGTCAGCGCCTCGCCGGTCGCCTGCTCGATCAGGTGGTCCCAGCGCACGGACAACCCGGGAGCGAACACCCGCTCTCTGAGCAACCTGCCGGCGGCAGGGCGACCGACGAGCCCTCCGCATTCGCGCTGCAGGGTCGCGCCGAGCTGCGAAGCGACGAGATGCCCGTAGAGATAGTTGTGGTAGTAGACGGGGGCGCACGCCACGTGGATCTTTGCGGCCCAATCCGGGTTGTTCCGACCGGCCGGAGGGGTGACGAGCTGGTAGTGCTCGACGAGCTCCCACCAGCGGGCGTCGAGATCGGAATCAGGATCGGCGTACAGCGAGCGCTCGAAGTTCGTCACCACGAGCACCCAGCGTGTGAACAGGAGCATCTCGGCCGCCCGGGCGGCGCGGAGACCATTCGCGATGGCGGCAACCGAGTCGGAATCGACCCCTAGCACCTGCTCGAGCCAGTCCGGGTCGCTCGCCAGCCGCCCCATCAGAATCGCGATGCCCTCGGTGACGACGAGATGACAATCACGCAGCAACCAGGAGAGCGACGCATCGAAGCCCGCGTCGAAGACCGCATGACCGAGCTCGTGGAGCATGGTGTCCATCCACTGCTGGCCGGGAACCACGTTCGCGAGCACACGGATGTCGCCCCGGCGGTCGATGTCGATGCAGAAGGCGTGCTGGCACTTCCCGCCTCGCGGGAACAGATCGCTGCGATCGAGCACGCCTTGCGTCTCGAACCCGATCCCGTCGAACGTTCGCCGCGACAGCTCCACGAGATCCTCGCCCTCGAGGAACGGATCGAGGTCGATGCCGCCCTCGGCCGGTACCTCCTGGAAGAACGCATCGGCATAGTGCCAGGGGGCCAGGGAGACGACCGGAGTACCGAACCGGGCTGCGAGGCGCTCGTCGAGATCGGTTTTCCAAAGTGCAAACGGCGCCGCGGTCGCATGGTCTGCCTCGTCGAGCGTGGCGAGAAGCTTGCCCTCGTCCAGCTCGGATGTTGCCACGGCCAGCGCGAACCAGTCCCGGAACCCGACCGCGTCGGCGGCCGCGTTACGCAGGCGGGCGAGCTCGCGGACGTCGTCGGCCACGACGGCCGCGACACTCTTCGACGCTTCCCAGGCCGCGCGGCGCTCACCGGGATCGTTGCTCTCGCGCAGGATCCGCCTGATCTCGTTGTCATCGACGCGGCGACCCGCGATTTCGCCGCGATGCTGCGAGAACCGTAGGTCGACAGACGCCTCGAGCCCGACGATTCGCGCACGCAGGTCGGCCGGTATCTGCTTGGGCAGAAAGGCGTCGTGCAAGAGGTCGAGCTTTCGCCGGGTGGACCCTTGGGCGGCGGAGCGAGCGGCCTCGATCGCCGCATGTCGCGCCCCGTCCGCGAGGAAGTCGGAGAGCGCGGTCTCGAGCTCGACGCGTCGGCGCTGGTTCTCGTCAGTCGCGACGACGTTGAGGTTCCACCACGCTCGGGAGACCTCGGTGTGGAGAGGCGCGAGCTCATCCTCGATCCGGTCGGCGACAGCGGCGGCGTGCGACATCGTGCGGCAGTCTACGGAAGCGCCGGGAGGCGGTCGGGAGCACGCGAGCCCCAACGGGGTGAAAGAATCGCCACAATTGACTCCATCGATCAAGGAGCACGTCCGTCATGGCCACAGGCATCCACGTCGAAATCGACCGCGCCCGCATCAGGGAACTGACCGATCGCGAAGCCGCCAGGCTCGATCAGCGCACGCAGGGTTCGCGGGAGTTTTTCGCCCGGGCCCAGGCAAGCCTCGTCGGCGGCGTTGCATCCTCTTACCAATCGCGCGATCCGTGGCCGATCTACCTCTCGCACGGGAAGGGCGCCCAGGTGTGGGACGTCGACGGGAACGTGTTCCTCGACTTCCACAACGGCTTCGGCTCGATGGTGCAGGGGCATGCGCACGACGTGATCTCGAAGGCGGTGACGGAGCGGATCGGGCTCGGAACACATTTTGCGGCTCCGACAGAGGACGCCATCGTCGTCGGTGAGGAGCTCGCGCGCCGCTGGGGGCTGCCGAAATGGCGTTACGTCAACTCCGGTTCCGAAGCCACGATGGATGCGATCCGGATCGCGCGGGCAGCAACCGAGCGCGAGACGATCGTGAAGATCTTCGGCTCCTATCACGGGCACCACGACTACGTCATGGTTTCGATCGGCGTCGAGTACGACCAGATCGGGGATCGCTTCGATCTCAAGTCACTGCCCTACGGGCTGGGGATCCCGCAGGCGGTCGCGGACATGACGGTCGCGGTGCCTTTCAACGACGCCGAGGCGATGGAGCGGCGGATCGAGCGGCTCATCGAAGAGGGTCGCGCGCCGGCGTGCGTGATCATGGAACCCGCCATGATGAACCTCGGGGTGGTGCTTCCCGAGCCCGGCTACCTCGAGGCGGTGCGCGAGATCACGCGAAAGCACGGGATCCTGCTCATCTTCGACGAGGTCAAGACCGGCCTCTGCATCGCCGCCGGTGGCGCAGTCGAGCGGTTCGGCGTCATGCCCGACCTCGTGACGCTCGCGAAGGCTCTCGGCGGCGGGCTCCCCTCGGGCGCTATCGGCGGTACCCCCGAGGTGTTCGAGCTCGTCGAAGCAGGGAAGGTCATCCAAGTCGGCACCTACAACGGCAACCCGCTTTCGATGGCGGCGGCCAGGGCGAACCTGCTCGAGGTAATGACCGCGGACGCATACGCCCATCTCGACGCGCTCAACGAGCATCTGCTCGCCGGCTGCCAGATGGTGATCGAGAAGTACTCGTTCCCGGGGTACTCGGTCGGAATCGGTTCCAAGGGGTGCGTGACATTCTCACCGGAGCGGATCACGGACTACACGTCGTTCAAGGCGAACCAGGACGCGGAGCTCTGCGAGCTCGCGTGGCTCTACAACATGAACCGCGGCATCTTCATGACGCCCGGACGCGAGGAGGAGTGGACGCTGTCGATCACCCACTCGTTCGAGGATTGCGACCGGTTCGTGGCTGCGTTCGAAGAGCTGGCGGACGACCTGACCGCGTAGAACGCCACACCCGATCCGGCCGACGCATCGGCGTGGGCCGTACGCTCCCCGTGCCCGCGCGCGCCGCCACGGGGTAGGGCTCGAGGCTGGGATTGCGAGGCATCGGCACGGTCAGTGGAACAGGCGGGTGAAGGCCGCCCTGGAGGCTACCGCTTCGGCGCGACGGTGCGCGCGTTTTCCAACAGCGCGTTCGGAGCGCCGCGAATCCGCGTCCGCCGCCGCTTGCGGACCGCCTCTGCCGCGAAGTAGCTCCCGACCACGAACGTCCCGGCCGCGACCTGGGCGATCAGGCCCTCCCAGGTCGGGTAGAGACCGAGCCACACGCCCGCCCAGTAGGGCAGTTCGACGCCCTCGACCGGCGTCACAGGCACCCATCCGACCTTCTGCATCACCTGCACGGTCTGGCCGACGAGAACGACGAGCACCCACGTGATCATCACGCCTGTCGCGATCAGCATCTTCTTGTGGGGCAGCTTGCGCTCGAGCGCGATCACGAGGAAGAAGACTCCGAGAACAGCGGCGAAGCCGATTGCAACACCCTGGAGCACCGTCCAGGCGCCGGCCTCGAGTGTGAGCGCCTGCAGAAAGAGCGTCGTCTCGAAGCCCTCGCGATACACGCTCGTGAACCCGAGCGCGACGAGGCCGACGACCTGCGCGGCGGCGAGGGACAGCCCCACCCCGGCGAGAATCGTCTTCTTCTTCCGATGGAGATCCTGCAGGTTCTCCTGCCAGTAGACGCGGTGGTAGAACCAGTTGAGGATCAGCAGGAGAACGGCGATTGCGACGAGCGAAACCACCGCCTCGAGCTTCTCACCGTACCCTGCGAGGGATCCGAGCACGGTCTGCGCAACGATCCAGGTGAGGACGCTCGCTGCGAGCGCGAGCAGCACGCCACCGAGCAGAGGGCGCCGGTAGCGACGCTGAGGTCCGACCATGCTCGCCATCAACGCGGCGAGGATCAGAACGGCCTCGAGTCCCTCGCGGAACACGATGATCGCGCTGTTCGAGACGATCGAGAGCCGTGACCCGGGCCCGCTCCCGATGCGCTGCTCGGCGGCCACCAGCGACGTGTCGAGTTCCGCGCGGGCAGCGGCGAGCTCCGTCGCGGGGGCCTTGCGCTTGATGAGCCGGACGAGTCCGTCGTGGTCGCCTGTGCCGTACCAGAACAGTGACTCGACCCCCTGGAAGAGCGATGGCGCCAGCCCGCGCAGCCGTTGCTCGGGGCCGAGCTCGAAGATGCCGTACGCCTCGATCCGGGCGGACTCTGCAGCCCTCCAATCTCCGGTCGCCGCCGCCGCCTGCATCCGGTCGAGTGCGGCGGCGATCACGTCGAAATCGGCCTTTCCGGCCGCATCCTTCCAGTCGGAGGGATAGAGCGAACCGAGGTCGTCGACTGCCCCGCGTGCGGTCGCGGTGAGCATGTCCGGTCCTACGACGGTGCCGCCGCGGCTCGCGGACACGAGGCTCGCACCGAGGCTTGCGAGCACGGCCTTGACGCGTCGCGTGGCCACCGGGTCGCGACCGAGCAGGCGGGGCTCGAGATCGGCGAACGCCGCCGCCGCGCCATCGCGAAACGTGATCGCCTCCTGGATCTCGAACTCCTTGGTGACACGCCCGTCGCTGACACCGCGGCCGTACTCGATCGGAACGAGGCGCAGGAACCGGTCGAGCTGGCCGGCGCGGCGAAGCGTCTCCTCCTCGGAGAGTGGTGCCGCCCTGAACCCCTCGAGTCGGCGATCGACGCGCCCGAGCGCCTCGCTCACGCCCCGACCATTGCGGGCGGCGGCTGCGAGCCGCTCGATCGCCCCCGTGGCATCCACCCAGGCAGCAGAACCGCGCTGGGTGCGATACGACGGTCCGAGGATCCCCCAGTATCCGAGCACAGCTGCTCCTGTTTCGGCGCGCGTCGCTGCGAACCCGAGCTGCTCGGCCTCACCGAGTGAGGAGAGGGATGCTCGCAGCCGACCGTCGTACGTGTCGAGCAGATCCGTTCGCACTGCCGTCGCGGCAACGGCCGGAGTGATCGTGCCGTGCGCGAGGCGGTCGAGCGCAAGCGTCGCGTCGGCAGCCGCACGCGAAAATCGGGTCGGCGGCCGAAATTCTCGGACGAGCAGCCAAGCCCGTGCCTCGACAAGGTCTCCTCGAGTGGTCGCTGCGACCGCCTCGGCGAAGCCTGCGTGCAGGATCGTCGTCCAGACGGTTGCCCGGGCGGCAGCGAGCCGGACAGGGTCGAGCCGTGCTGCCGCTACGTCGGCCGACCCGAGCGCCGTACGGGCCGTATCAACGTCCGTCGGCCGACCGGCGAGCACACCCATCGTAGCCACCCGCGCCTCGACGACCTTGGCCCGGACGGACTCGGCGTCGCCGATCGCGATCTCGGCCTCGGCGTCGGTCAAGGCGAGACGCGCCGTGGACGCGTCCTGCCATGGCGGCTGGGCCACGGCGCCGGCGGCAAGCCAGAGGCTCGCCGCCGAGACCGCGCCGAGGAAAAGCAACCTTCGCAAGGTTACTGGGCGATCCGAACCTTCAGCCGGGCTGCGGCCTGCGTCACCTGGCCGGCAATCGCAGTACCGCGTTCCTGCGCGGTGCGCCCCAGCGTGTCGGCCTGCTGCGGCATGAAGCGCTTGCCGCTCCGCTCCTGCGCCTTGAGCTTTCCGACGAAGCTCCACAGCGCGTCGAGTTCCTGCCGGGTTTGAGCCGACTGCTGTGGGTCTTGTCGCGCAATCGCGGGGCCCACACCTGCGTAAATCACCCGCAGGCCGCCGAGGATGTCACCGATGTCCGAGAGCCGCGAAACGACGTTGAACGCTTGGCCCTTCGCCTTGCTCCCGAGCACGAAGCGTGACACCTTCCACTGCCCGAAGTACTCGGTCATCGTTGGAATCATCACCACGAGCGACGTGAATGCGTCCGAGGCGGTCGGTGTCCAGGTCTTCGCCGAGCGATCGAGTTGACGGGCATAGCGGTCGAAGCCCTTCGTCGCCGCCCGCAGAGCGATCGCGTCGGGGAGGACCTCGCCGAACTCGATCTTGCCGTCGCCGTCGAGGTCGGCCTTCCGCTTCGTGAACTCCGGGAGGGTGCCCCAGAGCATGCCCTCGGTCAGGTTGTAGAAGTTGCCCGGCTGCTTCAGCGTCCGACCGTCGGCGAGCTCGAGACTGAACGGCACAGCCGAGGCCGGATCCGCTGTTGCGCTCGAGCCCGCGTCGATGATCACGTCGTATCGGGCGAGCGAGGGGGTGCCGGCAACGATCCCCTCGACCCGTTCGTAGAGCGGGTTGCCTTCGACCCACTGGTGCTTGAGCCGGGTGACGAGCGTGGCGACCGGCTGCGGCTGCTCGCGCCACAGCCGCCCGTAGTCGTAGCGGGAGGCTTTGGCGAGCTGATCGTACCTCGCGGCATCGGCGTCGAACTCGCCCGTGAACCGGGTGAGCTGAGCCGTGTGCCTGAGAAGGTAGCTCTTGACCGGTTGGAGTCGGACGCCGGGAGGCGCCAGAGGGGAGGCAGCGGTCGCAGTCGAAGCGAGCGCGGCGCCTGCGATCGCCGCCGAAGCGACGACAGCACGGAATGCGTTGGCGGGTAGAGAAGTCATTGTAAGGGTCACCTTACACCAATTACTGCCTTTGTGTAAGGCTACCCTTACGAGCACTTCGGCACTCGCCGAACTGACGCGCGACGTCGGCGCACCAGCCGGTGCCGGGGGCATTCCGGCCGTCGCAATGCTACGCGGCGGAGCTCTCCGCGGGCTGCACCAGGCGGACTCCTTCCACGAAGGCACCGAACCCCTGCACCCAGCTACCCTCCGGCCAGCGGAACTCGGCGAGAGCATCGCCCACGTGGTAGGCGACCGTGTACAGAGTGCCCATGCGCCGGTCCACGTCGACGGCGAAGAGTGGCGGCTGGAGGAACCCGTCGACGAACCGCTCCGGCGTCATGCTCCTGCCCACGAGGCGCTCGAGAGCCCGCTCGCGCTCGACGCTCTTCGTCGCGTGTGCATGCTCGTGCCATTCGACGTGCCCCTGATGGTTCGTCGCGACGTAGGCCGGCGTGAGCACCACATCGCGGTCGGGCGAGAGGTACGCGGTGCACACGTCGCCGCCGCGGTCGACGATCGTGAGCGTGTGGGCGAGATGGTATGGCAGCCGACCGAGAGTCGCTCGCGCCTGCTCGGTCGTCTCGCACGTCTCGAGGAGGTAACGCACGACGAGTGGGACGCCGAAGCCGCTGCCGACGACCTTGCGCCCGCCAAAGGCGAGCGAGACGGCGAGACCCGCGTCGTTGATTCCATCCAGCAACCCCCAGGTGCAATCACCGGAGCCGATCACGGGCCTCACCCAACGGGTGTGGAGGATCGTCCCCTCGAGCCGCTCGGGCGCGTAGTCGTAGTTCCTCGCCAGGATCGGGTCGCCCGCTCGCCAGACCGCCTGCGAGCAGCCGGAGAGGTAGGACGGCGGCGCCCACATCCCGAGGAAGCGCGCCTCGAGATCGCCGCCGCCCGCAAGCTCGCAGCAACGCTCGTAGGTGGGGACGAGCTCGGGCATGTGCTCCTGCAACGCACGCAGGGAACCGGCGTACGAGGTGCGCGCCGCCTCGCCCTCCTGGAGGAACCACGCCCGGTAGCGGGGCCAGTGGCGCTCGAACAGCGCGGCCCACCGGGGCCCCGGCTCGAATTCCTCGATCGCTTCGAAGGTCAGCATCACGCCTCTCTACAGCATCTTGAACGAGAAGGGCTCCGGCTTCCGGACGGGGGGTTCAGTGACACCGTCGAGCGGGGCGGTCAGGAACTGCCGCTTGATCCCGTTGATCCACGTGCGGGCGCGATCCGTGAGCTCGTGGTCATCGGTCTGCAGCCGGCCGCGGGTGACGAGGATGCCGATGTCGGCGCCCGGATAGCGATAGCCTGCGGCCTGCGCTATGCGGAGATAGAAGGCCTCGTTCTCCGTTCCGACCGTGTGCCAATCCATTTCGCCGCGCAGAAAGGAAATGCCGCCGTGCGCCTCCGGGTCGAGCTTCCAGATGCCCGAGCGCGGCGCCTCGGTGATCAGCTCCACCACGTGGGCGGTGTCCTTGAGGATGAACTGGCTCCACTCGTCGATCGCGCTCGGCTGAGCCCAGCCGGCATTCAGCTCGTCCACGTCGATCTCGTAGTCGACGTCGAGGAACTCGAGCAGGTGGAAGAGGAAGAGCGGCATGTCCCCGTACGCGACGGCAGTCACGTTGGTCATCGAGCTCGCGCCCGTGACGCGAGGGTTCAGCTCTCCGAGCCACATGTCGCCGGTGTCCATGTCGGCGAGGAAGTCGAGCTCGAAGTAGCCGCGATAGCCCTCCCGGCGAAGCCGCTCGCCCATCTGCTGCGTGAACGCCCGTGCCTGCCGGCGGTGCTCCTCCGAGAGCGCTGCGGCGAACACGTCGTTGCCGCACCACCCACCGCCATACGGGGTCAGCTCCGGGTACCCCGTCAGCTCGGTCATCAGCGGCCCGACGAGCGTGCCGTGCCGGGTGATCACACCCTCGATCGCCGCCTCGCGGCAATTGATCCGCTTCATCACTTTCAGCTCCTCACCGACGATCTTCTGCTCGTGCTCGGCCCAGTCCTCGGACGAGGCGATGAAGAAGGTGGTCTGGCCGGAGTCGCCGTACGGAGTCTGGACGACGAGGTCGGCCCCGATGCCTCGGGTGGCGGCAACAGCCAACAGCTCGGCGTAGGTCGCTGCGCGCCCGAGCGTGTTCGGGACACTCGGGACTCCGGCCTCGTCACCGAGTTGCGTGGTCACGATCTTCGAGTCGAGCCGATTGCGGAGTGCAGCGGGCGGGAAGGCGACTTCGAGGCCCGCCGCCGCGGCGAGTCGCTCCGTCTCCTCGTCGAACATCAAGAACACTGCCTTGCCGGGGCCGTGCGACTTGACGTGGTCGACGACCTCCTTGTGCGCAAGGAGGTAGTTGCAGATTTCCTCGATCGAGTCGAAGGTCGGCGGCGCCACTTGCCGCGGCACGAAGACGTTCGGATGCCGGCCGTCGAACGAGTCGTAGTAGTTGACGTACGCGAAGTTCCGCACCCAACGGTCGATCCCGAGCAGGTTGAACGGGGTTGCCGAGACGAACCAGATTGGCGTCACGTTCGTGCGGAAGAATCGGCGGATCTCGCTGATACCACGCAACGACGCCCGAGAACCTCCCCCCGCGAGTGCGCGAACGGGCGGCCTGTACGCGGGCCGCTCGGGCTCCCCGGGCTGTTCCGGCTCGGACGGCTCGGCGACGACCTGCTCGACCGGCGGCAGAGCGGCCGCCGAGGGTCGCGGGCGCCGGCGAAGCCGTGTAGCCGCGGCGGCGCCGAACGCCACTGCGCTGCCGAACAGAGCCAACGTGCGCACCCTCATGCGGCCGACATGCCACACCAGTCGCGAATGAACACGGCGACGGTCTGAGCGGCAGAGATCATCGAGGGGATGTTGACGCGTTCGTCGACGCTGTGCACGTTCTCGGCCCAGGCGCCGAAGCACACCGCCGGGATTCCCTCGTGCAGGAAGAGCCGCGCGTCGGTCGTCGCCGTCGTCGGCACGAGCTCGGGGGCCGCGGCCTCGATCTGCACGTGGCTCTCCGACAACGTGGTCACGAGGGCGTGGTCGACGGCGATCTCGGCGCCGGCACAGGCGAACCCGTCGTAGCGAACGCGAGGAGGATGGGCGGACAGGAACGGATGAGCTCCCGTCGCGCTCGCCACCGCCTCTTCGACCCTGGCCTGCAGCCATTCGACCTGCTGGCCCGGGTAGAGGGCGAGCCGGCACGACAGCGTGCAGTCGGCAGCCACCGTCGACGGCCAGTCGCCGCCTCGGAGAACGCCGACATTGAGGTTGATCGGATGGTCGAAGATGTCGTAGGGCGGTGGCGGGCTTTCGTTGAGCTCCTCCTCGAGCACGCGCAGCGCGGCCACGACCGGGAATGAGGCCTCGATCGCGTTCGCCCCATCTTGGGCGCCGCCCGCATGCGCGGGCAGCCCCGCGATGTCGACGTGAAACCACAACACTCCGACCTGGGAGATCGATATCGACTTGGAGAACGGCTCGGTCACCAGGCATGCGTCGGCACGGAGGCCGCTGACCGCGCACTGGAGCGCCCCGTTGCCCGTGCATTCCTCCTCGACGACCGACTGCAGCTGTACGGATGCGAGCGGCGCCAGGCCGAGGGCGCGGAGCGCCTTGACGGCGCCGAGGACGACCGCCAGCCCACCCTTCATGTCGCCGGCGCCGCGACCGTAGAGCCAGTCGCCGTCGCGCGACGGCTCGAACGGCGCCGTGCGCCACAGGTGCTCTGCCGCCGCCGAGACGACGTCGATGTGGCCGTTCAGCACGAGCGACCGGCCGCCTTGGCCGGCGGGCAGCCAGTCGGCGACGACGTTCCGCTTTCCCGACACGTCCCAGGAAAACGGCGAGGCCGCCGGATGCGCGCGCAGCATTTCCGCGTCGAGCGGTATGTCCACGGGCTCGAGGCCGATCTCCCGGAATGCCTCGCGCATCACGTCCTGGCCGGGTTCCTCGTTGCCGAGGACGGTCGGCGCCTCGATGAGACGGCAGAGCACGTCCTCCATATACGTGGACTCGGCCGCAACCGCCGCCGCGACCTCGGCCGTGTCGACAACCGCCGCCGCGTGTCCCGCACCTCGCATGCGGGCGAGGGTACCAGCGGACCGCAACGGCATCGAGACGCGGCACCGTTCTCCCGTTTTTCCCTGCTCAGAGCTATTTTCCTCGACGTATTGCAGATGCACGGCATGGTCCAGGGATGGGAGACTGGCTGCGGTCCCGCCCGGCAACCTTCCACCGGCTTGAGCATCTCGAGCGCCGGGAAGACGCTCTTGCCGTCAGACGAGGATCCGGGCACAGGCGTCGCCTACCTCGCCTCACCGCTCCCCGCCTGTCTCACGCGGGCAGGCATGGCGCGTCCCTTGCCGGCCGAGAGAGCCGACCGGTACGAACCGGCTAGCATCGTCCCGGTGGCAACCATCGCCGGCAACAGCACGATCCCGTGGGACTGGTACGTCGACCCGTCCGTGGCGCGCATCGAGCAAGAAAGGATCTTCCGGCGCACATGGCAGTACGCCGGGCACACCGGAGACCTGATCGACGCGGGCTCCTTCGTCGCCACCCGAGCCGGCGATGTCCCGATCGTGCTCGTTCGTGGGCGCGACGACGCACTCCGGGCGTTCGTCAACGTCTGCCGCCACCGCGGTTCCCTCCTGTGCGCCGGCACCGGGAGGCGCGAGACACTGCAGTGCCCGTACCACGCGTGGGTGTATGACCTCGACGGATCGCTGCGCAGCGCGCCCCGGGCGGACGCCGAGCCCGGCTTCGACCCCGCAGGACTGGGGCTCGTAGCCGTTGCAGTCGGCACCTGGGGGCCGTTCGTCTTCGTCAACGCCGACCCGGCGGCCGGGACGCTTGCAGAGTACCTGGGGGACCTCCCGCGCCTCGTCGCCGAGGGCGGAGTCGACGTCGACGCGCTCGTCTTCAACAAGCGGGCGGAGGCTGAGTACGAGGCGAACTGGAAGGTCTGCGTCGAGAACTACCTCGAGTGCTACCACTGCGCCGTTGCTCACCCGAGTTTCTCGAAGGCGATCGACGTTGCTCCCGGGGTGTACACCCTCGAGGAGCACCCGACGTTCTCGAGCCAGTACGGACCGGCGAAGAACGGTGGCGGCGGCGTCTACGACGCCGCTGGAGAGGTCGACCGCGGCCAGTTCCATCTTCTCTTCCCGGGGACGACGATCAACGTGATGCCGGGGCGCGGCAACTTCTCGATCGGCCCGGTCGTGCCGATCGGGGCAGAGCGCACGTACCGCTATCTCGACTACTTCTTCCTGCCCGGCACGGACGAGGAGTGGATCGCCGACTATCTGGAGCTCGACAACCAGGTCGGCGCCGAAGATCGCGTGCTCGTCGAGCGCGTACAGGTCGGGCTGCGGTCGGGCGTGATCACGGAAGGCGCCTTGATGCCCGAGTCGGAACGGTTGATCGCCCATTTCGAGCGCCTGCTCGTGGACGCACTGGGCGGCGAGGCGCCGTAGAGGCTTGATGTGGATTGGGAGTGTGGCTGGGTGTTCTGCACCAAGGAGCGCGTTCGACGAGGTAGGCGGTAAGGCTGGTTGCCTTGACGTCGTCCTCGGCGGACGCGATCCGCAGTCTGCAGGCATCCCTCTACCACTATGGTGCGGCCATGAGTGCACCTCCACATCGGCAGCGACCCTCTCCCCGGTCGTGGAGTTCTACCGACGACCCGGAGGCGAGATCAGCCACGCGGGCCGCCTTCACCGTTCCGAGGCATGAGCCCGCGGCGGCTCTGGCACGATCCATCTGATGCCGTCCCGCACCCTCACCGACGAGTCACGCCTCCTCAACCGCGAGCTCTCGTGGGTCGAGTTCAACGCACGCGTCCTCGACCTCGCCTCCGACGAGTCGCAGCCGTTGCTCGAGCGCGTCAAGTTCTGCTCGATCTTCTCCTCGAACCTCGACGAGTTCTTCATGGTCCGCGTGGCGGGCCTGATGGGGCAGGAGGCGGCGGGGTTCGCCGTGCGCTCCGCCGACGGCCTGACCCCCGCGCAGGCGCTCGGCGCCATCAAGGCGCGCGTCACGGAGCTGACCGGACGCCAGGCAAAGCTCTGGAAGCGCGACCTCCGGCCCGCGCTCGCCGCCGAGGACATCGAGATCGTGACGATCGAGGAATGCACCCCGAAGGAGCTGCAGCGGCTCGAAGCGCGGTTCACGCGGGACATCTACCCCGTGCTGACGCCGCTCGCGGTCGGCTCGGGCCAGCCGTTCCCGTACATCTCCGGGCTGTCTCTCTCCCTCGGCGTGCTGGCCGTCGACCCGGACACTGCGGAGGAGCGGTTCGCCCGGGTGAAGGTTCCGGAAGGGCTCGCCCGGTTCGTCGATGCAGGCAAGCGGCTCGTGCCTCTCGAACTCGTGATCGCGCACTTCCTGCCGTCGCTCTTCCCCGGGGTGGAGATCGCCGAGCGGGTGTTGTTCCGGGTCACGCGCGACGCCGACTTCGAGGTGTCGGACGACGCCGACGATCTCCTCGAGGCTGTCGAATCGGAGCTCAGGCGGCGGCGCTTCGGCGACGTGATCCGAGTCGAGGTATCGGCATCGGCCTCTGCCGGGATGCTGGATCGCCTCCGCCAAGGCCTGGGTGTTCGCGATGACCAGATGTACGAGATCGAGGGCCTGCTCGACCTCGCCGACCTGATGCAGCTTTCCAGCCTCGACCGCCCTGACCTCGAGGCCGAGGCATGGGCGCCGGTCACCCAGCCGCGCCTCGCGCGCGCCAAGGACGCCTCGCGCTTCTTCGAGGAGATCCGCCGGGGCGACCTGCTCGTCCACCAGCCGTACGAGTCGTTCAGGACGAGCTTCGAGGCGTTCGCTGCTGCTGCCGCGGACGACCCGGATGTGATCGCGATGAAGACGGCCGTCTATCGCACGTCGGACGACAGCACACTCGTCTCGGCCCTGATCGACTGCGCCGAGGACGGGAAGCAGGCCGTCTGCCTCGTCGAGCTGAAGGCGCGCTTCGACGAGCGCCGGAACATCGAGTGGTCACGCGAGCTCGAACAGGCGGGTGTGCATGTCGTTCACGGCTTCCCCGACATGAAGATCCACGCGAAGATGACCCTGGTCGTCCGTCGCGAGGCGGGTGGGCTACGGCGCTACGTCCACATCGGAACGGGCAACTACCATGCTTCGACGGCGCGCCTGTACGAGGACGTGGGGCTCTTCACGGCCGATGAGGAGATCGCAGCAGACGTCGCGGACGTGTTCAACTACGTCACCGGCTTCGGCCGCCCCCAGAAGTTCCGCCGGTTGCTCGTCGCCCCGTTCGAGATGAGGACACGGCTCTTGGAGGAGATCCGCGCCGTGACCGCCGCAGCCAAAGCGGGTGAGCCCGCCCGGATCATGTTGAAGCTCAACAACCTCGTCGACCCGACCTTGATCGACGCGCTCTACGCTGCCTCCACCGCGGGTGCCGCCGTGGACATCTGCGCTCGGTCCGTGTGCATGATCAGGCCGGGAGTCGAAGGACTCTCCGAGAATGTCCGCGTCCGCTCGATCCTGGGGCGGTTCCTCGAGCACAGCCGCATCTACTCGTTCGAGGCAGGGACGCACGTTTCGATGTTCATCGGAAGCGCTGACCTGATGCCACGAAACCTCGATCGCCGCGTCGAGGTTCTCGTGCCGGTGGAGAACGCACGTGCACGGCAGGAGCTGCACGCAGTTCTCGGCAGCGTTTTCGCCGCCGACGTGCGTGCGTGGTCGCTTGCGAGCGACGGTTCCTGGTCGCCGGTCGAGCCCGTCAAGGTAGGGAAGCCCGTTGACCATCAGGGCGCGATGATGCGTCGAGCTCAGTTGCGTGCCCGACGTCAGACCGACGGCCGTTCCCGCAAGAGCCTGTAGGAGACGGACGCAGGCCGGTCGCACCGACGTTCCCACGTCCGCCGCCAACGCCACAATCGTTCCGATGCGCGTCGCGGTCATCGACGTCGGCTCCAACACGGCGCGCCTCCTCGTCGCGAGCGTGAACGCCGGCGGGTCTGTCGAGTCGGTGGCCGAGGAGCGAACCTACCTCCGGCTCGGCGCCGAGATCGAGCGGACGGGAACCCTCAGCCAGAAGAAGATCGCGGCGGCCGCAGACACGTGCGGTGCGTTCGCCCGCCGGGCAGCGGAGCTCGGCACCGCCCGTTCGACGGTGATCGTCACCGCACCGGGCCGCCAGGGTGCGTCGGCCGCTGGGTTGACGGCAGCCATCAGTGCGGCAACCGGGCTACCGGTTCGCGTTCTCACCGCCGACGACGAAGGTCGTCTGGCTTACGATGGTGCCGTCGTCCGGGCGACAGGAGAGCTGCCCGAAGTGGTCGCCGTGGTCGATGTCGGTGGTGGTTCGACGGAGGTCGCCGTCGGCACGCCATTGCTCGGAGCCGCGTGGATTCAGTCGGCCGACCTCGGGTCGCTCCGGTTGACGCACGCCCACCTGAGCGACGATCCGCCAACCGCCCTGCAGGTGGCTGCCGCGACCGACGCCGTGGCCCGCGCGCTCGACGGCATGCGCCCCCCCGTCCCCGACATCGCGCTCGCCGTCGGCGGCAGCGCCCGAGCGCTCGCGAAGGTCGTCGGTCGCCGCTTCGACGGGGACGACCTCGGCGAAGCGGTGAGGATCCTCTCGCGCCGCCCGGCGGCCAAGGCGGCACGCACCTTAGGCATCAGCACCGAGCGCGCGAAGACGCTGCTCGCCGGCGCCTTACTCCTCGCCGGAGCGAGCCGCGCGCTCGGGACGGCATTCGAGTTGGGACGCGGCGGCCTTCGCGAGGGCGCGGCGCTCGAGCTCGCGAGCGTACCGGCGGTTGCGGCTGCTTGAGGGCTAGACGCCCGGTCGAACGAGCGGCTTGTAGGCGATCCTGTGCGGCTCGAGCGCGTCGGGGCCCCGCGTTTCGGTGACCCAGGCGGCGTACTCCCCCCAGGAGCCCTCGAACCAGGTCACCTGCGAGTCTCCCTCGAATGCGAGGATGTGCGTCGCGACCCGGTCGAGGAACCAGCGGTCGTGCGTGATCACGACGGCGCAGCCGGCGAAATCGAGGAGGGCATCCTCGAGCGCGCGCAACGTGTCGACGTCGAGGTCGTTGGTAGGCTCGTCCAACAGGAGGACGTTGCCGCCCGACTTGAGGAGCTTGGCGAGGTGAACCCGGTTCCGCTCTCCGCCTGAGAGGTCCTTGACGAGCTTCTGCTGGTCGCCGCCGCGGAAGTTGAACCACGACGTGTACTGGCGCGAGTTCACCTCGCGTTTGCCGAGCAGGACGATGTCCTGGTTCTCGGAGATCTCCTTCCACACCGTGTTCTGTGGGTCGAGGCCGCCGCGCGACTGGTCGACATGGGCGAGCTGCACCGTATCGCCCACCCGGAGCTCGCCGTCGTCCGGCTGCTCCTCGCCCGCGATCATGCGGAAGAGCGTCGTCTTGCCCGCGCCGTTCGGCCCGATCACGCCGACGATGCCGCCGGGCGGGAGCGAGAACGTCAGGTCCTCGACGAGCAGCTTGTCGCCGAACCCCTTCGCGACGTGCTCCGCTTCGACGACGAGATCTCCGAGGCGCGGGCCTGCCGGGATGTGGATCTCGACGCCCTCGAGCTTGAAGTTCGCGTCGTCCGCAAGCAGCTTCTCGTAGGCCCCGATCCGTGCCTTGGACTTGGCGTGCCGGGCCCTCGGGCTCATGCGCACCCATTCGAGCTCGCGTGCGAGCGTGCGGCGGCGCGCCGACTCGGTCTTCTCCTCGACCGCGAGGCGGGCCTGCTTCTGCTCCAGCCACGATGAGTAGTTCCCCTCGAACGGCAGGCCCTTGCCGCGGTCGAGCTCGAGGATCCAGCCGGCGACGTTGTCGAGGAAGTAGCGGTCGTGGGTGACGGCCATCACCGTGCCCTTGTAGTCCTCGAGAAAACGCTCCAGCCAGGCGACCGACTCCGCGTCGAGATGGTTCGTCGGCTCGTCGAGCAAGAGGAGATCCGGTGAGGAGAGAAGGAGCCGGCAGAGCGCGACCCGGCGACGCTCGCCGCCCGACAGCGTCGTGACGTCGCGGTCGCCTTCCGGCAGGCGAAGTGCGTCCATGGCGCGGTCGAGCGCTGCGTCGAGACCCCACGCATCGTGGCGGTCGATCTGCTCCTGCACCGTTGCCTGCTCGGCGAGAAGCGCATCGAAGTCGGCGTCGGGCTCGGCGAAGGCGGCCGAGACAGCGTTGAATCGGTCGAGCAAGTCACGGAGCCCGCGAACGCCGTCCTCGACGTTGCCGCGAACGTCCTTCGCCGGATCGAGCTCGGGCTCTTGCTGAAGGAAGCCCACTGTCGCGCCCGGATGAAGTTCGGCGACGCCGACCGACGGCTCCTCGAGCCCGGCCATGATCCGCATCAGCGTCGACTTGCCCGCACCGTTCGGGCCGAGCACCCCGATCTTCGCACCGGGCAGGAACGACAGCGAGATGTTCGCGAGCACCTGCCGGTCCGAGCCGTAGAACTTGTCGACCCGGTACATCGTGTAGACGTAGTCGCTGCTCATCGACCCGGCAGGCTACCGGCGATGCGGGTCGCCTCGGGCCGAGACCGTTCCTCAGCTCGCAGGTTGCCGTCGGTTGCGTACTTCTGTGAGTCAGTTCGCGGTGAAGGCTTTCGAGATCGACGCGCGGAAAGCCGGCACCATCGTTTTCATTCGTTGACGCGAGACCGCTCTCGCACCTGGCGAAAAGACGGCCTTCGCCTGTTCCCTCTCTCCCTCGCGAGGGCGCTTGTATCTTGGGCGGCCGTCGCCTACGGTGTCCTACGGCCGTGGGTCACGGCGCCGGGAGGGCAGGCGGCGCAGGGGGAGACGGAGTGGGGGCGGGACGTGGGTTTGATGCGGTCATGAGCCGCCGGGCGGTGCTCGGTGTTCTCATTCTGAGTCTCGTCGCTGCCGCAGGGGCCGTGTTCGCCGCTGAGGCTGTGCTCGCACCGCTGTCGTCGGCGGCGGGAACGCCGATGACGGTGCAGATCGTGGTCGAGAACCCCGACTACGAGATCCTGGCGGTCGACTCCTCTGGGATGACATATGGCCGGTCGGTAACGAACGACAACGCGATCTGGCGGTCGGCCAACAAGGGGCTGACGTGGACGCAGGTGCTGACGTTGCCGTCCAATCAGCACGTGAGGTTCATCTCGGCGCTCGCCAGCGGAACGCTGTTGGCGCATGTCAACGCGGGAGACAGGATTCTGCTCCGGTCGTCCGATCAGGGGGCGACGTGGACGCAGGTGCTGGCGCTGCAGCCCGGCTCGCCGGTGTTCTACACGACGCTGACGCCGCACTCGATCACCGACGGCGGCGGCTTCGTCTGGTTGGGCACCTACAACACAAGCCCGTCGACGCCGAACGACAGCTACGTCTATCGCTCGGCCGACGATGGCGCGACATGGGCCATCGTGAACACGACGACGACCCATCGGCACATTCACGGTGTGCGCTACAACAACGGAAAGCTGTACGTCTTCTTCGGGGACGCGGACGGAGACGGTATCTGGGTGTCGTCGGACAACGGCGTGACACTTCAGCCGCTCTGCACCCAGTACGCCTGCGTCGCGATCGATGCCGCGTTCGATCCGGCGAACACGTTCATGCTCTTCGGCACGGACAACTTCACCCAACAGAACAAGATCGCGAAGGTGTCGCTGAGCACCGGGGCACTGACGCCGATCATGGACATCCCCTACGACTCGTTTTCGTCCTTTCGGCTCGACGCGAGCACCTATCTGGTCGGCACCACCCACGAGGATGGGGTGCCGATCGTCGATCCGAACCTCCATCTCTACGCCTCCTTCGACGGCGGCGATTCGTTCCAAGACGTGTTCCAGAATCCGATCCCGTTTCCGAGCGGGCGGGCCGATCTGAGAGTGCAATTCTCGTACCCGGACGGCGACTTCCCGATCCATGCGGACGGCTCCGGAACCATCGTCGGCCGCCTCGTTCCGGTCGGCACCCCCCCGGTACCTGTCAATGCGGTCTTGCCGTCGGTGACCGGGACGGCCCAAGTGGGCCAGACGCTGACGGGCAGCCTCGGCACCTGGACGGGAGCCGGCCCGATCAGCTACGGCCAGCAGTGGCAGCGTTGCGCCGGCGCTACCTGCAACCCGATCAGCGGCGCCACCGCGCTCACCTACACACCCGTCGCCGCCGACGTCGGACAGACCCTCAGAATCCGGGTCACCGCCACCAACGCATCCGGTCCCAGCCTCCCCGCCAACTCCACCCAGACCGCCGCCGTCAGCGCCACGCCGGCGGTGCCTTTTGCCACCGGGTCGCAGAGCGTATCGAAATTCGGCGTCTATGAGGTCGTTCTCACGGGCAATGGCGGGGTCGCCAATCCATACGACACGGTAGCCTCGGTGACGTTTACCCCGCCCTCGGGAACCGGGAACGCCAAGACGGTTGAAGCATTTTATGACGGAGGCAATACCTGGCGGGCACGTGCCTACGCGGACGAGGTAGGAATCTGGGCCTGGACGACGTCATCTTCCGACGTCGGGCTCGGTGCCAAGAGCGGCTCCTATTTCTGCTCGACCACGACGCCAGGGCTGCGTGGCAAGTTGAAGAAGCATCCCTCCAACTCGAAGTTCCTGGCAACTGACAACGGGCAGACATTTGTCGGGATCTCTGACACCGCTTTCAACCTCTTTAGCAGGACATGGGACAACGGCACCACCCCGATCAGCGAATCTACTTTCCAGGCGTATGTCGACGATGACGTTTCGTTGAACGTCAATCTGATCGTCGCCGATCTCAACGGCGGCAGCTACCAGGACCCCTCGTGGGACAACTATTGGTCCGATGTCGGCACGTACGACACGCCCAATCTCGCAGCATTTCAGACAACGGACCTACGGCTCCGGTGGCTTCTGAACAATCATCCGGGTGTCTACATCAACATGACCGTGCTGGCCGAAAGCCCCAACGGGTACGCGAATGACACGACACTCTGGGCCAGCCTTACTGCAGCCAAGAAGGCGCGCTTTCTGAGGCACGTTCTGGCGCGATTTTCTGCCTTCCCGGAAATATCCTGGTCCATTGTGAATGACACCTTCCTCGATGCGAGTCATCCCAACAACGTGGCCATGGTAGACGAGGTCGGCACATATTTTTCCGCACACGACGCCTGGGATCACCTACGCGGTGCGAGTCAGCAACGAGGAGCGCCCGGCTACTACTTCCTCAGCGCTCCCTGGAATACCTACATTCGACTCGAGACGGGTGCAGCTCTTGCGGCAGATCAGGTTGCCGCCTATGCGTCCAGCCCACAGCATGTCTGGAACTCGGAGGATTACTACGAGGGAACGAGTGGCCTTGTCAATCCTCAATACTACTTCCGTTGGTTGTTCTGGACGTGGATTCTCTCAGGAGGCACTACCACGTATGGATCGTCCCATTGGGACCGACTGACACCGATCAAGACCGATGGATATGTCGGCCTCAACTCGGTTCAATACATTGGCCCTTTTCTCGCTGCTCGGGCTATCGACACATCACTCTTTGCAGAAGCTGACGGCCTCGTCTCCGATATCGACGGAGCGACAGGAGATCGTCGCGTTCAGATGATGAGAAACGGGACGAGCCAGTACGTCATCTATCATCCCAACTCGACGACCGCCGGTATCGGTTCGACCTTGAAGGGGACCGACGCCAAGATACGGGTAAACCTGACAGCGGCTTCTAACGTCTTCGCTGTGGAATGGCTTCGGGCCAGTGACGGCGTCACTCTCGATGGGGGTACGGTGGCCGGGGGAGCCGTACGTGACTTTACTGCTCCCTGGGCAGGCGCTGATGTCGTGCTGTACCTGCACAGCACGACCACGGCGGGAGTGCCGGTTAACACGGGTGTGCCGACGGTGACGGGTACGGCTCAGGTGGGGCAGACGTTGACGGGCACGGTCGGCACGTGGAGCGGGGCGACCGGTTTCAGCCAGCAGTGGCAGCGCTGCACGGCTGCCAGCTGCAGCCCGATCGCGGCCGCCACCAACCTGACCTACGTTCCCGTTGTCGCGGATCTGGGGTTGACACTGAGGCTCCAGGTCACGGCCAGCAACACGGCCGGGCCCAGCCTGCCCGCCAGCTCGGCCCAGACAGCCGTCGTCAGCGCCGCCGCCAGCGTGCCGGTCAACACGGGTCTGCCGACGTCACGGGTACGGCTCAGGTGGGGCAGACGCTGACGGGCACGGTCGGCACGTGGACCGGGGCGACCGGTTTCAGCCAGCAGTGGCAGCGCTGCACGGGTGCCAGCTGCAGCCCGATCAGCGGCGCCACCAGCCTCACCTACACGCCCGTCACGGCCGACGTCGGTCTGACCCTGCGGTTCCAGGTGATCGCCAGCAACACGGCCGGGCCCAGCCTGGCCGCCAGCTCGGCCCAGACAGCCGCCGTCAGCGCCGCCGCCGGTTCGGGGGTCACAGACAGTTTCACCCGGGCGGACGCTCTCACCCTGGGGACGGGCTGGTCGGCCACGAACTGGGTCGGGGCCTCGAGCTGTCTGCTCGCGATCAGCGCTAACCAGGCCGCCTACCCGGCCGGCAAGAGCGGCGGCTGCCACCAATCCTGGACCGGGAGCGCGACCCAGACGGACGGGGTCGGCTCGTTCACGGTCACCGTGCTCCCGCCCGAGGGCGGCGAGCTCGACGTCGGCGCCCGGATCCAAAACGGCGGCTCAAGCCAGGCCGTCCTCTACGAAGGCGCCTGGCTCAGACACACAGCCGGCCCCGACACCTACTACATCGTGCGCCGCAACAGCAACGGCAGCTGGACCAGCCTGGCCACGATCAGCGGCCCCGACATGGTCGTCGGCGACCAACTCGCGTTCAAGCTCGCAGGCTCCAGCCTCAGCCTCCACCGCAAACCCGCAGGTGGCAGCTGGGCCCAGATCCTCGCCACCAACGACACCACGATCACAGGCCCCGGACGCTTCGGACTCGAGTTCTACAACGCCAGCGGCGCCAAAGCCGACGACTGGACAATCAGCACCGACCTCCCCGGAACGACCGCCGGCACGCCGCCGGCCAACACGGGGCTGCCGACGATCACCGGTACGGCTCAGGTGGGGCAGACGCTGACCGGCACGACCGGCTCCTGGACGGGCACCGCCCCGATCAGCTACAGCCAGCAATGGCAGCGCTGCAACACAAGCGGCACGGCCTGCAACCCGATCAGCGGCGCCACCAACCTCACCTACACACCCGCCACAGCAGACATCGGCTCCACCCTCCGCCTCCGCGTCAACGCCACCAACCCAGCCGGCGGACCCACCAGCGCCGACTCCACCCAAACCGCAACCGTCACCGCCGCGGCCGGCACGCCGCCGGCCAACACGGGGCTGCCGACGATCACCGGTACGGCTCAGGTGGGGCAGACGCTGACCGGCACGACCGGCTCCTGGACGGGCACCGCCCCGATCAGCTACAGCCAGCAATGGCAGCGCTGCAACACAAGCGGCACGGCCTGCAACCCGATCAGCGGCGCCACCAACCTCACCTACACACCCGCCACAGCAGACATCGGCTCCACCCTCCGCCTCCGCGTCAACGCCACCAACCCAGCCGGCGGACCCACCAGCGCCGACTCCACCCAAACCGCAACCGTCACCGCCGCGGCCGGCACGCCGCCGGCCAACACGGGGCTGCCGACGATCACCGGTACGGCTCAGGTGGGGCAGACGCTGACCGGCACGACCGGCTCCTGGACGGGCACCGCCCCGATCAGCTACAGCCAGCAATGGCAGCGCTGCAACACAAGCGGCACGGCCTGCAACCCGATCAGCGGCGCCACCAACCTCACCTACACACCCGCCACAGCAGACATCGGCTCCACCCTCCGCCTCCGCGTCAACGCCACCAACCCAGCCGGCGGACCCACCAGCGCCGACTCCACCCAAACCGCAACCGTCACCGCCGCGGCCGGCACGCCGCCGGCCAACACGGGGCTGCCGACGATCACCGGTACGGCTCAGGTGGGGCAGACGCTGACCGGCACGACCGGCTCCTGGACGGGCACCGCCCCGATCAGCTACAGCCAGCAATGGCAGCGCTGCAACACAAGCGGCACGGCCTGCAACCCGATCAGCGGCGCCACCAACCTCACCTACACACCCGCCACAGCAGACGTCGGCTCCACCCTCCGCCTCCGCGTCAACGCCACCAACCCAGCCGGCGGACCCACCAGCCGCCGACTCCACCCAAACCGCCACCGTCACCGCCGCCGCCGGTTCGGGGTCACAGACAGTTTCACCCGGGCGGACGCTCTCACCCTGGGGACGGGCTGGTCGGCCACGAACTGGGTCGGGGCCTCGAGCTGTCTGCTCGCGATCAGCGCTAACCAGGCCGCCTACCCGGCCGGCAAGAGCGGCGGCTGCCACCAATCCTGGACCGGGAGCGCGACCCAGACGGACGGGGTCGGCTCGTTCACGGTCACCGTGCTCCCGCCCGAGGGCGGCGAGCTCGACGTCGGCGCCCGGATCCAAAACGGCGGCTCAAGCCAGGCCGTCCTCTACGAAGGCGCCTGGCTCAGACACACAGCCGGCCCCGACACCTACTACATCGTGCGCCGCAACAGCAACGGCAGCTGGACCAGCCTGGCCACGATCAGCGGCCCCGACATGGTCGTCGGCGACCAACTCGCGTTCAAGCTCGCAGGCTCCAGCCTCAGCCTCCACCGCAAACCCGCAGGTGGCAGCTGGGCCCAGATCCTCGCCACCAACGACACCACGATCACAGGCCCCGGACGCTTCGGACTCGAGTTCTACAACGCCAGCGGCGCCAAAGCCGACGACTGGACACTCAGCACCGACCTCCCCGGAACGACCGCCGGCACGCCGCCGGCCAACACGGGGCTGCCGACGATCACCGGTACGGCTCAGGTGGGGCAGACGCTGACCGGCACGACCGGCTCCTGGACGGGCACCGCCCCGATCAGCTACAGCCAGCAATGGCAGCGCTGCAACACAAGCGGCACGGCCTGCAACCCGATCAGCGGCGCCACCAACCTCACCTACACACCCGCCACAGCAGACATCGGCTCCACCCTCCGCCTCCGCGTCAACGCCACCAACCCAGCCGGCGGACCCACCAGCGCCGACTCCACCCAAACCGCAACCGTCACCGCCGCGGCCGGCACGCCGCCGGCCAACACGGGGCTGCCGACGATCACCGGTACGGCTCAGGTGGGGCAGACGCTGACCGGCACGACCGGCTCCTGGACGGGCACCGCCCCGATCAGCTACAGCCAGCAATGGCAGCGCTGCAACACAAGCGGCACGGCCTGCAACCCGATCAGCGGCGCCACCAACCTCACCTACACACCCGCCACAGCAGACATCGGCTCCACCCTCCGCCTCCGCGTCAACGCCACCAACCCAGCCGGCGGACCCACCAGCGCCGACTCCACCCAAACCGCAACCGTCACCGCCGCGGCCGGCACGCCGCCGGCCAACACGGGGCTGCCGACGATCACCGGTACGGCTCAGGTGGGGCAGACGCTGACCGGCACGACCGGCTCCTGGACGGGCACCGCCCCGATCAGCTACAGCCAGCAATGGCAGCGCTGCAACACAAGCGGCACGGCCTGCAACCCGATCAGCGGCGCCACCAACCTCACCTACACACCCGCCACAGCAGACATCGGCTCCACCCTCCGCCTCCGCGTCAACGCCACCAACCCAGCCGGCGGACCCACCAGCGCCGACTCCACCCAAACCGCAACCGTCACCGCCGCCCCCACCCCACGACAGCGACAGCTTCACCCGGGCGGACGCTCTCACCCTGGGGACGGGCTGGTCGGCCACGAACTGGGTCGGGGCCTCCAGCTGTCTGCTCGCGATCAGCGCTAACCAGGCCGCCTACCCGGCCGGCAAGAGCGGCGGCTGCCACCAATCCTGGACCGGGAGCGCGACCCAGACGGACGGGGTCGGCTCGTTCACGGTCACCGTGCTCCCGCCCGAGGGCGGCGAGCTCGACGTCGGCGCCCGGATCCAAAACGGCGGCTCAAGCCAGGCCGTCCTCTACGAAGGCGCCTGGCTCAGACACACAGCCGGCCCCGACACCTACTACATCGTGCGCCGCAACAGCAACGGCAGCTGGACCAGCCTGGCCACGATCAGCGGCCCCGACATGGTCGTCGGCGACCAACTCGCGTTCAAGCTCGCAGGCTCCAGCCTCAGCCTCCACCGCAAACCCGCAGGTGGCAGCTGGGCCCAGATCCTCGCCACCAACGACACCACGATCACAGGCCCCGGACGCTTCGGACTCGAGTTCTACAACGCCAGCGGCGCCAAAGCCGACGACTGGACACTCAGCACCGACCTACCGTGACGGCGCATCGACCTGACGGCAATGACGCCGGCGTCGACGCGGATAGACGAGACGTGCTCGGTTCGCCCCCGCCGACGAGCACGCCCGTTCGGTCGTCAGTGAAGCGCCTGGAGCAACGCCACGTCGCGCTCGTAGGTGAGCATCGTCGCAGCATCCTCCGGGGTGAGCCAGCGGGCGGTATCCACTTCGTGATCGAACGAGAGCTCGCCGGACACCACTCGCATCACCCAGTAGCGCACCGTCTTCGGACGACCCTTGGCATCGGTGTATGTCGTCGACGGCAGCTCCCGGCCGAGCGTACAGCGCAACCCCGTCTCCTCCTCGACCTCGCGAACAGCGCAGGCCTCCTCGCTCTCGCCGGGGTCGACCTTCCCTTTCGGGAACGTCCAGTCGTCGTAGGCGGGCCGGTGGACGAGCAACACCGAAGCCGTGCCGCCGGTGCCGCGGACGACCACCCCGCCGGCAGCGCGAACGACCTCGTTCAGCGGACGGCCCGCCGTGCCGCCCGGTCGAGCCGCTGCCACATGTCGGGCCAGGCTGCGCGGGCGGCGGCCCTCCGGTCCTGCTCGAGCTGTACGAGCCGGCCTGCCGCAAAGCTGCTCGCCGGAACGGCCGAAAACGCGGCCCAATCCCTGATCCGTGCCTCGGCGACCACCGCGTCCTGGTGATCGCCCAGGATGTCCTGCATTCGCTTCGCGACGGTCACGAAGCGCTCGCCGGGGCGGCCGAGCTCGTGGGCCCCGAGATCCGCTGCATAGCGGGCGCGCTTGACGGCGATCCGAGACGCATGCAGCTCGCTGTCCTCGGGATCCTCGCCAAGGGACGCGAAGGTTCGGCGCATCCGTTTGGCCTCCCGGTGGAAGATCTGGGCGAGCGCCGTGTCGTCACCGGTCAGCGGCGGTCTTGCCGCAGCTTCGAGCCGGTCGAGGAGCGCGAAGTACCGATCGCCGTCGAGCGTGTCGACGACATCACGGTAGGCGGCCGCGCGATCCTCCTCGAGCGCTTCGAGCAGGCCCGACGCGGCTTCGGCATCGCCGTCGAGCGCGCCGACCTCCGCCTGGAGTCGGGCGAGCATGACATCGAGGTCGCGGGCCGGACCAAGATGCCCACCGAGCCACCCGAGCTCCGCTCGAAGCGAGGTGGCCCACTCGTCGTCGACGAGTGGCCTCGCTGCCCGGAGGAACGCCCGCAGCCGGCGCGTCGCCACCCGAAGTTGGTGCAGGTCCTCCGGATCATCGCCCCGGCGTGTCCCGGGATCGTGAACGAGCAGGTTTCGGTACTCAGCCTCGAGGGCGATGCCGAGCGCCTCACCGGGCGGGGTGTTCATCGCGCTCGCTCGGACGTCGAGGGCGCCCGCGAGGTCAAGGGCGCGGTAGAGCTTCGGCTGCAGCTCTCCCGTCGCTCGGGCCCCCGCCCTCCGAAGCTCTTTCTCGAGCCGGCGTAGCGTTCGCTCGTCTCCGTCGAGCAACTCGACCTCGACTTCCCTGAAGCGGCGGGCGACCCGCTGACCTTCGAGCACTGCGACGCTGTCGTCCACGATCTCGGCTCCCTGCGCGCGAATCCCCTCACGGCGAGTGCGCAGGCGGGCGACGGGCACAAGCTCGCTGCCGCGGAGATACGCCGGTAGCAGCGCGACCATCTCGGCCGGAGGCCTCGCCGGCGGTCCGGCCAGCTCGAGCTCCAGGCGGGCCGGGCCGCGCGGCAGCTTCAGCTGCCACAACCCGGCGCCGTCCTCGACGCGGTGACGGAACGTGACGCCGTGTCGCGCCAGACGAAGGTCTTGCGTGTCGTGGTAGGTGGAGATGAAGACCCGCGTCGGCAGTCGGTCGCCGCCGAGCTCCGGCAGGACGAACCCCTCGCCGGGGGCCAGCTTGATCTCGCGCTCGAACGTCGCTCGCATTCGATCCAAGCGTACTCAGGTCCCCGGTTCGCACATGTCTCCAATTGGTTAACGTGCGCGCGAATGAAGATCTCGCTGACGCCGAAGACGACCGAGTTCTACGTGCTCTTCGCGCGCGCGGGCGAGAACGCTCTGGAGGTTGCGCGCCTCGTCGAACGACGATTCCGGGAGCATCCGAATTCCGGCGTCACCCAGGAGCAGGTGAAAACGGCCGAGACCGCCGGGGACGTCATCACGCGCGACCTCATCATCCTGCTCAACACTCAGTACTTGACGCCGTTCGATCGCGAGGACATCTACCAGCTCGCAACGGAGATCGACGACGTGGTGGACTTTCTCGAGGAGGCGTCCGACCTGCTCGGGCTGTACGGCGTCGAGATGCCGACGCGTCACGCAGTCGAACAGTGCGGCATTCTCGTCAAGGCGGTGAAGCAACTCGCCCTCGCCTGCGACAACCTGAAGGGGATGCGCGGCGTCCAGCAGGCGCTCGTCGAGCTGAAGGCGCTCGAAGATCAGGGTGACCGCGTGCTGCGCGACGCGCTCGCATCGCTGTTCCGCGACGAGCGGATCGATCCTCTGATCGTGATCCGGTGGAAGGACATCTACGAGTCGCTCGAGCGGGCGCTCGACGCGTGTGAGACGGCCGCCAACGTGATCGCCAACATTCTGGTCAAGAACGCATAGGGCCGATGGGCGACTTCACGCTTGTCGCCGTCGTCGCTGTCGCACTCTTCTTCGACTTCACGAACGGTTTCCACGACACTGCCAACTCGATTGCGACGAGCGTGTCGACGCGGGCGTTGTCCCCGCGGGCCGCCGTCGCAATGGCGGCCGTCCTCAACTTCATCGGCGCGTTCATCTCGTTCAAGGTGGCCGCAACGGTCGCGAAGGGAATCGTCGATCCGAACGCGATCACCCTGAACATCCTCCTCGCCGGCCTGGTCGGCGCGATTACCTGGAACCTGGTCACGTGGTACCTCGGGTTGCCGTCCAGCTCGAGCCATGCACTGATCGGGGGGATCATGGGCTCGGCGATCATGGCCCAGGGCTGGGAGGTCGTCGAATGGGCGGGCCTCTGGCAGAAAGTGCTGAAGCCCTCGCTGATCGCCCCCTTCGCCGGGATCGCGATCGCGTTTGCGCTGATGACGGCGATCGTCTGGGCGATCAGGCGCCGGTCGCCGGCGAAAGTCAACCGCGTCTTCCGCCGAGGGCAGCTCATCTCGGGCGGCTTCGTCGCCCTCACCCACGGCACGAACGACGCGCAGAAGACGATGGGGATCATTGCGCTTGCGCTCGTCGCGTCGGGAGACCTCAGCGCCGACTTCACGAGGCCGCCGACGTGGGTGATCGTCTCCGCAGCGCTGGCGATGTCCGCAGGTACGTACGCCGGCGGTTGGCGCATCATCCGCACGCTCGGTACGCGAATCGCGAAGATCGACCCACCACAGGGGTTCGCAGCCCAGACGGCGTGTGCCTCGATTCTCTGGACGACTGCTCACCTCGGCTTTCCCGTGTCGACGACGCACGTGATCTCCGGCTCCGTCATGGGTTCGGGGGCGACGCGCGGTCTGCACGCGGTGCGGTGGGGTGTGGCAGGCAACATCCTGATCGCCTGGATCTTCACGATCCCGATGGCGGGCCTCGTGGGCGCCGGTATGGAGCTCGTCACCCGCTTGCCGGCAGGAGACCTGATCGTGTTCGCCCTTGCCGGAGTGATCGCGGTGGGCGCGTTCGGGGCGCGGCGCTGGGAGACCCGGCGACTGCTGCCGCCCGAGGCGCTCGAGAGCGCCCCCATCTAACGCAACCCGCGCGCGGCGACGATTAGTCGACGAGGGCGCTGCGTCGCTCCAGCAGGAGCACGTCGCGCCATTCTCCGTTCAGCTTCCCGAGCCGCTGGCGGCGTCCGACGATCTCGAATCCGACATGCTTGTGGAGCTCGATGCTGGCCGTGTTCTCGGGGAACATTCCGGCCTGGAGTGTCCACACGCCCGCCGCCTCTGTCGATCCGATGAGCTGGTCGAGCAGGAGTCTTCCGATGCCCAGTCCGTGTGCGCTGGCGGCAACGTAAACGCTGTTCTCGACGACCCCTCCGTAGACGCACCGGTCGGAAACCGGGGCGACCGCGGCCCACCCGACCACTCGGTCATCGGAGATGGCGACGAACCGGTGCTCGGGGAGGTGAGCCGAGTCCCAGTGTTCCCAGGTTGGCACGTCGGTCTCGAAGGTTGCATTGCCGGTCGCGATTCCTTCGGCGTAGATCTGGGCGACTTCGGGCCAGTGTTCGGCACGGAGATCACCGATCGCGACCTGAAGCGCGGTACCCACCGTCAGCAGCACTCAGCGGACGCAGCGGCGTGGATCACCGGTAGGCCGCGCGTCTGCGGTGCACTCGTCTTCACCGCCTTCACGACGGCGCCGTGCATGCCGTCCGCGACCTCGTGGGTGAAGGTCACGGAGACGTCGTCGAATCCGGCCGCTTCGAGACCTGCCTGGTATTCCTCCTGGGAGAGAGCGCCGGCGATGCAACCGACGTAGGAGCCTCGCTCGCCGCGTTGGTCGGGAGTGAGGTGGTTCTCGGCGACGATGTCGGAGACTCCGATCCGCCCGCCCGGTTTGAGGACGCGAGCGATCTCGGTCAACACCGCCGCCTTGTCGGTCGAGAGGTTGATCACGCAGTTCGAGATCACGACGTCGACCGAGTCGGCGGGCAACGGAATCTCCTCGATGATGCCCTTGAGGAAGATCGCGTTGCGAATGCCGGCGGCTTGGGCGTTCTGGCGGGCGAGTGCGAGCATCTCGTCGGTCATGTCGAGGCCGTAGGCGAGGCCGGACGGCCCGACGCGCTTCGCCGACAGGATCACGTCGATGCCGCCGCCGGAGCCGAGGTCGAGCACCGTCTCGCCCTCGTTGATCTCCGCGACCGCGGTCGGGTTGCCGCAGCCGAGCGAGGCCAGCGCAGCGGCTTCGGGCAGTTCGCCCCGCTGCTCGGCGTCGTAGAGCGCCTCCCCGAACGTCGGAGCGTCAATCTCCCCGTCGGCGCAGCAGCTGTGGCTACCACAACTGCCCTTGGTCCCCTCGGCTACCGCGCGGGCCGATTCCGCATACCGGACTCTGACCTGCTCGCGCAGTTCATCGGCTGTGGTGCTCATCAGCAGCACGCTCCTTTCAGGTTTGCGACGGCCGCGAGCGTCTCCACGGCGTCGGGCACGATCGAGAAGTAGGCCCACTTACCTCGTTGTTCGCGGTGCAGCAGGCCCGCGTCTGTCAGCTTCTTCAGGTGATGGCTGACCGTCGGCTGCGAGAGCTGCAGCGCCGCCTCGAAGTCACAGGCGCAAACGGCCTCGCCGGTGCGGGCGAGCAGGTTGACGATCTTCACGCGCGCCGGGTCTGCCAGGGCCTTGAACAGCGTCGCAGTCGAGGCCGCCTCGTCGTCTGTGAGCGAGGGGGCTGCGAGCGGCTGGCAACACGCGATCGGAAGAGAGGTCAACAGCGTCATATCGTCAGTCCTCAATATATCGACTGATATCGATGCGTGTCAAGTCGCCGCTTCGTCGGACTGCTCGATGGCCGGCATCTCGATCGTCCCGATCATCTGGCCGTCAGGCTCTTTTCCGTCGCCTCGAAGCGCCGAGGATTGTGACGAGAGTGCAGGAATGACTCATCTATATTTCTCGATGGATAGGTAGGCTCTTTCCATGGCACCCGTTTCGTTGATCGATTGCTGCAGCCCGCTGGTCCGACCGACATTGACGTCTGCGCAGGCGGCCGAGCTCGAGCAGGTGTTCAAGGCGCTCGCCGACCGTCACCGCGTTCGGATCCTGAACCTGCTCGCGGGCGCCGACGACGCCGTTTGCGTGTGCAAGCTGATGCCGGCACTCGGGCTTGCCCAGCCGACGGTCAGCTACCACCTGAAGCTGCTGGTGGACGCGGGACTGTTGGAGTGCGAGCGCCGCGGGCGCTTCTCGTACTACCAGCTGGCCGCCGGGTCACTCGATCGTCTGGGTGAGCTCGTGCGCGGTCCGTCGGCGCCCGAGGAGCGAGCGGCATGAACGTCCTCTTCGTGTGCGTGCGGAACGCCGGGCGCTCGCAGATGGCCGAAGCGCTTCTCCGGGTAGCTGCTACCGGGAAGCATGAGGGGCGCTCCGCCGGCTCGGCACCGGCGGAGAACGTCCATCCCGAGGTGATCGAGGCGATGCGCGAGCTCGTCGTCGACCTTGCCGACCGCATCCCGCACCGGCTCGAGCGCGCCGACGCCGAGTGGGCGGACGTGGTGGTGACGATGGGCTGCGGTGATGCCTGCCCCTACCTCCCGGGCAAGCGCTACATCGACTGGGAGCTTGACGACCCTGCAGGCAAGGGTCTTGCCGCGACACGCGCGATCCGCGACGAGATAGCCGCACACATCGACGAGCTCCTCGCTGACCTCGACGGAACCTCATCGCCATGAACGCTCACGAGCTCGGTCTTCCCCCGGCCGCTGACGAAAAGGCGGTGCTCGCTCGGCTGTCGCGGCTCGACCGCTTCCTGCCGCTCTGGATCGCCCTGGCGATGGTCGGTGGGCTCGTGCTCGGCACGCTCGTGCCCGGCTTGAACGACCAGCTCGACCGCCTCCAGGTCGGGACCGTGTCGCCGCCGATCGCCGCGGGGCTGCTGCTGATGATGTATCCGGTGCTCGCGAAGGTGCGCTATGAGGACATCGGCCGTATGAAGGACGACGGAGTCGGGAACGGGCGTTTCTTCGGCACCTCGCTCTTCCTGTCGTGGGTCGTCGGGCCGCTGCTCATGTTCACGCTCGCCTGGATCTTCCTCGCCGACCAGCCCGCCTACCGCACAGGGGTGATCATCGTCGGGCTGGCGCGCTGCATCGCGATGGTGCTCGTCTGGAACGACATCGCCCTCGGCGACCGCGAACGGGCAGCGGTCCTGGTCGTTTTCAACGCGCTCTTCCAGGTGATCGCCTACTCGCTGCTCGGTTACTTCTACCTGACCGTGTTGCCGGGCTGGCTCGGATTCGATACGCAGGGGTTCGAGGTCGGGATCTGGGAGGTCAGCCGCACCGTGTTGATCTTTCTCGGCATCCCGCTCGCGGCCGGCTACCTGACACGACGGATTGGCATTCGACGCCGCGGCCGCGACTGGTACGAGCAGCAGTTCATCCCCCGCATCGCGCCGATCACCCTCTACGGACTGCTCTACACGATCGTACTGCTGTTCGCGATTCAGGGCGACGAGATCACCTCCGCACCGCTCGACGTCGTGCTGATCGCCGTACCACTGCTCGTCTATTTCGCCGTCATGTGGGTGATGGGCTTCGGAGCCGGGCGCCTGATGCACTTCCCGTACCCGCAAACCGCGGCCCTCTCCTTCACCGTCGCCTCCAACGACTTCGAGCTCGCGATCGCCGTCGCCGTCGGCGTCTTCGGCGCCGCGTCCGGCCAGGCGCTCGCGGGTGTCGTGGGCCCGCTGATCGAGGTGCCGGTACTCGTCGCGCTCGTCTACGTCGCCCTCTGGCTACGGCGACGCCTCACCTGGCCCACCGTCGGAGACACACGACCCGGAACGCAGCGAGGGGCTGCATCTTGCTCACCGTCGCATCCATCGAGCACCATCGATGAGATCGGATCGCGGAGCGCTAGATGAGATCAGACACGAGGAGCCGAACCCGCTCGTCGACGTCGTCCCGGATCGCGCGCACGCTCTCGAGCGACTCAGCCTCGGCGGGATCGGCGAGCTGCCAGTCCTCGTAGCGCTTGCCGGGGTAGATCGGGCAAGCGTCGCCGCACCCCATCGTGATCACGACGTCCGCGGCACGCACGACCTCGTCCGTCAGTGGCTTCGGGAAGGCTTCGGCCAGGTCGATGCCGAGCTCCGCCATCGCCTCGATGACGAGCGGGTTGATCGTCTCGCCCGGTGCTGACCCGGCCGAGCGAACGCTGACTCTCCCTTCTGAGCGAAGCGTCACGAGGCCGGCGGCCATCTGACTTCGGCCCGCGTTATGGACGCAGATGAAGAGAACTTCGGGCTGCGCCTTCACGAGCAGGCCGTCCGCCTGGCCGAGCGCCCTCAGCCGCTCTCGCGCGAAGCGGTAGGCGAGCACCGGCAGGAAGTCGCTGAAACGCGCGCTTCCAAGTTGGTCGAGGGAGTCCGCGACGTAGCGATTGATCGTCTCTGGTGCGAAAACGCCTGCGAACTCGGAGGCCAGCGCCTCGGTCGCTTTCTCGACGTGCCGCCGAGTGATCGGATCGAGGGTGCTCGACATTTTCGGTGCTTGCCTCCTTTCTCTTAGCCGCTGGCGTCGCGGTCGGAAGCGACGGAAGGCGGCCCCTCGTCAGGCCGCCTTCCGTCTTCGAACGTCCTACCTCATGTGTGCCTACTATCGGTTGGCTGCCTTGACGGCGAGGTCGAAGTTGATCCGCGACTTCTTCAGCTGGGCCGGCGTGAGCGAGACGAACTTCGCCCGCTTCGCGATCGCGACCTCGTTGGCGAAGATGTAACCGAGGAAGGCCTGCACCTCGGGCCGCTTGAACGACGAGCCCTTGGCGTAGATGAAGAGAGGGCGGGCGAGCGGCTTATAGCTGCCGTTCTGGGCCGTCGTGGCCGACGGAGCGACGCATGCGCCGGACTTCGGGTTCTTGACCTGAACCGCCCTGAGCTTGTCCTGGTTCTCCTCATAGTAGGAGTACCCGAAGTAGCCGAGGCCACCCTTCTCCCCCGACACGCCCTGAACCAGCACGTTGTCGTCCTCGGACGCAGCGTAGTCCGACCGGCTGGCTTTCGCCTTGCCGTTGATCACCTCGGTGAAGTAGTCGAACGTGCCCGAGTCAGTGCCAGGGCCGAAAAGCTTGATCTTCTGATCCGGGAAGCCGGCGCGAACGTCCTTCCAGTTGTCCACCTTGGAGCCAGTGTTCCAAACCTTCTTGAGCTCGTCGGTCGAAAGGCACGTCGCCCACGTATTGTCCTTGTTCACGACGACCGTGAGGGCGTCGTTCGCGACGGTGAAGGCCCGCCACGAGCCGATGCTGTTCTTCTTGCAATTGGCTGCTTCAGAGATCTTCATCGGGCGCGACGCATCCGAGATATCGGTCTCACCTTTGCAGAAGCGCTCGAAGCCACCGCCCGTGCCGGAGATGCCTACCGTGACACGCACGTTCTTCGCGCCGGCCCGGCTGAAGAGCTCTGCCGCGGCAGTCGTATACGGACCGACGGTTGACGAGCCGTCCGCTGATACCGAGCCCTTGAGCTTGTCGAGCGGCGGAGCCGCTGCGACCGCGATTGAAGCGAGCACACCGACCGTCGCAATGACCCCGACGGCCGCGGCACCAGCCTGACGCCGTCCACTGAATAGTCTCATCTAGTCCCCCATCTCCCTGCGATCGGATAGCTGGAATGCAGGGTCAATCGTGCTCTCTGACGGCTCCGCGGTGGGGTACCAACTCGTTCCCAGCTGGTTCCCATTTGGTGAAAGCTGATGCGGATTCTGCGTAAGCGGCGAGCCGGCGCCCAAAGCTGTGCTGGGCGTTACCACTTCTGCCGAAACTTGTTCCGTAGGAAGATCGCGACCGCATTCATGCCGAGAACGATCGCAAGAAGGACGATGATCGCCGCGGCCGCAAGTTGCTGGAATCCGGCATCCGGGAGCTTCACCCACGTGTAGATCTGCACCGGCAACGCAGTGAACGGTCCGAGGATCGTCGGATCGAAGGCGACGTACGTGAGTGCGCCGATCAGGAGCAGTGGTGCCGTCTCACCGACCGCACGCGAGAGCGCCAGAATCGAGCCCGTCGCGATCCCGGGAACGGAGGCTGGAAGCACCTGCCGCGAGATCACCTGCCACTTCGTCGCCCCGAGCGCGTACCCCCCTTGCCGGATCGAGTCCGGTACCGCCCGGAGAGCTTCGCGCGAAGAGATGATGACGGTAGGCAGGACGACGAGGGTAAGGATCAGGGCGCCGGCGAAGAGAACGCGACCGATGCCGATGCCGCGCACGATGAAGGCAAGGCCGAGGATGCCGTAGACGATCGCCGGGACAGCGGCAAGGTTCTGGATGTTAACCTCGAGCAGCCGGTTGTACCACCGCTCCTTTCTTGCGTACTCCTCGAGGTAGATCGCCGTCCCGACCCCGATCGGAACCGACAACAGGAGGACGAGAACGGCGATGTACAGTGTCGCCAGAATCGCTGGCCGCGCCCCGGCCTCTTCAGGGATAGACGACGGCGGGTTCGTGAACAGCTTCCCGTTGAGAGCCGGGATCCCGTCGATGAATGTCCCGACGAGCAGCCAGATCAGCACTCCCATGGAGACGGCCAGGGAGAAGATCATCATCCCCTGAAAAATGCGGGCCCGAACCTTACGTCCGTTCATCAGTCGTAGACCTCTCGGTACTTCCGGACGAGCCGGATCGAGATGATGTTCATCACGAGCGTGATCACGAACAGCGTCAGACCGACGGCGAAGATCGTCTTGTACTCGATCGAACCGGTCGGGAGGTCGCCGTTGCCGGTCGCACCGATGAAGGCCGTCATCGTCTCGATCGACTCGAGCGGATTGAAGGTGAGCTTGGCTTGCTGGCCCACCGCGATGAGGACGATGAGCGTCTCACCGACGGCACGGGAGACGCCCAACACGAATGAGGCGATGATCCCGGACATCGCCGCGGGGACGATCACCCGCGTCGAGACCTGAAGCTTGTCGGCTCCAAGGCCGTAGGCGCCGTCACGGAGCCCTTGGGGAACGGCCGACATCGCGTCCTCGGAGAGCGACGCGATGGTGGGGATGAGCATGACACCCATGACGAGACCGCCGGCGATGACGTTGAAGATCTCGACCTGGATCCCGATTTGCCGGAGCAACGGCGTCACCGCCGTAAGGGCGAAGTAGCCGTAGACGACGGTCGGGATGCCGGCAAGAATCTCGAGCATCGGCTTCAGGACAGCCTGCCGGCGCGGGCTCGCGTACTCGCTCAAGTAGATGGCCGAACCAAGCCCAAGCGGGATCGCGACGAGAAGGGCCCAGAAGGTGACGGACAGCGTGCCAACGAGTAGAGGGACGACACCGAAGCTCGACGGCTCGAAGAGCGGCGCCCAGACCGTTCCGGTGAAGAACTCGACAGGACTCACCTCGGCGAAGAACTCGAGCGCGGGGAAGAGCAGGGAGACCACGATCCCGACGGTCGTCAGGACCGAGATCAGCGCGCAAAGCCCGAGAATGACCTGGATCACCTTTTCGCCGTAGTGCTTGCGAGAAGAGCGAAGCGAGATCGGCGCTGCGCCTGGGGCGGCTGCGCTAGTGGGCGTCGCCATCAGCTATTCGCCTCAATGCGACGCGTCCGTGAACTCGTGAAACTCGCCCGTGACGAGGAATGCGGTCTGCTCGCCGATGTCGACCGCATTGTCGCCGACGCGTTCGATGCAGCGCGCGACAACGATCATCCTCATGCCCCATTCCTGCGAGCCCGGCTCGCTCGCCAGCGCAAGGACCTTGTCCGCCACCCGACGGTTCGTGCGGTCGATCAGCTCGTCCAGCTCGACGAGCCCTTTCGCCCTCGCGACATCGCGAGTAGCGAAGGAGTCGAGAGCCGCACGCACCATCTCCTCCGCGCGATCGCCCATCTCGGTCAACCCCTCGACGAGGTCGTGCTTCGGCTCCAGGTCACTCGCGAGCTTCGTCAGCTTGGCGATCGTGACGCACTGATCTCCGACCCGCTCGAGATGGATCGAGATGTGCAGAACAGCGAGCACGAGCCGCAAATCAGTTGCGACGGGCGCCTGCTGGGCGAGCAACTCCTCGACCATCCGCTCGATCCGGTGGTAGCGCGAATCGATCTCGTCGTCGTAGGCAACCACTTCGTCGCACAACTCGGTGTCCTGCGTCTGGAGCACGCTCACGGCTGCACGTAGCGCACGCAGAACGACAGCACCCTGTTCTTGCACCGTTGCCTCCAGCGCATCGAGGCTGTTTTGGTACTCGACCCGTGCCATTCGATTATCCGAAACGTCCAGTGACGTAGTCTTCGGTTCGTTTGTCTGCCGGATTGGTGAAGATCTTCGTGGTTTCGTCGTGCTCGACGAGAATGCCGTGACGCCCGCTGCCGTCCTCACGAACTTCGACGCTGAAGAATGCGGTCATGTCAGCGACCCGTGCGGCCTGCTGCATGTTGTGGGTCACGATCACGATCGTGTAGTCGCGCTTGAGCGCGTGGATCAGATCCTCGATCCGCGAGGTCGAGATCGGGTCGAGCGCCGAGGCGGGCTCGTCCATGAGGATCACTTCCGGCTCGACCGCGATTGCACGGGCGATGCAGAGGCGCTGCTGCTGCCCCCCCGAGAGACCGAGCGCGTTCTCCTTGAGACGATCCTTGACCTCGTCCCACAGTGCGGCCGAATGGAGGGCGCGCTCGATGCGATCGTCCATGCCTTCCTTCATCCCGAGGACCTTGGGTCCGAAGGCGACGTTCTCGTAGATCGACTTCGGGAACGGGTTCGGCTTCTGGAACACCATGCCGACAAGGCGGCGGACCTCGACGGGGTCGACGTCTGAGCCATAGAGATCCATACCGTGATAACGGACGCTTCCGGCGACAACGGCGCCGGGAACGAGGTCGTTCATTCGGTTGAAGCACCGAATGAAGGTGCTCTTACCGCAGCCCGACGGACCGATAAATGCCGTGACGAAATTCTTGCGAATCTCGAGATCGACATTCTTGAGCGCCACGTTGCCGCTATAGCTGACGCTCAGGTTGCTCACGTCGAAGACGACGCTTGCGCCCCTACCGTCGCTAGCTTCGGGTGCCCCGAGCTCGCCGAGCTTGCTGTTGTCGATGTGTGGTGTCGTCACGTTCGTCAATTTACGCCGAGTGTCGCCGCCCGTTGAAACACGATGGGATGAAGGGTGGTTAACAAGAGGTGAAAAACGGGTGAACGACCGCTGGGTCTAGGTGATTGTTGCCGGAAACACGCAGCGGATCTCGAGCCCGGCTCCCTTGCCACCCCGTGCCTCGACGGTGCCACCCGCCTGGCCGACGATGTGCTTGACAATCGCGAGCCCGAGGCCCGTGCCGCGGGAGGCGCGGGCGTGATCGGCCCGGTAGAAGCGCTCGAAGAGGCGTGAAAGCTCGTCCTCGTTTACACCCACACCGTCGTCGCGGCCACGCAGCACGATGGAGTCGTCCTCGCGCTCGACCGCGAGCGTGAAGGTGGTCCCGGGCCCCGCATAGCGGATCGCGTTCTCCGCCAGATTCTGACCGATCACCCGCAGCATTCGCGGTCGCATCTCGAGCTCGATGCCCTCGTCCCCTTCGACCGAGAGCGCCACACCCGCCCTGGACGCCCGCTCTTCGAGTTCAGCGACTGCGATGTCGAGCTCCGGACGCACGGGAACGGCGCCGAGCGAGACGACCCGGCCACCCGACTCGAGCTCCGACAGGAACAGCACCTCGTCGATCAGCTCGCGCACCGACTCCACCTCGCCACGCGCCCTGTCGACGAGAGCAGGCACGTCCTCGCCCGGCAGCGTCGCCGTCTCGAGGAGCGCCAGCAACCGCGCGAGCGGTGTCCGCAGCTCGTGCGACACGGCTGCCGTGAACCCTGTCCGCAATTCTTCGTAGGCGGTCATGTCACCGACCTGGCTGAGGTAGACGATTCGCTCCCGTCGGCCGCCCAGGTCGTACGGCACGATCAGCGGCACGATCCCCCGCCCACCCGAGAGAAGGCTCTCGGGGACCCGATCACCCTCGTTGATCCCGTCGATCGACTGCCGGGCGCGCCTGCTCGCAAGCAGCACGATGTCGGCATCGTCGATGACGATCACAGCCTCCCTGCTCTCCTCGACGAGCAGCCGCGCCCGTGCTCCGTCCGCGTCCATGCTTACAGGGTTCTAACAGACGCTTTGCCCAGCACTTGCGGGAATCACATCCCCACCTCACCCCGCCGGGTGTCAATCCGACCGTCAACCAGTTCGACGGAAGGGGAGGTACGACATGAAGGTCAAGGCCCTGGTTCTCATGGTTGCGGCAGGCGCTGTCCTGGCAATCGCCGCCGCCGCAGCCGCAGCGGTCGTCAACGGCACGACCGGCAACGACACACTCGTCGGCACCCCACGCGCCGACCTTATTCGCGCGTTCGCCGGCGACGATTCGATCGATGCGAAGGAGGGGCCGGATGTCGTCCGCGCCGGCAAGGACAACGATGCAGCTGAGGGTGGCGATGGCAACGACCTCGTCCTCGGCGGGCTCGGCAACGACACGGTCGGAGGCGGGAACGGCAACGACCGTGTGCACGGCGGGTCCGGCGACGACACGGTCTCGGGCGGCGACGGCAACGACCGCGCTGGTGGCGGACGGGGCAATGACGCCGTGAACGGCGAGGGTGGCAACGATGCGCTATTCGGCGGCTGGGGCGAGGACAGGGTGTACGGCGGCCCGGGCAACGACCGCTTGCACGCGCTCGCCGCGGACATGCTTCCCGACCTCCTCGACTGCGGCGAGGGCGAGGACGTCGCGGTCGTCCGCTACTCGGAGAAAGCGACGACCACGATCGTCGGTTGCGAGCGGGTCAAGTTCGTGCGGGTGATCACCGCCGACCAGAACGCGGGCGAGAACAGCGGCACGGACGCACAGGCCGAGTAGCCGGGCGCAGACACCACTCCGTTACCATTCGGTAACACCTTGACGGCCCCTGGGTGACCAGGGGCCGTCCATCATCTCCGTATGGCGAAGGTCTTGATCATCGAGGACGACGACGTCATCGCCCTGGGGATGGCGCGGCACCTCCAGGCCGCCGGGTTCGACGCCGTCGGGGTCGCCAACGGTGAGACCGGCCTGGCCCGGCTCCGCTTCGAGCGTCCCGATGTCTGCGTGCTCGATCTCATGCTCCCGGGACTCGACGGCTGGAAGGTGATCGAGCAGGCGCGAAGTGAGGGGATCGGGACGCCAATCGTCGTCGTCTCCGCCCGCGGCACCGAGCACGACCGGGTGCACGCGCTCGAGATCGGCGCGGACGACTACCTCGTGAAGCCGTTCTCGATGAAAGAGCTGACGGCACGCGTCGGCGCGGCCGCCCGGCGTGGCACGCGCGCGCAGGATCCACGTCGCGGCGACGAGATCGTGATCGAAGAGCTCCGATTGGACACGAAGAACGTTCAGGCGTACGTCGACGGACGAAGCGCCGACCTGACACCCACCGAGTTCCGACTCCTCTACGCCCTCGCCCTCGACATGGGGCGAGTGCTGACCCGCGACGAGCTGCTCCAGCGGGTCTGGGGGAGGCGTGCCTCCCACCGCGACCGTACCGTCGACGTCTTCGTCCGAAAGCTCAGGGAGAAGATCGACCACAGGTCGTCCGCGCACACGTTCCTGCAGACCCGCTACGGCGTCGGTTACAAGCTCGAGCCTGAGCTCAAGGCCGAGCTCGCATCGGGCTAGCCGGCGCTCCGACCCAAAGCCAGACCGGCCTACGCGCACGGAGCCCTCGCCTCCGCGGGTCTCGCCGTGGAGCAATCGTCACATTCTCGTGCGTAAGGGTGTCTCCCTCCGGGAGACACCCTTCGTGCCCGAAACCGAACGATTCGTCCACAAGGCCAACCGACCCCGCAGCCGGGTGGGGAGACGGGACGGAGGACCCGCCCGCACGAGCCGCGCATTGGTATCATTAGTCACGCTAATGATTAGTTCCACTACGGATTCAGCGATCACGCTCGCGAACGACCTCAGGCCGATCGTGCTGCGCATCAGTCGAGAATTGCGCAAGGAGACCGAGCAGTTCGGGGTCACCGGGCGCCAGGTGACGCTGCTCTGGCTCGTCAAGGGGAGCCCCGGGCTGACGCTTCGCGCCCTTGCCGAGGCAGAGGGAATCTCACCGCCCGCGCTCTCCGGCCATATCGACCGGCTGGAGCGGGCTGGTCTCCTCGTACGGGTGCGGTCGGCCGTCGACCGGCGGCGCGTCGGACTCGAGCTGACACCCGAGGGCCAGCGGCTCCTCCGCTCGGTGCGCGAGCGGCGCACCGCGTGGCTCGCGGAGCGCCTCAGCGACCTCGACCCCGAAGCCCTGCGGGCGATCGAGAGGGCCATCCGACCGTTAGGCGAGCTCCTGGGAAAGGCTCAGTGAGCACTGTCGCGGTCGCGCTCCGGGCTCGGACGTTCCGCAGCCTCCGCCGCCATCACAACTATCGGCTCTTCTTCGCCGGGCAGATCGTCTCGCTCGCAGGCTCGTGGATGCAGAACGTCGCGCTTGCATGGCTCGTCCTCTCCCTCTCTCGCTCACCGCTTTCCGTGGCGACGCTGCTCTTCTGCCGGTTCGCGCCGTACACGCTGTTCGGACTGTTCGCCGGCTCGGTGGTCGATCGCCTGAACACGCGACGCCTCGTCGTCTGGACCCAGGTCGCCGCGATGATGATCTCGGCAGCACTTGCTGCGGTGACACTGACGGGGACGGCGACGCTGCCGATCGTGTTCACACTCGCGACGCTCGGTGGAGTCACCCTCGTGCTCGATGCGCCGGGGCGGCAATCACTCACATTCGAGATGGTCGGCCCACGCGAACTGCCGAACGCGGTTGCGCTCAACTCGGGCCTTCTCAACGCATCTCGCGTGATCGGGCCCGCGATCGCCGGCGTCCTGATCGCTACCGTCGGCGTCGGCCTCTGCTTCGTCGTCAACACGCTCAGCTTCGTTGCCGTCCTCGCGGCTTTGCTGGCAATACGCGAAGACGAGCTCTACCCGGTGGCTCGCGATCGCACCGTCACTCTCCTCGCGGGAACGCGCGAGGGGCTGTCCTTCGCGTGGCACGACAGGCAGGTGCGCGCAGTACTCGTCGTGGTGACGTGCGTCGGGCTCGTCGGCTTCAACTTCAACACTCTGGTGCCGCTCCTCGCGTCGGACACATTGCATGTCGACGCTCGTGCGTTCGGGCTCCTCTCGGCGATGTTCGGCTTCGGGGCGTTCGCCGGCGCGATCGCCACGGCGTCTTTCCAACGGGCGACGTTCCGTGCGTTCAGGGCTGGAACTCTTGGGTTCAGCGTCCTGCTACTGGCACTAGCCCCCGTTCACGAGGCACGCGTGGCGGGGCTGATCCTCATCGGCGTCGGCGCTTCCTTCACCCTTTTCGCTGCGAATGCCAATGCGCTCGTCCAGCTCGCCGCGCCCGATCATCTCCGCGGGCGGCTCGTGGCGCTCTACCTGTTTGCATTCGTCGGCCTCGCGCCTCTCGGCTCGCTCCTCTCGGGCACGCTCGTCGAGCTCGGCGGTACCCAGCTCGCGTTCGTCGTCGCCGGAACCGTCGGACTGGCCGCGACCGCGTTCGCGACGGTCGGCGGTTGCGAGCAAGCCCGACCCCCCTCGAACGAGGGAGGGCCGGCCGACGGGAACCCGCCGATATCGAGGGTGCCCGCTTGCCACGATGGAGGAACTGGATGACGATCTTCGGGAACCGTGATTCCGGCTACGGAAGTAGCCCGATGGCCGGCGCCGGCCCGGCATTCGAAGACGTCGATCCGCCTGCCGCCTCGGCGCGGAGCTTCGGCGCGCCGGACATCCGCCGCGTAATCCTGCGGGTGCACGGCGACGACGACATCCTCGTCGGCAGCGCCGAGGGGCGCGAGAACGCGGTTCGGATCGCGCGCGACATGGTGCGACACATCGAGCAGGCCTCGGCGCAAGGGGAGTGGCCCCAGATCGAGGAGCGCTTCATTCGCCCCGGCGCGATCGTCTCGATCGACGTGCAGCGCCCCGAATAGCCCGTTCGAGGGACGAGGACCCCGCCCCGGACAGGCGATAACGCTCGTACTGGAGTTGTGCGGCGCTCCGACCCTTGGATACTGGAGGACGCCGTGGCTCTGCTCGAAGACACCGCCAGCACACCCCTCGACCGCGCCGCTGAGTGGACGCCGTCGGAGCTTCGCCGGGTCGTCATTCGCATGAGCGATGGAGAAGTCGTGCAACTCGGGACGGCCCCGAACCGCGACAGCGCACTCGTGCTCGCCCGCACCGTGATCGCCGAGATCGAGGAGCCCAAGGGGGAGTGGCCGCTCGTCGGCGGACGAATGCTGAGGCCCGAGTCGATCGTATCGGTCGACGTGCTCACGACCACATAGCGCCCGCCGCCCCGCCCGCGCGGTTACCTCACCCGATCTGCCAGGTGTCACCCGCGTGGAGCAGCGCCTCGAGGTCGCCGACGCCGTGCTGCTCCTCCGCTTCTCGGATCTGCTCGGCGACTTCTTCGTCGTAGACAGGACGCTCGACCGAGCGGAAGACGCCGAGCGGCGTCGCACCGACAGTGTCGAACGTCAGCCGCGACAGCGCAAAAGCGACGCTCGGTTCGACATGCGACGGGTCGTGCACGAGCAGCCTGTCCGCCGAAGCGGCGACCACCTCCGCCGAGCCATCGTCCGCGAGGCGGACACCCCGGTCACCGAACACGATCGGTTCACCGGTCTTCAGGTAGATACGGTTCTCCTTCTGTTCGCGGACGAAGTCGAACGCGCCGTCGTTGTAGATGTTGCAGTTCTGGAACACCTCGACGAACGATGCGCCCCGGTGGGCTGCGGCGGCTCGGAGCACCTCCGTCAGCTCCTTCCGATCCGTGTCGATCGCCCGTGCCACGAAAGTCGCCTCGGCCCCGATCGCAACGCTCAGCGGGTTGAACGGCTGATCGACCGAGCCCATCGGTGTCGACTTCGTCACCTTGCCACGCTCGGACGTCGGCGAGTACTGGCCCTTCGTGAGCCCGTAGATTTGGTTGTTCAGCATCAGGATCGTCAGGTTGACGTTGCGACGCAGCGCGTGGATCAGATGGTTGCCGCCAATCGAGAACATGTCGCCGTCGCCGCCGATCACCCACACGGAGAGATCCGTCCGGGCGGTCGCGAGGCCGGTCGCGATCGCGGGGGCGCGACCGTGGATCGAGTGCATCCCGTAGGCCTCCATGTAGTACGGAAACCGTGCCGCGCACCCGATCCCGGAGACGAAGACGATTTGCTCCCTCGGGATCCCGAGCTCCGGCATGAACCCCTGGACAGCATTCAGGATTGCGTAGTCGCCGCAGCCGGGGCACCAGCGCACCTCCTGGTCGGACTTGAAGTCCTTCGCCGTCAGCTGGACGAGCTCGCCGTTGCCGCCGCTCATCGTTCGTTGCCCCGTTTGAAATTGCCTGTTGCCTTCGCCAACACCATCTGCTCGGCGTCCTCGTTCGCTGCCAGCTCCAGTCTCTCGATCACCTTCCGCGCGTCGGCGCCCGCAAGTGCAACGACCTGACGGCCGTCATACGAGATGAGGACGCGATCGTCCCGCGTGACGAGAGCGTTGAAGCTCATGTCTCCACCAAGGCCGTGATCGCCTCGGCCAGCTCGCTCGAGCGGAACGGAAGTCCACGGACGCGGTTGTAGCCGACCGCGTCGATCAGGAACTCTGCGCGAACCAGCTGCAACAGCTGGCCCGTGTTCATCTCCGGCACGAGCACCTTGTCGTACCGGCGGAGAACATCGCCCGTGTTCCTGGGAAACGGGTTCAAGTGGTGGAGGTGCGCGCTCGCGACCTTGTGTCCGGCCCGCCGCACCCGCCGCATTGCCGCACCGATCGGGCCGTAGGTCGATCCCCAACCGAGCACGAGCGTTCGCGCGTCGCCGTCGACGTCGTCGACCTCGAGCTCCGGGATGTCGGCGGCGATGTTCGCCACCTTCTGCGCCCGTAGACGGACCATCCTGTCGTGGTTGTCGGGGTCGTACGAGATCGTGCCGGTCGTCTCCGCTTTCTCGAGCCCACCGATCCTGTGGGCTAGACCCGGGGTGCCCGGCACGGCCCACGGACGCGCGAGCGTTTCGGGATCGCGTAGGTACGGATGAAACGCATCTCCCGCGTTCGGCGTCGTCGCGAACGGGGTGGCGATGTTCGGCAAGCCGGCGACATCCGGGATCAACCACGGTTCGGAGCCATTCGCAAGGGCGGCATCCGACAGCAGGTAGACAGGTGTCCGGTACTTGAGCGCGATCCGCGCCGCCTCGATCGCCGCGTGGAAACACTGAGACGGGCTCGAAGCCGCGATCACCGGCACGGGGCTCTCGCCGTTGCGGCCGAAAAGGGCGAGCAACAGGTCGGCCTGCTCCGGCTTCGTCGGCATGCCGGTCGACGGGCCGGCGCGCTGGATGTCGAGGACGAGCAACGGCAACTCGAGCATCACGCCGAGGCCTACCATCTCCGCTTTGAGCACGATTCCCGGGCCGGCAGACGTCGTGACCCCGAGAGCGCCTCCGAAGGACGCCCCGAGCGCCGCGCCACAGGCAGCGATCTCGTCCTCCGCCTGGAACGTCGTCACCCCGAAGTTCTTGTGTCGGGCGAGCTCCTCGAGGATCGACGACGCAGGCGTGATCGGGTAGGCACCCAGGAAGAGCGGCAACCCCGCGAGCTTCGAGGCGGCGATCAGCCCGTAACTGATCGCAGTGTTGCCGGTGATCTGCCGGTAGCGGCCCGGCGCGAGGTGCGCCGGCGCGATCTCGTACGAGACGGCGAAGTCCTCGGAGGTCTCGCCGTAGTTGTAACCGGCCTTGAATGCGCGGGTGTTTGCCTCGGCGATCGCCGGCCGCTTGCCGAACTTCTCCTCGATGAACGCAAGCGTGCCCTCGGTCGGGCGATGGTAGAGCCACAGCATCAGGCCGAGCGCGAAGAAGTTCTTCGAGCGCTCCGCCTCGCGCGACGTGATCCCTTCGACCGCCTTCAGCGCCTCGACCGTCATCGAGGTGAGCGCCACCTCGTGCACGTGGAAGCCCCCGAGCGACCCGTCGCTGAGCGGGCTCGCCTCGTAGCCGGCCTTCTGCAGGTTTCGCTCGGAGAAGGCGTCGGTGTTGACGATCAGCATCCCGCCCTTCGGGATGTCGGCGACGTTCGCCTTCAGGGCGGCGGGATTCATGGCCACGAGGACATTCGGCTGGTCGCCGGGGGTGAAGATGTCGTGGTCCGCGAAGTGCACCTGGAATCCGGAGACGCCGGGCAAGGAGCCCGCCGGCGCTCGGATCTCCGCGGGGAAGTCCGGGAGCGTTGCGAGATCGTTGCCCATCACCGCGGTCTCGCTCGTGAACCGGTCGCCGGTCAGCTGCATTCCGTCGCCAGAGTCACCGGCGAACCGGATGATCACACGATCGAGCTGCTCGACCGGCTTGGAGCTCACTGGGCTCGGCTACTCATTCGTCGGTACCAACGGTACCGCCTGCACGTCTAACACCGTCGGATCGAACACATTCTGTCGGACGGACGGTCCCTTTCCTTGCAAGATCTCGGATCCTTTCGCGTGGATCCTTCGATCGCCCCCACAATCCCCAGCGGCCCGCCCGCAAGCCTTCTCCGGGAACGTCGCAACGCACACGACTCGGAGGGACGAGGCGCGGCCCGACGGACCGATAGCGCTAGCTCGTCGAGCGGCGGACGACCGTGATCCCGTAGGCGGCACCCGAGTCGAACAGCTCATCCGGATCGACGTCGTCGAGCCAGCCGAGAAAATGACGCTCGGGCTCGTTTACGGTCGAGCCGTACACCGCAGCGCGCTCCGCCGGAACGGACTCGGGTGGCCCTGCCACGAGCTCGTCGAGTCGCCGCTCGGCCTCCTCGGCTGCCGGCCCCTCCGCGTATCCCTTCCCCATCGGGACATTCTCCCACTCTCCGGCACACCTGTGCGTCGGAGGGCGGCGAGGCCTTCAGGCACCGACGGCGTCGTCGTCGGGTAGCCCGCCACCGATGGCGGCACCGGCGAGGACGAACAGGACGTACGCGATCCAGTGCACCCCGATGACGTCGGTCTGAACGCCGATCGCGAGCATCGCAACCCACGCGGCGCTGAGCCACGCCGAGCGCGACCACAACGCCACGAGCATCGCGACCATCCAGGCCACGAAGGCCAGGAGCCCGAGAAGGCCGATCTCGACGCCGAGCTCTGTGTAGGTCGACTCGCCGGCCTTGATCTCGACGCGGGTCCGCGACGCGCTGACCCCGGCATTCCCGAGGCCGAACCCCTGGGGATGGCGCACGACGACGCGGATCCCCTCACGCAGATTGCGCAGGTGGCTCGACGTCGAGGCGTCCCCCGCGCTCAACGGGTCGCCACTCACGCCGGGATTCTGCTGCCCTTGCTCGCGGAGGATCACGAGCTCCGCCCGCGTGTAGCTCGTCGACGGCCCGACATGTGGGAAGGCCTGGACGAATCCAACGCCGAGGACGAGCGACGCCGCCGCGAGCACCACGGGAAGCAAACGGCGTTGCGCGAGGGCGAGCGCGACGAGCCCGATCGCGAGGGCGAGGTACGCGGCACGGGTGTGCGTCCAGAGAAGGCCGACGTAGGCAATGCCTGCGACAACGACCGTCCACGCGGTGGCTCGGCGGGCAACGAGATAGAGAAGGACGATCACGAGCACGTACGAGGTGGCGAGCGGGCTGAGGAACGTCGAGACGAGCCGACGGATCGGGTTCTCCTCGTCGCCCGTGTTCAGGACCCAGTTCTCCGGTAGGCCCGAAAGGCCCCGGTACACGAGCCCGAGCTGCTCCTCGAACCAGCCGGGCACGCCCGAATCACGCCACCACTGCAACGGTACGAGGTAGACGTCGAAAAGGCCCCAGACCGTCAGCACCACCGCGACGCCTCCCAGAGCGAGCGACACGCGACGCCAGGCAACGGGGGTGAGCACGAGCAGCCGTCCGAGAAAGTAGGCGGCGACGGGGATCAGATCGTGCCTGGCGGCAAAGAGTTGACCGCGCTGGGTGGCGCCGCCGTCCAGCCAGCTCTGGGGCACGAGCCAGTACAGGACGACGAGTGCCGCATAGACCAGGGCGAGCCGGTCGGCCCAGAGACGCACCGGAAGAGACCGTGCACCAAGAATCGCCGCCGCGAGAGCCGCCGCGAGAAGCACGTCTTTCCAGGCCGCCGCCACATCGAGGGAGGCACCGCGAACGCCCGCGTCCCACAGCTCCGCCATGACGAGGTTGTGAACCGCGAGCCCGACGACGAACACGATAAGCGCGATGCGAGGCAGCCGCCCGCTCATGTGATAGCCACGAGCGTCAACCCGAGGTTTGCGATCCTGACCGGGCCCGGGAAGAGGCGCCGCAGATCGCCGCTGCCGAGCAGGTGGTTCTCCTTCGCCCAAGCTTTGCCGGATACGTCGTAGGCGCGATTGGCGGCGCCCTTCGGTAGCCAGTGAACGAGCGGCAGCCTCGTGTGCAACTCGATCGGAAACCACCGGTTGGGCGTCGTCAGGAACACACGCCGGCCGACGCGGAGGGCCTCGGCCACGAAGAGCCGTTGCCGGTCGACGTCTCCGACATGCTCGATCACGGCGTTCGAGAAGACGATGTCGAACGACTGGTCCGGGAACGGCAACGCACAGGCGTCGCCCACCACGTAGGTGATCTCGGGATACCGTCGTCGAAAGCCGGCTCCGTCGTGCAGTCCGAGAGCGGTGATGCGCTCGCGCCAGGGATAGAGCTCTTCGAAGAAGTTGTGCGTCCCGCACCCCGAGTGGCCGCCAGCTGCGCCGAAGCCGATCTCGTCCGCACCGACGTCGAGGACAGCCGTGGCCTGCGTCGGGCGCATCTCGTCCAGGAAGAGCCGAAGCTTCCTCCGGCGCGAGCGGAGCGAGACGGCGTCAACGAGCTTCATCCGGGCGAAGGTACCGGGCAGAGCGGCGCTCCGCCCGACCGGGTACCGTCGAGAGATATGGTCGAAGACGTCGTCGCTCCGACTGGCCCGTACCGGCTCCGGCTGATGAGCCGCAGCAGTGTCTGGCGTGGAGCCCTTGCCGATGGCTCGACTGCCGCCGCATGGCAGAGATCCGATGGAAGGGTTGCCGTCCGCGCCGAGACCGCCGACGGCCTCGAGCGCGCCCGGTTCATGCTCGCCGTCCACGACGACACGTCAGAGTTCCACCGCCGCTTCGCGCGAGATCCGTTGCTCGGCGCAACCTCTCGCGCACTCGTCGGCTACCGGCCGCTGCGGCTCGCCACCGTCGCGCACGCAGCACTCAGGGCGATGTGCGGTCAGCTGATCGAATCGGGGCACGCCGCGGCCATCGAGCGATCGATCCTGCGGCAACTCGGCGGTGCGGTCGCGACCCGTGAGGGCCTTGCTCGACTCTCGTCCGCCGACCTTCGCCGGCACGGGCTCGCGACGTCGCGGGCGTCGACACTCCTTCGCCTCGTCCGCTCGCTCGATCTCGAACGCCTCCGCGGGCACGACACCCGGATCGTCCTTCAGCGGCTCGAGCGCGAGCGGGGCATCGGGCCCTGGTCCGTGGGGGTGATCGCTCTTGAAGGGCTCGGACGGTTCGACCACGGCCTCGTCGGCGATCTCGGTCTCGTGAAGCTCATGGCTTCCCTGCGAGGGCACAGGGTCGAGGCCGGCGAGACGGCGGAGCTCCTCGCCCCCTACGACGAGTGGCAAGGGCTCGCCGGTCAGCTCCTCATGCTCGGCTGGTCCCGCGGCCTCATCGCGGGCGCGGATCCGGCCGCGGGACGCAGGGCGCGCCTCCGCACCAAGCGCGCCGCCTGAGACTCCGCTCTACACTTGGTGACATGGCGATGAACGAGCGACGGATCGCGGTACTCGGGGCGGGGAAGATCGGTGAAGCGCTCATCTCCGGGCTGCTCTCGTCCGGCTGGCGCGAACCGGCCGACATCGTCGGGTCGAGCCGTCGCCTCGAGCGCGTCAACGAGCTCGCCGAACGGCACGGCATCGTCGCGACGCTCTCGAACGAGGAGGCGGTCGCCGGGGCAGCGCTCGTCGTGATCTCGGTGAAGCCGCAGGACATCGAAGCCTTGCTCGGCGAGATCGGCCACCTCATCACCATCGACCAGACCATCCTCTCGATCGCGGCGGCGATCCCGACGGCAGCGATCGAGCGTCATCTCGCACCCGGCGTTCCGGTCGTTCGCGCGATGCCGAACACCCCCTCGGTCGTCCACGAGGGAGTCGCCGGGCTCTGCGCCGGCGCCCACGCCGACGACGCCAACGTCACGCTTGCAGAGGAGGCCCTCGCGCATCTCGGAGCGGTCGTCCGCGTGCCCGAGAAGCTGATGGATGCCGTCACGGCGGTATCGGGATCAGGACCGGCCTACTTCGCGCTCCTGGCCGAGGCGATGATCGAGGCAGGTCTCCTGCTCGGCCTGTCGCGGGAGATTTCGACGCAACTCGTCGTCCAGACGATGCTCGGGACCGCGCAACAGATGCGTGACCTGCGAATGCATCCGGTCGAGCTGCGCGAGATGGTCACCTCCCCCGGCGGCACGACGATAGCCGCGATCCGCGAGCTCGAGATCGCGGGCGTACGCGCCGCCTTCCTGAACGCGATCCAGGCCGCCATGGTGCGCTCGCGCGAGCTCGCCGAAGGCTAGCGCCCGAGCTCGACGCGCCGGATCACCGAAAACGCAACACAGCCAGGGCCGCCGCTCGGGTCGACGCCTTCAGGGCATCGAGTCTCCCTTGGGGTTGGCTCCGCACCGAGTCTACGCCGGGCCCTCGTGGGCATGAGGCGGCGAGAGCAAGAGGAGGCCGGCGCCGCCCGCCGGCCTCCGTTTCTATCGTCACATACCCGCCGCCGGCTGTCAGGCAGATCCGGAAGGAGCCCGGTGGGGCGAACCGCGCCGAACGTTCCACGCGGCGGCGAACGCATCCGAGACGAGCACCGACGACCGGACGGTCCTGCAGGAGCGCATCCGCCGAGCGTGCCCGGGCGCGCTTCTCGCACCAGGCCACGCTCTGAGCAAGCCCTCGCCGAGGTCTGCGGTCGGTTGGAGGTTTGAGTCGACGGATATCCTCCGGCCATGGGACGCGAGTTGCGCGAGGTGGTGTTCGTCGACGGCGTCCGGACAGCGTTCGGCAAGGCGGGGCCCAGCGGCGTCTTCTGGAAGACGCGCGCCGACGACATGGCCGTCAAGGTCGTTCGCGAGTTGTTGCGCCGCAACCCGAACGTCTCCGGCGAACGCATCGGCGACGTGATCCTGGCGGCAACCGCGCAGGTCGGCGACCAGGGTTTGACGCTCGGCCGTGATGTCGCTCTGCTCGCCGGACTCCCACACACTGTGCCGGGCTTCGCCGTCGACAGGATGTGCGCGGGCGCGCTGACGGCGACGACGGCAGGCGCCGGAGAGATCGCGATGGGGGCGGCGGATCTCGTCGTCGTCGGCGGCGTCGAGCACATGGGACACCACGCGATGGGCGCAGAGGTCGACTTCAACCCGAGGTTCGTCAGCGAACGCCTGATCGACGAGAGCGCCGCGGTGATGGGACAGACGGCCGAGAACCTCCATGACGCCTTCCCGCAGCTGACGAGGCAGGCCGCGGACCGGTACGCCCTGGAGAGCCAGGTCAGAGCCACCAGGGCGTGGAACGAGCCGGGTGGGGTCATGGCCCACACAGTGGTTCCGATGAGCGTGTATGGCGACGAGGGCTGGAGGGTCGCCGCGTGCGACGAGTTCCTCCGGCCGGAGACGACCCTCGCGGGGCTTGCGGAGCTGCGCACGCCGTTCCGCGCGGGCGGGCGCGTCACAGCGGGAAATTCCGCAGGGCTCACCGACGGCGCAACCGCCGGCCTACTCGCCGCCGCTTCGGTCGCGGCCGAGCTTGGGCTTCAGCCGGCGATGCGGCTCGTCGGGTTCGCCTACACCGGTGTCGAACCGCACCTGATGGGAGTCGGGCCGGTTCCCGCGACCGAGCGCGTGCTCGCGCAAGCCGGGCTGACGATCGACGATGTGGGCCTCTTCGAGCTGAACGAGCCGTTTGCAGTCCAGGTGCTCACCTGGTGTGACGGAGTCGGTGTTGCACCCGACGACCCGCGGTTGAACCCTTCCGGCGGCGCGATCGCCTGCGGCCATCCACTTGCTGCCACAGGCGTCCGGCTGATGGCGCAGCTCGCCTACGAGCTCGAGCGGCGACCCGAGGTCCGCTTCGGGCTGACCGCGCTCTGCATCGGCCTCGGCATGGGCGCCGCCCTCTTGTGGGAGAACCTGCACCATGGCTAGATCGAACGAACGCGCGAGGCACGCTCCACCCTTCCAGGAGATCACTCGCCGTGGCTGAGCCGCCGACGCGGTTCTGGCTGCAGGAGATCACGACCCGGGTCGGTCCGTTCGCACTCGTCACGATGGACAACGGCGAGGACTGGCGGAAACCGAACGTGTTCGGCCGAGCGGCGCTCGCGTCGCTCGACGACGTCGTGTCACGGTTGCGCGAGGGGAGCTGGGGCGGGCTCGTCCTGACCGGCAAGCCGTTCGTTTTCGCGGCCGGCGCCGATCTGGCCGAGTTCCCCCAGATGACGACACCGGAGCTCGCCCGTGCCGCAGCGCAGGCGGGGCACCACGCGTTCGCAGCTATCCGCGATCTGCCCTTCCCCACCCTTGCCGCGATCAACGGCGCGGCTGTCGGCGGTGGCCTCGAGATCGCGCTCCATTGCGACTTTCGAACTCTCGCGCGCTCGGTGCGTCATATCGGCTTTCCCGAGGTCTTCCTCGGGATCATCCCGGGCTGGGGAGGCACCCAGCTCGCGCCCCGGCTCGTCGGTGCGGCCAACGCCGTCGAGCTGATCGTGGCGAACCCCTTGAAACAGAACCGGCTTCTGCAGGCAGCCAGGGCGGCCGAGATCGGGCTCGCCGACGCGCTTCTCGACGACGTCGAGTTCCTGGACGACTCGATCGAGTGGCTCGTCCAGGCGATCGAGGAGGAACGCGTGCCACAGGCCGCCGTCGACCTGTTCGATGCAGCCGAGATCTGCGCGAAGGCCCGATCCGCCGTCGACGATGCCGTCCACGGCGTGGCGCTCGCCCCATACCGGGCGCTGGAGCTGATCGAAGGCGCGGCCAACTGGTCCATCGACGAAGGCTACGCCGCCGAAGAGGACGCGCTCGCCGACCTTCTGCCCGGCCCGCAGGCCCAGGCCGGGATCTACGCGTTCGACCTGATCGAGCGTCGGGTCAAGAAGGGGGTTGGGATCCCCGACACGCCGCCGCGCCGAATCCAGAAGGTCGGCGTCGCCGGAGCAGGCCTGATGGCGACGCAACTGGCGACCCTGTTTCTCCGCCGACTCGAGGTGCCGCTCGTGGTGACGGACGTCGATGCGGCGAAGGTGGAGGCGGCCGTCACCGCGATTCGCACGGACCTCGACAAGCAGGTGACGCGCGGGCGGCTTGGCGAGGGGAAGGCCCGGTTCCTCGGCTCGATCGTCACCGGCGTCACCGGCTTCTCTGCGTTCGCCGGCTGCGACCTCGTGATCGAGGCGGTGTTCGAGGAGATCGACGTCAAGCAGGACGTCTTCGCCGCACTCGAGGACATCGTCTCGGAGGACTGCCTGCTCGTGACGAACACCTCGTCTCTCTCCGTCACCGAAATGGCAACCCACCTCCGCCATCCGGAGCGCGTCGTCGGAATGCACTTCTTCAACCCTGTGGCCGTTCTTCCGCTCGTCGAGCTCGTGCGCGCTCCGGCCACCGACGACACGACGCTCGCGACCGCCTGGGACGTGACGACGAAGCTCGGCAAGCGCGGCGTCCTCGTCAGGGACGCTCCGGCATTCGTCGTCAATCGCCTGCTGACGCGCCAGTCATGCGTCCTGATGCACGCGCTCGAGAATGGAAACACGTTCGAGGAGACGGACGACGCAGCGCTGAAGCTGGGCATTCCGATGCCGCCGTCGGCGCTTCTCGCGATGGTCGGCCCTCGGGTCGCAAACCACGTGCTGCACACACTGCACCGCGCATATCCCGACCGGTTCCCTCTGTCGCCGACGCTCGAGAACTTCGCGAACGGCGAAATGGACATCGTGCTCACCGGCGACGAGCGGCAGACCGTCGACGAGATCTACGAGGCGCTCCTCGAAGCACTCGCCGACGAGGCCCGGCACCTGCTCGACGACGAGGTTGTCGCTTCCGCACCCGAGATCGACGCGTGCCTGATCCTGGGCGCCGGCTTTCCGTTCTTTCGCGGCGGCCTGACAAAGCATCTCGACCAGGAAGGGGTCTCGCACCGGGTGTCCGGCCGGCCTCTCGGTGCGGAATAGAACAGGCTTCCATCGTCCGACAGGTTCGGCTACAGTGCAACACGCAGCACCGCTCGACGCGCCGGAAACGCGTAAGTGTGCTGCTCCTCAAGGAATGCAGCGCCTCAGTCGTGTGCTGCGCATATGTACGAGACCGACCTCAACCCGACACATCCGTCGTCGGAGCCAGCGGAGGGCTTGGAATTGGAAGCCGCCGCGCTCCGCGCTCAGGCCTGGTACGGCGAGCCGTTCCTCCACCCCGGTGAGGATCCCGCAGCCGCACTGGCGCCGCGCACCGCACGACGCGGTGCCCTCGATGACGCGATCGCCGAGATCGATGCCGGCCGTCGCACTCCATCCACGCGCTGGCGCGTCCGCTACGGTCTCATGCTCGGCCTCGAGCGGGTGCTCGCCGCTCCAACACCAGCTACAGCTGCGGGTACCGAGCTCAGGCGCCACCAGGTCGACGCGCTGGCAGGCATGCTGACCGAGCTGATCGCCTCGAACCAACGCGACGCGGAGGAGAACGGGAACGGCAACGGCAACGTTGCCGAAGCGGGCGAGGGCGACATTCCCGAGCTCGACGACGAGGACGACGACCTCGATGCAGGAGTCGTCGACGACCTGCCCGATGAGCCGGCATTCACCGGCGACGACCCGGGCGCCTCGAGGCGCTACCGCTTCCGACACCCAACCGCTTCGGGGAAGACGATCGCCGCTGCCGGATTCGTCGAATCGGCGCGGCACCTCGGCATCCTGATTCTCACCCACCGTCGGCTGCTCGTCTCGCAGTTCCGGCGCGATCTGACGACAGAGGGCTACGCCGAGCGCTTCAGCGATGCGATCGACACCGGTAAGGAGCCGCTCCGTGACAACCCGATCACGATCCAGACGTACGCATGGTTCGCCCGCCACGCGGGCGACATCTCCCGGAGCGCGTATCAACTCGTGATCTGCGACGAGGCCCACACGGCACTCGGCGAGAAGACGAGTGCCGCGATCCGGTCATTCAGTGAGCCGGTCTACATCGGCATGACCGCGACGGAGCAGCTGATCGCAAAGCAAGTGTCCGACGTCTTTCCGGCCTCGGTCGACGACCTACCGCTCGCCGACGCGGCGCGACGCGGGCTGATCGCCCCACTCCGCTGCCTACGGGTACCTCCGGCGGCGGCGATCAACTCCGTGCCGATCGTGGGCGGGGACTTCGAGGAGCGCGCTCTGGCAGCCGCGCTCGACCACTCTGCGCTCAATCAGGCGGCTGCGAGCCTGTACCGCGAACGGTTCGGAACGACACCCGGCATCGTGTACGCAGCCGGCGTCGAGCACGCATACAATCTCGCGCAAGAGTTCCGCGCCGCCGGGATCAAAGCCGAGGCAGTCTCGGGCAAGACACCTCTGGTGAGACTCGCCGAGACACTTGCAGCGTACGAGCGCGGCGAGATCAACGTCCTCATCAACGCGCAGCTTCTCGCAGAGGGCTGGAACTCACCGCGAGCGACGGTCTGCTTCCACCTCGCCCCGACCGCGTCACGGCGTGTGTACCAGCAGCGCATCGGCCGCATCATGCGCATGCACTCCCGCAAGGAGGCGGGCATCGTCGTCGACTTCGTCACGAAGGGGTCGACGCACAACGACCGTGTCATCTCGCTCCATTCGCTGCTCGACGCCGACTTCTACCGTGAAGGCGCGCGGGTCACACCCGCACCTCGCCGACGCCAGCAGAGGCGGGCGCGCCGCCGACTCTCGCCGGCCCCGTGGCTCGTTCCCGTGACGCCCGACGTCGCGCGCCGACTCGCCGTGATCCAACGGGAGTGGCAGCGGGTCGACCCGAAGTTCCTGGATGACGACGAGCAGCGCTTCTGGGCCACGATCGCGGGCAGGCAGATTCGGTTCGATCAACGGGCTGATTTCGCGCGCAAGTTCACCGAAGGCCGGGCCGGCAAGGGCGCGCTCGAGACGTTCCTCGCCGTGTGCGCCGCCGAAAACCCGAACCGGCGCCTCCGGATGACGGCGCTCGCCGACCGCGTCGCAACGCCTGTCGAGCGCGCCGACTTCGATGACCTCGTCACGCTCGTCAGCCAGGCGCCACCATGGGAGAAGGATCGCTCCGCCGGCGTCCGCATCCTTCTCCGCGCCGTGGGCGAAGGCAAAGCGAACGCGCCGGACCAGATCCTCGCCCGTTGGACGTGGAGGCTTGCACGGGCCACGCGAAAGGTTCAGGACCGGCGTGCGAGCGCCGAGTTCCCCGAGGCGAAGCGCCTACTCGGTGCGGTCGCCAATTCGAGGGGGCACCGGCACGAGGACAACGTCGCCAAGCTCGTTCAGGTCGCTCGCGCCCTGCCGCTCGCGGTCGGAGCGGCTCTGCTCGCATCCGCGGACGGCTACACGCCGCGGGCGAACGCGCTCCTCGACCAGGCGCGCGAGGACATCGGCCCAATCCAGGAGATCGCGAACGCGCTTGCCGAGAACCTTCCCGCACCGAAAGCTCCCGTACGCAAGTCGCGACGTAGGCGCAAGAAGCGCCGCCCTACCGGTGCGGTGGAGCTCGCTGCGCCCGGTGGCGTCCCCGAAGCAGCGGAGGGGACGGAGACCTCCGTTCAGCCCGAGACCGGATCCCCAAACGGCAGCGGTCCGGTCGGTGAAACGGCGGCGGGCGCAGCGGCCGAGAACGCCGCCGAGAACGCCGCATAGCGCGCCCGCGACCTACTACGGCGCCGGCGGAGGTTCGTCGGTCTCACGGTCACGCAAGAACCGCGAGAGCTCAGCGGCGAGCGACTCGCCCGTCGGTAGATCGGCCTCGTCGATCAGCTCGTCGATCGTGTCCGCCCGGCGTTCGAGCTCCTCGACGTAGGCCGCCGTCTCCGGGTCCGACGCGACCGCCTCGGTGATCTGCTCCGCGTAGATCTTTTCTGCCTCCTCGAGCTCGGCCAGGTCGATCGTCACTCCGAGCAACTCGCCGAGGCGGTTGCAGAGGGCCCTGGCGGCCCGGGGGCTCGGAGCGAGCGACACGTAGTGCGGCACCGCCGACCAGAGGCTCACCGACGGTAAACCTGCCTGGCGGCAGGCGTCGTGCAACACCCCGACGATGCCCGTCGGGCCCTCGTAGCGTGACGGCTGTAGGCCCAGCTCCTCTACGAGCGCGAGATCGCTGGCGGCGCCCGTGACCGGCGCCGCCCTCGTATGGGGAACGTCGGCGAGTAGCGCACCGAGCGTGACGACGAGCTCGACACCGAGGTCGCGCGCCAGCCCGACGACCAGATCGCTGAACGCGCGCCAGCGATAGTTCGGCTCGACGCCGAGCAGGATCACGGCATCGCGGTCGGCGCCGGGGATCGCGGCCGCGTGGAAGGTGGTCTCGGGCCACTCGATCTGCCTGGTCATGCCCTCGTCGAGGGTCACGGTCGGACGCGTCGCCTGGAAATCGACGAATCCCTCGGGATCGATCTCGGCGAAGCGCCTCGCTTCCCAGACGCGCGCGAGTGTGCCGCCGGCGAGCGTCGCCGCCTGGCCACCGTCGTTCCAGCCGCGAAAGGCCGCGATCAGGACGGGGCGGCGCAGCATCGGCTGCTCGTCGATCCGGAGCTCGTTCTCCATCGGCGGAGCTTAGCCGTGCACGGCCGCGACAAGAGGCACGGGGGGACGATACAGCGTGTAGGAAATCGCAACGGTCAGCGACCAAATCGTCGCGGCGAACGAGACGTGAACGACCACGAGCCACCATGGCAAGGCGTTGCGGTACTGGATCTCCCCGACTGCCAGCTGCGCGAGGAGCACGGCGAGCAACACGATGCCCGTGCGTGCAATCCCGGGTACCTCACGGCGGAGCCGCCAGAGAAAGAGCCCGACCACGAGCAGCCCTACGCCGAAGACGGCGGTTGCCCGAACATGGACGTACACCGTGTCGGTGACTCCGAGTCCGAGGCGCGGAATGTCCTGCCCGCCGGAGTGCGGACCCGACGCCGTCGCAACCGAACCGGTGACGACGAGCACAGCGCAAGCGGCAACACCGATCGCGGCGAGCGCCCGCAGCCACCGCGGCCCCGCAGCGGGGGCGAGCCCACTGTTGTGACTCCACGCCTCCAGGGCGACGACGATCGCGCCGGCGAGCACGATCAATGCGAGCAGGAAGTGCGACATCACCGCGACGGGGTGAAGGTCGAGCAGCACCGTGACGCCCCCGAGGGGGATCTGGGCAACCGTCCCGAGAGCGGTGGCGAGGGCAACAGATCGTACCCATCGAGGCAACCCGTCGACCCGCCGCGAGGCCAGCCATGCGACCACGGTGAGAGCGATCCCGACGAGGGCGACCATGCGGTTGCCGAACTCGATCGCGGCATGGCCACCCTTCTCCGGGAACGGCTTGTCGCCGCATCGCGGCCAGTTGTCGCACCCGAGGCCGGAGGCGGTCAACCGCACGACAGCGCCGCTCGTGACGACGACCCAGAGTGTCACGACGGAGAGGGTGGCCAGTTGGACGAACCGCCGCGCGGACACTTCACGATGCGTCCGTACCCCGTTTCCAACCTCTCGCGCGTCCTCGCCGAGCTCCATGCCTGTCACCGTAGCGCGACACCCGAACCTTCTCCGACGCGACCGATCCTGTAGAGCTCGAGGCCTCGGTCGGCAAAGGTGGCGGCGAGCACGGGCGCTTTGTCCGCCGGGAGCGATATGAGCAGGCCGCCCGCTGTCTGCGGATCAAGGGCGAGAGCCTCATGGGCGTCGTCGGTGCTGCTCTCGACGTGGGCTCCCGTGTAATCGCGATTGCGGCGGTCGCCCCCGGTGCGGACGCCTGCCTCGGCGAGCTCGAGCGCAGCGGGCAACGCCGGGAGTGCGTGGGCCTCGAGCTCGATCAGGACGCCGCTGCGCGTTGCCATCTCGTATGCGTGACCGAGGAGGCCGAATCCCGTCACGTCGGTGACCGCGTTCGGCTTGAACGGACGCAGGGCCTCCGCCGCATCGCGGTTGAGCGTGCGCATCGCGACGACGGCCGCGTCGAGAGCGCCCGCCGGAGCTCGCCCGTCACGCTGTGCCTGGAGCACGAGCCCCGTGCCGAGCGGCTTCGTCAGGAAGAGCGCGTCGCCCGGCTGGGCTCCGCTCTTCGGCCAGATCCCGCACGGGTGCACCGTGCCCACGACCGCGAGCCCGTACTTCGGCTCGTCGTCGCGGATCGTGTGCCCACCGGCGAGGATGGCTCCGGCTGCGCGAACGACCTCGTCCGCGCCTGCCAGGATCTCGCCCAGCATCTCGGTCGGCAGTTCCTCCGGGAACGCCGTCACGGAAAGTGCGAGCAGCGGCACGCCGCCCATTGCGAACACGTCGTTGAGCGCGTTCGTCGCGGCGATTGCGCCGAACGCCCTGGGGTCGTCGACGACAGGTGGGAAGAAGTCGATCGTGAAGACGATCGCGCGCTCGTCGTCGAGACGGTAGACGGCCGCGTCGTCGGCGGGGTCGAGTCCGACGAGCAGGTCCGCGGAGTCGGCCGGGACGAGGCCGGCGAGCAGCCGTTCGAGCCGGGCCGCGGGGTACTTGGCGGCGCAGCCACCGGCCTTCGCAAGAGATGTCAGCGTCGGCGTCTCGGTCACGAAACGAGTGTACGCAGCATCCAGAGGAGTCAGGCGGACGAGGACGAACGACGGGTCGGAGAGTCAGATCCCCTTCCCCCTCTCCTGGTGCACACGAAGGCCGTGACCCCCTTGGCGGCCTTCGTTCGTTCTGTGCAAGGATCGTCGCATGCCTTCAGCGCTCGTCACCGGCGGCTCGTCGGGGATCGGTCTCGCCATCGCCCGGATGCTGGCGGAAGAGGGGTACGCCCTCACGCTCGCCGGCCGTAAGCTGGAACGACTCGAGGCTGCCCGCGAAGGACTCGATGCTGCGATCGTACCGGCAGACGTCTCGAGGGAGGAAGACTGTTCGAGGCTCGTCTCCGAGCATGTGGAGTTCCACGGCGGCCTTGACGTGCTCGTCAATTCGGCCGGCGTCGGTATTGCGGGGATGATCGGCGATACCGGGACAAAGGCCTGGGACCTCCAACAATCGGTCAACCTGCGCGGGGCCTTCCTCGTCACGCGCGCAGCGCTCCCCCACCTCCGCGCGGCGAAGGGCTATGTCGTCAACCTGGCGTCGATCGCGGGCACCATTCCCACGCCCGGGCTCGCCGCCTACGGCGCGGCGAAGGCGGCGCTGATCGCCCTGACCCGATCACTCGACCGCGAGGAAGCGGAAGCCGGGGTCCGGGTCACGGCGCTGTGCCCGGGCTTCGTCGACACACCCATGGCGGCCTGGACCGGAATCCCGGGTGACGAGATGATCGCCCCGGAGGATTGTGCCGAGATCGTCCGTGCATTGCTGCGCCTCTCGCCGTACGCCCGGGTGCCGGTTGTCGTGCTCGAGCGCGCCGGCGGCGAAGTGTAGAGCGATGCGGGGGTCGTCGGCGCAACCCTCGATCCGTAAGGTCGAGGCGGAGCCTCGACCGACCAGCGACAGCCGCACGTGGAGACAGCCGGTTGCCGGCGAGACCACGCCTCGACCGCGCAGGCATCCGCCGACTACGCTTCTCCGGTGAGCCGCGTCCTCCAGTCGCTGCCCGTGGGCGAACGCATCGGCATCGCGTTCTCGGGCGGCCTCGACACATCTGTGGCGGTCGCCTGGATTCGTGAGAAGGGCGGGATCCCGTATGCGTTCACCGCCGATCTCGGACAGGTCGACGAGCAAGACGTCGCCGACGTCCGCGAGCGCGCCCTCGACTACGGCGCCGAGGTGGCCGAGATCGTCGATTGCCGCGCGCACCTCGTCCACGAGGGCCTCGTAGCGTTGCAGTGCGGCGCCTTCCACGTCTCGACCGCAGGCAAGACGTACTTCAACACGACACCGCTAGGCCGTGCGGTGACGGGCACGATGCTCGTCCATGCGATGCATCAGCACGGCGTCGAGATCTGGGGCGACGGATCGACGTACAAGGGCAACGACATCGAGCGATTCTTCCGCTACGGCCTACTCACGAACCCCGCCCTCCGCATCTACAAGCCGTGGCTCGACGCGGAGTTCGTCGCAGAACTCGGGGGACGCAGGGAGATGAGTGAGTGGCTGCTCGAGCGCGAGCTCCCGTATCGCTCATCGGTGGAGAAGGCCTACTCCACGGACGCGAACATCTGGGGTGCGACCCACGAGGCGAAGGACCTCGAACTTCTCGACCGCTCGATGGCGATCGTCGAGCCGATCATGGGCGTTGCCCACTGGGATCAGGCCGTGGCGATCGAGCCGGAGACGGTGCGGGTCGGGTTTCACGAAGGCTGGCCCGTCGCGCTGAACGGGGAGGAGTTCGGCGATCGGGTGGCGCTCGTTGGCGCGGCGAACGCGATCGGCGGCCGACACGGGCTCGGGATGTCCGACCAGATCGAGAACCGCATCATCGAGGCCAAGTCGCGAGGGATCTACGAGGCGCCCGGAATGGCGCTGCTCTACGTCGCGTACGAGCGGCTCGTCAACGCGATCCACAACGAGGCGACGATCGACAACTACCGCACGATGGGCCGACGCCTCGGACGACTCCTGTACGAGGGCCGGTGGTTCGACCCACAGTCGTTGATGCTCCGTCAAAGCCTCCAAAGCTGGATCGGGCTCGCCGTCACCGGCGAAGTGACGATCGAGCTGCGGCGCGGTGACGACTACACCGTGCTCGATACGACGAGCCCGAACGCCACCTATCAACCGGAGCGCCTATCGATGGAGAACGTCGAGAGCACGTTCGGTCCTGTCGATCGGATCGGACAGCTGACGATGCGGCTGCTGGACCTCGAGGACTCCCGCGACAAGCTCGAGCTCTACGGGCGCCTCGGGCTGACGCAGGCCGAAGGCCCGCTGGAGCTGCTCGGCGGCGACCCGCCGTAGGGGAGGGGCAGGCGCACACCCGTCCGGGGTATACCTCCAACCATTCCTCTCGAGGGCGGTCGCCGGTCGGTCGAGGCACCGTCTCGCCCCGACGCCTCATCGCGCCTCACCTCGCGGCTGCGATCAGGGCCGTGCTACCTCGCCCACCGCCGTTTCGAGCTCCGCGGGGCTGAACGCGCCCTCGAGCCGGGCCCGGATCACGCCCGTCCGGTCGACGACGAAGGTAAACGGCTCGCTCTGGAGGTTCCATTCGTTCACCCAGCGGTTCGTCCCCTTCGCCGGGTCATTGTCCCTGTAGATCTCGATGTGGATGAAATCGACGGACTTCCCCTTCCAGCGCCTTGCCACGGACTGGACGACCTGAACGACCGGGCCGCACGTCCGCGTCTGACAGTAGAGCGGCGTCGCGAACGTGACCACGAACGGCCTCCCTGCCGCCATGGCGGCCGCGACCGTCGTGCGAAGAAGGCTTCGGTCCGGCGGCTCCGCCGTCGTGGCCGCCTTCACGGCCTTCGGACCGGAGCCCGGCTGAAGGGTCGGGTTCCGGGAGGGGATCGCACGCTCGCCCACCGACGGTGCTGCGGTTCGCTTCCGAACGACGACGTTCCCGAGAGCCTGGATCCGCTTTCCGCCCACAGGCTGGGCGAGAAGCCAGTATTTTCCGGGTGCCGGCATGTCGACGGTGGTGACGTAGATGTTTTGCGCGTCGGCCTGCGCGCCGCCGGGGACCCCGATCGGCTCGAGCGCCGCCGTCGTCTCGGCGTATGGCTTCTGCTTCAGCCCTCGCGAAATCCAGATCCGTGCGGTGGGGCGCTCGATCAGCCGGGATTGCCTGTCGACGACGAGAAACGACACGCGATTCTTGCCCGGCCCGTAGTCCGAGGTGCCGGGAATGATCGCAACGTTCTCTCCCGGCCCGTGCCACAGCGCCTCCAGCGTTCCTGGAAGCGCGGCGGTCGTCGCGGTCGACTCGCCTTCCCCGCCGCCGGCGGACCCACCGCAGCCGGCGAGAGCAGCTGCACAACCGAGCGCAATGAGGAACGCAGCCGGGCGGATCACCGCTCGATTCTAGCCGCAGTCCCGCGGCGTTCCGTTCGAATCAATGACCGTCGGACCAGGTGTGACCGTGCGGCTTGAACTTGCCGAGCCAGGCGGCGATCAGGGCGAGATTCGCCAGCAGCAGGAGCAGTCGGGCTAAACGCATTGCCGTGCCTCCTTCCTCACATGCGGATGTCCTGGAGCGCCTCTGCGGCGTTCCGATAGAGGCGCGCCGCCTCACGGTCGTCTCCCCGACGACTCGCAAGGTCACCTCGTGCGACCCACGCCCCCGCCCTGTGCCCCGCCGACGCCATCTGCTCGAACACGGCGTCCGCAGCCTTGAAACACTCCTCGGCCTCGTCGAATCGTCCCCGCTCGAGCAACGCCCGGCCGAGGACGAGCTGCGACTGACCGACCTCGTCCGGGAAATCTTCGCGCCCAGCGAGTAGCGCAAGCGCCTTCCGGGCGCTCTCGTCGGCAGCGTCGTAGTCGGCGAGGTGCAGGTGCACCGTGGCGAGGCTCCCGAGCGCTTGCGCGGCGTCCGGTTGCGACTCGGCTTCGACGGCCAGCGCGAACGAGGCGTTGAGGTGGTCGATGGCCTGCTGCGGCTTCCCGAGCACGAGCTGGAGCCCGCCCAGGTTGAGCATCAACCGGCCGACGTTCCGGACATCGTTCAATTCCTGATACAGCAGCTTCGCCTGCTGCGCATAGTTGCGCGAGACGATCCAGTGGCCCATCCGCTCGGCGACGAGCGAGGCCTGAAAGTACGTGTTCGCAACCACGCGACGGTCGTCGGCGCTCTGCGCGAGCTCGAGCGCAGCTTCGACGTCCTCGCGCGCGGCTTCGAAGTCGCGTTGGCGGCGGCGGCAGCGCGACCGCCAACCGAGGATGTCGGCCTGGAGGAGGTCGCAGGGCAGACCAGACGCGACGGCGAGGACGAGGGCCTCGTCGAAGAGCGCCGCCGCGGTGGCGATGCTCGAAAGCTTGTAGCGGCAGACACCGAGCCGAAACAGAATGTCCGCCCGATCGACATCCGAGAACTGTGGCCCTTCGGCCAGTTCGCGCGCCACCAGAAGCAGATCGACGGCTTCCCGAGAGTTGCCTTCCTGGAGCGAGGCCCATGCTTCGCCGGAGCGAGCGCGAACCTCGAGATCGGCCGATCCCGTCGCTCCGATGTCACGCCGGGCCGACGCGAAGAGCTCCACCGCTTCCGCGTACCGGTGTGACTCGGTCAGCGCCTCGGCCCGGGCGAGCAGCGCTTCGATCCGGCCACGAAGATCCGTCGAGACGCCGCTGCCGAGGAAGGCGGGATCGACACCGAGTTGCACAGCGAGCCACGCGATCGACTCGCGCGTGGGACGCGTCTTGCCCCGTTCGATCTGGCTGATGTACTCCTTCGAGAATCGCTCGCCGCCCACCTGGGACTGGGTCAGACCCGCCGCCAGGCGGAGCGAGCGCAGCCGCTCGCCGATGCGAGAGGCCGGCGCGAACGGTGTCGTGGCCGGCGGCGTCGTCACCGCAGGCGGAAGCTCGTGGGCTTGCATCGGGCGGCGGGTGGCAGCGTCCATCTGTGGCTCAGTCAATGCGGTTCACGTCTCGGTGCACTCCCCTGATCGGGTGAGATACGGCTTCCACGAGCGGGACTATCTGGGTGAAGTTAACACTAGCGCAAATCACTTGACTGAGTTACTTGACTTTTCCGGCCGGTGTCCCTAGAGTCCCGACTACCAAGCACCGCAGCCAGACGCCAGGTTGTGGAGCGTGGGGCACACCGAACGGAACGGTGGCAGCAAGAAGGAGTCTCGTGCCTGGGCCGCAGAGTCACGAGCTTCAGCTGTCACCCCCACCAGGGGCCCCCATCCGAAACGCCCCCGGGAGCCGCAGCCGGGGGCGTTTCACGTTCTCGGCGCTCGGAGGTGCCGGCCCGTCCGTAGGATCGGGCAATGCCGGGGGCAGACATCGAGGCGACGTTCGGGCGGGGCTTCCTGGCCCTCGCGCCGTTGTGGCTCGGCGTGATCCCGTTCGCTCTCGCATACGCCATCACCGCCCGCGGCGCCGGGCTCTCGCTCCTCGAGACCCAGGCCCTTTCGACGCTCGTCTTCGCAGGCAGTGCCCAGTTCAGCGCTGTGGGGCTCTTCGCGACCGGCGCGGCGGGGTTCGAGATCGTGCTGACGACGTTCCTCCTGAACGTGCGACACGCCCTGTACGGAGTGGCGCTCGTCCGCGAGCTCCCGCTGACCCGACGCCAGCGCCCGGCGGCAGCGTTCTTCCTCACCGATGAGGCCTTCGGGGTCGTTGCGGCGGCGAGGGCGCGGTCGTTCCCGTTCCTGCTCGGGGCGGAATTGAGCCTTTTCGTGATGTGGAACCTGGCAACGCTCATAGGGTTCATGCTCGGCGCCGCAATCCCCGACCCGGAAAAGCTCGGGGTCGACCTGATCTTCCCGCTCGCGTTCCTGGCACTCCTCGTACCCCTCCTCCGCACGCGCGCCGAGCTCGCCGTCGCCGTCGCGTCGGGGGCCGTCGCGTACATGCTTGCCCGAGGGCTGCCAGGTGGCCTGCCGATCCTGCTCACGGGGATCGGGGGCAGCCTCCTCGGGGCGTTCCTGACGCGGGGCCACCCGCCCGATCGGACGATTCATCCCGACGATGCCGCACGGGAGGTGGCATGAGCTTCTGGCTCGTCCTCGCAGGCATGATCGCCGTGACATTCGGCTCCCGATACGCCGGCGTCGCGCTCCACCTGGACCTGCCCGACTTCTGGGTGCGCGTTCTCCACTTCGTCCCGATCGCCGTCTTCGCGTCACTCGTCACGCCCTCGGTCGAGGGGAACCTGGGCGAGTGGGGAATCCGCACCGCCGCGGCTGCGGCCGCGGCGGTCGCCGCCTGGCGCTCGCACCGGCTATGGGTCGCGATCGCCGTCGGAATGGCGGTGTTCTGGCTGCTGCGGATCCCGTTCTGACCCGAGGATTCGCTGGGACCGAGCGCCGCCCGCCTCGCGTGGACGCTCCGGCTAGCCGCCGGAGAGCCAGCGGCGCCGTTCGCGGCCGATCGACGCAAACTCGGCGGCGCCGATGACCCCGCCGAGCCGGTCGGCGAACGACCGCAGCAAACCGCCGGCGAGGAAGATCCACGCCTCGGCGTCGGGGTCTCGCCCCGCCGGAATCGCACCTGCCGCTTGATACCCCCGCATCATGTCGGCCACGAAATCGTGCACCTCGCGCACGTGCGAACGGACGTAGCGCTGGATCTCCTCGTCCTCTCCAGCCTCGGTGACCCCCTGGAGCCAGAGGTTCGGCAGCAGTGGGTTCGACCACGGCGAGCGCTTCTCGGTGTCCACCTCTGCGAGTGCACCTGCACGGGCGACCGACGCAGCCTTGAGCTCGATCGCCGTTCGCAACTCGCGCCAGGCCTCGTCGAGACACGCGAACCACAGCTCCTTCTTCGACGGGAAGTGGCGGTAGATGATCGGTTCGGAGACGCCGGCAGCGCGCGCGATCTCCGCCGTCGTCGAGCCTGCGTAGCTTCCCGAACCAAAGACCTGCAGCGCCGCCGCGACGATGACCGACCGCCGCTCTGCGGCTGGCAACCTGACCTGTGTGGCCTCGCTCATGCCGGCCGTTGCGCAACCCGTTCGACGCCGCGACGTGAGCGGGCATGACTCCGCACGGTGACGAGCGCAGTCACCGCTGCGGCGAACGCGATCGCAGCGGCGACGTAGAGTGCATGATGCAGCCCGTTCATGAACGCGTCGACCATGCTCGAGCCGTCTGCCAGAGCCGAGTTCGACCCACTTGCGAGGATCGCTCCCATGACGGCGATCCCGAGAGCGCCGCCGACCTGACGGAAGGTGTTCAACATCCCGGAGCCGACGCCGGCCTTGTCCACCGGTACTGAGCTGAGCGCGGCTGCAGTCATCGGTGTCATCGTGGTCGCCATCCCGACGCCGCCGAGCAGCATGCCGGGCAGCAACGCCCAGTACGACGAGTCGGGCTGCAACTGCGCGAAGACGAGCAGCGAGCAACCGACGAGCGTCATGCCCGCCGTCATCAGCCAACGTGATCCGAGCCGATCGGATGCTTTCCCCGCGACCGGCGCCACGAGAATGATCAGCAGCGTCATCGGCAGGAACGCGGCGCCCGCTCGCACCGCGCTGTAGCCGAGGATGTTCTGCATGAACAGCGAGATGAAGAAGAACACCCCGAACATCGCGAGCGAGACGAGGAGGGCGACGGTGTTGGCGCCAACGAACGTGGAGTCACGGAACAGCGTCATATCGAACATGGGCAAGCGTTGGTGCAGCTCGAGCAACACGAACGCGGTTCCGGCGACGGCGGCCAGGGCGAAGAGGCCGAGGATCAGTGGCGACGTCCAGCCGCGGCTGTTCGCCTCGATCAGCGCGTAGACGAGCGCGAACAGCGCGACGCCGGAGGTGACGAGGCCGGGAATGTCGAGCCGCTGCTCATGTGACGTGTCCTTCGACTCGCGGATGATCAGTCGTGCCGCGACGAGGCCGACGAGGCCGACGGGCACGTTGATGTAGAAGATCCAGTTCCAGCCGATGTGCTCGGTGATCAGGCCTCCGACCAGCGGGCCGATTGCAAGCGCCATCGCCGAGACGCCGGCCCAGATCCCAAGAGCAGCGCCACGCTCCCTCGCCGGGAAGGTGGCAGTAATGATCGAGAGCGTCGCGGGCATCATGAAAGCCGCTCCGACCCCTTGGAGGACGCGGGCCGAGATCAAGAGCTCCGCGCTGCCCGCAAGGCCGCAAAGGAGCGACGAGAAGGTGAACACGGCAAGGCCAATCAGAAAGACACGACGTCGCCCGAACATGTCGGCGAGCTTCCCTCCCGTGAGCATCAGCACCGCGAAGCTGAGTGCGTACCCCGTGACGACCCATTCGAGCTCGGCCACCTCGATCCCGAGGTCGCGCTGAATCGCCGGCAGCGCGACGTTCACGACGGTGTTGTCCAGCATGATCATGAACAGGGCGAACGAGACCGAAGCCAGCGTCCACCACTTCCTGTTCTCCTCTGCCAGGAGCCGTGCTCTCATGTCTTTCACATCCTTCGATTTGTCAGCGATCAAACGTTAGCAGACACTAACTTCAATGGGCGTAGGGCGGCCTCCGGGCCATGACTTCGAAGGCATCGAGAGCCCCGGGGCGCGCAAGCGCGTCGCGGCTGACGGTCGTCTCCACTGCGGCCCCGAGGAGGATGCGCTTGACCGGGAGCTCGAGCGCCTTGCCGGAGAGCGTTCTCGGTACCTCGGCGATCTGCTCGACGACGTCGGGAACATGTCGGGGCGAGCAGTCCTCGCGGATCCGGTGGCGGATCGTCGCGACGAGGTCGTCGTCGAGGCCCACTCCCTCGCGGAGTACGACGAAGAGCGGCATGAAACCGTCGGTGCCGGGGAGGGGCAGATCGAGCACGAGTGCGTCAACGACCTCGTCGATGGCGAGTACCGCCCGGTAGATCTCGCTCGTGCCCATCCGGATGCCGCCGCGGTTGATCGTGGCATCGGATCGGCCCGAGATGATCGCCGTGCCACGCTCGGTGATCTCGATCCAGTCTCCGTGACGCCAAACCCCGGGAAACATCTCGAAGTAGCTCTCCCGATAGCGACTGCCGTCCGAGTCGCCCCAGAAGTAGAGCGGCATCGACGGCATCGGCTCGGTGAGCACGAGCTCACCGACCTCGCCGACGAGCGGCTGCCCTTCCGGGCTCCATGCTTCGACTCGCGCGCCGAGCGCTCGAGCCTGCAGCTCCCCCCGGTAGACCGGCAGCGTCGGGACACCGCCCACGAACGCAGTGCAGAGATCGGTGCCTCCGGAGGTGGAAAAGAGCCAGACGTGGTCACCGAGCTCGTCGTAGACCCACGAGAATCCCTCCGGAGAGAGCGGTGAGCCGGTCGACCCCACCGACCGCAAGGCCGAGAGATCCCGGCCTGCTGCTGGCCGCACTGACGCCTTCTGGCAGGTGCCGATGTAGGCCGCACTCGTCCCGAAGCAGGTCACACCGGCCGCCTCGGCGAGATCCCAGAGCACGCCGAGGTCGGGGGTGCCGGGGCTGCCGTCGTAGAGGACGATCGAGGCGTCGGTCGTCAGGCCGCCGACAAGGAAGTTCCACATCATCCAGCCCGTCGTCGTGAACCAGAAGAACCGATCGTCGGCGTGCAGGTCCAGGTGGAGGTTCATCTTCTTCAGCACTTCGAGCAGGATCCCGCCATGACCGTGCACGATCGCTTTCGGCAGGCCGGTGGTGCCGGAGCTGTAGAGAATCCAGAGCGGATGAGCGAAGGGCAGCTGCTCGAACACGAGCGGCTCTCCCTCACCCATGCTGCGCAGGTCATCCCACGTGACGGTGCCGGGCAAGACGGCGAGCGTCCGTTCGGGGTCGAGGTAGCCGAGCACGGCGGCGTGCTCGACCGTCGGCAGCGCCGCCAGCAGCTCCTTCGTCATAGCCGTGCGGTCGACGTCCTTGCCTCCGTACCGGTAGCCGTCGACCGTGAGCAGGACGCGCGGGTCGATCTGCGCGAAACGGTCGATCACGCTGCGAGCCCCGAAGTCCGGGGAGCAGCTCGACCAGATCGCGCCGATCGACGCGCAGGCGAGGAACGCCGCCACCGCCTCCGGGATGTTCGGCAGATAGGCGGCGACGCGGTCGCCGCGGCCCACACCGAGGGCGCGCAGCCCGCCGGCCAGGCGCGCCACCTCCTCCCGCAGCTCGGCCCGGGTCATCTCCGCCAGGAGTCTCGACTCCGATGCATGCCTGATCGCGACCGCATCGATGTCTCCCGCCCGCAGGACGTGCTCGGCGTAGTTGAGCCGCGAGCCGGGAAACCACTCCGCCCCCGGCATCGTCCGTGAGCCCAGCACCCGCTCGTAGGGGGCCGAAGCGACCACGCCGAAGCGCTCCCAGACCGACCCCCAGAAGCCTTCCAGATCGGTCGTCGACCACTCCCACAGATTCGCGTAGTCAGGAAGGTCGAGCCCACGTGTCTGCTCGAGCCACCGCGTATAAGCAGTGATCGTCGCGCGCTCAGTGCGCTCCGGCCCGGGACGCCAGAGAATGGGCGGCGCGCGCATGCTACGAGTCTGCCTTCTGGCGGCCTCGCGTGCGTCCGAGCCTACGATGGGGATGTGCCCGTGTACATCTGCCCGAACTGCAAGAACCGTTCCGTCGACGTCGACGGGTTCGAAGGCTTCTCGGGCTCGGATGCGCTGCAGTGCCGCCGCTGCGGCTTCGGGTTCATCTTCCAGCTGTTGGAGGACTACTACCCAGCTCCCTCGACCGGGTTCATCGTCTGCGACCGCGATGCTCGGGTGCTTGCGGCCGGGCGTGGTGTCTTCGAACTGACGGGGTTCCAGGAGCGAGACCTGATGGGACGGGACGTAATCGAGGCGCTCACCCTCTCGGATCCCGAGCCGATCGCAGTCGTTCGCGAGTGGGGCGTTCGCAAGCTCGGCCTCGCGCTCGAGCTCTCGACCCGCGCGGCGATCCGCAAGCTCGTCACGGTCGACCTCTTCCCCGCCTACGACGAGGACGGTGGCCTACTCGTCGCTCTGACGCCGCGTACGACCGCCGCCACCGAGGAGGCTCACTGAGCCGTGTCCCCGCAATCGGATGCAACAGTCGCGAGAGCGCCAACAGCGAGCCGTCGGCGCCGTAGAGCGCCGTCGCAGCATGACGCTTGCGCCCGTCCGCATCGAGCGGCCAGCCGACCACGACACAGTGTTCGCCCTCGTCGGGCAACCGGTCGATGCGCGCCGTGATCCGCGCGAGCAGCGGCTCCCCGCGCGCCTCTCCCCGGAGGGCATGGGCACCCGGGCAGTCGATCACGGCCCACACGATCTCGGGGAGGACATCCCTCGCGAGCCAGGTCGTCGCCACGAGACCGTCGTCGCGGCCAGGCACGACTCCCGCGTGGATCTCGAGGCCGTCTCCTTCGGGACGCACGCCGCAGACGAAGCACTCGTCGAACTCCGGAGCACCCGAGCTCCCGGCCACCCGTGAGGCCTCCGCCGCCTCGGCGAAGCTCGGTGGCGCGGGGGGCGAAACCGCGGGATCGCCCGCGCGCGCCTCGGCGACGAGCACATCACCGTCCAGCAACAGCACACGCCCGGCTTCTCGCGCGACGGCCAGCGGCCGCGTGAGGGGTGGCGGCAGACGCAGCGTCACTTCGACGGCCGGCGTCCCGACGGCCCGAGCGAGCAGGCCCGCGGCGTAGCCACCGTTCGCCGACGTTCGCGGACCCCGGAATCGGCGGGCGATCGTGAGAGGTGCGAGCATGGCGGTAGAGTGCAGTTTATGCCTCGCAGTCGAAAACAGGGTTGGTCTCGAAAACAGGGTGGGTCGCGGTGAGACTTGCCCTCGCGCAGCTCGACGCAATCGTCGGCGATCTCGCCGGAAACCGCGCCCTGATCGTCGATCTGATCCGCGAGGCCCGCGGCGCCGGCGCCGATCTCGTCGTCTTCCCCGAGCTCGCGGTCACGGGGTACCCACCCGAGGATCTTCTGCTGCGGCCGGGCTTCATCAAAGCGGCCCGCGCGTCGCTCGACGAGATTGCGCGGGCGACCGAAGGGATCACCGCCCTCGTCGGCTGTCCGCTCTTCGAGCGCGACCTCGCGAACGCCTGTGCGGTGCTCGCCGGCGGAAGACTGCAGGGTGCGTACCGCAAGCACTTTCTTCCCAACTACGGCGTTTTCGACGAACACCGCTACTTCGCCGCGGGGCGGGAGCTCCTCCTGATCAGGTGCGGCGAGGTACTCATCGGCCCGACGATCTGCGAGGACATCTGGCAGCCGGGACCGCCGGCCACCGACCTTGCGCTCGCGGGAGCCCAGCTGATCGTGAACCTCTCCGCTTCGCCGTTCCACGTGGGCAAAGCCGAGGACAGGGAGGAGATGCTCGTCACCCGGGCGCGGGACAACGCGTCCTACCTCGCCTTCTGCAACCTCGTCGGCGGCCAGGACGAACTCGTCTTCGACGGCCACTCCGTCGTGCTCGACGACGAGGGAGAGGTGATTGCCCGCGCGCCCGGCTTCGAAGAGTGCCTGCTCGTCGTCGATCTCGACCCGACCGAGGCGATCGGACGAAGGTTGCGGGACGTCCGCCGGCGAGAGCTCGAGCGCACCCGCGAAGGCGCACCGCCGGCGACGGTGATCGAGCTCCCCCCGTCCTCCGGGGCGCGGGAGCCCGTCGAGCCGCTCGTCGTCCCGTTCGCGCCGGAGCTCGAGCAGATGCGCCTCGCGCTCGGGCTGGGCGTCCGCGACTACGTCGAAAAGAGCGGTTTCCGGGAGGTCGTGCTCGGGATCTCCGGAGGCATCGACTCGGCGCTGACCGCAGCCATCTGCGCCGACGCACTCGGCGCCGACCGGGTGCACACGGTGTCGATGCCATCGCGCTACTCGTCCGCGGGGACGCGCGACGACGCTCGCGAGGTGAGCGTCACACTCGGCGTCGACTTCCGCGAGATCCCGATCGAAGGGGTCGTCGACGCTTTTGCGGTGGCGCTGGCCGAGTCGTTTGCCGGCCGTGAGCCGGACCTGACCGAGGAGAACCTCCAGGCGCGCGTCCGCGGGACCCTACTGATGGCGTTGTCGAACAAGTTCGGCTGGCTGGTCGTTTCCACGGGGAACAAGTCGGAGATGGCCGTGGGTTACGCGACGCTGTACGGCGACATGGTTGGCGGCTTCGCGTTGCTGAAAGACGTCTTCAAGACCGACGTCTTCCGGCTCTCCCGTTACCTCAACGAGCGGGCCGGACGCGAGCTGATCCCCGTGACGACGATCGAGCGGCCGCCGAGCGCCGAGCTGCGCGCCGAGCAACGCGACGACCAATCACTGCCGCCGTATGACCTGCTCGACCCGGTTCTCGAGGCGTACGTCGAGCTCGACCGTTCACGCGAGGAGCTACTTGCCGAGTTCGATGCGGCGACCGTCGAGAGGGTACTCGCGCTCGTCGACCGGGCCGAGTACAAACGCCGCCAGGCGCCCCCGGGCGTGAAGCTCCGCCCGCGCGCCTTCGGCCGCGACTGGCGGCTTCCGATCGCCAAGCGGTGGCAAGGCTGACACCGTCGCTCGGCGCACTCTGTGGATCAATCGTTGCACTTCCGGCACGAAGGGTGTCTCCCTCCGGGAGACACCCGTAAACCCTCAGACCCTCAGACCCCGGCGTCGATCGGCTCCTCCGGCGGGCCGTCGCGAAGGAGCGACAGCACGAGCTCGGGGAGGCGGCGGGGTGCAAACGTCTCCGCCGCCTCGCTGAGCTGCCCCTGTGTCCACCATCGCAGTTCGAACACGAACTCGGCGTTCAACTGCTCCCACGAGAGCCGCGGCTCCGGGGTGAAGGCCGGCGTACGGACGAGGTGGTATTGCTCGCGCTGGCCGTCCCACTGCCCCCCGATGAACGGGATGATGTGCAGCCGCGTCCAAAGGACGGGACCGACCTCGACCGTCGTGAGTCCCGTCTCCTCTTCCAACTCACGCCGGATGGCATCCTCGGGTAGCTCGCCAGGCTCGATCCCGCCGCCCGGCGTCGCCCAGACGGTTCGCCCGGGAAACTCGAATCGAACGAGCAGGATTCTGTCGGCCGGGTCGACCACGACGGCACGGGCGGCCAGGCGAATGCGGAGCTCGCTCACGGGTCTGCGCCCACGAGCATTCGCAGCTCGCGAAACCAGCGCAACCGCTCCTGCCAGGGAACGGCCGCGTTTGCGGGGGATGTCGAGGGAAGGACGAAGATCGCGGTGTTACCCAGCCTGCGCTCCTGCAGGCCGTGCTCCGCGCGCTCACGAAAGGTGCCGCGGTAGGCCTCCTTGCCGACGAACGCGATCACTCCGGGCCGCAGCTCGCCGGCAAGCTGCTCCAGCCGCTCGGCGCTACCCGCAAAGTCTCTCGCGCGCAGATCACTGGAGCCAGGAGTCGTACGATAGGCCGCGTTCGTAACGCCGATCCCAAGGAGAAGCAGGTCGAACTGCTCCGCCGGATCGAGGAGACGCGGCGTGAACCCTGCCGCATGAAGCAGCCGCCAGAAGTCGTTACGAGGGTTGGCGAAGTGGGCGTTGGCGGCGTCAGAGAAGCGGCCGGGATTGATGCCGCAGAAGACGACGGCCAGCGAAGGTGCAAGGACGTCCGGAACGGCGGAGGGCGTCGCCGCGTCGGCTCCTAGGCCGCTTCGGGCTCGCGCGCCTCGAGGCGCGCCTCGAACGCTAGGCGGATCCGCTCGGTCAGCGCGGCGGGGGATTCGGTGACCAGGGGGTGGCCTGACGGGACGACCTTGACGGTGTCCTCGCTACCTCGCCAGCCATAGCATCGGAGGTAGCACTCTTCCTCACTCAACGGCCTCAACCGCTGCACGAACCGAACGCTAGGCGACGGTCCGGACGGTAAGTGCCTGGTAGTCCACGCTAGGGTCGTGGCGTGAGCGCCAAGGCCCGCACGTTCTCGTACGACATCTCGCTCGACCGCGAGGGGGTGGCCCGGAGCACGCGCGGTGGGACCCCAATCCCGAACGAGGAGGAACAGTGGACGCCCGAGCACCTCGTGCTGGTAGGGCTCGGTCGCTGCATCCTCACGAGCTTCCGCTACCACGCACGCCGTGCCCGACTCGAGCCGGCCGCGAGCGCGTCGACCCACGGCGTCGTCACCCGGCGGGAGGAGGACGGGCGCTTCGCTTTCGTCCAGATCCGCGTCGACCTCGAGGTGGCTTTCGACGGCGCTCCGGCGCCGGACGAGCTCGACGAGCTCATTGCAAAGGGCGAGCGCGACTGTTTCGTCGGCGCCTCGCTGACCGTGAGCCCCGACTACCACTGGACGATCAACGGAAAGGAATTCCATTGAGTGCGACTCTGCTCGATGTCACTGCTGTTCGCTCCCGCTTCACCGCGCTGCAGCGCCGGCTCGCGTTCTTCGACGGCCCCGGCGGCACACAGTGCCCGGATGAGGTCATCGACGCGATCTCCGGCTATCTCCGCCTCGACAACGCGAACGTCGGGGCTCCCTACGAGACATCACGCCACACCACGGCGCTCGTCGATCTCGCTCACGAGAAGGCGGGCTCGTTCCTCGGCTGTTCGGGTGACGAGGTGGCGTTCGGCCAGAGCATGACGTCGCTCAACTTCCTGCTCACCCGGGCGCTTGCCCGGGAGCTGACGGCCGGTGACGAGGTGCTCGTGACGAGGCTCGATCACGACGGCAACGTCGCACCGTGGCTGGCCCTGCAGGAAGACCTCGGCATCGTCGTACGCTGGGTCGACATTCGGGCCGACCTCTCGCTCGACTACGAGAGCCTCGCCTCACAGCTGGGCGACCGGACGCGAGTCGTCGCCTTTCCGGTGGCGGCCAACTCCGTCGGCACCGCACCAGACGTCAGGCGGATCATCGAGCTCGCCCACAGCGTCGGTGCGCTCGCCTGGGCCGACGCCGTCCATTACGGTCCGCATGGCCCGATCGATGTCGCAGCCTGGGACGTCGACGTACTCCTATGCTCGCCCTACAAGTTCTTCGGGCCGCACATGGGCATGGCGTTCGGGAAGAAAGACCTGCTCGCGTCGTGGCGCCCATACAAGGTTCGGCCGGCCGCGGACGAGCCGGTCGGGCACCGATACGAGCTCGGCACCTGTCAGCACGAGCTGCTCGCCGGCCTGATCGCGGCGGTCGACTACGTCGATTCGATCGGCTGGGACGCGATGCTCGCGCACGAACGCGCGCTCGGGCAACGATTCCTCGACGGCCTCCCGAGCGGCATCGACCTCTACGGCCTGCCGACGATGGAGGGTCGGGTGCCGACGTTCTGCTTCAACGTCCCGGGCTACACCTCGGAAGAGGTCGCAACGCACCTGGCCGACAAGCACGAGGTCGCTGTCTGGTGGGGCAACTACTACGCACTCGAGACGATGCGCCGGCTGGGCCTCGACGAGTGGATGGGGGCCGTCCGAGCAGGGATCGTGCACTACAACACCGAGGAAGAGATCGATCGGCTGCTGGCGGGTGTGACGGAACTGCTGTGAGGATTGACATTCTCGGCGGCGGCCTGACCACGGGATGAGTCCCTGCCGCCGGACCGGTGAAGGATCCGATCGATGTGCGCCCGCCGCGGCCGGTGCACATCGTTGCTCCCGGGCCACGTCGCGGGCCGCGGGCGGGTGCACAACCGGTCGCGCCCGGAAGTGTGCTCGACGAGATTCCGAGTCGATCCACACGCTCGACTGAGCCCCCGACTCCACCAACCCGAGCCGAGCCAGGTCGAGCTCGGGGAAGCTCCGATCGCGCCAAGAAGCCTTTTCGCCGCCATCGAGCAGCGGCTGCGGGCACACCCACCGGGGGCAGGAAACGGAAAGCCCGGGCGAAAACAACCCACAACGGGTGCGATATTCGTACCCCCAACAGGAGGTACGAACGGATGAGCTCGAAGGGCTCGATGGCCGGGTGGATCGGTTTCGCCGGCATTCTGATGTTGATCGTGGGCGGCCTCGACTTCGTCGAGGGCCTGATCGCGTTGTTCAAGGACGACTACTACGTGGTCACCTCGTCGGGGTATCTCGCGATCAACCTGACCGGGTGGGGCTGGGTCATGCTGATCTGGGGCGTTCTGCTCGTCCTCGCGGGCCTGGGATTGCTCGGTGGGCAAGGGTGGGCGCGCTGGTTCACGATCATTCTCGTCGCCCTCAACTTCTTCGCCCAGCTCGGGTTCCTCGGCAACAGCCAGTACCCGCTCTGGACGCTGACCGTGATCGCGCTCAACCTGGTCGTGCTCTACGCATTGACGGCACGCTGGGACGAGAGTCGTATGGCAGACGCCTAACACAGCTATTTCCGCGGGGGGCCGTCGGGCGCGAGCAGTGGCCCGACTGCCCCGCGCACCAGACGATCACGCGAACGATCGCGGTCAGATCATCGCCTGAGCGGCGGCCGTGGCCGACCTCGTCGCGGACAACCTCTCGCAGCTTCGTGCGCCCTCCACACGGGACCTCGGACGAGGCGTGCGGGCCGGTCAGCTGAGCAACGTCTGTTCGAGCAGGAAGGCGTTCAGGCCGACGATGACGACCGTCACCACCGCCGCAGCAGCGGTCGTCGAGCGGCGGTTGACGAGTCCACCCATCAGGGAACGGTTACGGCAGAACAGGACCAGCGGGATGAGTGCGAACGGAATCCCGAACGACAACACAACCTGGCTCAGGATGAGAGCCTTGGACGGGTTGACTCCGATCGCGACGATCAGGAGTGCCGGCACCATCGTGATCGCCCGCCGCAGCGCCAAGGGGATCTTTCGCTCGAGGAATCCCTGCATCACGACCTGGCCGGCCATCGTGCCGACACTCGAGGAGGAGAGCCCCGACGCCAGCAGGGCCACGCCGAACATGATCGCCGCACCCGACCCCAGATAGACGTCGAGGCCGTCATAGACGGCGTCGAGATCGTCGCCGATGTTGTCGAGTCCGCGTGAATGAAAAACCGCGGCCGCCGTGATCAGCATGCTCATGTTGATCAGGCCCGCGATCGTCATCGCAATCACGACGTCGACGAGCTCGAACCGGAAGATCCGCTTGCGGGCATCCGGTGTCGCCCCGACGATCCGCCGCTGCGTCAAAGCCGAGTGCAGGTAGATGACGTGGGGCATGCAGGTGGCTCCGAGGATGCCGACCGCGAGCAGCACGCTCTCCGTCCCGTCGAAGCCGGGCACGAGGAGGCCGTGCGCGATGCCCGACGCGGACGGTTTCGCCATGAGCACCTGGAACCCGAACGCAACAACGATGACGCCAACGAAGGCGGCGATCACAGACTCGAGCCTACGGAACCCCCGGGCCTGAAGCGCGAGGATCAGGAAGGCGGCGGCGCCGGTGAGGAGCGCGGCCGGGAAGAGCGGCAGTCCGGTGAGGAGGTTGATGCCGATGGCCGCCCCGACGAACTCCGCGACGTCGGTCGCCATCGCGATCAGCTCGGCCTGCACCCAGAGCAGGAACGTGACGCGGCGGGGAAACCGCTCGCGACATACCTCGGGGAGGTTCATGCCGGTGGCGATCCCGAGCTTGGCGCTCATCGACTGGATCAGCATCGCCATCAGGTTCGCAACGAGGACGACCCAGAGGAGCAGGTAGCCGAACTGCGCGCCGGCGGCCATGTTGGTCGCGAAATTCCCGGGATCGACGTAGGCGACGGAGGCGATGAACGCCGGGCCGAGGAACGGCGAAAACCGGCGGAATCCCCGGCGCTCGCCACTGAGGGAGCGCTCGGCGGCGCGAAGCACCGCCGCCTCGCCCGGAAGGGCGTCCTCGGCCCCGACGACGAGAGAACCTGCAGCAACGGGATGAAGCAGGCGCGGAGGATGTTCGGGTGAGGGCGTGGGGTGCGAGCGCACCTTCCTATCCTAACCAATGATTTAGTCCAGACTAAATATAGCGAGGAGTTGTGATCCCCGTCGAGGTTCCCCGCTCGTCAACAACGCGACGGTGGCCGCCCCAGGAATCGCAGCGCGCCACGGCAAATCCCCCTCGCCGCCCGCACGCGGTAGTCGTGCGTCGCAAGCGCCCTGTCCTCGGTCGGATTGGTCATGAACCCGACCTCGACGAGAATCGTCGGAACATCGGCCCAGTTGAAGCCCGTCATGTCCGACCGCTCCTGCAGTCCCCGGTCGGGGAACCGGAGCACCCGAACGAGTTCGCTCTGCACGACCTTTGCCGCGCGCCGGCTTTGCCGGTAGATGTCGTCCGTCCAGCCCGACCGGAGCGACGGGTAGAGCGTGTGCGTCCCGCGCGCCGAAGACGACGGCGAGCCGTCGGCGTGAATCCTCAGAAAGAGGGCTGCCCCGGCGCGGTTCGCGATCGCCGCGCGCGCGACGTTGCCGATGCTCGTGCCGGCGGTCCGACTGCGCGTCATCACCACGTGCACTTCGGCCCGTTCGAGCAGTTCTCGCACATGCAGGGCAATCGCAAGGTTCAGCTCCGCCTCGGTCGTGCCCGAGAAGACGCCACGGGTGCCGCCGCCGTCCTTGATCTTCTGCATCGACGAGCCGGGGCCGATCGGCTCGGTCTGGAGATTGGCCCTCAGATCGTGGCCCGGGTCGATCACGACGACGGGCGGAGGAGCCGCGGTCGTCGAGGAGGCAACGACGAGCGGGACGGCAGCGAGAAGCAGGAGAACGGCGCGCACGATCAGTTCGGGGGCCCGGCTGCCCGCCGCACGAGGGCGAGCGTCACGTAGGCGCCCGGCACGAACAACACCGCGGCCGCCGCCATCAGCGCCTTCGCCGCGGTACTGTCGAGGCTCACCGCGAGGGCAGCGAGCATGCAGATTGCTCCCAGGGCACACATGGCGGGGCCGACGTAGTCCCGACGTCTCACCGGGCTATCGTGCCTGCTGTGCCGTCGGGCGAGGCTGCAGAGGTGGCTTCAGGAGGTCGGCAGGGCGACATGCGTGACGGGCACCGCGTACCGCTTCTGCGCCGCCTCGATGACGCCGTGCTCGACCCAGTCGGTGTCGGTGCCGGGTTTCGTGACGAAGACGATCTCCTGGGCGGCGAACTCTCGTAACCCGTCGTCGGCGGCCTGCAACGGGTCGTCCGCCCCGGTCTCGCCTCTGGCGGTGATCCCTGCCGCGGCGAGCGCGGCGACCGTGTCGTCGAGGTGCTTGCGGGCGTCGGCGAATTGTGACTCGTCTCCGGTCCAGCGCGAGAGCCGGGAGCCGATCGCCGGGGCGATCACGAGCGCCTCGACCGTGCGACCGCCGGCGTGGCGGGCGAGCTCACGCCGTGAATGCCGGGTCGACGAAGCTCGCGTCAGCGATAACGAGCACACGGTAGGTACCGTCGGCGGACGACGACGGTGGACCAGCGGCAGTCGCCGGTGCAGGCGTCTCCGCCGCTGGGTGCGGATGACGCTTCGAGAACCGCGCGACGAGCAGGGCGAGAATCACCAGTCCCGCGAGGCCGACGAAGAGCCAGGCCCACACTCCCTTGACCGACGCGATGAAGAGCACGAGACCGATGCCGAACAGCACGACGACGATCGGAATCGCCATCAACTCGACTCGTGTTGAGTCGTCCTTCACACGATTCCCTCCTCCTACCCCGCGAGATCGTTGCAGCTGCTCGACTGCTTGAAGGCGCTCTCGAGCTCGCCTTTTGCGTCGATGTCCTCGAGGCTCGTGATCGTGGAGGTCACCTGGTTGCCGGCCGTCTGCAGCGTGCTGCTGATCACCGTCACGGCGTCGAGGATGCCGCTGACGCCGGATGCGCCGTCGACCGCGTCCTCGATCTTGGTCATGTCAGCCTTGAGATCCGCCGACAGCTGATCAACCGCGTCCTTCGCCTGCTGGCCCGCATCGGTGTCGGGCTTGCCGAGGCTGTCGAGGTCGGAGGTAAACGTCTCGGTGGCGCTCTTGGCATCGTCGACGGCGCTCGAGAGCGAGTCCTTGGAGAGGTTGCCGCCCTTGAGCGAGTCGCCGATCGACGAGAGCGAGGACGTCCACGTCGTGATCGCCGAGCAGAGCCCGTCGGCCCACGTGGCCGTAGCAGTGGCGTCGCTGCTGCTGTCGCTCGAACCGCAGCCGGCGGCGAGGAATGCGGCCACCGCAACGACCACGGCGAAGGTTGCTCGTCTCGACATGGGCGCAAGCCTAGGCGATCGTCTCGGAGCGTGCGTCAGTGCAGATTTGCGAAGAGCGAGGCGAGGCGACGCCCGCGCTTCAGCCTAGGCCCTCGGACTCGGCTCCTACAACCCGAACTCCGCGTTCAGCCGGCCCACCTCGACGGCGGTCTTCAGCGCTGCGTAGTCGCGCTCGTTCTGGTCGGCGTACGACTCCGCGAAGGTCGCCAACGCGCGATCGAAGGTGTCGCCGCCGCCGAGGTAGCTCGCGATCGCGACCCCGTCGCCGGCCCGCGCGTGTGCGCGCGCGAGCTCCGTCCCGCAGGCGCGCGCATAGGCCGTCATCGTGCGCGGTTCCATGACGTCGACGAGCGCCGACGTCTTTGCATCCCACAGTTGGCGAACGTAGAAGTCGCGCTTGACGCCGTCCGGGGCGTCGACCTTGATCCAGCCGAGCATGATGTCGCTCGCCGCCTGCGTGAGGCGCTGGCCCTCGACGACGCGCTGACCACTGTTCGCGAACTCGCTGCGGCCGAGGAACGGCTCCAGCACCGACGGCTGGGCCTCCTTGAACTGGAGGAACAGCGGATCATGGTCGTCGCGGCCGAGCATGAGGCAGATCCAGGCCCGGGTGCCGACGCTGCCGACGCCGACGACCTTGCGGGCTGCGTGGACGTAGCGGAAGCGCTCGAGCAGCTTGCGCCGGTCGCCCGCGAGCGTGCGCCGGTACGAGCGCACGACACCGCGGAGGAACTCCTCGATCAGATGTGCGCTATCGGCGTGAACCTCCTCGATCGGCACGATCAGCGGCGGGTCGCCGATGATCCGGAGCTCCCCGTCGACCTCCTCGGTCAGCTTGCCGAGGGCCTTGATGCTGTCCTTGGTGCGGCCCTTGGCGACGTTCGCCTTCGCCCGCTCGAAGGCCTTTGCGTCTTTCTGCTTCATCTCCTGGCCGACCGCGGCGAGGAGGTCATCGACGTCGAGCCGCGAGTACCAGAGGTCGAGGGTGTTCATGCCGGAGAACCGCCGGATGCCCTCCCGATACGCGCGGCCGACTTCAAGGTTGATCGCCTCCCGTTGCTTCGGGTCGAAGCCGCGATCGCGGCCGGCGACGGCGAAGCTGGCGACGAGCCGCTTGACATCCCACTCGAAGGGCCCCGGGAGAGTCTCGTCGAAGTCGTTGATGCTGAACACCATCCGCCTGTCGGGTGCCGCGAAGCCGCCGAAGTTCGACAGGTGCGCGTCGCCGCAGAGCTGCGTATGCAGCCCCGTTCGAGGGCCGCTCGCGAGATCCGAGGCCATCAGGTAGGCCGCGCCGCGATAGAAGGTGAACGGCGACACGAGCATCCGGCCGTACCGGATCGGAACGAGCTCCGGGACACGCGTCTGCGCCTGCTCCTCGAGCAGCTCGACGGGATCGGGCCGGTGCAGGGCCGGTTCCCACCGGCCGTGCGAAGCGCGAGGGACCTCGGCCCGTGCCGCCTTGCCTCGCGCCGTCCGCTCGGCAACCGTGAAGTGCTCGACACGTGTCACGGTCGAGGGTCGCTTCGCGACCGTCTCCTGGACGTCGTGGACGTCACCGTGGCGTGCGTTTCCGACGTCCTCGGCGTGCTCCCGGTTCTCCGGCTCGCTCGTGCCCATCGTCGAATCCTCGTCGCTCCAGCTCATTCGTCAACCCCTCCCTCTCATCGGCGCCGCTCGACTCAGCGCAACGGCATCCAGATCTCGGTCGCAGCGGCCTGCAGAGCGCTCACGGCAGCGGTCAGATCCGGCACTGCGAAAGAATACTCCCTGGTTGCCCAATCCGGTCACGTTCCCGCACGGAGATCTCGGCCCACCGCGGCGAGTGCCCGCCGGTTCCCTCTGTCTTCCCCCGTCCTCGACCGTCGCCTTACGCCGTCGCGACCGAGCCGTCCGTCGCGTCCACGGCGGGTGCTTCTTCCTTGGTGGCCTCACGCGCCAGCGAGATGACGACTGCGCCGACGAGCGCGAGACCGAGGCCGATCACGGCAACGACGACATGCCAGGCCGGCCGACTGAGGCGCTCGTCGAGGAGCAGTGTCCCGATCAGGATCCCGATGACGGGGTTCGCCACCGACACCGTCGCCACGGATGGCGCCAGGCGTCCCGTGCCGAGCGACACCTGCTGCAGGATGAAGCCACCCGCTCCGGCAATCGCGAGCGCATAGCACTCCCAGTGCGAGAGCATCGTGCCGATGCTCTGGTGGAGGTAGTCGAGCGTCGGCTTCGTCAGCGCAGACGAGAGTCCGAACATGATTCCCGCGACGGTGCCGTAGACAGCCGCCTTCATCGAAAGGCCCCCGCCGCGACCGAAGACGAAAAGCAAGGCACAGAGAACAGCGAGCAGGGCGATCGCGATCGCCCACTGGGAGTTGGACGCGTTCTCGTTCCCTCCGGCCGGGTCGCCGAAGTAGACGAACAACCCGAGCCCGATGATGATCACGATCGCGCCGATCACCTCGCGGCGCCCCACGTGCTGCCTCGTGAGGAAGTAGCCGAGCGGCAGCGCGAACACGACGGTCGTGACGAGCAGCGGCTGGATGACCGAGAGCCGACCACGGTCGAGCGCGGCCGCCTGGAACAGGTAGCCGACAAGGAGCGCCAGCGTGCCGATCAGCCACGTCGTCTCGCCCACGAGCCGCACGAGCGACTTCGGGTCGGCGAGCGAAATCGTCGGGAGCTTCAGCGCTCCCTTCTGCTGAAGCGTGGCGGCCAGGGCGAAGAGAAACGCCGCGACGAGTGCGAGAGCGGCAGCCACGCGCGAAGACTACGCCGTGGGTCGGTCGATAGCAACGAGCCGCTCACTCGTCGAGGTGCGGCGGACCGCCGACGCCCTGCCTGTCGCCAAGCGCTGCGAGATCGGCGTCGGGCGTCCCGGCAAACGCCCTCACAGCCGTGAGCTGCAGCCGCCCGAGCTCGGCTGTGACCTCGGGAGCGTACTCGGGCAGCACGGATGACTCGAGCTCGAGCAGCGCGGCTCGGAGCCGCCGGACGACCTGGATCGACGAGCCTCCGTACTCGCGGATCTCGGTGACGCCGAGCAAGAGGAAGTCCTCGAACCGTTGGGCGGGCATCACGAGACGGAGGTTGCTCTCCTCGTCGCGAAACTCCCAGCGCCCGTCGAGCCCCGGCGTCCTGCCGATCAACGCGAGCGTGTCTTCGAGGTGGTCGATCACCTGCACGGCCGTCGTCGGGTCGTTGACGGCGGGAGACAACGCCCTGATCGCGATGTCGACGAGGATCCGGAGCGCGAAGGCCGGGTCCTGGTCGATCGTTCGCTCGATCCCGAGTGCCAACCTGCCGGCGAGACGCCGCTCGGCGATCTCCGGGAACGGCGCCTCGCCGTGCACCTCGAGCAGGACGGCGCCGGAGGAGGCGAAGTTCCCGACCGCGTGCCGCATCACGACGATGGCATCGTGACGGATCGCCCAGGCAAGCAGGCCTTCGTCGTCGACGGCCTGAACGGCACCTGACCGCTTGGCGCGGACGACGAGGCTCGGTTCGAGGGCGAGGATCTCCGCGAGTTCGGCGTCGGCCCCGGAGCGGCGACGCGTCGTCGCAAGCTCGACCGTGTCCCGGAGTGACGCGCGCCCGGCCCGTGCGACGAGCTCGGCGACCTTGACGGGGCGTTGTCGATGGACGAACCGGTCGAGAAAGACGAGAAAGAGGATCACACCGACGCCGAGCAGAAAACCGGCCACCGTGACACCGAGATCCGGAACGCCTTCGTCAATGCGGCGCAGGAGCGAATACGCGAACGCGAGCGTCCCCACGAGCACTGCGAGCGTCGCCTTGAGGACACCGTCGCGGTACCAGAGACGCATGTACCGCGCCGAGAAGGTTCCTGTCGCCATCTGCACGACGAGTACGCTCACCGTCACGACGAACCCCGTCAGACCGACGGTCGCACCGACGACTGTTGTCAGAACAGTTGACGCAGTCTCGGTCGAATAGTCCCAACCGTGCGGCACGAACGTGGCACTCTCGAGCCACACGCTCGCGTCGCTGAGAACGAGCCCGGCCAGCCCGCCGACGAGCGGCAACACCCACAGGCTCCCTTTGAGGGTCTGTCGGATGCGGAAGCGGAGGCCCCAGCTCATTGCCGCGGAAGCCTACGAGAGCGGCCGGTTGGCCCCCGTCGAGCTCAGGCGCCGGAGTCCTGTTGCGGGCTTCCACACGTCGAATCGACGTCGATCGCTGACCAGATCGACACGAATCGACGCGCCCCGATGGGTATACGGTGCCCGATACCCACTCGACCGCGCGCTGGGAGAGAACGCCGTCGCCGACGGCTCATTGTGAGGCTGCTCGAGTTGCGGCACCCGAAAACGACACGGAGGCGCACACATGACGCTGAAACACCCCGACGCTCCGGCAGGGCCGACGTCTGACCTCGCGATCCAGACGGTCTTCACCCTCGAGGGCGACACCATCCCGAGACACGAGCTGCGCGATACGGAGCTGCCGCCCGAGGTCGCGTACCAGATCATCCACGACGAGCTCATGCTCGACGGCAACGCACGCATGAACCTCGCCACCTTCGTCAGCACGTGGATGGAACCGCAGGCCGAGAAGCTGATGGCCGAGTGCCTCGACAAGAACATGATCGACAAGGACGAGTACCCGCAGACCGCGGAGCTCGAGATGCGCTGCGTCAACATCCTCAGCCGCCTCTGGCACGCACCGAATGCGTCCCAGGCGGTCGGCTGCTCGACGACCGGCTCGAGCGAGGCCGCGATGCTGGGCGGCCTTGCCCTCAAGCGCCTGTGGCAGCATCGCCGCAAAGCGGAGGGCAAGCCCTTCGACAAGCCGAATCTCGTGATGGGCATCAACGTCCAGGTCTGCTGGGAGAAGTTCGCGAACTACTGGGACGTCGAGATGCGCCTGGTGCCGATGGAAGGCGACCGCTTCAACCTCTCCGCCGAGGAGGCGGTGAAGCTCTGCGACGAGAACACGATCGGCGTCGTGGCGATCCTCGGCTCGACCTTCGACGGCTCCTATGAGCCGATCCAGGAGATCTGCGCCGCCCTCGACGACCTGCAGGAGCGCACCGGGCTCGATGTCCCGGTCCACGTCGACGGCGCCTCCGGCGCCTTCGTCGCGCCCTTTGCAGATCCCGACCTCGTGTGGGACTTCCAGCTCCCGCGCGTCGCCTCGATCAACGCCTCGGGTCACAAATACGGTCTCGTCTACCCCGGCGTCGGCTGGATCATCTGGCGCGACGCCGCCGCGCTGCCCGAGGACCTGATCTTCTGGGTCAACTACCTCGGTGACAACATGCCGACGTTCGCGCTGAACTTCTCCCGTCCCGGCGCCCAGGTCGTCGCGCAGTACTACAACTTCCTGCGCCTCGGTTTCGACGGGTACAGCAAAGTGCAGCGGTACTCGCGCTCGGTGGCAACGCGACTTTCAGCCAAGATCGCCGAGGTCGGGCCGTTCGAGCTGATCACAAAGGGGGACGAGCTACCGGTATTCGCGTTCAAGCTGAAGGACGAGATCACCAACTACACGGTGTTCGACGTCTCCAACTCGCTGCGTGAGCGTGGCTGGCTGCTGCCCGCCTACACGTTCCCCGCGAACCGAACCGACCTCGCCGCGCTGCGCGTGGTGGTCAAGCTGGGATTCACCCATGACATGGCCGACCTACTCGTCAAGGACATCGAACGGCAACTTCCGCACCTGCAGGCGCAGCCGGCCCCGGTGCGGGACAGCACGAACTCGTCCGGGTTCCACCACTGAGGGGCCACCGCAGAACGTGGGGCGGGCTTCCGGCGGGCGCCCGCCCCATCACGACGGAGGGTCCCGGACCCTTCGTCACGCACGCGGTCTACGAGCTCGACGGCATCGAGCGGGCCTGGGATTCGCGGGCGCACCGGAAACGCGGGCGCCTCGGGGCCAGTCGCGCGGCCTGGCGGACGCGCTCGTGGTGGATCGCGGTGCTGTTCATGATCGGGTCAGCCTGCTTCGCGATCGGCGCTGTCCCCGGCTTCGTGTCGCTCGTCGGCGTGGGTGCGGACGGCGTCACGTTCTTCGTCGGCTCGATCTTCTTCACGAGCGCCGGCTACCTCCAGTTCCTCGAGGTCGTCAACACGTCGCCGACGCCGAGCCACGGCGATAGGCGTCTCCGGCTCGCTTCGTGGGAACCGCGCCGGATCGACTGGCTCGCGACGGCGATCCAGCTCGCCGGCACCGTGTTCTTCAACATCAGCACGTTCCGCGCGATGATCGACAGCCTCGACGCCGAGCCGGAGAGCCTGCTCGTCTGGAGACCCGACGCCCTCGGCTCGGTCTGCTTCCTCGTGGCCAGCTGGCTCGCCTACGCCGAGGTGGGGCACGGCTGGCTCTCGTGGCGGCCGCACGATCTCGGCTGGACGATCGCTGCGCTCAACCTGGCGGGCTCGCTCTTCTTCGGCCTCTCGGCGATCGGCGCGTACGTCGTGCCCGCGACGGGGGAGGTGCTGAACGCAGCACTCGCAAACAGCGGCACGTTCCTGGGAGCGATCGGCTTCCTGGTCGGGGCCGCGCTGCTCCTGCCGGAGGCCTCCAGCGCCCGGTCGCCGGACTCTGTGGTCGTCGAGCCCCTCACTTCTCGCTAGCCTCCATCGCTTGACGGACGACCGCTGGACGGTGCGATCCGGCCGGGCCACGACGAGGGAGGCGAGATGAGCAGCAGCAGCGCGGCCGACGTGCTGGTCGTCTTCGGGATCAGCGGAGACCTTGCAAGGGTGATGACCTTTCGGTCGCTGTACCGGCTCGAACGCCGCGGCCTGCTCGACTGCCCCATCGTGGGGGTTGCCGCCGACGGGTGGAGCAGCGCCGAGCTGCACGAACATGCACGCGCCGCGATCGAAGCGACCGGGGAGACGGTGGACGACGACGTCTTCACCCGGCTCGCAGGCCGCCTCTCGTACGTGAGTGGCGACTTCGCCGACACGTCGACCTACGAGGAGGTGCGGTCGGCGATCAGCGATGCTCGCCGCCCCGTTTTTTACCTGGAGACTCCGCCCTCACTCTTCGGCCCGGTCGTGCAGGGCCTCGGAGCGGCGGGTCTCGCGCGCGATGCCAGGGTTGTCGTCGAAAAGCCGTTCGGTCGTGATCTCGAATCTGCCCGTGCGCTCGCCGCGGAGCTCCACGAGGTGCTCGACGAGCCGCAGATCCTCCGGATCGACCATTTCCTCGGCAAGATGGGCCTCGAGGAGCTGCTGTTCCTCCGGTTCGCGAACACGCTGTTGGAGCCCGTCTGGAACCGTAACTACCTCTCTTCGGTTCACGTCACCCTGGCCGAGCGCTTCGGCGTCGAGGACCGGGGACATTTCTACGATCCCGTCGGTGCGTTGCGGGACGTCGTCGTGAACCACCTGCTGCAAGTCGTCGCGGCAGCTGCCATGGAGGCGCCGGCAGGTGGAGATCCGCAGACATTGAAGGACGCCCAGCTGGCCGTCTTTCGGGCAGTCGCCGACGCCGATCCGGCGCACTACGTCCGAGGACAGTACGACGGCTACCTCGCCACAGACGGAGTCACCGCCGATTCCACGACCGAGACCTACGCCGCCCTGCGGCTCGAGATCGACAACTGGCGCTGGTCGGGAGTCCCGTTCTTCATCCGTACCGGCAAGCACCTCGCGGTCACGCAAACGGAGCTCCGGCTGGTCTTCCAGCAGCCGCCGAGGCTCGGCTTCGGGATCCGCGGCGAGCGCCCGGAGCCGAACCAACTCGTCGTCAGGCTCGATCCGTCCACCGGCGTGCAACTCGTCGTGGACGCCCGCCGCGCGGACGCCCCAGGGCCCGAAGCCATCACACTCGACATGCAGTTCGCCGACGAGGGAGGTGAAGGCCCGACGCCGTACGAGGTGCTGCTGCACGCGGCGCTGATCGGCAACACGACCCGGTTCACGCGCCAGGACGGTGTCGAAGAGCAGTGGCGGATCATGCAGCCGCTGCTCGATGAGCCTTCCTCGGTCCAGCAGTATCCACGAGGATCGATGGGACCGACCGCTGCCGATGCGATCGTCCGCGGTCACGGCGGCTGGCGCGACCCGTGGCTGCCACGAGCAGAAGGCCCGTAGCGGCCTCTGTCTATCCGGCCCGCTCTCGAAAGGACACCCAGAGCCAATGGATCACGAACCCCACGAGCTTCCCGTCGAACCGGCCGCGCCGGCCGTCCTCGCTGTCGACGTCGGCGGATCGCACGTGAAGATGCTCATGAACGGAGGGCAGGAGCGACGCAGGTTCGCGTCAGGCAGGAGGCTGACACCCGAGGTGATGGCCTCCGGTGTCCTCGAGCTCACCGAGGATTGGGGCTACTCGGGGGTCAGTGTGGGAGTGCCGGCGATGGTGCGCGCAGAGCGGGTCGTCCACGAGCCCGTCAACCTCGGACGCGGCTGGGTTGGCTTCGACTTCGGATCGGCGTTCGGGAAGCCGACGAAGGTCGTCAACGACGCAGCCATGCAGGCACTCGGAAGCTACGCGGGTGGACGAATGCTCTTCCTCGGACTCGGCACCGGGCTCGGCTCGACGATGATCGTCGACGGGATCGTCGAGCCGATGGAGCTCGGTCACCTCCCGTTCCGGAAGGCGACGTACGAGGACTACGTCGGGAGCCGCGGACTGAAGCGGCTCGGCCCGAAGCACTGGCAGAAGGCGGTTCACGAGACCATCGAGCTCCTGACGGCGGCGCTCGAGCCCGACTACGTGACGCTCGGAGGCGGCAACGCCGAGTCGCTCGATGCGCTTCCGCCGAACGTCCGGCTCGGGCACAACGAGGACGCCTTCCTCGGCGGTTTCCGCCTCTGGGTCGCTGCCCCTTCTCGATAGCGGGCCGGTCGAACCTGCCCACCCGCCTCCCCTCTCCCTACCGCGGCACGAACGAGTGGAGCTCGTCCTGCCCCTCCTGGACGACCCCCCAGCTCGCCTCCGGCACCTCGTTCCAGGCGCCCGCGAGATCGCCGAGCGGCTCCGAGACCACGAGCCGGGTCTCGTCCGAGAGCCCGTGGAGCACGGGATTGTCGGGGTACTGCACCCGGAGGGTGTGCACGTCCGTGCTGAAGAACAGTGACCTCGACTTGCCCTCGCTCGAGTAGCGAAAGGCCCAGACGCTGTCGCCGTTCGTCGTCGCCACCGTCATCTGAATTGGATGTTCGATGCCGTGACGCCTCCCGGTGTCCTCGATCAGGCCGACGGCGCGCTCGACGGCTAGCGGCGGATCATCCTCGAGGCCAAAGGTGAGAGCGAGGAAGAAGAACAGCTCGGAGTCGGTCGAGCCCTCGATTTCCGCGTAGAGCGACGGGTCGACGGCAAGCGCGAGCTCCCGCTTGACCAGTGCGAAATCGCGGATCAGCCCGTTGTGCATCCACAACCAGCGACCGTGACTGAAGGGGTGGCAGTTCGTCTGTTGGATGGCCCCGCCGGTCGACGCCCGGATGTGCGCGAACACGAGCGGAGAGGAGAGGTGGCCGGCGAGGTGGCGAAGGTTACGGTCGTTCCACGCGGGCTCGACGCCGTGGAAGACGCCGGGCGTATCGCCCACGCCGTACCAGCCGACGCCGAAGCCGTCGCCGTTCGTCGTCGTCGCGCCGAGCCTCGAGTGCAGGCTCTGATCGATCAGCGAGTGGGCAGGCTTGTAGAGCAGCTCCTCGAGCAGCACGGGCGAGCCGGAGTAGGCGAGCCAACGACACATGTTCGACCTCCGTTCAGTGAAATGGGACGGGCAGGGTCAAGGCATCGTCCATCATGGTCACAGATCCGAGCGCAGCCGCCGTGATCCCGTTCGAACGATCCGGTCAGGCTTCGTCCGCCGCCCGCTTGGCCGCCTTCTTCTCCGCCTTGCGGACCTTGTGGGCTGCCGACTGCTCAGCCGTCTTCTCCTTCGCACCCGTGTAGGACTGCCCCACGAGCTGCTTACCGCCCGTCCAGCCGAAGACCCAGGTGACGACTACGATCCCGAACGCAACGTTCCAGGCGGTGACGATGAGCTGCTGGCCCAGTGAGTAGGCCGTCGCCGTCTCCGCGTCGGTGACGCTCGCGAGCGAGACGTTGTTGACCGCCTGTGTGACCCCAACCCCACCCGGAGTGAACGACACCGTGTTGGCGAGGGAGTTGCCTCCGATCACGGACATGATCGTGTGGAACGTCACCGGAATGCCGTAGGCGGCGAGGAAGATGCCGACGACGGCGAGCTTCGCAATCCAGGAGCCGAACGACGGCAACAGGACCTTGAACACGTAGTCACGACCATGGGCGAGGATTGCACCGCCCTGCTTCGCCTTCTCCCAGAGCCCTTTCGCCCTGTCCCAGAACATCCTGCAGAGGAGGACGATCAGCAGGACCCCGCCGGCGATGAGCGCAATCACGAGCACCGGATGTCCCGTGACGCCTCCGAGCTGAAGGTCGAATGTCCCCGGTACCGAGAGGAAGAGATAGAGGTACACGAAGACACCGATCGCGGTGTAGAAGATCTTCTGCACCATCATCGCGCCGAGTACGCCGGGAAACGTCGACCCGTGGATCAGCGCGACGTACATCAGGAGTGAGACAAACGTGCCGATGTTCGCCGGCAGGAAGCCGTTCATCGCCACGCCGGCGGCGTAGGCGGCGAGGATGTCGCGGTAGCGCACGCCGCCGTCCGGGTAGCCGGCGGAGAGGATGTAGTACCAGGCGAGAGCCGTCAGGGTCGTCTGAATCGTCTGGAAGAAGACGCCGGCGACGATGTAGCCGAGCGAGATCTCCGTCATCGTGTCCCAGAGGCTCGAGAACCAGCCGAGCACGTCGAACCCCGCCAGGTGGCAGATCACGAGCACGGAGGCGAGCCCGAGGGTCCAGAGCGCGATCTTGAGCAGGCGGCGCGGGCGCGACCGGTCGTGGAACGGGGTCACCGTCCGTACGGTGTGGTGGAGCGCGCTCATCGGGTCGAGGCTATCGCGTCCGGAGGATGACGGCCAGGCGGGCAAACGGCACGCCTGGCGTGGCGATCGGCCCCACCTTGCGCCTTGCAATTACGGCAAGCGGCTCGGTCCGGACAGCAGGGATCTCGTCGAGTCGAATCCGGAACGAGGCTTCCAGCGGCTTCCGTCGAACTCGCCTCTACCCCCTTAGGACGAGTAAGGAGAAGTCATTGTGACGATCACTCCCGGGCCACACCTCCTCCAACGGTACGAGAAGTCCCTGGAGGCCACTTTCGCAGACTTCCAGGATCCCGGTCAGGAGTGGCGTCGGCTCTTCTCGGAGCTGTTGGGGACGTTCTTCCTCGTCCTCGTCGCCGCCGGCGGCGGGATGATGGGACAGGCGTTCCCCGACACGATCAGCCGCACGGCGGCGGTCGTCGCCCCCGGCTTGATGGTGATGGGGATCATCCTGTTCATGGGCAAGGTCTCGGGAGCCCATCTGAATCCCGCCGTCAGCATCGCGTTCTCGCTGCGTGGCGACTTCCCGTGGCGCCGCGTGCCGGGGTACATCGTCGTGCAGCTGGTCGGCGCCACGCTCGCCTGCTTGTTCCTCCATGCGGTGATCGACGTTTCCGCCACCTACGGCTCGAACTACCCGGCCGCGGGGTACTCGGCCGGTGACGCGTTCCTGATGGAAGCCGTCCTCACCCTCGGGCTCGTCAGCGTCATCCTCGGCACCGCGTCGGGCGCCCAGTCCATCGGTGTCTTCGGGGCGCTCGGGGTCGGCGCCTACATTGCGCTCGCGGGCCTCTGGGGAAGCCCGATCTCGGGCACCTCGATGAACCCCGCCCGGACGTTCGGGCCGGATCTCGTCGGCACCGACTTCACGAGCTACTGGGTGTACGTCGCCGGGCCTCTGGCCGGTGCCGTGCTCGCGGTCGGTGCCGCGTGGGTGCTGCGTGGGCCCGGTGGAGGCCGCGCAGGTTCCGGGGCGGCGCAGGGAGACCTCTTCACCGACGTCGAGCACCCCGACAAGGGATAGGGACGATCGTGGCGGGGCGCCCGGCAGGGTTCCCCGCCGCTGTTGCCATGACCGCCGCCGGCTCCCTCGAAATCGAGGGCTACGGCCCACCTACTTGAGGCTTCCGGTCGCGCCCAGGCGAACACCGAGCCAGGGATAGATCTCTGCGAAGGCCGGGTCCGCCCGGGAAGCAACCGAAGGCCGAGATTTCCACCTGGTAGGCGGCGCGTTTGGCAACGCCTCCGTGGTGGTGCCGCCGGTCGCGGAGGGAGTTGTCTCCGGGGGCGGGGTCTGCGGCGCGAGTGTGTCGGTAACCCGAAACGAAGTCCCACTCAGGGTAGGCGACGGCATAGATTGTCCGTGACTAGATGTCGATCGAGTGAGAGCGAGCTACCCATGTCTTCCAGCGAGGTTGGCGCGACGAAACCGCGAGTCCTGTTCGTCTATTTCACCTACACGCAGCAGGCCTTCAGGGTGGTCGAAGCGATGACCGAGGTACTGCGCGAGCGGAGCTGCGACGTCGATCAGGCCAAGATCGAGTTCACCGACAAGCGCTGGGCGGAGCGATTCACGCGCTTCCCGTTCCGACACGCCTACCTCGACGTCGCTCGGGATGCTCCCGGCGCAGGCCCGCAACGCGACCGGCGAGATCGAGGTTCCCGCCGAAGCGCGAGAAGGACGACTACGACCTCCTCTGCATCGGCTCACCCACCTGGTTCTTCAGGCCGAGCGTGCCGATCCGCTCGTACCTGAAGTCCGAGGCTGCGGGACGGATCCTCGGCGGCAAGCGCTTCACCGGTTTCGTCGTCTGCCGACGCTACTGGAACACCAACCTGAAGTCGGTCAAGAAGATGGGAACGAAGCAGGGTGGCGAATTCGTCGACGGGATCCACTTCACCTACGAGGGCGGCCAGGTCAGATCGCTCCTGTCGCTGCTCAGCTACTTCGGCAAGGGCGAAAACCGCGAGCGCTACCTCGGCGTCAAGATCCCGCCGACCAACCTCAAACCAGACTTCACGGAACAGGCCCACGCGTTCGCGAACCAGCTAGCGGACGATCTCGAAACCTCCCGTACCTGACCCGTGCGGGCCGCCCGCCCCGTGGCAAGGATCTCGGCATGACGTTCGGCGCAACCGCGTTCGAGCTGTCGCGCTGGCAATTCGCGATCACGACGTTGTTCCACTTCACGTTCGTACCGCTGACATTGGGCCTCGCGCCCCTGTTGGCGATCATGCAAACGCTGGCGTATCGGACGAAGGACGAGAAGTGGGAGCGGCTCGTCCGCTTCTTCGGCACGCTGTTCTTGATCAACTTCGCGATCGGGACGGCGACCGGGATCGTGCAGGAGTTCGAGTTCGGGATGAACTGGTCATCGTTCTCGAAGTACGTCGGCGATGTGTTCGGGGCGCCGCTCGCGATCGAGGGGCTCGGGGCGTTCATGCTCGAGTCGACGTTCATCGGGCTCTGGATCTTTGGTCGCGACCGCCTCAAGCCGAAGGTGCACCTCGCGACGATCTATCTCGTCTGGGCCGGCACCTGGCTCTCGGCCTACTTCATCATCGTCGCGAACTCGTGGATGCAGCATCCGGTCGGCTACGAGATCAACTCGTCGACGAACACGGCTCAGGCGAACGACATCGCGACGATCATGTTCCAGAAGTTCGCGATCTACGCGTATGTGCACGTGATCCTCGCCGGCTGCCTCACGGGCGGTTTCGTCATGCTCGGCGTCGCTGCCTGGCATCTGCGGCAGGGCCGCAACGTCGATGTTTTTCGCTCGGCGGCGAAGCTGGCGATCGTGCTGATGGTGCCGTTGACCGCGTTCCAGCTCTACTGGGGGAACGCCTTCGGGATCGTGACGACCGAGTCACAGCCGATGAAGATCGCCGCGACCGAGGCGCTTTGGGACACCGAAGAACCAGCCTCGTTCTCGATCTTCCAGATCGGCGGCTTCACACAGAGCGACCAGACCCCGAGCTTCTCGATCGAGATCCCGGGGTTGTTGTCGTACCTCGCGACAGGCTCGTTCCAGGGGAAGGTCGTCGGCCTCAACGAGAACCAGAAGCAGGAGGCAGCCCAGTTCGGGCCAGGGAACTACATGCCGATGATCGAGCTCGCCTACTGGTGCTATGCGGGTGATGGCCTACCTCGGCGGGCTGATGTTGCTTCTCGCCCTGTGGGGCGGCTGGCTCCTCTGGCGCCGTGACATCACGCAGGCGAAGTGGTTCCAGCGGGCCGCGGTCGGCGGCATCGCGTTGCCGTTCCTCGCCTGCTTCGGCGGCTGGATCTTGACCGAGACGGGCCGCCAGCCCTGGATCGTGTGGGGCCTGCAGAAGACGGCAGACGCCGTCTCGCCGACTTCGACGACTGCCAAGGTGGCCTTCAGTCTCGGGGTGTTCGTGGCTCTGTATCTGATGCTCGCGGTGGTCGACTTCTGGCTGATGCGCCGCTACGCACGACTCGACCCGCCGGACACCAGCTCTGACGGAGGGACGCCAGCGCCGACACCAGCGCCGAGCTACTGATGCAAACCACCTGGTTCTGGATCCTCTGTGCGCTCTGGTCGCTCTACTTCGTGACCGAGGGCTTCGACTTCGGGGTCGGCATGCTGCTCCCCGTGCTCGGACGCAGCGAGGGCGACCGGCACACGATGATCAGGGCGATCGGACCGTTCTGGGACGGCAACGAGGTCTGGCTGATCATCGCGGGCGCAGCGACCTTCGCTGCGTTCCCGGTCTGGTACGCAACGATGTTCTCGGGTTACTACATCGCGTTCCTGCTCCTGCTCGTGCTGCTGATCGTGAGGGTGATCTCTTTCGAGTGGCGCGGCAAAGCCGAGAGCGCCCGCTGGCGTGCGGTCTGGACCTGGCTCAACACGACCGCCTCCTTCGGGATCCCGCTCATCTGGGGAATAGGGCTCTCGAGCCTGCTCCACGGAGTCCCGATCTCGTCGGAGCAGGAGTTCACCGGCACGTTCTGGGATCTCTTCACCCCCTACACGGTCGTCGCCGGGGTCGCGTTCGTTCTCCTCTTCGCGCTGCACGGCGCCGTCTACCTGACGCTCCGCACGACCGGTGACCTCCACAGGCGTGCCGTCGGGACGGCGGGCCGCATCGCCGTGCCGGCCGCCCTCGTCGGGGCCGTCTTCCTCGGCTGGACGCTCTACGTCGGGATCGACAAGAACGACCAGGACATCTTCCCCGGCATCGTCCTCGTTGCCCTCGCGGCGGGCACCGCGATCGGCGCGGTCATCCTCAACCACGTCCGTCGCGAGATGCTCGCGTTCGCCGCCACCGCCGCCACGATCGTCCTTGCCGTCGTGCTGCTGTTCACCGAGCTCTACCCGCGGGTGATGGTCTCATCGACGGACTTCGCCGACAGCCTCACGACCACCAACGCGTCATCCGGCCACTACACGCTGACGGTGATGAGCATCTTCGCGCTCGTCCTTCTGCCCGTCATCCTGCTCTACCAGGCCTGGAGCTACCACGTCTTCCGCGCGCGGCTCGGGAAGATGGACGCAGGCAATCCGGTCGACGTGCTGGTCGCGAAGAAGAGCGCCGGCGCGACGCCCGACGCCTGACCGCGATTCGCAGCCGGCCGTAGACTCGCTGTCGTGCGAGCGCTCGATCCGCGTCTTCTCCGTCGCGCGCGCGCCGCCCGCGTCGCGCTCGGAGCCGATGCGACCCTTGGGGTCGTCGCGGCGCTGCTCGTCCTCGCCCAAGCCGTGCTGCTCGCTCGAGTTGCGGCACGGGCCTTCGACGGTGCCACGCTCACGGACGTGACCGTGCCGCTCGTGCTGCTCGTCGTCGTGGTCGCTGCCCGCGCGACGGCGACGTGGGGCTTCGAGGCCGTCGGTGCGCGAGCGGCGATCGGTGTGCTCTCGCAACTCCGGCTCGATCTGGTCTCGGCGCGGCTGAAGGGGAGCCCGACCGCGCTGGACGGTGCCGAGAGCGCGGAGGTTGCGACGGCCGCTGTCGCAGGTGTCGACGCGCTCGAAGGGCTGTTCGGCCGCTACCTCCCGCAGCTCGTCCTCGCCGTCGTCGTGCCGATCGCAGTACTCGTTCTCGTCGCCTCTCTCGACCTCGTCTCGGCCGGGCTGATGCTGCTCACCCTGCCGCTCGTCCCCGTCTTCTTCTGGCTGATCGGCCGTTCCACTGCCAACCGCGCCCGCGAGCGCTGGCAGGCGATGTCGCTGCTCTCGAACCACTTCCTGGACGTCATCCGCGGGCTGCCGACGCTGCGCGCCTTCAATCGCGGCGAGGCCCAGATCGAGCGGATCGAGCGGGTCAGCGACGAGTACCGCTCGGCGACGATGGGAACCCTCCGCCTCGCGTTTCTGTCCGGCACGGTGCTCGAGCTGGCCGCGACGCTCGGCGTCGCGCTCGTCGCCGTGACGGTGGGAGTCCGCCTCGTCGACGGCGGGATCGCGTTCGAGCCTGCACTGACGGTGCTCCTCCTCGCGCCCGAGCTCTACCTCCCGCTTCGAAACCTCGCGGCCGGGTTCCACGCGAGCGCGGACGGCGCGGCTGTGGCGGAGCGGCTGCTGATGCTGATCGACCAGCCGGTCGCCGTCGCCTCCGGATCGACCATTCCGCCGAGCCTGCAGGAGGCTACGATCAGGTTCGAGTCCGTCTCGTTCGCCTATCCCGACCAGCCCACGGCAGCACTCGTCGATATCGCGCTCGAGATCGCGCCGGGCGAGGTGTTGGCGATCGTCGGCCCGAGCGGGGGCGGCAAGAGCTCGCTGGCGTCCCTTCTTCTGCGCTTTCATGCTCCCGCCGGCGGGCGGATCCTCGTCGACGACGTCGACCTGGCCGACTGCGACGCGGCTGCCTGGCGACGCCAGATCGCCTGGGTGCCTCAGAGCCCGACGCTGTTCCGTGGCACGGTGGCCGACAACATCCGCCTCGGCGACCCGGCCGCCTCGGACGAGCGGGTGCAGGATGCGGCGGAGCAGGCAGGCGTGGACTCCGTCATCGAGAGCCTGCCGGACGGCTACGCCACCGTCGTCGGGGAGGGTGGGCGGCCGCTGTCGACGGGTGAGCGGCAGCGCATCGCTCTCGCCCGGGCCTTCCTCCGCGACGCGCCGCTCGTCGTTTTGGACGAGCCGACGGCGAACCTCGATCCGACGAGCGCGCGACGCGTCGGCGAAGCGATCGAGCGGCTTCGGCGCGGCCGCACGATGCTGCTCTTCGCCCACGATCTCGACCTCGCCGCGCGAGCAGATCGGCTGGTCGCGATTGCAGACGGGCAGATCGCGATGGCACCGGCATGAGCGCCACGCTGAGGAGATTGCTCGGCCTCGTGGGCATGCCGAGGAAACGAGTGGCTCTCTCGATCACCCTCGCTGCGGCGACGGTGCTCCTCGGGGTCGGATTGATCACCACCTCGGGGTATCTCGTCTCCCGGGCGGCGGAGCACCCGCCGATCCTCTCCTTGACAGCGACGATCGTCGCGGTTCGTTTCTTCGGACTCTCACGACCGCTCGCCCGCTATCTCGACCGCCTCTTCTCCCACGACCTGACGCTCCGGTTGCTCGGTCGGATTCGAGCGCGGTTCTACGCCCGCATCGAGCCCCTCGCGCCGGCTCAGCTGGAGGGCTTCCGCCGCGGCGACCTCGTGAGCAGGATGGTCGGCGACGTCGATGCCCTGCAGGGCCTCTTCCTCCGGGGCATCGGCCCGCCGGCGGCGGCGCTGATCGTCGCAGCCCTCGCGGTCGCAACGGCCACCGCGATCCTCCCGGTGACCGGGCTCATCCTTGCCGTTGGGCTCGTTGTCGCCGGCACCTGCGTGCCACTGCTGTCGACGGTGCTCTCGCGCTCAGCGGGGAGACACCAGGCCCTCGCGCGTGGTGCAATGGCGGCCGATCTCGTCGAGCTGCTGCACGGTGCGCCCGAGCTCGTTCTCTACGGGCGCGAGGAGGAGCGGCTCGAAGCCGTTCGGGCCGCCGATCGAGAGCTCGCACGTGATGCACGCAGCAACGCCCTCGTCGCGGGACTCGGAGCCGGCCTGCTCGTGCTCGTCGCCGGGCTGACGACGGTCGCCGTGCTGGCTGCCGCCGTGTCGGCGCATTCGGCAGCGAGGCTCGACCGGGTGCTCGTCGCAACGGTGGCGCTGCTCGCGCTCGCCTCGTTCGAGGGCGTGGCGATGCTTCCGGCCGCCGCTCAGGAGCTCGCAGGAACGCTCGCCTCGGGGCGCCGGGTCCTCGAGCTCATGGACAAGCGGCCCGTCGTGCGCGAACCGGTCGCTCCGGTGACAGCGCCGACGCACCCGACGACGGTGGCCCTCGAGTCGGTCACGGCCCGGTACACACCGCACGGGGCGGCTGCGCTGGACCGGTTCGATCTGCTGATCCCGCCGGGCCGCCGGATCGCGCTCGTCGGCGAAAGCGGTGCCGGCAAGACAACCGTGGTGAATCTGCTGTTTCGCTTCCTCGACCCGGAGTCGGGGCGGGTTACAGTCGGAGGGTACGACGTGAGGGACATGCGCCAGGAGGATGTGCGCCGCACCTTCGCCCTCGCCGGCCAGGAAGCGCACGTCTTCAACTCGACGATCCGGGAGAACCTCCTCCTCGCACAACCGGCGGCGACCGATGACGAACTGACACAGATGCTGCAGCGCGCGCGCCTGGCCGAGTGGGTCTCGTCGCTCCCACTCGGGCTGGATACGCTCGTCGGCGAGGAGGCGTCGCGGCTCTCGGGCGGACAGCGCCAGCGCCTCGTGCTGGCGCGGGCGCTCCTTGTCGATGCCCCTGTGCTCGTCCTCGATGAGCCCACCGCCCATCTCGATCCCGAGACGGCGGAGGGGCTGATGCGGGATGTCTTTGCCGAGGCCGGTCAGCAGTCGATCCTGCTGATCACACACCGGTCGGAAGGGCTCGAGCTCGTGGACGAGATCGTCGAGCTGGCCGCCGCCGACCGGCAGCGATGAGTAGGCTCGTGGCGACCGTGAGCGACCGTCGCTGATCACATGAGCCTCCTCTGGGCCGGCATCGTCGTCGTCGGCGTCGCCATCGCCGCGATCACGGTGATGCTGTTCGTGCGCCGAACCGCACCCGAAGGGAGCTACTTCCAGGACGGCGATCGCGCCGCGGGCGTGTTCGGCGTGATCGCGACCGGCTTTGCCGTCCTACTCGGGTTCGTCGTCTTTCTCGCGTTCCAGAGCTACGACACGTCACGCACCGGAGCGGAAGCAGAAGCTCAGACCGTTGCGCAGCAGTTCCAGATCGCACAGCTTCTCCCGCTCACGGCGCGCAAGCCCATGTCGGAGGGCCTCGTCTGCTACGCGCGTACCGTCGTGTACCAGGAGTGGCCGCAGATGGCAGTCGGGTCGGGGCGCGGACCTCGTCAATCCGTGGAGCGTCACGATGTTCCGCACCCTGCAGACGATCGAGCCGCGCACGGCTTCGGAGCAGGCGGCGTACGGCAAGTGGCTCGACCAGCAGTCCGAGCGCCAGGCCGCCCGGTCGGACCGGACGCACGGCGCCGAGGGTGTGATCCCGACCCCGCTCTGGATCGTGCTGTTCCTGTCGGCGATGATCATCTTCGTGTTCATGCTCTTCTTCGCCGACAGCGCCGAGCATGCCGTCGTCCAGGCGACGATGATGGGCGGCGTCGCGGTCGTGATCTCCTCGATGCTGCTCCTGCTCTGGTTCCTCGACAACCCCTACCACTCCGGGGTCGGCAGCCTGCCGCCGAAGGCGATGGAGCGAACGCTCGTGCTCCTCGATGCGCAGGCGAGGTTCGTCGGATTGACGATCGAGCCAGGCTGCGACGCGCGCGGGGTGGCGACCTGAGTGGTGGTCGCCCGTTAGCGGCCCCGGCCTGCAAAGCGCTCTTCAACCACGGCCGTGAGGATCGCGCAGATCACGAACGCGCTCGCGCTCAGGTAGACCGAGAAGAGGAACGCGAAGACGGCGCTCGCTGACCCGTACACCTTGGTGAAATCGGCAGGCCCGGAGAGGTACCAGCCGAGACCGACCTGCACCGCCTGGAACCCGACGGCCGCAGCGGCACCGCCGAGGAGGGCGGCACGCCAACCGGGGCGGTGGCGGGGAACGTAACGGTAGAGCAGCATGAACACGAGGAACGTCAGGGCGACGGGTACGACGACGCCGAGGACGACGCCGAAGCCGAACGGCTGCCAGCCGAGAGCCTCGTCCACGTTCTGGCTCACCTTGCGCACGACGTTCTCGAGCATCGAGACGATCAGCGCACACAGGATCAGCCCGAGGGCGCCGAGCACGAGCAGCCCGCTGACGAGGCGGCCCCTGACGAGGCCGCGGGAGGCGCCGCCGTCGAACACGACGGCGAGCGTCTTCTGCATCGAGGACATCACGCCCGTGGCGCCCCACAGCGCGAGCCCGAGGGCCACGAGGCCGGCGGGGCTCCACGGCGACGGGACCGACGTGATCAGGGAGTCGAGCTTGGCCGCTCCTGCGGGAGACAGATCGAGCTGTTCGGTGATCGCCGACACGAGATCCTGCCGGTCGACGCTGGCCGACGACAGGATCTGCGCGAGGATCGTCGCAACGAACGTGGCCAGCGGGACGAGAGAGAACAGCGCCCGGTACGAGATCGCGGCCGCGAACTGCGAGCCGCCGAGGCGGCCGTAGCGCGAAAGCACGTCGCGGACGAGGCCGACGAGACCGCGCGCGACCGAACGGGGCTCGGGCATGGAGCGGACCGTAGCGGGCTACGCCACGGCGCCGTGGCAGTGTTTCCACTTGCGGCCGGAGCCGCAGGTGCAGGGGTCGTTGCGGCCACGCCGGGCGTCCTCTGCGGCGTAATGAGCGACGATCTCGGAGGGGGCGCCGCCGGCACGGAGCCGTTCGCTCATGAAGCGCATCGCCGGGTCGACGTGGTGGAAGAAGTCCTTGAAGCCGGCGCAGAGGTAGTTGAGGCCCGGCTCGCCGTCGGGGGTTTGGATGAAGCGGTCCTTGGGGCAGCCGCCGTGGCAGGCGAAGCGGACGTCGCAGTCGAGGCAGTACTGGGGCAGGGTGTCGCGCTTGTCGAGGCCGAACTGCCGCTGCTGCTGCGAGGCGACGAGCTCGAGCATCGGCGTGCTCCTTGATGTTCCCGAGCTTGTAGGCGGGCTCGACGAAGTGGTCGCAGGAGTAGAGGTCGCCGGTGTGCTCGAGCGCGAGCGCGAGCCCGCACGTCTCCGAGTGGACGCACAGCCCGGGCGGCTCGCCGACCCAGTTCGCGAGCGCGACGTCGAACATCTGCACGTACACCTCGCCCACATCACGGCGCACCCACTCCTCGAACACCTCGATCAGGAAACGGCCGTACTGCTCGGCCGTGATCGACCGGTTGGTGACCAGCTCTCCCTTCTGCTCGTACAGCGGCCGGTCGCGCCACGAGCTCCACGGCACCTCGCCGTCCGTGGCCTCCGCGACGCGCTCGATGATCGGGATGAACTGGACGAACCGCGCGCCGCACTCGTCGCGCAGGAACCGGTACACCGTCACGACCGTGATCGCCGTTGACGGCGTGCACGGTCGTCAGCGCGTTCCACTCCACCCCACCGGCCCGGAGGTACTCGAGGCCGCGGATCACCTGCTCGAACGACCCCTTGCCGCCCTTGTTGACCCGGTAGGCGTCGTGCAGCTCCCGCGGCCCGTCGATCGAGATCCCGACCAGGAACTCGTTCTCCCTGAAGAACGCGGCCCACTCCTCGTCCAGCAGCGTCCCGTTGGTCTGAATCGTGTAGACAGCCCGCTGGCCCGGCTTCAGATACTGCTGCGCCAGCTCGACCGAGCGCCGGAAGAACCCGACCCCCATCATCGTCGGCTCGCCGCCCTGCCAGGCGACCTGTCACCTCGGGCACGCTCGCGTGCGCCTCGATCAGCTGCCGCACGTACTCCTCCAACAACTCGTCGGCCATCCGGAACCGCGAGCCCGGATACAGCATCTCCTTCGACAGGAAGAAGCAGTACGAGCAATCGAGGTTACACACAGCACCCGTCGGCTTCGCCAGCAGATGGAAAGCGGGCGGCGCGCCGGGCATGACCGACACGCCGCCTTCTGCCTGGGTTTGCGACACCACGTTCCGGTCTAGCCGCCGTCGCCCGCCGCGGCCTTCGCCTTGTCGACGCTCTCCCTGTCGACTTCATGCTTCGACACGTCGTCGGCGCTCTCGAGCGCCTTCTCGACGTCGGCGACCCAGCGCTCCTCGAACAGCGCCACGATCCCCGAGCTTCCGGGCGGCAGCGAGTCCTCGACGTCGGCCTTGATCTCTTTCTTCTCGTGGTGGGAGACGAGCCCCCCTACGCCGGCGCCGATCGCGCCGCCGACGACGCCCGAGGCGAGGAACGCAGGCGGGAAGATGAGGCCGACGAGCAGGCCGCCGACCGCACCGATCGTCGTCCCGACACCGACGTCGTGGGCGTTGTCCTTGACGTGGATCTTCCCGTCGGTGTCCCGGCTGACGAGCACGAGCGCGTCGACGGTGATCACCTTCTCCCTCGCCAGCTCCTTGATGACGTCCCAGTCGGCCTGGGCTGCATCCGGGTCGGAGTATGCCGCGATGTAGAGATCGACAGGAACGTCGCTCTCGGCTGCCATGGTCTCTCCTTTTCGTTGTGCGGTCGAACGGGCTTGACCACTGCCTCTTGCGTCTTGATGGTCGTATCAGACGGGCGCCGGGCCTGTGCCGCGTTGCGGTTCACGCGTGACGAACAGTCGTCTTCACAGCTGCCGAGCGCTCGCGATCGTTGCGTTCGCACCCGAGAGTCGTTCGATGAGAGCCGCAATCGCGTCGCACGTCAGCTACGCCCCGACCACGTGGCCGGCGCACCCGAGTCCTGATCGACTGCGTTGTGCGCGCCCATGCAAGCCACTTGAGCGTCATCGATGATCTCACGATCGCCTCGCCCGGCATCAGCCAGCCGATCGCGAACGCCGCGAGGACGTTCACCCGTGACCCGCGAAGCGATGGCAGGCATCAGAGTCGACCGCGACCCATCGACACGAGTATCGGACTCCTCATCGGCGTCGGGCCGGTTCGCCAGGAAATCAGCCGAACATCCGCACGAGACCGTCGATCACGAGCGCGATGCCGAACCCCAGAGAAATCCACACGCGTAGCATTCCGCCGCGTGCGCGGTCAGCCACGACTCGCCGCGCTCGAGGATGACGCGGCCCGCTCGCCCGCGATCACGACGATGCCGACGGGTACCGAGACGAGCACGGTCGCCACCCCGATGTAGAGGGCGACCAGCGTGAGCGTCCGCGACGTAGCCGTGGCTCGCCTCGCTCACCGAGGCCATTGCGAGAAGAGTGAGCAGCAGCCGCTTCGGGCCGCCGAAACCGAGCAGCCCCGCCATGGAGAATGCCGCTGCGGGCCGCACGTGGCGAGCCCCGCCATGATCGCGGCCCCCCGGCTGCTCCTCTCGGTCACAGGCCGCGGAGGCCTTCCACGGGCCCGGACGTCCGGCAATCAGCAGCGCCACGCCGAGGGCAGCGTCAGCACGAGCCTCGACGGTGTCGTGCGAGTCGAGCTGCGCGACGGTGGCCTCGCCGACGACCAGGCCGAGATCAGCAGGCCATCGCGGTCCCGAGCACGAACCCGCTGAGGAACGCGATGCCGTTCGTCCGCGGCCGGTCGCTGCGGATCACGACGAACGTCGCCGTCAGGACGAGTGGGCTCGCCGCTGCCGCGACGACCGCGTAGAAGAGGACGTGAACGACCGCGTGGGTCATGCAGGCCACGAGTCGAGCGAGAGGCGGCGCTGCCGGCCCTCGCGGTCCGAAGGGTATCGGCTCGTTCCGCGGCGCCCGGCGCGCTCATCGCAGTTCCTACGCCGTGGACGCGGTGCCGTTGAGGCTGTGCCTCCAACCGAGCAGGATCTCGTGCACCGAGGCGGCGCCGACGATCGTTTCACCGGAGGTCGCGAGGTCGGCCGGGTGGAGGATGAACGGCCGCGTTTGTGGGCCGCCGATGCCGCCGTGGAAGGAGATCAGCTCCTCGAACGCGCAGCCCGTCTCGAGCGACGGGTCGTAGAAGCTGCCGATCATGATGTCGGCGACGTGGGCGAAGCCGTCGGTGCGGAGCAGGTGCTGCGGCGCGTTCGGCGAGAACTCCGCGAGGGGATCGTCGCCCTCCACCCTGCCGTCGGCGAGGTAGTGCGTCCCGTTTCCGCCGAGCACGACGGGCCCGTGCTCCGACGAGCGGACGAGCAGCCAGCCGACGTGCGGATGGTTGCGGAGGGCGGGGATCAAGTCGGGATGGCGCTCGTTCATCTCCTCGAGCGTGAGGCGGCGGCGCTCCTCCATCAGGTAGACGAGCCCGAGGTTGCCCGAGCCCATCACGACGACGTCCCGGTCGGAGACGTCGTTCTTCTTGCGCTTCTTGTCGGGCCCCTTGCCGGTCGCCTCGCCGAACGCGTTGCCGACCATCGAGCTCTGCTCGTCACCGCCGGCCATGTCGTCGACCTCGCCGCGCGCGAGCGAGCGCTCGACGAGCTCGTCGAGCCCGTAGCCGTTGCGCTGCTTGAAGGTCGCTCCCTGGGTCTGGCCGTGGTCGGAGAGGACGACGATCGCATAGGGCCGTGAGGCGTACTGACGGGCGTGCTCGATCCGGCCGAACTGCTGATCGAGTTTCCGCAGCGCCTCCAGCGTGTCCGCTCGCTCGAGGCCGGAGTGGTGCGCGACCTCGTCGTAGCTCGAGAACGTCGCGTAGATCGCCGGTCGCCCTTTCATCATGTCCTGGAGGACGCCGTAGACGATCAGGTCGCGGACGAACACGCAGAGCGCCCCGCGCATCAGCGGGTAGTACGCCGCCACGGTGCCCGCGCGGCCGCACGTCGCGGCGCTTGGCCCGGCTCGAGGCCGAGAGCTCGAGCACGACCTCCCAGAAGAAGAGGACGAAGAGTCCGCGTCACGTTGAAGCCGTTCGCGAGGAACGCGCGGTAGCCGGGGTTCGCCTTCTTCTCCGCGTCCATCCGGCTGACCGTGAGGATCATGTGGTCGGCCTCGCCCGAGAGTAGGTTGCCGCGGCTCGCGCCACCGTCGCGGAGCAGGCCGTGACCGGCGTGACGACGCTCGATCTCGGCGCAGTCGGGGGGCGCCGAGCAGGTCATCGTCGTCGCCGTCTCCTTCTCGACCCAACGGAAGGCCGGGATGTCCTCGTTCGAGCCGAGCAGGATGCCCGCCTGCGATGCACCCGTCTGCGAGGAGAGATCAGTCTCCCACTCGGTCAGCGTGTAGCCGCCCTCGACGAGCCAGCGGGCCATGTTCGGCGCGTTGCCGTCGCGCATCGCCCGCTGCAGGACGGGCAGCGCCAGGCCGTCGATCTCGAGGTAGACGATCCCCGGCGCATCGGTCTCGATGCGCTCGCCTGAGCGCCGGGCGATCCGCTGGATCACCCGCAGCGTGTAGGCGTCGTCGTCGTTCGTCCCGAACACGACGTCGAGCACCACGGTCACCGCGGAGGCGACGAAGGCCACGCCGAGCGCCGACCAGAACGAGTCGATCGAGAGGTCGCCGTCGGTGATCCTGTCCGCGGCGAGAAGCATGAGCGCGTCGAGAATGAGGATCAGCAGGAGGCCGATGACGAGCATCAACGGCAGCCGAAGAGCCGCGATGATCGGCGGCAGGATTGCGTTGAGGACCGCGATCACTGCCGCCGCGACGAATGCGCCCCCGAAGCTCTTGATATCTGCGCCCGGGACGATCCACGCGGCAACGAGCAGCGCTAGGGTGGCGAGGACCCACGACATGAGAAGGCGAGTCGGCCCGATGTGAGGGCGCTTCGGCCCCCAGACGGGCTTCTCTCCATAGGTTGCGGTCGTCATCGTGAGCTGTTCTTACACGATCCGGAGCGCCGGCGTGAGCCGGAGGAAGGGGGTGGCGTTCGTCATGACGGGACGGGCTCCGCGGGAATGGCCACAGCCGTAGCGGGAACGAGCTGGGCCGAGACGACGTACGAGACGACGACGGCGACGATCACGAGCGGCGTCAGCGCGAGGCCGTCCGCCTGCAGGAACAGCATCACGAGGAGCACCGAGACGAGGGGCAGACCGAGCATGGCGACCGTCATCGCGCCGATCCCCATCGCTGCGCCGGCGATCATCGGCAGGCCGGGAAGATGCGACAGGGCGATGCCGCCCACGGCGCCGATGAACATACCCGGGAAAACAGGGCCGCCGCGAAAGCTGCTGAGCGCCAGGGAATAGGCGAGTCCCTTGCACAGAGCGAGGAGGAGCAGGGCGCCGACGGTCCACTCGGCGGCACCGTCGATCAGCGGAGCGAGCTGATCCTGCCCCGAGAAGAGCACGTTCTCCGCGCCCTTGTCCGTCGCCTGCACGAAGACGAATACGAGCACGCCTATCGCAACGCCGACAACCGGCGTCAGTAGCAGCATGCGACGCTCGACGATCGATTGCAGTAGGAGCGCCAGTCGCCGGACGCCGGCACCAGCGATCGCTGCGAGAACGCCGATGGCGATCGCCCAGAGGAACTCGGCACCGTCAGGGCTCCCAACCGGGGGGATGTCAGGCACCGCGAGCGAGAAGGTCCCGAACCCTGTCCAGTCGTTGAGCCCGACGAAGATGAGCGATCCCACCCCGGCCGCGAGTAGTCCGGGGACGAGCACGACTCCCATCATCGCGCCACCGAGCCCACCCGCCTCCATCATCAGGAACGCGCCGGCCAGGGGCGAACCGAGCAAGGTCGCGACTGCGGCAAAGCTCCCGGCAGCGCCGATCACGGCGATCGCCTTGGCCGGGGCGTCCCTCTTGAGCAGATGGACGGCGAGCACCCCCAGGCCGCTGCCGATTGCGATCAATGGAGCTTCGGGGCCGAGCACCACCCCGAGGCTGAGCGTGGCGAACGCCGCGATGATGATCCCGGGAAGCTCGACTGGTTGGACCGGGCCTCCAGTCTTGAATCCCTCTGCCGGCTTGTGCCCGGCCGTTCCGGGGAGGTAGCGGATCGTCAGGCTGACGAGGATGCCGCTCAGCGCGAGCAGCGGGATCGGCCACCACGACGGCGCGCTGTCGAAGCCGAGATCGGTTGGCAGAGTGGCGAAGACGTACTGCTGCGTCTCGGCCACGGCCTTGAGGAAGAAGTAGGCGACGGTCGCAACCGGCACTCCGATGATCGCGCCGACGACGAGCAGCACGAGATAGCTCTTGCTCCGCAGCAGCTCGCGCGGGTCGGGAGCGGATTCCGAAGTGGGGGGTGTGACGTCGCTCATCGGGGGTTCTCGCCGCAGGCCGTCGTCGAGCACACCCCCGGCAAGAGGCCGGCGATCCGGGGTGTCTGCGGTCAGCCACCCCGGATCCCGAGCCGCCTACTCTGCGGCGGCGGCGACGCCGACCGCGATCAGGTCGCTTGGCGTGGATCCACTCGTCGGCGAGGGCGATGCCGCCGGCATCGACGATCGCATCGCGGAGCGGGATCGCCCAGAGATGCTCGAGCAGGATGATCGCCGCGGCGGATCCGTTCGGAATCGCGTCCGCGACGTACCAGGCGTCCTCCTCGGGAATCAGGTGACCACCCTTCTCGGCCATCGCCTCGGCACCGAGCTCGGCGCCTGCTTCGATCGCATCTTCATCGCCGTCGCCGTAGCCGAAGCCGATCAGTGCGCCGGCGATCGCGCCCATCTCGAGTGACTCATCCGCGCTGAGGTCGGTGACCTGTAGCTCGGTGATGTTGCCGTCAACGTCCTTGTTCACGACGAGCGCATCGACGATCTTGACGAACTCGTGCTCACGCAGCCGGTCGAGCTCGGCTGCGATCTTGCCGGTGAAGTTCGGCTCGGCGAAACCGAGCACGAGCATCTGAACGGGACCAATGGCCACTGTTTTCTCCTCTCCGTTCACGAAGCTGAAAGCAGCTTCTGCTTCTGCATGTCGAATTCCGCCTGGGTCAGCACGCCCTCGTCGAGCAGCTTCTTCAGGTTCTCGAGCTGCGTGACCATGTCTTCGCCACCGGCCTCGGGGGCAGCGGCTACCGGAGGCGGCGGCGCGTACTGCGGCTGGGCCTGCTGGGCCTGGAGGTCGGCGATCTGCTGGTCCTGATCTTGCTCAGCTGCCTGAGCCTGCGCAGACTTCGTGCCGGCGTGATGCGCCGCGACAGCGACACCGCCGACGACGGCTGCACGCCTGAGTGGCCTTCGTCTCATCCCCATCTCTCGTTCTCCTCTCGTGTGGCTGGGCGAGCCCGCCCAGGTTTGAACACCCTGAGCCTATTCGATTCGGCGAGGGTGGTCAGGCGGCATCCGCCGGACGAGCATCAAGCCTGTCGGCTCGGAGGTTGGATCGCATCGCCCCAACGCGATGGACCGCCGCTTCTAGGATTCGACCATCGACGCGTCGATCCCATATCCCGACCCGGCCCTCACCGGCACGACTTTCGTCCTGCGTCCCTTCCGCAAGGATGACTTCGAGGCCGCGCGCATACTCGAGCAGGATGCGGCGGCGGCGCGGTGGGTCCCGGCCCTTCCGGCGGTAGACGGCGCAGGCGTCGTGGCGTTCTACGAGGAGTGCCGCAAAGAGGGCGGGTTGCTCCACGTCGTGATCGCCGATCGCGCGAGCGATGCGTACCTCGGTGAGGCGATGGTGGCGCCGAGCGACCACCGGGTGGGCGAGGTCGGGTGCTGTGTCATTCCGACTGTGCGCGGGCGTGGGATCGCGACCGAGGCGCTCCGTTTGCTCACGGACTGGGCGTTCGCAGCTCTCGGCCTCGGCCGTGTACAGGTGTTCGTCGCCCCCGAGAACGTCGCGGCGCTCCGACTCGCGGCGGCCGCCGGCTTCCGCCGCGAAGGGGTACTTCGGGCGTACTGGGAGCACGACGATGGACGAATCGACGCCGTTGTCCTCGCACGGCTTCCGGGCGACGCAGCCTAGGAGTACAGCCCAAGATCAGGATGCGCGCTGAGGCGAAATGCCGAGACGTGAAGGCGTCCGCGACTCAGTTGTTCTCGAGGTACTTCTTGAGGCCCAAGGTACGGCAGGATGAACGCGGCCAGGAGCGCACCTCCCCACACGATCACGGCGGCCGCGATCCAGGTGCCGATCCCGTCGATCGAGAACCCGTCGGAGACGAGGTCGGTGATGATCAGCGAAACGAGCGTCGCGATCAAGGCGACCCCGCCGAGCGCCGATGATCCGCCGCGCCGAAGCGCACTGGCGAGGAACGGCTGCATCAAGGCGAGGACGACGGTGAAGATCACGACGGCAACGATGAACCCGGTGACGTCGATGTCGAACCCGCTGAGCACGAGTGACGCGACGATCATGCCCACGGCGTTCGCCACGAGCAGAATCGCCGTCCGGACGATCACGCGAATCATGGCGCGAACATACACGATCGCCCGATCAGCTGTCGCACCTCGCCGCGCGTCGCGGCTTCCGGGCTCTTGGCGGCGTCCGAGCGCTACATGCCGGACGCGTAGCGCGCCTTGGCCGAACGCGCCGAGTAGGTCGCGATGTCCCCGAAGACCCCGAGAGCGACGAGAAGCCAACCGGCCCCCGAGACGCCGTCGAGCGGCCCCCAGACGAGGACGTAGGCGAGCGTCGTCCACGGCAGGACGAGGAGCCCGAGGAGCGGCCAGATCCAGCTCGAGAACGCGGCGTCGACCTTGTCGCCGAAGATCCACCAGAGCAGGAGCGCAAAACGCGGGCCGATGAAACCGGCCGAGAGGGCGAGGCAGCACATGGCCCGTGAGGCTAGCGCATCGACGAGGGCAGCACAACCGCGCACTCGGCGAGGAACCGGCAGCGGCAGGACTGGCCGCGGCGCTGCGAACTCGACCGTGATGTCCGCAGGAGACTCGAACTCGAGCGTCGGCTCGACCGGCTGATCGAACGCGCCGCCGACCCGCGAAGCGCGGCGGTCGTGATCGCCACCGTGACGACGACGATCACGGTCGTCGCCGGCCTGCTGATGACCGTGATCGACCGCGACGGGTTCCCGACCATCGGCTCCGGGAATGTGGTGGGCCGTTCAGACGGTGACGACGGTCGGCTACGGCGATCGCGTTCCGACGACTGCCGCTCGGCCAGATCGTGGCCGCGGTCGTGATGCTGCTCGGGATCGGGTTCGTGACGGTGATCACCGCGTCGATCACGGGCTGCGTTCGTGGCGCGGTCGCGCGCGGAGCAGCACCTCGAGGGCCAGAACGCCCCCTCCGAGGAAGAGCTGCGAAGATCGACGAGCGCCTCGACGCATCGAGGCAGCGTTGAGCGAGCGGCGTAGAGCATCGCGCTCAGCGCTCGCTTCACGCGACGATCCGGTACACCTGGAACACCTCGGCGAGCTCGCGATTCACGTTCGCGCCGTGCACCTTCGCGAGGTTCCAGATGTACTCGGCGTTCGCGTAACGGCGGTGTTGTTGCGACGCATAGCGCTCGACGGCCGCGATCTTGCGCTCGAGGTGGCGCTGCTCGAGTGCGATGTAGGCGCCGTACGAGAAGTCGAAGTTGTTCCACGGGATCTCGTAGCCGAGGATCGTCGTCCGCTTGAACGCCCGCAACCCTTCCTGGGCGATCGTCTGATGGTCTTGGTGGACGTCGTGATGCGACGGCTGGAAGACGACGTCAGGCCGCCACTCCTCCCACAACGCAACGAGCAGCTCGAGGATGTCCTGGCGACGATCCGGAAACGTGCGGACGTCGAAGTCGTGCACGGTCAGCTGCGACTCCGGGATCCCGAGCTCGGCCGTCGCCTCGCGCACCTCACGCGCCAGGGTGTCGGGCGGGAAGCCGGGCGGCAACGAGCGCGTCGCGATCGAGAACGCCACGTAGCGCACGTCGCACCCTGCCTCGACCAGGCGCGCCATCGTACCGCCGCAGCCGAACTCGCCGTCGTCGGTGTGCGGGGCGAGGACGAGGGCTCGCTGCCACGTCGTGATCATCGGGCGAGCATAGTCTGCGAGTCTGCGGTCACTACCGGGAGGAGCACGAATGCCTGGCCGAGTCGAGTCACGGCATCATCCGTCACCCGGTGCCGGCCTCTTCTTCGGGACGAGCGAGACCACGCCGATCAACCCGAGCAGCGCCCAGGTCATCGGGTCTTCGATGAAAGCTGCGTAGAAGAGGCTGTGGACGCCGATCGCAACGAGGGCGAGCCCGATCGCGAGCGACGTTCGGGAGGTGAAGCCGCGGCCGAGCCGGAGCAGCGTCGCCCCGAGGGCAGCTGCGACGAGCCAGCAGAGAAGAGCGAGCCCGACGATGCCGCCCTCGGCGGCCACGGTGATCGGTGTCGTGTGGGATGCCACACGCTTCGGATCGTCCCCCGTTACGCCCGTTCGCTCCGCGTAGGCGCGGCGGAAGCCACCCACGCCGACCCCCGTGACCGGGTGGTCGACCGCGATCCGGACGCCCTGGGAGACGAGGTTCGAGCGTCCACTCGTCACCTTGTTCAGCCCGCGCCTCGACTTGCCCGAGACCTCATCGCGCACCTGCGGCACCGCCAGTGTGACGACGATCGTGAACATGCCGAGCAGGACGAGCGCGAGCACGGCCCGCCGACCCCAGGTAACGGCGGCAGCGACGACCACCCCTGCGGCGAGGGCGACAAAGCTCGACTGCGAGAACGAGAAGACGAGCCCGAGCCATGTGACGACGACGACCGCGTAGAGCACGAGGACGCGACGTCCGGGGACGCCGCCGAGGAGAATCCCCGCCAACGTGACGAGGATCGCGACCGCGAGGTAGCGTCCGTAGATCGAAGGGTCCCAGAAGACGGAGTTGACGCGGAAGAACGGGGCATAGGCGTTGCCGACGATCACGTTCGGATTCCAGAAGACGTCTCGAGTCACCCACTGGTACGTACCGACGGCGGCGTAGGCAAGAGCGGTCGCCACGAGCCCACCCCACAGCCACGTCAGCCAACGCCCGCGCCACGGAAGCCGGGCGAACCCGATCGCCAGCAGCCCAAACGGAAGCACGAAGGCCGCGAGGAAGATCGCGCCTTTCTTCAGGTCGAGGGTCCACACGAGGGACAGGCCCGTCCAGAGAACGAAGGCGGCCAGCGGCCAGGCCACCGGCCCGAGCTCGCGTGAGCGCGAATCTCCGGTCAGGAGCTGCCACCCGATGGCGAGCGCGAGTGCTGCGACGACGGCGTACAGCGGCAGCAGCAGGTTCGCGCGCTCGGAGCCGATGTCCACCGGCAACCGAATCGGGACGCACGCGAGCGTGAGGAACGCGAGTGCATAGGGGTAGCGGGTCAAGAGCCAGGCCGCGCCGACGGCCAGGACGAGACCGGCGACGGCCGCGCCTGCAAACAGCGCTCCGTCGACGTTCGGCGCGAGGTACAGCGCCAGCCCGCCCACGCCGAGGCCCCAGGCGACCAGGCCGGCGATGCGGAGGGAGCGGCGATCGCCGACGAGCAGCAGCGCCAATCCCGAGCAGCCGACCGGGCCGGCGATCTGCGCCAGCACGCTCACGGCTTCGGCGCCCTGACGAACACGGCGGCGCGGGTGCTGAACCCGTTCGCCGACACCGTCAGCGTGTAGCGCCCCGGCTGCAGCGGTGCACGAAGGCGCAGGGTTCCGGGACGGGCCACTCCCACGCGTGTGCCAAGGCGCCACTCGACCTTCGCCGCGTCGCTCAGCACGAGAACGGCAAACCGTGCCCCGGCAGCGGTCTCGATCCGATCGCGGCCGAGAGCGACGTACCGGATCAGCACAGCCTTGTCGCGTGTGGGCGGCCCCACATTGCCGGCGACGTCGCGCGCGCCGAGGCTGACCTCATACACACCTGGTGGCATGGGCTCGCCGCCGAGCCGCCCGAACCATTCGATCCGACCGTTCTTCTGCTGTCCACGCTTGCGGACGCGCTGCTCACCGTCCACATAGAGCAGCACCCCAGCGCGTTCGTCGACCCTGTAGCGCGCAACGACCTTCTCCGCCCGCCCGTCGCCGTCCGGCGAGAAGATCCGGGGGGAGAGCGAGACGAGCTCGACCCGCGGTGGGGTCACATCGACCCGGATCGGGTTCGGCAGCACGATCGTTCGCCGCTCGTCGGCGAGATGCACCCGAGGCCTGTACGAGCCCTCCGGGACGACGCGTCCAGTGTCGCCGCGGCCGTTCCAGTCGATCGAGACCCGTCCGCGCGGCGTGGGACTGTCTTTCACGAGTGTGCGAACGCTGTCGCCGTTTCCGTCGATCAGGTCGACGGTGACTCGATCCCGCTGGCGCAGGCGGAAGGAGATGGACGCGGTGCCCGTCTCGCAGGCACAGACCGGCGAGAAGACCTTGTCGACACGCGTGCCGAGAATCGGACTCGGTGTGAGCTTTAGCTTCTCCGCGTAGACGAACGCCGCCGCCGTCGCGGCGAGCAGGGCCGCCACGAGAGCGGCTGGGGCGTATTTCGCCACGTGCCGGGCCATTCTAAGCGAGGGCCGACTCCGCTGGCACACTGGGCCCAGGCCACGCCGGTGGCTCACACGATGCGCAAGCGACTCCTCATCATCGCCGCCGCCGGCCTTGCTCTCGGCCTGGGACTCGTGGTCGCCGTGCTCGTCGTCGCTACCCGACCACCCCCCTCCGGAGGCCTCGTGACGGCTCCCACGGATGTCTCGGTCGTGACGCCGACCGTCCCGATCCCGAAACCGGTCAAGCCAACTCCCGTGGCGCCCGACGTCGACCGCCGGTGCTGGGAGATGTTCGGCGGCGGCCCGACGCGAAATCTCGCCAGACCTGCAATCCACCTCGGCGTGCCGACGCGGCCGCCGATGTGGGCGCGCGGGCTCAAATCGTACGTCGAGTACCCGCCGAGCTATTGCGACGGTGTCCTCTACGTCAACACTTTCAGGGGCGATACGTGGGCGATCGCGGCGAACTCGGGCAAGGTGATCTGGCGGCGGCGCAATGCAGCGAACAAGCCGTCGACGCCGGCGATCAGCGGCCCGCTCCTCATCGTCAGCGCCAAGGACGGGACCGTCAGCGCCCTGAGTCGGCAGACCGGCAAGCTCGTCTGGCAACTACGCACCAACGCCAAGGTCGAATCGTCGCCGGCCACGGTCGACGGCGTTGCCTACTTCGGGGCGACCGACGGACGCCTCTTTGCGGTCTCTGCGAGGACAGGGAAGATTCGCTGGGTCTACGACACCGGCGGGCGCATCAACTCGAGCCCGTCCCTGGCCGGGGGGCGGGTGTGTATCACCACGTACGCGGGATCGATCCTCTGCCTCCGTGCGAGTGACGGCAAGAGGCTGTGGGTCACCTACGTGAAACGCGGCACGTTCCGCTACGAGAGCTTCTATGCCACTGCGTCGACCGACGGCCGCCGCCTTTACACGATCGCCCGTTCTGGCACGATCATCGCGCTCGACGCGAAGACCGGAAGGATCGAGTGGAAGCAAAAGGTCAACTCGTGGGGATATTCGACCCCTGCCGTCGGCGACGACCGGGTCTTCATCGGCGGTTTCGACGGCGCGCTGCACGCGTACCGGAAGACGGACGGCAAGGAGTTGTGGAAGGCAACGGTAGGAGGCCGAATCCTCGGCGGGCCCGTGCTCGTGGGCGATCTCGTGTTCTTCTCGACCCTCGAACAGAGGACGTACGCCGCCCGGGTCGGCGACGGCCGCGTCGTCTGGCGCTTCCCGATCGGGAAATACTCCCCGGGTATCGCGACGGAGCGCGCCTACTACTTCACCCTGAACGGGATCCTTGTCGCATTCCGCGGCACGAACGGGCCGCGTTAGCGTTCACGCGACAGGCGGATGGCGCCGTCGCCAGAGCGACGACCGTTGCATGACGTACCCGACCCCACGCCAGGCGGAGGTCTTTGCCCGATACACGCCGAGCCCGAGCCGACCGCGCCCCGACAGGTGGCCGGACGAGCGGGTCTCGTACCCGAGCGCACCTAGCAGATCACCCGCAACAGCCTCGAACGCAGCCGTGGCCGACGGCGCCAGGTCGGTGCGCCAGTCGCGGACGCCGGGCGTCGGCGGCTGGTTGAGGCGTTGCTGGTGCGGCTTCAGAGCCGAGTCGGAGCGCCCGACGTACTCGAGCATGTCGGCCTGGTACTCCAGATCGGCGAAGACGCAGACGTGCTGGAGCGCAGCCGCCGGCTCACGGACGAAGGCCTCGTACCGGACCTCGAGGTACCGCTCGGCTCCCACACGGCGACCCAGCGCACGAGCGGCGACCACCTCGGTCCGCCAGAGCCGGGCGAACCCGGCGGCGTCGGTCGGGTGGCCCCAGCCCTCGGTCATGATGCCGCGCGGAACCGACAGGAACGACACAGCCGCGTCACGACCATCGCGCACCAGGTGAACGAAGCGCGCCTCCGGAAAGGTGCGCTCCAGCAGGGGCAGGTACTGCATGTACAACGGCGTCTTGTCGCCCCAGCGCGACTTGCCGCAAACGGCTGCGTACGCGGCAAAGACGGCTCCGACGGCCTGGCCTGGCGTCATGTCGGGGCGAAGGCGCTCGGCCACTGCCTCGGCCGACACCCCCCACTCGACGAGAGTGGGCAGGCGCCGGACATCATCGAGAAACGAAGCGGGGTCGACCGTTCGGGGATGACGATGAACGAGCTGCGGAATGAAATACGACTCGTCCGGAATGGCGAGCTCGGTGTTCCGGTCGAGCATCACTCGGAGGAGCGTCGTCCCCGATCGCCGAACGCCGAGGACGAAGAGCGGGGGTGCCGTCACCGCAGGAGGCCTCTGGCCTCGAGCAACGCGATCACGTGACCTGCGCTCGCCGTCGGCTCGTCCAGCTCGGTGTCGAGCACGAGCTCGGGCGCCAATGGCTCTTCATAGGGAGCCGATATCCCGGTGAAGTCCGCCACTTCGCCCGCGAGCGCGCGCGCATACAGCCCTTTGGGATCGCGCCGGACGCACTCGTCGACCGAGGCACGGACATACACCTCGAGAAACGGTGCGAACTCCTCGGTCATGGCGCGGGCGCGCTTCCGGGCCGCCGCGTACGGAGAGATCGCGGCGACGACGACCGCCGTTCCGGCTCGCGCGAGTCGAGAGGCAACCCAGCCGATGCGCTCGATGTTCGTGTCCCGATCCTCCTTCGAAAACCCGAGGCCCTTCGATAAGTGCGTTCGCACGACATCGCCGTCCAGGACCTCGACGTGAATCCCGTGTCGCACGAGCTCCGCGCCGACCAGGCGCGACACCGTCGTCTTCCCTGCGCCCGACAGACCGGTGAACCAGACGGTGTAACCGGACGCGGGCGCGGCGGGAGTCACGACCGGCGAGTATACGCACGGGTCCGCAATACTTTCCGGAATGAAGCGAGCTATCGAGCGGCGGGCGAATCCGTATCACGACACCCAGGTGATCGATGCGCGGGCACCGCGGATGAACCAGGCAGTGGTCGGAGTGGTGGCGCTCGTCGCGGTGTTGACCGGATGGTGGGTGCTCCTGGCGTTGCTCGCTCTGCAGCTCGCACTCGGGCTCGCCCTCGGGCGGCGCTGGTGCCTCGCCTGCGTCTTCTACTACACGGTCGTCCAGCCGCATTTCGGCGAGGGGCCGCTCGAAGATAGCCGGCCGCCGCGGTTCGCGAACATGGTCGGGCTCGGGTTCCTCGGCGCCGCCTCGTTCGCCTACCTCGCGGGACTGACCGTCTTGGGCGCCGTGCTCGGCGGCATCGTCGCCGCGTTCGCGCTGCTCGCCGCGCTGACGGGTTTCTGTGCCGGCTGCAATGCCTTCAAGCTGGGCTATGTCGTGACGGGCCGCAGGTTCGTCTCCTGCCCGCTGCCGCCGCGGCTGCCGGCCGACGCCACCTGACAGGGGCCGAGGCTACGCCTCGCCCCTTGACTTCCGCTGACTTCCGCGAGGCCCCAGTCGCGCACCGGCCGCCAGCCGTCCGGATCGGCGATCGTGATGCTGGCGCCGTCCCAGGACGGATTCTCGGGCTCGACGCCGGGATCAGGAGATCGGCAAGCCGGGCGACAACGATCTCCGCGGCCTGCTCCGACCCGACGTGGAAGACGAGATGGTGTTGACGCTCAAAGGGGTTCTGGCTCGGACACGACCTCAGCGACGGGCAAGGGAGCCGTGGCCCGGCGCGTATGCCGCTGAGCAGCGAGGACGAGCCCGGCCATGAGCGCAACGCCGACGACGAAGAGGATGATCGCGTTCGCACCCGGCGGGTCGAGCAGCTTGATCCCCGAGAGCGAGAGCACGAGCGAGAGCGTGACGCGCAGCGCCCGGTCCGGGAGCTTGACGGTCAATTGGCTACCGATCAGCACACCGGGAATGGAGCCGATCAACAGCCACCCCGTCGCATGGAGGTCGACGCTGCCCGTGACGAAGTGGCCGAACCCGGCGACCCACAACAGCAGGGCCGCCTGGAAGAGATCGGTGCCGACGATCTTCGCCGCCGTCAGCGGGAACGCGAACATCATCACGAGGCCGAAGAACGTGCCGGAGCCGACCGACGTCAGTCCGACGATGAAGCCGCCGAAGATCCCGAGCAGCAACGCGATCACCCGGTCGCGGCGGGCGAGGATGAAGGGCGCGTCGTTCCCGTGTGGCCGAACGAACGCCTTGACGAAGAACCCGATCCCGCCGATCACGAGCGTGACCCCGAGAATCTGCTGCGCGACGCTCTCGTAGCCGTCGCCGTACGTACGCGACAGGTACGACGAGAGCGCCACCCCCACGAGCGAGGCCGGCGCGGAGCCGATCAGCATCCACATCACGAGGCGCGCGTGCACGTGGCCGAGCTGGCGATGTCTCGCGGCGCCGAACGACTTGAAGATGGCGCCGTGCAGGATGTCGGTGCCGATTGCGACCGTCGGCTTGAACCCGAAAACGAGGATCAACATCGGCGTCATCAGCGAGCCGCCGCCCATGCCGGTCATCCCGACGAGCAGGCCGATCAGGAGACCGGCGACCGAGAGCTTCCAGTCCACTAGTGGTCTCCCGGGGCAACCACAAGCCTCTAGACCGCCGGCTCCTGCGCAGGAAGGAGGATCTCCTTCAGGGTGTCGCCCCGGAGGCCGAGCCGCAGCGTCTCGAGCGGAATCACCTCGTCGGGCGGAATGTTGCCGAGGTTCACGTTCGGGCCGAACTGCTTCACGAACCACGCCTGCGACGCCTTGGTCGGCGCCTCGAAGATGAGGTCGCCGATCGCCACCTCGTGCGCGATCTCGTCGATCAGGCCCGTGCGCATGTCGCCGTCCTTGCGGAAGATGCCCGCCGTACCTCCTTCCCGGGCCTCGGTGATCACTTTCCAGGATCCCGCCTCGAGCTCTTCCTTGATCCATTCGACCCACTGGTACGGCGCGAAGACGACGTCGGAGTCCTTCGACCCGACCTCGGAGAGCACGGTGAAGTCGCGCGCAAAATCGCTGATCAGCTCGAGCTTCTCGTCCCGCGGAATGTCGATCGTCCCGTCCGAGATCTCGACGTGGGCGAAACGGTGTTCGGTGAGCCACGCCTTGAACTCGTCGAGCTTCCCCTTTGCGTACACGGCCTCGAACAGCGTGCCGCCGCAGACGACCGGCGTCTCGAAGTGCCGATAAAGGGCGATCTTCTTCTCGAGGTTGTTTGTCACGTAGCTCGTGCCCCAGCCGAGCTTGACGATGTCGACGAAGTCACCGCCCGTGTCGAACATCCCCTCGATGTCGCGGATGTTGAGGCCCTTGTCCATCACGTGGGTGAGCCCGTTCTGCCGGGGCTTGCCGGGACGCGCGGGGACACCCAACCAGCCGTCGTTGAAGCCTCGGGTGTTCATGTCGCCCTCCTCATGGCGAGCACAGAGCAGGCCGGCCGACGACGCAGATAGTGGTCGCGCAGGTGGGCCCGGGCACGACCCGGGATGACGGCCGGAGCCACCTTGCAGCCGCCAGGGAGAGGGATGACATGACCATCCGAGGCTTCATAGCCGGGCATATAGCTCCTTCAGCTTGTCGTGGGCGCGGGCCTGGACGTCGTGGTAGAGCGAGTTGCCGTGCGCGTCGATGCCGACGATCAGCGGCCCGAAGTCCTTGACGCGGAACTTCCACAGGCACTCTGGCATGAGCTCTTCCCAGAGCACCTCTTCGATCTCCTCGATCTGCGTCGTCTCGAGCGCGGCGGCGCCGCCGACGATCGCGAAGTAGACCATCCCGAGTCGCTGCATCGGCTCGATCGCGACATCGGGGAAGCCCCCCTTGCCGCAGATCGCGCGGACGCCGTACTGCTCGCCGAGGCCCTCGGTGAACCGCACCATGCGGGCGCTCGTGGTCGTGCCGATGCAGATCTTCTCGTAGCGCCCCTCCGCGACCTTACGCACGTTCGGCGCCGTATGGAGCAGGAACGCGCCGGAGAGGTCCATCGGCGGCTCGACGCCCTGATCGAAGATGCGGATCTGCGTGCGGTCTCGGATCCCGATGATGTGACCCTGCACCGTGACCTCGTCGCCCGCGCGAAGCTTCAAGATGTCGGCCGGATCCGAGATCGGGAACGTGACTTCGTGGTGCGCCATCAGCCTGTCTCCTCTGTCCCGCGCGCAAACGACTTTGTGGCTCTGAGCCACGAGGGCCTCATGCCGTCCGCGAAGGGGGTTTTCGGTGGTTCGACCACCGACGTCGCCATTTCGACCACCGATGTCGCAACTAGAACCGACGTCGCCATTAGAACTCCCGGTCGAAATCGATGGTGCCGTCGGCGGCAATGTGCGCCGAGGCGCGCCGCGCGGCCCAGCACTGGTAGTTGACCGCGACCGGGTTCAGGGTCATATGCGTGTCGGCGTGCTCGATGTGGCACTGCAGCACGGTGACGTCGCCGCCGAGCCCCATCGGCCCGATGCCGGTCTCGTTGAGGAGCCCGTACAGCTCGTCCTCGAGCTGGGCGACGAGCGGATCGGGGTTGCGGGTGCCCACCGGACGTGCGATCGCCTCCTTCGCCAGGTACATCGCGTAGTCGGCGGAGCCGCCGATCCCGACGCCGACGATGCCGGGCGGGCACGGCTTGCCACCGGCGTCGACGATCGACTCGAGCACGAATTTCTTGATCCCGACGACGCCGTCCGCGGGCACGCACATCTTGAGGAAGCTCATGTTCTCGGAGCCGGAGCCCTTCGGCACGCACTTCACATCGAGGCCGTCCCAATCAGGGATGAAGTCCCAGTGCACGATTGGCAGCCGATAGCCGATGTTCGGCCCGGTATTCTCACGAGTCAGCACGTGCACCGCATTCGATCGCAGCGGATGCTCGACCGTCGCGCGCGCCGTCCCTGCCTTCAGGGCCGCGTAGATGCGAGTCGGGTGGAGAGGGAAATGCTCGCCCACGCGACACGTGTAGACGGCGATCCCGGTGTCCTGACAGACGAGATTCTTCTGCTCGTCGGCGATCGAGACGTTCCGGTGGATGGTTTCGAGGATCCGGATGCCGGTCTTCGACGTCTCGCGGTCGCGCGCGGCGGCGAGCGCGTCACGGAGGTCCTGCGGGATGTCTTTCAGCGCCCAGACGTACAGGTGCGCGGCGGCATCCTCGACGGCCCCCTCGAGGTCGGTGGTCGTAGTCGTGCTCATGCGCTCGCTTTCTCCGAGGCTGCCCGTCCCGCGCGGCGTCCGAAGACGACGCACTCGAGCAGCGAGTTGCCCATCATGCGGTTGCGCCCGTGAGTGCCGCCGGCGATCTCACCGCAGGCGTACACGCCCTCGAGCGTGGTCTCGGCATTCTCGTCGATCACGAGGCCGCCATTCTGATAGTGGAGGACCGGGTAGGTGAGGAGCGGCTCCCGGAGCGGGTCGATGCCGGCACCACGGTACCGCCGCAGCATGTACGGCAGCGAGATATCGGCATCGGCTTCAGGGATCCGGGTCGTGTCGAGGTAGACGGCGGGGCGACCGTCCTCGGTCTCGACACCGCGGCCCGCCGCGACCTCGTCGAAGATCGCCTGCGAGACGACGTCGCGAGGTCCGAGTGAGTCGGTGAACTCCTCGCCGTCGGCATTGAGGAGCACGGCACCGTAGGCCCGCGTCGTCTCGGGGATCGAGTAGCCCTGCATGGTTACGGGCCACGCGCCACCGTTCGGGTGGTACTGGAGCGCGTCGAGGTCGCGCGTCGCGGCACCCAGTTCGACCGCGATCGTCGTCACCTCACCGGTCGCGTTCGGGTGATTGGTGCAGAGCTCGTGGCGGCGTTCGGCCTCCGCGTAGCAGCGTCCGCCGGCCGCGAGCACGATGGCGCCCGCGTCGATTGCAACCACCCCACCGTTCCTGACGTCGAAAGAGGCTCGCCAACCCTCACCGATCGGCTCGAGCGCCGAGAGCGCATGGTTCGGGAAGCTTGCTGAGCCGCTGACCTCGTGGGCCTCACGCAGGGCTTTCGTGATCGCATGTCCGGTGCGGTCGCCGACCTGGAGCAGGCGCTTGCGGGAGGCGCCGCCACAGCGAGCGAGGCGATAGCCACCGTTCTCGCGCGTGAACGAGCACCCGAGCTCCTCCAGCCAGTGGATCGCCCCGGGCGCCTGATCCGTGAGGATCTCGACGAGCTGTGGATCGGCGGTCTCGTGAGAGGAGCGCATCACGTCCTCGGCGTGGAGCTCCGGCGAGTCATCGCTACCGAAGGCGGCCTGGATCCCCCCTTGCGCCTTCGACGAGTTGTTGGCCTGAATCGAGCCCTTGGTGGCGAGTGCGACCCGTGCTCCCGACCGCTCGGCGGCAACCGCCGCAGCAAGGCCAGAGGCACCACTGCCGATCACGAGCACGTCGAAGCGCGCAGGAGGCTGCATGGATCAAGAGTACCAATCTCGATTATTCGTTGCATTACGGATTCTTATTTTGTGCCCGAACCGGCCCCTCGCAACCGCCTGCGTTAGAATTGCTCGATGCCGCTGATCGCCGACGTCATGCGCCCCGAGTTCATCGAGGTGGCACCCGAGGACACGCTCGGTGAGGTCGCAGAGCGGATGACCGCCAAGAACGTCGGCGCCGTCGTCGTCAAGGACTTCGGCACGCTGATCGGGATCCTGACCGAACGCGATCTGCTGAAGGCGATGGCTGCCCGGGTTCACTCGAGCGAAGCTCGAGTCCGCCAGTGGATGACCGTCGATCCGGTGACCACGACAGCCGACACCGATGTCGAAGCGGCCGCGCAGGTCATGCTCGAGCACGGCTTCCGTCACCTTCCCGTGCTCGACGATCAGGGCCAGGTGACCGGTGTGGTCAGCCTCCGGCGGGTCGTTGGTGCCGTTCGTGTGGCCGATGTGAGGCTGGGCGCATAGACGCCCGTGCCAGGTTCAAGCCTGGCGTCGACGTGTGAAGATTGGCCTCCGCACGTCGCTTGCGCCGGGCGCCAGCCTGGCGCCGGGCCGCTTACAGCTCCTGCCGCTCCCGCACGAATGCGACGAACTCCTCCGCCGCGCGCGTTTGCGCCCGGCCCGATGCCCGCACGAGCGAGATCTCCCGCTTGGCGTTCATTCCCTCGAGGCGGGCTTCGGCGAGGGTGCCTCCGGCCAGATCGGATTCGACCGCTGTCCGTGAGATGAACGTGACGCCGTAGCCGGCTTGCACCGCGCTGCGCACCGACTCCTGGAGGCCGAGCTCGACTGCAATCGAGAGGTCGCGGAGCCGCACGCCCATCGACCGCAGCTCGTCTTCGACGACCTGCCTCACTCCGGCCCCTTCCTGCATCAGGATCAGCATCTCGGTGCGAAGCTCGTCGATCGAGACCGTTCGTCCTGCGAACGCGTGTCCAGGAGGGCAGATCAGGATCACCTCGTCCTCGAGGATCGGCTCGAAGCGAACGGCCCGATGACGGCGAGCAGCCCCCACGATGCCGAGTTCGAGTCCACGATCAGCGACGAGGTCGACCACGGTCTGCGTGTCGTGCACTTCGAGAGAAACGTGCAAGCCTGGGTGTCGCTCGTGGAACTCGCACAGGAGGACCGGCACGACCACCGCAGCAGGACCTGTCGAGGCGCCGATCGACAACTCGCCTCGGAGGGCGCCGGCGCCCTCGGAGGCGACCTCATCGAGCATCTGCGCCTCGAGCTGGAGCAGGCGCTGGGCGCCCCGGAACAGGCGCAACCCGGCCTCGGTCGGCTCCACCCGCCGGCCGGAACGGTCGAGCAACTGGGTGCCGAGGCGCTTCTCCAGCGCCCGCACCTGGAGCGAAACGGCAGGTTGGGTGACGCCGAGCCGTTCTGCCGCCTGTGAGAAGCTACGCCGTTCGACGACCGCGCAGAAGGCGGCGAGCTGACGCGTATCCATAAGCAGAGCTTATCTCAGGATCGCTGTTGTGGATCGATCGGAGAGAGGGAGCCCTCAGTCCCGAGCGCAGCACGGGCCGTGGTGCGCGACGATACCGCCGAACGGCTTCCAGCGGCAGACAGGATGGAGCACGGCGCATGAAGGTCTGGATCGACATGACGAACTCGCCGCAGGTGGCGTTCTTCCGGCCCCTGATCAGGCTGCTCGAGGAACGCGGCCACGACGTCCGCGTCTCAGCGCGCGCGTTCGCACAGACGCTCGAGCTCCTCGAGGCGGCCGGGATCCGCCACGAGGTCGTCGGCCCCCCGCACGGAGGCGCCGGGCGCGCCGGAAAGATCCGGGCGATGAGCTCGCGGCTCCGGGCCTTGCGCACCTGGGCGCGGCCGCAACGGTTCGACCTCGCGCTCTCGCATGCTTCGCACGAGCTCCCTCTGGGTGCCCGCTCGCTCGGGGTGCGCTCGTCGTATGCGTACGACTACGAGTTCGCGCTCGCGCAGCACACGCTCGGCTCACGGGCCGCAACCCGAGTCGTTGCTCCCGAGGCGATTCCGCAGGAGCGGCTCGACCGACTCGGCGCGACGACCGCCAAGGTGCGCCGCTACCCGGGACTGAAGGAGGAGTACTACCTCTCCGGATTCTCGCCCAATACGGCTGTACTGGCCGAGCTCGGCCTCGACCCGGCCCGCGTGCTCGCCGTCGTCCGCTCGCCGCCCGAGGTCTCGCTCTACCACCGGCACGGCAACCCGCTCTTCGCCGAGGTGCTCGAGCGCCTCGGCAGCGATCACTCCGTGCATGCCGTCGTCCTGCCGCGCACGCCCGCTCAGCGGGACGAGCTTCGCGAGGCGTCGCTGCCGTCGCTCGTCGTGCCCGAGCACGCGGTCGATGCGCAGAGCCTGATCGCGCTCGCGGATCTCGTCGTCTCGGCGGGCGGCACTATGAACCGGGAGGCGGTGGCACTCGGGACACCGGTCTGGACGACCTTCGCCGGCAGACTCGGCGCGCTCGATGAGGGGCTGATCGCGGACGGGCGGCTGGCCGAGCTGACCGACGCCGGCGCCCTGGTGCTGACGAAGAAGGCTCCTGCGCCGCTCGGGAAGCTGCGCGATCCGGAACTGATGCTCGATCTGTTGCTGTCAGCGCTCTAACCATCCTGCAAGATCCCGAATCCGCCAGCGCGGATTCCTCCCCTAGAGAGGCCCGCCTGCGGGCCCCCTCTCCGGGGACGCGGCCGCCGTACTCGACACGAGAGGAGTCACCTCCCGAAACCGGTCACTCGGGCCGGTGGCGGGCACACGCCTCGGGTCGCTGACGATCCGGCTCAGGGCCCCGACGAGCTCCAACGTGTCGCCCTCCTCGACGAGGCGTTCGAGGATCGCGAGTTCCTCGCCGAGCCACGCCGCCTCGACCGGGGGCCGGGCGATCCGTTCGATCTTCGGGTGAGGGGTCGGCGAGACGACCTCGCCGTCGCCGACGAGCACTTCGTGCAGCTTCTCGCCGGGGGCTGGGCCGATCACCTCGATCGGGATCTCGATCCCGGGCTCCTTACCCGACAGGCGGATCATGTTCTCCGCCAGATCCATGATCCTCACCGGCTCTCCCATGTCGAGCACGTACACCTGCCCGCGCTCGGCGATGGCGCCTGCCTGGACCACGAGCTGCACCGCCTCGGGAATCGTCATGAAGAACCGGGTCATCTCCGGGTGGGTCACCGTCACCGGGCCGCCCTTTGCAATCTGCCGCCGAAAGATCGGGATGACCGAGCCCGACGAGCCGAGCACGTTTCCGAACCGGACGGCAACGAAACGGGTGGCGACGTCGGAGCGATGGCCCCACGTCTCCACGATCCATTCGCAGAGAGCTTTCGACTGACCCATGATCGTCTTCGGGTTCGCCGCCTTGTCCGTCGACACGAGTACGAACCGCTTGGCGCCGAACTCGACGGCGACGTCGGCCAGGATCCGCGTGCCGAGGGTGTTGTTCCGCACCGCCTCGATCGGGTTCGCCTCCATCATCGCGACGTGCTTGTACGCGGCCGCATGGAACACGACCCCCGGTCGGTACTTGTCGAACACCTGTCGCATCTTGATGCCGTCCTTGACGTCTGCGACCACCGGCACGCCGGCGAGGAACCCTCGCTCGCGCACGAGCTCGCGGTCGACCTCGAAGAGCGCCGGTTCGGAATGATCGACGAGCACGAGCCGCGCAGGTCCGAGCCGGGCGAGCTGCCGGCAGAGCTCCGAGCCGATCGAGCCGCCCGCGCCCGTGACCATCACGACCTCGTTCGAGATGTAGCCGGCGATCGCATCGAGATCGACCTCGACCGGCTCCCGTCCGAGGACGTCCTCGACCTCGACGGGGCGCAGCTGCGTCGTCAGGCCGGAGTCGCCGCTGACGAGCTCGGCCAACCCTGGCAACGTCTTCACCGGCAGTCCCGCCACGTGTGCCGCCTCGACGATCTTGCCGCGCACCTCGCCGGATGCGGACGGCATCGCGATCAACACCTCGTCGGGCCGCCGATCGCGGATCACGCGTGACAGGTCGGCCGTCGTGCCGAGGACCCGGATCCCGTGGAGGCGTAGGTTGCGCTTCCGGGGGTCATCGTCCACGATTCCGATCGGTGTGTAGCCGAGACCCGGGTTGCGCAGCATCTCCTTGATCACCAGTTGCGCCGCATCGCCGGCCCCCACGATGATCGCCTCTTTGCCACGGGCGACCACCTGCCCCGGGAGCGGCCTCTCGATCAGCGTTCGGGCGAGCAGGCGCGACCCGGCGACAAAGGCGAGGCACAAGAGCAGGTCGATGAACCAGACCCCCGTCGGCACGCGGGCCGGATGAAGCTCGAAGAGGGTGAAGATGACGAAGGTGGCGAGTGAAGCAAGCGTCACCCCGCGGAGTGCCGACCACATGTCACGGGTCGAGACGTACCGCCACCAGCGGTTGTAGAAGCCTGCGAGCGCGAACACCGAGAGCTGGATTGCAACGACGACGAGGACGATCTGCCAGTTGAGGTAGCGGTCGTAGTACACGGGGCGGCCCTGGTCGAAGCGAAGCAACCACGCGAGCGTCCAGGCGAGTGCGATGATCACCGCGTCGGCGGCGAGTTGCCCCAGCGCGTGTCGGTTGAACCGGGATCTCACGGCGCTCGAGATCAGTGCAGGGAAGACAGCACGCTGTCTCCCTTGCCGCTTTCACACGCGGCGAGCACGGCTGCAACGACCTGCTCCTGCACGCCGGCGCCGATGCCGCCCCACATCGGCAGGGCGAGGTTGTCCGCGGAAGCGCGCTCGGTCTCGGGCAGAGACCCGGGCCCGTAACCCAGGTAGCGCATCGCGGGCTGCAGGTGCAATGGCGTCACGTAGTAGGACGCCGAAGCGATGCCCGCCTCGGCGAGTGCGGCTGCGATTCGCGCTCGCTCAGGAGTACGCACGACATACATGTGGTACACGTGACCCGGCTCGTCGAGCGGAGTGTCGACGACGTCGCCGAGCCCGAGCTCCGCGTAGCGCACGGCACCCTCTCGGCGTCCCTCGTTCCATTCGGCCAACCGGGGCAGGAAGACCCGGAGCGCGGCGGCCTGGATCGCGTCGAGTCGCGAGTTGGTTCCGACGAGCTCGAAGGTCTTCTTGTCCCGCGAGCCGTGGAAGCGCAACATCCGCACGCGCTCGGCGACCTCGTCGTTCCGACAGGCGACAAGACCGCCGTCTCCGAGTGCGAACAGGTTCTTCGTCGGGAAGAAGCTGAAGGTCGAGCAGACACCCGCCGAGGCGACGCCGGCGGCGCCGAACGCCTGGGCGGCATCCTCGATCAACGGTAACCCGAGAGCAGCGAGCTGGGCGAGCGCCGCGGGCCGGCCGAAGAGGTGCACGGGCATGATCGCCTTTGTCCTCGGCGTGATGCGCGCTGCAGCATCCTGGGGGTCGAGGTTGAGGCTGACCGGATCGATATCGGCGAACACGGGGGTCGCGCCGACCCGGGCGATTGCCTCCGAGGTGGCGTAGAACGTGAACGACGGGCAGATCACCTCGTCGCCCGCGCCGATGCCCATGGCCTCGAGCGAGAGGACGAGCGCGTCGGTGCCGTTCGCGACGCCGATCGCGTGTGGGACATCGAGGTAGGCGGCCGACTCGTGCTCGAAGGCCTCGACCTCGGGCCCGAAGATGAACCTGCCCGACTCGAGCACCTCGGCGAAGCGCTCCTTGAGCTCGGGGATCAGCGGCGCGTATTGCGCCTTGACGTCGACAAGCGGAATCACGACGTCCGAGTGTACCGGGCTGCGTGGCCCACCCCTCCATGTGCAGGGAAAAACGCCGGCAGCGGGGACGCATGCCCTTCACCACCGCTCAGGCCTCGTCGACAGCCCGGCGCTTGCGCAGGAACCGCCAGCTCAACCACGCAGCGCCGCCGACGACGAGCAGGGCGACGGTGATGTCCGCGTACCGGAACGCGCTGTGGAAGCTCTCCCAGCTCGCGCCGGCGGCCCAGCCGATGCCTGCGAACACGAAGCACCAGATGGCGGAGCCGATCAGCGTGAGGACCGTATAGCGCGGCAGCGGAGCCTCGAAGATGCCGGCGGGGATCGAGACGAATGACCGGACGACGGGAGTCAGACGTCCCACCAGGACCGCCCAGTCCTCCCAGCGCAGGAACCACGCCTCCGCCCGCTCCAGTTTGGCACGATCGAGATGTAGCCAGCGCCCGTGCCGCTCGAGGAACGGCCGCCCGCCACGGCGGCCGATCTCCCAGCCGATCACGGCACCGACGAGATAGCCGAGAGTGCCGGCAATTGCGATTGCGAGGTACGCAGGAAGACCCGCCGGGAACGTGTGGCCGAAGAGCGTCACCGATTGCCCCGCGATCGCACCGGACGCCACAGCCCCGCCGTAGACCATCACGACCTCGCTCGCGGCCGGGAAGACCGCGTCGATCATCATCAGCACGAAGACGGCGTAGAGGCCGTAGTTTCCGATCGCGCTCGTGACTGATTCCGTGATGCCGCTGACAACGGAGAGAAGCATCACGCGGCGACTCTACTGCGTCGCCAGGCCGGCGCTACGGGCCAACGATCCGCTGCACGCGGAAGTCGTGCTTCAACTCGATCGTCCCGAGCGCGTTCCTGGCCACGGCGTGCACCACGTACTTGCCGCCCTTGACGGCCTTCCGCTGCCGGTCGAGGCCGTTCCACGTCACACCTTGAGGGCCGGGGCCGTAGCGGCGCGTCGCGAGCGTGCGGACGACTTCGCCGGTGGGCTTCTCCAGCGTGACGACGAGGCGGGCGTCCTTCGTCTGCTGCCAGCCGATGCGCAGGTCGCGGCCCGTAGGCGGCAGGAAGAGCTTCCTCGGTTCGGTTCCGAGAAAGCCGATCGTCGAGTTGACGAGGAAGGCCTGCGTCATCTCAGAGACCTGGCCCACGTCGTCGGTCGCCGAAACTGCCAGCTTCCAACGCCCCTGAGCAGGGCCGTCGACACCTTTCGCGGCGACGCTCCGTGCGGCCGCAGTCGGCTGAGTCGGAAACGGGGGTGTGACGGGCGGCGGGAAAGGCACCGCATACGAGCCGGGCAGCTGGGTCGCGGCCGCGGTGTAGGCGACGGTGCCGTCCGGGCTCGTCAGCGTCACGTTCACGGTCGAGGGCTTCACGAGCTTGTAACGGAGGGACTGCCGGTCGGCGACGCCGTCGCCGTCCGGCGACACGACAGAGACCGCCGGCTGGACGTAGACACCGGTGTAGAGGAACGCAAGAGCGTTTGCGATCGGTCGCTCACGGCCGTCCGACGGCCGATTCAGAAGTTGCCCGTCGAACGCCATCGTGGTCGAGCCGCCGGCGTCCAGGGCCATCCCGGTGACCGCGCCGAGCCGAACGATGGTCTGCGCGAGCTCGAAGTTGGTCAGGCCGACGCTGTACCCGGGTTGACGTCCGTCCACGGCGACGAGAATGACCCGGCCGTCCGCGAGCTGCCCCACCGCCGTCCGCGGCGCCCGGGGCTGAAGCTGCGAGGTCGTGAATGCCTCGTTTGCCCGGAATACCGGCACGCCGTCTCTCACGATCTGAGGCCCCCCGCCGATCGCATCGGCCACGCCGGGCCACTCGGGCCGAAGCAGGAGCTGGACGGCGACGCTCGATCCGACCGGCGCTTCGCCTGCCAGGGCCGCAGCGGCCGTTCCCCGGGCGACGAGCACGGCACCACCCGGCGGGATCGGCACCGACGCGACCGAGGTCAGCTCGACGACGGGAGCGACCAGGTCAGCACCGGGAACGGCCCACGGGAACGGGAACAAGATCGCAGCGATCGACCCCGTCACGGAGGGCGTAGCTGCCCCCCACGCGCTCGTGAAGAGCGAGATCTGGTTGTCCCCGGGCTCCTGGTTGAGATCGTTGAGCACCCTCCGCTGGCCCGCGCCTTTCCACGTGCCGAAGAAGCCGATCCGGCGGACGTCCAGTGTCCCACCCGGGAGGATGCCGAGGCTGGAGCGGCCGCCGGTCGGAGGACTCTCGAGCTGGCCTCCACGCATCACGATGCCGCTGGGCCTTCCATCCGAGAAGGCGGAGAAGTCACCGTTGACCCCCGCTACCGTGGCGGACCCTCTGATGCTCCTCTGCATCGCGGTCACTGTCTCCCGACCGCTGAGCGAGTTGCTGGAGAGAATCGGTGCGAGCGTGGTCGTGCCGCCGGGACGCGGGCCCGTGAGGATCGAGATCGCGACAGGGCCGTGAAGAGTGAACTGGACGTCCCGCTCGAACGTGACCCCCGGCCAGAGCTGGACCTGCTGCGCATTCGCTCCGGAGCTGAGCAACAGGACGAAGGTCGGGACGAGGATGATCAGGAATCGGCGGCGAAACATCCGCTGCCGAGGGTACCGCAGCTCCCTGTCCACACCGGTGGAGCCTTACGAGATCCTCACGGGTTGCGGGAAACCCGCCGGTAGCTCGCGACGATCGTCGAGCGGCGCTCGACGGGAAGCGATCGCTCGAACGCCACGAGAATCGGCCCCAGCCCCGGCACCCGCGCGCCATACCGGTGGAGCGTGCCGACGAACTCGGTCGACACGGATGAGAACCCCGCCGCGCCTGCGACCTCCCGGAGACGCTGGGGCGTGTTGGCGCCGTATCGGGCCGGGTACACATCGCGCTCCTCGACCCCGGCTCCCCGTCTCTTCACCGCCACCCGGGCCCGATCGGGCAGCCGATCCGCGAGCGCCATCACCGGGTTCGCACGGTTGCTGGTCAGCAGCACGAGTCGACCGGCGGGACGGAGCACTCGGTGCCACTCCGCGAAGGTGCTGCCCGGCTCCGAAAGGTGCTCGACGACGAAGTTTGCGTACACGAGATCGAACGAGCCGTCATCGAAGGGCAGCGCGTCGTCGAGGTCGGCGAGGAGGAACTCGTCGAGCCAGGGATTCTCGCGACCCGCAGCCTCGTCCACGTCGATCCCGACGAGCCGGGCGATCCGATCACGGTAGAACCGGAGTCTGGTCGTACGCCCGCACCCGGCGTCGAGCACCACGCTGCCGGGGCGCAGGGCCTCGTCCAGGAGACGCTGTTCCACGAGCGTGTGGTCGCTCTCCACGCCCGAACGCTACAAGACGACACGGCTAACCCCAGGGAGCGGAGCCGCGCAACGCGTCAGTCGAAGACGCTGACCTCTCGGTACAGGGTGTCGCGCTGCACGGGGATCTTTCCCAGTGACCGAATCAGGTGGACGAGCTCCTCGGTCGAGGTTCGGTGCGAGGTCCCGGCGGCCGAGACGACGTTCTCCTCCATCATCACGGAGCCCATGTCGTCGGCGCCAAATCCTAGTGCGACCTGCCCGATCTTCATTCCCTGCGTCACCCACGACGACTGGATGTGCGGGACGTTGTCGAGGTAGATGCGCGAAACGGCCTGGGTCAGCAGGTAGTCGAACGAGGTCGGCATGTCCTCGTCGCTCACGACCGCCGAGAGGCGGTTTCCGTCCCGCTGGAACGTCCACGAGATGAACGCCCGGAAGCCACCCGTCTCGTCCTGCACCTCGCGCACGCGACGCATGTGCTCGACCCGCTCCTCGAGCGTCTCGACGTGCCCGTACATCATGGTCGCGGTCGTCGACATGCCGAGCCGATGGGCGTGCCGCATGATGTCCAGCCAGTCGTCCGAGTTCGTCTTCTTGGGGGCGATGATGTCGCGGACACGGTCGACGAGAACCTCGCCGCCGCCGCCCGGGAGCGAGTCGAGGCCCGCGTCGCGGAGACGGGAGAGCGTCTCCCAGACGGTCAGCTTCGACCGGCGCGAGATGTGCTGGATCTCGGGGGGCGAGAGGCAGTGGAGGTGGATCGTGTACCGGTTCTTGATCGAGCTGAACAGATCCTCGTAGAAGTCGATCCCCAGGTCGGGATGGTGGCCGCCCTGCATGAGCACCCCGGTACCGCCGATCGCAAGCGTCTCCTCGATCTTCTTGAAGATGACCGGCTTCGGTAGCAGGTAGCCCTCGCGCGTGTCGCCCGGGCTGCGATAGAAGGCGCAGAAGTCGCAGTCTGTGACGCAGACGTTCGTGTAGTTGATGTTCCGGTCGACGATGAACGTGACGCGACTGGGGTCGGTCTTGCGGTTTCGCAGCTCGTTCGCGACGCGCCCGACCGCGACGAGGTCCCGCGATCGCAGGAGCGTCACGGCGTCGCCCTCGGTGATGCGCTCGCCGTCGAGCGCACGCGCGAGGATGGCGGTCACGGTCGGCTGCGCCGTCGCGACGCTCACGGCCACCTACTCACAGCCGGACCTCCGTGTCCCTCGCAAAACGGAGCTCGGGCACGTGGTCGAGCTCGCCGACGTCGCGGGCCATCTCGAGGAACGTGTAGAAGCCGGCCCGCTCGCGGGGGCCGAAGCTGTAGCGGAGCTTCTCGAAGTAACGAGCGAGGAAGCCTGCCGGGTAGCCGTAGCGCGCGCTCGCCTCGTAGGCGAGCTTCTCGGGCTCGGAGCGCGCGAGACGCACCGAAGCGACAAGGGCGTGCTCGAGGTCCGAGATCCCTTCGATGAGAGGCTCCGGGGCAGCCCAGACGGCGAACACCATCGGCAGCCCCGTCTTCTCGAGCCAGAGCCGCCCGAGATCGTAGTGGGGCGTCGGATCCTCGAACGCGCTCTTCAGAGCGGCGTCGCCGATCAGGAGCTTCGCGTCGGCCTCGTCCTCGAATGGGAGAATCTCCGCTCCCGGAAGAAGCACGCGGGTGAGCACGACCGAGGTGGCGCTCTCGGGCGTTACGGCGACGGACCGCACACGGCCGAGCGGCATCCGGGTCACGAGTTGGATCGAGTCCACGGCGCCCTCGGACGAAACACACAGGCGAGGCAGCAGTCGCAACGTATCGGCGTGGCGCGCGTACTCGATCGACGAGATCGGGGCGATGTCGATCCGACCGTCGAGCAGCAACCGGTTGAGCTCGGTCGGAACGCCGACGACCTCGTCCACGTCGTACTCGAGGCGGTGGAAGACCGGGGCCATGTTGACGTAACTGATCCGACCGAGCTTGATCATGCGGACGTCCAGCGGAAGAAGGTGAACGCAACGGCTGCGGCGGTGTCGCCCACGGGCAGCGCGGGGATGGCCTGCGCCAGGGTCACCATCGACGGATCGGGTTGTGAAGCGAGTCGCGCTGGACGGGGATCCGGCCAGCCTCGCGTACGAAGCGCACGAGCTGCTCCACCTTTTGCTCCGTCTCGGTGTGCGCTCCCGCCGCGTGGAAGATCGTCTCGCGCATCACGGTGCCCTGAACGTCGTTGGCGCCGAAGTGGAGGCCGACGGCGGAGAGCGGCATCCCCATCATGATCCAGTAGGCCTTGATGTTCGGGAAGTTGTCCAGCATCAGGCGAGAGACCGAGATCATCTTGAGGTCCTCGGAGCCGGTCGTGTGGCGGAAGCCGCGACGCTCGAACACGGTGTTCTCCGGATGGAACGCAAGCGGGATGAACGCCACGAACCCACCGGTCCGGTCCTGTTGCTCGCGCAGGCGGAGCAGGTGGTCTATCCGCTCTTCGTAGGTCTCGACGTGGCCGTAGAGCATCGTGCAGGTCGAGCGAAGCCCCATTCGATGGGCGGTGTCGTGGACGTGGAACCAGATGTCCGCATGCTCCTTGCCGGGCGCCACGAGCGCTCGGACCCGGTCGGCGAAGATCTCGGCGCCGCCGCCGGGAAGCGAACCGAGCCCGGCGGCCTTGAGCTCTCGGAGCACCTCCTCGTGCGTGAGGCCCGACAGCGTTGTCATGTGGTGCACCTCCGAGGCCGTGTAGCACTTCAGGTGCACGTCCGGCAGCTCGGCTTTGAGGGCGCGGAGAGTGTCGAGATAGAAGTCGAGGTCGATGTGCGGGTTCTCGCCGTTGACCATGTGGATCTCCGTGAACGAGGCCAGGCGATGCTGCTCGACCGCATCGCGGACGAGCTCCTCGGTCGTCGTCGAGTACGCGTGCTCCTGCTTCTGGGTCGCCGCGAACGCGCAGAACTTGCATTTCACGCGGCACACGTTCGTCTGGCTGAGGTAGAGGTTCTGCACGAACGACACCTCGTCCGTGCCTCCGCGGAGGCGGCGCGCCAGGTCGGCCAGCTCGCCGATCTCCAGCAGGTCGTCGGATTCGAGAATCGCGAGACCGTCCTCGAGCTCGAGCCGCTCGCCCGCTTCGATCTTCTCACGGATCGGGGCGAGTGTGGATGTGCGGTCGAGGAGTGCCATGTGCGTGGGCCTAACGGTTGCGATCTACGACCGCATTTGCGAGGGCTTCGAGCTCGGAGCGCCGGGACTCGGCGGTGAGGCTCGCCCGCGCTCTCCTAGCGTAGTCGAGGGCCACCTCCCGGGAGCGCTCCAACGCGCCGGTGGCGGCCACCCGTACGAGAACCCCTTCGAGCGGGCCACCAGCGATCGCAGCCCGCACGACCTCGTCGTCCTGCGCCGCGAGCAGCAAGGGCAGCGTGGGCGTACCGTCGCGGAGGTCGGTGCCAGGGATCTTGCCCGTCTCGATCGTGTCGCCCGCGCAGTCGAGAATGTCGTCGACGATCTGGAACGAGACGCCGAGAAGCCTGCCGTAGTCGCCGCTGCCACCCCCGAGCAGGCAGGCTGCCTCGAAGAGCTTTCCCGTCTTGAGCGCACACCGCTCGAGATAGCCATCGACGGTCGTGCCGGGATCGTGCTGCTGCCGCCGCTGCAGCGCCTCCCCCCGCGCGAGCGCCAGCGACGCATCCGCAAGCGTGGCCACCCCCTCCACGTCACCGCGGGTCGCGAGCTCGGCGAACGCCCGCGCGAAGAGGTAGTCGCCCGCTGCGCGGGCGGTATCGGCGCCGTAGGCGGTCCACGCCGCCGCCTTGCCGCGACGCACCCGCGCACCGTCGATCAGGTCGTCGTGGACGAGCGTCGCCATATGAACGAGCTCCACCGCAGCTCCCGCAGCAACCGATGGACTGGTGCCGGGGGGCGCCGAGAGAAACGTGAGCATCGGTCGCAGCCGCTTCCCACCGGCCGTGAGTGCCTCCGCCCCGACCTCGGCGACGAGGCCTGGGTGGCCCGCCACCGACCGTTCGAGGAGCTCCTCGACCTCGGTCAGATAGCTCCCGAGGCCGGGGGCGCTCCGCACCACCTCGAGTGTTGCGCTCATCGGGCCTTCGCCGTGTGCAGTGCGACGATCGAGCCACCGAAGAGGCGGAAGCCGGCGCCTTCGAATCCTGTCTCGTCGATGAGGCTCGCGAGCTCTTCCGCACCCGGGAACCGGCGGACGCTCGCGGGGAGGTACGCATAGGCCTTGCCACCCGGCAGCACGCGCCCGAGAAGTGGCACGACTCGGTCGAACCAGAGTGAGAAGAATGGCCGCAAGGGTCCTCGCGGCTGGGTGATCTCGAGAATCGCCAGCCGACCGCCGGGACGCAGGACACGCCGCAGCTCGAGCAGTCCCGCCCGAAGGTCGGCGACGTTCCTCACCCCGAACCCGACCGTGGCCGCATCGAAACTGCCGTCGTCGTACGGCAGCGCCAGCACGTCCCCGTGGACCCATTCGATCGTGGCCGACTTGCGCCGCGCACGGACGAGCATCTCGCCCGAGAAGTCGAGTCCCGTGACGATGCCGCCCTCCCGCTCGGCCGCGATCGCCAGGTCGCCGGTGCCACAGCAGGCGTCGAGAACGCGCGCGCCCGGTTGAACCACGGCCTCGGCGGCAAGCCTGCGCCAACGGCGATCCAGTCCCATCGTCATGAGGTGGTTCATCGCGTCGTACACCGGGGCGATCCGGTCGAACATGGTGCGAACGCCTTCGGGCTCCAGCGTTCCGCTGGCGTGGCTCACGGCTGGCCCCAGCGCGGCATCAGCGTGTTGTCGACCCCGATCTGGTCGAGAGCACGGGCGACGACGAAGTCGACCAGGTCGTCGATCGTTTTCGCTCCGTGGTAGAAACCGGGGGCGGCGAGCAGGATCACGGCCCCTGCCTCGTGCAGGGTGGCGAGGCCGCGGAGATGGATCGACGAGAGGGGCGTTTCCCGCGGGACGAGCACCAGTTTGCGGCGCTCCTTCAACGCGACGGACGCGGCGCGATGAATGAGGTTGGCCATCGCGCCTGCTGCCAGCGTGCCGACCGTGCTCATCGAGCAGGGGCACACGACGTACGCGTCGACCTTGGCCGAGCCGCTCGCGTACGGGCTCTTGTAGTCGTTGATCCCGTAGACCTCGATCTGGTCGGAGGCATCACCCACGAATCGCTCGAGTACGGCATCGCGTGACAGGGTTGCGTCACCGTAGAGCTCCGTCGCGATCACCTCGATCCCCGCGGCCGAGGCGACGAGACCGATGTCGCACCCGGACGCCACGAGCGACTGCAGCAGCCGGGCCGCATAGGGGGCGCCCGAGGCGCCCGTGACTCCGAGGAAGACGCGCATCACGGCAGAGCGTAGACGCCGAGAGTTGGGAGCGCGATGGGGTCGAGCAGGAGTGCGCGTCCCTGGAGAGAGGCCCGAGGGCGGACCCTTCGGGAATTGTGCACGCGATCAAGGATCCGCGGAGGGATCCGAGAGGTTGCAGCTACTTCTCAGCGCCCTTGGAGGCTTCGAGGAACGTCGCGATCTTCGTCAGGTTCTCGTCCCCGAGCGCTGCGAACGACGGCATCTGGGAACCAGGCGACTTGCTGCCCGGATTCTTGAGGTGGGCGACCTGCCATTCGATGCCTCGGCCCTTGAGTCCCTCTTCGGTGAGATCGGGAGCGCCAAGGTTGCTGCTCCCCGTACCCAGGTACGTGTGGCAGTTGAGACAGCCGGATTCGGCGAACAGCGTGGCCCCTTCGACTGCCACCGGGTTGTCGGCAAAGCCCTGCTCCTTGGCCCAGGACGGCACCTCACCCACCGTCTCCGAGCCGAGCGCCTCCTTCGCCGTCGCGCCCTTCCACGTCAGCACGCCCATCGAGATGATGACGAGGATCGCCGCGACGAAGGCCACCGGCCGCCGCAGGACCGCCCGTTCCGGGCGCCGGTCGAAGAACGGCAGCCCGATCAGGAGCACGAGCAACAATGTCGGAATCCCGACGGTTCCGAGCACGACGGTCTCGGGCCATTTGAAGATGCGGAGCAGATAGAAGAGGAAGTAGAAGAACCAGTCGGGCCGCGGTACGAAGTTCGTCGTGCCCGGGTCCGCCTTGTCGGTGTAGAGGGGACCGAGAACGCCGATGTCGCCGTCGTCGGAGGTGAACTTCCAGATCACGGCGAGGCCGATGATGACGGCGACGACGACGAGCGACATGACCGTGTCGTGGTACATCGCGTACGGGAAGAAGGGCTTCCCTTCCTTCGCGACGTCCTCCTTGTAGCGCTTGAACTCCGCGCGCTTCTCCTGCTGAAGCTTGCTCGCCACGGTCAGCTCGCCTCCTCCGACGACGGCTCCCGGATGAGCCCTGCCCGGTCGCCGGAGGGCTCTGCCTCATCGCGCGGTCGACCGGCGGCGGTTTTCGACCAGGGCGGCGAGGTGACGCCGAGGCGGACGACGAGATACAGGTGGAGACCGATCAACGCCATGATCCCGGCGGGGATCACGAGCATGTGGAACGAGTAGAACTTCGCGAGCGTGTCCGGCCCGATCTGGGCACCGCCCTGGAGGAACTGGGCGATGAAAGGCCCTGCGATCGGCGCCGTGGCGTTGATGTTGATGCCCACCACCGTCGCCCAGTACGCCGTCTGGTCCCACGGCAGGAGATAGCCCGTGAAGCCCTCGGCCATGCCGGTGACGAGGAGCAGCACGCCGACGATCCAGTTCAGCTCCCGCGGGTACTTGTACGCCCCGAACAGGAACGTGCGGGCCATGTGAAGGAACATCAGGATGATGAAGAGACTGGCTCCCCACTTGTGCATTCCCCGCACGAGCCAGCCGAGCGTCACCTCGTTCGTGATGTTCTGGATCGACTCGTAGGCGCTGTTGGGGTCCGGCTTGTAGTACATCGCGAGGAAGACCCCGGTGGTCGCCTGGACGAGGAATGCCGTGAGCGTCGCCGCGCCGAGCGTCTGCATCCAGTTGACGTCACGCGGGACATTTCGGAAGAGGAAGAACTTCACACCCCCGACGAGCCCGGTGCGTTCTTCGACCCACTCGAGAGGGTAGAGAGCGGCGTTCTCGATCTGCGCGCGGCGGGCGGACTTTGCCATCGTCAGGACCCCGGGACCGGTAGGGGGTAGAGCCACCGCTCGATGCCGTCGACATGGACGCCCGGGTACGCCTGGCGATAGCGTGTGATCTGCGCGTCAGCTCCCGTGCCCTCGACGGTGCCGACGCTGAAGTGCTTGCCGAGCACGAGATTGCCGTTGACGATCGAGAAGGCATAGCGGTCGAGCGAGCGAACCGGCGGGCCGGCGGTACGGTTGCCCTCGGTGTCGTAGGCGCCTCCATGACAGGGGCAGCCGAAGCCCGCGGGCTGAACGGGCGTGAGCGTGACGTCCTTGTACTGCACCGTCTTGTCCTCGAATTTCGGCCCATTCGGCTGCACCGGGCAACCGAGGTGGACACAGCGGCTGTAGATGATCGTGAAGCTCGGCTCCTTCGTCCTGCTCGGCCCGTTGTTCCGGATGTAGGCCGTGCGCTTGGAGACCTCGCCCTGGCGTTTGCTGCCGATGAAAGTGGTGATCACAAAGGTTCCCTCGGGGAAGTTCGCGACCGGGCCGAGGTCGACGTCGTTCGTCTCGACCCCCTCACCCATGAACGAGGGCAGCACGGCGAAGCCGAGCGACGGCAGGACGACGCCGGCACCGATCACGCCGCCGAGGCCGATCGTGGCGAGGGTCAGGAAGCCGGCACGGCCATACGTCTCGAGGTGCTCCGACTCGGCGGCGGCCCGGGCGGCCGAAGGAGTGTCGCCGACGAGCTCGTGAGCCGGGGCGGAGTCGACCGGACGGTGCGAACGGGCGGTGTCGCGGACCCAGAGGAGGCCGAAGACGATCGCCAGGCCGGCTCCGAGCACGGCCGCGGGCCAGCTGACGACGAGGCCGATGAGGACGCAGGCGATGCCGATCGCGAAACCGATCGGCCAGAGGCTGTGGCCTGGAACCTGTTTGTCGTCGTTGTCGTCGTTCACGCTTCGTACTCCATCGGGTGATTCAACCGTTCCAGGCGCATGCGTGTCAACGACGTAACACCTGTGTCAACGTGCGGGCGCGCGCCCCATTCTGCACATCCGGGCCGGAGGTTGCGCCGGGAACGCCCAACTCGGCCCAGCGAGCGTCGACCCTCGCCCGGATCTCGGGGCTCATCTCGATCTCCGGCGGCCACTCGCGCCGCCCTTCGTCGGGCCCTTTCGCGGTTGCATCGATCCCGATCTTGCCGCCATAGGCCTGGATCGTCGTGGCGTGGTCGAGCTGGTCGATCGGGCCCTCGCTGAACAGGATGTCGCGCGCCGGATCGACGTTCGCGCAAGCGTAGAAGAACACCTGCTGATAGTCGTGGACGTCCACGTGCTCATCGACGACGACGACCGACTTCGCCAGGCTCATGAGGCCGAGCCCCCACATCGCGTGCATCACCTTCCTGGCGTGACCGGGGAAGCGCTTGCGGATCGACACGATGACGCAGTTGTGGAACGCGCCGGCAGTCGGCAGATCGTAATCGACGATCTCGGGAACGCTCATCCTGATCGCCGGCAGGAAGATGCGCTCGGTTGCCTTCGCGAGCCACTCGTCCTCCGCCGGCGGCTTGCCGACGACGATCGACGGGTAGATCGCGCCGCGACGCATCGTGATCGCCGAGATGCGGAAGATCGGAAACTCCTCGGGTGGGGTGTAGAAACCCGTGTGGTCGCCGAACGGGCCCTCTATCCCGACGTCGTCCCGGTCGACCCAGCCTTCGAGCACGATCTCCGCGTTGGCCGGCACCTCGAGATCGACGGTCTTGCACTTGACGAGCTGCACCGCCGACCCCTTCAGAAATCCTGCGACCATCAGCTCACCGATGTGCTTCGGCAGCGGCGCGCTCGCGGAGTACGCCGTGACCGGGTCGAGCCCGAGGGCGACGGCCACCGGGATCCTGCCGTCCGGGGCCGCGCGGAGGTCGGCGCGCCCGTCCTTGTGAATCTGCCAGTGCATGAACGTCGAACGCCGGTCGATCTTTTGCATGCGGTACATGCCCACGTTGCGAACGCCGCTCGCACGGTCCTTCGTGATCACCGCGGGGAGGGTGATGAAGGGGGCCGGGTCGAGCGGCCAGCAACGCTGAATCGGAAGGACGTCGAGGTTCACGTCGTCGCCCGTCAGCACGAGCTCCTGGCAGGCGGCCTTCGAGACCTCCTTCGGCATCGAGTCGGCGATCGACTTGAGCTTCCCGAGCGAGCGGACCTTGTCGACGAGCCCCTGAGGTGGCTGCAGCTCGAGGATCTCGCCGAGTTTGGTCTCCAAGGTCATCGAGCTTCTCGACGCCGAACGCCAGGCACATGCGGCGCTCGGTCCCGAACTGGTTGATCAGGAGGGGATGTTGTGCGCCTTTCGGCTTCTCGAAGAGGAGCGCGGGCCCGCCGGACTTGACGACGCGGTCGACGATCTCGGTGATCTCGAGGTCCGGGTCGACCTCGGCTGCGACGCGGACGAGCTCACCCTCCTTCTCGAGAAGGGCGATCCATTCACGCAGGTCGGACGCCGGGCTCGCCACGTAGCGTCAGTCTAGGGGTGTGCAACCCCCCGCAGTGATCCTGCGCGGCGAACGAAGGATCCACGCCCCTTCAGGATCCTGCGTGCGGAGAGGAAGCAACTGGTTGCGTCCCCGGAGAGAGGGCCGGCGGGCCGGCCCCTTCAGGGATCTTGCGTGCGATCGAAGGATCCGCGCTAGCGGATCCGAGATCTTGCAGGAACTACAGCGTGCGGCTCGGCGTGCGTGCCCTCTTCTTGGCGGCGAGGTAGTGCGTCAGCTCGCCGATCGCGATCACGGCGACGAAGATGAGCCCGACGACGAGCATCGAGAGCACGACTTTGCGGCCTTCCTCGGCGGCATCCGCCACGAACCAGAGTGCTGCAAGCATTGTGACGCGACTTTACCCCACGCGGAGGTCGTGCGCAGCACATGCGCGCTCGACTGCGCCGACGCCGGCGGCGGCCAGGGCCAACTCGGCGAGGGCCGTCGCGTCGCCGTGCTCCCTCAGCTCCCGCCTCGCCCCCGCGAGAGCTCCCTGACCGAGAAGCGCCGAGGTCGCAGCCCATGCTTCCGCCTCGCCGGCACGGCTGTCGGCGCGGGCCTGCGCACAGAGAGAGATGAGCTCTGCGAGATCGTGCACGGCCTCGACGCTGCCGGTCGCCGCGACCCGGACGAGCCCGTGCGCGTAGAGGTAGTCGCCGAGGAGCAGCGCCGTGTCCGGATCCGCGGGGCTGAAAAGCCTCGGGCGGCCGTAGTGGAGGAGGTAGCCCTCGTAGATCGTCTCGACTCCGAGCGCGAACGCGCTCTCGCAGAGCGGCGAGAAGACGGGTACGCCCTCGCGCTCCTCGGCTGGACGGAGCGCGTCGGCCCAGAGCTCGCTTTCCGCCGCAGCCTCCCCCGCGAGCGTCTCCCAGACGTCAGCCGAAAAAGTCGCCAACGGCCTCGATCGTCCTGTCGATCTCCTCGTCCCCGTGCGCGAGGGACATGAACATGCACTCGAACTGGGACGGTGCCAGATAGATGCCGCGGTCGAGCAGGTGCCGGAACAGCGCCGCGTACCGTTCGGTGTCGGAACGAAGGGCATCGTCGTAGTTGCGCACGGGGTCGTCCTGGCAGAAGAGGGTCAGCATCGCCCCCACTCGCTGGACGGTGCCATACGGGGCGAGGCCGTCCTCCAGCTTTGCGCCGCGGCGCTCGAGCTCCACGTAGGCGGCCGGGTCGCGGAGCCGGCGCAGCACAGAGATTCCGGCCGCCGTCGCAAGTGGATTCCCCGACAGCGTTCCCGCCTGGTACACGTCGCCGACCGGAGCGAGGCGCTCCATCAGCTCGCGCCGCCCGCCGAATGCTGCCGCCGGCAAGCCGCCGCCGACGATCTTGCCGAGGATCGTGATGTCGGGAGTGACGCCGTAGCGCTCCTGGGCCCCGCCGCGCGCGACCCGGAAGCCGGTGATCACCTCATCGAAGACGAGGAGCGCGCCGCTCGCGTCACACAGTGCGCGCAGAGCTTCGAGGAAGGCTGAAACCGGAGGAACGACTCCCATGTTGCCGGCGACGGGCTCCACGAGGATCGCGGCGAGCCCCTCGCCGTACTCGGCCACGGCGGCCGCCACGGCATCGATGTCGTTGTAGGGGAGCACGATCGTGTCGCCGGCGACGCCCGACGGAATACCGGGAGTCGACGGGATCCCGAACGTCATCACGCCCGAGCCGGCACTGGCGAGCAGGGCATCGACGTGGCCGTGGTAGTTGCCGGCGAACTTGATCAGCCGGTCGCGACGCGTCGCAGCCCGTGCGAGGCGCACGGCGCTCATCGCTGCCTCGGTTCCCGACGAGGTGAGTCGAACCATCTCGATCGACGGGACTGCGTCGACGATCTCGGCGGCCAGCTCGACCTCTCCCTCCGTCGGCGCCCCGAACGTCGTGCCGCGCTGCATTGCCTCCGCCACCGCCGCGAGAGTCGGCGGATCGGCGTGGCCGAACACGAGCGGCCCCCAGGACATCACCCAGTCGAGATAGAGGTTGCCGTCCGTGTCCTCGATGAACGCGCCGTTGCCGCTGCGTATGAACAGCGGCTCGTCGAGGCCGACGGCCCGCATCGCACGCACGGGGGAGTTGACGCCTCCCGGGATCAGCCGCTGCGCTCGGTCGTACAGAGCCGAGCGATCCAGGTTCACAGCCATCCCGCGAGATCCTTCGCCCAGTACGTGAACACCAGATCGGCGCCGGCACGCTTGATCGCGACGAGCGACTCGAGCGCGGCGGCCTGCTCGTCGAGGTGGCCGGCCGCCGCCGCCGCCTTTACCATCGCGTACTCGCCGGAGACGTTGTACGCGGCGACCGGACATTCGAATCGCTCGCGCACCGCCCGGATCACATCGAGGTACGGAAGTGCGGGCTTCACCATCAGCGCGTCGGCGCCCTCGTCGAGATCGAGCGCGCACTCGCGCAACGCTTCGCGCAGGTTCGGCGGGTCGAGCTGGTACCCCCGCCGGTCGCCGAACGACGGTGCCGACTCCGCCACCTCCCGGAAGGGCCCGTAGAACGCCGACGCGTACTTGGCGGCGTAGGCGATGATCGGGGTCTGCGGCAGCGCCTCGCGGATGGCTCCGACGCGCCCGTCCATCATGTCGCTCGGCGCCACGACGTCGGCGCCGGCGTCGACGTGGCTCGCAGCAGTGCGGGCGAGGAGCTCGAGTGTCTCGTCGTTCTCGACCTCGCCGTCACGGAGGACGCCGCAATGGCCATGGCTCGTGTACTCGCAGAGACACACGTCGGTGACGAGCGTCAGGCCGGGGACCTCGGCCCGCAACGCCCGCAACGCCCGTTGCACGATCCCGTCGGCCTCCCAGGCGCCCGACCCCTCTTCGTCCTTCTCCTCGGGGATGCCGAAAACCAGCACGGCGCGCACCCCGAGCGCGGCCAGGTCGGTGGCTTCGCGAACGATTTCGTCGACCGAGCGCTGGGCAATTCCCTCGAGGCCGGTGACGGGACGCACGATGCCTTCGCCCGGGCAGGCGAAGATCGGCATCACGACGTCGTCCAGCGAGAGGCGCGTCTCGCGTACGAGCGCACGGAGCGTGTCCGTGCGGCGCAGGCGCCGCAGACGGGTGACGGGGAACCCGGTCATCCAGGCAAGGGTACGTCAGCTGGGCTCCCGCGAGGTTCCTCGAGCTCCCTCTCGCCGGGAATGCCGTCGTCGTCCCAGGGGTCGAGACGGATCCGTTCCGCAAAGAACTCCCAGATCGCGCGGGCGGCTGCCATTGTCGGCAACGCCATCAACACACCGGCGATCCCGTAGAGCTCGCCGCCCGCGAGCAGGCCGAAGATGACGAGGAGCGGGTGGAGACGGAGCGCGTTCGCCATCACGTTCGGCACCACGATGTGACCCTCGACCTGGTAGATGAAGACGAAGAGCGCCAGCACCCAGAGCGCCGACACCGGGTCCACGACGAGCGCATAGATCACGGGCGGAATGGCAGACAGCCAGGGCCCGATGTACGGGATCACCTCGATCACGGCCGTCCAGACTCCGAAGAGCAGGGCGTAGCGATCGGCGCCCGGGACGAGCCCCGTGCGTCCGAGCACCCACATCCCGATCCCCGCGCTGAGGCCGATCACGGTCGAAAGGATCACTTGCCCCCGGATGTAGCCCGCGAGTGCCTTCTCGATGCGGATCGTCAACGGTAGGCCCGCGCCGGGCGGGAAGCGGCGGTCGATGGCACTCTCGAGCCGTTCCATGTCGAGCAGCATGTAGATGGCGATGACCACGATCAGGACGAGGTTGAAGAGCGTCACCACGATCGAGAAGGCAGCGCCCTGCGCGAACGAGATCGCGTCCTGCGTGTAGTTGGAGATCTCACCGGCCCCGAGATTGTCCACCCAGTCGGTCGCCTGCTTCTGAATCTGGATGCGCTCGAGACCATGGGTGTCGAGCCACTCCTGGAGTCTGTCGATGTCCTGTTCCGCCCCCGTCTCGCCGATCGCATTCTCCACCGTCAGGTAGTCGTCGATCCTGTCCGTCGCCGAGCGGGTCTGGTCGACGACCACACTCCCGAGCGCCAGCACGACGAACGTCACGACGGCCGCGAAGAGGAGGAAGACGAAAGCCACCGCGAGGCCACGCGGCAGCCGCATACGCTGCAGATCGCGCACGAGCGGGTTGAGCAGGAACGCGATCACGGCAGACGGTGAGGAAGAGGAAGAGGACGTGCCCGAGCAGCCCGGCGAGCATCCAGACGACCAGAAGCCCGACCGGCAGGCCCACGAGCTGGACCCAGCGTCGGCACCCTGATCGTCGGCCCTGACGGTGCAGTCATCCGCCGGATCGTAGCCATGCGATTGGCCTCTCAGAGTCGACGGGCGACACGCACCTCGTTGAGGAGCCACCAGACGTCCGCTACCGTGACGCGCGATGGCCACGCCGCGCTCCCGGCGAGCGGCCCGTCACCGTGCACGACGGCAGCGTGCCCAGTACCGCGCCCGCCGCCTGACCGTGATCGGGATCGTCGCCGCTCTCGCTCTCGTCACCTTGATCTTGACCGCTTTCGGCTCGGGCTCGCCCGACCGGACGGCGACGACGGTGACGGCACCGCCTGTCGCCACCGGCGTTCCTCCCGAGCCGGAGGTCCTGGCAACCGTCGGCAACCTTCAGATCAGGCTGCCCATCGCTGCCGAGGCAGTCACGGCGATCGGCTTCCATGGAGCTGACGGCGACGCGATGGAGTTGCGCCCCGTAGGTCGTCAGGCCAACGAAGGCCTTCTTGCCAGGCTGTGGCGCCGGATCGCCGGCGCCCCCCAGGACGGCCCCGTCTGGTTCCAGCTCGACGGTGGGCCGGGCACCGAGGTGCTCGACGTCGGTGCGACGCCGGGAACGGATGTCTATTCGCCGGTGGACGGAACCGTGGTCTCGATCTCCGACTTCGTGATCGACGGGAAGGCCTTCGGATCCCGGATCGACGTGAGGCCGAGCGCCGCACCGTCGGTGATCGTCAGCCTCAGCCACCTGGAGCCCGATCCGTCGCTTGCCGTGGGCAGTCCCGTGCTTGCCTCCTCGTCGAAGCTCGGGACGGTCGTGGACGTCGCAGCCGTCGAGCGGCAGGCGCTCGCCAAGCACGCCCGTGCGCGTGGCAACAACGTTGCGATCGACATCCACCCCGCCGCCGGGTCATTGCCCTGAACATCCTGTTCGTCGCTGACGTCGTCGGCCGGCCGGGGCGCGAGGCGCTCGAGGATCGGCTGGCCGGCCTGCGCGACCGAGCTCGACGTCGGCGGTCTGCGTCGTCAACGGCGAGAACATCGCCGACGGTGTCGGCATCACCCCGAAGCTGGCGGAGCGCCTGCTCGCGGCCGGCGCAGACGCGATCACGCTCGGCAACCACACCTGGCGTCGTCAGGAGATCGCGCCCTATCTCGCAGCCTCCGACCGGGTCATTCGGCCGGCGAACCTCGCGGCGAATGCGCCTGGGCGTGGGATCGACGATCGTCGCAGCCGGCGACGGGACGCCGGTCGGCGTCGTCAACGTGATGGGCTCGCTCTCGCTTCAGCCCGCCCGAACCATGTGGGAGGTCGTGGACGAGCTCGTCGACGAGGCGCGCGCCACGACCCCGGTGGTGCTCGTCGACGTCCACGCCGAGGCCACGAGCGAGAAGGTGGCGCTGGCGCGCTGGCTCGACGGGCGGGTGACGGCCGTGATCGGCACCCACACGCACGTGCAGACGGCGGACGCCCGGGTGCAACCCGGCGGCACGGCCACGATCACCGACGCCGGGATGACCGGTCCGCACGATTCGGTGATCGGCGTCAAGGCAGAGCTGGCCACGCACCGGATGCGAACCGGGATGCCGGTGCGCTTCGAGGTCGCGACCGGTGGCGTCCGGATCGAGGGTGTACTCGTCGCATGCGACGCCGCGAGCGGGCGGCGCGACTGCAATCAGCCCGGTTCGGATCCCCTGGCCGTAGGGGCGACCCGCATGATCAAGACAACGAACACGCCGACGAGCAGCACGTCGCGGGCGAGTACGAGCCACGACGCGGTGGGATCGAACTGCTTCACCAGATCCCAGTAGGTACGCGGGAACCAGAGTCGGGTGAGCGCGCACGCCGCGAGCAGGAGAGTCGTGGCGACCAGCGCCCCGGCGACCCGGCACGAGCACCACGACCGCGAGGAGCCAGACCAGGAACTGCGGCGAAACGACCTTGCCGAAGGCGACGAACGCGACGATCGCCGCGGCGGCATAGCGCGCGAAGCGAGCGGCGCTCGCGGTGTCACCGCGAGCGAATCGCACCCACACGAGCGCGAGGGCAGCAACGCCCGCCAGCGTCGTCACGCGCCGACTGCCACGGAGGCGACCGTCCCTGTCAGGTTCTGCGAGCCGGCGCTCGACGCCCAACCGAGTGGCATCCCGAAGGCGTGATGGAACGCGAGCAGGACTCCCGACCCGAGGCTCTCGATCTGCAGCGGCCGGCCCACCTGGCGCCAGACGCTGCGTGCCACCCCTTCCGGCGCCAGGATCGCGAACGGCAGGTAGATCGCCAACGCCGTCGCCGGCCGTCAGGCCGAGCGCCCGCAGTGCTGCGGCGCGACCCCTCGCGCCGCCAGATCCGCGTGACGAGCAGCGGCAGGAGCACCGCGGGATAGATCTTCGTCGCGATCGCGACCCCGAGCAGCACCGGCCCGAGACGTTGGCGGCGATGGAGAATCGCGCAGACGGCGGCGAGTGTGACGGCCGCGGCGTAGAGGTCGAAGCGCGTCAGCACGAACGGGCCGAGCAGCGCGATGCCCGCCGAGGAAGGCGCCGACGGACAACGCAACGCGGCGCGCCGGAGGCCCCGAGCGCCTGCGAGCGACGAGCACGATGAGCGCACGAGGCGGCGGCGAGTGCCAGCATCATCGCCGTCAGGAAGCCGGCGTCGTACCCGTCTCGCGTCGAGGAGACGAGTGCCGGTAGCGACGAACGGAACGAGTGCCCCGGGCGGGTACTCGACCGCGAAGTCGCGGTACGGCAGGTCGCCTGCAGGCGATACGCTCGCCGTAGTAGCTGGTAGACGCCCGTGTCGGAGATCCCTGCGCCGCCCTCGAGGCTCGCGACGAACAGCCCCGTCGACGATCGCCGCGGCCGCAGCCATGGTCGAGTGGAGCACGACGCGCCGGTTCACCGCTCTCCTGCCCCTGGTTCGCGGTCGGATCGGAGCGGCAGCATGAGGGCGAGCAGCACGAACGGGAGGAACCACGGGATGTACAGGTACGACCAGTGAGTGAGAGCGAGCTCGAAGCCGAGCAGCACCGCGGCGCTCAGCGCCGCCAGCTCGAGCGGGCCCTTGCGCGCCGGAATCGCGGCGACGACGCCGGCGAGCGCGAGCACCGCCACCTGGACGACCACCTGCACGGCGGCGAGGTCGGGAATGCCACGAGCGTGATACTGACCCCAGTCCCACGGCGAGAACGGAGAGTCGCGGTCGAGCTGGTACCCGAGCGTGCGATCGACGAACACGCGCGCCGCGCTCGGCGATGCTCGGCTCGAGGAGAAGAACGGAGAACGCGGCGAGTGACGCGACGCGCGAACGCGGCCGTGAACCGCACCGTCGTCCGCCGGCTGCAGGCCGTTCGGGTAGGTGAGCCAGAGAGGTGCAAGCAGGAGCGACGCGAACTTCGTCCAGCCCGCGAGGGCCACAGCAGTCCCCCTCGCGACGGCGGACGTCGAGAGCCAGAAGCCCCAGACGAGGATGGCGGGCATGATCGCATCGTTCGAGTTCGCGTTCAGCGCGTACGCAGTGAACGGGAAGGCGAGCCAGCCGAACGCGAGCGCGACTGCGAGCGGCGGTGCCGCCGAAGCGGCGCCCGACGAGCAGCAGTCCGAGCACGACGAGCAAGTCGAACGCGATCGCCGTCGCGTGCGCAGCAGGCAACGAGTCCCACTTCCCCGACCAGCCGAAGGTCAGCACCGCGGGCACGTACGCGAGGTACGCCACCGGCCCGTAGGTGTCGCCGCGCGGATTGGCGGACTCGCAGCGGCCGTTCTGCTGGATCCGGTCGCGGATCTCGCCGCTCCGATCGGCTCGGCCGCAGGCACGGCGGGCGTCCTTCGACCGGCATGTTGCCCGTAGGGGGCCCGACCGTCGAGAATCCTGTCACCGCCGATCACACCGGCGTAGCCGACATCGATCACGCCGCGCGGGTTCTCGAGATTGAGGCCGATCCGCAGGCCCCCGAGGAACATGGCCAGGGCGGCAAGCACCCATACCGGCCAGGACAGTGCGAAGCGGGCCCCACGACCACGGAAGCCGATCCAGGAGGTGCGCACCAGCAGGTAGGCGAGCGGTGCCGCCGCGAGCGACGCACTCCTGAAGACCTCGCCCCGGTTGAACGACCAGAGCGACAGCCCGAACGACAGGAGCGCCAGAAGATCGACGGTGTGCCACGACCTGAGCCGGCGCCGGTCGACGAGTCCCAGGAAGAAGAAGGCGCTCAGCGGGATCCAGGTCCACCACGCGTTCAGCACCTTGCCGCCGAATGAGCCGACGTTCCCTCTCGCCATCTTCCAGGCGACCTGAGGTCCCGTCCAAGCCTCGGAGACACGACCGTCGCCGTCGTCGACCTTGCCGAGCGCGATCTCTCCGGCCTTGCCCGACCAGACGCGGACGGTCCACCGCCGCGTCGCCTTGTCGAATGTCGCCTCCGTCGGGCGGGTGAGGTGGATAACGGTCGAGCCAGCGCGCGACCTTCGGTTCCTCGAGAAAGCGGGCGACGGCGACCCGCTCGGTCAGTCGAGCAGCACCCGTGACCGGAGCGAACGGCTCCTCGACGAGCCGGCCTCCGCGATCAGATGCCGGAGGAGCAGGCGGATCCGCAGCGCCGGCAGAGGGAGCGAGCAGCAGCGCGATCGCAACTGCGCCCACCCACCACTTCACCGGCGGAAGGACCAGAGCTTGTTGCCGATGAAGTTCAGGGGGGTCACGAGCACGATCGCGAACGCCTGGGCGATGATCGCTCCCGCACCCACCTCGACGAGAAGGTAGAGCACGATGAGGTTGGCTGCGAGCGCGCATGTGGACACGACCAGGAACCTGAGACCCTGGTAGGCGACTCTTCCGGGCTGATCCCGGAAGGTCCACACGCGGTTCCAGGTGTAGTTGTTCGCAACCGCGACGAGGAACGACCCGATCGCGGCCGGAAGATAGTGAAGCCCGGCCCACTGGACGAGGAGCACGTAGACGGCGAGATTCACGACGTAGCCGCTGGTGCCGACGACACAGAACTTGGCGAGCTGCTCCCAGTTGCTCCGTCGGCCGAGCGCACTGCCGACCCGTTGGGCGGCAGCCTGGCCGGGGGTGGTCGTCGGCGGATCGATCACGTTGCGCGAGGGTAGCGTCTCAGGCGGCGCGCCCGAGCGCGTACCCGGGAGCGGCGACTCCGAAATGGGAGAGGACCAGGGGCGCCACATCGACGATACTCCCGGCCGTTCCTTCGACACCGACGATGATGAGCGGCACCTCCGAATCGCCTGTGACGAGCGAACCGTGCGAACCGCCACCGACATGATGTCCACCGCCGAGGTCGGCGAACTCGTACCCTTCGGCCCCCGAGACGATGACCTCGCCCGCGTTCGGATTCGCGAGCGCCGCCCATGTTCGCGCGAGGGCATCGGGATACCCGAGAATCGAGGCATCGCCGGACACGGTGAAGCCTCCGCCCTCGGCGGGGGTGAAGGTGAGCTCCTCGCCCTCGCGCCGGGCGACGGCATCGCTTCCCTCGCGAAAAAGGGCGATCTCGGCGGCCGGCACGTTGTCGAGGCGCGCTGCGACAGCTCGCGGGTCGAGCTGGCAGCCGGGCTGCAGGTACACATGGCCCGCGCGGTTGGACGCCAGCGGCAGCACGCCGTCGACACCGGTGTAGACCTCGGCGAGCGACACGGCCTCGCGTACCCGGGTCTGGCCGTGATCGGCCATCGCCACGACCGAATACCGCTCGAGGAGGCCCTCGATCCCGCCCGTTGCCTCCGCGAGTGACCCGATTGCGGCATCGCACCGTTGCAAGGTGGCAAGCGCGGTATCCGGGCCGTGCTCGTGGGATGCGTAGTCGTAATCGGAGAGGTAAAAGACGAGGAAATCGAATGCGTCACGCGTCACGAGCCATCGACCGACAGCCGTCGCGTAGGCATCGATCGAGCCGGCCGGACGGTTGCGCCACGACAGCGGCGCACCGGTGCGGTCCGAGCTGAAGAGGTTGTAGAAGAAGAACCGCTCCGGTCCGCGAACGTCACCGAGAAACGGCAGCGAGGCGCGATGGAGCGTTCTCCCCCGATAGGCCGTGAAATTGACGGCTGCAGTGCGGAAGCCGGCGTCGGCGAGCGACTCGAACAGGGTCAGGGCGCGCGCCCCGAGGTGCTGACCGTTCATGTTGACGAGGGTGTCCCTCAGTGTCTGGCCGATCCCGGCCACGCGGACCGCGCCGAACGAGCTGCCGTACTCGACGAGTCGCTGCTCGCTGCGGTCGTACCAGACGAGGTGCGGTATCTCGTGGATGTCGCCGTGCGCCCCCGTCGCGATGGATGAGAGACAGACGGGCGTCAGCGACGGAAAGACCGACGTCGCCCGCCGGTAGGAACCGTGGGCGGCGAGCGCCGCCAGTGCCGGGGTCTCGCCGGCGCCGATCGCTCCCTCCAGCATCGACGGGGTGAGACCGTCGATGACGATGAGGATCAGTGGGCGTACGCTCACTTCGCGAGCGAGCGCAGCCCCGCATACTTCTCGGGGCCACTGCGCGCGCGCCGGGCAGCAACGGCAGGCAGGACGACTGCCTCGAGATAGCCGACCGCGGGGATGAGCGCGAGGAGGCCGACGACGACCGCCGCGCCGAGGAGAAGGAATGCTGTGCCGCCGAGGGTGGCCCCCCGCCTGCCTGCACCCCGCACGACAGCGGCCGCCGAGATCGCACCGATCATCGCCCCGACGACTCCGCCGGCCGCACCGGTCCAGCCGTTCACGAGCAGGCCGGCGGCAACGCCCACCAGGAGCGCCCCGAGCACCGTGGTGGCGACGCCGAAGCGGAGACCGGCGAGCACTCCCGCGAACGCGATCCCGGCCGCGACCCCGATTCCGACGGTGACCCCGATCTCGTACCAGTCGCCCATGTCGGAAAGTCAGTGTACGGATTGCTCGAGCCGGGCGATCACGGCGATGCAGAATGCGCCGGCGCGCGCGCCGTCGACGACACGGTGGTCGAACGTGACCGACACGTTCCCGATCTGGCGAACGACTATCGCACCGTCTCGCACGACGGGTCGCAGGCCGATCCGGTGAAGGCCGAAGATCGCGACCTCCGGGTGGTTGATCAACGGTGTCGCCAGAAGGCCGCCGAGCCTGCCGGCGCTCGTGACCGTGAAGGTCGAGTCACGGAGCTCGTCGGGCTGAAGCGAGCCGGCGCGGGCGCCTTCGGCGAGCCGGCGGATCTCGGCATCGATCTCGGCCACCGACAGACGGTCGCAGCCACGGACGACCGGTACGACAAGGCCGGCCTCGGTGTCGACTGCGACACCGAGGTCGTAGCGGTCGAGCAGCAGGATCTCGTCGCCCTCGATGCGCGCATTCAACTCCGGGAACTCGGGCAACGATGCCGCCGCAGCCCGCAGCGTGGTGGCCACGAGCAGGTCGAGGTCGACGTCGGTGAAGTCGCATTCCTCGACGAACGTGACTGCGGGGATTTCGCGGTGCGTCCGCTCGACCTGCTCGACAATCGCACGGCGGATGCCGCGCACAGGCACGCGACGTCCCTCCGTCGGGGCGGCCGAAGCACGAACGTCCGCCTCGGTCACGCTGCCGCCCGGGCCGGTTCCCTTCACCGATGCGACCTCGACGGAGAGCTCGCGCGCGAGCCGATGGATCGTCAGCGCCTCCGACGGCTCCGAGCCGACGACGGCCACGATCGGCTCTGCGGGCACCGGCGCCTCCGGCGGAGGCGCCGCTACCGAGTGGAGGAGCTTCTCTCCCACGGCGCCGATGAGGGCGAGAGTTGCGCCGACAGCGGCGAGTTCGCCCTCCCGCGCGAGGATGCGCAGGACGACGCCGTCGACCGGCGAGCCGATCTCGACGGTTGCCTTGTCGGTCTGGATCTCGACGATCGGCTCATGCTCGGCAACCGCGTCTCCTTCGCGCGCGAGCCACCGGGCGACCTCGCCCTCGGTCAGACCCTCGCCCAGATCCGGCAGGGTGAATTCGTGCGCCATGGCGGGCAGCGTAATGGGAGATGACGCCCACGGCCACGACGCGATCGGCTTTACGTGAGCACCGTCAGGGCGTCGCGCTCCGCGAGAATCTCTGCCTCGCGCACGTCACCGATATCCTCGCCGTCGACCTGGACCGGCAGCGGCAGATCGCAGCGGATCAAGATTCGGTCCAGGTCGTGGCCGACGAGCACGTTGGCGGAGCCGGGCCTCCCGAGGAGCGCCTGCGCTGCGAGGCCGGGGATCGCCCGGGCGCGCACCTCGACCGGGGCAACGATGTCCAACCCTCCCTCGAAGGAGGCGTCGGGCGCGATCCTCAGGCCGAGCCGGCCCGCGTACGTGTACGGCGAGCAGTTCGCAACGAGCGCGAAGGCGGCGCGCCCGAGCCCTTCGACGTCGAGGGCCTGCTCGTAGCGAAGCCGGTGCTCCCACAGCATCCGCCCGAGGGACAAGGCAAAGGCGAGATCACCCGGCCGCTTGCCGTCCGGGCGGCGCCCGAGCCCATCCACTCGGCGCACGACCTCGGCATCGAACCCGACGCCCGCGTTGAACGCGAACCGGCGGCCGTTGAGGCGGCCGAGGGAAATGCGCCGTGGCCTGCCGCCGGCGATACGTTCGGCAGCGCGGACCGGATCCCGGGGCAACCCGAGAGCGCGCGGTAACACGCTCGTGCCGCCGCCGGGGACGAACCCGACCGGGATGTCGGCTCGAAGGCCGTTTATCACCTCGTTGTAGGTGCCGTCCCCCGAGAACACGTAGATCGCCGCGGCGCTCCGCGACCACTCGGCCGCCAGCTCCGTCGCCTCACCACGTGCCTGCGTGAGGACCGTCTCCGTGCCGGCGGGCAGAACCCGTTGCACCGCAGCGAGCTTCCGCTCGGAGACACCGCTCGCGAGCGGATTGACGATCAGGACCCTCGTCACGCCGATATCCTCTACCCGGGCCGCGATCCGTGCGGAAAAACGAGCACCGTCTCCGAGCCCGGGGCGACCTCGGTCAGGCCACCGTCTCGGACGACGGCAGCCGCCGAGCGGGCGAGCGATTCCCAATCCCGACCAGCCGCCCCGACGACGCGAACTTCGAGGGCGGGATCGAGGTCGGCCATCAGAGCCGCGTGGCCGATCTGGGCGAGCGTCTTCCCCGCGCTCATGCCGAGATCGGTCGCGACCACGAGCGTCAGCACGCCGGGGAGGGGACGATGACCGCCGAGCACCGGTAGTGCGCCTGCTTCGTCGCTGAGTGCCTGCATCCGCACGAGCACACGATCCCGCTCCGAGCGTCGTACCGGCGGCAGGCACGCGACGTCGCCGACGCGCTCGTGGTCGAGCGCGCGAACACCTTCCCACTCGCGCGGCTCGGCGCGAAGGCACACCTTTCGGAACGAATGACGCCACCAGTCGTCGAAGCCGGCGCGCCAATGATCGTGGTCCCGGTACCGGTGAGCGCACCGTCGAGTCGCGACCGCCGCGGCCGTCGCGAGCTCGGCGAACGACCGGGCGGTTCGCCGACGCACGACGATGACCATGACGAGCGGATCGGAGTCGGGGTCGGGGTCGGTGTCCACCAGGGCAGCGTACGGAACACCGTGGCCCGAGCAATCTACTCGTCGGCGAAGCTCGGATACCGCTGCGTCAGGAGGCAGATATACCCGATGGTCTGTGCGTTGTAGCGGAGCCAGTAGGCGAGAACATCGCGGAGCCCGACGTTGAGGTTGCCGGCGAACAGGGCATAGAACCAGGCGAGGAACATGACGACGTACGCGACGAGCCCGAGCACGTACAGGACGATGTAGGCCGGGATCGCGAGCAGGAGCCGGAAGAAGATCGCCAGGCGGCTCTGGTGGACTGCCGGCGCGATCTCGACGTCGACCGGGTAGCCCGGGGCACCGGAGAACGACGGATAGGGGTTCGCCGCAATCGAGTAGTACGCGTAGACGTGGGTCAAATAGCGCAGGTATGCGGCGATGAAGTCGTGCAGCCCGTCTGGCACCCGACCCGCGAAGATGCCGATCAGCCAGGCGACGAGCACTGCGAACCACACCGCGATGCCCCAGAGTACGAGCCAGAGCAGGTGGGGGATGACGAGGAAGATCCGAAAGAACACCGTCAACCGGCTGCGGTGGAGGTCGTCGGTGACGACGAGATGAATCGGATGGGCCAGTGGAGCATCGCTGACGAGGACGGGGAGCGGATCGGACATCGGGTGCTCCTTCGGGGATGGGCCGGCGCCGCTCAGGCGCCGGTAAAGCTCGGAGGCCGCTTCTCCAGGAACGCGCCGACTCCTTCGGCGAAGTCGGCCGTTCCGACCGCGGTCTGCTGCAGTTCCGCCTCCAGCTCCAACTGCGCTTCCAGGGAAGCGGTGTACGCGTGCTCGAACAGCCGCTTCGTCATTCCGATCGCGAGCGTGGGCAACGAGGCCCAGGTGGCGGCGAGCTCGGCCACGCGCTCGTCGAAGCCCTCGGCAGGGATCACCTCGGAGACGAGTCCCCACGCAAGCGCCTCCTCGGGGTCGAGCCGCCGATTCGAGCTCATCCATTCGAACACGCGTGCAAACCCGAGGAGCCGGTGGAGAAACCACGTGCCGCCGGAATCCGGTACGAGACCGATACCCACGAAGCCGGGGACGAACGCCGCCGTGGACGACGCAACCCGAACGTCGCAGGCGCTCGCAAGCGACAGCCCGGCGCCGGCGACCGGACCGTTGATCGCTGCGATCACCGGCTTCTCGAGCCCGCGGATGATCCTGATGATCGGGTGATACGTCTCCTCGAGCGCCTCGCGGAGCGTCCCCTCGAGCGCGGCGAATTCCCGCAGGTCCTGCCCTGCGCAGAATCCACGCCCTGCTCCTGTGACGACAACGGCGCGAACGGCGGGGTCGCTGGCATCCTCGAGTGCCGACCGGAGCGCCGCGTGAAGCGCGCGGTTGAACGCGTTGAAGACGTCGGGGCGATTGAGGGTGATCGTCAGCACCGCGCCGTCGCGGGCACTCAGTACCTCGCTCATGGCCCGAGCCTAGACGATCGCCTACCGCCCGGCGCCGTGGTCGGCTCGACGAGAACGGATCGAGCGCCTCGACGAATGTGCGCTCTGGAGCTACGGGGCCGGCAGTCCCACGATCTCGTCGGGCCGTACCGGCACCCGGCGGAGCGCTTTCCCGGTGGCATCGCGCATCGCCGCCACCACGGCAGCGGTCGAGACAACGGTGGGCGGCTCGCCGACGCCCTTGACGCCGTACGGCGCACCCGGCTCCGGCTCCTCGATCAGCACCGACACGACCGGCGGCATATCGAGCGCGGTCGGGAGCAGGTAGTCGGTGAAGCTCGCATTCGTAATCCTCCCGTCTCGGGTTTGGATCTCCTCCATCAATGCGAGCCCGATCCCCTGCGCGGTGCCCCCTTCGATCTGGCCCGTCACACCCTGCGGATTCATCACCCTGCCGACGTCCTGCGCCACCCCGATCCAGACCAGGCGGGTGAGACCGAGCTCGACGTCGACCTCGGCGACGACCCGCATGGCACAGGTGGCGAGGGCGACGTGGGCGCGGTCCCCGGTGACCTGTCCGGTCTCCGGGTCGAGCGGCGTCGTCGGGGCGTGCCGGTAGGCGCGCTCGACATCGACATCGGCCCCGCCCTGTGCATCGCGCTCCTCGAGCGCGGCTCGGCACGCATCACGGACGGCGCCGGCAGCCATCCACGTCATCCGGGAGGCGGACGTCGATCCTGCCGAGCCCACGGTCGCGGTCGTGTGGGACGCAAGCTCGACGGCGCTGGTTGCCAGCTCTGTCTTCGCCACCTGCAGGATCACGCCGCCGACGCCCTGGCCGACCTCCGCAGCGGCGCAGTGCACGACCGCGCTCCCGTCGGCACGCAGCTCAACCCGTGCCGAGCAGTAGTCGTCGAACCCCTCCGAGAAGCAGATGTTCTTGAACCCGACGGCAAAGCCGACCCCACGACGAACGCCCTCCCCCCGGGTCGTGTTCCCGGCCCCGCCGGGTAGCCGGATCGGGTCACGAGGGAGGCGCTCCGCCTCCGGCACCGGAATCGCGGCCGCAGCGCGGATCACGTCCGCGACCGGCAGCGAACCCGTCAGCACCTGCCCCGTCGGAAGAGCGTCGCCGGGTTCGAGGGCGTTCAGCAGCCGGAGCTCGACCGGATCGATCCCGAGCACCTCGGCAAGGCCATCCATCTGTGCCTCCGCCGCGAAGCACACCTGGACGGCACCGAAGCCGCGCATGGCCCCGGACGGTGGGTTGTTCGTGTACACGGCCGTGCCCTCGATCAGAGCGTTGTCGACGCGGTAGGGTCCCAGCGCGAAGGCTGAGGCATTCGAGATCACCGCGGTCGAGCTCGAGGCGTACGCGCCGCCGTCGAGCAGGATCCGCACCCGCGCGCACACGAGGCGCCCGTCGAGCGTCGCCCGGTGCTCGGCCCAGATCGTGGCAGGGTGCCGGTGCACGTGGCCGGTGAACGATTCCTCGCGGTTGTAGACGATCTTCACAGGCCGGTTCGTGTGGAGTGCGAGCAACGCGGCGTGGATCTGCATCGAGAGGTCCTCGCGGCCTCCGAAGGCACCTCCGACACCCGCCAGATGGATCCGCACCTGCTCGGGGCGAAGGTCGAGGCAGGGGGCCACCTGATCGCGATCGACGTGGAGCCACTGCGTCGCGACGTGTACGTCGACGCCCCCCTCCCCGTCGGGGATAGCGAGCCCGGACTCCGGCCCGAGAAACGCCTGATCCTGGCCCGCCAGCCGGTAGATACCTTCGACCGTCACGTCGCCCTGCGTCTCCGGGTCGCCGTGCCGGATCACCATGGAGCGGACGACGTTCGGGCGCGGGTCGTCGAGATACCCGTGACCCATCGTCGGTCGATCGGGGTGGAGTGACACTTGCCCGGTGGCCCGCTCGGGATCGACGACGGGCTCCAGGAGCTCGTACTCCACGGCGATAGCTTCGGCCGCACGTCGCGCCTGCTCGGGGTGCTCGGCCGCGACGAGGGCCACCGGTTCGCCGTAGAAGCGAACGCGATCGATCGCCAGCACCGGCTGGTCGGGAAACTCGAGGCCGTAGGTCTTGCTCCCGGGGACGTCGTCGTGGGTGAGAACCGCATGCACACCAGGCATCGTGACGGCGCGTGAGATGTCGATCTCGACCATGCGGGCGTGGGCATGCGGGCTGCGCAACGTGTGACCCCAGAGCATCCCCGCGGCGCTCAGGTCGCTCGAATAGGCGAACTCACCCAGCACCTTGGGAGGACCGTCCGGCCTCGGGACGGCCTCGCCGATGCGCCCGAGGTCGGGCCTCGTCGCAGTCGATGTCATGCCCGCGCCGCCGCCCTGACCGCCTCGAAGATCTTCTGATAGCCGGTACAGCGGCACAGATTGCCCGACAGAGCCTCCCGGATCTCGTCGTCCGAAGGGCTCGGGCTGTGATCCAGCAGGTCGATGGTGGCCACGATCAGGCCCGGCGTGCAGAACCCACACTGGACGGCTCCCGCGGCGAGGAACGCCTCCTGGACGCGGTGCAACGAGCCCCGCGGGGCTACCCCTTCGACGGTGACCACTTCGTGCCCGTCGGCCTGGGCGGCGAGGACGAGGCACGAGCAGACGAGGTCGCCGTCGAGGAGCACCGAGCACGATCCGCACTCGCCCTGCTCGCAGGCGTTCTTGGAGCCGGAGAGGCCGAGTTTTTCACGCAACGCGAAGAGGAGGCTCTCTCCTCCCCAGACGTCTGCCTCCCGCGGCTCGCCGTTGACCGTAAGAGCGATTTTCACGCGAGGCACCTTTCGAGCGCGCGCCGGGTGAGCACACCGAGCGCATGACGGCGGTAGGAGGCTGTGCCGCGGACGTCGTCGATCGGGCTCGCAGCGTCGACGACGAGCTCGGGAAAGCTCTCCGCGTCGCCGATCGGGGCCGTGACGAGCCGAACGGTCGGCGCCGCCGACCCGAACGCGGCGCGGAGCTCGCCGCGATCGCGATCGACCTGGAGGGCAAGAGAGCAGACAGAGATCACCATCGCGTTCCGCGGCCCCACCTTCATGAAGGTCTGCGCCGATCCGCTCGGCGCCACATGCACGGCGACGACGATCTCGTCGGGCTCGAGCGCGTTCTGCTTCACGCCGAGCAGAAAGTCTCGAAGCGGGACGCGCCTCTCACCCTTGACACTCGCGACCTCCACCTCGGCGTCGCCGACGAGCAGGGGCGGGAGCGCATCGCCTGCGGGCGAGGCCGTGCCGAGGTTGCCGCCGATCGTGCCACGGTTGCGGATCTGCGGCGAGCCGACCGTCCGCGATGCTTCCGCCAGAGCCGGGAACTCGTGCGCGACGGCTCCCCGCATCGCCTCGGCGTACGTGAGCCCCGCCCCGAGGACGACTGTGCCGTTCTCGCGGGTGTACCCGCGCAGCTCGGCCACCTCGTTGAGGTTGATCAGCGCGGGAGGCCGGGAGCGGTCGAAGTTGAGCTCGACGAGGACGTCTGTGCCGCCCTGTACGAAGCGCGCGTCGGGGATGTCGGCCTTCAGGCGCAGGGCCTCGTCGAGGGAACGCGGAGTGTGGACGTCCATCAGCTGTGTGATACCACGATCTACCGCTCCTCACGAACGAACGGGATCCCGAGGGCACCGGGTGCGCCGAGCCGGCGCTTCGCGATCCCCGAGGAGACGATCACGAGCACGACAACGGTCATCACGTACGGGAGCGCCTGGAACAGCTCCGGTGCGATCGTCACACCGCGCGCCTGGAGCGTGAACGGCAGCGCCTGAAAGGCACCGAAGAAGTAGGCGCCGACGAGGCACAGCTCCGGTCGCCAGAACGCGAAGATGACGAGGGCGATCGCGATCCAGCCGGCTCCCCCCGTGAGCCCATCCACCCATTGCGGCGTCAGCGCCAGGCTGAAGCAGGCACCCCCGACGCCCGCGAGCGCGCCGCCCGCAAGCACGTGCGCATAGCGGTACGCGGAGACACTGATCCCCATCGCGTCGGCGGTCTGCGGGGACTCGCCGACCGCGCGCACGTTCAGCCCGGGACGGGTCCGGCTCAGGTACAGCGCGATGATCACGACCAGCATCCACGAGGCGTAAACGAGCCACGTCTGCCCGAACAGGATCGGCCCGACGATGGGGACGTCGACGAGCCCGAACGGATCGACCGGCTCGAACTGGTGCTCTGCCGGAGCCTCGGCGAGCCCGAGGTCGTTGCCGAGGTAGGACGAGAGGCCTGCAGCCCCGGCGAAGATCGTGAGGGCGAGGCCGGAGACGATCTGGTTCGCGCGCAGGGTGATCACGAGGAAGGCGAAGATGAGCGCGACCACGGCGCCGGCGAGAGCGGCGACGAGGACGGCAAGGAAGAGGGCTGTCCTGCCGGGGCCGCCAATCTGCTGCACGGCCCAGAACCCCATCACGGCGCCGACGAGCATCATGCCCTCCACCCCGAGGTTGAGTACACCGGAGCGTTCGGCGAGCAACTCCCCGAGCGCGGCGAAGAGCAGCGGCGTGCCGTATGCGATCCCGGACGCGATGATGACCACGAGGATCGAGTTGTTCATCGGGCTGCCCCCGGCGCCGCTGCCTCCGGTGTTGCAGCCGCCGCTGGCCGTCTGCGGGCGAACCGAATCCTGTAGCGGACGAGGAGCTCGCCGCCGAGTGCGGTGAAGAGGATCATCCCTTCCATCACCCCGACGAGCCCGGAGGGAAAGTCCGGTCCTTGTAACGCGGAACCCGCGTTCTGGAGGCCACCAAGCAGAAAGGCGATCAGGACGACGGCGAACGGGTTGTACCGCGCGAGGGCCGCGACCACGATTCCCGTGTAGCCGTAGCCGTATGCGCGCAGCCCCTTTGGATCGGCGTCGAGCGTGTGGAGGAAGTCACCGACCTGGCTCGCGCCGCCGAGGCCCGCGAGTCCGCCGGAGAGGGCCATCACGGCCAGGATCTTGCGGCGGGTGCGCATTCCCGAATAGCGGGCCGCACGCGGCGAGTCGCTCATCACCTGCACCTCGAAGCCGAACCGCGTGCGCGAGTACAACACCCACAGAAGCGTCGCGGCGACGACGCCGAGCAGAAAGCCGAAGGGGATGACGACGCTCGAGCCGAGCGTCGGCCAGTTCGCCGCGTCCGGAAGCGCCTTGCCGATGGGGAACACCGCAGCGCTCGCGGTGGTCGTGTCGCGCCAGTATGAGTGGCTGTCGAAGATGAGATAGGTGAGGAACAAGCCGGCGACGTAGTTGAGCATCAGCGAGGTGATGATCTCGTTCGTCGACAGGTAGGCCCGCAGGAAGCCGGGAATCAGGGCCCAGGCTGCGCCGGAGGAGAAGCCCGCCGCGATCATCGCCGGGATGAGGACCCACGTCGACTGTCCGGCGAGGAGCAGCCCTGATGCCGAGGCGCCGATGGCCCCGAAGTAGAGCTGGCCCTCGCCCCCGATGTTGAAGAGGTTCATCCGGAACGCCGCGGCCGCGGCGAGGCCGGTGAAGATGAGCGGCGTCGCTCCGATCAGCGTCTGCGAGAGGGCACCGGGGGCAGTGAACGCTGCCTCGAAGAGATCCTTGTAGGTCGTGGCCGGGTCGTGCCCGGTGGCGAGGAGGACGATCGCGATCAGAACGAAGGCCACGATGAGCGATCCGACCGGGACGGCGACCTTGAGCCAGTGCGGCTGGGTGAGGCGGCGCTCGATCCGAACCGTCACTTCTCCTTTCCCCCGGCCATCATCAGCCCGATTTCTTCGGGGGCCGACGTGGCAGCGTCGACCTCGCCCACGATCCGGCCCTCGTACATGACCGCGATCCGGTCGGACAGAGTTCTCAGTTCGTCGAGGTCCTCGGAGATGAGCAGGATCGCCACACCTGCGGCAGCCGCATCGCGGAGGTGCGCATGCACGGTCTCGATCGCACCGACGTCCAGCCCGCGGGTCGGCGCCGCGATCACGAGCACCCGAGGCGCCCCGGAGAACTCGCGGGCGAGCACGATCTTCTGCAGGTTCCCTCCGGACAGCTGGCGGGCCGACGCGCCCGGGCCCGGCGCCTTCACGTCGTAGCGGCGGATCAGCTCGACCGCCCAGTCGCGGATGTGGTGGAAGCGAAGGAACGGCCCGACCGAGTTCTCGTCGGAGCGGTACGACTTGAGCACCACGTTCGAGGAGATGCTGAGGCTCGGAGCGACACCTGTGTGCAGCCTGTCCTCGGGGACGTGAGCGATACCGGCCCTGATGGCCGCCCGCGGGTCGCCGGTGTGGAGCGTGACACCGTCGACGCGGATTGACCCCGCCGCGAGCGGGCGCATCCCGGTGACCGCTTCGGCCAGCTCACGCTGCCCGTTGCCGGCGACGCCGGCGATGCCGAAGATCTGCCCGGCGTGCACCCTCAGCGAGACGTCGTGGACGGCCTCCACGCCGCGGTCGCCGTGCGCCGACAACCCGTCGAGCTCGAGTAGTAGCTCGCCGATCTCCCGTTTTTCATCCGGGCGTCGGTAGGTGTGCAGCTCACGCCCGACCATCAACGCCGCGAGCGACTGAAGCGTGGAGCTCTCGGTCTCGACGGTGGCCACCGAGCAGCCGTCGCGCAGCACCGTGACGCGGTCGGAGACCGCCTTCACCTCGTGCAGCTTGTGCGAGATGAAGATGACGGTGCGCCCGTCGGCTGCCATCGCCCGTAGCGTCTCGAACAACGCACTCGCCTCCTGGGGCGTCAGAACGGCGGTCGGCTCGTCGAGGATCAGGATCCGGGCCTCGCGGTAAAGAGCCTTCAGGATCTCGACCCGCTGTTGCTCGCCGACGGAGAGCTGCCAGATCCGCGCCCGCGGGTCGACCGTCATCCCGTAGCGTTCGCCGAGCTCGGCCACGCGTGCCTCGATTGCCCGCGGGTGGATGCGGAAGGAGCGGCCGATGTCGCTGTGGTCGCCGAGCATGACGTTCTCGGCGACGGTGAACGGCATCACGAGCCGGAAGTGCTGGTGCACCATCCCGATCCCTGCGTCGATCCCGTCGCGTGGGGTGTCGAAGGCGACAGGTTTTCCGTAGACCTCGAGCTCTCCCTCGTCGGCGCGGTAGAGGCCCGTGAAGATGTTCGAAAGCGTGCTCTTGCCCGCGCCGTTCTCGCCGAGCAGCGCATGCACCTCTCCCTCGAGCGCCTCGAAATCGACACGGTCGTTCGCGATCACACCGGGGAAGCGCTTCGTGATCCCACGGCAGGCGATCGCAGGGCGCACGGCCAGGCTCGCGAGGGCGACCGCTCGACGAGGCTCCCCTGTGGGCTCCATGAGGGGGAACGGGCACCTGGTCGGGGGGAGAGGCGGCGCCGCTCCCCCCAACCAGACGGTGCTAGCCCTTGGCGCTTCCTTCGATGCCCTTCACGAGCCAGTTCATCGCGTAGAGGTCGGGCAGGACCTTCAACGTCGTGCCCTTCGGGACCTTGAGCTTGCCACTCTGGTCGAAGAGCGGCCCCGCGAAGACGCTGAACTTCCCGCTCACGATCGCCGCCTTCTTGGCCGCGATCATGGCCTTGGTCTTGGCGGTCACCTTCGGGCCGTATGGGGCGAGGCCGGTGAACCCGTCCTTCATGCTGCCGTAGTAGAAGCTGGACTTCCACGTCCCGTTCATCGCCGCTTTGACACGGCTCAGGTAGTACGGGCCCCAGTTGTAGACGGCGGCGGTCAGCCAGGAAGGCCCGGCGAACTTGCTCGCGTTCGCGTCGTAGCCAACCCAGGGGATGCCCTTCGACTTCGAGTACTGGCCCGCGGCCGGACTATCGACGTTCTGGCCGATCACGTCGGCACCCCAGGAGCTGACGAGGCTCTCGGCTGCCTTCTTCTCCTTCTCTGGGGAATACCACGAGTTCGTCCAGATCAGCTTCACCTTCGCGTTCGGGTTGACCGCCTGGGCGCCGAGTGCAAACGCGTTCGCGTGCCGGATCACCTCGGGGATGGCGAACGGGACGATGTAGCCGATCTTGCCATTCTTCGTCGCCGCCCCCGCGGCCATGCCGGAGAGGTAGATCGAGTCCTCGCCGGCGCCGAAGTACTCGGCCATGTTCTTGGCGACGTCCGTGCCGGTCGCCTGCTCGAAGAGCACGTCGGGGTACTTCGCCGCGAGCTTCTTGTCGAAAAAGCCGAACGACGTCCCGAAGATGATCTTGTTGCCGTCCCGCACGAGGCTCGCCACTGTTTGGTTGAGCTGCGGGCCGTTGGCGATGTTCTCCTTGAACGTCGTCTTCACGTTCGCACCGAGCTGCTTCTGCACGTAGAGGCGGCCCATGTCGTGGGCCTGCGACCAGCCGGCGTCGTTGTGCGGGCCGACATAGATCCACGCCGCCTTGAGCGGCGTCGCCTGCGATTTGGCGGACGTGCTGCCCGCCAGCGCGAGGGCTGCGACGGCGAGGGCGCCGAGCAGGGCGACCAGCATTGTCCTCCTGCGGACTGAACTTCTGGAAACTCGAGAACTAGACACGATGCTCCTTTCGCGCCGGCCATGCGTGGGGCCGGTCACATTGGCTCCTACGACCTCGCCTCCGTCGATCGTCCGGTGAAGCGGGCTCACGGAGACACCCTCCCGGTGGGGCGACCATATCTCGCCGGCGGTACACAGTCGAGCCTCGGACGACGGTCCGTCCGACACACCCGAGCAGCGAGACGGCTGCCAGATACCGGCATGGCAGGAGCATGGCAGCCGGGCTCGAGCTCCGTGACAGGGGAATCACTGATCGGGCTTCCGTCAAATCCCCGACGACCGGGGACCGATGGACTCGTAGCGTTTGCACCAAGTCAAACGGTGGAGGCGGAATGATCAAAGAGCGACTCGGCCTGACGCGTGAGCAGGCCGATCCAGACACGATCGAGCGGTGCGTCGAGCACTTCCGCCACGCGCATGTCGCGCTCCCGACCTTCACCCAGCTCGCCCACCCCACGCTCGTCCCCGCCGCGGTCCGACAGGCGCTGTCCGCCGTCGGGCCGGACGATCCACACCCCCTGAACCTGTACCGCGTGCACTGGCACAACGGCGCAAGCAGGACCGAATTCGTGGACGTTCCGGAGCACCTCGTGCTGCCACCGGAGCTCACCGGCGTCCAGGCGCGGATCGTGGTGGTGCTCGGGGACAGGTTCCCGCTGATCGGCGCCCACAAGGTGCTGGCTGCCTACGGTTGCCTGGCGCCGCGACTGATCACGGGCCAGTTCGATCCCACGTCCGATCGGGCAGTCTGGCCTTCGACCGGCAACTACTGCCGGGGCGGCGTCGCCATCTCCCGCCTGATGGGTTGCAGGGGCGTCGCCGTCCTTCCCGAGGGCATGAGCCGCGAGCGGTTCGCCTGGCTCGAGCAGTGGGTTGTCGAGCCCGACGACATCGTCCGTACACCTGGCACGGAGAGCAACGTCAAGGAGATCTACGACAGGTGCCACCAGCTCGCCGAAGATCCCGACAACGTCATCCTCAATCAGTTCGCGGAGTTCGGGAACCACATAGCTCACTACCTCGCCACCGGAGCCGCGCTCGAGCGCGTCTTCGAGTCGATGCGCGAACGGGAGCCGACCTTGCGCCTGCGGGCCTTCGTCTCCGCGACGGGATCTGCCGGGACGATCGGCGCCGGCGATTACCTCAAGGAACGTCTCGGCTCGCTCGTCGTCGCCTGCGAGGCGCTCGAGTGCCCGACGATGCTGCGCAACGGCTTCGGCGAGCACAACATCCAGGGGATCGGGGACAAGCACATCCCCCTCATCCACAATGTCCTGAACACGGACGTCGCCCTGGCGGTTTCGGACCGTGCCACCGACCGGCTCGGTGTCCTGTTCGACGCTCCCGTGGGCCGAAGGTACCTCGGCGACCGGTGCAGCGTCCCCGACGACGTCCTTGCCGGACTGCCGTCGCTCGGGTTGTCGAGCATCTGCAACGTGCTCGGAGCGATCAAGACGGCGAAGCACTACGGGATGGGACCCGAGGACGTGATCGTGACGGTCGCGACCGACGGGGCGAGCATGTACGCGAGCGAACGGGAGCTCGCGCTTGCCCGGTACTTCCCCGACGGCTTCGACGAGGTGGTCGCCGCCGAGGTGTTCGGCGAGCACCTGCTGGGAGCCGCCACGGACGACCTGATCGAGCTCACCCGAATCGAGCGGGAGCGGATCTTCAACCTCGGCTACTACACATGGGTCGAGCAGCAGGGTGTCTCGCTGGAGGATTTCGAGGCCCGCAGAAGCCCATCGTTCTGGGCAGGCATCCACGAGATCGTGCGCGATTGGGACGCACTGATCGACGAGTTCAACGCGCGCACCGGCGTGCTGGAGACCCTTTGACCACCGCCGCGGCCAGCAGGCTCGTCTGCGCCGGCTGTGGTGCCGAGCCCCGGCGGTTCGACCCGTATCCGTTCCGGTGCCCGAACGCGGAGCGTGGCGACGATGTCGACCACGTCCTACGGCGTGAGCTCGACCTCTCGGTAGGACGTTTCCCCGTGGACGATCCAGAGCCGAACCCCTTCATCCGCTTCCGCGCCTTCCTGCACGCGTACCACGTAGCGCTCGAGGGCGGTCTCTCGGACGACGAGTTCTGTTCGCTCGTGCGGCGGCTCGACCAGCAGGTGGGCGCCGTCGACGGTCGCGGCTTCACCGTCACACCCTTTGCCCGCAGCGACGAGCTCAGCGACCGCCTCGAGTTCTCCGGAACGGGCGGGGTCTGGGTCAAGGACGAAACGCGGAACGTCTCGGGATCACACAAGGCGCGGCACCTGTTCGGCGTGCTGATCTACCTCGAGGTGGCCGAGCGCCTCGGGCTGGTAGACCCGTCGCGACGGCGCGACCTCGCGATCGCGAGCTGTGGCAACGCGGCCCTGGCGGCGGCCGTCGTCTCGGCCGCCGGTGCACGCCGACTTCACGTCTTCGTCCCCGTCGACGCCGATCCGGCCGTCCTCGCACGACTCGAGGAGCTCGGAGCGCATGTCGCCATCTGTCCACGGGAGGCCGGCGACACCGGCGATCCGACGGTTCGGCGGCTCCGGCAGGCGCTGGCGGAAGGAGTGCTGCCGTTCACGTGCCAGGGGAATCTGAACGGGCTGGCCGTCGAAGGCGGAGAGACCCTCGGCTACGAGATCGCGGGGGACCTCGCAGCCGCCGGAGCGTCCATCGACCGCCTCGTCGTGCAGGTCGGCGGAGGTGCACTCGCCAGTGCCTGCGTCGAGTCGCTGCGCGAATGCGCCGCCCTCGGCGTGATTGCCGAGCCGCCGCGCATCCACGCCATACAGACACAAGGTGCCTGGCCCCTCAGGCGGGCATTCGATGCCGTGGTCACCCGCTGCGAGAACGCCGAGCCGGCGGAGGTCCGGCGCTCACTCCGCTACGCGGCTCACCATCGCTCCGAGTTCATGTGGCCATGGGAGAGCGAGCCACAGAGCATCGCCCACGGCATCCTCGACGACGAGACCTATGACTGGTTGGCCGTGGTCGAAGGGATGCTCACGACCGGAGGCTGCCCGCTCGTCGTCGACGAGGACACGCTCGCAGCCGCCAACGTCCTTGCGGTCGAAGCGACGGCCGTTCCGGTCGACGCCACCGGCTCCGCCGGTCTGGCCGGCCTCCTGGCTCTGCGCACGTCGGGCCGCGTCTCCGACGACGAGCGCGTGGCCGTGCTGTTCACCGGGGCCATCCGCACCCACAACCCCACAGGAAGGAATCGAGATGAGGAGCTTTCTCGGCCGCGACATCCTGTCGCTCAAGGGCTTTGAACGGGCTGAGTTCGAACGAGTCTTCGAGGTCTGCGACGAGCTCGCCCCGATCGCTCGCAACCGCAAGAACGCCGACCTGCTGTCCGGCAAGACCCTGCTGACGGCCTTCTACCAGCCGAGCACTCGCACGAGACTGGCCACCGAGGCCGCCATGCACCGGCTCGGAGGACACGTGCTCGGCTTCTCCGACGCGAAGAACACGCGTGCCGGCGACTTCTACCAGGAGTCGATCAAGGACACGGTCCACATGCTGGAGTACTACGGCGACGTCATCGCGATGCGCCACTTCCAGCAGGGCGCGCCGGCCGAGGCGGCTCGCTGGTCGTCGGTGCCCGTGATCAACTGCGGCGACGGCTGGGGCGAGCATCCCACGCAAGTGCTGACCGATCTCTATACGACGAAGAGCGAGCTTGGCACGCTCGACGGCCTCACATTCCTGCTCGTGGGCGACATGCGCATGCGGACGATGCACTCGATCCTCTACGCGATGTCGCAGTTCGACGCGAAGGCATACGTCGTCGGGCCGCCGGACATGTCGCTGCTGCCGGAGTTCAAGGCAGAGCTCGACGAGCTCAGCGTGCGCTACGAAGAGTCTCCCTCCGTCGCGGACGTCATCCACGACTGCGACGTCATCTACATGGAGCCCGTCGTCCAGCCCGACTACACGAAGTCGCGCGACGAGCGCGGCGAGACCGTCGGGATGACGCCCGAGGCATACCGGGTGACCCGCGAGCTGCTGCGCGACCGGGCGAAGCCCGAGTCGATCGTTCTTCACAGCCTGCCCCGCATGGACGAGTTGCCGGAAGACGTCGACGGCACACGGCACGCCAGGTACTGGTCGGAGGCTTTCAACGGCGTCGTGATGAGGATGGCGCTCATCTCGCTCGTGCTCGGCGCCATGGAATAGGGAGGAGGAATCGGGAGCCATGGAGTTCACGCTGAACGGGAAAGCCGCGTCGGCCCAGCCGGCCGAGGACACGAGCCTGCTCGAACTGCTTCGCGAGGAATTCGGGTTGCGATCCGTGAAGGACGGATGCGCGCCGGAAGGCTCCTGCGGCGCGTGCACGGTGATCGTCGACGGGAGGGCGGTCGTCTCCTGCGCGCAGAAAGCGGCCCGGTTCGACGGAAAGCATGTCGTCACCCACGAGGGGCTATCCACGGACGAGCGACGGCTCTGGAGCGAGAGCTTCGTCGCCGCAGGTGCGTCCCAGTGCGGGTACTGCTCGCCCGGGATCGTGATGAAGGCCGAGGTGTTCCTGAACAAGCATCCCGAGCCCTCGCGGGATGAGATCAATCGCGCTCTACTCGGCAACCTGTGTCGCTGCACCGGTTACGTCAAGGTCCTGGACGCGGTCGAGCTCGCAGCTGCCGCCCGCCGCGGTGAGCCGCTCCCCGTGCCCGACCGCAGCGGTCGGGTCGGGTCGCGGACCGCCCGCTACCAGGGCACGGAGATGGCCCTCGGCGACAACGTGTTCGTGGGCGACATGGTTGTGCCGGGCATGCTCCACGGCGCCCTCCGGTTCTCGGATCATCCGCGCGCCAGGATCATCCGCATCGACACGTCCAGGGCACTGGCCCAGCCGGGAGTGGTGGCGGTCGTCACCGCCGACGACGTCCCCGGCGAACGGACACAGGGAGCGATAACCCGGGACTGGCGCCAGCTCGTGGGCGAAGGCGAGACCACGGCCTACGTCGGCGACGTCATCGCCGCGGTAGCGGGCGAAACGCGCCATGCCGCCCGCGCAGCGGCCGCGCTCGTGGACGTCGAGTACGAAGTGCTCGAGCCCGTGACCGACCCGTTCGAGGCGTTGGCGGCAGGGGCGCCGAAGCTGCACGAGCGCGGAAACGTGCTCTCGGTCTCCCGTGTGCAGCGCGGCGACGTCGACGACGCGCTCGCCGGAGCCGCTCACGTGGTCACGGAGACGTTCCGCACGCAGTTCATCGAGCATGCGTTCCTCGAGCCCGAGTCGTCGCTGGCCGTGCCGGACGGGGACGGACCCCTGGACGTCTATTCGCAAGGCCAAGGCGTGTGGGACGATCGCCGCCAGATCGCCTCCTTCCTCGGGGTTCCCGACCACCGCGTGCGCGTCACCCACGTTCCCACCGGCGGTGCGTTCGGGGCCAAGGAGGATCTCAACGTCCAGTGTCATGCAGCCCTGCTGGCGACGTTCACCGGCCTGCCCGTGCTCGTCACCCTCTCCCGACGGGAGAGCCTGCGCTTCCACGCGAAGCGTCACCCGATGTGGCTCGACTACACGGTTGGATGCGACGCCGACGGCCGCCTCGTCGCCGTCCGCGCCCGCATCGTGGGTGACACGGGTGCATACGCCAGTGTCGGCGACAAGGTGCTCGAACGGGCCGCCGGGCACGCGTGCGGCGCCTACAAGGTGGCGAACGTGGACGTGGAGGGCACGGCCGTTTACACGAACAACCCGCCGTGCGGTGCGATGCGTGGATTCGGCGTCAACCAGTCCAACTTCGCGATCGAGGGCGTGGTCGACCGGCTCGCCGAGCAGGTCGGCATCGACGGCTGGGAGATCCGCTGGCGCAACGCGCTCGAGGTCGGCGACCGGTTCGGAACCGGGCAGAAGCTCGGCCCGGGCGTGGGCTTGAAGAAGACTCTGCTGGCCGTGCGCGACGCCTACCGTGGCGCTCGCTTCGCCGGCATCGCTTGTGGCGTCAAGAACACGGGGATCGGCAACGGGATGGTCGAGTACGGCCGCGCCGTGCTCCGGCCCGAAGCCGACGGCTCGGTGACGCTCTACCACTCCTGGACGGAGATGGGGCAAGGCGTGCACACGATCCTGCAGCAGATCACGTGCGAGGAGCTCGGCCTTCCACCCGAGCGGGTGCGTGTCGCCGTGGATACCGACCGCGACCTCGAGACGGGCCAGACGACTGCCTCTCGCTCGACCGTGCTCGGCGGCAGGGCAGTGATCGAGGCCGCGCGCGAGCTGAAGGCGGCTCTCGGCGACGGGTCGCTCGGAGATCTGGCCGGCCAGGAGTATCGGGGTGAGTTCGTGGTCGACTGGACGACGAAGCTCGGGCCCGAGATCGACGAGCCCGTCACCCACCTCGCGTATGCCTGGGCGACACAGGTCGCGATCCTCGACGAGGAGGGTCGGTTGTCAAAGGTGATCGCCGCCCACGACGTCGGCCGGACGATCAACCCGACACTCGTGGAAGGTCAGATCGAGGGTGCCGTTCACATGGGCCTCGGGCAGGCGCTGTCCGAGGAATTCGTGGTCGAGGGCGCCGTCCCGGTCACAGAAACCCTCAAATCCCTCCACATCATTCCCCCGTCTGGCATGCCCGAAGTGGAGTGCATCCTGGTCGAAGAGCCTCAGCCCGAGGGTCCGTACGGCGCAAAGGGCGTCGGCGAAGCCGCCCTGGTGCCCACTGCAGCGGCGGTCGCAGGTGCCCTCTATGCCTTCGACGGCAAGCGCCGCACGCGCCTGCCGATGAAGGACTCCCCCGCCGCACTGATAGCGGTCCCTCACCTCGCGACGCATGGAGGCTCTCACTCGTGATCCTCGGCGGGGGAGCCGTCGTCACCTCGCTCGACCCCGTGCGGATCGTGCGCGACGACGTCCATGTCGTGGACGGCCGAATCGCGAACGCGGGAGGAAGCACGCGGCACGATTGTTCGGGCTGCCTCGTCGTCCCGGGCAACGTCTGCGCCCACACGCACCTGTACTCGGCACTGGCACGCGGCATGCCCTACGCACTCGAGCCCCCGGCGAGCTTCGTGCAGATCCTGCAGCGGATCTGGTGGCGGCTCGACCGCGCCCTCGACGAGGAGAGCATCAGGGCGTCCGCCCTCGTCGGCGGCATGGAGGCGCTGCTCTCGGGAACGACCACGCTGATCGATCATCACGCATCGCCGAATGCGATCGACGGGTCGCTCGACGTGGTCGAGGACGCCCTCAGCAGGTTGGGCGTCCGCTCGGTCCTCTGCTACGAGACCTCCGACCGCGACGGGCCCGACCGGGCCCAGGCAGGCGTCCTCGAGAACCGACGGTTCCTGGCCAAAGTGCGTGACGAGGGCCTCCCGCTCGCTCGGGGGATGGTCGGGGCCCACGCCTCGTTCACGCTCTCGGACGACACTCTGGCCGCCTGCGCCGAAGCGGCCGGCGACCACGGTGTTGGACTCCACGTTCACGCCGCCGAGGACGGTGCCGACGAACGGGACGCCGTGGCCCGCTGCGGGATCCGCGTCGCGGCGCGGCTGGAACGGGCAGGCGCTCTGGATGCGCACACCCTTCTCGCGCACGGCGTCCACCTCGACGACGACGAGATCGGCCTCGTGCGAGCCGCAGGCTCTTCGATCGCCCACAATGCGCGCTCGAACATGAACAACTCGATCGGGCGAGCGCGGCTGTGCGCGCTGGGCGGGCGGGTATCGCTCGGCACCGACGGCATCGGCGCCGACATGTTCGAGGAGTCCCGCGCCGCGTACTTCCGGCTGCGTGAGGACGACGGTGGCACCAACGGCAACTGGCCGCTCCAGCGCTTGGCCGAGAGCGGGCACCTGGCCGGCCGGGCCTTCGACGAGCCCCTGCTCGGAGCCCTCGAGCCGGGAGCCCCTGCCGATCTCGTCGTTTTGGACTACGCCGCCCCCACACCGGTGCACGACGGCAGCTTCGCCGGGCACTGGGTGTTCGGGCTCTCTGCCCGCGTCGTGCGCGACGTGATGGTTGCCGGCGAGTGGGTCGTCACCGACAGGCGACTGACCCGCGTCGACCAGCAGCAGCTTGCCGCCGTCGCTCTCGGCGAGGCCGAGCGGCTGTGGCGGCGGCTGGACGAGATCGGGCCACACGAGTTCGAGCCCAAGGGAGGTCGATGATGCCCATCACGAGCGAAGGCCGCGTGGCGCTCTACCTGCAGGACAAGCACCCGATTCGCGAAGGGATGCAGTATGCGGTCTTCGCCGAAGAACGAGGCTTCGAAGCCGTCTGGCAGGCGGAGAGCAGGCTCGTCCGAGAGGCGACCGTACCGATGGCCGCCTACGCCGCAGTCACCGAGCGGATCGGCATCGGCTCGGGCGTCGTCAACAACTGGACCCGCAACGTCGGGCTGCTGGCGGCGACCTTTTCCACGCTGGACGATCTCGCCCCGGGTCGCATCAAGCTCGGGATCGGCGCCTGGTGGGAGCCCCTGGCGGGGAAGGTCGGGGTGAACCGACGCCGCACGCTCACCGCCATGCGGGAGACGGTCGAGGTGACGCGCCGCCTGCTCGCGATGGAGCGGGTGACGTTCCACGGCGAGTTCGTGAACGTCGACGAGATCGAGATCGACATCGTCCACGGCGACCGCTCACCGAAAGACGTGCCGATCTACATCGGCGCCACGGCGATGAAGATGATGGAGCTGGCGGGCGAGATCGGGGAAGGCGTGCTCCTCAACTACCTCGTCGGCCCGAACTACAACGAAGGGGCGATGGAGGCCCTGGCCGCCGGCGCAGCGCGCGCCGGACGGACGGTCGCCGACATCGACCGGCCGCAGCTCGTCGTCTGCTCGCTGGACAACGACCGCAGCCTCGCTCTCGACCGCGCCCGCGAGCTCGTCGCGCAGTACCTCGGCCAGCAACCGCACATCATGAAGGCGAGCGGGGTCGACGAGTCGCTGCTCGAGGAGATCGGCGCAGTGCTCACGTGGCCCGCGACCCCCGAGCAGATCGAGAAGGCGATGGGCCTCGTGCCCGACGAGGTCGTGCAGCTCATCACCGCGTCCGGCACGCCCGACGAATGCCGGGCGAAGGTGCGCGAGTACGTCGAGAGTGGCTGCACCTGTCCCGTGCTGTACCCGCTCGGCGACGACGTGCCGGCGATGATCGACGCTTTTGCCAACGGCAGGTTCTGAAAGGACTGAGACATGGAAGGCACGACACTCACCAACAGAGACGCCATCAAGAAGGCCCTCATCGGCAGGGACTACATCGAGACGATCGACTGGTCGGTCGAGGAAATCGAGGAGGCCTTGGCCGTCTCGATGGAGCTGAAGGCCGACCGGAAGGCCGGGCGGCCGCGTCGGCTGCTCCCGGACAAGACGCTCTACATGCTCTTCCTCGACAAGTCGACACGCACGCGGAACGCCTTCGAGACGGGCATGACCCAACTCGGCGGCCACGCCATCTTCCTCGACGCCGACAAGACGCAGGTCGCGCACGGTGAGAGCCCGAAGGACATGGGAATCATCCTCTCCCGCTACGGCGAGGGCATCGCGATCCGCCACGATCTCGCGCCCTACGTCGGCAACGAGTGGATGCGCGAGATTGCCCGCTGGGCCGACATCCCGCTGATCAACCTCCAGTGCGACGTCGATCATCCCACCCAGACGATCGCCGACCTGATGACGCTCCGCGAGAAGCGAGGTGACGACCTCCGCGGCATGAAGGTCGCGATGACGTGGGCCTATGCGCCTTCCTACGCGCGGCCGCTGTCGGTGCCCCAGGGCATCGCCACGCTGCTGCCGCGGTTCGGGATGGACGTCGTGATCGCACATCCGCCGGGCTTCGACCTCATGCCCGAGGTGATCGCGAAGGCAGAGGCGGCCGCAGCCGACGCAGGGGCAACGATCACATTCATGGACGACATGGACGAGGCGTTCCGCGGCGCGGACGTCGTCTATCCGAAGTCGTGGGGTCGGCTCGACGCGTTCAGCGACGAGTCGAAGGCGCTCGCCGAGTCGGGCGCGTTCGCCGACTGGATCTGCGACGCCCGCCGGATGGCGCTCGCGGCGCCCGATGCGCTCTACATGCACTGTCTGCCGGCCGACCGCGGCCGCGAGGTCACGGACGAGGTCATCGACGGCCCACAGTCGGTCGTCTTCGACGAGGCCGAGAACCGCATGCACACCGGCAAGGCGCTGATGGCACTGACGATGGGCGGCTACACCCCGGGTTCGAAGGGTGAGGAGGCAAGCCCGTGAGCCGGAGGAGCGCGGTCGTGGCGATCGGCGGCAACTCGCTGATCAAGGACAAGCAGCACCAGACGGTCCGCGACCAGTACATCGCGGCGGGCGAGACCTGCTGGCACGTCGCCTCGATGATCAAGGACGGCTGGGACGTGGCCATCGGCCACGGCAACGGCCCCCAGGTCGGCTTCATCCTGCGCCGCTCCGAGCTCGCCTCACACGAGCTGCACGAGGTGCCGCTCGACGTCTGCGGCGCCGACAGCCAGGGCGCGATCGGCTACGCGCTCGTGCAGAACCTCGAGAACGACTTCCGCCGCCTGGACCTCGACCGCCACGCCGTGGCGGTCGTGACCCAGGTGGAGGTCGCCGCGGACGACCCCGCATTCCAGAGTCCGTCGAAGCCGATCGGGACATTCATGGACGAGGACGCGGCGATGCGACGCCGCGACCAGGACGGCTGGGCTGTACGCGAGGACGCTGGGCGCGGCTGGCGGAGGGTGGTGGCCTCTCCCGAGCCCATCCGAATCGTCGAGGTCGACGCGATCCGCTCTCTCATCGAGAGCGGCTTCGTCGTCATCTCGGTCGGCGGCGGCGGTATCCCCGTCGTCGCCGACGCGAAAGGAGAGCTCTCCGGCATCGCCGCCGTTATCGACAAGGACCACGCGTGCTCGCTGCTCGCGACGAACATCGAGGCGGAGCTCTTCCTCGTGACGACCGCCGTCGAGAAGGTGGCGCTCGACTTCGGCCAGCCGACGCAACGGTGGATCGACCGCATGACGCTCGCCGAGGCGAAGGAGTACCTGGCAGAGGGCACCCACTTCCTGCCCGGCAGCATGGCGCCGAAAATGGAGGCCGTCGTCGACTTCCTCGAGCGCGGCGGCGGCACCGCCATCATCACCGATCCGGAAAACGTCGAGCGGGCGCTGGTCGGCGAGACGGGAACCCACATCGTCCCCGGCTGAGAGGTTAGGGTCGCACCATGACCCCCCTGTCCAGGCGACTCGCGGTCGCCCGGGGTGATGAGCCCGCGGACACCGTCGTTCGTGGCGGCCGCGTGTTCTGTGTGTTCACCCGTGAGTGGCTCGACGCCGACGTCGCGATCGTAGACGGGGTGATCGCCGGGGTGGGCGAGTACTCGGGGAAGCAGATGGTCGAGGCCGACGGGCGCTTCGTCGTACCCGGCTTCATCGATGCCCACATGCATCTCGAGTCGGTGAAGCTGCTCGTCGACGAGTTCGCGCGGCTCGTCCTGCCCCTCGGTACGACCACCGTCGTCGCCGACCCCCATGAGATCGCCAACGTGCTCGGCACGGACGGCGTCCACTGGCTGCTCGACACATCGTCGGGCCTGCAGCTCGAAGTGTATTTCATGGCACCCTCGTGCGTACCGGCGTCGCCGTTCGAGTCCCCACGGCGCCCCCTCGAGAGTGGTGATCTCGAGTCGTTGATGCACCGCCGCCGCGTCCTCGGGCTCGCCGAGATGATGAACTTTCCGGGCGTCGTCAACGGCTCGCCGGCCGAGCTCGAGAAGCTCTCGCTCGACGGTTCGGCCCACGTCGACGGCCACGCGCCGGGTCTTCTCGGAAAGGACCTTCAGGCCTACGCGGCGGCCGGGATCCGTTCCGACCACGAGGCCCTGACGCCCGACGAGGGCCGCGAACGGCTCCGCGCCGGCATGTGGCTGCTGATTCGGGAGGCGTCGATGGCGCGCAACCTCCTGGCACTACTGCCGCTCGTCCTCGAGTACGGCCCCGGCCGGATCGCGTTCTGCACCGACGATCGAGACCCCGAGGACATCGCCGACGGTGGGCACATCAACGGAATGGTGCGCGACGCAGTCGCGTTCGGGGTGACTCCCGAGGATGCGCTCCTCATGGCCTCGCTCCACGGCGCCCAGTGGCACGGGCTCGGTCACCTCGGAGCGATCGCACCCGGGTACCAGGCCGATCTCCTCGTCCTGCCCGACCTCGAAAAGTTCGTGCCCGAGCTCGTGCTGAAGCGCGGCCGCCCGATCGAGGCGATGCCGTCGCCTCCGGTTCCCGATTGGGTACGCCAGACCGTCCGGGTGCGACCGGTCGCCGCTGACGACTTCGCGATTCCGTCAGCGGGCGACCCTGTCCGCGCGATCGGGTTGATCGACGATCAGGTCGTCACCGAGTCGCTCGTCCGCGATCCAGTGATCGTGGACGGGCACGCGGTCGCGGACGCCGGTGCCGACCTCGCGAAGATCGCGGTCGTCGAGCGACACCTCGCGACCGGCCGGATCGGTCTCGGTTTCATTGCGGGCTCGGGCCTGGCTCGCGGCGCGCTCTCCTCGTCGGTGGCGCACGACGCCCACAATCTCGTCGTCGTCGGGATGAACGACGACGACATGACATTTGCCGTCGGCCATCTCGCCCGGATCGGTGGCGGCATCGTCGCCGTCGAAGGTGGGCGGGTTCTCGCCGAGTGCCCCCTCCCGGTCGCCGGCCTCCTCTCGGACGCCTCTCTCGCGGAGGTGATAGCGAGCAGCCGGGCTACCAACGAGGCTGCCACCTCCCTCGGCTGGTCCGGCGCAACGCCGTTCCTGACACTGGCCTTCCTGGCGCTTTCGGTGATCCCGTCGCTGAAGATCACCGACCGTGGCCTCGTCGACGTCGACCGGTTCGAGATCGTCCCCCTCGAAGTGGCGCCATGAGCGAGTTCCGGGTCGGCCTCACCTACGACGACGTCCTCCTCGTGCCGCGGCGATCGCGCGTGCGGTCACGCCAGGACGTCTCGACCCGCGCGAGCTTCACCCCGGGGATCGAGCTCGAGGTGCCGATCGTGTCCGCCAACATGGACACGGTTACCACGGCGCCGATGGCGGTTGCGATGGCGCAACTCGGCGGCATCGGCGTCGTTCATCGCTTTCTCTCGATCGACGAGGAGGTAGCCGAGGTACGGCGCGTCAAGCGCTATCTGACGCATGTCGTCGCCGAGCCGTACGCAGTCGAGCCGGGCCAGACGCTTGCACAGGCTCGTGCCGAGGCCGACCGCCTGGCCGTCACCGGTTTCCTGGTCGTCGATCCTGAACGGCGACTGCTCGGCCTGCTCACGGCCCGCGACTTGCTCGCCGGCGAGGACGGCGATCGGGTCGAGGACCTGATGACGCCGCTCGAGCGGCTCGTCACCGCCCCGCCGGGCATCGCGCTCGCCGACGCGCGCCGACTGCTCACCGCAGGCCGCATCGAGAAGCTCCCCCTCGTGGACGGCGACGGCCGGGTCGCCGGCCTCGTGACGCTCCGCGACCTCGCGGTCGCCGACCGCTATCCGCGTGCGACGCGCGACACCCTGGGCCGCCTCTGCGTGGCCGCCGCAATCGGTGTCCGCGGCGACTATCTCGACCGCGCGGACGAGCTCATCGGGGCAGAAGCCGATGCTCTGGTCCTCGACATCGCCCACGGCCACGCCGATGCAGCGATCGAGGCCGTGGCGGAGTTGAAGGGCGCCTGGCCGGATGTCGAGGTCGCCGCCGGCAACGTCGCTACGGACGAGGGCGTACGGGATCTCGTGGCAGCCGGAGCAGATGCCGTCAAGGTCGGGATCGGCCCGGGCTTCGCCTGCACGACCCGGCTCGTCGCCGGGGTCGGGGTGCCGCAGCTGTCGGCGGTGATCGACTGCGCAGCGGCAGCCCGAGAAGCCGGTGTGCCACTGATCGCCGACGGTGGCATCAGGAGGGCAGGCCACGTCGCGACCGCGATGGGGGCGGGCGCGAGCACGGTGATGGTCGGCAGTCTGTTCGCCGGGCGGGACGAGAGCCCCGGGGACGTCGTCCGCCGACGGGGCCAGCTGTTCAAGGTGTATCGCGGCATGGCCTCACGTTCGGCCGCGGCTTCCCGGTTGGCGATCGAAGGTCGGGGAGACTCGCTCGACCAGTACGTCGCCGAGGGCGAGGAGATGGAGTTCCCGCTGCGCGGTTCGGTGGCAGAGATCGTGGAGGAGCTCCACGGGGGCCTTCGCAGCGGCATGAGCTACGTCGACGCAGCGTCGATCTCGGAGTTCTGGGAAAAGGCGACGTTCATCCGCCAGACCGAGGCCGGCGAGCGGGAATCACACCCGGGCTCAGTGTGACCCCGCCGGCGACAGCGCTCTATGCGAACGGCTTCGTCGTCACGATGGACGATGCCGGCACCGAGCACGAGAACGGCTGGCTGCTGGTCGACGGCGATCGGATCGCGGGCGTCGGCTCGGGCGCCGAGCCCACGGCGGAAGCCCGAATCGACCTACGGGGCGCGGTCGTCACGCCGGGTCTCGTCAACACGCACCACCACCTCTACCAGACTCTCACCCGCGCCCGCGCCCAACAGGCCGACCTCTTCACGTGGTTGCGCGAGCTGTATCCGGTCTGGTCGAAGATCGACGCCGAGGCCGAGTACGCCGCCGCGCGCACCGGTCTGGCCGAGCTGGCGCTCTCAGGCTGCACGACGGCGTTCGATCACCACTACGTCTTTCCGCGGGGTCGCGAGGGCCTGATCGAGGCCGAGGTGCAGGCGGCACGGGAGATCGGGGTGCGAATCGTCGCCTCGCGCGGCTCGATGGACCTCGGGGTCTCCGACGGTGGCCTTCCCCCCGACGAGCTCGTCGAGGATCTCGACGATGTGCTCGCCGAGACCGAACGTCTCGCCGGGCTGCTGCACGAGGCGGGCTCCGGCGCGCGCGTCCAGGTGGCCGTGGCGCCGTGCTCTCCCTTCTCGGTGACCGGGCGTCTGATGGAGGAATCGGCCGCACTCGCGCGCAAGCTCGGTCTACCGCTCCACACACACCTCGCCGAGACGCTCGAGGAGGAGGCCTATTGCATAGAGCTGTACGGCTGCCGGCCCGTCGAGTATCTCGACCGGCTCGGCTGGCTTGCCGCCGACGTCTGGTGCGCCCACTGCGTCCATCTCTCGGGGCCGGATCTTGCCAAGTTCGCGAGCACCGGCACGGGCGTCGCCCACTGTCCGACATCGAACCTGCGACTCGGGGCAGGGGTCGCCCCGGTGCGCGACATGCTGACCGCAGGCGTTCGCGTCGGCCTCGGCGTCGACGGCTCGGCCTCGAACGAGCGAAGTGATCTATTCCTCGAGGTGAAGCAGGCCATGCTCGTCGCGCGGGGCCGAGACGGGGGTGCCGCGATGACCGCCCGGGAGGCGATCCGGCTCGGTACTCGAGGTGGTGCGGCAGTGCTCCGACGAGACGACATCGGCTCGCTCGAAGCGGGCATGTGTGCCGACTTCGTCGCGTGGCGTACCGATGGCCTCGAGCTCGGCGGCGCCGACGATCCGGTGGCGGGAATCGTGTTCACCGGGCCTCACCGCGCCGACCTGCTCGTCGTCGGGGGCGAGCCGGTTGTCCGCGACGGGCAGCTCGTGAACGTCGACGAGGCCGAGATCGCGCAGGCTCATCGTGCTCAAGCTCGAAGGTTCTCCCCGTGAGCGCCTCCCTCTCGACACATGTACTCGATACGGCGACCGGCAGGCCGGCCGCGGGAGTGATGGTCGAGCTGCTACGCGGCGCCGACCAGATCACGAGCCTGGAGACCGATGCCGACGGGCGCGCGCGCCTCGCGGAGTTGCTCGAGCCGGGGCTCTACCGCCTCGTGTTCCATCCACCGTCAACGTTCTTCCACCGTGTCGAGCTCGAGGTCGAGCTGGACGCGGGCCATTACCACGTCCCGCTTCTCGTCTCCCCGTTCTCGTGCGCGAGCTACCGCGGCAGCTGAGCGTCGAAGAGCTCGCAGAGCTCTTCGAAGGGCGGACGCGGTTCGTCGAGCTCCTTGCCGACCGGGCTGACCCGCTCCGAACCGCGTCCGCCGTGATCGCCGAGTTATCCGACGACGAGAAGCGGGAGGTGCTCGACGCTCATCCGGCGATCGGCCAGACGAGCGGGCTGTCCGCGCGGTCGGCGGCCGAGCAGGGCACAGACGACGAGCCGAAGGTGCTGGCCGAGCTCGCCCGGCTGAATGCCGAGTACGAGGCACGGCACGGCTTCCGCTTCGTCGTCTTCGTCAACCGGCGACCCAAGGCGGAGATCCTCGACGTGCTGCGGGCCCGCATCGGCAATCCGACCGCTGAAGAGCTCGAGACGGCTCTTCATGAGCTCGTCGAGATCGCAATCGACCGCTGGCGACGCGGATGACCTCCATCGCCACCTTTTTCGAAGCTGCGTTTCTCGACCCGTACGTCACCGACTGGCTCAATCTCCTGATCCGCTGGCTCCACGCGATCGCCGCGATCGCCTGGATCGGGGCCTCGTTCTACTTCGTTCTGCTCGACCAGTCGCTGGAGGCCCCGACGAAGGTCGAAGACCTCAGGGACGGCGTCGGCGGCGAGCTGTGGGAGGTACACGGCGGCGGCTTCTACCACGTGAAGAAGTACAAGGTTTCCCCGCCCGTCCTGCCGGAGCACCTCGCGTGGTTCAAGTGGGAGGCGTATACGACCTGGCTGTCCGGCTTTGCGTTGATGGTCGTCCTCTACTACTTCAACGCGAACGCATACCTGATCGATCCGGCCGTGGCCGACCTGACGTCGTGGGAGGCCGTCGGCCTCAGCATCGGCCTGCTGGTCGTGGCGTGGGTCAGCTATGACGTACTCTGCCGCCTGCTCGTCGGCCACGATCTCGTGCTCTGGCTCCTGATTCTCGTGCTGACCGCTGTCGCCGCCTGGGGCTGCACGCAGCTGTTCCAGCCCCGTGCCGCCTTCCTCCAGGTGGGCGCCATGATCGGCACCATCATGGCCGGCAACGTGTTCTTCAACATCATCCCGGCGCACTGGGAGCTGATCAACGCCAAGCGGGCAGGCCGTGACCCGGACCCGACCCCGGGCATCGTCGCCAAGCAGCGCTCGGTCCACAACAACTACTTCACGTTGCCGGTGCTCTTCACGATGATCGCCGGGCATTTCGCGTTCACGTACGGAGCCGAACGCGCCTGGATCGTGCTCCTCGTGCTCATGATCCTCGGCGTCTGGGCTCGGCTCTTCTTCAACTACCGCCACCAGGGCAGCACACGGTGGTCGATTCCCGCAATCGGCGTGATCGTTCTCGTCGTCCTTGCTGTCGCCATCCGGCCTGACGACGACGTTGGCGCGAACGGCACGGCCCCCGCCTTCTCGGTGGTTGCGCCGGTGATCGCGCAACGCTGTGCTCCCTGCCACGCGCAGGCCCCGACGGAGCCGGGGTTCTCGAGCCCACCTGCGGGCGTCGTGCTCGAGACGCCCGCGCAGATCGCCTCCCGGGCTGAGGACATTCGTCGCGTCGTCTCGTCGAAGGCGATGCCGCTCGGCAACACGACCGGCATGACGAGCCAGGAGCGCGCGCTCGTCGTCGCCTGGGTCACACAGGGCGCGTCCACCAAGTAGATTGGGTCAACGATGCTGAGGATCACCGCGGGAGGTTTCTCGTTCGTCGCCCGGCTCGAGGAAGAAGACGCGCCGGAGACGGTGGCGGCTTTCCGGCGGCTCCTCCCGCTCGAGTCGCGCATCATCCACGTTCGCTGGAGCGGCGAGGCCGGCTGGATTCCTTTCGGGGATCTCGACCTCGGGCTAGGCCCCGAGAACGCGACGTGCTATCCGCACCCCGGCGAGATCATCCTCTACCCGGGCGGTGTCTCGGAGACGGAGATCCTGCTCGCCTACGGCTACGTGAGCTTCGCCTCGAAAGCCGGCCAGCTGGCGGGAAACCATTTCGCGACAATCGTCGAGGGCGCCGAGAACCTCCGCGCGCTGGGCAAGAGCTTCCTCTGGGAAGGGGCTCAGGAGATCGCGTTTACCGATGAGTAGACGGACGGGGTGTCTCCCCTGCCTTTCAGGGAGACACCCCGTCTCCGTTCGGTGAACACGCGGATGCGCAATCTCGGGAGACACCCCGTCCGTTTTTCTCGTCTACACGAAGTCGAGCGAGACGGGCTGCGGAAACGCGCCGATCGCCTCGCCGCGCCTGAGCAGCTCGGCGACGGCCGAGCGACCCTCGTCGCCGTAGTCCTCCGTGAGCTCGTTGACGTACATCTCGATGAAGCGGTCGGCGATCGCCTCATCGATGCCGCGCCCGAACTGGAGGGCGTACTCGAGTGCGTCGTCGCGGTGCTCCAGCCCGCAGCGGATCGCCTCGCCGAGGACATCGGAGAGGTCACCGACGCGCTCGATGTCACGGCGCGCGACGTTGACCCCGAGCGGAAGCGGTAGCCCGGTTTCGAGGAGCCACCACTCGCCCAGGTCGAGAACCTTGTGCAACCCGATGTCCGAGAACGTCAACTGCCCCTCGTGGATGAGCAGGCCGTAATCGGCGCGGCCCGACGCGACCTCGTCGGGGATCTGCTCGAACGGAAGCTCGCGGTACGGCAGATCGCCGAGTACGAGGCGCAACGTCAGAAACGCCGTCGTCATCGCGCCCGGGACGACGATCTCCTTGCCACGCAGGTCGTCCACGGTCGCAGGCTCCCGGGAGACCACGATCGGCCCGTAGCCGGTGCCGATGCTCGCGCCGTGCGGGAGGAGCGCGTAGTCCTCCTGCACGAACGGGTAGGCGGCGAGCGAGATCGCGGTCACCTCGAGCCGCGCCGCGCGCGCCCACTGATTGAGCGTCTGGATGTCCGCGAGCACCTGTTCGAACTCGAACCCACGCGCGTCGACGAGATCCGTCGTGAGCGCCCAGAACATGAACGCGTCGTCGGGATCGGGGCTGTGGCCGACTCGGATCTCCATGGCGCGACGACGGTAGCACCCTGCTCCGTGCGGCCCGAGGGTGAACCGGCCCGCTCCTTCGGTCGCCATATCCGATGGCTGTGCGATCGCGCGCTCAACGATGGCTAGGATGGAACTGTGGCCCTCAAGGACATGTTCTCGTTTCTCTTCCAGCATTCCACCGACGAGGACCGGGTGGCGCAGTACGTGATCCGAGAACACGATCGCGGACGCACGCTGCACGACATCCTCGAGGACAAGTACGTCGTCAACCGACTCACGTCGCCCGAGCAGCGCGCGCGCCTCCTCGACCGGCCGGAGGTCATCCACGCCGTGGGCGGCGACATGGTCGAGGCGGCGAAGGCGTCACTCGCCGGGTGATCGCTTGGGTCGGGCCCCGCACCTCTCCGGCAAGTGAAACGGCCCTCGGGGAAGGGCCGTTTCGGGGATGAAACTAGGGGGAGGGTGGGATGACTCATTCATCGGCGGGAACCCCGGCGAGCGTTTCCCCCGATCGAGTGATCTGGTAGCGGCAGGCTCAGAACCCGAAGCGTTGCTCCTGGAACGGGTCTGCCTCGTTGTGGTACCCGAGCCGCTCCCAGAAGCCCGGCTCGTCGTCGGCTCGCAGCTCGATCCCACGGAGCCACTTGGCGCTCTTCCAGAAGTACTTCCCCGGGACGATCAGCCGCAGGGGCCAACCGTGCTCCGCGGTCAGCGGCTCTCCGTCGGCATGGGTCGCGAGCATCGCTCCCTCACGCTCGAGGAACTCGACCGGCACGTTCGAGGTGAAGCCCGCCTCCGCGTGCGCAATCGCAAAACGAGCCGTCGCCCGCTGCCCGACCAGCCTACTCAGGGCTGACCAGGGGATGCCGCTGAAGGTGGTGTCGAACCGGCTCCAGCGCGTGACGCAATGGATGTCCTGCGTCACCTCGACGGTGGGCAGCTCGTTCAACTCCTGCCACGTCAGCGTGACGGGAGTGTCGACCTCGCCGAAGACGCGGAAGTCCCAGCCTGCGAGATCGGCGGGATAGCTCGCGACCGAGCCGGCGTGGAGGACGGGCCACTTCTCGGTCAGGTACTGGCCCGCAGGCAGCCGCGCCGGGTCGTAGCCCGCCTCGCGCACCTTCTTCTCGGCCTTGCTCCTGAACATGTTCCTACACTAGACCGCATGACACGCCGCCGCGTTACAGGCCGCCCCGCGAGCCCGAGCGTACGTCGGGGTGACCGGCCGCGACTCCGCCTCGTACCTCCAGCGCATGGTCTCGAACGACGTCGAAGTGCTCGGTGCAGGTGAGGCGTGCCAGGCGCTGCTGCTCACTGCCAAGGCCCGGCTGATCGCGCCCTTGACCGTGCTCCGACGAGGGCTGGACGACTTTCTTGCTTCTCACGGAACCGGATCTCGGCGACCGGGTTGTGAGTGAGTTGGTCCGGTTCCGCTTCGCCGCGAAATGCGCGATCGAGGTCGAGCAGCACTCCTCGACGATCGTGATCGGAGGGCTCCCTCCCGAAGGAGCGGTACCGACGCCCGACTACGGCGTGCCGGCGTACGAGCTCCTCGACACTCTCGAGCCCACTGCCACGACGATCGACTGCGACGGGCTCGAGCGCCTGCGGATCCTGGCTCGAACTCCCGCGTGGGGGCTCGAGCTCGACGACCGCGTGCTCCCCGCCGAAGCGGGCCTGGAGGAGCGTGCGATCAGCTTCACGAAGGGGTGCTACCCGGGCCAGGAGCCGGTGGCGCGGCTTCACTATCGTGGCCACCCGAACCGGGGTCTACGCGTCCTCGGGCTCGAGGGCGACGACCTTCCCGCGTACGACGCCGAGCTGACGCTCGACGGCAAAGCGGTCGGCCGGATCACGAGCGCCGTCGCCGACGCGGGCCGAGTGCTGGCCCTCGCTTTCGTGCGCCGCGAGGTTCCCGGCGACGCCGTGCTGTACCACGGCTCCCGCGCAGCGACGCAGCTACACTCTGCCTCCCCGCGCCCGTAGCTCAGGGGATAGAGCGCTGCCCTGCGGAGGCAGAGGTCGCACGTTCGAATCGTGCCGGGCGCACTGCTCCGGATCAAGGAGGGGGCCCGTGGGGGAACCATGGGTTCCCCCACGAATGACGTGTCTGCTGCTCCAGGACCAGTCGCGCTACGGTGAAACAGAGACGCACGAGGATAGAAGCCCTGATGAGGTGCCGCCCGGGTGGCAGGTGCCTCCTCCGACGCAAAGGAGCTATCGACGGATGGACGGTTTGCGCCGTATCGGGAGCAGCGACCTGGAAGTGTTTCCCCTCTGTCTCGGAGGGAACGTGTTCGGTTGGACGGCGGATGAGGCCACCTCGCACGCGGTCCTCGACCGCTAGAGAAAGCATCGAGGGTTCCCTCACGCGTCTGGGCACGGACTACATCGACCTCTACTACGCCCACCAACCCGATCCCGAGACGCCGCTCGAGGAGAGCCTGGGTACGTTCGATGAGCTCGTTCGCGAAGGGAAGGTTCGCCAGATCGGGATCTCGAACGCGGGGCCGTCGCGAATTCGAGAGGAGCTCGCGTTCAGTCGCGGGCACGGGCTTGCCGCATACGTTGCCTTGCAGACGCGCTACAACCTCGTTGAGCGCTCCGAATACGAGAGCGATCTGGCCGACGTCTGCGTGGAAAACGATCTGTCTTGCCTGCCGTACTTCGGGCTTGCAGGCGGCTTCCTCACGGGAAAGTACCGGCCAGGCAATGGCGAGGTTGACAGCCCGCGTGCCGGCCATGCCTCGAAATACCTCGACGCGCGCGGCCTCGCTGTTCTCGAGACCCTCGACGAGATAGGAGCAACACACGGGTCATCGGCCGCGTCGGTCGCGCTGGCGTGGCTCTCCGCGCAACCGACCGTCACAGCACCGATCGCCAGTGCCAGGACACCCGAGCAGCTCGTCGATCTGTTGCCGGTCTCACGCCTTCGGCTCTCCGAGGCCGAGCTCGGGCGCCTCGATTCAGCCAGTCGGGTCGCGGTGGGGGCACATGCCTGAGCGCAACGCTCTGGTGATCGGGGTCTCTCCACGCCGAGGGCGTAGCGCGATCGGGCGCGGGCGCGAAGCTCGCCTCGATCGCTGACCACAACAACCGACACAGGACGGACGCACGAAACGGCCACCGTCTCCGGCGGCCGAACAGCCCCAAAGGGACGTCGCGAACGTACGACCGCTGCGGCCGGGCGCTGCTCAGGCCCCGGCCGCAGTCTGTCGAATCCCGGCTACGACGCCACGGGCGCCGACAGCAGCCGGCCCGAAGAGGGCTGGCCGGGCGCGTCGGACCGAGCGGCGGATCCGCGGGCGATCCTGACCGCCACCACAGCGGTCGAGATGAGCAGCAGCACGAGCGCGATCGTCGTCCCCGCCACGTTGCCACCGGGAGACACGATCGCCGCCACGGGCGCCATCAGCACAGGAGCCAGCACCCACCGCGGAGCCACGCGTGCACGAAGCAGCGCACCGTGGGTGGCGATGATGCCGAGCGGGAAGGCGATGAAGCCGATCGCGAGCGGGGCGATCGCGGCAGAGCTCATCATTCGGTCGAGTGCGGCCATCACCTGAGGGTCGTCCGCGCGCTCACCCGGCATGGACGCCCAGGCCAGGTACGCGGTCGCAAGCACGGTGTGACCAAGCGCCCCCATGAAGCCGAGGGCGACGGCAGCCTTCCGGAGCCGCCTGCCGCGCTCGCGGATGCCCTGCGTGAGCAGGAACACGCCCGGGAGGACGAAGATGGCTGACGCCAGCAACAGGTAGCCGCACAGCACCGTCCGATCGTGGTGGTGCACGGCCGCCTGGAACACGTCGGCGGACTCCCCGCTCGAAGCGGGATCGACGACGGTCTCGACCAGGTCGGCGACCATCGCCGCGATGAGCGCGGCTGCGCCCCAAAGCGCCGACCGGCGGCGGCGATCGACCTCGGTCGTCGTGACGGCCCGCACCGCCTCGCGGCCGTCCGAGCGACGGCGTCGCAGGAGGGTGGCGACTGCAAGGCCGATCAGCGTGATCGCGACGCCGATGAAGCCCAGCCACGCGCCGGCCCCGACGACCGCCTTCCAGCCGTCGTCCGCCTGCTTGAAGGTCGGAATCCCGCTGAGTACGAGAAGTCCGACGTCGGCGACGAGCAGCGTTCCCATGATGCGACGGATGTTGCGATTGATGGTCATCTCTACTCCTTGTTGGTGGTCGACCGAATGTACGACCGCCGCAAGGCAGCCACATCGACGCCCGGATGGGTCTCGAGCCGCCCAGTCGGTCGATTCGGGCGGACAGAGCCTCCACCCACGGGTGGAGACGGATCCACGCCGGGCTCGACGCATGCCGCACATGGGCGCGCTAGCGTGCGCGGCATGACCCTGCGGCCTCGCGTGAGCATCGGCGATGTCGCAATCGCTGCCGCCTTCGTCGCGGCGGTCGAGTTCGAGGTCTGGCGTGAGGGCCTCACCCCGCAGTGGCTCGCCGCTGCCGGCTTCGGGGTGATGGGGGCGAGCCTCGTCCTGTGGCGCGCTGCGCCGCTTGCGACCCTCGTGATCGGCCTCAGCGCGCAGCTCGTCGCGGTGATCGGCGGCGTCTCGATCCAGACCGCAATCACGCCGCTGCTCTTCTTCGTGCTCGCCTTCTATTCGGTCGGGGTGCGCGAGGAGCGCAGGCCGGCGATCGCGGGGCTGGTGATCGGCATCGTGCTGTGCGCGGTGACGCTCGGCATCGCACACGCGAACGAGGAGTTCACACTGAGCGACATCCCGTTCGTGCTGCTCGTCATCTGCACGCCGTGGATCGTCGGGTATGCGATGCACGGTCGGGTGCGCCGGTCGGAAGAGCTGGAGCAGCGAACCGAGCAACTCGAGCGCGAGCGGCTCACAGCCGTGGCGGAGGAGCGCAACCGCATCGCCCGCGAGCTTCATGACGTGATCGCACACTCGGTATCGGTGATGGTGGTGCAGGCCGCAGCGGCGGAGGCTGTGCTCGAACGCGACCCGGAAAGGGCCGTCGAGCCGCTCCGCGCTGTGCAGGAAACGGGTCGCGGGGCGTTGGTAGAGATGAGCCGGCTCGTCGGGTTGCTCCGGGACGACAGCGACGAGCTGGGTCTTGCGCCGCAGCCGCGTCTCGACGAGCTCGAGGTGTTGCTGTCGCAGGTCCGCGATGCCGGCCTGCCCGTGCGACTGCGGGTGGAGGGCGAACGCCGGCCGCTGCCGCTCGGTGTGGAGCTGACGGCCTACCGAGTCGTCCAGGAGGCGCTGACCAATGCGCTCAAGCACGCCGGCGAGGCACATGCCGACGTTCTCGTCCGCTACGACGCCGATGCGATCGAGCTCGAGGTGAGAGACGACGGCGAGGGAGACGCAAACGGGCACGTCGGAGGCCACGGGCTGGCGGGGATGCGCGAGCGCGTCAGCGTGTTCGGCGGGGATCTGACCGCAGGCCCTCGGCCGGACGGCGGGTTCCGCGTCCGGGTGCGCCTCCCGCTCGGGGAGGGAACGGCATGATCAGCGTGTTCGTCGCCGATGACCAGGCGCTCGTGCGCGGAGGCTTCAGGATGATCCTCGATGCGCAGGACGACCTCGAGGTCGTGGGCGAGGCGGCGGACGGTCGCGAGGCGATCGAGGGCGTGAGGTCGCTCCACCCGGACGTCGTGCTGATGGACGTCAGGATGCCGGTGCTCGACGGGATCGCTGCGACGAAGACGATTGTCGCCGAGCATCTCGGGTCACGCGTCCTGGTCTTGACCACCTTCGACCAGGACGAGATCGTGTACGACGCGATGAGGGCCGGTGCGAGCGGGTTCCTGCTCAAGACTGCTCCGCCGGACAAACTGATCGACGGCGTCCGCACGATCGCGGCGGGCGACGCGCTGCTCGGCCCGACGATCACGAGGCGGCTCGTCGAGTCGTTCGTCAGCCGCCCGAGGCCCGGACAGGCAGCTCCGCCGCAGCTCGAGGAACTGACCGGGCGCGAGCGGGAGGTGCTGGTGCTGATCGCCCGGGGTCTGTCGAACGCCGGCATCGCGGAGCGGCTTTTCATCAGCGAGGCGACGGTGAAGACGCACGTCAATCATCTCTTCCAGAAGCTCGATCTCGAAGGCCGCGTGCAAGCGGTTGTGCTCGCCTACGAGTGCGGTCTCGTGGAGCGCGGCTCGGCGATGTGACGGGGCCCTGCGCCAGCGAGGCAGCGTGACGATCACAAAGGGGCACGGCTGTGGTGGGCGACGTCGCAACTGACGGGACCGAGCGGCCACCCGTTGAACAGCAGGACTGCGGCATCGAGCCTCTAGGGCCGCTACCAGCGGGCTATCGATCCGCAGACGGGTACAGAACGACCGTGGAACGACTGCGGGGCCGGCGTGCGCCGGCCCCGCAGTCCACAATCGGGCTCCGCGAAGCGGAGTTCCCTACATCATGCCGCCCATGCCGCCCATGTCGGGCATGCCGCCGCCGCCGTTGCCCTTCTCGGGGGCGTCGACGACGATCACCTCGGTGGTGAGGATGTTCTTCGCGATCGACGCGGCGTTCTGCAGCGCCGAGCGCGTCACCATGGTCGGATCGATGATGCCGTTCTTGACGAGATCCTCGATCTCGCCGGTGTCGACGTTCAGGCCCTGGCCCTTCTTGGCCGCGCGAACCTGGCTGACGACGACCGAGCCCTCGAGGCCGGCGTTGTAGGCGAGCTGCCGAAGCGGCTCCTCGAGCGCGCGGAGGATGATGTTCGCCCCCGTCTTCTCGTCGCCCTCGAGCGTCTCCAAGCCCTTCTTGACGGCAACCGCGGCATTCAGCAACGCAACGCCACCACCCGGGACGATGCCCTCCTCGAGGGCCGCCCGAGTTGCCTGCAGGGCGTCCTCGACGCGGTGCTTCTTCTCCTTCATCTCGGTCTCGGTGGCGGCGCCGACCTTGACCACTGCAACGCCGCCGGCGAGCTTCGCCAGCCGCTCCTGCAGCTTCTCGCGATCGAAGTCCGAGTCGGTGTTCTCGATCTCGCCCTTGATCTGCTTGATGCGCGCCTTGATCGCCTCGCCGTCGCCGGCACCGTCGATGATCGTGGTCGTGTCCTTGTCGACGACGACCTTGCGGGCATGCCCGAGCTGCGTGAGCTTCGTGTTCTCGAGCTTGAGACCGAGCTCCTCGGTGATGACCTCGCCGCCCGACAGTACCGCGATGTCCTCGAGCATCCGCTTGCGGCGGTCGCCGAAGCCCGGTGCCTTGACCGCGACGGCGGTGAACACGCCGCGCAGCTTGTTGACGACGATCGTCGCGAGAGCCTCGCCCTCGAGGTCCTCCGCGACGATGACGAGCGGCTTGCCGGCCTGGATGACCTGCTCGAGAATCGGCAGCAGATCCTTGACGGCACCGATCTTCTGGTTCGCGATCAGGATGTACGGGTCGTCGAGCACGGCCTCCATGCGGTCGGCGTCCGTGATCATGTACGGAGACAGGTAGCCCTTGTCGAACTGCATGCCCTCCGTGAACTCGAGGTCGAGGCCGAAGGTCTGGCCCTCCTCGACGTTGACGACGCCGTCCTTGCCGACCTTCTCGATCGCGTCCGCGATCACGTCGCCGATCTCGCGCTCACGCGACGAGATGGTGGCGACCCGGGCGATGTCCTCCTTGCCCGAGATCTCCGTCGACTGCTTCTTGAGGTCGTCGACGACGGCGCCGACGGCCTTCTCGATGCCGCGCTTGAGACCCATCGGGTTCGCACCGGCGGCCACGTTCTTGAGGCCTTCGCGGACGATCGACTGCGCGAGCACGGTCGCCGTCGTCGTGCCGTCACCGGCAACGTCGTTCGTGGCGGTCGCAACCTCGCGGACGAGCTGAGCGCCCTGGTTCTCGAACGGATCCTCGACATCGATCTCGCGGGCGATCGTGACACCGTCGTTCGTGATCGTCGGCGCGCCGAACTTCTTGTCCAGCACGACGTAGCGACCCTTGGGGCCGAGCGTCACCTTGACCGCATCGGCGAGGACGTTGACCCCGCGCTCGAGCGCGCGGCGGGCGTCCTCGTTGAACTTGAGCTCCTTGTGAGCCATCTGTTTGTCAATCCTTCCGTAGTGCTGTTTTAGACGACCTTCGCGAGGACGTCCGACTCGCGCAGGATCAGGACCTCGTCGGCGCCGACCTTGATCTCGGTGCCGCCGTACTTGGAGAAGATGATCTCGTCACCCTTCGCCACATCCATCTTGATGCGCTTTCCGTCCTCGTCGCGAGGGCCGGGGCCGACCGCCAGGACCTTGCCGCGCTGCGGCTTCTCCTGGGCGGTGTCGGGCAGCACGATGCCGCTCGCCGTGGTGGACTCCTCTTCGAGGACCTCCACGATCAGGCGGTCACCAAGGGGCTGCAGATTCATGCACGTGCCTCCCTGTGAAGCGTTGTCGGTGCAGATGAACGTACTGTGCTACGGACAATCTCTGGCACTCAGAGCATGCAGAGTGCCAACACCTGCAAGCTAGCACAGGCGGGCTGCCGCGCAAAGCCCTGTGATCCAGATCTCTATAGTTGAGCCGCGATGCCGATGTTCGCGCTCAACTTCTACTCGCCGGTCGTCGCCGATCAGCTGCGAACCGGCCGCAAGACTGCCACGATCCGGCTCGGCGACAAGTCGCCGAAGTACAAGAAGGGGATGATCGTGACGGTGCTCGTCGGCACACGCTACGGCCAGCGCGAGAAGATCTTCGACGCCGTCATCGACAAGGTCGAGGTAAAGCCCCTCGGCGAGCTCTCGCCGCGCGAGATCGAGCACGACAACCCTGAGATCCGGCGCGCCGACGAGCTCGCCCGCTGGCTCGGCCAGCTCTACAACCGCGAGGTCTCCGAGAGCGACACGGTCACCGTGATCCGGTTCTCGCAGATCATCGGCAGCATGTTCTAAGGGATCGCGCTCGCTTCGAGATGTTCCAAGGGGTCGCGGCTCTACTTCCCGGCCTTGCGGATCGGGCCGCCGAAGAGCTCCGGCGGGCGCACAGGCGTCCCGCACTCCTCGCACTCGACGAGGAACGCCGACGGGAACCGGGCGCCGCACGCGGGGCACAGGTGCCGCACCTCCGCCGTCGCAACTCGGGCACGCGGCCGGGAGCTCGGCTTCGAGCTCGACGAAGTACCTGAGCGTGAACCCGCAGCCGACGCAGAACGCGACCCAGTCGCCGAGCGTCTTGCGTCGCTCCTCCTGGATCCAGTTCCGCTCTCGGCCGCTCGCGTGCTTCCATGTTGCGGAGCCTAGTGGACTGGCCCCGGCGTGGGCCGCTGCGGCCTCGTAGCCGTCCGGGACGCGACGGTACGCGCCTCGGAGGTCCGGCCTCCGGACGGGGAGGTAGAGTGACGCCGACAACGGCCCGAGGGGATCCCATGGCGGTACGGGAAGCGGAGCCGGTCGGCTCGCTTCAGGAAGTGCACGAGGTAGGCCTCGACCGCGAGGACCTGTTCGGCATCTACCGGAACATGCTGACCGCGCGCGGGATCGAGGAGCGAGGCCACATCCTGTACAAGCAGGGCAAGATCCCGGGCTCGTTCTACACGGGCCGCGGCAACGAGGCGTCCGCCGTCGGCGTCGCGACGGCGATGGGCGCCCGAGGACGTCGGCTGTCCGCTGCAGCGCGACATGGGCGTGCACATCACGCGGGGCGTCGAGCCGTGGCGGATCTTCGCGCAGTACATGGGTCGCGCCGACGGCCCGACCCACGGCCGCGACGGGAACGTCCACCTCGGCGACGCGCGGCTCGGGCTGCACGCGATGGTGAGCCATCTGCCCGCCATGCTTCCCGTCGCGGTCGGCATGGGGCTGGCCTTCCGGATCCGCGAGGAGCGCCGCGTCGCGATCGCGTGGTGCGGCGAAGGGGCCGCGGCCCGCGGCGACGCCCACGAGGGAATGAATCTCGCCGGCGTCCGCCGGCTTCCCGTCGTGTTCGTGATCGACAACAACCAGTGGGCGTACTCGACCCCTGCCCACCTCGGGCACGCCGTCGAGCATCTCGCCGCCCGGGCATCGGCGTACGGGTTCGAGGGCGTCGTCGTCGACGGCACCGACGTGCTCGCCGTCTACCGCGAGGCGAAGCGCGCGATCGAGAAGGCCCGCGAGGGCGGCGGCCCGACGCTGATCGAGTCGCAGACGCTCCGGATGGAGGGCCACGCCGTGCACGACGACGCGTCGTACGTGCCGCGCGAGATGTTCGAGGAGTGGGCGCGGCGCGACCCGATCGACCGCTACCGCACCTGGCTGCGCGACAACGCCGCGATGACGGACGACGAGGAGGACGAGATCACGGCGGGCGTCAAGAAGCTCCTGAACGACTCGCTGCAGCGCGCCGAGGAGTCGCCGTTGCCCGACCCGGCCACACTCCTCGACGGCGTCTTCGCGACGGCCGAAGAGCTCGAGACGCCGCACCACAAGTAATGGCCGAGAAGACCTACCTCCAGGCGATCAGCGACGGGCTCCGGCAGGAGATGCGCCACGACCAGCGCGTGTTCGTGCTCGGCGAGGACGTGGGCGTCTACGGCGGCGCGTTCAAGGTCACGGACGGCTTCCAGGAGGAGTTCGGAGCGTGGCGCGTGATCGACATGCCGCTCTCGGAGACGGCGATCGTCGCCGGAGCGACCGGCGCCGCCCTGATGGGCATGCGTCCCGTCGCCGAGATGCAGTTCGCCGACTTCGTCTCCTGCGCCTGGGATCACCTCGTCACGGTGGCCGCGAAGCAGCACTACCGGGCCGGGACGCCGATTCCGATCGTGCTGCGCCTGCCGTCCGGGCGGCGGCTTCTCCGGAGGGCCCTTCCACTCCCAGAACCCGGAGAGCCTCTTCGCGCACATTCCGGGCCTCAAGGTCGTCTGCCCGGCAACCCCGGAAGACGCCAAGGGCCTGCTCGTGAGCGCGATCGAGGACGCGAACCCGGTGCTCTTCTTCGAGCACAAGCACCTGTACCGCCGGATCAAGGGCGAGGTGCCCGACGAGCGCTACGCGACGCCGTTCGGCAAGGCGCGCGTGCATCGCGCCGGAGACGACATCGTCGTCGTGACGTGGGGGGCAATGGTCTATACCGCAAATGAGGCGGCGGAGATCGTGGCGGCAGACGGTATCTCCGTCGAGGTGCTCGATCTCCGCACGCTGATTCCGTGGGATCGCGAGGCGGTGCTCGAGAGCGCCCGGCAGGACGTCGAAGGTGCTCGTGCTCCACGAGGACACGCGCACCGGTGGGTTCGGGGCGGAGATCGCGGCGACGGTCGCCGAGGAGGCGTTCGAGCATCTCGACGGGCCGGTGAAGCGGATCGCAGCGCCGGACTCGCCCGTGCCGTTCTCGCCTCCGCTCGAGCAGGCCTACATTCCGCAGATCGACGACGTCGTCGTCGGGCTCCGAGAGCTCGCGGCGTACTAGAGGCGTCCAGAAAGGACACGAGCCGTGGCTACGGGAACGCAGATCGAGGTGGTGATGCCCCAGATGGGTGTCTCGGTCTCGGAGGGAACGATCACGAAGTGGCTCAAGCAGCCGGGCGAGGCGATCGCCCAGGACGAGCCGCTGCTCGAGATCTCGACCGACAAGGTCGACACCGAGGTGCCGAGCCCGGGCGAGGGCGTCGTCGCCGAGATCCTCGTCGCCGAGGGCGAGACGGTCGAGATCGGGACCGTGCTCGCCGTGATCGCACCGGCCGGCTCTGCCGTCGTCGAGGCCGCCGGAGTGCCGGAGCCGGCGCCCGGAGCCGTCGAGGCCGTCGGAGCGCCGGAGCCGGCGCCCGGCGCCGTCGAGCCCGCTCCGACGCCGGACGCGCGGACGATCCCTTCAGAGCCCGTACCGTCGGCGACGGGATCGGGGAACGGCCGAACGTTCGTCTCGCCGGTCGTCGCCCGCATCGCCGCAGAGCACGGCGTCGACCCGAACGTCGTCGCGGGCACGGGCACCGGCGGCCGGGTGACGAAGAAGGACATCCTGGCGTACATCGAGTCGGGCGCCCACACCGCGGCCCTGCCCGAGCCGCACATCGCAGAGGCGTCGACACCGGCCGCGGTGGCGACTCCCGTCGAGCCGAGGGCAGAGCCAGCGATTGCCGCTCCTTCCGCGGCCCGACCCGCCCCAGCGAAGCCCGCCGCGCCGGCGCCGCTCCAGGTGGGCGAGGTCGAGGAGCCGATGACCGCGATGCGACGTGGGGTGATGGAGCACATGCGGCGCTCGCTCGACACCTCCGCCCACGTCTCGAGCGCGATCGAGGTCGACATGTCACGGATCGTCGCGGCGCGCGAACGGCTCAAGAAGGAGTACCAGACCTCCTACGGTGTCAATCCGACGTATCTCGCCTTCATCGCCCACGCGACCGTGGAGACGCTGAAGGACTACAAGTGGGTGAACGCGGAGATCCGAGGCGAGAAGATCGTCACACGTCCCTGGGTCAATCTCGGGATCGCCGTCGCGCTCGAGGACGGCAAGGGCCTGATCGTGCCGGTGATCAAGAACGCGCAGGACCTCAACCTGCTCGGGATGGCACGGGCGATCGCCGACATCGCAGGCGCGCGCACGCACGAAGAAGCTGCTGCCGGACGACGTCCAGGGCGGGACGTTCACGATCACGAACCCGGGCGGCTTCGGCACGTTCCACGGGACACCGATCATCAGTCAGCCGCAGGTCGGGATCCTCGGCACCTACGCGCTCGTGAAACGGCCGTGGGTCGTCCAGGACGAGCTCGGCCACGACGTGATCGCGATCCGGCCGCTGATGAACATCACACTCACCTACGACCACCGGCTCGTCGACGGCGCCTACAGCGGCGGCTTCCTGCGCGATCTGCGCGAGCGACTCGAGGGCTGGAGCGACAACGGCTGACCTGGAGGCCTGATGAGCGGCGCCTACCTTCTCGACGCCGGTCTCGTCCCGTACCGGGAAGCGCTCGAGCTCCAGCAGTCGCTCGCCGCCGCCGTCTCGCAACGGGCGATTCCGGAGACGGTGATCCTGGTCGAGCATCCGTCGGTCGTCACGGCTGGGCGTCGCACGGGCGAGAGCGAGTTGCACCTCCCGGATGGCGTCGACGTCGAGGTGGTCGAGACGAACCGAGGCGGGCGCTCGACGTTCCACGCGCCCGGCCAGCTCGTCTGCTACCCCATTCTCGATCTGAACGGCCACGGCAAGGACCTGAAGCGCTACGTCCGCGACCTCGAACGGGCCATCATCGCCACCGTCGCACCGTTCGATCTCGAGGCGATGCCGATCGACGGCCTCACCGGCGTCTGGCTCGACCAGCCGCCGCGCAAGCTTGCCTCGATCGGCGTCCACGTCTCGCGCTGGGTGACGACGCACGGCTACGCACTCAACGTCGACCTCGACCCGGCACCGTTCACCTCGTGGATCACGGCCTGCGGGCTCGAGGACGCGCAGTTCACGACCATGAGCCGCGAGCTCGGACGCGCCGTGTCGGTCGACGAGGTCAAGCCCGCCGCGATCGCGGCGATGGCCGACGTGTTCGGCTTGACGTTCGAGCAGTTGCCCGCCGAAGGGGGCGCCGGACTGTGGGCGCAACCCGTGCACGAGAAGCTTGCGACGCTCTGACGGAACCGGTCCGGACGGAGACGCCCCGGCCGGCGTCACGCACGCTCTCGGCAGCCCCGAACCGACCGCGCTCGTACACTGCGCGTAATGGAGACGTCGCTGCCCGTCGCCCCCCGCCCACGCCGCCCCGAGTGGATGAAAGTCCGCGCACCGAGCGGCGACGGCCGGTACTTCGACGTCAGGAAGCTGATCCACGGCGCGAGCCTGCACACGGTGTGCGAGGAAGCGCGCTGCCCGAACATCGCCGAGTGCTGGGGGAAGGGAACTGCAACGTTCCAGATCCTCGGCGACACGTGCACCCGGGCGTGCCGCTACTGCTACGTCCACTCGGGTCGGCCGGAGCACGCGCCCGACCCGCTCGAGCCGCTGCGCCTCGCGCAGGCAGCGGCCCAGATGGGGCTGAAGCACGTCGTCGTCACCTCGGTCGACCGGGACGATGTCGACGACCGGGGGGCCGGCCACTTTGCGGCCACGATCCGGGCGCTCAAGGCAAAACTACCTGACTGCTCGGTCGAGGTGCTGACGCCGGACTTCCTGGGATGCGAGGAGCAGGCCCTCGCAACCGTGATCGGAGCTCGGCCGGAGGTGTTCAGCCACAACATCGAGACGGTCCGCCGCCTGCACCGGCGGATGCGCGGCGCGCGGGCGAGCTACGACGGCGCCCTCCGGCTCCTCCGCCGCGCCAAGGACGTTGCCGACTATCCGCTGCTGACCAAGGCGGGCATCATCGTCGGCCTCGGCGAGACGAACGACGAGGTGGTCGAGACGATGCACGACCTGCGCGGTCACCGCGTCGACGTCGTCACGATCGGCCAGTATCTCCAGCCGTCGAGCAAGCACACCGAGATCGACCGCTGGGTGCACCCCGACGAGTTCCGCTGGTTGCGCGAGCAGGGCGAGGCACTGGGCTTCGGCTCGGTCTTCGCCGGACCACTCGTGCGATCGAGCTATCGCGCCGACGAGCAGAAGCACGCCGCCGATACGGGCCTCGGCGTGGTCGCCTACTGAGAGACGGTTAGCCCTACCCGGGGCGGACGCCGAAGCCGGCGAGCCAGGACTGCGCATACGTCGTGTCGAGCCGATACGAGAAATCGGCGCCCTTGCACGTATCGTTCTTGCCGAACGAGTTGAGCGCCACCACCTGGTCGGTGCCTTCGAGCAGCAGCGGTGCCCCCGAATCGCCGAAGCACGTGCCGCCGTTCTTTCTGTTGTTCGTCGTCTTGACGTTCCAGCCGGCGGTCAGCTTGCCGTCCAGCTTCAACACTTTCGGTGTTGCGACGAACCGGCTCTTCTCGTCGAGGATGCGGGGCTTGACGCCCTGCAGGCCGTATCCGATGACCGTGAGGTGCGAGCCCCTCCCGCCGTCGAGCGAAGCGACCGGCGCGAGCGCGGCGTACCGCGGCAAAGAGACGGAGCGGTCGAGCAGGATGACCGCGAGATCGCTCGTGTTGGGCAAGGCGTCGAGCACGGTGAAGGCAGGATGGGCCTGCGGTGTGCCGGGCACACCACCGGACGGCGTGGCGAGGTCGTCCGTCACGGTCGACTCCAGGTACATCCGCACCCGATCTGCGCTCGTGTCGGCGATGCAGTGCGCAGCCGTGAGGACCACGGACGGTGAGACGAGAACCCCGCTACAGCGTCCCTTGTAGACGCCATCGTCGTACAGTGCCACGAGACCGACATAGGGATGCGCGTCGCCGTCCCGGTCACCGTAGGTAATCGCGCGGGCGACGCCGGCGACCAACAGCACGGCCGCAAGGGCTGCCAACAGGACGCCAATCGGCTTCTTCATCGTCTCCCCAATCTCGAACGCGTTCGTCGCGCGGGCCAGCGGGCCGCCGGGCGGGTATCGGCCACCGGCGCGGGGTCGCGCTATCCCCCGAACGAGCGGACAGCGGTTACCCGTGCGGCTTGGCCATCACGTGGTAGTCGAGCGCGGCGTCGAGAATGCTCTCCTCCACACCCGCCTCTCGCGCGACCTCGCGCAACGACTGCCCGCTCGCGGCGGCGGCCTTCACGATCTCCGACGCTCTGTCGTAGCCGATGTACGGGTTGAGCGCCGTCGCGGCCGACAACGTCAGCTCGGCGTAAGCCTCGCACTGGGCGCGATTTGCCTCGATTCCGTCGACGCATTTCTCGGCCAGCAGGCGCGACGCACTCGCGAGCAGCGTGATCGACTGGATCAGGTTGCGCGCCATCATCGGGATGAAGACGTTGAGCTCGAAATGGCCCTGCATGCCGCCGACGGTGATTGCCGCGTCATTGCCGATCACCTGCGCGGCCACCTGCGTCGTCACCTCCGGGATCACCGGGTTGACCTTGCCCGGCATGATCGACGAACCCTTCTGCAACTCGGGCAGAAAGATCTCGGCCAGCCCCGCACGCGGGCCCGATCCCATCAACCGCAGGTCGTTCGCAATCTTCGTGTAGCTGACGGCGACGACCTTCAAGGCGCCGGAGACCTCGACGAGGGCGTCGCGAGCCGCCTGTGACTCGAACGGGTCGGCAGGGCCGGTGATCGGGAGGTTGGTGTCGGCGTGCAACAGATCGCGCACTTTCCCCGCGAACTCCGGGTGCGTGTTCATCCCCGTGCCGACCGCCGTGCCTCCGAGCGGGATCTGACCGAGTCGCGGCAGCGTGTCCTGCACCCGCGCGATCCCCTGGCGCACCTGCGCTGCATAACCCCCGAACTCCTGGCCGAGCGTCACCGGCACGGCATCCATCAGGTGGGTGCGGCCCGACTTGATCACGTCGTCGAACTCGGCGGCCTTCGCCTCCAGCGAGCGCGCGAGGGTCTCCATCGACGGCAGCAGATCATTGACGGCGCGATCGAGCGCCGCGAGATGCACCGCCGAGGGGAAGACGTCGTTCGACGACTGCCCCATGTTGACGTGGTCGTTCGGATGCACGCCATCGCCGGCGAGCGCTGTGATGACCTCGTTCGCGTTCATGTTCGAGCTCGTGCCCGAGCCGGTCTGGAAAACGTCGATCGGAAACTGGTCATCGAACTCGCCCGCCGCGACCCTGTCCCCCGCGGCGGCGATCCGACCCGCCATCTCGGAGTCGAGAAGCCCTAGCTCTGCGTTCGCCCGTGCCGCAGCGGCCTTGATCCGGCCGAGCCAATGGGCCACCGCCGCCGGGATCGGCTCGCCCGAGACCGGGAAGTTCGCGACCGCCTTGTCGGTCTCACCGCCCCACAGCTTCTCGGCGCCCATGCCGTCGAGTCTAACGGGCCGAAGACCCCCGACGGCCGCTCAAGCGATCCTGACGATGGCCGCGAGCTCGCGGGCGATCGCGTGCTCGCCGCTGCCGGTACGAACCGTCAACGGGCCGCCGAACGGCGCCGAGCGGGTCAGCTCGAGCGGTTTTCCGGGAACGAGGGCGATCTCAGCGAGGTACCGCAGCAGCGCTGCGTCCCCGTCCGGCACGCGGACGACAATCGCGGTCTCGCCCGGGTCGAGGTCGGCGAGAGACCGAGACGTCCCGGCCGCGATCCGCAGCGTACGGTCGGGGATCGGGTCTCCGTGGGGATCGTGTGTCGGGTAGCCGAGAGCCGCGTCGATCCGCGCTTCGAGCTCTTCCGAGAGCACGTGCTCGAGCCGGTCCGCTTCTGCGTGGACCTCGTCCAGCGACATGCCGAGCGAGTCGGCGAGATAGAGCTCGAGGAGCCGGTGATGCCGGAGCACCTCCAGGGCGCACAGCCGTCCCCTGTCCGTCAGGACCACACCTCGATATGGGGCCCGCTCGACGAGACCGAGCTCCGCGAGTCGCTTCATCATCGCCGTCACAGACGGAGCGCTGACGCCCATCCGCTCCGCAACCGCAGAGGTCGTCGCCCGCTCGCCCTCCGCATCGAGTGCATAGACGGCCTTGAGATAGTCCTCGACCGCGCTCGTGAGCTCCTTGCCCGGTTCCCCCGTCTTCACAGAGTTCAGGGTACACTGTAACCTGAGATTAGGAGTGCCTAAACATCATTTCACCCGTCGCCGGCTGCTGGCCGCGGCTGCTCCGCTTGCCGTTGCGCCGACCGTGATGCGCTCGGCGCTCGAGAGCAACGCGCAGGCCGCCGGGGGCGATCACGCGAACCACAGCGCGGCCCCGCAGGCAGCCGTGGGACATGCGGCCATGATCGGCCTTGGTGCACCTGCCGTCGGCGGCCCCGGCGACCTCGACGCCCTCCTCTACCCTCCTGCACCGCTGCCCTACGGGCCAGGTCGCGTGCGCGACTACACGCTCACCGCCACCGACACGGAGATCGAGGTTGCCCCGGGTGTGTTCTTCCCGGCCTGGACGTACAACGGCACCGTTCCCGGTCCAGTGTTGCGTGCCACCGAAGGTGACGTGCTGCGCGTCAGGTTCCTCAACGCGGGCTCGCACCCGCACACGATCCACTTCCACGGGATCCACCCGACGAACATGGACGGCGTCTTCGAGATCGTGCCGTCCGGCGGTGAGTTCACGTACGAGTTCGAGGCGAAGCCGTACGGCATGCACCTCTACCACTGCCACTCGACCCCTCTGAAGAAGCACATCCACAAGGGCCTCTACGGCGCCCTGATCATCGATCCGAAGCAGCCGCGCCTGCCCGCGCAAGAGCTCGTGATGGTGATGAACGGATACGACACCGACAGCGACGGGGGCAACAACTTCTACACGGTCAACGGTCGCACGTTCTATTACGCGCGCTACCCGATCCGGGTGAAGCGCTCCGAGCTCGTCCGCCTCTACCTCGTGAACATGACCGAGTTCGACCTCATCAACTCGTTTCACCTGCATGCCGACTTCTTCCGTTACTACCCGACCGGCTCGAGCGATCGGTTCGAGTACACGGACACGGTCATGCAATGCCAGGGCCAGCGGGGCATCCTCGAAATCGAGTTCTCCCACACGGGCACGTTCATGTTCCACGCACACCAGTCGGAGTTCACCGAGCTCGGCTGGATGGGATATTTCGAGGTCGTCGACTGATGGAGGCGACCCCGGCACCCCGCCCCGGTACTGCCTGGCGGCTGTGGGCGCTCGCGCCGATCCTCTTGCTCGCCGTCGTCGTCGGCGCCTTCGTCTCCGGCGGGTCATCACTCGTCGACCTGATCGGCCGCAATCCGCCGGCGGCGGACGCGTTCGACATCCGCCGCGTCGAGTTCAAGCCGGGACAGATTCGGATCCTCGTCCGAAACCCCCAGCCGGAGGAGTTGAAAATAGCGTCGGTCACGGTCGACGATGCGATCGTGCCGTTCTCGCTGGACGGGCCGGCGACACTGAAGCGGCTGCGCTCGAGCACGATCGTCGTACCGTTTTTCTGGGTCGAGGACGACCCGATCGCCATTGGGGTCACGAGCTCGACCGGTATCGAGACGGTGCAGGAGGTCGCGGCGGCGATCGAGACGCCCACCGCCTCCGCGCGTGGGTTCCTCGGCTACGGGCTGATCGGCTTCCTCGTGGGCGTGGTCCCGGTCGCGCTCGGCCTACTCTGGCTGCCGTCGCTGCGGCGCGCGGACCCGAAGTGGCTGGCCGCGTTCATGGCGCTCACCGCAGGGCTGCTCTCGTTCCTCGGAATCGAGGCGCTTTCCGAGGCGTTCACCCTCCAGGCGCAGCTTCCCGGAGCCATTGGCGGCGCCGGGCTCGTGCTCCTCGGCGTCGCGCTCAGCGCGCTCGGGATGACGTTTCTCTCGGGTCGCCTGGCCCGCGGCCGAGAGGGTATGGCAGGGCTCGCGCTCGCCCTCCTCGTCGCGATCGGAATCGGCGTGCACAACCTCGGTGAAGGGCTGGCGATCGGGACGTCGTTCGCGTTCGGCGAACTGCAGCTCGGGACGTTCCTGATCGTCGGCTTCATGATCCATAACCTCACCGAGGGCCTCGGCATCGCTGCCCCGGCGGCCGAAGGACGCCGCGCCACCTTCTTGCAGCTCCTCGGTCTCGCCGTGATCGCCGGCGGCCCGGCAATCCTCGGAGCCTGGATCGGCGGCTACACGTCGAGCGACGTGCTGGGCGTGCTGTTCTTCGCCGCGGCCGCAGGCGCGGCGCTGCAGGTCGTCGTCGAAGTCGGTCGCTTCGTCGCCCGCCGGGCGCCGGGTGGCCTCCAGTCGGGCTGGGTGATCGGCGGCTACCTCGCCGGCATCACCGTGATGTACGTCACCGGGTTGCTCGTGGGTTAGCCAAAAGATCTATACCTTTAGTGAACATGGCCGGAGAGTAAACGGTCTATACCTATAATTTAGAGGCCACGGGCTCCAGCCGCCGTCTGCAGTAACTCTTCCCACCGGCACAGCTTCACGCGAGGCCGCCCCTGCGTTTCTCCGCGCGCTCGCTCCACGGCATCGATCGCCTCCCAGCCCGCATAGGAGACGAACACCACGCCATGGTCGCCCAGTGCGTCCTCGACCGTTCGGGGGCCACGGTCGGTATGGCCGGGAAGGAGGCCCGTGCGAACGTCCTCGAGCAGGAGCTCCACGGTCTCGGTGGCGTCCTTCTTGTTCGTGCCGATCACGCCGCTCGGGCCGCGTTTGATCCAGCCGGTGCAGTACACGCCCGGGAGAGGCGCGCCGTCGTCGTCGAGCACGCGGCCGCCATCGTTCCTGATCGTCGAGCTCCCCTCGTCGAACGGAACACCGGGCATCGCCGTGCCTCGGTAGCCGACGCTCCGCAACACGAGCCCACATGGAATCAGATCCCGGTCGTCGGTGGGCACTGCCCGAATCCGACCGCCTTCGTCCACGACCAGTTCGTTCCGTACGACCTCCACCGCCTCGACGCGGTCGTCCCCCAGGATCGCGACCGGCGAGACACAGAAGCGCAGACGCAGCGTCTTCGGCTTGCCGGTGGCAGGGCTACCGGCGACGTCGCGCAGCAGGTCGACGTTGCGCCTCGCGATCGCGGTGTCGTCCTCCAGAGCTGCCGCGCTCGCGACGTCGAGCTCCAGGTCGGCGGGATCGACAGCGAGATCAGCGCCTTCGAGCTCCGTCAGCTCCTGGAGCTCGGGCGTGGTGAACGCCGCCTGGGCCGGTCCCCTGCGGCCCAGGACGAGAATCTCGTTGATTCCCGAGCCGTTGATCGCGGCGATCGCCTCGTCCGTCGTGTCGGTGGGCGCAAGCTCGCCGGCCGTGAGGGCGAGCATCCGCGCGACGTCGACGGCGACGTTCCCGTTCCCGACGACGACGGCGCGTGCCGACGAGAGGTCGAATGGAATCCCCTGGAAGTCAGGGTGGCCGTTGTACCAGGCCACGAACGCAGTCGCGGGCCACGAGCCGGGAAGGTCCTCGCCCGGGATCCCCATGCGCCGGTCGGCCTGCGCCCCGAATGCATAGATGACCGCGTCGTAGAGCTCCATCAGGTCTCGGTGCCCGAGGTCGATCCCCACCTCGACGTGCCCGAAGAAACGGAAGCGTGGGCGCTCCGCAATCCTTTCGAAGGCACGGGAGACGGACTTGATCTTCGGATGGTCGGGCGCCACGCCGAGGCGGACGAGCCCCCACGGCGTCGGTAGCCGGTCGAACATGTCTACTGCGACGGGCGGGTCGTCACTCGCAAGCAGGGCGCCCGTGGCATAGAAACCCGCCGGGCCCGACCCGACGACGGCGACGCGGAAGGGGTGCTCGGAGGTCACTCAGTGAGGATAATGGCCGGTAGATGTCGGTAGACGCAGCCAGCGAGAGAGCGGCACCGAACCAAGGGGCTCCCTGCCCCCGCATGAGAACGGCCCGGCCCCGGCGCCGGGGCCTGCGCGTCGCAAGAGCCACACCGTGAAACGCTCCCTGGCGGTCGGCCTCGGGATCGTCGCTGGGGCGCTCGCGGCCGTAGCCCTTGCGTGGCTCGGCTGGGCCTGGTACGAGAGCCGGCTACCGGACACCTACAGCGTGATGGACTACGCCGTTCCCGACGGCGGTGGGAAGCCGGTCGGCACCAGCCACGAAGGCCACGCCCACGAGGGCACATCGGTCGCCGACCTGCGGGGGCCCCAGAGCGCACCGCAGCGGCGCTTCACCCTCACCGCGCAGCAAGTGGCCGTCCGCCTCGCTTCCGGGCGCACCGTCGAGGCCCTCTCCTTCAACGGCACCGTGCCGGGACCGGAGCTACGTGTCCGCGAGGGCGAGGTCGTGGAGGTGACCCTGCGAAACAGAGACGTTGCCGACGGCGTCAGCATCCACTGGCACGGGGTCGACGTGCCAAACGGCGAGGATGGCGTCGCCGGGGTGACCCAGGACGCCGTTCCTCCTGGCGGAAGCCACGTGTACCGCTTCCGGGCCGGCCAGGTCGGGACGTTCTGGTACCACGCCCATCAGGCATCGGCGAACGAGGTGCGACGCGGCCTCTACGGCGCTCTCGTGATCCAGCCCAGGGCGGTGCCGCCCACACGAGTCGCCGACATCGTGGTTGCGGCGCACACACTCGAAGGGACCCCGCTCGTGAACGCAACCGACGGGGTGGAGCGCCGTGCGATCGCGCCAGGGACCCCGGTTCGGCTCCGACTGATCAACACCGACAGCGCACCGCTGCGGTTCGACGTCGGCGGCACACGTTTCCGCGTCGTCGCGATCGACGGCACGGAGCTCGTTGGCGCGACACCTCTGGCGGGGAGGACGCTCGAGCTCGCGGCCGGCGGGCGCTACGACGTCGCGTTCCCGATGCCGCGGACGCCCGTGAAACTCGCCGTGGAAGACACCGTCGCCGGCCTTGCGTTGAGCGCGGACGGAGCGGCCGACCCGCCGGCTCCGCCGCCCGGCCCGGAGTTCGACCCCGCCGCGTACGGCACGCCCGCACCGACGCCGTTCGACGCCTCGAGTCAGTTCGACCGGGAGTTCACCCTCGACGTGGGGCGGAAGCCCGGGTTCCTCGACGGCCGTCCGGGTCTGCAGTGGACGATCAACGGCGGGATCTATCCGCGCGTGCCGATGTTCATCGTCGACCGTGGCGACCTCGTGCGCATCTCGATCCGGAACACGACCGGAGCCGTCCACCCGATGCACCTGCACGGCCACCACATGCTCGTGCTCAGCCGCGACGGAGTCCCCGTCTCCGGCAGCCCGTGGTGGAGCGACACGCTGAACGTGCATCCGGGCGAGCGCTACGACGTTGCCTTTCGCGCCGACAATCCCGGCATCTGGATGGACCACTGCCACAACCTGTTCCACGCGGCGGACGGCCTCACGATGCACGTCGCCTACACAGGCATCACGACGCCGTTCCAAACGGGCGGGGCCACGCACAACCACCCGGAATAGGAATGCGAGAGGGAGACAGCTTGCTGTCTCCCTCTCACCGAATTCTCACCAAATTTCGGACCGATTCTGCGCGCGGGGGTACGGGTTCAGGCCGCTGCGGACTGGGCGGGCTGACCCGGTTCCGCCGCCGCCTTCCCCCGCCAGGTGTCGTGCACGATCCACACGAGCAAGCCGAGGATGAGGAGCGCATTCACGGGGTGGAAGAACCCGATCACGGGCTCCGCGGAGCCCGCCCAGGCGAGCACCACCTGCAGGGTGACGAGCAGGAACAGAAGGCCGTGCCTCCCGAGCCTCCAACGCCCGATCCCGGCGACGATGCCGATCACGAGGAAGACCAGAGCGAGCAGCCAGATGATGTACCCGAACCCCATATGCACGCCGAATCCGTCGGTGAACCCGTCCTCGTCGATCGTCTTGCCGTCGCCGTCGACCTTGCTGGCGATGTAGAACGCGCCGTAGCCGGCGAAGCCGATCTGAAGGACAACTGCGACCAGGATCAGCCCGGCCCACCACTTGTAAACGGTCTGCACGTTACCCTCCTCATGGATTGTGTGAGGCAGCGCGCAGAGACTACGACGTGCTGCGCCCGATCACAAGTGCCGCAGGACGGGGAACCGGTCGGGCTCAGTGCGAGCAGCCGGAGCCGCAGCCGCCAGCGCCGGCGTCGCCAGGGCTCTCACCCTCGACGCCCTCTTCCACCTGGAAGGAATGCCCGCAGCCGCACGAGGAGGCGGCGTTCGGATTGTCGATCTTGAAACCGGACTCCTGGAGCCCACTGAGAAAGTCGATCGTGGCACCCTGGAGGTACGGGATGCTGAAGGGGTCGACGACGACGTTGACGCCCTCGAGCACGAGCTCGTCGATCGCCCTCCGCCGCCTGGGTGTCGAACCCGAGGCCGTACTGGAAACCGGAGCACCCGCCGCCCTGGATCGCCACGCGCAGCACCATCGTGTCGCCGTCCGGCTCCTCGGCCATCAGCTCGCGGATCTTCTCCGCGGCTGTCGGCGTGATCGAGAGCAGGGTGTCGGTGGGGCGCTCGGTGATCTCCATGCTTCTGATCGTAGCCGAACACGCCGTCATGCCGAGGACGCAACGAGACCCGAGGTGGCATCGCCTCCTAGTTTGTAACACCTGTTTCCCGATGGAGAAGCGCCTCGCACATGATTTCGTGCAGCGGTGGGCAAGGTGCTAGGTTTCGCGCAAAGGCTCCCCGCCGGGGAGGAACCCGCATGCTTTCGGACTGGCTCCCGTTTCTGATCTATGCGTTCTTCGCAGCGGTGATTCCCGCCTCGATGATCGCGTTCTCGTTCCTTTTCGCGACCCGTCCCGTCGTCGCGAACGAAGCAACGGATGATCCCGTTCGAGTCCGGCGTCTCCGAGGGGCCGCCGCGCCAGGATCGCCGCTTCACCGTGAGCTTCTACCTCACTGCGATGCTGTTCATCCTGTTCGACATCGAGATCGTCTTCCTGTACCCGCTCGCGATCCAGCTCGATGCGCTCGGCTGGTTCGGCCTGGTCGAGTTCCTCGCCTTCATCGCGATCCTGCTCGTCGCCTACATCTACATCTGGCGGAAGGGGGCGCTCGAATGGCACTAGCCCGCAAGCTGCCCCTGATCAGCGACCGGCCGCTCGCCAACGCAGGGCTGAGCTCCGAACGGGTGCTGATGCCGAACCGCGGCCCGGGAGTGTTCGAGGAGGAGATCGACGGGATCGAGGATGCTCTCGGGATCACGACCGTCGAGAAGGCGGTCGCCTGGGCGCAGGCCAACTCGATGTGGCCCGACACCTTCGGCCTCGCGTGCTGCGCGATCGAGATGATGTCGATCGTCTCGTCGCGCTACGACATCTCCCGCTTCGGCATGGAGCGGTTCAGCTCGTCGCCCCGCCAGGCCGACCTCCTCATCGTCTCCGGCCGGGTGACCCACAAGATGGCCGGCCCGTTGCGGCAGGTCTACGACCAGATGCTCGAGCCGAAGTGGGTGATCGCGATGGGCGCCTGCGCCAGCTCCGGCGGCATGTTCAACAACTACACCGTCCTGCAGGGTGTCGACAAGATCGTCCCCGTCGACATCCACGTGCCCGGCTGCCCACCCCGCCCCGAGGCGCTGATGGAGGGCATCGTGCGCCTGCACGAGAAGATCAAGGCCGGCGTCCCGCCCGCCTACCAGATCCGCGGCGTGGCCCAATGACAACGGCCTGCTCGATGAAGACGGGCGTCTCATGACGGTGACGTACGAGGCCGTGCCCGGGCTGGTCGAGACCGTCGAGGCGTTCGACGAGACGACTCTCGTCGTCGACGCCGCGCGGATCGTCGAGGCGTGCATCCACCTGCGCGACGAGCAGGGGTTCAACTTCCTCTCCGACGTGACGCCGACCGACTACCTCGGCTGGGGTGCGCGCGGTGTGTCGGGCTACATCGGCACGATCGGCGGACGCGACCTGCACGTCACCGGGCACGCAGGGGCTCGCGCGCGTGCCCGACCGCGAAGCCGAAGCGATTCGCCGTCAACTACCACCTCCTGCGGCTCACGGACGATCCCGTCCGCGTCCGCGTACAGGCGTGGCTCGACGACGGCGAGGAGATCGACACCGTGATCCCGGTCTGGCCGACGGCCGACTGGTTCGAGCGCGAGGCCTGGGACATGTTCGGGATCGTCTTCCGCGGCCACCCGAACCTGGTCCGGATCCTGATGGAGGACGACTGGGAAGGCCACCCGCTTGCGCAAGGACTACCCCATCGGCGGCGAGCCCGTCCGGTTCTCGGGGGAGGAGTAGCACGGTGTCGGAGAGACCACCATGTCGGTGTCATCGAGCGCGCCACGAAGGTGTACGAGGGCTCGCGCATCCCGAGCCCGATTCCGACCGTGCTCCAGGTCGACCCGCAGCAGCACGCGCTCGAGGACATCCTCACGATCAACTTCGGGCCGAACCACCCGTCGACCCACGGCGTGCTCCGGCTCGTCGTCGACCTCGACGGCGAGATGGTCGCCGGCATCGCGGCCGTGATCGGCTACCTCCACACCGGCTTCGAGAAGACGATGGAGCAGAAGACCTGGTGGAAGTGCATCACCTACCCGGAGCGAATCGACTACGTCTCGTTCCAGGTCAACGAGCTCGCGTTCGTGCTCGCGATCGAGAAGCTGCTCGCGATCGAGGTGCCGCAGAAGGCGACGTGGATGCGCATGTGCCTGTCGGAGCTGACCCGGATCCACTCCCACCTCGTGTGGCTCGGGACCTCGGCGCTCGAGCTCGGCGCGATCTCGATGTTCTGGTACACGTTCGACGACCGCGACGCGACCCTCGACCTCTTCGAGATGGTCTGCGGGACGCGGATGCACACCCGCTACTTCCAGGCCGGCGGTCTCGCCGAGGACATCCCCGAGGGGTTCTACGAGCAGGCGCGCGAGTGGTGCAAGAAGATGCCGAAGGCGATCGACGAGTACGAGGCGATCCTCGACCGCAACGCGATCTGGCTCAAGCGCACGAAGGGCATCGGCCTCCTCTCGGCCGACGACGCGATCGCACTCGGCCAGTCGGGGCCCGTGCTCCGCGCGTCCGGCGTCAACTGGGACCTTCGCAAGAACATGCCGTATCTCGCCTACGACGAGGTCGCATTCGACGTCCCGGTCTTCCCCGAGGGCGACGTGTATGCCCGCTATCGCGTCCACATGGAGGAGATGCGCCAGTCGGTGCGGATCGTCTCGCAGTGCATCGACCGTCTCGCCGAGATGCGGGGCGAGCCGTGGATCGCCGACGACCGCAAGGTCGTCCTGCCGCCGCGCGAGGAGCTCCACACCTCGATGGAGTCGCTCATCCACCACTTCAAGATCGTCACCGAGGGCTACGTCGTGCCCGAGGGTGAGGTCTACACGTGCGTCGAGTCGCCCCGCGGCGAGTTCGGCGTCTACGTCGTCTCGGACGGCGGCCCGAAGCCGTGGCGCGTCAAGTTCCGCGCGCCGAGCTTCGTCGCGCTGCAGGCGACCGCGACGTGCATGACGGACGCGGCGATCGCAGACATGATCGCGATCGTCGGATCGCTGGACGGCGTCATGGGAGAGGTCGACCGGTGAGCGCGCTCTACGACGAGATCCAGGAGATCAGGGCGCAGTACCCGGAGAGCCTGTCGGCCGTGATGCCGGCGCTCCAGCTGGCGCAGGAGCGAAACGGCGGCTGGCTGCCCGAGCAGGCGTTCCGGGACGTCGCCGACGCGCTCGACCTGACACCCGCCTACTGCCTCTCGATCGCGTCCTTCTACGACATGTTCCGCCTCGAGCCGGTCGGCGAGCACGTGATCGAGGTCTGCACGAACATCTCCTGCGGGCTGAACGGGGCCCAGCAGGTGGTCGAGGCGTTCGAGAGCGAACTCGGCCTCCGGGCGGGCGAGACGACCGACGAGTTCACCCTGCGCACCGTCGAGTGCCTCGGCGGCTGCGGCTGGGCGACGATCGTCGCCGTCGACAACCGGCACCGCCTGCACGTGCAGGCGAAGGACGTGCCGCGGATCGTGGCGGAGCTGCGCGGGATCGCGTGGGAGGAGGAAGATGACGACCCCGACGCCTGAGATCGTCTTCGCCGGCACGAACGGCGGCGCCCTCACCGAGATCGCCGACTACGAGGCCGTCGGCGGCTTCGCGGCGCTCGCGAAAGCCCGCGCGCTCACGCCCGACGAGGTGATCGCCGAGCTCAACGCCTCGAACCTGCGTGGACGCGGTGGCGCGTTCTTCCCCACCGGGCGCAAGTGGAGCTTCGTTCCGAAGCCCGAGCAGCTCGCAAGGCCGCACTACCTCGTGATCAACGCCGACGAGTCCGAGCCGGGCACGTTCAAGGACCGCGAGATCATGCTCCGCGTGCCCTTCCGTTTCCTCGAGGGCGCGCTCATCGCCGCCCACGCGATCGAGTCGAAGCACGTCTTCATCTACATCCGCGGCGAGTACGAGGCCGAGTTCGAGGTCCTCGTCGCGGCGCTCGAGCAGATGCGCGACCGAGCAGCTTCTCGGCGACGTCACGATCGTCGTGCACCGCGGCGCCGGCGCCTACATCTGCGGCGAGGAGACCGCGCTGCTCGAGTCGCTCGAGGGCCGGCGCGGCCAGCCGCGGACGAAGCCGCCGTTCCCGGCCATCGCCGGTCTCTACGCCTCGCCGACCGCGGTCAACAACGTCGAGTCGATCACCTCGGCGACGTCGGTGATGGAGATCGGCGGTGCCGAGTACGCGAAGCTCGGCGTCGAGAGCTCGACCGGAACACGCGTCTTCTCGCTCTCCGGAAACGTCGTCAACGGCGGCAACTACGAGCTGCCGCACGGCTTCCCGCTCAGAGACCTGATCGACGACCTCGGCGGCGGCATCGCAGACGGTCGCGCCCTGAAGGCCGTGATCCCTGGAGGCTCCTCGACGGTGATCCTGACGGCCGACGAGGCCGACCGCGTCACGCTCGACTTCGACTCGCTCGTCGGCGCCGGAACGCGCGATCGGCTCGGCGGCGGTGATCGCGATCGACGACCGCTGCTGCATGGTGCAGCTCGCCGTTCGCGTCTCGCAGTTCTACGAGCACGAGTCGTGCGGCAAGTGCACGCCGTGCCGCGTCGGCACGAAGTGGCTGACGAGCATCCTCCAGAAGATCGAGGACGGTCGCGGCACGCAGGCCGACATGGACCTGCTCGTCTCGGTGGCCGAGCGCATCAACGGCAAGTGCCTGTGCCCGCTCGGCGACTCGGACGCGATCGCGGTGATGAGCTACTTCGACAAGTTCCGCGACGAGTTCCAGGCGCACATCGACGAAGGCGGCTGCCCGTTCCACGGCTCCTCGTCGCTCGACCACCTGCTCGCGCCCGTCGCGATGCACGTCCACGACCAGGCGGCGGTGCACGCATGAGCGAGCTCGTCAAGGTCACGATCGACGACCGCGAGGTCGAGGTGCCGAGAGAGGCACCGGGCTCGTCGAGACCGCTGCCGCGGCCGGCATCGAGATCCCGGTCTTCTGCTACGAGCCGCGGCTCGGCCCGCCCGTCGGCGCCTGCCGCATGTGCCTCGTCGAGGTCGAAGGGCTTCCGAAGCTCCAGGCCGGCTGCACGCTCACCGCGCAGGACGGGATGGTCGTCAAGACCGCAGCCTCGTCCGAGAAGGCGGCCGAGGGGCAGAACGCGACGCTCGAGTTCATCCTCGTCAACCATCCCGCTCGACTGCCCCGTCTGCGACAAGGGCGGCGAGTGCCCGCTGCAGGACCTCACGTTCCGCTACGGGCCCGGCAACACCCGCATGTCGTTCTCGAAGATCACGCTCGAGAAGCCGATCCCGATCTCGCCGATGATCGCGCTCGACCGCGAGCGCTGCATCCTCTGCTATCGCTGCACGCGGTTCTCCTCGGACGTCGCCGAGGACAACCAGCTCGTCGCCCGCAACCGAGGCGCCCACACCGAGATCGCCACGTTCGAGAGCGACCCGTACCGGGCGCCGTTCTCGGGCAACGTGATCGAGCTCTGCCCCGTCGGCGCCCTCACCTCGACGCAGTACCGCTTCGAGGCCCGGCCCTGGGACATCCAGAACGTGCCGACCGTCTGCGGGCTCTGCGCGGTCGGCTGCAACGTCAATGCGACCGTACGCGAGGGCAAGGTCAAGCGGATCCTCTCGCGTAACCACCCCGAGATCGACGGCGGCTGGCTCTGCGACAAGGGGCGGTTCACGTACCCGCATCTGCGTGCCGACGACCGCATCACCGAGCCGCTCGTCGCGTGGGCAACTCGGGCTCGAGCCGGTCGGCTGGGACGCCGCCCTCGACCGGGCCGAGGCGCTGCTCCGCGCCGCCGGCACCCGAATCGTGACCGCGCTCTCGGGCTCGGAGACGGTCGAGCAGGCCTACGCTCTCGCCCGCCTCCTGCGCGGCGGCCTCGGTGCCCACGCCGCCGTGCTGCCCGAGTCGACGTCCGACGCGCTCGACGCCTTCCGGCTGCCGCTCTCGTCGCTGGCCGCCGCCGAGATCGTCGTCATCGTCGGCGACGACGAGGTCGCCGAGCGGGCGCCGGTCGTCGATCTCTGGCTCAAGGCGGCTCGCCGAAACGGAGCCGAGGTCGTGCATTACGGCCCGACCGGCACCGTGCCGACCGGCCCCGGCGGCGCCGCGGCGGCGCTGCGGTCGCTGATCAGGAAAGGCAACGAGCTGGGCGAGCGACTTCGCGCCTCCGAGCGCGCGATCCTCGTCTGGTCGGGAAGCGGTGGGGGTGGCGGCGCCCGCCTCGCCGAGGCCGCGCACGCGCTCGGCTTCGAGGGCAAGCCCGGCAGCGGCGCCTTCCATCTGCCGGCGACCCCGAACGGCCGCGGCGTCGCCGTCGGCGTGGGCGGCCGCCGCCGACGAGGACGACGCGAACCCCGAGCCGATCGGTCTCCTGATCGTCTCCGGTGACGAGGCCGCGGCCGACCCGGCCGTGCGCGCGCTCGCCGAGCGGGCAGAGAACGTGATCGCGATCACGATGTTCCACGGGCTCGCGGTCGGCTGGGCCGACCTCGTGCTGCCGGCGACGAGCTCGCTCGAGCGGGACGGCACGCTGCTTGAACCTCGAAGGGCGCCTGCAGCGCCTGCGCCGAGCCGTGATCGCCCCCGTCCCCGACGAGCTGGCCTGGATCGCGAAGCTCGCCGGCGCTTCGAGGTCGATCTGTCACCGCACGCCGTGGTCGTCTTCGACGAGCTGTCCGCGCGCGTCTTCGGCGGGTGTCGACGGCGTCGGAGCTGAACGGCAGCGCCGGCCTGCCCGCCGCGGACGCCCTACGACGCGCCGGCTGCGGCTCCGGGGACGAAGGCACCAATCCAGCCGAAGCCGGCCGGTGACCACTTCCTCGGCGAGCTCCGGCTCGTCCGCTACCGGCCGCTGTTCTCCGGGCCGTTCGTCGAGCGCGTCGGCGAGCTCGCCTTCCAGCGGCCGCCGGCCGAGCTCGAGCTCTCGGCAGCCGACGCCGCGCAAGCGGACGATCGTCTCCGGAGACACCGTCGTCGTGCGGTCGAACGGCACCTCGGTCGAGCTGCGCGCCCGCGTCAACCGCAAGCTCGTCGAGGGGGTGGCGCGCGTGCCCGACGAGCACGCGGCCGACCTGCACCTGCTGGTCGAGGTCGTGAAGCCGTGAGCGTCCCGAGCCTCCTGCTCTCGTCGGGCTCGAACGGCGAGCCGTGGTGGATCGCGGCGATCGAGGCCGTGATCGTGATCAACCTCGTCCTCGTCTGCTTCGCCTACCTGACGCTCGCCGAGCGGAAGGTGATGGGGCGGATGCAGCTGCGCTACGGCCCGAACCGCGCGGGCCCGTACGGCCTCCTGCAGCCGATCGCCGACCTCGTCAAGCTGATCCGCAAGGAGAGCTTCTTCCCGGCCGCGGCGATCGACGTGCTCTACATCTTCGCCCCGTTCCTCGCCGCCTTCACGGCACTCTGCACGTTCTCGGTGATCCCGTGGGGGCCCGGCTGGACGATCGCCGGCTACCAGGTCAACGGCTACGTGGCCGACCTCCCGATCGCGCTCCTGCTGATCTTCGCGATCGGCTCGCTCGGCATCTACGGCTTCATCCTCGGCGGCTGGTCGTCCGACTCCAAGTTCGCGCTGCTCGGCTCGATGCGCACCTGCGCGCAGCTCGTCTCGTACGAGGTCGCGCTCGCGCTGAGCGTCCTCGGCGTCATCCTGATGGCCCGCTCGCTCTCGCTCGTCGACATCGTGCAGGCCCAGGCCGACGAGACCTGGTACGTCCTGCCGCAGTTCGTCGGCTTCGTCGTGTTCCTGATGGCCGGCACAGCGGAGACGGCGCGGGCGCCGTTCGACCTGCCCGAGGCCGAGCAGGAGCTCGTCGCGGGCTACCACACCGAGTACGGCGGCATGCGGTTCGGGCTCTTCTCGATGTCCGAGTACATCAACCTGATCACGCTCTCGGCTCTCTGCGTGACGCTCTTCCTCGGCGGCTGGCACGGACCGTGGGTGCCGGGGCCGATCTGGTTCCTGCGTCAAGCTGTTCGTGCTGCTGTTCGTCTTCATCTGGGTGCGGACGACGCTGCCCCGGCTCCGCTACGACCAGCTGATGCGTTTCGGCTGGAAGGTGCTGCTGCCGGTCGCGACGCTGAATGCGGTCGTCACCGCGATCCTCGTGGTGGCGATCTAGATGCACCACGCCTCGAAGGAGGGCGACCTGTGAGCCCGCAGCCGTTCGGAACCCTCAAGGGGTTCGGCGTCACGTTCCGGCAGATCTTCCGGAAGCCGATCACCCAGCAGTACCCGGAGTTCAAGCGGGCGGTCTACCCGCGCTTCCGCGGCCGACACATGCTGCACCGGCACGAGAACGGCCTCGAGAAGTGCGTCGGCTGCTCGCTCTGCGCGGCCGCCTGCCCGTCCGACTGCATCCGGGTCGTCGCCGCCGAGAACACGGCCGACAACCGCGTCTCTGCGGGCGAGCGCTACGCGCGCATCTACGAGATCAACCTGAGCCGCTGCATCTTCTGCGGCTACTGCGAGCTCGCCTGCCCGTTCGACGCGATCACGCTCGGCAACCAGTTCGAGATCTCCGAGTACTCGCGCGACGACCTGATCTACACGAAGGACATGCTGCTGACCGAGCCGATCAAGCGCGTGCCGGTACAGGATCCGGACCTCTTCGACACGCCGATCCCCGCCTACAAGACGTCGTCCTGATGGGCAACTTCCTCGTCTGGGTGATCTGGATCGTCGCCGCGCTCGCGTGCGTCTCGACCGGCGTCGCCGTCGTCACCTTCACGAACCCGTTCTACTCGGCCCTCGCCCTGATCGGGAACCTTGCCTCGCTGGCCGTCCTCTTCCTGCTCGCGTCGGCCGAGTTCGTCGCCGCGGCGCAGATCCTCGTCTACGCCGGCGCGGTGATGGTGATGTTCCTCTTCGTGATCGCCTACCTCGGGCGGACGGGCCGATGCGCCCTGGGCGGGCGGGCCGCGCTGGCTTCAGCTCGGGGCGTTCGTCGTCGGCGCCGCGCTTCTGATCGAGGTGATCGTCGCCCTCGCGACGCAAGGCGGACGGCGGCCTCGCCGACGGTGCCGAGATCACCCGCTCGTTCGGAAGCCCGGCGGAGATCGGCCGGCTCTTCCTCACCGATCACCTCCTCGCCTTCGAGATCACCTCGATCGTGCTGCTCGTCGCCGCGGTCGGCGGCGTCGTGCTCGGCATGAAGGCCGCTGCGGAGGACGAGGCCTAGTGCTCGGCCCGGAACGACCTGGTACGTCGCCGTCGCCGCGGTTCTCTTCGGGATCGGCGCCACCGGCGTCATCCTGCGGCGGAGCCCGCTGATCGTGCTGCTCTCGCTCGAGATCATGCTCAACGCCTCGAACCTGGCGCTCGTCGGTTTCTCGCGTCACTTCGCCTCGGTCGACGGCCAGGTCTTCGCGATCTCCGTGATGGCGGTCGCCGCCGCCGAGGTGTGCGTCGGTCTCGGCCTCATCGTCGCCTTCACCCGGCGGAACATGGCTCTCGACGTCGACACCCTGACGGAGCTGCGCGGATGATCGCCGGCGCCTGGCTCTGCCTGCTCGCCCCGCTCGCGGGAGCGCTTCTGATCACGCTCGCCGGCACGCGCATCTCACGCTCGACCGCCGCCTGGATCTCGACCGGGTCCGTGTTCGTCGGTTTCGCCGGCGCCCTCGTCGCGTTCGTCCAGGTGCTCGGGGAGAGCCCCGACGACCGTTCGCATCTCTCGACCGCCTACACATGGCTCGGGGCCGGGCAGTTCAACGTCGCGATGCAGATCCTCGTCGACCCGGTCTCGCTGACGATGATGCTGATCATCACCGGCGTCGGCGGGCTGATCGTCTGGTACTCGATGGGCTACATGAAGGGCGAGGACGAGGAGCGCCGCTACTTCGCGTACATGGCGTTCTTCGTGTTCTCGATGCTGATGCTCGTGATGGGCGGCAACCTGCTGCTGCTGCTCGTCGGCTGGGGGCTCGTCGGCCTCGCGTCCTACCTCCTGATCGGGTACTACCACGACCGTCCCGAGGCGGTTGCAGCCGCCAAGAAGGCCTTCATCATGAACGCGATCGGCGACGCCGCGATGGCGCTGGGCTTCTTCCTGCTGATCGCGAAGACCGGCTCGCTCGACTTCTCGACGACCTTCGATGCGGCCTCGAGCGGACGCTCTCGTCGAGCACCGCCAACCTCGTCGCCCTCGGCCTGCTCGGCGGCGCGATCGCGAAGTCGGCTCAGCTACCCCTGCACACCTGGCTTCCGGACGCGATGGAGGGCCCGACGCCCGTCTCCGCGCTGATCCACGCCGCGACGATGGTGACGGCGGGCGTCTACCTGATCGTGCGCACCCACCCGATCTTCGAGGCGGCGCCCGACGTCCAGCACCTGGCAGCGATCCTCGGCGCGTTGACGCTGCTCGTCGCCGGCCTGATCGCGCTCGTGCAGTGGGACATCAAGCGCGTGATCGCCTACTCGACGATGTCGCAGATCGGCTACATGTTCCTCGGCGCCGGGAGTCGGCGCGTACGACTTCGCGATGTTCCACCTGATGACGCACGCGTTCTTCAAGGCGCTGCTCTTCCTCGCCGCGGGCATCGTCATCCACAGGCTGGCGGGAGAGCAGGACATCCGGAAGATGGGCGGCCTGCACAGGATCATGCCGACCACCTCGTGGATGTTCCTGATCGGGACGCTCGCCCTGATGGGCATCCCACCCGCTGTCCGGCTTCTGGTCGAAAGACGCGATCCTCGCCTCCGCGCTCGCAACAGGCGGCATCCTCGGCTGGTTCCTCTACATCGCCGGTCTCGTCGGAGCGCTGCTCACCGGCATGTACGCGTTGCGCCTCTACCTGATCGTGTTCCGAGGCGAAGCGTCCCCGTACGTGCTCGAGCACACAGGCGAGGGTTCAATTGGGCAGGGCCACGAGGCACACGGGCACGGCGATGGTCCCAGCTCGATGCTGATCCCCGTCGGCGTGCTCTCCGTGCTCGCCACGATCGGCGGCTTCGTCGAGATTCCCGGTGTTTACACCGGATTCGCGAACTGGATCAACCCCGTCGCCGAGCCGCTCGTCGACCCGAGCGTGCTTCAGGACTACGGCACGAGCCTCATCGCGGTGATCGCCGCCGTGCTCGGAGGCACGGTCGCCTGGTCGGCGTTCAAGTCCGGCCGTGAGATCGTCGGCCGCCCCGCGGTCCGCGAGGTCTTCGCCCGCAAGTTCTACTTCGACGAGCTCTACGACGCAGTCTTCTCCCGCCCGGCCCAGCTGATCGCCAATCGCCTGCGCGACGACGTCGAGAGGCCGGTCGTGCAGGGCTCCCTCGGCGAGATCGGCACCGGCGTCCGCGATGTTGCGGGCGGCGCGGCGCGGCTTCAGAGCGGCCTCCTACGCTCGTACGCGCTCGTGGTCGCGGGCTCGGTCGCGATCCTCGTCGTCGTCTTCCTGGCGGTTCGTTGATGCTGACGAGCCTGCTCATCGTGCTGCCGCTCGTCGGTGCGTTGATCGTGTGGGCGGCCCCGCTCCCACGGGACGTGACCGCGTTTCTCGCCATCCTCGTCGCGCTCGCCGAGGTGGCATTGTGGATCGTCGCTCTCGCCGGCTTCGACTTCAACTCACCCGCGCTGCAGGACTCGGCGCAGCGTGAGTGGTTCGGCGATCTCGGCGTCAGCTATCACGTCGGCTTCTATGGATTCTCGCTCTGGCTCGCCGGGCTGACGGTCGTCGTCGGGGCGGCCGCGATCGGTTTCGGCGCCTGGGTCGGGCGCGATCGCGCCACGGGCCTACTACGGGCTCATGCTCTTCCTCGTCGGCGCTGTCGTCGGCGTCTTCGCCTCCCAGGATCTCCTGCTCTTCTACGTCTTCTTCGAGGCGATGCTGATCCCCATCTACGTGCTCGTCGGCGTCTGGGGTGGGCCGAACCGGATCGCGGCGACGGTCACGTTCGTGATCTACACGATGGCGGGCTCTCTGCTCATGCTCGCGTCGATCGTCGTCTTCGGGCTCTCGCAGGGCACGTTCAGCCTGATCGACGCGGGCACGAGCGGCAACGACTGGGTGTTCCTCGGCTTCCTCGTTGCGTTCGCCGTCAAGGCACCGCTGCTCCCGTTCCACGGCTGGCTACGCACCGCCTATACCGAGGCACCGCCCGAAGTTGCCGCACTCCTCTCCGGCGTCGTCTCCAAGGCTGCGGTCTTCGGTCTCGTCTGGATCGTGCTGCCGCACTTCCCGCGGCCGGTGGACGACTGGCGCACCGTCGTGCTCGTGCTCGCCGCGGCCGGGCTCGTCTACAGCTCACTGCTCGCGTTCCGGCAGCCCGACCTCCGCGGCGTGATCGCATACTCGTCGATGGGGCAGATGAGCCTGATCGTGCTCGGAATCTTCGCGGCGAACGATCTGGGGCTGGACGGCTCGATCCTCCACTCCGTCAGCCACGGCCTCGTCTCCGCGGCCATGTTCCTGCTCGCTGCAATGCTGATCCAGCGAACAGGCACCGACCGCTTCGCCGAGCTCGGCGGGATGGCAAAGGGCCGACCGGCGCTCGCCACGATCGTGATGGTCGTGGGAATGTTGACTCTTGCCGTGCCCGGCTCGGCCAACTTCGCCGGCGAGTTCGCGATCCTCGCCGGCGTCTTCGCGCAGGGCTGGGGGTACGCGGCCGTCGGCGCCGCCGCGATCGTGCTCGCCGCGATGTACACGCTCCGGCTGATCTCGGGGGTGCTCCACCGCGCCCGCGGCGAGGCCGTGCGCGAGGAGTCGCTCGACCTGCGGCTCGGCGAGCTCGCTCTCGTTCTGCCGCTCGTCGCGATCCTGCTCGCCCTGTCGGTGTGGCCCGCGGCGATCAGCGAGCGCTCGTTCCCGGGCTCCCCGCCCGGTCAGGCCTCCTCGGCGGCAGCCCAATGATCGTCGCCGCGTCGATCCCCACCCCGAAGGTCGACTGGCTTGCGCTCTCACCTGCGCTCTCGCTCCTCGCGGCCGCGGCGATCTGCCTGCTCGGCGCCGTACTCATCCCGACGACGGCACGTCGTGCTTTCTCGGCGGGCGTCGCGGGCGCGGGTTTCGTCGTCGCCGGGGTGCTGGCCGCCGTCCTCTTCGATCGCTCCCCCGAACAGCAGTTGCTGATCGCCGAATCGATGACGCGAGACCGGCTCGCCGCGCTGACCCAGATCCTGGTCGCCGGCTTCGGGTTGCTCGCCGTCCTCGTTTCATGGGGCGATCGACGCCGCGACCACGTCGGCGAGTACTACGCACTCCTCGCCGCCGCGGGTGGAGGCATGGCCTTCTTCGTCTCGGCCGAGAACCTGATGACGCTGTTCCTCGCCCTGGAATGGTTCTCGATCGCGCTCTACATCCTCGTTGCGCTCGACACCCATCGGAAGGAATCGCTCGAGGCGGGACTGAAGTACCTGATCGTCGGCAGCTTCGGCTCTGCCATCCTTCTTTTCGGCTCGGCCCTCACCTACGGTGCTACGGGCGAGCTCGGCTTCCATGCGATCCGCGAAGCTACGGGAGCCGACGATCCGCTGTTCGTCGCCGGGATGGCGATGATCATCGCGGGGCTCGCGTTCAAGGCCTCGGCCGCGCCGTTCCACATGTGGACACCCGACGTCTACGAAGGTGCGCCTACGCCCGTGACGGCATTCATGTCGGCGGCAACCAAGGCCGTCGCCCTCGTTGTCACACTCCGCATCCTCGTGACGGCGTTCCCGGAGCAGGCGGAGATCTGGTCGGTCGCGATCGCCGTCCTGGCGGTCGTTTCGCTCGTGATCGGCAACCTCGCGGCGCTCGCCCAGAGAAACGTCAAGCGCATGCTCGCCTACTCGTCGGTGTCGCAGGCCGGCTTCATGCTGATCGCGATCGCGGCCGACAACGAGCTCGGGGGAAAGGCGCTGCTCTTCTACTTGATCCCCTACGGGGCAGCCTCCATCGGCGCGTTCGCCGTCGTGGCTGCACGCGAACGCGAACTCGGCCGCGAGGTGACGCTCGCCACGATGGAGGGCTGGGGCTGGGAGAGACCGCTCTACGGCGCTGCCATGTGGGTCTTCATGCTCGGCTTCGCGGGGTTCCCCTTCACGGGTGGCATGATCGGCAAGTTCTACGTCTTCAGCGCCGCCTACGAGGCCGGCTGGTGGTGGCTCATCGTGATCGGGGTCATTGCAACGGCCGTGAGCGTCTACTACTACCTCGCCGTCGTGAGGTCGATGTACATGCGCCCCGTATCGGCCCGTGCCGACCTCGTCGTCGCCGGCGGCTCGCCACCCGCCGATCCGGCGATCGCGGGCGCGATCGGTGTCGCAGTCGCTGTGACGGTCGGCTCATTCTTCTTTGTCCAGCCGCTGATCGACCTCGCAGCCAAGGCCGTCCTCTCGCTTCCTTTCTAGCCTGTCGTCCGAATCGCCTCGAACCGGTGCCTGGCCGGCCCATCGGGTCCAGTACCCTGGGCGCTGTGGCTCAAGCGATCACCTGGCTCGGGCATGCGGCGTTCCGCTTCGACACGCCCGCAGGGAACCGGATCTACGTCGATCCGTTCCTGACCGGCAATCCCTCGTGTCCCTCTGGGGAGCTGGAGCCGGAACGCGTCGACGCGATCCTCGTCACGCACGGCCACGACGACCACGTCGGCGACACGATCGGGCTGGCGCGCGCTTTCGCCTGTCCGGTGATCGCTCAGGTGGAGCTCCGCGTCCACCTCGGTGACGAAATCGGGCCCGACATGGCGCAGACGCTCAACAAGGGCGGCGGCATCGACCTCCTCGGGTCGCGTGTGACGTTGACCCACGCGAATCATTCGTCGTCGCACAGCGGCTCGTACACCGGTGAGTCGTGTGGGTTCGTCGTCGAGACGCCGGGTGAAGCGACGCTCTACTTCGCGGGGGACACCAACGTCTTCGGCGACATGGCCCTGATCGGCCGGATCTACGCCCCCGCTGTCGCCGTGCTCCCGATCGGGGATCACTTCACGATGGGGCCGCGGGAGGCGGCGGTGGCGGCCGAACTCGTCGGCGCCCAACGCATTATTCCCAGCCACTACGGGACGTTCCCGCTCTTGACCGGAACGCCGGAGGCGCTTCGGGGCCTCTTGCCTGCGGGCGTGGCGCTCGTTGCACCAGCGCCCGGCGAGACGGTGTCGCTGTGACCGGGCGGGAGCGCTGGTTCGGGGCAACGGGCCGGAAGGTACCGGAGCTCGCGCTCGACGGCACCGTCGACCTGACGGGCGCGCTCGAGCTCGACGGCGTCGAGGACGTCGAGGCCCTGCGCGCAGCTCATGCCGACGGAGTGCCCGTCGTCGTCCACGCGGACAGCGTCAGGGCGATCACGTCGGCTCTGGCCCGCCCTGAGGTCGCCTGCGTGCTCGTTTCCGACGAGGCTCTCCTCGCTCTCGACCTGGCCGATCTCACGTATGGCTAGCCGCTCGGTCGTCGCAACGTACTCGATCTGCGCCTGCGATCTGGACACCGGCCACTGGGGCGTCGCCACCCAGTCGAAGTTCCTTGCCGTGGGATCTGTCGTACCCTGGGCGGCACCGCAGGTCGGTGCGATCGCAACGCAGTCCTACGCGAATCCACGCTACGGCCCTGAAGGGCTCGACCTGCTGCGGAGTGGCTGCTCGGCCGCCGAGGTCGTCAGGCGATTGACCTCCGCGGACGACGACCGTGAACAGCGACAACTCGGTGTCGTCGACGCCACGGGGCACGGGGCGACGTTCACCGGCTCCGGCTGCCACGCCTGGGCCGGTGGGCGAGCCGGCGAAGGGTACGCAGCGCAGGGGAACATCCTCGTCTCTGCGGCAACGGTCGACGCCCTGGCCGACACGTTCGTCACCTCGGCCGGCCGGCCGCTCGCCGAGCGCCTTCTCGACTGCCTGGCCGCAGCGCAAGCAGAGGGAGGCGACCGCCGTGGCCAGCAATCGGCCGCGCTGCTCGTCGTCGAACGCGACGGCGGCTACGCCGGACTCTCGGACACGTTGGTCGACCTCCGGATCGACGACCACGAACGTCCTGTCGAAGAGCTGCGACGACTCTTTCGCCTCCACGAAACACTCTTCGGCAAGACGCCACGAGAGGAATGGCTCCGAATCGACGGGCCGTTGCGGGCCGAGATCGAGGAACGACTCGGGGTCCTCGGCTACGCGACGCTCGCCGACTGGGCAGGCGTCGAGAACCTGGAGGAACGGGTAGACGGGAGCGATCAGATCGATCCGGTCGTTCTCACGGCGCTGAGAGAAGCCCGATGACCGACCGTTTTCAGGTGATGCGGCTCGACGAGGTCGACGGCTACGCCGACGAGGGGCGACCACGCTGGCACATGATCCGGGCCATGCTCGGGATCGAGTCGTTCGGCATCAACGCCTGGCGGGCGACGGAGCCGGGCCCGGCGATCATCGGTGATCACGACGAACTCGGCCAGGGCGCCGGCGGGCACGAGGAGCTGTACCTGGTCCTGTCCGGCCGCGCCACGTTCACGGTGGACGGCGACCTGGTGCCGGCACCCGCCGGTTCGCTCGTCTACAACCTCGCCTGCGCCGAGAGCCGAGCCGGCAGGCACATCGAGTCGCTGATCATCTCGCTCGGGCCGTCGAGCTCGAACCGCGATTTGCAGAGCTAGCGCGCGACGACAGTGACCTGGACGCTGTTCGCGACGACGAACGCTTCCCCCAGCCGCCCGGCTGAGCCAGGGCAGAAGCTACGAGTCGCCGGGGAGGCGCACGTCCACGGCGAGGGCGCGGAACGCGGGCACCGGGTCGTGCTCAGGCCGTGCGACGAGGAGCACCGCCGCATGGTCGTGGGCCGGCGAGCGCAGAGACGAGCAGCTCGAGCCCGACCGCCAGGGCGAATGCCTTGTGAGCGAGAGGCCCGCCGAACGGCACGAGCTCCTCCGGGCGGGCGCGACCCGCCAGCACGTCGCCGTGGGTGACGGCCCCCATCGACACGTCGGCGACGAGCGGTTCCCCGTGGCTGGACGGGATCGCAATCGCGAGCGGGTTCGTGCCCGTCAACGGTGCGCCTCCCGCAGGCGCAGGCAGCCGTCGCGGCGAGGTCGCGGTGAGCAAGCGCGACGTAGCCGCCGGCTGCGAGGCGTCGCACCCAGTACCCGAGCGTGCCCGTCGGGAAGCAGGGCGAGGCGACGACCAGGCGTGCGCCGTCGACCCCTTCGACGAGAAGATCGTCGCAGACCGCCGAGAGGATGAGGTATCCCAGGGCGCCGCCGCCGTCCCAGCGGTCGATCCCGTCGCTGCTCGAGCACTTGACGGGAAGAGCGCCGGGATCGAACGACTGCCCCTCGAGCCACGATACGCGCGAGAGGCCGTGGCCGGGTTTTCCGCGCCGATCGGCGTCCACGAAATGGTTCAGCAGCACCTCGACGGCCGCGGCGGTGAGCCCGAGAGCCTTGAGCCGCGCGCGCGCCTCGTCGCAGGTCATCGCTCAACCCTATCCCCGAAACGCTTTACACAGCGCTTACACCACCTGCGTCGCCTCCCATACACATCCGGCCGAGACTTGGCCTGCAAATCCGACTAATTGGGAGGCACCTTCACGATGCGTCGCACCCTCATCATCGCACTCGGCGCGCTAGCCGCGCTCTCGACCGCCGCCGTCGCGGTCGCAGCCTTCACCGCCGCCGGCGTCAGCGTCACCACTGCCACCTTCTCCACCGACAAGGCGACGGATGTGAGAACCCGCACCTGCACCGGCGCGGACGGCAAGGAGTTCACGATCACGAACGGCCGCTACACCGGCCAAGCCGACTTCGCGAACCCGGCCGCCGATCTCGACGGACCGCTGACGATCAACGCACGCACCGTCGTCAGCAAGTCTGACGGTCTCGGCTACGTCACCGGCTCGTTCCGCGTCAAGGACGACGACACCCGGTTCGCCGGGGCGTTCTCGGGAACGCTCAAGGGTGACAAGCTGGTCGGCTTCCTCGCCGGGTGTTTCCCGGGGCAACCACGCCACGGTGCTCGGCAACCTGAGCGCGACGCTCGTTTCCACCGGCTTCACCGAAGGAGCGCTCGGCTCGACCAGCTCGACCTCGGTGCTTGCCATCGTCGCCGGCCCGGTCTGCAAGGGCCGGAAGGCCGAGCCGAAGGCGGAGCCCAAGCCGGAGAAGCCGAAGCACGCCAGGCCCGCGTGGTTCCTGGGCGAGGTGTCGGCGGTCGGCAATGACGCCGTCGGGAGCACGATCACCGTGACGTCGAGGGGGCCGTCGACGGCGACGTGCACTCGCGACGCGACGTCTCCGTCGACGACCGATTATCCGGTCGGGACGAAGGTTCTGATGACGTGCGAAAAGGTCGACACGACCTGGACGCTGCGTAAGCTCACGAAGCTCAAGACCAAGGGGTAGGACGCCGATCCGAACCCCGCTCGAGGAGGGCGCCCACGGGCGCCCTCCTGCGTTCTCGGAGGCTATGACAGGACCGTGAGCGGCTTGCGGATCGTGCCGCGGCGCGTTCGCTGGATCCGCTCGGCGAGCGCAACGATCGCCGCTGTCGCCTCTGCCTCGGGTGCGGCCTCGAGAATCGGGGTGCCGGCGTCCGCCGCCTCGCGCAGGGCCGGGTCGAGTGGGATGCTACCGAGCAGCGGCACCCCGATCTCGTCGGCGAGGCGCTGACCGCCGCCCGACCCGAAGATCTCCTGCCCCGTGCCGACGAGGTACGACATGTTCTCGGCGACACCGACGATCCGCATCCCCACCTTCTCCGCCATTCCTGCCGCGCGCACCGCGACCTGCTGGGCGGCCGGCTGCGGGGTCGTCACGATGACGACCTCCGCACGTGGCAGCAGTTGGCCCAGGAGATGGCAACGTCCCCGGTTCCGGGCGGCATGTCGACGACGAGCGTGTCGAGCTCGCCCCAGTAGACGTCGGAGAGAAACTGTTCGAGGGCTCGGTGGAGCATCGGGCCGCGCCACATCACCGGCGCGTTGTCATCGAGGAAGAAACCGATCGACATCAACTTCAGATCCCCCCTGCACGGGCGGCACGATCATCGTGTCGACGACGACCGGTCGCTGGTGCACCCCCAGCATGTGCGGGATCGAGTGGCCGTAGACGTCGGCGTCGAGCACCCCGACCCTCTCGCCGCGTGCGGCGAGAGCCGCGGCGAGATTCGCGGTCAGCGTCGACTTGCCGACTCCGCCCTTGCCCGATGCGATCGCGACCACACGCGTCGTCGGGGTCGAACGAGATCGTCTTCTCCGGCCTACCTCCTCGCAGCCGGGTCGAGAGCGCCGCCTTCTCGTCCGGGCTCATGACGTCGAAATGGAGCTCGACGGAGGCCACGCCTTCGACGGCTCCCCACGAATCGCTGTACCTGGTCCTCGAACGACGCGCGCATCGGGCAGCCTGCGACTGTGAGTGCGACGGTGACCTCCACGCGACCGTCGTCGTGGATCACGACGTCGCGCACCATGTCGAGCTCGGTGACAGGCTTGTGCAGCTCGGGATCGATCACGTTCTCGAGCGCCTTCAGGATCGCATCGCGCTCGGGAAGCATCGTGGTGTCAGCCTACCAACGGCTCAGTAGTTGTCCGTGGCCCGCGTGGCCCGTTCCCGTAGCGCGATGGCGTGGTTGCCCCGATGACCTCGGCAGCCTAGGAGCCGACACTGGTGTACGTCCCGCCGTTGGAAGTGGGAGAGAGTTAGTCAAACGGGAGGTAGGAGCAGATGACAGGTCGTAGAGTTCTCGAGATCGGCGGCATCCTCGCCGGCGCCCTCATGATCGCGTTCGGCATCGGTGCCCTGGTCATGAGCATCAACGCGCGCAGCACGGTGAGCGACGAGCTCAAGGGCGAGCAGATCGTCGGCTCGGCCGACATGAACCCGACGGACATCGCGGCGGCGATGAAGGAGTCCGGCCTTCAGAACGTCGCGGTACCGTCGTGCGACGTTGCCGAGCAGCCGATCGAGACGGGTTCCGACGCGCGCTGCTTCGCGAAGTACATGCGGATCCACGCCCTCGAGTCGTCGGGCGGACTCACCTACGCGCAGATGGGACGATTCGTCGCCGCGAAGGATCCCACCGATCCGGCGGGCACGAGCGACGAGGCCGCCGCGGCGAAGGACGAAGAGCGGCAAGCCGGTCTCGAATGCCGCCCGCAACACGTGGGTCACCGAGACCGCCCTCGCGACGGCGCTCAACGTCTCGTACATGGCCCAGCAGATCGCGCTCTTCGGGCTGATCGTCGGGATCGCGCTGCTGCTCAGCGGCATCGGCTTCGTCATCCTCGCGGTGATCGTCCTCGGAGCCGGTCACAAGAAGGAGGCGACAGCTCCGGCGGCGTTCGAGCCTGCGGCGCCGGCAGCGAGCTGAGCCGCACGTGCAGGGGACGTTGGGCTCTCGTTACGACGGAGTAACGCGGGGCCCGGCCCTCCAGCCCTACCCGGGAGGCAGGCTGAGGGTACGCCCGACCAGCTGCTCCGACCTCCCGGAGCATGAAGGGGCGGCACGTGTGCCGCCCCTTCAGCGGTCCCGGAGCGCGTCGGCGACCTCCGCGCAGAGTGCCGGGGTCGCCGCCGCGACGACGCGGGAGCGGCCGACGAGGTCCAGTGGAGCTCGGACGAACGGGGGATCCTCGAACAGCTCGATCGCATAGCCGCGCTCGCGGACGAGGAGTTGCGCCGCCGCGATGTCGATCGACCGCGCCGCCTTCAGCGAGCACACCGCGTCGACCCGGCCGGCGGCAAGGTGGCAGAGGGACAGCGCCAACGACCCCATCACCCGGAGGCGCTCCGCGACCCCGAGGAGCGATGATGCCTTGTCGGCGATGTACGCGGTCGTCGTCGCCTCGAAGGAGAGGATCTCGATCGGGTCCTTGGGGGGAGGGCCGACGAGCGGAGCGTCGTTCAGGCGGGCGCCACGGCCTCGCTCGGCCACCCATTCCTCCCGGGCGCCGAAGTCGTAGACGAAGCCGAACACGACGTCGCCCATCGTGGGCCCGTCGGCAACGGCGAGTGACAACGCGAAGAACGGGATGCCCCGCTTGGCGTTGACGGAACCGTCGATCGGATCGACGACGACGCGCAGCGGCCCTCCCGTGCCGAAGCTTCGCTCACCGAGCTCTTCGGAGACGAGCAGGAAATCCGACTCGAGGGCTACGAGCCGGGCGACGACCGCGTCTTCGGCCGCCGCATCGATGGCCGTGGTGTCGTCGCCGCCCTCGCCGGAGCGGAGCACCGGCTCCCGCTCCGTCCTTGTCGGCAGCTCGCCGAGGACGACGTCGATGTCTGCGACGCAGTCGCGACAAAGTGTCAGCCAGTCGGAGGTCATACGGGGTGGAAGAGAAGGCCGCTCGTCAGCTTGGGGAAGAAATACGTCGTCTTCTGGGGCATGACCTCGCCACGGCGTGCGCGCTCGAACACGTCTTCGATGCGCGTCGGACGGAGCAGAAAAGCCCCGTCGAACTCGCCCGAGTCGACGCGGGCGACGGCCTCTTCGAGATTGGCCGAGTAGCCGAGCCCTTCATGGCCGACCAGACGATCGACGAGCTCGACGTCGAGCTCCCCCGGCTCGCCCGTCACCAGGGAGGTGCTGCCCTTGCGATAGCCGACCGCCTGCGCCCGGTCGTACGGCAGGCCCGCAAGCCGGGCCACGGCTGTGGCGGGAGACGCCGACTCGCCGACACCGATCGACGGCAGCGCGTCGTCATGCCCGCGAAACAGCCGGTGGGTGGGGAAGATCTCGAGCCCCGGATCGGAGGTCGAGACGAGCACGACCATCATCCGCTCGCTCGCGGCGTTCCCCTCCTCGGCTGCGAAGGAAACAGCCGTCTCGTAGCGGTGGTGGCCGTCGGCGATGAGCAGCTGCCGGTCGGCGAAAACCTCGGCGACACCCTCGCCCGACACGCGCCAGAGCCTCGTGTCCCCCGCGACGAGATCGGGCTCACGGTCGGGCACGGTGACCGGAGGCTCCCCGTCGTAGAGAACGAAGATCGGCTCGAGCTGCGCCCGCGCAGCGCGCAGCAGCCGCAGCCGGCCTGCCTTCGGGCCCGCATGGGTGCGCTCGTGCGGCAGGACCGCCCGCGTCTCGTAGGGCTCGACCCGCAGCGAGGCAACCAGGCCTTCGCGCCGGCGTCGGACACCGTCGGGGCCGACGTACTCCTGGGCGACGGCCCACACGGCCGGTTTTTCGTCGCGGACGAGCACACCGTCCTCCAGCCATGTCCTGAAGAGGCGGCCCGCCTCGTCCTCCGAGTCGTTCAGGGTCAGGTGCACGACGTTGTGAGGGTCGCTGGCCCTGTACTCGTCGCGCAGCTCGGGCGTGAGCACGTCGTACGGGGGTGCCGTGACTGCCGGGGTCGGGTGGGCATAGCGAATCGCGCGGAAAGGGGCGACGTCGGCCACCGCCCGAGCGTACATCAGGCCCCTAGACTCCCTGCGTGACCAGCATCGCCGAGCTCGCTGAGGACCGCACCGTCGAGGGCGTGTACGCGGTCGGGCGAAAGGAACGGCGCCGGACGAAGAATGGCGCCGCCTATCTCGCGCTCGAGCTCGTCGACGCGAGCGGGCGGATCGAGGCGAGGATCTGGGACGACGTGGAGCTGCTCGACGGCCGCTTCGAGGAGGGAGACGCCGTACGTGTGCTCGGGCGGGTCGAACGGTTCGGCGGCAGGCTGCAGGTGCAGGTGCGGGCCGTCGAGGCCGCGCCCGACTCCGATCCCGCGCAGCTGACGCCGGCGATGCGGCGCGACCCCGACGAGCTCGACGGCTTTCTCGATTTCCTCGCCGGCGAGATCGCCCATCCCGGACTGACGGTGGTCGTCTCGGACGTCCTCGGCGACGACGACCTCCGCGCATCGTTTCGCGCCCTTCCTGCGGCAGGCGCCGACGGGCACCACGGCTACGCCGGCGGGCTTCTCGAGCACACCGTCGGCGTCGCCACTCTGTGCCGTGAGACCGCGCAGCTCCACCCGCGGCTGCGTCACGACCTGCTGCTCGCGGCGGCGCTCCTGCACGACATCGGGCGGGCGAGCGAACTCGGGCGCGGGCCGTCGTTTCGCCAGACGGCAGAGGGTCGCCTGCTCGGCCATGTCCACCTGGGGCTCCGCCTGATCGAGCTGACGTCCGCGAAGCTGGAGGCAGATGTCCGGGCCGAGCTCCTCCACGCCGTAGCCGTCCATCACGACCGGCAGGCAGCCCGCACCGCCGAGGCCGCAGTGCTGTACCACGCGAACCAGCTGGACGCGCAGGCGGCGACTCGCCCCGTCGGCGAGGACTGAGTCTCTTGGCAGCGGTGATTCTGGCGCTGTGCGCAGCGGCGCTGTGGGGTACGGGCGACTTCCTCGGTGGACTCGCGACGCGGCGCGTCTTCGTGCTCACGGTGCTGTTCTGGTCACAACTCGTAGGGCTCGTTGGGCTCGTGGTGTGGATCCAGGCAAGTGGTGCAACGCGCCCGGGCGGCACCGCCCTGCTGCTCGCCGTCGCAGCAGGCGTCGCGGGCGTCGTCGGGCTCGGGTGTCTGTACCGGGGAATGGCCGTCGGTGCGATGGGGATCGTGGCGCCGATCTCGGCGACCTCTCCGGCGATCCCCCTCGCCCTCGATCTCTTTCGCGGACACTCGCCTGCCCCTGCGCAATGGGCCGGGGTCGGGCTGGCACTCGCCGGAGTCGTACTCGTCTCGCGCGAGCCAGCAAGCGGGGAAGGGACCTGGATCAGGCGCGGACCCGTGGCTTCCGGGGTCGGTCTTGCGTTGCTCGCCGCGCTCGGTTTTGGTCTCTTCATCGTCGGTCTCGGCGAGGCGGCGGAGGAGAGCGCCCCTTGGGCTGTCGGTGCGGCCCGACTCGGGTCGGCCGGCGCACTGGTACTCGCCCTTCTGTGGACGCGCACGGTGCCACGGGCATCGAAGCGCGTGCTGCCCCTCCTCCTGGCGGTCGGCGTCTTCGACACCGGTGCCAACGCTCTGATCGCTCTTGCCGCGGCGCGGGGCTCGATCGGTCTCGTCGCCGTGCTCAGCAGCCTCTACCCGATCACGACGATTCTGCTGGCCCGGGCAGTCCTGCACGAGCGGCTCGGGGCATCCCGCACCGCAGGCGGTTTCATCGCCTTGGGGGGCGCAGCACTCATCGCCGCCGGGTAGCTTCGCGCGACCCCGGAGGCTCGCTCAAACGTTGAAGCGGATGTTCAGGAGTTCAGGGAGCGTTTCCCCGCAGCGCGTAACGCGCTTCTACCGCAGCTCTTCCACACCGTGCTGGAGCTGGCGATCGTATTCGGCCTCGTCGTAGTGTCCGAGCGACGCAGCAATGACGCCGTCGTCTCCGATCGTCCACTCCTCATAGCCGCGGATGCGAACGCGTTTGCCCGTCCCCCCTGGCCCCGTGTTCGTTCCGACCAGGGTCCAGTGGTACTCCACGACCGCGTCTCGGATGACGAGGTCGCCCATCAGCACCTGCATGTCGGGAAACGCGGTCATGAACGACTGAGCGGCGTCAGTGATCGCCGCTCGCCCCACCGATGGCATACCACCATTGATGGTCAAGGAGCCCTCAGGTGCGTAGTGCCCCGCGACCCGTGCCGGGTCCTGGCTGCACCAAGCCTCGGTGTAGCGCCGAGCGAAATCATCCAGATCATCCAGGGCTGGCGTCATCAGCTTTCCTCCTGTTGGCCGCCGCTCGCGTTCCGTGACCCACGGATCCTGTCAGAGCAGACCAAGCTACGTGGAGTACCCGATCAAGAACGACTGCCGGCGTCGCCCCGAATATTCAGATCGTCTGGTTGTCGCCGAGCCCCAGCTGCATCAGCCGGATCTCGACGAGGCGTCGGACCAGCGATGCCGGTAGCGGCTGGTCGGTTGGGAACCTGAGAGTTCCCTTCGACCACTCGTACGAGGCGAGCTCGTCAGCGGCCTCCGGTAGCACGGAGCCGGAGTGCGGGAAGTAGCTGCAGTGGCACTTCCAGTACGCATAGCCGGCCACTGCCTTGCCTTCGACCTTGAACGCTGGCATGCCGTACGAGATGGTCTCCGCTGCGTTCGGCAGGATGTTCCTCAGGGTCGTCCGGAGCTCGAGAAGCGTTGTCCGTTGTGGTTCCGGCGCACCGTCGAGATACTCGTCGACGGTCACGTCAGGCCGACTTGCCCGAAGCAGTGCCGAAGTTGCCCCGAATATTGAGCACGTCGCCATCCTGGACGACGTACGCCTTGCCCTCGAGCCGCTGCGTCCCACGTTTCGATGCCTCGGCGTGGGAGCCGGCATCGAGCAGGTCGTTCCAGCGGATCACCTCGCAGCGGATGAACCCGCGGGCGATGTCGGAGTGGATCGTACCGGCGGCCTCGAGCGCGGTCTGGCCGTCGCGCAGGGTCCAGGCGCGCGTCTCCTTGTCTCCCGCGGTGAAGAACGTGATCAGGCCGAGCGACTCCTGCAGGCGCTGCACCACCTCGTCGAGCGCCGAGGGCCCGTCGCGAAACGCGGAAGCCTCTTCGTCCGAGAGCTCGACCAGCTCGGCCTCGAGCTTGCAGTCGATCCCGCCCGGCCCGTTGACGATCGCGATCAGCGGCTTCGTCGTGAGCGGATCGAGCTCGTCGGGCAGCTCGCCCGTCCACTCCGTGAGGGGCTTGCCGGCCTCGAGATGCGCCAGCACATCCCGCAGGGTCTCTGCTTCCTGGCGGACTGCGGCATCCCCGGATTTCGCCTGCTTTTCCACCCGTTCGAGCCGCCTGGCAACGTGATCGGTGTCGGCAACGAGCAGCTCCAGCTCGAGCTGCTCGAGATCGCTGGCCGGGTCGGTCGTGCCCGAGAAGCCGTCCGCGACCGCAAGCAGCGCATCGACCTGGCGGAGCCCGCCGAGGAGGGCCGGACCGGTGCCGGGAACGTCCTGGACCCGAACGGCTGCGGGCGTCACCTTGCGCGCTCCGACGAGCGCCGCGAGCCGGCCCAGGCGGTCGTCCGCGATCGTCGCCATGCCGATGTTCGACTTGTCGGTGACGGACGCGTACGCGGTGATCTCTGCTCCCGCTTTCGTGAGTGCATTGAAGAGAGTTGTCTTGCCCGCGTTGGGGAGTCCCACGATGCCGACCTCGAGCGCCACGGCGGCGAAGGGTACCCGGCGACGCTGCACGCCCGAGAGGAGAGTCGCCGGACGCCGCCAGCCGCTGCGCTCGCGCCCGGGATCCCGGGCGATTCCGCGGCAAGGCCTACATCCGCATCGGGCACGCTTCGCGGGACGCGTACGGTGTGGGTGGTGCTCGTCGACAATGGTCGGAAAGCCCGTGTTGCTCACAGGCGATATCGTCGAAGGGAAGGCCGAGGGGACGTTGGGCCAACGGTTGATCGACGTCGGCAGACTGAGCGAGCACTGGCGAGCGGCGCTGGACGCGGCCGAAGCCGCGCTTATCGCAGCACGGTTCGATTTTTCGCCGGACGAGCTTCACGCCTATGGAAGCCATCTCAGGGACGAGCGCGTTTCCACTATGCACCTCCTGGAGGAGTTTTCCCACGAAAGAGGGGAAAGCGACTGGGCCGTTCACCTGCTGATTCCGTGGGAGGCCCGGAAGCTGCTCGGGCTTCCCGCCGGCGTCACCGCGTGTGTGTTCGACCTAGAAGGTGTGCTGATCGCAAGCGCGACCGTCCACGCCGCGGCCTGGCTGGAGACCTTCGATCGGTTCATCTGGGCGCGAACCGAACGTACGGGGGGACGCTTCGCGCCCTTCAACCCGCAGACCGACTATCCGCGGCACATCCACGGCAAGCCACGCCTAGAAGGGGTGCGGGCCTTCCTCGCCAGCCGCGGGATCAGCCTGCCCGAGGGTAATCCGGATGATCCACCCGACAGCGAGACCGTCCACGGGCTTGCCAACCACAAGAACGCAGCTCTCCTGCAACGCCTCGACGATCAAGGCGTGACCGCGTTCGCGGACTCACGTCACTACCTCGAAATCGCGCGTTCCGCCGGCGTGCATTGCGCGGTGGTCTCGGCGAGCGCCAACACCGACACGATCCTCGAGCGCGCAGGGGTTGCCGAGCTGATCGAGCAGAGCGTCGACGGGAACACGCTTCTGGCCGAGGGATTGCGCGTGCTACCGGCACCCGACACGCGACTGGCTGCGTGCCGACAGCTGGGAATCGAGCCACACCACGCGGCCGCGTTCGAGACGAGCACGGCCGGCGTGGACGCTGCCCGCGAGGCTGGCTTCAGGTTCGTCGTCGGCGTCGACCGCATGGGCCGGGCGGACGCGCTCCGCGCCCACGGCGCCGATCTCGCCATCGCCGGCCTCGGCGACCTCCTCAACCGCTGAGTCGGTCGCGCCCACGCCGACGCCTCTCGCTCCTACAGGCCGAATCCGACTCGCGCATCGCGCGCGAACCGCTTCAGGTATACCACCTGACCGAGCACGATCGCGGTTCGCCCATCGTCGGTGTCGAGCTGGTGCATCCCCTGGGAGCCGGAAGCCAGCGCGTGCTCGAGCGCGTCTGCGCTGGCTGGGGAGACGTTGGCGGCGATGATCGGGCCGCCGGCGAAGGCAACCTCGATCCGAACGGAATCAGGTGAGTCGGGCAACGGATGTGACCTCCGTGAGAACGCCGTGCACGGCGTCGGGGTGGACAAAGGCGACCTGCAGGCCGAAGAGACCGACACGAGGAACGGTGTCGATCAGCTCCACACCGGCGCCGGCGAGGTCGGCGAGTGCCGCGCCGACGTCAGCCACCTCGTACGCAATGTGGTGGACGCCCGGCCCCCGCTTGGCGAGGAAACGCCCGACCGGGGTGTCCTCGGCAAGCGGAGCGAGGAGCTCGATCCTGCTCGACCCGACGAGCACGGAAGCTGCCTCGACACCCTGGTCGGAGAGGACGTCGCGATGTTCGAGCGCTCCGCCGAACAGCCCCGCGTACGTTGCGACGGCTGCATCGAGGTCGTCGACGGCGATGCCGACATGATGAATCCCCGCTGGTTGCACGAGACCGATGCTACTTCGCTGCCGGGGTGTGAGGCGGCGCCACGATCGGGTCGGGCGAAACCGAGCTCAACGGGCTCGGCCGGCTCATGGAGCGGTCGCGGGGCGACGTCCCGCCAACCTCCTCCAGATCGTGGCCGCCATGGACCCAACCAGCTGCCGAGGCGCCTCGCCGACCCGGGCGTGGCGATCTTGATGTCCGACGGTGCTGCTCCTGAACCGCGTGCCCTTGTGGACCATGAGCTTCGCATCGGAGCGCCCAACACCATGACACGCGCTGGCTGGGCGGATGGGCGAAAGGGGGGCCCGGCGCCGCCGCCACGATCGTGGCGGCGACCGGAAGCTTCTTCGTCCGAGCCGGCACACACTTGCGCACGGTGGGCCCACGCCCGGTTACAGCAATTCGCGTTCGAGCGCGCGGACCGTGCCGACGGTCTCGGCCGAGCGTGATTCGCGAGGTAGGTCGCCCATCATCGCGAGGAACTCGTCCCGGTCGATCGTCTCCTTCTCGAGCAACGCTCCCGCGAGGCGGTCGAGACTGCCGCGATGCTTGCCGAGAAGGCGAAGCGCCTCTTCGTACGCGTGATCGGTGAGACGCGCCTGTTCGCTGTCCCGCATCCGCTTCGTCTCCTCGGACAACGCGTAGTTGTCCGCCCGCATCGTCCGCGACGGGGCAACCTCGGACATGCCGAACTCGAAGACCATCGCGCGCGCGATTTGCGTCACCTTCTCGAGATCGCTGGCGGCCCCGTTCGTGACCCGCCCGAACACGATCTCCTCAGCAGCCCGCCCGGCGAGGGCGACTTTCATCACGTCGAGCAACTCTTCCTTCGTGTGAAGGTACCGATCCTCGACGGGAAGGTAGTAGGCGAGCCCGAGGGCGTCTCCCCGGCCGACGATCGTCACCTTTTGCACCGGCATCACATCGCCCATCAGATAGGCGAGGAGCGCGTGCCCGCCTTCGTGGTACGCGAGGATGCGCTTCTCCTTCTCCGTCACGATACGTCGTTTCTGGAGCCCGGTGAGCACGCGTTCCATGGCTCCCTCGAAGTCCTCCTGCCGGATGTATTGCTGGTCGTTGCGGGCCGCGAAGATAGCTGCCTCGTTCGCGATGTTGGCAAGGTCGGCACCGGTGAGACCCGCTGTCCGACGAGCGAGAACCGTGATGTCGACGTCCGCACCCAGCGGCTTCGAGCGGGTATGCACCCGGAAGATCTCCTCACGTCCCTGAAGATCGGGTGGGGCGACGTTCACCTGGCGGTCGAAGCGTCCCGGACGTAGCAACGCCGGATCGAGGTCCTGCAGCCGGTTGGACGCGCCCATGATCACGACTTCGTCTGCGCCGCCGAAGCCGTCGAGTTCGACGAGCAGCTGGTTCAGCGTCTGATCGTGCTCGCGATTGTGCGCGCCGCCCGAGCGCGCGCTCCCGACCGCATCGAGCTCGTCGATGAAGATGATCGCCGGCGCATTCTTGCGCGCCTCCTCGAACAGCTTGCGAATGCGCGCTGCTCCGAGCCCGGCGAACATCTCCACGAAGGCCGAGGCGCTCGACGAGTAGAAGTTCGCACCCGACTCGTTCGCGGCAGCCTTCGCCAACAGCGTCTTGCCGGTTCCGGGTGGGCCGTAGAGAAGAATGCCCTTGGGCACCCGCGCGCCGAGTCGCTCGAACTTCTTGCGGTCGCGAAGGAACTCGACGACCTCCATGAGCTCCTCCTTCGCCTCGTCGACGCCGGCGACATCGCCCCAGCGGACCGGGTCGGTCGTGTCCCGGTCGACCATCGCCGGCTTGACTTTCGGCACGAGAGACATCGTGCGCAGCAGCAGCCAGATGATGATGCCGAAGAAGATGATCGGCAGCCAGGTGATCAGGAAGCCGCCGATGTCGTCGACGGAATGGGGCCAGGTGACCACGGATGGTCTATCGGTACGGCGCCCCCCGGACTGAAGGACTACCGTCGCACGGAAACGAGAGCACGCCGCTCGTGCGTCACCCAGAGCTCGACGGTCGTCAGGAGAGGATGATGCAACCAGGCGTCGCGCCGAGGATCGCGGAGAGCCGGCTCGAGCCGAAAGTCGTCGAGCACCGCCGTGCCTCCCGGCGCCAGCAGGCCGACGGTCGCATCGACGTCGTCTTTCGCATCGTTCGCGTCGACGAAGAGGAAGTCGAACGGCGCTTCCTGCGGCAACGACGCGCGCCAGGGCCCGGCGACGACGGTGACGTTCGGATCTCCGGCAAAGACCTCCGCCGCGAGAGCTGCGAGAACGGGGTCGAGCTCGGCAGTGAAGAACGGTGTCTGCGGAGGCAGTGCCGAGACGATCCACGCGGCTCCGACGCCGGCACCGGTGCCGATCTCTGCGGCCCGGCTGGTTCCACGACGCGCCGCGAGCACGTGCAGAAGGGCTCCGTTCTCCGGTCGGCACGAATTCTCGAACCCGTGCGACGCGGCGAGCCCGAGCGCTCGCGCCACGAGTGGGGGCGTGTCCATCAGATTCCGGCCGTGACGTTCCCACTGGTCGTGAACCGCACTCCGGCACCGCGCCACTGCGCGAGACACGCCTGCGTGCGCTTCTCGTCCAGACCCCGCGCCGCATCCTCGACGAATACGACACGCCGCCCTCGGCGAAGCAGACCCACGATCGCGGCGTGGTCGCAGACATCCGTCGCCACACCGAACAGAATCACCTCGGACGGATCGAGCGCTTCGAGCACGGCCTCTGCATTCGGGTTCGTGAACACGTCGAAGCTCTTCTTCAGCAACAGGATCTCGGTTCGGCCGCCGATGAGCTCGCGGACGAGCCCCGGTGGATACGGGATGTGCGAGAGCGGAAGCGGGTCGACCTGCTCGGTCTCGGGAATGCGTTGGGCGCCACGCGTACCTCGAAGGCAATGAGGCGGATACGTGCTCTCGAAATCGGGCGTCGCCGAGATCTCAGGGTCGCTGAGCTCGTGATCGTCGGCCGAGGCGACGTGGACGACGGCATTCTCTCGAGCCCAGGCGACGAGCCGAGCCATTGCGGGAACGACCGTCGAAGCGCCGGGAACGGCGAGCTTGCCACCGGGGAGGACGAAGTCGACCTGCGTGTCGACGTCCCAGAGGATGGGCCTAGCGGACACGCTCGAGCCGCGGGTTCGGACGGAGTCGACGGCCGATCTTGGAGCTCGGGCTGCCGTCGGCGACGACGATGTCGGCTGTGAAGTCGTTCTCGCCACGGATCAGGGACGAGCCCACGCCGTACGCGTCGACCGGAACGCCGCGTCGCTCGAACGCCTCGATCTTCTCCACCGAGAATCCGCCCGAAGCGACGATGCGTACCTTCGGGTGCCCCGCACCGTCGAGCGCCTCGCGTACCTTGCGGACGAGGCGCTCGTTCACTCCTCGCGGATCGAAGTCGCCCATCTCTTCCCACAGTGATCGGTCGACGATCTGGCTCGAGGTGTCGAGTCGCACCCCCCAGAGCTTGGGGCCGAGCGCATCGGCGACCGCGAGCGCCGTGGCGACCGAGTCGTTGTCGAAGTCGACGAGGACGGTGATGTGAAGGTCGGCCGGTGCCCAGGCGGCGAACTTCGTGGCAGCGAGCACGGTGTCGCCGCCGTACGCGGCGATGAGCGCGTGGGGGACGGTGCCGACACCGCGCCCGCCCCACCAGGAGGCCTGCGCATCGGATGTGACCCCGATCTCGGTGCCGGACATCGCCCCCGCGACGAAGGCGGCGTAGCCGTCACCGGTCTGCACGCGATGATGATCGTGCCTGGCCGGCATGAAGATGATCGGCTTTCCGTTCGCGGCGCGGAGCACGCGTTCCGTGTTGGTCGAGATCAGAGTGCGCCGCGCGAGTACGCCGAGGTACACGGTCTCGAGGTGGGCGAACAGGGTGTAGTCGCCTTCGATCGTCATCACCGTCTCCCAGGGCTCGATCGTGTCACCGTCGTGCAGCGCGGAGACAACGAGGGAGTCCCAGTCGTGCGAACAGAGCTTGAGCACGGCGATGGCCTCGTCCATGCCGCCGAGCATCGCCGTCCGGCGTTGGAAGACCTGCATCAGGACGCGCGGATGGCGACCGTCGGCGAGAAGGGCCGCGCGCGTGTGGTTGAAGTATGCGTCCGTGTAGTAGCCCTCCCGCATCTTCTCGACCGGGAGCTCGAACACGCTTGGATCCAGTCTCTCGTCGCGGACACGCGACGGTGCGCTCACGCGGCCTCTTCGGCGCCGAGGCAGGCTGCGAGCGCAGCCTCCGCGACCTCGAGCTGGGCCGCGGAGGGCTCAGCGGTCGACACGCGGGTCTGGAGCTCGTGCCCGGGTCGCGCGAGCGCGCGGGAGACCGGGTGACGAGGATGACGTCCCATCCACGCAAAGACCTCGACAGCAGCCCCGACGGCGCCGATCGCACCGATCGCCCGTGCCGCCGAACGGGCTCGAGACGGCGCTCGCGCTGCGAGCGCACTCGCGGCCGCGCTCGTGAGCAGGAGAGGTCCGACGAGGTGGCCACCGCAGCGATCGTGCTCCTTCGTGGCGGGCTCGCCGCGTCTCGTAGGTACCGATCGAGATGTGCTCCGCGCCGTGGTAGGAGGCGAGCTCGCCGCCCCTCAACGCGATTGCCGCCGGGACGCAGCGATGCGAGTGCGGCGATAGCCTCCCGGGCGGGCAGGCTGAGCCCCGACCGCCGCGCCACACCTGCGGCGGCGGCGCCCGCGACCACAGCGACTGCGACACGCGGTCGCTCGAACGGGAAGCGGGCCTCGGGCAAGGCCCGCCTGACATCGGGGAGGACGGCGAAGGCCTCCGCCAGGCGTAGCGGGCCTCTGACGAACGGAGTGCTGACGTTCTCCCCGAACCGGCGCTTGCTGCCGGAGGCGGAGCGGATCGATCCGTCGGGCACGCGCACCGCAGCACCCCATGCGGTCGGGCCGTGAACGAGGACTCCGTTCGAAAGAGCCATGCCGCCGAGCCGTAGCTTCTCCATGCCCTGAGGGTACCGTGCGTGCAGTGGACGCACAGCCGCTGCTCGAACTCATCGCCGCCGCAGGCGGGGACGGCCGTCTTCGTCCTGGTCGGGATCGGCGGACACGGCGCTGCGGGAAAGTCGACGCTCGCACGAATGATTCCCGGCGCGCAACTCGTGTCGACCGACGAGTTCTGGGACGGCGAAGGCTTCGACATCGACCGCCTCTCGCGCGAGGTCGTGACGCCGCTGTCTCAAGGTAGGGTTGCCTGCTTCGCCTCCTACGACTGGTCGGCGCGCAGGCCCCGGGGATCGCGGGCGATCGAGCCCGTCGGGCGTCGTCGTCGTGGAGGGAGTGTGTGCCCTCCATCGTGCGTTGCGCGAGGCCTACGCCGTGCGGGTCTGGGTCGACGCGCCCTATGAGATCCGGCTTGCGCGTGGGGTGGCGCGCGACGGGGAGGCTGCGCGCGTCACCTGGGTCGACGTGTGGATGCCGTCGGAGGATCGCTACGTCGAGCGAGACGATCCTGTCAGCTGCGCGCATCTCGTGGTCGACAACGGGAAAGCATGTGACGCCGGCGGATAGCCGAGTCGGCGAGGTCGCCTCAGCCGCGAGCCTCTCGACGCAGCGCCTCCTGTAGCGCTGGTGCGGCCGGGCCGCGCGCAATCGGGCGGCCGTCCACCGCGACGACGGGCATCACCTCCCGGATCGATGAGGACGTGAACACCTCGTCCGCGGCGAGGAGCCGCTCCAGCGGGAACACTCCCTCGACGACGTCCTGGCCTCCGCGCGCGGCGAGCTCGAGCAGGGCCGCCCGAGTCTCGCCGGCCAGAATGCCGACCTCGAGCGATGGCGTCAGGAGGACGCTGCCCTCCCGCCACCAGATGTTCGTCACCGGGCCTTCGAGCACGATGCCGTCCCCGTCGACGAACACGGCGTCGTCGGCGCCGCGAGCCTTTGCCTCGGCCTCGGCGGCGATGCTGACGGCATAGCTCGTGGACTTCGTCGCAGGGAGGAGCCACGGGGCCGACCGCCGCTGGTTGACCAGCGAGACGAGACGCTGACCGCGCTCGCGGGCCGGCCTCGATCCAGTCGGGGATCGCGCTGACGAGGGCGATCGCGCAATGCTCGCCGCCGGGCGGCCCCGGCGTCCAGTAGAGCCGCAGCACCGCCTCCGGCGAGCCGGCCTCCTCGAGGGCGAGCGCCGCGAGGCGTTCGACTTCGGCCCCGGTCGGGCGACTCGAGACCGATGCGCTCCGCCGAGGCGGCGAGCCGAGCCAGGTGCTGCGCGAACCGGAACGGTCGGCCACCGTAGACCCGCATCGTCTCGAACGCAGCGCGCCCCCGCGTGAACCCTTCGTCGTCGGCGGCGAGCACCGGCGCTCCGGGATCGACGAGCCCGCGTCCCGAGACGGCGACGGCGAGGAGAGGGTTGCCGCTCACGCCGACGCGTCCGGCGGTCTCGCGCCGGCCCTCGACCGCCCTGGAACAGTCGTCCTCCGCCGCGCCGTCGGCCGAGAGGTGACGTGCTCATCGGATGCTCACGGCAGGGCGCGAAGAGGCGCCGGCGCCTCGGGCTGCTGCGATCCGGGGCGCACCGATCGCACGAAGCAGCGGATCGGCCTTGAGCCACGACTCCGCGATCTCCTGCTGCGGGTCGGAGTCCCAGACCACGCCGCCGCCGACCCAGAGGTGGATGCGTCCCGTCTGCGATCGCAAACGTGCGGATCGTCAACGCCAGGTCGAGATCACCGTTGCCGTAGACGCGACCGAGCGCCCCCATCGAGGCGCCGCGGCCGACCGGCTCGAGCTGCGCGATCAGGTCGACCGCGGCGATCTTGGGGGCACCGGTGATCGACCCGCCGGGGAAGGTCGCACGCGAGGAGCTCCGCCAGACCGACGCCCTCACGCAGCGTTCCCTCGACGGTCGAGACCATGTGCTCGACACCCGCCAGCTCGCGGGTCGCCATCAGCTCGGGCCACCGCACGCTTCCTGGCTCGCAGATGCGTGAGAGGTCGTTGCGCTCGAGGTCGACGATCATCACGTGCTCGGCCGCGTCCTTGGCCGACCCGGCGAGCTCGCCCGTCGCGCCCGCCGGCCGCGTTCCCTTGATCGGGCACGTCCAGACGCGACGGCCGCGCCGCGCGAGGAAGAGCTCGGGCGAGCCGGAGACGACCGACCAGCCGTCGCCGCGATAGGGCTCTCGATTGTGCGGGCTCAGGCCTGCGAGTCGGGCGGCGAGCGTGTCCGGGTCGCCCATGAACGTCGCCGACAGGTGCTGAACGAGATTGACCTGGTAGACGTCACCGCGCGCGATCGCCTCCCGGACGCGGTCGACCGCATCGGCATAGTCGGCCGAGCTCCAGGTCTGCCTGCCACGGGCCGAACCTGACTACCTCCGCTCGGATCGTTGTCATGTTCCGACAACATACGTCTCGTCCCGGACGGAACAGGCGGCGAGCGGAAGCGGGCATGGCTCCGGCGGCGGCGGAGTTCGTCGGCGTCGGATCGTCGAGGAGAGCCCGTAGCCGAGGTAGAGATCCGCCACGAGCCCCTCCCCTCCCGGGGCGAAGAAGCCACGGTCGCGCAGCCACGCCTCGATCTCGCTCGAACGCTCCGTCGGCCTCGTGAATCTCGATCGCGTCGCGGCCCGTCACGCGACCTCGCCCTCGGCCGACGGTGTGGTTTCGATCGGGCAGTTCACGCTCTGTCGAGCTCCTCGGGACGGCGGGCGCCACAGCTGCCGAGCGTATAGGCTCGAGCGCATGCAGCTCGGCATGATCGGTCTCGGCCGGATGGGCGCGAACATCGTCCGCCGGCTGCATGCGGGCGGCCACACCTGCGTCGTCTACGACGTCAACCCCGAGGCGGTCGCGACGCTCGTAGCCGAGGGCGCGACGGGCGCGAGCTCGCTCGACGACTTCGTCGCCAGGCTCGACGTGCCGCGCCGGGCGTGGATCATGGTCCCGGCCGGCGAGATCACCGAGTCGACCGTGCGCGATCTCGCATCGCGCCTGGAGGCCGGCGACACGATCGTCGACGGTGGCAACTCCTACTACCGGGACGACATTCGTCGAGCGGCCGAGCTCGCCGCGCAGAGGCATCCGCTACGTCGACTGCGGCACGAGCGGCGGCGTCTTCGGCCTCGAGCGCGGCTTCTGCCTCATGGTCGGCGGCCCGGACGACGCTTTCGCCGAGCTCGAGCCGATCTTCGACTCGCTCGCTCCTGGTGTCGCAGCTGCGGAGCGAACACGCGGGCGCGACGGCGACGCCGGCGCCGGAGGAGCGCGGCTATCTCCACTGCGGGCCGACAGGGGCCGGGCACTTCGTGAAGATGGTCCACAACGGGATCGAGTACGGGATGATGGCTGCCCTCGCGGAGGGTTTGAACATCCTGCACGGTGCCGACGCAGGCCTCCGCCGGCGGGACGAGGACGCCGAGACGGCGCCGCTCGATCATCCCGAGTTCTACTCCTACACCCTCGACGTCCCGGCGATCGCCGAGGTCTGGCGGCGGGGCAGCGTCGTCGAGTCGTGGCTGCTCGACCTGACGGCGGCCGCGCTTCACGAGTCACCGGAGCTCGAAGGGTTCGCCGGGCGCGTTTCCGACTCGGGCGAGGGACGCTGGACGGCCATCGCCGCGATCGAGGAAGGCGTGCCGGCCGACGTGCTGACCGCCGCGCTGTACTCGCGGTTCTCGTCCCGGGACGAGGGACTGTTCGCGAACAAGGTGCTGTCCGCGATGCGCAAGCAGTTCGGCGGCCACCACGAGAAGCCCGGCGCCTAGGACCGCGCGCCTCCGCGGCGCGGTGGGTTGCGAACGACCTTCCCGATGCTCAGGAAGAGAGGCCGCCGAGCTCGGCAGAGGCCAGCGCCTCCCGAGCGGCCGCCAGATCGGCCGGGTCGACGAGCACCTCTCGCGCGCCACCGGCGTTCGGGCACGCCGTCCCAGCCGCCCGCGCCCATGTTCGTGACGCGGTGTGCGCAGCGGATGCCCTCGGCCCGCAGGAACGAGCAGACGACGTCGGCTTCGACCTCGTTCGGCACGATCGTGACGCGGACCGGCTCGTCCATCAGGCCGCCAGCGCAGTGGCAGCGGCTCGCAACGCATCCACGCCGAGCTCGAGATCGTCGACCGGGATGCGCTCGTCAGCCGAGTGGATCAGCCGCGCCGCGAGCTCACCGTTCATCGCCTTCTGGGGGAAGAAACCGTAGGCGACAGTGCCGAAGGCCTCGCGCATCCAGTGTGAGTCCGTGAAGCCGGCACAGACGAGCGGAGCGAGGCGTGCCCCCGGCTCGAGCTCCGTCGACCCACCCCTGGAGCGCCGACCAAAGCGGCGTCTCCATCGGCGAGCGGGTACCGCCGTCGCGCTCGAACCATTCGAGCTCGTAGTCGCCCGGCCCGATCGCCGACCGCACGAGCGGGTCGACGTCCTCGGGTGTCATGCCGGGAGGAAGCCTGCAGTCGACCGTCACGACGCAGCTCGCCGGGATCACGTTGAGCTGCTTCGACGCCTCGATGACCGTCGGCGAGAGCGTGAACGAGAGCAGGGGCTCGACGAGCTCCGCCGCGAGTGGGTGCAACGCCCGCGCCCGCTCGAGTGCCACCTCGAGCGGGGGCAGCTCGCCGAGCACGAGCTCGAGGAACCGCGCTACCTCGGGGATGAGCGCCCGCGGGGCACGGAAGCGGCCGAGAGCCTCGATGATCGGCGCCGCCTTGACGAGCGCGTTGTCGGCGATCGACGGCACCGATGCGTGGCCGCTGCGCCCACGAACGTGGACCCGGAATGGCGCGCTCATCTTCTCGCCGACAGCGCAGAGATAGAAGACGTTGCCGCCGAAGACGCAGCGCTCCCCGCCGCCCTCGTTGAGGGCGAAATCCGCCCGCACGAGCTCGGGGTGCTCGGCCACGAGCCATGAGAGGCCGTAATCGTCGTTTACCTCCTCGTCGGCCGTGAGCGCGAGAATGAGATCCCCGGCCGGTCGGAAGCCCTCGCGCCAGAGCGAGGCGAACGCAACGGCGCTCGCCGCCACCTGATCCTTCATGTCGAGCGCACCGCGCCCCCAGATCTCGCCGTCGACGAGATCGCCCGACCAGGGATCACGCGTCCATTCCTCGGGATCGGCACGCACCGTATCGGTGTGGGCGAGGAGCGCGAGCGACGGGCCGTCGCCTCCCTTGAGCCGAGCGACGAGATTGAGACGGTCGGGCGAACGGCCGACGAGCTCGCACGGAATGCCGCTCGCCTCGAGGTAGTCGCGGAGCAGCTCCGCGGCGGCGCTCTCGTTGCCGGGTGGATTGACGGTGTTCGCGCGAAGCAGTCCCTGCAGGAGAGCGGTCACCTCCTCGCGGAGCGTCACGACTCGGTCTGGGATTTCGCGGTCAGCTCGTTACGCACGTCCCAGAGCTCCGGGTACTCCACCCGGTGGATCAGCCGGCCGAGCACTTCAACGGGTGTTCCCTGTGTCCCGATCACGTGCTCTCCGATCACTCGGGCTACGACCCGATAGTGACGGATCCGCCACGTCTGCATCCACTCATCGAGCTCGATCAGCGCCTCGGCGAGCTGGTAGAGCTGCTCGTACTCCCGGCCCTGGACGTAGAGATCGAGCAGCGAGAGACCCTCCCGCTCGCGTGCGGCGTGGAACGCCTCGCCGAGCCGAGCCATCGCGGGCCGCAGCTCCTTGACACCGGGCGAGTCGAAACCCGAGCCGTGGCCCAGCACCTTTCGGATCTCTTGGTACTCCCACGGCGACATCTGCTCGAGCATGTCGAGCTGTCCGGTGATGAATCGCATGCACAAGCTCGCACGCCGGAGGAGCCTCAGGGCGGCGCCGTGCTCGTCCTTCTCGACGAGGACCGCCGCAGCGCCCGTGTCACTCCAGGCGAGCTTCAGCCAGAGCTCCGACGACTGATGCACGACCTGAAACAGCAGCTCGTCCCGATGCACCCATTCGTCGGGGCCCTTCTGGAGCGCCAGCAACTCCTCGGTGTTGAGATAGCGCTCGTAGTCGGTCCTCGCCTCACCCGAGAGGACGGGGCGATTCAACGGCGGCTCCCAGATTTCCTGCGACACGGCAGAGAGCATAGAGCGTCGCGGCCCGGGACCGCCTACCGCGAGTCACCCAACCGACGTCCGTAGCTCACGAGGACGCGGCGACGGCTCTGAACGCGGCGGGCGAAATGCTCCAGCGGCCTGGGCTCGTGCTCATTGCCGTTGTTGCCGTGGGGCACCGGAAAGATCGGGTGTTCCCGGGGCTCGATGCGAACAGAGGCCCGCCGGAGGAGGAGGCGGGCCACGCGTCACGCCTACACTCACACCATGACGGACCTGTTCGAGGATGCAGCCACGACGCACGAGAGCCAGATCGCTCCCTTGCCACAGCGCATCCGCCCGCGGTCGCTCGACGAGCTCGCCGGCCAGCGGCACGTACTCGGCGACGGCTCGGCCCTTCGGCTCGCGATCGAGGGCGACCGGCCTCCCTCGATGATTCTCTACGGCCCGCCCGGGGTCGGCAAGACAACGCTGGCGCGCATCGTGGCCGAGACCACCGGCGCGGAGTTCGAGGAGCTCTCGGCTGTCTCGGCACGCGTCGACGACGTCCGCGGCGTCCTTCAGCGCGCCCGGGACCGGCTCGGGGCCAACGGCACCCGGACGATCCTGTTCCTCGACGAGATCCACCGCTTCAACAAGGGCCAGCAGGACGCGCTGCTGCCGGGCGTGGAAAGCGGGCTGGTGACGTTGATCGGGGCGACGACCGAGAACCCCTATTTCGAGGTCAATGCCGCGCTGCTCTCCCGCTGCGCCGTCGTCGAGCTGGAGCCCCTCTCCGACGCGGAGGTGTCGACCGTCGTCGGACGTGGTGCGGCCGAGCTCGGAATCGACGTGCCCGTGGACGTCGTCGAGGCGATCGTGCGCAAGGCGGGCGGTGACGCCCGCAGCGCCCTGAGCACGCTCGAGCTCTCCTGGCAGACGGCAACCGCGGAGGGCTCGGCTGTGGAGATACGCCATGTCGCAGACGCGGCCCGCAAGCGTCCACTCCGCTACGACCGCGCCGGCGACCAGCACTACGACATCGTCTCGGCCTTCATCAAGTCGATGCGCGGTAGCGACGCCGACGCCGCCGTCTACTACCTCGCCGCGATGCTCGAAGGCGGCGAGGACGCACGCTTCATCGCCCGGCGGATGGTGATCTTCGCCTCCGAGGACATCGGCAACGCCGATCCGCGGGCTCTCCTCGTTGCCGTCGCCGCAGCTCAGGCTCTCGAGCACGTCGGTTTGCCGGAAGCGCAACTCAACCTCGCCCAGGCGGTGATCTACCTCGCGAACGCCCCGAAGTCCAACGCCTCCGCCAGGGCGGTCTGGGAGGCTCGTCAAGAGGTGCGCGACCGTGGCATCCAGGCGCCTCCCGCCCGCTCTGCGGGACGCGCACTACGCCGGTGCCCGGTCGCGCGGTCACGGCGACGGCTACGTCTCGCCACACGATGACCCTCGCGGTAGCAAGGCGGATCACCTCCCGGAGGGCCTCAGGGGGCGGACCTACTATGTTCCCTCCGGGAACGGAGAGGAGAGCGGTGATGGCAGTCGGGACGGGTGAGCAGGCACCGGAGTTCGACCTCGAAGAGGCGTACGACAAGCCGCGTCTCCGCCTGGCTGACTTCCGCGGCCAGCGCAACGTCCTTCTCGTGTTTCACCCGTTTGCCTTCACGGCTGTCTGTCGCGAGGAGGCTCTCGATCTCCAGGCCAACCTCGAGTCGTTCCACAACGCCGACACCGACGTGATCTTCGTCTCGTGCGACACGTCGGCTGCCCGCCAAGCCTGGAAGCAGGAGCTGGGAGCGACCTATGCGTTCGCATCTGACTTCTGGCAGCACGGCGCCGCCGCGCGCGCCTACGGGGTGTTCGACGATCAGACCGGCGCCGCCGTCCGAGGCACCTTCCTGATCGACAAGGACGGAATCGTGATCTGGTCGCTCGTGAAGGAAGGCAAGCGGACGGAAATGGTGCCGGAGTCGCTCGAAGCGCTCGACAAGCGCTCGTGACGCGGGCGCTCCACGTCGAAGCGTGGGGTGATCCGGACGCACCGCGCGTCGTCTGTCTCCACGGCGTCACGGGGCGCGGGCGCGGCGCGCGCCGACTCGCGGAGGGATGGCTCGGCGACTATCACGTGCTCGCGCCGGACCTTCTCGGCCACGGCTCGTCGCCGCACGAGCCGCCGTGGAGCATCGCTGAGCACCTCGACCTGCTCGTCGGATGCGTTGGGTCGCAGCCCGCCGCCTGGATCGGGCACTCGTTCGGGGGCAGGCTCGCGTTCGAGATCGCAGCCCGGCATCCGGGGCTCGTCGAGCGCCTCGTGCTCCTGGACCCCGTGATCGTGCTCGACCCGGAGATCGCGTTGCACGTGGCCGAGTTGGCCCGCGCTGACCGGTCGTACGCGTCGTTCGACGAGGGCGTCGAGCGGCGTTTCGAGGAGAGCGCGCTCCGGCGCACGACGAGAGATGACGTGACTGCGGATCTCGACGGGTTTCTCGTCGCCGACACCGACGGTCGCTGGCGGTACCGCTACAGCCAGGCAGCGGTGGTTGCGTCGTACGGAGAGATGAGCTCCGCGGCGCCGTCCTTCGACGCCGCTCGCATCCCAACGCTGCTCGTGCTCGGAGAGGACTCGTATGTCACGTACGACCACCTGCTCGACGAGCATCGCGCCGCGCTCGGCGACATGCTCGAGGTCGTCACCGTTCCCGGCGGGCACACCGTGCTGTGGGACGCCCTCGCGGAGACTGCGACGGCGATCACCTCGTTCCTCCGCTCCTGAGCGTCCGCCCGAACCGACTGCGGCCCGGCATCGAACAAGAGGTGCTCGCAGACGAGCGACCGGCTCGGAAGAGCCCCACCGACTCTCAGGAGGACTCCGGCTCCATGGAAACGACTAGCGTCGCCGCTCGGACGAGGACGGCCGAACCCGCCTCCACGCGGCCCGAGACCGGCCGTCAGCTCACGTACTCGTCCGCGATCGCAAGGACGTCGTCGAGGATCGCAACGCCTTCCTCTGCTTCCTCTCGCGTCACGGTCAGGGGCGGCACCACCATGACGACGTTCCAGTGCGTCATCAAGTAGAGCCCTCGTTCGAGCGCCGCCTTGACGAGTCGCGCAACGGGCGCCGCCGCCTCGCCGGACGCATTGAACGGGACGAGCATCTCCCTGGTCTGCCGGTTCTTGACGAGCTCGACGCCGTAGAAGCAACCGAGGCCCCGCACCTCACCGATCGACGGGTGCTTCGCCTGCAGCGCGCCGAGCGCGTCGCGGAAGTAGTCACCCATCGCGGCTGCGTTCTCGACGATGCCTTCCTCGCGAAACGCCTCGATCGAAGCGACCGCGGAGGCGCACGCAAGTGGATGCCCGGCGTAGGTGAGCCCACCCGGAAAGAACCGATCGCGTATCTGGTCGACGATCTCGCCACGCGCAATCATCGCTCCGAGCGGCACGTACCCCGAGTTGATCCCCTTCGCAACACAGAGAATGTCCGGCACGACGTCCCAGTGCTCGCACGCGAACCACTTCCCCGTGCGGCCGAACCCGGCCATCACCTCGTCGAGAATGAGCAAGATGCCGTGGCGGTCGCACACCTCCCGCACGCTCTGGAGGTAGCCGTCGGGCGGAACGATGACGCCATTCGTACCCGTAACGGTCTCGAGGACGATCGCGGCGACCGTGTGGGCGCCCTCGTAGGTGAGGATCTCCTCCAGGTGCGGAGCACCCGTGCACACGGGGCACGGGTCGGGATGCCCCGCAGGGCAACGATACGTGTACGGGTCGAACGCGCGAACGATCCCCGCCATGCCCGGCTCCACGGGCCAGCGACGCGGGTCGCCCGTCAGCGAGACCGCGCCATGCGTGGCTCCGTGGTAGGAGCGGTACCGAGCGATGACCTTGTGGCGTCCCGTCACCATGCGGGCGAGCTTGATCGCGTTCTCGTTTGCTTCCGCGCCGCCGTTCGTGAAGAACGACACCGAAAGATCGCCGGGAGTCACCTCTGCCAGCATCCGGCCGAGCTGCGAGCGCGACTCGTTCGCCATCGGCGGCCCGATCGTGCAGAGCCTGTCGGCCTGATCCTTGATCGCCTGGATGATCTTCGGGTGCTGGTGCCCGATGTTGAGGTTGACGAGCTGTGATGCGAAATCGAGGTAGCGGTTCCCGTCGTAGTCCCAGAAGTGACGTCCCTCGGCGCCGGCGACGGGGATCGGGTTGATCGCGTTCTGCACGGACCACGAGTAGAGGACGTGCTCCTGGGCGTCGGCGACGATCTGCGCGCCCAGTGCGGGGTCGGTCTGGACAGTTGCCATGCTCTCGCTCCTCGGTCTCGCGGGTCGTCACGATCGTACCGCGCCGAAGGGGCTCTAGTTTCGAAACCAGGCACTCCAAGCGGTGCGACCGGGCCGCCGTGCGACCTGTCACACGTCTTCGGAAGCGTTCGCGAGGGCGAGTTGCTCGAACGCCTGCTCGAAGACCTCGTCGGGCTGCGCGCCGAGGACGATCAGCCGCCGGTCGAGAAGGAACGCCGGGATCGCGTCGATTCCGATCGCGTTCGCCCGCGAGGTCGCCCGTGTGACCTGCTCGGCGTGCAGGTCTCCGCTGATCGCCGCCTCGGCGTTCACGAGACCCAGCTCGGCGGCGAGGGTACGGAGGACATCCGGCTCACCGATGTTCAGAGCCTCCTCCCAGTACGCCTGCATGAGCCGGTCGTGGGTGGCCGCGTGCATCCCTTGCGCTCGTGCCAACTCGGTGAGGCGGAGCGCCGCCCGGGAGTTCGGCACGACTGCCGGCGGCGGATTGAGACGAGGTCGTTCCGCTCGAACACTCGCTCCAGACGTGGAACCCCTCCCCGGCGCCGGAGCAGTTCGGCGCGGGATGCCCTGAGGTGGGTACTCGGGATGCAGGTCGAAGGGCAGCCACTCGACGCGCGCCGAACCGGCGCGCGAGCCGCTCGGCCGTCCTCTGGCCGATGCGGCAGAAGGTCAGATGTAGTCCGACCAGATCACGACCTCGTGCGACGTCAATCCAATCGACCTCCCCGGCTGGAGAGGCCCTGGGACTCGAGAGACTTGACCAACGCGGTGACGGTCTCGTTCACCGGGGCAGCGACGTTCACACTCCGCCCGACCCTGGGCACCGCCCCGTTGATCACATCGATCTCGCAGCGACGCCCCGCCTTCAGATCGAGGAGGAGCGACGGTCGGGCTGCCGGGATCCGAAGGCCGAATGCCCGGGCGTATTCGACCGGATCGTCGAACGAAAGGTCGATCCGGAGGGCCCGGGCAACGTCGTACGCCTCCGCGGCGCACCGCGAGGCCACTGCCCATGCGCTCGCATCGGCGAGCACCTCGCCGACCGTCCTGTCGAGGATCGCACAGGTCGCGCTGAAGCACACGTTGCAGATGAGCTTCTCCCAGACGAGCGGGCCGACATCGTCATAGGTCTTCACGGTGAACCCGGCAGCCCGCCAGACCGCCGCGATGCGTTCGAGCCGCTCCGACGCCGGGCCCTGGAACTCGCCGAGCCGCACGAGCTCCATCCCCTCGTGGCGGACGTGCCCGGGTGCCACGACCGAGGCACCGAACCCCCCTGCGACGCCGATCACGGTTCGCTCGGGCCCGAAGATCGCGGCAACCGCCTCGGCGCTGCCGATCCCGTTCTGGATCGGCAAGACGACGGTCTCGGGGCCGGCAAGCGCGTACGCGGCGGCAGAGGCGTCGCGCACGTCCATGGCCTTGGTCGAGACGACGATCAGGTCGACCTCGCCGACATCTGCCGCGCGTGTCGTCGCGCCGATCCGGACCGTGTGATCGCCCGACGCTCCCTCGACGCGCAGCCCGTGCGCGCGGATCGCCTCGACGTGCAGTTCCCAGGTGTCGACGGCCCAGACGTCGTTGCCGGCCGCGCCGAGCAGGCCCGCATAGACGGAGCCCATCGCGCCCGCGCCGACGATCGCGATTTTCAGTGGTGGGCCTCCAGAACGGCACGCTAGCATCGACGGGCGGCGACACACGCACTTCTTCGGGTCGCCCTCCGTGCGCGTTCCCCTGGGTCACCGCTGCCTCGCATCGCCCGCGGAAAGCTCTCCTGCTCGGCAGGGTGGCGTTCTGGCGTTTCAGACCACCGCGGACGGCGTCGAGCCATCACGATGCTGGGGGTGTCGAAGATCGATAATCACCGGATGGACATCGATTTCCGACTCCAGAACCTGCTGGAGTTCACCGGGGCGAGCCGCACGACGCTGCGCCGGGACGTCGGCGGCGACTACGCCTTCCCGGTGACGAACGAGGCATGCCGGCCCGGAGTGCCGTCGTTGAAAGAGGAGCGCACCATCGACCTGCGGACACAGCCTGTCGTGCTCGAGCTGCAGAAGGGACGCCAAATCGTCCAGGACGACTGTCGCGCCGCCTTCGACGACCCCGCCTTCCACCGCATGCTCGAGACCTACGGAGGCCTCGCCGCGCAAATCGTGACGCCGATCTTCAGGGCGGACACAGCTCATCGCGATCGTGTCGCTCCATCAGCTCGGGATGCCACGGCGGTGGAGCGACGACGAGGTGACAGCCGCGGCGCAGACCGCTGAGGATCTGGCGGGCCTGTTGTGAGGATCCCGGCCTCCGCAGCGCACAACCGCTGGCACCCCGACGTGCCGCCGGTCGCGACGGTCTCGCCCGGCGAGGAGGTGACGCTCGTCACCCGCGACGGGATCGACGGTCAGTTGACGCGAAAGAGCACGCACGCGGACATCCTCGAGCTCGACCTCGGTCTGGGCCATCCACTGACCGGGCCGGTTCTGGTCGAGGGCGCCGACCCGGGCGACGTGCTCGTCGTCGAGCTGGTCGCGTACGAGACAGCCGACTTCGGCGTGACCGCCGTGATCCCCGGCTTCGGCTTCCTCCCGGACGTCTTCCCTGACCCGTACCTCGTCAAGTGGGAGATCGACGGCGCCGTGGCACGTTCCGAGGAGCTGCCGGGCGTGACCGTGCCCGGGGCCGCGTTTGCCGGGGTCGTCGGCGTCGCCCCGTCTCACACGTCGATGGAGGAGTTCCGCCGGCGCGAGCGGGAGATCGCCGACCTAGGTGGGCCTGTCGCCGACCCGGTGCCCGAGCGGGCGTTCCCCGCCGTCGCGGCAGCGGGGCTCCGGACGATCCCGCCGCGCGAGACGGGCGGCAACATGGATGTCCGGGGCCTCGTCGCCGGGAGTCGCCTGTTTCTGCCCGTGCACGTGCACGGTGCCCTGTTCTCGATCGGAGACCTCCACTTCGCCCAGGGAGACGGCGAGGTGTGCGGGACGGGGATCGAGGTCGCCGGTGCGGCGACGGTCCGCTTCGACCTGCGCAAGGGCCCGGGCTGGCGACCACGCTATCCCGCCTACGAGACACCTGGCCGAACGGTGCCGCGATCGTTCGCCACCACCGGCATTCCCGTCCGGAACCCGATGGACCTGAACGTGGCCGCGCGCGAAGCGCTGCTGGAGATGATCGCCTATCTCGAATCGAGCCACGGCCTGGCGCGGCCGGCGGCCTATGCGCTCTGCAGTGCCGTCGTCGACCTCCACATCTCCGAGGTCGTGGACGTCCCGTATCCGCTCGTGTCGGCGCTGATCCCGCTCGACGTCCTCGCCGCCGACGGAGACAGCGGGACGTTCGGGGGAGGATCGCTGGCCGCCACTCCCCCGAACGTTGCGTCGGGATGATCCAGCCTCTAGTCCCTCAGCGGCACGGCATACGACGGCATCGGTGCGCCGGTCGCTCCGCGGAGCTTGAGTGGGAAGCCGAGGAACGCGAACTCGTACTGCTTCTCCGCGGCGATCTCCTCCATGTTCACGACCTCGATGATCTGCGCGCCGGCCGTCGCGAACATGTAGGCGTGCACCGGCAGGAAGACGTCCGCCTCCTCTGAGGGCAGCACCTCGAGACCGATCGTGTCCCCGGCGATGCACATCGCACCGACCTGCTCGCAGAGCCACTTCGCGGAGCCGAGCGAGATCCCGGGCGTGTTCACGAGGTAGCCGTCGAAGTCCGGCCAGACCGTCATCCGCCCGGTGCGGACGAGCACGACACTCTTCTTGACGAGGTCGACGCCTTGCTTCTTGGCTGTGTCCTCGAGGTCCTTCGGCGTCACGGCATAGCTGTCGGGGAGACAATCGACTCCGTGCATCCCTGCAACGTCGAGCATGACCCCGCGCGCTATCACGGGCGGGTACTTCTCGAGGCCCCCTTTCGTCCAGATCCGGCTCCCGAGATCCTTGTCGGCCGTCCAGCCGTTCCAGAACTTCCCATAGTGGCCGAGGTGGTTGAGGGTGTCGATGTGGGTCCCGCAATGCGTGTACATGTGGATCGAGTCGCCGCAGTACGAGTATTTCTCGTGCACGTCGCTGCCGACGCCGGAGAGGTTGTCGTGGACCGAGCCCTGCGGCGTGTGGGTCATCCAGATCCCGTACGGCGGGTCGCCGGCCGCCACCCACGACGGCATCCCGATGAAATACTCGACGTTGAGGTCGAACACGTGGCTCCCGTCGAGATGCTCGAGGATGGCACGGTTCGTCTCCGGCGTGATCCAGTTCAGCCTGCCGATCTCGTCGTCGGCCCCCCAAGGGCTCTTCGAGACCTTGACGCCGCCCTGCTCGAGAACGGCCTCGGGAACCAGTTCGTGGTCAGCTGCCATCGGAAATCCTCTCTTTAGCTCGCAACGGTCAGGGGCATCTCGTCGACAAGAGCGCCGTAGAGCTCCGGCCGCCTGTCGCCGAAGAGGTAGAGCTCGTACTCGCCGGGGATCACAAAGTCCTTGTCGCGCGCCAGCGCCAGGTCCACGTCGGCGAGTAGGAGCACCTCCTCGGTCGCGTCCGCTTCGGCGAGCCGTTTGCCGTACGGGTCGACGATCTGGCTCCAACCACAGAACTCACCGCCGCGCTCCTTGCCGACGCGGTTGGCCGTCAGCAGGTAGACGCGGTTTTCGGCAGCCCGCGCGACGGTGATCAACTCGGTCTGGATCCGGGCCTCGACGGGGAAGGCAGTCGGGTGCGCGATGATGTCGGCGCCCCGGAGCGCGAGCGTCCGCGTCGCCTCCGGGAAACGGAGGTCGTAGCAGATCTCGAGCCCGATGCGGCCGAGGGAAGTCTCGAAGACCGGTAGCTCGTCGCCCGGCACGGTGTAGCGGTCGGCGCCGAGGAACGGCAGGTGTGTCTTCCAATAGGTGCCGATCAGACCATCGGGCCCGACGAGCACGGCGGCGTTTCGGAGCCGGTCACCGTCGCGCTCCAGTAGGCCGCAGACGGCGTGGATGCCGAGACGGCGGCATTCCGCTGCAAGCGCGTCGGTCGTGGGTCCGGGGACCTCCTCCGCGAACCGCATCGCCTCGGCGGCACTGTCGAACATGTAGCCCGGGATCGCGCACTCGGGCAGGACGATCAACTCCGCACCAGCGTCGGCCGCCTCCGCGAGTCGCGCGAGACATGCCTCCAGGTTGCGCTCGACCTCTCCGAGCCTCGGCTCGATCTGCGCCACCGCGACGCGTGACATCGGTCGACTCTACTACACTTCGGCTCCGGGTCGATGACGACGGTGCGCTTCTACTACGACGTCGTCTGTCCCTACTCCTATCTGGAGTCCCACCGTGTCGAAGCGGCCGAGGATGCGGGGCAGGTCGAGGTCGAATGGCTCCCGTTCGAGCTACGTCCGGCGCCGAAGCCGCTGCTCGAGCCGCGCGGCGATCATCTTCGCGTCGACTGGACTTCGCACGTCTACCGGCGGGCACTTGCCCTGGGCATCGAGATCCACCTCCCCCGTTACCAGCCACGCTCCACGTTGCCCCTCGCCGCCTGCCTCTGGGCCGGCGAGCTCGGGCGGCTGAGGTCGTTCAAGCACGCCCTCTACGAGGCGTTCTTCTGCGAGGGAGAGGACATCGCTGCCGATGTTCAGATCGCGCGCGCAGCGAAAAGGGCGCAGATCGATCCGGACGGGGCTGTCGCAGCGGCCTACGCCCCGGAGCGATACACGCAAATCGCCGACATCCGGCGCGCCGCCGAGCTCGCCGGGGTAAGGGGCGTTCCGTCGCTGGCGACGGCCGACGGCCAGAGCCACTGGGGCATGGGTGGGCTCGATCGCCTGCTGGCCGGGGAGCCGCTCGTGCCACGCTCACCCTGAGACCCACGTCCGGCGAGCATGCATCGAGCCCGTCTCGGCCTGTCGTGTCCAGCAATCGCAGAACCGACGCATCGTGATCCGGTGCAGCGCCTCATGAGGCACCGTCCGGGTCGGCGTCCGGCCGCGCATCCCGGAGCGAGAGCCGACGGCTCATCCGAGCTCCAGGATGTCGAACGTCGTCACCTCGGGCTCCAGCCCGATCCTTCTCATGAGCTCGACCCCGCGTGGCACCGGGGCCTCGGAAAGGTAGCGGTCGAGGGTCTCGCGATCCTTCCAGACGGCGACGAGCCTCCCCCGGCCGTCCGAGTGCTCGAGCGAGGCGATGATCACGCCGGCGGGGCGGGTCGGTCTTGCCTCCACCATCAGCCGCGCCAACTCGGCGGCCTGATCGCCCGTCATGGCTGCTTCGAAGCAGATCCCGGCGTGCGTCACGTCGAGATCATCTTCTTCTCGATGCCCACGCCGGCCGCGACGGCACGCTCGTACTCGAGAGGCACGGTGGCCGAGTCCTGCAACGCGATGCCCGTGGAGTCGAACACGGTGATCTCGTCGTCGTCGCGACGACCTGCCAGCTCGCCACAGATCACCTTGCCGATCTCGCCGGCGAGATCGTCCTCCGAGATCAACCCCTCCCGCAGCGGCACGTTGATCTCTCCGTCGTCGCGGCATTGCCGAATGTCGTCGACGAACACCCGCGACCGTTGCAGGATGCGGGGGTCGAGCTCCTGCTCGCCCACGAGATCGGCACCGAGAGCTGCAAGGTGCATGCCCGGCTCGATCCAGTCGTTGTCGACGATCCAGCCGCGGGCGTGCGTCCCCGTCACGACGATGTCGGCTCCACGGACGACCTGCTCGAGCTCGGTGGAGGGCTTGAGCTCGAGATGCGGATAGAGGGGCTGTTCCTCCGCTACGAAGCGGTCCAGAGACTCCTGCGTCCTGCTCCAGACGCGCACCTCGCGGAACGGGAAGACTGCGTCGCAGGTGGCGAGCGTCCCCTTGGCGACGCTGCCGGAGCCCACGATCGCGAGCACGGTCGAGCCCTTGCGTGCGAGCCATTTCGCCGAGACGGCCGCCGACGCGCCCGTGCGCATGAGCGTGTGGTGTGAGCCATCGCAGATAGCGAGTGGGAAGCCCGTCTCGGGATGCGTGTAGACGAGGATCGAGAAGACGGCGGGGAGACCGTACTTCGCGTTGTCCTCGCGGATCGAAACCCACTTGCAGGCTGCCGCCTCGGGCTCCTCGATATAGGAGGGCATCACCTCCCATTCGCCGGGATAGCGGTCAAGCACGATATGGCCCTTCGGCTCCATGTAGACGCGGCCGAGGCCGTGCATGCGAAACGCGTGCTCGACGCGGTCGTTGTACTCGGCCGGGGTCATGAGCCCGATCATGTCCGTGCGGCCGAGGATCAGCGTCTTGCGGTTCCTCCAACCGTGGTCGCCCATCGCGCCATCCTACGACGCGAGGAGCCGCTCGACAACGCGGACGCGCTCGGCATGGTCCGGGAACGGGGACAGCCGCCGCCGGGCGTGGGCAAGCTGTCGCGCGGCGCGTTCGGCCTCGCCCGTCTGGTGCCGGTAGCCGGCGGCTGCAAGATGGTGCAGTCCCCGGAACTCCTCCTCCTCGCCCGGGCGTACCAGCTCGAACGCCTCGACCAGCGTTGTGGCCGCCTGGGGCGATACTAGACTGTCACCGTGAGCACCAGGGTCGCAGCCATCGACCGGTTGCAGAGCGCGGCGCGGATCGAGCGCGACATCGAAACGTTGGCGGGCCCGGAGTTCACACTCTCCGGCGAGGCGATTTGCCGCTATGCCTACACGCCGGTGTATCGCAACACCCTCGACTACTTCACGCGCGAGCTGGAGTCGATCGGCTTCGAGACCTCGGAGGATCCTGTCGGGTCGCTCGTGGCGCGCAACCGGCCGCACGGCCAGAAAGTGTTCGGCATCGGCTCGCACTGCGACTCGAACCGCAACGGCGGCAAGTACGACGGCACGATGGGGGTCGTCACCGCGCTCGAGGTGTGCCGGCTGAACGAGGAGCTCGGCCTCGGCCTACCGCTGCAGCTGGTCTCCTTCCTCGAGGAGGAGGGTTCCGGCTTCGGCCAGATGCTGCTCGGCAGCAGGATCATGGCCCAACGCGTGACCGAGGACGACCTGCGCGAGCGCTTCCGCGCTCTCGACGACGGTCGCAGCTTCTGGGAGCACGCCGAGGCGGCCGGCTACGAGCCGGCGCGCTGGCGCGAGTCGATCCATGTGCTCGACGATCTCACAGGCTGGATCGAGATGCACATCGAGCAAGCCCGCGTGCTGCAAGACACGGGGAACCGAACCGGAGTCGTGACCGCAATCGCCGGATACGTTCACGCCGACGTGACCGTTCACGGTCGCGGTGACCACGCGGGTGCAACGCCGATGGACTTCCGGCTCGACCCTGGGCTGCCGGTGGCGGAGTCGATTATCGAGCTCGAGCGGCTCGCCCGCGCCGCGGGGAACAGCACCGTGGGCACGGTTGGCGAGATCGAGGTGCACCCGAGCCTGATCAACGCGATCCCCGAGCGGATCCGGTTCTCTCTCGACATTCGCGGCGTCGACGAGGAAGCCTACGGCGGCGTCGCCCACGAGCTCGCTAGCTTCGTGCAGCACGCCGCTGAGGCACGGGGGATGACGGCCGCGGTACACGAGCGGCAGACGCTCGCCCCGACCAAGCTCGACGCGCGGATCGTCGCAGCCCTCGAGGACGCCGCCCGCTCGACGGGCGAGCCCTTCATGGCGATGCCGTCCGGCGCAGCGCACGACACGATGTGCGTCGCCGACCACGTCCCGTCGGCAATGGTCTTCGTCCCGTGCCGGGACGGCATCAGCCATTCGCCCCTCGAGGACGCCGACCCGGCGGACGCCGCGCTGGCGGCCGAGATCATCCTGAAGGCGATTCGAGCCCTGGTCTGACGTCTGCTGCGAGCGCGTGGGCGCTCGGGAGGAGGAGCAGAGCAAGCGCCCAGAGGAGAGCGACGGCGGCGAAGCCGCCTTTCCCGCCACCCGGGAGTGAGAACGCGAGACCAAGCAGTGGCGTGCCTACGAGGATGACCATGCTCGCCGCTCCGTTGACGAAGCCGACGGCAGCCGCCTGCGCGTCGGGGCGCAAGCTTGCAGCCCCCTCGAACGCGGGGGCGAAGGGAATGCCCGCAGCGACGCCGATCAGCATCGCGCCGAGGACGGCGAGCGCCGGTGGCGTCGCGGCGGCGACGGCAAGGCTGCCGAGCGCTCCTGCGACGAGACTCGCGCCCACCGCCACGCGGACGCGCTCCGGGCGGGTGTGCAGGATCCAGCCGCCGAGAGGGCGCGAAGCGACGCCGAGCACGAGCGTAAGTGCAGCGATCGCGCCCGCAGCCCCCCGGCTCATGCCGCCCTCGCGCTGGAGGAGCGTCGCTACCCAGGTGCCGAGGACGACGGTCAGCCCGAGCGAGCAGGAAAAGAGCACTGCGAGCTTGTAGAGGCGAGCGTCCCGAAGCACGCCCGTGGGGACGTGGGCCTCCCTCGCGGGCCGTCGGCGAGGCTCGTCCGGAGGCCCGAAAGCGAGCAGCGTCAGGCCGCCGAGAGCGAGGAGGATGGCGGTCGCGAAGGGAGCCCGCCAGCCGATCCAGGCCGCGGCGGCGGGTACGATCGCAAGCGCGAGGCCGCCGCCGCCGAGCGCGACGCCGCCATAGATCCCCTGGGCGAAGGACGAGCCGCTCGTTGCTGCGCACGTAGGCACTCCCCGCAATGAACCCGAGCCCCGTACCGACACCGATGAGCAGCCGGGCCGCAAGCGCGAGGACCGGATCGGGCGCTACGAGGGCGACGAGGTTGAAGGTCGCGATCAGCGTCAGGGCCAGCATGCCCGTCCGGCGGGCGCCGAACCGGTCGGCTGCGCGTCCCGCCGGGATCTGCATACCGACATGGGTGATGAAGAGGGCGGTCGTGAAGAGCCCGATTGCGGCCAGACCTACGTCGTAGGAGTCCGCGAGTTGGCCGGCGACGGAGCCGGTGTTGGCGATGTTCCAACCCGTGGCGAAGCCGAGCGCGCAGCCACCGATCACGGCCCGCCGGGTCGTCGTCAATCGACACCGGCCGCTGCTCGAGCCCTTGCGCCGCGGGTCTCTGAGAGGATCGGCGCGATGGGCCCTTTCGGCTCTGCCACGGTGAGATCCTAGTACGGTGCTCGCCGTCCTCTTCGCGGTGCTTTCGGGCGCGCTTTTCGGCATTTTCACGCTGACCGTGCGCGCGGGCCTGACGAAGGGCGCCGATCCCGAAGCGGGGGCGCTCGTCATCACCGGGCTGGGCTTCCTCACCGGAGCGGTACTTGCGCTTCCCGAGCTAGCGAGCGGGGAAGGCCTCTCCGACCTCTGGCCCTTCCTGGTCGTCGGCGCCATCGTGCCCGGGATCTCCCAGATCCTCTTCATCTTGGCCGTCCGCGACGCCGGGCCCTCGCGTGCCGCCATCCTGGTCGGCACGGCACCGCTGATCTCCGTTCTCATCGCCCTGCTCGTCCTCGGCGAACCGTTCCGGCCGCCGCTGCTCGCCGGCACGGCGCTGATCGTCGCCGGAGGCGCGATCCTGGCTCGCGAGCGCGCGCGACCCGCACACTTCCGGGCGCTCGGCGCCGTGCTCGCGCTCACCTGCGCGGCGCTGTTCGCCGTGCGGGACAACGCCGTGCGATTCGTGGCGAGGGGTGCGGACGCACCACCACTCGCCGCCTCTGCGGCCTCGTTGCTGGGAGCAAGCGCCGTCGTGCTGCTCTATCTCCTGGTCGTGCGCCGCCGCGGCCTGCCGGCCAAGCTGCACGCGGCGCTCCCCGCCTTTGCGGCCGCCGGAGTCACGTTGGGCCTTGCCTACGCAGGCCTCGTCGAGGCCTTCGACCACGGCCGCGTCAGCGTCGTTGCTCCGCTCAACGCCACGCAGTCGCTCTGGGCGGTGCTCCTCGCCGCCGTGCTGATCGGAAGGAGCGAGCACATCGGCCGGCGGACAGTCCTCTCGGGCCTGCTCGTTCTGGCCGGCGGGGCGATGATCAGCGTCCTGCGCTGAGCGACACGGCTCCCACGACGGCGTCGCCCACCTCACGGGTCGAGGCGCTGCCACCCACGTCGCGCGTGCGCGGCCCTTCCCGGCAGACCGACTCCACTGCCTCCATCATGGTCCGCGCCGCCTCCGGCTCGCCGAGATTGTCGAGCATGAGCGAGGCACTCCAGATCGCGCCCACGGGGTTGGCGATTCCCCGGCCTGCGATGTCGGGCGCGGACCCGTGCACCGGTTCGAACAAGCCGGGGGTCGCGGAGCCCGGAGCGAGGTTCGCGCTCGCCGCCATTCCCATCCCGCCCTGGATCGCCGCGGCAACATCGGTGAGGATGTCGGCGAAGAGGTTGGATGCGACGACCACGTCGAGGCTGCCCGGGTCCAGCACCATCCGTGCGGCGAGGGCGTCGACGAGCACGCGCTCGACGCGGACGCCGGGGAACTCGGCGCCCACCTCCTCCACGACTTCGTCCCAGAGCACGTAGCCGAACCGCGAGGCGTTCGACTTCGTCGCGCTGGTCAGCACGCAGCGCCGACCCGCGGCGAGGCCGAACGCGTGGCGCACCACGCGCTCGACGCCGACCCGCGTGAAGATGCTCGTCTCGACGCCCACCTCGAGTGCCTGACCACGGTGTGAGCGTCCCCCGACACCTGCGTACTCGCCCTCCGTGTTCTCCCTCACGAATAGCATGTCGACGTCCGCGGGCTCCCGTCGAGCCAACGGGCAAGGGATTCCCGGGAGCAGGCGCGCGGGCCGCTCGTTCGCCCACAGATCGAGGTGCTGCCTGATCGCGAGGATCGAGCCCCACAGCGACTCGTGGTCGGGCACGGATGGGTCGCCGATCGCGCCCATCAGCACGGCATCATGCGCATTGAGCACGTCGGCCCAGTCGTCGGCCATCATCCGCCCGTGCTCGTGGTAGTACGCGGAGCCCCATGGAAGGTCCGTCCACTGCAGTGGGAGCCCCAGCGCATCGACAACGCGCCGGGCCTCCGCGGTCACCTCGATCCCCACCCCGTCGCCGGGAAGCAGGGCGATCCGGTAGCTCACACGACGCTACCTACCTTCCCCGGTACGGTTTCGAGGTAGTCGAGCGCGTCCTCCAGGGAGACGACGTCCGCGTATTTCGCCTGGATGTCGAAGAGGTTCGCCTCGTGCGGAGCCTGTGCCCGGTCGCCGACGCACTCTCTCGGCACGATCGTCGGCCAGCCATACTGCAACAAGTCGACGGCGGTCGCACGGATGCAGCCGCTCGTGGTCGCGCCGCAGAGGATCACCGAGTCGACGCCCTGGGTGACCAGGACCGAGGCGAGGTTCGTGCCGAAGAAGCCGGACGCCCCCTTCTTCATGATTACCGTCTCGTCGCCCCTGGGATCGAGGCGAGGGTCGATCTCGGCCCACGGCCCGCCGAGCTGCAAAACGCCTAGGGCCGGAACCTTCTGCAGCCACAGGCCGCCGTCCTTGAGGCTCGGCTCGAACGCGATCGTCGTGAACACGACCGGCAGACCTTTTCCGCGGGCGGCGTCGAGCAGGCGTCGTGTTGCCTCGACCTGCGGCGTCAGATCCGAGCCGAGCGGGCACGCGGGGTCGGTGAACCCGCACGAGAAGTCCACCACCAGCACGGCCGGGTGCGCCCCGAGCGCCACGGCCTGCCCGAGGCCGGCCTTTGCGTAGACCTCACGTGCGGCATCGTCCGACATCGCTCAGACCATCGCCCGCTGGGCCGTTGCAAGCTCCTCGCCGAAGCGCGCACGCTTGACGAACTGCCCGGCGCCGGGTTCGGCAACGAGACGGTCGCCTTCCACGATCACCTGGCCGCGAACGAGCACGACCTCGGGTGCGCCAACCACCTTCGTGCCCTCGAACAGGTTGTAGTTCACGTTCGTGTGGTGGGTCGCGGCCGAGATCGTGAGTTTCTTCTCGGGATCCCAGACCACGATGTCTGCGTCCGAGCCCGGTGCGATCGTCCCCTTGCGCGGATAGAGACCGAACAGCTTCGCGACGTTGGTCGAGACCAGCTCGACGAAGCGGTTCGGAGTGATCCTCCCGGTGCCGACGCCGAACGTCCACAGCATGTGGAGCCGATTTTCGATCCCGGGGCCACCGTTCGGCACGACCTGGAAGTCGCGGCCGTTGATGCCCTTCTGCTCGGGCCAGTTGAAGGGGCAGTGGTCCGTCGAGACGGCCGATAGCACGTCCGTCTTGATCGCCTTCCAGAGATGCTCCTGCTGGTCCTTTGGTCGCGGGGGCGGCGTGTAGATGTACTTTGCGCCTTCCCAGTCGGGCTTCTCGAGAGCGCTGTCGTCGACGAAGAGGTACTGGGTGCAGGTCTCGCCCCAGACGTTCCAGCCCTTCTCGCGGGCGAGCGCAATGGGCTCGACTGAAGGTTGACACGACACGTGGACGACGTAGAGCGGCGCCTCCGCCACCCGCGCGAGCTGGATCGCCCGATTCGTCGCCTCGGCCTCCGTCTCCATCGGTCTCGTCCGCGCGTGCCAGATCGGGTCGCTCTTCCCGTCCGCAACGGCGGCCTTGACGATCACGTCGATGGCGTCGCCGTTCTCGGCATGCACCATGACGAGCCCGCCGGTGTCGTGCGCGACCTGCATGACCTTGAAGAGCGTTTCGTCGTCGACCATGACGGCGCCCTTGTAGGCCATGAAGAGCTTGTAGGAGGTAACGCCTTCGTCGGGCAGCTTCGCGAGGTCCTCGAGGGTGCCCCCGGTGTGAAGGTCGGTGACGGCGATGTGGAAGCCGACGTCGATCACCGGCTTGCAGCGCTCGATCTTCTCGTGGTACTTGGCGAGCGCCTCGGAAAACGTATCGCCCGGGGCCTGGACGCAGAAGTCGATCAGCGTCGTGGTGCCCCCGAATGCGGCCGCGGTGGTGCCCGAGGTGAAGTCGTCGCACGTGGTCGTGCCGCCGAAGAACATCTCGATGTGCGTGTGTGGGTCGATCGCACCCGGCATCACGATCTTTCCGGTCGCGTCGATCGTCCGCTCGGCGGACACGTCGAGCGACTGGCCGATCATCGAGATCGTGCCGTTCTCGATGAACACGTCGGCAACGTAGTCGTCGGCGGCGGTAACGATGCGCCCGCCCTTGATCAGCACTGACATGTGCGTACGCTCCTCTCTGGGTTCTGCCCTGCTGTATACGCCCTCGCGAGCGGCGCCGTCAACCGGCAATCGGCGGCCTCCGCTCGTGCCAGTCGGTCACAGTCTGGAACGCATGTGCCAGGCGCAGGACGGTCGCCTCTCCGAAGCGAGGCCCCGCCAGCGCCAGTCCAACGGGAAGACCGTCGACGAAGCCGCACGGGACGCTGGCGACGGGGAGCGAGGCGAGCGTCCAGGGTGAGTTCGTCGGAATCACGCTCAGCCGGAAGAGCACCTGCTCGCCACCGACCTCGACCGTGTCCTCGCCGATCCGCGGGGGCAGGACGAGCATCTGCGGCGCGGCGAGTAGATCGAAGCGCCCAAGCACGCCGTCGAGCTGCTCGCAGTACCACCGGCGAGCGCGTCGCCCCGTGACCGTTGCTGTCGCCGGGAGCAGCAGCCCGGCCAGCAATCTTGCGCGTACGTCCGCTCCGTACTCGTCGAGCCGGGATCGCAGCCACGCGAGGTGTACCTCGGCGGCCTCCGGGAGCATGATCAGCGGGAGGATGGCGCCGGCGTCCTCGAGGAGCGGCAACGCGACCTCCTCGACGACAGCCCCGACCCGTGCGAGCTCCTCGACCGCCTCTCGTACCACCGCCGCGATACGGGGGTCGGCTCGGTCGACGAGTGAGGTCACGACGCCGACGCGTAGGCCTTCGGCACCTCGCTCCAGCTCGCGCCGGTAGGCCGGCACGGGGGCGTCGACGGTTGTCGGATCGCGGGGATCGTGGCCTGCAATTACCTCGAGCAAGATGGCACAGTCTTCCGCGCTCGGCGCCAGCGGACCCACCGTGTCGAAGGTGAAGGAGACCGGCACGATGCCCCTGTTCGAGACCCGGCCGGACGTCGGCCGAAGACCGGTGACGCCGCAATAGCTCGCGGGAATCCGGATCGAGCCGGCAGTGTCGGTGCCGAGTGTCGCGGGCACGAGTCGCGCTGCCGCGGCTGCGCCGCTGCCGCCGCTCGAGCCGCCGCAGATCCGATCGGTGTCCCATGGGTTTCGCGCCGGCCCGAAATGCGGACTGGTTGTCATCGCCCCGAACGCGAACTCGTGCGTGTTGAGCTTGCCGACCACGACAGCCCCGGCAGCGCGAAGGGCCTCGACGGTTGCGGCGTCCGTCCCCGCGACGTTGTCGGCCAGGATGCGGGACCCCGCGGTCGTCCGCGCGCCGGCGACGTCGATCACGTCCTTGACGGCAATCGGCACGCCGTGGAGAGGTCCACGCGCCGGTTGGCGGTCGAGGGCGTCCGCCTCGGCAAGGGCCTCCTCCGCACGGACGCTGATGAAGGAGTTGAGTGCGAGGTCGGTCTCGGCGATGCGCCCCAGGCTCTCCTCGACCGCGACGCGCGCGGTGAGCTCGCCGGTCCGGATCCGATCTGCCAGCGCGGCCACGCTCATGGCAATCCGTTGCCCGCCGGCGGTGTCCCTGCAGGGAGTGCCCGTTCGATCTCGGATAGGCGTTCGAGCACGGTGGCAAGGAACGCCTGAACTGCTTCCAGATCGTCGTCGCTCGGCGTCACACCCTGGCGTGCCGCGAGGGCTCGTAGGGTGGGAAGCGAGGTAGGATGCACGTCCATGCCGATCTACGAGTACCAGTGCGAGTCGTGCCACGAGCACTTCGAGGAGTACCTGACGATGTCGACCAATCCTGCGCCGCCGTGCCCGAAGTGCGGCTCCGACAAGGTCGACCGAAAGTTCTCTCGGATCAACACGGAGTGGCTCCCGAGCGACGTCGCGTGGGATCGCGTGGGTCGCAGCTGGGACTGAGCTCGCTCCTCGTCACGCACCGCTCCTCGAAATGGGGTCGACGACGTCCGGCTCCACCGGTTGGCTTGCGACCGGGATACGAGCTTCTCACACAATGACGGCGGACGTCGCTGTGTGAAAAGCTCAGACTCGCGCTTCCAGGTCAGATGCGAACCGAGGAGGATCATGCCGTACGCCGCGCTCGCAGACGAGACTCGGCTCTACTACGAACTGACAGGCCCCGAGGATGGCCCCGTCGTGATCCAGTTCGGAGGCGGGCTTTTCGGTCGGCACAACTTCGGCGCCGTCAACGACGGCTTTCGCGAGAACGGGTTCCGGCTGCTCTCGTTCGACGCCCGTGGCTACGGCGCGTCGAGCGCGCCCCGCGAGCTCTACACGATCGAGATGTGGGCGCACGACGGCGCTGCACTTCTCGACGCGGTCGGGCTCCAACGCGTGCTCGTGCACGGCACGTCGATGGGTGGCATGATCGCCGTCGCGTTCGCGGCGCTGCACGGCGAACGCGTGATCGCTACCTGCGCGGACGTCGCCTTCGCCAAGCCGGACGTCTATCGTCGCACGCTGTTCCGCGTGTGGCGCCGGATGGCTGAGTCCATGCCATGGGACGACTTCTCCGATCACGTGACCACACAGGCGGTGGGCGCTCGCTATCTCGAGAGCGACGAAGGCGCCGGCACGTTCGATCTCGTGCGGTCGGTGATCGGCTGGAACGACCCGTACACCGTCCGCCAGGCGTGCATCGCGATGGAGGAGATGGACCTGTCGCCGCTCGTACCGCAGATCTCGACGCCCCTGCTGATGACGAACGGGACCTACGACATCCTCTGTCCGCCCGAGCTGGCGCCGTCGGGCCTCGGTGCCAGGCAGATGGCTGCCATGAACGAACACATAACCACGCACGAGTTCCCGGACATCGGCCACGCCGACCTCCTCGAGTGCCCGGCCGACGCCGTGCGGATCGTGTCCGCGTTCTTCCGCCAGCACCTCGGCTGAGAGCTCGTCGCGCCACAGCTGCGCGCTCGTGCGGCCGCCATCGCCGTGGCGCCGCACCCTGTTGTAGGATCGTGCCTCACGAACCCCGAGGAGGATCGGCATGAGCACGGCAGCAGCCACTTGGACGCGCGAGAGCCTCGCCGCCGCACCGCAGACGTACTTCGATGCGGTCGACGCCATGGACATCGACGGCGTCCTCGCACATTTCGCAGACGACGCGACGCTCACCGTCCAGACGGATAACGTCACATTCACCGGCGCCTCCGAGATTCGGCGCATGTTCACCGACTTCTTCGACGCCTCCGCGTCGATCCGCCACGAGCTGCGCAATGTCGTCGTGGAGGAGGCCGCCGGCAAGGTCGCGACAGAGCAGGGCTACATCGGTGAGTTGAAGGACGGCGCGAGAAACGACATGCACAACTGCAACTTCTTCTCGTTCGACGCCGACGGGAAGTTCCAGCGCGTCATCATCTGGATGGCAGGGACGAACCCGCTCAAGTAGTCGCCGGCAGCGCCGCGGTTCGCGCGGCCCCCGCAGTCAACGGGCGGTCGCGACCTCCACGCCGACCCGGCTTTCGAACGGCTCGATCTCGGCCAGATACCGCAGAACCCCCTCGAGCGGCTCGACGTCGCCGAACTTCGCATCGATGTCGAACAGGTTCCACTCGACGACGCCGGGGACGCGATCACCGACCGCCTCGCGAACGACGATCGGTCGGAAGCCCTCCGCGATCGCGTCTTCGGTCGTGTGCCGCACGCAACCGGCCATGGTGACCCCGGTGATGATCACCGTGTCGACGCCGAGGGCATTGAGGTAGCTCGACAGGTGCGTTCCGTGGAAGCCGCTGGCGCGCTTCTTGACGATCACCATCTCCCCGGGATGGGGCGCGATGCGGCTGTCGATCTGCACCGGCTCGGTGCCGACCTTCAGCAGCTCGACCGGAATCTTGAGCACCCACAGCCCCATGTCGGAGTTCGGCCCCTCGATGTCCTCGTACGCGGTGGTGGTGTAGACAACCGGGATTCCCTTCGCCCGGCCGGCGTCGTTCAGGGCCTGCACCGCAGGGATGATGGTGTCCATCCCCTCGCAGGAGAAGGCGTGGTCGGGGCGCGTCCAGGCGTTTGCCAGGTCGATGTGCACGAGCGCCGGGCGACGGCCGTAGCCGATGCGCCGCTGGAAGCCGCGCTCGCGGTAGATGCCGGTGTCGGCGTCGAAGATGGTGCTCAGTGCGGCCAGGACTTCGGCGTCGGCGCTCACAGATCTCTCCTCGTGGTCGGGGGTGGCGGCGGATGAGTCACCTTCCAGTGTCGCGCGATGTCCGCCCTCGTGGCAACCCAGACATCGTCGCACGCGAGGACGTGCTCGAGGAAGCGCACGAGTCCCGGGGCGCGCCCCGGCTTGCCGACGATCCGGCAGTGCAACCCGACCGACAGCATCCGGCCGCCCTCGGCTCGCAACTGCTCCAACGAGTCGATCAGGTACTCCGCGAAATCCCCCGCGGTGACGAACCCGTTCGGGAGCAAGAACTTGAAGTCGTTTGCGTCGAGCGTGTACGGGATGACGAGGTGCGCGTGCCCTCCGACGTCCGCCCAGTAGGGGAGCTCGTCCGCATACGCGTCGCAGTCGTACAGAAAGCCGCCGTCCTCGACGACGAGACGGCGGGTCGCTTCCGTCCCGCGACCCGCGTACCAACCGACGGGTCGGACGCCGCAGACGCGTTCAATGGCCTCTATCGACCGGCGCATGTGTTCGCGCTCCTCGTCCTCCGGCATGCCGCCGTAGTCGATCCAGCGCCAGCCGTGACTCGCAACCTCCCAGCCGGCGTCGATCATCGCACGCGCCGCCTCGGGGTTGCGCTCGAGCGCTTGGCCAACTGCGAAGACGGTGAGCGGCAGCTGGCGACCGGTGAAGATCCGGTGCACGCGCCAGAACCCGGCGCGACTGCCGAACTCGAACATCGACTCGGTGTTGAGATTGCGCCGACCCTCGGTCGGAGGCGCGCCGACGACCTCGTGGAGGAATGCCTCCGATGCCGGATCGCCCTCGAGCGGTGTGTTCTCGCCGCCTTCCTCGTAATTGAGCACGAAACTGAGCGCGACTCTCGCCCCGCCCGGCCAGCGTGGGTCGGGTGGAGTCGCGCCGTAGCCGACGAGATCCCGGACGGTCACACCGGTGTCCCGAAAACGCCGGCCTCGGCGAGCTCCCTCACCCGCTCGGGCGCGTATCCGCAAAGGCCCTCGAGGACGGCGCCCGTGTGCTCGCCGCGGTGTGGGCCGCGCCGTGGCTCCCGCTCCAGGCGCTCGTCACCGGACGCAAGCCGAAGCGGAGTCCGAATCGAGCGAACCGTCCCGAGCGCCGGATGCTCGTACTCGACGATGTCCTCGCGAGCGACCGTCTGCGGGTCGACGAGTGCCTCCTCGACCGTGTTGACCCGTGACGCCGGCACGCCGGCTGCGACGAGCGCGTCGATCCATTCCTGCGCGGGGCGCGCCTTGAATACGTCTTCGAGAACCGGCACCAATTCGTCGCGATTGACATTGCGCCGGGCCATCGTCGCGAAGCGCTCGTCCTCGCTGAGATCGGGACGGCCGATCACGGCACACGTGCGCTCCCAGAAGCTCTGCTTCGCCGCTGCGACCACGAACCAGCCGTCTGAAGCCTCGAAGTTCTGAAACGGGACGATCGTCGGGTGAGCGCTGCTCGCACGGCGCGGTGGCACATACCCGTGTGTCGCAGCCCACGGCCCGATGTACATCAGCTCATGGAGCGCCGTCTCGAACAACGACACGTCGCAGTCGCAACCGACCCCGTCCCGCCGGGCCCGCCAGATGCCCGCCAGCACGGCGATCGCAGAGGCATATCCGCCAGAAAGGTCGACGAGCGAGAGCCCGCTCTTCGTGGGAGGGCCGTCTGGCTCGCCGGTAAGGCTCTGCCAGCCTGCGAGCCCCTGCATCATGTAGTCGTAGCCGCCCTCCGAGGCGCGTGGGCCGGACATCCCGAAGCCGGACAGGGAGCAGCACACGATCGCCGGGTTGACACCCTGGAGCTGGTCGTAGGTCAGGCCGAGCTTGCGCGGCTGGTCACCGCGCAGATTGGAGTACACCGCGTCGCACACCCGCACGAGGTCGTGGAGCACGTCCCTCGCGCGCCCATGGCGGAGATCGAGCGAGATGCTCTTCTTGCCGCGGTTGAACGTCTCGAAGAAGAGCGAATCCTCGCCCTCCTGGAACGGCGGCACATAGCGGCCGACGTCCCCCTCGGTCGTCGGGTCCTCGATCTTGATGATTTCGGCGCCGAGGTCGGCGAGTTGGAGTGTTCCCCAAGGCCCCGCGCCGAACTGCTCGACGGAGATGATCCGGACATCGCTCAGCGGAAGTGTCACGCGATCACCCGGTGCGCAGATCGGGGCTCACGTGACCATCCTCTCACTCGCACTGGGCGTCGGGGGAGTGTCGTGACCGATCTCCACGGGGAGCCGCCGTCCCAGGCGGGTCGAGGCTGACGGGATGTCATTCACCAGACCCTGCGCGCGCGGCGCCAGGCCTTCTCGTAGTAGGGCACGAGGAACTCGAGGTGGTCGTGCATCTCTCTCGCCGCACACTCCTCGTCGGCTGCGTGCACGGCCTCGACGATCCGCACGTGATGAGCGTGGATCGCGGTGTGAAAGCTACGCCCGAGACCTGACCGGGAAAGGCTCGTTTGCAAGGCCGAGAACACCGGCTGCGCGGCAATCCGCAGCAGAGCGTTCCCGCAGCACTCGATCAACGTCGCGTGGAAGTCGCGGTTGTGGACGAACTCGGACTGCGTGTCGAGAGGTGGATCGTCCGGCGGGATCGCTCCCCGCAGCAGCTCGATGTCCTCGATCGTTCGCCGGCGTGCGGCGAACCGTGCCGCGGGCACTTCCAGCAACATTCGCACCTCGATCAGCTCCTCGAGGGTGAGGTTGCGGGCGTCGGCGAGCAGGGCGATGTTCGAGCTCAACGACTCGGAGATGTGGTGAACGGTGGGCATCGTCACGTAGCTGCCGCCGCCCGCACCTTTCGTCGTCCTGATCAACCCCTGCGCAGCGACCAGACGGAGAGCCTCCCTCACCGTCCCGCGACTCACCCCGAACTCGCGCGAGAGCGCAGACTCGGTCGGCAGGCGCTCGCCCTGGGCAAGCCGTCCCGAGACGATCAGCTCGCGAAGCTGGTCGGCGGCCTGCTCGTAGCTTTTCCGCACGCGTCGCAAGGGTATGGCCGACACCCGCTCGGACGAGTGCCGCCCGTCGAGGGCGGAAGCCTCCGCCCTCGACTTCCGAGGTTTGTCGTCCGCCGTCACGGCAAAGCAGGATCGGGCGGCTCAGGCGATCCCGAACTCTTTGTTGCCGGCGACCGACACCGGCTTGTTCTCCTGCGGGAGCCTGTCGCGGAAGTAGTCGGTCAACGAGGTGCCGCGGGGGTTCGACCGGAGCTCCGCGCGGAGCGCCTCCGTCGCCCCCGCGTCGATCTCGAGCGTGCGCTCGTCCGCGAACACGACGCCGTACGCGTCCCGTGCGAGCTCGATCGTCGTGAAGTCGTCGAGAACGTCTTCCCGCACCGCCTCGGCCGGCCGGTCGAGCGGATCGCCGTATCCCGCCGCGTTCGGTTCCCGGAACTCGATGAACTCGCCGGCCGCGAACGGGATCCCGGTGACCTTGGCGGGGAGGTCCTCCGCCTGCTGAGTGTCGGGGTTCTTGCGACAGGAGGCGACGAGGCCGTCCCAGCCGCCGAAGATGCCTCGGGGAGGATCGGTCTGACGATCGCCCTCACACGAGTAGACGCCGTCCACGAGGAACCTGTTCCGGCGGATGATCCCGATCCCGCCGCGCCAACGACCCGGCGCTGCAGGCTCGGGGCGCAACTCGTACTGATCGCACCGGACCGGGAACCGCAGGTCCAGCTCCTCGATCGGGTTGTTGCGCGTGTTCGCCATCAGGTTGTCGACCGAGTCCATGGCATCCTTGCCGAATCGGCCGCCGTACGAGCCCTCGTTCACCTCGAGATAGAGCCAGTACTCGCCCATCTCCTCCGAGAAACCGGAGTACGCGCAGAAATGGATCCCGGCCGAGTTCCCGGCAGTGACTCCCTCCGGGAGCGCGTCGGCGAGAGCGAGGATGGTGTTGTCGACGACCCGCTGCACCTGGCAGAAACGCGAGAAGCAGGCTCGCGGGAACGTCGGGTTGTAGATCGTGCCCTTCGGTGCGATCACCTTGACCGGCCGAAAGACACCGTCGTTTTGCGGAACGTGCTCGGGAAACGTGACCTCGTCCAGAAGGATCGTGCGCACTGCGTAATAGGCGCCGACGAGAAGCGAGCCCTCGTAGGGGACGTTGTACCCGGTCGGCACCTCCGCGTTCGAGCCGGTGAGGTCGATCGTGATCTCGTCGCCCTCGACGATGACCTTCGTCTCGACGCGCAGTCGCACACCGCGGTTTCGCGCGTCGTCGTCGAGCCACCCGGTCGGTGCCTTGTACTCGCCGTCGGGCAATGCGCGAATCTGCTCGCGCAGCATGTTCTCCGAGTAGTCCATCCAGTTGTACGCAGCGCTCATCACGGTGTCTGCCCCATAGCGCTGGAAGAGCCGCAGCATCCGGTCGCGACCGAGTTGACAGGCGGCCATCATGGCGTTCATGTCGCCTCGGTTCATCGTGACCGTGCGGACGTTGTCGAAGATCATCTTGTCGAGATCCTCGTTCAGCTTCCCTGCCTGATACCAGCGGAGCCCGTCGTAGATCTTCGCCTCCGCGTACACGTCGAAGGCATCGGCGTTGATCCCCGGGAACGAGCCGCCGACATCGAGGACATGTGCGGTCACAGCGGCAAACCCGTAGAGCTCGCCGTCGTGGAAGATCGGCACCGCCACCGCGATGTCCGGGCTGTGCGAGGCCCCGTAGTACGGATTGTTGTGGATGATCACGTCGCCCTCGACGATCTTCCCCTCGAGGTGACGCATGAACCCACGGATGTACCACGGCAACGACCCGATGTGCATCGGAGTCGAGTCGGACTCGCAGAGCTCCCGCCCCTGCGCGTCGAAGATCCCCGCACCGAGGTCCTCGGACTCGCGGATGATCGACGAGTAGGACATACGGAACAACACGCCCGCCATCTCCTTCGCGATCGCGTGGTAGGCGCCGCCGAGCACCCGCATCGTGATCGGGTCGACCTCCACCCGTTCCAGCTCCGGTGGGCCCGGATGCTTCCCCAGCTCGTATTCGAGCGTCGACACCGTCACACCCCCTGGCTCGCCGGAACAGAAGCCGACGCCGCAATCGCCTTCGCCTCGGCCGAGGAACCGACCTCGATCACGATGTTCCCGTGACGGTCGATGTGCGCCTCGATCCCAGGGGGGATCACGGTCGTCGAGTCGTACTGGTTGACGATCGCCGGGCCGACGAGACGGTTCCCCGCCCGCAGCTCGGCTCGGTCGTAGTAACGGGTCGAGACCTGCTCGAGCGATGTGTCGACGAGGAACCACGCATCACCCTCGAAGCGAAGCGCGCCGGCAGGCGACTCCCCGCCCGCTTCGATCTCCGGTGTCGAGAGCTGGGGCATGATCCCGATCCCGCGCACGCGGATGTTCGGGACCTCGATGTCGGAGTCCTCGAAGCGTCGCGAGTACTCGCGCTCGTGGATGTCGTGGAAGTCGCTCCGAAGCGCGTCGACCCAGGCCTGGTCGATCGCCCCCGCGCCGACGTCGACGCGCAGCTCGTACCCCTGGCCGAGGTAACGGGCGTCGACGATCCGTTGCACGATGACGCTGTCGGCGGGGATGCCGTCCTCTTCGAGCTGGCCGGCGGCCTGCGCCTCGAGCTCCTCGAATCGCCGTTGCAGAGCGTCCGCGTCGAGCTTGGAGAGGCGCTGGTAGGTCGTCGCTGCATATTCGTAGACCATGTCGGTTGCGACGAGCCCCATCGCCGCCGCGATACCCGGGTAGAGGGGGACGACGACATTCGGCGTCCCGACCTCGACCGCGATCGGCACCGCGAAAAGCGGGCCTGCGCCGCCCTCGGCGACGAGTGCGAAGTCCCGCGGGTCGAAACCCTTGCGGACCGAGTTCTCCTCGATCGACTGCACCATCGAGTGCGAGAGGATCTGCACGGCTCCCATCGACGCCTCCTCGACGCTCATGCCGAGAGCGTCCGCCGGGCCGTCCTCGAACGCCTTGCGCGCCGCCTCTCGGTCGAGCGACATCCCGCCGCCGAGGAACGCCTCGGGAAGCAGCCAGCCGAGGTTGACCATCGCGTCGGTCGCGGTCGCCTCCGTGCCGCCCCGACCGTACGCGGCCGGGCCCGGGACGGCGCCCGCCGAACGCGGCCCGACGCGGAAGATGCCCCCGCCGTCGACGTACGCGATCGAGCCGCCGCCGGCGCCGATCGTGTCCACGTCGACCATCGGAATCATCGCCTGGTACGGCCCGACCTTGGTGTCGAGCAGGTGCTTCATCCGCAGGCGGCCTTCCTGAGCGAGACCGATGTCGGCCGAGGTCCCGCCGACGTCGAGCGTGATCACGTTGTCGAAGCCTGCTTGCCGTCCCGCCCAGATACCGCCCACGACTCCTGCCACGGGGCCGGACATGAGCAGCGTCACGGGCCGCTTGATTGCCGCCTCGGCCGTCGCCACCCCCGAAGCCGAGGTCATGAGGTGGAGGCCCGTGCGTACCCCAAGGCCCGCAAGCTCCTCCTGCAGGCGCGCGACGTACGAGGCGACCTTCGGGCCGACGTACGCGTTCAGTCCGACTGTCGAGAATCGCTCGTACTCGCGATACTGGGGGATCACCTCGCTCGAGACCGAGACGAACGCCTCGGGGAACTCCTCACGCACGATCTCGGCGACCCGCTGTTCGTGTGCCGGGTTGAGGAACGAGAAGAGGAAGCAGACGCACACCGCCTCGACACCGGCCTCTTTGAGTGCCCGAACCTGCTCGCGTGCCTTGCCTTCGTCGAGCGGGACGAGCACGGAGCCGTCCCCCTTGATCCGCTCGGGCACCGTCAACCGGTAGCGTCGCCGAACGACCGGGTATCGCTGCCAGGGTAGATCCTGGTAGTTGGAGAAGTTGAGCGGCTTCTTGTGCCGCGCGATGTGGAGGATGTCTCGATAGCCCTCCGTCGTGATCATCCCCACGATGGCCCCGGTGTGCTCGATCACGATGTTCGTCGCGATCGTCGTCCCGTGGAACACCTGGTCGAGCTCGGACGGAGCGACGCCGGCCTCTGCCGCCAGCTCGCGAATCCCCTGGATCGTTCCGAGCGAGGGGTCCTCCGGGGTGGTCGCGATCTTGTGCACCCGGATCACCCCGGCCTCGTCATCGACATAGATCAGGTCGGTGAACGTGCCTCCGACGTCGACACCAACACGTTTCACTCTCCACCCCCCGTCGTCAGCACGATCTTGCCGAAGAACTCCCTGCTCTCCATGAGCTCTGTCGCCTCCTTCACCTGCTCGAGCGGGAACGTGGCGGCGACCTGCGGCCGCAGCGCGCCCCTCGCGACCAGCGCGAAACAGGTCTCGACCTCGCTGCGGTCGAACACGAACGAGCCGATCACCGAAAGCTGCCGCCGGAAGAACGGGATGATGTCGAAGGGGACGACCTCGCCGGCATGAGCGCCGCAGATCACGACGCGTCCGTCCTTGGCGAGCGAGTCGAGGCTCTTCTGGAACAGCTCTCCGCCGACGTGCTCGAAGACGATGTCGACCCCATGCCCGCCGGTCGCCTTCATGACCTCCTCGACGACGTCCTGCGTCGAGTAGTTGATGCCGACGTCGAGACCGAGCCCGATCGCGCGATCGAGCTTGTCGTCTCGGCTGGAGTTGCCGATCACGAATGCCCCCGCGTTCTTCGCGACCTGCACTGCCGCGGAGCCGATCCCGCTGCCGACGGAGTTGACGAGGACTGTCTGCCCAGGCCGGATCCGCGCGCGCGTGATCAACATGTGCCACGCCGTCCCGAACGCGATCAGAGACGCCGCCGCCTCGACATCCGTGACCCCAGCCGGGATGCGGATCAGCTGTGAGGTCTTGCAGGTGATCATCTCCGCGTAGGCGCCTCCCGAGCCGATGCCGATGAACCACTCCGGTGCCGTGCAGATCGACTCGCGTCCGGTGCGGCAGTAGACGCAGCTCCCGCACGTCGCGATGAGGTACACGGCGACACGATCGCCGATCGCCCAGCCGTCGACCCCCTCGCCGAGCGCCGAGATCCGGCCGACCGGCTCGACTCCGACCGTGTGGGGGAACGCGATCGGGAAACGTGAGATCCCCTGACGCATGTCGACATCGAGATGGTTGAGGGCCGTGGCCGTGATGTCGACGAGCACTTCGCCCGGGCCGGGCACGGGATCGGGGAGCTCTTCGACATGGAGGACATCGGTGGTGCCGAACTCGTGAAAGACGACCGCCTTCAAGGCCATGCTCCTCTCGCGTTGGTACGGAATTTGTGTTTATGTCTGACATTCGCGATTCTGTCAACTTCGATGACCTCGCTCCAGACCGCCCGTTCGTTCCTCTTCGCACCCGGCAGCGACGAGCGCAAGCTCCGTCGCGCGATCGAGACGGCCGCCGATGCAGTGGTCGCCGATCTCGAGGATGCGGTCGCGCCGACCCGGAAGGATGAGGCTCGGGTGCTCGTGATGCGCACGCTCGGGGACACGCGATCCGCGGCAGCCATGATGGTGCGCGTCAACGGCGCCGACAGCCCGCATTTCGAGCGTGACCTCGAGCTCGTGCAGAGCCTGCCGCTGCAGGCGATCGTGATGCCGAAGGCGACGCCGGAGACTGTCGACGCGCTCGGAGGGAGCGGCCCGCCGGTGATCGCGATCGTGGAGACGGCACAGGGCTTGCGCCTCGCCTACGAGACGGCCTCGCACCCCCGGGTCGAGGCTCTCGTCCTGGGTGCCGTCGATCTGGGGCTCGAGCTCGGGCTCGAGGTGCGGCCGGACGGGCAGGAGGTTCTGTTCGCGCGCTCGAAGCTCGTCCTCGACTCGGCCGCGGCCGGCATCCGGGGGCCCTTCGACCTCGTCCACCTCGACGTGCGCGACGGCGAAGGGCTCGAGGCGGAGTGCCGGCTTGCACGCTCGCTGGGGTTTCGCGGCAAGGCGTGCATCCACCCTGCCCAGGTCGACATCGTGAACGCCGTGTTCGCCCCCGGCGAAGGAGAGCTCACGCGTGCCCGGGACATCGTCGAATCCTATGAGCGAGGGATCGCCGAGGGTCGAGGCGCCGTCGCTCTCGACGGCGCGATGATCGACCTGCCGGTGGTCGAGCGCGCACGCCGGCTCATCGCCGACAACGAGAGGAGGATGCTCGATGCAGGCTGACTCGCCCCCAGCGCCGAAAGAGTGGCGGGGCCGCTTCTACGAGGACTTCGCCGTCGGCGACGTCTTCCGCAGCCGTTTCGGCCGCACCGTCACCCAGACCGACAACATCTGGTTCACCTGCCTGACGATGAACACGAACCCGATGCACTTCAGCGAGCCGTTCGCCGCCCGCACCCGGTTCGGGAAGCCGCTCGTCAACAGCGCCTTCACGCTCGCGCTCGTCACAGGTCTGACGGTCCCTGACACGAGCGAGAACGCCGCCGCCAACCTCGCCTGGTCGGACATCAAGCTGCCGAGGCCGGTGTTCGAGGGCGACACGCTCTGGGCGGAGAGCGAGATCCTCGGGGTGCGCGAATCGAGCTCGAACCCGAGCGTCGGGATCGTCTCGATGCGCTGCCGAGGGATCAACCAGCGCTCGGAGGTCGTGATCGAGTTCACGCGGACGTTCATGGTCTACCGCCGCGGCGCGCCGGAGGTCGCCGACGGCTTCCCGCACACCGACGACGCATGGACAGTGTGACGGCCGTTTCGCGGCCATCTGCACACGAGACCAAGGAGGGATGGATGCCGGCTGCAGCCAGGAACATCGCAGAATGGAGCTCGGCGCTCTCGCTCGACGACATCCCCGAGGATGTCCGGACACACGCGAAGCTCCACCTGCTCGACACGCTGGGCTGCGGACTCGCGGCCCATGCAGGCGAGATTGCGACCGAGGGCAGGACGACCATGGGCGAGCTCGGGGGCGAGCCGCAGGCGACCGTGATCGGCACGGAACGGAGGTTCCCGGCCGCGAACGCTGCCTTCGCCAACGCGATGCTGTGTCACGGGCTCGACTTCGACGACACGCACTCCGAATCGGTCAGCCACATCTCGGCGGTGATCACGCCCGCGGCGCTCGCGGCCGCGGAGCAGGCCGGCGCCAACGGGCGCGACACGCTGGCGGCGATCATCGCCGGCAACGAGGTCGTCTGCCGGATCGGGATGGCGGCACCGGGCGCGTTCCACGCGCGGGGGTTCCATCCCACCGCGATCTGCGGGATTTTCGGCGGCGTGGCAGCGATCGGGCGGATCGCAGGAGCCGACGCCGCCACGACGACGAGCGCGCTCGGAATCGCCGGCTCGTTCGCAGGGGGTCTCTTCGCGTACCTGGCAGACGGGACGCCCACGAAGCCGATGCACCCCGCCTGGGCGGCACACGGCGCGCACCTCGCATCACGGCTGGCTGCGCACGGGGCGGTCGGGCCGCAGACGGTGCTCGAGGGGAAGTTCGGGCTATACCACGCCTTTCTCGACGCAGAGGAGGGGGAGATCGATATCGCCGGTCAGCTCGTCGATCTGGGCTCGCGGTGGGAGACGCCACGGATTGCCTACAAGCCGTTCCCGGTGTGCCACTTCATGCACGGCTCCCTCGGTGCAACCGCGGACGGGGCGGGCGGCCGGACATTCTCTGCGGACGAGATTGCGGACGTGCTCGTGACCGTGCCGGCGGCCGGCGTCTCGCTCGTGCTCGAGCCGGCCGACCAGAAGCGCGCGCCACGCTCCGAGTACGAGGGGAAGTTCTCGCTGCAGTACTCCGTCGCTTCGATGCTCGTGCGCGGCCACGTCTCCGTCGGAGACTTCACCGACGAGGCGATCACCGACCCCTCGGTGCTGGCGGTCGCAGCGAAGGTGCGCTACGAGACGCGTGCGTACCCGACGTACCCGCAGGCGTTTCCCGGCGGCGTGGCCGTCTCGCTCGCCGACGGAACGTCGTTCGAGGCCGACTTCCCCTACCAGAAGGGTGGCCCGGAGAACCCGCTTTCGGCAGCCGAGGTGCGCTCCAAGTACCGTGAGAACGCCTCACTCGCGCTGCCCGATCGCGCCCTCGAGGCGCTCGAGGAGGCGATCCTGAGCCTCGAGGAGCACGACGAGCTCACAGCGGCTCTTGCTCCGCTCACGCTCGGCACCACGGTGCCTGCATGACCGCGACGATCACATGAGCCTCACCGCCGATCAGCGCGAGATCGTGGCGACCGTTCGGGCGTTCGTCGATCGCGACGTCGTCCCCGTTGCGTCAGAGCTCGAGCACGCCGACGAATACCCCGAGTCGATGGTCGAGACGATGCGCGAGATGGGCCTCTTCGGGACGACGATCCCGGAGGAGTACGGCGGCCTCGGCCTTGGGCTCGACACCTATGCGCTGATCGTGATGGAGATCTCGCGCGGCTGGGTGACGTTGTCGGGGATTCTCAACGGGTCGTTCATCGCCGCAACGATGATCCATCTGCACGGGACGGAAGAGCAGCGGCAGCGCTTCCTCCCCCGGCTCGCGACGATGGAGCTCCGCTCGTCGTTTTCGATGACCGAGCCGCACGCCGGCTCGGACGTCCAGTCGATCCGCACGACCGCAACCCGCGACGGCGACGAGTACGTCATCGACGGGCAGAAGATGTGGGTGACGAACGGCTGGCGGTCCGGACTGGTGATGTTGCTCGCGAAGACCGACCCGGCGGCGGATCCCGCCCACACGGGGATGACCGGGTTCATCGTCGAGAAGGAGCCGGAGACCAACCCGCCGGGACTGACGATCCCGATGCCCGGTCTGCCGAAGCTCGGCTACAAGGGCGTCGAGTCCACCGAGCTCGTGTTCGACAGCTTCCGCACGCCCGCGGCGAGTGTCCTCGGGGGCGAAGCTGGGGTGGGGAAGGGGTTCAAGTACTTCATGAGCGGGATCGAGGTCGGCCGCGTCAACGTGGCCGCCCGCGGCGTCGGCGTCGCGCAGGCTGCACTCGACGATGCCCTCCGGTACGCACAGGAGCGCGAGGCGTTCGGCAAGAAGATCGGCCACCACCAGGCGGTACAGCTGATGCTCGCGAAAATGGCCACCCGCGCGGAGGCCGCACGGCTGCTGACGCTGCAGGCCGCGCAGAAGAAGGCCTCCGGCGAACGGGCCGATCTCGAGGCGGGCATGGCGAAGTATTTCGCGACCGAAGCGGCGCAGGACAACGCCCTCGATTGCCTGCGCATCCACGGCGGCTACGGCTACTCGCTCGAGTACCGCCCCGAGCGGTACTACCGCGACGCCCCATTGCTCCTGATCGGCGAGGGCTCGAACGAGATCCAGCAGTTGATCATCGCCCGGCGTCTGCTCGAGAGGAGCGCAAGCTGACCGTGGACTTCTCCCCGGCGGCGGAGCTGGGCGAGATCCGCGCCGCGGTCAGGGAGCTGTGCTCGCGGTTCACCGGGGAGTACTGGCGCGCACTCGAGCCGGACAGCTATCCCGAGGAGTTCGTCGGCGCCCTGACCGAGAATGGCTGGCTGGCCGCCCTGATCCCGGAGGAGTACGGCGGCGCCGGTCTGACGATCACGGCAGCGAGCGTGATCCTCGAGGAGATCAACGCGTCGGGGGGCAACTCGGGTGCCTGCCACGCGCAGATGTACACGATGGGCACGATTCTGCGTCATGGCTCGGACGCCCAGAAGAAGCGCTACCTGCCGAAGATCGCCTCGGGCGAGCTGCGCCTGCAAGCGTTCGGCGTCACGGAGCCGATGGCCGGATCGGACACGACGTCGATCCAGACGACGGCGAGGAAGGTGGACAACGGCTGGCTCGTGCACGGTCAGAAGATCTGGACGTCGCGTGCGCTCTACTCCGACCTCATGCTCTTGCTCGCGCGTACCACACCCGCCGATCAGGTCGAGAAGAAGACACTCGGGCTCTCCACGTTCATCGTCGACATGAAGAAAGCGCTCGCCGACGGCACGATGACGATCCGCCCCATCAGGACGCTCATGAACCACGCGACCACCGAGATCTTCCTCGATGGCGTTTTCGTCGCGGGCGACGACCTCGTCGGCGAAGAGGGCATGGGGTTTCGCTACATCCTCGACGGCATGAACGCCGAGCGCGTGCTGATCGCGGCCGAGTGCATCGGTGACGGCCGCTGGTTCATCGAGAAAGCGTCCGCGTACGCCTCGCAGCGCGTCGTCTTCGGACGACCGATCGGGGCGAACCAGGGAGTGCAGTTCCCGATCGCGCAGGCGTACGCGCAGATCGAGGCGGCGGACCTGATGCGCTACAAGGCGGCGTGGCTCTTCGAGCAGGGCCTCCCCTGCGGGGCCGAGGCGAACATGGCGAAGCTGCTCGGGTCCGACGCGTCGTGGCTGGCCGCCAACGCTTGTCTCGACACGCACGGGGGCTTCGGCTTCGCGGAGGAGTACGACATCGAGCGGAAGTTCCGCGAGACGCGGCTGTATCAGGTAGCGCCCGTGTCGAACAACCTCATCCTCGCCTACCTCGGTCAGCACGTGCTGGGGATGCCGCGCTCGTACTGAGCGAAGAGATCGCTTCCGCTCGAGCGTCCGAGGACGATGGGTTTGCGCCATGGCACGCCGGACGAGGTCCCGGTCGCCATCGACGCCGACCGTGGAGTTCGAGCGATGTACTATCCACCCACCCAGACCAGGCGTCGCGGACACGTAGGACGAAGAGGAGGAAAACGTGACGAAGACCGCCGAGACGACGCCGGTGCGCAGTCAGAGCGGGACGGTACTCGTAGATCTCTCGCTGGAGATTACGAACGGCATGCCGGCCCATGCGCTGTTCCCGTCCCCGATCATCCTTCCCTACGTCACGCACGAACAGGCGACGGCGGCGGGACTCGGCACGCCGGAGGACCCGTTCACCTACTCGGTCAACTACATCTCGATGCTGGAGCACGTCGGGACCCACGTCGACGCGCCGCTCCACATCGGCGCCGGCGGAGCGCCGATCGACGCCGTTCCTCTCGACTGGTTCACGGGCAAGGCGGTGTGCCTGGATCTTCGCCACATCCCCGATCTCGGCGACATCGATGTCGCCGACCTCGAGCAGGCGGAGAAGCAGGCCGGCGTCGAGATCGACGGACACATCGTCCTCCTCTGTACCGGGTTCCACGAGCGTCACTGGCCCAACCCCGAAGTGGTGACGATGAACCCCGGGCTGACCATGGACGCCAGCCACTGGCTCGCCGACCGCTCGCGGGTGCACGGCGTGGAGGGCCCCTCGACGGACAAGGCGGGAACCAAGGAGTTCCCCAATCACCGTGCCTGCCGCGACCGGGGCATGGTGCACTACGAGTGGCTCGTCAATCTCGAGCAGCTGCTCGGCAAGGGGGAGTTCCAGTTCACGGGCTATCCGCTGAAGTGGCTCGGCGGGACGGGCTCACCGGTACGCGCGGTCGCCGAGCTCGCTGCGTGAGCCGGGCCGCCCTGTAGGAGGGCGCCGTGGATCTGCGCGACTATGCGGAACGAGATGCGGTCGGTCTCGCAACGCTCGTGCGCGCCGGCGAGGTGTCGGCCACCGAGGTCGACGACGTCGCCAGGCGCGCGATCGAAGCGATCGATCCGGTCCTGGGCGCCACAGTCGGCCGGCTGAACGAGACTGCGCTCGAGGCAAGCGACGACGGACATCTCGCCGGCGTGCCGTTCGCGATGAAGGAGGTCGCCCCTCATCTCGCAGGGCAGGTCACCGAGCTCGGGAGCTGCTGGGCCGCAAACGGGGTGACGGGCGTCGCGGACACCGACTTCGGCCGGCGCGTCCGTGCCGCCGGGCTTCGCGTCATCGCGAGGACGCGAGCGCCGGAGTTTGCCTTCAACGTCACGACGGAGCCCGTCGCTCACGGACCGACCCGCAACCCATGGAGCCTCGAGCGAAGCGTCGGTGGGTCGAGCGGAGGGGCGGCGGCGCTCGTTGCCGCACGTGCGCTCCCGATCGCCCATGGGACCGACGGTGGTGGCTCGATTCGAATCCCAGCCTCGCTCTGCGGGGTCGTGGGCTTGAAACCGACACGTTCGCGGATACCGGTGGGCCCGGGGCAATGGGAGGGCCTTCACGGCATGGCGCACGACTTCGTCCTGTGCCGGACGCTGCGCGACGCCGCGGCGGTACTCGACGCTCTGCACGGCCCCGGCTCGGGCGACAAGTACGTCATTCCGCCTCCCGCGCGTCCCTACGCGGCGGAGCTGGGCTCTCAGCCCGGAACGCTGCGCGTCCGCTGGACTGCCCATGCCTGGTCGGGAGCGCCGGTCGCACGTGAGTGCCGTGCGGCCGTGGAGACGACGGCGCACGCGCTCGACGGGCTCGGCCACGACGTCGAGGAGAGCACGCCGGGAATCGATCCCGACATGCTTCACCGGGCGCTCGTCACGACCTGGGCGGCCGGACTGGCGCAGCGTGCGGCTGTTCTCGAGCGATCTCTGGGTACACCTCCGTCTCCCGACACCGTCGAGGCGTGCACGCTCGCCATGATTCGCCGCGGAGCAACCATCTCGGCGGTCGAGTTGCTCGACAGCTACGGCGACTGCAACGCGATCGGGCGCGCGATCGGCACGTTCTTCGAGAGCGCCGACGTCTTCCTCCTGCCCACCGTGGCCAGGACCCCGTGGAGGCTCGGCGAGCTCGATCAGGACGACGCGTCGCTCGACAGCGACGCCTGGGTTCGCGAGTTGTTCTCGGTCTACTCCCCGTTTACCGCGATGTTCAACATCTCCGGCCAGCCGGCGATCAGCCTGCCGCTCGCCTGGAGTAGCGACGAGCTCCCGATCGGCGTCCAGCTCGTCGGGCGCTACGGAGACGAGGCGACGCTGCTCCGCCTGGCATCGCAGCTCGAGCAGATCCTCCCGTGGGCCGGGCGCGTCCCGCCGCACGCCCTCGGCTGACGCTCCCCGGTTACGCGCGCGCCGGCCGCGCCGCACGATCGAACGCACCGAGCGATGCGCGCAGGAGCTCGGCGTCGAGGTCGTGACCGATGAAAACAAGCCGGGAGCGGCGGTCGTCGTCGGGCCATTCGACGAGGTGCACCGGTGGGTGCACGGCGTGCTGGACGCAGTTGACGAGCACGGGACCGTCGCCGCCGACGTTGAGAAATCCCTTCACCCGAAGAATGTCCTCCCCGCGCGCCTGGAGGAGCATGGTCAGCCAGAGGCCGAACGCCGTCCAATCGATCTCGTCCAGGAAGAGCACGCACGAGCTCATACCGTGGTCGTGCTCCGTGTGCCTCTGGTTCTGTCCCGGGTCGAGATCGTGTGGATCTCGGGCAGCGCTTTCGAAGAGCCAGTCGGGCTCGACCTCGCCGAAGGTGGCCGCCCGAGCGTCCGCTGCGGGGTTCAGACGGGCCAGCTGCTCCTCCAGGCCCGCTCGCTCGGCTCGCGTCGAGAGGTCGGCCTTCGTGATCACGAGGCGGTCGGCGACGGCAGCCTGCTTGACGGACTCGGGCCCGCGCAACCCGTGGACGCCGTCGATCGTGGCGACGACGCTCTCGAGCTCGTAGTGGTTTCGCACGACCGGATCCGAGAGGAGGGTCATCACGACGGGCGTCGGGTCGGCCACTCCGGTCGTCTCGACGACGACACGGCGGAACGCAGGCACCTCGTTCGCGTCGCGCCGGTCGAGGAGGTCGCGGAGCTCGTCGGCGAGGTCGCCGCGGAGGACACAGCAGACGCATCCGCTCGCAAGCAGCACCGTTCGCTCGTCGACTCGGCGCAGCAGGTGATGGTCGATGCCGACCTCGCCGAGCTCGTTCACGATCACGGCCGTCTCCCCCATGTCGGGGTGCTCGAGCAGCCGGGAGATGAGCGTCGTCTTGCCGCTGCCGAGGAAGCCGGTGACGAGGACGACCGGTGTCTTCACCGACTCAGCTCGGCGACGAGCGCGGCGTCGAGCGGGTCGAGCGTGCGGCCGAGCAGCCGCTCGGCCTCACTCCACACGGCGCCGACGTCCTTGACGACGACCGAGGAGCCCTTGCGATCGCGCAGGACGTAGACCTCTCCCGCCCAGTCCTGTACGGCGAGCCCGAAGTGGCCGAGCACCCTGTCCAGCAGCGCCGCGCGGAATACTCTGGCCCGCCGTCCTCCATCCTGCTCGGCCCAGTGCTGGTTCAGGATGACACCGCAGAGTGCACACACTAGAGTCGCTTTGTAGCAGCACCGGCTCTCGAGGCACCGACAACGGAGGTTGTGATGGCCAAGGAGATTCTCGTCGCGTACGGCGTCGACGTCGACGCGGTCGCAGGCTGGCTCGGGTCGTACGGGGGCGAGAACTCCCCCGACGACATCTCACGTGGGCTGTTTGCGGGCGAGGTCGGGACGCCTCGGCTGCTCGACCTCTTCGCCCGGAACGACCTCAGGACGACGTGGTTCATCCCCGGGCACTCGATCGAGACGTTTCCGACCGAGACCCAGCTGGTCGTCGACGGCGGCCACGAAATCGGCATCCACGGGTACTCCCACGAGAACCCGATCGCAATGACCCGCGAGCAGGAGACGACCATCCTCGACAAGTGCATCGGCCTCGTGGAGCAGGTGTCGGGCAGACGGCCGACCGGCTACGTGGCGCCATGGTGGGAGTTCTCCAACGTCACGAACGAGCTGCTCCTCGAGCGCGGGATCAAGTACGACCACTCGCTCATGCACAAGGACTTCCATCCGTACTACGTGCGGGTCGGCGACTCATGGACGAAGATCGACTATGCGAAGAACGCCGAGGAGTGGATGGTGCCGCTCCAGCGTGGCGAAGAGACGGACCTGATCGAGATTCCCGCCAGCTGGTATCTCGACGATCTGCCCCCGATGATGTTCATCAAGGGAGCTCCGAACAGCCACGGCTTCGTGAACCCACGCCACCTCGAAGAGATCTGGATCGACCAGTTCGACTGGGTGTACCGCGAGTACGACTACGCCGTCTTCGCGATGACGATCCATCCCGACGTGAGCGGACGGCCCCAGGTCCTATTGATGCACGAGCGAATCATCGAGCACATCAACAAGCACGACGGCGTGCGCTGGGCGACCTTCGACGAGATCGCCGACGACTTCGCGAAGAGGTCACCGAGGCAGACGTAGACGGTGCCGATCGGGCCGTAGCCCGGCGTGGCGAAGGCGGGCAGCGCGCTCGTGTGCACCGCGCACGCCGCGTCCTCGGGCCTCGGGGTCGAGGCGCCCTAGGGTCGGGCGAAGTCGACTCGCGTGAGCCTCGTCGTGTAGATCTCCTCGCCCAGTGTCTGCACGTCGCGAGCATCCGTCCAGATCGGATGGGCCACGCCGTTGGCGACCGCGAGGCCCTGGTAGTAGCCGTACTGCCGCCCGCCGGGCTGTGACTCGTCCGAAGGCGCCGTCGCCGCCTTGATCGGTCGGGCCCAACTCGTCCCGCCGTTCATTGAGACGCTGCACGAGTAGTGGACCTTCGTGTTCGCCGGATCGCCGGCCGTGTCGTAGAAGCACAGCCAGACCGCACCATTGGACTGATCGACTGCGGACTGCGGCCAGAACTGATCTGAGGCCCGGCCCGAGAGCGACCGTGCGACGATGCGGTGGTGTCCCAATAGTGGAAGTCCTGCGATCGGTTTCAGGTTGCTGTCGAAGGTCGTGAGCGCGGTCCCCTTGTCGCCGTTGTAATCGGTCCCTGTGTAGCTGACGTAGACCCGCCCCGAGAACCTGCCGCCCGAGTTATCGACGGTGACAGTCGGATTGGCCTGGATGCACGACCGCGGCTCGGCCCGGACGACGATCCCGATGCCGCAGTGCGGAATGGCGATGACGATGAATGCAGCCGCCTTCACCTCGGGAGAGAAGTGGGCACCCCCGTCTGTCGAGCGCGCGATCTGGACGGAGTATCGCGATGAGTCCGTCCAGCCGACGTAGAGGGTGCCGTTCCTGGCTACCGCGATGCTCGCATAGTTGAGCTCGTCACCGGCGCGGTTGACCTTGGCCGGACGTGACCAGGTCCGGCCTTGGTCGTCGGAGTGGCTGATCATGATCGAGTAGACAACCCTTCGGGAGAGACGAGACCAGGCAACGTAGACGCGGTTCCGGTGCGGGCTGACAGGCGACGTATCGACGGCGATCGCGGGCTTGTCGTCGAGGCGGGCGCGCCCGAGTGGCGCGACAAGGATCGGCGCTGACCAGGCTGCCGCGGGCCCCGCCCGCGTGACCACGAACACGCGCGAGGCAGCGTCGCTCGCACAGGGGGCCGAGCGATCGAACGAGAAGTATTGCCGGCCCGACCGGTCGATCGCGACACCCGGGTCGGACGGACAGGACAAGAGCATGTCAGCGACGGGCGGGGTCAGCGTCTCGGTCCCCCACGTCAGACCGCCGTCGGTTGAGCTGTAGACGCGCTCGGCACCCTCGAGAAGGCTGTTCGACCCCGCGAGCAGGATCCGATCGTCGCGCGGGTCGACGGCGATCGTCGCGTTCGTCTGCGGACCGGGGAGATTCGAGATGTTCCGTTCGGCACTCTGTCTGCTTCGGGTTCCTGCGACCGCGTGCCCCACCACGAGGCACACGACGATCAGCGCGGCGATGACAGAAAGCCGCCCTCGCATTGCTCTACGAGCACTCGGCCGCGAGCGTCGCCCGCGCGTCGAGGCCTGCACCGAGCGCGAGCTGGAGCACGATACGCGCCTTCGACCCGCCGAGGTCACCGGCGAACAGCGCGCCCGCGTCCTCGAGATCGCGACCGCCACCGCGACCGTAGACGGGCTCGACTCTGCCGGCTGCGCAGCGCGAGCAAACGACCACGGGCACCCCGGCTGCGGTCGCCTCCCGCACGGCCTCGACGACATGGTCGTTCGCATTGCCGCGCCCTGTACCCTCGAGCACGATCGCCTCGGCGCCCGTCTCGAGCGAATGCCGGACGAAGCGACCGTCGCTCCCGGCGAACAGGCGGTGCAAGTCGACAAGCGCAAGCCGTTCCGGCACGGGAAGCGTTGGAGCGCGCACCGGTTGCCGTCGCACCGAGACGACGTCCGCGTCGACGTGGCCGATCGCGCCATAGCCGGGGGAGTCGAATGCATTCACGGCGCTCGTATGGACCTTACGAGCCTCTCGCGCCGAATGGATTTGTCCGGCGAAGACGACCACCGCGCCCGGGCCGACCGTGTTCTCCGACCAGGCCACCCGGATCGCGTCGCGTAGGTTCCGCGGCCCGTCGGCATCGGGCTGGTCGGCACCTCGCTGCGCCCCCGTGAGGACGACCGGCGTGCCCGACCCGAGCAGCCGGTCGATGAGGTAGACGCTCTCCTCCATGGTGTCCGTGCCATGCGTCACGACCACACCGCGGACCTCGGGCCGCTCGGCCTGCCGCACGACCTGCCGGGCGAGCGACAGCGCCAGCTCCCCGTGCACGTCGAAGCTCGGCACGCGTACGAAGTCGTCGAGCTCGACCGGAGGCGCTTCCGTCCAGCCGATCATCTCCACCAGCTCGTCACCGGAGACAAGGGGGACGAGCTTCCCCGTGCCGGCCTCCGGGCGCATGGCGATGGTCCCACCGGTCGAGACAACTACGACCGTCGATTTCATCGAAGCCGATGCGCTGGCCAAGGGCTATGGTGCGAGGCCGCTTGCCCGGGCCGCCGCCTCGGCGTCGATCTCCCCCTCGAGCCCGAGCTCCTCCTCCACCCTCTCGACGCGACGTCCACGCACGCGCAGCCGGAGCGTCACGATGACGAGAACGCTGAAGATGAGCCCGAGCGAGACGAGCGTGGTTGCAGTGCCGAGCGCGTAGAGGTCCGGCCGGATCGCCGACGCCTGGATCAGGCCGACGATCTGGAGCGGCAGCGTGTTGTCGAGCACGAGCAGCACCGTGCGGTCGAAGTCGTTCCAGGTCAGCGTGAACCCGAACAGCGCCGCGCCGAAGATGCCCGTCCAGACGAGCGGTAACGTCACTTCGCGGAAGGTCGTGGTGGCGTTCGCGCCGAGGTCACGAGCGGCCTCCTCGATATGGTCGTCGTAGCGGTTCCAGACGGCGAGCATCACGAGGAAGCCGAAGGGGATGCCCCACACCGTGTTCGCCCCGAGCGCCGACCACCAGAGCGAGGTCTCGATGCCCATCGCCTTCCAGAGCAGCTGCGTGCCGAGACCCAGCAGGAACCCCGGCGTCATCAGAGCGAGCATGATCACGTAGAACGCGACTCCGTCACCGCGGAACCGCCGGCGGAAGGCCATCGATAGCGTGAACGCCAGGAAGGCCACGACCAGGCCGGCGGCCAGGCTAATCCACAACGAGCGCTGACCGGCCGCGCGGATGTCCCCGGCGTGCGTATAGACGCCCCCGACCTGCGCCTGGAAGATCGAGCGCCACCAGTCGAAGCCCGCCGGGCCCCGGAACGGGAAGGTCACGCCACCGTAGTAGCCCTGGAACGAGAGGATCGCCATCAGGATCATCGGCGCGTAGAGGAAGATCAGGAAGATCGCGAAGTAGGTGCCGAGACCCCATTTCACCCAGTCTCGGCGACGCTTCGGCTCCCTCCTGACGACTCGATCCTGGGGCTTCCCAGTTGCCGTTTCGGTGGCGGTCGCCATCTCAGAGCTCCTCACGCAGGTTGGCGAACCGCGTGATACCGAACACGCCGAGGATCAGCACGAGGACCAGAAGCACAGCGGACGCGGCCCCTTGCGGGTACTGGATCCCGAGGACCTGCGTCTGGATGAACGTGCCGACAGACGAGACTGAACCCTGGCCGATCACCGCCACCGTGCCGTACTCGCCCATCGTGAGCACGAAGATGAAGATCGAGCCGATCACGATGCCGGGCATCGTCTGGGGGAGGATGACTTCCTTGAAGACGCTGAACCAGTTCCCCCCGAGGTCACGGGCGGACTCGAGGGCGGATCGATCGACCTGGCTGAGCAGGAAGAAGATCGGCGTGATCATGAACAGGATGTAGAGCTGGATCATCGCGAGCCGCACCGAGAGCGTCGAGAAGCCGAACGCGTCCACCGGCTGGCTGACGATGTGCAGCTTGAGCAGGAACTGGTTCAGCGCGCCTTCGCGGCCCATCAGCGGATAGGCCCAGGCGACGGATCGCGTGAGGAAGCTCGTCCAGAACGGGGCGAGGGCGATGATGAAGAGCGCAATCTGGTTCTGCAGCTTCTCGACCTTCAGCGCGAGGAAGTAGGCGACGGGAAAGCCGAACACGAGGCAGGCGACGACAGCGATCACGGACGTCTCGAACGACGTCAGCATATTCTGCCAGTAGGAGTTGTCGAGGCTGAACGGGTGCAGGAGCGCGCCGTAGTTCGCGCCCGTCCACTCGCGGACGAAGCCGGTGTCCGTCCGCGTCCAGAAGCTGACGAGCACGATGAAGGTGAGCGGCGCAACGAGGTAGAAGGCCAGCCAGAGGAACCCCGGCAACCCCCAGGCGAGCGTCACCCACCCGCTTCCTCGTTGCCCGCGAGCCGCTCCCAGCGCGCGCTCGGACGAACGGGTGTCCTCGAGCTCCTCGGCTTCCTCGATCTCCTCGAGGTCGAGATGCGGCTCAGGCGGATAGGAGCTGGACATCCTCCTCCTCCCAGGAGATCCTGATCCGCGCGCCCTCGCGGCCCCGGAACTCCGGGTAGCGCTCGCCCGGGACCTTCGCGAGTAGCCGCTCGCCCCCTGCGGTGAGGTGGAGCTTGACGAGGTCGCCGAGGAACTCGACGAAGACGATCTCGCACTCGGCCGAGTTCATTCTCGCATCCGGTGCGCTGTCGCCGATCTGCACGACTGCGGCCCTGATCGAGACCTGAGCCGCGTCGCCGACTGCAGGCTTGTCGCCCGGCACCCGTAGGCTTGCACGCACGCCGTGCTCGTCCTCGACGACCAGACGGCCGTCGGCGCGCTCGACAACCTTGCCGGAGATGATGTTGTTGTCGCCCATGAAGCGTGCGACAAGCTCGGTCGCCGGCCTGGTCGCGATCGTCAGCGGATCGGCGACCTGCTGGATCCGGGCGTCATTCATGACGACGATTCGGTCGGCCATCGACAGGGACTCTTCCTGGTTGTGCGTGACGTGAATGAACATTAGCCCCAACTGGCGCTGGAGATTCCGCAGCTCGACGCGCATCCGCAGCTGGAGCAGGCGATCCAGGTCGCCGAGCGGCTCGTCCAGCAGGAGCGCCTTCGGTTTGGTCACGAGCACGCGGGCGAGAGCCACGCGCTGCTGCTGGCCGCCCGAAAGGGCGCTGGGCTTCCGACTCGCGAGCTCGGTGAGCCCGACCATCTCGAGAGCTTCCATAGCGACCTTGCGCCGCTCGTCCTTCGGCACCTTCTCCATCTTCAGCCCGAAGGACACGTTGTCGAGCACGCTGCGATGCGGGAAGAGGGCGAAGTGCTGGAAGACGGTCGTCGTCGGTCGCTTGTGCGGCGGCAGGTCGACAAGCGACTGGCCGTCGAGCACGATGTCCCCGCTCGTCGGGTATTCGTGACCGCCGATCATCCGCAACGTCGTCGTCTTGCCGCAGCCCGACGGGCCGAGCAGGACGACGTACTCCCCGTGATCGACGTGCAGGTTGACGGCGTCGACGGCAACGGTGCCGCCGGCGAACTCCTTCGTCAGGTGGATCAGGTCGAGGCCGGACCCTGGTGCCGGGACCTGTGAACTAGAGAGGGCGGCGGTTGCCGCCCCCTCTGATGACGCGATGACGTCCTCCGGCATGAAGCGCTACGCGGAGAGGAAGTCGTTCCAGCGCTTGGTCTGGTAGACGTTGTGCGTGAAGTAGGAGTTCCACGACGAGTACTTGCCGATGCGCTGGCCGAACGAGCCACCGTCGCGCACCGAGCCCGCCTTGATGTCGCCGACCTTGCCGGTGATGCCCGGCAGGTCGCGGGCGGCGGGCTTGCCGAGGTACCAGAAGTCGTGCTCGTCGGTCTTGAACGGGATGCCGCCGGCCGGGTTCGCCGCGCCGTACTTGGCGATCCAGTTGCGCAGCGTCGCGCCGTTGCCGATGTAGTAGCCCTGGCGCATGATCGTCGCGCCGAGCCACCCGTTGTACATCCAGTTCAGGTAGTCGTAGCAGGCCTGCAGCTTGGCGGGGTCCTCCTTCGCGACGTGCGCCGCGATGCCGTTTTGGCTGCACCAGCCGCGGAAGCCCGTGGGCGGAGCCGCGTACTTGACGTTGATGCCCTGCGCGACGAGCAGCGCCACGGCCGGCGACCACATCGACTCGATCACGACCTCCTTGGAGGCCATCAGGTTGACCGACTCGTTGAAGTTCGCCCAGTAGGCCCGGAACTGCCCGGCCTTCTTGTACGTGGTGGCGACCTTGACGACGCGGTCGATCTCGGCGACGGTCATGTTGCCCATGTCCTTGGGCTTGAAGATCCCGAGCGCCTTGAGCGCGTTGCCGATGTCCTGCATCACGATGCCGGGGTCCTTCAGCAGCGCGACCTTGCCCTTCCACGTCTTGTTCAGCAGCTCCTGCCAGCCGACCTGGTTCGGCTGCTTGGTGATGACGTCGGCGTTGTAGCCGACCGAGTCGGCGTTGAAGTGCGCCGGCGTGCCCATGATGTAGCGCGGCATCGGCTGGCCGGAGTGCGGCTTGCCGGTCGACTCGTCGATCCACTGCACGATGTCCTTGTTGCTCGTCGGCGCAACCTTGGTGAGCGGCAGCCCGCTCGTCCCCTGCTTGAGGAACATTGCCCGGAACGGGGCGTCGCCGTCGCCGTAGGTCTCCTTCGAGCCCGGGTGCACCTTGCCCCAGGCGAACAGCTTGTAGAGCCGACGCCACGCATGGATCTTCGTCGTGTCGATCGGCAGCAGGTGCCCGGTCGACCACGCGGGGAGGGTGATGTAGTTATAGGCGCCGAAGATGTCGAACGTCTCCGGCGCGGTGATGGCCTTCTGGAGCATGGTGACCGGGTCAGTCGCAGTCAGCGCGACATCGAAGCCGAGGTCCTGCTTGATCCGCTGGGCGACCTCGGGTGTCGGGAACTCGACGCCGAGCGTGATCACGCGCAGGGTTCCGGTGAACGCGCCGGTTTTCGACGTGGCAGCGGCAGCGGAGCCCGCCAGACTGCCGAGTCCACCCAGCCCGGCGACAGCCGCCGCTCCGACGGCGCCACGCTTGAGGAGCTCGCGACGCGACACCCCGTCCTGTTCCTCGGTCGACGGCAGATCGGAAGCGGAATACGCGAGCTGTCTGGCGAGCTCGTTCGTATCGAGCTCGAAGTCGTCACTCATGTGCTGACCATCTCCTTTCGCCTCGCCACCCTCTCTGGGAAACCCCCGAGGCCGGAAGGCCGCTTGACCGTGTCACGAAAGACGGATGCTGTTGTATACATCCGGTAGAGACGGCAGTCAAGCATCAAGGTTAGGCGCAGACGGACCTCAGCCCAGGGTTCCTTCGTCGAAAGAACGTCGCTACCGGATCACTCGTCGCGCGAGCGAGCGAGCAGCGGTGCTCGAGCACGTGCTTCATGGTCGAGATCACGGCTACGCCGCCTCTTGCGCCGGCCGCGGCGCTGCCAGACGCACCGCAACGACGATCGCGAGATAGGCTGCTGCGCCCACACCGACTCCCCAGACGACTTTCACCCAGCTCGAGGGCACGGCGTAGTAGACGCCGGCGCCCAAGGCGATCGCCGGCAGAGCGGCGACGTTGATCCCGTTCACGTACCGGTAGGGCCCCTGCGGATCGAACAGCCCTTGGACATCGATCCGCTCCCGCTTGACGATCAGGTAGTCGGCCAGGATGACCCCCGTCAGCGGTGCGGCGAGGTTGCCGAGATGCGTGACCCAGCGTTGCGCATGGTTGACGAAGTCCGGAAAGGCCGACAGCGTGACCGCGGCCATGGCGGCCACGACCGTCGCCCACACCCGGCCCAGCCGCGGAACGGAGTTCACCAGCGAAAGGCCTGCGGTGTAGACGTTGGTGATGTTCGCAGCGAGGCCCTGCACCACGATCGCAACGAGGAGCGCGACGAGCAGCACGTTGCTCGAGGTCAGGTCGGCGACGGCGACGAAGGGGTTCGTTGCCCCGGTCGCAGCAGCAGCATAGCCGCCGACGAAGGTGGTCACCGCCGCGGAGACGAGAGCCGAGGCGACCAGTCCGATGCGCATGTCACGCCGGGTCGGCGTGTAGCGGCAGAAGTCGGCCACGTTGGTGACGAATGTCAGCGACGCACCGCACATCACCGTCACGTAGGTCGCGAAGCCTGTCCAGGTCAATTGCTGGTCGGGTGAGTCGAAAACACGGCTCACCGCATACCTGGGATTGTCGGTCGACAAGTAGAGGGCGACGAGAACCGCGGTGAACGCGAGCGACACCGGCAGCACGCCGCGCAGGAGCCACCGCATCACGTCGAAGCCGAGCACGGCGAACGCGGCGTGGACAACGGCGAAGGCAAGCGCGAGGGGCACGAGCGGAAGGCGGCGACCGGTCATCGCCTCGTAGATGGCCTGCGCGCCGAGCCCGGCAGTCAACGCCTGCGCTGCGAACCAGTAGGTCGCGGCGACGACCCGGTACGGGGAGGAGAGCAGCCGTGCTCCCCAGAAGCCCAGGTGCGTGCGCATTGCGACCTGTCCCGGAAGCCCGTAGTCGACGCCGGGCTGCGCGACGACGGTGAGCATGGAGAAGGCGAGCGCCTGCCCGGCGACCATCGCGGCGACGGCCCACCAGAGCGGTAGCCCACCGGCGACGACCGCGAACGCACCAAGCACGTACATGACTGGGTTGAGGAAGAACGTGAAGTTGATCGCGAACAGGTCGCGCCAACCGACGGTGCGAAGGCCGGCCGGGATCGGCTCGACACCGTAACTCTCGATCCCCGGCATCAGGCTGCGCGCTGGTGTCGTGCGAAGAAGTCAAGCACGACCCTGTTGTGTTCGACGGTGTTGTCGAAGATCGTGGAATGGTTCGAGCCGCGGATCACGTGCTTCTCGGCATTCGCGATGCCGCGGTAGATCGCGTCCTGGCCGGCGCCGCCGGGGCCCTGGTCCCATGGCGTCATGATGTCTTCGTCACCGCCCAGCACCAGCGCCGGCGAGGTGATCCGCGGCAGCCAAGGCCTGATGTCCATGTCGCACATGGCCTGGCATGCGGCTGTGAAGACCTCCGTCGAGTTCGAGTCGCGGAGAATCTGCTGGATCGTGTCGATCGCAGCAACGCCGTCGGGCGTTTCGAGAAAGGCCTTCGAGAGTGCCTGCCACGCGATCAACTCGGCGAGAATACGGCTACCCGGCCCTTCAGGGTCGAGGCGGGCGATGTCGATCCAGTTCTGGAAAATGAGGCGGCCGGTTCGCCCGAGCTTGGCAGCGGCGCAGTTGATCACGACCGATGTCGTCCGGTGCGGGTACTTCCCGGCAAAAACGGTCGCGATCATGCCGCCCATGGAGGTCCCGTGGACGTGGGCGGAGTCGATGCCGAGCGCGTCCATCAGCCCGGCGAGGTCGTCGGCCCACACTTCCATGTCGTAGTGCTGAAGTGGACGATCGGACTGCCCGTAGCCTCGCTGGTCGTAGTCCACGACCCGGAAATGCTGGGACAGCACCGGGGTGGCGGGAGCAAAGTTGAAATGGCCGAAGCCCGCACCGTGGATCTGAACCACCGGCTCGCCCTCACCACTGATCCGGTACCAGAGCCGTGCCCCGTTGACGTCAGCCGAGCCCTCCACATTCGCCTCCTCCGATAGTGAGGGACGAGCCTAGCCCGGCTCGACCTGGATTGCCCAACGCTCCGCCGGCGTGTCCAGGAGCTCATGCCGGAGCTCTTCGTGGGTCCGCTTCCGCTTGGGGAGGATGCGGCGCAGAAGCGTGAAGCGGGCCGTATCCGAGAGGAACGGATAGGGGTCCATGCGCACCCGGCCCCGTCCGATCGGCTCGAGCCGATACCCTCCGATGTCGTCGCTCTCGCCGGCCTCGAGGTCCTTGAGGCAGAAGAAGAGCGAGAACCTGTCGTAGACCTGGAGTCGGTAGTAGTCGGCCCAGCGGTCCTCGTCGGTGGCGCCGACCTCGTCCCGTCGCGCCGGGTGCGACGATTCCTGTTCTGCCACGAACGCCTCGACGAGATCCTTGACCTCACCTGCCCGACTGAGCTTGAGGTCGGGCTGGGTACCGTAGCGCTGGCGGTAGATACCGGCGCCGTGCATCGATACGAGCAGGCCGGCGTACGCGTCCTCGTCGGTGACCGCAGCAATGCCCGCACGATAGAACGCAAGGTGGGCCGGTACCGGGACGTCGAGGAAGTTGAGCGGCCTGCCCGTGTCGACGTCCATCATCGGAGACTGCTCCCAAACGGCCCAGCCGTCGTCGTGGCGCTCGGCGGCTATCACCAGCGAGGCGTGATGCAGGCCGATGTCCGCCCACTCGCGCGCGCACGCGCCCGCGACGTCGGCGTGGTCCGTCTGCAGGACCACCTGCCAGCCCGGGCCGGCATCGCGAACGATCACGACGGCGACGCCGAGCTAACCCTGAACCTCCGCTGGCCAACTCCTCCCGAGGGCGTCACCGCCCGACCATACAGGATGGGGAACGAGGCGCCAACGCTCTGATTCACGCTCCGTTCCCAGAGGCATGAAGGATCGTCGCGTCCCGCTTCGGTGGCATCAGGGTGAGACATGCTAACGCTCCATCGCAGCCGGCAGGGTCGCGGCGACGAGGGCGCCGGCCCCTGCCAGCACTGCCGTGACGATCCAGAAGACATCCCAGCCCGCGTGGGAGGCGAGCGCGCCGAGGAGCGGTGTGGAAAAGGCCGAGATCAGGAAGACGACCGTCGCCGCCATCGCGACCGAGCGAGCAGCCAGCTCGGGCGCGGCGCGCTCTCCGGCGCTCACGTACACGAGAGCGTTCCAGCCGAGAGCGCCGAAGCCGAATAGCACCGCCGCGGGAATCACCACGGCCGCTCCTGCATGCAATGCGAACGTGAAGAGCAGAGCTCCCACGGCTGCAACCACCCCGACCTCGACGAGCGTGCGTACGCGGCGTGATCCACCCGCCCTGTCGGCGACGTGACCCCAGGCGATGCGGGACACCATCGCCGAGACGTTGACGGCAAAAAACGTTGCCGACGCGGCGAACGCCGTCAGCCCGGCTGCGCGCGCCGCCGGCACGGTGAACGCCAGCACCGCCTGCAGCACGACGATGTAGAACGCGGCGACGACGAGCAGGCGCTGCATGCCGGGCGTCCGCCAGATGCGCCTCAGCGGCTGGTGCACCCGGGCGGCGGAAGGTCGTGGCGGGTCGGCGGCGACGTACGCAAAGAGTAGACCCGTGATCCCAACCGCGACAGCTGCGACGCCGAGCGCCAGCGCGATGCCGCCGTATTCCTCGAGGCCCGGCATGGCGAGCGCCGCAATCGTCCCACCGAGGGGCACCGACATCTGGCGGACTCCGAGCGCCCAGCCGCGCCGCGCGGGCGGATACGCGCGGAAGAGCGCTCCGGTGCCGGCGATCGGGACCGCGGCGGAGCCGACACCCGACACGACGAGGGCAACCACCAGCACCGCCGTCGACTCGGCGGTCGCGGCGACGGCGAGCCCCGCCGCGCCAAGGGCTGTCCCCGCGAGTATCGGCCCCCGTGTGCCGAAGCGATCGACGGCCATTCCGGCTGCGATCAATGCGAGCCCGGAGCCGAAGAGCCCTGCCGTGAGGACGCCGCCGAGCTCGGCGAGACTGAGGTGAAAGCTTCGGCTGAGCTCGGGACCGATCGCGGGCAGGCCGATGCTCATGAACGCCACGGCAGCCTGAGCACTGCCTGCCGCTGCGAGCACGATGCCCGGCGGGCGGGGTCCGGCTCTCTCCACGCCTCCTATTATCTTGTCGCCGTGGACGTGGACGAGATCGTGCGTGCGAGGCGACGTCAACTGGCTCTCGACGCTCACGTCGGAGTCCCCCGCGGAGTTCCGTTATGAGCGTGAGGCCTAGCGGGCCCGCCTCGAGGAGGTGATCACCGCCTCGAGCATCAGGCCCTCGAGCGCTACATCGAGGCACTCGACACAACGGGAGATACGCCGGGCTCGGAGCAGACGTTGCCCGGTTGCTGCCCCCGGGTTTCAGGCTCCGGACGCCGTCGTTCACGTCGGCTCAAATTGTGCGGTGCATACTGTATGGTCGCCTCCGTGGGCATCTTCGACGCGCACCCGCCGCTTGCGCGGACCGCGGGCTCGGCAGCGGCCGAAGTGATCCGTCAGGCCATCATCGACGGCCGTGCCGAGCCCGGGCAGCGCCTGAAAGAGGAGGAGCTCGCGCAACAGCTCGGCCTCAGCCGCACGCCGATCCGGGAGGCGCTGCTCATGCTGCAGGCCGAGGGCCTCGTCGAGACGGCCCCCAATCGTGGCGCGACCGTTCGCGCCTACGAGCTATCCGACCTCGAGGACATGTACGAGTTACGCGCCCTGCTCGAGGGTCACGCCGCCCGACGTGCCGCCACCCGCGTCGACGCCGGGATGCTCGAACAGCTGCGTGCGAGCTGCGTGCGCTTCGAGCAGCTCGTGGGCGGGTCGGACGTGCAGGCGCTCGTGTCCGAGAACGCCCTCTTCCACGACACGATCCTGGCTGCGGCCGACAGCAACCGGCTGGCCGGGATGGTGCGGCAGGTGATTGCCACGCCGCTCGTCTACAGGTCCTACATCTGGTATTCGCCCGAGCAGGCGTCCGCCTCGTACCACTACCACCTCGAGCTCACGAATGCGCTCGAGCAGGCCGACGCGAACCGCGCCGAGTTCATCATGCGCGAGCACGTGTACAAGGCTCGCGACGTGCTCGCCCAGCACATGGAGGGTGAAGCGACCGTCGGCGACGGTGAGGCGTGACGTCTCCGGCTGACGCTCTCAAGTCGACTGCCGCGGCTGAGGGCCTGCGGATCGGGCCGCTGGCGGGAATCCGCGTGATCGAGCTCGGAACGCTCCTCGCGGGGCCCTTCACCGGTCGGCTACTCGGGGACCTCGGCGCAGAGATCATCAAGGTCGAGGCGCCCGGGAAACCCGACCCGATCCGCGACTGGGGCAAGGCGCGCTACGAGGGCCGATCGCTGTGGTGGCCCGTCCAGTCGCGGAACAAGAAGTGTGTGACCCTGAATCTCCGTGAGGCGCGCGGACAGGAGCTGCTGCTGCGCCTCGTCGAACAGGCGGACGTCGTGACGGAGAACTTCAGGCCTGGCACCCTCGAACGCTGGAACGTCGGGTACGAGCAGATGTTTGCCGTCAATCCCGGGATCGTCCTCGCGAGAATCTCGGGTTATGGGCAGACCGGCCCCTATGCGAGCCGGGCCGGGTTCGCTTCCGTGTCCGAGGCGATGGGCGGCATCCGTCATATCAACGGCTTCCCCGGCGAGGCCCCGCCCCGGATGCACATCTCCCTCGGCGACTCGCTGGCGGGGATGTTCGCCGCGCAGGGCATCCTCTCGGCGCTCTACTGGCGCGACGCCGGCGGCGGCGGGCTCGGCCAGGTCGTGGACGTCTCGCTGATGGAAGCGGCCTTCGCGCTGCTCGAGAGCACCGTGCCCGAGTACGACCGGCTCGGCATCGTCCGAGGACCGCAGGGTACGAACCTCAGAGGGATCGCACCCTCCAACATCTTCCGCTCGCGCGACGACAAGTGGATAGTCATCGCCGCCAATGCCGACGGCGTTTTCCGGCGTCTGTGCGACGCCCTCGGCCGGCCTGAGCTCGCCGACGACGAGCGCTTCGCCACCCACCTGGCGCGTGGCGACAACCAGGAGGAGATCGAGGGGATCGTCGCCGAGTGGGCGCGCGAGCGCGACGCTGCCGAGATCGACCGGGTGCTCAACGACGCGGGGGTGATCTGCGGTCCCATCTACACGATCGCGGACATCTTCGAGGATCCCCAGTTCCGTGCCCGTGAGATGCTCGTCGAGCATGTCGATCCCGAGTTCGGGCCCTATATCGGCCCAGGCATCGTGCCGAAGTTGACGCGCACGCCCGGCGCGGTGCGTTGGTCCGCTCCGTGGAAGGAGGGCAGCCACAACCAGGAGGTGTACGGCGGCCTTCTCGGCATCGGCGACGACGAGATCGCGGAGTTGCGCGAGGATGGCGTGCTGTGACCGTTGTCAGTCTTTGTGATGTTGCGCCACGTGATGGCTTGCAGAATCATTCGCTCGTCCTCGAGCCGGGAGCGAGAGCGGAGTTCGTAGACCGTCTTGCCGCAACGGGGCTGCCGCGGATCGAGGCGGTCAGTTTCGTCAACCCGGTTCGTGTGCCGCAGATGGCCGGGGCCGAAGAAGTCGTTGCTGCGATCGAGCGCCGAGCCGGTGTCGTCTATGCGGGGCTGGTGCTGAACGAGAAAGGCTATGACCGGCTGCGCGCCACCGGGCTCGACGAGGTGCATGTCGCGTTCGCGGCCAGTGAGACGTTCAATCAGCGCAACCAGGGTGCTGCCGTCGCCGATTCCATCGCTGCCGCGCTGGGCATCGTCGCACGTGCTCGCGAGGATGGTCTGCGTGCAACGGTGACGATCGGTGCTTCGTTCGGCTGCCCGTTCGAGGGTCGTGTCGACCCGGGTTGGATCGTCGAGATCGCGGCGCAGGTGGCCGAAGCAGTACCCGACGAGATCGTGCTCGCCGACACGATCGGCGTTGGCGTGCCGCGCCAGGTGCGGGAGCTCGTGTCGGCGGTTGCCCGACTCGGGATCCCGGTCGGCGCGCATCTGCACAACACCCGCAACACGGGCTACGCGAACGCGGTGGCCGCGGTCGAGGCGGGAGCGACGCTGCTGGATTCGTCGCTGGGAGGGATCGGCGGTTGTCCGTTCGCGCCCCGCGCGACGGGCAACATCGCGACCGAGGACCTCGTCTACCTGCTGCACGGCGAGGGCATCGGGACAGGGGTCGACCTCGACGCGCTGATCCGCGTCGCGGAGTGGCTCGAGGGGGCTCTCGGGCACGAGCTCGAGGGTCAGGTCTATCGGGCCGGCACGTTCGCGCCGGTGGCCGGCTGAAAAAGGAGAACGAGAGATGGCGTACAGGCTTGGGGTCGATGTCGGGGGCACGTTCACCGACCTTTTCCTCGTGAACGACGAGAGCGGCGCGACGCAGTTTCGGGTAAAGACGCCGTCGACGCCGAGCGACCCGTCGCAGGGTGTCCTCACAGGCGTACGGCGCATCTGCGACGAGGCCGGGATCGGCGTCGGCGAGTTGCGTAACATCCTCCACGGGACGACCGTTGCGACGAACGCCGTGCTGGAATCGAAGGGCGCCCGGGTCGGCCTGATCACGACGCAGGGCTTCAAGCAGATCCTCCATCTCGCCCGCTCGCAGACGCCGGGACCGCTTGCCGGGTGGATCATCATGCAGAAGCCGGACCCGCCCGCGTCACTGGCCGACACACGCGAGGCGGTCGAGCGCATGGACGCAAAGGGCTCCACGCTGGTTGCGGTGGACGCGCCGCAGGTCGAGCGCATCATCCGGGAGATGGTCGAGTCGGGTGTGGAGTCGCTGACGGTCGCCTTGATCAACTCCTACGTCAACGGTGCGCACGAGCGCGAGATCGGCGAGATCGTCGAGCGCCTCTACCCTGGTTTCCCCGTCACTCTCTCGTCGGACGTCCTGCCGGAGTTCCGCGAGTACGAGCGAGCCCTGACGGCGTGCATGAACTCGTACGTACGGCCGAAGGTGCAGAGCTATGTCAGCCATCTTCAGAGCGAGCTCACAGCTGCGGGCGCGACCGCCGAGGTCAATATCCTGCGTTCCGACGCCGGTCTGATGACGACGACCGAGGCGGCGCGCAACCCGATCTACGGTGTCATCTCCGGCCCGTCTGGCGGTGTCGCCGGTGCCCTTTTCGTCGCGACCAAGGCGGGTTTCGACGACATCCTCACGTTCGACATGGGTGGCACCTCGACCGACGTCGCACTCTGTCAGGACGGTCAGCCGACGATCGGCCGCGAGACGTCGATCGGACACTTCCGCATCAAGGTGCCGTCCGTCAACGTTCACACCGTCGGCGCCGGCGGCGGCTCGATCGCCCACGTGCCGGAGCTGACGAAAGCGCTCCGGGTCGGACCGCAGTCGGCGGGCGCCGAGCCAGGCCCGGCGGCGTACGGCAAGGGTGGTGAGGAGCCGACTGTGACGGACGCGAACGTCGTGCTCGGCCATCTTCCGCCGAGCTTGCTCGGTGGGGAGATGACGCTGAACGTCGACGCTGCCCACAGCGCCGTCCAAAAGATCGCGGACGCGATGGGCCTCGACTCGGTCGAGCAGGCCGCCGAAGGAATTCTCGCGATCGTGAACGAGAACATGGCCGGCGCGCTGCGCCTCGTGTCGGTGCAGCGAGGCCACGACCCGCGCGAGTTCGCCCTGGTCGCCTACGGCGGCGCCGGACCGTTGCACGCGAACGCGGTGGCGAAACTGATGGGCTCCTACCCCGTCATCATTCCGCCGGCCCCCGGTCTTCTGTGCGCGATCGGCGATCTCGTGGCGGACTTCCGCGACGAGTTCGCGCAGACCCACATCCGCCTGATCTCCGAGGCGAGCGGGGAGGAGGTCGCAGATATCCTCGACGGTCTCGGCGCGCGCGCGCGCGCCTGGCTCGACGGCGAGGGGATCGACGGCGGGGCGCAGCGACTCTCCTACGTCGCCGACATGCGCTACCACCGACAGGGCTACGAGATCCCGGTGTCACTCGAGCCCGATGAGGTTCGGTCTGATGGGCTCGGCGGGCTCGAGGAGCGTTTCAACGCCCTTCACGAGCAGCTCTACGGCTTCAGGATGCCGGGCACCGCATCCGAGATCGTCAACGTCCGCGCCGTCGGATTCGGCGACGCGCCGAAGCCGGAGCTACGCGTCGGTGTAGTGGGTGATCGCGACGCGACGGGAGCCGTCGTCGCGGAGCACGACGTCACCTTCGACGGGACCAAGACGTTGACGAAGATCTATGACCGGGCGAAGCTCGAGCCCGGGGCCGAGATCGTCGGCCCTGCGATCGTGACCGAGTTCGACTCCACGACCGTCGTCCTCCCGGGCCACGGCGCAACGGTGGATGCGAACTACAACATTCTGATCACACCGAGCGCGTGAGGAGGGAGGACGAGATGCCAACCACTGAGCATTCACCGTTGAAGATTGCCGAGATCCCCGATCTCGAGGTCGACCCGGTCACCCTGGACATCATCGAAGGCGCCCTCAAGAACGCGCGCTTCGAGATGGACGCGGTGCTGTTCCGGTCGGCGATGAGCCCTGTCATCCGCGAGCAGCACGACGAGTTCCCGATGATCACCGATCCGCGCGGCCGCATGGTCGTGGGGCAGTTCGGCGCCTACATCAACGAGATGATGGAGGAGTGGGACAGGGGTGTGTACCCCGGTGACGTGATTCTCACCTCGGATCCGTTCAAGTGCTCAGCCTCGATCTCGCACACGAACGACTGGCTCGTGCTCGTACCGATCTTCTACGACGAGGAGCTCGTCGGCTGGTCGTCGCAGTTCGGCCACCAGATGGACGCGGGCGGGCCTCTACCGGGCTCGCTGCCGACGGGGGCGAAGACGATCTTCGAGGAGGGGATCATCATCCCGCCGCTGAAGATCGTCGAGCGGGGCGAGGTCCAGGAGGACGTCCTGCGGCTGATCCTCAACAACGTCCGCCTGCCCGAGATGAACCGCGCCGACCTGTTCGCGATCGTCGCCGGCTGCCGTGCGGGCGAGCGGCGCGTGATGGAGTTGTGCGACCGCTTCGGCAAGGACACCTATCTCGCCGCGCTGCAGGCATTGCTCGACCGCACCTACAACGCCATGAAATTCCTCATCTCGGTCGTGATCCCCGAGGAACCACAGACATTCGTCGACTACGTCGACGACGACGGCCTCGGCAACGGCCCGTTCAAGATGCAGCTGACCATCTGGCGGGAGGGTGAGCACGCGTTCTTCGACTGGTCGGGCACCGACCCGCAGGCCCTCGGGCCGATCAACTTCTACCTCTCCGAGGGCATGTTCAAGATGTTCATCGGGATCTACCTGATCATGGTCAACGATCCGCAGATCCTCTTCAACGACGGGTTCTACCCGTTGCTGCACGTCGTCATGCCGGAGGGAAGCCTGCTGCGGCCACGTTACCCGGCAGCACTCGGCTGCCGCACCCACGCGCTCGCCCGGCTCTTCGACGTACTCGGCGGAGCGCTCTGCAAGAACGCTCCGGAGCTCAACACCGCGGCCGGCTACGGCACGAGCCCGTACATGCTCTACTCGGGCTGGGACGGTCACGGCGAGTTCTTCTACTCGATGGAGATCCTGTACGGGGGCATCCCGGGCCGGCCGATCGGTGACGGGATGGACGGCCACTCGTGGTGGCCGCTCTTCGAGAACATCCCCACCGAGTACCTCGAGGCCTACTACCCGTTGCGGATCGACGGTTACACGACGGTGACCGACTCCGGCGGCGCAGGGCTGCACCGGGGTGGAAACGGCGTCGAGAAACGATACGTCTATCTGGAGCCCGGCGAGGTCTCGATCCATGACGACCGCTGGCTGACCCGGCCGTGGGGCGTGCTCGGCGGGCTCCCGGGCGGCCGCTCCGAGAAGATCCTGAAGCGCGCCGACGGCAGCGAAGAGATGCTCGCCTCGAAATGCGATCACGTCGTCGTTGCGCCTGGCGACATGCTGGTGTACCGAACAGCAGGCGGAGGCGGCTGGAAGGACCGGCTCGATCGCCCCGTGGACGTGGTCGTGCGGGACGTCTCCTTCGGCCTCGTTTCGCGGGAGCACGCGCTCGAGGGTTACGGGGTCGCGCTGAACGACGACGGTTCGGCTGACGAGGCGGCGACCGAGGCCGAGCGTGCCCGTCAACGCGCGGAGCGTGGCGAAGCTCCGAACTTCGACTTCGGGCCTTCGCTGGAAGAGGTGCTGGCCAACTGTGTGGCGGAAACCGGACTGGAGCCGCCGACGCCCGCACAGCCGCTGCGGTGGTCGCCGCTCGAGCCCGCCGCGGACGCGCTCGCGCGAGTGCGGGACGGCGACGGGATCCCCGCGCCTTCGTGAGCCATCTTGCCGGGTTCGGGGGAAGGCAGGCCGCAGGCCGGCGGCCTGCACTCCTCATGATCGACATGAGCCTCGGCTTCACCAGCCCGGACTCGCCTCTGCACTGCGAGCTCGACGACGTCGTCGGTGCGATCGCGCAGCTGCTCGAGGCGGCGAGGGCAAGGGCGCTGCCGATCGTGTATACCACGGTGTCCTACGCGGAAGGGGATCGGGCCGTCGCCCGGGCGTTCATCGAGAAGATCCCGATCCTGCTGACGTTAGCCGCAGGAAGCCCTTTCACCGAGATCGACCCGCGGCTCACACCCCGCCCGGAAGAGCCGGTGCTGAACAAGCTGTTCGCCTCGGCGTTCTTCGGCACGCCCCTGCAGAGCCTGCTCGCCGCCCACGGCTGCGACTCGGTCATCGTCACCGGCGCCTCGACTTCCGGCTGCGTCCGCGCGACCGCCGTCGACGTGCTCCAGAACGGTTACCGGCTCATGGTGCCCCGCGAGGCCGTCGGCGATCGCAACCGCGCCGCGCACGAGCAGGCGCTCTACGACATCGACGCCAAGTATGGCGACGTCGTTCCGCTCGACGAGGCGCTGGCGTTGATCTCCGGCAGCAGCTGAGCCCGGATCGCTAGCGACCGAGTGTGTCGTACTCGGGGTTCGGCTCCCAGCCGAGACCCGAGGCCATGCGGTTCGACATGTTGAACATGCCCGTCACCTCTGCAATGTCCATCACGTCCTCATCGATCCAGCCTGCGTCCCGCAGCCGTTGAACGTCCGCTTCGGTCATCGACGCCGGTTCGCGCGTCAGCTTCGCCGCGTAGTCGAGCGCCGCCTTCGTGCGTTCGGTAATGGCGGCCACGCGGTGGTCGACCGCAACCTGGTCGGCGAGAGCCGCGTCTTTCGTCAGCTTGCGCAGCGCCGCCGAATGAGCGGCGATGCAGTACCGGCACTCGTTCGTCACGGATACGACGACGGCGATCATTTCGCGCTCGGCCTTGGAGAGCCCCGAGTCGCCCTTCATGAGCTCGTCGTAATGGGCATTCCACGCGAGTAAGTGTGACGGGCGAAGTGCGTACAGCCGCAGGACGTTGGGGACGAAGCCGAGCTTCTCGAGTGAGGGCTCCTGGAGTGCGATCACCTCGGACGGAAGCTCCTCATCGTCGGGGACCCGAAGCCAGGTGAGCCGGTCGTCCATGCCGACCATCCTATTCTCGGGCTATAGGCTTCGCGCCAGTGGCACTCGATCCCGCACGTGTGGTCTCCCAACTGCGCGAGTTGCAGGCACTGACGGGCGACGACGACGGCGCCCAACGCGTCGCGTGGACAGAGACATGGAACACCGCCCGGGCCTGGTTGGACGGGCTACTGGAAGGGCTCCCCGTCGAACGTGAACGCGATGCGGCCGGTAACGACTGGTGGACGCTCCCCGGCGACTCCGAGCAGGCGGTGCTGATCGGCGGCCACATCGACTCCGTCCCGAACGGCGGCTGGCTGGACGGTAGCCTCAACGTCGTTGCCGGCGCGGAGGTGCTGAGGCGGATCGCCGACGCCGGCACGCCGCCCGTCACGGTCAGGCTGGTCAACTGGGCCGACGAGGAGGGCGCCCGCTTCGGCCGTTCGCTATTCGGCTCCTCGGCTGCCGCGGGCTCGATGCGCGACCAGGACGAGCTGCGCCAGCTGACCGACAGGGAAGGGATCTCGCTTCCCGACGCCCTCGCCGCGAGCGGCGTCGATCTCGACCGGGCACTCGACGCACGGGCGCAGCTCGACTCGGCTGCGGCATATCTCGAGCTCCACATCGAGCAAGGGCCGGTGCTCGAGGCGATGGGGATCCCCCTCGGCGCCGTGCTCGGAACCTATGGAGTCGAGCGTTGGCGGATCACCTGGACGGGGCAGGCGGCGCACGCCGGGTCGACACCGATGGACAAGCGCCGGGATGCACTCGCCGGGGCCGCCAAGCTCGCGTTGGAGATCCGGGAGATCGCCGCCCGGGTCGGCAACGGCGCCGTGTGCACGTCGGGCGGCGTGGTCTGCCGGCCGGGAATCGTCACCTCGGTCGTGGAGACGGCGGAACAGCTGCTCGATCAGCGGCATCTCGACGCGGCAAGCCTGGCCGAGCTCCTCAGGCAGGCGCAGGAGGCGAGCGAGCGTTTCGCGGCCGAGGAAGATATCGAAGTCGCCTGGGAGCGGATCTGGAGCATCGAGCCGATCCTCTTCGACACGGCTCTGATCGACCTCTGCGACGATGCTTGCCTCGAGGTAGCGGGTGCCTCCCACCGGCTCCCGTCGGGCCCTCTGCACGACGCTGCCGAGGTAGCGCGGGCCGGAGTCCCGACCGTGATGCTCTTCGTGCAGAGCCTCCGCGGGCTATCGCACACGAAGCTCGAGGACACCAGGGACGAGCATCTCGAGCTCGCCGTCTCGGCGCTCGACCACCTCGCCGACGCCGCGATCGCGCGTGTGGCTTCGCTGCGCGCGTGAGATGGCTACGGTCCGCACGGCGGTCGATGCCGGGTTGAGGTCTGGCATCGCGGGCTCGGTGGTCACTCCTGGCGCAGGGCTCCCGCAGGGCAGATAATCAAGACGTTCCGGAGAACGACGGAGGAGAAAACGAGATGGCACTCAGCTTCGGCGTCACCGTCCTGCCCGACCCGCCGTATCAGCGTCTCGTCGAGCTGATGGTGCTCGGTGAGCAGCACGGGTTCGAGATCGGCTGGACGTACGACTCCCACGTCCTGTGGCAGGACTCGTTTCCCCTGCTGACGCTCGCCGCCCAGGCGACCTCGGCGATGAAGTTCGGCCACCTCGTCACGAACCCCGGCACCCGGGAGCCGACGGTGCTCGCGAGCCTCTACGCCACGCTGCACGACATCTCTGACGGGCGGATGGTGATGGGAATCGGGCGCGGCGATTCGGCGCGCCGCTACATCGGTCAGCCGCCCGTACGCGTCGCGGAGTTCGAGACAGCGCTCCGGATGATCAAGCCGTTCATGAACGGCAAAGAGGTGCACTGGAACGACAAGGACCTGCAGCTCAAGTGGGTGCGGCCCGAGCTTCCGGAGATCCCGATGTGGGTGGCCGGCTACGGGCCAAAGGCGCTGGCCGTGGCAGGTCGCGTCGGCGACGGGGTGATCATCCAACTCGCAGATCCCGAGATCATCCAGTGGATCATGGGGACGGCTCGGGCGGCCGCAGAGGAGGCGGGACGTGACCCGGCGTCGCTGAAGTGCATCGTGTGCGCACCGAGTCACGTTTCCGACGACATGGCCGACGCCCGCGACCAGACGCGGTGGTTCCCGGCGATGGTCTCCAACCACGTCAAGGATCTGATCGAGCGCTACGGCACCGACGGCTCCGTCGTCCCCAAGGCACTCACCGACTACGTCGAGGCGCGGAAGTTCTACGACTACAACGACCATTCCCGCGTCGGCGCGGCGCACGGGGAGTTCGTAACCGACGAGATCTGCGACCGCTTCTCCGTCCTCGGAAACGTCGAGCAGATCACCACGAAGCTGCGGGAGCTCGAGGCGATCGGCGTCGACCACTACTCGATCTACCTGATGACCCACGGACAGGAGGAGACCTTGGCAGCGTACGGCGAACACATCATCCCGGGGTTCACGGGGACGCAGCTCGAGGGCGTGACCGCATAGACCCACCCAACGCGAAGCCTGTCGAGGCGTGGCAAAGGGTCGCGCCGGGGTGGGAGCGGCGGCGGGAGCTGTTCTCGCGCGCCACTGCTGCGCTCTCGGAGCGGATGGTCGAGCTTCTGGAGCCCCGGCCGGGACAACGACTGCTGGAGCTCGCGGCCGGCCCCGGCGAGACCGGCTTCCTGGCGCTGGCGCGCATCCAGCCCGACGGTGCGCTCCTCTCGACGGATGCAGCTCCCGAGATGGTCGAGGTGGCGCGACGGCGGGCCGCGGAGCTCGGGTTGACCGGTGTCCGCTTCGGCATCGAGGACGCAGCGGACCTCTCCCTTCAGGACGATGCCGTCGACGGAATCCTGTGTCGCTTCGGGTTGATGCTCGTGCCGGAGATGGAGCGCGTCGCAGCCGAGATCGCGCGCGTCCTGCGCCCGGGCGGGCGGGCGGTGCTCGCCGTCTGGGCGAGCTCCCGGCTCAACCCCTGGATGACGGCGACCGGCCGGGCGGCGCTCGAGCTGGGGCTCACCGAGCCTCCGGATCCTGATGCTCCGGGCCCGTTCCGGCTTTCCGAGCCCGTCCGGCTCAGATCGGTCGTCAGCGCCGGTGGCCTCGAGATCGAGATTCTCGAAGACGTTCCGGTGACCTGGGCTGCCCGGTCCCTCGACGAGTGGTGGGAGACGGTCTGCGATACCTCGCCCACGCTCACGAGGATTCTCGAACAGCTGCCTGCGAACGCGGTAGAGACACTACGGCGCCGCGCCGAGGCCCACCTCTACGAATACGTGGGGGACGACGGCTCCCTCACCGTGCCCGGCCTCGCCCGCGTCGTGCTGGTCACCCGCCGCTGACCGCGAGTCGGCTAGAGAATCGTCTTGCCGAGTGCGCTCGCGACGAGCTCGACCGCGGTCAGCGCGGTGGAGTTCTCCCGGTCGAGGATCGGGTTGCCCTCGACGACCTCGAACGACCCGACGATCTCCGACTCGGCAATGAGCTCGCACGCAAGGTGCGCCTCGCGGTAGGTGAGGCCGCCGCGCACGGGAGTGCCGACACCGGGCGCGACCTCGGGGTCGAGAGAGTCGAGATCGAGCGAGACGTGAACGAAGCCCGGGCCGGCGACCCGGTCGAGTGCCTCCCGCATCGCGCGCTCGATGCCGATCCGGTCGATGTCGCTCATCGTGAACGCCCGGATGTCGGCTTCGTGCAAGAAGGCTCGTTCGAACTGGTCGAGTGAGCGAACGCCGACGAGGGCGACACGGGTGGGGTCGAGCGCGGGCAGGACGAGCCGCTCGTGGGAGAACCATTCCGGCGTCCGGCCAAGAGCAGCGGCCAACGGCATCCCGTGCACGTTGCCCGACGGGCTCGTTTCCGGGGTGTTGAGGTCGCCGTGGGCGTCGATCCAGATCACGCCTCCGACTTGTTCGGCCGCGACGGCGAGTCCGGCGAGCGTTCCGATCGCGATCGCGTGGTCGCCGCCGAGCACGAGCGGCCGCGCACCCTCGCGCACAGCCCCTGCCACCGAGACGGCGAGTTCCGCGCAGACGTCGAGGATCTCCGGGAGATACCGCGCCCGCTCGTCAACGAGCGAGAGCGCCTCGGGCTCCGGCGCGGCGATGTTGCCTCGATCGGAGACGGAGAGGCCGATCTCGGTCAGCCTGTCCTCGAGCCCCGCGTACCGGATGGCCGAAGGGCCCATGTCGACGCCCCGCCGCGTCTGGCCGAGATCAAGGGGGGCGCCGATGATCGAGACGGGGCGCTTCACGTTGCGGAACCGTACCTGGCCGGCGGGGTGATGCAGCGGCTGCTTGGACGCGCATGGTTCGGCCCAGCTACCTCTCTTCCTCTGGCCCCGCAAGGCGGCGCTACACTTCACAACCGCGGCGAGGTAGCTCAGTTGGTAGAGCACACGGCTGAAAACCGTGGTGTCGCCGGTTCAAGTCCGGCTCTCGCCATGTGTACCGCAGATCGGGATTCCCGCGTGGGAATCCCGATCGCGACGACCCCTGAAGCCGGGAACCTCACGGTTCCCTGTGAACCCTCCCGTCAGAGCCGAGCGCCGACCTACCGTCGCGGGAGCGCGCCCGAGACGCCGTTCTAGCGGTCGGACATCGAGACGAACGGTCGCTCGGCAGAGCCGGTGTAGATCTGCCGAGGACGCGCGATCTTCTGCTCGGGGTCGGTGAGCATCTCCTCCCACTGAGCGATCCAGCCGGGAAGCCGCCCGAGTGCGAAGAGGACGGTGAAGTAGTCCGTGGGATATCCCATCGCTTTGTAGATCAGGCCGGAGTAGAAGTCGACGTTCGGGTACAGCTTGCGGCTGACGAAATACTCGTCCTCGAGCGCGATGCGCTCGAGCTCCATCGCAATCTCGAGCTTCGGATCGAGCCCCGTTTCAGCGAAGACGGAGTCGGCAACCTCCTTGATCAGCTTGGCCCGCGGGTCGTAGCTCTTGTACACGCGGTGCCCGAATCCCATCAAGCGACCCTTGCCCGACTTCACCTCCTCGACAAATGCCGGCACGTTCTTCCTGTCTCCGATTACGTCGAGCATCTGCAATACGGCTTCGTTGGCGCCACCGTGCAGCGGCCCGTAGAGAGCCGCAATACCCGCCGAGACCGCCGAGAACGGGTCGACGTGCGACGACCCAACGCCGCGCACCGCACTCGTCGAGCAGTTCTGCTCGTGATCGGCGTGGAGGATCAGGAGGATCTCGAGGGCTCGCTGGAGCACCGGATTCGGCTCGTGGCGCCCGCCGATCTCGAAGGTCATGTTGACGAAGTTGCCGATGTAACCGAGGTCGTTACGCGGCAGCACGTAAGGCAGTCCGCGCGAGTGCCGGAAGATGTACGCCGCGATCGTGGGAAGCTTCGCGATCAGCCTGACACGCTGGAGGTACCGGTTCTCGGGGTCGGAGATGTGCTTCGCGTCGGGGTAGAACGTCGATAGCGCCCCCACCGCGCCGAGCAGCATCCCCATCGGATGCGCGTCGTATCGAAACCCCTCCAGAAACTCGTTGATGTTCGTGTGCACGTAGGTGTGGATGCGAACGTCCTCGACCCAGCGCTCGAGCGCCGCGGGAGTCGGCAACTCGCCCTCGAGCAGAAGGTACGACGTCTCGAGAAAGCCCGCCTGCTCCGCAACCTGCTCGATCGGGTAGCCCCGGTACCGCAGGATTCCCTGGTCGCCGTCGATGTACGTGATCGCACTCCGGCACGACGCCGTATTCAGGTAGGCGGGGTCGAACGACAAGAGCCCCGTCCCGTCGCCGCCCGTGATCTGGCGCAGGTCGGTGGCCCTGATCGACCCGTCGACTATCGGCAACGTGTACTCGACCCCGGTGCGGTTGTCCACGACGGTGAGGGTTTCGGCGTCCACGATTGCCTTCTGCGATCGAGCCTAGCCGACCGGGGGGTACGCTGCGCCACCAGCGAGGACGGCAGCGCGTCGACACGAGGGTATCGCGAACAGAGAGACGTCGGGGACGGAGACCCGCTCCGCCGACGTCTCTCAGTGCGAGCGACACTAGCGCATGCGACGGCGCACCGCCAGCCGGAGGCCTACAGAATTCGGATGCTCAGCGGCCGGCCGATCACGGCGTGGAGCATCGCCGCCGCGTTCCCGTTCGAGATCGCGATCGACATGTTCCGGTAGCTGTCCTCGAAGAGGATCACGTCGCCCGGGCGGGCATCGGCGAACGTGCGCGCGGCCACAGCGAAGTAGCGCTCACCAGACAGGTCGAGCTCGACCCGGGTACCCGGAACGACACCGACGCGATCGAGGTCGTCCCGCGTCAGGTTGAGGGCGATGTTGCCGAAACTGTCGACGTACAATGTGGTCGCCTGGACGACCCCGTCGACGAAGGAGGGCTCCGGCAGCACGAGCCGAACGAGCGACTCCGGATCGATCGGCGGGCCTAGATCGCCGATCGCCACCCCCCGGGCGAGATGCGCCGCAGCGGGCGCGAACAGGTCTCGGCCATGGAAGGTGCGGGATACCGACTCCAGCGCATACTCGGGATTCGCAAGCTCGTACGCGTCGGCGATCCCTGTGCTCTCGACGGCGGGCAGCAGCAGGCCGTTGTCAGGCCCGACGAAGAAACGGCCTGTGGCATCCCGCAGCGCAAGCGCCCGACGGTGTCCTCCCACGCCCGGATCGACCACCGCGAGATGAACGCCGGGAGGCATGTACGGCATGGTGTTGGCGAGCACGAGCGCACCCTGGAGGACCGCCTGCGGCGGGATTCCGTGCGTGATGTCGATGATCTGGGCGTCCGGCGCGAGACGCTTGATCACGCCGTGGCACGTGCCGACGAAGTCGTCCTGGAGCCCGAAATCGGAAAGAAACGTGATGAACACCGGTCGCTGCGAGTCTAAGGGCCCACGCAGCTCAGCGAAACGGTGTGTCCGCCAGATCGGCGACGGCCGCGACGAGCCCCGCGGTCGAGTGGACCGCCGCCTCTCCGACAACCGTCAGGCCGGCCCGGCGGGCCGCCCGGGACGTCTCCGGGCCGATCGAGACAACGGATAGACCCGCGCGGCGGGCACCGAGCGCTCGCGCAGACGAGGCGGAGGCAAGGACGTAGACGTCGGCGGCCGGGAGCATGGTGGGCCTGAGCTCGCGGGTTCGATACAGGCTGACGACGTCGGCTCGGAGCGCGTCCGGCAGCACAGTTCGGGCACCTTCGCCTGCGGCGAACAACACCCTGCCGGCGGGCCGCGGGAGCTCGGCGAGCAACCCCTCCTGGGTCGCAACCGCGGGTACGAGATCGGCCCGCCCGAGTGCCTCTGCCGTGGCGGGGCCGATAGCCGCGAGCCGCGGCATCGCTCCGGTCGCGCGTCGCAGGAGTTCCCGGGCGCCGTTCGCGCTCGTGACGACGACCCAGTCATACGCCGAGACGTCGATCGGCGAGTCGCCCAGAGGCTCGATCTCGATCAACGGGCAGTGGATCACGTCATGGCCGAGCCGCTCGAGCCGTGCCACGAGCTCCTTCTCCTGCCCCTCGGGCCGGGTGACGACGATTCTCATCGACTCGACGAGATGAGCGACGCTGCAAGGGCGGCCGGATCGTCTCCTGTGCGACGCTCGATCCAGCTGCCGTCCTCGGCCGCGATGAGCGCCGTCAGGGCGGTGCCGTCGTGATATGCAGCCACCGGTGCGAGACAGCCGCCGCCGATCAACGCCACGCAGCGCCGCTCGACCTCGACCCGGGCGTGAGTCTCGCCGTCGTCCACCCGTGTGACGAGCTGCTCCTCGCCGGCCCGAACCTGCAAGGCGAGCGCACCCTGCCCCGCCTCGGGCAGCATCATCTCGGGATCGAGCCTGAGTCCGATCTCATGGCCGAGCCCTAGACGGTCTAGACCACATGCGGCGAGCATGATCGCGTCGAGCCCACGCTCGCTCCGCTTCCGCAGTCGCGTGTCGATATTGCCGCGCAGCGGCTCGATCGACAGGGTCGGCTCGAGCGCGAGGAGCTGGGCGCGGCGGCGGGCCGATGCCGTGCCGATGCGCATTCCGGGTCTGATCACATCGGCACCACAGAGCGCATCGCGGGGATCCTGGCGGCGGGTGTAGGCACCGACCGTCAGGCCCTCGAGATCGGACGACGTCATGTCCTTCGCCGAGTGCACAGCAACGTCGATGCGCCCTTCCAGCAGCGCCTCTTCGAGCTCCTTCACGAACACACCGCGCGACCCGATCTCGCCGAACGGGCTCGTGCGGTCGCGGTCGCCTGCAGTCGTGATCGGCACGAGCGCGATCTCGACCCCCGGCCGTCGCAACGCCTCGGCGGCGTGCTCGGCCTGAGTCAGCGCCAGCCTACTTCCGCGAGAACCGACGCGAAGCAGCACAGGGACGGGTCGTCGTGCGCGGTTCGCCGCACAGCAGCCGGCCGCGCGAGCGGATGCGGACGAACGCAGTCGGAGCTTGCAACGGCAAGGGCCGTCCGGTGATCGCCGGCCGCGTCACTGCTCCTCCTCTCCCAGTCCGAACAGGTGCCGCACGACGTCAGCATAGACCACGCCGTCCGCGCCGGCTGCTGCCTCTTTCATGCGCACCGTCGGAAGATGGAGGATCTTGGCGACGATCTGAGACGTCACCGAGTCCACGAGCTTCCGTTCGCTTTCGGGCAGCCGCCCGAGCCGGCCTTCGGCCTTGGCCAGCTCACCGCTGCGGATCTCCTCGGCTCGAGCCCTGAGCGAGGCGATCGCCGGGACGACCGTCAACGAGGCCTGCCATTCCCGAAAACGGTCGGATTCGGCCGCGACGAGTTGCTCTGCCCGCACGGCCTCCACCCGTCGACCGGCGAGTGATGCCTCGACGACAGCCTCGAGATCGTCGATGTCGTAGACGAAGCAGCCGTCGATCGAAGCCAGCGTCGGATCGACATCACGGGGGACGGCGAGGTCGACGAACAGGATCGGGCGCCCGCGACGACGACGAAGTGCCGTTGCGGCTACGGCTGCGTCGACGACGAACCCCGGCGCGCTCGTCGAGGTGACGACGACATCCGCCGTAGCAAGCAACGCCGGAATCTCCTCGAGCCCGACGGCCCGGGACTCGACACGCGCCGCGAGCTCTTCCCCATGGGCGCCCGTCCGGTTCGCCACCGCCGCGATCAGGCCGCCCCGCGAGCGGAGATTGCGCGCTGTGAGCTCGCTGATCTTGCCGGCGCCCACGAGCAGAACCTTGCGACCACCGAGATCGCCGAACACCTGCTGGGCGAGCGCTGCCGCGGCAGCGGGGACGGAGGCCGGGCTCTCACCGATCGCCGTCTCGATCCTTGCGCGGCGGCCCGCGTGAAGCGCCTGGCGGAAAAGACGGTCGAGCAGCGGGCCGGTCGCGCCGGCCTCGAACGCGTCACGCACCTGACCGAGGATCTCGCCCTCTCCGGGCACGAGCGAGTCGAGGCCGGCCGCCACACGGAACAGATGCAACGCGGCACTGTCGTCCCCGAGACGGTAGAGAACAGGCGCGAGAGCGGCGCCGTCGTCGCCTGCGAGGGCTAGCAACGAAGCGCTTGCACGCTGGTCCAGATCACGGCGCTCGTCGTGGCTCGCGAGGTAGAGCTCGGTCCGGTTGCACGTCGAGAGCACTACGGCCTCACACCCGTCGGCGAGGTCGTGCGCTAGCTCCGCCGCGCGTGTCGCGTCCACGGCGACGCGCTCCCGCAATTCGACGGGTGCCTGACGGTGAGAGACGCCGACGAGGGTGATCTTCACGAGGCGAAATGGGTCAGAGGGAGCACGACCGCGACAAGCGCAAAGCCGAGCATGAGCAGAACGGCGAACCGGCGGCCCCGTAGGCCCAGTTCGCGCCGCAGCACGAAGGCCGTCGCATAGAGCGCCCAAATCGCCAACGCGGCCCCCATCGAGACGTCGAAATCGCCGCGATCGAAGCTCCCAAGGCCGACCACGATGCCCGAGGTGAGAACGACGAGCGAGATCAGTGCGGTGCGCGCGGAGAGCCCGTCGAGCGACTCGAGCGGAGGGAGGCGAAGCCTCAGCAGCCCGGTATCACGCTGCTTGAGCCGGCGCTCCTGCCAGAGGTACAGGCCCGCGAGGCCGGCGGCAAGCGTAAGCCCGGCAAACCCCGCGAGCATCAGGCCGACGTGCAGGGCCAGCAGGCCACCCGCCGGGTCGCGGTTCGAGACACCCGTACCGCCACCCGCCCAGGCGGCGGCCAGCAGGGCGACGGCGAACGGCATGACCGCGAGGCCGAGCAGCCGATAGCGCGGCGTACAGCCCCAGATCAGGTACGCCCCGACGACGAGCCAGACGAAGAGGTTCAACGCCCCGGCCCAGGTGCCCCACGGAAACCCGTCGGTATCGAGCGCCTGGACGATCAGGAGGGCGGTCTGAGCGAGCCACCCGATCCGCACGCCCCAGATGCCGAGCCGTGCCGAAGTCCCCGTGCTCCGTAGCGCACCGGCGTAGGCGACCGCCGCTTCACCGTAGGCGATCAACGCGGGCCAGACGAGAAGCTCAGCCATCGGAACGGCGGCCACGCGCGATGTCGGCGAGCTCACCCGTCTCGCGCTCGAGCCGCGAAAGCTTGGCGGCGATGATCGCCACCCAGAGGAGGACGAACACGAAGACGACCCCGTAGGCGAGTGCCACGTACTGACCCTGACTCATGACAACGCCTCGCGCAACTCGCGCAGGTTCGAGTCGGTTCGCTTGCCGACGAGCTCCGTGCGGTACATCACGTAGGCCAGGAGCGTGATCGCCGCCCAGCAGACGAGAAACGCACCGAACATCGTGTCCGTCATCTGAGGGCCCTCTCGGGTGAACACGGTTGGATGAATGAAGTCGCTGGCAAGCCGAATTGCGAAAAAGCTGACGGGGATCAGGGCGACGCCGAAGAGGGCGTACACGGCGCAGATCCGCTCGCGGCGGGTGCCCTCCTCGACCGAGAAACGAAGCATGAAGTAGGCACAGTAGAAGAGGAACAGCACCAGGAAGAGGACGAGCTGGTTCGAACCCCAGCTCCACCATACGCCCCAGGACGCCTTGGCCCAGATCGAGCCGGTGATCAGCGTCAGCGCACCGAAGATCGTGCCCTGGTGGATCCAGCTGTAACTCTCCAGATCACGCCGCTCGCCGCCGACCCAGAGGAGCCGCAGGGCCTTCCAAGCCCCGAGCCCGAAGCACGCGTAGGCCGTGAGGGCGATCGGCACGTGGAAGTAGAAAATCCGTTGCGAAACGCCCTGGTCCGCGTCCTCGGGCGCAACGACGAGCGCAAGCACGACCGCGAGGCCGAGCAGGCCGGCAGCGGCGAAGGCAAGGATCGGGAGGTTATTCCGTGACGACATATTCGAACGTGGCCCACGCAAGTATCGCGAACACGAGATCGTAGAGACCAAGGAACGACAGATAGGTCGCGCCCTCCGGCGAGATCCCCGCTCCTACACCCCCGACGACGAGCGGAATGGCCAGCGGCAGGAACAGCAGCGGCAGGATGACCTCGCGCCCCCTGCTTACAGCCGCCATTGCCGCCAGCAAGGAGCCGACCGCGCAAAGCCCGACGCTCGCGAGCACGACACCCGTGACGGCGACGAGGTCGAGGGGAGCGAAGAAAAGCGCGAAGGCAGGCAACGCTACGAGTTCGGCGGCGACGAGGAACGCCAGAGTGGCGAGCGTCTTTCCGAGCCAGATCGCGCTGCGATCGCACGGGGCGAGAACGAGCCCGTCCAACGCCCCGCCCTCGCGTTCCGGCGCCCACGCCCGTCCCAACCCGAGGAGCGCCGTAAAGAGAATCGCGATCCAGAGCAACCCGTAGGCTGCGTTCGCACCCGCCCTCGCGGGGAGGGCGAAGTGGAACACGGCAAGTACCGAGATGACGAACAGCAACATCGCGGGCAGGGTGTCTCGGGCCCGAAGCTCGAGCCGGAGATCCTTGCGCGCGAGAGCGACCACGTCGGTGGCGTAGAGGGCGAAGGCGCTCACGAGAGAGCGAGGCTGCCTGTGGCGAGTGAGGCAACGCGGGCAGGATCATGGGTGGAGAGGACGATCGTCCTCTCACCGGCGAGCGTCGCGAGCTCACGGTCGAACAGCGCCGCGCCGTCCTCGTCGAGCGCCGTGTACGGCTCGTCGAGCACGAGCAGGGCGGGGTCGTGCAGGAGCGCACGACAGAGCGCAAGACGCTGAGTCATGCCCCGCGAAAAGGTCGACAGACGATCGCCACGCACCTCCCAGAGGCCGAACCGCTCGAGCAGCATCCCGGTTCGCTCGCGTCGCTCCGGGACGCGGTAGAGCCGGCCGAAGAGTTCGAGGTTCTCCAGCGCCGTCAGGTCGCGGTAGAGCAGCGGCTCGTGCCCGACGTATCCCAGGTCGGCCCTCTCGGCGTGGACCGTGAGCGTGCCTCTCGTCGGCGCAGCGAGTCCTGCCACGAGCCGCAAGAGCGTCGTCTTCCCAGACCCGTTGGGACCCGTGACCAGCAGGAACCCACGGCGTTGAACGCTGAACGAAACCCCCGTCAGGGCCCGTTTGCGTCCATATCGCTTCTCGAGGGCAACCCCCGCGATCATCGAGCCCGGGCCTCCCTGGTCGGCTGACGCGTCACGGTAGCGGTCAGGAGAGCGTGTCGAGCACGACGAAGACGAAGAAGACGATGCTGATCACGCCGTTGACCGTGAAGAAGGCAGCGTCGAGGCGGCGGAGATCGCCGGGTCGGACGAGCGTGTGCTCGTAGAGGAGGAGCCCCGCGACCGCAGCGACGCCGAGCCAGTAGAAGACATCGCTACCGAGGCCGAGGCCGACCGCCGCGAGCAGCATCACGGCAGCCAGGTGAAACGCGCGCGCTCCCATGAACACGCCACGCTCGCCGAATCGCGTCGCCCACGACTGGAGGCCGGCCGCGCGGTCGTGCGCCAGGTCGAAGAGCGAGTAGAACAGGTCGAAGCCTGCCACCCAAAGGCCCTGGCCCGCGAACAGCGCCCACGCCTCCCACGGAGCGGTTCCCGTCACTGCGATCCAGGCTCCCAGGGGAGCCAGCCCTGTGCAGGCCCCGAGCCAGAGATGGCAAAGCCAGGTGATGCGCTTCAGGTACGGGTAGACGACGAACATGACGACGGGGATCGGCCAGAGCCAGCGAACGATCGGCTCGAGCTGGAAGGCCGCGACAAGGTAGAGGGCCAGCGCTCCCGCGCACAGCGCCCACACCTGCGCCCGCGAGAGCAAGCCTGCCGGGATCTCACGGCCGGCCGTCCGCGGATTGCGCGCGTCGAGTTCCGCATCGACGAGCCTGTTCAGAGCCATCGCAAGCGTGCGGGCACCGATCATGGCGAGCGTGAGCCAGACCAGCGGCCCCACACCCGGAAACCCGTCGATCGCGAGGAATGCGCCGACGTAGGCGAACGGCAGCGCGAATACCGTGTGCTCGAGCTTGACGAGCGAGGCGAAGCGGCGGGGGAGTGAGACAGCAGTTGCGCTCATGTTGGTCGGTGGCGCGAGCTCTGGTCGCCGCCGGCCAGCTCGATTCCGTGGGCAAGGGCAGGTTGCAGCACGGCGAAACCGTCGCGGCAGCCTCCGGGCGAGCCCGGCAGGTTGATGACCAGCGTCGCACCCCTCAGACCTGCGAGACCTCGTGAGAGCAGCGCATGAGGCGTCCGGCCGCGGGCATCTGCTCGAATCGCCTCCGCGATGCCGGGGGCATCACGGTCGAGTACTGTCCTCGTAGCTTCGGGCGTAACGTCACGAGGAGTGAATCCTGTGCCGCCTGTTGTCAACACAAGGGAGCTTCGGCCTGCCAGGTCGGCGATTGCAGCTGCGATCTCGTCGACCTCGTCGGGGACGGTGCGCCGTTCCACGGCGAAGCCCTCACCTGCCAGCAGCTGGGCGAGGACATCCCCGCTGCGATCCTCGCGAGTCCCGTGGTGAACCCCGTCCGAGACCGTGAGGACGGCGGCATTCACACCGGTGCCTTCGTCTTCTCGACCAGCGCGACATCGGTGATCGTCATGTCCTTGTCAATCGCCTTCGCCATGTCGTAGATGGTCAGCGCCGCGACGGTGGCTGCCGTCAACGCCTCCATCTCGACACCGGTCTGGGCCGTCGTTTCGGTGATGGCCTCGATCTCGACACCGGTCGGAACGACGGTGAGCTTCACCTCGATCGAGGTGAGAGGAAGGGGATGACAGAGCGGGATCAGGTCGCTCGTGCGCTTGGCAGCCATGATCCCCGCCAACTGGGCGGTGGCCAGCGCGTCTCCCTTCGGGAGGCCACCGAGCCGGGCGACGGTCTCGGGCGCCATCAGCACCGCGGCTCGGGCGACGGCGCGACGGCGCGAAAACCGCTTGCCGCCGACGTCGACCATCCGAACGGAACCGTCCGGATCGATGTGCGAGAGGTCCGTCATCGGGGCCGGACTCCCGGGCGCGCCCGCCCGCCGTCTGTTCGTCGGTGGAACGAGATCGTGCTCATTGCGGCATCGTACTGCGCCCATCGAACGCGCCGGGCCGAGCCCCGGCTCCTGCGATCAGGCCGGTCGCTCCGCCAGCGTCACCTTGATGACCTGCCGCCTGGTACCGCCGCGCAGCACGGTGAAAGGGACACTCTGGCCCACGGTCAGCGCCGTGATCGCGCGCGAGAGGTCCTGAGCACTCGTCACTGCCTTGTCGCCGATCTTCACGATGACATCGCCGCCGAGTGACACCCGCAGTCCGTTGTATTCCACGGTGCGCGTGCCCTCGCGGAGGCCCGCGCGGGCAGCCGGCGTGCCGGGCTCGACCTGTGCAACGAGAGCGCCGTGCCGGGCGGCGAAGCCGAACTTCCGGGCCAGGCCGGGCGTGACGTCCTGGGTCGTGACGCCGACATACGCGTACGAGACCCGCCCCGTCCGCAGCAGCTGGTCGAGCGCTCGCCGCGCGGTGTCGATCGGAATCGCGAAGCCGACGCCTTCGGCGGTCCCACTCGTCGAGCGAATCTGAGCATTGATCCCGATCACACGACCCCTGGCGTCGAACAGGGGGCCACCGGAGTTGCCGCGATTGATCGGCGTATCGGTCTGGATCGCGTTGGAGACGCTGTAGCCTGACGTGAGCGAGTCGATCGTCCGGTCGGTCGCCGAGACAACGCCCACCGAGAGAGAGCTCTGCTCGTTGAACGGGCTACCGATTGCGGCCACCGGCGACCCGACGATCACCGTCGCGGAGCGCCCGAGTGGCACCGGCGCCAACGGGTGGACGCTGGGATCGACCCGGACGACGGCGATGTCACTGAACAGGTCCCAGCCGACGATCTTGGCCGGGACGCGATCGCGATCCTTGAATTCGACGTACAGGCGCTCGGCGCCGCGAACCGACGCGCCGGCCGCCTCGGCGACGTTCGTGACGACGTGGGCGTTCGTCAGGAGCGTTCCCTCCTTGTCGACCACGAAACCCGAGCCCTGCGATTGGCCGTCCGGGCCGAGATCGGCATAGATCGTGACGACACCGGACGCGCGCCGCGCGTAGATTGCCGCCGGGTCGAAGCCGTTGCCGAGAGCCGGAACGGCAACGGCAGGCGCGTCCGTGCCCGTCCCTGCGCGTTCGACCACGACCGTGGCCGTGTCTCCGCCCGTGAGCCCCGTCAGGTTGCCGAGCACGAGCGCGCTCGCAGCACCGATGATCCCGGCGACGAGGGCGATGGCGACGACGTGTGGACGCACGCCAGTCACTGTAGCCGGGCCGACCTTTCCGGCCGCCGGCCCGGAACTCGAGCCGTTTCCACGTGGAAACGGCTCCGAATCAGTGGGTCGCGGGAGCGGGAGGCCGCACCAGCGCCTCTTCTGCTGGAAGCTCGAGGGTGAACGCGGTCGCTCCGGGCCTGCTCGCCACCGTGACCGTGCCCCCCATCCGGCCAGCGAGCTCGCGTGCGATGGTCAAGCCGAGCCCGCTGCCCGAAGCCTGGCCGCCATCGACACGATAGAACCGCTGAAACACACGATCGAGGTGCTCGGGTGGAATGCCCGGTCCGTCATCGACCACGATCAGCACGACCCGGTCACCCCGTCGCTCGACACGAAGCCGGACGGTGGTGCCGGCGGGTGTGTGGACGAGCGCGTTCCCGGCCAGCGCCCGTGCGATCTGCTGGACGCGCTCCTCGTCGGCAAGCACCCAGGCGTCGTCGTCGACATCGACGACGAGCGTGTGACCCGATGCGTCTGCGAGGGCGCCGAGGTCCTCGGCAACGACTCGGGCGACCTCGGCCAGCCCGACCTCCTCGCGTTCGATCCGGATCCGGCCCGCATCCATCCGGGAGAGGTCGAGCAGGTCGGTCGCGAGCTTCGTCAGCCGGTCGACCTGGCTCCGTGTCGTGGCGAGGAATTCCCCTCGGGTCTTCTCGTCGAGGTCCTCGTCGGCGAGGAGTTCGAGGAAGCCGGCGAGCGAGAAGAGCGGTGTGCGCAACTCGTGTGAGGCGTTGGCGACGAACTCCTTGCGCGCCCGGTCGAGCTGGGCGAGCTGGATCCGCATCCGATCGAACGAGCCGGCGAGCTGTCCCACTTCGTCCGCACCCGTGTCGACGACCGGCTCGTCGAATGCTCCCTCCGCAATCCGATCGGCAGCCCGCTGCAGCCGCCCGAGCCGACGGGCATGGATCGTGGCGACCGCGAAGCCGAGGACGAATGCGATCAGCAAGGCTGCCACCGTCGCGTAGAGCAGCCGACGCTTGACGAGCTCGACCGTCGCCAGCTGGTCGGAGAGGGAACCCGAGAGGAGCATCACGTCGCCGGCCGAGAGCAGGCCGACGGGTAGTGCGACCTCGGCGTACTCCCGCCCCTCGTGGCGGACGCGCGCCCGCACGACCCGGACTTCCCTCGCGGCCGTGAGTGCGGTCGTGTCCCTTTCGATTCCCGGCCCGCCGCCCGCCGAGGAATCCGCCAGCGAGAGCAGCGCCTGCTTGTCAGGAGACCCGGCGACGGCGAACACGACGACTCGCGAGTTGGAGACGAACCCGGCGCCGTCCACGAAACCGTCGAGACGCAGGTTGTTCTGCGCCTCGAGCGAGGCATAGTTGACCGCTAGTGCTTCCGCGTCGCTCTGCTGCTGGTCGAGCTTCGCGTCGACGAGCCGCTGTTCGAGAGACGGTACGACGATCGCATAGGCAGCGAGGAGCGCACCCCCGACGATCCCGAGCAACGCCAACGCGAGCTTGACGCGGATGCCCCCGGGAATGCTCATCCGTCGCGGAAGCGGTATCCGGCACCACGCACCGTCAGGATCAGCTCCGGCTCGCGGGGCTCCTGCTCGATCTTCTCGCGCAGATGCCGGACGTGGACGTCGATCGTTCGCGGCTCTCGATAGTCGGCGCCGCCCCGGAGGCGTTCGAGCAGCTGGCGGCGAGAGTAGACGACGCCCGGGTTCGCCGCGAGCAAGGCCAACAGCTCGAACTCGACGAATGTCAGCTGGACGGATGCCCCGCGCACCTCGACAGAGCGGCGTGGCAGGTCGATCCGGACGTCGCCACGGTCGATCCTCTCTTCCCGTCTGCCACCGAGATGTGGGGTGGCAGCCCGGCGCAGGACGGCGCGGACGCGGCTCCGGAACTCGCGGATCAGGAACGGCTTCGTGATGTAGTCGTCGGCACCGAGCTCGAGCCCCAGAACCTTGTCGAGCTCGTCATCACGGGCCGTGAGCATGATGATCGGAACCGTGCTCTCAGCCCGGAGCCTCTTACAGACCTCGAGCCCGTCGATCTTGGGAAGCATGATGTCGAGCACGACCAGATCGACCTCCTCCTCCGCGAAGCGGTGGAGTGCTTCCTCGCCGTCCCGCGCCTGGACAACGCGGTATCCGTCACGTTCGAGCGGATACGTGAGAAGCTTCTGGATCGCGTCCTCGTCGTCGACGAGCAGGATGGTTGGGGATTCGGGCATCGTCGCAGTAAGCTCGATACGGGGCCGCGCACCCGCCACGCCGTACTATAGCCCCCGTCGTGACCGCCTCAGACTCAGGTGGGCGAGACCGTCCACGGCTGCGGGGAGTCTTGCAGCCGCCGAGAGAGCGGAGACGCTCGAGGCGCGACTCGCTCGAGCCTCCGATCAACGGACGGCTCGTCCGCGGCGCGGCAGTGCTCCTCGTCGCGCCGTTGCTCCTCCTCGCGCTCACGATCGGGCGTCCCGGGCCATTTCCGGCCTCGGCGCTACCGCCCTCGTTCGACGGGGCCGCAGCGACAGCGCTGGCGGCGGAACTCGCAAGGGATTATCCCGACCGTGCGCCCGGGTCGGTTGGCGCCCGGGGGGCCGCGGACTGGGTGAAGGAACAACTCGCCCTCTACGGCCTTGGCGCCCTCGAAGACGGCTGGGATGAGACGATCCCGGGGCTCGGCCGGGTGCATCTGCGAAATCTCGTCACCGTCGTCCCCGGCGGAACGTCTGATGCAATTCTCATCCTCTCCCACCGCGACAACATCGGCATCGGGCCCGGCGCCAACGACAACGCCTCCGGGACGGCTGCTCTGATCGAGCTCGCGCGGGGGTACGGTCGGCTAGGCACGATCGCCGGCCGGCCGAAGCCGCAACACACGCTCATCTTCCTGTCGTCGGACGGCGGTGCGTTCGGCGGTTTCGGCGCCGAGCGGTTCGCCTCGGCGTCTCCCTTGCGTGACAGCATCCGAGCCGTCGTCTCACTCGACGCACTGGCGGGCACGGCGAGGCCCCGCCTCGAGATAGCGGGCTTTTCGCCGCGTTCTCCGGCCCCCGCCCTCGTGCGCACGGCAGATGTCCAGGTCACGACGCAGCTCGGGCGGCCACCTGTCCGCCCCGGCTGGCTTGCCCAGCTCGTCGATCTCGGCGTGCCCTTCGGTTACGGTGAGCAGGCACCGTTTCTGGGACGGAAGATCTCGGCGATCCGAGTGACCACCGCCGCCGACGACGGTTCCGGCGCTGCGACCGATACACCGGCCCGACTCGACCGGACCCAATTCGTCCGCCTCGGCCGCGCCGCCGAATCGATACTCGCAGCGCTCGACGGCGGAATCGACCTTGCCGGCGGCACGGCGGGACACATCTACCTGGGGAGCCGAATCGTTCGCGGCTGGGCCATCGAGCTCGTTCTGATCACCGCGCTCGTGCCCTTCCTGATCGGCTCGATCGATCTCTTCGTCCGTACCCGGCGGCGAAGCCTCCCGCTCCCGGGTGCCTGGCGAGCATTGAGAATCCGGCTCGGCATCTGGCTCTGGCTCGTACTGGTGACCGCCCTCGCAACGTTCGCAGGGGTGTTTCCCCGGGGCTCGGCGATTCCGCCGCCGCCGGACAGCCCGGCTGTCACCGATTGGCCGGTCGCCGGCCTCATGGTCGCGGGTGCGCTCGCGGGCCTCGGCTGGTGGCGCGGCCGCCGAGCCCTCGTACCGGTCGCACCCGCCGGACCGGAAGAGGTGCTTGCGGGGTATGCCGTCTCACTTCTGGCACTGGGAGCGGTTGGCATTGCCACCGCGCTGATCAGCCCCTACGGACTCGTCTTCGTCGTCCCGTCCCTCTACGCATGGCTGTGGCTGCCACAGGCCGAGCGGCGGTCAGGTTGGGCGCGTGATGCCTTGTACGGCGTCGGGCTCGCCGGGCCCGCACTCGCCGCCGTGGCAATCGGCACGCAGCTCGGGCTCGGCCTGGACACTCCGCTGTACCTGGTGTCGCTCATGACGCTCGGGTTCATCCCCTGGCCGACGGTACTCGTACTGGCGGGCTGGGCCGCCGTCGCCACGCAACTCGGTGCACTCGTGGCCGGACGCTACCGGGCCGTGGGACGGCGCTCCGCGCCCGCCGCGGGGCCCCGTTAGGAGCGAGGACTCGGACAGGACGCATCGCGTCACAGCGGCAGGAAGCCGACCCGGGACCCGGGCGCCAGCGTGTCGGTCCCGCGCGGCACGTGCACGATTGCATCGGCCGCCGTCGCCCGCACGATCATGTGGGACTCCTGGCCGGCGATCGGGTCGAGGAGCGCGCCGTCGTCGTTCCACGAGATCGTCGCGCGGACGAAGTCGTCCCGCTCGGCCCGCTGGCGCACCTCCGCCGCGAGAGTCCCGGGCCGGAACGGCGGCCCGGGGTCGGGGTGGCCCTGGAGCGCGAGCAGCGCCGGGCGGACGAACAACAGGCAGCCCACGAGAGAGGAGACGGGGTTCCCCGGCAGACCGAACACGAGGGTCCGCCCGCGGATACCGAAGGCGAGCGGCTTGCCAGGACGCATTGCGACGCCCCAGAACACCTCCTCGACGCCGAGGCGGGTCTCCACCCGGCGCACCAGATCGTGCGGACCGACCGAGACTCCGCCCGACGTGACGACGACGTCGGCGCCGAGTGCCCCGCCGAGCACCTCCTCGAGCGCATCCTCGCTGTCCTCGGTCACCGGCCCTCGCTCGACGACCGCCCCTACTGCTTGGAGCGAAGACTCCAGCATGATCCCGTTCGACTCGTAGATCTGGCCTGCCTCGAGCGGACGGCCTGCGGCCTGAAGCTCCGTACCCGTGACCACGATCGTGACGCGCGGCGGGCGGCTCGAGGCCACACTCTCGATTCCACAAGCCGCGAGCGCCGCAAGTCGCGCCGGGGTGAGAACTTGCCCTGCGGCCATGATCGTGGAACCCGCGCGAACATCGCCTCCGGGCCAGCGAATGTTGTCTCCTGAGACGACGGTTTCACGGACCTCGATCTCCTCCGAGCGCACCGTTACTCGCTCGACCTGGATCACCGTGTCGGCGCCAACGGGCACGACGCCGCCCGTCGAAATCTCGATCGCCTCGCCCGCCCTCAAGGTGCGGGTTTCCGGGCGCCCGGCGGCGACCTTGCCCGCGACCCGCAGCACACCCGGCACGTCGACCGCCCTGACGGCGTATCCGTCCATGGACGAACTCGGGAACGGCGGCAGATCGACGGGCGAGCCGACCCCCTCGGCCAGGATCCGGCCGGCCGCCTGTTGGAGTGGCACATGCTCGACGCTCAGCGGTTTCGCGCGGGCCAGAACGGCGGCCAAAGCCTCGGGGACGGTCAGGAGCGTCTTCACGATCTCACGCTACACCAGGCGAACGGGGTACCCTCGCGGCGTGATCTCGGTCGTCGTCCCCGTCCACGATGAGGAGCGCAGCGTTGCCCTGCTCTACGAGGAGTTGGCGGCAGCATTCGACGGCGAGGGCCGAGCGTGGGAGGTCGTGTTCGTCGACGACGGCTCGTCCGACGGCACCTTCGGAGCGCTCACCCGCCTGCACGACGCGCACGACAACGTGCGGGTCGTACGCTTGCGTCGAAACTTCGGCAAGGCGGCTGCGCTGGACGCGGGCTTCGGCGAGGCAGCCGGCGACATTGTCGTGACAATTGACGGCGATCTCCAGGATGATCCGGCTGAGATTCCCAGGCTGCTCGCGAAGCTCGACGAGGGCTACGATCTCGTCTCTGGCTGGAAGACGAAACGGCGAGACCCGCTCACTCGACGCATCCCCTCCAAGGTCTTCAACACCGTCGCCGGCAAGGTGTCGGGTGTGCACCTGCACGATCTGAATTGCGGGCTCAAGGCCTACCGTGCCGAGGTCGTCCAGGGGATGCAACTCTACGGTGAGCTACACCGCTACATCCCGGTGCTCGCCCACTACCGCGGGTTCAGGGTCACCGAGTTGCCGGTGAATCACCGCCCCAGGGAGCACGGCCGCTCGAACTACGGCGTCGAGCGGTACGTGCGCGGCTTCCTCGATCTTCTCACGGTCACGTTCATGGGCCGGTACCGTCACCGGCCACTCCACCTGTTCGGCGGCGTTGGGCTCCTCTTCAGCCTGCTCGGGAGCACGATCCTGGCCTACCTGACGGTCGTCAAGCTAACGGGCCACGCGATCGGGCAGCGACCACTTCTCCTGCTCGGGGTGCTCCTCGTCGTCGTCGGCATCCAGCTGCTCTCGCTCGGCCTCCTCTCCGAGCTGATCACGAGCCATCACGAAGAGCGAACGGGTGGAGCAGACCGGACAGCCCGGCTCGTCGACGAAGTACTGCGCTAGGAACGAGCTGATGCGCGTCCTCTACTTCGGCACCTACGATCGCGCCCATCCGCGGAACGCACAGGTCATCTCGGCGCTCCGTGGAGCCGGTGTCGAGGTTCGGGAGCAGCACCGTCCCGTCTGGGAGGGGCGCCACAACTGGTCGGCCGGGTTGCGACAGCTGCTACGGGTCGCCGAGGCGGAGCGGAGCCTGCGCCGTTCCCGAGACGACGATCGTGCCGCCGATGCCCTGATCGTCGGATATCCAGGGCACTTCGACCTGCCGGCTGCCAAACGCGTGGCCCGGGGACGACCGATCGTGTTCAACCCGCTCGTCTCGCTCTACGACACGCTCGTCGACGACCGGGGGCGGTTCCGCCGCGGATCGCCCGCCGCAAAGGCGGTGCATCTCGTCGACTGCCGGGCGTTCCGCCGAGCCGATGTCGTCGTGGCCGACACCGACGCACACGCCCGGTACTTTTGCAAGCAATTCGGCTTGCTGGACGGCAAGGTCGAGGTGTGCTTCGTCGGCGCCGAGGATCGGCTCTTTCGACCGGGCCGCCAGCCGGAAGAGCCCTTCCACGCCCTCTTCGTGGGCAAGTTGATCCCGCTGCACGGCCTCGAAATCATCCTCTCGGCGGCATCACTCGCTCCCGAGATCCTGTTTCGAGTAATCGGAAGCGGCCAGCTCGAACCCCTCCTGGCCGATCGCCCGGCAAACGTCGACTGGGTACCGTGGGTCGAGTACGACGATCTCCCCGGCGAGATCCTGGCTGCGGGTTGTGCACTCGGGATCTTCGGGACCGGCGCGAAGGCGGCCCGGGTGATTCCGACCAAGGCGTTTCAGGCGATCGCCTGCGGCAGGCCGCTCGTGACCGCAAACACGCCGGCCGCCCGCGAGCTGCTGACCGACGGCCTGGACGCCGTCCTTGTCCCACCGGGCGACGCAGCCGCGTTGGCCGCTGCCGTGCGGCGCCTCGCAGCCGACGCGGCGCTGGCGAGCCGGATCGGCGGCGCCGGAAGAACGACGTACGAGACTCGGGCGGGCGAAGCCCCGCTCGGTGTCCGCTGGCGGGGCGTCCTCGAACGGGCGATCGCTGCCGCGTGACGAGGCCGCTTGGGCTGCTCTGGGTCGCGGTGGCCGCCTTCGCGGCCGGCATGTCGGCGCTCGCAGTGCTCCAGCAGCGTGCCTTCACGACAGGCCGATTCGACGTCGGCAACCTTACGCAGGCCGTCTGGTCGACCGCTCACGGCCGGTTCCTCGAGGTCACCGACCTCCAGGGGCATCAGATCTCGCGGCTCGGAGCCCATTTCGACCCGTTGGTAGTGATCGTCGTCCCGCTCTGGTGGCTGTGGCCGAACCCCAGCCTGTTGCTCGTCGTCCAGGCCGTCGCGGTTGGATTCGGTGCCGTGCCCGTCTTCTTCCTCGCCCGCAAGCACCTTGGCACCGACTGGGCGGGCCTCGGCTTCGCCCTCGTCTACCTGCTCTATCCACCGACGCAATGGCTCGTCGTGGACGACTTCCATCCGGTCGCGATCGCGACGCCGCTTCTGCTCGGGGCGATCTGGTTCCTCGACGAGAATCGGCTGCTGCCGTTCGCCCTGTGCGCCGGCGCGGCCTGCTTGACCAAAGAGCAAGTCGGCCTCGTGGTCGCGATGCTCGGCCTCTGGTACGCCGTCGCGCATGGGCGTCGGCACGCCGGCGCCCTCATCGCCGCTGCGGGAACACTGGTAGCGCTCGTGGCGACGCTAGTCATCGTCCCTCACTACGCGCCCGGCGAGGGCTCGCCGTTCGAAGGACGCTATTCGGCAGTCGGCGGGTCACCGGCCGGAATCCTCGAGACGCTCCTCGTTCATCCGCTCCGCGTCCTACAGGCGGCGACGGAGCAGCGTGATCTGTCGTATCTCCTGGATCTCCTCGTCCCACTCGGCGGGCTACCGCTGCTCGCTCCTCTCATGGCAGCGAGCGCCCTGCCCGAGCTCGCGCTCAATCTCCTCGCCGACACGCGTACGCAAACATCCATCCACTTCCACTACACCGCCGGCGCGATCCCTGGGCTCATCGCCGGAGCCGTACTCGGGGCAGCTCGAGTGCAGCGACGCGTGCCCCGCATGTCGCCTACGCTCGGTCGCGGGCTCGTCGTGCTCGTGCTCGTCGCCGGCGTTGCGCTTGGACCGCTCCCTGTCTGGAGGCACGTGCCGTTCGGCTCGGAGCTCGCAACGCGTGACCACGTCGTCAACCGACATGACAAAGCGGCGGAGCGTGTGCTGCGGGCCGTACCCACCGGAGTCGCCGTCAGCGCCACCAATACCCTGGGGGCGCATCTCTCCGAGCGGCGGCGCATCTTCAGCTTTCCTGTTCTCCGCGAAGCGCGTTGGGTCGCCGTCGACCTGACGCGGCCGAGCTACCGCGACGACGCCCGCGGTACGAGGTTCGGCGACGCGTATGCAGCGCTCCGGCAGGACCCCCGCTGGCAGGTCGTCCGAGCGGAGGACGGCGTCGTCGTGCTTCGGCTCGAGGACTAGACCTTAGAGCGGGATCGTTTGGGGCAACAGGTACGCGCAGAGCACGAGGCATGCCACGGTTGCGACGGCATCCTCTTCGGCCGCCGCGAGGGGCACTGCCCAGGCCAGGTACCAGACCGCGAGATACGGGGTCGTCACGAGCACGAGGCAGGCTGCCAGCCCGAGTCGCGCGCGCCCGCGGCCCGCCTCGCGGGCGAGCCAGGCGAGCCCGCAGAGAAACGCCGTGGCAGCCAGGCCGAGTGTCACTGCATCGGGCAACCCGGCCTGTTCCAGCCGATGCGGGATCGCATAACTCGTCTCGAGGGCGACGTTCCCCGCGAGTGGCAGGACCGCAAACGGCCACGCGCCGCCGTAGAGCAGGGTCGCGCCGAGAACGATCACTGCCGCGGTACCGACGAGTCCTCGATTCGCCGCCGGGCGGCCGGTGGCCCGAGTTTCGGCGGCGCGGAGCGCGAGAAAGAGAACCGGGACCCACTTGACGCCGATTGCGATCGCCCACAGCGCGCCTGCACCCTGTAGCCGTCGCGACGCCGAGAGCGCCAGGGCGGCAAGAATCAGCGCACCGACCCAGGCGTCGTTGTGGCCACCTCCTGCCAGGTGGACGGCGAGAAGGGGATTCCAACCGACGAGCGCGATCGCAAACGCTCTCCGCCGAGCAAGGCGACCCGCGAGCAGCGCAGCCGCGAGTGCCGCCCCGGCGGCGAGGGCCTTGTACGTCCACGCCGCGACACCGTCGGAGTCGCCGGCGACGATTGCGAGAGGCTCTGACGCCATGGTGAACGCCGGTCCGTAGACGCTCGTCGTCCCGACCCAGGCATTCCCCATGTACGGGAGCGCCGGGTTGGCAGGAAACGTCTCCGGCGCGTCGTCATACGGGTTGCCGCCGCCCCGGGCACCGATCCACCCGTACGACCAGTAGGTCCAGGCATCGGTCGAGAGCAGCAACGGCGCGGCCAGTGGAACGAGCTGGATCGCCGCAGCCAGCACGACCACCGCTCGAGTGGAGGGCGCGGCGCGACGGATCGCGAGCAGCGCGATCAGATAGGTCGAAAAAGCGGCCAGCAGAAGGACGAAGAAGAGGGGGGCAGTGCCGGAGACATCGCCGCCGTTGCGCGGAACGAGCGGCGAGTCCGGCCGCCAGGCGAGGGAGCAGGCTGCGGCGACGAGGGCGAGAACGACCGCACCCGCCGGTACCGCGGTGGCTCGTCTCACGGCTGCTTCGTCGTCTCAGCGCGTGCCGTGTCCGTCGACGTGCTCTTGGTCGTGTCGGCAGACGTCGTCTCCGAATCCGTCGACGTGGTCTCGGTCGTGTCGGTAGCAGTCGTATCGGTGCTCGTCGGGACGTAATTCGGGTCGTAGCTGAGCGCGAGCGGGCCGCGCCGGAACGGCCGGTACAGCGGCTGTACCTTCGGTTCGGCGAACTCCCTGGCCGGACGACGCCCGATCGTGCGCTCCATCAGCGACCGCCAGATCTGGGCCGGGAAGCTCCCGCCCGAGACCGAGATGCCGTGAACATCTTCCATCGGGATCTCACCGGCTTGATACCCCATCCAGACCGCGGTTGCGAGATCGGGTGTGTAGCCGACGAACCACGCGTCCGCGTGCTTGTCGGTCGTTCCGGTCTTGCCGGCGGCAGGACGCCCGAACGCGGCCCGGGCGCCCGTGCCGTACGTAATGTTGTCCTCGAGGATCTGAGTCACCTTGCCCGCAACACCATCGGAGATCACCCTCTTCCGCTTCGGAGCGCCCCATCCCGCCTCGGTGTCCTCCTTCCCGTTTGCCAACACGACCCTGCGGATCGCGGTCGGCTCGGAGTAGATACCTCCGGCCGCGAGCGTCGCATACGCAGAAGCCATGTCGAGCGGGGACACAGCGACGGAGCCGAGGCCCATTGCGGGCACGTAGCTGCCGCCCACCTGGAGCGGCGAGCGCACACCGAGCCGCCGCGCCATCTCGCCGACCCTGTCCGGCCCGACGTCCAGCGTGAGCTGCGCGTACACCGTATTGTCGGAGCGAAGCGTGGCCCGCGAGACGGATGTCCAGCCGTTATAGGTCGAGTCGTATGTCTTCACGCACCACCACGACCCGTCGTCGCAGTTACCGTTCTCGACCGGCTTGTAGGTGAACGGCGCCGAGACGTAGTAGCTCGTATCGGGGTCGATGCCCTGGTCGATCGCCGCTGTCAGGACGAACGTCTTGAACGTCGAGCCCGGCTGGCGGCGGGCTTGCGAGAGCAGGTTGAACTGGTTGTTGCGGCGGCCGGGCACGACGGCCGTCATCGCACGGATGGCGCCGTTGCCGGGATCGATCGAGATCACGGCCGCAGCCGGGTCGTTCGGATCGGTGAGCGTCTCCCGGATCGACTCCTGCGCCGCACGCTGCCAACGCGGCAGGATCGTGGTGTAGACGCTGAGGCCACCCGAGCGCACCGTCTCCGCGCCGTACTGCCGCACCAGCTGGTTGCGGACGTACCCGAAGAAGTAGGGCTCGCGGATCTCCTTGTAGAGGCGGCCGGGCTTCAGCCGGAGATCGCGCGAGCGGCGAGCCCACGCGTACTGTTCGGGGGTGATTGCGGCCTGGTCGCGCATCGCCTGCAGGACCGCATCACGGCGGGCGAGCGCTTTGCCCGTCTCGACGAACGGATCGTACGCGGAGGGCGCCTGCGTCAAACCCGCGAGCAGCGCTGCTTCGCGCAGGTTGAGCGCACTCGCCGGCTTGGAGAAGTAGGTCTGTGATGCTGCCTCGATGCCGTAGGCGAGGTTTCCGTAGTACACCTGGTTGAGATAGGTCTCGAGGATCCGCTGCTTCGACCAGGCGTCGTTGAGCTTGATCGCGAGGCACGCCTCCTTGAGCTTCCGCTGCAGCGTCCGCTCGTTCGAGATGTACAGGTTCCGGACGAGCTGCTGCGTGATCGTCGAGCCGCCCTGGACGAGCTTGCGCGCCCGAACGTCTGCGAGAACGGCGCGGGCAATTCCTTGCGGATCGATACCGCCGTGCGAGTAGAACCTGCGGTCCTCGATGGCGACGGTCGCCTTGGGCATCCACGGGCTGACGCGATCGAGCGGGACGACCTGCCGGTTGCGCTCCGCCGGGATCGCGCCGAGCGACGAGCCGTCAGCCGCGTAGACGAACGTATTCTGGCCGATGCGCACCTCGCGTAGCGCCGACAGATCGCACGAGGACCCGAACGCGTAGACCCCGCCGCCGCCCGCGACCGCTACCACCGTCACGAGCCCCGCGACGACGAGCAGGAGCATCAGGAGCGGCCGCCGGCGCCTGCGTTGCCGGCGGCGTCGGAGCACGGTCAGGTCGAGGTCGAGCCCACGCAGTGGTCGCCGGCGTGGCGCGCTCATGCTGCGATGGTAGCCATCGGTCTCGGTAGTTCGGCGGGCCCGACGCCTGTCACCCGTCGGGCCCGGGTCGTCCGGTTAGAGTCATGCTGTGCCGGACGACCCGCGCAGCGTCGCGCCCGCCCTCCGGCTGTTCCTCTGGAGCCGCGCCGCGATCTGGCTGCTCGCAGTCGTGGCGGCCGTCGGGTTCGACGGCGCGCTCAACGCCCGACGCGGCGAATGGGATAGCGCGCGCCTCCACGACCTCGGCGCCGTGATCGACGTCTGGGCGAGGTGGGATAGCGATTGGTTCCTCAGAATCGCCGAGAACGGATATTCCTGGCCTTCGAGCACCCCGGCGTTCTTCCCGCTCTATCCGCTCCTCGTTGCGGGGGCCGGTCGCATTCTCGCGGGCCACCACGTCCTTGCCGGGGTCGTCGTCTCGTTGGCGGCCGGTGCCGCCGCTTTCGCATTGCTGTACCGGCTGAGCCTTGCCCGGCTCGGCGAGGACGCCGCGCGGCGTACCGTGTTGTTCGTCGCGATCGCCCCGACGTCCCTGTTCTTCGGGGCGGTCTACAGCGAATCGCTCTTCCTCCTCCTGGCCGTCGCCGCGTTCCTTGCAGCCGAGCGCGGGCGGTTCGGGAAGGCCGGGATGATCGCCGGGCTCGCTCTGCTGACGCGCTCTGCAGGAGTGGCTCTCGTGCCGGCTCTCGTAGTGCTCGCCTGGAGGGCTCCAAACCGCCGTCGCGCGATCACAGGCGTGGCCGTGGCGCCGTTGCTCTTTGCTCTCTATCCCCTGGTGCTCGCGGTTTGGATCGGACATCCGTTCGCGTTCCTCGAGGCGCAGAGGGTCGTGTGGGAACGGCGCCTTTCGCCGGCAGGGCCGCTCGGAGGCCTCATCGCCGCCGCACAGGAGAGGGAACTGCTCGATCTCGGCGTGGCCATCGCCCTGATCGTGCTCGGCATCGTGGCGTGGCGTCGCCTCGGGGCAGCCTACGGGATCTACACCCTCGTCAGCGTGGCGATCCCGTTGACGTTCGTCTCGGACAAGATCCCACTCTGGTCCATGCAGCGGTTCGCCGTGGTCGTCTTCCCGGCGTTCATGGCCCTGGCCACGCTCACCCGTAGCAGACGCGCCGTGGCCGTGACCGCGACGATACTCGGCGCGTGGCTTGCCGTGTATGTGGTCAGATGGGCTCTGTGGTACTGGGTTGCGTGACGGGTTCGAGATGGTTGACGAGGGCGTGACCGGCGCGCACGCGGATCCGCCGCCGCGCCAGGCCGGCAGGCTCGTCGCCTGGTGTGTTCTCGTCGGCCTCCTGGCCGCCGCCTCGTACGCCGGCCGTCTGGCCGGCGGCGAGACGCCCGACGATCTCCTCTATCTCTGGTCGACGGTCGCCGGGGCACTTGTCCAGTACGGGATCATGTTGATCCTGATCCTGGCAATCGCGCACGGCTTCGACCGTCGCCTGCTCGCACTCGAGGCGCCCGCTGCCCGCGGGCGGGCCGCGGGCCTGGCACTCGTCGCGCTTGCTGCGATCGTCGCCGCAGCGGCGGCCCTGAGCCCGTTCCTCGATGCGGGTGACGAGCAGGGTCTCGTGCCCGACGGGTGGGACTCGAGTCGCGCGGCACCGTTCCTCGCGAATGCCGCGGTGGTGACGATCGTGGCGCCGTTCGTCGAGGAGCTCCTCTTCCGCGGTCTTGGCTTCGGCCTCCTGACGCCGTTCGTCGGGCCTTTGTCGGCGATCGCGATCACGGGCGTGACGTTCGGGCTCGCCCACGGGCTCGTGTTGGGCCTGCCCGTACTCTCGATCTTCGGCGTCACCCTCGGCTGGCTACGCTGGCGGACTGGAAGCGTCTATCCCGGGATGATCGTTCATTCGCTCTTCAACGGGGCCGCGCTCGCGGCAGCGGTGTTGCTGTGAACGACCGTTTCGACGAGATCCGCAGAGAGATCACCGAGAACGACGAGGCGATCGTCGCGGCCGTGAACCGCCGGCTCGCGCTCGTGGCCGAATTGTGGGAACTGAAGGCACAACTCGGGATCGGAACGGTCGACCCCGAGCGCGAGCGGCTTCTCCGAGAGAGGCTCGCGGCGGCGAACGCAGGCCTGCTCTCGCCCTCCGGGCTCGACCGGCTCGTGACGGATCTACTCGATCTGACGAAGAAGGAGCTCGGGGCCTCGTAGGCCGCGGGCACGCCGTCGACGTTCCACGTCCCCCTTCGCGGATCACGTGCTTCGTCCGGTCTGCGCGTCGCCGCTACTCCGGCTCGTCGCCGGGTTCCTCTTCGGGCTCGGCGGCGAACTCGTCGGGCGAGACGGTGTCGAGAAAACGCCGGAACTCGTCGGGATCGAGGTCGGCGAGCGAGTCCTGTCCGGTGAGGCGCCGCGAGGCTTCCTCCTCGTCGCCTTCGAACTCGACGCCCGACTCCTCGATCACGTCGTCCGCGGCGAAAATCTTCGCGTCGCTCCGGAGCGCCAGCGCGATCGCGTCCGAGGTTCGTGCGTCGAGCTCGATCTCGGTCCCGTTCCGGACGAGCGTGATGAGCGCGTGGAACGTGTTCTCGCGCAACTCGGTAACGGTGACCTGCCGGATCTCGGCATCGAGCGACGCGATGATCGTCGTGGCGAGATCGTGGGTCATCGGGCGCGGTGGCTCGGTGCCCTGAAGGTTCATCAGGATTGCCGCCGCCTCGGGATGGCCGATCCAGATCGGGAGGAACGTGTTGCCGTCCTGCGTCTTCAGCAGCACGATCGGCTGCTTGCCGACCAGGTCGAAACTCACGCCATAGACGGTCATCTCGCGCATCGGCCTCCCTCTGAGTGTATCCAGGCCGGCCGTTTGCAACAGTCCAAGTTTCGAAGCGGCGTCATGGACGAGAATAGGCCTGCGCCGTTCGAGGCCCGCCATCGGAAGCCGAGAGGGCATGGTGGTTGACCGCTCGCATCGATGGGTTAGATTGAGCTCCCATCTCGACCCGACATGCGCCGCTCGACTCCACCGATCGAGGAAGAGGCCCGCGAGGTACCGATGCGGTTCGTCTCGTGGCTCGGCAGCAACGGACCGACGATCTCGGGACGTGATGGATTTCTGGGCGTTCGGTCCGGGCCGTCGAGCCAAGGCGCCGAGGAGATCCTCCAGTCGCTCGTCGGCACACTCGTGCGTGACTGGCCTCTCCCCGATGGGCATTTCGTGACCGGTCAAACCGTGGCCGGCCGCGACACGGTTCGGTATCACAGGTGGGCTCGAGCACAGGCCTTCCAGGCGCTCGTACGCTACGTCGCGGACGAGCGAGCGAGGTGACGCATCGGAGGGCGAGCTCAACCGGTTCTCGTCGTGGGTGTCTCCGGCGCGAGCTGGGACGTGGTCGAACCAATGATCGCTGCCGGGCGGATGCCCCACCTGGCACGTCTGCGCGAGGAAGGCGCCTCTGCGACGCTCAGATCTGTCCGTGCCGACAACGATCGCCATTTCAGACCTCAGAGCGCCTGGGCGACAGCGGCTACCGGGGTTCTGCCCGAAAGGCACGGCGTACTTCGCTACTTCCACGAGGCCGACGACCTGCGTGCGGCTCCGATCTGGGAGCTGTGGGACCGAAATGGGCTGAGCGTCGGCATCTACGGGTGGCCGGGGACCTGGCCTCCCCGCCCGATTCACGGCTTCGTCGTGCCCTCTCATTTCGCGCGCGATGCCCGGACGTGGCCCCCGAACTTGGCTGCCATCCAGGAGCTGGATCGCCTTCAACGCGACTCCGAGCGAGAGCCCGGTCGCGTACCGCGCCGGCAGGCGGCGGCGAAACTGCTTCAGGTAACGGTGCGCCACAAGGTCCGGCCGACCACCCTGGTGAACCTGACACGGCTATCGCGACGGCTCATCTCAGCGGATGTCGAAGAGCAGCGCCTGTTGATGCGGATGGCCAAGCTCGAGCTCAACGCAGACGTCTTCGCCAACCTGCGTCGGCGCTTCGCACCCGACCTTGCGTCTTTCCACACCTTCCTCGCCGATTTCGCCATGCATCGGTACTGGCGCTACCGAGAACCCGAGCTCTTTGGGGCCACCGATCTGCGGCCCGCTCGGCTTCTCGCCCAGGCGATCGACGACTCTCATGAGCGGATCGACGCTGTCCTCGGCCGTCTCGTCACCGGCGCCCCGCGAGGCTCGGTCGTCGCGGTCGTCTCGGAGCACGGGATGGCGCCCGAACCGGATTCTCCCGAGCACGGGACCGTGTACTGGTCGATCAAGGGCTCGCGGGTGCTGGAGCTCATTGGTCTTCCGTCTGGCGCAATCGCGTGCCCTGTTGCGCGGTGGGTTGCGTATCGTGCGCCGCCTCGGCAACAACTCGACCCTTGCCTGGCCGATCGGCTCCGGGCCATCCGCGTAGTCGAGACAGGGCGACGACTCTTCCACGTTGACACGCACGGCGACGAGGTCGTGATCAAGCTCGATCTCCCGGCTGAGATGTCCCTCTCTCCCGAGGGCTCGCTCGAGAACCTCCATGCTCGCTACGGGGAACTGGCCGTTCGATTCGGCGAGCTCGCGCGGCCCTTGGGGATGCAGCGTTCGGCGATGCACTCGGAGAACGGGCTGCTCGTCATTGCCGGGCCAGGGATCCGCAGAGGCCTCGTGCTCGAACCGGCAAGACTCGTCGACTTTGCGCCGACACTTCTCCGAGCGGCGGGATTGCCTCTTCCCGGAGGGCTCGATGGAGAGCCCCTGGATCTCTTTACCTGAGGGACGTGCCGGGGCCAAGTCGCCGGTAGACGTCCAACAGCCTGCGCTCGCCGAAGCTCCACGCAAGACCTCCCTCGATTCGGCGTCGCCCTTCGCTTCCCAGCCGGCCCCGCAGTGACGGGTCATCCGCCAACCCGACGATCAAGTCACCCAACTCCTCTGCCGAGCCTCCGGTCGCGTACAACGCAGCGGTCCCGCACGAAGTGCGGGTTTCGACGAGGTCGAAGGCGACGACCGGCTTCCCGACCGCCATGTACTCGAGCGTCTTGATCATGGTGCAGCTGTCGTTGAAGGCGTTCTTCGGATCAGGCTGGATACAGACGTCGCATGCCGCCAAGCGGGCGAGGGCCTCGGAGTGCTCGAGTTGGCCGGTGAACTCGATCGTCTCGGTGAGGCGAAGTTCTGCTGTGAGGCGTCGCGCCGGGTCCAGTTCGCTTCCGGTTCCCACGCAGACGAAGCTGATGTCTTGCCTGCCGCAGGCGATCCTGACCCGGGCAGCCGCTCGGACGACATTCTCGATCCCGTCCTGAGGAGCCATCTTGCCGACGTAACCGACGAGAATCCCGTCGGGGCGGCAGGTTGACGTCACGGCCGGGAGAACGCCGAGCTCCGGGCCTGACCGAATCACGGTGAGCCGGTCCGGGTCGACGTGACATCGTTCGAGGACCGCGCTCGCGGCGGTGTCGTTGGTGACGATGACGTGATCCGCGTACTCGAGCGCCAGGCGTTCGGCGCGTCGGACGAGCCGGCCTAGTCGTCGAGAGCTGTACCTTGCCTGGAACAGCTCCGGGATCAGATCCCTGTAGTCCACGACGACAGTGCGGCCAAGAGCCTGCATCAATCGTCCGAGCGGAAACAGGACCGGGGGCGGCATGCAGATGTGCAGGATCGCGATCCTCCGCTGAAGGCACAGGCGGACCGCGAGGACGGTCATCACGAGTGCGCAATACGCGTACTCGGCAACCACACCCCGAAGTCGCACTCCTTCGGTCGGAAGTGCGAAGAACCTGACTTCGACCCCGCCGCGGACGGCTCGTCGAGGATCGCCGTCATGTCTCGGGCAGATCACGTGAACCCGGTAGCCACTCGCGCACAGCGACCTCGCGACGAGTCGCATACGCGTGTCGTGTGTATAGCTGGTGTTCTGAATGACGATCAGGACGCTTCGAGGATTCATGGGCTCAGTCGTCGTAGCCGTACGCGAGCGCCCTATCGTGAACGCGGGCGGCGACGCCCACGTCGATAGCGGTGAGCTCGTCCCAGGTCAGTGCGGGGGGCAGCGGTCGAGACCCACGCAGCCGCGCGCGGACTCCATCAGGCAGCTCGATCCGCAGGCGCTCCGCCAATTCATCGCCGAGATGGAGAAGGCGGCCGCAACGACGGGTGTTGACGTCGGTCGGGACCTGCTCGAGGACTGCCATTCGCGGTGAAACGCCAAGCCGCGCGCAGAACTCCGGGAACACCTCCGCCAGTGCTTCTACGCGGTACCGCCAGGTCGCGAGGTGATCCGCATGCTCAGTCCAGTAGAGCCAATACTTGGCCGAACGCAGCACCAACGGATCGACAGTGCTGCAGGAGGTGTGTGCGCAAATGAACTCCCACGACGACGGTTTGAACGTTGCGACCGAGGAGATGACAGCGAGCGGATGTCGTGTCTGGTGAAAGACGCTCTCGAACCGCACACTCTCGGAGGGCGGGCCAAACGGCCGTTCGGATGCTGCCACCGCCATGGCCCACGACGCCATTCCATCGCGTCCCAAACGCTCGTGCGGAACATCCAACCCGAGTCGGCGCAAGACAATCGAGATGAACCTCGTCCCGCTGCGCCCACAGCCGGTGACGAGGACACGGCGCGTCGGCACGGCCATGGCTGTCGCCGCGCTGCTCGGACCAAGCGGTGCTCCTTCGGAACTGGAGACGAGCGGCTGTCCGCTCGTCGCCGGAACCACGCGAGGTGACGTCGTGACATGACGGCTCATTGTCGTTTCCCTGTCATTCGTTCTGGTCGCGGCGGATGTCCACCGGAACGTCGACCGGTGCCCCAGGACAGCCGAGTCCGCGTCGAAGTCTCCTCCCCGCCCCCGGCCTGTCGGGGCCGAGGGGAGGATCATGATCGATCGGTGAGGCCTCGTCTATGCCGAGGACGATTCCGCTCGGTGTCCGCTTCGACTCGGGAACTGCCGGCCAGGGTCCTCTTCCGAGAGACCGCAAGCGCGTCAGCTCCTGTGCTGCACGGGCTCGCGCTCGGTGAGCTGTTCGAGCGCCTCGACGGCTTGCCGTGGGTCGGGCATCGCGTCGAACTCGTTCTTGATGCGACGTGCCGCGGCCCGGTATGCGTCGTCGTGCAGGAGCATGCGAACGGCGACGCGAGCCGACTCGGCGGTCAGGCGGGCAGGCATGAGCTTCACCCCAGCGCCTGCGGCAACGACGCGGTCGGCGTTGTAGAACTGATCGGCGCCTTGGGGGACGACGAGGAGCGGCAGGCCGAATGCGAGTGCACCGAGCGTTGAGCCGGCGCCACCGTGGGTTACGGCGGCGGCGCAGTGAGGGAGCAGCAGCTCTTGGGGAATGAACTGGTGCACGTGGATGTTCGACGGTTGGAGCCCGAGTGCAGCGGGGTCGTTGTGCTTGCCCATCGTGATGACGACGTTCAGCGCTTCGTCCCGGAGGCCTTCGAGCAGCGCGCGGAACACGTCGAGGTTTCGGTTGTAGACGGTGCCGAGCGTGACGTAGACGATCGGCAGACCGCGCAGCGCATCCAGCCACGGGAGCTGCCTCGCCGATGGCCGAGTCTCGACCGCTCGGATACCCTGCACGGCGCACGGAACCGCTTCGGGTACCTGGAGGCTCGGTGGGCACACGTCGAGGTACAGGTAGCGGTAGAAGCCGCCGAGAGGGTGCGGGGCGAGGCCGTGCGAGCTCCAGTAGGGGGCAGTGGCTTCACCGGCGGCACGGATGACGTCGTTCTGGATGGCGGGCCCGTAGCTGTGCTCCACATACGGGACGCCGAGGATGGTTGCGACGAGCGGTGCGGCGAACTCCGCGACGTCATGAACTACGACGTGGGGCGACCACCGTTCGATGATCTTGGACAGGTCGTTCGCACGCGGCTCCAGCTCGACCCGGACGAACAGCTCGGTAAAGACGAAGGAGCGGACCTGCGAAGGAGCAAGCGAGGCAGCAAGGTCTCGGACGACAAGCGGTTCCACGGAGTCCATGTCCGGCCCAACGCGGAACGCTGTGAAGCCTTCCGAGCCCGCTTCGCCGGCGACAGGGTCGCCCGACGCGAACGCCACCTCGTGTCCCGCCTCAGCCAGGGCACGCGCGAGTGGCAGCATCGGCCGGTAGTGACCCACCAAGGGTCTGCAGGTCAGGAGGGCACGCATCACACAAAGGTATCCCGAGCTCGTTCAAGGGTCGACGAACCGGGCGGGCGATGCCGCGGTGATGGTTCGGTGAGCTCGCAGCGTGAGGGGGCAGGTTCACGCTGCCCGTTGTATGGTGCGCTGCTGGATTGTCGAGTGGTTCGGGTACGGTGCAGATCCTTGGCGTCTTCAATCCCAGAAAGACGAGCGCAGGTGGAGGCGATTGGAGTCTGAGATCACAATGAAGCGAAGCGAGAGAGGGCCCGAAAGGACCCTCTCTCGCTTCATACAACGCGATCGAGTTACGCGACCAGGACGCGCTCGCTGCTGCGAGCGATGATCTTGCCGCTCATGATCTTGGGCTCGTTCGGCAACAGCTTGTCGAGCTTCTCGGCTCGGATCCAGCCAGTGACGAGCTTCGTCGACGCCTCGCCCTGCTCAACGGTCTCGAAGAGACCGAATGAGGTGAAGACGCCGCTGCCGGCCTCGACGAGGTAGTAGCCCTTGAAGCCGGGCAGCTCCTGGAGCTGCGGCAGGAGGGTCTCGTTGACCTTGGCCGTCAGCTCGGCGATGCGCGTCTGGTCCACGCCGTGGTAGCTGCGAATGGTCGCATACATATGATGCTCCTTCTGTCAGGGAAGTCCCGAAGAACTCCCACTGCGCAAAGGCCAGGTGTGACAGTCGAAGAGGAAAGACCACCCTCGACGGCTCCAACGCTAGAGCCCGTGCGCTAGAACCAGCATAGCTGCGATTCCCGCGGGCCGTATCCGTAGTTACCCCGCGCTCGCCGTAGAGGAGTTCGCGCTCCCGCTGCAAAGGGCGGCGGACAAGCGACACGGCGCACCCAACTCAGCCCCGTCGAGTGAACGGTCTAGTCCAAACAGAGGGAGGGTCAGAGAGGCCCCTATTGAGGACAGCAAGGTGAACTCCGGGGTGCGCCTTCCTGACCGTTCTCGGCGTCATTCCTGGTGAGGGCGTGGCGCGGTGTTGGTCGTCTAGCGGGTGTGGCGCGCGTCGGCGGCGGCGGGTAGCTCCATCGAGGCCCGGAGGGCTACGAGAGGTGCCGCCGAAACCTTGATGAACCCCCGTGCGGGTCGATCGAGATCGAAGGTCACAAAGAGGAGGAGCGTGAGCAGGCCGGCGGCGAGCAGTACCGTGACGACCCCGCGGGAAAGCATTGCCAGGTAGAGAGCCAACAGCCCGAGTGCCATGGCGGCCCCGAGCACCTGGACGATGGAGATCGCGGGCGGGACACGGTTGTTGAGTCCCGACACGCGCGTCGTCTGCATGTCGATCATCTCGTTCAGGCTCTCCACATACAGGCGGGGCGCAGACTGGATTGGTTGCGCATCGAGCGCCTTGCCCGCCAAACCCCACAGACGGCGCTGCAGAACCGATTCCGCCGCAAGTGCGCGCACGTGCGCCCGGCTTCCGGGCACAGTCCGAGCAAGACGGATACTCTGGTCCGTGTACTGCACGAAGAGCGGCAGCGAGAGACTGCGAACCGGCTCTTGCAGCGTCTGCGCTCGAAGGTACGCGGTGCCGATTGCGTTCGCATCATCGACGACTGCGGTCCGGCGTGCCTCGTAGCGGGCGACGGCCATTGCGAGCCCGAACGCGAGGATCAGACCGACGAGCGTGAGAAGCGCAGCCTGCACGACGCCGAACGGCTCACGCAGCGTGTCGCGGTGATGACTCAGCGACCGCCCGGCCACGAGTCCCAGGAACGTCGCCCCGAACCAGATGCCGGCCAACACCAGCGCCAACAGCCAGCTATTCAGCTCAAAAAACACCGTCTCCTTCCGAGAAAACCCGAGCTACAGCCTATCTCCCGCACCCGGCCCACCGGAGGAAGGCGGCCAGTCACTGACCCGAAGCGATGGATCCTTGAGACACGCCCGCGTCACTGAGGGCCTCCAGCAGGCGCGAAGAACCCAAGAGCCGCCTGTGCCCGGGTTCGGTACTGTCCACATCAAGGTGAGAAGCAACCGCCTGCGACCGCGGGGAGACGTGACGTTGGCCCGACGTTCTGCGACGCGGCTCCTCTCGTTCTGCCCGGAGTGCGTGCAGCTCGGGTTCGATCACGCCGAGGATCCTTCGCGGATTGGCTTACGGACCTACGGCGCACCCAGCCCCGAAGGTGAGTGGATGACTTCGCGTGTTGATCGTCGCGATGGCGGGGTCGTGGATCGCGTATGAGCGACGGAGTTGCCGGCAGCGTTCCCGAGAAGGCGACCTCGGGCAATCCCAGGCTCGCCGTTCTGTTGGCGATGGCGATGTTCGTGCTCGTGGTGGATACGTCGCTGATGAATGTGTCGATCTCGTCGGTGGTCGAGGATCTCGACACGACCGTGAGCCGCGTGCAGTCGGCGATCGCGCTCGAAGCTCTGGTGTCGGCCGCGTTCATCCTGATCAGCAGCAAGGTGGGCGATTTGATCGGACGCAAGCGAGCCTTCGTGCTGGGTCTGTTGGCCTATGCCATCGGGGCGCTGGCCATGACGCTTGCACAGAGCGTGACCGCGATCATCATCTTCTGGGCGATCATCGGCGGCCTCGGGGCGTCGCTGCTGCTGCCCGCGATGCAGTCTCTGATCCACGGAAACTTCGAAGGGGCGGCGCGGACGAAGACCTACGCGCTGGTCGGGGCTGCTGCAGCGATCGCGGCTGCGGTGGGGCCGCTGCTCGGCGGCTTCCTGACCACGTTTCTCTCCTGGCGTGTCGGCTTCGCGCTCGAGGTCGTCGTGATCGCGGTCGTGCTGTCCCAGATCAAGCTCGTCCACGACGTCGCATACGCAGGGCCGCGGCAGATCGACGTCGTCGGCGCGATCCTCTCCGTGTTCGGAATGGGCGGTCTTGTGCTCGGCATTCTGGTCTGGCAGGAGGGCGGCGAGTTCGTCGGTCTGCTCATGGCGATCGGGGCGGTCGCGCTCGCGCTCCTGGCCTATTGGCTCGTGCGCCGCAAGCGTGAGGGGAAGCCGACACTGCTCGATCCCGGTCTCTTCAAGTTCCCGCACTTCACGACCGGGATCTCTGGGCAGCTACTGCAGAACGTGACGCTGGGTGGTGCGATGATCGCGCTCCCGATCTTCCTGCAGATGACCCTCGAGTACAACGCGATGGAGACCGGCTTGACCCTCGCGCCGCTCTCGCTCAGCATGTTCGGCGTCGCGCTGCTCGCGGGAAGGAAGGCGGGTGGCCACCGAGCGAGCAACATCGTCCTGCTCGGATTCTTCCTCGGCATGGTGGGGATCGCGCTCATCATCCCGATCGTGCCCCGCACCGACTCCGGCTGGGCGCTTGTGATCCCGTTGCTGATCACTGGATCGGGGCTCGGCCTGCTCGTGTCCCAGCTGAACAACTACACGCTGTCCCCGATCGAGGAAGAGCGGGTCAGCGAGGCCGCCGGGGTGAACTCGGCGGCAGGATCCTTCGGGCTCTCCTTCGGACTCGCGATGGCCGGTGGCATCATGCTCGCCTTCCTCGCCTTCGAGTTCACGAATCTCACGGAGGAGAGCAAGGTGATCCCCGCAGCACAGCAGGAGCAGATCGCGGACACGCTCGAGGACGACGCCGAGGTGATGAGCAACGCCCAGCTCGTGCCGCTCATCGCCGAGGAGCCACCGGACGTCCAAGCCGAGATCCTCCGCATCAACAAACAAGCGCGAGATCGGTCACTCCAGGTGGCGCTGCTCGTTCCGGTCATCGCATGCCTCCTCGGCCTGCTCAACGCTTTCCGCATGAGACGCCTCCCCGACCCGATGCCGGCCAGCATCGAAGGCGTTGCCCTGGGCTGAGCTCGACCTCGCTTGCGGGCGCCGGTGTTTGGGAAGCCAGGTGAGCAGCGGCTTTGCCGTGAGCCGGCTCACGGTCGTGAGCGCCCGGCCGGGTCATCCTCGGGTACGCCGCTGTTCGGGAGGTCCCATGAGCGTGCGGGCGTCCGGTCGGTTCCGGCGTTCCGCGAGGGATACGCCGAGTGTGTGACCGTGTGTCCGGTCAGACCCGAATCCGGCGGTGTGACACGGTCGGCGTCGCGTGCCATTCTGTGGACTCGGCACCCTCTGAAGGAGGTACGGATGAGCAGCAGCGTGTACCGGGTCACCGAGGTAATCGGGACCAGCAGCGACTCGTGGGAAGCCGCAGCCGCAAACGCGGTTGCCACCGCCGCCGGATCGGTGAGAGACCTGCGTGTGGCCGAAGTGCTGCGCCAGGACGTGACGATCGAGAACGGCGCCATCACCAGCTACCGCGTACGGCTCGGACTCTCGTTCAAATACGAGACGGGCGACTAGTCGAAAGCGCCGTCTCTCGCGGGGTGCAGCGGGTCGCTCCAGCGGGCCCGTTGCACCTTCGCAAGGTGGGATGAACCGACGATGGACACCGGCGTCGTCAACGGGTTGGGGTTGCCGGGGCCAAGTGCGGATGCAGCAGCGTCGCCTGTGCGATCGGCCAACAGGGGTGCCTTGACGTTGTGCGGAGGAGACTCCGCTGCTTGACTGACCCTACGCCGGTTTCCGAGGATCTCGCGCAGCAACTAAACACAGCGGCCGGTTCCAAGTATCGGATGGTTGAGATGGCGGATCGTGGAGCCACGGTCGAAGCGCTGGAGTCGCTCTACCGAGCTGACTTGCCGCGCTTCGTGCGGGCAGCTGCGGCGATCGTCGGTGACGAAGCAGCAGGAAGAGATGCCGTGCAGGAGGCGTTTGTACAAGCGGTCAGGAAGCGGGCGAGCTTCAAGTTCGAGGCACCGCTCGAGGCGTGGGTGTGGCGGATCGTGATCAACGAGGCTCTTGCCTTGAGACGCCGCCGTGCGTCGGAGCTCGAGTGGAAATCCGAAGGTGAGACGAGTCCGTCCACGAATCACGTTCCCGAGCAGGACGCCACGGTGCGCGCATGGGTTGCCTCACTTCCGGAGCGCCAGCGCCTCGCGGTCTTTCTCCGGTACTTCGCAGATCTCGACTATCGGTCGATCGCGACCGCGCTCGAAATCGAAGTCGGAACCGTTTCGGCCACGCTCGCCGCGGCGCATTCTGCGCTACGGCGCTCGTACGAGGAGGCAGTGCGATGAAAGACGTTGAGCTGAAAGTCGCGGATTCGTTCGAACGGGTCTTCCCGGTCCCGGTTGTCAGCGCAGACTGGGATGCGGTGCTCGAACGGGCTGGAGCACGGCATCGACATCGTTCCCGGCGGTTCCCGTCCTGGCGCGTGGTCGCTGCTGCCGCAGCGATCTTGGTCGGAGCGCTGCTCGTGACGCCGGCGTTCGGCATCGGCGGTCGCCTCCTCGATCTGATCGAGAGCGCCCCGGCAGGGCCCGATCTACAGACTCCCGTCTGGTCGCCTGACGGGCGGAAGATCGCCTTCTTGAGCCGGGGTGACGGCAACAACGGCCCTTACAACAACGGCCTGTACGTCGTGAGCGCCGACGGGAGCGGGCAGCGGAGGCTGACGGATGACGCGAGGATCACCCTTGGCTGGTTGCTCGCCCATCTCGGGATGACCACACCTGCTTGGTCGCCCGACGGGCGGAAGATCGCCTTCGAAAGCGGGCGCGGCGGCCAAAACGGCCTCTACGTCGTGAACGCGGACGGAAGCGGGCGGCGGATGCTGACGCGCAACGGGCAGGCTCCTGCCTGGTCGCCCGACGGGCGGAAGATCGCGTTCTTCAGCCACCTCAAGGTCTATGTCATGAACGCGAACGGGAGCGGGCACCGGAACCTGACGCCGGGGGCGAAGGCGCGGGGCCAGGCCTTTCTTGCGTGGTCGCCCGACGGGCGGAAGATCGCTTTCCTAGGCGACTGCGGCGACTCTTGCCACTACGTCTATGTCATGAACGCGGACGGGAGCGGGCTGCGGAACCTGACCGGTTTTCGTGGCCTCGCGTCCCCTCCTGCCTGGTCGCCGGACGGACGGAAGATCGCCCTCCTGAGCGGCGACGCCGAGGTCTACGTCATGAACCCCGACGGAAGCGCACAGCGGAGGCTGACGCGCAACCCGGCGTACCGACGCCGATCCCGCCTGGTCACCTGACGGACGAAAGATCGCCTTCGTCAGCGAGCGTGACGGCAACTCCGAGGTCTATGTCATGAACGCTAACGGCAGCGGGCAGCGCAGCCTGACACGCAACCCGGCGACCGACGCCGATCCCGCCTGGTCGCCCGACGGGCGGAAGATCGCCTTCGTCAGCAACCGCGGCGGCACCTATGAGGTCTACGTCATGAACCCCGACGGAAGCGGGCAGCAGAGGCTGACGCAACCCGGCCCGTAACCCCAACTGGCCCACGATGGGCGACCGCCCGAACGGAGGCGTCGATCCGGTCGGCGGACGGACCGCTGACTCGCGCCAGAGTTCGGGAATCACCCGACGGTGCTAGTCCTACGTGACGAGTACGCGACCGTCACCCGAGCGAGGTGCCACGCCTTTCCACTCACCGAGCCGTCACTTCGCGGCGACGACCACGAACCAGCGCCCCTCGTGGAGCACTCGACCAGCGCCGAGCTCAGTGATGAGTTCGGCAGCTGTGAAGGAATGCCTGTGCATGCGATGGCCTGAACCCTCGCTGGGAACTCGCTCATGCCACTCCTCCGCGGGAGCGTCCGCGCGACGCACATCCTCGACGACAACAAGCTCGCGTCCGACGCGACGGGCGTCAACGATGAACGCGGCACGTCGGTCAGGCAACAGGTGGTGGAGGAAATGGCTGGTGAAGACCCGGTCGAACTCGCCGTCGTGGAACGGCAGTGGTGCGACATCTCCCTGGAGCACACGCGCGTGCGGCATCCGGGCCGCAGCAATCTCGACCATCCGAGTGCTCTGGTCAAGCGCCACCAGCTCACCGCGCAGATGCTGGGTGAGGAAGCCCGTGCCGCATGCGACATCGAGCACCCGTGCCGGGGGCAAGGCCCGCACTACGCCGATGAGCTGCTCGACCTCCGCAGACCAACCGGGTCGCTCGTTTTCCGCGAACGATCCCGTGCCGAGCCACCAGCCGTCGTACTCGGCCGCACGCTGGTCAAAATGCGCACGCATGTGATTGTCCGCCTCACGCTCGGTCATCTCGGCGATCCTACGTAGGCGATCTGGCCCGGCGTCGTCTAGTCGTCCGGGCCCATTGGCGGGCCGAAAAACTCCTGATCGTGGTTGAGCATCGCTCTGTCGATTTCCTCGAGCGGCCGCGAGCAGGGCGCCACGCAACTCTGTGTCCTGCCGTCGGTCCGGTCGCATGCTCGCGAGACGCGCGAGGAGACGTGCTCGGGCCAGCGGCCGCAGCTCGGACCTCAGCGGCTCGGGTGTCGTGACGAGGAGAGCACGGAGCTGGCAGAGGCCGGCCCGTTTCGCGTTGACCGCCCCTTCGCGGGCGGCCATCAGCGCCCGTAGCGCCTCGCGTTCGCCCTTGTTGCGCGGTGTCGCGGGCCGCTCCTGGCTGAGCACACTCCGGGCGGCCCGGACAGCGTCGAGCGCATCGGTCTTGCCGCCCGAGCGGCGCTCGCGGGGCAGACGGCCGACCTCGAACACCCGCTCGCCGCTGCCTGTCAGGAAACGGGTCAGGCCGGCCCCGTAGGAGCCTGTGCCCTCGACCGCGAACACCCGCCGCCCCGCCGCATATCTCGGCAAGACGGAGCGCGTCCGCGTAACCGCCACTGTCAGCAGCCACGCACGCCTCGAACACCACCACACCGCTGCGTACCTCGACAACACCGACCGCGTGCTGATCGCGGTACGGGTCGACACCGATCACATAGTCCAGCTGATCTGCAACCATCCTGATCGACCTCCAGCCCTGGGTTGGGGGACACACCCCGGTAGCCGGTCTGGGGATGGAAACCGCGGGCGGCACGACTGTGACGGGTCACACCCAAAAAAACGGGGTGGACAGGCTTCTGATCAGGCCAGCAAGCGGACGCCAGACCGGCACCGGCCTCTCCGCTCGGACAGATCACTGAAAGGACACCCTGAAGCGGGGTCACTCGGAAATCGAGTCACAAACGAGAAGCACCGGGCCACCCTGGCAACAACCCCAGACGGGGTCCCCGCACAGGAATGTCCCCCGAGCCCCGCAGCGCCTAGAGGTCATTGGGTTGCGCTGTCTCGCCTTGCCTCCTCCTCCATCCGCGCGAGCCGCGTGTAGTAGTCGGGGAACTCATTCAGGTGAGCGAGCGCGATCTTCCCCGTCACCACCGGATCGCTGCTCGTGACATCCGTGGCGGGATCGTGAAGCCCGTGTTCGAGTTCGACATCCATACCCATCCGGAACTGCTCGACGTCGAACGGGGCCGAAGCCCAGTCGATCCCGATCGCGGTCCCGACCTGCCGTGCTTCGTCGCTGCTGAAATTCGCTCGTTCCGTCATGGCCGTCCTTTCGTCTCGTTAGCGCCCCACATCGTACGAGCTTGCGGCGTCAGGACAGTCCCCTGCGCGACAGTGCTCTTACTCGACCCCTCGGGTGCCCTCGCCGGACGCTCGTGCAGGCGTGATCCTTTCGAACATCACCCGCCAGGGCCGCTCGGCTCGCCGTCTGGCAGAATCGGAACGAAGGTGATGGAGATGGCGCCGGCGTTTGGGTGTCGCGCTCCGACGAGGTACGCCAGTACGTTGTCCTCGACCCTCCAGTCGACTTCGAGCCCTCCGCCCACGAGTGCCGTGCGTAGTGAGCGCGCCTCCTCACTCGTCACCCTGTAGAAGTACGTGTACGCGGGAACCAGATCGCTCTGGAAGCCCACAAGGCCCCGTACTCGCCTTGCCTTGGTGGCGCGGAGCACGTCCCGTGCCGCTGCAGGGAGCTGCTTCAGGATGTCGGTGTACTTCACATTGAGCGGCCACGCGCCGTACCAGAGCTCGAAGCTAGCCGGCACGTACGCCCGTACCCGTCGATCACGCCACGCGGTCGATGGCAACCACGTCTCCGGTTCCGTGACACGTGCGACCAGCCGCTGGAGCGTGGTCGCCTGCTCACGGGTCGCGAGCGGGCGTGGATGCACGAGCGTGTACGGAGGGTCGTGACGCCACGTAACGCGGACGAACCGTCCGCCGTTGCGCACGTGGATGTAGTTGACGAACGGCACGGGCAGGGCAATCTCGAGCTCGCGGTCCTGGCCGAAGAGCCCGGTCGAGAGGATCTCCGATCGCAAGATCTCGATCCCCTTCGGCGTAAGCCGCCTTTCGAGAAAGCCGGTCGATTCCCGATTTGCACTACCGGGTGGGTGCTTGGTTCCCGGGCGGAGCTCGCGCTGAAAGATCAACCGCCCGTCCCGGTACACCCACACCTTGTTGCGCGAGTGCCGTGTCACCCCATAGGCGCTGAGAACCAGCTCGCCACGTGTCGGAAGGCTCGGCGTCGCTCCTACCGGTGGGATCCCGATGAATCCCTTGTCGATGAAGAAGGCGCGCACGGCGAGCGCCGAGGCGCTGACCACCGCGACGAGCGCAACCACGGCGAGCACGACCAGGAGCCGGCGGCGTGGGAGCGCGTCGGGAATCCTGGGCGTCTGACGGCGTTTCCAACCTGTGTCGACTCGGCCGACGACGTCAGCCCAGTCGCCCGGCAGCGGCTCGGGCGCGAGGGCGGCGAAGCGTACGTTGAGCAGGCTGTCGTCGTACGTGCTCATGCCATCACCTCGGAGGTCGAGAGCTCGGCGCAGAGCTGCTCGTGCGCCTTGGACAGGGTCGCCGCGACCGTTCCTTCGGCGATTCCCAGCACCTCGCCGATCTCTGCGTAAGAGAGATCTGCGAAGTAGCGCAGGAAGACCGCCATCCGTCGCTGCGGCGACAAGTGACGCACCGCGGCTGCGAGCGCCGGGTCGCTGCTCTCGTGGACGAACGCCACCTCCGGCACCTCGTGAACAGCGATCTCGCGCGATCCCTTCGGCCCGACCGCGACCCGAAACGCGATCCGCCACACCCACCCCTCGAGAGACCCCTCGCCACGGAACCCTTCCTGGTCGCGCAGCGCCTGCGCGAACGCCTCCTGCACGACATCGCGCGCGATCTCGATGCTGCCCGTGACCGAGGCGAGCATCACCTGGAACGCACCGTGGCGGCGCCTGTAGAGGTCCTCGAGGTCGGAGTCCAGGCTTCCCATACTCATTAGGGTGAGATCGCCGGAGAATCCTTTACCGGGCCTCGCGCATGCATCGTCGGCCGATCACGAACGGGCGACACCCGCGCCTGCTAGCTGGCTTGGACTGACGCCTGTGCGTGCCGTGCGCGATCCTCCGCCAGCAAGCCGGCGAGATGCTGGAGGAGCTTCCAGGAGACATCGGGGTTCTCCTTGGCAAACTGGCGAAAGTCCCAAAAACGGATCATCAGGCAACGGAGAGGCGTCTCAGCAGTCACGGTTGCGCCGCGGGCTTGCTTGGTGATCATCGCGAGTTCTCCGAAATACTCACCAGGGCCAATGGTCGCTACTGTCGAGCCCGAGACACTGACCACCGCAGTGCCTTCGGCAATAACGAAAAAACCGACCCCGCCCATATGACCCTCACGGACAACAGTTCTGCCTGCCCCGAAACTGCGCTCTGTGAAGCCACCCGCGAGCTTCCTCAGTTGTCTCTTGTTGAGGTCGCCGAAGAGCGGAACCTGCGCCAGATCTTCCGCGAGCCGAGACATGCATCGATCCTAGTACGCCGGGACGGTGTCAGACTCTCGGTGTGGTTCTCGACAACGACGAGATCGAAGTCGCGTGTGACGTGATCTGGTTCGTCAAGAGCCGAGGCGTCGTGGACGATGTTCAGCAACGGTTATGGGATCGACTGCAGACTCTGCGCAGCGGTGACTACGGTGGGTCAGCGCGTACCGACCTAGCGCCGGAGGAAGTCTCTGCCACGGTTCGCGCGCTGCGCTACTGCGCTGGTGAGGTTCCGCTCGACGACGACGAAGGCCGGCTTCTCGGACGGCTTGAATCGCTCTGACGTGCCTGCTACGCACCGGACGCGTGACCTTCGAAGTGCCGAGGCGGCCTGCGCTCGCTGAGGCCCGGCCGGGCCGGCTCCGCACGCACGAGACACCGCTCAGAGCGGGCGCGGAAGCATCCTCCTGGCGAATAAAGGACCCCTGCCCGCGCCCGCTAACAGTCTGAGACGGCTCGCGCAGGCGGATGTTTGCCGCGAGCGGCGCAGCACGCCGATCCGCGATGGATGCAAGTGTGCGGGAAATGACGGCTCGACCGGGCTCAACGCGAAAACGGAAAGGGGCGACAGGTGCGGACGCACGAAGGATCCGGACAGCGTTGCCATCGTCGAGCGGCGCGAAACCAAGAGCGTCCCTACCACGCGAGAGAGAGGTGAGCGGATGGGTTGCTACGTGTTGGGTTTCCAGGAGATCGACCAGACGCAGGTCGCGGTCGTTGGCGGCAAGGGCGCTCACCTGGGGGAGCTTTCGCGGCTCGAAGGCGTCCGTGTGCCGGCTGGCTTTTGCGTGACGACGGGCGCCTTCCAGCGGATCATGGCGGAAGCGCCGTCGCTCGACGATCGGCTCGATCGGCTGTCGCGGCTGCGGCCAGACGACCGGGAAGCGATCCGCGCGCTCAGCGCTGAGATCCGCCGCGCCCTCGAGGCAGTTGCCATTCCGGACGATGTGGAGGCGGCGGTTACTAGCGCGCTCGCCCAGCTCGGCGAGCGAGTTGCCTACGCTGTGCGATCCAGCGCGACAGCGGAGGACTTGCCGGCGGCATCCTTCGCGGGCCAGCAGGACACATACCTGAACATCGTCGGCCCAGCAGCGGTCCTACAGTCGGTCAGCCGGTGCTGGGCCTCGCTCTACACCGAGCGGGCCACGACCTACCGACTGCGAAACGGCTTCGATCACCGGAAGGTCCACATGGCTGTGGTCGTTCAACGGATGGTCTTTCCGCAGGCGGCGGGCATCCTCTTCACGGCCGACCCGGTCACCTCCAACCGGAAGGTCGCATCCGTGGAGGCCGGCTTCGGCCTCGGCGAGGCCCTGGTCTCCGGCCTGGTAAACGCGGACGTCTACAAGGTGCGAGACGGAGAGATCGTCGCCAGGACGATCGCCACCAAGCAGCTTGCCGTTTACGCCGCGCCGGCAGGCGGGACGCAGGAACAGGCGATCGAGCCGGAGCGGCAGGAGCAGCCGGTACTGGCGGATGCACAGGTCGTGCGCATCGCGCAGCTGGGTCGGCGGATCGAAGCGCACTTCGGCCGCCCCCAGGACATCGAATGGTGCCTGGTCGACGATGGCTTCCAGATCGTCCAGAGCCAGTCCGCCTGCGGTCACAAACCGCGGGAACGTGTCATATAGAAGACATGAAGAACTGGGAGCAATGCTCCGACAGTGATCTTCTGCTCGATGCGCGCACAAGCGCTGATCCTTTCGGCGTCTTCTACGAGCGGTACTTCGCCTCGGTGCTCGCGTTCTTTCGCCGCCGGGTTCCCGGCCCCGAAGAGGCATTCGATCTCACCGCTGAGACCTTCGCCGCCGCACTTTCCTCGGTGCCGCGATTTCGGCCCGGGCCAGAGCCGCCCCAGGCTTGGTTGTTCGCGATTGCGCGCCACAAGTTGAGCGAGGCGCAACGCAGCAGTCGCATCCAGGATGAGGCGCGGCGCGCGCTCGCCATGCAGCCGATCCATTTGGATGACGAAGCGATCGAGATCCTCGAGGCGACGGCAAGCGCTCCGGCGGTCGAGCTCCTCGAGACCCTGGCTCCCGAGCAGCGCGAGGCGGTCAAGGCCCACCACGTCGAAGAGCGCGGCTACGCGGAGATCGCGACTGAGCTTCGCTGCTCGGAGAGCGTGGTCCGGAAGCGCGTCAGTCGTGGCCTGGCTGCGATGCGAGCCCAACTTCGAAATGGAGAGTTCTCATGAGTGATCCGATCAGCGATCTGAAGCACGAGCTTCTCACCGCGGCCGCGCGCCAACAGAGGCACGCTGCTACCGGTCCCGAGTGGACTCGAGCGCATTCACGCCGGAGGTGGGTGATCGTCGCAGTCGCTGGCGTTGTCCTGGTCGGCGGGCTTCTGGTCACACCGGCGCTCGGTCTCGGTGATCGCCTCCTGAGCCTGATCCGGAGCACGCCCACCCCGCTCGACGTGCAGACACCTGCGTGGTCGCCCGACGGACGGAAGCTCGCGTTCGTGAGCCGACGCGACGGCAACTCGGAGATCTACGTGATCAACGCCGATGGCAGCGGGCAGGAGAACCTGACCCAGCACCCGGCGAGGGACAGCCATCCGAGCTGGTCGCCCGACGGGCGCAAGCTCGCGTTCGTGAGCCGACGCGACGGCAACTCCGAGATCTACGTGATGAACGCCGACGGGAGCGGGCTGCGCAACGTGACACGGGCTCCGTCGAACGATCTCCGTCCGGCCTGGTCGCCTGATGGGCGTGCGATTGCGTTTGTCCGCCAGATCTTTCAGAAGTGCGTGCCGAACTCAAACGGCACTCCGTGCAACCCCTACGAGCCGGACCTCTATGTCGTGAACGGCGACGGGAGCGGGCTGCGGCGACTGACGACACAGCGGGCGCATGTGCTCAATCACAGCTGGTCGGCGGACGGGAAGACCATCAGGTACGCGGGCAATCTCGTGCAGGCCGACGGCAGCGGGCAGACAGTGCTGCCTAGGGACGGAACGTGGTCGCCCGACGGGAAGCGGATCGCCTTCGCGCTGATAGACACCTCCCCCAGGGACGTAGACGCAGACGTCGGACTTTGGGTCGTGAACGCCGACGGAAGCAACCGTCGGCATCTGACGCGCTCCGACGTCGGGAGCAATCCCGCGTGGTCCCCGGACGGTCGCCGGATCGCCTTCAGGAGGTTCGACCGCCGGACGTCGGCGGGGAACTCAGACCTCTTTGTCGTGAACGCCGACGGGAGCGGGCTGCGACGGCTGACACGCCATGCGGACGAACGAGGGCGGCAAACGTTCGCGTGGTCACCCGACGGGCGCACGATCGCCTTCCTGCACAACCGGGAGGTATACATCGTGAAAGCCGACGGAAGCGATGAACGAAGGCTCACGCAGCTCAACGAATAGTTGAGGGCAAAGCAACCAGCCGGGTGCGCCAGGCAACAGCCGTCAGGGCGGGGAAGCCTCCTGTTGCCACTTGCTACACGTAGTCAACCGGTGACATCGGGCGCGGGGCCCTGCTCGCCTGCGCCAGTGATGCTTCTATAGATGTCAAGTGGTCATTGGCGGGTTCTCGAGGAGCCGGTAGAGGCGGCGGGCGAGGTAGCGCTTGAGGCAGCGGTTTGCTTCTCGGCGGGTCTTGCCTTCTTGGACTCGTCTTTCGATGTAGGCGATCGTTGCTGGGTCCCAGCGGCGTCTGTTGACGAGGATCATGTGGATTGCGCGGTTGAGGCGGCGGTCGCCGCTTCGGTCGAGGCGGTACCTGATGGTCTGGCCGGACGAGGCCGGGATCGGCGCCACGCCGGCGAGGCGGGCGAACGCGGTCTCGTTCGCGATGCGGCCCGGGTGTGACCAGGAGAGCACGATTTGAGCTGCGCCGAGCGGACCAACGCCGGTCTGGTCGAGGAGTTGTGGGGCGAGCCTGGTGGTGATCTTCTCGATCTCGCGTGCAAGCTCACGCTCCTCAGCGGTCAGCTGCTTGACACGCCGCGCAACGGCGCGGAGGGCGAGCATCGTGCCGCGTAGTTCGATGTCCTGACGGCGGTCCGGACGAGTCGCTGCCAGGCGGCTGAGCAGGCGAGCTCGAGATAGTGGCCGCAGCTCGCTGCGCAGCGGCTCCGGGGTCGTGATCAGCAGGTCGCGAAGCTGGCAGAGTCCTGCTCGTTTCGCGTTCACCGCGCCCTCACGCGCGGCCATTAGCGCTCGTAGTGCCTCGCGTTCGCCGGTACTGCGCGGCGTGGCGGCTCGCTTCTTACCCAGCACGCTCCGCGCGGCCCGGATCGCGTCCAGCGAGTCATTCTTGCCGCCCGATCCCCGGTCTCTACGCAACCTGCCGACCTCATACACCTGCTCTCCCTGCCGGATCAGGAACCGGGTCAGACCGGCGCCGAACAACCCCGTGCCCTCAACCGCGAATGCGCGTCGACCCGGCGCGTGTCGTTCGGTGACCCGCAGAGCCTCGGCGTAGCCGCTGCTATCCGCGGCCACGCTCGCTTCGACCACCACCACACCGCTCCGCACCTCGACCACAGCAACCGCGTGCGCGTCTCGATGCGGATCAACGCCAACGACGAAGTCCAGCTCATCTGCATGCATCCAGAACACCTCCAGCCGATGGGGGACAACTCCGGTGCCGGTCTGGGGATGAAGACCGCTGGCGGCAGGACTGTGACGGGTCACGCCCCAGAAGGGCGGACAGGCTTCTGATCAGGCCAGCAAGCGGGCGCCAGGTTGGCACCGGTCTCTTCGCCCGGACACATCACTGGAAAGACATCCGTAGACGGAGTCATGCGGGAATCGAGTCACGAACAAAGAGCACGGCACCACCCTGGCAATCGCCCCAGACGGGACACCCAGATGCTCACAGATGCTGAATGACGCCTGAGCGGGGCGAGTTTGAGGCGCCGCATTGGAGTAATGTCGAGGCGTCTAGCGAGGAGGTTGGTGTGGCGACAGCAAGGTTCGTCAAGACGGGGATCACACCCGACGAGTACGACCAGATGCGCGAGAAGCTCGGCATCGGCGACACCCCACCGGCTGGGGGTGTGTTTCACGCGGCCGCGGTCGGCGAAGACGGAAAGATTCGAGTCTTTGAGGTATGGGACTCGCGTGAACAGGCTGAGGCTTGGGGCGAGAAGGTGATGGCGGTCCGCACGGAGGCGGGCTTCGGCGATGGGCCGCCCTCAATCGAATACCTCGACGTTCACAAGGTTGTTCAGCGTTAGGCGGTTCGGGAGAAAGCGGCCCTCGCCTGCGCGACGCTGCTCTCACTCGACCACCCAACGAGGCTTCGGAAACCCCTTCTGTTGTCCTCGGAGCTACGGTCGCCGCCGCAAGGGCGAAATAAGGGCGACCTCCTCGAAGTGTGGAACCCGCCAAAAGCAAAACCCCCGCACTAGCAGGGGTTTTCGGAGTGGGCGATCCTGGATTCGAACCAGGGACCTCCGCCTTATCAGAGCGGCGCTCTAACCAACTGAGCTAATCGCCCGCGGTCGACGAGTGTACCGCACCGGGGCCGCGGGCTTTCGGCCTACAGGAGAGCCTCGAGGGTTTCCACGAGCTCCGCGAGCCCGGTCTCGTCGCCGAACTGGAGCTCGAGCTTGCCCCCGCTGACGCGGGCGGGTAGTCCGGTCAGCCGCTGCGAAGCGGAGCGGGCCCGCTCGGCGAGGTCGGGGTCGACCATCGTCGTGGCGCAGCGACGGCGGGCGCCGCCCTCCTGTGCCGCTTTCTCGGCAGCACGAACCGTGAGGCCTTCCTGCGCGATCCGCTTGGCCAGGCGCCGGCGCGCGTCGTCGTCCGGCAGGGCCAACACGGCCCGGGCGTGACCCTCCGTGAGATCACCGCGAGCCAGCATCCACAGAACGTCCTCAGGGAGCTCGAGCAGGCGAATCCGGTTCGAAACGGACGGTTTCGAGCGACCGACCCGCTCGGCAACATCACCGAGCGTGAGCTCGAACTCGTCGATCAGCGACGCGTACGCGCGCGCTTCTTCGACCGGCGACAGACTCTCGCGAGCAACGTTTTCGACGAGACCCAACAGGAGGGTGTCACGATCGTCGGCGTGTCGCACGAGCGCCGGGATCGTCGGCACGTCCGCCTCCTTGGCAGCTCGCCAACGGCGCTCGCCGACGATCAGCTCGTAGCCGCCTTCGCCCCTCGGGCGAACGACCACCGGTTGCAGCACGCCCTGGTGGCGGATCGACGCGGCAAGACCGGACGTCGCCTCTGGCTCGAACCGGCGTCGCGGTTGGCGAGGGTTGGGGTGGACCGCTTCAACCGGCAGATGCAACAGCTCGGCCTCGCCGGCTCCGCCGATCAACACCTCGAGGCCGCGACCGAGGCCGCGGCGGGGCGTGTCATTGACGCTCGACAAGTTCCATCGCCACCTTCCAGTAGGCCTCCGAGCCGGACGAGCGGCGGTCGTAGGCGATTGCGGGCAGGCCGTGGCTCGGTGCCTCTGCGAGGCGGACGGAGCGAGGCACGGAGGTCGTGAAAACAAGCGTTCCGAAGTGGCGTCTCAGCTCACGCTCCACCTCTGCCGCAAGCCGTGTCCGGGCGTCCACCATCGTCAGCAGGATTCCGGCGACCGCGAGCCTCGGATTGAGGCGCGCCTTGACGAGGTTGATCGACCCGAGTAGTTGCGAAAGGCCCTCGAGCGCATAGTACTCGGCCTGCACGGGGACGATCACGCGGTCTGCCGCCGCGAGCGCATTGACTGTGAGGGCGCCGAAGGCGGGCGGACAGTCGAGAAAGACGAAGGCGTACGGATCGGTCGCAGGTGAAACGAGAGCGTCTGCCAGATATCGCTCGCCCCCGGCGCGCGCCGAAAGCTGAACGGCCACGGCTGCGAGCTCGGGCTTGGCGGGGACGAGGTCGAGATTCGGGAACGCGGTGGGTCGGGCGAGCTCGCCCAGAGGGACACCGTCGAGCAGATCGTGAGTGGAGACACCGTTCGCCCGGCGGCCGAGGCCCGATGTCGCGTTCGCCTGCGGATCGAGGTCAACGAGCAGGCACCGTTCGCCCGCCTCCGCGAGGCAGGCGGCCAGGTTGACCGCGGTCGTCGTCTTGCCGACGCCACCCTTCTGGTTCGCGATTGCGTAGACGCGCGCTGGCACGATCCCAGGCTAGCCAGGGCGGCGGACGCGGCCGGGCGGCGTTTTTAGGCGAGCGGGCGCTTCTTCGCGACGCCGGTCCGGCGGGGGAACCCCTGAGGGGTCGGGGCGATCTTGCGGATTGCCAGGAGCCCTGCCGGAGACTCCTCGAGTGTTCCCCCGATGCGAGCCGCCACCGCGGACACCCGGGTGGGGTCGACCGATGCTCCGACCCAGAGAACGACGAGCCCGCCTTCTCGCACGAGCGGAAGGCACCACTCGGTCGCTGTGGGTGGCTGGGCGAGAGCCTTCGCCACCGCAACTCCGAACTGCTCCTTGTCCTGCTCCTCGGCACGGCCCCAGGTGACGGAGACGTTCGGGAACTCGGCCGCCCAGGTGTCGAGAAAGCGGCACTTGCGACGCTCGGCGTCGAGCAGCGTCACCGCGCGATCGGGAAGCGCGACCGCGAGCGGGATCCCGGGAGTACCACCTCCCGACCCGACATCGATGATGGGCCCTTCGGTGGCGGTGACGAGCTCGACCGCCCGCAGAGCGTCGTCGAGCAAGGAAGCGCGTGCCTCCACAGGGTCCCGGATCGCTGTCAGCCCCGGCGTGGACGTGACCGCCTCGAGCCACCGATCGAGCGCGGGCGACCGCACCCGCGGACTAGTCCGCGGACCGGCCGGGGAGGACGACGACGAACCGCGTCGGCTCGACGCCCTCGCTCGACGTCTCCACCTCGGGATCGTCCTTGAGAAGCTCGTGCACGATCCGGCGCTCGACCGCAGTCATCGGCTCGAGCTCAACGCGACGGCCGGTGGCGACGGCCTGCTCGGCGGCCCGTCGCGCCACCGCCTCGAGTGTGGCTGCCCTGCGGGCGCGATAGCCCGCGGCGTCGACGACCACGCGACGGCGGTCGTCGCCGTGCGCTCGATGGCCGATGGCGTTGGCGAGATACTGAAGTGCGTCGATCGTCTGGCCGTGGCGGCCGATCAGCACACCGAGATCCGCACCCACGAGCGTCGCAACGAGCTCGTCACCGCCCTCGTCGATCCGAACCGTCGCGGACGTGCCACTCGCCGCGATCGTTCTCTCGAGCAACTCGCGAACGAGTGCAGCCTGGCTCGTCTCGTCGTGGCCTTCCGCCCCTGGAACGGTAAGCCCCGCGGCGTCGATCGTGGCGACGACGGAGGCCGGCGAGTACCCGACTCCCAGCAGGCCGCGCTCGCCCTCGCTCACGACCTGGAAGCGAATTGCGTCACGATCGAGGCCCGGCACACGTCGTTGGAGCTCGCGAAGCGCTGTCCATTTCGCCTCGCCGACCGTCTCTCCGGTCGCCTCGACCGTGATCTCGTCGGTCATCGCTTCGAGCCTCCGCCGCCACGCTTGCGCTTGACCCGCCGCGGGGGGCCGGCTACCGGCTTGCGGGTCGAGGGCGTCGGCGGCTTGGCGGAGGGCGAAGCCGACCCGTTGCCGGTCGCTGCCGCAGGCTCTTCCTTGACAGGCGTGCGCGAGCTTCGCTTCTCGGGTGGCTCGGGCTTGGGCATCAGTCTTCGCGTCACGAGCCCCTGCCCTGTCGTCCAGAGGTTCGTCGTCAGCCAGTAGAGCATCAATCCGGCTGGGAAGTTGAGGATGAAAGGGACGAAGAGCACCGGCAGCACCATCAGCAAGATGCGCTGTGCTCCCTGCATCGTCGTCGACATGAAGTACGACGACGAGAGCTGGCTCGCCACATAGATGACGAGGAGCAGCGGCCCCCAGCCGTCCTTCACGGGCTCCGTGATGTCGATCAGGTGGAGCCAGTCGACCGAGCCACCGTAGAGCGGCAGCACCCTGTCGTCGAACCCGCGGAGCACGTAGAAGAGCGAGATGAAGATCGGGATCTGGAGGACGATCGGCAGGCACGACGCGGCCGGGTTGATCTTGTTCTCCCGGTAGAACTTCATCAGCTCCTCGTTCTGGCGCGGCTTGTCGTGCTTCCATTTCTGCTGGATCGCCTTCATCTCGGGCGCGTGCGCCTGCAGGTTCTGCATGGAATGGATCTGTTTGACGGTCACCGGTACGAGCAGGATGCGAACGAGAACCGTGAGCACGACGATCGACCAGCCCCACGAGAAGCCGACCGTCTCGTGCAGCCAGATCAGCGCGCGCTGCAGGAAATGCTCGAGCGGGCGGAGCGGATTGGTGAAGGCGAGGACGTGCAGGATCACGCCGGGTGCTCCGTCTCTCGGCGCCGTCGGCCGAACCGCGCGTCCTCTGCCCGGTCGACCCCGCCGTGGCTCCACGGGTTACAGCGCAGGATTCGCCAACCCGCGAAGAGGGCTCCCTTGAAGAGGCCGTGGATCCGAAACGCGTCGATTGCGTACTGTGAGCAGCTCGGGTGGTATTTGCAGGTGCCGGGCGGGGTCGCCAGGCCGAAGGTGTGACGCCAGACTTGGACGAGCGCAATGCCGATGTGCCTCACGCCGCCGCCTTCCCCAACACCTCGGCCACCTGGTCGACGAGCCACTGGTGCCCGCGAGAATCGGCGGGTTCGGCGACACCTGATCGTGCCGCGAGGACATAGTCGCGGCCGGGAGGAACATCGCCGGCGAGCTCTTGCCACGTCTCCCGGAGCTGGCGCTTGAGGCGGTTGCGAACGACGGCGTTGCCCACGGCCTTCGGCACCGCCAGGCCGAGACGCGGGTCGCCGGCTGGGTCGTCGTCTCTCGGGAACCAGTGCAGGGTCAGGTACCGCGTCGAGACGGACCGGCCTTGCCGGTAGACCGCATCGAAGTCCTTCGACCGTGACAGGCGGTACCGGCGCTCCACAGGCAGGGCGGGCGCTCAGGCGGAGAGGCGCTTGCGCCCTTTGGCGCGGCGGCGCTTCAGGATCATCTGTCCGGCTCGAGTCGACATGCGGGCACGAAAACCGTGCTTTCGCTTCCGGCGACGGACGTTGGGCTGGTACGTGCGTTTCACAGTGGAGGTCTCTCGGTCGGCAAGTCGTGGGCCGCAATGTGCGGGCGCGGGGCGACAGTATAGATGAGGTCTTCGACCGTCGACTTATCCACAAGCGGAGCGCGACTGCGGGGGCTCGAAAGTGCTGCACGCGGCCGAACATCGTTGTCGTCCGAGGCTCGCGTCACCAGACTGTCCACAGGTGTGGAAACACATGTGGATGGAGGAAAACTCCTGCAAACATACGGTTTTTTCGAGAGGTTGGTGTCCGGTCGAGAGGATTGAGGCTCGAGCCGGACGCTGCTATGCTCGCCCTCCCCCGCGACCTGTTGAGAGGAGCCTCCGAACGGTGGAGCACACCACCGAGCCGACCGCCGAACGCCTGTGGGACGACGTCTCCGGCCGGCTCCGTGAGGCACTCAACGAGACCACCTACGCGACCTGGTTCGGGGACACGTCCGCAGGAGACCTCACCGACGACACGTTCTCGATCGTCGTTCCGAACGACTTCACCCGCGAATGGATCGAGGGTCATTTCCTCGGGTTCGTGAAGGCAGCGGCTCGCGACGCCCTGTCACGGGACGTGCGCGTGACCCTGACCGTACGCGAGCCCGGGGTCCGGGCGGGCGATGGCCCGGGCGAGCCCACAGCCCCCGGCGTGCCCGCCGAACGCGAGGTCCGTCCGCCCTCGATCCCCAAATACACGTTCGACCTGTTCGTGATCGGTTCGTCCAACCGTTTTGCGCATGCCGCCGCGCTCGCAGTCGCGGAGGCGCCGGCACAGGCCTACAACCCGCTCTTCATCTACGGCGGCACGGGCCTCGGCAAGACGCACCTTCTCCAGGCGATCGGCCAGTACGTGAGCGAGCACACAAAAGGCTCTGCAACAAGGTACGTGACGAGCGAGACCTTCATGAACGACTTCATCAACTCGCTCCGCGACAAGCGAATCGAGGGTTTCAAGCAGCGCTACCGGACGTACGACGTCCTGCTCGTCGACGACATCCAGTTCTTCGAGGGCAAAGAGCGGATCCAGGAGGAGTTCTTCCACACCTTCAACTCGCTCTACGAGGCCGGCCGTCAGATCGTGATCTCCTCCGACCGTCCGCCGAAGGAGATCGCGACGTTGGAGGAGCGACTGCGGTCGCGGTTCGAGTGGGGCTTGATCACCGATATCCAGCCTCCCGACCTCGAAACGCGGATCGCCATCCTGCGGAAGAAGGTGACGACCGACCGGATCGGCGTCGGCGACCCCGAGGTCCTCACCTTCATAGCCGGGCGAGTCTCCACGAACATTCGCGAGCTCGAAGGGGCCCTTACGCGGGTTGTCGCCTTCTCGTCGCTGACCGGTTTGCCCCTGACGGTCGAACTCGCCGAGCAGGTACTCCGAGACCTGTTTCCCCATGGTGATGCCGTCCCGGCAGTCACGATCGGAAGGATCCAGGAGGCCGTCTCCGACCGCTTCGGGCTCTCGATCGTCGAGCTCTGCAGTCAGCGTCGTTCGCAGGCAGTCGCCTACCCGCGACAGGTCGCCATGTACCTCTCTCGCGAACTCACTGACGCCTCGTTGCCGAAGATAGGGAAGGAATTCGGGGGACGCGATCACACGACGGTGATCCACGCCACGACCAAGATCACGCGCCTCATCTCTGAGGATAGATCTGTGTACAACCTGGTTCAGGACCTCACAGCGAGGATCAAGCAAACCCGATGATCTGTGGGACCGCCGCTGACCGATGTGTATGCCTGTGGGAAGAGGTTGTTCTGTCCCCGACTGGTCTCACAGGCAAAAACGACGTATCTATGCGATTGTCGACTGTCATCCCCGTCATTCACACTCTCTACGTACTACAACAAGAGGTTCTTACATCATGATGGAAACAGACATCGCAGTCGGGTCAGGGTTGAAGGTGACATGCGACCGAGACCAGCTCGTCGCCAAACTCGCAGTTGTCTCCCGCGTCGTTTCGTCCCGCGGTTCGGTTCAGGTTCTCTCCGGTGTGCTTCTGAGACCGTCTGCCGACGGTCTCGATCTGGCAGCGACCGACATGGAGCTCTCCTTGCGAACGACGCTGTCCGCGCAGGTCGAAGGTGACAGCGCGGTGGTTGTGCCGGGAAAGCTTCTCGTCGACTTGACGCGCCTGCTTCCGGAGACACAAGTCACGATCGCGTACCACCCCGATGACGGTGTCGCACACATTTCCAGCGGGAGCTACTCGTCGAAGCTGAACGTTTTCTCGGCCGAGGACTTCCCACGACTGCCGTCGGTCGACCCCGCACCTCATACGATCGCGACCTCGTCCCTGCTCGAAACCGTCGATCGCGTCGCAAGATCCGCTTCGAAGGACGAGTCGAGACCTGTGTTGACCGGAATTCAAGTCCGGTTCGAGGGCACCCGGTTGTTCATGGCAGCGACTGATTCGTATCGGCTTTCGTTCAAGGAGACCGTCCTCGAACGATCGGGCCCCGACCTCGAGGCGATCATCCCGGCGCGGGCCCTGACAGAGTTGGCGCGGATTGCGAGCGGAACCGAGAGCGTCGAGCTTGGTGTGAACGAGAACACGGTCGTGTTCGGAACAGGCGATACCTGGCTCACCACCCGACGGATCGACGGACAATTTCCCGACGTCGGCCGGCTGCTCCCGGAGTCGTTCGAGGTCGAGGTCGACCTACCACGAGCAGAGCTTCGCGATGTCGTACGTCGTGCCGGTGTTATGGCGCTCCGGAATGCACCCTTGCGGTTGCGATTCGCAGAAGGTGAGCTGACGATTTCGGCGCAGAGCCAGGACGTCGGCGAGACGGTTGAGTCGCTCCCAGCCGCCTATACCGGCGAACCGCTCGAGATCGGCTTCAACGCCGAATTCCTGGCCGACGGGGTCGATTCCGTCCGGAGTGACACCGTGCGCCTGAAGTTGATCAACCCTCTGCGGCCCGGCCTGATCACGTCCGCCGACGACGACTCGTTCTGGTACCTGATCATGCCGATCAGGCTTGCGGGCTGATCGTCGCAGAGGTCACGCTTTGCGACTTTCGGTCGTATGCCCGGCTCGAGCTAGCGCTCGAACCGGGCCTCGTCCTCGTGACAGGGGCAAACGGCGCCGGCAAGACGAACCTGCTCGAGGCCCTCCACGTGGGAACCCAAGGCTTCTCGCCGCGGACGCGCTCCGACATGCAGATGATCCGGCAAGGAACTGCCGCCGCCCGGGTCGAGCTGACGGGACGACGCGGCCCGGTTCCTACGACGGTGTCGGTGAGCCTCAGCGCGGACGAACCGAAGCGTGCTCGGTTGGACGGTGCTCCGCTGCGTTCGGCCGAACAGCTCCGCGGTGAGCTCGCGACGCTCGTTTTCACCCCCGACCGTCTCGTCGTCGTGAAAGGCGGACCCGCCGCGAGGCGGGCCTACATCGACCGGTCGCTCGGCCGGCTGTATCCCGCCCGCGCACACCTCTCGCTGGAATATGCCGCTTCGGTCGGGCAGCGGAACGCCGCCCTGCGCCGGGTCGGCCTGGGGATGTCGCACCGGGACGCGCTGGCACCGTGGACGGCACAGGTCGCCGATCTCGGTGCAGCGCTGACCGCGGCTCGCCGGTCCGTTGCCGAGTTGCTCCAGCCCGCGTTCGCGGAGAGGGCCGGCGAGCTCGGGCTCCCCGAAGCGTCACTGGACTACGACGCGGAAGCGCCGACGATCACGATGCTCGAGGATCGCCTGGATCGCGACATCGATCGGGGTGTCACCGGCGCCGGTCCACACCTCGACGAGATTGCGATCCGCTCGGTCGGCCGCGATCTCCGCACGTTTGGCTCGCAGGGGGAACAACGTCTCGCCGTGCTCGCCCTCCTCCTTGCGGAGGCGGAGCTGATCACGCAGCGGCGGCACGTGCCGCCGCTGCTGCTGCTCGACGACGCCCTCTCGGAGCTCGACGAGGCCCGACGCCGGATTCTGAGTGAGAGAATCGGCACCGTGGGTCAGACCATCGTGACCGCCACGGGACCGGAGTCGCTTCCGCTGGCGCCGGCGCAGCTCCTCCGCGTTACTCTCGGCCGGGTCACGGTTGCGTGATGGAACGGCTCGAAGGGTCTCTTCGAGGAGCGTTGCGGGGTGCGGGCGTGCCTGACGCCGGCGCCCTCGCCGACGTGACCCGAGTGTGGCCCGAGGTCGTGGGGGATGCGATCGCGCGTGCCGCGTGGCCCCAACGGATAGCGCGTGACGGCACCCTGCTCGTCGCGGCGACCTCGTCCACCTGGGCGTTCGAGCTCGGCCTGCTGGCAGAAGAGATCCTCGCCAAGCTCGCTGCCGCAGTCGAAACCGGCGCCCCTGCGGCAATCCGTTTCAGCCCGGGCCCGGTGCCCGAGCCCCCCGCCCCGACTGCAGCTACCGCTCCCGCCACCCCTCCCGAGATCGATGCCGGGACGCGCCTGCTCGCCGAAGAACTCACGGCCGCGATGGCCGACGAGGAGCTCCGCACCACGATCGCCCGCGCCGCTGCCGCGAGCCTCGCCAGGGCCGCTTCCGACCGCCGTTTCTGATACACTGCAAGGAACCACGAAAAGCCCTATTTGCAGGGCTTTTCTTGTTGAGAGAGGTGATCTGAGCAGCGTGACCGAGACGGATTACACCGCAAAGGACATCACGGTCCTGGAAGGCCTCGAGCCGGTGCGACTGCGGCCTGGGATGTATATCGGGACGACCGGTCCCAGAGGGCTCCACCACCTCGTCTACGAGGTCGTCGACAACGCCGTCGACGAGGCGCTCGCGGGGCAGAACGATCTCGTCGACGTCACGATCCATCCCGACAACTCGATCACCGTCGTCGACGCCGGACGTGGGATTCCGGTCGACCTGATCGAGGAGCAAGGGCTTCCGGCGCTCACCGTCGTGCTCACGAAGCTTCATGCCGGCGGCAAGTTCGGCGGCGAGGGCTACAAGGTCTCCGGTGGCCTCCACGGGGTCGGGGTATCCGTTGTCAACGCGCTCTCCGAGTGGCTCGTGGCTGAAGTGCGACGTGACGGCACGCTCTATCGCCAGGAGTTCGCCCGTGGAGTGCCACAGGGCGACATGGAGACGGTAGGCCCCGCCGAGGGCACCGGTACCACGATCTCGTTCTTGCCCGATCGGGAGGTCTTCGAGGAGACGGACTTCTCGGCCCCGGCTCTTGCCCAGCGGCTCCGCGAGACCGCCTTCCTCACGCGCGCTCTGCGGATCGTGCTGCGCGACGAGCGACCGGCGGGAACGACACAGGAGTTTCACTACGAGGGCGGCATCCGCGACTTTGTCGCGTACGTCAACGAGGCGAAGGACCCCGTTCACAAGCATGTCGTCTACTTCGAGGGCGAGAACGAGCAGGGTGCCGTCGAGGTTGCGATGCAATGGAACACGTCGTACGTCGAGTCCGTGTTCTCGTTCGCGAACAACATCAACACGACGGAGGGCGGGTCCCACCTCTCGGGCTTCAAGGCGGCTCTCACGGGAACCCTGAACAAGTACGCCCGTGACAAGGGCCTGCTGAAGGAGAAGGAAGACAACCTCGAGGGAGAGGATGTCCGCGAAGGGCTCGCCACTGTGATCTCGGTCAAGCTCCGCGATCCACAATTCGAGGGCCAGACGAAGACCAAGCTCGGCAACCCGTGGGTCCGCGGGCTCGTCGAGCAGACCGTGAATCAAAAGCTGGCGGAGTTCCTCGAAGAGAACCCGGCGGACGCCCGTCAGATCATCACCAAGGCGGTCTCGGCATCGCGCGCGCGGCAGGCTGCGAGAAAGGCTCGCGAGCTGACCCGACGCAAGAGCGCGCTCGAGAACTCTTCGCTTCCGGGCAAGCTCGCGGACTGCTCGCTGAAGGACGCTGATCTGTGCGAGCTCTATATCGTCGAGGGCGACAGCGCCGGCGGCTCGGCCAAGCAGGCCCGGGACCGCACCTATCAGGCGATTTTGCCGCTGCGCGGGAAGATCATCAACAGCGAGAAGAACCGCATCAACAAGGTGCTCTCGAACAACGAAATCCAGGCCATGATCACTGCGATCGGCACCGGTTTCGGCGACGAGTTCACGATCGAGAACATCCGCTACGGGCGAATCATCGTGATGACCGACGCCGACGTCGACGGGGCGCACATCCGGACGCTGATCCTCACGTTCATCTATCGCACGATGCGCGAGCTCGTCGAGCGAGGCCATATCTACATCGCCGTGCCGCCGCTCTACCACGTCAAGCTCGGCAATCAGGAGCTCTATTTCGAGAAAGACAGCCAGCTCGAGGAATTGCTCGTTCGAGAGCGTGTGAAGGACATCACGATCACCTCGCGCGGCGGCGAAGATCTCTCGCTTACGGAAGCGCGCTACCAGCGGTTCGTCCGCGCCCTCTCGGAGCTCGAGGCCTGGCAGGCAAAGCTGGAGAGCGAGTACCCCACGGCGGCGACCTTCGTAATCGCCCATCGGCTTGTCGAGACCGGTGCGCTGACTGCGGCAGATGCCGAGACCGCGATCGCCGCGATACCTGCGAACGGCTACGAGCTCTCGGTGACCGAGCGGCTCGAGGACAGGCTGAGCGTCAAGGTGGTCGAGACCGAGACCAGCGCGGCAACTCACCTCGAGTTGCCCGCCGGACTCTTCGGCTCTCCCTCGTACGCGAGCCTGAAGCGTGCCTACGAGAAGCTCGCCGAGATCGTCGGCCTACCCGGCTTCGAGCTCTCCTACGGCAAGAAATCGGCCACGGCCGAGAGCTATGCCGATCTGCGCCTGAAAGCACTGGAGCTCGCCAAGGAAGGCATGCAGATCAGCCGCTTCAAGGGCCTCGGCGAGATGAATCCCGAACAGCTGTGGGAGACCACGATGGATCCGGCCCGACGGATGCTCCTCAAGGTCGAAGTCGATGATGCGGCCGCCGCCGATCAGGTGTTCTCGATGCTGATGGGCGACCAGGTCGAGCCCCGTCGTGTGTTCATCGAGGAGAACGCCAAGGACGTGAAGTTCCTCGATGTCTGATGTGATCGAGCCCCTCGGCGCCGGCCGCGTCGAGCCGCGCGAGCTCGAGCTCGAAATGCGCTCGAGCTTCCTCGACTACGCGATGTCGGTCATCGTCAGTCGTGCGCTGCCGGACGTGCGTGACGGCCTGAAGCCCGTGCACCGCCGTGTCCTCTGGGGCATGCACGACGCCGGTGTGCAGCCGAATCGCCCCTACAAGAAGTCCGCTTCGATCGTGGGCGATGTGATGGGCCGATACCACCCCCACGGCGACCAGGCGATCTACGACACGCTCGTTCGCATGGCACAGCCGTTCTCGCTCCGCTACCCGCTCGTGGACGGGCAGGGCAACTTCGGCTCGCTCGACGACGACCCACCGGCCGCGATGCGCTATACCGAATGCCGGCTCACGCGTCTCGCGACGGAGATGCTGCGCGACATCGACATGGACACGGTCGACTTCGGGCCGAACTACGACGAATCGCGCAAGGAGCCGATGGCAATGCCGGCGCGATTCCCGAACCTGCTCGTCAACGGATCATCCGGGATCGCGGTCGGGATGGCGACCAACATGCCTCCGCACCACCTCGGGGAGACGATCGACGCCGTCGTTCAGCTGATCGACAAGCCCGACGCGAGCGTCGACGACCTCATGAAGCATCTGCACGGCCCGGATTTCCCGACCGGCGCGATCATCGTCGGGCGGTCGGGCATCCGCGACGCCTACCGCACGGGCCGCGGGCGGATCATCATGCGTGCTCGAGCGCACATCGAAGAGCTCCGCGGAGGGAAGAGCGCGATCGTCGTCACCGAGCTTCCCTACGGCGTCAAGAAGGGCGGCGAGAGCGGGGTGATCAAGAAGATCGCCGATCTCGTCAACGAGAAGGTGATCACGGAGGTCTCGGACCTCGCGGACCACTCTGACCGATCGGGCATGCGAATCCAGATCGAGCTCAAGCGTGATGCGATCCCGCAGGTCGCGCTCAACAAGCTCTTCAAGCACACGTCGTTGCAGACGACCTTCGGCTATAACGCCGTCGCTCTGACCGACGGCGTGCCTCGCGTGATGTCGTTGCTCGAGATCGTGCGGCACTACCTCGACTTCCAGCGCGAGGTGGTGACGCGAAGGTCGAAGTTCGAGCTGCGCCAGAACGAGAAGCGCGCGCATGTCCTCAAGGGCTACCTCATCGCGCTCGACAGCCTCGACGCGGTGATTGCCCTGATCCGTGGGTCGGACGACACCGACTCGGCCCGGACCGGGCTGATGACCCAATTCGCGCTCTCCGAGATCCAGGCGCAGGCGATCCTCGACCTCAGGCTCGCCCGCCTGACAGGTCTCGCCCGCAAGGAGATCGAAGCCGAGTACGCCGACCTGCAGGAGCGCATCACGGAGCTCAGGGCGATCCTGGGCGACCCGGCCCGCATCGACGCCCTGATCCGCGAGGAGCTGCTCGAGGTGAAGCAGGCCTACGGGCGTACCGACGACCGCCGCACCGAGATCGTCGTGGGCGAAGACTCCCTGGAGCTCGAGGACATGATCGCGGAGGAGGACATGGTCATCGCGATCACCCGCTCCGGCTACATCAAGCGGTTGCCGGTGACGACGTATCGCGAGCAGCGGCGCGGCGGGATCGGCGTGATGGGGATGGACATGAAGGACGACGACTACATCGAGCACCTGTTCGTCGCTTCGACGCACGACTACATCCTGTTCTTCACGAGCGTCGGCAAGGTCTACCGGCTCAAGGTGCACGAGCTGCCGCTCGGCTCGCGTCAGTCGAAGGGTCGGGCGATCGTCAATCTGTTGCCTTTCCGGCAGGACGAACTCGTGCGTGCGGTCATTGCGACGCGGGACTACAAGGAGTCGAAGTACCTCGTCTTCGCAACGAGGAAGGGTGTGATCAAGAAGACGGCGTTCCTCGAGTACAACACGCCGCTCAAGGCAGACGGGATCATCGCGCTGAAGATGCGCGAGGACGACGAGTTGATCGGGGTGCGACTCTCCAATGGAGATGACGACATCCTGATGGTCTCACGGCTCGGACAGGCCGTGCGCTTCCACGAGAGCGACGTGAGGGCGATGGGCCGGCCGGCCTCGGGCGTTGCAGGCATGAAGTTGCGTGGCAACGACGAGGTAATCGAGGTCGACATCGCGTCCGATGATGCCGATTTGCTCGTCGTGACGGAGCACGGCTGGGGCAAGCGGACGCGCGTCTCCGAGTACCCGGTCAAGGGTCGCGGCACGATGGGCGTGAAGACGGCGCAGCTCGTCGAGGGCAAGGGTCACCTCGCTGGCGCCCGGATCGTGCGGGAGGGCTATCAGGTGATGCTGATCTCGGACGCCGGCACGGTGATCCGGATGGCGGTCGACGGGATCAAGCGGTCGGGCCGCGCCACGCAGGGCGTGATCGTAACGCGCCTCCGCGACGGCGAGCATGTCTCGACGCTGGCCCCGGTGGTGGGGTCGGACGACGACGAGACCGAGCCGGTGAAGACGACTTCGGACGCACCGGCTGCCTCCGCAGCCGAGAACGACGGCGATCTCGAGCAGAGCGACGCCGACGCCGACGCAGACGACCTCGATGTCATCGACGACGAGGACGATTCGTAGGGGCGACCCTCCAGCTCGCTACCGCGAGCTCCGCGTCGCCCTACTCTTCCAGACCACGGTCGTCCAGACCACGGTCGTCCCGGGTCTCACGCGTGCTGCTCGGGCTCGCCGCCGCGAGCGGTCTTCGAGAGCGCGGTCAGAAGGTCGATCGGGATCGGGAAGACGATCGTCGAGTTGTTGTTCGACCCGATCTCGAGCAGCGTTTGCAGGTAGCGGAGCTGAACGGTGATCGGCTCCTTGGCCATCACGGCAGCCGCATCCTTGAGCCGTTCCGACGCCTGGTATTCGCCCTCGGCGGAGATCACCTTTGCCCGGCGCTCGCGCTCGGCCTCGGCCTGGCGCGCCATCGCCCGTTGCATGTCACTCGGGATCTCGACGTCCTTCACCTCGACGACCGACACCTTGATGCCCCAAGGCGACGTGGAGTCGTCGATGATTGTCTGCAGAATGGCGTTGATCTTGTCGCGCTCCGACAGCAGCTCGTCCAGCACGTGCTGGCCAAGAACCGAGCGCAACGTCGTCTGCGCTATCTGCGAGGTGGCGTTCATGTAATTCTCCACCTGCACGATCGCCGCCTTGGGCTCGACGATCCGGAAGTACGCGACGGCGTTGACCCTGACGGGCACGTTGTCCTTCGTGATCACCTCCTGCGGCGGCACGTTCAGCGTTACGGTGCGGAGTTCGACTTTTTCCATCCGATCGACGAATGGAATCAGGAGGAAGAGGCCCGGCCCTTTCGGCTCCGGGAGGAGTCGACCGAGCCGGAAGATGACGCCGCGCTCGTACTCTCGTGCGACCTTGACGGTGGCGAAGAGAAGTGTGATGAACAGGACGGCGACAACGGCGACGACGATCAGTGCGGTGTTCACAGGGCTACGTCCCTTCGGTTTGGTTTCCTGATCCTACGACGAGCACGAGGTCTTCCCCGACGGCCTCGATCCGCACTCGTCCACCGCGTGGCAACGGGTTGCCGTCGGCCTGACGAGCCCGCCAGAGCTCACCGTTGACTGCGACGAGCCCATCGCTTCGCACCGTTGCCTGTTCCCCGACCAGTAGCCCGACGCCTACCTCCACCGGATTCCGTCTGGCGCGAACGATGCGCGACAATGCGACTCCGAACAGGAGCACGAGGGTTCCGGCGATCGCGAGCGCCGTCCAGAGCGACACCTGGTACGCGGGACCGGCAGGGTCGAACAGCATGAGGGCACCGATCACGAAGGTGATCGCACCCGCGAGGGTTAATGCCCCGTGCGAGGTCACGAGAGCATCGGTCACGAACAATCCCGCCGAGAGGGTGAGCATCAGCACACCCGCGACCGACACCGGCAGGACCTGGAGGCCGTAGAGTCCGACGAGCAGAGAGATTGCGCCGACCGTGCCCGGGAGCACGAGCCCGGGGTTCCACAACTCGACCACGATGCCGATGACCCCGAGCGAGAGCATGAGAGCAATGATGTTCGGGTCGATGAGCGTGTCGAGCGCCCGCTGCCAGAACGACATCTCGACCTCGTCGACGGCGGCGCCGGCTGTGTCGAGCGTGAGCCCCTTGGGCTGGGTCACCATTCCGTCGATCGTGTTCAGGAGCGCAGGAAGCGTCGGCGCCACGAGGTCGACCACGTTCATCGCCGCAGCCTTGCGCGCCCCGAAGTTTGCGGCGTCGCGCACCATTGCTTCGGCAGCCTCGGCGTTGCGGCCGTGTTCCCGTGCGAGTTCCGAGATGTAGGCGGCAGCGTCGTTGACGACCTTGCGTCGCAGATCACGGGAGAAGTCTTCGCCGTTCGTCGTGATCGGGGTGGACGAGCCGATGTTCGTCTGCGGCGCCATCGCGAGCACGTCGGCGGCCTCGCCGATCACCGCCCCGGCAGAGTCGGCACTCGAGCCGGCCGGGCTGACGTACACGATGACCGGCACGGGCGAGGCGAGGAATGTCTTGACAATGGCGCGCATTGAGGTCCCGAGGCCACCGGGCGTGTCGAGCTCGACGACGAGCGCGTCGTAGCCACCGGTCTCGGCGCGGCGCACCTGATCCTGGAGGTAGCGCTGGCTGACCGGATTGATGTCGTCGTCGAGCGCGGCGACGAGCACGCGGGGAGGCGCAGCCTCCGTGGGAGCCGTGCCGGCGAGCGCCCCGGCTTCGAGCACCACGACCTCGAGCACCACGGCGACAACCACGGCCGCACGCCAAAATCCCCGCAAACGCGGCGCTCTCACGACAGCAGAGATTCTATCAGCGCGGTGTCGAATGCCTTGTCGAAGGGCAGTGTCCGGGGGCCTGGGACGCCGCAGCAAGGGCGCGTCGCGCTCACGTCCCCGGTCAGTAGACTCGCCGGGTGCAACCGTCCTTGCGTCCACGCCGCCGAATCGGTGCCCCATTGCGGCCCGAGCCGGCGCTTCCGTACGATCGCCTCAGCGACCCCATTCTTGTTCGACGTGCCAAGGACGGAGACGCTCTCGCCCTCGCCGCGCTCTGCGCCCGTCACGCGCCCCGCGTCGGTCGCCTCGCCGCCCATGTGCTCCGAGATCCGGAGGACGCGCGCGACGCGGCGCAAGATGCGCTCGCGAGGCTCTGCGTGAAGATCGGCCAGTTTCGTGGCGAGGCTGCGTTTTCGACGTGGCTCCACCGCCTGACGCTGAACGCCTGCCGTGATGTCGCGCAGCGACGAGGGGCGGGTCGCCATGATCCGCTCGACGAGGATGTCCGCGTGGCCCCTGGTCGCTCGCCGGATCAGGAAGCCGAGCTGACCGAGCTGCGCGCGGATCTCCGCGACGGCCTCGCGGAGATTCCGGTGGCCCAGGCACGGGTGCTCGTGCTCAAAGATGCGCTCGGGTTCTCGTTCGAGGAGATCTCGGCGGTCTCCGGGATGCCGGTGGGTACTGCCAAATGCTATGCACACCGGGCTCGCGCGGCGATGCGGGAGCTGCTCGAGACGGGATCGGTGGCGTGATTCCCCCGACGCCGTTCGGCAAGGACGAGATCGAGCGTATCCTGCCGCACCGCGACCCGTTCCTGCTGCTCGACGAGGTGATCGAGCTCGAGCCGGGCCGCAAGGTCGTCGCGACCCGTCTCGTGCGAGCAGAGGACTGGTGGTTTCCCGGACATTTTCCGGAGCGTCCCGTCATGCCCGGCGTCCTCATCGTCGAGGCGATGGCCCAAGCGGGAGCCGTCGCCGTGCTCGTAGAGGAGGAGAACCGTGGAAAGATCGCTTTCTTCGCGGGGATCGACGACTGCCGGTTCAAGCGCGTCGTCTCACCCGGCGAGACTCTGACGCTGACGTGCGAGATCGACGCCATGCGCGGCCCGGTCGGCCGCGGCAAGGCGACCGCTACCGTCGGCGGGAAGCTCGCTGCTCGCGGCACCCTCACCTTCGCGGTGGAGCGATGATCGGCTCCGCGGCTGTGCCGATCGGGATTACCGGTCTCGGGACGAACGTGCCTACCACCGTGATGACGAACGACGACTTGGCCCGGTACGTCGACACCTCGGACGAGTGGATCCGTGAGCGCACCGGGATCCGCGAACGCAGGATCGCCGCTCAGGACGAGGCGCTCACGGACATTGCGCTGCCTGCTGTTTCCGAGGCGCTGGCCGAGGCAGGGGCGGATCCGTCCGAGATAGATCTCGTGATCTGCGCCACCGTCACCCCCGACATGCTCTTCCCGACGTCGTCCGCGCTGATGGCCGACGCTCTCGGAATGCGGAACGCCGCGGCGTACGACCTGTTGGCCGGCTGCACCGGGTTCATGTACGCGGTAGCCCAGGCGTATGGCATGCTCGCCTCGGGCCTGTCGAAGAAGGCGCTCGTCGTCGGCGGTGACCTCCTCTCGAAGATTCTCGACTGGGACGACCGCTCGACGCTTGTTCTTTTCGGCGACGGCGCCGGCGCCGTCGTGATGGAGCCGGTGACGGCAGGCGGGTTTCTCGGGTTCGAGCTCGGCGCGGACGGCGGCGGCGGAGTCCACCTCTGCTTTCCGGGTAGCGGCTCACGGCACTTCGACGATCCAAAGTCGATCCTGAAGATGAACGGGCGTGAGGTGTTCCGGTTCGCGACACGCGTGATGGTGTCGTCGGCGGAGGCCGTGCTCGCGGAGTGTGGTCGTACGATCGACGACGTGGACGTCTACGTGCCACACCAGGCGAACAAGCGGATCATCGACTATGCGGTCGGTAAGCTGGGTATCCCACCGGAGCGGACAGTCGTTAATGTCGACCGGTTCGGGAACACGTCGTCGGGGTCGATCCCGCTCGCGCTCGCAGATGCGCGTGCGGAAGGCCGGCTCACCGACGGCGCGCTCGTGTTGATGACTGGGATGGGCGCCGGCCTCACCTGGGGTTCGGCGCTGATCGAATGGGGGGGCACGTCTGCCATCGGCAGCCGCACGTAAGGAAGCCAAGGAGGATCGAGTGGGCAAAGTTGCTTTCTGTTTCCCCGGTCAGGGCGCGCTCGAGGCCGGCATGGGCCGCGAGCTCGCCGAAGCGGTGCCGGCCGCGATGGATGTCTACCGCATCGGGAGCGAGGCTTCGGGCCTCGATCTTCGGAAGCTCTGCTTCGACTCTCCTCTCGAGGATCTCGTCGACACCGAGGTGCAACAGCCGGCCCTCGTCGCGACGTGCCTCGCCATCCTGGCCGCGATCCGCGCCGAGGGAATCGAGCCCGACATCGTGGTCGGGCACTCGGTCGGGGAGTTTTCCGCGCTTGCTGCGGTGTCGGCCCTGGGAACGGGCGAGGCGATCGGCCTCGTACGTGAGCGGGGGCTTGCGATGGCGGAAGCAGCCCGACGGCACCCGGGCTCGATGGCAGCGATTCTCGGGCTCGAGGACGAGGCGGTCGAGACCCTTTGCCGAAAGATCGTCGGCGTCTGGCCTGCGAATTACAACTGCCCGGGACAGATCGTGATCTCCGGCGAGAACGACGCAGTCGAGGAGCTGTGCGCCGAGGCCGAAACCCTCGGCGCTCGAAGAGCAATCAAGTTGAAGGTCTCCGGTGCGTTTCACAGTCCGCTCGTCGCGCGGGCGGCCGACCGGCTCAAGCCGGCGATCGAGACGATCCGCTTCCACGATCCGATTGCGCCGTTCATGTCCACGGTGACTGCCCGCGTCGAGCCCGCCACTCGCCTCGCAGCGCTGCTCGTCGACCAGCTGACGGCGCCGGTGAAGTTCACGCAGGCGGCGCGAGAGCTCGTACACGGTGGCGTCACCACATTCGTCGAGGTCGGCCCGGGGAATGTGCTCTCCGGCCTCGTCAAGCGGATCGACAAGAGCGTCCGGGCGATCTCGGTCAACGATCTCGCCAGCCTGGAGAAGGCACGGGAGGCCCTGTCGACGTGAGCGGCTTCTGCTCGCTCGAAGGCAAGACTGCTCTCGTTACCGGCGCCTCCCGCGGGATCGGCCGCGCGATCGCGGCGGAGCTCGCAGCGGCAGGCGCTTCCGTCGTGGTCGGCTATCGGACGGGGCAAGTGGAGGCAGAGGCGGTCGCCGGGGAGATCGGCGGCCGCGCGATTCAGGCGGACGTCGCCGATGCAGAATCGGCCCGCGCCCTTGTCGAAGCGGCGGGCGATGTCGACATTCTCGTCAACAACGCAGGCCTCACTCGCGACGGGCTACTCGCCCGGATGAGCGACGACGACTGGCATACCGTCATCGAGACCAACCTCTCCTCGGTCTTCTACACGTGTCGTGCCGTGGCACGGCCGATGATGAAGAAACGCGCCGGCGCGATCGTCAACGTCTCCTCGATCGTCGGCGTCCACGGCAACTGGGGTCAGACGAACTACGCCGCGTCGAAGGCCGGCATCATCGGGTTCACGAAGTCGCTCGCTCGCGAGCTCGGCAGCCGCAACGTACGGGCGAACGTCGTCGCCCCTGGGTATGTGCAGACCCAGCTCACGGAGGTGTTGCCGGAAGAGGCGACGCAGGCGATGTTGCAGCAGACACCCCTCGGTCGCCTCGGTGACCCGGCGGACGTTGCCGGCGCGGTCCGTTTCCTCTGCTCGGCGGAGGCCTCGTTCGTGACGGGCGAAGTGCTGCTCGTCGACGGCGGCCTCGGCATGTAGCCTGGTCTCCCGTGAGCGCCACCAACGGCAGACGCAGGATTGTCGTGACCGGTCTCGGAGCTGTGACCTCGCTCGGGAACACAGTCGAGGAAACCTGGACGGGGCTCGTCGCCGGCCGCTCTGGTGCGGGGCCGATTACCCAGTTCGACTCGTCGGGCTACCCGGTTCACTTTGCGTGCGAAGTTCGCGACCTCGAGGTGACCGATTACGTCGACTACAAGGCGTCGCGCAGGATGGATCGTTTCACTCATCTCGCCCTTGCCGCCGCGCGGCAAGCGGAGGCCGACTCGGGGCTTGCGATCGCGGCGATCGCCGATCGGGTCGGAGCAGCCGTCGCCACCGGGATCGGGGGCCTGAAGTCCTTCGAAACGTGCGTCAATCAGCTGAACGAGCGGGGGCCCGACCGCGTGAACCCGTTCTCGATCGTTCAGATCATTCCGAATCTCGCTGCCGGCTGGGTGTCGATCGAGTTGGGCACGAAAGGGCCGCTGCTCTCACAGTGCACGGCGTGCGCCGCCTCGAACATGGCGATCGGCGACGGGATGGACGCGATTCGGCTCGATCGCGCGGACGTGATGATCTGTGGCGGCACCGAGGCTCCCGTGACACGGGTCAGCATTGCGGGGTTCGCCGCGATGCGGGCGATCTCGCGGCGAAACGACGATCCCGAACGCGGTTCGAGGCCGTTTGACGGAGAACGCGACGGGTTCGTGATGGGCGAGGCGGCGGGAATGGTCGTGATCGAGGAGCTCGAGCACGCACGGGCACGAGGGGCAAAGATCTACGCAGAGCTGCTCGGCTACGGGCTCTCGTCGGATGCGAACCATGTCTCCGACCCGGACCCGAGCGGAGAGAACCCGGCTCGGGCACTGACGATGGCGTTCACCGACGCCGGCATCGAGCCGGAGGATGTCGGCTACGTCAACGCACACGGTACGTCGACGCCGTCCGGAGACTCGGGCGAGACGCGGGTGCTCAAGGTGGCGCTCGGCGAGGAAAAGGCCTACCGGACGCCGGTCTCATCGACGAAGGGTGCGACGGGGCACTGCCTCGGTGCCGCCGGCGCGGTCGAGGCGATCTTCACGATTCTGGCGCTGCAGCGCGGTGTCTTGCCGCCGACCATCAACCAGACGACACCGGATCCCACGTGCGACCTCGATTACATCCCCAACGAAGCCCGTCACGAACAGGTCGAGATCGGCGTCTCCAACTCGTTCGGCTTCGGTGGCCACAACGCCTGCCTGGTGTTCCGCCGCTGGCACGACGAGGACTGACGACCCGCGCCTTCGCTCTCGTACGACGGGTACCCGGCTGTGACAGCGGTCCGTTGAGGCGAGCCCGGTGAGCGCCCTCCGAGCACGCTGTCCAGACTGTCGCACGCTTACGGCAGTGGCGGTCGGGATGGACTACCAGTGCCACAGCTGCGGTCGCGAGTTCGCGGCGGGCCTCGTCCGCGTTCCCCGGGCGTGGGGCGGCGGCGGCGATGCGATGGCCGCCGCCGCTTGGCTCGATCTCCCCTATCCCGAGGCGGCTGTCGTGGAGGAGCGGACGCTCGAGGCCCAGATAGCCGCGCAGGGCCGCAATCTTCCCGCCCTCCCTCTTGTTCTCGGAGGGTGCTGTTGCGCCCACGTAGGGGCAATCCGTGGGCTCGCGATGCGCTCCGGTCGACTTGCGGTGGTCTGGATCGACGCGCACGGAGACCTCAACACACAGGAGACCTCACCGTCTGGCAACGCATGGGGAATGCCGCTGCGAATGGCGATCGACGCGGGTTTCGTCCAGCCGGCGGACGTCGCGCTGGTCGGTGCCCGCAGCCTCGATCCGCCCGAGCGTGACTATCTGGCTGCCGCCGGGATCGACCACGATGTCGGCCGAGCGCTCGCAGGGTGCAGCCGGGTGTACGTGGCCTTCGACTGCGATGTGCTGCGTCCCGGTGAGCTCGCCGTGTTCATGCCCGAACCCGGTGGTCTCGCCATCGCCGAGGCGGAAGAGCTGCTCGGGGCGATCGTTGCTCGTAGCACCCTGGCCGGCGTCGGGCTAACGGGATTGACCGGTGAGGCCGATCCGATCCTCCTCACCCGTCTCGTCGCGGCCGCCGGCCTGTAACCGCCCGCCCGGGAGCCGGGTCTAAGATGGCGCAGATGTCCGCCACCGACAAGATCGACGTCTCGATCGAGCACAAGCAAGCCACCCTCGACGACGGGTCGGCCAACACGCACCCGAATACGTGTCCCGGCTGCGGATCGCACTACCGCGACGACGAGTTGCAGGCACAGTTGCGAGTCTGCCCGCAGTGCGGTCATCACTTCCCTGTCCGCGGCCACGAGCGCATTCAGCAGCTTGCGGACGACGGCAGCTTCGCCGAAGACGAGGCCGAGTTGCGTTCGGGGGATCCACTCGAGTTCTTCGACCTCAAGCCCTACACCGAGCGACTCGCAGAAGCTGAGGTGTCGACCGGTCTCGGCGATGCGATGATCACGGGTACCGCGCGGATCGAGGGGCTTCCGTGTCGGCTTGCGGTCATGGATTTCTCGTTCATGGGCGGCTCGATGGGGAGCGTCGTCGGTGAGAAGTTCGCGCGCGCGTGCGAACACGCCGTCGCCGACGACCTGCCGCTCATCTCGGTGTCTTCGTCGGGCGGTGCCCGCATGCAGGAGGGGATCCTGGCGTTGATGCAGCTACCCAAGACCGTCTGCGCGCTCGAAGAGCTCCACGACTCCGGCGGCGTCCTGATCTCGGTGCTCGCGCATCCGACGACCGGAGGTCTCCTCGCCAGCTTCGCCTCCCTCGGCGATGTCTTGCTCGCCGAGCCAGGCGCTCTCATGTCATTTGCCGGCCCGAGGGTCGTGGCTCAGACGACGCGCGAGAAGCTTCCGGACGACTTCGGGCTCGCCGAGTCGAACCTCCGCTTCGGTCACATCGACCGCATTGTGGCACGACCCGAACTGCGACCGGTGATTGCACAGCTGATCCGTCTCTTTGGGAGCCACGCGTGACGACTGACGCCGAGCTCGGCCTCCGCGACCGCCTCGCCAAGCTGAGCGGCGTCAAGCTGTTGCGCGGGACGCGGCTCTCGGCGGAGCTCGAGCGCTTGCAACGGCAGCTCGAGCGACTGACGGACGACACGTCGGACGAGGAGATCTGGCAGCGGGTCGAGCTCGCCCGGCACCAGGATCGCCCGTATACGCTCGACTACGTCGAGCGTATCCTCGAAGACTTCTTCGAGCTCCGCGGGGACCGTGGCCGGATGGACGACCACGCGATCGTGGCCGGAATCGGCAAGCTCGAAGGGCGTACGATCGCGTTGCTGGGGCATCAGAAGGGCCGTGACCTGAAGGAGAGGACGAGCCGCAACTTCGGGATGGCCTACCCGGAGGGGTATCGCAAGGCGATGCGCGTGATGGAGCTCGCCGAAAGGCATCGGTTTCCGCTGGTGACGCTCGTCGACACACCGGGCGCATATCCGGGTGTCGCGGCCGAGCAGCACGGGCAGGGCGGCGCGATTGCCCGCTCTCAGGCCGTCATGGTGAGGCTCTCCGTGCCGACCGTCTCGGTGGTGATCGGCGAAGGAGGGTCGGGTGGCGCGATCGCGATCGCAGTGGCGGATCGGGTGTTGATGCAGGAGAACGCGATCTACTCCGTCATCTCGCCGGAAGGATGCGCCGCGATTCTCTGGCGGGACGCATCCCAGGCGAAGAAGGCTGCGTCAGCCTTTCGGCTCGACGCTGCGCATTGCCTCGACCTCGGCGTGATCGAGGGAATCGTTCCCGAGCCGGAGGGTGGCGCGCAGGCCGACGTCGAGGTCGCGGCGGTGCTCTTGCGCGAGTCGGTCGTCTCACATCTGAACGAGCTCCAAGGCATCGCGCCTGACAAGCTCCGCCGGGCCCGCCGCGCGAAGTTCCGCGCCATGGGTGTCTTCGCCTAGACGCTTCGTGCCCGCCGAAGCCGATGCCAAGGCAACGTGCCGTGAGGCAGCCCTCGTCCAACGACGCTCCTTGCAGAACGACCCCAGCCGAACTCCAATTCACACCGAGCCTCCAGGCCAAATTATCGAGAAATCGCGTCTCTCCACACTTTCCACAGGCTTATCCCCGGCTCCAAAAGTGCTCATTTACAGGGATGTCGCATCCCACGTGACGAATTTGTTAAGTCGGGCCTCGCGTTGCGAGATCATGTCCGGGTGACGCTCGACGACTTCCGGAGCAAGCGTGATCCCGACCGCACGCCCGAGCCGTTCACCGGTTCGGGACCGGGCGAAGCCAAGCGGTTCGTCGTCCAGCGGCACGCGGCACGCCGACTGCACTACGACCTGCGGCTCGAGCGAGAAGGTGTGCTGGCGAGCTGGGCCGTCCCGAAGGGAGTACCGCTCTCGACCGGCGAACGCCACCTCGCGGTCCACGTCGAGGATCACCCGCTCGACTACGCAGACTTCGAGGGCGAGATCCCGGCCGGGCAGTACGGCGCCGGCACGGTGGAGATCTGGGATCGAGGAACGTACGAGCTCGTAGAGGAGAAGAAGGACGGAGGGCTCACAGTGCGGCTGCACGGCGCGCGGCTCGAGGGCCTGTGGACGCTGGTTCCGGCCCACCTCGACGGAGATCCGCGGAACTGGCTTCTTCTTCGCAAGGACGCCGGCGCGGCGTCCCGCGCGTATGCACCCATGCTCGCCACCTCGACCGATGTCCTGCCGACGGGGGACGCCTGGGCCTTCGAGCCGAAGTGGGACGGCTATCGCACGTTGGCCCGGATCGCGGGCGGTGAGGCGACGCTTCGCAGCCGGAACGACAATGATCTCAATGCGCGCTTCCCCACGGTCGCTCGGGCGCTTGGGCTCGCGGTTCGGACGCCGTCCGCAGTACTCGACGGCGAGATCTGCGCCCTCGACGAGACGGGCCGTTCCGGCTTCGGCCTGCTGCAGCAAGGCGAGGGATCGCTCGTCTTCGTCGCCTTCGACGTGCTCGAGCTCGACGGCAAGCCGCTGCTCGATCGCACCTACCTCGAGCGGCGGGCAATGCTCGAGAGACTGGTCGACACCACCGTCCAGGGCGTGCTGCTCTCGCCCTCCTTTGACGATGGCGCGGCGCTCGAGAAGGCCGCCCGCGAGCACGGGCTCGAAGGAGTGGTGGCAAAACGGTCCAACGCCGTCTATCAGCCAGGGCGTCGCTCGCCCGACTGGCGCAAGCTGAAGTTGAAGCGGCGGCAGGAGCTCGTCGTGGCGGGTTTTACCCGGGGGAAGGGCCGCCGGGCCACCGGTATCGGCGCTCTCGTTCTCGGTTTGCACGCCTCGGGGGGCCTCCGCTATGCCGGCAACGTGGGCTCGGGGCTGAGTGACGGCGAGCTCGACCGTCTCGAGCGCCTGCTTCGTCCCCTCCGACGCGAGGAGTCGCCCTTCGCCGAGGCCCCGAAGTTACCCCGCGCCCGGCTCGAGGACGTGACCTGGGTCGAGCCGTCGGTCGTCGCCGAGGTCGAGTTCGCCGAGTGGACACGCGACGGCAGGCTACGAGCTCCCGTGTATGTCGGGCTCCGTGACGACAAGCCCGCCGCTGAAGTGGTCGCCGAGCAGATCCCGATGCCGGAGGAGCTCCGTCGGGGCTCGCGGATACTGCGACTCTCGAACCTCGAAAAGCCGTTCTGGCCGGACGAGGGGATCACGAAGGGCGACCTACTCGCGTTCTACCGGGATCTTGCTCCTGTCATCGTGCCGCACCTGCGGAACCGTCCTTTCACGATGAAGCGATACCCAGACGGCTGGCAAGGCAAGCACTTCTTTCAGAAGGACGCCCCATCACACATGCCGGAGTGGATCCCGCGGGCGCCGTTCCCCGCATCATCTCGCGACGGCGAGCGGAGGATGGTCGACTACGCGCTCGTCAACGACGAGTTGGCGCTCCTCTGGATGGTCAACATGGGCTGCATCGACCTGAACGCGTGGGCCGCACGTGCCGACCGGCCCGACCGGCCCGACTGGGTGATGTTCGACCTCGACCCCTCCGACGACGTCGGGTTCGCCGAGGTCATCGACGTGGCGCAGCTCGTCAAGCAGACCCTCGACCTCGTCGGGCTCGAGAGCTTCCCGAAGACGAGTGGCTCGCGCGGCATCCACGTGCTCGTGCCGATTGCTCGCCGCCATGGATACGACGAGACACGTGCGTTCGCCTCCGTCATCGCCGCTACGCTCGCCCGAGCACACCCCGGCCTCGTGACGACCGAGTGGACGAAGCGGAAGCGGCGCGGCGTCCTCGTCGACGCGAACCAGAACGGTGCAGGCAAGACGACCGCATGTGTCTATTCCGTGCGTCCGCGAGAGGGTGCGCCCGTTTCAGCACCACTCTCGTGGGACGAGGTGCGGCACGGCCTCGATCCCGCCGCGTTCACCTTCGACGTCGTCCGTCGCCGCGTCGCCCAACGCGGCGACCTCTTCGCACCCGTGCTCACCCTGCGTCAGTCGCTCGGGGTCGCGCTTCGCTCGCTCGGTTGACCTCCGCCGAAGAGCGCAACCGCCGGCCCGAGGCCGACGATCTCGAGTCGACCGCGGTCGGGCCATCGAGCACGAGCTCTGACAGATGCAATCCAGGGGCCTTCGCGGTCGAGGCTGCGTGGCACAAGTGCCACCCTTACCCCTAGTAATACTTATGTGTTATATATGCCGTTGAAATAGTCTGGTAATCCTGTCGGGAAGCTAGAGGAGGGGTTCGTTCCATGCGTAGACGTGCACTTCCGCTGATTTTCGCGCTGGCCGCCGTTGCGGCGGTGCTCGTGGCTTCGGCATCCGCGGCCAAGCAAGACGTGACGTTGAACTTGGTGGCGTACTCGACGCCGCGGCCGGTGCTCGACAAGCTGATCGCCGAGTTCAAGAAGACACCGCAGGGGTCCGGCATCAACATCAAGGCATCGTACGGCCCCTCCTCGGCGCAGGGCCAGGCAGTCGCCAACGGCCTACCCGCCGACGGCGTCATCCTCAACACGGGCAACGACATCAACAACCTGGTCGACAAAGGCCTGATCAACAAGAACTGGGACAAGCAGAGCTACAACGGCGTCGTCTGGAACTCCGTCGTCGTGTTCGGTCTCCGCAACGGGAACCCGAAGAAGGTCAAGGGCTGGAACGACCTGCTGAAGTCTGGGGTCGGGGTCGTCACGGTCAACCCGTTCACGGGCGGGATCGCGAAGTGGAACATCCTCGCTGCCTACGTCGCCCAGCGCCGGCTCGGCAAGACCGACAAGCAGGCGATCGCCTACCTCCAGACCTTTTACAAGAACAACGTCGTCTCGCAGGACTCGTCGGGATCGAACGCCACAAACACGTTCCTCTCGGGCAAGGGTGACGCGCTCCTCACGTTCGAGAGCGAGGCGATCAACGGGAAGATCCCGTTCGTGATCCCGCGACAGACGATGCTGATCGACATCTACATCGCCGGGCTCCAGAAGAGCCAGCACAAGGACGAATGGAACGCGTTCTCGCGCTACCTCAAGACCTACCCGGCGCAGAAGATCCTCGCTGACAACGGATACCGCCCGGTCGACAAGAAGGCGCTCGCCGAGGCCGGCAACAAATACCCGGTCCGCCCCGGCCAGACCAAGATCACCAGCCCGCTGCTCGGCGGCTGGCGCGCGGTCGACAAGAAGTGGTTCGACCCGAACAGCAGCATCATGCAGCAGATCGAAGCCTCGCTCGGAGTCTCAACTGGCTAGCACACTCACCGAGGCACCAGGACTCCCGGCACCCATCACACACCCCAGGGAGAGAGCCTCGACAGCTCTCTCCCTGCAGGTCGGGTTCATCACGAGCTTCCTGCTGATCATCGTCGTGCTCCCGATCGCGGCAGTCGTCTGGAGGTCGACCGGTAACGGCTGGTCCGGCTTCTGGGAGGTCGTCTCGTCGCCGCAGGCCGTCTCGGCGCTGAAGCTCTCGCTGCTGATGTCGACATTGGCCGTGCTGACCACGGCCGTGTTCGGGACGATCATCGCCTGGGTCCTCGTCCGGGACTCCTTCGCCGGCAAGTCCGTCGTCAACGCGATCATCGACCTGCCGTTCGCTCTGCCGACGATCGTGGCCGGGCTCGTGATCATGGCGCTGTACGGGCCGCGGACGCCGATCGACTTCACGATCGGCGGGTTCCACCTCGACGCCAACGTGACGTTCACGCGCGGGGCGATCTACGTCGCGCTGCTGTTCGTCACGCTTCCGTTCGTCGTCCGCTCGGTGCAGCCGGTGCTGATGGAGCTCGACGAGGAGCTCGAGCAGGCGGCGCGGTCGCTCGGCGCGAGCGAGTTCACCACCTTCCGACGCATCGTCCTGCCGAGCATTCTCCCCGGGATCCTGTCGGGGGTCGCGATGGCCTTCGCCCGTGCGATCGGTGAGATCGGCGCGATCGTGCTGATCGCGGGCAACCTCCCGTTCAAGACCGAGGCGGCCTCGGTCTACCTCTTCCATCGCATCGACCAGGATCCGGAGGGCTCCGCCGCCGTCGCCGTTGTCCTGCTCCTGATCTCGTTCGCCGTCCTGCTGGGGATAGGCGCGCTGCGCTGGTACGTCACGAGGCACGAGCGTGGGTAGGCTCTCCCTCCGGTTCGCCGCTCTCGGCTACCTGGCGCTGATCCTCATCGGCCCGCTCTTGATGATGGTGTGGCGCACGTCCGAGGATCTGGACGGCGCCTGGGCGGCGATCACCGACCCGAATACGCGCGCTGCGTTCAAGCTCACGCTCACGGTCACGGCGATCGCGGTCGTCGTGAACACCGTCTTCGGCGTCGTCTGCGCGCTCCTGATCGTGCGCTCCGGCCTCCCCGGTAGAGGCTTCCTCAACGCGTTCGTCGACCTGCCGCTCTCACTCTCGCCGGTGGTCGTGGGATTCGCGCTCGTTACCCTCTACGGAATCAACGGCTGGTTCGGCTGGTTCCAGCGCAACGGCCACGAGATCCTCTTCGCGACCCCAGCCATCGTGCTCGCCACGATCTTCGTGACGTTGCCGTTCGTCGTGCGCGAGGTGGTGCCGACGCTCCGGGAGATCGGCACGGAGCAGGAGCAGGCTGCGCAGACCCTCGGTGCGTCCAGTTGGCAGGCTTTCTGGCGCATCACGCTCCCGTCGATCCGCTGGGCCGTCGTCTATGGCGTCGTGCTCACTGCTGCCCGGGGGATCGGCGAGTTCGGTGCCGTCGCGATCGTCTCCGGGAACTTCGCCGGCCAGACCCAGACGGCGACCCTCCGGGTCGAGGACGCGTACCAGTTCGCCTATGGGAACTTCGCGCCGGCTTACGGGATCTCGTTCGTGCTCGCGGCGACGGCGATCCTGCTCCTGGTCCTCATGATCGTCGTCCAACCGAAGGAATCGAGGCACTAGCTTTGTCGATCTCTGTTCAACGCATCACGAAGCAGTTCGACGACTTCGTCGCCCTCGATGACGTCTCGGTGGACGTCGCGCCGGGCTCACTCACCGCGCTTCTCGGCCCGAGCGGGAGCGGCAAGTCCACGCTGCTCCGGATCGTGGCCGGCCTCGAGACCGCCGACGTGGGCTCGGTCTTCATCGACGGGAAGGACGTCACGGGCCGGCCGCCGCAGGAGCGCGGCGTCGGCTTCGTGTTCCAGCACTACGCCGCCTTCAAGCACATGACCGTGTACGGCAACATCGCGTTCGGCTTGAAGATCCGCAAACGTCCGAAGACGGAGATCGCCGAGCGGGTGGATCAGCTGCTGAAGCTCGTTCAGCTCGACGGGCTCGCGAAGCGGTACCCCTCACAGCTCTCGGGTGGGCAGCGGCAGCGCATGGGTCTCGCCCGTGCGCTCGCGATCGATCCGGCCGTACTCCTCCTCGACGAGCCGTTCGGCGCCCTGGACGCACGCGTCCGGGCCGAGCTGCGAGATTGGCTCCGGCGGCTCCACGACGAGACGCACACGACGACGGTGATCGTCACGCACGATCAGGAGGAGGCGATGGAGGTCGCCGACCAGGTGGTCGTGATGAGCCAGGGGCGCGTCGAGCAGATCGGAGCGCCGCGGGACGTGTACGAGGAGCCGGCCAACGAGTTCGTGATGACGTTCGTCGGTCAGGCGCACCGGATCGGAGGCACCTTCGTGCGGCCACATGACCTCGAGGTGACGCTGGAGCCGAACGGCTCGACGAGCGAGGTGATGATCGACCGGATCGTCCACCTCGGCTTCAACGTCCGCCTCGATCTCCTCGACACCGACGGCGAGCGCCTCTCGGTGCAGACCACTCGGGACCACGCCGAACTGAACGAGTTCGTCCCCGGGCAGATCGTCTACGTCAAGCCCACCCGGCACACGACCTTCGCGTAACTAGTCATACGTCCGCGCGGGACTCGCCCTCTGCGCGACCTCGCTCGACGAGATCCGCGAGCGTGGTCTGCTCGAGCACCCCGCGCATAGCTGTGCGCAGGTCGATCCAGACGTCACGCAGCGGCACCGCGCTCCCGGCGTAGCTGATCGCATCCGGGCTTTCGCCGCGAACGCTCGCGATCGGACCCTCCACCGCCCGAATCACGTCCGCCACCGTGACCTCGCCGGGCTCGCGGGCGAGGCGATAACCGCCCTCGGCGCCCCGCTGGCTCGCGACGAGTCCGCCGTGGCGAAGGTCGACGAGAATGTTCTCGAGGAACTTGTGAGGGATGGCCTGCGCTGCCGCCAGACGCTCGCCCTTGACCTGAGCCGGCGCGGCGGTCGCGAGCTCGATAACGGCTCGTAGAGCGTAATCGACCTTGGCGGAGACGCGCACGCGCTCATTCTTGCGATTCCGTTGTCGTCTCGCTCAGCCGACGCTCGAGGAACTTCCGTTCCGGACCTCCACCCGTGAGCGCAAGCGCTCGGCGATAGGTGGCGTGCGCCTCGGAAGTGCGCCCGCTGCGCCGCAAGAGGTCGGCGCGTGCCGCGTGGAAGTGCCGGTACCCCTCGAGTCCTTGGATGTCGTCGACGAGCGAGAGGCCACGGTCGACGTCTCCGGCGAGTGCGACAGCGACAGCGTGGTTGAGCCGTGCGACCGGCGACGCATCGAGCCGGAGGAGCGCCTCATATGCGCTCGCGAGCGTCGCCGCATCCGATCCGCGGGCGTGGCCGGCCGCGATGGCCGCCTGGAGCTGATACGGGCCTGGGCGTCGCTGTGCCTCGGCCCGCTCCAGCATCCGAAGCCCTTCCGCGATAGAATTGCCATCCCAGCGGCTGCGATCCTGGTCCGCGAGGAGAACGAGCTCCCCGGCGGCCGAGAGCCGGGCGTCACGTCTCGAATCCTGTAGCAACATCAGCGCCAGCAATCCGTAGGCCTCCGGTTCGTCGGGCATCAGGACGCACAGCAGCTTGGTGAGCCGGATCGCCTCTGCGCACAGGTCGTGGCGCACGAGTGACGGGCCGCTGCTCGCGGCGTAGCCCTCGTTGAAGATGAGATAGAGCACCCGCAGCGCCGCCGCGAGGCGGTCCGGCAGCAGTGCGTCCGCAGGAACCCTGAACGGGATCCCGGCAGTTCGGATCTTCTGCTTGGCGCGGACGAGTCTCTGCGCCATGGTCTGCTCCGGCACGAGAAATGCGGCCGCGATCTCGGGAGTCGTCAGCCCGCCGACTTCGCGCAGGGTGAGGGCGATCTGCACCTCGGGCGCAAGCGCCGGGTGACAGCACGTGAACACGAGCGCGAGCCGCTCGTCCGGGAGCGCGCTCACCTCGTCCGGCTCCGCGGACATCGACTCGAGCCGGGCGAGCACGGCTGTCTTGTCCGCGAGAACCCGGTCACGCCGGATCCGGTCGATGGCCCGGTTGCGGGCGGCGGTGACGATCCACGCCCCCGGGTTGTCCGGGACCCCGGTCTGCGGCCACCGCTCCAACGCGGTCGTGAACGCGTCCTGCACCGCGTCCTCGGCGTGTTCGAGATCACCGAGGACGCGGGTCAGGATTGCGACGCACCGCGGCCATTCCTCTGCATAGACGGCGGCGAGTCGCTCGCTCACCGGGTGATGAGCGGCCGGATCTCGAGCGTGCCGTAGTCCGCTGCGGGGACGAGCGCGGCAAGCCGGATCGCCTCGTCGAGGTCGGGCAACTCGGTGATGAAGACGCCGCCGAGCACCTCCTTGGTCTCGGCGAACGGCCCGTCGGTGACGATCGTCGCACCGTCGACCACCCGCACCACCTTCGCCTCGGAGCTGGCCGCGAGCTCACGGCCGACGACGCTCGGGTCGACCTTGCCCATCTCCTCGAAGAGGCTGTTCCAGCGAGGCATCGACTCGGCCCGCTGGATTGCGGCCTCTTCGTCGGAAAGCGCCTGCCACTCCGATTGATCGCTGTATACGAGCATTGCGTATTTCATGTTGCCACCTCCTCTTCGACGTGGACGGGCCGCACTTCGATCGCGCCGCCGGTCCACGCCGCCGGGATCTTGGCCGCCCACGCGATGGCCTCGTCGAGCGATGCGCACGAGAAGAGGTAGTAGCCGCCGAGCGATTCCTTCACCTCGGCATACGGGCCATCCGTAACGAGTGCCTCACCGTTGCGCACGCGCACGCACGTCGCCGTCGTCGTCGCCTCGAGCTCGCTTGCGTCCACGAGGGCCCCTGCTGCGGTCGCGTCCCGCGAGACCGCCATGTACCCCTCGTACGCCGCAGCCCGCTCGGCTTCCGAGAGCTGCTCCCATGCCTCCGGGTTGGCGTACACCAGTGCCAGAGCCTCCACGCTTCCTCCTTTTCCGCTGGTTGGACGATTTCACCATGACGACGAACGGGAACCGGCGAAATCGACCGTTCGTCAGCTCGAGGTCATCCGGTCGAGGAGGAGGGCGGCGCCGGCCTTGTCGAGCATGTCGTTCAGGTTGCCGCATTTAGGGCTCTGGACGCACGAAGGGCAGCCGCTCGTGCAGGGGCAGCCGCGGAGCAGGCGGGCTGTGTCGGCGACCCAGCCGCCGAAGCTCTCATAGCCGCGCTCGGTGATCCCGACGCCCCCTGCGTGGCCGTCGTAGACGAAAACGGTAGGCAGGCCGGTCTGGAAATGCAGGTTCGTGGAGAGGCCGCCGATGTCCCAGCGGTCGCACATCGCCCACAGGGGCAGGAGCGAGATGAGGGCGTGCTCGGCCGCGTGGAGCGCTCCGAGAAGCTTCGGCATCTCCTCGAGCCCTCCGAGCAGGCCGCCGCCGGGGCAGAACCAGACCGCTTCGGTCTCGAACGTCACCTCGGGCATGAGCAACGGCACGATGTCCAGCGTCGAGCCGTCACGGATCGCCTTCCGCTGGTAGGCAATTACCTGCTCGGTCACCGAGATGTGGCCGAATTGAAGCTCGACGCCGGCGAGGCGGGTGGTCTGCACCGTCTGCTCGATTGCGGTCTGCGTGTCCTTCTTGACCTGGGTGTAGTACTCGACGGCGGCCGGTTCGACGACGGCTGTTCGTCGCTCGAGGTCGAGTGCGCGTACGAGGTACTGCTCTCCGAGGTGGAGGTAGACCGCGCCTTCGTGGACGGTCGAGTAGGCACGCTCTCGCTCGACGAGGCCGAGGATCGAGCCGGTGGTGCCGTCGACGATCGTGAACGAGTCGCGACCGCCGGAGCGAAGAGAAATGCGCGCCGCGGGAGTGTCTCGCCCTTTCCAGACATATCCGGCGGACGTTCGCTCGAGCTCTGGCAGAAGCGCCGCTCGCTCGAGCGCCTCGGGACCGAGCGTGTCTGCATCCGTCTCGGAAAGCGGTCCTTCGTAGGCTGCCGCATAGACGTGCGGGTCGAGGATGCGAGGGTTGGCATGATCGAGACGCGCGGCCTCGACTCGGCGCTGCAACAGCGCCTCGGGCTCGCGCATGAAGAACTGGTCGAGCGCGTCCTCGCTCGCTACGAGCACCCCGAGGCCGTGCCCGCGACGCCCGGCCCTGCCCCACTGCTGGCGTAACGAGGCGACCGTGCCGGGAAAGCCCACCGAGATCGCGCAGTCGAGCTCGCCGATGTCGATGCCGAGCTCGAGAGCGTCCGTGGCGGAGACCCCCAGGAGCTCGCCCTCGACAAGCCGGTGTTCGATGTCACGACGCTGCGACGGGGTATAGCCCGCGCGATACGGGGCGAGGCGTGCGGCGGTCGCCGTATCGACGCGCTCGGCGGTGAAGCGGTGGATCAGCTCCGCCGCCTTACGGCTCTTCGCGAAGCAGATCGTGCGTTGACGGCGCGAAACGAGCCCGGCCATCAGGAGTGACGCCTCCGAGAGCGCGCTCGCTCGAACGCCGAGCTCCGCGTCGAGGAGCGCCGGATTCCACAGGACGATGTCGCGCCGCGCTTGGGCCGCAGTATCGGTGTCGACGACGGTCGCCGTCGTTCCGGTGAGCGCGAGCGCGAGATCGCCGGGATTCGCAATCGTGGCCGAGGCAAGGAGGAACTGGGGCTCCGCGCCGTAGGCGCGGGCAAGCCGCCGCAACCGCCGTAGAACATTCCCGACATGCGAGCCGAAGACGCCGCGATACACGTGTGCCTCGTCGACGACGACGTATTCCAGGTTGTGGAGCAGGTCGCCCCAGCGGTCGTGGTGCGGCAGGACGCCGACGTGCAGCATGTCTGGGTTCGTGAGGATCACGTTCGCCTCCCGCCGGATCTGCGGCCGGCGCTCGGTCTCGGTATCGCCGTCATAGATCGCCGTGCGGAGGCCCTTGATCCGGAACTGGGCCAAGCTCCGCGCCTGATCCTGGGTCAGCGCCTTTGTCGGGTAGAGATAGAGCGCGCGCGAGGTGGGCCGGCGCGCGATCGCGTCGAGGACCGGGAGATTGAACGCAAGCGACTTTCCAGACGCCGTGCCGGTCGTGACGATCACGTTCTCGCCGCGCCTTGCGGCCTCCCACGCCTCCGCCTGGTGGGTGTACAGCCCGCTGATACCGCGACCCCTGAGAGCTGCTTCGGCCCCGGGATCGAGGTCGGACGGGAGGCGCTCGAACCGTGCCTCTCGCGGGGGGTCGGTGGTACGAAACGCGAGCTCTTCACCCGCGAGGAGGTCGTCCCAGGGGCGTGTCACGCCCCGAGATACGGCGTGAACGTTCGCGCGTAAAGGCTCTTGCCGTGCGGGCCGACGAGGGTCTCTCGGGCCTCGCCGCCCTCGAACAGGATCACCGTCGGGACAGAAAGGACGCCGTAACGTGACGGGGTGCCGAGATTGGCGTCGATGTCGAGCTTGACGAGGCGAACCCGGCCGGCCGCCTCGGCGGCGATCTCCCTGAGGGCCGGCTCGATCGCCTTGCACGGCCTGCACCAGGGTGCGCCGAATTCGACGATCACCGGAACGTCGCTCGAGAGCACCTCGTCGGCGAACGTCGCGTCGGTTACCTCGTCCACGAAACAAGTGTAGGGCGAGCGTCCGGTACTACAGCCGACCGCGGAGCGCGCGAAGGCGCAGCGCCGGCACCTGGAGCATCGCCTCGACGACGATCGAGCCGTCCATCTTCGACTCGCCGACCCGCCGGTCGACGAACGTGATCGGGATCTCGACGACGGTGAACCCTGACCGCAATGCCCGATAGGTCGTCTCGATCTGGAAACCGTAGCCCTTCGCCGTGATCGAGTCGAGATCGATCCCTTCCAGGACAGCGCGGCGGAAGCATTTGAACCCGCCCGTGAGATCACGCACATCCACGCCGAGGATCGTTCGCGCGTAGAAACTGCCCCCGCGGGAGACGGCCGTGCGACCCATGCCCCAGTTGACCGTGCCTCCACCCTCCACCCACCGTGAGCCGAGCGCGACGTCGTCCCCTGCCTCACAAGCCGCGATCAGGCGCGGCACGTCCTTCGGGTCGTGAGAGAAGTCGCAGTCGATCTCGAGCACGAGCTCTGCGCCTGCTGCAAGGGCCCGTCTGAATGCGGCGATGTACGCCGGCCCGAGCCCTGCCTTGCCGGGGCGGTGGAGCACCTCTACCCACTCGAGTTCGGCGGCGAGCGCATCTGCCGTCCGGCCCGTGCCGTCTGGCGAGTTGTCGTCGACGACGAGGACCCGGTCACGCCCCGTGTCGAGCTGCGTCCCGAGCGCCCGCACCATGGGCTCGAGGTTCTCTTGCTCGTTGTAGGTCGGAAGGCACACCATTGCGCGCATGGCCCGATCTTACGATGCGCGCATGGCCCGATCTTACGATGCGCGCATCGGCCGATCCTTCGTACCCCGGCGGCCCTATGATCGGTGAAATGGTCGCGGCGCTCCCTCGCAACGGCGATCTGGCCGATCGGTTCGACCAGCTGGCCGACCTCTCGGAGATCCTCGGTGAGCAGTCCTTTCGCGTCGGGGCGTATCGCCGCGCGGCGGTCAGGATCCGTGACACGGGCTCCTCGGTCGCCGAGCTTGCACTCGAGGGGAAGGCAAAGGAGTTGCCCGATATCGGCAAGACGATCGAGGCCAAGATCGTGGAGGTCGTCGAGACCGGAGACATGGAGGCGCTTGCGAAGCGCCGAGCTCAGGTTCCCGGCGAGGTCTCGTCGTTCATGCGGCTGCCCGGCCTCGGCCCCAAGACGGCCGCGAGAATCTGGCGCGAACTCGGCGTCACGACGCTCGTCGAGCTCGAGGCCGCAGCCGAGGGCCAGCGGCTTCGGGCTCTCTCCGGCCTGGGCGCCGCAACGGAGGCGAAGATCCTGAAGGCGATGGCCGAGGGGCAGGGGTCAGACGCGCCACGCCGGGGCCTGCTCGGAAAGGGGTTGCCCGTCGTGCGCGAGGTCGTCGAGACGCTCCGGTCACATCCCGCTGCGATCGATGTGTCGGAGGCCGGGAGTACACGGCGGCGCCGAGAGACGTTCCGCGATCTCGACGTGATCGCAACAGCTACCGACCCGGCCGCCCTGACCGCGTACTTCGTGGGCTTGCCCTGGGTGCTGGAGGTCGTCGCTCACGGCGAGACCAAGGCAACGGTGATCAGCAAGCAGGGGCTGCGCCTCGACCTGCGTGTCGTCCCGCCAGAGAGCTACGGCGATCTGCTCCAGCACTTCACCGGCTCGAAAGACCACAACGTGGCGTTGCGAGAGCAGGCGCAGCGAAGAGGGCTCTCTGTCTCCGAATACGGAGTCACGGTGGTCGAGACGGGCGACGTGCATTCGTTTCGGGACGAGGAAGCGCTCTACGCTTTTCTCGGCTACAGCTTTATCCCGCCGGAGTTGCGGGAGAACGGCGGCGAGCTCGAGGCGGCGCGGAACGGGCGATTGCCGCGGCTCGTCGAGCTCGGCGACCTGCGGGGCGAAATGCACTGCCACTCGACCTGGTCGGCGGACGGCAAGGCTACGATCGAGGAGATGGCGTCCGGCGCCGCCGCCCGCGGCTACGAGTTCCTCTGCTTGACCGATCACTCGCACTACCTGCGCGACGGGAGGATCGAGGAGCAGTGGCGGGAAATCGAGTCGGTGAACACCCGAATCAAGCCGTTCCGCGTGCTGCGCGGCGTCGAGGCGAACATTACGGCGAAGGGTGAGATCGACGTGCCCGAGGAGGTGCTCGCCCGGCTCGACTGGGTCGTGGCCTCATTGCACACCTCGCTCGACCGGAGTCCGACCGAACGGGTGCTGGCAGCGATCGACCATCCACAGGTCGACTGCATCGGGCACTTGACAGGCCGCAGGATCTCGCAGCGTGCCGGAGCCGAGCTCGATCTCGACCGGATCGTCGCCCGAGCCGTGGAGACCGGCACCGCGATCGAGATCAACGGCCAGCCCGACAGGCTCGACATGCGAGACGCCCACGCCCGGCTCGCAGGAGCGGCCGGGGTTTCGATCCCCGTCAACACCGATGCACACTCGCAGGCCGCGCTCGCGTACGCCGAGCTCGGGATCGGCCAGGCCCGGCGCGCCTGGCTGACGAAGGAGCAGGTGCTGAACACCCGCTCGTGGACGGAAATCGCCGCGAGGCGCTCATGACGACATTCCGTGACGACGGCGCCGCCGCCCTCGACTGGGTCGCGCGCTATCTCGAAAACGTGGGCGAGCAGCCGGTGATGGCTCGTGTCGAGCCGGGCGCGATCCGGGCGGCGCTCCCGATCGCGCCGCCCGAGGAGGGCGAGCCTTTCTCCGCCGTTCTCCGCGATCTGGACGACATTCTGATGCCGGGGATCACGCACTGGCAGAGTCCGAGATATTTCGCCTACTTCCCGTCCTCTGCCGCCGAGCCGGGGATCCTCGCGGAGCTTCTGATTGCCGGGCTCAACCAGGTGGGGATCCTCTGGCGCGCCTCACCGGCCCTTCAGGAGCTCGAAGAAGTGACGCTCGACTGGTTACGACAGCTGCTCGGTCTGCCCGACCCACTCCACGGCCATCTTGAGGACAGCGCCTCTTCGGGCCTGATCACCGCGCTCGCCGCCGCCCGTGCCGCGGCGCCCGATCGAAAGGTCGTGGTCTGTTCCGAGCACACACACTCGTCGACCGCGAAGGCGGCGCGACTTCTCGAGCTCGAGGTGAGGCCGGCGCCCGTCGACCCGGAGTTCTCGTTGCGCCCCGACCAGCTCGACCTGATGGATGCCTGCGCCGTGGTCGCCACCGTGGGGACGACCTCGTCCACGGCGGTCGACCCGGTCGCCGCGATCGCGGATCTCGCGGCGGCCGAGAGTGTCTGGCTCCATGTCGACGCCGCGTATGCCGGCGCGGCTGCCGTCTGCCCCGAGCTACGGCACAACTTTGCCGGCTGGGAACGGGCCGATTCGATCGGGGTCAACCCTCACAAGTGGTTGTTCGCGCCGCACGACTGCTCGGCCTTCTTCTGCCGTCGACCGGACGACTTGCGGCGGGCGTTCAGCCTCGTGCCCGAATACCTGCGCGTCAACGAAGAGGTCGTCAGCCTGAGCGAGTACGCGTCGCCTCTCGGCAGGCGGTTCCGGGCGCTGAAGCTCTGGGCGACGCTTCGCTGCTTTGGCCGTGAGGGCATTCAGGCGATCATTCGCGAGCATGTCCGACTCGCGGAGCTGTTCGAAGGATGGGTGGACGACGAGCCGGGATGGGAGCTTTGTGCAGCCCGGCACTTCTCTCTCGTGTGCTTCCGCAAGACCGGTAGCGACGCGGAAAACGAGGAGATCATGCGGCGTGCCAACGAGAGCGGCGAGATCTTCCTCTCGCATACGAAGCTCGGCGGCCGCCTCGTGCTGCGACTCGCGATCGGCAACGTTCGGACGAGCGAGGCCGACGTGGTGCGCGCGTGGGACGTTTTGCGCAGCGCCGCCGCCTAGGGGTCCGCCGGGTCGCTTACGCGGCAGCCGGGATCTGACGCCCGGCCTAGGATAGAACGGTGCGGCTCGTTCTCATAGGCCTCGTCGCCGGCCTCTTCAGCTCGCTGTTCGGCGTCGGTGGTGGGATCGTGATCGTGCCGCTGCTGATCGTCGGCGCGGCTTTCGGCGCGAGGGAGGCAACGGCGACCTCGCTCGGCGCGATCGTCATCACGGCACTCGCCGGCGCGACGCTCTACGCCGTGCATGGCAAGGTCGACGTTGCCTACGGCCTGCTCGTCGGGATTCCGGCCATGGCGGGTGCAGTCCTCGGGACTTCGGCACAGCGCCGACTCTCCACCCGGGCTTTGACGCTGGCATTTTCCGTGCTCCTCGCGGCGATCGGTGTCTGGTTGCTGACAGGGTGAGCACGGCGACACTCGTCCTTGCGATCGGCCTCGGCCTCGGCGCCGGCGTGATGTCGGGGCTCTTCGGCGTCGGGGGCGGGATCCTCTTCGTTCCGGCGCTCCTGGCACTCGGCCTCGGTCAGGTCGAGGCCGCCGCGACCTCCCTGCTTGCCGTCGTACCGACCGCTGCCGTCGGGACCTGGCGACACGCGCGGTACGGCAATCTGAGGCTGACGCCGGCTCTCGTCATCGGTGTAGCGTCCATCGTGGGCGTGGAGATCGGTGTGCAAGTCGCCACATCGGTGCCCGAGCACGTTCTCCGTCGCCTCTTCGGCGTGTTGCTTCTCGCGGTTGCGGCGCAGCTCGCGTGGCGTGCCGTCCGCACTCGCGCGAGCTACCCTGGGGCGCGGTGAGACGTACCCCTCTCCTCGCGGTGCCCTTCCTGGTCGCCCTTATCGTCTCGATCGCCGCGGCGGCCCCGCAGCAACCGGAAGCATTGGCGACCGCGGTGATCTCCCGGATCGCCCAGCCGGGGCTGCCTGACCAGGTCTCACTCTCGCTGGCAGCGCCCCCGCCGATCGAGCAAAGCGTGTCCGGCTACGCCTATCCAGAGGACGGCTCGATCGTGCGGATCGGGTCGGCCGATGCGGGGGTTGCAGTCCAGCCGGGCGTGTCGTCGAGCGCCCAGGCGAATGTTGGCGCCCTCGCGATATCGTTGTTCGGCGGCGAGATCTCCATCGACTCGCTCGACGTGCGCACGAGCGTCGCCGCCGGCTCGGCCAACGCCTCCGGGAACATTTCGGCGTCGTCGGTGACCGGCCTCACGGTACTCGGGCAGCTCATCACGCCGTCTGCGAATTCGGTCGTTCCGCTCGCCGAGTGGGGAAGCCTCGAGCTGCTCGGGTCGATCGTCGAGACCGTGGAGGATGCGCCGCGGTCGGCCAGGGCGACGGTCACGGCGCTCCGCGTGAAGTTGATCGCCGACCATGGCGGACTCCTCGCCGGAAGCATGATCGAGATCGGCGCTGTCTCGGCAACCGCGACCGCAGCCCCCACGGTGACCGCCCCGGTGGAGCCGGTGAAGCCCAAGACCACGCCGCAGACGCCGCGTCCGGTCATTCCTCCGGACGCTCCCCGAGAGCCGGGGAGGTCGATTCCCGGTGCTCCCCCCGAGCTCGTGCGACCGGCTCCCGAGGTGACCGCCCAGCTCTCGAGTGGAGGCTACGTCTTTCCCGTCTACGGCCCAGCCTCGTTCGGCGACACGTTCGGTGCTCCCCGTGCGGACGTCTCAGGTGGGTGGCACCACGGCGAGGACATCTTCGCCCCCGTTGGCACACCGCTGCTCGCGGTCGCGGACGGCACGATTTTCTCCGTCGGCTGGAACGACATCGGCGGCTGGCGCGTGTGGCTCCGCGACCGGACGGGAAACGAGTTCTACTATGCGCATCTCTCCGCATACTCGCCCCTTGCCGTCAACGGGCGGCAGGTCAAGGCCGGTGACGTGTTGGGGTTCATGGGGAAGACGGGCGACGCCGAGTTCTCACCCGCGCACCTTCACTTCGAGATTCACCCCGTCTCGCTCCTCGCGCGGGGCTACGACGGCGCAGTCGCCCCGTACCCGTTTCTCAATGCCTGGCGCCGCGCGCAGGATGTCTCGTTCGACGCCGGCCGCGCCTATCTACCGCTTGACGGGCCGGCATCCGCCCGAGCGGGTGTCGCACCGCCTGCGGGAGCCGTCCTGCTCGAGGCGGACGACATTTCGAGTACGAGCGGGCTCGTCCCGGGCGCCCTCGAGACAACCCTTTCCGGCCGGGCCCCGAAGAGCCCGGCCGGGGGACATGACCGCTAGCGTCCGCCACGGGATGCACAGCCAACCAGCTCCGCGCGGGAGTCGCTCGTCGGTCGAGGCTTCGCCTCTAGGCGTCGTCTTCGACCGCTTCCACCGCGTCCGCGGCGGCTTCGGCAGCACCGTTCGTCGAGCTCGAAGCAGCATCCTCGAACTCGTCGGGCCCGGGTAGGTCGAAGCCGTCGAGCGGCTGAAGATCGTCGTCGCCGGCGACCTTGTCCATCAACCAGTCGCGCGTCTGCGGGCCCGTCCACGGGTTGTAGAGCGCACCTGCAATCAGACCTGCGAGAAGCATGGCGTTCCGCTTCTTGTGTCCCTTCTTCTTACCCTTCAGCGATCCCGCCGCCCTACCGAAGTCCTCGAGCGCCTTGCGGAGGTTCTCCTGCACCTTCGCGTCCGTCGCGAGGCGCGAAGCAGACTTGGCGGCACCATCTTCTCTCGCGTCCTTGACAAGCGGACCATACAGCTGCCTCGCTGCGGCGAGTGCCTCCTTGAGGTCGTCGCGGAAGTCCTTGTCGTTCAGCGCGCGATCGAGATAGGGCTTCAGGGTCTCGACCGTCGGCGCAACTTTTAGAGCCGTCTTGGCCATCTCGGCCATCCTTTCCTCGTGCTATGGGTGCTATGAAGTATGACGATGTCGGCTCGCCTACGATTGGTTCACCCGTGCGCCGTACCAAACGCATCCTGATCGCAGCCGCTGCCGTCGTCTCCGGCCTTCTCTATCTCTGGGTTGCCGCCGTGCGAGCGGTGCCGGCGGTGCAACGCCGCAAGGCGGCTGCCAAACGACGGAAGGTCGATTGATGGACCGGTGGACACGGTTCGTGCTGCGCCATCGCTTTGTTGTTCTCGCCGCCTGGATCGTCACGTTCGTCGTCGCGGGTGCTGCGTCGTCGAAGCTCTCGGACTTGCTCACCAACCGGTTCACGCTGCCGGGAACCGATTCCCAGCGCGCCGAACGGATTCTCCAGGATCGTTTCGGCCAGCGGTCGACGGGGTCGTTCACCCTCGTCGTCGAGAGTGACGGCAGCGAGGTGGGGTCACTCCTGCCGCAGGCGCGCGAGGCGGCTACGCGGGCCGCCGCTGAGCTGCCAACCGGGCGGCTCGTCTCCGTGCTTGCGCTCGACGACTCGGTGATCGCGGCCCAGATCGTCTCCGAGCTCGATCCGGCCGACGCGAAGGGGAGTACGAATGCAATGCGTGGCGCGCTGGGCTCGATCCCGGGTGCGAAGCTGTACCTCACGGGCCAGGCCGCGACCGAGCACGATCTCGACCCTGTCTTCGCCCAGGATCTCAAGAAGGGCGAGATCTACCTGGCCATCCCGATCGCCCTCGTGATCCTCATCTTCACGTTCGGCACGCTCTCGTTCCTGGTGCCGTTCATCTTCGCGCTCGTAACGATTCCGACGACGCTCGGGATCATCTGGATCATTGCCAACTTCATGGAGCTGACGACCTATCTGACCAATCTCGTTTCGCTGATCGGTCTCGGGATCGCGATCGATTACTCGCTCCTGATGGTCTACCGGTTTCGGGAGGAGATCAGGAACGGGCAAGAGAGGGACGAGGCGATCGTGACGATGATGAACACGTCGGGACGGGCAGTCGTCTTCTCCGGGACAGCCGTCGCGATCGGCCTGGCGTTGCTGCTGTTCATGCCGCTGCCTTTCATGCGCGGCTTCGGTGTCGGCGGCCTGATCATCCCGACGGTCTCGGTGATCGCCGCCATGACGTTCCTGCCTGTGATCCTCTCGCTGCTGGGGCGCAGGCTCGAGAGCGTGCGAATGCTGCCGAGGCGAATGATGGAACGCCGTGCTGATCACGAGCACGGGTTCTGGGCGAAACTCGCGCACTGGATCATGCGGCGGCCGTGGCCGGTCGCCATCGGAACGACTGCCTTCCTCCTCCTGCTGGCCGCGCCGGCGTTCACGCTGGAACTCGGGCCGGGATCGAACGAGGGCATCCCCCAACGGCTCGAATCGGTTCAAGGCCTCGACGTGCTGACCTCGGCGGTCGGCGCTGGTGCGACGGCGCCGAGTGCGGTCGTGATCGATACGGGTCGGGCTGGAGGCGCGGCCGAGCCCGAGGTCGCCGCCGCCCTGGGGCGCCTACGGTCGGGTCTCGAAGCCGACCCGCAGGTGGCACGCGTCGACTTTCGAACGGGAGACCCCCAGCACGTCGACCCGACGGGCCGGTATCTCAACGTTCAGGTGATCGGCAAGAGCGACTACGGGAAGCCTGAGAGCCTGGAATTCGTCGACCGCTTGCGTAGCGAGATCGTGCCCGCCGCCGGCTTCCCGCCGGGAGTGACGGTCGTGGCGGGGGGTGGGCCGCCGGGAGGCAAGGACTTCCTGGACCTCACCTATAGCTGGTTCCCCTGGCTCGTCGCCGCGGTGCTGATCGCGACCTACGTGCTGCTCGTGAGGGCATTCCGCTCACTGCTCCTCCCGCTGAAGGCGATCATCCTCAACTGCCTCTCGATCGGCGCTGCCTACGGCTTGCTCGTCGTGGTCTTCAAATGGGGCTGGGGCGAGCCACTCGGTCTGATCTCGTACGACCAGATCGAAGGCTGGATCCCGGTGATGCTGTTCGCGATGCTCTTCGGTCTCTCGATGGACTACGAGGTGTTTCTCGTCAGCCGGATGCGCGAGGAGTGGGATGCCGGCGCGACGAACGAGGAGGCGGTCGTCGTCGGCCTCGAGAAGACCGGACGGCTCGTCACCGCAGCCGGCCTGATCATGTTCGCCGCGTTCATGGGGTTCGTGGCCGGATCCATCGTCGGCCTGCAGCAATTCGGCTTCGGTCTTGCGGTGGCGATTCTGATCGACGTGACGATCGTCCGCTCACTACTCGTGCCGTCCGCGATGAAGCTGTTCGGGCACTACAACTGGTGGCTTCCCGAGGGGGTCGCCAAGGTCGTTCGCGTTCCCGCGTCCCCGCTCGGCGAGCATCGGCCTATCCTCGCCCCCGCGGGCAGGTGAGGTCTCGGGACCCGGGATGCGGTTCGGGAGGCGGCCCACACGACGGTTCGCCCGTACGCTGACCCGGTGCACGCAGCACCCCTCGTCCGCGGCTCCGCTGTCGCCCGTTCCGCTTCGCTCGTCGTCGGCCTCTTCCTCTTTGCGCTCGGGATCGTGCTCCTTCTCGAGTCGGAGCTCGGGCTTTCGCCGTGGGACGTGCTCAACCAGGGTGTCTCGGAGCACACGTCGCTGTCGTTCGGCACGGCAAACATCGTCATCGCCCTGCTGGTGCTCGCGCTCGCCTGGGCGCTCGGCGCCCGCATCGGCGTGGGTACCGTCGCGAATGCAATCCTGATCGGGCTCATGGTCGACGGCCTGTTGGCGGTCGATGCGGTCGACGCGTTGTCGGAGACTCCACTGGCGGCTCGGATCGCGCTGATGGTGGCGGGCGTGCTGACGATCGGAATCGGCTCGGGCTTCTACATCGGCGCGGGGATGGGAGCGGGGCCACGCGACTCGCTGATGCTCGTCGTCGCTCGGCGCGCAGGAGTCCGGATCGGCGTCGCCCGGGCGACGATCGAGGTCGTGGTGACGGTGATCGGGTTTGCGCTCGGCGGCACGGTCGGGATCGGCACGCTCGTGTTCGCGTTTGGGGTCGGACCGGCCGTAGAGCTCTCGTTTTGGCTGCTCGAGCGCAGCCCGATCGCCGATGCAGCACCAGGCGTGTCGCACGCGGCCTGATCGCGGTTAGCATCGGCCCATGAAGGGACTGGTCTGCGCGGGAGGAGAGGCGACTCGGCTCGGAGAGCTGACGCGCGTCACGAACAAGCACCTCCTGCCGGTGGGGAGCTGGCCCATGGTCTACTACCCGCTCCAGCTGCTGCAGCTTGCGGGCATCCGCGAGGTGCTCGTAGTGACGGGCAAGGGGCACGCCGGGCAGATGATCGACCTTCTCGGCGACGGTCATCTCACCGTCCGCGGGGGTGATGCGCCGCTGCTCGAGCTCGACCTCACGTACAAGGTGCAGACCCGCCCCGGCGGAATCGCCGAGGTGGTAGGAATGGCCGAGGACTTCGCCGGCGGCGAGCCGCTCGTGGTGGTTCTCGGCGACAACATCTTCGAGTACTCGCATGCGTCGGAGATCGCCGCCTGGGGTGCCGGCGGGGAAGGCGCCCAGGTGTTCGTGAAGGACGTGCCCGATCCCGAGAACTTTGGAGTCGTGGTCTACGACGAGGCGGGTACGGTGGTCGATCTTGCCGAGAAGGCGGGCATTGTCGATCTTCGCTACGAATCCCCGCCGACGAGCGACGCTGTCGTAGGTCTCTACTGCTATCCGGCTGACGTCTTCGCAGTGATCGCGAGCCTTGAGCGGTCGAGCCGTGGTGAGCTCGAGATCACCGACGTCAACCGGGCGTATGCCCAGCGCGGCGCGCTGTCGGTCGTGGTCGTGCGAGGCTGGTGGGAGGACGCGGGCAAGCACTGGCAGCACCTCGCGGAGATCGGCCGCACGATCGACGCGACGGGAGCCAACAAATGAGCATCGAAGGGGTCGTGCGGATCCCGCTACGGCGATTCGAAGACGAGCGCGGCTGGTTCTGCGAGCTGCGACGGGAGAGCCTCCTGCCGAAGCCCACCGTCCAGACGAACGTCTCGGTCTCTCGCCGAGGCGTCATCCGCGGCCTGCACTTTCACGAGCGCGGCCAGGACGACCTTTTCGCTTGCCTGCAGGGAACGGCGCGCGTCGTCGTCCTCGACCTCTCCACGGGAGCGACGTTCACGGAGGACATCGGAGACGAGAATCCGGTGGCGCTGTACATTCCGGGCCGGCATGCCCACGGTTTCGAGGCGCTCACCGATCTACTGTTCGCCTATCACGTGACAGAGGAGTACGACGCGGACGATCCCGACGAGCAGGGCATTCCCTGGAACGATCCGCGCGTGAAGGACCTGTGGAGCACCCAAACACCGATTCTCTCCACCCGGGACAGCGCCGTCGTGTCCTGATCACGGGCGCGGGCGGGCAGCTTGCCGCCGCGCTCTCCGGGACCTTCGCCGCGGACGAGGTCCGCGCGCTGACGCACGCTGACTGGGACGTGAGGTTCCCCGCGTCAGGCTCGATCTCCCGGCCGGAGCTCGTTCTCCACACGGCTGCGTGGACGAACGTGGATGCCGCCGAAGACGACCCACAGGGGGCAGCCGAGGTGAACGTCGGCGGCACGGCCCACGCGGCAGAGCTCGGGGCACCACTCGTCGCGTTCTCGTCCGACTACGTCTTCGATGGTCTCAAGGGTGCGGCGTACGTCGAATCCGACAGCCCGAGCCCGCTCTCGGTGTACGGCAGGACGAAGCTGCACGGCGAGGCAGCGGCGGGTGACAAGGCCTGGGTGGTTCGGAGCTCCTGGCTGTACGGGCCGACCGGGCACAACTTTCTGCGGACGATGCTTCGGCTCGGAGCCGAGCGGGACGAGGTCGCGGTCGTCGCCGACCAGCGGGGCTGCCCCACCTATGTCGGGCACCTGGCGGCTGCCACTCGCGAGCTCGTCGGCGCCGCTCCGCCGTTCGGCGTCTGGCACCTCGCCGCTGAAGGCGACTGCACCTGGGCCGACTTCGCCGAGGCGATCTTCGACGAGGCCGGTCTCGACTGCCGTGTCAAGCCGATCACGACCGCGGAGTTCGGCGCCAGAGCCCCGCGCCCGCCGGTTTCGATCCTGCGCACCGAGAAGGGCGCACCGCAGCTTCCCCACTGGCGCGACGGGCTCGCCGAGTGTCTCGCCGTGCTTGCTCGGGCTCGGTAGGGCACTCCAGCCCGGTCAGGCCCGCACCGACAGCCAAGCCGGCTCGAACGGAATCTTGTGACACTTTGTCACGAGTAGTTGTCGGAGCCGCCGCGCGTGCCGACCAGGACATTGTGACAATGTGGCACAACCGTCTGGCCGCGGCCGTCGACCCACCCGAGATGAACTGAGATCGATCTTGTGACGCAGTACAGCTTCCAAACCAGGTGGCTGCTCGCCGCCCCCGTCGGGCCGGTCTGGGATGCGATCTACGACACGGACACATGGCCCTCGTGGTGGAAGAGCGTCCGTCGGGTCGAGGAGCTCGTTCCTCGCGGCCCGGACGGTGTCGGCGGCATTTCGCGCTTCACGTTCCGCGGGGTGCTTCCCTACGACCTCGTATTCGACATGCGGTCTGTGCGTGTCGAACGGCACCGACTTCTCGAAGGAATCTCGTCGGGAGAGCTCACCGGGACAGGCCGTTGGCGCTTCGGTGCCCAAGAGGGAGCGACCGTCGTCACCTACGAGTGGGACGTGGAGACGACGGCGCGCTGGATGAACCTGCTCGCCCCGATTGCGCGACCGGCCTTTGCCTGGAATCACGATCGCGTCATGCGAGCGGGCGGAGAGGGGCTCGCCACCCTGCTCGGCGTCCGACTGCTTCACACCGGCTAGGAGACCGCGAAGGACGAGTGCGTCAGTCGCCAGGAGAGGCGGGCATGCGCGTAGCGGACGAGCATGTTCCGGCGGAGCCGGAAGCCAGCTGCCTGCCAAGCCTCGGCTACCCTGTGCCGATGCGCGTGCTCGTCACCGGTGGAGCCGGGTTCATCGGCTCACACTTCGTGCGCCGCCTCGCGGAGAGTGGCGCCGAGGTGGTCGTCCTCGACAAGCTCACGTACGCGGGCAACCCAGCGAACCTCGAAGGTGTCGACCACGACTTCGTCAGGGGCGATATCGCCGACCCGGACGCGGTCGCACTTGCCGCTGCGGGCTGTGCAGCGATCGTCAACTTCGCGGCCGAGACTCACGTCGACCGCTCGATCCTCGGCCCCCAGGAGTTCGTTCACACCGATGTGCTCGGAACGATGTGCCTGCTCGAATGGGCGCGGGCCCACGACGCCCGGTTCGTCCAGGTCTCGACCGACGAGGTGTACGGGGATCTCGCGGCGGGTGGGCGCGCGCTCGAGGACGACGCGCTGCGGCCTTCGAGCCCCTACAGCGCTGCCAAGGCCGGCGGCGACCTGCAGGTGCTCGCCTATGTCCGTACGTACGGCGTCCGGGCTTCGATCACACGTGGTGCGAACACGTATGGCCCGAACCAGTATCCCGAGAAGCTCGTACCATTGTTCGTCACGAACGCGATCGACGGCGAACCGCTGCCGGTCTACGGCGATGGGAAGCAGGTTCGGGAGTGGCTGCATGCCGAGGATCACTGCGCCGGCATCGAGCTCGTCCTGCATGAGGGAGGTCCCGGCGAGATCTACAACGTCGGAGGCGAAGATCACGAGAACATCGAGGTGACGCACCGCATCCTCGAGCTGACCGGAGCCGATCCGCGGCTGATCCGTCATGTCGAGGACCGCGCCGGCCACGACCGCCGCTACGCGGTCGACGATACGAAGCTGCGCGCACTCGGATGGTCGCCTCGGCATTCGTTCGGCGAGGGCGGCCTACCGGCCACCGTCGACTGGTATCGCAGCAACCGCGCGTGGTGGGAGCCGATCAGGTCGGGGGCCTATCGTGCCTACTACGCTGAGCAGTACGCAAACCGACTCAAGGCCTGAAGCGTCCTACCGAGAACACTTCGGTACCTCATGCGCCACGCGATCGTCCCACTTCTGGCACTCACCCTTGCTGCCGCCGCAACGGCCAGCCCGCCCCCATTGCCCGATCTCGGGCCGACTGGGGTAGCGGCGACGCTGTCTGCCCCGGTCTATGTGCTGTCGGGCGGAGGCTACGGGCACGGCGTCGGCCTCAATCAATACGGTGCCCTCGGTCAGGCCGAGGCGAATCGTGGCTACCGCGACATCCTCGGGTTCTACTATCCCGGGACCCAGCTCGGCAAGGCGCCTGTCTCGAAGCTACGCGTTCTCGTTGCCGACGGCCGCCCCTCGGTCATCGTGGGCTCGCCAGTGCCGTTCTCCATCCGTGACGGCTCCGGCGCGGTAACCCCGCTCCCGGCAGGCGAAATAGCGCTCAAGCCGGGGCTCAGAGTCGTCGTAGACGGAACGGCGAAACCGCTGCCCGGTCCGTTGACGTTCCTACCGGGTGCCCGTTCGACGCTGACGCTGGACGGGAAGGGATATCGCGGCGAGCTCGAGGTCACGGTTGTGCAGAAGGCTGTGCAGAAGGCGCTGCAGGTGATAGATGTCGTCGGCCTCGACGCGTACCTGCTCGGGGTCGTACCCGGCGAGATGTCGAAGGATTGGCCGCCAGCTGCCCTCCAGGCGCAGGCGGTGGCTGCACGTTCCTACGCGCTCGCGAGTATCGTCAAGAACCGGCCGTTCGACCTCTTCTCCGATCCGCGCAGCCAGGTGTACTACGGGGTTGCGGCGGAGTCACCGTCCACGACGGCTGCCGTGAAGGCGACGCGAGGCGAGATTCTCACGTACGCGGGCAAGGTGGCGACGACGTTCTACTACGCGTCCTCGGGAGGCCGCACTGCCTCGAGCGAGGACGTTTTCGGTCTCGTGACGCCGTATCTGCAGTCCCGCGAGGATCCGTGGGACGCAGTGGCGCCGTACCATCGCTGGCCGGCACGTTCCTTCAGTGCCACGTCGCTCGCCCGGGCATTGGGACTGTCGGCGCCCGTCGTCGACGTCGTGGTCGCGCCGACCGCCTCCGGGCGCCCTGCCTCGATCACGCTCGTCAAGAAGACCGGTGTCTCGGTCCTGCTCAGCGCCGCGGACGTGCGAGCTCGGCTCGGGCTACGATCGACGGCCTTTCGGTTCGGTGTCCTTCGTGTCGGCCGGCCACCGGTCCCGACTCGTGCCGGGACGCCGGTCGTCGTCTCTGGTCTCGCACGTGACGTCGAGGCGCCATTGCTGGAGAAGCTGACCCTGGCCGGTGCGTGGGTCCCCTCAGCCAAGGTGGCCCCGAAAGAGGACGGCTCCTTTTCAGTCACGGTTCGGCCGAAGGTCACCGCGACCTATCGACTCACGGCGGAGGGACAGGTCGGCCCGGCGCTGACGATCGCCGTTCCCCCTGTCGCCGTTCCCGCGGAACGGGCGAAATGATCATCAAGGCCGCGGTGGCTGTCGGGGCCGTTGTGATCAGCCTTGGCGTGGCCTCCACTGCCCAGGCGTCACGGTTCGCCGTTGGGATCGAGCCGACAGCGGATCGCGCCGAAGTTGCCCAACGGCTCCGTACGCGTGGCGCAACCGAGATCGTCGACCTCAGTCCGATTCCGGCTCTGGCGGTCTCCGCCCCCCGGGCATCGGTGCTGAAAGGTGTCGCGGGCGCTCGCTATGTCGAGGCGTTGCGAAGCCGACGGCAGTCGTTCGTTCCGAACGATCCCTTCCTCCCGCGACAGTGGTATGTAGCGCAGAATCGGGCGTTCGATGCCTGGCTGGAGCCGCCGCCGCTCGCCGCCGTCAGGGTGGCCGTGATCGACTCGGGTCTTGACCTGACCCATCCCGAGCTGCGCGGCCGAGTCGCGGCCTTCAAGAGCTTCGTCGCCGGTCCCGCCACCGTCGACACGCAGGGGCACGGAACGTTCGTGGCCGGCCTGATCGCTGCTCAGACGAACGACGGCATCGGCATCGCCGGGCTCGCACCTCCCGCCGAGCTCCTCATCGCGAAGGTCGTCGGGCCGCAGCGGTCGATCCCGGTCGAGGCGGAGGCGAAGGCGATCCGCTGGGCGGTCGCAAACGGGGCCCGTGTCATCAACATGAGCCTCGGTGGGCTTCGGGACCCGGGTGATCCAGGCAGGGACACGTACTCGCAACTCGAGGCGGACGCCGTTACCTATGCGGTCGCGAAGGGCGTCCTCGTTGTGGCGGCGGTCGGCAACTCGGACCAATCGCCGTCCCAGCCGTGGGCCTACGCGAGTTGGCCCGCAGCGTTGCCGCACGTGCTCGGCGTCAGCGCGCTCAGCCGCAACGGTGGGTCGCCCGCCTTCTCGAATCGAGACCCACAGTTCAACGACCTGGCCGCCCCGGGCGAAGACATCCTTTCGACGTTCCCCCTCGCGTTGACGGCCGTGCACCCCGACTGCGTCGAGCAGGGGTATTCGAGCTGCGGGCCGGAGGAGTACCGATCCGCCGAGGGAACGAGCTTCGCGACCCCGCAGGTGACGGCTGCGGCGGCAATGCTCTTTGCCACGTCGCCATCGCTGACGCCCGATCAGGTGATACGCCTTCTGGAGCAGAGCGCCGTCGACTCCGCTCCGGGGAACGGATGCGGGGCGTGCGTGATCGGCCGCGATCGCTTTACCGGGGTTGGGAGGCTTGATGAGGCGGCCGCGATCGGCCTCCTCGAGGAGGGAGCGCCCCCGCGCGACCGCTACGAGCCGAACGACGGCGGGGGCGCGCGCGCCTATTCGCTGTTCGGGTCACGTCGCGAGGTCATGGCAACCCTCGACTATTGGAACGATCGCGACGACGTGTACAGCGTCTACCTCCGTGCCGGCGAGCGCCTGGTCGTGACAACGGACGTCTCGGAGTCTGTTCGGCCGGCCTTCGACCTCTGGCGGCCGGGAACGGAGACCATCGGCGCGACCGCAGTGCGGGTGCGACGACTCGCCACGCGCCCACCAGGAGGCGTGTTGGGCTACCTTGCACGGGCGACCGGTTGGTACGTCCTCCAGGTGCGCATAGCCAAGCCGGGATCGGGCGCGTACCGGCTCGTCGTGGCGAAAACCCCGCTAGCGGCCCGCTCCGGGGCGGGCGTTTCAGCCCGCGTCGAGTAGTTCGTCCGCGGGAACGTCACGCAACACGCGCGCGGGACTCCCGACGACGACCTTTCTGGCCGGGACGTCCTTCGTCACGACCGCGCCGGCGCCGACGAACGCGTCCTCGCCGATCTCGATCCCGGGGCAGAGAACCGCACCGCCGCCGATGCGGGCTCCGCGCCGGATCGTGGGGCCTTTGATGCTGCCGAATCGCTTCTCGGTGCGTCCCATCCAGTTGTCGTTCGTCGTGACGACACACGGCGCGATGAACACGTGCTCCTCGAGTGTCGAGTAGGCAGTGACGTAGGCGTCCGCCTGGATCTTCGTCATCGCCCCGATCGTCGAGTCGTTCTCGATCAGCGAGCCGCGGCCGACGACGACGTCGTCGCCGATGTGCACCCGTTCGCGGACGCACGACTGGTCGCCGAGGATCACCCTGGCACCGATCGTCGTCCCGGCGAAGACGATCGCACCCGTCGAGACGATCGTGCCGGCGCCGATCACGGTCGGGGGCAGCGGCTCACGCTTCGCGGTCGAGCGAGGCGACAGGGTCGGCTGCTTGCCGACAACGGCGTTCTCGAGCACCTTCGCCCCGGCTCCGAGCACGGTTCCCGGAAAGACGATCGCGCTCGGGTGAACGTCGGCGCTCACGCCGGCTCCGGCGCCGGCGGAGCCGGCACCTCTGCTTTCATCGAGTCTCCGTGGGGCCTACGGTTCACGCGGGAGCTCCGGTGCGCAGGGACGTCGTCAGGCGGTCGAGGGTGCGTACGACCGCGAGTCCGTCGGTCGCCTCCCGGTGCTCACCGGGTCCATCTGCGGCGAGCTGCAGGAAGTGCTGCAGTTCGAGCCGCAACGGCTCGTCGTTCGCGATCTTGGGGCTGAAGATGTCGCCGGTCCGGGTGCGCCACTCGCCATAGGTCTGGGCGGGTTCCCACGGCCCCTTCTCGTACACGGTCACCTTGCGCTCGAGCTCCATGTCGTCGAAAACCACCATCTTTTCGCGGCCGACGACCGTCATCTTCCGCATCTTGTGAGGATCGAGCCACGAGAGATGCATGTGCGCGATCTTGCCCGATGGAAAGCGGAGGAAGCAGAAGACGACGTCCTCGATCCCTTTCTGGAGATAGTCGACCCCGTGCGCGACCGCCTCACTCGGCTCCTCACCGAGAAGCCACAGGATCACCGAGAGGTCGTGGACCCCGAGCGACCAGAGCGCATTCTCGTTCGAGCGGATCACGCCGAGGTTCTGGCGGTTGCCGTAGACGCAGGCGACGTCGCCGAGCTCACCCGCCTCAACGAGCTCCTTCACCTTCTGCAGCCCCGGGTGATAGAGGAGGAGGTGCCCGGGCATCAGAACGCGGTCGCTCGCGCGGGCGAGAGCGACGAGCTCCTCCATCTCCTCGCCGCGCATCGCCGGTGGCTTCTCGACGAACACGTGCTTGCCCGCCTCGAGCGCCTGCTTCGCTAGGACGTAGTGCGTAGGCACAGGTGTCGCGATCGCAACCGCAGCGACGGTGTCGTCTGCAAGCGCCTCTCCAAAGGAGCCCGTAACGCGAGCTTGCGGGTAGCGCGCCGCGTACTCCGTCTGCCGCGCGGCGTCGGTGTCGACGATCCAGGCCAGCTCGCTGAGCTCCCCGACGACCCGCACGACGTTCTTGCCCCAGCCGCCGACGCCCACGTGGGCGACGCGGATCACAGCTTCCAGACCTTCTCGTCGGCGATGCCGCGGCGGCCAACGGCGTTCCGCAGGTCGACGACGAGTTGGGCATCGGCGACGAGCCGGGCGTAGTCGATGCTCGAGTGGGCGGTCGCTACGACTACGGCGTCGTAGGCGCCGGGTTCGAGCGGCTGCGAGACGAGCGCGGTGCCGTGAGCAGCGAAGGAGGGGACGTGCGGGTCGTGATACGAGACTTCCGCGCCGGCGTTCTGCAACAGCTCGATGAGCTTCACGGCGGGCGACTCGCGCGTGTCGGAGATGTCGGCCTTGTAGGCCACTCCGAGCACGAGGATCCGCGAGCCCTTGAGCGATTTGCCGGCACCGTGGTTCAATGCTTGCGACACGCGCGAGCGACAGTAGTACGGCATGTTCTGGTTGACCTCGCCTGCGAGCTCGATGAATCGGGTCGAGAAGTCGAACTCTCGTGCCTTCCAGGTGAGGTAGAACGGGTCGATCGGGATGCAGTGCCCGCCGAGGCCGGGCCCCGGTTCGAAGCGCATGAAGCCGAAGGGCTTCGTCGCGGCGGCGTCGACGACCTCCCAGATGTCGATCCCCATCCGGTCGCACAGCTGTGCGAGCTCGTTGACGAGCGCGATGTTGACCGAGCGGAAAATGTTCTCGAGCAGCTTCGTCAGCTCGGCAGCCTCCGGTGTCGACACGCGATGGATGCTGTCGATGGCGGTGCCGTACAGCGCCGCCGCCGCTTCGGTCGAAGCCTCGTTGATGCCGCCCACGATCTTTGGCACGTTCTTGGTCGTGTGATCGATCCGGCCGGGATCCACCCGCTCCGGCGAAAAGGCGAGATGGAAGTCGACGCCGGCGGTCAGACCCGAGCCGCGTTCGAGGATCGGCAATAGCTCGTCACGGGTGGTCCCGGGATACGTCGTCGACTCGAGCACGACGAGGTGCCCCTGCCGTAGCCGGGTCGCGATCTGCTCGGTCGCCGACAGCACGATCGAGAGATCCGGTTCCCGCTGCTTCGAGAGCGGCGTCGGGAGAGCGATCAGGATCGCGTCGGCCGTGCGCAGCTCGTCGTAATCGGTCGTCGCCCGCAATCCCCGCTCCTCGACGAGTTGCCTGAGTTCCGGGCCGGGGACGTCCTCGATGTAGCTTTCGCCGCGGTTGATCTGCGCCACGCGGTCGGCGCTGACGTCGATGAGCACGACGGAGCGTCCTGCGTCGGCGAAGACCTGGGCGAGCGGAAGACCGACATAGCCGGCGCCGACGATTGCGACATCACGGTGCACAGCGGGCCATCGTACCGCTGAGCACGGTCGCGATCCGTTCGGAGGCGCGGCCGTCGCCGTAGAGCAGGGGCCGCTCGGCCGGAACGGGCGGTTTGGCGATAGCGGCGACGATACGCTCGGGATCGTCGTCGACGAGGGCGTTCGCTCCTGCCTCGACGGTGTCGATCCACTCGGTCGACGGCCGCAACGTCACGCAGGGAACCCCGTACCAGTACGCCTCTTTCTGGAGGCCACCCGAGTCGGTCGCGATCACCGCCGCTTGCGACGCGAGCGCCGCGAAATCGAGGTAACCGAGCGGTTCGATCATCGTGATCGACGTCGGCAGGGCGATCGCATGCTCCGCGAGCACCCTTCGTGTGCGCGGATGGGCGGGAAGCACGACCGGAAGAGGTGCGCGTCCCAGGCCGTCGATGATCCGGCGCAGCCGGTCGGGATGTACGTTGGCCTCGCGGTGAACGGTCGCGAGGACGTACGACCGCGGCTCGAGGTCGAGTACCCCGAGAATGTGGGAGCGCTCCCGGGCGAGGGGCGCGAATCGCGCAGCGGCGTCCGCCATCACGTCGCCGACGACGTGGATCTCGCCGAGGACGCCCTCGTTTCGCAGGATCGTGCCGGAGCGCTCGTCGGGCGCGAACAGCAACGCCGAGAGCCGGTCGACCTCGACCCGGTTGCGCTCTTCGGGCATCGTGAGGTCGCCGCTGCGCAATCCGGCCTCCACGTGTGCGACCGGAAGCCCTTCGCCTGCCCTGGCTCCTGCCAAAGTCGAGTTCGTGTCCCCGTAGACGAGCACCGCCGCGGGCTTCTCGTTGGCGACGACCGCGCGCAGCGCCGCCTCGATGGTCGGGACGTCCGACGTGCGAAGGTCGAGGGCGACGGCCGGTTCCCCAAGCGAGAGCTCCTCAAAGAACACGGCGGAAAGCGCCGGGTCCCAATGCTGGCCCGTGTGCACCACCCGCTCCTCGATTCTCGCGTCGCGGAGTGCGACCGAGAGCGCCGCCGACTTGATGAACTGAGGTCGGTTGCCGACAACGGTCAGCAGCCTCACGGGAGGGTTCTCGACCAGGCCGGAGAGCGGTCGCTCACACCCTGAGCCTAGCCCGTCGGGGTCACGGCGCCGATCGGTACATGGCCCGGGCCGGTCGCGCGACCCTCGAGGTCAGGATCGGTGCACTCCCATCGTGATCGTCGAGATGTACACACCCGAGGCCTCGCGTTCAACCCGCGTAAGCGATCCCTTGCCACCGTTCCGGTAGATCGCGTCGTCGGCGTTGCGGGTGTCGGGCTCGCCGCGATGGTTGTACGGGGCCCGCTTGGCTACCGCCGTCACGGTCGACTCGGGAAAGTACAGCTGCCCGGTGTGAACGACCGTTCCGCCCAGATGCACCTTGACGTGAATGTGGGTCGTGCGACCCTGATACCAGCCGGGGAAGAGCGTCACGAACGTTGCCAGCCCGCTCGCATTCGTCCGCTGGATACCACGAAGAAACGTGCCGGTATCTCCCCCCACCCCTGAATAGGCCCCGCCGGCGTCGCAATGCCAGATGTCGACGGCCGCGCCCTTGATCGGTTTACACGTCGACGCGTCAACGACGGTTGTCCGGAGTGTGAGCTTGACGCCGGGCCTGCCTTCCCGGATGTCGCGACGAACCTTCTCACCGTCGACGTAGTAAGGGCCTTCCGTCTGCTCAGGGGTGAGAACGCAACGGACGAGACCAGTCGCCACGGCAGCCGGTCCGTTGCCTGCTCCCTCTGCGGGTGTCGAAAGGGAGGCGTCGAGGCCTGCCGCGCCGATGGAGGCGGCGACGAGGCCGCCGAGACGCGCGATCGTGCTCCTGCGGGTGAGGCGCTTGCTGTCGGGATCGAGGTGGGTGTCGGTTTCCATGACCGAACCGTACGCCTCATTGCTGTGAAGCCGCTGTGCGAAAGCAGGGAGTCGCGTAAGAGAACACAACCCGCCGACGCCGTCCAGTTCGGCGTGGAGGGCACCCGCCAGGCTGCGCAGCCTTCCTTCTGCGTCGTGGCTACACTTCCGATCCGCTCGGGCCGTTAGCTCAGTTGGTAGAGCAGGGGACTC
>CAWAKM010000004.1:0-310351 GCA_963782615.1 uncultured Thermoleophilia bacterium | reverse complement strand
TGAGTTGTCACGAACGCGAGCGTCGAATTGTTGCCGGCTTCACGACCCCCGACGACCGCCCACGCCCTGCCGTCGAGCGCGACCGCACCCGCATGGAATCTCGTCGCCCTGCAAACACGCGGTCATCGCCCCCATCGACGACAGATACGGATGATCCACTTCCTCCGTCGTCGGCACCGAAGGAGCCACCTGGATCACCTCGGCAGCGGCTGCCGGGGGCTACCGGGGAATGCGCCTATTTAAGAAATCGGCGCCCCGCGCGGGGTCGTAACGCGGTAGCAGAGGTAGAACCTCATCGGCGACGTCCCAGCCCGGCAGTAGACAAGAGCCCCCACCAGGTCATCGCCGGCCGTCACGACCGCGCTGGCGCAGAGGCGTGCCGCTGCTCGCCCTGTGCGCCGCCCTTGATGACGGCAATGGAGCCGTCCACCGCCACGCTCGGCACCGCGGGCGTCCACGCTCTGGTTCAGTCGCCCGAACCTGCTGCGTGTAGGACACGTCGGCCTCCTGCTCGCCTCGGTCGTCGCTGCATCCCACGGCGGCTACTTCTCCGATTGCCTGGGCACGGGCGCGTATTCGAGTCACTTCCCGTCGCCACTTTGCGTCTGATCCCCGACAACGCCCACGCGCCGCCGTCAGCGCGACCGCACCTGCATGGAAGTTCTCCTCGCCCTGCAGATAGGCGGTCATCGGCCCGATTCGACTCGCATGCTTCCCCGACGCAGATCTGGTTTGTTTGGAGTCATTCCGGGTTTGACGGAGGCGTGATAGCGCAGTCATGCTTGACAAAGCCATCGCATTGACATGGAATAGAGGCCTGCAGCGGGGATCAGCAGAATCTTGAACTTGGGGGAATAGCGGTGTGTTCCGAGTGCCTGTGTGTAATGGCTTGCCCGACGCGCTCTCAGTGAGCCGCACGCGCGACGGTGCGTCTTCACAGGCGACCGACAGCTGATCGGTGCCAGATCGCACGCCCAATCGGGATCTCGATGCCGTGCTCATGGCCGAGCTGGTCCGACTCACGCATCACACCCCGAAGGCTAACTTCTTGCCGCGCGAAACGGCCGTTGTCATCCTCGCCGGCGGAAGAGGGCGGCGCCTGGAGCCATACACGTCGATTCTGCCCAAGCCGCTGATGCCGATCGGAAATCGCTCGATCCTCGAGATCGTTGTTAACCAGCTTTCCGACGCCGGCTTCCGCAACCTCACGTTTTCGGTCGGGTATCTATCGCATCTCATTCGCGCGGTGTTCGAGAACGGCTCCGATAGTCGCGCGGATATCACCTGGGTGCAGGAGTCGGAGCCGCTCGGCACAGCCGCTCCGCTGCGGCTCGTGGAGGGCCTCGACTCAACCTTCATTGCGATGAACGGCGACCTACTCACGACCTTGAACTTCGAAGCATTTCTAGAGCACCACCGGCAGAGCGGTAATGTCCTTACTATCGCAGCGCACCGACGCCGTGTGCAGGTGGACTTCGGCATCCTGCACCTCGACGACGATTTTCGCGTTCACAGTTTCGAGGAGAAGCCAGAGACGACCTTGGATGTCAGTATGGGCATCTATGCGTTCGAGCCGCTGGCGCTTTCCAAGATCCCCTCGAGCGGGCCGTTCGACTTTCCCGATCTCGTCGCAGCGCTCCTCGACGACGATCTTCCGGTCGGCGCGTTCCTTCACGATGGCCTCTGGCTCGACATTGGGCGTCACGAGGATTATGAGAACGCTGTGGAACTGTGGGAGACAGGCATTCGTTTGTCCGGGGTCGAGGCGTTGTAGAGGGATGACTACTCCGAAATCTGTACGGTGGCCCGATCGGTCGCCCATGCACCACAATGCCCGAGACCAGCAGCGCCCCCGATGCTAGGCGTCGATGGACTCCGAGCGTGCGATGGGTTTCGTGAGATCGACTCCGATGTTCGAAAACGGAGACGCTATCGCACGACATGTCTGAGCTTCTGCGCTGGCCCGATTAGCTGGTGTCAATACCATGCGGAAACGGCGACAAGCCGGGTATTATCTCGTGCCGGCCGATTTGTACAGCCCTTCAGGGTTCGCGACTCCCCGGCGCCCGAATACGTTTTCGACGTACCAGTCATACGTACTGCGAACGCCGGTTGCGAGATCGAACCGTGGCTCGTATCCGAGGAGCGTTCGGGTCTTGTCCATGTTTGGACAGCGACGGGCGGGGGAGCCGGGTGTGTCAGGAAGCGGTACGACAGTTAGGTCCTTGTCAACGACTGTCGAGACGAGGTTGGCCAACTCTCGCATGGAGATTTCGGGCGCTTCCGAGCCGATATTGAGCGTCTCTCCCACGCAACGAGGGCTCTCGGCCGCCGACAAGATCATTTCTACGGCATCGTCGACGTAGCAGAAGGTGCGCATGTGGTCAGGAGATGCAACCTCTATCTGACCGGGATCCGAACTGACATGAGCGCGCTCAAGCAATTCGGGAATGACATGGGAAAGGCCCATTCGTGGACCGTAGACATTGTGAGGGCGCACGATTGTATATGGAAGGCCTGAGTAGTGACACGCCGCCTCACCGTAAAGCTTGGACAGGAGATACGCCGTCCGTGGCCGTTCAAGGCTTGGGAGGGCGAGCGCCGTTTCTTCAGGGGTTGGTATCGGCAGGGTGAAGTTCTCGAGGGCGCCAGCGTAGACCTCACTCGTCGACGCGAAAAGGAGCCGGCCTATTTGCGCCGATGCGCGCAACCATTCGATCACATTCTTGGCAATCTCCCAGTTGTCACGCAACACGTCGTAGGGGCGAGATTGAACGCGAGCGACTCCTACGATTGCCGCCAGATGGAACACTGCGTCGTAACTGCCTGTAACCGCCGTAAGGGCATGAGGGTCCCGAAGGTCCCCCTCGAGTGCCTTCACCGGATGGTCGGAGAGCAGGCTCGTTAGTTCACCGTCCATGGCCGTTCGCGAGAAGTCATCGATGAGATCGACTGCGTAGCCACCTTCGGCGAGACGCCGCGCCAGACGGCAGCCAAGGAACCCAGCGCCACCGGTGATCAACGCGCGCGCCCCCCACTTAACCGCGCCCGATCGCCGTCAGGGGGCAGCCACACTCGGCGAGCTCCGCCCGCTGCTCATGTGTGAGGACATCGTTTGCGTCGACGATGATCGGTCTAGATCCGTTTAGCCAAGTACGAAAGTTCAATGTTCGGTATTGCTCGTGTTGTACGCAGAAGATGATTGCGTCTACCCGCTCGAGGGAAGGAAGTTCCTGGAAAACTGGTCGCTGAACCTCCGGCCAGAATTCGACGAGCGGATCGTGGCAGATTACGCTCGCGCCCTGCGCCTCGGCGTCCGCCAAGAATGTCGCAGACGCGGATTCTCGCGTATCACCGACGTCCGCTCGATAGGAGACACCCATGAGCAGGATCGTCTTTGCGTTAAATCCGCCGTCCAACATGCTCTTCAGCTTCACCAGACTTACAAGCGGCATCGCTCGATTTACCTTCATCGTCAGATGTACAAACGGAAACTCGAGGTCGTCGAGATGGAAAAGATCGCGAGCCGCGATCGGAGTCAGCAGGGGGTCTTTGGTCAGACAGTAGCCCCCAACACCAAAGCCGGGCTGACGAATATTGGAGTGCGTTGGCCGCTTGCGTATGGCTTGCACCACCTCGAACAGATCTACGCCGACAGCTTCAGCGAAGCGAGCCGACTCGTCCATGAGGGCAATCGTTGAAGCCCGAAATGTATTCTCGAGCACCTTCACGAGCTCAGATGCTGTTGTCGAATTGAGGCGAACGAGGGGGAAGTCGTCAACGTTGATGTACTTCTTGAGGAAATCCTCGCACGCCTCCGACGCCGCCTCGGTGTGACCCGCGTAGCACCGCCAGTAATTCACAATGGAATCAAGATAAGCATTTCCGGGCATCACCCGTTCAGGCGAATGAGCCAGGAGAATGCTGTCCGGAGGTAGGCCACGCTCGGCGAGCGCGATGGCGAGCTCCGGCGCGACGACTCGCTCACACGTACCGGGCGGAACGGTAGTCTCAATAATTACTAGCGATCCGCACCGCATGTAGCGGCCGAGAACCCCGATTGCCTGTCGAAACGCGTGAAACTTCGCCGAATAGCCGTGCTTGCCGACATCGATATCGAAGGGAACGTTCACGATCGTTATGGACGCGAGGGCGTAGACGCTCTCGTCGGTTGTCGCAAGGAGGTTCCCTCGGGCGTGTGCGCTGCGGAGAGCTTCTAATAGCTTGAAGTCTGCCGTCTTAAGAGCGAGCCGGCCCGCATTGATTGCATCAACCCGAGTTCTACCGAGAGCGTTGGGCATGTCTACCCCAACGACGTTGAACGCTGGGCTCCCGGTGCTAGTCCGAGCATCCGCAACGGCTACGGCGACTGCGGATCCGACAAATCCAAGGCCCTGCACGCAGACAACGGGGAGCTCCGCAGTTGGTGCAGGACGATCGAGGGCCAGGCTAATGTCCGCAAAGGTTCGGAACGCTAGCGGGCGGCTCCCGCTCATGCCCCCACCGGAATGGATCGAGCGCGTGGCCCGGTGGCACGCTTGCTAACTCCAACGTCGGAAGCGTAGGAGCGGGTGACAGCGTCTGCACGAGAATGGATCCAGCAGAACCCCAACGGCTTCCGGCCGTCCATTGAGCAGCCTCCCCCTCCCTAGATCATCCCGAAGCTCCTGCCTTCGGCTCCTAGCAGGTTTGATACTAGACGACAAATGCGGTACTAGCCCCCGTCAGCCTCAGAGGAACTTAGGCCTGCCGGCCCACTTCCCGACCGCGTCACGAGGCCGGACCATGAGGCCTTCCGCGCTAGGTCGTGCGCGGTGCTCGGTTGACGGGGCGGTCGTCGGGCCTGGACACTACTCCTAGCGACTAACTTCCCAACATTCATCGATAGTTACGGACGATCGTGGCCGCCTTGGGACGTCGGATAGCGCGCTTGCTCTCATTGAGTGACCCGTGCTATAAGTCCAGTCTGCGGTTTTGAACAAGACGGGGGGAGGAAAGGCCGAGGCTGGAGGTCCAGCCCGACGGTTCGTGTGGCTGCGGCGTCGACGAATAGCTTACGAGTGTTGCGGCGGAGACCGCGCGAAGACGGCTTGTTTGTCTTGCTCTTTTCGGATCAGCGTCATGTCAATGGAGAAGATGAGCCGTGAATCGGCGATGCGGTTGCTTTTTCAAGCGCCTTATTGACATCACGATCTCGGCTCCACTCCTGGTGATTCTATCGCCGCTACTGCTTGTTATTGGGCTGGCAATAGCAGTTGAGAGTCCGGGCCCAGTGCTGTATCGCTGCAAGCGAGTTGGCCGTTTTGGAGAGGACTTCTGGCTCCTCAAGTTTCGCAAGATGCGTGTTGACGCATCAGGCCCGCCGCTTACGCTGTCGTCTGACGCCCGGTTTACACGAATCGGCAAGTTCCTGGCTGGCACGAAGCTGGATGAACTTCCGCAGTTCTGGAGCGTCCTTCGGGGGGACATGAGCCTTGTCGGGCCCCGCCCTGAGGATCGCGATTTCGTCGACCTCGCTCCGGAGTATTCTGTAATCCTGTCGATGCGGCCTGGGATAACGGGGCTCTCGCAGCTTGCGTTCGCTCGTGAAACATCGATACTTGACCCGACGGACGTCGTTCACGACTACATCCACCGAATTTTCCCGTTGAAAGTTCGTATCGACCAGCTGTACATTGCACGTTGGTCGCTCTTTCTTGACCTGAGAATCCTATTGTGGACGTTCGTCGTCGTTCCCGGTCGACGGGAGGTTGCAGTCGACCGTTCGTCGGCGCGTATCGGCTTGCGAAAGGGCCGCTAACCGGGCGGCTGCCAGTCGGCGACCGTCGCCCCGGGGGATTAGACTTGCCGAACTGATCGGCCGGAACGCGAGGTTCGTGTTCAAGTGGGGCTGTGGGTCGCACGCATCCTTTAGACCTATACTTGACTCGTGGCGAAACAAGCTGGAAGGGCTGATCGCTTGGAGATCGGATCAGTTCTTGCTGCGCTTCACCGTCGGCTTTACCCCGATCGGGAACTTCGGCCTGGGGAGCAGGCGACGGAGCTAAATGACCTGGAAGCAGCCCTTGGCCGATTTCCCGAGACGCAAGACTGGGTCGCGCGGCTGCTTCGGAGAATCCACCCGCACATGGAGCTTCCGCCTGGTTCGCGAGTACTGGACGTCGGAGCTGCACAAGGAGCTAGTGTCGCCGCTTTCATCAAGGCAGGTTTGTTACTTCTGGTGTCGAGCCTTGGCAGCCGGCCATTGAAATCAGCCGAAAGCTAGGGCCTTGCTTTAGGCGTAGACTTTGAACTGCTTCACGGACAGGCTGAGTCACTTCCCTTTCCGTCGAGTTCTTTGAGGTCGTAAACGCCTATTCCGTCGTGGAGCACGTCGATGACCCACTTGCTTGCTTCCGAGAGGCTTATCGCGTGCTGGTTCCGGGTGGCGGGTTCTTTTTTGAAACCACCAGCGCTCTCAGTCCTCGCCAAGGGGAAATCAGAGGTTTCCCTCTGTTTCCGTGGTATCCGAGCAAGCTGCAACGCCGAATTCTCGATGGGCGGCGCGCGAGAGCCCATGGCTCGTTGGTTACACAGGTACTCCCGCGTATCTTTGGTTCCGGCATCGATGGGTCAGACAGACGCTTGAGTCAATTGGGTTCCGAGTCGCAGTCGACAGGTGGGCTATGAGGACGAACGAGCAGGACGGCTGGAAACGGCTTTCAGTACGTGCAGCCGCTCAGAATCGGTGTGTTCGCTTCGTCGGCGACGTTGCGATACCGAGCATGGAGTACCTGGCGATCAAGTAGCAGCAGGACAGCGAGCTCAGCAACACGAGTCGGATGCGGACAGCGGGTTCCGTGACGTTTACTCAGTGCCTGGTCCGCAATAGACCGGCACGACATCTTCGTTCATCCGGAGGTGAAGCGGTCGAAAAGCTCGAGGCGAACGGGAACAGGTGCAGCGTGACAATAGATCTCTGGGAAAAGTGACCCCTGAGTATCCGCCACCATACCCCTTGTAGAAGTCGGCAGCGCGAAGAGTGCGAGGCCACGGGGTCGGTTCCTGTAGATGGAATGAGCCGGCGACCGTCGTCATGCTCAAGCTCGCCAAGCGGCCTGGGACATTCGGCTGAACAGACCGACATAGTGCGTGTCGAGGACACGCGCAGTCTCGAGTACAAGAGCCGCCGTCCAAGATACCCCGGCAAGGTGCCGCGAGAGAGGCGGCGCCAGTGTAACCCGCGTGCAACCACAGTTGAAATCCGGAAAGAGACTACGTATCTCATGGGAACGCACACCCCGGACGTCCCGATTCTGCGGGTTGTCGCGGAAGAGGTCGTACCAGAGTATGGATCCGGCGGGTGCCAGCACGCGCGACATTTCGGACGCCAGCGTTTGTCGCATCTCGAGATCCAAGATCGAACTGAACACCGTGCTCTGGAGGACGAGATCGAATGCGCCGTCGGGCCAGGGAAGCGTCAGTCCGTCCCCGTTCCGTAAATCAGCGGAGTGGAGTCGGTATCTCGCCTGGGCGAGACGTGTCGGTTCGATGTCTATACCCGCGAGGTTCGACTGTTTCGCGCCCCACGTTTCAAAGTCGACGAGCCATCCGCCGCTCCCACATCCGACGTCCAGAATTCGCGTTTCGTTCAGTGGGAAGAAACCGGCTCGAGCGAGGAGCCGAATTACCGCCCTCACTCGCTGCTGGTACATGAATAGAGCGCCCGGGCTGGACATCGAATAGCGCTCCCACGGAATCGTTTGCGCCCGCTTCTCGTAGACGCGCCGGATCCGATCGGCTTCGTCGCTGACGGGGCCATTCGGGTCAGCCATCGTCGTAGCGTATGCGCTTCAATGCCCGATCTGCCGAATCCATCCCATCCGATTCGTGAGAACTGGCGAGCCCAAGCGGCACAAGTTGGAGCAAATCGGACTTCGACGCCTGTGTACGGAATTCGGCCGGCACTCTCAGGGCTTGGAATGGCCGCTTATGCTTGTACCGTGACGAGGATGCGCTTCACGGCCAAGCGGTCATCGCCGGAGCGAGCGCCGGCTCTGTCCGCGCGGGACATGACGTCTCCTCCTCCCCATCATCGCATGGAGCGGCTCCGCCACCGTCTCGAGGCGCGCGGGTTACCGGGACGGGTAGTCTGGACGACTGCCCGGCTCGCCTGGCCACCGGCACGCTTCGTCTTCACGCGTTGGCATCACTCCATCCTCAACCGACCGCTTTGCGCAGGGGAGCAAGCCCTGGTCGAACCTCCGCTTGGCGTGGCGCTCTACGAGGGCATCCCGACTGGCGGTGATCTCGCGGGCCTCTGGCCTGATTTCGTCCAAGAGGGTTCCCGCCGGCTTGTCGAGCAGTGGATCCGTGAGGGCGCTTTGGCGTTTGCTGCGGTGGAGGGAGAGCGCGTGGTCGCGCTAGGCTTTCTCTCCACCGCAGGGTCAGACGAGATTGAGTTGCGCCCGGAGCGCTCAGCATGCTGGGGGCTTTACCTCGTCGAGGCGCCGGACGTGCGCCGGCGGGGCATTGGGCTGGCGGTGCTTGCGTACTCGCTGCAATCGGCTTCCGAGCGAGGCTTCAGTGCCGCGCTGACGTCGGTACGCGACGACAACCGGCCCATGCTCGCAGCGTGCACCCGTCTAGGATTCAAGGAGCTCGGGAAGGCAACCCGCACGCGCGTGCTTGGCGTCACATGGTGGTCATGGGAGGTCGAGGACAGTACTGGCCGCGGCCGTCGGCTCACGCTTTGAGCCTGTCGCTCTGGTGAATGACACGACGGTTTAGGTGTGTATGAGGCGCGAGCGCAATCATGCCGCGGCATCCGAATAATTCGACTGATTTATTAGGTCGCTGAAGGCTGCGATCGTAGCCACCCCTTCTAATTGGGAACCTCAATGGCATCGATGAAGCGGTCAATCATGACCTTGCGGTCGTAGTGCTCCACAGCCGCTCGCCGACCTGCGGCGCCCAGCCTGTTCCGCTGCTCGGGGGAGTCGGCCAATGCTTCGAGCGCAGTTGCGATGCCCTTCACGTCGCCCGGCGAGACCACGACACCTGCGCCGGCCGACTCCACCATCCCGACAACATCTCCCTCGGCGACCAGAAGCACCGCGACGCCGCTCGCCATCGCTTCGTAGAGCTTGGATGGTACGGCGAGGAGCCCCTCGCGCACAGGCACAATCGCAATGTCTGCGGAGGCGAGCACCGGCGGCATCAAGCGGCTTGCCAGAGGACCGACAAAGCGAACGTTCTGCAGGCCACGCCGCGCCGTGGCAGCCTCGAGATCGTGCCGCACGGGTCCATCACCGACGAAGGCCAAAGTCACGTCCGATCGATGCTGAAGTAGCTCCGCGGCCTCCACGAGTCGGTTCAGGTCCTGTGCGATTCCATGCAGCCCGGCATAAACGGCGACGACCGGACTGTCGCCGAACAGATTCCGCCGGAGAGCATCATCCCGTCGTGATGGCGCGAAGCGCTCCGTATCCGCGCCACCGCGGAAGTCGAGTGTGACTATCTCGGGAAAGCGTCGCTCAATACTTGCTCGAATCTCATGGGTTTGAGCCGAGATGCGCCACGCACGTCGATAGCAAAATGCCTCGAGGCGGTACGCAAGGCGGGTCATGATCCCCTCCCCGAGAACGCCGAGCAAGATCGCACTCTCTGGCCAGAGATCGGAGACGTTGAAAACCCAGCGCGCGCGGCGCAGCCGGCTTAGAACAAAGCCGGAGACTCCGAGAGGAAGCGGTGGGCTCTCCGTAATAAGTACGTCGAGCCGGGGCAGGAGGAACGCGCCAACTGCCGCGGAGCTCGCGGTGAACGACAGGTACGACAGAGTGCGTGGCACGACGCGCAGGCTCTGGGATGGCCAAATCCACGTTCGGAGCACGTCGATACCCTCGTGTCGCTCACGACGAAGCAGGCCGCCATAGCCGTCGAAAACGTTCCCCGCGGGATAGTTTGGCATCGCCGCCAAGACCGTCACGGCGTGACCGCGTGCCTGAAGCCGCACGGCGAGGGCCGAGAGCCGAGCCTGCGCAGCGCCCATCTCGGGCGGGTAGTACTGAGTCAGGATGCCGATCTTCACCGTGCGCCGTGTCGATTCGGGATCACAGAGTGGAGGCTAGTCAGGTTGGACACGTTCTTCGAACAGCGCTTCGTGTTCCCATTTCGGTTTCCCATTTGGTCGAGCGTGAGGCCATCAGCCTCATGGTCCATTTCATGTGACAGAGTGGGTGTTGTCAAGGACGACGAGACGGAATCCCGATGGCTCTTCACCGGAGGGCCACCGGCACTATTTGTTGCGGCGGTCTCGGTAGTGTGGTTGCGTGATTTCACCTCGATGGATCGTCCCTCTTACTGATGTCGTCGGAGACGAGAAACTCGTCACCGCAGCCGCCGAGGCGGTTCGATCGGGTTGGTGGAGTGCGGGCCCACGAGTGGCCGACCTCGAGAATAGGTTTGCAGAGTTCGTAGGGACGCACCACGCTGTGGCGGTAAGCAACGGCACCGCGGCGCTACACCTTGCCTTGCTGGCCGTCGGAGCCGGTCCCGGTGACGATGTGGTCACTCCGTCGCTGACGTTCGTCGCCGCTGCCAACATGATTCGGCACGCGGGCGCGACCCCGGTCTTCTGTGACGTGGTCGGTTCGCGTGACCTCAATCTCGACCTCAACGACCTTGAGGCGGCACTCACGCCGCGAACCAAAGCGATCGTAGCCCTGCACTACGGAGGTTTTGCATGCGATATTGAGGCTGTCACAGCGCTCGCCGCAGAGCGTGGGCTCGCAGTGATCGAGGACGCCGCCCATGCCATCGGTGCCAACGCCGCCGGCCGGGCCTGCGGCACATTCGGCTCGTTCGGTTGTTTCAGTTTCTTCTCGAACAAGAACCTTCCGATCGGTGAGGGGGGCATGCTAGTGACCAACGACAGCGAGCTCGACGCACGGGCGCGCCTACTTCGCTCTCATGGCATGACCACGATGACCTGGGATCGACAGCAAGGTCACGCGAGCACTTACGACGTTCTTGTCCCGGGCTTCAACTATCGGCTCGACGACATACGCGCAGCAATGGCGCTGGTCCAGCTCGATCGCGTGCCCGCCGCGACTGTCGAGCGTTCGCGTTTAGCGCGCCGATACGTTGAACGGCTCAACGGGAAGGCAGGCTTGCGGGTGGCTTTTGCTGAACGGGACGACTACGACACGGCGGCGCACCATCTTGCGGTCGTGGTGCTCCCCGACGGGCTTGATCGTGATGAACTCCGAGCAAAGCTCACAGCGGAGGGCGTGCAGACAAGCGTGCACTACCCGCCGATCCACCACTTCGCCGCATACGCCGGCATCTGCCGTCGGTCGCTGCCTCGGACGGATTCACTCGCTGTGCGCATTCTGACCCTGCCTCTTTATCCGGGTCTATCGGACGAACTGCATGAGCTGGTGTGTGACCGCCTCGTAACGGCGGTTGTCAGTCGCTAGGAGTGAGCGGTCGATCCGCATCGAGGCTCGTCGCACGACCTGCTCGCTCACGGCCAGACGCGCGATATGAGGCCAGGATCGGTCGCAGGCGCGACATCTTGATCGCCGCTCTCACTCTCGTGTCGCTACGGTAGAACGAAGCACGTGGTATCGCAAAAAGGTCGAGTGGCGAGTACCGTCCTACCCCGAAAGCCGCGATGTAGCCTGCTGCTCGAGCGGCCGCACGGACACGGGCATCGTGGTCGCCGAACGGGTAGGCCAGGAACCGACACGGGCGTCCCAACTCTGTCTCGAGACGTTCTTTTGAACCGTGCAGCTCATCCTTGAGCTCTGAGTCGGAGATCTGCGTCAGACGAGGATGGGTTGTCGTGTGCGATCCGATCTCGACTCCGTGCGCGACGAGCTCGCGGAGTTCATTCCACGTCATTGTTAGGCGCTCGAAGTCCGACCCGCTATCCGCCAGGCGCTCGACACCGAATGGCCGTCCGTCATCAGCGTAGCCGGGACAGGCAAAGACGATGGCCGGAATACCCCAAGCCTCGAGTTTCGCTAGCGCACCACGGATGTTGCGAAACGCATCGTCGAAGCTGACGGAGAGCAGCTTACCTGGCTTGCTGAACAGATCCTGCGCCACCGTGGGGTCATAACCATTCCGCAGAGCCATCCGGATCTGTACCTCAAACGAGTGCAACGTCACGGCGAGCTCGTCTTCCCAGGTATCGGAGACGCTGTGGTAGTTGAGCACGAGCAGCCGCGTGCGCCGGCCGTTCATGATCATCGCCGCGATCTTCTCCTCAATTTGAGTCCCATGGTCTGGGTAACCGTTTGCGCGAGGGATCCGCTTGCGCTCCCCACTCTCCCATTCGCCGCCTGACTCCGAGATCAGCAATGAGTTGAACCCATGCTGCTCCGATCCCCGCTGGTGAATGGGACTCCTGAATGTACCGCAACGTCCGTTGCGACATCTCCGCCCGCTCATTCCGGGTGCACCACAATTCCTCGGCCCCGGCCACGAAGCGTTCCCAGGAACCGTCCGCCGCCACACCCAGACCCCGCGCGGCGATCACCGCGTCGGGATCGCAGAGGAGCGTGAGCACAGGCACGCCCAGGCTCCACGCCTCCAGATAGGTGTTTGGCCAACCTTCGATAGACGAGGTGCTTACGAGAGCGACCGCACCCGCCAAGCGCTCCTGCAACGCCGCGTGTGGCATTCCGCCGAGGAGTGTGAAATTGGCGAGACGTCGCTCTTCCTCCTTCATCTGGTGCACGACTGGCTCGTCCTCCCGCGCCATAAGGATCATCGTGAAGGTCGAGCTCGGCACTGCCGCAGCCAACTCGGCATAGAGATGCGGCCGTTTGACCTCGACGCCCCGTGCGGCCCAGAGGAACTCAGAGGGCTTCGTTTCTCGGGGCGTTACAGTCGGCTCTTCGGCGATGTAAGGAACAAAAACCAGCGTCCGCTTGCTTAGGCTGGGAAAGGCGCTGCTTGCGAGAGACAACTGGTCGCGCGACATGACCACAACGGCGTCCACGAGGCGCATGCCGGCGCGGTACAGCCAGCGTCGCCGTTCCCACGCGCCGGGCTGGGAGGGATCGGAGCGGTCAAGATCGAAGTCGAGATCGTTCGCGCTCGCGAAGATGAGCCGGCGACGACGCGCCCGACAATAGAGCGCAATGAACCCGACTACGGGAGTGCCGGTGGTGACGATGAACACCCGTGCGTCTGCTGCGAAGAGCGACCGCAGCACGCGCACGGCTTCGAGCCATGCCGTCAGCAGCCCCTCGGGAGCCTGACGTGGTGGCCGCTCGACGATGTTCAGCCCAGCATCGCTGCCGGGTAGACGATCTCCAATCACCTCGCTGACCAGCGCGACACGGAAACCTCGCCGAGCGAGCTCTCGCGCGAGCAACAGCATCTGCTTCTCGGCGCCGGCCGAACGGCCCTCACCGCGCCGCAGAAGGCCGGCAACCCGTGGACAATAGACAGCAATGTCGTATCGAGGCACAAGTATGGTCTTGACCGAATGCCTCGAGTCTAAGGGCGAGACCCGAAAGCGCGTTCGATCATACTAGTCGCATGCCAAGTTCCACGCCCGTCTCTGCGATAGGGCGTTGCGCAGCCGTAGGGACTCGCACTCGCCCTCGGTCTGGCTGCTGCGCTAGCGCCTAGGCTGACGATCGCAGTAGTCATCGGGCTCATCCTTGTTGTTGTCGCCGTCAGAGACATCGCGATTGGGTTGATGGTGTTCATGCTCGTCGCGGCCCTCGAGTCCCTACCCTCGGTTCAGGGGGCGCCGTCGACGGCAAGGCTCTTCGGTCTTTTCCTCGTACTTGGCTGGGTGATCGCGACGTCGTTCGGCGATCGTGACGACCCTTCCAACCGGACGCTTTTCGCATTTGCTGCCGGTGCTGGTGTGGACGTTGACATCTTCCTCGCCTGGGTGCTCGTCGGTTCTCTCTGGGCGAGGATATCTCCGTGGCGCCGAGACTTTTGTCCGTTTGGGGCTCAACTTCATGCTTTTCCCGATCGTGCTTCGCTCGCGATCCGCCGGCCTTTCGGCACGTCGTCTGGCTCTGCTCCGTTCTCGTCGTCGGACGCTCACGCCTCAGTGTTCGGTTGCTTGCGTCGCGAGTGCACGTGGGAAGGCGTTCGGTGAAGGGGTCGTGACCCACACGAACTCGGCGCTCTCTCGCGACTGCGGGTGTCCATGGCGGCCGGTTGGCCTGCACGCGCGGCCTCGGCGTTACGCGGTGCGCATCGGTGCCCTGGCCGCTGCGTGCCTCTGCGCTTTAGCGCTGATACGCGACCGGACGCGCGGGGCGACTGTCGGTCTTCGGGCAGCGATGGTCGCTGCCACGTCCAGGTCCTTCCCGGGCCAGGGCGACGCGTGGCCACCGGTTGGGCCGTTGGCTTCGCCGCTCTGGCACTTGTGATCTGGTTGGCGGCATTCACGCCAGCGAGCGCCTGTCAATCGTCTCGAAGACTACGGCTCCGGGGGATCGGGCCGCTCTGACCTTTGGACGATCGGCCTCCGCATGGTGGAGGACAAGCCTGTGACGGGCGTCGGGGCACGGAACTTCCCCGTCTCCTCGATCCACTATCTCCTCGAACCCGGGTCGATCACCAAGCGCAGTACGTCGTCGATATTCCAAAGGAAACCCATAACGTCTACCTACAGCTGCTCTCGGGAGCTTCGTGTCGTCGGGGCGACGCTGTTCATCGCGATCGTCGCGTTGTGCCTGGCGAGAACACCCGCTCAAGCGGCCGGACATTCCGAGGCCAGGCGCGTACGCCCTGGAGACCTACTCGATCATCGCCGATTGCGCTAGTGGCGCTCCTGAGCCTCGTCCAGCATCTCGCCGCCGAGCTCTATAGCAAGCAGCTGTACGTCATGCTGGCTGTTGGACCTGCCCTCCTCGCAATGGCACGGCGCATGGGAGCGTACGAACCTCCGCCCGCCCGCGCCGTTCTTTGACACCGCCGCCAACAGACTGGCCGGTGCCTAGTAACTCGGGAGCAGCCCCCGCCGCCAGCATCACCTCCAACACGTTCTGGGCGCTCGTGGCTCAGATCACTACCTCGGCATTCACCGCCGCCACGACGCTCGTCGTCGTTCGTATCCTCGGACCTGACGAATACGGCGTTTTCGCGCTTGCTTTCGGCCTAGCGTCTATCACGGGGCTGTTGGCCGCTTTCGGTATTCGCCAGTCCGTTGCCCGCTTCATCGCCGAGAATCGATCAGACCCCGAAAAATGCGCCTTGCTGGTTAGGGACTCACTGCGCCTTGTGCTGGTGACTGCAACGCTCTTTTCGGCGGCGCTGTTCGTTGCTGCTCCGTCCATCTCGTCCGCTTACGGGGGCGATGCCCTCGTCTGGCCGCTCCGAGGCATGGCGATTTCACTCGTCGCAGAAACCATTTTCGGCCTTTACCTGAGCACTTTCATCGCGCTCGCCCGTCTTGTCGTGAACGTGAAGTTGATCTTGGTCGAAAGCGTCGCGGAGGCCGCCGCTACCCTGGCCTTCGTCTTCGCAGGGATGGGGGCGGCGGGAGTCGCATTCGGTCGCGCAATCGGGTACGGGGCCGGCACTGCGATTGCCGTCGCAGCCGCGCTCCACCTTATTGGGCGAACCTCCACGCGAGTCTGGTCGAGAGGGGGCGGCTGTGGAAATACGAAGAGGATTCTTCGTTACGCGATCCCGCTACTCGTTCTCGAGGGCCTCTACGGGCTCTATACTCGCGTCGACGTCTTGTTTATCGGCGCCTTTCTAAGCACCGCTGCTGTGGGTGTCTATTCGGCGCCGAGTCGACTTCTCACACCGCTCGGCGGTGTTGGCCAGGCCGTAGCCAACAGCGTCGCGCCACGGCAGACTACCGACGGCGCAGGGCCTCGCGTCGACGCGTTCACGGCGGCGGTCCGGTGGCTCGTGATCCTCCACGCCGCGCTGGTGGCGCCGCTCGTCGTCTGGGCAAGTCCGATCGTTCGGTTGTTGCTGGGTGCCGACTATGCGGAGTCCGCGGACGTTCTCCGCTGGCTCGCACCCGCCGTGTTCCTTGGTGGGATCCTGCCTCTCGTCAGCACTACGGTCAACTTTCTAGGTCACGCGGCCGGCGGGTGCCGATTGCCCTGGCGGCGCTCGCGGTGAACGTTGCGATCAACGTCATCCTGCTGCCCCGCATTGGAGTCGTGGCCTCCGCGATTGCAACCAGCGCTGCGCTGCTCATCTACGTTCCTGCGCACCTGCGCGTGTGCTGGAAGGAACTCGGTTTTCCCTTCGCACCGATGCTGATTAGCGCCATGCGAGCGCTTTCCTCAGCCGCCGTCATGGCCGCGGTGCTGATGCTCGTGGGTGGGACGGACAGTCTCTCTCTCAGCACAGCGTGCCTCGGCACGGGTCTCGGTCTAGCCGCGTTCACTGTCACTCTGCTCCTGACCCGAGAGCTCAGTCTCTCCGATTTTCGGCGAGCAAAGGCTTGGGTCACAGTGTCCACTTCCTGGTGGCCAAGTCGTTGAGGATCCCGACCGATCGGCCCGGACGGCGTCCCCGTTCGCTTACCGTGGCGCGAAGCCGAAGCCGTCGTCCCGTTTCTTCTACTCTGTGGTATCGGTTGTCCAGGTTATCTGCCGGTGCTCTCTGATTCAGGCCGGCGCGGGCCGATGCTCTGCGCCGTCGCAATCGCGCTGGTGGGAAGTGCGTCGTTAGCGTTCGCGTCCCAAGACAAGGCAAGCGCGGCTACGCCTCCGCGACACACGAAGTGCGTGAAATTCGCGGCTGAGGAGGGGTCGGACATGAGCCGAGGTACCTGGCGGGAGCCGTTTCGCACGGCGCAACGGCTGCTTCGGTCGTTGTCGTCAGGTCAGGTTGGGTGCTTGCGGGCTGGCACGTATACGGCGGAGGGGTCGGCGTATGTGCTTGATATGAACCGGTCGAATGTGACGATCACGAGTTACCCGGGTGAGCGGGCTCTGTTGCAAGGTGTGTTGGTGGTGCGTGCCGTGAGCGGTTCACGGCTTGCTGCGGTGTCGGTTGAGGGCACGGGTGGCTCGATGGGAGATACGAACACGATTCATGTACTGGGCGCCACCGATTTCGTGCTCGAGGACTCTGATATCACCAATGATTGGCGTGGCCGCAGCTGCGTTCTGATCGGCTACGGCCAGTCGGACCTCGCGGTGCGGCCGGTGATCCGTCGCAATCGCTTCCACGAGTGCGGCAGCCTCGCCAACGGCAGTCAGGATCATGCCATCTATGCGGCGAACCTCGTTGACGGCGTGATCGCAGACAACGTGTTCTGGAACACCTCCGCCTACGCGATCCACCTTTACCCCAACGCGCAGCGCACCCATGTCAGTCACAACGTGATTGACAACGGCGCTCCCTCAGTTGCCGGCGGTTTGATCATCGGCAGCAACGCCGAAGGCATTCCCTCCAGCGGCAACATCATTGAGTACAACGTGATCGCCTACTCCTCCTACTACAACATCAGGACGACATGGGGGGGAGCTATCGGTACGGGTAACGTTGTGCGCTCCAACTGTGTCTTCGGAGGCGGTCAGGGCAACATCAGCACGGACACCGCGCTCGATGCGACCGGGAATCTTGTTGCAAACCCGCTCTTCGTCGCCCGCAAGCTGCATCGGTATCGGCTTCGGTCTGGCAGCCGCTGTCTCAAGGTGGCGGGACGCGATCGGCAAGCACAGACCAACCCCGCAGCCGTCACGAGCTGAAGGCTGCGAGCCGTCACCACGTATGCCTGTAGGCCGTGCAATTACTCAGTAGCCGTAATATGAGCTTTCCTGATTGCGGCTGCCGAGGAGCACGAACCCTGCCGGGGTGATGTCCTTGCTGGATGAGGAGCTCGGCGAGCTCCTCGAGAGTCTTGAGCCGTGTATTGCCCAAACGAACGACAACAATGACGTCATCCACTTGCGTCGCGATAGGTAGTGCGTCCGCCATCATGGTCAGCGGGGGTCCATCGAAAATGACCCAGTTCGCGAGCAGCTGCGCCTGACGGATCAGCCAGTCGGCGCGAGGAGGCGTCATCACGGCTGAGAGCGGAGCCTCCGTCGGGAGAGGAAGGAGGACTCGAAGGTTTCGTGCCGGCGCCCCTGCCTCCACTAGCGCATCGGCAAGCGGGATCCGGGCGTCCAGCACGCTGGTCAAGCCGTACTCAGGATTCAGCCCGAGAGCGCGAGCTAATACTGGGCGTCGCGAGTCAATCTCGGCGAGCATCACCGTATCCTTTCGCGAGAGGGCCGTTGCGAGGTTGAGTGCTGATGTCGACTTTCCGTCGCCTGCGTTCGCTCCGGTCACGAGCACAGATCTCGCGGATCCCGCGCTCGGCTTGTTGACCGAGAGTGTCGCGCCGAGAATCCGATACGCATCGCGGGTTCCCACCGAGAGTGCCGACGGCAAGAGCGGTCCTCTCCTCCCGCCGGTTGAGAGTCGCCCCAGTGGGTTAATACGCCGTTCCAACGGAACGCGTGCGAGGATCGGGATCGCGTAACGACGCAACTGTTCCTCTCGCCGCAGTCGAGGATCGAGAACCTGCGAGCCGAACACGACTGCACCGCCGACGAGCAGACCGGCAATTATTGCGGCTGCGATGCTGAGCACGGGGCGGGGAGAGATTGGCGTCGTGTTTGGCTCGGCGAGCGACTCGAAGTGAATCGTCGGGTCATTGAGCGCCCGCAGCGTCTGTAGGTCTCGCAGTCGCTGCAGTAGCTCCTCCCGCGCTGCTTGCTCGCTCGGCTTGAGCTGGTCGATCTGCTTCGCCAGCCGGGGAATGACCGCATCGAGCTGGGCATGCATGCGTTCGGTGCGATCTCGAACGCTTGCGGCGCTGAACGCGTTGGCGATTCTTGCTGCCTGCATCGGGTCCCCCGCACGAGCCACGACGCTGACGATGTTGCTCGAGGCGACGGGCGCCGTGTCGATGTTCGCGAGCAGCTCGCTCGGCGTCGTATCCAGACCGAGGCGCTCGATCACGCGACGTGCGACTCTCGGGATCTGGATGAGACGCGCCATCGTCTCGACGTCACGTGCCGGATCGGACGACGCTTGCGGAAGCCCCAGCTCGGTCAGGGTTTGGTTATCGCGAGCGATCGGGGTGATAAGAAGGTCTGCTTCCGCCTTGTAGACCTTGTGTGCTTGCGAGAGGTAGAGGATCGCGGCGCCGAGGCAAATCGCAACCGTCACGACTATCAACCAGATGTTCGACCGTAGCGCGGCGAGGTAGTAGGGAAGACCTTCACTCTCGGGGGTCGGGACAGACCAGTCCTGAACGGCATCGAGACGTGGGCGCTGGGAGTCCCCTGGCGTAGCGACGCGGCGACTCACAGCGGCGATTTCCGTGAACGCTCAGCGATGCTATTGCCCACCGCTTCAGCTCGGCATTGATCGACTCGCACCCGTTTATCGTAGTCGCACGAGGCGTGAAACGCCCCTCAGCGGGCATAGCACCAGGCGGCACGCATGGCCGCGTGGCTATCCGAGCCGCGCAGCCACGTCGTATCCGCTCGTGCCAAGGCAAGGGCTGTCGCTCCTGAGGCGGTAATCGCGGCTAGTCATGCTGACGAAGAGCGGGTCTGCAACAAGATTCCCGGTCGCATCGAGCGCGGTGTCCGTGCTGATGTTGCCCTGACCGCCTCCGAAGACACAGTTGGCGCGCACAACGTTACCCGTACCGATAGCTCCCCCCCATGTCGTCCTGATGTTGTAGTAGGAGGAGTAGGCGATCACGTTGTACTCAATGATGTTGCCGCTGGAGGGAATGCCTTCGGCGTTGCTGCCGATGATCAAACCGCCGGCAACTGAGGGAGCGCCGTTGTCAATCACGTTGTGACTGACATGGGTGCGCTGCGCGTTGGGGTAAAGGTGGATCGCGTAGGCGGAGGTGTTCCAGAACACGTTGTCTGCGATCACGCCGTCAACGAGGTTCGCCGCATAGATGGCATGATCCTGACTGCCGTTGGCGAGGCTGCCGCACTCGTGGAAGCGATTGCGACGGATCACCGGCCGCACCGCGAGGTCCGACTGGCCGTAGCCGATCAGAACGCAGCTGCGGCCACGCCAATCATTGGTGATATCAGAGTCCTCGAGCACGAAATCGGTGGCGCCCAGTACATGAATCGTGTTCGTATCTCCCATCGAGCCACCCGTGCCCTCAACCGACACCGCAGCAAGCCGTGAACCGCTCACGGCACGCACCACCAACACACCTTGCAACAGAGCCCGCTCACCCGGGTAACTCGTGATCGTCACATTCGACCGGTTCATATCAAGCACATACGCCGACCCCTCCGCCGTATACGTGCCAGCCCGCAAGCACCCAACCTGACCTGACGACAACGACTCAAGCAGCGCTTGAGCGGTCCCTCGTCCGGGCGAGGCGATCTTGCTGCAGGTTACCGGGGCGGGAGTTGGGGCAGGAGCAGAAGCTGGTGCGGGGGCTGGAGCAGGGGCCGGGGTTGGAGCTGGGGCGGGGGCTGGAGCTGGAGCTGTGGCGGGGGCTGGAGCTGGCGCGGGGGTCGGAGCTGTGGCGGGGGCTGGAGCTGGGGCTGGAGCTGGGGCGGGGGCGGGGGCTGGGGCTGGGGCTGGGGCACGGGCAGGAGCTGGAGCAGGAGCCGGTAGGGTTCGGCCCAGATCGGGAGCGAGCGCTCCTGCATCGGTAACACATGCGTCGGTCCAACCCACCGCTACCGCGCGTCTGGAACTCGTGCTCATCCTGGACATGAAGGACGCATACGCTGCGACGCCGAGGGAGTACGCCGTGCCGCACCTGAGGCCTGTGAAGGTGTGCTCCGCGCGCGTTGTCGTCCCGATCCAGCTTCCGCCACGGAATAGCCTGTACCCCTCGGCACCTGTGGACTTGATCCACGAAACCGATAGCGACGACGTCGAAGAGCCGACGACGGCCAGACGTTTTGGGGGAGGAGGTGACCGATCGGCCTCGGAGCGTAGATGACTTGCTAGTCCCACTGGAACGACCACCCCAATCGCAAGAAGCGGCAGCGAAGACAGCAAGGGACCGAAGCAAACGCGAGTCAAGGCGGAGGCGGCTCGACGGAAACGCATGCTCCTGCCATCGGAGCCCTTCAGAGGCACCCGCTCCCTCAACTGAGGGACATCCTGCGCTGACCCCCCAATGAGGGACGCCCGCCTCTACGGCCAGGCAGCATGAATCCACCGAACTGAGAAGCGGGCATCAGCATTTCAGTCTCTTTTTGCGGCCTCGAGTGCGGTCGGCTAGCCGGTTAACGCCACGGTGTGAGTGTGCTTGCCAGCTTCGGCATCGGTTTGAAGCCGTTCTTCTCGATCTACAAGAACCGTTCAGCCTTGAGCGTCACGCACCGTTCCACCGCTCAACTCGTGGTAGCAATCATCTACGCTGATGGTGTGAGGTGCATCTGGGGGGGCAAGCACTGCGTTGCGGAAGGCGTCTGAGATGCGCATTGCGTTGGTGTCCCATACGGCTCTCTACTGGACAGGCCTCTACGCGCGACATTTCCTCTCGCGCGGACACGACGTAAGGGTGATCTCCTTCAGCCGCGATCCGCTCGACGGAATAGCCGTCAGCTATGTGGGGTCAGGGACACCGAGCAGGTTGAAGTTCCTCGCGTATCCGTCACACATCCCGCGGGTTCGATTGTTGCTGCGATCGTTTGCGCCTGACGTCGTCCTCGCTACCTATGTGTCCTCGAACGGCCTGGTGGCGGCTCTGTCTGGGCGCTTCCGGTTCGTGATCTCGGCGCATGGCAGCGATGTTCTCGGCAAGTCTGGCGGGGCGTGGCTGCACGCCCGCATGATGAGGTTTGTCTGTCGGCGGGCGTATCTCGTGCACGCCGTGTCCGCAGCCACTCGCCGATGCTCTTATCGCCTCTGGCGCGCCCGCGGAACGGATTCGATGCTTCCCAATTGGCATCGACACGGACATGTTCAAGGCGTTGCCGAAGCCTCATGCAGGAGGACAGCCGCCGAGGCTCATCTGCACCCGTAGTCAGGAGGCGCTGTATAGAAACGACACCCTAGTTGCCGCGCTCGGAGCTCTCAAGCGTGACGGGCTCGATGTTCGGACGGCACTGGTTGGCGGCGGGAGCCTACTCAGTGAGCGGCAGGCACAGGTCAGAGCGCTCGGGCTTGAGCCGAATGTGAGATTGACCGGTCAACTCCCACCGAGTGAGGTTAGGCGCGCGCTTCAGGAGTCGGATATCTACGTCTCGGCCTCGAGCCGTGACGGAGCAAGCTCGTCCCTGCTCGAGGCGATGGCATGCGGGCTCTTTCCCGTCGTGTCGGCGATACCCGCCAACCGTGCATGGGTCGAGGACGGAGCGACCGGAATTCTGTTCGAACCCGGTGACACCGACGGGCTCGCCGCGGCAATCCGCCGGGCAGTCCTCGACAACGACCTTCGGGCTGCTGTCCGAGAACGCAACCGTGCGCGGGTCGTGCAGGATGGGAATCTCGCCGTGAATCTGGCGCGGATGGAGAGTCTCCTCGAAGAAGCAGCGCGCTGAGCGCCGGCGCCCAGGGGGAAGAAATCGCGCCGTGCTCGGGTCGCTCGGCACTCACCCCTTGCCACGGACACGTGCGCCAACTCAGCCCGGACTACTCGGTGACGTGTGATCGCCCGGCTACAGGTGTTCGCAGTCTTGATAGCGGCCGCTTCTATGCTCGTTTTTTCTGCGGTGGCCGCAGGCGTGAGCGCCAATAGAGAGAGTTCGTGGGATCTCTTGATCGCCAGACATCTCGCCGAACAAATTCCGGGCTCAGTGCGTGTAGTAACCCCACTGGTTTTCCTCGCCCCGCTTATCGCCGTGGTGGCGCTGCTTGCGCTCCTGCGCGCCAGGCGGCTCCGGGAAGCGTGCTTCTGGATGTTTGCGGTCGGCGGTGCGGTGCTGCTCGATCCGCTGTTGAAGGAGGTCTTTCGGAGAAGACCGCTGAACGAAGGATCCGACGGTTACTCCTTTCCGAGTGGCAGCGCGATGGTATCGCTCGCAGTCCTGATCGCACTTGTCCTGACCTTTCCTGCCGCACGTCGGACTGGGATCGCTCTCGCCGGTACCGCCCTCGTAGCCGCGCAGGGTGCGATCCTCGTTTCGGCCCGTTGGCATTACGCGTCGGATGTGGTCGCCGGCTGGAGCTTCTCGGTAGCGTGGGTCTTGTTAGTCCGGGCTATCATGTTTGCCGGCACCGGGACAGACCCGACGGCTGCGGCGGGAACTGTTGGTTGGGGTCCGCGAGAGCGCGGCTTGGCGGAGGTGCACCAAACGCGGCATCACCCGGTAGAAGACAGCGTGGATGATTCTGCGCGAGCTGCGCCGCGTGCTGTCCCCCGGACGCGGGAGCCGCTGACGGACAAGGTCGAGGTGGATGAGCGCCGCTTGGGAGCGTGACACAATCCTGCGTGTCGCACGCCAGCGCCACGACAACCCATTGGTTCCCGACTACGCTGGGTGGCCTCCCTGGACGAGCTCGTCGTTCTCGAACGTTAGCGGTCTCGCTGCCCGGGCCCGAGATCCGAGATCGTGTAGAGCACGAGATAGGCAATCGCGAGGAACCCCGTCAGCCCGGCGAGCGCGAGAGCGTCTCGGGCCTCCCGAACGGGTCGGCGAGTCTCGCGGCGACGAGGTCGACGAGCTGTTGCGGGCGCGTGATCACGTCCCAGCTGTTCAATCGGTGAATGCGTCCGATGTAGATGCCTGCGCTGCAGAGCAAGAAGACCGGCGCGAGCATCGCCCATCCGACCAAAGCTCCGAAGCGGCGGGCGACGACACCCTGAACGAGCAGAACCGATGCGAGCCCGAGCACGAGACCCGTGCCTGCGAACGCAGCCGTCATCCCGGCGTCGTACCAGAGCGGGGCTCCCGGTAGCTCGCCGATGTGCACGAAGTCGGTGACGATGTAGGGCGCGTTCGGGAGGAAGACGAGCCACACCGCGCCCAGGGTCACGAGCACAGCAGGAGTCCGCCCCCGTCGGTCGCTGTCGTACAGCGCAACCGCCAGCAGGAACGGGATCCAGGCCAGAACGAAGGTTCCAGGCGAGGAAGTCGTAGAAGTGCCCGTTTGGCTGCGTCGACCGGTAGGCGAGCACGCTGATGCAGAACCCTGACATGAGCACGAGCGCGAAGAAGGTCGCTACGCGGCGGTCACTGAGGCGTTGCACACCCACATCGTAGACGCCGTCGCGCCGTCCGAGCGCGCCGTCGGCTATCGAGCCCTCCATGCCAGCACTGCTGCTCTCGGCTCCTCGGGCGCGACCGGCCGAGCGTTCTCGGACGCAAGCACCTTGGCGAAGCGACTCTCCAACCGGTCAATCACGGTCGCGGCATGCTCGGCGCGGTCGAACAGGTGAACGTAGACATTCAGCGTCGTTGAGACAGTCGCATGGCCCAGTTGCCGCGAGACGAACGCCACGTTCACGCCCTGAGCGATCAGGATCGATGCATAGGTGTGCCTCAGGTCGTGGAACCGAAGCCAGCGCTTCCCGAGCCTGTCGAGCCCGGCCTTCCTCACCGCTGCATGGAGACCACACCTGCGGACGCTGTCGGCGTGCATCGGTCGCCCGTCGGGGCGCGCGAAGACGTACTCGTCTGGCGCCGTGTGACGTGAGCGCATGCGGTGCTCTCGGAGCAGGCGTGCAATTCCCGGGATGAGCACGACGTCGCGATAGGCGTTCATCGTCTTCAGGGACGAGGTTCGACCGGTCTTGTCGACCTGTCGGCTGACGTGGACGACGCCGACAGCGAAGTCGATGTCCGACCAGTGGAGTCCCAACAGCTCCCCCGACCGCAGCCCGGTGAACACCGCCGTTGCGAGCAGGGTCCGATACTTGGCGGGAGCAGCCGAGAGGAGCGCATCGATCTCGTCGCTGTTCAGGATCCGCATCTCGTCGTGCCGCGAGCGAGGTCGCTCGTGCCGCTCCAGCCCGTTCACCGGATTGGCCGCCAGGAGTCCACGTCGCACGGCGTTGTCGAAGACACGCTTCAGGGGTGTGAGGACGGTGAGGATCGTGGCCGGCGCCAGTCCTTCGCGCTGTAGATCCGAGACGAGCTGAGGCGATGTCACTGGTCGTGATCTCCTCGAACGTCAGGTGGCCGATCCTCGGGATCGCGTGACGACGGAGGGTGGTCTCGTACGAGTCCAGGCTGCGTGGGCGTAAACCGCCGACTTCCTCGAGCCAGAGTCGCGTGAATTCGGCGATCGTCGGCGAGGTAGGAAGGTGGTGCGGTTCCGTGATAGGTTGATCATTAATAATGACAACCTATCACATCGCGCTGCTGATCGTGACGTCCTTGGTAGCGTGATCGCGTGCCGGCACTCGACCTTGTGGGTATCCCCGAGATCGCGCAAATGCTCGGCGTGAACGAGACGAACGGCGTGGAGGTATGTAGAGAGGCCGGATTTCCCAGAACCGGCCGCTCGAGTCAGCCGGAAGAGCCTATGGGAGAGACGTCGAGTTGAAACGTGGGCACAGGCGACTCTGCCGCTCGCGTTCGACCCGCGGAAGAAGCGGGCACCCTGATTGCTGGTCGCGCTTGGGAGCTTGGCCATGCCCTGGTCAGGTTTGTCAGACACCCATAGCGGGATTCACTGCGACCGCCAGCGGTATGTCGGGTTCGAGCTAGCGTCTGCCGATGAGCTTCCGTCCGTGCCGGACGTCGTCTTCAAGCAGCCTGTAGACGGCGCGGACGTACGCATCCTGTGCCTCGGGCTCGATCCACGCAAGCGCCAACTCCATCATCTCGCGCATCCACGTCTGGAGCTCCGTGGGCTGAATCAACAGTCCCTTGCGGACCGCGTCTGCGACAGGATCCGTCTGAGCGCTCCTCGCGGAACGAGAACAATGCTCTCGGCGGCTTGCCAGGCGAATCGGAGTCGTGCTCGCTTGAACGCATCGATGTCGACGACGGTGTCGACGGCCTCTACACAGTGCGTCCGCGCGGCGTTCGAGTCGCCCGATCCACGAGTGCGTGCTGGTTCAATTCCACCTCACGGCGAGAACCCCTGCTCCTTTTTCCGCCGACGTACGGTGCGTTCGCTTACCCCCGCGGTCCTGCGCCGCTTGTTTCGCGGTTTCGCCGCTCGCGAACGAGGCGGCGATTAGTGGGTCGGCCGAATGGCGGCCACGAGCGGTCATCAGCGGTCACCAGCCTGTCCGCTGCGCTGGTACGCAGTCCGCAAGCCTGGTCACGCCTCTCATACCTGGAAGTATCGTCACCGCGTTCGCGAAAACTCGGAGGCGCCCGAATCCAGGCCTGGCGGTGCACCATCGCGTCCGTCTCGTGCACGATGTCGCCACTGCGAGCGCAGATGGCGCAACCTCCTGGCGCGACGACGGTTCGACGCCTCGTCGGTGCGCGAAGCCAGGCGAGCGACGTTACGCTGCCGACGCCGGCTCAGGTCACCTTGACGATCCAGGTGAGCGTGGAGACCGGTTTCGCGGACGTGTCGCCCTTCGTCAGCGCGAGGGCGACGGTTGCCTTGCCGCGGGCGATCGTGCGGAACACGAGCACGACGGACGGGCCGATCTCGGCCTCACCGACCTGGCGCAGAACGGCCTGGTTGATCGGGCGCGCGACCCGCCAGACGAGCCCGGTCGACGGATTTCGGCGCGGCGCCGCGATCGCGAGGAGCGACCCGCGGGGGGCCGTCCAGGTCGTCGTCGTTCCGACCGTGCGCGGCGGCTTGATCGGGGTCGAGTCCGCGAGAGCCGCGGGCGTGATCAGCGCCGCGGCCGTGGTCACCGAAACGGCCAGCGCGATCCGGCCGTTGCTGATCGTCGGGCCCGCGCGCGACACGGCGCGCGCCCGTGTTGCCGCAGTTCAGGTACCGCATGAGCGAGCCTCCCCTCTCCTCAGCCCCGGAGACTAACAACGTCGGGCCGCTCCTGCGTTCCCTGGGAGCTGCGTCGCGCCTGCAGCTACAGCTCTCCGTTCGCCTCTCGGTCGCGGCTGCCGTCGAAGTAGGGGAGCACGTATTTCTTCAGCAGCCAGAATGAGAGCACGGCAAACACCAAGCGCTTGATCATCTCCGGGTCCTCCTCGCGTTCGACGATGCGTGTGTCGCCATGCCCGGACCCTAGCGAACAGGGGTCGCGGCGTCGGTCGGAGGCAATCCAGGTCGGGAACAGAGCTCAGGTGCGCTCAGGCGATCCTGCGACGTCCCGTTCCTGCGCGGCCGCGGCTCCGCTGGATCTAGAGCACGATCCGGGCGGCGGTGCCGCTCGGGCAGCCCTGACCGATCAGACGTGCCGCCTGGTGCAGGTCGACCTCGCGGTTGCGCGAGAGCACGTGCGCGTCTTCGAGGTCGTAGCCCGAGCGCATCAAGACCTCGAACCGCCACTGCACCACCTCGTCGACGTCGGCCGCGCCGCGTGCTTCGATCTGTGCCGCAGTCATCGCGTCTCACCTCCGGGCCACGTGCAATACATTCCACACGTTGTGCTTGTGAACGGCCCTCCCGTATATCCCTCGTCCGAGGGGAAACGCGAATGGCGCCAGAACCAGCCTCGAACGGAATGGCCGCTCAGCCTTGGAGCGGACCCGGGGCAGGTCCGCGTCGACGTCCTTCCGCTACCGCGCCGGAAGGGTGGACGGTTCACCTGGTGCGAGCGATTGCAGGGCGGCTCGGCTTCGGCATATGCTCATGGTGACCGGCACGTTGCGCCTCCTGGCGCGACACGCCGCTGGGGGTAGGGGAGAGGGAGGACGAAGAGGGCAATGCCAACCTCGGGGTCGGGTCGCACGGTTTGGATCCTCGGACGCGGTATCCGCGAGATCGACCAGCAGTTCCTGTATTCGGCCGCCTGGCTCGACGATCCGCGTTCGGACAGCGGGCGGATCATGTGGATACGTTCGCTCGAGCCCGCTCCACCGCCTCGTGCCGCTGTCGACAGCCGCCCGGCGCCACAGCCGACCGACGCTCCGACCCTGGGCCTGCCGACGCCCTGGCCTGCCGACCGGCTGATCGACGCTGCCGGCCCGAGGCCGGCCTGGCGCGACGGACAAGGGCGCCCGATCCGGCGAGCGTCCGCGCTCAGCTTGACCCTCCGCGAGCGCTCGCGAAGCTCGAGCTGACGCTCAGCGTTCGAGCGGCACAGGGGCAGAGCCGCGCCTGACGTCCTTCCGGTACCAGAACTCGCCGCCCACCCAGATCGAGCCGTCCCGGTCGCGCCAGCGGTGCCCGGGCCCGCTCGAGGTAAGATGGACGAGCCCCCGAGGGAAGCGAGGCGAATCGCCCTGGCGCACCTCGGTACCGGTCTTCGGATTCACGTAGACGTTCAGCGTCACCCCTTCCAACCTACACCTCTTTTCGCCCTACTTTCACCCTACTTTCACCCCACTATTGCCTGACCCCGTCGGGGGCCGAGATCGCACTACACCCCCAGCCGCTGACAACGGTCGTCGTGTGCAAGAGTGCACGCCGTGAAGGTGACGATGCTCCTCGCCGATTTCGCCCAGGTCACCGACGGCAAGCTCACCGTCGTCGGCGGCGGCTGGTCGCTGACCGGCCCCGAACCGACCCCGTTCGGGATCGCGCTCCTCGTCCACGTCCCCTGGGACCAGGCCAACCGGCGCCACACCCTCCGGCTCGAGCTCGTCGACGCCGACGGACAGCCGGTCACGGTCCCCGGCGACGACGGCGAAGAGGCGCCGATCGTCTTCCTCGACGACATCGAGTTCGAGGTCGGCCGCCCTGCGGGCATCAAGCCGGGCACCCCGCTCGAGCTGCCGCTCGCGGTCAACTCCGGCCCGCTGCCGCTCGAGCCCGGCGGCCGCTACGAGTGGCGGCTGTCGATCGACGGCGGAGGCGACGAGGACTGGCGTCTTGCCTTCAGCGTTCGCGTGGAGGAAGAGCCGGCGTAGGGACGACGCGCGGCCGGCACACGCGCTACGGCGCACGTTTCGGCTCAATGCACGATCAACATGTCGCAACGAGCGTGTCGGCGCGCCGCGTCGCTGACGCTGCCGCGCAGGAGCCGGTCGAGGAACGATCGCTCGTGCTTCCCCACCACGATCAGGTCGGCCCCGCGCTCGTCGGCGAGCGCCAGAGCAGGGCAATGCCGAGCCCTGTGGACATCATCCCGATGACGTCTCTGAGATGGATTCCATGGCCGCGAGGGAGAGTCAGGACGACGACGTCCCACCGGTTCGGGTTGAACCCGATGAGGGCCGCCCCAACGACGATTGCACCCGCTCCCGTCACCTTGCCCAAGGCACCAGTGTAGGTACAGCGCGGCCCACCACCTCGCCCTCCGAGTGCCAGGTTCCCCCGTTTGGGTGAGTTTCCGACCTCCCCAAAGGGCGCGATGATGGTCGTCCGATGATTCGGTTTCTGGCGTCGCGCCATCGGGCCTCTGGCGTCGCGCCATCGGGGAGAGCTTCAGAGACGCTTCACGCCAGGCTGAAGCCTGGCGTGGGGGCCGAGGACGCGCTGCGCAGCCATCCCTCAAGGTGAGTACCCCTGGTGCCGATAGGGGTACCTCAAACACGCAGGCCGTTCCTGCGGCCGAGGAAGCCGCGCGGTGAGGTCCTCCGTTCGGTTCCGGGTTCCGTGCCGCCGTAGGGCGGTGCGTCCGGGATCGGGCCGAGCCTTCGGGTCCGTGCCGCCGCAGGGCGGTGCGTCCGGAATCGCGCGAAGCGGGGGCTCCCGCGCCGCACGGCTCCCTCGTCCGCAGGAACAGGCCTGCAAGAGCTCCCGACCAACCCATGACCACACTCCTCTCCCGCAAGCACCTGCTCGGCCGAGCGGCAATCGTCACCGGAGGAGCGCTCGTCGCAGGCGGCGTCACCGCCTCGGCGGCTGGGGCTCCGTCCGAGCTCCCCGCCTACGGGCTCGATCCCGACTGCTGCCACGGCTGCAACGCCTGCCGCAAGCATTCCCTCAACACGCTCTTCGCGAGCGCGGCCGCCGCCGACCTCTTCCGTGCCCACCCGTACTGCAAATGCGCCGTCGTCCAGGGCCCCATGCTCCCGTACGACACCTGGGTGGCGCTCTTCGGGACGCCGGCCGTGATCGCCCGTCAGAGCGTCGACAGGCGCACCTCGTGGGTGGCGGATGTCCTCGCCGCCGCCTCGGTGCCCGCACCGACTCCGCCACCGCCCTCGCCACCGACGCCGCCCAGCATCCCTCCCTCGATCCCACCGGCTCCTGTCAGCATCCCCGTCGTCGCCGCTCCGGTGGCCTCGGCGACGCCGCTCGCCGACACCCGTGCGGCCGTTGCCACCAGGTGCCGCCGCGCAGCTCGCGGTGCGGACGATCCGGGTCGGCAAGGTCCAACGGGCGCTGGCGCTTCGCTTCAAGCTCTCGACGCCCGCGACGCTGCAGGTGCGGCTCCTCGGCACCCGTGGCAGCACCCTCGTCCTGCGCCACTTCCAGGCCGGGGCCGGGAAGAGCCTCCACACCCTTCGCATCCCGAACGGCGTGCACCCGGGCCGCTACCGGGTCGCCGTCACCCTGCGCGCCCGGGACGGCTCGAAGAGCACGCTGCTCCGCACCGTCGTCGTCTCGTAGGCGATGCCCGCCAGGGCGAGGAGCCTGGCATCTCCTGCCCGGTCAGCCGCTACGCGCCCGCGGCGTGCGCCCACGGGCTCGGCCGCCCCGTGCCCGGCAGGCAACAGTCGATCGGGCACACGTCGTGGCTCGCGGCATAGCGCCCGACGGCAAGGCGCCCGCCCGCGAGACCGAGGCGCTCCTCGATCAGCTCGCGAATCATCCCGATGAACGACGGGTGGGTCGACGCGCTCGACGCACGCACGAGGTTCAAGCCCAGCTCGGCGGCGAGGTCACGCGCCTCGACGTCGAGGTCGTACAGCACCTCCATGTGATCGGAGACGAACCCGATCGGAGAGATCACGACCTCCGTCACGCCGCGCGCCGCGACCTCGCGCAGGTGGTCGAGGATGTCCGGCCCGAGCCAGGGCACGTGGCGCGGCCCGCTGCGGCTCTGGTAGACGAGCGCCGTGTCGGTGGCGCCGACCGCAGCGGCGACGAGCCGTGCCGACTCGCGCAGCTGGTCCTCGTACCGGCACGCCTGCGCCATCGCTACCGGGATCGAATGAGCCGTGAAGGCGACGTGGGTGTCGCCGCCGGTGGGCACCCGTGCCAGTGCGTCCCGCACGTAGTCGGCGTTCGCCTCGATCCACCCGGGGTGGTTGAAGAAGGCGCGCGTTCGCAGCACCTCGGGTGCCTGCGGCCCCACAGCCTGCTGCGCGTCGAAGAGATTCTCCCGGTACTGGCGGCACCCCGAGTACGAGGAGTACGCGGAGGTGAAGAACGCGAGGGCCCGCTCGACGCCGTCGTCGGCCATCTCCTGCAGCGTCCCTGCGAGGAACGGATCCCAGTTGCGATTGCCGAAGTAGATCGGCAGCCCGATGCCGTGCGCGTCGAGCTCGCCGCGCAGCGCCGCGATGAGTGCGCGGTTCTGCGCGTTGATCGGGCTGACGCCGTCGAAACGCTCGTAGTGGTGCGCAACCTCTTCGAGCCGCTCGCGCGGCACATCGCGCCCGCGCGTCACGTTCTCGAGGAACGGGATCACGTCGTCCATCCCCTCGGGGCCGCCGAACGAGACGACGAGGACGGCGTCGAAATGCGTCTCGGGGAAGGCGGAGACGAACCCGTCGGCGGGAGCCTTGAGGGCGGTCTCGCTCATCGCTGCGAGCCTAGCCGCATGCGCGGCGTCTCCGGGGCAACGAGTGGCCTGGCGTTCTCTCCCGATCCGAGCAGGGAGAGCAGTCGGCATCACCCGCCCGGATCAGCCGCCGACGTTGGCGGCGGCGTGCGCGGCGTCGCCGGAGAAGCGCTCGTGGACGAAGCGTACGACCATGGCACCTTCGCCGACGGCAGTGGCACAGCGCTTGATCGACCCCGAGCGGACGTCGCCCACGGCAAAGACGCCGGGCACGCTCGTCTCCAGGATGCCTTCGGCCCCGGCACGCTGGCCCGTCAGGACGAAGCCGTCGTCGTCGAGTGCGACGGTGTCGGCGAGCCAGGCGGTGCAAGGCGACGCTCCGAGGAAGAGGAAGAGGTAGGAGAGCGCGATCCGTTCGCCGTCACGCAGCGTCGCCGCTTCCAGCTCGCCGTCGTGGCCGTGCAGGGCGGCGACCTCGCTGCGTCCACGGACGACGACGCCGGCGCGCTCGAGGTCGTGGACCAGGTAGTCGGACATCGTCTCGCGCAGGTCTGACCGGCGATGGAGCAGCGTGACGAGAGCGCCGCCGCGGGCGAGCCAGATCGCGGCCTGGGCCGCCGAGTTGCCGCCGCCGACGACGCCGACACGGGTGGCGCCGCAACGCTGAGCCTCCTGCGGGCCCGCGGCGTAGAAGATGCTGACGCCCTCGTACGACTCGGCCTCGGGGACGGGCAACCGGCGATAGTCGGCTCCGGTCGCCAGGACGACCGCGCGGGCCGCCACCTCGTGACCGCCCTCGAGCCGCACGAGATGGCGCTCGATGCCGGGTTCGAGTGCGACCGCACTGTACGGAGTTGCTGTGCGGGCGGAGAACTTCCGCGCCTGCGTCACGGCTCGGACCGTCAGTTCCGTGCCGCTGATCCCGGCGGGGAAGCCGAGGTAGTTCTCGATCCTGCGCGACGTTCCCGCCTGACCGCCCAGGGCGCCGCCCTCGACCACGAGCGTTTCGAGACCCTCGGACGCCCCGTAGACGGCGGCGCCGAGCCCGGCTGGACCGCCGCCGACGACGAGCAGGTCGACCTCTTCCCTCGCGGCGAGATCGAGCCCGATGCCCAGCGCCCGAGACAGGTCGCCGGGGGAGGGGTTGCGCAACTCGGGCCCGCCCGGCAGTCGCACGAGCGGGAGCTCCTCGCCGGGGATCTCTTCGATCAGAGCCTGCGCCTCGGCATTTTCGCTGCGGTCGGTGTCGAGCCAGGTCGACGGCAGGCGGCTGCGACGGGCGAAGTCGACGAGCCGCCGTGTCGCCTCCGAGGTGTGCGGCCCGACGATCTCGATACCGACGCCGTCTCGACTCTGCAGCGCCTCCCGACGAGCGATGAACGTCGACAGCAACAGATCGCTGAGCGGTCCGTCGTCGAACAGAAGCGGCCTCAGTTGCTCCCGTTCGACGGCGATGTAGCGCATCGGCTTCGTCGCCACCGCCGTGAGGTACACCGTCTGTCCCGTCAGCAGGTTGGACTCCCCGAGGAAGCCCGACGGTCCGTGCCGGATGATCTCCGCTCCCGACGCATCCAGGATGGCCGCTTCGCCCTCGATGATCGCAATCAGCGGATACCGTCGATCCCCGACCCGAAAGAGCACGTCGCCGACAGCGGCGCGGCGCTCTTCACCGTGTTCGGCGAGCGAAGCGAGCTGTCCCTGCGAGAGCACGGCGGTCGGGGTCGCCACGACGAAACCCTATCCGGCACCCCGCGTGCCACGGCGGGATTCAGGTGAGCTTGACGGTCAGGGTCGACTTTCGCCCGTACGGATCGAGAGCCACGATCCGGAGTGTGCGAGGCCCCGCCTTGCGCATCTGCCCGGCGGGTACCCGCAACCGGAGCGGCAGCGCTCCGGGCCGCAGCTGAAGGGCCTGGAGGGTCTTCGCGGGCTTGCCCTTCAGCCACCAGCCGATGCGGGTGCCCTGCTGGGGGAGGAGGAGCTTGACGCCGCTCGCCGCCGTGAGGCTCACGTAGAGGTGCGCCTGCGTGTCGAGCGTGATCCTGCCGTAGACGACCGCGCTCCCGTCGGCGGCGACCTTCGTCGTGACGTGGGTGACGAGCGCGACGTGCGGTTTCGTGGGAGTCGTGAACCGGGGATCGCCCCACTTCCCGGCCGCGAACAGCGCGAGCCTGGCCGGGGTGCGGGTGAGCACATGGAGCGCCCCCGCACTGTCGCGATAGGCGCCGGCCTCCTGGTCCGCCGGCAGCGTTGGGGACGGAAGCTCCGCGAGCGGCCGCCACACACCCCTGGTGGGCAGGATGCCCGGGACCGAGTCCGCCGGCACGGACGGGTAGACCACGTCTATGGGCCACGGGAGCGGCGTGGTGGCGCCGAAGCCGAGCGAGATCGCCGTCCCGGAGAGTGACAGGCGGCTCGTGACGTCGCTCAGCGCGACGGCGGCCTGATCCGGGAGGGCGCCGGGCTGCCAGGTGGCGACGGCGACGTTCGTAACGGTGGTGACGGCGCCTGCCTGACCGGTCACGGCGGTCGTCGTTCCCACGGTCGGCGCCGGGACGGGCGCCGGCGTCACGATCGCGGTGGGTGCGGAGGTGGCCGAGCCCGCGCCTCCCTTTCCGACAGCGGTGACGACGAGCGAGATCGCAGCGCCGAGATCACCGGGCGTGAGCGTGTAGGCGGCCCCGCCCGCTCCGTCGATCGCGATACACCCTGTGGCGTCCGGGGCGCATCGCTGCCACTGGTAGGAGAACGAGGTGGGCGACCCCGTCCAGGTGCCGACCAGGGCTGACAGCGTCTGGCCCACCTGGGTGCTGCCGCTGATCGCGGGGAGCGTGCGCGCCTTGGGTGCTGTGCCCACGGGTGTGCCCGAGCTCGAGACGGCGAGCGTGGGCGGCGAGGAGGCGGAGGCGTTGCCGGCGGCGGTGGCGGCCTGCACCCGCACGAGCAGGGCGTGGCCGACGTCGGCGGCCACGGGAGTGTACGTCCCTGCCGTCGCGGCGGCGATCGGGGTGCACGCACCCCCGGTGGCGTTGCACCGCTGCCACTGGTAGCTGAACGAGGTGGGTTTCCCGCCGCCCCAGGTGCCGGGGACTGCGGCGAGCAGCTTCCCGGCCTGAGGGCTGCCGACGATGGTCGGCGCGCCGGCGCGGATCGGGGCGCCGATCGGATACGAGGGCACCGTGACGCCGCTGAAGCTCGATCCGTTCATGCGGTTTCCGTCGACGCAGCCGTTGATGCCCGCGATGTGACGACAGTTGCTCCACTGCCAGAACGACCAGCCGAGCCCGCCCCAGCCCGCGCCGGGCAGGATCGGGAGGGCCGCCTGGGTCCAATGGGCGATCCAGAGCCGATGGCCTGCCGTTGCGACGACGGGCGAGTCGCCCAGCTTCGACTTCCAGAAGCTCGGTGACACGTAGACGATCGGCTTGAGACCCGTCCGGGCGACGACCTGGCCGAGGTAGGTCTGCACCCACAGGGTGAGCCGCGCCACGTTGAGGCCACCCGTGTTCTCGATGTCGAGCACGGGCAGCAGCTCGCTCGGGAGCGGCTGCGCCACCGAGAGGAAGAAGTCGGCCTGGGCGATAGCGCTCGCGACAGCCGCGGCATCGGACGAGCCCGAGGGTCGAGCGAAGTGATAGGCGCCGAACCGCATGCCCAGCACCGTGGAGCCCGATCGATTGACCGGGAACGTCAAATCGGTGAACGTCGTCCCCTCCGTGGCCTTCGCGAAGACGAATGCGTTCCCGGTCCCGGCGACGGCGAGCCAGTCGATCTGGTGCTGCCAATTCGAGACGTCGATCCCCGAGAGCTCCGTCTGCGCCTGCGCTCGTTCGGCCGCCGCGAGCACTACAAGAGAGAGGACGAGGACGCACAGGAAGACGCCACGGGGCGCGCGGCGAGTTCGATCCTTGTCTCTCAAGACAACGTCCGGCATGGTCGCGTCAACCTAGCGCGAGCGTGTTTGGAGGCTGTTAGCAGGTGGAAAGGACCCTCTGAGGTTGCGCTTTCGGTTGACTGAAGGCTGCGTGGGGAGCAAGGTTCCTTCGTCACAATTGCGATTCAGGACGATCTATCGCCGCCCCCAAGTCGTGCTTGCTGCCGGTTCCTCGCGCCCGCCGCCGAGGCGACCGAGCGGCGCGAGGCCGTGCTGGGACCTTGGAGTCGCGTTCACGGGATGCTGGTCGGCCAGAGAAGTATCGAACGGTCGAACGTGGGGCTCTTCACCTCACCACCCAACCGCGAACCGGTAATCCTCCACACCGGTAGCTATTCGTGCGCCTGCGGTCGCATTCCTCCACGTTCAGGCTCGTCGTGGGCTACGGGCTCATTGCACTCCCGGCGTCGATCGACAGGGTGTGGATGGCGTCGGGATGGGAAATGTGGATCGACGTCGAGAGCGTCGGCCTGGCGGCGTTCAGGTTCAGCGATCGCTGCTACTTCATTTCGGATACCCGCTTCACTTTGTAAACTAACGGGTGGATATCCCCGAGGTCAGGAGCCCGCATGTCCGTTCTGAAGGAAGTCCTCGCCGCGAACGAGAGCTACGTCAGCACCTTCGGTGCGAAAGGCGAGCTGGCGCTGCCGCCTGCCCGACGGTTCGCAATCCTCACCTGCATGGACGCTCGCCTCGACCCTGCCAAGTACGCGGGTCTCAGCGAGGGCGACGCTCACGTCATTCGCAATGCCGGCGGCCGCGCGAGCGACGACGCGATCCGCTCTCTCGTGATCTCGTACAAGCTCCTCGGTACCGCCGAGTGGTTCGTGATCCACCACTCCGACTGCGGGATGGAGTTCTTCACGAGCGAGCTGATGGGCGAACTGCTCGACCAGAGCCTCGAGACCGCCGCGCTCGGCCCCGACGGCTTCCACGACGTCGGCACCGGACCCGGCTCGCCGGCAGGCCGCACGATCGACTGGCTGACGATCCCCGATCGCGAGCAGAGCGTCGTCGACGACGTCCGCCGGATCCGCGATCACCCACTCGTGCCGTCCAGGATCCCGATCTACGGCTACGTCTACAACGTGAGAACGGGCCAACTCGAAGAAGTCGCAGCCGCCACCGAGGCCGGCCTGGCCTCCTGATCGCGCGCCGGCCGCACGGGCTCCGGCCCGAGACAAGGATCCACCCCTAGACACGGATCGGGGCTCCGCTGCCGGCCTATCAATCCGTAACTATCAATCCCGGCGCGATCTCGTCATATGCGAATGGATCGCGCGTGGCTTGACGTAACACCCGCGGTGCATATGGTTTGAGAGGCGCCGGGGGGGCGCGGATTTTACATTCGAGGGGGATGAAATGGGGTCGGGACGACGTTTTGGTGCTGTTGTGAGCCGTCGGTGGTTGTTCGGCGTGCTCGTCATGTGTCTCGCCTCTGTCGCCGGGGCCGTGTTCGCGCCGGTGTCGTCAGCAGCGGGGACGCCGATGACGGTGCAGGTCGTGCTCGAGAACCCGAGCTACGGGACGTTGGCAGTCGACCCAGCGGGGAACGCCTATGGCGAGTCGCTGGCGGCCGACAACGGGATCTGGAAGTCGACCGATCACGGGGCGAACTGGACGCAGGTGAAGACGTTCCCGTCGAATCAGCACCTGAAGTACATCACCGCGCTCTCGAACGGCACGCTCCTCGCTCACGTCGACACGGGACAGCTGACCCTGTTCCGGTCGACCGACCAGGGGGCGAACTGGACCCGGGTGCTGGACCTGCCGGTCTCGCCCGTCTTCTACACGACCTTGACGCCGGACTCGATCGCCGAGGGCGGCGGCTTTCTCTGGCTCGGCACCTACAACACGGGCCAGACGACGCCGAACGACAACTACATCTATCGCTCGGGCGATGACGGCGCGACGTGGGGGGTCGTGAACACGACGACGACGCACCGGCACATCCACGGTCTCCGCTACAACAACGGCAAGCTCTACGCCTTCATCGGCGACGCCGACGGCGACGGGATCTGGGTGTCGTCGGACAACGGGGTGACGCTGACGCCGCTGTGCACCGTGTACGGGTGCGTCGCGATCGACGCGGCATTCGATCCGGCGAACGCGTTCATGGTCTTCGGCACGGACAACTTCACGCAGCAGAACAAGATCGTGAAGGTGGCACTGAGCGACGGTGCGCGGACGGTGGTTCAGGACATCCCGTACACCTCGTTCTCGAGCTTCCGGCTCGACGCGAGCACGTTTCTGATCGGCACCACCCTCGAGGGTGGGGTGCCGATCGTCGACCCGAACCTCCATCTCTACGCCTCCTTCGACGGCGGCGTCTCGTTCCAGGACGTGTACCAGACGCCGATCCCGGGTCCCGGCACGCGAGTTGGGCTGGAGGTGCACTACGCGTACTCGAACGGCGACTTCCCGATTCAGGTGAACGGCCGCGGAACCCTCGTCGGCCACCTCGTCCCGGCTGCGGCTCCAGTGAATACGGTGTTGCCGGCTGTTTCAGGCGCGGCGCAGGTCGGCCAGGCGCTGACGGGGTCGAACGGCACGTGGACGGGAGCGACACCGATCACGTTCGAGAATCAGTGGCGTCTGTGCAACGCGTCGGGTGCTTCGTGTGCCAACATCGCGGGTGCGACGGGGCCGACGTATACGCCGGTCGCCGGTGACGTCGGTAAGACGGTGCGGTTGCGGGTGACCGCGACCAACATCGTCGACTCCGTGAGCGCCGATTCCGCCGCGACTGCCGCGGTGCTGACGTTGGCACCGCCCGCGAACACGGTCTTGCCGGGTGTGTCGGGGACGGCCCAGGTCGGCCAGGCGCTGACGGGGTCGAACGGCACGTGGTCGGGTGCGACGCCGATCACGTTCGCGAGCCAGTGGCGCCTGTGCAACGCGTCGGGTGCTTCGTGCGCCGATATCGCGGGTGCGACGGGGTCGACGTACACGCCGGTCGTGGATGACATCGGGAGTACGCTGCGGTTGCGGGTGACCGCGACCAACAGCGTCAACTCGGTCAGCGCCGATTCGGCCGCGACGGCTGCGGTTGTCGCCGCCAGCTCCGGCGGCGGTGGCGGCGGCGGCGGTGGTGGCGGCGGTGGCACGCCGCCGGATTTGGTGTTGACGAAGACGGCGAGCGTGCAGACGGCGGTGGCGGGCGACACGATCCTGTACCGGATCGAGGTGCGGGTGAAGAACGCGACGGCGACGTCGGGGGCCTCGCGGGTGATCGTGACGGACACGCTGCCGGCGGGGGTCGAGTTGGTCTCGACGAGAGCGAACCGCGGCTCGGGCTGCACGGGCAGCACAACGCTGACCTGCAACCTCGATTTCCTGGCCGGGGCGCTGGTCGGCGAGATCGAGGTCGTGGTGCGGGTGACGGCGGCGGGGACGCTGGTCAACACGGCCACGGTGCGATCGTTCGAGTCCGACCTGGATTCGAGCAACAACACGGCCTCGGTGACGGTGGGGCAGCCGCAGCAGCCGGTCGTGCCGGCAGCGCCGAAGCCGCCGGTCGTCGTCAAGCCGGTGCTCGGGAAAGTGCTGGTGCAGCCGCTCCTTCCGGTCGCAGGCAAGCGGTTCACGTTCACGCTGGCGGTCAACCGCAGCGATACGCGTGCGCCGCTGAGCGTGGGCGCGCTCGTCGTCCAACCGACGCTGGGTGGCAAGGTGATCAAGGTCACCAAGTCGTTCAAGGCGGGAAAGGTGCGCCTCTCGTTCGTCGTCCCGAAGAAGACGAAGGGAAAGCTCCTCAGAGTCAAGATCAAGGTGACGGCATCGGGCCAGACCGCGACCCGCCTCTTCACCTACAGGGTGCGCTGACACACGTCGTGGAGGGCCCGCCCGCGCGGGCCCTCCGCCATCTGCTGATCTCCGGCTCCCCCCAACAACCGTCGCGGCACCGAACAGAGCTTCGGTGTCGCGACGGCGATTGGCAGCGTAGAGCCGTAATTTCCGACTTGCGGTTCGGGCTTGCCGGGCTCCCGGTGGTTCCGGGTGGCCGCGGGCAGGAGACGCGGGAAACGGGCGAGTCGGATTGTCGTCATGATGTGGCGCGATGAGACGCCGGCACGTTCGTTTTCTCCTCCCTGCAACGCTGATCGGCGGGGTCGTTCTCTGGTCGGCTGCGGGCCCTGCGAGCGGACAGAGCGCTGCGCGTTGCACGAGGTCCGGGGTCGATCGCCCGGACCTGAAGTTCGTCGATGCGAACTGCGACGGCATCGATGGTGACGCTCGGAACGCGGTGTTCGTCGCCCCGAACGGACGAGACGGCGCCCCCGGCACGATCGCGCAACCCGTGCGGGAGCTCTCGGCCGCAGTCATCATCGCGCGCGCCCAGCGCCGAAACGTGTACGCCGCGGCAGGAACCTACAACGTGGGCGCAGGTCTTCGGCTCTTCTCCGGCGTCTCGGTCTTCGGCGGCTACGGCCCTGCGTGGAAGCGAAGCGCATCGCTGAAGACGGTGATCGTCGGGTCACCACAGGGTGTTTTCGGCGCGGGTGTTCAGGGGGTCACACTGCAACTCCTGCGTGTGAAAGCCTCTGCCGCACGGGGCGACGAGCGCAGCGTCTACGGCGTCAGGCTCGTGCGCTCGACCGGCATCACCCTCGACCACGTCACCGTCGCCGCCGGAGCGGCACGTCCTGGGCCCGACGGTGAGGCCACGGGGTTGGCGGGAGCGGCCGGCGGCGCCGGGGAGTCCGCCACCTCTCGAATCGAGTCGGCCGCCGGCGGCAGCGGCGGCGGCGGCGCAGGTGGCGCGAGCGGGTTCTTCGACGTCGGTTCAGGAAACGGAACCGACGGTCAGGCGGGTAAGGGGACCGGCGGCGGCAAGGGCGGGAAAGGTGGTCGCAGTGGTGCCTCGTCGACCGGCTCACCGGCCGAACCGGGCGAGGAAGGTGGCGCAGGCGGCGTTGGATCGGACGGCTCCGCCGGTTCCGACGGCAGCACAGGAGCCACGGCGGCGGGGGAGACCTGGGTCGGGAAGGACGGTTCGCGCGGCGCCGACGGTGCCCCGGGAGCGGGTGGCGGCGGCGGTGGCGGGAGCGGCGCCTACACGGTGACGGGGGACGGCTACTCCGTGACCGCCAACGGCTCCAGTGGCGGTGGCGGTGGCGGCGGCGGAGGCGGTGGCACGGGAGGGAGCGGCGGCCGTTTTGGCGGTGGCTCGTTCGGGATCTATCTCTGGAAGTCCCGGGTCGTGCTCATCATCTCGAGGGTCACAGCGGGCAAAGGGGGCAGCGGCGGGGCCGGGCGTGAGGGCGGGGCCGGTGGGCGCGGCGGCAGCGGCGGCACCGGACTGACGACACCACCGGCTGGCCCCGGTGGCGCCGGTGGCGCCGGTGGCGCGGGCGGTGCCGGTGGCGCGGGCGGCGACGGCGCCCGAGGGCCGAGCCTCGTGGTCTTTCGCGGGTCCGGATCCGGGTTGATCGGACTGGCACGCTGGACCGGGGCGGGCGGGCCACAGGGGCAGGACCCGGCCAGGAGCACGGCGCGACGCTAAAAGAGCTCGAATCAGAATGAGACTTGTGCCGCCGGGACGCGCTGGGCGGCACGCTGCTTCGTCCTCGGTCGCCCCGATATGTCCCATATCGGCGGCTCCCTGCGTCCTCGCATCGCACTCGCCCATCACGCCCCGTCGACGAACCGTCATTCTGATTCGAGCTCTAAGGCGCACAGCGTCCGCTGTGCGGAGCTCCGGCTGTCAGGCTCTGGTCGCCTCGAGCAGTTCCTCGAGCCGATACAGGTCGGCCCGGTTCAAGCCGGTCAAGGCCCCCAGCGAACGCTTGGCATCGCTCAGCGGCTGCGGCTCCCCGTCACGGAACAGCTGCGCCATGCGGCCGTTGCGATACAGGACACGATGCAGGAGCACCTCGGGGTCGTCGATCTCTTCGGCTCTCGGTGCCATGTTCGGCACGCTGTCAAGTGGCATTTCGGCCCTCCCCGCCTGGATCAGGACATCCGACTCACTGTAGTCCCTCATCCGAGGGGTCAATATCCCTCGTTCAAGGGATATGCGATTGGCCGCCTGCTGCCTTCCCTCAGGGGTCGTTTCGTGAGACACTCGTCGGGTGAAGGCGATTCTCGGGCTCGACATGCTCATTCTCTCCCTGCTCTACGGCTACAGCCTGGCCGCGCAGCCCCGCTTCGCGACGCCAGGGGCCCGACGGGTCGCTGCGTGGACGTATCGTCAGCCCCTCGTTGCTCGTTGGGCGGTTGCGTTCGCGGTCTGGCTCGTGTTCATGACCGGGCTGTATCTCTTCGCGCACGGCACGGGCTGACGGCCGCGCTCGGCCCCGTCGCTGTCCGACCGCGCCTGACCTCCCCGCGCCGCAGGCGTCAGCCAGACGCCGAGTTGGCACGCAGCGAGATCGGTGCCCTCAATGCGGCGCCGATCTTCGCCAATGCGATCTCGCGCGCAGTGGGTGTGTCGTCGCCGGCCTGGCGAACTCGTCTGACAGATCGCTCGATTGGGGTGCCGCGATCTGACCCAAGCGGGGGTCGCGTCGCTCATCGGTAGGTCGCGGGGTGCCGATACGTCGGGCATGGATGCGGATCCGGGAACGGAGGCGGCCGAGCTCTCGTTCGAGGACATGTTCGAGCTCTACGAGAGCCCGCTCGGTCTCGACGAGCTGGACGATGCCGAGCAGATCGATCGGATCCTCGACGCCTTCGAAAACGCACCGGAGGCGTAGTGGGCCGGGACGAGGACGATCGCGACGGCCCGCTGCCGCCGGTCTTCGTGGACGGGTTCCCCTGTCCGTCGAGTTGACATACTCCCCGAGGTCGGAAACGAGCAGCGGGCCGCGTCGCCGCCCGCTGCTCGTTTCAACCATGCAACCGCGCTTACGCGGAGGGAATCAGGACCTTGTTGATGATGTGGATATAGCCGTTCGAGGCCTTCACGTCGGTTTTCGTAACCCTGGTGAGGCCGTTCAGGAACACGTTTCCGCCTGTGACCTTGATCTTCACCGGCACGCCGGCGACCGTGCCCACTGACTTGCCGGAGAGCGTCACGACCTTGCTCGCGGGCACCCCGCCCTTGACGACGTGGTACAGGAGCACCTTCTTGAGGAGTGTCGGGTTGTTGCCGAGCTTCACCAGTGTCGCCTTCGGCACCTTCGCGAACGCTGCGTCGGTCGGTGCGAACACCGTCCACGTGCCGTTCTGCAGCGTCTTCAGGAGGCCTGCCTTCTGGAGCAATGAGGCGAGCGTCTTGAACTGGCCGGCTGCGATTGCGGTCTTGATGATGTTCTGCGCCGGCGCTGCTGCCGCCGGCGGCAGCAGAACGCTGTCGATCGCGTGGATGATCCCGTTCGAGGCCTTCACGTCGGCCGTGACCACCTTGGCGCCGTTCACGAAAACCGATCCGTCTTGCACCTTGATCGCCACGTTGGCGCCGTTGACCGTCTTTGCTGAGGTGAGCTTGACGACGTCGCTCGCCGGGACGCTGCCGGCGACGACGTGGTAGAGGAGCACGGCTTTGAGCTTGGCCGCGTCGGTGGCAAGCGCGTCGAGTGTTGCCTTGGGCACCTTTGCGAACGCCGCGTCGGTCGGCGCGAAGACCGTGAACGGTCCACCCGTCTTCAGGGTGTCGACGAGGCCGGCGGCTTGGAGGAGCGAGGCGAGTGTCGTGAACTGTCCGGTGTTAACGGCTGTGGTGACGATGTCCGCTTCGCCGGCGGCGGGCTTCGCCGAGGCAACGGGAGCGAGGATCGCGACGATCGCGACGATCGATGTTGCGAGCATGAGAATCGACTTGCGCATGCGGGTAGACCTCCTTGTACGTGTTTGTCTAGGTAATGTCTAACTAACGAAGGCCGTCGCGAAGATATTCCGCTTGCGCGGATGTGTCCTGGGATCACGCTCCCGAGGCCGACGCCGGGCCGAACGGCCGGTCTGATTCGGGTGGAGGTGAGAACCCGGGGACACGTGCCGCGTCGAGTCGGACGGGGCGGGCAACCCAGCCTGGGCGACATCCACATTCGTCGTCCATCTCGTAGCCGCCGTCCTTACTTCTCACCTACTGGCTCGATCATTCGTCCGACAGCGACGACAAGCTGCTCGGCGTCGCAGCCGGTGCCGAGATGTTCGCGTGCGCGGCGAGGACGATGCCGGGTAGCCGTCGCGGCCGAGCACGTCGTCGCTCGGCTCGCGTGCTGCTCGACGAAGTGACGCAAGCGCCCTTGCATTTGCTCCGGATCCGGGTATTCGTAAGAGAGAGCAGACGGGCGCGCCGGCCCCTTCGACCTGGAAGGGGGCGGCCACGTGGTCACCTCCCCGTGCGTCGCCTCGCCGGCTGCGCCCGTCTGCGCCTGAGCCGCGGTGCGAGGACGCGCCTGACGAAGCGGTTGGGATCATCCGAATGCACGTCAGACGTGACCGATTCCGTGCCGCCGAGACAGCGAGTGGGGTGGGACCGGGCAGGTTCCTCCGTCTACCCGGCCTCACGTGTGCCGAGGTGGCTCCTGCGCGTTCTGAGAGAGCTCCAGGACGGAGTCGCCCGGTTGACACTGGGCTGTGATCGTGCGTAGATCGCTCTCAGCGGGTCGGGTCGCCGAAGCGTCTCAGGCAGCCGCCTCTGTTCGCGGGTTCGTCTGCAGGCGCATCGCTCGCGCCCCGGGCCACTGGATTCACCACGAAAATAGGATGAAATTCGTCCGCATCTGGTGAGGAGGCGTCTTGAGCTCGAAGTCCACGGCCACACCCGAGAACGCGCTTTCGAAAGAGGAGATCGACGAGCGGCTTGGATCGACAGCCCTTGCCCGGCTTGCCACCTTCCGCGCCGACGGCATGATCCATTTGACCCCGATCTGGTTCGACTGGGATGGTGCCGCTTTCCGCCTCACACTCGGAGCCGGGCGCGTGCACTTGAAGAACCTCGCGCAGGACAACCGCATCACGATTCTGGTGGATCAGGACCCGCGTATGGAGCAGGGGCTCGCGGCGGGGGCGTGGGCGATCGAGTGTCGTGGCACCGCTGAGCTCTCGCGCGACGACGATCTGATCAGGCAGGTGACCAAGCGCGTCCTCACGAAGGCGCTCGGCGCAGGCGACGCGGAGCTCTACACCGAGCCCATCATGGCGGAGGGCCGCACCATCGTCACGATCACACCGAAGGACTGGCACACCTGGGACTACAACAAGGTCGACGAGTAGGTCGGAGCCGGGTTCACAAAACGTCCCCGCCGGCACTCCGGGGAAACGAGGCAGGGTCGAGGTGGGTCGCGAGGACCCACGGCGGGCGCGGGCCCTCGCGCCCCGTGCCGTTACCGGTGAGCGAGCTTCGGCAGGTGTAGCTGCACGTGCCGCCGTTCCGCTCGGCGCGGGATGAGATTCCGCAACGATCGACGGCGCCGTGACCGGGCGAGCAGGATCCGACCGGTGACGAGGATCGCGGTCAGCGCGACCATCTGGCCGCCCAAGACGATCCTGTTCACGTCGATCGCCGGCTTCCAGGTCGCACGACCGTCCTCGACGATCCACGCTCCGCTCGGACGCGCCATCAGGCCGAAGCCTCCGCCTCCTCCCGACTCGTCGCCTTCGCGTTCACCCATCCCACCCCCGCCGCCGCCGCGGACGGTTGCAGCCGGAATCACGGTGAGCCCGTTCTTCTCGTACGGATCCCCGTATACGCGTTTGACGCTCACGACGTCGCGGGCGCCCGAAATCAGCTCCTCGAGCTGCATAACTCCTCCTCTCGGGTCGATCCACGCACAGTCTTGCACGTCCTCACGTGCCGGCGCATCAGTGACCTCGCTGATTCGCAGGGCGAGGGCTGAACCTAGGGATGCCGCAGGACGGCATCCGGTTGCTGGAGAACCTCTGCGCCTGTATGAACGTCGAGACGAGACGTCCGTCGGCTTGGTTTGATTCTGCCGTTGGGAGCCTCGAGGCTGGCGGACGCCGGCCAGAGGGCGGGTGCTGCATAGACGGCGCGGTCGAGTGTCGCGAGGACGCCCTCGTGAAATCTGCTCATGTCTGTCGAAGCCCAGTTACGGAAATGAAGTCACTGCTATGTCGCCGCTCTTGCCGAACCCTGGGTCGCCCGAGGGCGTTTCATGCACCCTTCACTACTCGTCTTGTTCGCGCCCACAATCGTTCTATCCGAGGCCTTGCATTGAAAGGCCACTTCAACAAGTCTGGCCATTCGCGCGCGATGATGTCCCAAGGCAATTGTCCGGAGCGGCGGTAGGATGCTGGCAGAGTAAGCATCAGTTCGATCACGCGTCGGTGGCAAACCGGGAAGATCTCGAATGCATAATCGCAGGCGGCATATGGCCACACTCCAGCCCAACATCCAATCCGTTGCTCAAGATATTGCATATCCAATAGCTGCAACGCGTCCGTAGCAGGAACTGTTTCGAGCCAGGCGCGCACTCGTGCGAGCGCCACGTCGTGAGGAGGACACCTGCAAATATCCAAGAGACGTTCGGGCATGATAACCGTGGTCTCTGTATCGTCCTCGCGCCAGTAATAGCCTCGTGCCAACTCACCGACATTTCCTCCTAACATGGCGCGGCCACCGGGGAGACGCTTCCAGGTCGTGGCACACTGCCAGCCTGTGACCTCCCCAGTCGAGTAACCAATACGAAACATCCATTCTTGGAGATCTGCCTCGGTGGCCCTTTCCATCGGCAAGACGCGGTGCTTCAGCCCAAAACGCTCGGCGATACGGCGGGACGTCTTGCAGTCGACGGCAGAAGGTTGATTGCCTAGTTCGACGGTCAATAGCTCGAGCCGATCGGCCACGCCCTTGGCGCACGCGAGCAACATCCGTGAGTCTCGGCCAGCGGTCAAAGGGAGATAGGTGGGCGCTGCCGCGACGACGGCCGCGATCTGCCGCTTGACAATGTCCGCAATTTCGACGACCGCCTCCTCTACGGGTACCAGGTAGGTCAGCGGCTGCTTTGGCCAGTGGCGTATCGTCTCCCAGCTCGACAAATCCAAATAATGATTGGGCAGGATGCGCTCGATACCGTAACGGGGCGTCAACCCCAGGGGGTACATACCGTTGGTATGCGGGATGCCAATTGCCCTTGCCAACTCTGCACGATCGCGAGTGTGCCCCTCATAAGGGATCAGATTGGGGGTGGAGGCAACGAGGTGCTGGTGAGTGCAGTAGACAGCCGATAGCGAGCCGCATGGGTCCAGGTAAAGACGCGGATGGTCATCGAGCAGCACCGCCGCAAAGCGGCCACCGAACGAATAGATGAACGCTTCCAGTGCCTCGGTCGATTCCAGCGCAGGCGCCGGCACCCTGAGCGACTCTCCATCGGCCAGGAGCGTGCCTGCCTCGCTGATCGGGTAGCCCAGCATCCACCCCATGGCACCACGATCCCGTCCCGTCAGCCGGATCGCCGGCAGGTCAGGGTGTCTCCCCAGGAACCAGTCGCCGATCGCATCCGAAACCCATCGCGCTGGCGCTCGATTCCAGCCGGCGCCGAGGAGAAACTGGCCGCCCATTCCCGACCCATCGCCCACGGAGATCGAAGTTGCGCCGGCCTTCTCTGCGTCGGTGAGATGGCTAACGATCAGAAGATCCTCCCGTTCTTCGGTCCTTACCCCATCGAGATACGGAGACAGAACTCTGCGCGCCCGTCTCATGGTGGATTAGCCTGTTCGACCATGATTTCACGCCTGACGGGACCTGTCTACGACAGGGTTGCGTGGCACCGAATCCACGCTCGAGCGCCTCGAATGCGTTCGCCCCGTCCTCCGCTTGGTCGAATAGGGTGTGCATAAACTCGCAACGTGATATGCGGCGATGCGTGCCCGAGTTGGCGGGATACGAGAAGTTCGCCCACCCCCATGCGGGGGAGAGCGATGCAACTCGCATGCGTTAGGTTCCCCCTGAATGACAGGCCTTCAAAGGAACCCCCTGAGACGCTTGGCCCAAATCACCGAGAAGGTCGCAACGGATGGGCCCCGGGGGAGGCGCGACATCCTGGCCATGCAGGCGCTACAGCCGCTCAGCAAGAGCTACGACGGGTGGAGTGCAGGGGCTATGCGACCCAGTGGGCTCGTGCACACGCTGAATGAAATCCTCTGGTTCCAGCGTCTCAACGTGGTCGAACTGGGATCAGGGGTTTCGACTCTCTTCATCGCGCGACTCTTCGCCGAGCGCGTTCCGGATGGTGAACTTCTCTCAATTGAACACAACGAGGATTGGGCCACCCTGGTCGACGATCGGTTGAGGCGCGAAAACTTGACAGACGTCGCGCGGGTGGTGCACGTCCCGCTATGTCCGACAGAACGCACGCTGGAATCCGCGCCAGGGGCCTGGTACGACGAGGTCAAACTGCGTGCCGCCCTCACAGGCAAGATCGACCTACTGCTCGTGGACGGCCCTCCGGCATACGGCAAGGCGAGCGCTACTTCCAGGTACCCCGCGGTCCCTGCACTCTCGAGCGAGTTTGCGGCCTCCTTCAGCATCATTCTGGACGATGCCACTCGTTCCGGTGAGCGGCGGGTTGTGCGCGCCTGGGAGAAAGTGCTCGGACTTCCGTTCACAACCGTCAAGACCGGCGGAAGTATCGCCGTTGCTCGACGGTTGCTACGCGACACGATCGTGACTGACCCGACGGCGTGACCCATTCAGCTGGTCGACCACGCTCCCAGTCAAGCGGACCACGGGACACGGCCAGGCTGAAGGGGATGCGGTCCTCCTCCGATTCTGTCTTGCTTTTCAGGAATTACAGGTCGCGGGGCGCCCGCCGCGAAGGTCGCATGCCCGCGCGGGCGTCAGCGCGAGCTGCGGGGTCTCGGCTCGCTCACGGGATGGCATGCGAAGGCCTCCGGCTCCGACACGAGGATGGGCTGGAAACGGGACGGTGGAACCTTGCCCGCGATTCGCCAGGTGTGTCCGAACGCGTCGAACTCCTGTCCTACCTCGAGCGGACGTTCGCTCTCACGGATGAGGTCGAAGCTGCGCCCGTTGGGATAACAAAGCTTCATGGCGTACTCGAACACAGATCTCTTATCGGCCGCTGCAAGGCGCGCCTCAAGCGCTCTCGCGGTCGTGGGCTGCTGCGCAATGGTCTTGATCCCTTCTCGAGGGCGAACCACAGCCGCCCTGATCGGCACGCGCAGGTCAGCCCCGATGGCTTGAAGGTCGTGCCGGAGCTGGTCGATCGTGACCTGACGCCCATCAGCGGTGATGACGAGCCGCACCTCCGGAGGCTCGCGACCTCGGGGTGATCTCCTCGAGCTGCGACTGCGCTCGCTCGGCTGCGAGCACGTTGCCCTTCAGCTCGTAGAAGCCAATGGCTTCCCGGACGAGTGCGGCCGCCGCGTCCGGGTTGCCCACGAGAGTGTGGACTTCTGCGAGATCCAATAGGGCGTCTGCGTGCGCGGTGTGAAAATCGCTCGCGGAGGCGATGGCCAGGGCCTGTCCTCCAAGCAGTTCCGCCTCCTCGAACTCGCCGCGGTGAGCCAGTGTCTTGGCTCGCATGGAGCGCCAGAGGATCTGGGAATGGACGTCGTTTGGACGAGTGGCTTCTTCGCATTCCCGTATCAGCTGCTCGGCTTCGTCGTCGCGTCCCTGCATATAGACGGCATTTGATAGCGCATGGGCGATCGATGAGAAGTGACTCTTCTCGCCCATCTTCTTGAGGGCCTCGTATCCGGGCCGGAGCTCGCGTTCCGCTGCCTCTGGGTTTCCCTGCCAGACCGAGACGAACGCGTACCAGAACACGACGATCCAGATCCACTCGCCGACGTCGTTCATGATCGTCCGGCTACGGATGACCAGCTCTTTGGCTTCGTCCACGTGTCCCCGCATGGCGGCGAGCGTCCCCATCGATGCCAGAATCTGCGCCTCGAGCCGAAAGTTCTTCGCGGTTTCGCGGAGCAGAAGCTCGCAGCGGCGGTACGCGTCTGCCGCCGGCGCAGGGCCCAGCAAGAGGGCGATCAGGAGCCACTCAACGATCTCTTGTTCTTCAAAGCGGTCATCGGTCCGCCGAACGTGCTCGAGCGCCCGCTCGGAGGCATCCGCGGATGCCCCGGCCCGGCGAGCAAGGTAGTGCGCCTGGGCCTTCAGTCGCCACGCGCGCGCTAGACCGAGCTCGTCGCCGAGTTCCTCGAAGACGGCAATCGAACGGTCGGCAGCGTCGATCAGCTCGTCCGCCGTGACGTTGGATTCCGTAAACAGGCGCAGGAGGCCGCGCTGGACGAGTGCCCGGGCGGCCAGTCGGCGGTCACCGGTCGTCGCCGCAGCTTCCACCGCTTCCGTCAGCACCCGGTCTGCCCAGCGCATGTCGCCGCCCAGGCCCTGCACGACTCGGACGTTGGGAACGAGCTCGACCCGCAGGGGATCATCTGGGGGCAGGAGCGCGGCGGCGCGTGAGATGAGATTTGCCCCGGCGGGCGCGTCGCTCCGCGTCAACGCCCGTCGGCCGGCGCTCCCGAGCCGCTCCGCGGCCTCGTGGGCGACTCCCCGTGCCGTATCGTCGACCGGACCGAGCTCGACCCGGTAGCGGTAGGACTGCTCGAGGTGATAGCCGATGACTTCCTCGTACTCGATCGCTCGCTCGCTCGCAGTACGTTCGAGCCAGCGACCGAAGCGTTCGTGGAGCGCGGCGCGCGTCGCTTTCGGGATCGAGTCGTAGGCGGCGTCACGGATGAGCAGATGCCGAAAGCGGAAGGTGCGCTCGCCGAGGCTCACCCGCTCGGGGCGAATCAGCTCCTTGCGAACGAGTGCCGCCAGCGCCGCCGGAACCGCCGGTCGCGAGGCCGTGTCTGCGAGCTCGGTGACTGCTCCTTCGTAGAAGACCTTGCCGGCCACAGCGGCCTGCTCGATCACGGCTCGTTCGTTCTCGTCGAGCTGGTCGAGCCGGGCGGCGAGCAACGCCTGGATCGTGGGCGGCACTCGCACCGCGGAGATGTCTCCTACCGCTGACCAGTGGCCGTTCTCCTGGATGAGAAGGCCGTCGTCGATCAGCATCGAGAGCATCTCCTCGACGAAGAGCGGGTTGCCTTCGGCCGATTGGGCGATTCTCGTTCCGACCTCCCCGGCCACCTCAGCGCGGCCGACGAGATTCGCGATCAGCTGCGAGCATTCCTCGTCCGACAGCGGCTCGAGCAGCGCCACTGTCGCGTTGAGCTTGCCTCCTCCCCAACCGGGACGCATGGCGAGGAGCTCGGGCCGGGCGAGGCAGACGAGCAGGACGGGGGCATCACGTACCCAGTCGGCGAGGTGCTCGACCAGATCCAGGAACGTTGCCTCACCCCAGTGGATGTCATCGAAAACGATCACCACCGGCTGTTCGCGGGCAAGCGCCTCGAACAGCGCCCGCACCGCGACAAATCCCTCCTCGGCTCCGGCGGCGGCCTCGGCGAGACCGATCAGCTCGGCCACGCGGTTGGCAACGAGCTCGGCTCCGTGTTCGTCGCCGAGAGCATCGAGGAGCCTCGCGCGCACCTCGTCGGGCGAGTCGGTGTCGACGAGCCCGACCGCGTCGCGTACGGCTTCGAGCAACGGCCAGTACGTGATGCCCTCCCCATAGGGGAGACAGCGCCCGCGGGCGAGGAGGGCCTGTCCGGCGACGCCGTCCAGGAACTCCTGGACCAGCCGCGATTTCCCGACCCCGGCAAGGCCGAGGACCGTGAACAGCTGGCAGGAGCGGTCGTTTACCGCCTGGTCGAAGGCGTCATGCAGCCGCCTGCGCTCGCGCTCGCGGCCGACCATCGGGGAGACCAGCCGACGGGCTATGCCGGGGACCGCCTCCGCGACCTGGAGGAGGCGCCATCCATCGTCGGCGGCCTCCGCGACCACTGCGTCCCGCACGAGCCGCCGCACGCCCTCGTCGAACAGGATCTCGCCCGGACTTGCGACCTGACCAAGGCGTGACGAGAGCTTCAGCGGCTCGCCCACCGTTCGCAGCCCGGTCCCGCCGTCGACGCCGGTGATGACTTCACCGGTGCTGATCCCAATGCGGAAAACCAACTCGAGCGCGCTCTCGTCAACGAGCCCGGCGCCGAGGACGGAGAGCGCGTCGCGGATAACGGCTGCCGCTCTGATGCCTCGCAAGGCGTCGTCTTCGTGCACCGCCGGCAGTCCGAAGACGGCAGTGACGGTGTCGCCGGTCACCGTTTCGATCCTGCCGCCGTGGCGCTCGACCGCGATCTCGACCTCATCGAAGGCCCGACCGGTGACGCGGCGCAGGGCTTCGGGGTCGAGCCCTTCACCCGGCACGGACGAGATCGCCATCCCCACGAAAACTGCCGTGACTGTCTTTCGCACGTCTCGAGCGGCCGGCTCCGGCGTGGACGAGGGAGGAGCAGCAGCCGCCTCGAACTGCTCCTCTCGCTGCTCCGGAGGAGGGTCGAGCGACGGATCCTGTTCGAGGATCGCCTTCTCGAGCTCGCGGAGCGTACGGCTGGGCTCGATACCGAGTTCGTCGACGAGCGCCGCACGCGCTTGCTGATAGGCCTCGAGCGCCTCCGCCTGCCGTCCGGAGCGGTAGAGCGCGAGCATCAGTTGGGCCCTGAGGCGTTCTCTGAGCGGGTGCTCGCCGACGAGCGCTTCCAGCTCGCCCACGAGCTCGGCGTGGTGTCCGGCGGCGAGGTCGTGTTCGATTCGCTGCTCGAGGCAGGTCAGACGTAGCTCCTCGAGGCGTGCGATCTCGCTCTGGGCGAAGCGCTCAGATGCGAACTCGGCGAGCGGCGGGCCGCGCCAGAGCGAGAGCGCTTCCCTCAACCTGCCGTCCTGCACCAGGCGCTGAAAGCGCGTGAGGTCGAGCTCATCCTCGTGGACGCGCAGCAGGTAGCCGGGGGCCTTCGTCTCTAGATGGTCCTTGCCAAGCGCTTTGCGGAGCTGCGAGACGTACACCTGGAGCGCCTTCTGCGCTGTCTCCGGCGGCTCTTCCTCCCAGAGCGCGTCGATCAGGCGGGTGGCGGAAACGACCTCGTTGGCGTGCAGGAGAAGCATCGCCAGCAGAGCCCGGTGCTTGGCGCCTGCCAACTCCACCACTCGCTCCCCCTCGATCACATCGAGCGGACCGAGGATCCTGAACTCCATCGCCCGCCCGACTGTAGCACCGGGTTCCAAGCTGCTCAAGCCGCGACCTAAGTGGGTCCTAACCCGGGCCTAACCGTGCCTTTGCCGCCATCCGTTCAAGTGGGGCAGACGGATCGCACAGGGCGATCCCAACCCAAGGAGAGACGATGAACACCTCATCCCCCACGATTCGCCGGCTCGCACTCGCGACAGGGCTTGCAGCCTCGGTGGCCGTGCTCGCCGTCCCGACAGCCCTCGCAGGAGGTCAGTCCGACGCACTCGATCCGGCGATCGCGGCGGCGATCGCTTCACACCGCGCCTCGATGACCGATGCAGGCGGGCATTGGCTCGACCCGGCGATCGCGGCGGCGATCGCTTCGCACCGGGCCTCGACGACGGATGCAGGCGGGCGTTGGCTCGACCCGGCGATCGCGGCGGCGATCGCTTCGCACCGCCCGTCGCTGAAGGTCACCGACGTGGGTTCGCGTGACATGCTCGATCCGGCGATCGCGGCGGCGATCGCTTCGCACCGGGCCTCGTCGGCGGGTGCAGGCGGGCATTGGCTCGATCCCGCGATCGCGGCGGCGATCGCTGCCCGGAGAGCGGGCTAACGCCAACTTTGTTGGACTGGCATCTCGCGAGCACGCGGTCACGCTGAAGGGGATTCGGTAGCTCGGAAGCGTGGAGGCTGCGTCTCCACCGGCAAGTATTCAGTGCCCTCGTGGCTCGCCTCTGATTGACTCTGGGGATGTCGAACACGGCCCGGGCCAGACGCCATCAGCACCTCAGTGTGGAAGAACGGGTCGCGCGGGGACGCGCAGCGCGGGGCACTGCGCCTCGATCGTCCCACGGAACATGGATTCCCGTGGGGGAGCCGCGCGACCCGATTACGCTCCTCGAGGAACAGGCCGAGACCCGCGTTCCGTGGCTCGTTCCGATCCGCCATGGCCGAATGCTCGATAGCCCGTTCGCGTTCTTCCGCGGCGGTGCGCTGATCATGGCGGCCGACCTCTCGACGACCCCCTCGTCCGGGATCAACGTCCAGTTGTGCGGCGACGCGCACCTGTCGAACTTCGGTGTGTTCGCCTCGCCAGAGCGCCAGATGCTGTTCGACATCAACGACTTCGACGAGACGCTCCCCGGTCCGTGGGAATGGGACGTGAAACGGCTGGCGGTGAGCCTCGAGGTCCTCGGTCGCGAGCGCGGGTACGACCCAGCCGACCGCCGCGCGATCGTGATCGCCTGCGTCGGCGAGTACCGCATGGTCATGCGGCGGACGGCAGGGATGCCCACGCTCGATGCGTGGTACGACCACGTCGACGTCAACCAGGTCCTTGATTTTGTCCGCGCGGAGGTCAGTGAGAACCGCCTCGGCAAGGAGGAGGCCGCACAGACCGAGAAGGATATTGCGAAGGCGAGGACCCGCGATCACGCCCGGTTGCTGGCAAAGCGTACGGATGAGATCGACGGCGAGCTCCGTATCGTCGCCGACCCGCCGCTGATCGTGCCGCTCGCCGACCTGATGCCCGAGGCCGCAAGACGAGAGGAGCTCGTCGCCTACATGCACTCGCTCGTCGCCGAGTACCGACGGTCGTTCCGCGTCGTCCACCATCCGTTCGAAGAGTTCAAGTGGGTCGACACGGCGCACAAGGTCGTCGGCGTTGGGAGCGTCGGGACACGCGCCTGGATCCATCTCTTCCTCGGCCGCGACGCAGACGACCCGTTGTTCCTGCAGTCGAAAGAGGCGCAGGCCTCCGTTCTCGAGCGCTTCGTCGGCAGGAGCGCGCTCGCGAATCATGGTCGACGCGTCGTCGCCGGCCAGCGCGTCATGCAGGCCGCAAGCGACATCTTCCTCGGATGGTTGCGGGTCAAGGAACGCGAAGGCGTCACACGCGACTACTACGTCCGCCAGCTGCACGACTGGAAGGGCGGCGTCGACGTCGACAGTATGCTCGTGCCCGGCGCAACGCTCTACGCGCGCCTCTGCGGCGCGACGCTCGCACGGGCCCACGCACGCTGGGGCGACCGAATCGCGATCGCGTCATACCTCGGCAAAGGCGGCGCCTTCGATCGCGCGCTCGCCGACTTCGCCGTCGCCTACGCGGACCAGAACGAACGCGACTACGAGGCGTTCGCCGCGGCCGTCAATTCGGGACGACTCGAGGCACAGACCGGCTTGTAGGCCTCACAGTCCACCGAGGAGTGTCTGACGACGCCAGGGCGGGCTGCGTATTCCCGACGTCACGTTTTGGTGGAGAGGGCGCTCGGGATAGGGTGAAGGCTCGACACCCCGCGTTCGGCACACCTCACGTTAGACAAAAGACATCACGAGCCAGTGGTATCCGGATCTCGTCTACGACAACCACGCGGTCGAGCCGCCGAAGAAGCCGGCAGAGGGCTACCACCTGAGCGACGACCTGGTCGACAAGGCCCGGACGGTGCCCGCGGCTCGGCGCGGTCAGCAGTACGTGCCTGCGTTAGCGCTCCGTCGAGTGTGCAGATGGCGTTCGGTTTCCGCATTGGGATGTTTTTCGGCTCCCCGAGGAAAGTGTGATCGCTGACGTGCAATGCGCTCGCGACGCCAGACGGCACGAGCGAGTACACGGTGGCGCCTTCGCAGCGTACGAACAACGTTGTGCGAGCTGCGCCGTGTCTATGGGGCTGCGGGTGGGGATACCTACTTGTTGAATGCCGGGTTAAATTGACTGGACGGACGCGCATAGTCTTCGCCGCGTGCTTAATGGTTGGCTGAAGTTCAACCGACATTACTGGCGGAAAGATTGGAACGGATTCCTCGAGTTCTTCTCCGCCCAATGCTTCAGCGAGCCGGACTCCCAGGACCAGATTCGCCACTGGGTCGAGATGAGCCTCGAGACATCCCCCGATGTCATACTCGCAACAGTCGAAGGCGAGGGGCCGGACGGAGACGAGGAACGAGCCTGACTACGCCCCTTCCTAACCGGACCAGCCTGAGTCTCCACGCTCACGCTTCGTGGCGACGAGAACCGCTTGTGCTCGGGATCGAGAGCGAAGCGACCACCGGGCACAGCAACGATCGAGTCGATTCAGCGTCGCTGAAGCCCAGTCGAGGCAGGGCGGTTTGCCGCACCCCCATCCGCTGGCCCTCCGTACTGCGCCGGGGCCTCGCTGGTGTGAGCCTTGGATCTGCTCACTCCCGTCTTCGACCGACACACAAGGAGCAGCCAGATCATGATCCACAGCGGAGATGTCCTCCACAACCCCGTCACCGGCGAAACCGTCCACATCATCCGTTCGGCCACCGAGACCGGCGGCGAGTATGTCCTCATCGAGGTTCGCGTCGAGCCGGACGGCTTCGTCGCCGCCACCCACGTCCACCCATTCCAGGACGAGACGTTCGAGATTCTCGAAGGCGAGATCGCGTTCAAGGCGGGCGGCGAGACGATCCTCGCCGGCCCGGGCGCGACCATCGCTGTCGAGGCCGGCACCGCGCACCGCTTCTGGAATGCCGGCGACACACCCGCCCGCTTTCGGTGCGAGGTGCGCCCCGCGCTCCAGTTCGAGCAACTCCTGGCAACGATGTACGCGCTTGCCGCCGACGGCAAGACCAACCGCAAGGGCATGCCGAACCCGCTTCGGCTCGCCGTGATCGCAAAGCACCACTTCAACGACGTGCGACTTCCGTTCCCGCCAGTTTGGATGCAGCGCGTCGGGCTGGCCCTCGGCGCTCCCGCCGGCCGGCTCCTCGGCTACAACGCCGGCTACGACGGCACGACCCTGCCGGAGGCAGCCCTGGCGCTGTAAACGCGTCAGCTCCAACCGAGGCGAGAGGGCCCGAGCGCGGGCCCTCCGCCTGCACCGAGCGACACTATGGGCCGCGTTGCAACCTGTTTCGCCCTGAACCTGAACGACGAGGCTCAACAAGCCTACGGCAACGAGATAGACCGCCCGCCGTCCCGCGCCACGCACCGGGACATTTCGTCGTCGCTCGCTGTTGACGAACCTGAGTCAACCTGAGTCGCACCCCCGTGCAGTAATAGCTAGTTCCGCCATCATCGCTTCGAAGTCGTGACGGTTGAACGCATCAGCCACCTCTCGCAACAGATCGAGCATCGCCGGATCTTTCATCTCCACCTCGCTTTGCGGGTGCGCGCCGCGTAGACAGCGTCGTGGGCGGTCGTCCTTGCCGCGCAGGCGCGCTCTGTCCGGGGCGTGCGGCTGACCTCGAGCACCAGCTCGCCGCGTTCGCCGAGGGAACGGGCCAGCCCAGCGCCGTAGCTGCCGGTGCCCTCGATCGCCCCAAACACGGCGGCCAGGCGCATGCTGCATAGCGATGTACGGGTGACGGTGGATTGGACTATCCGCTGGCGACGCGGCTTCACGCGTGCGTGCGAGCAGTGGGTTCCGAAACCGCGTGGGCAAGTTCGATTCTTGTCGGGGCATTGGCCGCAGGCCGCTTGATCAAACCGCTCGCTGGTCGTCGACTCCCGTGTTAGGCGGTCCGATTAGGCGCTCCCGTCTGCCAGCCGTCTACGCGACTTTGGCAACGGACGGCTTCTTGAGGGAACCCTGAAACCATCGTCCCCTCGATTAGGTCATTTTTCGCAGCGTTCTCTATGCGTCCGGCCGGTGCATGGGCGGCGCACCTGGGATCGAATTACCCTGCAATTCAGCATGTTTTCGTTGCAAGGACAGCACCCGGGCCAGCACCCCGACGCACGTCCTGCGCCTCATGCCGCACCCCTCAGCCGCGCCCGGCGGCGACGGCCCACAGCTTTCCGAGGAAGTCGAAGAACCCGTTCGGTAGGCTGGCTGTAGGTGATGCGCCGGGGTGCTGTGGCGCGATCCGGACTCGCAGCGCGGCCGGCCTGCTCACGAATCGGAGCGGCGGATCAAGGGCGAGCGCTTCCCCGTCGACTCCGACCGGCACCGGCTGCGTCGAGGTGATCTCGACCTCGGAGGCCGACCATTGCTGGGAGCTGCTGCCTCCATCGTGGGACGGAGCCCAAACGGCGATCCCGAGCTCGCCGCCGTCGAGGCGCGGCCGGGAGCCGGATCCGACGACTCCAAAGCGGTAGGGGTTGTTCGAGATCAAGATCACGGCCGCCCCTTGGTGCGCGGCGCCGTCGGGGCCGCGCCAACCCAGGTCGCTCGTCGCGTCAGTGGGCTGAGAGCTGAGGACATCCGGCATCGTGTCGAGCATCGTCCGCAGCTTCGCGTCTCGATACCCCTCGCGCTGAACGGCCTCGGCGTAGAGCCCGAGCGAGACATTGTTGACGAAGACGCGGCCGTTGATCTCGGCCAGGTCAACCCGGTGCTCTCCTCCCGTAACGAACGCGTCGAGGGCGCCGACGACGTCGTCACGGTCGACCCCCAGATCGAGCGCGAAGTGGTTCCGGGTGCCGGCCGGGATACATGCGAAGGGCAGGTCGTGCTCGGCCGCGATCGACGCGACGAGCGCCTGGGTTCCGTCACCGCCCGCGGCCGCGAGACCGTCGGCCCCGCCCGCCACCGCCTCCCGGACGAGCTGCTCCAGGTCGTCACCCGGCTTCAGCTCGATCGGCTCGATCCCCCGTGCCCGAGCCTCGTCGGGCAGGTTGTTGCTGACAGCCTTGCCGCCGCCCGATCTCGGGTTCCAGACCACGACCGCCCGCGTTGGCGGCTCGGCCTTTGGGAGGGCCACGCGTACTTTGAAGACGCGCCCGGCGAAACCCAGACCCGCGAGGACGAGAGCGATCGCAACAAGCCCCACGCCGAGCCGCTCACCGGTCAGAACCACAACGACCGCGGCGACCACGAACAGCGCGAACCCCGCCAGCAGCACATACCGCGCATGCCCACGTCGCTGCACCGCATGCCACGCCGCCACGGCGCCCACTGCCAGCAGCACGACCACCACCGGACCGCGCGGAAAATCACGAATGATCTCGACGACGGCGACGACCATCCCGGCCACGAAGAGCGCTATTGCCACCAACGCTGTAACTCGCCGACCAACCACTCCGTCCTCCTCTCGTTGGAATCCTCGCAGGTGTGCCACCCAGCGGTCGAGGTCTTACGCCCTCCTCGCCGGGCTCACCCACCGCTACACCGAAGGCGAGCCGGATCGAGCGAGCGGACCGTGCCTGCCCTCGATCCGGCACATGAGCCCCCTCACGCGAGCGATTGCTTGAAGCCCTGCCATCGAGCCGTGAGTGCGTAGAGCACCAGGATCGCGAGCGTGACGATCAGGATGTTCCAGAGCGGATATGCCTGCGGGTAGTTCGCCATGAACGAGATCTGCCCGATCACGTTGACCGTGACCCCGATGATTGCGAGCCAGCGTGCCCAGCCTGCCCCGCCGAGCAGCGCGAGCCCGACGAAGAAGATCAGAGCGCCCCAGATCAGGGTCGTCCAGCCCCAAGTGGTTACGTCGAAGATGGCAACTCCCTTCGGAGTGGCCACCACGTACTCATCTCTGATGATCGCCACCAGTCCCTGAAGCGCGTCGATCGCTCCCATGATGATGAGGATGAAGCCGGCGAAGACGATCCAGCCACTCCATGAGTCATCCGTTGATGACATTGCGGTTTTCTCCTTTCCGAGGATGACGTTCTTCTGACATACGAGGCACGGCACGTTCGCGCCGCGTATCCCCGTGAGGACGACTCTTGCGAGTGAGAGGAGACGCGGCATCGTCTAATCCGGGTGAAAGACGACTCGCTGCGCCCACAGCGCACACCGCCTGGTGTCGGCCTCCCGGCGTGTCGCTGCCGAGTCATTGCGGGGACAGCACCACGGGTTGCTCCACGACGGCCTCCGGGGCACCAGGCGCGACCGGCGCGCTCGCCATGCCCTGGAGGCTGTTCCGCCAGCCCAGAAGAATCCCGTGCACGCCAGCGGCGCCGAGAATCGGGCCGGGCGGGACTCGAAAAGTGGCGCGGCGGAGCCGAGCCCCACCGAACCGGTTGAGAAGTCAACCGGATAGGGGTCCTTCGTACGCGATGGATAGCTCTGCAAACCGCCGAAGTCACGCAGCCGGGTTAGGTAGGAGCCGTCGAGTCGGCCAAGCAGATACTCGATCGCCTGCAACACTGGCGAGGCGTGCGGCTTCACGGATACTCGGTCCTCTGCCCTGAGATCTGCCATATAGAGCGCAGTCATCAACGTCACCATCGATGCCGACGACGCCTGGTGGCCGCCCACCTTTAGCTCGTCGACTTTCGCCCGCTGGCGGTTTGCGTAATCCACGATTCGAGATCTACCGCGGAAACTACGAGCGCTACCTCAAACCGGCCTTCAGGCAGAAGCGGCTCCACGAGATCACGGTCGACCACGTCGCCGCGCTCGTGGCCGACATGAATAGGAAAGGTTATTCGGGCTGGACGATCAACGGCACCCTCACCCCGCTCGGTCGCATCTTCGCCACCGCCGAGCGTGCAGGACTGATTCAGTCCAACCCCGTTCGCAAGCTGGACCACAGCGAGCGACCGCGGGTCAGCACTGAAGAGCGTCGTATCCTTAACGAGGCTGAGATCGGGCAGCTACTCAGGAAGGGTGGATCGTTCAAGACCCTTCTGGCCGTCGGTGCTTTTGGGGGACTGCGTCTCGGCGAAGCCCTCGGGCTCATCTGGGGCGACATCGATTTCGACGAGGGTGTTATTCGAGTGCGGAAGCAACTTGGCCGGGATAGACAAAGGACTCCGCTCAAGACAGGCCGGTCTCGACGAGATGTCATCCTGATGCCTCAGCTAGCGAGGGTTCTCCGCGAGCACCGGATGGCCAGTCCCTACAAACTGCCCGAGGACCCGGTGTTCCCGGCCCGCGACGGCCGTGGCCGCGACCACCGTTCAGCAAGCCGCGGCGTAGAACGTGCCGTCGAGCGCGCCGGCCTTGACGGCGTCAGCTTCCACTCGCTTCGACACGGGTTCGCGTCCATGCTGATCGTCGAGTTGAAACAAGACGTGGAAAGCGTCAGCCGGCAGCTCGGCCACGCAAACAGCACGATCACATTGTCGACGTATTCGCACGAGTTCGAACGAGCACGAAACGTCGACAAGCTGCGCGACGCGATGAGCGAACGGTTCGGACATCTGCTCACCGGGTCGAGTCGACAAGGTTCTCGGGCCGAAGGGCCTCCGATCGGCCGTAGCGTGAGCCGTTGAGGACGAGGATCGTGAGTCCCAGAAGAGCGATCGTGAGTGCGAGAAAGATGCCGGCCTCGATGCCCTGGAACAACCAGAAGCGATTGGCTGGCTGGAAGGTCTCGAGCACGCGATAGCCGTGTGCGGCGAGGCAACGCGGTGTGTCGGTGCCTGGCGGGCAGATGGAGGCGACTTGTTGCATCGGGATGATGCGGCCTGCGGCGTCTGCGAACTGGCTGCTGAGGTTCCAGTTGTCGGGGCCGGTGCCGAAGCCGTCGGCGACCGGATGGGTGAGGTGGAGCGGTGGCAGGTAGTGGGGCCGAACCCATTGCTCGATCGGGAAGCGGACGGCGAAGAAGACGGCCAGTGTGATGGCCATTGCAGCCACCGATCGCCGGACGATCGTTCCAGCCGCGACCCCGAGAGCGACTGCGAAGAGTGTGTACGCGACCGGGACGACTCCCTCGTGGCTGAACACCTCCGGCGTAAACCGACCGCTGTCCAAGCGAGCGAATGGCTCGTACCACCACGACACGATGCGACAGAGCGCCAGAGTCGTGACGGCAGCAAGGCCGAGGACGAGGCCGAGCTTGACCATGATCCAGCGAAGCCGGGTAATCGACTGCGTGAAGGCCAATGCGTAGGTTCCGTGCTCGAACTCGCGTGCCACGAGAGGAGCTCCCCAGAAGACTCCGATCAGCCCCGGGATGAACTGCAGGTAGGGGGCGATGGAGACGAGGCTCCCGAACCGCTGCCGGAACTGCTCCGCGGCGATGCCGCAGTTGGGCTGCGTGGTGAGGCACTGTGCGAGTCCGCTCTCCTCGAATGCGGACGACATCCGGAGTCCGGTCAACACCAGGAACACACCAAGCAGGGTGAAGGCCGCCAGTCCCGTGAGGGCAGGTGTTCGGAGCTGCCGCCACGCGACCCACGTCATCCGGTTGCCGCCAACGACATCGGTCCGGGGAGGGCCGCTGAACCCGGGTTCCGCATGTATGTGAGCACGAGTTCGTCGAGTGAGACCGGACTGGAGACCCAGCGATGCGTCAACCGTGGCGGGACACCGTTCGTTCTCACAAGAAACGTTGCCTGCCTACCGATCGTGCTCGCCCCGATGACCGGACAGCCGGTCGTGAGCGATGCTTCGGAAGCGGGTCCGCTCAGGATCGAGTGCGAGTTGAGCAGCTCGTCGATCCCACCGAGGACCTGCACCCGCGACGCCGAGAGCACGATCAGGTAGTCGCAGACCCTTTCGAGATCGGCGATCAGGTGGGAGGAGAGAACAACCGTCGCTCCTTCGCTGGCCACGGCTTCCATCAGGGACTGGAGGAACTCGCGCCGGGCCAGCGGGTCGAGACTCGCGACGGGCTCGTCGAGGATCAGTAGGCGGGGATGTTTCGCAAGCGCTAGTGCCAAAGCGACCTGGGCTCGCTGGCCTCCGGAAAGCTGAGCCGCGCGCATGCGGAGATCGATGCCGAGTGAGGCCAACTTTCGTTTGCAGGTTGATCTCTCGAATCGCGGATTCATCCTCTCACCGAGAGTGATGAGCTCGTCCACGGCGAACGAGCCGTAGAGTGGCGCGGTCTGGGCGACAAAGCCGACATCTGCCAGAACACGCCGGTTCTCCCTCGGCCTCGCCCCGAAGATGCTGACCACCCCGGACGAGGGGGTCGACAACCCAACCGCTAGGTGGAGGAGGGTCGACTTGCCGGCACCGTTCGAGCCGACGAGCGCAACGACTCGCCCCTCCGGAACGACGAGCGTGCACTCACGAAGCGCCCACTTGCGGCCGTAGCGCTTTCCCAGACCGCACGCCTCCAGCGGGTTGGTCATGCCGCGCCCTCCACCGCCTCGACGGAACGAAGGGTCGAATCGAACAAGGCCACCACACTCTCACGGTCGAGGCCCGCATCGAACGCCGCCTCGATCCAGCCTTCCAACTCGTTCTGCAACCGCCTGTGGGCCGACAGCCCCGCTCCAGCGAGCGTTCCCACCACGAACGTGCCTTGACCCTGCCGCCCCTCCAACAGTCCTGCGAGCTCGAGCTCACGATAGGCGCGGGCAACGGTATTCGGGTTGATCGCCAACGAGGCAACGACCTCACGCACGGTCGGCAGCTGATCACCCACTTCCAGCAAGCCGAGCCGAAGCGCCTGCTTGACCTGCTGAACAAGCTGAAGATACGTCGCCACACCCGACGTCGAACTGAGCCTAAATTCGATCAAGCGCCCTCAATCCATTGAATAACTAATTAACTATTGAACTGGTGTAAACTAGATCCCACCGCGCGGCCTGTCAAGACCGTGAGGCGCGACACCGTGGCTCCTTGGAGATGGCACTAGGCAACCCGTGCGCAACCCGCGCCCACGACGACTTGGCCCCGCAAGCTACAACGTCCTTCGAACGAGCACGGAACGTGGACAAACTGCGCGACGCGATGAGTACAGTTTCGGACACCTGCTTAACGGCTCAAGTTGACATCGTGTTGACATCGGCGAGGAATCGACGAGTAGAGGCCCCGTCCGGGGCCTCTACTCATTCGTGGATATGGCTTGTTTCCTGGTGTTGCGGTGATGGAGCGTACCGGGATCGAACCGGTGACCCCCTGCTTGCAAAGCGGGAACGCGAGAACGGCCGCGAACCCGGTAAACCAGCATGGTCACCGGCGTCGCGGCCCTCTCGCGTTCCCGTAGCGCCCCGGCTAATTGCGTCCAGTTTGGGTGATTTCTGGTGGATTCAGGCACCAGAACAGATTTGTGCCCAATCCGCGGATTGGAACGGGTGAAAGCGGATTGACTATCCCCTGACGCTCAAGATGTTGCTGGTTTCTCGGCTGCCGGGGAATCATTGTCCCCTTGACCACCCCAACGCGACCTCCGGCGTGACAGGCCACTTTGCGGAACACGACGGTTGGCAACGATCGCCTCGTAATCGCTCTATTCATGGGGTATCGCGTCACTGGCGCGCCGCAGATCCGCATGGCCCCGTGAGGTCGTCTTTGACGTTTGCTGCCCGGGAGGCCGGCAGCACCCGCAAGGGGAGACGTGCTGAACCGGCAGCATTGCAGGCGTCGACCTCAACGTCGCGGCTGACACCGTGCTGGGCGATAAGGTCTCGCCTACGCCAGGTGACTTGAGTACCGGAATTCTCGGAGCGCCGTCGCGGAGGAGGGTGTATGAGCACGGTTGATGCACTCGATCAGGGCCGGGAGTCCTTCGGGCGGCAGGCGTGGGCGGATGCCTTCGCCCAGCTCTCGGCCGCTGATCGCGACACGCCAGTCGAACCTGATGATCTCGTCCGGCTTGCGACGTCCGCATACCTGCTCGGCAGGGACGACGAGAGCGTCGTTCTCTGGGAGCGGGCGCATCACGGGTTCCTGAGCCGCGACGAGGAGGAGCGGGCCGCCCGCTGCGCGTTCTGGTTGGGCATCGGGCTCATGGACCGGGGTGAGCTCGCCCGTGGTGGTGGCTGGTTGGCCCGGGCGCGCCGCTTGCTCGACGACGGCCGGCGCGACTGCGTGGAGCGGGGCTATCTGCTCGTACCGGAAGTGCTGCAGTGCCTTGGCGTGGGAGACGCCGCGACTGCGTTTGCCCTCTCCGGCCAGGCCGCCGAGATCGGTGAGCGCTTTCGCGACCCGGATCTAGTGGGACTTTCCCGGAACCTGCAGGGTCGCGTTCTGCTCTCGGAGGGGAAGACCGCCGAGGGAATGAAGGTCCTCGACGAGCTCATGATCCGGGTCGTGGCGGGCGAGGTGTCTGCGGTGGTTGCCGGGCTCGCCTACTGCAGCGTGATAGACGCGTGCCACGAGACCTTCGATCTGCGCCGGGCGCAGGAGTGGACAGCGGCGCTAACAGAATGGTGCGAGACCCAGCCGGACCTGGTTCCATACAGCGGTCAGTGCCTGGTGCACCGCGCCGAGATCATGCAGCTGCACGGCACGTGGTCGGATGCCGCCGACGCGGCGCAGCGGGCGTGCGAGCGGTTCGCTGGCCGGCCAGACCAGGCGGCGGCGGGCCAAGCGTTCTACCAGCAGGCCGAGCTGCACCGGCTGTGCGGCGACTTCGCGAGCGCCGAGGAGGCGTACCGCGGGGCGAGCCGCCGAGGACGAGAACCGCAACCCGGTCTGGCGCAGCTGCGGCTGGCCCAGGATCGAGTCGACGCCGCGGCGGCGGCGATCCGCCGGGTACTCGACGAGGCTCGAGACAGGGTGGCCCGATGCAGGCTGCTTCCCGCGTACGTCGAGATCATGCTCGCCGCAAACGACGTCGAGGCGGCCGGCGCAGCCACCGACGAGCTCTCGGAGATCGCCGACGACCTCGACGCGCCGCTCTTGCGTGCGCTTACCGCCCACGCGCAGGGTTCCGTCCGCCTCGTCGAGGGTGATGCGCCCGCGGCGCTCGCCGCGCTACGCCATGCCTGGACGGCTTGGCAGAAGCTCGACGTGCCCTACGAGGCTGCGCGTGTCCGGGTGCTCATCGGGCTCGCCTGCCGCAAGCTTCAGGACGAGGACACCGCGCAGATGGAGCTCGACGCGGCGCGCTGGGCGTTCCAGCAGCTCGGCGCCGCGCCGGACCTCGCCCGCGTGGAAGCCCTTTCTCGCAAGCGACCCGCCGAAGCCCCCGGTGGGCTGACCCCCCGTGAGCTGGATGTCCTCCGCCTGGTGGCCGGGGGGAAGACGAACCGCTCGATCGCCGCTGACCTCTTCCTCAGCGAGAAGACCGTGGCTCGCCACGTGAGCAACATCTTCACCAAGCTCGGTCTCTCGACCAGAGCCGCGGCCACCGCGTACGCCTACGAGCACGGCCTCGTGTAACCGCGGCTACACACAATTACCCAAATCTCGTGGCCTCGTCGATGTGGGTCATTCTCCCGACGCGCCGGCGTCCGCTCCTCCGTAGCGTCGTGATCGAACAGTTCCGGCGGCAGGCGACTGGGAGGCAGCGATGAACACGCAGCACGAAGTGGAGGAGCGCGACCGGCAGCACGCTGGCGACCATGGTCCTGAGCGCTTGCTGGCCGGAATCCAGGCGACGGAGCGACAACTCGCAGCACTCGAGGCGACCCGGGCTGGCGCGCGTGGCGTCACGGTGGACAGCGCCCCGGGGCTAGTCGAGTTCGAGCGGAACCGTCTCGCCCTGTTCGCACGGCATGGCTTCGAGGGCGAGAGCCGCTGGGTCACCGACGCCGAGGGACGAACCACGTACGCGATCGGCCGTGGCGGGGGCCCCCGCCCGACGGTGCTGGTTCACGGCGGGCTGTCCCAGGCGGGCGAGTGGTTCTCGCTGGCAGGCCTTATCCCTGGACACGTGATCGTCCCAGATCGCCCGGGCTGCGGGTTGAGTTACCCGATCGATTATCGGAAGGTCGCCGATTTTCGGCAGGCCGCGGTCGCCTGGTTACTCGACTTCCTCGACGGCATCGATGCAGATCAGGTCGATCTCGTCGGCAACTCCATGGGCTCGTTCTTCGCCATGGCGTTCGCCATTGCGCACCCGCACCGGGTGCGTCGCCTCGTTCTGGTGGGTGCGCCGGTAGGTCTCGGCGAAATGAGAGCCCCTCTCTTCATGCGCCTGTGGGGGCTGCCGATCACTGGCCCCCTCATCAGCAAGCTGAAGATCACCGACCCGGAAAAACTCCGCAAACAGGTCTACCCCCTCCTGGTGGCCCACCCCGAGACGGTGCCGCTGGACTTCCTCGAGCTGGACATCGCTCAAGCGACGCTCCCGGGAGTTGGCCGGACCTCGTACACGCTGCTCCGGGCATTGAGCACGTGGCGCGGGATGCGCCCCGAGTTGATCCTGCGCGACGAGATGGGTCAGCTCCCGACGCCCACACTGTTCGTCTGGGGAGACGCCGATGCGTTCGTCCCGTCGTCGGTTGGCCGTGAGGTGGCGGCGACGATGCCCGACGCCAGGATCGAGGTCCTCCCGGACACTGGCCACCTGCCTCACGTCGAGCAGCCCGAGACCGTCGCCGGCGCCATCAACGGATTCCTGGTCCACTGGCGCACGGCATGAGCGCCTCGGCTGAACCCCTCAGGGGCGCTCCGCCCGCATTTCGGGAGGAGGCAATGAGAGGCGCCCGCCAGCCCCGAAGGCTCCAACGGCAGAATCAGACCAAGCCGACGGACGTCTCGTCTCGACGTTTATACAGGCGCAGAGGTTCCCCAGGCAATCGGGTGTCGTCTGCCACGGTTCCTTAGTTGACGGTGAACGTGCCGTGCATTGAGCTTTCGTGCGGCTTGCAGTAGAAGCTGTACTTCCCCTTCTTCAGCTTCACGGTGAACGTCTTCGTACCCGTCGCCGAGACGTCCGTCTCCACGTTCTTCACGCCTGGTCCCTCGAGCTCGAAGTTGTGGATGCTCGCCTTGTCGGCGACGACGAGCTTGTACGTGCCGGCCTTTAGCGTCTTCACGGATTTGCCACCCTGCTTGAGGGTGATCGTGAAGCCTGGCCCGACCGAGCCATTGAGCGTGGGCGTCGCGGCAGAGGCAGTGACGACGGTGATGCAGCCGGCGCCGAGCACGAGCGCGAGAATGAGCAGTCTCTTCATCCGGGAAGTCTCCTTCATCGATTGGTTCAGTCGACCGGTGATACGCCGGCCTCTCTGGATCGGATTCACCCAGTGCCGAGGTGATTGTCCTGCGGGGCGTCCAGTGAACCTCGTCTCCCTCAACCGCGCTCAGCGCCACGGTTCATCGAACTAGCTCAAGCGGGAGCCGGGGGCACAAAGTTCTTGTTGCACGCGAGCCAGAAATCAGGGGCATTGATCGGGTCAGGTTGCCATCCGTGGGCCGCCGATCCGGGCGCTGCGTCCTTCGGAGTCTGCGTTTGCCTGTCGTTCTGACCGTTGACGAAGTCGTTCAGCCCGGAATAAGCGCACGTCGATGCGTTGGGGTTCACGCCTTTTTCCCTGACGTTTCCCGCCCCTGGCGGTCCCTTCACCTCGCCAGCGAACGCGGCGCTCGCGCCCACACCGATAACGGCGGCTACGCACGTCGCAACAGCAAACAGTCTAGTCCTGCCCATCGTCTACCTCCCCCTGTAGTTCACGCCACGTTGGCGTCCAAGGCGTGAGACTACAACGTGGGGGGAGGTCGTCAACCCCCGTCGACGAGCGATCTCCATGTCCATACCACGGAAGAACCGGATTACACCGTCCTGCGGACGCTGCGTCACGGCACCTGACCCACGTTCGTGTTCTGCCCGGAGTACTGGCAGCGGGAGTTCGGTAATTCCGGGTAGGCGGGGTCAGGGGTCGCCACCACCGTCCGCAGTCAGATCAACGGAGCCTTGTTTCGTCCCAGTCGAGCTTTCGCACCGGGAGGTGTTCCAATGCGGTGAACGGCTCGGTCAGCCCAACAGTCGCCATCGGGCCACCCATGTTCTGCCCGAAGTTCAGGTGGTCTTGATCGGTTGCGAAGACGTTGACGACGACTAGCTCGCCGTTTTCTCCTTCAGCAACAACTGTGGCCGGGAGCCTGTACTCGCTGCCGAACTGTTCCTGCCAGAGCTTCACCGCCTGCTCCCACCTCGGGAGAACCTCGTCCACGGCACCGGCGAACCTGATGATCACCATGACTGGCTCTGCCATCGTTCAGTTCCTTCCTGTAGGGGAGCGGCCTTGAAGGCAATGCTTGAGTGGGGCCGCACCCTATCCGCTCGGACAGTCCGTGACGCACCAACAGACGGCGTGGCGAGCTACGTGTGTTCTGCCCGGAGTGCTGGCAGCGGGAGTTCGGTAGTTCCGGGAGACGTGATCAGGGCCGGCGCTGATGCGGGTCGGGTGGCATCCGTTCTTGTGGACGAAGCAGGGCGGGATGATCGACCTCGGCTCCTTAGGTGGCACCAACGGTAACGCCTGGTCGATCAACTCCCACTCTTGTGCCCGTTGCGCGCCGCGGCCGCCGGAGTGACGCCTTTGGTTACCACCATCTGCCCGTTGCTTGGGACAACCCGACAGAAGCCGACTTCGCGGCCTCGAAGAAGAGCGTCGATCGGGCGGGAACGAAACTGCGCGATTGGTGGGACCAAGCGATCGACTTGAGCGACGAGCGGATCGCGTCCCTGGCTTCGATAACTCGGTTCCACCGTGTCCGCAAGGCTTGGCCCTGCGGCAACGCCTTCGGCCAGAGACAGTTGCTCGCGCTTGTCAATGAATCCCTCGTCGAAGGCCCGTTGCGACTCATTCGGGACCGCCGGGCCCTTGCGCGAGGGCCGACCCGCTGGCTGTGTAGTGGTGCATGCCGAGTTCGTCGTAGGTCGCGAATGCCAGCTCGAGCAATTCGCGCGACCGCTCGATGTCGCCGGGGGCGTCCCGGGCGAGGAGCATGCGGGCATAGTCCTCCTGTGTGTGGGCAAGCCAGGGTCGGGCGCCCATCCGTTCGTTCATCTCGAGTGCATTGTCGAAGTGCCGTGCAGCATCGTTCCAGCGCCCTGTCGTCGAGGCAAGCATCCCGAGATAACGGGCGACCGATCCCGCGGCGATCTCCCCGGAAGCAAGCGGATTCAGCCCCGCGTACGGACCGAGCTGGTCGTAGAGGATCGCCGCACGATCGCGGTCGTGTAGAAACGCGGCGACCTCGGCCAACACGCAGAGGCAGAAGAGCCACTCGGCGTCTCGAGGGAGGGCGGCGAAGTCTTCGGCAGCGAGCTCCTCGAGTCCGTGCCGGGCTTCTGCCTCGTGCCCGAGCTCGCACTCGAGCAACACGACCAGGCAGCGGAACACGCGATAGCCGGCGTACTCGCCGACGGACGCTTTAATGATGTCTTCGACCTCATCCAGCCGGCCCTGCTCGCGGCGGAGGACGAAGAGAGCAAGACGGTAAGAACAGCCCGCATCCCATGTTTGGGCGCGCCTGCCGAACCGCTGGGCCTCGTCCACGAGCTGCTCAGCCTTCTCGAACTCCCCCCGGAAGAGTGCCCAGACAGAGCGCATCACGGCCACGTACCACTGGTGCGAGGGTTGTTTCAGCTCCTGAGCGAGCACTCGATACTCGTCAGCGATGGTCGCCACCCGCTCCGTCTCAGACAGCGTGAGCCACGCGATGTGGCGCAGCCAGCATGCTTGGAGGGCGGCGTCTAGGTCGCCTGTTTCCTCGGCGAGTCGGGTGACCTCTTCGGCAATCTCGGCCAGTTCCTTGATGTCGGGCCCCCAGGTTGCCGTGAAGAGGCCGCTCAGCGCATACGCCAGGGTGTCCTTGTCGCCGAGTCGCCGTGCGATCTCGACAGCTTGACGGCTAAGCGACGCACGAGGCTCGAGTGACGGTTGGTCGCGAAGCGCGCCCGCGAGACGTGCCAGCAGCCTCACTCTCAGGGTCGACTCCGTTTCGCCAAGTGCCCGCAGGGCCTCTTCGAGCAGCGGCACCAGTCGCTCATCGGTCCCCGCCCGAAGCCAGACGAACCGACCGCTGTAGCCGAGCGCTGCGCGAGCTAGGTGTTCGGGTAGCTTGGCCGATCGCGCGACATCCCCCGCCGCGAGGAACTCCGCCTTGGCCTCTGAGGTGTTCCCAGCGCGTGCGAGGGCATCACCCAGCGACAAGAGCAGCTCACAGCGCGTCTCCGGGTCGACCGGCTGCGTCAGGTCGAGCGCCTGCAGCGCCAGCTCGTAGAGGCGGGCGGCTTCCTCGTACGCGAGCAGCTTGACCGCGCTCTCACCTGCCCCCTGCGCATACCCAAGCGCCTTCTCGACATCGCCGCCGGGTGCTGCCTCGAAGAAGTGATACGCCAGCTCGGCCAGATGTGGTGCCGGATCTGGTCCATAAATCGCCTCAAGTGCCTCGCCCGCGCGTCGATGAAGCTGTACCCGCCGGGGTGTCGTCAGCCCGTCGTACAGAGTCTCGCGAATGAGCGCGTGCGCGAAACGCAAACGTCCATGCGTTTCAGGAACCGCGCTGACGACACGCGCGGCAACCGCCTCATCGAGCACGTCGAGCAGTTCGTCGCCTGAGAGCTCGCTCAAGGTGCTCAGGACGTCGAGCCCAAAGTCGCGACCAAGAACGGACGCGAGCGTGAGCACGCGGATGCACTCGGCAGACAGACGTCCCAAGCGTCGTCCGATCACCTCACGCACTCCCTGCGGAATGCCGAGCCTCCAGAGCGTGCCCGCGTCCACATCAGCAAGACGTCCTTCCGCGGCGAGCAGCCGCACAACCTCACCGAGGAAGAGCGGATTACCTTCCGTCTCGGCATGGAGTACGGCGATGAGCCCTGGAACCGGAATCGCGCCGGCGTCGAGCTCAACGAAGCGTGCAACGTCTGCCTGAGTCAGCCCGCCGAGTACGATGCGGCGCGTCACCTGTTCGCGCGCCAGCTCCGCGAGCGTCGACGCAAGTGGGTCGCGAACGGTCGGGTCGACGTCGCGATACGTGCCGACGATAAGTATGCGACTGCCACCGACCTCGCCAGCGATAAAACGAAGAAGGAGCAACGAGGGCTCGTCAGCAGCGTGCAGGTCGTCCAGAACGAGAACGAGCGGACGTGCGGCTGCTGCGCTCTTGAGGAAGCGCGCCGCGGCGTCAAAGAGCCTGAAACGTGCTCCCTCAGCCTCCAGCGACGGCTCGGGCAGATCAGGGAAGAGCTCACGCAGCTCCGGCACTATCTGCGCAACATCGGCGGCACCCGCCGCAAGCTGCGCTCGTAGAGCATCCGGCTCGCTCTGCTCGACATACGAGCGCAGCGACTGTACCCACGGCCAGAATGCCGGCGCGCCACCCGCCTCCCAGCAACGCCCGACGAGCACGCACGCCCCACGGCAGCGCGCGCGGCGCACTAGCTCCTCCGCAAGACGAGTCTTGCCGATCCCCGGTTCCCCGACCAGAAGCAACAGAGCACCACGACCCGCGATCGCCTCGTCAAGACCCCGGTGCAGCTCGACGAGCTCGGGCTCGCGGCCCACGAATACCCCCCTCGACCCGTCAGTCGCCTCCAACTCCTCCCTCACGACGACAAGGTCAAGCGCCGGCTCTTGACGGAGAATCGCTTTCTCGAGTTCGCGGAGCGTACGGCTGGGCTCGATACCGAGTTCGTCGACGAGCGCCGCACGCGCTTGCTGATAGGCCTCGAGCGCCTCCGCCTGCCGACCGGAGCGGTAGAGCGCGAGCATCAGCTGGGCCCTGAGGCGTTCTCTGAGCGGGTGCTCGCCCACCAGCGCCTCCAGCTCACCCACGAGCTCGGCGTGGTGTCCGGCGGCGAGATCGTGTTCGATTCGCTGCTCGAGGCAGGTCAGCCGTAGCTCCTCGAGGCGTGCGATCTCGCTCTGGGCGAAGCGCTCAGATGCGAACTCGGCGAGCGGCGGGCCGCGCCAGAGCGAGAGCGCCTCCCTCAAGCTGCCGTCCTGCACAAGTCGCTGGAAGCGCGTGAGGTCGAGCTCATCCTCGTCGACGCGCAGCAGGTAGCCGGGCGCCTTCGTCTCCAGGTGGTTCTTGCCGAGCGTCTTACGGAGCTGTGAGACGTACACCTGGAGCGCTTTCTGCGCTGTCTCAGGCGGCTCTTCTTCCCAGAGCGCGTCGATCAGGCGGGTGGCGGAAACGACCTCGTTGGCGTGCAGGAGAAGCATCGCCAACAGCGCCCGGTGCTTGGCGCCTGTCAGGTCCACCAGGCGCTCTCCCTCGATCACATCGAGCGGACCGAGGATCCTGAACTCCATCGCCGGCCCGACTGTACCACCGAGGTTCGAGCCGCTCAATTGCCGCGCTCGTTCAACGGATAACTGACGCGGCACAAGCCCTGATTTCGGGCGATATCAAGGGCTTTGCCCGGCGAGAACGGAACGCTTCAGCTCGAACTCACCGGCGACGCCACGTTCCGCGCACGCACGGGCATCGCGGCAAACGGTGTCCACTACCAGCGCCTCGAAGCTCTAGGCGTCGACGACCTCATCGGCGCCGGCGTGTACTACGGCTCGTCGCCATCGGAGGCCTCGCTCTGCCGCAACTGCGACGTTATCGTCGTCGGCGGCGCTAACTCGGCTGGACAGGCAGCGCTGCAGCTCGCAGACGTAGCTCGAAGCGTCACCGTCGTCTGCCGTGCCGACTCGCTCGAGCAGAGCATGTCGCGCTACCTGGTCGACCGCATCCGAACCCACGACCGCATCGAGGTCCACACCGGCGCCGAGGAGCACCGTCGGCAACAACTCCTGCAACAACGGCTTTGCTGCCTGCGGCGCTGCGGGGGACACCTCCGGCACGAGCAACCTCGGCAACAGCTCCTGCAACGGAGACTCTGCCTGCTACCTCGTCGGGTTCTACGTCGGCAGCAGCGTCATCGGCAACCGCTCCTGCAACCGCCTCGAAGCCTGTATTTACGCCGGGTTGAACAGCAGCAGCGTCATCGGCAACAACAAGAACAACTGACAGCCAGCCCCCGCTGACACCAACAGCACGTAGGGAGGCCCGCCCACCCCGGCGGGCCTCCCTACGCGCCCCGAACTCCCGCTGCCAGCACTCCGGTCTACCCGGCGACCACTTCTCCAGAACTACGCTCTGTGGGCCCATCGAGGAGAGGAATTATGTGTTCGCGCATCCACGGACCGCCGACCTCGGTCTTGATCCGTTCCTCCGTCTCAATGTCGGGAAACGCGAGAACGAGAACCGCATGCCTCTCATCGACCTTGACGAAACGGGATTCAAGGCCGCCTGCCTCAACGATCGCCCGCATGCCTTCCTTCGCGGCGTCGATTACCGCTCCGGGAATCGGCTCCTTGAAGCGCAAGTGATTGACGACGATGCGGATCGGTCGATCCTACACCTGCAACGTGCCACCGAACTCCCGCTGCCAACGCTCCGGGCAGACGATGAGGCGGTTGACGCGAGGATTGATGGGGAGCAAGATATTTCGGTCGCAAATGCGATCCTCGATCACCCCACGCAACGTGCTTTCGGTTCTTGTTGTGGGGTGCGCGGCTATCCTGATTTCAGCGACGGTCGCGCTCGCGGGAACTGCACGCGTGGCAACCATCGGCCCGTCAACACGCGTCAACGGGATGCTCGTCGTCCAGGGAAACGAGCACCATAGTCAGGCAAGTCTGTTCTCAGATTGGTGTGATCCGGTCGTCCTCACCCCTGGACGCCACACCCGCAGTTGCGGGCGAGTACCTCGCGTGCAGCGGCTCTTCGTCGGCACCGGCCTCTGGGCGTCGCAGGCAGCGATCGAGCGGGTGTGGAACGCGTCGAAATGGGAGATGTGGATCGACGGCCAGCCCGTCAACCTGCAGGCCTTCGGAACGGCCGACAAATGGTTGTTTAAGTTCGGGCCCGCCGGGAACAGAGACGTCGTCTTGCGCTGGTGGACCGTGACGCTCCTGCGAGCAACCACAGGGCGGCACACGATCCGCTACCGAACACGCTCACCCGAACTTGGGGTAACTGACACCACGTGGACGTTCACCGTCCCTCCGGGCAAGACGGCAGTGTACGGGTAAGTTCCCGAACTCCCGCTGCCAGCACTCCGGGCAGAACCCACGCCTCAGCGGTCAGGCGCCGCACTTGTGGCGTCGCCCACGGTGGAAGCTGCTGCCGCTATATGTGCGATCTACTACAATCTTGGGTCGGGGTCTACCACTGAAGGGCCAAGCGGAGGGAGAATCCCGATGGCAATCGCAGCTGAAGTGGCTTTCAACGGCCACGGCGCAACACTCGAGAACTACAAGAAGGGCCTGGCACTCATGGGCGCAAGCCCTGGCGGCAAACACCCTGATCCCAGCTGCCTGTTCCACTGGGCAACCGAAAGCGGCGGCGGAGTCCACGTCACCGACGTCTGGACGACGAAGGAGGCGTTCGAGACGTTCGCAGCGGACAAAATCGGCCCGTCAGCTGCAGAGGCGGGCTTGCCCAAGCCGCAAATCAAGTTCGTCGACGTCGGCAGCTTCCTGACCGCCGGAAGCTAACCGCCCCCAACGTTGCAGGGTTAAAGCAAGAGGCGAAGGCCCGCCCCGGCGGGCCTTCCTACATCCCGGCCCGAACTCCCGCTGCCAGCACTCCGGGCAACACACGAACGGGTGAGGTGCCGCGCTTGAAATGCTCAACACGATCTGCAAGCGTGCCGCCAATTGTTCGACAGGGGGTGAGGGCTTTCCGTACGAGATCGGCGAAGTAGCGCAGGAACAGCGTGAGGCGCTGGCGCTCGGGCAGCTCCGCGATTGCCTGCCGAACCGATTCGTCCTGCTCGGCTGCGTTCGGCGCGGCCAGCTCGGGCGGATCACCCGCTTCGGCGCGGACGGCCCGCCGATCGCGAGCCGCGTTGACGATGGCGCGCCACGCAAACGCCTCGAGCGCGCCGCGCCTGCGTATGCCGCGCCTGCTCGCCGTGATCGCGACCCCGTCGTCCGCTCCAAGCGTCGTGCCGTCTGCTGTCAACCAGTCACCATCACGGAGGAGCACGATCCTCCCCTCGGCCGGATCGTTCGCACTGTCAGGGTTGCGTTCGCAGACCATGTCCAGATGCCCCTGCAGCACCAGGGTCGGCGCCGTCTCGCGCCCCGCAGTCGCGGGCACCCGAATGACCAAGTTCCGGCCGGCGTCCTGACTCAACTCGAGACCGCGCCCAGCCGCCCAATCCTTCACCCACGCGATCACCGGCTCCTCGTGCCGCGACGGCCGCGCGATCGTCGTCAGCGTTTCGAACCGCCGCCAGAATTCGACCGGCTCGACTCCCTCCAGTACCGACACACGCACTCCTTCTCAACGCAACTCAACTCTAAATCTGCGATCTGCCTCGCGGCATGACGTATACACCTTCCGGGGGACGGAAGCCACCGAGGCTTCCCGCCTGTTCACAATCTCGTGCAGCAGGGAGATGTCGGCGACCGATCGAGGGGCTACCTTGCGTGTGCGGCCCCACCGCCAGGTCCAGTCGAAGCCGAACCGCTGAGGAAGGAGCTTCCCTTTGAATACATCCTCGACCCCACCGGATCAGACGCCTGCGACGCCGCCGAGTTTGACCCCTACCGCGGGCGCCCACAAGCGGCCGGTCGTCTGGATCGTGATCACAGGCATTGCCGTCGTGGTCGCGATCGGCCTCGGCCTCTGGGCGTTGAAGGTCCATTCCGACCTCGAGGCGAGCCAGTCGGACCTCGCAGCACAGCAGGCCGCCACGGAGGCCGCTCAGGCACAGGTAACGGCACAGACAGAAGCAGCTCAAGCCGCCGCTGCGGAGCTCGAGAAGATCAACGCCAGCAACGAGGTCTACGTCGTCTCAGACGAGGATGTGGCCCAGGCAGAGAGCGACGTTGCTGCGGCGCAGAAAGCACTGGACGAGGCAAACGCAGCCGCTGCCGAGGCAAGCAACGCAGTGACGGCCGCGCAGGACGAAGCGTCGAAGCTTCGCGCTCAACTCGATCAGGCCCGGGCTGAGCGTGATCTGGCACGGGCCGAGCGCCAGCAAGCGAGAGTCTGCAGCCGAGGGTCACTGGGAGTGATCTCGGGCCTCGGAAAGAGCGACGAGCAAGCAGCCCAGGAGATGGAGACGGTCTCGAGCGCGTGCGCGGCATCCGTGACCGGTTAGCCGGCAGCTCTTCCGCTTCTATCGCAGCCACGGCCTCACATGGGACGGACAAGCCGGCTACATCGCGGATCTTCTTCTTGTCGCCGCCACCGCAACACTCTTCGCGGCTGCCACCTACATGCTCGTCGAGCAACCCGCCCTCCGCCACAAACGACGAACACGACCGACGCCGGTCACGGTCGCTGCGGCGAATCCCAGGCGCCAGCACAGACCTAACGGACAGCAGCCTAAGAATCCGGCTGCCCGCGCTACGCCACGGGACCGCCCGGTCGATCGGATCGTTGGCGGCGAACCCCGCGACCAGGCCCCGTCGCGCGAAACGCGACCCGAGGGGAGGGCGGGGTGGGAGCACGCTTGCGCCTGCCGGGTTGCGCCACAGGCCTCTGCGTCAGGGTGTTGGCGTGGCTCCAGCACGCCTCTTAAAGGCCGCCGCCGAAGATCCCGAGCCTGCGGTCGGGTGGTGGGACGATCAGTTCGAGGACGTCGTCGACGACGTCGTCGCGAAAGCCAAGTAGTGAACCGTGGACGGCGGTGACGTGAAAGCTCTCCTGCCCACCGCGGTCGCGACGACGCTGCTCTCGAAAGAGTTTCCTTCCGCGACCTTAAGTATCGACGGCAGTCTTTTCACTGTCGTCATCTACGGTCATAGCTATTCGGATGCGGTTTTCCGCATCCGCGACTGGATGAGTCGGACGCATGTTGGCCCGGTGTTAGTTACAGATGGCGACACGGGCGAAGATTTGCTCGACGTACCGGTACCGCGACGGACCGTACGCTGGTATCACGGCAGTCCTGACAGCCTCTCGTAAACGGGGCGCATCCGCGTCGCTCCTCGATCACGTCGGCCACGCATGCGCGGGGCACATGAGACAGGGGTTGGGTCGCGCGGACGCTCGCGCGACCCAACCTCAGGGTTCGATCGGTGCCGACTCGGCGCGTCGCTGATCGTTCGCCTAGGATCAAGAGTCGTGGGACGCCGTGGAACGTTTCTCGCACTCGCCGTGTGCTTCACAGCCGGCATCGCGGCCGCTGGTCTGCTAGCCGTCGGAAGCAGGGCGGCCGACACGACGACGGCTGACACGACAACCTCCGTCACGACGACGGCGCCCGCGGACACGACGCAGGAAGCGACGACGGTAACGGTCGCCTCCACCACGACGGTCGAACGCACAACGACACAGGAGACGGTGCCGACGACGACGACGACGGCCGAGTCGTCCGATGACGGAACGCCGGTGTGGGTATGGGTACTGCTCGCGATCCTCGCCGTCACTCTCGCCGCGGCGATCATCATGCTCGCGCGACGCGGCGGCAGCAGTTCGCTCTCGCCCGAGGAGCGCGGCCGACGGCTCGACCATGCGGTGGGTACGTGGGCGGCACAGGGGTGGGCGGTCGAGACCCAGACCCTGGATTCAGCGGTCCTGCAGCGCGCCGGCGAGCGGATGATCGTCGCCGTCGATGCGTCCGGTCAGATCACAACCCGTGCGGGGTAGCGCAACCTGGGGATGCAGGAGTTCCCGCCGGCGAACATCCTCGGAGGGTGTGGGGCCAACCCGCAACCAGGCCCATCCGTCCAAGCGTGACCGGAGGGGAGCCTCTGACCCAGGAGTGGCGCGACGGGCTCGCGAGATCTTGGCCGCGTGCAGCGTTGGCTCGCCGCTCTGATCGCGATCGTGCTTACTGCCACAGAGGGACGCCCATCTCTCCATGATCGCACGGCCGCCCGCAGCGCCCACCTGGCCGGTGATCGGACTAGACGGGCGGATCCGGGAGGTCGCGTTGTTTTGCGGCCTCGGCGGCGGCCTTCTTCGCCTTCTGCTCCTCCGCCTTGGCCTTTGCTTCCTCGTACGACCCGTGCACGAGAGTCTTGCCGCCGCCCCAGCCGAAGACCCAGATCATCAGGACGACCGCGAACAGGATCGACCAGGCCGTCGAGACCAGTTGCTGTGCGATCGAGTACGCGGTCGCCGTCTGGGAGTCGGTGACGCTGTTCAGCGCGGCCGCGTTGAACGCCTGGTTGACGCCCGCCCCGCCCGGCGTCACCGCGACCGTGTTGGAGATCGAGTTACTGCCGACCACGGACATCACCGAGTGGAACGTGACTGGGATCGCGTACGCGGCAAGGAAGATCGCCACCACACAAAGGCTCGCGACCCAGGCGATGAATTCGGGGAGGAACACTCTGGCGAAGTAAGCGCCGGGGTGGCCCAGGATCTGGCCTCCCTCCTTCGTCTCATCCCACCACTTCACGACCTTGGGCCAGAACTGCCGCACCATCAACCCGATCACGGCGGCGCCCGAAGCGAGAAGGATCACGACCGTCCACGGATGCTCCTTGATCCAGGAGAAGTCGATGTCGAACGAGCCCGGAACGGAGAGGAAGAGATAGACGTAGACGAAAGCGCCCGCGAGCACGAAGAAGATCTTCTGGACCATGAAACCGCCGAACATGCCCGCGAACGTCGCCGACGCGATCACCGTCGTCAGCATCACGAACATCACGATCGTCCCGAGATTCGCAGGCAGAACGTTGTTCATCGCGACACAGGAGGCGTAGGCGGCGTACACCTGCATCCATCGCACCTCGCCTGGATACGCGTAGCGGAGAATCGAGAACCATGAGAACGCGGTCGCCGTGGTCTGCAGCGTCATCGCGAGGACCGCCGCGACCACGTACTCGAACGAGATGCTCGTCAGCGTGTCCCAGAGGTCGCTGAACCACCCTCGGATGTCCCAGCCGACCAGATGCGCAAACGCGGCGCCGCAGATTACCGCCGCGACGATGATCAGTATCCGGCGCACTCGATGGCCGGACGTCGACCCGATCGACTCCACGCTGCTGCTCATTCGAGGCTCGCTCTCGGTCGTGTAGCCGGTGGAACTCGACCTACAGGTTACGCCGCCCAGCGGCGGGCCTAGGCACCCTCGGAGATGGGGGGCGGGCAACCAGCGCGATAGCGTCGCCTGCCGCGGCATAGAATCCTCAATCCGATGAACCCCTCGCCTCGCAGACGGTGAGCACGTGAGGCGGGTCGCCGTTCAGACACGCGTATCCCCGAGCACGCCCGACGCTTGTTGGCGGCGCCCGCGGTCGTTGCACTGGAATTCGAGAGGAGTGTGGCGTCGTCAGCGCAACTCCACATAAAGGGTCGTAATCTCTTATCCTCCGATGCTCGCGGACACCGCGTCTGCGTCGTCGTCGGTCCACATCAATCAGTTCGGGTTCCGTCCGGGTACGGTAGGCGATCGGTTCGCTGCGGCCCTGATCGCCAAGGCACAGGAGGGTGTTCCCGTCAGGCTGATCGTCGATCGTCAGGGCTCCGACCCCGAGGGCGGCTCGCGGGAGTCTCCGCGCCACACAACCGCGCGTTCCACAGGGACCGCTCAGGGCAGGTGGCTCCGTGGCTTGGAACCTGGGTGGACTGGGACACATCGACCACCGCAAGGTGGTCGTCATCGACGGACGAGTCGGCTGGGTCGGCGGAGCCGGGATCGAAGACCATTTCGACAACGGTGAGTTTCACGACCTGTTCGTTCGCGTGGAAGGACCGGTCGTCGCGCAGCTCCAGCTCGTGTTCGTTGCCAGCCTGCGGTGGCTCGCGGCGAGCTTTCGACAAGCGGCGCCTCAGAGCTGTTTCCTACACTCGAAGAGGGCCAGAGCCCCGCGCCGGCGGTCGTGCTTCACAACTCCCCGGGCCGATTCAGGCCGATCACCCAAGCAATCGGATCACTCATCGACGGCGCCCAGGAAACACTCGACGTCGTGAATCCGTACGTCACCGACCGCGGCATGATCGGGCGGATCGTGGCGGCAGCACGCCGCGGCGTCCGGGTGCGCATGTTTGTGCCTGCGAAGGCAAACAACCGGGCCTGCGCGGCGGCGGAGCAGTTCCACCACCAGCGACTCCTCGATGTGGGCGGGCGGATTCTGGGGTACCCGACGATGCTGCACGCAAAGGCATTCGTCGCCGACGGAGAGCATGTGCTCGTCGGCACCTGCAACCTCGAGCGTGGAGCCTGAAGCGCTTCTTCGAAATCGACGTCCGCTTCGTCTCGTCGCCAGGCTCGACGAGCGGTTCTTCGCGCCAGCCGAGGCGATCAGCTCGAACGTGCCGGTGCCTTCAACGCTGAAGGAGCGCGCTTGCGCAGCCGCATTCGCGGCGATCTCGCCGCTGCTGTAGGGATCCGGCACGCCACATCAGCGGAGGAGTGGCGGCGTCGCCCCGCCGACCGGGGCGCACTGTGGTGCGTCCTCAGCCCGGCTCGTCCGGGTGGGCACGGGCGGTGGGCAGGCGCCAGCGGACGTGGGTCGTGGTGCGATTCTCGAGCGTCGGCCGGCTGTCCTTGGGGTGCGACTCGAACCAGGCGGCGTAGCGGTCGGCGAGCGGAGCTGCGGTGAGCCCGTGCGCGAGAACGGAGAGCGCGATCGTGATCGTGACCGTCGTCACGATCAGGCTCTCGTTCGGCAGGCCGCCCGTTTCGGCGAGGATAACTGCGAATACGATCGATGCGAGGCCGCGGGGGCCGAACCATCCGAGGAAGCCGACCGTTGGCGGCCGCGCACCGGTGCCGAGCATCGCGATAACTACCGGCAGCATCCGCACGAGCGTGAGACTGAGGAGTGCGTACAGGAGGATCTCCCACGTCAGGTCTCCGAGCGCCGACCCGAGCATGACGGCGCCGAAGACCATGAACGTGACCGCGCTCAGGACCCCACCGAGCTCCTCGAGCAGGTACCCGACCTCGCCGCCGTGCCGGCGGCGGAGGCCGCCGAACACGATACCGCCGACAAACGCTGCGATGAAGCCGGACCCGCCGAGGCCGTCGGCGAGGCTGTACGCGAGTAGCGCCGCCGCGGCCGGGACGACTTGGAGCCACGCTGCGGCGACCGACTCGAAGCGGGCACCGAGAACGACGACAGCCGCCGCCAGCGCTCCGGCGGCGAGGCCGCCGACGGTCCCGTAGCCGATCTGATCGACGACGAGTCTGAGCGCGGTGACGTCACTGACCTCGCCGGCATCCGCCTGAGTGATCACGAGCGCGATGAGGAAGAGGGGCACGCAGATGCCGTCGTTCAGGCCGCTCTCGACGTTGAGCCCTTGCCGAACATTGGATGGCAGGCTCGCGAGCGTCACGACGGCTTGTCCCAACGCGGCGTCGGTGGGGGCGAGGATCACGGCGAGGAGGAGCGCCTCCGGCCACGACAGCGTGCCGAACAGGACGAGGGCGGCGCCAAAGCCCGCGACGAGAGTGAGCGGAAGCCCGAGACCGAGCAGTCGCACAGGAATCGACACCTCCTCCCGCAACACGCGGAGGTCGATCCGCGACGCGTCGCCGAACAAGACGAGCGCGAGGGTAGCCTCAGCCAAGAGCTTGACCGCCTCACCCGAGACGGCAGGGTCAACGAGGCCAAGAGAGTCGGCTCCGACGAGGAGACCCACAGCCATAAACACGATCGGGCCAGTGACCGGGGTGCCGTCCAGGCGGCGCGAGACGGCCGCGAAACCGAGGAGCGATATCGCGATCGTTGGCAACGCCCAATCCATGGCTTGACCCTACTTAGGAGGGCAAGACGAAGTCACGCGGCGCTCAATGCCGACGTGGTACAGCCGCTCGTCAAGGCCGCCTTCGACCGCGCTTCCGAGAAAGCCGACGAGGAGTCCATCCGCTCGTCCGGAGGGACTTCCGACGACTCGAACATCTGCGACGATGAGCGTCCAGATCCAATCAATAACCTCAGAAGGGCCTTGCTCCGTAACGGGCGTCCGCCGCTGCACTGTGTGAGCTTCAGCGCAGACGTCCGTACACGCCACACCGGAGGTGCGAGAGATGAGCAAGACGAAGAACGAGAAGCAGAAGGCGAAGGGGAAGCGGAAGCGCGAGACCCAGGATGTCCCGATGGAGCCGTCGGCCGCGGCTGACGGGCCGGAGGGGAAAACGTCAGATGCGTCCGCCTTACCTTCGACACGGTCTGCTGCGTCTGACGGGGCCGAGAAGATGAGGCGCAAGGAGTACGAGCAGGTGATGCGGCGCCTGCACGGCGAGCTCGTTGCCTTGCAGGAGTGGGTCAAGGCTTCGGGAGCGAAGGTTTGCATCGTCTTCGAGGGCCGCGACACGGCCGGCAAGGGCGGCACGATCAGGCGGATCACCGAGCGAGTCAGCCCACGCGTGTTCAGGGTTGTCGCCCTGCCCGCACCGACCGAGCGGGAGAAATCGCAGATGTACATCCAGCGCTACATCCGGCACTTCCCCGCCGCCGGCGAGGTCGTGATCTTCGACCGCAGCTGGTACAACCGCGCCGGCGTCGAGCCCGTGCTTGGCTTCTGCACTCCTGAGCAGACCGAGCGGTTCCTGGAGCAGGTGCCGGCGGTCGAGCAGGCGATGGTCGAGTCCGGGATTATCTTGCTCAAGTACTGGCTCGAGGTCGGCCCCGAGGAGCAGACGCGCCGCCTCGAGAGCCGGATCGACGACCCGCGCAAGGTCTGGAAGCTGTCCGAGATGGACCTGAAGTCGTACACCCGTTGGGACGACTACTCGCGCGCCCGCGACGAGATGTTCCGGGCCAGCGACACGGAGTTGGCCCCCTGGTATATCGCGGACACGAACGACAAGAAGCGCGGCCGGCTGAACATCATCACGCACCTGCTCGATCAGATCCCGTACGCGCCGCTCGAGCCTCGCGACGTCGAGCTGCCGCCGCGGCAGACCGCCGCCGAGGAGTCGGGACCGGATCTGCACCTGCGGCACATCCCAACACCGTTCTGAACGGCCGCCGCGATCGGAGAGCTGTCCAGGGTCGTCTAGCGGCTCGCCGTGAGGTGCGTGGATGAGCTCGGAGCGGGCTTCGACGTCGTCGAGGGCAGGGCTCGACCGGTGGGTTCCGGGTGTCGGGCTGCTGCGGCGCTATCAGCGGGGATGGTTGCGCTCGGACCTCGTCGCGGGTGTCGTGTTGGCGGCGATCCTGGTGCCGCAGGGGATGGCGTATGCGGAGTTGGCCGGCCTGCCGGCGGTGAACGGGCTCTACACGACGATGGCTTGTCTGGTCGGCTATGCGCTGTTTGGCCCGTCGCGGGTGCTCGTGTTGGGGCCGGACTCGTCGCTCGGCCCGCTGATCCTCGTCGCGATTCTCCCTCTCTCGGTCACCGACGACCCGGCCGAGCTGGTTGTTCTCGCGGGGATGCTTGCGCTGCTGGTCGCAGCGATCGAGATCGGGCTGGGACTCGGCAAGCTGGGCTTCGTAGCCGACCTGCTCTCGAAGGAGGTCCAGGTCGGTTACATGATCGGCCTCGGCGTGACGATCATCGTCGGCCAGCTCCCGAAGTTGTTCGGCTTTTCCACCGACGCCGACGACTTCGTGGACGAGCTGCGGGCCTTTATCAACGGGTTCGACCAGCGCAACAGCTACACGGTCGTAGTCGGCCTCGCCTCGCTCGCCCTCTTGCTGATCCTGCCCCGTTTCACGCGACGGCTTCCGGCCGTACTCATCACGGTCGTCTTCTCGATCGTCGCCGTCTCGTTGTTCGACTTGACCAGCCACGGGGTCTCGACCGTTGGCTCGCTACCGCAGGGGCTGCCCCGACCGCAGTTCCCGTCCGTCGCTCTCAGCGATATCGGGGCGCTGCTTGCTGCCGCGATCGGGATCACGCTCGTGTCACTGGCCGATACGATCGCGACCTCGACCAGCTTCGCGGCCCGCCGCGGCGACGAGGTCGACGCGAGCCAGGAGATGATCGGGATCGGTGCCGCCAACGCCTTCGCCGGTCTCTTCCAGGGCTTCCCCGTCTCCACCAGCGGCTCGCGTACGGCAGTCGCCGAGCAGGGCGGCGCCAAGAGCCAGGTGACCGGGCTCGTCGGCGCGGTGCTGGTGGCGATCATGCTGCTCTTTCTGCCCGGGTTGCTGGCCAACCTCCCGAACGCGGCGCTCGCGGCGATCGTGATCGCTGCCGCGCTGTCGCTGATGGACATCGCGACGGTCGCAAAGTTCCTGCGCGTCCGCACGTCCGCTTTCATGCTGGCGATGACGGCGACCCTTGGCGTCGTGTTCTTCGGCGTCCTCGAGGGGATCCTGATCGCGGTCGCGCTCTCGATCCTCGCCTTCTTCAAGCGGAACTGGTGGCCCACCGGCCAGGTCCTCGGCCGGGTCGCCTCGCTCGACTCCTGGCACAGCATCGCCGTCTACCCCGACGCAACGCAGGCCCCCGACGTCGTCGTCTTCCGTTGGGAAGCACCCCTCTTCTTCGCCAACGCCGGCACATTTCGGCAGGAGATCCGCCGGCTCGTCAGCAGCTCCGGAGCCCATTGGGTCGTGGTTCAGTGCGAAGCGATCACCGACATCGACGTCACCGCGGCCGACATGCTCGAACGCCTCGACAACGAGCTCAACGACCACGGCGCCCACATCGTGTTCGTCGAGCTACGCAGCCGCCTCCACGACCTCGTCACGCGCTACGGCCTCCTCGAAACGCTCGACCGGAGACACTTCTATGACTCGATCGACGATGCCCTCGCAGATATCGACCGCCCGGCGGGCAGCGGCTGATCCAAGGCGCCCGCCGGTGGGCACCCACTGAAGCAACGGCTCATTGGTCTCGCCCGGATACCCGGCTGAGAACGATCTGAACGCCGGCGAAACAGAGGGGCGTCACGGCGGTGCCGAGGGGCGCGCCCGCGACCGCGTCGGAGAGGCAATGCACTTGCACGTAGGTGCGGCTCCAGACCATGAACGCGATCGCAACGGCGGCCGGGACGAACAACCAGCGCCGTCGCGGGCTTGGAGCTCCGGAGAGCAGCACATCAATACATCTGGCAGTTCGCCCTCCCCGCCGAAGCTCTCGGCAGCAGAACCGCCGACGTGACGCTCGTCCTCCACGATCCTCGCTCGCCGAGCTCCGTCGGCTGGTTCCAGGATGACCGCCTGCTCGGACTCCATCTCCGCGCCGTGACCTTCGGGTCGGTCCCCCGCGGGGTCATCGGGTACCTGCAGGCGAAGATCGGCTTCCGCCGGCACCTAGAACGCCTTCGGACTGGGCAGCGCTAGGTGCATGTGCCGCTGCCGCGCCGACCAGAACGGCGACGCGGCCCCGCCTGGCGCTCCTGACCCGGAATCGCAGCGCGCGTCCTCCCGTGGAAGTACGCGCGTTCGCTTTCGTCTTCTACGACGCGCTCGTCGCCGGCATCGAGCGCGACGAAGGCGTGCGGGAGCACGGCACGCCGTCTCGAGGGGTCGCTGATCGGGGGAGTCGCCTGGTCGGTTTCCCGACCGCGCTGCTTCGCTCGAACTGTCAGTCCGCGATCCGCACGCTGTGAAGCGTCCCTAGCCGCGACGCCGCCGTGCGGCGCTGCTCGGCCAAGCGGCTGGCGGGGGCGAACGCGCTCCAGGCGAACCAGCGACCAAAGCCGCGCTGGAGCGCTCGCGGGCCGCTCATCGTTAACTGTCGCGTCCGCATCGCGCCGCCGAGCTCCGCCCGTCCCAGGTAGACGCGGTAGAGGGTGGCGGTGTCGACCGTGACCTCGAGGTCGATGTCGAACCCGGGATGCTGCAGGCACACTGAGACCTCAGAGGGCTCGAGCACCATCCAGTAGCGTTTGGCCGGATTGCGAAAGTCGAACTTGAGCACGGTTCGGCCGGGGGGGAGTTGCTCGCGATGCACATGGCGGGCCATCCAGACGATCAAGAGGTCAGGGTCGAGCTCCTCGGGGCGAGGATCGGTGAACGACCAGGTCACGCCCCACTCCCCCATCGCCTGGACGACTGGCTCTAGGTCACGGCCGGCGGGCGTCAGCTGGTACGCGAGCGTCCGGGTCTTCCGTCGCGTGGGAAGAGTTGGCCTCCGACCTCTTCCGACCCCCCCTAAAGGGGGGTCGGGAAGAGCTGTCGGGAAGAGCTGCCTGGGGTAGTTCTTCCCGGGTCTTCCTGGCCGTCTGGGAAGAGATGACGGCCGGGTACCAAAGAAGTGCGTTGTGTGGGCCTTTTTCTACGCGTAGGAGGTCGACGGAGGCGGCGAGCCTGAGGGCGGCAGCGACCTCTTCGCTGCGCTTCCCGACTCCGGTGGCAACGGCATTGGTCGGTTGACCCGGGTTGTCCGTCGCCCACTCGGCAACCTTGTCCATGAGTGGTGGTTCTGTCGAGGCGTGCGAGGCGGCTCTGTCGGTTGCGCTCAGGCTCGTGCGGCCGCGGGAGTGGTCGTGGACGATTTCGAACGGCCCGACGACAGCGCACGGCTGCTTCAGATGATGGAGTCGGACAAGCGTGGAGCCCGGGTTGCCCCACAGCATGAGGACCGAGCCGCAGACCGACGTGAGCCATCGGGAGCCGTACACGCTCTCGATCGTCTTGGCGCCGGTGTGCTCCTTCCGTTGGTGGTGCAGGACGAGAACCTCGATCCCGGAGCCGATGACATTCTGTAGAGCGCGGGCGGCACGGCTCCCTGCCTCGTCCCCAACGAGGTCGAGTGCAATGTCCTTGAGCGAGTCGAGTACGACCGTTCCGGCTCCGTGCTCCGCGACGAAGGCTGCGAGCGCCTCGGGGTCGTGCGCGACATCGAATGGCAGTGGCCACGGCCAGATGATGAGACGGTCGCGCAGTACATCGTTGTCGGCGGTGCGCACCATGCGTCGAAGCGAACGCGCGGCCTGCCGCGGCCGGTCGGCAGCGATGTACATCACGGGGCGCTGATCGGCCACGACGGGCAGGTCCAGCAGTGTCGAATCGAGGATGCCGCAGCGGGCGAGTAGGAGCTGCTGCGCGAGCGTTGTCTTGCCGACGCCGTCAGGGCCACACAACATCAGCGGCTCGCCCTCGGACCACAGCACCTGGTCGCCAACGCCCCACACGGCTGGCACGTGATCTGTGGCGTCGAGGACCCACGACGCCCCGTCGACAGCGTGGCGTGCCGCCGGGCCTGCAATGTTCCGCGTCAGCGCGCCGAGCTGCTCGGAGGCCAGGCGAGGATCGAGCTCGCCGTTCGATAGGCGCTGCCCGATCGCCCGTGCACGCCGCTCGTTCGCGCGTCGGCGAACGATCGCGGCGTAGTGCCTCGCGTTCGATGCCGACGGGACGATCGCCCCGAGTTCGATGATCCTGGGCTCGCCCCCGACCTCCTCCAGCTCCCCCCGCCGGACGAGCCAATCCACGAGCGTGACCATGTCGACCGGGACGCCGGTGGCCGCGAGCTCGCACGCCGCCCGGAAAATCGTGCCGTGCCCCAGCCAATAGAAATCGTGGGGCTCGAGAATTTCCTCCAGCTCGGCAACGACGGACGGCGCGATCAGCATCGCGCCAAGGACGTGCTCCTCCGCCCGATAGTCGTACGGGGTGTCGGTGCTCACCTCGCACCGCCGCGTCCGTCTAGCGGTGGCGGGGGTTCAGGGCCCTCGCCGGTACCTCGACCGGGAGAGCGAGCGCCCGCACGTCGTGAACCACTGCGCCGATTCGGCCGGCGACGACCGAGAAAACTTCGAGCGCGTGCGAACGGTCGGCCGCCGTAGGAAGCGGCGACCAGCCGTTGCCGGCCGGGGGGACGGTGATTCGGATCCACCCGAAACACCCTCGCCTCGAAGACGGGCGAACCGGAATCGTCGACCGCCTCACGCCAAGCGAGCACCACTCCTGCGAACGGATCTACGGTCATGTCCCGCCAGAATATTGCTCCAGGCGGTCGTGTCAATCTGTCAGGCGACCCTACAGGTGCTTGACGAAGCCGTCCGAGCGCGAGAGCTGTGATGTGAATTTCGGTGCTCGATCTGGGCCGGTCCGGCTGTTTAGCGTCCGCTCGCGCGGGTGCGCGTCTGGTCTGCGTGGGCTATCCGAGCATTGCCGGCGAAACCCCCCTGGACGTGTTCCGCGGTCAGCGAGCAGACTCAGACACGGGCGCTCTCTCGTGGGCGCACCCGGGATCGAGCCAGCCTGCAAATCGGCATGTCTTGTGTCCCAAGGACAGCACCCGCGTCAGCACGCAGTCGCACGTCCTGCGCCACCTTCGCATCGGGTGGCCGAGTGACCTCCGGGGTGACAAGCCGGGACGACGGTTGTCACCAGAGGTCGCGGGAGGCGGGGGTGGCCAATTCAGGCGGTTCAGGTGAAGAGTTAGTCGGCGTTTGTCAGCAGTGGCCGGCGTCACCTGACCGGAACCTGACCCGGTCATGCTCTGAGATCCGCCCACATGTCCGGCGTGGGTGAACGTCGAGGACATAACGGTGGTCGGGAGCGCTCGCCTTCGCTTCGCGCGAGGAGCCAGCCGCCTCAGGCGGGTGCTCCCTTGCGGTGGTATTGGAGGAACGGCCCGCTTCCGCGGGCCGTTCCCTAGCGGTGTTGGATGCCAGGAGGGCCGGAACTGTCCAATCCGACGCTTCGTGGCCTCACAGGACGAAGGTGAGGACGATGACTGCGAAGAACACGCTTTGCGCGCTGTGGACGGCGATCCCGATCCAGGCGCTCTGATAGCGCTTGGTCGGATATGCGATCGCGAACGTGTCGACGAGGAGCGTTGCCGGCATTATCCACGGCACGTGGATGTGGTAGGCGGCGAAGAGGACGCCGTTCGCAGCCCAGTCGCCGCGTCCGAAGACACGGTTCATCCGCGGTAGAAGGAGCCCACGGAAGAGCAGTTCCTCGCCGAGCACGGTGTTGAAGATCTGCATGACCATGATGAGGCCGAACCAGCCCCAGGCGCCGCTCAAGAAGCTATGGCCGGCGTCCGAGTCGAGAAACGTCGTGAAGTCGCGGTTCTCCGGCACGCCAATCGTCGGGAGCATTTCTTCGAGCGCGAACAGCACGATCAGTGGGATCAGGATCAGCCACAGCCGGCCGCCGACGCGGCCGCTCCGCGGGCTGCGCGGGGAACGGAGCCAGAGCGCGTTACGGACCGTCGACCAACGGAGGCTCCGCTGTTCGAACCACACCAGGCCGAAGACGAGGACGAACTGCCAGATCAGGCCGCCCGTGAGGACCAGGAGCAGCGCTTTCGCCATCGGCACGTTCCCAGGGCCGCTGAAGCTGTCCTCGAGGGCGGGCGCGACGATCCATGCGAGAACGCCCATTGGGAGAGCCGCCGCCGCCCAAACGGCGACGATCTTTCCCAGAGAGTACTGCTTTACCCCTTCATACCTGTCAACCACTTCTTCTCGGCCCGCGAGTGCACGCGGGCCAGCGACGGTGATGGCGGGCGAAGACATGGCTCCTCCTTTCCGTTCAGTCATTGGCGCTTCCCGTTCAGTCGTAGGCGAGGCAGACATCGGGACTCCTTTCGGGTCGGATTGCATGAACCGACCCTGCGCCTCGACCGCCTGTATTCGCGTCCGAGGCGACCCCACACTCGACCCCACACCTGCCGCAAAGCACAGAACGCCGGTGAGTCGAAATGGCCGTCCTCCGCTGATACGGTGCTTCGAGGATCACCGCTTCAGCCTGACCTGGCTGACGCTGGATGTCGGTCGCGAGAGCCCGCCCGAGGGCTTACCCCCTCTCTCTGGCCCCCTCGACTGGGGATGCGAGGAGGCGCGCGATACCGGCAGACGCGTTGACACAGACAATCGCTCCCGCCCGGATGCTCGAGCGCGAAGCGGAGATGGCTGCGCTCGAAGCGATGCTCGATGCGGCACGCGGCGGTGATGGCCGGATGGTGGTCGTCGAGGGCAGCGCCGGGATCGGGAAGACGCGTCTGCTAGCCGAGGTCCGCACGCTCGCCCAGGCGGCCGAGTTCCAGGCTCTCAGCGCGCGAGGCGGAGAGCTCGAGGGGGAGTTTGCGTTCGGGATTGTGCGGCAGCTGTTCGAGGCGAAGCTCGCGTCGGCGACCCCGGAGCTGCGCGCCGAATTGCTTGCCGGCGCGGCTGAGCTGAGCGCAACCCTGTTTGGGTCTGCCCCGACTCCATCGGGAGAGGGGACGGAATCGTCGTTCGCGATGCTGCATGGTCTCTATTGGCTTGCTGCGAACGTCGCCGCGTGGAAGCCGACACTGCTCACGGTTGATGACGTGCACTGGGCGGATGAGCCATCGTTGCGGTGGCTCATCTATCTTGCGCATCGGCTCGAGGGGCTGCCGATGTTGCTGCTCATCGGGACGCGACCACCTGCGCAGGCCAACGCGCCCGCCCTCGTGACGGAGCTGCTCGCCGACCCGGCCGGGGCAGTCATTCATCCCGGCGCTCTCGGTCAGGAATCGGCAGCGACTCTCGCCCGTGCTCGCTTGGGTTCAGAGCCCGACGCCGTTTTCAGCGCCGCGCTGCAGACAGGATCGGGGGGGAATCCGCTCTATCTCGCGGCGCTGCTCGACGCGCTCTGGCGGGAGGGGACGGCCCCGACGGCTGAGCAGGCTCCGCGTGTCCTCGAACTCGGGCCGCAGGCGGTCTCGCGCGGCGTCGCAACTCGCCTGGCGCGTCTGCCCTCGGATGCCACCAGCCTGCTGCGCGCGGCTGCGATCCTGGGCGACCGATCCGAGCTGTCGCTCGCCGCCGGACTCGCCGGGCTCGACCCGGGTGCGGCGCTAACGGCTGCGAGCGCGCTTGTCGGTGCTGATCTCTTACGGTACGAGAATCCGGTCGAGTTCACGCATCCGGTCGTCCGCACCGCCGTTCTCGAGGAGATGACGGCAGATCACCGAACGCGTGCCCACCGCCGCGCAGCCGAAATTCTGCTCGAGCGAGGCGCGCGGCTTGAGCAGGCAGCGACCTACCTAATCCGGACGATCCCCGCGGGCGATCAGTTCGTGGTCGACACCCTTCGTCGCGCGGCGGAAAGCTCGCTCGCGAAGGGAGCTCCGGACTCTTCGGTCGCGTACTTGCGCCGCGCGCTCGAGGAACCGCCCCCGCTCGGTGAGCGCGGCGATCTTCTCGGCGACTTGGGCATAGCGGAGATGACGATCGACGCCACGAGCTCCGCGGAGCACCTGCAGCAGTCGCTGGATGAGATGCAGGACCCGGCGCGCCGGCCCGAGATCGTGGTGGCGTACGCGAATGGCCTGAACCTGTTCGGGCACAGACGAAGGGAATCAGCCGACCTTCTGCAGCGGATACGAGAACGGCTTGGCCCACAGGATTCAGATTTGGACGAGCGCCTGGCGGCATTGCTGGTGATTGCTTGTCAGTTCGAGCCTGAGCTCTACCCGATCGCCGCGGCGCAGATTCGTGAGCACGCGGAACGAGGCGGCCGTGCGACGGGGTTGATGCTTGTGATTGGAGCAATCGATGCAGCTCGCCACGGCGTTGACCGCGATCGCGCGATTGACCTCGGCCGGCGGGCGATCGCCAGCGATCTGGTCCGGCACGAAGACCGCCTCAACCTCGTCAGCGCGTTCGCCGCCTTGGCGATGGCGGGGGACGTTGATCGGGCGGAGCAAGACTACGCGCACGTCATCGATGTCTCTCAGCGGCGCGGTGACCGTCTTGCCGCGGCGGCACATCAGTTGTGGAGGGGGCTCGTCCGTTATGAGACGGGTGATCTCCTGCGCGCGGAGGAGGATCTCGTCCTTGTTGAATCAACGCCGCTCGGGCAGGTCAATACGGCAATCGCGTACCGCGCCGGATTCCTCGCTCATCTTCTCCTCGAGCGTGGCCAACTGCACGATGCCGTGGCGTTGGTTGCTGGAATCTCGCTCGACAACCTTCCAATCGGACACCACATTCAGTTCCTCTTTGCGCGTGGTGGGGTGCGCCTCGGGCAGCGTGATTGGGAAGGGGCGGTCGCGGACTTCATGCAGACGGCGAACGCGGCCGAATCAGTCGAGATCCACAATCCCGCCTTCGTTCCTTGGCGCTCGCAAGCGGCGCTTGGTCTGCACCAGCTCGGGCGGACAGACGAAGCGCAAGCGCTCGCTCAGGCCGAACTCGAGTTATCGCGGATCTGGGGTGCCCCGCGCACCGTCGGCATCTCGCTGCGCGCGCTCGGTCTCGTCGAGGGCGGCCACGACGGCGAGCTCCTGCTGCGCGAGGCGGTCGACGTGCTGGCGGATTCGCCGGCTCGGCTCGAATACGCACGGGCGCTCGTCGACCTGGGTGCGTTGCTGCGGCGGAGCAACAGCCGCAGCGAGGCACGGAAGCTTCTGCGCGAGGGGGTCGGGCTCGCGCATCGGTGCGGCGCAACCGCCCTGGTTACACGAGGAAACGAGGAGCTCGCCGCGACCGGCGCGCACCCGCGCACGATCATGCTCAGCGGGCTCGATTCGCTGACGGCGAGCGAGCGGCGTGTCGCGCAGATGGCGGCCGAGGACATGAGTAACAAGGAGATCGCCCAGGCGCTCTTCGTCACCGTGAAGACCGTCGAGCAGCACCTTGGGCGCGTCTACCGCAAGCTCGATATCGGCTCGCGCAGAGAGCTCGGCGCAGCACTTGCCGCGCCGGCGTAGGCCGCGGCGACCGCGCGAACGAACCGGCGGGTGTGCAAAGGCGGCAGGCACGCGTCGGAAAGATCAGGGCTAGGAGTGGGGTCGCCCCGGGCGCGATTGCCATGGGCCGAGACGCATGATCGGCGAGTCAGGTCGCTGTTCCGCCAAACAGAGAGGAACCCGATGTCACACGAAGCCCCCAAAGAACTCGCCTTCCGCAACCAGAACGACCTTGAAGTCACCCTCCTCTGGGATCCGTCCTCGAACGAGGTATCGGTCGAGGTCATCGACCACCTCGACGACAGCAGCTTCTGCTTCCAGATCGACGGCGATCTGGCTCTCGACGCTTTCCACCACCCCTACGCGTACGTGCAGTCGGACGAGAACCACCATGGCCACCTCGCACACACGATCTGGGGCGAGTGACCGGCATGACGACGGTCGCCCCCGACACGACCGCTGGACGCCGAGTCTGGACGCGCTTGCCGATACTTCAGCGGTGCCTCGTACCCCTCGCGTCGCTGCTCGTTGCGCTCACCGTACTCGGAGCCGGGGCGCGGCCCCTGATCGCCGTCGCACTGCCCGCGCTCGTGATCGGCGCGTCCTTTCATCGGTTGCTTCGCCCCGCCGCGGCCGCCGTTGCGCTGCTGCTCGGCGTTCTCAGCCTCGGGGCGGGCCTGATCGCACGCATCGATCTGCTCCTCGTGGCCGGGCTGCTCTATCTGCTCGCCGGGGTCACTCGAGGCTGGGGTGTCAACCGAGGTCGCCGCAGGTTGCGCGCCTGGACGAACCGCGGCCTTGCAACCGTCGGTGCAGTGCTCATTGCCTTCCTCGTCGTATATCCGACCATGATCGTCGTCGATTATCTCGCGAAGCCTCGCGCGCCGATCGACCAGGCTGCCTTGGCGCTTCCGCATGAGCAGGTCGTGTTCACCGCGACCGACGGAGTTCACCTCGCTGGCTGGTATGTGGCCTCGCGCAACGGCGCGGCTATCGTGCTCGTCCACGGCGGCGGCGGCGACCGTCAGGGGACGGTTCGCCACGCGCGCATGCTGGCCAGCGCCGGCTACGGCGTGCTCCTCTACGACGCGCGCGGACGCGGCGAGAGCGGCGGCCACGAAAACGCCTTCGGCTGGCAGTGGGACCGCGACGTGCACGGCGCCGTCTCCTACCTCACAGCGCGAGGCATCCACCGAGTCGGCCTGCTCGGCCTCTCCACCGGCGCCGAGGCAGTCGTCACGGAGGCAGCATCCGACCCGCGCGTCGAAGCAGTCGTCGCAGATGGGCTTCAAGGACGGACGGCCTCCGACGCGAGCCAACTCCCGCTCGGTGATCGCATCTCGATCGAGCTCCCATTCGCCGTCGCAGGCGCTGAGATCGAGCTCGCGACCGGACAAGCCCAGCCGAGGCCGCTCATGGAGCTCGTCCACGCGGTCGCGCGGACGCGACCGCTGCTGCTGATAGGAACCGTAGGCTACGAGCGCGAGTTCGACCGGGCATACACCCGCGGTACACAGGCCCAGCTCTGGGAGCTGCCAGAGAGCGCGCATACGCAGGGCCTCGAGGACCATCCGGGCACCTACTCCGAACGCGTGCTCTCGACCTTCACGCGCGCACTGTTGCGCTGAGCTCAGTGACGACGGGTGCGACGGGACTCGAACCCGCGACCTCCGGCGTGACAGGCCGGGAAGACGGTGGTCAGTGGAGGTCGGGAGAGGTCGAAATGGCGCGTTCAGGTCGTTCGGCCAATGCACCTAGGCCCCATTCGTCACGGTTGGTCGGCGTGACCTGACCGGAACCTGACCGGATTCCCTGAGATCGGCACACCTCCAGTGCGGTGCATCGACCCGTCCGCCGCGGCGCGACCCTACGGCGTGCGCTCGGAGCGCTCGACTGCGCGCGCCACTTCGACGCGCGATGCGACGCCGAGCTTGCGGAAGGTATTCCGCAGGTGGGTTTCGACGGTTTTCGAGCTGAGGAAAAGCTCGGCCGCGATCTCCGGGTTGGTCTTGCGGTCGACGACGAGCCGGGCGATTTGGAGCTCGCGTTCGGTGAGGGAGTCGACGCCGGATCCGTCTGCCACACCCGGCCGTGTGCGTCGGTGGAGGGGGCGTCCGAGCTTCCGGAGCTCTTGTTCCGCCTGCAGCCGGTAGCGGATCGAGCCGAACGACTCGAACGCCACGGCCGCGCCTTCTATTTCGGCGGCAGCCCGGTCTTGCTCGCCCGCGGCGGCCAACGCTCTTCCGGCGAGCAGCCGCGCCGTTGCGGCGTCGAAGACGTTCCCGACCTCGCCCAGCGCCTCGGCAGCACCGAGCGCCAGCTCGGCGGCTGCGGCCGGGTCCCCGGCATCGAGATCGAGCGCCGCGGCGGCGAGGGCTGCCATCGCGGCTGCCATTGGCAGACCCACAGTCTCGGCGCAGTCTCGGGCCGCCGCCGCAGCCTGCTCGGCTTCGTCGCGCCGTCCCGCTGCGAGCAGAGACCGGGTGAGGAGTTCGAGGTATCTGGCCCGCCAGCCACCCCCGATCAGACGCAGCTCAGGACCTCCTGCGCACTGGATCAAGAGCTCCGCGCACCGCTCTGGATGGCCGGTTTCGAAGCGGGCATAGGCGAGTGCAACTGCGGCGTGCGCGGGAACGGGACCGGGGTCAAGCTGTTGAGCGAGGTCGAAGGCCTCGATTGCCGTCGCGAGGGCCAGGTCGATGTCGCCGGCTGCGAATGCGGCGTAGGAGCGGTTGAAGAGGTTCCAGGACAGGCCCTGCGGGTTGTCCACCAGCCGTGCCGCTGCGATCGCGTCGTCGAGTACCTCGGCCGCCTCTGCCATCCTGCCTCTAACCCAGAGGCTTCCTCCGAGCATCGGGACGATGAGCGGAAAGAGATCGCCCTTCTCGATGGTGCGGCCGATGCTCAGTGCACGCTCGGCGTGGGAGCCTGCCCCGGCGAAGTTCTCGAGATAGAACTCCGCTGTCGCCAGATGCGCGAGCGCGTCGAGCCGGCCTTCGAGCTCGTCGTCGGCGAGACCGTCGATCAGAATTGCGGCGTCGTTGGAAAACTCTTGCCCCTCGGCCGCGTGGCCGGCGACCGCGCTCGCGAGCCCACGAATGGCGAGCGCCGATGCGAGAAGCGGCTGGCTATCGAGCAGCGTCGCCTCAGCTACGGCCCGGCTTGCCCAGGCTTGCATTGCCTCGTAGTCGCCCTGGTAGAGGCTGTCGCCGGCGAGCTCGATCATGAGTTCAGTACCTTGCGCGGAGGCAGGATCTTGGAGCTCCGCGAGGGCCGTCTCAAGGTGGACGTGCGCGTCCTTGTACTTGCCGAGCAGGTGCTCGACGCGCGCGCAGGCGGTGGTGAGGCGGACGCGCAACGACTCCGCTTCCTGGGGGACGATCTTCATGGTCTCGAGAAGTGCCGCGTGGCTTTCGCCGAGTTGCCCGGTTGCGGCGAGCGCCTCGGAACCGGCTAGCAGGAGCTCAACCCGGCGGTCATCGGGAGCAGTCGGTGGAAGAAGACGAAGGGCGGCGGCGAACCAGCGTGCCGCGCTGGCCGGTGCACGGTGAGCCGCGGCTTCGCCCGCTTCTCGAAGTAGCGCGATGGAGGCCTCGTCGCCCTCACGAGCCGAGCGTTCGACGTGAGGTGCGATCGTGGCGGCCAGGGCGCCGCGGATGGCCAACGCATCGGCGCAGCGCTCGTGGGCGCCGAGCCGCCAACCGCCGGGCATCGACTCGTAGACCGCGTGGCGGACGAGCGGATGCCGGAAGCGGAAGCGCCGCGGCACATCGGTCGGACGGATGAGATCCAGGCGTAGCAGCTCGTCGAGGGCTTCCACTGCAGACGCGTCGGAGGCTCCGGCGGCCGCAGCCGCGAGCTCGGGGTCGAAGGGGTCTCCCGCTACGGCTGCGCCCTCGAGGATGAGCCTCGCGGTCTTCGACAGCAGAGCGAGTTCTTCGGCGAGCGAAGCGGCGACCGCCGCCGGAACATCGACACCGGTGAAGGAGGGCCCGGCGGCCGCGGTTGGAGTACTGGGTCGGTCGCCCGAGCGCGCGAGCTGCTCGAGGTAGAACGGATTGCCACCGCTGTCCTCGTAGAGGCTGGCCGCGTCTGCTCGGTCGCCGACGAGCTCGCGGGCATCCTCGGTGCTGAGCGCCCCGAGCTCGATACGCGTGATTGAGCCGTCACGGTTCGCCCGCTCGATCGCGGCGTTGAGCCGCTCACCCATCTGACGGGGTCGCACGGCGAGTACAACGAACACGCGGGCGGTCGGCGGTCGGTGGAGCAGCGCACCGAGCAGCTCGACCGATGCAGGATCCGCCCAGTGGAAGTCGTCGAGCACGAGCACCACGGGCTGCGTCCGCGCCAGCGTTTCGAGCAGCGTGCAAACGGCGCGGTGGCTGCGGTATCGCTCGTGCTGAATCGCGGTCGCGCGTCCTGTCGCCAGGCCCGCGAGTGAGGGGAAGACGGTGGCCAGCTCGGCTCGAACATCAGCGTCGAGGCTGTCGAGGCGGTGAGGGTCGAGGCCGTGGACAAACTCGTCGAGCGCGTCGACGAAGACCCAGAATGGCAAGTCGAGCTCGAGCTCACCGGCCCGGCCCGAAAGGACTAGGTACGCGCGTTCGTCTGCACGGGCGGCCAGTTCGGCGAGGAGGCGTGTCTTGCCAATCCCTGGTTCGCCGACGAGCTCGAGCGCCGCGGACCGTCCCTCGCCCACCTGGGTGAGTAGACGTTCGACCGCGTCGAGCTCAGACGCTCGGCCGACGAGGTGGGTTGCAAGTGTCATCTGTCGCTTCTGAGCCCCCACCCTAGATCAGGGCCTGTCGATTCAGAAATCAGGGTGGTCGATTCAGGGTGTCCGCCTGATGTCAGAGCGCCGCCGGTATCGCAGGGTTGGCACATGCCCCGTTACCTACTTCACCACCACCACGATCCGAATCAATGCGGTGTCGTCTTCGCCGCCTTCCGAGGCTTCAAGAGCCCGCTTCGCCGTCAGGCGGCACTGGCGTCCTGTGGTTCCGGCGGCCATTCGATCTGGTGGACGGTGGAATCCGCAAGCGAGGAGACCGCGCTCGCGCTGCTGCCGTTCTTCGTCGCCGAGCGCACGACGGCTGTTCCGGTCAGCGAGGTCCAGATCCCGTGACCCGGACGGCCACCCCCAACCCAGACGGAGGAGTCATGAATGCATCCGAAACGACACAGGATTCAGGACTGACGATCGACGTGACGTCTGCGGCGATCGAGGACTGGAGAGAGCTGGCGAGCCGTGAAGGCGACGGCATCGAAGTCCGCCTTCTCTGGAGCAGGTCGTCCAACCGAGTGCAGGTCACGGTGTTCGACTCGAAGTTCGACGAAGAGTTCGTGCTCGACGTCGCCAGCGCGGATGCGCTGGCGGCCTTCCACCACCCGTTCGCCTACGCGGCGGGGCTGGGCGCCTCCTTCGGCGACGCCGGCTCGCGCCGCGGTCCCCTCGCACCCGAAAGGAGCACAGTCTCATGACCATCGATCCTGTCCAGTACGCGCGCCGTTGGAAGACGCTCGGCGTGCTCTCGTTGAGCCTCGTGATCATCGGGCTCGACAACACGATCCTCAACGTTGCCCTGCCGACGCTGCAGGACGAGTTCGACGCCTCACCTTCCAAGTTGCAGTGGATGGTCGACTCGTACCTGCTCGTGTTCGCCGGCCTTCTGCTCGTCTTCGGGACGCTCGGGGACCGCTTCGGGCGCAAGCTCGCACTCCAGGCAGGCATCTCGATCTTCGGCCTTGCGAGCCTCGGCGCCCTTGTCGCTGATTCCGCCGACCAGGTGATCGGCGTGCGCGCCGCAATGGGTATCGGCGCGGCACTGATCATGCCTGCCACGCTCTCGATCATCGCCAACGTGTTCACCGGCGAGGAGCGCGGCAAGGCGATCGCCATCTGGGCCGCCCTCGCGGCGGTCGGGATCGGGCTCGGCCCGCTGGCGGGTGGGCTCTTGCTCGAGTGGTTCGCGTGGCCGTCGGTCTTTCTGGTCAACGTTCCCTTCGCAGCATTGGCGCTGTTGCTCGGCATTCGCTACGTGCCTGAGAGTCGTGATCCCAATCCTGGGTCGTTCGACGTGCTCGGAGCGGCGCTCTCGGCCGTCGGCTTCACCGTCCTCGTATACGGGATCATCGAGGCGCCGAACCACGGTTGGACATCTGGCGTCGTCCTCGGCGCGCTCGCCTCGAGCATTGCACTGCTCGGCACGTTCGTCTGGTGGGAAGGACACACAAAGGAGCCGATGCTGAACTTGGGCTTCTTCCGCAGCGCGCGCTTCAGCGTGGGAACGGCGGCAGTCAGCGTCGCGTTCTTCGCCCTGCTGGGCGCGATCTTCGCATTGACCCAGTACTTGCAGTTCGCCCACGGGTACAGCGCGATCGAGGCCGGCGCGATCATGAGCCCGATCGCGCTCGGGCTGATGATGGGCGCCGGCTCGTCGAGCAAGGCAGTACGGAGGCTCGGCACGTCACGCGTCGTCGGAGCGGGCCTGACCGGTCTCGCACTTCTCATGGCGCTGACCACGTTCTGGAGCCCGAGCACGAACGCGCTCCTGCTCGCGGCCTGGTTCTTCGGGCTTGCGCTGTCGATGGGCTGGGTGATGGCGCCGGCGACCGAGGCAGTGATCGGCGCTGTCCCGGCTGCCAAGACCGGCGTCGCCTCGGCCACCAACACCGTTGCCAGGATGGTCTCGGGAGCGCTCGGCGTTGCCGTGGTCGGCTCGCTCGTCAGCTCCCTCTATTCCACCGATGTCGAGGGCTCCCTCGACGCGCTGCCCGCCGCCGCCCAGGCGGCGGCCGCGTCTTCAGTCGGGGCCGCCAGTGCTATATCGGCCCAGCTTCCACCCAACGCGGCATCTGCCTTACTCGCGACGACCGGCGACGCGTTTACGCAGGCGATGGGTGTCGGCCTTCTCGTGGCCGCGGTACTGGCCGGTGCGATGGCCGTGATCGTGATCCGCTTCCTGCCACCGCGCGAGCATGTCGAAGCGACAGCCACGAACCGCGACCCTCGCCTCGCCCCCAGCCGGCGCCAGCAACCGGTTCGACGGAAGGCCGGCGTATGGATGATCCTCGTCGCGCTGGTGCTCGGCGCGGCCTACCTCGCGAGCAGACCGGGCTCCGACATTCCGGCTGCCAACGGACAGGGGTCGGCGCCGAAGTTCGCGGCGATCGAGCGTTTCGTTCGAGGAGAGATGGCGGCACAACGGATCCCCGGACTCGCGCTCGGTATCAGCGAGAACGACGGGATCACCTACCTCCGCGGCTTCGGCAAAGCAGATGACTCGGGGCGTCCAGTGACGCCGCAGACACCCTTCATCATCGGCTCACTCAGCAAATCGTTCACCGCATTGGCCATCATGCAGCTCGTAGAAGCCGGAAGGATCGAACTCGACGCGCCCGTGCAGCGCTACCTGCCGTGGTTCCGCGTCGGAGACGAGGCAGCCTCCGCGCGGATCACGGTCCGCCACCTCCTGAACCACACAAGCGGCCTATCGACCAAAACCGGCCGCACGTTTCAGGGAAACGGCGACATCAGCGATGCCGCCCTCGAGAAGACGGTCCGAAGGCTCAGCAGCATCGAGCTGACCGCACCGGTTGGAAAGACCCATCAGTACAGCACCATCAACTACGCGGTCCTCGGCCTGATCGTGCAGACGGTCGCAGGGCGGAGCTACGAGGACTACGTCCAGACGGCGATCTTTGACCCGCTACAGATGCGCGGCTCGTTCACCTCCGCCGCGGCGGCTGAGCAGCACGGACTAGCGACCGGCTACCACTACTGGTTCGGCCGCCCCAGGGCCGCTGACCTTCCCTACAACCGTGGGCTCGTCCCGGCCGGCTACTTGATCTCCGACGCCGAGGACATGACCCATTACCTGGTCGCCCAGTTGAACAACGGCCGCTACCGCTCGGCCTCCGTGCTCTCACCTGACGGGGTGGCGGAGCTCCACCGGCCGGCCGTCCCAACACCGAAAGCTGGCACCTCGTACGGGATGGGCTGGTTCGTCGGGCCTATCAACGGGATCCCAGCCATCCACCACCAGGGCGAGACATTCAACTTCCAGGCCAACGCGGTGCTGGTGCCCGGGAGCCGTACCGGAGTGATCGTCCTGATGAACGCGGAAAACTCAGTCGACCTCTTCCTCAGCGGTCGCATGGGCACCATCTCCGAGGGCGTGATCAGCCTCCTCGAAGGACGGGACCCCGCCCCGCCGCCCTCGAGCCGCGCCACGTTCCTGCTCTGGGCCCTTCTCTTCGGAGTCATCGCTCTCCAGCTCCGAGGCATCGTGCGCTGGGTCACGGCTCTGCGTCGCGGCCACCTTCCACGTGGTCGCGGTCGTCCGCGCCTGCGCATCGGGCTCAGGCTCGTCGTCAGCTTGGGCTGGGCCGCCCTCGTCCTGGCCCTGGTGCCGAAGCAGCTCGGCTTGTCACTTTTCGTCGCCGCTCAGGGACTGCCCGATCTCGCCTACGTCCTACTGCTCAGCGGACTCGTCGCTCTTTGTTGGGGAATCGTCAGAACCATCTGGGCCTACGCGACGCTCCGAGCAGCGACCCGCAGTCACGGCGATTCCCGGACTACAGCGATGGTCACCATCCCGAGCCAGTCATGAGCACCCACGCCCCACGATTGCAGATCCCCGCGGGCGGGCTCGCCGAGTCCGCAAGCACTCTCCGCCGAGAGACTGCACTATTTCTGATCGCGTTGGGAGTCGTTGGCCTCCACATCGTCGACGACAACTTCCTCCAACCCGAACCCGGCACATCCCCGGGCGACCACCTCGCAAGCGGGTTGATCCCAATCGTCGTACTGGCGATCTTTGCGGCCGGATACCCGCGCCTGCGCGCTGGGCTACGAGCAATCACGGCCATGACCTTCGGGGCGCTCGCCGTTACGGTCGGCGTGCCGGCGGCCTACTACCTCCGCGACGGGAACGTGGGCGGCGACCACTTCACGGGCGTGCTCGCGATCGTCGCAGGAGTCTCGCTGCTCCTTCTTGGTCCGGTCACTCTTTGGCAGTCAAGGCGCAACGACGGAAGCAGAAGGCGCCGCTACCTTCGGCGCGCGCTCATCATCGTGGCGACGCCTGTTCTGGTGTGGGCAGTCGTCTGGTTCATCGTGTTCCCGATCGGCTTCGCCTACATCTACGTGCACACGGGACGCTCCGCGGTGACCCCCGACCTCGGCGTCCCCTACGAAACCGTGACCGTGGTCACCAACGATTCGCTCAACCTGACTGGGTCGTACGTCCCCTCGAGGAACCGTGCTGCGGTCGTGCTGTTCCCGGGCGCGACACGATCTCGAGAGGCGAGGATGTTGATCCGACACGGCTACGGCGTTCTGCTGCTCGACCCACGCGGGCAGGGCTCGAGCGAGGGCGACATCGTGCGCTGGGCGGGCGACCGTGATCTCCTGGCGGCTGCACGGTATCTCCGTCATCGTCCTGACGTCGACCCCGGTCGTATCGGGGGCTTCGGCTTCTCGATCGGCGGCGAGATCCTCATCGAAGCCGCCGCGCAGACGACCGCGTTCAAGGCGATCGTCACCGAGGGCGCGGGCAGTCGCGTCGGCGACGAAGACGTAACCGGCCCAGCCCGCCTGCTGGCGGAGCCGAACCTGGCGCTCATGACCGCCGCATTGAGCGTCTTCTCGAACCACGGCCCGCCGCCGCCGATCGAGAGTCGCATCGCGCAGATCGCGCCCCGCTCGGTCTTCCTGATCCACGCCGACCCAGGACTGGGTGGAGAAAACACGAGAGGGCCGCTGTACTACGCAGCGGCCAGCGAGCCAAAGCGGATCTGGAAGGTGCCCGGCTCAACCCACACCGGCGGGATACAGACTCGCCCCGACGAGTATGAGCGTCGGGTCATCGACTTCTTCAACCACTCCCTTCTCAACCGCGGGGCCGGCTGATGGTACGCGAGAAGATCCGTAACCCCCACCTTCTGCGCAGCGGCGGCCAAGCCCCCCGTTCGTTCTCAGGTGCCTGCTCTCCTCGAGACCTGAGTGACGACCCGGGCGTTGCCGGGGAACGACTGACTCCGATCTTCAAGGGCTTGTATTACGTAACGTGTCTGTTACGTTACGTTAAATATGACCTTGTCCACTACATCAACTATTCGAGCGGACCCCTCCGCACCACCTCTCCCCGACGACCGCACCGCTGGTCGCCTGCCCTCATCCACTGATCATTTCGAGAAGGAGATCCCGATGCTGCTCGTCCTCCGCATGATCAACGTCGCCCTGCTGCTGGCCCTCGTCACGTGTATCGCCGGGGCCATTGCCGGGCTGATCATCTTCGCGCCGTTCGTTGCCGGCGCATGGTTCCTCAACCTGATGGCGCTCCTCGGATGCGAGCGGCTCGAGCCGGCTCCGACCGAAGCGGCTCCGGCCCTCGAGTCCGGCCGGGATATCGCTCCCGCGCCGACTTCTCATTACGTGACGTCATAGTTCCGTCATGGCCAGGCCACTCGATCCCGATGTCGACGACGCAATCGTCACTGCGACCCTTGCGCTGCTCGCCGAGCGCGGGTTCGCCCGCATGAACATGGAAGCCGTCGCGACCACCGCCGGCGTTGGGAAGCCAGCTATCTACCGACGCTACTCCGACAAGGCGGCGCTCGTCGCCGCGGTCATCTCGCGCCAGCTGCCCTCTATGGACACACCCGACCTCGGAAACACGAAGGCAGAACTCTGGCAAGCCGTCTTGGCCGGCTTTCCCCAAGATGGCCCCGCGTACGTAGGCCTGATTGGAGGCCTGATTGCAGAACACGAGCGACATCCCGAGCTGATCGAGGCGTTCCGAAAAAGCGTCCTGCTCCCCCGCAGGGCCGTCGCGCGGGCGTTGATCGAGCGCGGCCAGGAGCGAGGTGATCTCCGCCGCGACATCGACCCCGAGGCTGCCCTCGACCTCTTCGCGGGCCCCTTCCTCGCCCGCATCTTCGCCGGACTCGACACCGGCCGGCGCTGGCGGAGGCGCGCCTTCGAGACCTGGTGGAACCTCATCGAGGAAAGGACGCAGCCATGATCGACTTCACAATCGAGACCGAGATCCACCGTCCTCTCGCGGACGTGTTCGCCTACGCCACCGACCCCAGGAAGCTCGTCACCTGGCAGGCGAGCACCGTCTCCGTCACGCCCGAAAACGACGAAAAGCTCCGCGTCGGGTCGCGCCTGCGCGAAGTGCACCGCGGCGGCGGCAAGGAGCACGCCTCTCTCGTCGAGATATCTGAGTACGAACCCGACCGTCTTTTCGCCCTCCACGTAATCGAAGGCCCTCTACCGATCGACGCCCACATCACATTCGAGGCGACAGAACGCGGAACACTCATGCGATTCCGAGCGCACGGCCAGCCAAAAGGCGCGCTCCGACTTATGCAGCCACTCCTGCGACACACCCTGAAGCGCCAGTTCGACGCTGACTGCAAACGACTAAAAGAGACCCTCGAACAGACCAGCTAAAGGCCACGAGCAACGAGAAGTCGACGTCCTCCCCGTCCGTTTCCCGAGGGGGGCCCATAGCCCAGCTTGGGTTCAGTCGGGGCTTGTCCGGATCATGCAGCTGAAGCCGAGTGCGTCGTCGATGAGTCGATCGCCTGTCCCTGTCTGGCCGCCGGTCGGTACCGGAGGCAGTAGTTGGGTGTGCAGAGATGGGAGCCGCCTTCGATCACACGCCGCGGGACCGCGGACTAAACCATTCGACGTGATCACAGCGACGTGGGCGCATTCCGTCCAGCCGTGCCCTCGCGCACGCACGCGCGCACGCGCGTTGGCGTACGTCGGCGCGCGAGGTTTCCAAACCGTTTCCAAATCGCTCCCGCGACGCCAGCGGCAGGCGCACGGACCAACAAAAAAGCCCCCATATGCGGGGGCTTTCCGATGGAGCGTACCGGGATCGAACCGGTGACCCCCTGCTTGCAAAGCAGGTGCTCTCCCATCTGAGCTAACGCCCCTCAATCGCCTGGTGTCCAGGCGGACTTGCGGGAAGCTGCGTGTTTTGCCTCCAAACGCTCTGGGTAGGCAGAGAAGCAGTTTAGCCCACCGAACGGCTGCCGAATCAGACGCGCTCACAGCGAGGGGAGGGCACTGGCGGCGCTGCTCGCGAACCTCTTGAGCAACGTAGCGAGTATGCTCCAAGCTCGCGATCGCGCTCACGAGGGGGAGATTCGAGCGACGCTAGTGGTCGACCTGCTGTTGATGGTCGCCCACGCCTAGCCGTCCAAGCCGAGCTCTCGTCCGCGGTCGGCCGGCCACGATTGGAGATGAATTCGAGTGACTAGCAGTGTCGAGCAGGCCCCCAAGCCCCGCGCGGTCGGCGTTGGGCCGGCTCAGAGACCGGTCATCAACGTCCGGATTACGCGTGGCCCAGAGGTCGTGGACGTGTTGGACGCACGCTGGGATGAGCTCGTCTCGCAATCCCCGTTTCCGAACCCGACCATGACATCAACGTGGCTCAAGGAGATGCTTCCTCTCGCCGATGGGGAGCCCCTCGCCATCACGGTCGAGTCGGGCTCGACGCTCGTCGCTGGTGGAGTATTCGAGGTGGTACGGCCCTGGCGAACCGGACTCAGGATGGCAAAGCTGCTCGCGCATGGAATGTCGATCGAGGAGACTGACCTACCAAGTGTCAATGATCCGGGCGCAGCGCGCCTCGTCGTTGACGCGCTATTCGATGAGGCACACACCCTGGAGTTCGTCTGCCCCTCGGAAGGAGAGCTCGCGAGGGCGCTGTTGGAACACTCGCCGTGGACTCGAGTGGTGCCGCGTCCAGATGGCTGGATGACACCCTTGCCGCCGCCACGACTCGAGAGTCATCGGAAGGAGCTTGCACGCAGGTTGCGCCAAGCGGAGAAGAAAGGTGCAGATGTACGTATTTCGGTCGTCGACGAGCCGGACGACGTACTCGCAGCCCTTGAGCGGTTGTTCGTTCTCCATCACGAGTGTTGGCACGAAAGGCCCGGAGCGATCTCATACTTTTCGGATACCGAACGGCAGATGCAGTTCTACCGTCGTGCCGTGGGAGCCATGGCACGGAACGGGAACGTGCGCGTCGCCGAGGTGTTCGAGAACGGAGTGCTCGTTTCGTCCTATCTCGGGCTTCTCGCCGGGAGAGGGGCCCTTCCCCATACGTGTGCGACACGCCGAGGTGGTGTTCTTCCAAAGACAGGGCATTTCGGGCTGCTTGCCCTAATTGACGAGTCCGTCAAAGCTCGTGCGACAAACATGTATCAGGGCCGGGGTAACACGAATCCCGGGAGCCCGAAGACGAGCACTGGTGGGGCTCCGGTTCCGTACAGCTTCCTGTTCGCAGCACGTTCGAGAACGATCCAGCGGGCGATCTCTCTTGGGCTCGATGTTCGCGGCCGCCTGCTTCGGCGTTGGGAACCCCGTGGATATGGAGCAGCTGCGCACTGAACCACGTGCCCGGCTCAGCGCTACTGCTGCGACCCTGTGCTGTCGTGAGTTGTGGAGAAGAGGGCGAAGCTGTTCGACGCGTACGAGCACGCGGAGGCTCTCGTGGCGGTCGCTAACCCCGACAATCGGCAACCGCTTCGTTGCCGAAGCGTGGGCTCTTGGTTGTTCAGGGGAGATTTGTGCTGAGTGTCCAGTCGTCGGCTTTGGCGCCGCTGGCGTTGTAGAACTCGAGTCCGAAGCGTCCGGGGCCTGTGATCGTGGTGTCGTTGGTGGCGAGGATCTGGGCCCAGCTGCCACCTGCGGGTTTGCGGTGGAGGCTGAGGCTGGAGCCTGCGAGCTTGAACGCGAGTTGGTCGCCGACGACCATGTCGGGCCCGTTGATCGTGGCCAGGCTGGTCCAGCTGCCGTTGCTGTTGCGGCGCACGATGTAGTAGGTGTCGGGGCCGGCTGTGTGTCTGAGCCAGGCGCCTTCGTAGAGGACGGCCTGGCTTGAGCCGCCGTTTTGGATCCGGGCGCCGACGTCGAGCTCGCCGCCCTCGGGCGGGAGCACGGTGACCGTGAACGAGCCGACCCCGTCCGTCTGGGTCGCGCTCCCGGTCCAGGATTGGTGGCAGCCGCCGCTCTTGCCGGCCGGGTAGGCGGCCTGGTTAGCGCTGATCGCGAGCAGACAGCTGGAGGCCCCGACCCAGTTCGTGGCCGACCAGCCCGTCCCCAGGGTGAGAGCGTCCGCCCGGTTGAAGCTGTCGCTTGTCGTGGTGGTGGGGGCGGCGGTGACGGTTGCGGTTTGGGTGGAGTCGGCGCTGGTGGGTCCGCCGGCTGGGTTGGTGGCGTTGACGCGGAGGCGGAGGGTGGAGCCGATGTCTGCTGTGGCGGGTGTGTAGGTGAGGTTGGTGGCGCCGCTGATCGGGTTGCAGGCCGTGCCGCTTGTGTTGCAGCGCTGCCATTGCTGGCTGTAGCTGATCGGGGCGGTGCCCGTCCAGGAGCCGATCGTGCCGGTCAGCGTCTGCCCCACCTGAGCCGTACCCGTGATCGTCGGCAGACCCGTGTTGACCGGCACGCTGGCGGCCGCGATCACGACGGCTGTCTGGGCCGAGCTGGCGGGCAGGCTGGGCCCGGCCGTGTTGCTGGCCGTGACCTGGAGCCTCAGTATCAACCCCAGATCCGCGACAACAGGAACGTAGGTCAGGTTGGTGGCGGCCGCGATCGGGCTGCAGCTGGCAGCCGTGCAGCGCTGCCACTGCTGGGCGAAACCGGTCGCCCCGCTCCACGTGCCGACCGTGCCCGTCAACGTCTGCCCCACCTGAGCCGTACCGGTGATCGTCGGCAGCCCCGTGTTGACCGGCACGCTGGCGGTGCTGCCGGGGAGGTCGGTGCTGAGTGTCCAGTCGTCGGCTTTGGCGCCGCTGGCGTTGTAGAACTCGAGTCCGAAGCGTCCGGGGCCTGTGATCGTGGTGTCGTTGGTGGCGAGGATCTGGGCCCAGCTGCCACCTGCGGGTTTGCGGTGGAGGCTGAGGCTGGAGCCTGCGAGCTTGAACGCGAGTTGGTCGCCGACGACCATGTCGGGGCCGTTGATCGTGGCCAGGCTGGTCCAGCTGCCGTTGCTGTTGCGGCGCACGATGTAGTAGGTGTCGGGGCCGGCTGTGTGTCTGAGCCAGGCGCCTTCGTAGAGGACGGCCTGGCTTGAGCCGCCGTTTTGGATCCGGGCGCCGACGTCGAGCTCGCCGCCCTCGGGCGGGAGCACGGTGACCGTGAACGAGCCGACCCCGTCCGTCTGGGTCGCGCTCCCGGTCCAGGATTGGTGGCAGCCGCCGCTCTTGCCGGCCGGGTAGGCGGCCTGGTTAGCGCTGATCGCGAGCAGACAGCTCGAGGCCCCGACCCAGTTCGTGGCCGACCAGCCCGTCCCCAGGGTGAGAGCGTCCGCCCGGGTGAAGCTGTCTGCTTGATCGCGGTGGTCGGCGGCGGCGGTGACGGTTGCGGTCTGGGTGGAGTCGGCGCTGGCTGGGTCCGCCGGCTGGGTTGGTGGCGTTGACCGGAGGCGGAGGGTGGAGCCGATGTCTGCTGTGGCGGGTGTGTAGGTGAGGTTGGTGGCGCCGCTGATCGGGTTGCAGGCCGTGCCGCTTGTGTTGCAGCGCTGCCATTGCTGGCTGTAGCTGATCGGGGCGGTGCCCGTCCAGGAGCCGGTCGTGCCGGTCAGCGTCTGCCCCACCTGAGCCGTACCCGTGATCGTCGGCAGACCCGTGTTGACCGGCACGCTGGCGGCCGCGATCACGACGGCTGTCTGGGCCGAGCTGGCGGGCAGGCTGGGCCCGGCCGTGTTGCTGGCCGTGACCTGGAGCCTCAGTATCAACCCCAGATCCGCGACAACAGGAACGTAGGTCAGGTTGGTGGCGGCCGCGATCGGGCTGCAGCTGGCAGCCGTGCAGCGCTGCCACTGCTGGGCGAAACCGGTCGCCCCGCTCCACGTGCCGACCGTGCCCGTCAACGTCTGCCCCACCTGCGCCGTACCCGTCACCATCGGCACACCCGTGTTGACCGGCACGCTGGCGGCCGCGACCACAACGGCCGTGGCGGCCGAGGTGGCGGGCAGGCTGGGCCCGTTCGTGTTGCTGGCCGTGACCTGGAGCCTCAGCGTCAAGCCGAGATCCGCGACAACGGGAACGTAGGTGAGGCTGGTGGCGCCGCTGATCGGGCTGCAGCTGGCAGCCGTGCAGCGCTGCCACTGCTGGGCGAAGCTGGTCGCCCCGGTCCAGGACCCGACCGTGCCCGTCAACGTCTGCCCCACCTGAGCCGTACCCGTGATCGTCGGCAACCCCGTGTTGACGGGGACCGTGGGAGTGCCGCTCGGGACGAGGCGGCCGACGATGGTCCCGTAGCCGGCGACCTGGATCGGGAAGTCGCCGTTCGGGTACGAGAACTGCACCCTCAGGTCGGAGCGCCCGTTCGGGAACGCGATCGGCCTCTGGAACACATCCTGGAACGAGTCGCCGCCGTCGACGGAGGCGAAGAGATGGAGATTCGGGTCGACGATCGGTACCCCGCTCTCGTGCGTGGTGCCGACGAGATACGTGCTCGCGTCGAGCCGGAGGGTCGAGAACGAGTCGTACGGGATGTCCATGATCGGCGTCAGCGTGCCGTCACCGAGTGCCACCTTGACGATCCGGTTCTGCGAAACGTAGTTGTCGTTGCCGAAGAGCATGAACGTGCTCGCCGGATCGAATGCCGCGTCGATCGTGACGCAGATGTAGTCGGTGCAAAGCGGCTGCAGAGTGGCCCCGTTGTCCGACGACACCCAGATACCGTCTCCGTCCGCGTCCCCGAAGAAGACGTACAGCTTGCCGTTGTCGTAGCGCACACCGTGAATGTGTCGATGCGTCGTCGTCGTGTTCACTATCGACCACGTCGCGCCGTCGTTGGCGGAGCGATAGATGTAGTTCGGATACGGCGGGCTCTGTCCCGTGTTGTAGGTGCCGAGCCAAACGAAGCCGCCGCCCTCGGTGATCGAGTGCGACGTCAACGTCGTGTAGAACAACGGCGAGCCCGGCTGCAGCGCCAGCACCTGCGTCCAGGTGGCCCCCTGATCGGACGACCGGAACAACGTCATTTGCCCTGTATCGACATGTGCCACCAGCGTCCCGCTGGCCAGCGCCGAGATGTTCTTGACGTGTTGATTCGACGGCAACGTCAGCACCTGCGTCCAGGTCGATCCACGATCGTCTGACCGCCAGATTCCGCTGTCGGACGACACCGACAGGCCATACGTCATCCCCGAGGGGTCGACCGCCAGGATCTCGTAATTGAGGTTCTCGACCACGACCTGCACCGTCATCGGCGTTCCGGCCGCCGACGAAGCCGACACGAACACCGCCCCGGCAACGGACACGAGACACACGACGAGCACGCCGAGCGACGCCCTCAGGCTCGCAGCCGCACCAGACCGACGTTGCCGCAACGCCACTCGATCTCCCCCGATATCTCCCCCCGACGCCAATACCCCGGCGCCGCCTCGTCACACCGTAGGCGACGTTTCCAAAACACGCAACCGAGCGTGGGGGTACGTCGTAATCAGCGTCGATGCCGTCGCGAGCCGATGTCGTGACGGCCGAGACCAACGTCCCCGGTGCGCCGTGCCGGGCTGGAGTTCCCGTCGACCTTCAGCTGCCGCGTTGTGTGCGGGTTCCCTGCTCGAGCTTCCGCAACCCACTCGAGAAGCCGAGTGTCTGCTCGCCCGGCTGCTGCTGTTCGAGCCGGCGGAGGCGCGCCTCCATCTCCGACAGCGCCGGCGCCCCCCAAGGTCCCTTCGCGTCCTCGCGATCGTCGAGTTCGCGCTCCTTCTGTGCGACGAGGCGCTCGCGGGCTGCGACAGCCTCGCTGCGAGAGGCGAGCTCGTCGCGGGTGCGGAGGAAGAGCTTTTCGGCCTCCCGCAACTCCACGAGCCGGGCCTCGATCTCTGCGAGCTTCGCGGCGTCCGACTCGGCCGCCGACAGAGGCACGACCTGCTTCGCTCGCAGATCGAGCTCACCCTCCCGTTTCACGAGGAGCGTCTCGCGTGCAGCGACCGCCTGCTCGCGCTCGCGTAGGGCGCGATCGCGGCGCTCGATGTCGTCGAGGACGTCTTCCCCGGTGCCGGCGAGGATGGGCGCGGGGGAGACGCGTGCGGACGGCCGGGGGCCGCCCGCGTCGGCGAGCGCGTGGTGCAACTCCAGCTCGCGCTCTCGGACGGCGTCGACGCGTTCCGCGAGCTGGCGTTTCAGATCCTCGAGCGCCGCATGCTGCGCCCGCAGCGCCTCGCGCTCGTCGTCGATCGTTCCCGGCTCTTCGCGTCGTTTGAACGCCATCGACCGATTGTACGGCGGGCGGGAGCGCAACCCTGCTGGATTCCCGCCGAACGTTGCGTCAGGCGGCGCGTTCCAGGCGCTCTTCTGCCCGGGCCCGCTTCACGATGTCGTCCCGCTCGCCGAAGCGGATGAGGCTGCGCACGGCTCGGTGCTCGTTCCAGAGCGCGTTGAGCTTGTCATCGAGTACCTTGATCTGCTCGACGAGCTCGGGGTTGCGGCCCTCCGAGAGCCGGTGCCAGAGCTCTGCCCGGCGCTCGCTGACCTCGTTGATCTCTTCGTGGATGGTCGCGATGATGTTCATGCTCCGTCCAACGCTGGACCCAACCTCGACATTCCCGTCAGTCGGGACCGCGCAGCAAGAACGCCACGATCGCGAACGCGCCGGCCGCGAAAGCGATCCAGAGGACGACATTCAGCACGCCTGTCACTCGTAGCCGAGCTCGGCGAGGCGATCCTCGTCGAGGCCGAAGTAGTGGCCCAGCTCGTGGAGGACGGTGATCCGGATCTCGCGCTCGAGCTCTCCCGGATCGTCGAACTCCTCCTCGAGCGGCAGGCGAAAAATCGTGATCCGATCGGGCAGCGCGCCCGCCATGTCGCCCCGCTCCGGCAGCGGGGTGCCATCGTAGAGGCCGAACAGGTCGGGATCATCGGGGTGCTCGTCCTCGACCACGACCGCGACGTTGGTCAACGCCGCCGCCAGGTCCGGCGGCAGTGAGTCGAGAGCTGCCTTCACGTGATCGTCGAATGTCACCACGTCACATTCCTCACGTCCCGCCTTTCAGCGGATGACGAGCGCCATCACGGCCTTCTGGGTGTGTAGGCGGTTCTCGGCCTGATCCCAGACGAGCGACCGTGGTCCGTACAGCACATCCTCTGCGATTTCCTCCCCGACGTGTGCCGGCAGGCAGTGCATTGCGACCGCCTCGCGGCTCGCGACAGACAAGAGCTCGCCGTCCAGGCTGAAGCGCTCCAGGTCGAGGAACCGCTGTGCCCGTTGCTCGTCCTGGCCCATGCTCGTCCACACATCCGTGTAGAGCACATCGGCCCCGTCGGCTCCCTCGAGTGGGTCGCTCGTCAGCCGAACCAAGCCGCCGCTCGCGGCGGCGTCCACTTGCGCGGCGGCCACGACCGCCGCCGACGGCTCGTATCCCGTCGGGCAGGCGGCGGTGAAATGCATCCCGAATCGCGCGGCGAGCCGCATCAGCGAATGGCAGACGTTGTTGCCGTCGCCGAGGTAGGTGATCCGGACGCCGTCGAGACCGCCGAGCCGCTCGCGGATCGTCATTGCGTCGGCGAGTGCCTGGAGGGGGTGGGCAAGGTCCGTGAGCCCGTTGATGACCGGAATCGACGCATGCTCGGCGAACGTGTCGACCTCGGCCTGGTCGAACGTGCGGATCAGGAGCGCGCTGACGAACCGCGAGAGCACGAGCGCCGTGTCGCGGTAGCTCTCACCGCGGGCGAGCTGCAGATCGGCAGCGGGAAGGTACAGCGCCATCCCGCCGAGCTCGGCGATCCCGACCTCGAACCCGACCCGGGTTCGGGTCGACGGCTTGTGGAAGATCATCCCGATCGTCCTCCCCGGCAGGACGCGCAGCTCCTTCCGGCGTAGGCGCTCCTGCTTCAGCTCGTCCGCCACGTCGAGCGTCAACTCGAGCTCGGCGCGTGACCAGTCCGACACCCGCGTGTAGCTGCGGCCCTTGAGGCTGTCGGGGATGCCTGCCATGGGGGAATGGTACGCCCCTCGCTGCCTCGACATGACTTGACAAGATATGGCTAAGATTTTATACTAGTTATAGACGCATATTCACTCAAGAGATTCACAAAGAGGAGGTACGATCATGGCAACCCTCATTCGCTGGGAGCCATTCCGCGAGCTTGCCTCGCTCCAGAGCGAGATGAGCAGGATGATGGACGGCATCGTCGAGGGCCCGGGCCGGACGGTCGCGCCGTTGTGGGCGCCGGCACTCGACGTCTGGGAGACCGACGCCGAGCTCGTCTATGCATTCGACCTGCCCGGCGTGCCCGAAGACGCGATCCAGATCGAGGTCGCCGACGACACGTTGACGCTCACGGCAGAGCGCACGCGCGAGGAGGAGAAGTCGACGGATCGCTTCTATCGCTTCGAGCGCCGGCACGGCTCGTTCAGTAGGGCTGTCGGGCTCCCCCAGGGCACCGACGAGACGAAGATCGCCGCCGTGTACAAGGACGGCGTCGTCGAGATCCACGTCCCCAAGCCCGAAGAGCAGAAGCCACGGCGGATCCGACTCGGATCGGCGCCCGCCGATCTCGAGGCGGCTGCCACGTCCAACTAGCGGTTCGCGCTCGATGCGCGCTCGACGCCAGGCTGAAGCCTGGCGTCGAAGCGCGCGCTAGGTTTCAGACATGTCCACCTTTCAGGAGAAACTCAACGAGCAGATCGCGTACGAGTTCGCGGCGTCGCAGCAGTACATCGCGATCGCCGTTCACTACGACGCCGAGACCCTGCCGCAGCTCGCCGCGCATTTCTACCGCCAGTCGGTCGAGGAGCGCAACCACGCGATGATCATGGTGCAGTACCTCCTCGACGCGGACGACGACGTGATCATCCCCGCCGTGGCCGCGCCCCAGACGACGTTCCCCGACGACGTCGCTCCGGTGGCGCTCGCGCTCGAGCAGGAGAAGCGCGTCACCGCCCAGATCTCCGCGCTGGCCTTGGCCGCCAGGGAGGAGGGCGACCTCGTCGCCGAGCAGTTCATGCACTGGTTCCTGCAGGAACAGCGGGAAGAAGTGTCGTCGATGTCCGCCCTGCTGCAGGTGGTGGAGCGACTGAGGGACAACGTGATGCTTGTCGAGGACTACCTCGCGCGCGAGTCCGGCGGAGCGGCCAACCCGCTCGAGGCCGGTGCGCCTCCTGCGGCCGGCGGCGCGCTCTAGAGGCTTGATGGTCGAGCTGAGGCTCCGGACCGAGCGACAGAGCCAGCTCGTCGACATCACGCGGCTCGTGCAGGACGCCGCCGCCGGGCAGCGTGGCGCTGCCGTGCTCGTCTACGTCCCGCACACGACGGCGGGGGTGACGATCAACGAGCACGCAGACCCTGCCGTCGCGCGCGACTTCGAGACGGCGCTCGAGCGCATCGTGCCGGCCGAATGGACATGGCAGCACATCGAGGAGGGCGAGGAGAACGCGCCCACACACATCCGCGCCGCCTTCATGGGGCCGAGTGTGCTGATCCCGTTGCGGGACGACGGCTCGCTCGGGCTCGGCGTCTGGCAGGGCATCTTCTTCTGCGAGTTCGACGGGCCGCGGGACCGGTCCGTGCACGTGAGCGTCCTGCAGTAACGCGGAGGGCCGCTACCCTCCGCTCCTCATGGCCGCCCCTGTCCGCAATGGTGAGGAGCTCGAGCTCCACGTCGACTCGCTCGCCTACGGCGGCAACGGCGTCGCGCGCCTGGACGGGTTCGTGGTGTTCGTCCGCCGCGGCCTCCCCGGCGATACGGTGCGCGCCCGCGTCACCAAGGTCAAGCGTGGTTTCGCCGAGGCGACGGCGTTCGACGTCATCGCGCCGGGCCCCGACCGGGTTGTGGCGCCGTGCCCGCATTTCGGCGCCTGTGGTGGCTGTCGCTTTCAGGACTACGCCTACGACCGTCAACTCGCGGCCAAGGCGTCGCAGGTTCGCGACGCCCTCGTGCGACTGGGGAGGATCGCCGATCCGCCGATCGAGTCAATCGTCCCCGCGGCGTCGCAGTACGCGTACCGCAACAAGCTCGAATACTCGTTCACCCAGACCACGGAGGGCCCGGCGCTCGGGTTCCATCGCGCCGGTCGCTGGGACGAGGTGCTCCCACTCGAGGTGTGCCTGCTGACGACCGACCTCGGCAACGCCATCCGCGACGCAGTGCAGGCGTGGGCGCGCGAGGAGAAGCTCGAGGCGTACGACCAGGAGGCCCAGAGCGGATACCTACGCCACCTCGTGATGCGTGAGGGACGGAACACGGGGCAGGTGTTGGTCCAGCTCGTCACCGGCAAGGGCCGGAAGTTCGAGGAGGGATACCTCGTCGAGGTGTTGCGGCGGTTCCCGGAGGTTCGATCGATTCACTGGGCGGTCAACGACACGCCGGCCGAGGTGACGAACCTGCCGACGGTGTTGCTGTGGGGGGAGGACGCAATCGAGGAGGAGATTCTCGGGCTCCGCTTTCGGGTGCGGCCGAACGCTTTTCTTCAGACGAACACCGAGATGGCCGAGACGTTGTACTCGATCGCCCGTGACTTTGCGGGACTGACCGGCGGCGAGACGGTGTACGACCTGTACTGCGGCACCGGGACGATCGGGCTCGCCCTCGCCCCGCAGGCGTTGACCGTGTGGGGCGTCGAGATCTCGGAGGAATCGGTCGCGTGTGCGATCGAGAACGCCGAGCTGAACGGGATCACGAACGCGGCGTTCTTCGCCGGCAACGTCTCGCTCGCGCTCGAGGAGCTCCACGAGCGAGCCGGCGCACCCGACGTCGTCGTGGTCGACCCTCCCCGTGCCGGCCTGGCCGGGAAGGCGCTGCGGCGAATGGCGAGGTTGCGTGCACCACGCATCGTCTACGTGTCCTGCAACCCGACCACACTCGCCTCCGACCTGAAAACGCTCCGCGAGGACTTCGGCTACGAGCTGCGCCGGTGCCGGCCGGTCGACATGTTCCCGCACACGCCGCACATCGAGAGCGTCAACCTGCTCGAGCTAGTCGAGCCTGCAGACACTGCGCCGGTCGCGGCAGCCGACGACGACTGAGCGGGCCTCACTCAGCGCGCCGGACATCGAGGCCGCGGTCGCGCCAGGTCTTCCAGAGCAGATCCGCGTTCGGAAGCAGGAACCCGATCGCGATCGCAGGGAGAGCGGGGAGGCCGTCGACGTCGAAGGCGGTCGTGACGATGAGCGTCAGCGCCAGCAGCCCGACCATCGTCAGCCAGGTCCAGCGCACCCTGAGCCCGAACCGGTCTGCCGTGGCGAGAAAGAGCGCGAAGAAGAGGATGTCGGGGGGACCGATGTTGGCAGACCCCTCCTCGCCCGGCAGCCGGAACGCAAACGAGATGCGGTCGAACAGGCTCGGCTGCTCGGAGACCACATAATCGGTCGGGCCGCGCCAGACCGAGACCGCGTCGACCCAGGGGATGACCACGGCGACCAGCACCACCCAGGAGAGCGCCTCGAAGACCTGCATGAAGCAATAGCCGATCGCAGTCAGGGCCAGCAACTTCGTGGCGTTGAAGAGAGAGCCCAGTCCAACGAGATCGAAGAGGATGGCAAGCAGCACCAGTGCCACCGCAAGCGGGAGCACGGCCCGCGACTCCGCGGCAGGAAGCGCGAGCCACGGCACCGCGAACGTGAGCGGCAGCAGAACCAGCGTCACGACCAGCACATCCGGCCACCGACCGACATCGGGCAGTACGCCGGCCCCGGCATCCCAGGCGACCAGTGCCGCGACGACGGCTGCGAGCGCTGCAGTCCGCCTGGAGGTCAGTACGGCGGCAGCTCCGCCCACCACGGCCCCAGAGCCTTGAAGGCGTTCCAGAACGCCGTCTTCTCGGCCCGGTCGTCGAGCGCGGCGTCGATGTCGGGTGTCAGGAGGGCCTCGATCGTCGGCGTGAACCGCCGCACCGCGCCGGCGCCGGCGTCTTCGAGCGGGTCGGCGAGGGGAAACCTCACCGCGTCGACGAATCGCGCCGCCTGCTCGCCCATCACGACCAGCAGCTTGGGCTGCACGATATGAAGCTCGCGCGTCAGCCACGGGGCCGCCTGCTCCTCCTCCTCGGTCCCGAACTTGAGGCAGTTGGTCCCGTAGATCGTCAGCGGGTCGACGCCCAGCCGCTGGAGCGACTTCAGCAGCGCATTCCCCGCCCGGCCGAAGAACGCGACGCCCTCGGTGATCTCCGCCGGCTGCGGGGCGTGCTTCAGGAGAAAGATGTCACCGAGCGGATGCCCCGATCCCAGCACGGGAACGTGCGTCTCGTCGGCGAGGGCGAGGAGCTCGTGTTGGAGCTCGTTGATCTCGCCGATCGCCTTCCGGAGATAGCGTTCGTAGATCTCGTCGGTGGGCACGGCAGCAGTCACAAGAGGGGCCCCACCACCTTCTGCTCTAGCGGACCTTCTCCTTGACCTGCGCGGCCCATTTGAGGGACTGGAGGTATGCGAGCGACTTCGGTCGCCGGAGCACTTCGGCACTCCGGAGGGAGAGCAGAAACTCCTCGGGCCCGTCGAAACGGCGCATCCGAAGCGCCCCCGTGCCGACACCCTGCAACACGTGGGCATCGGAGCCGGCGCCGGCCAGGAGCCCGTATTTGCGCTGGAACCTCAGCGCTTCGGCGTTGTACGCGTCGAACATCAGCCGCGCGTTGTACACCTCCAGCACGTCGATTTCGGCGACGTGGCGTAGCAGCGTCGCCGCGGACGGGATCGCGTGCATCCTGTCGAAGGGGTGAGGGACGTAGACGATCCCCTCCTGCTCGCGAATCGCGGCGAGCGTCTCCGCAAACGTCATTCCGCGTGGGATCTCCTCACGGAGGAAGAGCCCGATCACCTCGCCCTGGTTGTCGGTCTTGACTTCCTCACCCGGGATCACGGTCAGGTTCCGGTGCCGGGCGAACTCGACCGTCTCGAGGGCTCCGGCGAAGACGTTGTGGTCCGTGACGGCGATCGCGCCGAGCCCTTCGTTCTCGGCGTGCTCGAGCAACGCCAGCGGCTCGATCGAACAGTCGTGCGACCGGTGGGTGTGCATGTGGAGGTCGACGGTGATCCAGTCACGGTCGCCCAGCGGATCGCCGTCGAGGTGCGCGACGTTCAAAGACGGGCGGCGCCGACCGGTCGCTCTTGAATAGACCTGCTCGAGCCGCTCCGCAAGCTGACCGAAATCCGCTGCCACGGCCTGAGATCGTGCCTCCGCAGCCGATCTCTCCCGCAACGCATCGTCTTCGGCCAGTCGAGCGACAGAGGCTGCCGCGAGCTCGGGCTGGTCGGCGAGACCGGCCGGGTCGGCGATCGCGCACCCACACGACTTCGCCTCGAGCAACAACCGGGTGCTGCCACCGGGAACCGGTACGAAGATGGCGGTCTCGGCCAGCGTCGTTCGGCGTGCCTCGGGCTTCACGAGCGATCGCGTTCGGGCCCGGTCGCGCATCGAGGCCGGAATCGTGGGACGGCGCGTGAGGGGAGCCGTGCGCGCGAGAACGACTTCCCAGCCCGGCAACGTCGACAACGACCGAAGCACGGCCCTGGCGATGGCGCTCTGTCCGGGGGCGAGCTCTACGACGATCACCTTCCGCTTGGCCGCCGGGGCGAATGCCGCAGAGTCGACCCCGAGCGGGATCGTCTCGTAGTCACCCGGGAACCGTTCCGACGCACGCTCGATCGCGCCGCCAGGCGTGCCGAGCAGTACATCGACGCGGGCGAGGAACTTCGCGCGCTGGTTCTTGCGCGGCGGTACGGCGATGCGCTCGCTCGAGAGGAAGGTCGCGACCGTGGTCGTCTCAGCCTCGAGGAGCGCGGCCGCGGAAAGGCTCGGAAGGCCGGGCTCGAACCCGTGAACGACGTCGAAAGCCCCGATCGCCAGCGTGGCCGCGAGATTCGCGCGCACGCCCATCGGCAACGCGACCCTTTCCGTCAGCGAGGTTGGGACGGCGGCGCCAATGGCGACGACGTCTCCGACGACACCACGCTGCAACGCTCGGCGGCCCTCGAGCAGGTCGGAGGCGCGCGAGGAAGGCGCGACGACCGTCACCGTATGGCCGCGCCGGCGTAGCGCCGTCGCGGCGCCGCGAACGTGCTCGTTGACGTCGTTCGGCTGTGACCACGAGAACGGCGTCACGAAGCAGAGTCGGAGGGCCATGGTGCGCTCGATTCTAGCCCGGGCGGCCTCTCGTCTAGAGTCGGGTCATGACAGAGACGACGATCAGCGTCCGCCAGAACGGCCCGTACAAGATCACGGGGCCGATGACCATCGTCGACCACGAAGGAGTTCCCTTCGAACTTCCCCCCGGCAGCGCCGTCGTGCTGTGCCGGTGCGGCCACTCGAAGAACAAGCCGTTCTGCGACGCCACTCACCGCGAGATCGGGTTCCAGGCAGACGAGACCGCACCGCGCGCTACCTGAGCACACAGACGCGAGCCGACAAACGTGTCCTACCCGGACAATCGCCTGTGGAGTGATTGTCACTGTCCTGACACAAAGGGTGTCTCCCTCCGGGAGACACCCGGAGGGAGACACGCCGCGCCGATCGTCGGGTCGAGTTAGGCCTTGGCGGCGGCTTTGGCCTTCTTCTCGGCCTTCAGGCCGTACTGCTTGATGAACCTCTCGGTGTTCTCGTGCGCCTCGTCGTCGACGATCTGGACGGGCGGCGACTTCATCAGGTAGCTCGAGGGGGCCTCGAGCGCGCCCGAGATGCCGTTGTTGAGTGCAAGCTTTGTCATCCGGACAGCATCGATCACGATGCCGGCCGAGTTCGGCGAGTCCCACACCTCGAGCTTGAGCTCCAGGTTCAGTGGCACGTCCCCGAAGGCCGTGCCCTCCATGCGGATGTACGCCCACTTGCGGTCGGTCAGCCACGGCACGTAGTCCGAGGGGCCGACGTGGACGTTCCCTTCGCCGAGGTCGTAGTCGAGCATCGACGTGACCGCGTTGGTCTTCGAGATCTTCTTCGACTCCAGGCGCTCGCGCTCCAGCATGTTGCGGAAGTCGGAGTTGCCACCGACGTTCAGCTGCATCGTCCGGTCGAGGTGCACGCCGCGCTCACGAAAGAGGCTCGTCAAGACGCGGTGCGAGATCGTGGCGCCGACTTGCGACTTGATGTCGTCACCGATGATCGGCAGCCCCGCTGCCTCGAAGCGCTTCTGCCAGTAGTGCTCGCGGGCGATGAATACGGGCATGCAATTCACCATCGCGACGCCCGCCTCGAGGATCTGTTCCGCATACCACTTCGCCGCCATCTCCGAGCCGACCGGGAGATAGTTGACGACGACGTCGGTGCCCGTCTCCTTGAGGATCTTGACGATGTCGGCCGTCTCGCCGGGAGCCTTCTCGACCACCGCGGACAGGTACTTGCCGATCCCGTCGTGGGTCATGCCACGGGAGACCTTGATGCCCGTCTTCGGCACATCCGAAAACTTGATCGTGTCGTTCGGATGCGCCCAAATGGCGTCGGCGAGGTCTTCGCCGACCTTGCCCTTGACGACATCGAAGGCGGCAGTGAACTCGATGTCCGAGATGTGATAGCCGCCGAGGTCGACGTGCATGAGCCCCGGGACGAACGCCTCGCGGTCGGCATCCTTGTAGTACTCGACGCCTTGGAGGAGGGAGTTGGCGCAGTTGCCGACGCCGATGATGGCGACGCGCACCTTGTCCTTGGAGCGGGTCGCTCCGTTTGCTGAGCCGTTGGTCGCGGCCATGGGTGTGTCCTTTCCGCGGCCGCCCCCGAGGGGCACGGACCGACTGCGGTTCGATTCGAAAGGGACGCCGAGCTCATCGGAGAGCGAGGCGAGGATGACGTCGTTCGTATTCGAGCCGAGGCGAAACGCCTCGGACTGGATCGCGGCCTTGAGCTCCTCGGGCATGCGGAGGAGCACGACCGGGCTCGAGCCCGGCAGAGGGCTCCTCCGGTTCGTCGGCACATAGTCGACGCCGAAGGCGTCGGCGAGAATGCCGACTGCGACGTCGTTGAGGCTGGCACCCCGCCGGGCAGTCTCGCGAACGAGAGCTTCCTTCAGAGAGGAGGGTGCCCGTACGAGGACGCCCTTCCGTTGAGAAGTGCTAGCAGCCAAAGTGCTAGCAGTATAGCTGGAGGATGCTGGAGGGTGCTGCGATGGAAAAGCGTATCGCAGCACCCTCCAGCGATTCCTTTTCCACGCTTCGCGTGGATCCTGAAGGGGCCCGCCCGCGGGCCTTTGCTCGCGGAGGTCATCTGCGTGCGAAGGGGCCCGCCCGCGGACCCCGTTCTCACGAAGGCGATCTGCGTGCGAGCAGGTCACGCCGGGCTGATCCTGGCGCCCGCGTCCGGGGAGGGATGTCGCAGGGCGGTCGACGCCAGGCTGAAGCCCGGCGTCGCGGCGCCCTGCCCGGCGTCGGGGCGCCGAGGGTTCAGGCGCCTTCGCCGGCGAGCTCTCTCAGCTGCCGTCGCACGAACAGGATCCGCTGGATCACGGTGAGCCAGGCCATCGCAGCAAGGAGGTAGATCGGCCACTGCAACCAACCCCACGGGGCCAGGCCGAGGCCGACCGAGATCAGCACGACCCGCTCCACCCGCGAGCCGAAGCCGACGTCGCCGCGCAGGCCCAGCGCTTCGGCCTTGGCCCTCGTGTACGACACGAGGAACGAGCCGATCACGGCTGCGAACGCGGCCACCAGGGCGATGTCGTTGCCTTCACGCGCGAATACAAGCCCGATCGCCGCGAGCATCGCCGCCTCGCCGAGGCGATCGAAGGTCGAATCGAGGAAGGCGCCGAACACCGTGCCTTTGCTCGCTGCGCGGGCCAGAGCGCCGTCGAGGATGTCGGCGACGGAGCCGACGACGAAGAGGATCCCACCGATCCAGAAATAGAGCTTCGGATTCCGCTCCTCGAAGCCGACGGAGACCGCGCCGAGGAGGCACAGTGTCACGCCGGCCATCGTCAGCATGTCCGGCGTCAGCTTCGTCTTTGCAACGCCCTGCATCGAGCGCTGGAGGATCTGGCGGGCGGCCTGGGTGTACTCCTGCTTGACCCGGTCGAGCTCGCTGACGCGCGGGCTCTGCCCGGGCGGTTCGCTCACGTGGGTTGTGGTGGGCGCCGCCGCCGGAAGACGGTCCGGTGGAAGATGACGACGCCCGTGACGAGCGCGATCGCGACGCCGGCGACGACATCGAGCCAGTAGTGGTTGCCGGTGCCCATGACGGAGAACCAGACCCAGACCGGCCACAGCAGCCAGATCACGCGTACCCACAGTGTGCGGCAGACCGCGAACATGACGAGTCCGACGATGAACGCGTCCATGGAGTGGAGCGACGGCATGGCTGCGTACGGGTTGGCCGTATGCGCGATCAACCCGCTCTCGTGATTGACGCCGGAATACTGTGCCAGGGTGTCGGCGAATCCCCAGGCCGGGAACATGCGCGGCGGCGCCGTCGGGACGAGGACGTAGCAGACGAGACCGACGATGTTCGCCACGATCAGCCAGTTGCGGAAGCCTGCGAAGCGCTCGTGGTGCGTGAAGTACACCCAAAGGAGCGTGGCGCCGACGACGACGAACTGCGAGAGCCAGTAGGTGTACGTCGTGGCCTTGATCAGGAGATCGGACGAGTCGACGAGCCGCTGCAGCGTCGGCTCGAACAGCGTTCCCGTCCACTGCTCGATCCGGATCACGTGGAGCCCGTTCCAGAACGCCGTCGTCACGTCCTTGCCTGCCAGGCCGCGGACGATCTGATACAGGACGTAGAACCCGAGCCAGAAGGCGATCTGCAGAACCAGATGCCTCCAGCCGCGCGGCAGCCGCCGGCCCACCGATTGGGTGTAACTGGTCACCTCACCCATAGTGTAACCGCCTGCCAGGACTACTCGGGAATGCGGTCGTGCAACTGGTAGTCGACGATCGCCCGGACGTACTGGGAGCGCTCGAATGCACGTGAATCGCCGCACGTCTCCTGGCTCATGCTGCCCTTGAGTTGCTCGACCGAGGTGTACTCGCGGTCTTGCAACCAGGTCGACAGCCCTGTGGTCAGCTCGCGAAGGAGGTCGGGCCCCCGGCGGAGCAGGGCCGAGGCGAGCATCACCGCGTCGGCGCCGGCGAGCAGGAGCTTGACCACGTCATCGCTCGACTGCACACCGCTCGTGGCAGCGAGGCTGGCGGGAACACGGCCTCGCAGGATCGCGATCCAGCGCAGCGGCAGCCGCATCTCGTCGTTGCCCGACAGGTGGAGTTCGGGCTTCACGGTCATCGTCTCGAGGTCGATGTCGGGCTGGAGGAATCGGTTGAAGAGGACGAGCCCGGCCGCGCCCGCGTCGGCGAGACGCGAGGCGGTGTTCGCAAAAGCGGTGTAGTACGGGCCCACCTTGACCGCGAGCGGGACGCTGAGGGCGCCGTGCACCTTGCTCACGAGCCTGAGCGTCCGATCCTCGACGCTCGCCGCCGAGGCGTAGGGATCGGTCTCGACGGCGTAGACATTCAGCTCGATCGCATCAGCACCCGCCTCCTGCAGCAGCTCGGCGTAGCGGACCCATCCGCCGGGGGTGACGCCGTTGATCGACGCGATCACGGGGATCGAGAGCGCCGCCTTGGCGGCTGCGACGTGCTCGACATACGACCCGGGGCCCGTGTTGTAGTCGTCCATCTCGGGGAAGTAGGTGAGCGCCTCACCGAAGCTCTGGGCACCACGCTCGAGCACGAGGTCGACGATCGTCTCGTCGTGCTCGATCTGCTCCTCGAAGAGCGACGGCAGCACGACGGCTGCCGCGCCCGCGTCCTCGAGCGCGCGAAGAGACGCGAGGTTGCCGGTCAGCGGAGACGCGGATGCGATGAGCGGGCTCTTCAGCTGGAGCCCGAGGTAGGTGCTGCGCAGGTCAGGGCTCATGTCTCCGCCTCCTCGTTGGTCGCTGGGTCGTCGGGCTCGTGTTCGATCTCGGCCAGTTGCTCATAGACGAGGCGACGCTCGTCGACGTCGTGCTGTGCAAGCGCTCCGAGCCGCTCCGCTTCCTCGGGGCGTGAGCGGCGCAGCATCGAGAAGCGTGCCTCATTCGCCGCGAACTCGGCAAGTGGCAGCTTCGCGCGGCCGGAATCGAGATGGAGGGGGTGCTGGCCGGGGCCGGCCTGCCGTGGGTCGTAACGCCACAGCGGCCAGTAGCCCGTGTCGACGGCGAGCTTCTGCTGGCGCATGCCTTTCTCCATGTCGATGCCGTGGGCGATGCAGTGGCTGTACGCGATCACGAGCGACGGCCCGTCCCACGCATCGGCCTCGGCGAGTGCTTTCACGGTCTGCGGGTTGTCGGCGCCGAGCGCGATGTGGGCCACGTAGACGTTGCCGTAGGCCGTCGCCAGCAGGCCGAGATCCTTCTTGCCGGTCTGCTTGCCGCCGGCGGCGAACTTCGCGACCGCCCCGCGAGGCGTGGCCTTCGACGCCTGGCCACCCGTGTTCGAGTACACCTCCGTGTCGAGCACGAGCACATTGACGTCGCGACCCGACGCGAGGACGTGGTCGAGGCCGCCGAAGCCGATGTCGTACGCCCAGCCGTCGCCGCCGACGATCCAGACGCTCTTGCGCACGAGGGCTCCGGCGAGGGCGGCGAGCCGCCGGGCCTCCGGTCGGTCGATCTCCGCGATGCGCTCGCGTAACTCGGCGACGAGGCGTCGCTGTTCCGCGACACCGGCCTCCGTGTGTGGATCGGCGGCTGCCAGGGCTTCCGCAAGGTCGGGAGCGAGTTCCGTCGCGAGCGCACGGGCCTGCAGCGCCTGGGCGTCGACTGCGAGTCGCATGCCGAGGCCGAACTCCGCGTTGTCCTCGAACAGCGAGTTCGACCAGGCCGGGCCCCGGCCGTCGCGGTTCGCAGCCCACGGCGTCGTCGGCAGGTTGCCGCCGTAGATCGACGAGCAGCCGGTCGCATTGGCGACGATCATCCTGTCTCCGAGCAGCTGCGTGAGCAGCTTCAGGTACGGCGTCTCGCCGCAGCCCTCGCATGCCCCCGAAAACTCGAACAGCGGCTCGAGCATCTGCGAGCCCTTCACCGTCGCCGGCTCGATGAGCGTCCGATCGATCTCCGGAATGGAGAGGAAGAAGTCGAACCGCTCCCGTTCCACCTCGAGATGTTCCCGTTTCGGCTCGAGGTTGATCGAGCGGTGCCCGACCGCCTCCTTCGCGTGGGCGGGGCAGGTGTCGACGCAGATGCCGCAGCCCGTGCAGTCGTCGGGAGCGACCTGGATCGTCATCTTCATTCCCGGCAGATGGCGATCGCGCCAGTCCTTGACGAGGAAGCCTTCGGGGGCGCCGTCGAGCGCCTCGGGCGGGAACACCTTCATCCTGATCGCAGCGTGCGGGCAGACGATGGCGCACTTGGCGCAGTCGATGCAGATGGACGGATCCCAGATCGGGATCTCGTCTGCGATCGAACGTTTCTCGTAGCGCGCCGTCCCGACGGGGAACGTGCCGTCGACCGGAAGCGCGCTGACGGGGAGTGTGTCTCCGCGGCCGGCGAGCATCGTCGCCGTCGTCCTGGCGACGATGTCGGGCACACCGGCCGTGACCGGGACGATCGCGGTGGCTGCCGTGATCGTGGTCGGCACCGCAACTTCGCGGAGCCCGTCGAGCGCAGAGTCGACTGCGGCCTCGTTGCGGTCGAGGACCGCTTGGCCGCGCTTGCCGTATGTGCGTCGGATCGCGTCCTTGATCGCGAGGATGGCCTGGTCGAGCGGCAACACGTCCGAGAGGGCGAAGAAGCACGTTTGCAACACGGTGTTGACGCGGCGACCCATCCCCGCCTCCTGCGCCACTCGGGTGGCATCGACGACGAACAGTCGAAGCCGCTTTGCGACGATCTGCTCGCGAACGCCGGCCGGCAGGTGCTCCCAGACATCGTCTGGCTCATAGGGGGCGTTGAGCAGGAAGGTCGCACCTTCGGCGGCGAGGTCGAGCACGTCGAGTTTGTCGAGCAAGCCGAACTGGTGGCAGGCGACGAAATCCGCGCTGTCGATGAGGTACGACGAGCCGATCGGGCGTGGCCCGAAGCGCAGGTGCGACACGGTGACGGAGCCCGACTTCTTCGAGTCGTAGACGAAGTACCCCTGCGCATGGCCGCCCGAGTGCTCCCCGATGATCGCGATCGAGTTCTTGTTCGCACCGACGGTGCCGTCGGCGCCGAGGCCGTAGAAGACCGCGCGGACGACGTCGTCGGGCTCGGTGGTGAAAGCCGTGTCCACGGGCAGCGAGAGGTGCGAGACGTCGTCGACGATCCCGACCGTGAACCGGCGGCGCGGTTCCGGCCCGGCGAGGTGGGCGAGGACGGCGGCGGCCATCGCCGGCGTGAATTCCTTCGAAGCCAGCCCGTAGCGCCCGCCCGCGACGAAGGGCATCGTGCCGCCGCGTTCGGCCAGGGCTGTGACGACGTCCTGGAAGAGCGGCTCACCGAGCGAACCCGGCTCCTTGCAGCGATCGAGGACGGCGATCCGCTGGGCAGTCGCCGGCAGCGTCGCGACGAACGCATCCGCGGCAAAGGGCCGATAGAGCCGTACCGTGAGCACGCCGACCTTCTCGCCCTGGGCGACGAGTGCCTCGACCGCCTCGGCGGCGGCGGTGCTGCCGGATCCCATCAGGACGACGACACGCTCGGCGTCCGGGGCACCCGTGTAGTCGAACAGCCGGTAGCGGCGGCCGGTTCGCGCGGCGAGTGTGTCCATGTGCCGCTGCACGATTCCGGGGAGCGCGTCGTAGTAGGGGTTGGCCGCTTCGCGCGCCTGGAAGAACACGTCGGGGTTCTGGGCGGTGCCGCGAAGGACCGGGTGGTCGGGCGACAGCGACCGGTCGCGATGGGCTGTGACGAGTGACTCATCGATCAGCGCCCGCAGGTCGTCCTCGTCCAGGCGTTCGACGGTGTTGAGCTCGTGCGAGGTGCGGAAGCCGTCGAAGAAGTGGAGGAACGGGACCCGTCCTTCGAGCGTCGCAGCGTGTGCGACGAGGGCGAGGTCCTGGGCCTCCTGCACCGACGACGCGCAGAGCAGCGCGAAGCCCGTCGACCGGGCCGCCATCACGTCGGAGTGGTCGCCGAAGATCGAGAGCGCGTGTGTCGCGAGAGCGCGCGCGGCGACGTGGATGACGGCCGGGGTGAGCTCACCCGCGATCTTGAACATGTTCGGCAGCATCAGCAGCAGGCCCTGCGACGACGTGAACGTGGTTGCGAGCGCCCCGGCCTGCAGCGCGCCGTGGACGGCCCCGGCCGCGCCCCCTTCGCTTTGCATCTCGATTACCTGTGGTACCGCACCCCATGCGTTCGGCACGCCCGCAGCGGACCACGCGTCCGACAGTTCCCCCATGGGCGACGCGGGTGTGATCGGGTAGATCGCGATCACCTCGCTCGCCCGATAGGCAACCCAGGCCGCAGCCTCGTTGCCGTCGATCGTGGTGCGAGCGGCCATGGGACGAGCATCCGTTCCCGGGCTACGAGGTGCATCGGGGCCGCCGCGGAGGCGGGTTCGGTCTTCCCGCACCTTCTCGAGCGCTCAGCCGCCGATCCTCAGCCGCCGATGTAGGACATCTCGACACGCGGCAGCTCGGCGGTGCGCGAGGAGCGCTTCTCCGAGTAGCGGTCGGTCCGGCGGCCCCACACGCGGCCGATCGTCTCGTGGAGCTCGACGTCGTCGGCGCCGCCACGGACGAGCGCCCGCAGGTCGTGCCCGGCGGTCGCGAAGAGGCAGGTGTAGAGGCGGCCCTCGGCCGAGATGCGCGACCGGGTGCAGTCGCCGCAGAACGGTTGGGTGACCGATGCGATGACGCCGATCTCGCCGCCGCCGTCGCGGTAGCGCCAGCGCCGCGCCACCTCGCCCCGGTAGTTCTCCTCCGCCGGCTCGAGCGGCAGCTCGGCGTCGATCAGGGCGACGATCTCCGCGGCGGAGACGACGTCGTCCAGCCGCCAGCCGTTCGTGGCCCCGACGTCCATGTACTCGATGAAGCGGAGGATGTGTCCGTTGTCGCGGAAATGTCGGGCCAGCGCCACGATCTGGTGGTCGTTGACCCCGCGCTTGACCACGGCGTTCACCTTCACCTTCAGCCCTGCCGCGGACGCTGCCGCGATTCCGTCCAATACCCGACTGACCGGGAACCCGACGTCGTTCATGGCTCGGAACGTCGCGTCGTCGAGCGAATCGAGGCTCACCGTCACGCGTCGAAGACCGGCCGCGACGAGTGCCTCGGCCTTCTGGGGTAGAAGCGCGCCGTTCGTCGTCAAGGCCACGTCGAGACCGCCGAGATCGACGAGCGCTCCGATGAGCACCTCGACGTCGCGGCGCAAGAGCGGCTCGCCGCCGGTGATCCGGATCTTCTCCACGCCGTGCGAGACGAAGACACGGGCGATTCGCTCTATCTCCTCGAACGTGAGTAGTTCCTTGCGATCCATGAACCGGTAGCCGCGGCCGAACACCTCCTTCGGCATGCAGTAGACGCAGCGGAAGTTGCAGCGGTCGGTGACGGAGATCCGGAGATCGCGTACCGGCCGGCCAAGGGTGTCGAGCGTCGTCATCTCGCTGCTCAGGGTATCGGTCAGTAGCCTGCGCGGATGGTCAGGCCCCGCGTCCCGCAGATGCTCGCGCTGGTCGGCGTGACCGCGATCTGGGGATACACGTTCGTCCCGGTTCAGGAGGCGGTGGCGATCTACCCGTTGTTCGCCTTCCTCGCAGTGCGGTTCGGAATCTCGACGATCGTGCTCGCGCCGTTCGCGTGGCGCTCGCTTCAGGCGCTGCCGCGCCCCGGCGTCGTCGCCGGTGCCGGTGCCGGCGTGCTGCTCGCGACTGCGTACGGCCTCCAGACTGCCGGCCTCGAGCTGACGACGGTCTCGAGCACGGGCTTCATCACCGGGCTGTATGTCGTCCTGACGCCGTTGATCGCGCTCGCGTTGTTTCGGACACCGGTAGGTGCGGCTGCGTGGGCGGGGGTGGCGCTCGCCCTCGCCGGATTGCTGCTGCTGAACGGCGTCCCGGGCGGATCGGCCGTCGGGAACGCGCTCGTGCTCGGAAACGCCGTCGCCCAGTCGTTCCAGATCGTCGCGATGGAGCGGTTTGCCCCCCGCTACGACGCCCGCGCGCTCGCGTTTCTGCAGATGGCGGTTGCCTGTGCCGGGTTCACCGTGATCGCCCTCTCCCGGGGAGAGCTGTCGATGCCGCGCGGCGGCACCGTCTGGTTCGCCCTCGTCGTCACAGGGGTGTTCGCCGGGGCGCTCGGATATCTCGTCGCCACGTGGGTGCAGTCCCGCACCACGGCAGCGCGGGCGGCTCTCGTGTTCACGCTCGAAGCGCCGTTCGCGGCGCTGTTCGGCGTGCTGCTCCTGTCGGAGCGGCTCGGCTTCGCCGGCTGGGCGGGGTGCGGCGTGATGCTCGCCGGGATCCTCCTCGCGGAGCCGGCCGCGGCCGGGACGCTGCGTCGTCTCTCGCGGCGGCCCGAATCCGCTTGATGGACGCCGTCATCCTCGCTCTCTGCTCGGCTGCCCTCTTCGGGGGGATGACGGTTGCCCTGCGCCCGGCGATCGCCCGCGGCGACGACCCGCTCGTGGGCGCGTTCCTCACGGTTCTGCCCGCACTCTGCGTCGCGCTCGTGGCGGCTGCGATCGCCGGCGACCGGGATGTTGCGGCCGTCTGGCCGTTCGCCCTCGCCGGGATCCTTGCACCCGGCGTCTCGCAGATCCTGTTCACCCTCGCGATCCGCGATGCCGGGCCGTCGCGCACCTCGGCAACCGTGGGGATGGCTCCGCTCTTCGCGGTGACATTCGCGACTGTCCTCCTCGGCGAGCCGCTGGTGGCGGGCATCGTGCTCGGTGCCGTCCTGATCGTCAGCGGCGGTGTCGTGCTCGCGAGCGAGACCGGCCGCCCCGATCACGTGAAGACGATCGGACTCGTCCTCGCGTTGGCGGCGGCCCTCGTCTTCGCCCTCCGAGACACCTTCGTCCGCTGGCTTGCGGTCGACGCGGACGTGGCTCCGGAATTGGCGATCAGCGCGACCCTCCTCGGCGGCGCGTTGACGATCCTCGTTGCCCTGCTGATCGGCGGCCGGCGACCGAGCGTGGGCTCGCTGCCGTTCTTTCTGCCAGCAGGCGTGCTGTTCGGGCTCTCGTACGTTTCGCTCTACGAGGCGTTCTTCCGCGGCCGCCTCAGCGTGGTCGCGCCTCTCGTTGCGACCGAATCGTTGTGGGGGGTCGGGCTGTCGGCCCTCTTCCTACGGCACGTCGAGGGAGTCGGGCGTCGCCTCGTCGTCGGTGCCCTCTTCGTCGTCGCCGGCGGGATCCTGATCGGCGTCTCCCGGTAGAGCGTCGGCGTCCTCCCCGGGGCGGCTCTTCCTGTGCGAGCCGCCCCGATTTCCCTCGAGCGCTTCGGTAGCGAGTCATCCCGCTCTGGTTCAGAGAGGGCCCCGGCGCCGGCATCCCAGGCGCACCGGCTGCTGCCAGCCGCGAGCGCCGGAGCGCGTGACGTAGACGGCCGGGCCGTTGCAGCCGGCCGCCCGCGTGCTGACGAAGAAGAGCCAGCCTCGTGCCATCGGAGTCGGACAGAAGTCGTCCGCACGGCTGTTGAGAGGCGTCCCGAGGTTGACCGGTCGCTCGAACGCGACTTTGCGACTCGGACGCTGCGACACCCAGATCGAGCAAGCGCCGGACACCCTCGCGAACGAGGTAATTGTCTTCGGCTAGCACGATCCGGATCGGCATCGCAGCACAGGATATGAGGTAGCAGCGCCTGCCGCTCCCGAGTAATCTGATACTATCACGCTAAGATTATCTGAGTAGAGACACTTCCAGGAAGGAGCACTTTCGAATGGCGAAAACAATCGGAATCGACCTCGGCACGACCAACAGCTGCATGGCGTTGCTCGAGGGCGGCGAGCCGACCGTGATCCCGAACGCGGAGGGCGGTCGCACGACGCCGTCCGTCGTCGCGTTCGCGAAGGACGGGCAGCGGCTCGTGGGAGCGCCCGCGCGGCGTCAGCAGGTGACGAACCCGCAGAACACGATCTCCTCGATCAAGCGCTTCATGGGGCGCAAGTGGGAGGAGGTCTCGGACGAGATGACGATCGTCCCCTACGAGGTCGTCCAGGGCGAGAACGGTGACGCACGCGTGGTCGCCGACGAGCGCCAGTTCGCCCCGCCGGAGATCAGCGCGATGATCCTCCAGAAGTTGAAGACGGACGCCGAGGCGTTTCTCGGCGAGCCGATCACCGACGTCGTCGTCACCGTGCCGGCGTACTTCAACAACGCCCAGCGCGAGGCGACCAAGGACGCCGGCAAGATCGCCGGCCTCAACGTCGTCCGCATAATCAACGAGCCCACTGCGGCCGCACTCGCCTACGGCCTCGACAAGGAGGGCGCCGACCAGACGATCCTCGTCTTCGACCTCGGCGGCGGGACGTTCGACGTCTCCGTGCTCGAGCTCGGCGACGGCGTCTTCGAAGTGAAGTCGACGAACGGTGACAACCACCTCGGCGGCGACAACTTCGACAAGGCGATCGTCGACTGGATGGCGGCCGAGTTCAAGAAGGACCAGGGGATCGATCTGAGCGCCGACAAGATGGCGTTGCAGCGGCTCTACGAGGCCGCCGAGAAAGCGAAGATCGAGCTGTCGTCGACGATGACGACGCAGATCAACCTCCCGTTCATCACCGCCACGGCCGAAGGGCCGAAGCACCTCGACCTGCAGCTGACCCGGGCCAAGCTGACAGAGCTGACGGGCGACCTGCTCGCGCGCATCGTCGGGCCGACCAAGCAGGCACTCGTGGACGCGGGCCTCGAGGCCTCCGGCATCGACCACGTCGTCCTCGTCGGCGGGATGACCCGCATGCCCGCCGTGCAGGAGCGGGTTACAGAGTTGCTCGGCAAGGAGCCCCACAAGGGTGTCAACCCGGACGAGGTCGTCGCGGTCGGCGCCGCGATCCAGGGCGGCGTGCTCAAGGGCGAGGTCAAGGACGTGCTCTTGCTCGACGTCACCCCCCTGTCCCTCGGGATCGAAACCAAGGGCGGCGTGATGACGAAACTGATCGAGCGCAACACGACGATTCCCACCCGCAAGTCGGAGACCTTCACGACGGCCGAGGACAACCAGCCGTCGGTCGAGATCCACGTGCTCCAGGGCGAGTCGGAGATGGCCGGGTTCAACAAGACGCTCGGCAAGTTCCAGCTCGTCGGGATCGCACCCGCGATGCGCGGGATGCCTCAGATCGAGGTGTCGTTCGACATCGACGCGAACGGGATCATCCATGTCGCGGCCAAAGACACCGGCACCGGCAACGAGCAGCAGATCAAGATCGAGGGCGGCTCGGGCCTGTCGGAGGACGAGGTGCAGCAGATGGTGAAGGACGCCGAGTCGCACGCCGAGGAGGCGCACAAGCTGCGTGAGCTCGCCGATGCGAAGAACATGGCGGAGACGCTCGCCTACCAGACCGAGAAGTCGCTGGCCGAGCATCGCGACAAGCTCGACGCTGCCGACGCGGCGACGCTCGAAGGCCGGGTGATGGAGCTGAAGCAGGTGCTGGAAAGCGGCGACCTCGAGACGATCCGCGAGAAGACGCAGGCGCTGAACGAGGCGGCCCAGCCGCTCGCGCAGGCCCTGTACGCGGACGCGCAGGCGGCGTCGGCGCAGAGCTCCGGCGACACCAGCGCGGGCAACGGCGGCGCCACTGCCGGCGACGACGAGGTTGTCGAGGATGCCGACTTCGAGGTGATCGAAGACGACGAGACGGCGACGAAGGCGTGAGCGACGAGCTCCACACCGACGCGATCGCCGAGCCCTGGCTCGAGACCGACAACGGTGAGGCCGAAGATGCCGGGGATGAGGCTTCGGTCTCATCCCCGGCGTCGGCGCTCGCGACGGCGGAGGCGGAACGGGACGAATACCTGGCCGACCTGCAGCGTCTCGCGGCCGACTTCGACAACTACCGCAAACGCGCGCTCCGCGACCAGCGGGCGTTCGCTGCGCGCGCGGCCGAGCGCCTCGTGGCGAAGCTTCTGCCCGTGCTCGACGATCTCGAGCGGGCGCTCGACGCGGCCGAGCATCACGAGGAGGCCAAGGTGCTGGCGGGCGTCGAGATGACGAGGTCGGCGCTTGCCGCGGCTCTCGCATCCGAGGGCCTGGAGGAGATCCCGGCCGAGGGCGCCTTCGACCCGCACGTCCATGAGGCGCTTCTCGCGCAACCCGCAGAGGGCGTCGAGCCGGGGTCGATCCTGCAGGTCGTTCAGCGGGGCTACCGGCTCGGCGATGCCGTGCTGCGGCCGGCCCGCGTGATCGTGGCGGAGTAGCCGTGGCCCGCAGTCCCTACGAGGTGCTCGGTGTCCCGAAGACGGCAACCGACGACGAGATCAAGAAGGCCTACCGCAAGCTGGCCCGCGAGAATCATCCCGATGCCAACCAGGGCGACGCGGCGGCCGAGGAACGCTTCAAGGAGATCCAGGGCGCATACGACACGCTTTCCGACTCCGAAAAGCGGAAACAGTACGACACCTTTGGCGCCAACGGCCCTCGCGGTGGCGGAGGCCCGGGCCCCGGCGGATTTGGCTACGAGAACGTCGATCTCTCCGATCTGCTCGGACAGTTCGGCGGGATCTTCGGCCGCGGCGGCCGGCGAGGCAGACCCCAGCCGGAGCGCGGCGCCGATCTGGAGTCGCGCGTACGGCTGTCGTTCGAGGATGCCCTGGCAGGCGCCCAGGTGCGCGTTCCCGTCGACGTCGATGCCCCCTGCCGCACCTGCCATGGCACGGGAGCGGAGCCGGGCACGTCGCCGGTGACATGCCCTCAATGCGGCGGCTCGGGAACCGTGTCCGACTCGCACGGCCTCTTCGCCCTTTCGCAACCTTGCCCCCGCTGTCGGGGCAACGGCGTCATCGTCGAGAGGCCCTGTAAGACCTGCCGTGGTACGGGCCGCGAGCGAGTGACGAAGCGCTATGCGGTGAAGATCCCGGCCGGCGTGAAGGACGGCACCCGCATTCGGTTGAAGGGCAAGGGCGAGCCGGGAGCGAACGGCGGCCCTGCCGGAGACCTCTTCGTCGTCGTCGCGGTCGAGCCGTCGCCGCTCTACGAACGCCGTGACGCCGACCTCTTGCTCGAGGTGCCCGTCACCTATCCCGAGGCGGCACTCGGCGCCACCGTCGAGATCCCAACGCCGGAAGGGCCGGTCAACCTCAAGGTGCCCGCCGGCACCGAGAGCGGCAAGCTCCTGCGCGTGAAAGGGCGCGGCGCGCCGAGGCTCAAGGGCGGCGGTAAGGGCGATCTCCTCGCGCGCGTCAAGGTGACCGTGCCGCACAAGTTGTCGAAGGGCGAGAAGGAAGCGCTCGAGGAATACGACAAGGTGCTTCGGGAGCGCCCCCGCGACAGGGCGTTCGGCTGATGAGCGACCGTCCACGCTACATGATCTCCGTGGCAGCCGAGCTCGCCGGGATGCATCCGCAGACGCTGCGCGCCTACGAGGCCAAGGGTCTCGTGGCGCCCGAGCGGACCCCCGGTGGAACACGGCTCTACTCCGAGCAGGACGTCGAGCGCCTACGCCTGATCCAGCAGCTGACGACGAAGCTCGGGCTCAACCTGGCGGGCGTCGAGCACGTGCTTCGACTCGAGGACGAGCTCCGCCGCGTCCGGCGCCGGATGGATCAGCTCGAGGCGGCTCTACGTCAGGAGATCCACGAGACTCACCGCCAGTATCGCCGCGAAGTCGTCCTCTACCGCCCGCAACCACCCGCCACCCAGCCTTGAACGGACCTTGTGTCGATTTCAACACACTCGTAGGGGAACAAGTGTCGTGGCGCCCAAAGCACGACGCTGAGCCTGACTTCGTGTTGATTCAACACAAGGGACGAAGGAGCACACCATGGATTTCAACAAGCTGACGATCAAGTCCGGCGAGGCAGTCGCCGGGGCCCAAGAGCTGGCGCGGAGAGCCGGTCACCCGGAGTTGACGCGCGATCACCTCGTCGTGGCGCTCCTCGAGCAGGAGCTCCCTCGGACGCTGCTCCAGCGGGCAGGCGCAGACCCGAGCTCGATCCGCGCCGAGGCCGAGGCGCGCCTGCGGGCACTACCGGCCGTCACCGGCTCGAACGCCGCGCCCCAGGCGGGTGGCGCATTCCGGAGCGTGCTCGACGACGCATTCGACGAGGCGCGCAAGCTGGACGACGACTTCGTCTCGGTCGAGCACCTCGTGCTCGCGCTGGAGCTCGTTCCCCGCGAGGAATTGCTCGGCGCGCTGAAGGAGGTGCGGGGCGGCCAGCGAGTGACGACGCAAGATCCCGAAGGCACGTATGAGGCGTTGACGAAATTTGGTCGCGATCTGACGGCTGCCGCCGAGGCGGGCAAGCTCGACCCGGTGATCGGACGCGACGAGGAGATTCGTCGGACGATCCAGGTGCTGTCGCGCCGGACGAAGAACAACCCGGTGCTGATCGGCGAACCGGGCGTCGGCAAGACCGCGATCGCCGAGGGGCTCGCTCAGCGCATCGTGGCGGGCGACGTCCCGGAAGGGTTGAAGGGGAAGCGCGTCTGGGCGCTCGACGTCGGTGCCCTGATCGCCGGTGCAAAGTACCGGGGCGAGTTCGAGGAGCGGCTAAAGGCCGTCCTGGCCGAGATCACGGCGGCGGAGGGCGAGATCGTCCTCTTCATCGACGAGCTCCACACGATCGTCGGTGCCGGTGCGGCCGAGGGTGCCGTCTCGGCCGGCAACCTGCTGAAGCCGATGCTTGCCCGGGGCGAGTTGCGCGCAGTCGGAGCGACGACCCTGGACGAATACCGCAAGCACATCGAGAAGGATCCTGCGCTCGAGCGGCGTTTCCAGCCGGTGCTCGTCGGCGAGCCGTCCGTTGCGGAGACGATCGCGATCCTGCGAGGCCTGAAGGAGCGCTACGAGGCCCACCACGGAGTCCGCATCCGCGACGCCGCCCTCACGGCGGCCGCGGTGCTCTCGGAGCGCTACATCACCGACCGCTTCCTGCCCGACAAGGCGATCGATCTCGTCGACGAAGCGGCTTCGCGGCTGCGAATGGAGATCGACAGCTCGCCCGTCGAGCTCGACGAGGCGGAGCGCAGGGTCACGCAGCTCGAGATCGAGCTGGCCGCGATGGTGAAAGAGTCGCCTGCAGTGCGCGAGCCCGTCGAGCGGGAGCTCGCCGAAGCGAAGTCGCGACGCGATGAGCTCGCCGGCCGCTGGGCCGGCGAGAAGGACGTGCTCGACCGGGTGAAAGAGATCACGAGGCAGATCGACGAACTGCGCATGGAAGCCGAGCGGGCGGAGCGCCACGGGGACCTCCAACGGGTAGCTGAGATTCGCTACGGCCTCCTGCCGGCACTCGAGCAGGAGCTCGCGGAGCGCGGCGAGGCCGTAAGGGCAGTCGAGCCGATGGTGAAGGAAGAGGTCGACGAGGACGACATCGCAGCAGTGGTGGCCGCGTGGACGAAGATTCCCGTCGATCGGCTTCTCGAAGGCGAGGTGCAGAAGCTCGTACAGATGGAGTCGCGGTTGCACCAGCGCGTGGTCGGTCAGGAGGAGGCCATCGACGCTGTCTCGAACGCACTCAGGCGCGCCCGCTCGGGCTTGCAAGACCCGAACCGACCGATCGGCTCGTTCGTCTTCCTCGGCCCGACCGGCGTCGGGAAGACCGAGCTCGCCAAGGCGCTCGCCGAATTCATGTTCGACGACGAGCGGGCGATCGTCCGGCTCGACATGTCCGAGTACATGGAGAAGCACACGGTGTCTCGTCTCGTCGGGGCGCCTCCCGGTTACGTCGGCTACGACGAAGGCGGCCAGCTCACCGAGGCGGTCCGGCGCCGCCCCTATTGCGTCATCCTGCTCGATGAGATCGAAAAGGCTCACGCCGACGTCTTCAACGTTCTGCTGCAGCTGCTCGACGACGGACGCCTCACCGACGGCCAGGGTCGTACGGTCGACTTCCGCAACACGGTCGTGATCATGACCTCGAACATCCGCTCGCAGGAGCAGTTGCTCGACCACTTCCGACCCGAGTTCGTGAACCGGGTGGACGAGATCGTCGTCTTCGAGCCACTGACGCGTGACCAGATCGGCGCTATCGTCGAGCTCCAGCTTCAGCGCCTGCGCGGGCGGCTCGCGGAACGGAAGATCACCCTCGAGCTCTCGGATGAGGCAGTGGAGCTGATCGCCGAGGCCGGCTGGGATCCGGCGTTCGGCGCCCGTCCGTTGAAGCGGGCGATCCAGAAGCTCGTCGAGAATCCGCTCGCGCTCGAACTGCTCGAAGGGCGCTTCGGGGAAGGCGACACCGTTCGGGCCGACGCCGCCGACGGACTGATCCACTTCGAGCCGGCCGGGGTCGAAGCGGCCGTCTGATCCTGCGCTGCGGACAATCCGACGGGGCGTACTGCGCGTACGTCCGGTTGGACGGTCAACACCGGAGGAGGGAAGATGAAACGGTTCGGAGTCGCCGCGATCGTGCTATTCGCGCTCGCGACAACCGCTGCCGCGCTCGCCGCGGTCACCAAGGAGAGCTACTCCTACAAGGCGACGATGACGGTGAAGCAGGAAGTGCCGAAGCCGAGCGCGCCGGCCAAGGCGGGAGGATCGTTCACGGCGACGGTGACCGAGAACGGCACCAAACGCTCGATCCGTTGGACACTCTCGTTTCACAACCTGAGCGGCAAAGCGGTCGCGGCCCACATCCACATGGGCAAGCCAGGGGTTGCGGGAGGCGTGATCGTCCCGCTGTGCGGGCCGTGCAAGAGCGGGGGGACGGGCCGTGCGTCGATCTCGACCGACGCCGGCGACGCCCTCGAGGACGGCAATGCCTATGTGAATGTTCACACGACGAAGAATGCGGCGGGTGAGATCCGGGGAGCGGTCAAGCTCGTCGGCCACACATAGCCCAGCGGTCACTCGGGCGACCCGGCCGGGGCCGAGCGATGGCTCCGGCCGGGTCCGAACGTCACCGTCTTGCGACGGTGCAGACGACGAACGGTCCGCGGCGGTCGTCGAGGCGGTTCGACCCGTAGGATCAAACGATGGTGGAGGTGCTCCTCGTCGCCGCAACGGAGCGGGAGCTCGACGGGCGCGACGGCCTCGTCTGCGGCGTCGGGCCTGTCGAAGCCGCGGCCGCAACTGCCCGCGCGCTCGCAGTTCGCGATTGGGCGTGCGTGCTCCACATCGGTGTCGCCGGAGGCCGTGGCCTTACCGTCGGCTCTCTCGTGATCGGAACCGAGGCCGTCTACTGCGACCTTTCGGCAGCCGTTCGCCTCGTCGACCGCGTCGCGGCGGACCCTCGGCTCGTGGCAGCGGCCCGTGAGATCATCCCCGAGGCGCCAATCCTGTCGATCGGGACGAGCGCCGCAGTCGGTGGAGCCGGCCACGGCACCCGCGTCGAGGCGATGGAAGGTTTCGGGATCCTCCGTGCCGCGGAGCTCGCCGGCGTCCCGGCTGTCGAGGTGCGGGCGATCTCGAACGAGCTCGGCGAGCCCGACCGCCACCGCTGGCGGATCGCCGAGGCGATCGACGCACTCTCGCGCGTGACGCCGGATCTGATTGCAAGGATCGGCTCCGTGGTGTCGGTTTGACACTAGGCTGAAGCCTGCTCCGCTCGTTCAGGCCGCCGTCGGCCGCGACATGGGCTCCGATCACGGGCGGCGTGCATCCACCCTGCTCCTTTCAGGTGATCTGCCGGTCGCTCCCGTCGTGACAGCCGAACGGCATTGCGCCGGTACCGTCTCGCGCATGGCGCGCCCCCGCTACCCAAAATCCGGCGGCCCGCTGCCGCCACCTCTGTCGCCCTCCACGCGCACCGTGGGCCAACTCGTGGCCGAGACGCTGAGGCTCTACGGCAACCGCTTCTTCGTCGCGTTGCCCCTCGGCCTCGTGATCGCCGTCGCCGACCAGGCGTCGTTCGAACTGGGCGTAGGGGGTCGCATCGTCGTGCTCGTCGTCGCGGCCCCGTTTCTGAGCGCCGCCTACGCCGCCGCCGCAGCGCTCGCAGCGGACAAGCGGCCAACCACGTCGAGTTGGGCCTTCTCGATCGGCGTCGGGACAGCCGTGTTCGTTCCCGCCGCCCTCCTGTTTCCATGGTTCGCGCTCGCAGCGATCGTCGTGCTCGCGCTTTTCGGCAACTCCGTCCCCGCGGCTGTGATCGAGACTCTGCGGCCCTTGGCGGCGTTCAAGCGGTCGATCGAGGTGGCCCGTGCCGATCTCGTGCACGCGCTCGGCGGGCTTGCGACGCTCGTCCTCATGTTCGGGCTCGGCCGGCTCGCGATGGGGTTTTTGCTTCGGCAGCAGGCCGACAACACCGTGCGGGTGGCGATCTTCCTCGCCGACACGGTGCTGGGCCCGATCCTCTTCCTCGGCGGTGCGCTCCTCTTCGTCGATCTCGCCGCGCGGGTGGGGACGACGAGGGCAGACCGCCTCGCTGCTCGGCTCGCCGAGCACGACGCGGCGAAGTAGTGTCTCGGGCGCGAACCGACTCCGGAGGAGGAACTATGGCGCTGTACTTGATGTTGACCACGTTGACCGAGAAGGGCGTTCAGACCCTGAACTCGAACCCGGCCCGGCTGCGCGAGGTGAACCGCGACGTCGAGGAGCTCGGCGCGCGCATTCTGCACCAGTGGGCCTCGCTCGGTGCCTACGACTTCGTCAACGTCGTCGAGGCGCCTGACGACCTGACGATCGCGAAGGTCTCCGTCGCGCTCGGCGCGCGGGGCAGCTCGAAGATCGAGTCGCTGCCGCTCGTTTCGGTCGACGATCTGCTCACGTCGCTCGAGCCCTGACCGGCTGCTGCTGCGCGGTCACGCGTGGCGCGGGGGAGAGCCTGGTCGGTCAGCGATCTGCGTCGGTCAGCGATCTGCTCGCTCCCCCTCGAGCTTAGGCGGGCGCAGCGTCGGCAGCCTCAGCTACCCTATTGGCAGGTCGTCGATGAGCGGCGGCCCGGTTGGCATCGAAGCCTTGGGCACGCGCCCGGGGCTTTTTTGTTTTCGCATTCCGATCCATGAGGAGAAACCCATGACACGTTCTGCTGCCGCGACGGTACTGACCGTCGATGATGACCCGATCGTTCGCGCCGACCTGCGTCTCGTGCTCGAGGACGCGGGCTTCGACGTCTGCGAAGACGGGCGCGACGGGATCGAGGCGGTCGAGCTCGCCCGCATCCATCGTCCCGATGTGATCGTGCTCGACCTTGCACTGCCGCGTCTCGACGGGGTCGAGGCGACGCGACGGATTCTCGACGAGCGCGAGGTGCCGATCGTTGCTCTCACGGGGTTCGGCACCGAGGCCGGTGGGATCGCCGAGCGCGCTGTCGAGGCCGGGGCCACGTCAGTCGTCCAGAAGCCCTTCGCCGACCATGCGGTCGTGGGCGCCGTGAACGACGCCCTTGCCGGGCACACCGCGCGGATCAGAGAGCGGTCGCGGGAGGCGCTCGCCGAGCTGGTCGGCCTCCTCGGCTACTCGGAGGAGTGGGCCGTTGAGCTCGAGGCGCGGTCGTACGCGGCGGGCAAGGCGTGGGTCCGCACACGCTAGAGCCTAGGCAATCGCTCAGCCTGCGACCGCGAACCCTGTCGGGCGCGCGACGATCGTGAGCGGGCTCGCGGGAAGTCCCGGCTGGGGATCGAGGTTGAACCCACCGGGCGCGACGTCGTTCGGGGCACTGGGATGGAAGACCGACGCCAGCAGCTGGATCTGGTCGCGGCCGACGCCTAGTTCGAACTGGCCGCCGCCGTACGCGCTGATCCCGTGGGCCTCGCAGTAGTCGTAGGCCGCGAAGAGCCGCGCGACGGAACCGAACCTCGACGGCTTCACGTTCACCGTCCGCGGGGGCCAGCGAAGCGCTTCGATGTCCGTGACCGAGTGGATCACGGCGTCCCAGGTCACCCGGTCGCGGTGTGGCTCGAGCACGCCCTCCGTCTCGTCGGTGAGCGCCGGATCCTCGAGCCACGCGTCGGGAAGTCCATCGACGACCCGTTGGTAGAGCGCGGCGTCGGGCACGGTGTCGACGCTCGTCCCCCGGTACTGGCCCTTGAAATCGACCGAGTCGACCGCTCCGGTGGCGGCGAGCTCCGCGACCAGATCATCCGACCAGTCGGGCGTCGCATCGAGCTTGAACCGCAAGCCGGGATACAGCTCGAGCCATGCCCGCAGCCTGGCGGTCGTCGCCGGCTCTCCGAGTCGCATCGAGACGACGAACGTCAGCGGCTGAGGGGTACGGCCGGCGGCCGAGCCGAGGGAGAGCCCCGCCTGGCGAAGCGCGAGGTCGAGGGCGGCGCTTTCGAAGCCCCAGCGGCGGTAGTCGAGGTAGGCATGCTGCTCCGGTTCGTGATCGAAGAGCGGCACCGTCCCGAGGTGCTCGGAGAACGTGTCGAGGGTCCAGTCGCCACCCAAGGGGAGCGTCGCACCGCGTGCCTGCAGGAGATCTTGCTCGCCTGCCTCGTAGGTGACGTCCTCTCCCACCCCTTCCTGGCCGCCGCCGGAAAGCCGGATCAGGGTCGTCTTGCGCAGGAAGCCACTCGAGATCTGTTGCTCGAGCCCGTCGAGTACGTAGCTCTCGACGGTGAGCGGCAGGTCGCGGACGCTGTCGTACAGGCTCATGGGAGACTCCTCAGGGCAAGGTTTGCGTAGGCGGTCGCTATCTCACCGGCGAGGCCGGCGTTGGCGACGATGAGGTCACGGTTGACGCGCCGCGTCTCGCCGCTCGAGTGCTCGTGTAGATATGCGAGGACGAAGGGGGTTACAGCTTGGCCGCTGACGCCACCGCGATCGGCGGCTGCGACGGCCTCCTCGATGAGCGCCGCGACGTCGAGACTCTCGATGGGAGGGCGCCCGACCAGGATTGCGTTGCCGCCGAGGCGCCAGTGGGCGTCCGCGATCCGTGCGACCTCGGTCGCGTCCTCGGCCCTCGCTGAGACGGGCGGGCCGCCGGCCGCGTCGTAGAACAGAGGCAGCGTATCGGCGCGATAGCCGATAACCGGGATGCCAAGTGTCTCGAGCACCTCGACCGTGGCCGGGACGTCGAGTAGCGACTTGACGCCCGACGAGGTGACGAGGGCGGGGACACGCGCGGCGGCGGCGAGGTCGGCGGAGACGTCGGGCGGCGTCGGAAAACCACGGTGGACGCCGCCCAGTCCGCCGGTGCCCATGAAGCGAATCCCGACCGCCGCAGCCGCGGTCAGCGTGCCACCGACCGTCGTCGCGCCTACCGCACCCTGCACGGCGCAGACGCCCAGGTCGCGTGGCCCGAGCTTGCGCGACTGGGGCGTGAATCGCTCCAGTTCGCCGCGGTCCAGTCCGATTCGGATCTGCCCGTCGAGCACCCCGATGGTGGCAGGCACCGCGCCGCCTGTCCGTACCGCAGCCTCGCTCGCGAGCCCCGTCTCGACGCCGTCGGGAGCGGGGAAGCCGTGGGCAACGAGCGTCGTCTCGAGGGCGACGACAGCGCGTCCCTCCTCGAGCGCCGTCTGCACCTCGTCGCTGACGTGGATCAGCTCACGCATCCCGCTCGAGACTAGCTGGACGCCTTGGGCATCGACCCGGTCCGCTGCACACATTTCCCCGCGGCCTCGAGGGCCAGATCCGGGCCGCCGACGAGCCAGCCGGCGGCAAAAGCATCGCCGGCCCCCGTCGAGTCGACGATCGCGCCGACCGAGGCAGCCTCGCGCTCGTCGCCGGCGAACGACGCACCCGCTGGGCCCCGCTTGAGGATCCAGTAGCTTCTCGCGATCGGGCCGCCGACGACGTGTTGTTCCTCCTCGTTCGCGAAGATCACCTCGGGTCCGATCTCCTCCAGCTGCGAGCGGAACCGCTCGGCGCCGAAGTCGCGGATCGCGCTCCACGACGAGAGGTCGACGCTGATCCGGGCGCCTGCCGCGCGCGCGTGCTCGATGGCGTTGAGAGCCGCGAAGCGAACAGGCTCACGCAGCAGCGCGTACCCCGAGACGTGAAGGTGCTCGCACCCTGCGAACCACCCCGGATCTACCTCCTCGGGCAGGAACTCGGTGGCAACCCCCCGGTCGGCGCACATCGTCCGCTCACCGGCGGGGTGGACGAGTGAGACGATCACGCCGCTTCCCTCCGGCTCGACCGGCCCGACGAGTTCGACGCCGAGAGCGAGCAGCCGCCGTGCGGCGAGGGCACCTGCATCGTCCGCTCCCCGCTTCCCCACGAAGCGCGACCTGCCGCCGAGCGCGGCGATCCAGGCCGCCACGTTGGCCGCCTGGCCGCCGGGGCTGAGCACGATCCGAGAGGTCGCGTCGGCACCCGTGGCGAGCGGCTGCTCGAGGCGAACGATCACGTCCAGCACGAGATCACCGAGGCAGCAGATCATCATCCCGTACGATCCTCGCATGCAAGGCGCCAGGAAGATGCGCTCGTTCGTGATCGGCGGCCTGCTGGGAGCATCGGCGGCGGCGGCCGCTCGACGCCTGCGGCCGAAACGGCCCCGGCGCGAGACGCCTGCCGGGCTCGGCGCCTTCGAGAGCGCGCCGTGCTACCGCGAAGTGTCCGAGAGAAGGCGCAGCGAGGGCCCGTAGCCGCGCAACTCGCGGTCGGCTCTCTCGATCGTCTGCAGGTTGACGTCGGCGTCGCCGATGCCGAGCGAACGCCCGACGAGCATCGCCCGCGCCGCCGCGGACAGGTAGCCGTCCTCCGTCTTCACCGGACCGCGCGTGCGGATCACGAGGAACGGGCCAAATACCCGTGTTTCGAAGAGGCCGGGGGGCCCCGGGTCACGGTTCTCGATCTCGAGGCGGGGGCGGAGGTTGTTCCGCTCGCTGGCGTCGAGAATCCACACGCCGCGACCGAGCGGTTTCGGGCGCCGGTCGAGCATGCGGAGCGCAAGCGTTGCGTCTGCGCGGGGAAGGACCGTGGTGGGGAAGGAGCGGTCGCGTTCCCACGCCCCGAGAAAGAGCGGCTCGTAGCCGAACAGGAGGTCGTCCGGACGACTCGTTGCCGCGAGGAAGCGCTCTGCCTGGGCCCGGGTGGCCTGTCGCTTGTTGGGCTCCCACTCGAACAGCTGCGGAGTGCGGTGCCAGGCCCAGCCGATCTCGAGGACGACGAGAACGGCGGTCAGGGCCGCTGCCGCAGCGGGGAAGCGACGCGTGCTGCGAAGGATTCCCGCGCCCACGAGGATCGCAAAGAAGGGGAGGACGAAGATGAGATGTCGCGATTCCGGGGAGGTCGAGCCGCCGAGCCGGGCAGCGAGGAACGCCGCCACGGGAACGCCGATCGCGCACGACGTGAGCGCACGTGTTTCGGCTCTCGCGACCACGAGCCCAACCAGCGCGAACACCAGGACCACGACGAGGGCCGGCCAGCGTCCGGTGCTGAAGTCCCCGGCAGTTCGCCACAGGTAGGTGACGACGGCCCAAGGGCCGCCGAGCTTGTCGCCGCCGCCACCGACACCGACGTCGAAGCGTCCGGCGAGGACGAGGTCGGTGAGCCAGAACGGCGTTCCGAGAACGACCACGGCGCTGAACGCGATTGACGCCTGCCGCCACCGGTCGCGGCGCGCGGCCAGCACGAAGACCGCCTGCGCCGCCAGCACGAGCGCTCCGTACGGGTGGGATGCGACGGCGAGGAGGGTCGCGACGCCCCAGAGGCCCCACGTAATCCGGTTCGTTTGATCGAGCGCACGGAACAGGAGAACGAACGACAGGAGCGAGAGGAAGAGAAAGAGGCTGTACATGCGCCCGTAGACACCGTGGAAGAGGAACACCCAGCTCCCGGCGACGAGCGCCGTCGCGATCACAGCGGTCCCGCGATCCGCAAGCCGCCGGCCGAGCAGGGCGATCAGCGGCAGGCTCCCCACCGCGAACGCCGCCGAGACGAGTCGCAACGCGCCTAGACCGAAGCCGAGATGGGCGACCGCGTAGGCAAAGAGGAAATGGAGCGGAGCCCCTCCGCGTTCCCGGGTCACGTGCTCGACGACGCCGCCCAGGCTGTCGCGTCCGACGAAGAGTGCGAGGGTTTCGTCCTCGTGGGGCGGCCACGCCATGAGCTGGTGCAGAAGAAACGCCGTTGCCGCGAAAGCAATCGCACCGACCCCCAACCACATCGCCTGGGCGTGCAAGAACACGCGCGCCGAGCCGATCAGCGGGTGCGAGTTCGGGGAGGCTTCAGCGCTCTGCGTCATGACCTTCGGGCCATATCTTCGCTGGTAGATTGGCCCCCTGATGCCGATCTACGAGTACCGCTGCCCGAACGGACACACCTTCGAGCTGTTCCAAAGGATGAGCGATGCACCCGCCGAAAGTTGCGAAGCCTGCGGGGCGAGCCCTGTCGAGAAGGTGCTGTTTCCCGTGGCTGTGCATTACAAGGGCTCGGGCTTCTACTCGACCGATTACGGACGCGGGTCGCGCAAGGGCTCGTCGAAGGACGGCGACGGCGGCAGCCCGGGCGAGAAGGGTGAGAAGGGCGAGAAGAAGGAGCCCGCGAAGGACTCCGGCTCGGGAGACAAGAAGGCAGCCGCGACGGACTGAGCTCCGCTCACAGCCTGCGGTCTCCAATCACGCATCCGGGAGCGTACGGTAGACCCTTCGGGGGCGCAAGCGGCGCCGAGCGGCCGGTGAACATCGCAACGGCGGAGACGTTGTCCTCGGAGCCGAAGATCACCGCCTGACCGTCGGCGCTACCTGGCTCGCCGCCGAGGCGACAGTGGAGAGCTCGCCCGGTGTCTGCGCGGAAATACGCCCAGGCGAGCTGGAGGACCTGGCCGGCACTCAGATCCGTGGCGAGGGGGTTCACGATGCTGCCGCCCCTGAACGGCAGCTTCAGTGCCGTTCCGACGGACGTGACCTTTCCGGCCGTGGCCTGGATGACCTGTTGCTGGCGGCGGGCCCGGTCGAGATCCGTTTCCGTGGCGTCGAGCAGGTTCTCACGGATCCTCGAGTAGACGAGTGCCCGCTGCCCGTTCATGTGCTGACGACCCTTCTCGAACCGCCAGCCATCCCACGTCGCGCAGCGGGCCGCCGTCGCATACGGGCAGTCGAATCGATTGGCCAGGATCGGTCGGGGGACGTCGACATCGATTCCGTCGACCGAGTCGATCAGGTCCCGGAAGCGGTCGAAGTCGACGAACGCGACATGGTTGACGTCGAGCCCAGTCAGGTTCTTGACCGTGCGCAGCGCAAGCGTTGGGCCACCGATCTGGAATGCCGAGTTGATCTTCCCTGCTCCGTGGCCGGGGATCTCGACTCTCAGGTCGCGCGGGATGGAGAGGAACGCGAGCCGATGCTTTCCGGGGTCGGTTCGGACCAGCATGACCGAGTCCGACCGGTGCGCGTCGCTGCGCCCCGGTTGCTTCCCTCCGTCGGTGCCGAGAACGAGGATCGTCGTCGGAGTGGACGTGAGAAGCCCCTCCTGCGTCGTCAACTCGCCGATCACGGGGGCGGGAACACGGCTGTTGGCGTCCGAGATGCCCCCTGACAGCGACAGGTAGCTCGCGACCAGCCAGACGGCACCCAGAAGGAGCACGACGGCGACCGCGAGCGCGATGCGCCGGCCGAGGTGCCGCTGCCTGGGTTTCCTCGGCCCTGTACCGGAGCCGGATTCCGCCCCGCGGTTGGCCGCCGGCCGCTGCAGCGGGACCTTGCCCTTTGCCCGACCGCCCTTGTACAGCCGATAGGGCTTTGCTTGTTCGGGCATTCGGGCGGATATCGTAGCCGCGACGTGGATGAAGAACGCGTTATCGGGGTCGACCTCGGCGGGACGAAGATTCTCGCCGGCGTCGTCGCGCGCGACGGGACGATCGGTCGCACGATCGAGATCGCAACCCCGGATGGAACCCAGGAGGAGGTGTTGAGTGCGATCGACGGCGTTGTCGAGGACCTCGTTGTCGACGGTGCGGCGGCGATCGGGTACGGCGTCCCGCTCAACATCGATCGTCGTACCGGCGTCGCCCTCCGCGCCGTGAACCTGCCGCTCCACCGGGTCCACTTCCCCGATCGCGCCCGTCAGCGTTTCGGGCTGCCCGCCGGCGTCGAGAACGACGGCAACGCCGCGGCGCTCGCCGAATGGCGGCTCGGCGCGGGAAGGACGGTGACAGACCTGATCATGCTCACCCTCGGCACGGGTGTCGGCGGCGGTCTCGTGATCGACGATCGTCTGTACCGCGGGTGGGCGGAGCTCGGGCACGTCGTGGTCGTGGCAGGGGGACAGCCCTGCCAGGGAAACTGCCACGGCCGAGGACACCTCGAAGCCCACGCGTCGGGTCTCGCGGCCGATCGAGCAGCTGCCGAGCTCTTCGGCCCCGGGGCGGATGCTCCGGCGCTCGTCGAGCGCGCCGGCGCCGGCGACGCGCGGGCGATCGAGGCGCTCGCGGAGATCGGACGGCTGCTCGGGGCCGCGATCGGATCGCTCGTCAACATCTTCGACCCCGACGTCGTGATCGTCGGTGGCGGCTTCGGCGCAGCTGCCGGCGACCTCGTGCTCGAGCCGGCGCGGGTAGCGGCAAGGGTCGAGGCGATCCAGCCCGCCGACGAGACGCTCCGGATCGTCCAGGCCGAGCTCGGCGAGGAAGCCGGCCTGATCGGCGCGGCACTCGTCGCGTTCGAGGCGCTCGACGGGGTGCGGTGAGGCGTGGCCCTCGCTGTTTGCGCGACCCCGATCGGCAACCTGGCCGACGTCACGCTACGCGTGCTCGACGAGCTCGCCGCTGCAGATACCGTCCTGTGTGAGGACACGCGCCATACGCTGGCTCTTCTGAAGCGTCACGGGATCCACGCCCGGCTGCTCTCGTACCACCGCCACAACGAGGCATCGCGGACGGCGGTGCTCGTGCCTCGGCTCGTAGCCGGCGAACGGATGGCGCTCGTCTCCGATGCCGGCCTGCCCGGGGTGAACGATCCCGGCGCGAGGCTCGTCGCGGCCGCGGTCGCCGCCGGCGTCGCGGTGACGGTGCTGCCGGGTGCGTCCGCGGTCGAGACCGCGCTCGTGGCAAGCGGTCTCACCGGTGATCAGTACCGGTTCGTCGGGTACATCCCGCGAAGCGATCGGGACAGGGCGGCACTGTGGAAGGAGCTGAGTGCGTGGCCTCATCCAACGGTCGCGTTCGAGTCGTCGAAGCGCCTACCGGCGACCCTTGCCAGCCTCGCGGAAGCCGAGCCGAACCGACTGGTCGCCGTCTGCCGGGAGTTGACCAAGGCTTTCGAAGAGGTCCTGTGCGAGACAGCTTCTTCGCTCTCGGCGCGCTACCAGGAGGCACCGAAGGGAGAGGTCACGCTCGTGATCGGGCCGTCGACCCGCACCGCCGACGCCGCCGACGCCGTCGCCGCCGTCGTCGAGCTCGTTGCCGCTGGGACGCCACGCAGAACGGCTGCGAACGTCGTCGCGCGGCTCACGGGTGTCTCTCGGAACGTGCTCTACGACGACTCTTTGTAGTCAAATTTGACAACGTCGGGACGCGCGGGTACAGTTCCTCCATCGTAGTTGTCAATTTGGATAACAGGAGGTTGAACGTGCGCCGTGTCACGCTCGGGTTGGCGCTACTCGTAGTCCTCAGCTGGGCCTCGCCCGCGGCTGCCTGGACGTGGCCACTCGGAGGGGACGTTCTCCGTCCCTACTCGCTCGGCTCCGACGCATATGCAAGCGGCCAGCACCGCGGCGTCGATGTCGCCGGGGTGAGCGGAGAGATCGTTCGTGCTCCCGCTTCCGGAATAGTGTCGTTCGCCGGCGTCGTTCCGGGATCGGGCCGCACCGTGACCGTTCAGCTCGACGGATACGCGGTCTCCTTGACCCATCTCGGCGAGATCTCGGTGGCGAAGGGAGCGCCGGTGGTCGAGGGTGAGGCGATCGGTGTTGCCGGACAGAGTGGTGAGGCCGAGTGGTCGACCCCCTACGCTCACCTGGGGATCAGGGTGTCGGCAGCGGCCGACGGCTACGTCGACCCGGCCACGCTCCTGCCGCCGAGGGTCGTCGTGCCTCCTCCGCCCGCTGCCGCACCCGTCGTTGCGCCGGCTCCTGCGGTCACCCCCGCGCCCGTGGCCGCGCCTCCCAGCGTCGCGCGTGTCGCCGTCGGGGAGCCTGCGAGCGCCCCTCCGATCTCATCGACACAGGGCCCGGCAGTGGTGCCGGCGGCTTCGCCCGGAACCATCGTGACGACACCCATGCCCGCGGTAGCGGAGACTCCGAGGCCCATCGACGTCGGCCCGACTGCCTTTACCCCGGATGATGCGTCGGTCACGACCAGGGACACGATCGAGAGCGACTCGACCCCTCATCGAGTTGCGGGGGCGACGAGCACCTTCGCGGTGCGACGCGTGATTGCGGGTGGAGTTGCGGTAGCCCGAGTTCCCGGAGCACACAGCCCGGGCGTCGGGCCGCGCGAGGCGACACCGGAGGTGACGACCCCGAGCGCCTCAGGGTTCGCGGGCAGCCATGACCTCGACACTCCCGGTGTCGCACGTCGGCGTCAAGTCCATCTCGTTGACGTCCGCGCCGCGTCATCGGCTGCTGCATCGCCGCGGGTCAGGGCCCACCAAGGAGGCTCCGGTGCGGAGGCTTCTGTCGGCCTGGCAGCGGCCTCTGTCCTCGACCGCCGTCACGGTCGGCAGAACAGCGGGTTGGCGTCGCGAGCAGGCACCGCGGGCCCGAGCCCAACGGAGCTCGAGGCGGAGCAACGTCCGCTCGTCGGGCGCCGACTGGCGGTTGTCGCTGGTCTCGCGGTCCTGCTCGTGGGCTTCGGAGCCGTGCGATGGCTGCTGGCGCGCCCCCGTAGAATCGGTTGCAATGGAGCCTTACTACGTCACGACGCCGATCTACTACGTCAACTCGACCCCCCACATCGGACACGCCTACACGACGATTGCAGCGGACATTCTGGCGCGCAACCGCCGCCAACGTGGCGCCGAGACGTTCTTCCTGACCGGAGTCGACGAGCACGCCGCCAAGGTCGCCCGGGTGGCCGCGGAGCAAGGATTGTCGCCACAGCACTACGCCGACCAGATCGCGGTCGTCTGGCGTGAGCTCCCGGCGCGTCTCAATGCGTCGAACGACTTCTTCATCCGCACCAGTGACGAGGAGCACAAGCGATTCGTCCAGGGATTCCTGCAGCGGCTCTACGACAACGGGCACGTCTACCAGGATGTGTATGCGGGGCTGTATTGCATCGGCTGCGAAGCGTTCAAGACGGAAGCAGACCTCGTCGACGGAAAGTGCCCTGAACACGACACCGAGCCGGAGTGGATCGAGGAGCGCAACTGGTTCTTCCGGCTCTCGTCGTTCCAGGAGCAGCTGCTCGAACTGTTCGATCGCGCCGACTTCGTCCAGCCAGGCTTTCGGGCCAACGAGGCGCGAAGTTTCGTCGAAGGAGGGCTGCAGGACTTCTCGATCAGCCGGGCAGGTCAGACCTGGGGGATTCCCATCCCCTGGGATCCGGATTCGATCGCCTACGTGTGGGCGGACGCACTCGTCAACTACTTGAGCGCACTCACGTACGCGCGGCCGGGTGAGGATCTGCGGGCAACGTTCTGGCCGTCCGTCAGGCACCTGCTCGCGAAGGACATCCTCCGATTCCATTGCGTCTACTGGCCGGCGATGCTTCTCGGAGCAGGGTACGCCCCGCCCGCGCAGCTCTTCGTCCACGGATATCTGCTCCTCGACGACCGGAAGATCTCGAAGTCGCTCGGGAACGTGGTCGATCCGCTCGACCTGATCGACGTCTACGGCGCCGACGCGGTGCGTTTCTGGTGCGCGAGGGCGATCTCGTTCGGTCAGGACGGCGCGGCCTCGATCGCGGGGATCCACGAGCGCTACGAGCGCGAGCTCGGCAACGACCTCGGCAACCTGCTCTCCAGGACGACGGCGATGGTCTCCCGCTATCGCGGTGGGACGTTGCGGGCTGTCCCGTCCGTCAACGGGACTGTCGCCGCGGCGCTTGCGCCGCTCGCGGACGACGTCGCCGACCGGCTGGACGACTTCGACGTCACGGGGGCGCTCGAGCGGATCTGGGAAGTCGTTCGGGCCCTCAACCGTGAGGTCGAAGCAACTGCCCCGTGGCAACTGGCGAAGGATGACGCGCGCGCGGACGAACTCGACCGCGTTCTCTACGATCTCGTCGACGGCCTTCGTGCGGTCGCCGTCGCCTTGTCCGCCTACATTCCCGAGACGGCGGCCTCGATCCTCGCGGCGCTGCGGCAGCCGGCTGCCGTCGACTGGTCGCTCGTCGCCTACGGCCTCACCGGCGAAACGAACGGAATCGATGCAGCCCCGCCGCTCTTCCCCCGCCTCGAACCGCCCGCGGTCTGATCGACCTGGATGATCGACACCCACGCCCACCTCGACGCATGCGAGGAGCCCGCTGCGTTTCTCGTCGAGCGGGCGCGCGCCGTCGGGGTCTCACGAATCGTCACGGTCGGGACGGGGATTGCGTCCTGCCGCGCCGCGCTCGCGATCGCCGCCGCCGAGCAGGGGGTCTCTGCAGCGCTCGGGATCGACCCGCATCAGGCGGGAGGGCCCGAGGCGGCGCGGCTCGAGGAGCTCGTCGAGCTGCTCGAGCACCCGTGTGTCGTCGCAGTCGGCGAGACCGGGCTCGACTACTTCCACGACCTCGCTCCCCGCGAGGCGCAGCGGGCGCTTTTCGACCACCAGCTGGAGGTGGCCGCTTCGTCGGGCCTGCCGGTCGTGATCCACACCCGCGATGCCGATGCCGATACGGCGGCAGCACTGGCGCCGTTTCCGGGCACCGTCGTACTCCATTGCTTCTCGGCCCCCGGCTTGCTGCAAACGGCCATCGAGCGCCGCTACTACGTGTCGTTTGCCGGCAACGTGACGTACCCGAAGGCGATCGCGCTCCGAGAGGCTGCGGCTGCGGTCCCGGCAGACAGGATCCTCGCCGAGACGGACAGTCCCTACCTCTCGCCCCAGTCCCTCCGGGGCAAGCGGAACGAGCCGGCCAACGTGCTCCGTACCCTGGAGGTCCTCGCACAGGCGCGGGCGGAGGAGATCGGGACGCTCGAGAAGCTGATCGACCGGAACGCATGCGCGGCGTTCAGCATTCCGGCATCGTGAACGGGCATGCGCCGAAGAAGTCCCTGGGCCAGCATTTCCTCGCCGACGACAACATTCTCGGCGTCATCGTCCGCCTCGCGGAACTCGATGCCGGAGACGTCGCCCTCGAGATCGGTCCGGGTCTCGGCGCTCTGACGAGGGTCCTCGCCGAGAGGTGTGCCCACGTCCATGCCGTCGAGATCGACGAGCGCCTCGAACCTCACCTCCGTGGCATCGCGGGCTCTCCAAACGTGTCCCTGCATTGGGGCGACGCTCTGCGGCTCGACCTAGCTCGGCTCGAACCTCCTCCGACCAAGCTCGTCGCCAACCTGCCGTACAACGTCGCGACCCCGATCGTCGCCGAGAGCCTCGAAAGGCTTCCGACTCTCGGGCTCTGGTGCGTCATGGTGCAGCGGGAGGTCGCCGACCGCTTCTTCGCGACTCCATCGACGAAGGCGTACGGGGCAGTTTCGGTGCTGGTCCAGCTCGCCGCCCGGCGGACAGGGTTCCACCCGGTCTCCCGCACGGTGTTCAGGCCTCCTCCCAACGTCGACTCGGCCCTCGTCGCGTTCCGGCGGCTTCCCCTGCCTCGCGGCTTCGCCGACATCCGCTGGGTCGTGGAGGGCGCGTTCGCACACCGCCGCAAGACAATCGCCAACTCGCTCCAACTCGCGGGCGTCTCGACGCGCGAGGAGACCGCCGTCGCGCTCGCCCACCTCGGGCTCGATCCCTCGGTACGGGCCGAGGCGCTCGAACCCGGGGTGTTCGTCGAATTGACCCGGGCGCTCGCATGAAACGCCTCGCGGCGCCGGCGAAGATCAACCTCGCGCTCGTCGTCGGCCCGCTGCGCCCAGACGGCAAGCACGAGGTGGCAACCGTCCTGCAGCGGGTCGATCTCGACGATCGCATCGCCGTGTCGCGGGGTGAGCGTCTCACCGTCTCGGGGTTCGCCGGCGACACGATCGTCGCGGGCGCGCTAACGGCGCTCGCCGCCGCCGGCGGCGTCGAGCCGGCCTGGACAGTCGAGATTGCGAAGTCCATTCCTGTCGCGGCCGGGCTCGGCGGCGGCAGTTCCGACGCGGCGTCCGCGCTCCGCCTCGCGAACGAGCTGCTCCCCGAGCCCCTCGGGCGCGATCGGCTCCACGAGCTCGCAGCCACCATCGGCTCCGACGTGCCGTTCTTCCTCGGGACAGGGCCACAGCTCGGCACGGGTGACGGGGCGGTTCTCGCTCGCCTCGACCTGCCGCAGGACTTCTCCGTGGTGCTGGTCCTGTCCGACGACTCGGTGAAGACGTCGACGCGCGACGTGTACGCCGCGTTCGACGAGCGGGATGGAGCAGGCGGCTTCTTGGCGCGTCGCGCGGAGCTCCTCGGCGCGCTCGCCGCCGTTCGGTGCCCTCAGGACCTCGCACGGCTTCCTGCGAACGATCTAGCCTCGTCGCCGATCTCGGCGGCGGCTCCGGGAGGCGGGAGCGTTCCGGGCCGATGTCAGCGGAGCCGGGCCGTGCGTCTACGGCCTCTTCGCGGACCGTGGACAGGCCGAGAGAGCTGCGCGATCGCTGCGATCCGTCGGGCGCACGTGGGTCACCTCGCCTGTCTAAGCTCGGTGTGCACCGGGGTCGTGTCGACGGTGCAGGCGCTCGACCGGTGCCGTGGTCTGCCCGGTGAGACCGGTGTCCGGGTACACTCGGCGTCCCGATTCACTGGGGCGTGGCCAAGTGGTAAGGCAACGGGTTTTGGTCCCGTGATCCCAGGTTCGAATCCTGGCGCCCCAGCCAACGTGCCGACCGTGTCCGAATCCCGTCCCAACCTCGCAGCAGTCGTCATGGCCGGAGGCCGTGGTACACGGATGCGCTCGGCGACGCCCAAGCATCTGCATCCGATCCTCGGGCGGAGAATGGTCGACTGGATCATCGAAGCGGCCCGGCCGCTCGGCGCCGAGCCGTTGATCGTGGTCGCGTCGCCCGATACCGCCGACCGTTTCGACGGCTTGACGGTGGCTGTGCAGCAGCAGCCGGACGGAACCGGGGACGCGGTCCGGAGCGCGCAAGGGGCGCTCGCCGGCGCCGACGAGGTGCTGATCCTCTCGGGCGACACGCCGCTCCTGACGACCGAACTGCTCGAAGCGCTGATCTCCACGCACCGGTCGCGGGCCGCAGGCGCAACCGTTCTCTCGTTCGTTCCGCGTGACATTCGCAGCTACGGCCGGATCATTCGAGGTGCCGACGGCGATCTCGAGTCGATCGTCGAGGCAGGCGATGCGTCACTCGAGCAGCTGGAAATTGGTGAGGCGAACTCGTCGATCTACGTCTTCCGGGCCGATCTGCTCTGGCCGGCGCTCGACCGACTGAAGCCTGTCAACGCTCAGGGGGAGCTGTATCTGACGGACGCCGTGCGAGATCTCGTCGCCGCGGGCCAGGTTGTCGCCGTCCACGTCGCGGATGACCCCGACGAGACAGGGGGCGTCAACACGCGCGCCGAGCTCGCCGTCGCCGCAGCCGCGCTCCGCGACCGGATCAACACCGATCACATGCTCGCGGGAGTCACGATCGTCGATCCTCGTACCACCTGGATCGAACCGACGGTGGAGCTCGAGGCCGACACGGTCGTTCATCCCTTCACGCTGCTCCGCGGCGCCACGAGCGTCGCCGAAGGAGCCGAGATCGGCCCTCACGCAGTCGTCATCGATGCCGAGATCGGAGCGTCGGCGATCGTCGGGCCGTTCTGTTACGTTCGGCCGGGAACGGTGCTCGAAGCACGAGCGAAGGCCGGTACCTTTGTGGAGCTCAAGAACACGCGGTTGGGCGAGGGCACGAAGGTTCCACATCTGAGCTATTTCGGCGACGCGGAGGTTGGAGCTGGAACGAACGTCGGCGCGGGATCGATCACGGCGAACCTCGATCACCGCCGCGGTGTCCCCAAGAAGCGCACGGTGATCGGGCGGAACGCACGCGTTGCCGTCGACACGATGTTCGTCGCCCCAGTCACGGTGGGGGACGATGTCTGGACGGCGGCGGGCACCGTCGTCTCCGAGGATGTCCCGGACAACGCTCTCGTCGGATTCCCGCCGAGGCAGACGATCAAGGAGGGTCGGGGTGGAAAGCGGGACGGTTGAGCAGACCCTGCCGGGGCTCGGTGCACCCGACCTGCCGGCAGCAGGCCCCGTCGTCGGGCGGACTATCGGCCTGACGCCGAACAAGAGGCTCATGCTCGTGGCGGGCCGGTCGAATCCCGAGCTGGCGCAGAAGATCGGCTTGCAGATCGGCTGTGAGCTCGGCGAGATGACGTTGGAGACGTTCGCGAGCGGGGAGACGTACTGCCGTTACGAGGACTCGATCCGCGGTGCCGACATCTTCATCGTGCAGACGGCCTCGATGCCGGTCGACCAGCACCTGATGGAGCTCCTGATCATGATCAACGCGGCCAAGCTCGCCTCGGCGAAACGCATCACTGCCGTGATTCCGTGGTACTTCTACGTCCGTCAGGACAAGAAGTCGCGGCCGCGCGAACCGATCACAGCGAAGCTCGTCGCCGATCTCCTCCAGACTGCGGGCGCCGATCGCGTTCTCACCATGGATCTCCATGCCGGCCAGGTGCAGGGCTTCTTCGAGATCCCGGTCGATCACATGACGGCAGTGCCGATGTTCGCGCAGTACGTCCGCGACCTCAACCTCGGCGAGGGGCTCGCCGTCGTGTCGCCGGACACCGGCCACGCCAAGATCGCCGGCAAGTTCGCAGAGATGGTTGCAGGCGACCTCGTCATCCTCAACAAGGTGCGGCCCGCCCACAACGAAGCGAAGGTCACGACCGTGATCGGTGACGTCGAGGGAAAAGCAGCGGTGATCATCGATGACATCATCGACACCGCCGGCACCCTCGTCGCCGGCGCGAAGGCACTCAAGGACGCCGGCGCCACGAAGGTCTACGCCTGCGCCACCCACGGGCTTTTCAATGGGCAAGCGCTCGAGCGGATCGGAGAGAGCGAGATCCACAAGCTCGTCGTCACCGACACCGTTCCGCTCGACCGTCTCGCGCAGCCGGACAACATCCAGGTGCTCTCGATCGCGAGCATCCTCGCCGAGACGATCTCGAACGTGTTCGCCGACGACTCGGTGTCCGCGATCTTCGCAGGCGAGAACCAGCTGTTCTAGGACGTTTGGCGCTGTAGTGCCGTTTCAGCCCCTCGGTACCACTTTCCGGTCCCAGAGTGCTTGGCAGGCGGCGCTCGAGCGCCGGCGCTTCGTCCGCGAACACGACGTTGGTCATGAGAGGCGTCCGCCGGCCCCGAAGGGTCCCAACGGCAGAATCAAACCAAGCCGACGGACGTCTCGTCTCGACGTTTATACAGGCGCAGAGGTTCTCCGGGCAACCGGGTGCGGTGCGCGGTGAACCTGCAGCAGGCCACTACGGTTCCCGCCTTGTCCCCTTCACGAGGATGTAAGGGCGATCCAGCACGATGCCTTCGCCGGCGGCGCCTTCGTCGAAGAGCGCGATCAGGTCGGATCGCAGTCCAGCAGCGCGGTCCGGCTCGAGCACGCGGAGGAGCGTCACGATCGGGCCGAACGCCTCACTGAACTCGTCCCACATCGCGTCGCCGGACTCGCCTTCCCATGGGGTGTCGAGGTGCTCGAACGTGAGGTCGAAATCGGCGCCGAGAAGCGAATGGCAATGGTCGGGGTCGCCCCACTGGGTCGGGAGGCCCGCGCCCTCCACGGGCGGCGGCGAGTACGAGGCGATCACGCGGAAGAAGTCGCCGATGCGGCCGTCGGTCGTCCACGCCGAGAGCGCCAGGCGGCCGCCTGGCTTACACACGCGCGCGAACTCGGCGGCGACCCGTGCGTGATCGGGAGCGAAGATCGCCCCGACCGACGAGGTCATGATGTCGAAGCTAGCGTCCGCATACGGCAGGTTTTCGCAGTCGCCGACCTCGAACGGGATACCGAGCCCTCGCTCTGTCGCCTGGCGTCGAGCGGTCTCGACGAGGACCGGCGCGAGGTCGCACCCGGTGACTGCCGCACCGGTCGCCGCGGCCCGGAACGCGAGCTCACCGGTTCCACATCCGACATCGAGCCAGGCGTCACCCGGCTTGGCGTCCACGGCCGCCATCAGCGTTTCGTGCATCTCGACGAGGGTGCCGGCGATCTGCTCGAACGGACCCGCGCCCCACATCGCAGCATGCCGCTCTTTCAACTCCTCGAAAGCCATGCAGCCCTCCTCCGTATCTCTCGCCCCGAGATGGAGCATGAGCATCCTGTCAGACCGAAGGCGTCCTCTGAAGGGCGGCGACCAGATCTCATCGCGCTTCGAGTCAGCGGCAGACCCGGCGGCACTTGCATTTGCCGTGGATCCGGGTATTGGTGAGAGGGCCGGCTGGCCAGGCGCGCGCCTGGCCTCCCGGCTCCGGATCAGCGTCGTAGGGCGACGACGCGCCGCAACAGAGCCCACGTGAGCCAGCCGGGCACGACCAGGACACGATCGCGCCGGTTCACGCGCGGCGCCGCTCGCGCTCGGGAGTTAGCGCTTGCCCACTTCTCGGGGAAGTCGAGAACGGGGTCGTAATCGCGAGAGCCTCGCTCGAGGCTCTCGGAGAGGGCGGTCGCCTGACTTCTGCCGCTCGTTCGTGGGAGCGCGGCGATGCCCAAGGTCAGCGCCCCGCAACCAGCTTTCGGTTCATGCGCATCCCTTTTCGTCCCAATCGTGACAATCCCGGGATCGTAGTCGCTGCGCGCGAGACTGCAAGGTGCGCCGGGAATCGGCAACGAGACGGTTGTGCAGGTCGCTCCCGCCCCCGAGCTCCTGCGAGACCACCGACACCGAACCAGACGGAGGTCCCCCCGGCAAGAGACCCAAAAGGCACGGTAAATGGTGTAAAAAGCACTATGGGAAATCCGCCGATCCTCTGCCACTGGCCCGACGGGACAGAAGAAGTGCTCAACGTGGCCGAACCCAGAACCGGCTTTTCCGACGGATGCGAGGTGGGCCTCTTCCGCGCTGCGACGGTCCGCCAGTTCGACAAACCGAGGAAGGTCGACGGCGTCGAGATCGAAGGCGAAATCTGGCTCGTTCCGCTCAGCGAGCCCGCGGGCGCCCCGATGTCCGAGTAGAGAACGATCGACGATCACGGCCTGCCGCCGATCGGCAGGACTCGATCTCTCCGGCCGCCGGTGCCCCACCCACGCACACAGTCGGACATGGTGTCCGCTGGCGTTGCGTAGCCATTCGGCTCTTCGAAGAACCCGAGTGGCGAGATCGGTCGACCCGCCAATGCACGACGAACAGCGACCTCACGTCGTGCGTTCGAGGATCAATGTTCTCGAGGTGAAGTCCTCCAAGATCGAGAATCCACGGCTCTCCAGCGCTCGTCTCTCCGGACACCCTCCGACCAGGGGCGCCGACGTTCCGCGACATGATCCTGTGCGAAAATCTCGAGGATTGACATTGCGGGCAAATCGGGGCACAACTTGGTAGTTACCCAGACGGAGTCAATGTGGCACTCACCGCAGGCGCACTCGAGTTCTTGTTCCTCTTCATGGCGTACCGAGCCTGGAAGACAGACACCCGGAAACGCCGCCGGGAGGTCTCGACATGGGTGTCTGCCAGGTCGATCGCCGAAGAGCACTAGACGTCGCTCCGCAGGGGCCCCTCCTCGCGAACGCGGCGAGCAGTCGAGCGGTGGATGTGACGAGCCGGCCCACCCAGCGTTGCCAATGCAATGCGCGGCATCTCGAGACCGCCGGCTAGGCACCGGCCTGCGACGAGCAGGGTCGGCCGACGGCATCCCCTGAGAATGCCGTCGGCTCCAGACTTGTTGTCGGCAGCGCAGCGGCACCGCTAAATGCCCTTTGGCAGGCTGGGAGGGGGAGGTGCCCGACCGGCGAAACGTGATGGAGGCCGGGTCGGCCCTTGGCGTCCGCACCCATCCTCCCCTGAGGGGTGCGGGGTGCGCAGCCGGCCCGGCCGCGTGCCGTTCAGGCAACAGGCTCGTCGGCGGTCGAGTCGCAACCGGGCGCCCGCGACATGGGTATGAGTGAGGGTCAGCCGGGACGTCAACAGGGCATTCGCTACACTTCGCCGCCGTGTCCGGGGACAGAATCACACTCGAGGTCAGGGAGCGCGGAGCCGATCAGCTCGGCACCCGCAACGTCAAGCGCCTACGGCGCCAGGGCTTGATCCCCGGCGTGCTCTACGGGAAGGCGAACAAGGCGTTCGTCGTCGGTGAGCGAGAGCTGCGGATTGCGCTGACCGGCCCATCGGGCCTGCACGCGATCGTGGATGTCGTGATCGACGGTCAGAAGACGCCACATCACGCGGTGCTCAAGGACTACCAGCAACATCCCGTCCGGGGAACGATTACGCACGTCGACTTCCACGAAGTGCGGCTCGACCAGCCGATTCAGGCGAGCGTGGCCGTGCAGCTCGTCGGCGAAGCACCGGGCGCGAAGGTTGGCGGTGTCGTCCAGCAGGTCACGCGCGAGCTCCGGGTCGAAGCGCTGCCGTCGGCGATCCCGGAGCACATCGAGGTCGATCTGAGCAACCTCGAGCTCGGCGAGAGCCTCCGACTGCACGATGTTGCGCCGATCGCCGGGGTGACGTTCCTCGATGACGCCTCCGACACCGTGATCGCCAACTGCTCGAGCCCACGTGGTCTCACCGAGGCCGAGGAAGCGGCGGAGGAGGCGTTGGCCGCCGAGGCTTCCGCGGAGTCGGCTGCCGCGGCGGAAGCCGCGGGCGCGGCGGATGCCACTGCACCTGACGAGGAGTAGTCCTTGCCACTCTTCCGTCGGGGCGAGTCGGCCTCGACGCTCGACCTGCTCGTCGTAGGGCTCGGAAACCCCGGTCGGCAGCACGAGCGCGACCGCCACAACCTCGGCTTCATGGTCGTCGACGAGCTCGCGCGGCGCCATCGCGGCACGTTCAAGGGCAAGTTCAGCGGTCACGTGGCAGAGGTTCGGATAGCCGGCGGGCGCCTCCTGCTGCTCAAGCCGGACACCTACATGAACGACTCCGGCCGCTCCGTGCAGCCGGCCGCGGCGTTCTACAAGGCACCTCTCGAGACCCTGCTCGTCGTCCACGACGACGTCGACCTCGACGTCGGCCGGCTGCAGGCCCGCCTCGGTGGTGGTCTCGCTGGTCACAACGGCCTGCGCTCGATCGCAGGGCGGCTCGGCAGCCCGGACTTTCTCCGACTCCGCGTCGGTGTGGGGCGCCCCTCGCGAGGCGATCCCCGTCCCGTGGCCGACTTCGTCCTCGCCCCGTTCGTTCCCGAAGACGACCCAGACGCGATCGTCGCTCGCGCAGCCGATGCCGTCGAGTCACTCGTTGCTGTCGGTCTCGAAGAGACGCAGCGCCTCTTCAATTGACGCAGCATCACACGTTCTGACGCAGCGGCGCCCGCTTCCCCTCTACGACGTTTCCCTCGACGACACGGTGTCCGGCGCCCGGGGGAGTCCGTAGCCGGAGGAGCCTGCGTCGGTGGCCTGTGGAGCGCCCGGATCCGAACGGTCGAGTGGCACACGCAGTCATGCTCGTCGGGGAGCTCGGGGCGAGTGGCGAGCGCGTCCGTGGGAGGGCGCTACGATTGCCCCGCGGGGCCCGTTCCCGCCGTTTGCATGGACCCGACACCTCTTCACGCCTTCATCGCGGAGCTCGCCGCGAGCGACCGGTTCCAGGCGTTTACGAAATCCCTGCCCGGTCGCGCGCGTGTGTCCGAGCCTGCGCTGCCCCTCGTGCTCGCGGCACTGCACGAGGAGCTCGGGAAGGGGCTGCTCGTTCTCCTGCCGGAGGACGCAGACGCGCGGGATGGGGCAGAGGGCGCATCCTGGTTTCTCGGCACCCACCGGGTGGCGCTGCTCCCGAGCCGCGGCGTCTCGTACGCATCGGGGCTCGAGCCGCCGCCGCATCTCGTCGGCGAGCGCGCCCGCGCCTTGGACGTCCTCGCCGCCGGCGGGCTCGTCTGTGCATCGGCGGCGGCACTTGCCGAGGGGATGCCCCCCTTGGCCGCGCGGCCACTGCCGGTGCGGCTCGTCGTCGGCGACGAGCCGGGCCTCGACACCCTCGCCCACCAGCTGGCGAGCGCCGGCTACGAGCGCGTCGAGCGCGTCGACGAGCGTGGTCAGTTCGCGGTCCGGGGAGGTATCGTCGACGTCTTCCCCTCGACCGGCCGCGAGCCGCTGCGCGTGGAGCTGTTCGGGGACGAAATCGAGCAGGTGCGCGCCTTCTCCCCGTTCACGCAGCGGGCGCTTCATCCGATCGCGGAGGCGAGCATTTACCCGGCCGCGGAGCGGCGCGCCGGGAGCGCTGATCCCGAGGCGGCGCACGGTTGGGAGAACGAGAGTGTGTCGGTCGGCGCCGTGTCGATGATGCCGGACGATCTCGTGCCGCCGATCGGTCGCTCCCCGGACTTCGTCTGGCAGCCCGACGAGGTTCGTGCCGTCTGGGACGAGGAAGGGCTCGTACCCGTCGGGCTCGAGGGGGTGACGGAGCTCGACCCGTTTCCACGCGGACAGGCTTTCCAGTTCGAAGCGCAACGGCCGGCCATCGCCGCCCGGGGCCTCGCCGAGGCGGAGAACGAGCTATCGGGCTTCGTGCGTTCGGGCAACCGCGTCATCGTCACCTTCCCTCACCGGGGCGAGGCGCTCCGGCAAGGCGCGCTGCTGCGCAAGGTCGAGGGCACGATCCACCCCGGCGGCGGCCCTCTTCCGCGTGAGGCTGCCGTCCGGTTTGCAGTTTCGCCGGCGCGGCGCGGGTTCGTCTGGCGCGAGCTCCACCTCGTGCTCCTTCCCGATACGCAGGTGTTCCGCAAACGACCGCCCCGGGCCGACGCCCGGCTCGGGCGCGCGCTCGCCTCGTTCGCCGACCTTCGCGTCGGCGATTTCGTGGTGCACGAGGATCACGGCGTGGGCAAGTTGCTCGGATTCGAGACCAAGACCGTCGCCGACGTCACCCGCGACTACCTCTTCCTCGCGTTCCGCGGCGACGACAGGCTCTACGTCCCCCACGAGCAACTCGGCAAGCTTTCGCGTTACATCGGCGCCGACGCGAAGGCGCCGGCGCTTTCCAAGCTGGGCGGCAAGGCCTGGCAGAACCTCAAGACCCGGGCGCGCGAGTCCGTGCGGGAGCTCGCGGGTGAGCTGCTCGCGCTCTACGCTCAGCGACAGCGCGCCGAGGGCGCAAGCTTCGACCTCTCGAGCGAATGGCTCGAGCGGCTCGAGGCGTCGTTCCCCTACAGCGAGACCGACGACCAGGCTCGGGCGATCGAAGCCGTGAAGGAGGATCTCGAGGCGGCGCGACCGATGGACAGACTCGTTTGCGGGGACGTCGGGTTCGGCAAGACCGAGGTTGCGGTGCGTGCCGCATTCGCCGTTGCCGTCAACGGCCGGCAGGTGCTCGTGCTCTGCCCGACGACAATCCTCGCCGAGCAGCACTGGAACACGTTTCGCGAGCGCTTCCGCGACTTCCCGCTCAACGTCGAGATGGTGTCGCGCTTCCGCAAGCCGGCCGAGACCAAGCAGGTGCTTGCCGACTTCGCTGCCGGCAAGGTCGATGTCCTCGTCGGCACGCATCGTGTCCTCTCGCGCGATGTGATTCCGAAGCAACTCGGCCTCGTGATCCTCGACGAGGAGCAGCGATTCGGCGTCGCCCAAAAGGAGCTCCTTCGCGCGCTTCGGCTCGAGGTCGACGTCTTGGCTCTCTCCGCGACGCCGATCCCGCGAACGCTCCACATGTCCCTCGCCGGACTGCGCGACATCTCGATCATCGAGACCCCGCCCGAGGGGCGTCGGCCGATCAGGACCACCGTGGGGGAGTACGACGAGGAGCTGATCAAGGTCGCCCTCGAACGAGAGCACGCCCGGGGTGGCCAGGCCTTCTATCTCCACAACCGCGTCGAGACGATCGAGGAGGTCGGCGAGAAGCTTCGCCGGCTCTGCCCGGGGCTCCGGTTCCTCGTCGCGCACGGACAGCTGGGCGAACGCGACCTCGAGGAGCGTATGCACGCGTTCCTCGCCGGGGACGCCGACGTGCTCGTCTCGACCACGATCATCGAATCGGGCATCGACATCCCGCAGGCCAACACCCTCGTCGTGGAGCGCGCCGACGCCCTCGGTCTGAGCCAGCTCTACCAGATCCGCGGTCGGGTGGGCCGGTCCGACGTCACTGCTCATGCCTACCTCCTCTACCCCGACGCCACTGAGCTCACGGCGGAGGCGCGCACCCGGCTTGCGACGCTGGCCGACCATACCGAGCTCGGAGCCGGATTCCAGATCGCCATGCGCGACCTCGAGATCCGGGGCGCGGGCGACCTGCTCGGCGCCGAGCAGTCCGGCCACGTCGCAGCACTCGGGTTCGAGTTGTACGTCGAGATGCTCAACGAAGCCGTCGCGGAGCTCTCCGGCCAGGCTCGCGCCGCCGTCCGTCCCATCCGCGTCGATGCGCGCGTCGACGCCTTCATCCCGGCCTCGTACGTCGCCTCCGAGGCGCTCAAGATCGACATGCACCGTCGCCTCGCGCTCGTCGAGCACGACGACGAGCTTCGCGAGCTCCGCGCCGGCGTCGAAGACCGTTACGGGCCCCTGCCCGAGCCCGTCGAGAACCTCTTCTCGATCCAGGTGGCGAAGCTGACGCTAGCCCGGATCGGAGCCGACTATCTCGTGTATCGCGGTGGCCGCGCAACGGTCGGCCCACTCGCTCTCGGCTCCGACGAGTTACGCACCCTGCGCGGCGCGATCGACACGGTCGTCTACACGCAGGCCAAGCGTGAGGTGAGCCTACGCACCGAAGATCTCAAGGGGGCGCTCGGACTTGCCGATGCTATAGTTGCCGCGCGTTCGGCCGCCTGATCTCGAGCAGCTTCTTGCCGGGTGCCTGCAACGATTTCGAACAGATCGCAACTGCGAATTAACGCGCGCTCGTCTATACATCCTGAGTTCCTGCCTAGTCATGCCTAACAAGAGAGCCCTCCTTCACATGAAGCCCATTCGCGTCGTCCTCGCCCTCCTGGTTGCCCTCGCCGTGCTCGTAGCGGCCGCCTGCGGAGGCAAGGACGACCAGAGCGTCCCGGCGGACGCCGTTGCCGTCGTCGACGGAACGCCGATCACAAGGGCAGACCTCAACGCGCTCATCGCGCGCGCGAAGAAGTCCTACACGATCCAGAAACGGAACTTCCCGAAGGCCGGAACGGCCGAGTACCAGGCGCTGCAGACGCAGGCGGTGGCGTTCCTCGTCAATCGGGTCGAGTACGACAAGAGGGCCGGGGAGCTCGACATCGCCGTCACCGACAAGGACATCGATGCTCGTATCGCCGCCGTCACGAAGCAGTCCTTCGGCGGCAGCCGGGCGAAGCTCGAGAAGGCATTGAAGGCTCAGGGCAGCACCACGGCAGATCTCCGCGACGACATCAAGACGGGGCTGCTCCAGGAAAAGCTCTACACCGCGATCACGAAGAACGTGAAGGTCACGGACGCCGAGATCGCGGAGTACTACAAGCAGAACAAGAGCCAATACGTGATCCAGGACAGCCGCGACGTTCGTCACATTCTCGTGAAGACGAAGGCCCAGGCGAACAAGATCTACGCCCAACTCACGGCGGGCGGCAGTTGGAAGGTGCTGGCCAAGAAGTACTCGCTCGACCCAGGCTCGAAGGACAAGGGCGGCGAGATGACGATCCTCCGCGGCCAGACAGTGGCACCGTTCGACACAACCGCGTTCCTGCTCAAGACGAACCGCGTCTCGCGTCCTGTTAAGACGACGTACGGCTACCACGTGATCCAGCCAATCTCCGCCGTCAAGCCCGGCAAGACGACACCGTTGAAGGACGTCAAGCCGTCGATCAAGGCCCAGCTTCTCGAGAAGGCGAAGACCGACTCGACCACGAAGTGGACCTCCGACACCACGAAGGCCTTCGAAGGCAAGGTTGCGTACGCGGCCGGGTTCGCCCCACCCGCGACGGCGACCGATACGGCGACGACCTCCGGCTGACGCGGTGCTCGCCGAGGCGCTCGTCGAGCTGCAGGAGCTGACGAAGCGCCTACGTCGGGACTGCCCCTGGGATCGCGAGCAGACAGCGCGGACAATCGTCCCGCATACGGTCGAAGAGGCCTACGAGGTGGCGGATGCCGCCAATGCCGGCGACTCTGCCAAGCTGCTCGACGAGCTCGGCGACCTGCTGTTCCAGACCTACTTTCTCGCCCTGCTGCTCGAGGAGAAGGGCGAGGGCGACCTCGAAGCGGTCGCCCGGTCCGTACACGCCAAGCTCGTGCGGCGGCACCCGCACGTCTTCGGAGACGCCGAGGCGGACTCGGCCGGTCGTGTCCGCGAGCGTTGGGAGGCGATCAAGACGGAGCAGGAGGGGCGGTCGGGCGTCTTTCACGACGTTCCCGAGGCGCTTCCCGGATTGCTCCACGCCCGCAAGGTGCAACGCCGAGCGGCTTCCGTCGGATTCGACTGGCCCGGCCTGGAGGGCCCTCTCGCCAAGCTGCGCGAGGAGGTCGAGGAGATCGAGGTCGAGCTCGCCCGCGCCGGTCGACCTGCGGCGGAGACGGACGCCGACCCGAGGGTGTTCGCGGAGCTCGGAGACCTTCTCTTCACCGTCGTCAATGTTGCACGCGTCGTCAACGTCGACCCGGAACTCGCCTTGCGCGCGACGAGCAGACGGTTCGTCGCCAGGGTCGAGCTCGCCGAGCGGAATGCGGCAGAGGCCGGCGAGACCTGGGCCGAGCTCGGCCTCGCTGCACAGGAGCGTTGGTACGTCCACGCCAAGAAGCACCTCGTGGCCGACGAGGGTCAACCCCATTGATCGCAGACTCCGGCCGCCCGGGCTGGGGATTGCAGCTGGATCGTTGACGAAGGACAGCCCGCGCACCGATAGGGTCGCCGGCGGCGCCATCCGTCCGTCTCGACCGACCTGTCCCGATCCAAGCCATGGCAATCAGCCCTCTCTGTCGATCGAGTCGAACATGTCGCTCGGTGCATGCCCTCCCCGCACGTACCCCCATTCCCGACCAACCATCTAGGCTGTCGGCGTGACCGCGATCGTCCACGTCCACGCCCGCCAGGTGCTCGACTCGCGCGGCAACCCGACCGTCGAGGTCGAGATCGGCCTCGAGTCGGGGGCCTTCGGAGCCGCCGCCGTCCCGTCGGGTGCATCGACGGGTGAGCACGAGGCCGTCGAGCTACGCGACGGCGGCGACGCCTGGCTCGGAAAAGGCGTCACCCGTGCCGTGGCCCACGTCAACGGCGAGCTCGCCGACCGCGTCGGCGGGATGGACGCGCGGGATCAGCGCGAGATCGACGGCGCCATGATCGAGCTCGACGGAACGCCAACCAAGGCGCGCCTCGGCGCAAACGCCATCCTCGGTGTCTCGCTGGCGGTTGCGAAGGCTGCCGCCGCCGAAGCAGAGCTACCGCTCTACCGATGGATCGGTGGAAGCAACGCTCACGTGCTGCCCGTACCGATGATGAACGTCGTCAACGGTGGAGCGCATGCCCAGAACTCGCTCGACTTCCAGGAGTTCATGCTCGTTCCGGCCGGGGCGGCGTCGTTCTCGGACGCCATCCGCGTCGGCGTCGAGTGCTACCACGCGCTGAAGGCGCTGCTCGTGGATCGCGGTCTTTCGACGAGCGTCGGCGATGAGGGCGGCTTCGCACCGGACCTGGGGTCGGCGCACGACGCCTGCGAGGCAATCCTCGAGGCTGCCGAGCGGGCAGGTCACCGGGAGAAGATCGGGATCGCGCTCGATCCGGCCACGAGCGAGCTCTACCGCGACGGCGCCTACGTGCTCGAACGGCAGGGCGGCACGCTCGACGGGAACGAGATGATCGATCTCTGGGCCGACCTGGTAGACCGATTCCCGATCGTTTCGATCGAGGACGGCCTCGCCGAGAACGACTGGGCCACCTGGCAAGCGCTGACCGACCGCCTCGGCGATCGCGTCCAACTCGTCGGTGACGACCTCTTCGTCACGAACGTCGACTTTCTCCGTCGTGGCATCGTCGAGAAGGTCGGGAACGCGATCCTCGTCAAGGTCAACCAGATCGGCTCGCTCACGGAGACCCTCGATGCGATCGAGCTCGCACAGCGCAGCGGCTACGCCACGATCATCTCGCATCGTTCCGGCGAGACGGAGGATGCCACGATCGCCGACATTGCCGTCGCGACGAACAGTGGGCAGATCAAGACGGGCGCCCCGGCGCGTTCCGATCGCACTGCCAAGTACAACCAGCTGCTCCGCATCGAAGACCAGCTCGGCTACCAGGCGGCCTTCCCGGGCTGGGCCGCGTTTCCACGCCGAAGCATCGCCGTCTGACGATGCACGTCCGGCGCACGAAGATCGTAGGCACGATCGGCCCTGCCTCCTCGGCGCCCGAGGCAATCGCGGCGCTGATCGCCGCGGGCATGGACGGAGCGCGGCTCAACATGTCGCACGGCAACCACGAGGATCATCGGACTCGGGCAGCCCGCGTGCGCGAGGCAGAGGCGGCGGCGGGGCGGCCGATCGCCCTGATCGCCGACCTGCAAGGGCCAAAGCTCCGCGTCGGTGATCTCGACGTTCCCGTCACCCTCGAACGAGGCACCACCCTTGTCATCGCCGGCGAGGACGCTGCGCAGGACGGTGATCTGCCGATCAGCCCCGCCGTGCTCGGCTCGGTCCTTCAGATAGGCAACGACGTGCTGATCGACGACGGTCATGTCAAGCTCCGCGTCGAGGCGGTCGAGCGGGGTCGGGCCCGCTGCGAGGTGATAGTCGGTGGGGTCGTCTCCTCCCACAAGGGCGTCAATCTTCCCGGTGTTCCGCTCCCCATCCCCTCGATCACGCGTAAGGACATCGACGATCTCGAGTTCGCGATGGAGCTCGGCGTCGACTTCGTCGCGCTGTCTTTCGTGCGTTCCGCCTCCGATGTGCGCGCCCTTCGCACGTTGATGGAGGCGCGCGGTTCGACGGCCCACGTCATCGCCAAGATCGAGAAGGCCGAGGCGATCGCGGCGCTCGACGAGATCCTGGCAGAGTCGGATGCCGTCATGGTTGCCCGCGGCGACCTCGGCGTCGAGATCGGCACGGCCGACGTCCCGCTGCTGCAAAAGCGCATCATCGCGCGTGCCCTCGAGCGTGGTCGCCCCGTGATCACTGCCACCCAGATGCTCGAGTCCATGATCCATCAGACGGAGCCGACCCGGGCCGAGGCCTCCGACATCGCGAACGCGATCCTCGACGGCACCTCTGCGATCATGCTGTCCGGCGAGACGGCAGTCGGCGAGTTCCCGATCGAAGCGGTCGAGGTGATGAATCGCATCGCTTGCGCGGTCGAGCCGAGCCTCGACTACCGGCACGAGATACCTCATGCCGACGATGTGCCGACGATCGGTCAGGCGATGTCGAACGCCGCCTGCGACATCGCCGAGGCGCTCGAAGCCAAGGCGATCCTCGTTCCGACCTTCACCGGCCGGACCGCTTCCGCCGTCGCCCGCCTGCGGCCGCGCCGCCCCATCATCGCGATCACCCATCAGACCCATTCGCTGCGCCACATGGCGCTCGAATGGGGTGTCACGCCGCTCGAGATCGCGGAGACGGACGACGTGGAGGACCTCTGGACGCGTGCCGTCACGGCGGCGCGAGCGAGTGGAATCGTCGAGGCGGGCGACCGCCTCGTGATCACCGCCGGCACGGCCGTGAACATCCCCGGGTCGACCAACGTGATCAAGGTCGATATCGCCTGAGAGACGTCGCGATGGAAGAGCGTATCGCGACGTCTCTCAGGCATTGCTTGCTGCGCGCTTCGCGCGATCCTGAAGGGGCCGGCCCGCCGGCCCGGGCAGGAGAACGTCGAGAGAAGTCGCGGTGGGGGAGCGTCTCGCGACGTCTCTCAGGCATTGCTTGCTGCGCGCTTCGCGCGATCCTGAAGGGGCCGGCCCGCCGGCCCGGGCAGGAGAACGTCGAGAGAAGTCGCGGTGGGGGAGCGTCTCGCGACGTCTCTCAGGCATTGCTTGCTGCGCGCTTCGCGCGATCCTGAAGGGGCCGGCCCGCCGGCCCGGCAGGCGAGTCGACGTCGAGAGAAGTCGCGATGGGAGAGCGTCTCACAGGAGTCGCGATGGAAGAGCGTATCGCGACGTCTCTCAGGCATTGCTTGCTGCGCGCTTCGCGCGATCCTGAAGGGGCCGGCCCGCCGGCCCGGACAGGAGAGGAGTCGAGAGAAGTCGCGATGGGAGAGCGTTTCACAGGAGTCGCGATGGAAGAGCGTATCGCGACGTCTCTCAGGCATTGCTTGCTGCGCTTCGCGCGATCCTGAAGGGGCCGGCCCGCCGGCCCCTTCAGGAGAGCAGTCGAGAGAAGTCGCGATGGAAGTGTCCAGACGGGCGCTTTCTCCGTGCCTCGCGGGGATCCTCGATTGAACGCAATTCCCTGCCAGAAGCGGCCGCCGGCCCGGGCAGGGGCGACGTGCGGGCTCCGGTGAGCGCTTCGGCCGGTCTCCCGGGTTGCAGCGAAGGAAACAGTCCGTCCGACCGCGAAGGAAGAGCGGTGGCGCTCACACCGGCAGACAAACCGCGGCGGAAACGGCGCCGCACGCGCCTCCTGCTCCCGATCGCGATCCTGACCGTGATGGCGTTCCTCTATTACCGGCCTTTGGCGAGCTACGTCGGGACCAGGAGCGAGCTGGAGACGCGCCGCGCGCAGGTCGCCGAGCTGCGGGCGGAGAAAGTGCGCCTCGAACGGAGGCTCATCAGGAACACGAGCGATGCGGCACTCGCCCGCGAGGCGAGGCGGATCGGATACGTCAAGCCGGGAGAGCGCCTCTTCATCATCAAGGGCATCGCCGCCTGGCAGCGCCGGCACCATCCCGCCGCGCCGTAGAGTCCCGGCGTCAAATGGGTGCACGTGCGACGGCCGCACCTTGGTGCAGAACCGCCCCAGCCACACTCCCAATCCATAGGCTGCTTCCGTGGAAGACCGTGACCTCGTCGAACGCCAGATCGGGCGTCGCCCCCGGGCCTTTCGCCGCGTCGTTGCTCGCTGCCCCTTCGGCGGGCCGGCAGTTACCGAACAGGAGCCGTATGACCAGGCAGGTGCGCCATTTCCCACCACCTACTACCTCACCTGCCCCCACCTGACCGCAGCGATCTCGCGCCTCGAGGCGGCCGGCGGGGTCGAGCGGTGGACTGCTGCGGTCGCTGGCAGCCCTGACCTGACCGCGGATCTGGCCCGCGCGACCGCCAGCCAGCAGCGCATCCGGCGCAGTCTTGCCGCCGGCCGCACAGGTGACGACCGCGGTGCCTCGCTCGACTCGGGCATCGGTGGCTCACGTAACCCGACTCAGCTCAAGTGCCTCCATGCGCACGCTGCGTTTGCCATTGCGCACCCCGGCTACCGAATCGGCGAGCTCGTTCTCGCCGAGGTTCCCGAACGATGGCCGCCCGTCCGCTGTTGCACCATCGCGGAGCAAGGCGCCCCGTGAGATCCGATCTCAACAGCGCCCGCCGCGACTGGGAGGACGGGCACCGACGGCTGGAACTCGCCTCCCGCGACGATGCCGAGGCCGAGCGCCTTCGGCGTCAACTCGATGTCGTTTCGGCCGAGCTGCGACGGCGCGTCGGGGGCACCTTCACGCTCGCGATGCTCGCCGACGCCTACACCGGCTCCGACGTGTGGACACGGCAGGCGATCGAGGAGAGTGCGAAAACACCCGGGTGGCCTCGGTCGGTCTCGATGGTCGGCGACGCCGCGTTCCACGAGTACGCGCGAGGCGCGGTCGACTACACCCCGTGACCGAGAGCTCCTCCAGTCGTCCCCCGAACCCCAGCCCGTGGCCTCGACGAGTAGTCGTCAGCGCGCTGGCACTCTTCCTGTTCGCCCTCGGGATCGCACTCGGCGAGGCACTGAACGACGGCCCGCCACCGCCGGCCACTGCGACGTATGTCCGCACCCTGGCGCCTCCTCCCCAGCAGCCCGCCACGACCACCCCCTGAGGCGTCGCGCAAGCCTTTCCTCGAGCGCGCGCGCAGGCGAGACCTCGCTTGGCCCTCACGACACCTGCACTGGGGTCTCCTCCTACAGCTCTTCGGAGGCTTGCAACAGGCCTGCCACGATCACGCCGACCGCTGCAACGAGGCTGATCCAGATTCCGACGCCCCGTCCGGCGAAGAAGAAGTCGTCCGGGATCGAGATGACCCGAACGAGCACGATGACCGTCGCCACGGCGCCGAGCGAGATCGTGAGCAGGCTCTCGGGCACCGCCGCCGGGAGCTCGACACCGACCTCGCGCAGGACGACGACGAGCACAACGGCGATCCCGAGAAAGAATACGACCTTACCGGCCACTCCGGTGTCCCAGCCCGTGACAGACACCTTGACGCCCTGCCCCGGGCCCGCGTACCAGCCGGTGAACGCCGACACGGAGAGGACGACGCCTCCGAGCAAACCGAGGCGGTCGCCGATGCCGAGCAGGCCTCGCTCGAGGAAGGAGCCGCCATGGATGTCGCGATCTGGAAAGCCCACCGGGTTCACAGTATGGAGCATCGCGCAGCCGGAGTTGCGTCCCTACAATTGACTCCGTGGCACAGCAAATGCGTGAGGTGGGATCGGACGACGTCCCCGTCGTCGACCATGAAGCTGTTCGGGATACCGTACGCCTGCATCGCGCTCGCCGGAAGGCCCGGACGGAGCATCGGAAGCGATCGCGGCGGGCCGGGATCCGGTTCTGGCTCGCGCTCCTGGTCCTTCTCGTCGCGAGCGTGGCGCTGTCCGTCACCATCTGGCACGAGATCCAACGTCTCTTCGGACTCTGAGACGCTCGGTCGGACTGCCATCGTTCGCGGCCGCGGTGGCGACCATCCTGATCGCGGTGACGATGACTCCCGTGTTCGTCGTAAACGCCTTTCGGGTGCTCGCCAATGACCGGTTCGTGCGGTACGAGCTCGAGCGAGGCGGCGTCCCGCAGGACCGCTACGGGTTGACAAGCGGGGAGCGCCTTGCGCTCGCCCTGACAGGGCTCCGCTCGATCCGCCCGGAGAGCGCCGGGATCGTCCTGCTAGAGCGGGCATCGCTGCCCGACGGGTCACCCGCGTTCGGCGCCCGCGAGTTGCGTCACATGGCTGACGTCCGCCATCGCCTGGGAGCTGCGTTGCGGCTGCAGCTCGCCGCTTTCATCGTGCTTCTCGTCCTCGCCGTCTCTCTTGCCAGATCGCCACGGTGGCGTTCGGTCGTCCCGCGCGGGCTGCTGGTCGGCTCGCTCGTCACGCTGTCTATCGCAGCGCTCGCAGTGCCGGTCATCCTGATCGGATTCGACGGGTTCTTCGTGCGGTTCCACGAGGTCTTCTTCGCCGGTGATACGTGGCGTTTCTCGAGCACGGACACCCTGTTGCGCCTCTATCCGGAGGCGTTCTGGCGACAGACCGCCCAACTCGCGGTCGCGATCGTCGTCGTGCAGGCCGTCGCCGTCGCCCTTGCCGCCCGATGGTGGCTGCACCGGACCCGCCTGGTGCCGCGGAGTCGGTCTTGATCGAGCTTCATCGTCCCCCGGGTGGCGTGCTCCGGATCGGTCATCGGGGTGCCGCTGCCCTGGCTCCCGAGAACACCTTGCGGTCGTTCCGAGCGGCGGTCGACGCCGGAGTGGACCTGATCGAGTTCGATGTTCTCGATCTCTACCGAGGCCCCCTCGTACTCGCCCATTCGGACCATCTCGACGAGGTGAGTCGTGGAGCGGCGAAGGGCCGTGTTCGCCCCCTCTCGCTCGGGGAGCTGCGTGCCGTCGCCCCGGAGGTGCCGACTCTCGATGAAGCTCTGGCGTTCTTCGTCGACGAGGCCCCGAAGGTCGGCCTTCACGTCGATCTCAAGCTGAGGACGCGGCTCGACGAGGTTGCTCGCGCGATCACGCGCCACGGACTCGAGGCGCGCACGGTGGTCAGTGGCGTGCACGGTCCGAGCCTGCAGGCCATCGCGTGGGCCGCGCCGCGAATCAGGCTCGGGATCACGTATCCGGAGGACAGACTTTCGATCTCCCGCAAGCCGTATCTCTGGCCGATCGTCTCGCTCGGGCTCACGTCGATGCGTGCCTCGGTGCCGCTTCGCCTCCCTCGGCTCGCCCGCCGCGTGGGTGCCAGCGCCGTGATGCTTCAACACCGGCTCGTGACGGAGTCGTCGGTCGAGCGGGCCCACTCTGCGGGCCTGCCGGTATTGGCCTGGACCGTGGACGAACCGGCCGAGCTCTCGCGTGTCGTCGCGGCCGGCGTCGACGGCGTGATCACGAACGATCCCCGGATCTTCGCGGCTACACTGAACCCGTGAATCGCGGGGTGACAATCGCCGCTCTGTCGGCCTGCGGCGCGGCGGGCGCGATTGCCGCCGTTCTGCTTGCGGCCGCGCCGAGCGCAGGCGCGGACGACGGCGCGACGACGGCGCCCGCTACGACGACGGCACCGACCACGACCGTGCCGACCACGACCGTGCCGACCACGACCGTGCCGACCACGCCCGTGCCGACCACGCCCGTGCCGACCACGACCACGGCTCTCCCACCGCAGCCAAAGCTGATCGCCGCAGGAGTCACGATCGGCGGCACACTCGTCGGCGGCCTGACGGCGGCCGAGGCCAGAGAGGTGGTCAGGGACAGGTTTGCCCGTCCGCTCACGCTCGCGAGCGGACGCGGCGCCAGGATCGTGGTGACCCCGGAAGACCTCGGCGCAGCGTCCCAGATCGAGGTCGCGGTGAAGCTCGCAGCCCGCGTCAGGCGGCCGGCGTTCGTCGTGCCGCTCAAGGTCGAAGTGTCCAGGCCGAAGGTGGAACGCCTCGTCGCCTCCCTCGGCAAGCGCTTTCACCGTAACCCGGTCGATGCGGCAATCAGGCTCCGAAATCTCACGCCCTTCGCAACGAAGGACGTCCCGGGGCGCCGCCTCAAGGAGATCATTGCCGCTCGTGAGATCGTTCTCGCGCTCAAGACCCAGCGGCGTGACCCGTTGACGCTGCCGTTCGAGAAGATCGATCCTGCGGTGACGAGCCGCGATCTCCGCCGGGCGATCGTGATCCGACGGGGCACGAACCAGCTCTCGCTGTACCGGGTCACGGACAAGCCGAAGCTCATCCGCACGTTCAAGGTCGCAACCGGGCGCTCCACGTACCCGACGCCGCTCGGGAAGTTCGAGGTCGTCAACAAGCAGCTCGACCCGTGGTGGTATCCCCCGGCAGGATCCGACTGGGCGAAGGATGAGCAGCCGATCCCGCCGGGCCCGGGCAATCCGCTCGGCACGCGATGGATGGGCCTGTCGGCTCCGTACGTTGGCATCCACGGCACGCCCGACGCCGCCTCGATCGGCTATTCGGCCTCGCACGGGTGCATCAGGATGCTGATCCCGCAGGTCGAGTGGTTGTTCACCCAGGTTGACGTGGGAACGCCGGTCTTCATCGTCGCCGCGTGACCGGGCGGGTCCGGATAGCCGGGCAGATCGTCGCGCTCGTCCTCGTCGCCGGGCTACTCGGGTTGCTCGTGTGGAAGGTGGCCAAGGACGACTCAGGAGCCGCCGGCGCGCTCGCCAAAGGAGAGCACCCCACAGCGCCTTCGTTCGAGCTCCAGCGGCTCGATGGGTCCGGCCCTCTCTCGATCGCAGACCTGCGCGGCAAGGCGGTCGTCGTCAACTTCTGGGCCTCGTGGTGCGGACCGTGTAAGGACGAAGCGCCGGCGCTCCAGGCGACCTACGAGCGGTATCGTAAGCAAGGACTCGTGGTTCTCGGTATCGACGTCGAGGATTTCAAACAGGATGCTCACCGCTTCGCGAAGCGTTTCGGTTTGACCTATCCGATCGTGCGAGACACGCGGAAGGTGACAATTGGGCGGTGGGGAGTGACCGGGTACCCTGAGACGTTCTTCGTCGATCGGCGGGGCCGATTGGTGGGAGAGCGGATCCAGGGGAGCGTCGGCGCCGAACGTAACAAGGACGCCTTCGCGGAGGGCGTCGCCATCGCGCTCGCCGACCGGCAGTGATCACGCGCGCCGCGGCCTTCGTGGCGCTCATCGCGGTCGTCGTGGCGCCGCTCGCGATAGCCGGGCCGCCACACCAGGCCGATCTCGAAGCGGAGATCGTCTGTCCGACCTGCAAGACCACGCTCGACCAGTCGAGCTCGCCGATCGCAACCCGGATGAAGACGTATATCCGGGCCCGGATCGCAGCCGGCGACAGCGCCGCAGAGATCAAGGCCCAACTCGTCGACCAGTTCGGCCCCGCTGTCCTCGCCGAGCCGCCGAAGCGCGGGTTCGACCTCCTCGCCTGGCTCGTCCCGCTCGGTGCTCTCGCCGCCGGTGCGGTCTTCGTCGCCGCGCTCGCCTGGACGTGGAGTCGACGACGGGACGTTGCCGATGAGACGGAGGAAGGCGTACTCGACCCGGACCTCGAGCGGCGGGTGGACGAGGAGCTCGCCCGGTTCGAGAACTAGAGGTGCGGCCGACAGAGCCCCTCGTTGCACTCGTCGCGGGATTCGTCTCGTTCCTGGCCCCGTGCGTGCTACCGCTCGTGCCCGGCTACCTGTCCGCCGTCTCGGCTGTGGAGGCGGACAGGCTGGGAGACCGCGGCTCCGCCCGGCGCGTCGTGCTCGCGAGCGTCCCCTTCGTGCTCGGGTTCACCGCCGTCTTCGTGGCGCTCGGCGTCGGCGCTCAGCTCATCGGGGCAGGGCTCTTTCGCGACCAGTTTCTGCTGGAGCGGATCGCAGGGTTCGTCCTGGTCGTCTTCGGGTTGGCATTCATGGGTCTACTCCCCTGGCCGGAGCGGCTTGTCGGTGCCGGGCTCGTACAGGGGGCGCGGAGCCGCGGCTCGCGGGTGTTGCTCGGAGGGGCATTCGCGATCTGCGCGGCACCCTGCATTGGACCCGTGTTGGCCGCGATCCTCGTGCTTGCGGGCACCTCCGACACCGTGCTCCAAGGAGCCTTTCTGCTCGCGTGCTACTCGCTCGGACTGGCGATTCCGTTCGTCCTCGCCGGGGCGATCTTCACCAGGGCGATGGGGGCGTTCCGTTGGCTGCGCGATCACTTCGTCGCGATCCAGTTCGTCAGCGGGACGATCATGGTCGCGCTTGGCCTGCTGCTCTTCTTCGGGCGCTTCTATGTTCTTCGGATCTACCTCAACCGCGCCCTCGAGCGCCTCGGCATCGACGGATTCCTGTAGCCGCCGGGCTCTCCGGTGGGGAGGGGCCGCAAGGAGATACCGGCCGGCGCCGAGGATCCGACCTGTCCCGAGGCGAGGCTGTCCTTCTACCCTGGTAGCTTTGCAGCCATGGCGACGATCCTGCTGGTGGGGGTCGATCTCTTCTTCCGCGGCAAGCTGGAGGGGCTGCTTCCCGCGCATCAGCTTGTCACCAAGGATTCGGCCAAGGCGCCCGACCTCGTCGTCTGCGACATCGCAAGAATCGATCCGTTGGACGTGGCGGACAATTGGCCCGATGTCCCGATCCTCGGATATACGAACCACACCGACACGGCCGGCCTCCGCGCCGGGCATGCGGCCGGGTTCGACCAGGTGATCGTCAAATCGGCGCTCGTCGAGCGGGCGCCGCAGCTCGTGGCCGAACTCACCGGCGATTGAGCGGACGGTTCCCCCGGAAGGCCGTCGCTAGGCCGCGGTAGGATTGCCCGGGATGACCTACATCATTGCCGAGCCCTGTATCGACATCAAGGACAAGTCCTGTGTCGATGTGTGCCCCGTCGACTGCATCCACGAGTTCGGGCGGATGCTCGTGATCGACCCCGAGGAGTGCATCGACTGCGGTGCCTGTGAGCCCGAGTGCCCCGTCGAAGCAATCTTCCCGGAGGATGCGCTGCCCGACAAGTGGGAGCCCTTCGTGAAGATCAACTACGCGTTTCCCGACGGTGCCAGCGTGATCGACGCGCTCGTCGACGAGTACGCGACCGAGCACAACGTCCAGAACGAGCCACTGCCGGAGTAGGGAGCAGGCGCAGACTCGCGCGAACGCTGGCGTTCCGTACGAACGGTGCAGACGGGTTTCGCGAAGCTGCGATGCCGGCCCTCGGGCGCCCTCTACAGCCGCGCAGCGGAGGGCGGGAGCCGAATCACGATCGACGTGCCGGACGCCGCCGTCTCGCTGAAGAACGTTCCGTTGAGCTCGGCCACCCGCTGTGCCAGAGCGTCGAGGACGGCCTCGCGCCGTTCCGGCGCGCCGTCGTCCGCGATCCGCAGCTCGACGCTCCCGACAACCGGGGTGATCGCGACGGTGACGTGGGTCGGCGGTCCGCGCCGCACAGCCTGGTCGATCGCGTCGCGCACGATCTGGTACAGCCCCGATTGAGCTCCATCACCGAGGTCGTCTCCGGCGGAGACATCGAGGTCGAACGCGACACCTCGTCGGACCGTGTGGCGCTCTGCGAGCTCGCCGATCGCCGCAGCCAGGCCCAGCTTCCGTAACGCGTCCGGCTCGATCCCGCTGACGATCTCGCGGAGGTCGACGCTCGCTTCGCGAGCGACAGCCAGTGCCCGTTCGACGATGGGCGCTCCGCTCTCGATGTCCCCTGCCGCGAGCGCATGGTGGGCGGCATCGAGCATCTGCGCGATCGCCGCGACCAGCTGAACGGGCCCATCGTGGATCAGCTCGGCCAGTCGCCGGCGCTCGTCGCGCTCGGCGCGGAGCCGCTCAGCGAGCGCCCGGCCGTCGGCACTGTCTGTCATCGATACTGCCCGTCAATCGATCATGGCGTCACGCAAGGCGATCGCAACCGCCTGGGTGCGCGTGTCGGCTTCGAGCTTCGTGAGAATGTGACGAACGTGGCTCTTGACCGTCTCCTGAGAGATGAACAGCTGAGCCGCGACATCGGCGTTGGACATGCCGTCTGCGAGGAGTTGCAGGATCTCGCGTTCGCGTGCGGTGAGCACGTCGGTGCCGTCGCGGGTCTTCGTGAGCGCCGACATCAATGCGGGATCGACGAACGTCTCGCCGGCCGCGACCTTCTCGATCGCCCGCAGCAGAGTCTCATGGGGCGCCTCCTTCAGGATGTACCCCCGCGCCCCCGACTCGAGGCCGCGCTGGAGGAGCGCCCGCTCGGAATAGGCGGTGAAGATCAGTACCTTGGCATCGGGGATGCCGCGCATGATCTCTTCTGTCGCTTCGATTCCGTCCATCCCCGGCATTCGAAGGTCCATCACGATCACGTCGGGGCGGCGGCGCTCTGCGAGAGCGACGGCAGTCTCGCCGTCGGCAGCCTCGCCGACGACACGAATATGGGACGAGCGCAGCAGCGCAAGGCGTAGCCCTTCCCGGACGACCTCGTGGTCGTCGGCCAACAGCACGGTGATCTCGGGGGTTTCGTCCACGCGGCGATTCTACGGGTGGGATCAGACGAGGGTCAGCTGAGTCGGGCTCGGCGCCGGGTGGAGCACCGGTCGGCCGATGCTCGCATGTTCTCGTGCGAGCGATCGCACATGCTCCGTGACGGGTGCGATCTCCGACCGAGAGAGGTACGAGCGGCCTCGGTAGAGCTGCTCGTAGCGCGCGCTCTCGTCGGGCCAATCACGCGCGAGCGCCTCGAGGAAGTGCTCCCGCGTCCCCGTGCGGAGATAGAGGACGTTGGCCCAGATATGGTGGGCGCCCGCCTCCCGTGCCGCCCGAACGGTTTCGGCCAGCTGGTCGGCACCGTCGGAGAGCCCGGGCAAGATCGGTGCGATCGCGACACTCGTGCGGATGCCCGCGTCGACGAGGCGCCCGACGATCTCGAGCCGACGGCGGGGCGGAGCCGTGCCCGGCTCGGTCGTGTGCCAGACGCGTTCGTCGAGTGTCGGAACGGACACGTTGACCGAGACCCCGGGCCCGAGCGCGGCCTCCTGGAGGACGTCGGCGTCACGCCATACGAGCGGTCCGCGAGTGATGATCGAGGTCGGCGTGCGAGCCCGGGTGAGCTCGACGATGCAATCGCGTGTGAGGCGATAGCGTCCCTCGGCGGGCTGGTACGGGTCGGTCGCTGCGCCGATCGTCACCTCCTCGCGTGCCCAGGAGCGGCGGCAGAGCTCCCTCCGTAACACCTCGACGATATTCGTCTTGACGCGGATCGAACGGCCGTAACGATCGCCTGCGGGCCGGTCGGCCCGTGCCTCGAACGCGCGGACGTAGCAAAACGTGCAGCGGTGCACGCAACCGACGTACGGGTTGAGTGACCACGCGAAGGGCATCCCCTTGACCCGGTTGAGGGCCGAACGACACGGCTCCTCGCGGTAGGCAGCTCGCATGCGTCAGTATAGAACATATGTTCGTCGTCGAGGAAATCGTGCCTCGGAGAGGGTGCGTGCGCTCGTTCCATCCCCCGATCGAGGCCCGGGCGGGTGGGCCGCTCTAGCGAGACTTCCAGGAAGCCGCCGAGATCGTGCGGGAGCTACGCGGTCGCGGTGCGCACCATGCCGGCCGCGACCGTATCGTTCGTCGCCTCGTCGACCAGGATGAACGCGCCGGTTGCACGGTTTTCGGGGTAGGGGTCGACCATGAGCGGCGAGGAGAGGCGGAGGCGCACCGTCCCGATGTCGTTCAGCACCATCTTCGCGGCTCCGTGCTGCTCGAGCGTGTCCATGTCGACGACTCCGTCGATGCTCTCGATCACCGCCCGCACAGTGCGCGTCGTGTGCTTCACGCCGAGGCGCGCGCCGGCCTCCAGTGGCCGTTCGCTCATCCAGCAGACGGTCGCCTCGAGCTCCCGCGCGGTCACAGGTTGATTCTCCGGGTCGACGAGCATGTCGCCGCGCGGCACGTCGATCTCGTCCTCGAGCCTCATCGTCACCGACATCCCGGGCGTCGCCATGCCGATGACGCCGTCGGCGGTATCGACCGAGGCGACGCGGGTGCGCAGCCCTGACGGCAGGACGAGGACATCGTCACCTGCGCGCCAGACGCCGCCGGCGACCTGGCCCGCGTAGCCGCGGTAATCGTGAAACTCGTCGGACATCGGTCGAATCACCCATTGGACGGGGAACCGGCGGTCTGAGAGGTTGCGGTCGGCTGTGAGCTCGATCGCCTCGAGGTAGGCCAGGAGTGTCCCTCCCTGCCACCAAGGAATTCGGTCCGACGCCTCGACGACGTTGTCCCCGTGCAGGGCGGCGATCGGGATCGCCATCTCGTCCTTGACGCCGAGCGCGGCGGTCAGCTCGTCGAGCTCTCGCTCGATCTCGTTGAACCGCATCTCGTCGAAATCGACGAGATCCATCTTGTTGACCGCGAACACGACGTGAGGAACCTCGAGCAGCGACGTGATCAGGGTGTGGCGCCGCGTCTGCTCGATCACGCCCTTCCTCGCGTCGACCAGAACCACCGCGACGTCGGCGGTCGACGCACCGGTGACCATGTTGCGCGTGTACTGGACGTGGCCAGGAGCGTCGGCGAGCTGAAACCGACGTTTCGGGGTCACGAACCCTCGATAGGCGACATCGATCGTGATGCCCTGCTCACGCTCGGCGCGCAGCCCGTCGGTCAGGAGCGCGAGGTTGACGTAGCCGTCGCCGCGCCGTTCGCTCGTCTCCTCGACCTGCTCCATCTGGTCGACGAATACCTGTTTCGTGTCGTAGAGCAAGCGGCCGATGAGGGTCGACTTGCCGTCGTCGACCGAGCCGCAGGTGACGAGGCGGAGCAACTCGGACGCGGCGGGCGTTTGTAGGTGCAAGGCATTTGTCACCCCTTCGTCCCGCAGGCCCGCGCCGTCGGCCGTGTGGCTAGAAATACCCGACACGCTTCCGATCCTCCATCGCCGCTTCGGACGCGCGGTCGTCGGCGCGCGTCTCGCCGCGTTCGGTGACGCGGGTCGCCGCGATCTCGGCGACCACAGCATCGAACGAGGTCGCGTGCGAGCGCACCGCACCGGTGCAGCTCATGTCACCGACCGTGCGGAAGCGCACCCACTCGGAGAACGGCACCTCGTGGTCGTCGCGCTCGATGACGTCCGAGGTGGCGTAGAGCATCCCGTCGCGCTCGAACACCTCCCGCTCGTGCGCGTAATAGATCGAGGGCAGCTCGAGCTCCTCGCGGGCGACGTACAGCCACACGTCGAGCTCGGTCCAGTTCGAGATCGGAAAGACCCTTACCTGTTCGCCCTTGCGGATCTTGCCGTTGTAGAGGCTCCAGAGCTCCGGCCGCTGGGCGCGTGGGTCCCACTGGCCGAAGTCGTCCCGGAACGAGAAGATCCGCTCCTTCGCTCGCGAGCGCTCCTCGTCGCGCCTCGCGCCGCCGATAGCGGCGTCGAACCCGTTGGACTCCATCGCATCGAGCAGCGTCGTCGTCTGCAGTTGGTTGCGCGAGGCCCGGGGCCCGCGCTGCTCGACGACCCGACCCCGATCGATCGATTCCTGGACGGACGCGACAACGAGCCGCTCGCCGAGCTCGGCCACCCTCCGATCGCGATATTCGATCACCTCGGGGAAGTTGTGCCCCGTATCGACATGCATCAACGGAAAGGGGAAGCGGCCGGGCCGGAACGCCTTCTCGGCCAATCGCAACAGCACGATCGAGTCCTTGCCGCCGGAAAACAGCAGCACCGGCCGCTCGAGCTCGGCCGCGACCTCGCGCATGATGTGGACGGCCTCGGCCTCGAGCTCGTCGAGGTGGGAGCGTTGGACAGTTGCGGTCATGAGTCGACGTGCAGTCCGCACTCTGTCTTGCCGGTGCCGCTCCAGCGCCCCTCGCGACCCGAGCCCGGCTGGGTGCAGTGGGTACATCCGATCGAGGCGTAGCCCCTGGCATGGAGCGCGTTCACGGGCAGGTCTCGTTCCTCGATATAGGCGTCGACGGCGCCCTCCGTCCAGTCGACGAGCGGATTGGCCTGCCAGAGCTCGTGGCGCTCGTCCCAACCGAGCTTGTGCGCTCCCGCGCGGGTGGGCGACTGCTCGCGCCGAACCCCCGTGATCCAGCCGTCGAGACCCGCGAGCGCATGGCCGAGCGGGCCGACCTTACGGATCGCGCAGCAGAGGGAGGGGTTGGACGCCCACAACGCATCGCCGTGGATCGCGGCCTGGCGCCCGAGCGAGGGACCCTCGTACACCTCGACCCGTATCCCGTAGCGGGTCTCCACCTGCCGCCAGACGTCATACGTCTCGGGGAAGAGCACGTGCGTGTCGAGCGCGAAGACGCGCGCGTCGGGCTCGATCGCGAGCAGCATGTCCAGCAACACGGCCTCTTCGCGCTGGAAGGAGCATGCGAGTGAGAGCTTCGGGTGGAAGCGCTCGACCATGACACCGAGGATCTCCGATGCCGCGAGCGTCTCCGGATCGGTGTCACCGACGAGGTTCCGAATGTCCGTCTCCACCTTGCAAACGATATCAGTCGATGAGGGCTGATTATTCGTTGCATAAGTCCACCTAACAGATCGGGAAGAGGGCTAGAGTCGCGTCGTGGACGAGCTTGCCGGAGGCGTGCTGCGCGTGACGATGCCCTTGCCGACGAGACCGGGTCACGTCCACTGCTACCTGCTGCCGGTGGAGGGTGGCTTCATGCTCGTCGACACGGGGCTCGGGCTCCCCGATGCGACCGAGCAGTGGGCCGCCGAGCTCGACCGGCTCGACCGCCCTGTCGTCACGCTCTTCCTCACCCATTTCCACCCCGACCACCTGGGCGCAGCCGCCGACGTCCGCGATCTCACCGGCGCCCGCGTCTGTCAGGGGCGAGTCGATGCAGCGCAAGCCCGCCTCGTCTGGCAGAACGAGGAGTGGTCTCAAGTGCTCGTCGGCTGGTTCCGAACGAACGGCGTCCCGGCGGCAGTCACCGAGGAGCTGATCGGACAGGGGTTGCTCTATCAGCCGTTCATCAGGACGGTCTTGGATCCCGAGCTCGTCGACGATGGTGACCGTCTCCACGGGTGGGACGTCATCGCCGCGCCGGGTCACGCTGACGGCCAGCTGACGCTGCTCAAGGACGGTGTCCTGATCGCGGCCGACCATCTGCTCGGGCGGATCACGCCCACCGTCGGCCTCTGGCCGGCGAGCCGGCCGGATCCGCTCGGCGACTATCTCGACGCACTCGGGCGGACGATCGAGCTCGCGCCCGAGATTGCCTACGGCGGTCACGGCGACACCGTCTCCGATCCGGTCGGACGGGCGTGCGAACTGATCGCGCACCACGACGAGCGGCTTCGGCGAGCGGCGGAGGCGCTCGGGCCGGAGCCGCTAACCGGGTACGAGGTGTCATACCCGCTCTTCGGCGACGATCTCCGGCCCGGCGCGCGTCGGTTCGCCGTCGCCGAGACGCTGTCCCATCTCGAGCGGCTGGTGCGTGACGGCAGGGCCGAGCGTCACGACGAGGAGAGCGGCGGAGATGTCGTCGGCGTCTCCTATACTGCCGCGCAGTAGTGGGCGAACTTCCCTCCAGTACCGCGGCCCCGGAGACCGGGGCATGACGGTTTTCCTCGAGCTTCTCCTCGTGGCGGCTCTCATCCTTCTGAACGGCTTCTTCGTCGCGGCCGAGTACTCCCTCGTGACCGTGCGCCGAACCCGGTTGAAAGAGCTCTCCGACGAGGGACACCGCCCCGCGCGCGCCGTGATGAAGATCACGAGTGACCCGCCTCACTTCATCGCCGCCATGCAGCTCGGGGTCACGCTCACCTCGCTCGCCATCGGTGCCATCGGCGAGAAGGTGCTCTCGGATCTGTTCGGGATCTGGCTCGGGACGGTGTTCGCGGTGGTGCTCGCGTTCCTGATCATTACGTTCATGCATGTGGTCGTCGGCGAGCTGGTGCCGAAAGGGCTGGCGCTCAGCTACTCGGAGCGGATCGCACTCGGCGTCTCGGTCCCCGTGCGCGCGTTCTTCTTCGTGTTCGCGCCGCTGATCTGGGTCCTGCAGGGCTCGAGTGAGGGTGCGCAGCGCCTGATCGGCATCGATCCGGACAAGACCGAAGGCGAGGCGCATTCCGAGGCAGAGCTGAAGATGCTCCTCGAGATGTCGACGGTGCACGGGGAGATCGAGCAGGGCGAGCGCGAGATGCTCTACAAGGTCTTCGACTTCGCCGACAAGGAGGCGTCCGACGTCATGGTGCCGCGACCCGAGGTCGTCGGCATCTCGATCGAGATGGCGCCCGAAGAGGCTCTTCGCGCGGTGCTCGAGTCGCCCTACACGCGGTATCCGGTCTACCGGGAGTCGCTCGACGAGATCGTCGGGATCCTGCACGTGCGCGATCTCGTGTCCGCGCTGCACGACAGCGCCATCGCCGAGGTCGAGCTCGCCTCGTTGCTCCGTCCTGCCTACGTTGTTCCCGAGACGAAGGATCTCGCGGCGCTGCTCGCCGAGTTCCGGCGAACGAACCAGCACATGTCGGTCGTCGTGGACGAGTACGGAGCGACTCAGGGGATCGTCACCCTGGAGGACCTGCTCGAGGAGATCGTCGGCGAGATCGAGGACGAGTTCGACCTCCCCGACGAGTCGGTCGAGCGCGTGAACGAGACGACGATCCGGATCGACGGCACGTTCCCGATCGATGACTTCAACGAGGAGCTCGGGACGACACTCGAGCACGAGGACTACCACACCGTCGCCGGCTTCGTCTTCGACCTGATCGGGCGGGCTGCAGAGCCGGGCGACGAGGTGCGGTCGGACGGCCTGCGGTTCAAGGTCCTGGACGTCGAGGGCTCGCGAATCCAGCGGCTCGAGGTCGAGTTCCTCCCCGCGCCGGAACCGGTTGGCGAGGAAGGCGAGGCGGCGTAGCCCGCAACCGTACGACCGCGTCGGCGGGCGACTCACCGCTCCGGCACCGGGATTTTGTTCTCTTCCTCGGCGTCATGCTCGCGTCGGGCTTCGCGGTCGAGATGTCGTTCGTTGCGATCGGCTGGCAGGTATACGCCGTCCGAAGCAACCCGTTCGATCTCGGTCTCGTCGGGCTGGCGATGTTCATCCCGTTGCCGCTCCTGGCGCTGCCGGCCGGGCATCTGGCAGACCGTTTCCCACGCCGGACGCTGCTCGCGATCGCGATAGCGCTCGAGACCGCGGTCATGCTCGGCCTGCTGGCCGTCACGCGGGCGGGCGCCGGCGAGACGTGGCCGTTCTTCCTACTCGCGTTCGCCACAGGTGTCGCTGCTGCGCTCGGAGCACCGGCCTCGAGGGCCCTGACTCCGACGCTCGTGCCGCGCGAGATCCTGGTTCGCGCCTTGGCGCAGCGGTCGGTCGTCTTCCAGGTGTCGGTGATCGGCGGCCCGGCGCTCGGTGGGCTCCTGTTCGCTCTGCATTCAGAGCTCGTGTACGGGATCGCGGCCACGCTGTCCGCGGTGGCGCTGCTGGCGACACTGCTCTTGCGGGCCGGCCGCGACTCCGCCGGAGGCTCATCCCCCGACCTCGCGAGCGTTCTCGGCGGGGTGCGCCTCGTGCGGCGGACGCCGGTGTTGCTCGGCGCCATCTCACTCGATCTCTTCGCCGTGCTGTTCGGCGGCGCGGTCGCGCTGCTTCCGGTCTTCGCGAAGGACATTCTCGAGGTCGGGCCGGCGGGTCTCGGCCTGCTCCGCGCTGCCCCGGCCGTCGGTGCGCTCTGCTCGGCTATCGTGCTGACGCGGAGACCGGTGAAGAGGCATGCGGGGCGGACGCTGCTCACGGTGGTCGGGCTCTACGGTGTCTCCATCGTCGTGTTCGGGCTCTCGCAGACGATGTGGCTGTCGCTGCTCGCCCTGGTGGCGGGCGGTGCAGTCGACATGGTCAGCGTCGTGCTGCGGCAGACGATCCTGCCGCTCGTCACCCCCGACGAGCTGCGCGGGCGGGTGACCGCAGTCGAGATGGTGTTCATCAGCGCCTCGAACGAGCTCGGGGCGTTCGAGTCGGGCGCAGCTGCAGCGCTGCTCGGTGCCGTCCCGGCCGTCGTGATCGGCGGCGTGCTGACGGTCGCGATCGCGGTCGGGTGGTCTCGCTTCTTCCCTGCCCTCGCCCGCGTCGACCGGCTGGACGAGTTGCGGCCCGCCGCGGTCGAGCCCGGTGACGTCTAGGGGTGCGTGCTCCTGGTCGTACGAGACCCGACTGATGAACAACGCGATCGCCTGCGCGCGGTCGCGAAGGTCGACCTTCTGCAGGACGTGGGCGACAGGTGTCGTCACGTGTGATCGCTGACGACGAGCTCGGCGGCGATCCCGGCGTTCGTCAGGCCTCGCGGGAGGAGGCGAGGAGGCGGAGCACATTCGCATCACGCTGAGCGGCAGTGGGCGACCTTGTGGCTCAGAGCCACGAGGTCGCGTCGGGTGGACGCGGCCCCCAGGCCCGGGCTGGATCAGCGGCGGGCCTGTCGCAGCAGACCCGCCGCGCCGAGGTTCCTGATCGACGCGTCCACGAGCTCGACCGGATGCAGCGCCGGCAGCGGGCTGCCGGCGCGGCGCAGCGCCGTTGCGACCTGGACGAGGCACCCCGGGTTCGCGCTGGCGTAGACCTGCGCGCCGGTCGCCAACACGTGCGCCGCCTTGCGGTCGCCGAGCACGCGGGCCGCGTCGGCTTGGGTGATGTTGTAGATCCCGGCGCTGCCGCAGCAGATGTCCTGCTCGGCCGGCTCACGAAGCGTCAGGCCCGGGATCCTGCGAAGTGATGTGGCCGAGGAGAGCGGCAACCGCTGGGCGTGGCGGAGATGGCAGGAGTCCTGCATGGCGACGGTGAGGTTCAGTGGATGCCGGGGCGCTCTCGGCTCGACACCGGTGAGGAACTCGCCCAGATCCCGCACGCGCGCGGAGAACGCCGTCGCGCGCTCGGCCCAGGCTGGATCCTCGCCGAGGACGTGGCCGAGCTCTTTCAGGTGTGAGCCGCAGCCCGAGGTGTTCACGATCACCGTCTCGACACCCTCGAATGCCTCGATCGCCCGGCGCGCGAAAGCTCGCCCTTCGTCTCCGCGGCCGGCGTGCATCGAAAGCGCTCCGCAGCACCCCTGCTGCGGCGCCACGACGTCGTAGCCGTCCGCGGCGAGAACGCGCGCGGTGGCTGCGTTGACCGACCCGAACACGACCGACTGCACGCAACCTGTGAGAATGCCCACACGCCCGCGCGTCTCGCCACGCGCGGGCGTACTCTTCCCCGGCCTCTCGGTCGAGCGCCACGGCGGCGCGATCTCGGTCATCGCCCCGAGACGCCCGGGCAGCGGCAACTTCCGGCCGATCGGCGCCAGGCGCAGCGCCAAACCCATCCGCTGCGGATAGGGGAGGAGCTTGAAGAGGGCCGCGCGAACGAGCCGATCGCCGAGCGGGCGCTTCGTCGTCGTCTCGATCGTCTCCCGGGTCGCCTCGATCAGACGGTCGTACTGCACGCCGGAGGGACACGCAGTCACGCAGGCCATGCACCCGAGGCAGAGATCGAAGTGCCCGACGACTGTCGGGTTGAGAGAGATCGTGCCGTCCAGGTGCGACTCCATCAGCTGGATCCGGCCGCGTGGCGAATCCATCTCCTCGCTCCAGAGAAGGTAGGTCGGGCACGTCGGCAGGCAGAAGCCGCAGTGCACGCAGTCGCTCGTGAGCGAGCGGAGCACGTCCGGCGCCGTGGTCACGCGAGCACGCCGCGAGGGTCGAAACGCGCCCGCACCCTCTCCTGCAGCAGCCGGACCGGCTCCGGTGTCTCGTCCGGCACGGCGTCAGGGAGGTACGCAACGCCTGTGGACGGCCGAACGACGGCCTCCGAGACGTCGGCGAGGAACGCCGGCAGGGCGCCGGGAGCGAACGACGATCGCCCGAGGGCAGCGGCCTGACGTGCACGAGACTCGGCCCACACGGCATCGCCGGCCACGGTCCCTCCGACCAGAGCCCGAGTGGCGTCGACCTGAGCCGCCACCGCTGCTGCGCCACCCTCGAACAGGACGACGACCCGACCGGGATGGAGGATGTCGATGGCGCTCGGGACGAGTTGCGAGGCGAGCAAAGCCGCAGCGACGGAAGCTGGGTCGCCGGTCTCGACCAGCACCGTGGCGGCGGTCGCAGGAGCGGGGTGGAGGCGGAGACTGACACGGCCGATAAAGGCGAGGCGACCGCGGGAGCCGCAGACGAGCTTGCCGAGGTCGTAGCCGGCAACGTTCTTCACGACCTTGCCGCCCGCGTTGACGATCGTGCCGTCGGCGAGTACCAGCGTGACGCCGAGCACGAGGTCCCGGGGAGCACCGAACCGGTGACGCAGCGGGCCGGAGAGGCTGTCGGCGAGGCACGCGCCCACGGTCGGGTCGCCGGGAGGGTCGAGCGAGAGCCGCTGGCCCGACGGAGCAAGCGCTGCCGCGAGCGCAGACAAACGGATGCCCGCCTCGACCGTGCAGGTCAGGTCACCGGCCTCGTGCTCGAGGACCCGGTCCATCCCAGCGGCATCGAGATCGAGGCCGAGGCGCAGCGTTCGACGCTCGGCGGCGGCGGCCCGCAGTTCGGCCGCAGCCTGAGCGAGGCTAGAAACGCTCGCCAAGGCCGATCAGCTCCAGAGGGTGATGCCTGTACGGGCCGGGCACCTCACCGCAGAGGCGGGGTGTCGGGAGCACTTTGCCCGGGTTGGCGATCCCCTCCGGGTCGAAGGCCCGGCGCAGCCGCTCGAAGGCCTCCAGATCGCGTTCCGAGAACATCTTCGGCATCGAGCACGCCTTGTCGACGCCGACGCCGTGCTCGCCGGTGAGCGAGCCGCCCGCATCGAGGCAGGCACCGAGAATCGCCTCTGCGAGGATCTTCGCCGCCTCCGTCTCGCCTTTCGCCGCGTCGTAGAGCACGAGTGGGTGCAGGTTGCCGTCGCCTGCATGGAAGACGTTTCCCACCCGGAGACCGTGCTCTCGCGAGAGCTCGCCGATCCGCCGCAGTACCTCGGGCAACTTCGTCCGCGGCACCACGCCGTCCTGCACGTAGTAATCCGGTGAAATCCGGCCCATCGCCGGGAATGCTCCCTTGCGACCGAGCCAGAGGAGCGCGCGCTCGGCATCGTCTCGCGCCACCCGGACCTCGAACGCCCCGCACGCACGGCAGATCCGGTCGACGGCTGCCGTGTCTTCCTCGACCTGGACGGCAATGCCGTCGAGTTCGACGAGCAGGAGCGCCTCGGCGCCGGCCGGATAGCCCGGGTGGTAGGCCTGCTCGACGGCGACGATCGTGAGGCTGTCCATCATCTCGATCGCGGCCGGCAGGATCCCTGCCGACACGATCGCGGAAACCGCCTCGCCCGCCGTGTCGATGGACGAGAACGCCGCGAGCTGCGTCGTCACGGCTTCGGGCGTGCGGAGGATCCGCAGGGTGATCTCCGTGGCGATGCCGAGAGTTCCCTCCGAGCCGATGAATGCGCCGAGCAGGTCGGGCCCGACCGGATCGAGGGCCTTGCCGCCGAGCTCGACGATCTCGCCGTCCGGGAGCACCACGATCAGCCCAGTCACGTGATTCACGGTGAAGCCGTTCTTCAGGCAGTGCGCGCCGCCCGAGTTCTCCGCAACGTTGCCGCCGATCGTGCAGACCTGCTGGCTCGAGGGATCCGGCGCAAAGAAATAGCCGTCCGCCGCAACGGCGCGCGTCACGTCGAGGTTCGCGACTCCCGGCTCCACCACGACCCGCTGCGAGCCGAGGTCGATCTCGAGGATCCGGGTCATCCGCGCGAGCGAGATCACGATGCCCTCGACAACCGGCAGGGCGCCGCCGGACAGCCCGGTGCCGGCGCCACGCGCCACGAAGGGCACGCGTTCTCGGGCGCAGATGCGGACGATGCCCTGCACTTCGGCCGTAGAGCCGGGGAGCGCGACGAGCTCAGGGGTCGCGCGCCAGCCCGTCAACCCGTCGCAGTCGTACACACGGAGTTGCTCGGGCTCCGTGATCACGTGGCGTGCGCCGACGACGTCCCCGATCTCGGCGCGGACGGCGGGGGAGAGGGGCATCTGCGCGAGTCTACTGCGAGGCCGGGCAGCGACCCATTTCGATGATCGATTATCGCGGGTTCCGGCGCCGTTGCATCGAGCCGTCGCGTAGGATCGGTGTCATGGTTCCCATCGACCGTCCCGGAAAGATCGTCTGCGTCGGCCTCAACTACAGGGACCACGCAGAGGAGCAGGGAGTCGAACTCCCGAAGGCTCCTCTTTTCTTTGCGAAGTACACGACCTCGCTGATCGGCCCCGGCGATCCGATCGTGATCCCGCCGGTCGTCGAGCAATGCGACTACGAGGCGGAGCTGGGCGTCGTCATCGGACAGACCGTCAGGAACGTCTCCAAGGAGAACGCATTCGAGGCGGTGGGCGGCTATGTCGTCGCCAACGATGTCTCGGCGCGTGACCTGCAGTTCGCAGACGGTCAGTGGACCCGCGGCAAGTCACCCGACACGTTCTGTCCCGTCGGCCCCCTCGTGCCGGCAGCCGAGGTGCCGGATCCTCATGCTCTCAGGATCCGCGCCATCGTCTCGGGAGAGACGTTGCAGGACTCCACGACGGCGAACCTGATCTTCGGGATCGACGAGATCATCAGCCATGCCTCGCGCACCTCGACCCTCGAGGCGGGAGACCTGATCCTGACCGGCACGCCCGCCGGCGTCGGTGTGTTCCGCAATCCGAAGCGACTGCTCCAGCCGGGCGATACGGTCACGATCCGGATCGACGGGGTCGGCGAGATCACCAATCCGGTGGTCGCCGGCTGACCGTGGCGACGATCTCCCGCACCGTACTCCGCGAACAGGTCAAGGATGTGCTGTTGCAGCGGATCGTGAGCGGCGAGCTCCAGCCCGGTGACCGGCTCGTCGAGACTCGGATCGCACAGGAGCTCGGCACGAGTCAGGCTCCCGTGCGGGAGGCGTTGCGCGACCTGGAGCTGTTACGGCTCGTCGAGTCGGAGCCGTTCCGTGGTTCTCGGGTACGGGCCTTCCGGGAGGCGGAAATGATCGAGGTCTACCCGGTGCGCGCCTCGCTCGAGGAGCTCGCCGCGCGCCTCGCGGCCCAGACGCTCGGTGGCGACGTCTCGGCGCTCGAGATCGAGGTCGAGGCGATGCGCGATGCCGTGCGACGAAACGACACCAATGCGCTCGTCCAGCACGACGTCGCCTTCCACCGGTTGATCGTCGAGGCGGCGGGCAACTCGGTGCTCGAACAATGCTGGAAGTCGCTCGGCGTCGAGAGTCGGATCACGGTGTCGCTCTACGGCACCTACATGGAGCCCGAGGAGGCGGCCGAGCGCCACGTGCAGCTGGTCGACGCGATCCGCTCGCAGAACCCGAGCGCCGCGGCCCGTGAGGCGCGCCGCCACGTCGAGGTCTCCGCCAGGCTCATGCGGAACCACATGAAGAGCGCCGATCGGTGACCGTCGTGCCGGAGGTCACCTGGGTGGCAGGGAGCGAGAGAGCGACATGGTGGCGGACATCTTGCGGGGCCGGTTCGAACGCCATGTCGACAGGGCAGCTGTGGAAGCATCCGCGACGAGCTCGTACGTTCGAGACTTCGTACGCCAAGAGTCTTTCTCGGAGTCTTTCTCGCGCCTCGCTTCGCGACAGCGTACGGCGTTGACCCCGCTCGTGTGACGTGACAAACCGTTCGACCGCGACACTCGTCGCGCTGTTCCTGGCCGCCCTCGCGCTTCGTCCCCAGATCGTGGGCGTCGGACCGCTGATCCCCTTCATCCAGGATGCCTTCGGGACGTCGCATGCCGTGGTGGGCCTGCTCGGCACGATTCCCGTGTTGTGCATGGGGCTGTTCGCGCCGGTGGCCGCCTATCTGGCGGCAAAGATCGGGACGCGCAGGGCGATGACGATCGGGCTCGCGTTGATCGGAATGTTCGGCATCCTGCGGGCTGTTATGCCGTCGGCCTGGCTCGTCGTCCTCCTCACGTGGCCGATCGGGATCGGAATGGGTCTCGGGAACGCCCTGGCACCGATCTCGGTCAAGGAGCACTTCGAGCAGCGCCCGGCGACCGGAACGGGCGTGTACACGACGGGAATCCAGATCGGCTCGACGAGTGCAGCAGCGCTCGCGGTGCCGCTTGCAGGCTGGCTCGGTGGCTGGCGCGGCGCACTCATCGCGATCTCCTGCGTGGCGCTCTTGTCGCTCGTCGCCTGGGCCGTTCTGACCCGGGGCGAGGCTCCGCACGCCGCCCCGGCCGCCACGGTGCCCCGACTGCCCTGGAGGAGCCGTACCGCGTGGCTTCTCGTCGCCATCTTTGCGTTGATGGGCTCTGCCTACTACGGGTTGAACGCCTGGCTCCCCGACGCGTATGCCGAACGCGGCTGGAGCGCCGGGGAGGCCGGCCTGCTTCTCGCCATGATGAACCTGACGGCTATCCCGTCCTCCTTCGTCATTCCGTGGCTCTCGGACAGGACGGGCCGTCGCAGCCCGTTCTTGCTCGGGCTGTGTTTGTCCTTCATCGCGGGCGCCGTCATGCTGGTGGCCCTCCCCGGGTTGGCATATGCCGGCGCACTTCTCGCCGGTGTGGCGCAAGGTGGCCTGTTCGCGCTCGTCATGACCTTGCCCCTCGACTTCGAGCGGACGCCGAGGCGTGTCGGCGCCCTCGTCGCGATGATGCTCGGGCTCGGCTACACGATCGCTGCCGCGTCACCGTTTCTTCTGGGTGCGATCCGAGACGCGACGGGCTCCTTCGACGCGGTGCTGTGGGTGGCGGCGGGGTTCCTGATGGCCGAGTTCTTCGCGCTGCTCGCCCTCGTTCGCCTGCGTGGCTCGCGGTGACTGTCTCTTCTGCAAGATCTCGAATCCGCTGGCGCGGATCCCTCGATCGCACGCACGATCCCTGAAGGGGCCGGCCCGCCGGCCCGTCTCTTGCGAATGGTGTCGGAGCGGGACGATCGGGCCGTACGGAAATCTGCATCCGGCGACCGATCTCACCGGTCTCTGCCTCCGGACCCCGTCGCTCTCCCTCTTCTGCAAGATCTCGAATCCGCTGGCGCGGATCCCTCGATCGCACGCACGATCCCTGAAGGGGCCGGCCCGCCGGCCCGTCTCTTGCGAATGGTGTCGGAGGGGATGATCGGGCCGTACGGAAATCTGCATCCGGCGACCGATCTCACCGGTCTCTGCCTCCGGATCAGCTGCGACGGAAATGCGTCACGGTGGCGGCAACCCCGTCGCTGAGTGACGTGCGCGGGAACAGCCCCACGTAACGGTCGAAGCCGACGGCCTCGAGCGTCGGCGGGAAGGGCAGGGGGTCGCCGCTCCAGGTGATCTCGGCCTCCGGCACCACCGCGTGGATGCACGCGACCATGTCAGCGACGTCGGCCCGCGCGCCCGGCACGTTGTAGACCGCTGCCCCCTCGCCTGCCGTGTGCGCAGCCGTCACAGCGGCGCGCGCCACGTCCGGGACGAAGTCGAATTGGGCCGAGCCCGAGAAGCCGATGTGGAACGGCTCGCCGCGGACCGCCGCGAGCATCGCCATCGTCGGGCCGGACGTCATGCCCTGGTCGCGGCCGGGCCCGTAGACCACGTAGGGGCGCAACCCGATCGACGGCACGCCGGCGTCGTCCCAGTACACACGAGCTATTCCCTCGTCGGCAAGCTTGGAAACGCCGTACAGCGTCGCGGGCCGCGTCCCCCCGGCTTCCGGCGCGGGCGACGGGTCGGCCGCGCTGTAGACAGCCGCGGAGCTCGCGTACGACACGCCGGGAATCCGGTCGAGCCGGCGTGAGACGGCATCGAACACGTTGACCGTGCCCGCCACGTTGACGTGCATGCCGAGCGGTGGGTTGGCACGGACGAACGGCACCTGCAGCGCGGCGAGGTGAACGACGCGCGTGATTTCCCACTCGTCGCAGGCTCGCTCGACCGCGACGAGGTCGGTGATGTCGCCCTTCACGAGCTCGACCCGGCCCGTGTCGTCTCCGAGCACGAGCTCGAGGCGGCTGCGGTCGTCGCCGAGGTCATAACCGACCACCCCGTCACCGTCGTCGAGGACGCACCGGGCGACCCAGGCCCCGAGACAGCCCAGCGCACCGGTGACGAGGACTTGCTCAGCCAAGCGGCGCGTCTTGATAGACGGTGACGGTCTCGGTGTAGAACTCCATCGCGGCACGTCCCTGCTCGTGCGGCCCCCAGGCGGAGCCCTTGAGGCCGCCGAACGGAACGTGGACGTCGGCGCCCGCGGTCTGCGAGTTGATGTGGAGAATGCCCGCCTGGAGCTCGTTCACGAAGCGCTGCGTGGCGTGAAGGTCGCGGGTGAAGATCGCCGCCGAGAGCCCGAACTCGACGGCGTTGGCGCGCGACAAGGCCTCGTCGAGCGTCGAGAAGCGATACAGCGAGGTCACGGGCCCGAAGACCTCTTCGCACGAGAGGAACGCGTCGTCGGCGACGTTCTCGAACACCGTGGGCGAGATCAGATAGCCCTCGTCACTCGCCCGGGTGCCTCCGGTGGCGATGGTGCCGCCTTCCGCCTTGCCTCGGTCGATCGCAGCCATGATCTCGTCGAACGGCCCGGCGGCGACGACAGGCCCGACCTCGGTCTCGGGATCCGAGGGGTCTCCGACCTTGGCCGCGTCGATACGGGCAAGCAGCTTGTCGCGGAACGTGTCGTACACGGGGTCCTGCACGAGGATCCTGCGGGTGGCAGTGCACTTCTGGCCTGCCGACCAGAACGCGCCTGCGAAAGCAGCCTCGGTGGCGCGATCCAGCTCGGCGTCGGCCATCACGATGAACGGGTTGTGACCGCCGAGCTCGAGTTGCACGCGGCAGTTGCGGGCGGTCGCCTCGCTCCGCACCGCACGTCCGACGGAGACCGACCCCGTGAAGGAAAGGGCGCGGATGTTGCGGTTCGCGACGAGCTCCGCCCCGACCTTCGAGCCCGCGCCGGTGAGCACGTTGAGCACTCCGGCCGGTAGGCCGGCTTCCGCGAAGCACTCCGCGATGTGGAGGCCGGTGCGCGGCGCCTCGTAGCCGAGCTTGAGCACGACGGTGTTCCCGTAGATCAGCGCCGGGGCGAGCTTCCAGACCGGGATGGCGACGGGAAAGTTCCACGGCGTGATCAGGCCCACGACCCCGAGCGGACGCCGGCGTGTGTAGAGGGTCTGATTGCCGATCGACGGCTCGTACACCTCGCCGGCCGGACGATACGCCTCCCCGGCGGAGTAGCGAAGGATCGTCGCCGCCCGCGCGGCCTCCATCCGGGCCTCTCGCAACGGCTTCCCCATCTCGGCGGTCATGTCCTGTGCGATGTGCTCGACGCGGCCTTCGATCGCGTCGGCAGCCCTGAAGAGGAATGCCGCCCTCGCCGGTGCGGGCAGCGCCGCCCACGCAGCGAAGGCGCCGAGAGCCGCCTCGACGGCGCCCTTTGCGTCGGCCGCGGTCGAGGCTGCGAAGATCCCGGTCACCTCCGAGGGTCGCCACGGATTTCGCTTCTCATACGTCTCCCCCGACACGCTCTCGCTCCACGCGCCGCCGATGAAATTCTGGGACGCCGTCGTGGACAGGATCTCGGTCATCGCAGGCTCCTTTCGAGCAGGTCGGTGGCAAGCACCACGGGGTTCGTGAGAGTGCCGATCTCGGGAACGTGGATCTCGACCACGTGACCCGGGAGGAGGGTGAAGTCGTCGGGAGGCACGAGACCGGTGCCCGTCAACAGCACGCTACCGGCGGGCACGGGGTTGTCGCGCACCAACCAGCTGACGAGCTCGGAAAACGTCCGCTTCATCTTCGCGGTCGAGGTCGCGCCCGAGAAGAGCTCGCCGCCGTCGCTGCCGCGGATCGTCAGCGCGATCGAGAGCGGGGCACCCCAGTCGTCCGGCTCGTAGACCGCCGGGCCGACGGCGCAGGCCGCGGCGAACACCTTCGCCTGTGGCAGGTACAGCGGGTTCGCGCCTTCGATGTCGCGTGACGAGACGTCGTTTCCGATCGTGTACCCGACGATCTCGAGCTCGTCACCGAGGACGACTCCGATTTCAGGCTCGGGCACGTTCCAGGCCGCGTCGGAGCGGATCGCGATCGGTTCGTTGGGACCGACGGTGCGGCGGCATTGGGCGTCCTTGAGGAAGAGCTCGGGCCGGTCGGCGTCGTACACGAGCGCGTAGACATCGCTCCCGGACTCCTCGATCCGGGCGTCGCGACTCCGCTCGTAGGTGACGCCCGAGCACCACACCTCCGGCGGGTCGATCGGGCGCAGAAGCATTGCGGGCTCTTCGAGGGCGAGCGTTCGCTCGTCGGCCACGAACGCCCGACTGCCTTGTGTTGATTCAACACAAAGTCGGCCTTCGTAGGTCGCGACGACGCCGTCTACGATGGCACCGTCGCCGGCACGGAACCGAACCCGGCGCATCAGCGGCACGCTGCCGTCAGGTGTGACGCGAGCGAACACGATGCCGTCCGCTGCGACGCCGGCGGGCGCGATTCCAGCAGATGCGACGTCAGCGGGTACGGTGCCATCAGAACGATGCCATCAGAAAACGGCGCGGCCGCCGGAGATGTCGAAGGTCGCTCCGGTCGAGAACGAGCATTCCTCGCTCGCGAGCCAGCAGATCAGCGCCGCAACCTCGTCGGCCTTTCCCATTCGGCCCATCGGGATGCGCTCGATCATGTAGTCGACGTGCTGCTGCGAGAGGCCCTCGAGGATCGGGGTCTCGATCACCGCCGGTGCGATGCAGTTGACGGAGACACCGGTACCCGCGAAGTCCTTGCCGACGGCCTTCGTCAGCGCGATCACCGCTGCCTTCGAGGCCGAGTACGCGGCCGCCATGGGGTTGCCCTCCTTGCCGGCGATCGAAGCGACGTTGACGATACGGCCGTAGCCGCGCTCTGCCATCCCCGGTGCGACTGCACGGTTGCACCAGAAGACGCCGTCAGCGTTGATCGCCATCACCCTCCTCCATTCGGCGTCGCTGACGTCCTGTGTGCGCAGCGACGCGCCCGGGATGCCTGCCGAGCAGACGAGCACGTCGATCGGCCCGAGTTCCGCGGTCGCCGTTGCAACCGCCACTTCGACGTCGCCCGACTCCGCGACGTCGCCCGTAAGGAGAAGGGCGCCGTCCAGGTTGGAGGCATTGAGATCGAATGTTGCGACCCGTGCTCCCTCGGCAAGCAGGCGTGCGGCCGTCGCGGCTCCGATACCGCTCGCCGCGCCGGTGACCAGAGCAGTGCGATCGGAAAATCGATGATCGTTTGTCATTGGCTCAACCCTATAAAGTTTCGACGCGTGACCTTCGATCCGACCGTCGACTACCCGCTCGGCTCCCGGCGTCCCGATCTCGTCGAGACGCCCTCCGGGCTCGCGCTCGACGAGGTGACGCTCGAGGCGGCTCGCGCGGGACTTCTCGTTGCCGACGACATTCGTGCGACCCCGGCGACGTTGCGTCGCCAGGCCGAGGTGGCCCGGGCGACCGGACGCCGGCAGCTGGCGGACAACCTCGACCGGGCTGCGGAGCTCGCCGGAGTGCCCGACGATCAGCTGCTCGAGATCTACACGGCGCTCCGCCCAGGGCGTTCGACGGCCGCCGAGCTCGAGCAGTGGGCGCGGCGGCTCGATGACTGGGAGTCTCCGCGAACGGCGGCTTTCGTCCGGGAGGCTGCGGTCGCCTATGTCGAGCGAGGGCTCGTCGGTGCCTGAGGGTTCCGCCCGCTTCGCATCCCGCGCCGCCAGGGAGCTCCGACGTGAGCTGCTCGTGACTCCGATACCCGAGCTCGGACTCGTCGCCGCGAACGGCCCGAACGACCCCGAGCCGGAGCTCGTGCTCGAGAACGGCGTTGTCGCCCGGATGGACGGTCGGGCCGCCGCCGACTTCGACGTGATCGACCGGTTCCTGGTCGCGCACGGGTTCGACCTCGAGATCGCAGCCGAGGCGATGGGCCTCCCGGACCTCGAGCTCGCCAGGATGCTGGTGGACATCGATGTCCCGCGCTCCGAGGTCGTTCGGCTTGCGCGGGGTCTCACTCCTGCGAAGCTCGCGCGGGTGGCCGGCCTGCTCGACCCCGTGGAGTTGATGTTCGCACTGAAGAAGTTGCGTGCCCGGCGCGCCCCGGCAAACCAGGCGCACGTGACGAATCTGAAGGAGAGCCCGGCGCTGCTCGCTGCCGACGCGGCCGAGGCGTCGGCGCGGGGCTTCGCCGAGATGGAAACCACCGTCGGCGTGTCCCGCTATGCCCCCCTGAACGCGATCTCCCTGCTCGTCGGCTCCCAGACCGGCAGGCCCGGGGTGATGACTCAGTGCGCGGTCGAGGAGCGGCGCAATCTCGAGCTCGCGATCAACGGGCTCGTCACCTACGCCGAAACGTTGTCGGTCTACGGCACCGAGCAGGTCTTCGTCGATGGTGACGACACACCATGGTCGAAGGCGTTCCTCGGCGCGGCCTACGCCTCTCGCGGCGTCAAGGTGCGATTCACCTCTGGCACCGGCTCCGAGGCGCTGATGGGGTACGCGCAGGGGATGTCGATGCTCTATCTCGAGGCACGATGCATCGCCCTCGTGCGCGCGGCCGGGTCGCAGGGTGTGCAGAACGGCTCGATCTCGTGTGTGGCGCTCGTGCTCTCGCTTCCGGGCGGCACGCGGGCGATTCTCGCCGAGAACGTGATCGCAGCCTGGCTCGACCTCGAGGTTGCATCGGGCAACGACGCCGTTGCCTCACATTCGGCGATTCGCAAGACGGCGAAGCTGATGGGGCAGTTCCTGCCCGGCACCGACTTCGTCACCTCCGGCTACTCCGTGATGCCGCGGCACGACAATACCTTCGGTGGCGGCAACTACGACGCAGACGACCTCGACGAGTGGCTGACGATCCAGCGCGACTGGCAGGTCGATGGTGGAATCGAGCCGGTGGACGAGGCGGAGGTGACGCGTGTGCGGTCGCGCGCAGCCCGCGCGGTGCAGGCCGTGTTCGCCGAGCTCGGCCTCCCTCCCATCACGGACGCCGAGGTCGAGGCTGCTACGACCGGCTACGACGCGAGTGACATGCCCGACCGCGATCGTGCTGCCGACGTCGCGGCGGCCGACGGTGCACTCGAGCGGAAGCTCTCGGGGATCGACGTTGCCCTCGCGCTCGATCGGCGGGGGTTCGACGACATCGCCCGTGCGATCGTCGAGCTGCAGCGGCAGCGGGTGTCGGCCGACTATCTGCAGACTTCCGCCGTGATCGACGCGGACGGGCTCGTCCGCTCGGCGGTGAACGATCCGAACCTGTACGCCGGGCCGGGGACCGGTTACCGGCTCGAAGGTGCCCGCTGGGAGGCGCTCCAGGCATTGCCGCACGTCATCGACGCGAACCGGCTCGGGACGGGTGACGTCGGCACCGGTGAAATCGTCGCGATCGTCGGCGACGCGGTCGCCGGGACGAATCCGGCCGAGGTCGTGATCGCCGTCGGGCCTGCGTTCGCGGACGATATCCGCGAGACGATCAACGGGCTCGGGCACGGCGACGTTCTCGCGGCGATGGTCGAAGGCATGCGGGAGGCGGGAGCGTCACCGCGACTCGTGCGGGTACGGAGGGTCGCGGACGTCGCGTTCATCGCGCACGACGGGGCGCAGCTCTCGGGTTCGGGGGTCGCGCTCGGGATCCAGTCCAAGGGCACGGCGGTCATTCACCAAGCGGACCTGCAGCCGCTCGACAACCTCGAGCTGTTCGGGATGGCGCCGCTCTACTCGCTCGAGAGCTACCGTGCGATGGGTCGCAACGCGGCCGGATACGCGCTCGGGAATCGCGTCGGCCCCGTCCCGACCGAGCTCGACAACTTCGCCCGTACCAAACTCATCGTGCGAACCACGCTGTTGCATGCCCGGGAGACGCGCGCGGTGGTTCGGGGGGCGCCACCCCTCGAGCTCGAACTCGTTGCAGCCCGAAACCAGGGACTAGCGGTCCAGTAGACCTGCCGCCCGCTGCTGCTCCTGGAGCGCTCGCTCGGCCTCGTCCTCCTCGCGAAACAACCGCACCAGCAACCACACGATCGCCGCGAAGAGCACGAGTGCCTGCTCGGACGTCATCAGGATGCCGCCGAGGTTCTGGTCCTCCGCTGCCGAGATCCCCCACAGGCGCTCGGGCAGGCTTTCGTAGTAGCCGTACAGCGGCGGTGCGAACGTGAGGGCGAGACCGAGAAAGGCCGAGAGGACGAACGCCGCGAACACATATCCGATTCGGCCCAATGTGGGAACCGACCGGGGTTCGTCCGCGAGCACCGGCCACCAGAAGACGAGGCCGATCGCGATCATGAACAGGTGCTCGAGGTTGAGGAGCCAGGGGTTGCGCAGTGCCAGGTCGTAGACGCCACCGAGGTGGACGACGTACCACCCCACGAGCCAGGCCGGCAGCGCCACGGTCGGCCGGGTGACGAGCGCAAATGGGCGCCCGCCGCGCGACGCGACGGCGGCGCGCATCGCGGGCGTGAGGCCGACGATGATGAGCGGCGGCGCCCAATCGGAGATGATGACGTTCTGCAGGAGGTGGAAGAGGACGAGGTACTCGACTGCGATCGTCTCGAGCGGCGAGTTGAGGGCCGCCACGATCAGCAGTACTCCGCCGCCGAACGCCACCGCCCTCCCGGCACCCGGACGCTCACTTCGCGAGGCGCGCGCGTACCCCCACAGGGAGGCTGCCCCGAGAAAAACGAACAGCGGCTCGAAGCTAGGAGACCAGGGGGACGGCATCAGGTGACCGGCTGGTGCGCGCCGGACGCCGAGGCCACCCGGCTGCGTTCTCGCCTGGATGCCCGGAGCAGCAGGACGAAGGCGATCCCGACGGTGGCTCCCTGCTCGACCATCATGACGAGGCCTGCAAGCTTCTGGTCCGTGAGGGGCGAAAGACCGAGCAAACGCACAGGCTGGTCGACGTAGGTCGAGAAGAGCGGCCGGAAGTCGAACAGGATCACGTAGGCCATGATCTGGCCCGTCCAGAGGACGAGCGCCGTGTAACCCAGGCGCTCGTTGGTATTGAGCCTGTGGTGGCGCGACGGGTCGACGATCTGCGTCCAGACGAGCAGGCCACCGACGATGAAGCTCAGGTGCATGAGATCGTGCCAGTAGCGCTGGTGCAGCGCAGCCTCGTAGAAGCGGGGAACGTGCCAGGAGACGAGGACGGCGACCCACACGGCGTAACTGACGCCGGGTCGGAACAGGAATCGAAGCAGCCGGCGCAGCCAGCCGATCCGGGCAAGCGGAACGAGCAGGTCGCGAGGCAGGAGGAACACGATCAGAGGCCCCCGCACGGCGACGACCGTCAGCATGATGCCGAGGTCGGCGATGAGGACGTGCTGGAGCATGTGCACGCTCTGGAGATATCGTTCGCCGATCGCGTCGATGGGAGAGACGATCGCGACCACCGTCAGCACCACGCCGACGACGAAGAGGGGGATCCGCGTCCAGGGGGCGAGACCCGCGCGGCGTCGGTGTAGCCGCAGCCAGCCGTGCAAGAAGAACGCGATCGCCACGAGCCCTCCGCCGATCACGAGCGGCTGGAACGACCAGGCGCGCCAGAGGTTCTCGGTCGCGAGCATCGCACCCACGGAGGCAGGCTAGACGGAATCGACCATCCCGAGCCTGTCAGCTGCGGGCGAGGATGGCCCGCGCGGCCGCGTGGCCGGAGCGGATGGCCCCCTCCATGTGCATGTGGCCGACGCCGGCGAGGTCGGTGCAGGCCCAGTGGATCGGGCCGACGGGGCGGGTGAGGTCGGGGCCGTGGCGTGAGAGCCCTCCGATCCCGAACGTCGCCGCGTAGGCGCCGCGCGTCCACTCCTCCTGCGACCAGTCGCGCTCGATCACCTCGAGAGCGTCGAGGGCGCGGGGCCCGAAAAAGCGTGCGAGCCCTTCGAGAACGAGAGAATGCCGTTCGCCCGCATCGAGACGCTCTGCCGCCTGGGCCTTTTCTCCGGCGAGGAACGTGCAGAGGACGCCGGGCCGCCCGGCGGGTGGAGTGTTGTCGTACACCTCACGGACGAGCTGATAGGGGGCGAACCCTTCGCCGGCGAGCCCCTCGGCGCGCCAGAAGGGCTCGTCGTACACCGCGAGGACCTTGATCACGTCCCCCTGGGTCATCGCCTGGTGGAGACGCATCCGCCACGCGGGGAGCGACGGCTCGAATCGGATCAACCCTGCGACGTTCGGAGGCACGGCGACGATCGCACTGCGGGCGGCTACACGGTGGGAGCCCGCTTCCACCGCGACCCGGTCTTCCACCCAGCGCAGGGTGCGAACCGGGGACGTCGAGCACCACGCGGTCACCGAGCAGCTCCGCGAGCCGGAGCGGGATCAGCTGCGAGCCGCCGACGACGCGCGAGTGGAGGCAGAGGTCGGGCTCGAACAGATTGGCGACGCTACCGGCGCCGGCGACAGTTCCGAGCGCGCTCAGCACGGAGAAGATGTCTGCCGGTTTCGTCATGTATCCGCCGGCCATGAAGGCGCGTAGCAGGTCGCGCGCGAGCGTGTCGCCGACCTCGGCAGCCAGCCATTGCTCGAACGAGATCGCATCGAGCTCCGCCGCGCGTGGGTGCTCCCACGGTGCTTCCGGGTCGAGCTCGGCCACGAGGGCGTCGAGCTTCGCGACGGCGGTTTCGTAGGCCAGGGCCGAGGCCGCCGGGAGCGGATCGTGGTCTCCGTGGTAGCGGTGGAGTACGTTGTCCGCGTCGATGTAGAGGTGGTCCCCTTCGCGGTAGGCGTGGAAGAGCTCGATCCCGAGCTCGGCGAGCAGGGCATGCATCTCGCTCTGGTAGGGCGCGATCCACTCGCCTCCGAGCTCGTTCGGCTGGCCGCCGATCTCGATGTTGAGCAGGCGCCCACCCACGCGGTCGCGCGCCTCGAGCACGACGACGTCGCGCCTTGCGGCGACGAGCTGCGTGGCGGCGACGAGACCCGCGAGGCCTGCGCCCACGACGACGACGTCTGCGTTCTGCTCCCTGACCATCGGGTCAGGGGATCCTCTCACATCGCACGTTCGCCGGGCATCGGCGTCCACCGCGCGAGATGACCGCCGTCGACCGAGATCACGGCGCCGTCACACAACGTGCGTCGTGGGGGAGGGCGGGAAGGCGATCGGGCGCGTCATCAGGCGACGCGACAGAGCACCTCGGCGAGCTCGGCAGGACGGGAGAGGAAGGGCGAGTGGCCGCCGCCGAGCTCGACGGCGTCGACCCCCAGCAGCTCACGCGACATCCGCCGTGACCAGTCGGGCTGCAGGCACCGCTCGTCACGGCAGAGGATCGAGGTCTTCTCGACCGGTGGGATCGCGTCGAGCGGCCACGGCTCGGTGCGGGGCGCGGCGGACTGAGGGCGCAGCCGTGCTACGGCCCAGGCGGCGTCGTCCTCGGTGCAGTCGTGATAGAAGCAGCGGGTCGCGCTGACCGGATCGTTCCAGACCGAGGCGCCGTCGTCCCTCGTGACGGTGTTGCCGGTGAACCCGGGTGCGAACACGTCCTCCGTGCCGTAGCGGTCGGTGACGCTCTTACCCGGCTCGGGTAGGAGCGCGCAGACGAAGACGAGGTGGCGGACGGGGCGAATAGCCGCGGCGATCGGGATCGAGGCGCCGCCGAGCGAGTGACCGACGAGGACGACGTCGTCGGCGTCCCCGAGCGACTCGACGATCACGTCGGCGTAGCGCCCGAGGCCCGCGGACGGATCGGACAGCGGCAGGTCGACCGCAATCGCACGGTGCCCACGCGCCTCGAGCTCGGGCCGGAGCCTGTCCCAGCACCATGCACCGTGCCAGGCCCCGTGCACGAGCCCGAAGGTCGCCATCTCAGCGTTCGACGTGCAGCGACCCGTTCAGGTCGCCGAGGACGAGGTCGCGCTCGCGGTCGCCGATGTGGTCGAGCGGCACCGGCGAGAGCGCCTCGATGAAGGTGACGCCTCCGGCGGAGAACAGCTCGTGCTCGATGCCGCGGTTGACGACGCACGCGTCGCCGGGCGCGAGCTCCCGGGACTCGACCCCGATCGTCATCGTCAGTGATCCCTCGAGCACGAGCATCGCCTGCTCGGTGTGCTCGTGGCTGTGCCGCTGCACCGTTGTCCCAGGCTGGTAGGTGACGCGGCCGAGGAACACCTGATCGCCCGCGATCGGATGGAGCCCCACACCGGGAAAGATGGGGAAGGGCTCCTCGCCGAGGAACGAGCGGAAGGGTGATTCCGCCATCAGGCGGCCGCCCCGAAGGTAATTCCGCTGCCGACCGCGTTCACGGAGAGCTCGCCGTCGAACACGACGGTCTTGCCGTCACGCGTCGGCTCGCCGGCTCCGGCGTTCTTCGTCTGGAGCGCCCGCAGCACCCGTTCGGGCGTGATCGGGAGCTCCGTCACCCACACACCGACGGCATCGAAAACGGCCGTCGCGATGGCGGGCGGCTGGGCGTTGTTCGCCATTTCGCCGATCCCCTTGGCGCCGTAGGGGCCGTCGGTGGAGGGATTTTCGATGATGATCGTGTCGATCTGGGGCAGATCCTCCATGCCCGGGACGAGGTACGCCCCGAACTGGCCGCCACGATGCTCGACCGACGGGTAGTACGGGTAGCAGTTCTCGAGAATGCCGAGCCCGAGCCCTTGCACGGCCCCGCCCTCGATCTGCCCTTCGACCAGCGTCGGGTTGATGGACCTGCCGACGTCGTAGCACTGCCACAAGCGCGTGACGGTGACGACACCGGTCTCGTCGTCCACCTCGACCTCCGCCGCGCACGAGGCGTACGAGATCGCGGAGTGAGGAGGCAGGTCGACCTTGCCCGTCTCCGGCTCGACGATCGTGGCGTACGGCTTCAGCTGGGCACCCGTGCCGGTGATCAGCTCGCCATAGGTCCAGGTCGCCGCCGCTGCCACGTCGGGTACTCCGATCTTCTTCTGCGGCGCGCCCTTGGCGATCACCTCGCCGTCGACGATCTCGAGGTCGGATGGGTCGATCTCGAGCTCCTTGCCCGCGATCTCGAGGATCTTCTGACGAACGTTCTCGGCCGCTTTCTCGACCGCCTTGCCGGCGACGAACGTCGCCCGCGATGCGAACGTCCCGGTACAGACGGGAGACGAGTCGGTGTTCGAGTTGTCGTACGTGATCCACTCGTAGGGGACACCGATCGTCTCGGCCACGATCTGCGACTGGATCGTCTTGGAGCCGTTGCCGATGTCGGAGGTGCCGGCGAATACGTCGATGCGGCCGTCCGGCTTCACCTTGATCCAGGCCTGCGACGGGTCGCCGTTCTGATTCATGCCCGTGGGGTACTCGATCGCCGCGAACCCGCGGCCGGTCTTGACTGCCATCAGTGGGCCTCCGGGTTTCCGAGTTGGCCGACGAGATGCTCCGGGAGGAGGTCGCCCGACCGCTGGTCGCGGGTCATCGTCTTGTATTCAGGGGTCAGATCGTGACCGACGGCGTCGGCGATCGCGAGGATCGTCGGCACCGTCGACGGGTCGGTGTACGCCACCTGGTTCGGGGAGGTGTCGCCGATCCGGTTCGCGTTCTTGAGCCGTAGCTCGTACGGGTCGATGCCGAGCTCGAGCGCGACCCGGCTCATGTGCGTCTCGGTCGCGAACGACACCGAGGTGACGCCGAAGCCCCGCATTGCGGTCGTCGGCGTGCGGTTCGTGTAGACCACGTATCCGTCGAACTGCAGGTTCGGGATCGAATAGGCACCGGTGTGATGGAAGCTGTGCTTCGTCAGGCCGTACGGCGAGAACCGCGAGTAGGCACCCGCGTCGTGCAGCGTCAGCATCTTGCGGCCGAGGATCCAGCCGTCTTTCGAGACGGCGTCGGCGATCTCCATGTGCCAGGGCGCGCGGGTCGACGAGCAGAGGAACTCCTCCTCGCGCGTCCAGCGCCACTTCACGGGCTTCCCCGATTTCTGCGCCAGCAGGGCACACATCGTCTCCGTTGCGGTGTCCACCTTGCCGCCGAAGCCGCCGCCGACCGTGCCGCCGACGACCTTCAGCTTGTTCAAGGGCACCTGCAGGTGCGCCGCGACCACGCCCATCGAGAAATAGAGCGCCTGCGTGCAGGAGTAGATCGTGAGCCGGCCGTTCGCCTCGGGCACGACCTGGCACACCTGCGTCTCGACCGGTGCGTGCTCGATCGCCGCCGGGCGGTAGACGCCCTGGACGATCACGTCGGCACGGTCGAACGCCTCGTCGATGTTGCCCTTGCGGATCTGGCGGCGGTCCATCTCGTCCTCGAAGTGGGTGTACCAGTTGCCCTCGTGGTGGATCTGCGGAGCATCCGCGTCGAATGCCTTGCGGACGTCGAAGAGGGCCGGGCGTTCTTCGAAATCGGCGGTGATTGCCTCGACGGCAGCCATCGCCGCCTCTTCATCAGGTGCTGCAACGATCGCGATCGGCTGACCGAGGTAGCGTACCTCGTCCTTTGCGAGCAGCGGCTCGTCGGCCGGGATCCCGAGGGCCGCGAGGTGGCCGTACTCGAGCAGCGGAACGTCCTCCCAGGTGATCACGTGGACGCCCTTCATCGCCTCGGCCTTGCTCGTGTCGAGCTTCGTCATCGCGGCGTTGTGCACGGGTGAGCGAAACGCCTTCATCCAGAGCGTGCCGGGGACACGCACGTCGTCGACGAACACGGTGTGGCCCGTCGCATGGGCAACGCCGTCATAGCGGGGAACGCGTGCGCCGACCGCTTTCATGCCACACCTCCGAGGTTTGTCATCGCGGCGCCCGGCGCCGTGACGGTGAGGTCGAAGGACTCACCGCGCACCGCAGCCGCGACCGCATCGATGATCTTCACGTATCCCGTGCACCGGCACACATGGCCGCCGAGCGCCTCTTGAATCGCCTCGGAGTCGTCGCTGCCGCCACGGTCGATGTATGCCTGCGCGGCCATCATCATTCCCGAGGTGCAGAACCCGCACTGCGCGGCGTAGTGATGTGTGAACGCCTGCTGTATCGGCGCCATGTGCTCCGGGGAGCCGAGTCCTTCGATCGTCGTGATCGAGGCGCCGTCGATTGCTCCCGTGGGTGTGAGACAGGCACGGCGCGGCTCGCCGTCGACGAGCACGGTACAGGCCCCGCAGCCGCCCTGCTCGCAACCCGCTTTCGGGCTCGTGATCCCGAGTTCTTCGCGGAGCACGTGGAGCAGGCTCGTCAGGGGACCACTCTCGATCGTCGCGGCGACGCCGTTGACCGTGAGGTTCATGCGAGCTCCTCGAGTTGGGTGAGAACACGGCGGACGAGCACCGGCAGGGTCTGCTCGCGGTACCAGCCCGAGGCGAGTGCATCGTCGGCGAGGGAGACGTCGGCGACCGCTGCCGCCCCCGCCGCCTCGCCGTCGGAGGCGAGCGCTTCGGCTGAGCGCAGTCGCGTGCCTGGGCCGGCAACGCCGGTCGCAGCGAGCCGGATCGTCCCGTCGGCCGCCCTGACGCCCGTCACCGCGAGCACGGTGTACTCGTGGGTGTGCGGATACTCGAGCACCGAGAACGCGGATGCGGCAGGGCGCTGGAAGCTGACGTCGAGGACGAGTCGCCCATGCCGGTGCGGAAGGAAGTCCTCGATCGGCTCGGTCCGCTCGCCGTCCGCGCCGGCAGACCGCACGTGCGCGTCGAGAGCGAGCAGGACGCCCTGGAGGTCGCCTCGGGGCGTCTCCGGACCGGCCCCGACGCACAGGTTTCCGGCGAGGGTGGCCTGACCGCGGATCTCGTAGTCTGCGAGGTTGCGGGCGCAAGCTGCAAGCGCCGGCACCTGCTCCTCGAGACCGAGAAGCGCACCGAGCGGCGTGGTCGCGCCGATCGTGATCGTGTCGCCGTCGACGGCGATGCCGTCGAGCCCCGCCTGTGAGAGCAGGAGCACACGGCCGGGGCTGAGGCGACCGTACGTGATGTCGGGCACGACGACGGTCCCGCCCCCGATCACCGTCGTCGCAGCGCCGTCACCAAAGAGCTCGACAGCCTCGGCCGGCGACGACGGAACAAGTACCTCAGGAGCCATCTCGATCCTTCCTCGTTGTCGGTCCAGTCACGACTGCCTCGTTGTCGGTCCAGTCACGACTGCGGCTTGCCGGCGATGCCCCAGTGCGTTGGGTCAATGCCCTGGATCACGACGTGGATGTGCTCCGGTGCTGCGCCGCTCGACTCTGCCAGCGCGTTCGTGAGGGCCTCGATCATCCTCGGTACGGATTCCTCGGTGACGCGACGGTCGTACAGCTTGACCTCGATCATCGGCATGCTGCGGCCTCCTTCGGGTCGGTCGTCCCAGCGTTGGGTCGACCTACGGGGATAACGGCAGTGTGACATTGTCGTACCATTCGCGCAACGCTATCGTCCCACGCGCGATGGCACAGGTCGAAAGCACCGAGCAGCGGGTGATCGAAGGCGCACGCCGAGCGATTGCCGCCGGTGGCTGGCAGTCCGCCACCCTGACGCGGATTGCAGACGAGGCGGGACTTTCCCGCACGACGCTCCATCGCCGTGGTCTCGGTCGCGAGGAGATCTTCGCGCTGCTCGCGCGCGACTACGAGGAGGCCTTTCGGGCCGCCTTGTGGCCTGCGGTAACAGGACGCGGAACGGGCGCTGTGCGGCTCGAGGAAATGCTCACGGCGGTCTGCGAGGTGACCGAGGATCACTTGGCGTTTCTCGCCGCCCTCGACGAGGAGTCGGATCGGCGCTTCTTCCACGAGTCCGACGACGAGGTGCGCTCGCGCGAGGGATACATCAACCCGATCGAGCGACTTCTCGCCGACGGCATCGGAGACGGCTCGATCAGGCGAGTCGACGTGGAGGAGACGGCGACCGTTCTCGTCAACGCCGTCGACCGCACCTACCGGCACCTTCGCCGTGCGCACGACTGGGATCCGGCGCGCTCGCGCCGAGTCCTGATCGAGCTGGTCCTTCGCGGCCTCCTGCCGGCGTAACGCGCCCGCGCGCTCACTCGAACGGCGGAGCAGCATAGACCCCTCGCTCGAGCGTCGCAGGATCGGGCGCTGGCGCCTGCTCGGCCTCCGTGAGACCAGCTGCCACCTCGGCCTCGGCCGCCGTGCGCATGCCGTCGATCGCGTCGGCGCCGAAACCGTCGAGCGCGAGTCGAGCGGCGAGGCGACCCACCGGGTCGTAGCTCGCGGCGAACTCCTCGCGCATCCCAGCGGGCACATAGCGCGCGTCGTCATGCGCGGCATGGCCGTGCAGCCGCATCGTGAGGGCCTCGACCGCCTGGGGGCCGTTGCCGTTTCGGGCCCGCTCGACCGCAGCGCGCACCGTGTCGAGGACGGCCAACGCATCTGTCCCGTCGACACGTTCGGCGGGAATGGACCAGCCGCCGTACACGCGTTGCGCAATGTTCGTGTTCACCATCTGACGCGAGACGGGCGTCGAATACGAGTACCGGTTCGCCTGGATCACGAAGACGGCCGGCACCTGCCACACCGCGGCGAGGTTGAGCCCTTCGTGCGTGTCACCCACCGAGAACGCGCCCTCGCCGATGAACGTCATCGCCACGCGACGCTGCCCGCGGTTCTTGAACGCAAGCGCTGCTCCGGTGACGACCGGCACCAGGTCGCCGAGCATCGAGACGAGCGGGAAGATTCCCCGCGCCGGCACACCGAAATGCATGTTCCCGTCACGCCCCATCGTCGGGCTCGTTCCCTTGCCGAGAAAGTTCCTGAACACGTCCGCCGTGGTCACGCCGCGCGCGAAATGGCAGGCGAGCTCGCGGTTCAGCGGCGCGACGACGTCGTCGGAGCCCAGCGCCAGGCCGGCGCCGGCTGCAACCGCCTCCTGCCCGCGGCCCGTGTACACCGAGCCGGGAATCCGGCCCTGGCGGTAGAGCGCCAACACGCGGTCTTCGAGCAGGCGCTGCAGCAGGACGAGCCGGAACAGCGCCACCCGCTCGTCGAAGTCGATCGAGGGTGCCTCGGCACACGGTTCGATCGGCATCAGAAGGCGAGCAGCTCGTCGAGGGCGGCGACCGTCGTCTCGATCGAAGGCAGATAGGCGTCCTCGAGCTCGGCGGCGAACGGCACGGGTGTGTCCGGAGGCGCGTGCAAGGCCGGTGGCGCGTCGAGCTGATCGAAGGAGCGGCAGGCGATCAGTGAGAGAACCTGTCCGGCCGCACCGGTCGAACGGGCGGCCTCCTGCAGCACGAGGACGCGTGAGGTCTTTGCCACCGAGGCGAGAATCGTCTCGGTATCGAGCGGCCAGACCGTGCGGAGGTCGATCACCTCGACGTCGGCGTCGATCACGTCGGCGGCTGCGAGCGCGGTGGCGACACCGGAGCCGTATGTGATCACGGTCGCGTCGGATCCCACACGCACGGTTGCGGCCGGCCCGATCGCGGTGCGGTGGCCGGTCGCTGGCGCCTCGGCCCGGAGCGTGCGGTAGAGCCGCTTGTGCTCGAAGTAGAGGACAGGGTCGGGATCGTCGATCGCGGCCCGGAGCAACCCGTAGGCGTCCTCGACGGTGCCGGGGCACACGACCTTGAGGCCGGCGGTACCGACGAACCAGCCTTCGGGCGAGCCGGCATGGAACGGCCCGCCCCGCACGCCGCCGCCGGTCGGGCAGCGAATCGTGACGGGGATCGACTGGCCCGACCGCCAGTGCGCCTTCGCCGCGACGGTGACGATCGGGTCGAAGGCGCACGTGATGAAGTCGGCGAACTGGAGCTCGACGACGGGACGCTCGCCCATCCAGGCGGCGCCGATCGCCGCCCCGACGAACCCCTCTTCGGCGATCGGGGTGTCGATCACGCGGGCCTCCCCGAACTCGCCATGGAGGCCGGCCGTGACGCCGAACGCGCCTCCGAACGCGCCGATGTCCTCGCCGAGGAGGAAGACGCGGTCGTCCTCGCGCATCGCATCCTGAAGAGCCGAGCGGATCGCCTCGAGGTACGTGACAGACCCGTCGGGTCGGTCGCCTGCCTCGGCGGCGGACGCCTCCGGATTGCCGGTCGTCGTCACCGGGCCGAGCTTATTCGATCAGGCCGACGCGGCTCGCGTCGGCCGCCTCAGGGAGCCTCGGGGAGGGAGAACTCCTCCCGGCCGAGGCCCATCTTGCGCGTCTCACTCGTCGTCAGGTGCTCGACCGGGAGCTCCGGCCCCGGCACCGAGTCGCCCACGAGTCGCGACACCACACGTCCGTGCTCGACGCGGGCCGGATAGTCGTGGATCGGGAGGAGGAAGGTGCCACTGTTGAGCGCCCTCTTGATCGCAGCGCGCTCCTGGCGCTTCGACGTGCCCTGGTTCCCGGTCGACTGCGGCTCGTAGTCGAGGACCTGGTAGATCGGATCGACGATCTGGTTCTGGATGTCGTAGACGACGTCGCCGCAGATGCAGGCGATTCCCTGCGCGGTCTCGACGAGGACGTTCATGGAACCTTCCGTGTGGCCGCCGGCGGCCTCGCAGACGATGCCGGGAGCGATCTCGTCGGGCCCGGACAGCTCGACGTCGAGCAGCCGCATCGCGCCGGGCCTGTGCAGACGGTCGATGTGATGCTTCACGTACTCGGCCGGGTACTGCCCACCCTGGATTCCCGACACCGAGTACTCGAGCTCGCGACGGTTCGTGACGACGGTCTGACGCATCGAGAACTGGCTGTCCTGTCCGGCGTGGTCGATGTGGTGGTGCGTGTGCAGGATCCAGCGCACCTCGTTGATCTTGACCCCGTACCTTGCGAGCTGGCGGCGCAGCGTCATCTCCTTCGTCACCGTCCCGGTCATCCCGAGCGTCTCCATGATCTCCGGATGGCTCGCCCCGGTGTCGACGAGGATCGGCTCGGTGTCGGGACCGAGGATGAGGAAGCCCCACGTCTTCACCTTCGTGCGGATCCCCATGTTGCGGGCGAGAACGAGGAAGCTCGATTCGAGCTCGATGTCGATGAGATCGAGCATCTTGATCTCGTAGGCCATGGAAACGCTCCTCTCGTTGACTTGGTCGAGCACGCTAGGCCTCCTCGAGGCTTCTGTCAAAGCCGAACGCCGGGCAGCGCGCGCTTGTGACGTGAAAGCCTCGTGAGACGGGTCGTCAATCGGAATCGAGGTTCACCTCCGCCAACCATCAGGGTGCAATCGGCGTCTCACTTCGGTGACGATGCTGACCGAGTTCGATGACGAGGAGAAGGCGGCCGAGTACGCGCTGCGCGAGCGCCAGGAGCTCGAGATCGCGCTCGAGCATTCGCTGACGACGGCGGAGCACGAGCTCGCCCGCGAGGCGTTCGCCCTCGGCCGTACCCTCGAAGACGCAGGAATCGACTTCGACCCGCTCACGTTCATCGCCGTGCGGATCGTCGAGGGGAGCAACGACGAGCACGTCGATCCCGTCGACTGCCTCGCCGTGCTCGCGGCGCTCGGGTTTCTCGAGCGGTCGGTCGCGCTGGCGGTCGACCTGCTCGAAGACGCGGCCTGATCTCCGGACCCGCTCGCGCCCCGCGAGGACGCGTGCGTCGACTACCCTCAGGTGGATGAGCGCATTCCGCACGATCGACGAGCTCGAGGCGGCGCTTCGAGAAGCCGACTATCTGCCCGATCGTGGGCTCTCGACCGCGCTCTTCCTCTCCCTCGCGCTCGAAAAGCCGCTCCTGCTCGAGGGTGAGGCCGGGGTCGGGAAGACCGAGGCCGCGAAGTCACTGGCCTCTGCGCTCGGCGCCAGGTTGATCCGCCTGCAGTGCTACGAGGGGCTCGACGTCGCGCATGCGGTCTACGAGTGGAACTACCCCCGGCAGCTGCTGCACATCCGCGCAGCGCAGGAGGGAACGGTCTCCGAAGACGAGCTGTTCGGGCCCGCGTTCCTGATCCGCCGGCCGCTGCTCGAGGCGATCGACAGCGACGAGGCCGTCGTGCTCCTGATCGACGAGATCGACCGGGCCGACGAGGAGTTCGAGGCGTTCCTGCTCGAGGTGCTCTCCGACTTCCAGATCACGATCCCCGAGCTCGGCACGATCCGCGCCCGGCGCAAGCCGGCAGTGATCCTCACCTCCAACCGGACCCGCGAGCTCCACGACGCGCTGAAGCGCCGCGCGCTCTTTCACTGGATCGGCCATCCGTCGATCGACCGCGAGATCGAGATCGTCAAGATCCGGATTCCCGGCATCTCGGAGCGCCTGGCGGCCGAAGCCGCGGCTTTCGTCCGTGAGTTGCGCGGCCTCGATCTCGCCAAGCCGCCGGGGGTCGCGGAGACGATCGACTGGGCGATGGCGCTCAACGCCCTCGGCCGGCAGGAGATCGATGCCGAGGTGGTCGAACAGACCCTCGGCTCGGTGCTCAAGTACCGCGAGGACATCGAAGCGGTGCGAGACGAGACGCTCGCCCAACTCGTCGATACCGCCCGCGCGACAGCGGCACGTTAGCCCACCATGGCCGACGCCGTCGTCCGTCACGTCGTCACCTTCGGTCGCGTCTTGCGCGAGGTGGGTCTCGAGGTGGGCCCCGGTCGCGTCGCGGACGCGCTTCGCGGCGTCAGCGTCGTCGATCTGACCCGCCAGGAAGACGTCTACTTCGCCCTGCGCCAGACCCTCGTCTCGCGCCACGACGAGCTCGAGCTGTTCGACCGCGCGTTCAACGCGTGGTTCCTCCGGGCGCCCGTGCTGCCACCCGTACGCACCACTCCGAGCTCGGTCGCGCAGCAGACCGCCGGCGAATCGCTCTCGGATGGGGCCGGGGGTGAGCAGGACGAGACGGGCGACCCGCTCGAACTAGGCGCATCCGGTCACGAGCTCCTGCGCGACAAGGACTTTGCCCAGATGACGCCCGACGAGTATCGCCGCGTGAAGCGATTGATCGCGGCGATCGCCGGCCACCGGCCGTTGCGCTCCTCGCGTCGTCGCCGTGCCGACCCGCGCGGAGACCGTCTCGACATGCGGCGCCTGATCCGTCACTCGCTACGTACGGGGGGCGACCCCGTCGACCGGCCGTATCGCGCCCGCAAGCACGTGCCGAGGAAGCTTGTCGTCCTCTGTGACGTCTCCGGCTCGATGGACGCATACGCGCGCGCGCTGGTGCTGTTCCTCCACGCTGCCGTGGGCTCGGGACCTGGAGTGGAGGCATTCGCGTTCGGGACCCGCCTGTCTCGTCTCACGTCCGAGCTGGGCACGCGCGATCCCGAGGCGGCGCTCGAGAAGTGCACGGAGGCGGTGACCGACTGGGGCAGCGGTACACGGATTGGTGCGTCGCTGAAGGAGTTCAACGATATCTACGGCAAGCGGGCGCTCTCACGTGGTGCAGTCGTCGTGATCGTCTCGGATGGGTGGGAGCGCCAGGATCCGGAGCTCGTCGGCCGTGAGATGGCCCGTCTCGCCCGAGCCGCCTACGCGGTCGTGTGGGTCAACCCACTGAAGGGAAACCCGGAGTATCAACCGCTCGCCGGCGGCATGCGCGCGGCCCTGCCGTACGTCGACCGGTTCCTCTCCGGCCATAATCTGAGAAGTCTGGAAGAGCTGGCGGCAGTGCTCGCCGGCATCGAGAGGAGGCACGCAGCGTGAAAGAGATCCTGGACGAGGTGGAACGCTGGCGCGAGGCCGGCGAAAAGGTCGTCGTCGCGACAGTCGTCGCGACCCGCCGTTCGGCGCCGCGCCCTGTGGGCACGAGCCTCGCGGTCTCGGAGTCGGGGAAGATGTGCGGCTCCGTCTCGGGCGGCTGCGTCGAGAGCGACGTGTTCGAGAACGCGATGGACGTGATGAAGTCGGGTGAGGCGAAGATGCTGAGCTACGGCATCACCGACGACATGGCCTGGAGCGTGGGGCTGCCGTGCGGCGGCGAGATCGACGTGTTCGTGGAGACCGTCGAGTGAGCCTCCTGCGCCGGTTGTCGGAACTGCGGGCCTCTGGCGAGCGCGGCGTCCTGTTCACCGTCGTCGAAGGCGACGGGGTCGGTGGCAAAGAACTCGTCCTCGAGACCGGCGAGACGCTCGGCGGTGGCGTGCCTGTCGAAGCGACGTCCCAGTTCGACGAGCTGGTGCGGCGCGGGCGTAACAAGCTGCTCACCCTCGAAGGCGACACGAAGGTGTTCGCGGAGTGGTACGGCCCGCCGCCACGCGTGTTCATCTACGGCGCCGTCGACACGGCGGAAGCACTCTGCCGCGCGGCGAAGCTACTCGGCTGGACGGCGATCGTCGGCGATGCCCGTGCGGTGTTCCTGACACCCGAGCGGATGCCGTCGGCCGACACGCTGATCCAGAAGTGGCCTGAGGATGCGCTCGCCGAGATCGCCCCCGACCACCAGACGGCGGTCGTGGTGCTAACCCACGACGACAAGTTCGACGAGCCCGCGTTGAAGGCCGCGCTCGAGAGCGAGGCGTTCTACGTGGGCGCGCTGGGCTCGCGCCGAACGACGGAGCGGCGTCGAGGCCGACTGCTCGAGGCCGGCGTGCCCGAGGAGCAGCTCAACCGAATCATGGGCCCGTGCGGGCTCGACATCGGCGCGGACACGCAGGAGGAGACCGCCCTCGCGATCCTGGCCGAGATTCTGGCGGTACGGGCCGGACGCGGCGGTGGGCCGTTGCGCGAGTCGAAGCAGCGCATTCACGTGGAGGTCTCGTAGAGGACTAGGGTGTCTCCCCTGCTCTCTAGGGAGACACCCTCGCGGATCGCCGCTTCGGTTTTTCGGGAGACACCCTCGCGGGTTGCCGTCCGGTGTCTCCCCTGCTCTTTAGGGCGACACCCTCGCGGATCGTCGGTTCGGTTTTTGGGGAGACACTCCCGCGCTATCGCCCGGGTGTTCGGAGCGCCCACAGCTGTGCCGGCAGGAGGGCCCACAGAGCCAGCTCCCTCAGGGATGCGCTCGGGTTCCAGGGCTCGGGCGGGTACGCAGCAGTGACCCGAACGCCGCTTCCCCTCAGCAACAGCCTGAACGCCGCCTTCGCCCGCGCTGCGTGCCAGCGTGAGGTGACAACCACGACCTCGCGTGCTCCCACGCGGCGAACGTCGTCGAGCGCATTCGCGGCGTTGCCGGCCGTCGTTCGTGCGTCGGGGTCGACCACGAGCTCCCCGGCCCTGCCCCGCCATGCCGCGGCCATCAGCTCGGCCTCCGAGCGTGTTCCCGGAACCCGTGCCCAGCCGGAGAGAACGACGACGTCCTTCTCGCTGCTGATCTCGACGGCGCGGGTCAGACGCGCTGCGCAGACGGGGTGAAGAGCGCCCCGGCCTCCGTCCGAGTAGCCGAGCACCACGATGACGCGCGAACCTTCCTCGCTCAGGCTCACGACGCGCGGCGGCGGAGCCAGCGGAAGAACAGCAGCGTGCCGATGACGGTCAGCACGAGCTTCACGGCCTTCTTCCCCTGCAGCTTCGACTCACCGCTCGTCCGCTCGCGCATGTGGACGGCGACCTCTTCGACGCGTAACCCCTCGGACTCGAGCCGCAAGAGGGCCTCTACCTCGGGCGCGCCGCTTACGTAGGGCTCGGCCATGATGGGCATCGCCTTCGCGTTGACTGCCGCCATCCCACTCGTCGGGTCGTGGAACGGGCGTCCGAGGCGGACATGCATTGCCTTCTGCAAGAGGCCGATGCCGAGCCGTCGGCTCGGCGACGGAACGTAGCGCTCGTCGTCGTAGCCGTCTCCGGCGGCGAACCTCGACCCGACTGCAACGTCGCAAGCATCCGACTGGACGAGCTCGAGGAGTCGCGCCAGCTCGACGGCCGGGTGCTGGCCGTCGGCGTCTACCCGTCCGCAGAAGGCGTACCCGCGTTCTGCCGCTTCGCGGTAGCCCGCGGCGATGCCGGCCCGCAGGCCGCGGTTCTCCCCGAATGAGACGACGATCGCGCCGCTTCGGCGCGCCACGTCCGCGGTCGCATCCGTCGAGCCGTCGTCGATCACGAGGACGTCTGCCGCAGGCAGCACGTCGGCGAGCTCCGCCAGGACGGCGGGGAGGTTCGCCGCCTCGTTCCAGGCGGGAACGAAGACCACCGTTTCGTGTGTGGGAGCCACCCGACGGAGCCTAGACGAACGCCTTCGGCCGACTGCGGCGCGACCGCGGCGGCGCCGTGTTAGCGTCGAGCCGACAGCCTCCGTCACGAAAGGGGACAGCAGTGCCGGGAATCGACGCGAAGTCGCGCGCAATCTACGACCTCGTCGAGGAGGGCTCGGGCGTCGAGCGGCTCGCGACGGGGTTCACGTTCACGGAGGGGCCGGTCTGGCATCCCGCCGACCAGGTTCTCTACTTCTCCGACATGCCGGCCGACATCCGCCGCCGGGTGACGCTCGACGGCACCGTGACCGAGGTTCGGAATCCGTCGTTCAAATGCAACGGCATGACGCTCGACCACGACCTCAACCTCCTCGTGTGCGAGCACGTCACGAGCTCGCTCGTCCGCGAGCGCACCGACGGCGTCCGCGAGACCCTCGCGTACCACTGGCAAGGCAAGTACCTGAACAGCCCGAACGACGTGATCGTCCGGTCCGACGGCACCATCTACTTCTCCGACCCCTGGTACGGGCGCTTCCCCGGGTTCGGCGTCGAGCGGGCGCGGGAGCTCGGCTGGCAGGGTGTCTTTCGGATTCCACCCGGCGGCGGTCAGGACGAGCTCGACCTCGCGGTTGCGGAGGACGAGTTCGAGATGCCGAACGGGCTCTGCTTCTCCCCGGACGAATCGCTGCTCTACATCAACGACACGCCCAACGCCTGCATCAAGGTGTTCGACGTCAATGCGGACGGCACGCTCGCGAACGGGCGCATGTTCTTCGAAGGCGTCGGCACGGGCGTGATCGAGGAGGGCATCCCGGACGGGATGAAGGTGGACGAGCTCGGCAACATCTGGGTCACGGGACCCAAGGGCGTCTGGGTGATCACGCCCGCAGGTGAGCACCTCGGCACGATCGAGGTGCCGGAGAACGTGGGCAACCACTCGTGGGGTGGCCCCGACTGGCACACGCTGTTCATCCCTTCGTCGTCGTCCGTCTACACGATTCGCACGAAGGTCGGCCCGCGGCGCGAGCCGTACATGAGATAGGAGGATGCGATGTCCGATGAACTCACGCTCGATCCTGGCCGCTGCGCGCTGATCGTCCAGGACCTGCAGAACGACGTGATCACCGAGGGCGGTGCCTTCGCGGAGTCCGGCTCGCCCGGGCACGCGAAGGAGCAGAACGTCATCGCCAACGTCGCCGACCTCGCCGAAGCGTGCCGGGCAAAGGGGATTCCCGTGCTCCACGTGCACTACATCGTCGAGGAGGGTGCGCCGGGGCTGAAGCTCAACGCGCCGCTCTTCAACGGTCTCAAGGACACCGGGGCACTGGTCCGCGGCACGTGGGGCGCGGCTCCGGCGGACGGCCTCGAGCCGAAGGAGGGCGACTTCGTGATCGAGAAGATGCGGATGAGCGGCTGGCAGGGCACGCGGCTCGAGAACCTGCTCGAAGGACTCGGTCGCGACACCGTCATCGTCACCGGGGCATGGACGAACATGTCGATCGAGCACACGACACGCACCGGAGCCGACAAGGGCTACACGATGGTGGTGCCCGAGGACGGGTGCTCGACGATGAACGCAGAATGGCACAACGCGGCGATCAACTATGCGCTCCAGAACGTCTCCACGGTGACCACGTGCGCCGCCGTGAAGGCTGCGCTGCTCTGAATTACCCGCAGATCCGGGATCTCCTCGCGAGATCCCGGATCGCGAGAATCCCTGAAGCCGGAACCTACGGTTCCTGGAACCTCCCTTCCAATGGCGCTTGCCACGGCCATGTACACCGCGACGATTGGTGATTGACAGCGATGAAGCCATGAAGACACGAGCTGGTCTGTTCCGGGCGGTTGGCGAGCCTCTGGAGGTCGTCGAGCTCGATCTGGCAGAGCCAGGCCCGCACGACGTCGTCGTCCGCATGGCCGCGGCCGGCATCTGCGGCACCGACCTCCACCAGGTGAAAGGCGAGTGGCAGCGGCCGACGCCGATGGTGCTCGGGCACGAAGGCGCCGGTGTCGTCGAGCACGTCGGCGACGGGGTCGACTCGGTGCGGGTCGGTGACGAGGTCGTGCTCTCGTGGGCACCCTCGTGCGGCCACTGCGCCGACTGTGCGCGCGGCCGACCTGCCGCGTGCGTGCCGCTTCACCGCGCGATCGGCAACGGGACGCTCGTGGACGGCACGACGGGGCTGTCGCTCGAGGGACAGACGGTGTACCGCGGCACGGCCACCGGCGCGTGGGCCGAACGGGTCGTCGTCTCGTCGCAGGTCGCCCTGCCGACCGGCGGCGCCGTTCCTCTGCGCGACGCCGCCCTGCTCGGCTGCGCGGCCTTGACCGGAGTCGGTGCCGTGCTCTTTGCGGCGCGGGCAACACCCGGTGGCGTCGCTCTCGTGATCGGCGCAGGCGGAGTGGGCCAGTTCGTGGTGCAGGGCGCGCGGATCGCCGGCGCCGAGGAGATCGTCGTCGTCGATCCGGTCGAGGCCCGCCGCGGACAGGCTCTGATGCTCGGCGCGACCCGCGCGGTGCATCCGGACGACCTGAAGGAGGCGATGGCCGAGGTCGCGCCGGACGGCGCGGACTACGGCTTCGACGCGGTCGGCTATCCCGCGACGAGCGCCACCGCGCTCAGGTTCACGCGCAGCGGTGGCACGACGGTAATGGTCGGGTTGCCGCCGACCGGACTGCGGCTCGACCTCGACCCGGGCGAGTTCCTGCGGCGTGAGAAGCTCCTCACCGGAACGATGTACGGCTCCGAGGACCCGGCAGTGGCGTTGCCGATCCTGCTCGAGCACGTGGCCGCCGGCAGGCTCGTGCTGGCGCCTCTGCTCGGCGAGGTGTTTCCGCTCGACGCGATCGACGAGGCGGTCCGGGCGAGCCTCGAGCTTCCCGCCGGACGCGTGCTCGTCGAGGCGTAACTGCCTACGGAAGGCTCGACGAGAGCGCCTCCACGGCCTGTTCCTGCAACCAGCTCAGGTAGGCGTACAGCGCCAGGGCGGGGGCATCAGGATCGTCCGGGTCGAGTTCCTGCTCGTACGTCGCTTCCGTGACATCGAGCTGGGTGCCGAGGAAAAGGCGGAGGCTCTCCAGGGCTCCGAGCCACGCCTCGAGCTGTTCACCGGTCAGGTGGTCGGCATGTGCCGTCTCCTCGACGATCCGCAGCGCCGTGAGCTTGCCCTCGAGGAGCTCGTCGCGCATCAACCGCCGGAACTCGTCGTCGGCCTCGGCGTCGTCGGCGTACGCGGGCGGGAACAGCCGTCGCAGGCTCGGGTCGTTCGTGCGCAACACTTCGCCGAGCTGCACCGGCAGCGAGCGCAGCAACTCGCGTTCCTCGACCGGCAACCGGAGCCGAAAGCCGCCCTTCCGGTCGCGATCGATGCGCCTCCCTGCCATCAGTCCTGCCTGAGCGTCGCCCACAGGCCGTGGGCGTGCAGACGCGCGACGTCGAACTCGGCCTTCTCCTTTTCGCCGGAGGAGACGACGGCCTTGCCCTCGTTGTGCACCTGCAACATCATCCGGGTCGCCTCCTCTTTCGAGTAGCCGAACAGCTTGCGGAGCACGAAGGTGACGTAGCTCATCAGGTTGATCGGGTCGTTCCACACGATCACGACCCAGGGGCGGTCGTGATGAAGCTCTTCGTCGTCTTCCGGCAAGCGGACCTCGGCCGGCGCTTCGATTGTCTGGCTCACGCCCTCATTGTGGCGGCGGATCGCCGTTCGAGCGCGCCCATCGTTCCCGGTAGTCCTCCCTCACCGGACAGAAGACGTCGATCACCGTGGCGCCTTCGGGCCCGCAGTACGCGGAGTGCTCCACGTGCCCCGGGAGGACGTACCCCTCCATCGGGCCGAGCTCGCGCGCGACGCCGTCGACGACGAGCGCCTGCATGCCGCGCAGCACGACGCCGAGCTGCTCATGCGGGTGGCTGTGCGCCGGCACGGTGGCGCCGGCTGCGAACTCGATCACGTTGATCATCACCCCCTCACCGAAGAGGGGACGACCCTCGACGCCGTCTATCAGGTCGAACGACGCCACATCGTCGAAGTGGACGAACTGGACATCCATGCCTCCAGTATCTCATTGCCCGTTTTGTCCGGCAGTGCAACGCCTCCGCTGCGGGGGAGACCGCCCGGGTGGATTCCGCGGATCGCTATCGTCCAGCCCATGACCGCCGTCGAGACCGATCTCCTACGGGACCAGGCCTACGTCGACGGTGTCTGGGTCGACGCCGACTCGGGCTCCACGTTCCCCGTCGTCGACCCTGCCACGGGAGCGACGATCGCCAATGTTCCCCGGATGGGGGCGGCCGAGACGCGGCGTGCGATCGAGGCCGCTCACCGCGCGCTTCCTGCGTGGAAGCACCGGACGGCGAAGGATCGAGCCCGGATCCTGCGCCGGCTCTCGGACCTGATGCTGGAGCGCGTCGACGAGCTGGCAACGCTCCTGGTGCGCGAACAGGGGAAGCCGCTCTTCGAGGCCAAGGCGGAGATCGGCTACGCAGCATCGTTCTACGAGTGGTTCGGCGAAGAGGCGAAGCGGCTCGACGGCCGCGTCATCCCACAATCGCTCCCGGACCGGCGGATCGTGGTGCTGAGAGAGGCGATCGGAGTCACCGCCGGAATCACCCCGTGGAACTTCCCGGCCGCGATGCCGACGCGCAAGTCGGCCCCGGCTCTCGCCGTCGGCTGCACGATGGTGCTGAAACCGGCCGAGCAGACGCCGCTCACGGCTCTTGCGATAGCGGCACTCGCCGAGGAAGCGGGCGTCCCCGCCGGCGTGTTCTCGATCGTCACCGGTGACGCTGCGGATGCCCCCGCGATCGGCGGTGAGCTGACGTCCAACCCGATCGTCCGCAAGCTCGGCTTCACCGGCTCGACGGAGGTCGGCAAGCTGCTGATGGCGCAATGCGCCGGACAGGTCAAGAAGGTGTCGCTCGAGCTCGGCGGCAACGCCCCGTTCATCGTCTTCGACGATGCCGACCTCGAAGAGGCGCTGGCGGGCGCGGTGATGTGCAAGTTTCGCAACTCCGGGCAAACGTGCATCTCGGCCAACCGGTTCCTCGTCCAGGACGGCATCTACGACGACTTCGTCGGTGCGTTCACCGAAGCGGCCGCCGGGCTGAGGGTCGGCGACGGGTTCAGCGACGGCGTTCAGGTCGGACCGTTGATCGACGAGGCGGCGGTCGCAAAGGTCGAGCGTCACGTTGCGGACGCACTGGCGCATGGAGCCGAGATCCGGGTCGGCGGCCGCCGTCTGGAGGGGCAGTTCTTCCAGCCGTCCGTGCTGACCGGGGTCACGATGGACATGGCGATGAGCTGCGAGGAGACCTTCGGCCCGGTCGCGGGGATCCACCGCTTCACGAGCGAGGCGGAGGCGGTCGCAGTCGCGAACGACACGCCGTACGGCCTCTCGGCGTACTTCTACACACGTGACCTCGGTCGCACCTGGCGTGTTGCGGAAGGGCTCGAGTTCGGGATCGTCGGGATCAATACCGGCTTCGTCTCCTCCGAGGTGGCGCCGTTCGGCGGCATGAAAGAGTCGGGGATCGGGCGCGAGGGATCGAGCTACGGGGTCGACGACTGGGTCGAGCTGAAGTACCTCGCAATGGGCGGCATCGGGGAGCCGGTCTGATGGTCATCGTCGAGCAACGCGATTACCACGTTTTCACGGGACGGCTGCCGGAGCTCGTGCGCTTGTACGAGGAGGAGGGCATCGCGATCCAGCGTGAGATGCTCGGAGGGTTCGTCGGGGCGTTCACGACGGAAGTCGGGGCGCTCTCGACGTACACGAGCATGTGGCGCTACGACAGCTTCGCCGAGCGCGAAGCACGCCGCGAGGCGCTGCAGGCCCGGGACGACTGGAAGGCGTTCATCGCCAAGATCGCGCCTCTGATCCACACTCAGCAGAACCGCATCCTGACCCCGACCTCGTTCTCGCCACTCCGGTAAGGGGGGCGCGATGGGTCAGCTCGACGGCAAGGTGGCGATCGTCACCGGCGCCTCCCAGGGCATCGGCAACGCCATCGCGCACGGGCTCGCCGCCGAGGGGTCACGCATCGTCGTCGCCGACCTCCGGGGCGCCGAAGCCGCCGCCGAGGCCTTCCCGAACGGAGTCGGTCTGACTGCCGACGTCGCAGACGAGGCCGCCGTCCAGTCGCTCGTCGACGAGACCGTCGAGCGCTGCGGCTCGATCGACATCCTCGTCAACAACGCGGGCCTCTACGCATCGCTCGCGATGCGCGCCTTCACCGAGATTCCGCTCGCGGAGTGGCGACAGGTGATGGACGTGAACGTGGCTTCGATGTTCCTGATGTGCCGCGCGGTCGTGCCGGTCATGCAGCGGAGCGATGGCGGCCGCATTGTCAACATCTCCTCCGGAACGCCGTTCCGCGGGGTGCCCTTCCTCCTCCACTACGTGACGAGCAAGGGCGCGATCGTCGCCTTCACGCGGGCGCTGGCGAAGGAGGTCGGCAAGGATGGCGTGCTCGTCAACTGCGTGGCGCCGGGGTTCACGATGTCCGCCGGCGTCGAGGCGCACCCGGAGGTGATCGAGAAGCTGCGGGACGTGTCCGTCTCTGCGCGGACGCTCCAGCGCGACCAGATGCCGGAGGACGTCGTCGGCGCGGTCGTGTACTTCGCAGGCCCGGGCTCGATCTTCGTCACGGGTCAGACGATCGTGATCGACGGCGGCCAGACGTTCCACTAGCCGCGAAAGCCGCGATGGAGGATCGTGTCGCCGCTTTCCCGGCTAGTGGAACGCCTTTGCTTTCTGCACGCTTCGCGTGATCCTGAAGGGGCCCGCCCGCGGGCCCGTCCATGATCCTGAAGGGGCCCGCCCGCGGGCCCTCTCTCCAGGACGCGGACGTCGTTGCTTCGTGGACGCGCGTTCGAACCCGTAGGGGCGAGGCGAACTTCACCTTCTGTCGCCATCCGAGAGTGAAAGGCCCGCGGGCGGGCCCCTTCAGGGATCTTGCGTGCGATCGAGAGATCCGCGTTAGCGGATTCGAGATCTGCGGGAGGGATAGAGTCGAGCCCACCGATGAGATTCTCCCTCTACGAGTTCCGCGACGGCGCCGCGACGGCCGGCGGTCACTGCGTCGTCTACGACGTCGAGAACGACGTCGCCCACTTCGGAGCTGTCCACGTCGACGGGCATGCGCTCGTCTGGCAGCTCGACGACACCTCCGAGGATGCCGCGGGGGCGGTTCTTTCACGACAGATCCAGCTGGATCCGCTCGCAGACTGGGTCATGCGCTGCGACCGGATCGACTTCCCGCCGGGCGGGATCGCCTATAGGCATAGCCACCCCGGGCCCGGGATCCGTTACTTGCTCCACGGCCGCCTCGACATCGACACGGAGGGCCACACGTCCTCGTACGGGCGGGGAGGCTCCTGGTTCGAGTCAGGCCCCGAGCCGGTCCTCGCGACGGCCTCGCAGCACGAGGCGACCGCGTTCGTCCGCGTATTGCTCTTGCCCTCCGAATGGGTTGGGAAACGCACGATTCGCTATGTCGACCCCGCCGACGAGGACCGCCCGAAGCTCCAGAAGCCCACCGTGTACCTCGAGCACCGGCTCAGCCTCCCGTGAGGAGCGGCGGCAAGCTTCTCGTCGACCAGCTCGCGGTCCACGGGATCGAGCTGGCCTTCGGCGTCCCCGGCGAGAGCTATCTGGCCGTGCTCGACGCGCTGCACGACGCCCCGATCCGGTATGTCTCCTGCCGTCACGAGGTCGGGGCCGCCAACATGGCCGACGCGTACGGTAAGCTCACCGGCCGGCCGGGGATTTGCATGGTCACGCGAGGCCCGGGGGCGACGCACGCCGCGGGCGGGGTGCACACCGCGTCTCAGGACTCGACTCCTCTGATCCTCCTGATCGGCCAGGTGGGGCGCGAAATGATGGGGCGCGAGGCGTTTCAGGAGATCGACTACCGCCACATGTTCGGGCCGATGGCCAAATGGGTTGCGCAGGTCGACAGCGTCGACCGCATCCCGGAGCTCGTCTCTCGTGCATTCCACGTCGCGACGGCGGGCCGGCCGGGTCCGGTCGTGCTCGCGCTCCCGGAGGACATGCTCGTCGACGCGTCGAGCGCGGCCGACGCCCTGCCGTACGTGAGCGCGCGTCTGCATCCTGCCCTTGAGGATCTCGAGCGGACGAGGGCAATGCTCGCCGGCGCCGAACGGCCGCTCGTGATCGTCGGCGGGTCACCCTGGAGCGCCGAGGCGAGCGCAGCCCTGACGAGCTGGTGCACGGAGGGCTGCATACCCGTCGCCGCAGGCTGGCGTTGCCAGGACCATGTCGACAACACCTCCGACGTCTATGTCGGACACCTCGCGCTCGGCGCCGACCCTCGCCTGGCGCAACGGGTTCGTGACGCCGACCTCCTGGTCGTGATCGGCGACCGGCTGAGCGAGATCACGACCGCGGGCTACACCTTCCTGCGCATCCCGAACCCGACCCAGGCCCTCGTGCACGTCAGCCCCGACCCCGAGGAGCTCGGACGTGTCTACACCCCCAAGCTCGCGATCACGGCTTCTCCGGACGCGTTCGCGCTCGCGCTTTCCGAGCTACCGACGCTCGATCCGGCTCCACGACAGACCGACACGCATCGGGCACGCCTGGACTACTTCGACAACCTCCGCCACTCCGCAGGTCCGGGCGACCTCGACATGGGCGAGGTCATGGCGACGCTGCGGGCGCGCCTGCCGGAGGATGCGATTCTCGCCAACGGTGCCGGCAACTTCTCGGTCTGGGCGCACCGCTTCTACGAGTTCAGGCGCTATCCGACACAGCTCGCGCCGACGAGCGGGGCCATGGGGTACGGCGTTCCGGCGGCAGTCGCCGCGAAGATGTTGTTCCCGGAGAGGACTGTCGTTGCGATCGCGGGCGACGGCGATTTCCTGATGACCGGGCAAGAGCTCGCGACTGCGGTGCAGTACGACGCGGCCGTCGTGATCCTCGTTGTCAACAACGGCATGTACGGGACGATCCGGATGCATCAGGAGCGGCACTACCCGGGCCGGGTCTCCGGCACCGACCTCGTCAACCCGGATTTCGCGGCGCTCGCTCGCGCCTTCGGCGCCCACGGTTCCGTTGTCGAGCGGACGGAGGAGTTCGGCACCGCATTCGACGACGCAGTCGCCTCTGGACGGCCGGCGCTCGTGGAGTTGCGCGTCGATCCCGAGGCGTTGACACCGCGGCAGTCGCTCTCGGAGATCCGCACCCAGGCTCTCACACGACTCTCGGCATCGTAGGATCCGAGAGGAATCGACACCGAACCCAGAGGAGCCCTCATGGCAAGGTCACGGACGGTGGCGGCAGCTTCGTCGAATGGTGGACGACGTTCGACTGCGACCGCGACCAGCAGGGCATTGGACGGAGTTCTTCGCCTCGCAGGTCTTTCAGGGCGGCTTCGACGCGCTCAAGGCTCATTTCGCCTGATCGTGGCTAGGAGCCCATCTCAGGATGAAGCCTTGTGCCGTCGGGACGCGCTGTCCACGCACACTGCTTCGTCCTCAGTCGCCCGAATAGCGCTCCTAGTCGGGCTCCGTGCGTCCTTGCATCGCACGCGCCCATCGCGCCCCGTCGACGAAGCGTCATTCTGAAATGGGCTCCATGCGTCGAGAGCTCCGAGTGGCCGGACAGGCCGAGCCGATCTCCCATTTCACGGACGCGGTGGAGGCGGGCGGTTTCCTCTTCGTCTCGGGCATCGTCCCCGTCGACGAGCGGCGAGAGCTCGTCGGCGGGGACGATGTCGTCGCGCAGGCGCGGTGCGTGTTCGAAAACATGCGCGCCGTCCTCGAGGCCGGTGGCTGCGAGTTCGCGGACGTGGTCAAGGTGACCGTCTATTTGACCGACATCGACGACCGGCCGCTCGTGAACCCGGTACGGCAGGAAGTGTTCGGCGAGACTCGGCCGGCGTCGACGCTCGTCGAGATCTCGGCCCTCGTGATCCCGGGAGCAAAGATCGAGGTCGAGTGCGTGGCGCTGATCCCGTGAAGGACCCCCTCAACGCAGCGATCACTTGGCTCGACGAGCCCCTGCGAGGCGTCGCCGATGGGCCTCTCGTAGGTCGCACGTTGCTCGTGAAGGATCTGATCGACACGGCAGGTGTTCGGACGACCTACGGGTCGCGCATCTACGCCGACCATGTTCCGGCCCGACACGCAACCGTCGTGCAGCGGGCGCTCGACGCCGGCGCGGTCGTCGTGGGTAAGGGCAACCTGCCGGAGTTCGCTTGGGGCGTGCTCGGCGCGAACCCGTGGTACGGCACGGTGCACAACCCGCTCCACCCGGGAAAGACAACGGGTGGCTCCTCGGCCGGCAACGCGGCGGCGCTCGCCGCGGGACTCGTCGATCTCGCGATCGGCACCGACACTGGCTGCTCGATTCGGTTGCCCTCGGCTGCCTGTGGCACCGTCGGGCTGAAGTCCCGCTGGGGGCTCTTGCCCCTCGACGGCATCTTCCCGCTGTGCCCGTCTCTGGACACCGTGGGGCCGATGGGAAGCAGCGTGGCGGACGTCGCCCTCCTGTGGTCGGTGCTCTCGGGTCGCGCGGTGCCCGAGCCCCGGCTCGACGGCCTCACGGTCGGCCTGCTGCGCCGCGCGCCCGATCTGGCCGACGGGCGTGAGACCGAGGCGAGTGACGTGGCAGAGTCGTGGGCCGCCGACCTCGGGCGGTTGGGCGCGCGCGTGGTCGAGTCGGCGATCCCCGCTGCCGACGCGAACATGTGGCCGTTGTTTCTGCACGAGGCGGCCGTGAGCCACCGGGCGACGTTCCCCGCGCGCGCCGACGAGTACGCCTACACGATCCGGCCGAAGCTCGAGGCGGCGCAGCAGGTCGCGGCCGATGCTGTCGCGACGGCGTACGGTGCCCTCGAAAGCTGGCGTGCCTACAGGCCCGAGGTGGACCTCTACGTGAGCCCGTGTTATGCGATCGACCTGCCGCCCGAGGATGCAGACGAGCTCGAGATCCGGCTACCGCTGTCGTCGTTCCTGCGCTGGGTCAACCTGATCGGCTGGGCCGGGCTCGCGGTCGGAAACATGCAGTTCGTCGCCCAGGACGACACCACGGTCCTGGCGGCGGGACTCGCTTGGGAGCGGAGGGACTAAGCCTCCGCGGCCGTTGCGCGTGGCCCTACAATCCCGCGATGCGAAGTGCAGGAATCACGATGGTGCTCGCCTTGCTGCTCACGGTTGCTTCCGGCTGCGGCGCCGACGACGCACCGAGACGCAGCGCATACGCCGACGCGCTGGGCGCGTTGTGCGCAGACCAACTCTCGTCGCTCGAGGCGATAGGGACCGCGACCACCCCGGCTGAGCTCGTCAAGCTGCTACCGAAGCAGCTCGTCGCAATGAAGACGTTGGCGACCTCCGCGAAAAGGCTGCAGGCCTCTGCCGAAGAGACGACGGCGAAGAAGAACTTCGACCGCTTCTACGCAACGTACGTGGACGGGCAGGTCTACGCACTTTCTGTCCTCAAGCGGAAGGATTACGACACGTATTTCCGGGTCGTCGAATCGGCGCTCGTCCGGCAAAACGCGGCAGAGCAGGCAGCCGTCAAGATCGGCGCCGATGAATGCACCAAGCACCCCTTCGCCGACTAGGAGCCACTGAAGTCCGGCTTCCGCTTCTCCACGAACGCCTCGACACCCTCGCGGAAGTCGTGCGTCTGCTGGAGCAGTCCGTAGGCGAGACCTTCGAGTTCGAGCCCGACGTGGAGAGGGCTGTCGTAGACGGTGTTGAGCACGCGCTTTGCCATCGCGAGTGAGAGCGGTGAATGGCGACGAAGCTCCGTGATCAGCGCCTCGACGGCGCCGTCGAGCGCTTCGACGGTGACGACCTCTGTCACGAGCCCGATCGCAAACGCTTCGCCGGCCTCGACCCGGCGTCCGCGCATGACGATGTCCTTCGCCCGGCCCACCCCGACGAGTCGCGCGAGTCGCTGGGTGCCGCCCGAGCCGGGAATCATCCCGATGGTGGCCTCGGGGAGCGCCATCTGCATGTCCTCCGCCGCGATCCGGAAATCGCATGCGAGGGCAAGCTCGAGGCCGACGCCGAAGACGTATCCCTGGAGCCCGGCGATCACCGGCTTGGAGCAGCGCTCGGGCGCCGCAACGTTCCTTGCGAGCTGGGAAACGACCCACGGAGATCTGGTCAGGAACCCGGCGATGTCGCCCCCGGCGGTGAACTGGCCCCCGGCCCCGGTGAGCACGACGAACCGCACCGAGTCATCGCGGTCGAGCTCGGCGAAGAGCTCCGCGAGCTGATCGCGGGCGAGCATCGAGACTCGGTTGAACTTCCCGGGCACGTCCAGCGTGATCGTGGCGACGCCGCCGTCGGCATCGTGGTCGAGCCGGAATCCGTCGTACTCGGTCACACGCTCTCCTTCGGTTCGTCTCGCAGGATCCTGCGCAGGATCTTCCCTGACGCGCTCTTCGGGAGCTCCGGCACCAGCCGGTACTCCCGCGGACGCTTGAAGCGGGCGAGCGTCGAGGCGAGGCAATAGGCGTCGAGCTCCTCGGCGGTGGCGTCGCCGACGACGACCGCGACGACCCGGAAGCCGAGGCGTTCGTCCGGCGCTCCCACGACTGCCACTTCGCGCACGCCCGGATGGCGTGCGAGGACGTCCTCGACCTCCAACGGATGGATGTTCTCACCGCCGGAGATGATCATGTCGTCCAACCGCCCGTCGACCCAGAGGTCGCCGTCGCCGTCGAGATGCCCGGTGTCGCCCGTGTGGTACCAGCCGCCGCGAATCGCCTTCGCGTCGGCGTCGGGCCGGTTCCAGTAGCCGGCAAAGGCCTCGTCGCCCGAGAGGTGCGCGCAGATCTCCCCGTTCGGCTCGAGCTTCAAGCGCGTGTTGACTGCAGCCTGCCCGGCGCACCCGGGCTTGGCGGCCTGGTCTCTGCCGATCGAGAAGGTGTAGATCTCGGTCGAGCCGTAGTGGTTGACGAACACCTCGGGGTGAAAGATTTCGAGACAACGCATGACGACGGTCGAGGTCATCGCGGCGCCGGCATAGCCGAGCGCCCGGACGCTCGAGAGATCGTGCTCCCCGAGCCGGTCGCTGCTGACGAGGTCGTGGAAGAGGGTGGGGACGAGGTACAGCGAGGTGATCCGTTCCTCCGCGATCAGGCGCAACGCCTCGTCCGGGTCCCAACGGGGCTGCGGGACGTAACAGCCGCCGACGAGGTGCATCGCGAGGAGTGAATGGATGCCCATCGTGTGGTAGAGGGGCATCACGCCGAGGGTGCGGTCACCGTGCTCGTACCCGTGTTGCAGCGCCTGGCCGAGGCCGCCGGCCCGGTCGGACGCGTGAGTACGGGGGACGCCCTTCGGGCGTCCCGTCGTGCCAGACGTGTAGAGGAGGAGCGAGATCTCGCGCTCGTCCCGGTCGAGCGCGCCCTCGTGCCGGGAGCCCTCGGGAAGGGGATCACCCTCCCGAATTACGATCTCGGCCCCGGCGTCGTCGATGCAGTACGTGAGCTCTTCCTCCGAGAGGCGCCACGAGAGGGGAACGAAGACGGCTCCGGCCCATTGCGTCGCCCAGTAGAGGAGCGCGGTCTCGAGGCGGTTGTCGAGGACGACAGCCACCCGCTCTCCCGGCTTCGCCCCGAGCCCGCCTGCGAGGTGCGCAACCTGCGGCAACAGTTCGCTGTATCGGATGCCGGGGAATGCCTCGAGCTGCGGCTGCCGCTCGCACGCGGCGAGGAGAGACTGCGCGAGGTTCATCGATCCGCCTCCGATCCTTGTGACAAAGTGTCACGAGCATCCTCGATCGAGGAGATGATCGGCGCGTAGCCGGTGCAGCGGCAGAGGTGTCCGGAGAGCATGTCCACGATCTCCTCGCGAGAGGGTGTCCCGCGGGAGAGCAGGTCGTCGGCGGCCATCAGGATGCCCGGCGTGCAGAAGCCGCACTGGAGCGCGTGATGGCGCTTGAAGGAGGCCTGGAGCGGCGACAGCAGGGAGTCGCCCGCGAGCGACTCGACCGTCTCCACCGCCGACCCATCGGTCTGCACGGCGAGCAGGCAGCACGCGCGCACCGAGACGCCGTCGAGCCGTACGGTGCACGCCCCGCAAACGCCGTGCTCGCAGCCGACATGGGTACCGGTGAGGCCGAGGCGATGCCGGAGGAAGTCGGTCAGGAGCAGACGTGGCTCGACCTGCTCGACGACGACCCGCCCGTTCACGGTCAGCGTGATCTCGTTCATGCCGCCCGCTCCCACGCGCGCAGCAGCGCCCGCTCGACGAGCGTCCCGGTCAGGTGTCGTAGGTATCCGGCCGATGAGTGGATCGAGGACGCCGGGTCGACCGACTGGGCGGCGAGAGCGCCCGCCTCCCGCGCGGACGACATCGTCAACGGGGTACCGTCGACCGCTCCTTCGACGTCGCTGAGCGCCGTCGGTCGGTCGGTGACGGCGCCGACGCGGACACGGACATCCCGCGCGACACCGTTGATCCGCCGCAGCACGACGGCCACCATCGCGAGCCCGTAGTCGCCCGCCCGGAGCGCGAGTTCCTCGAAGGCCGTCCCCTCGTTCTCGGCTGGCAGCGGCCAGACTGTCTCGACGACGACCTCTCCGACTGCGAGCGTCGTCAGGTAATGCGTGACGAAGAACTCGTCGGTCGAAACCTCTCGACGGCCGTTCAGCCCTTCGGCCACGACGACGCCGCCGAGAGCCGCGAGGCAGAGCGGAATCTCGGCGGAGCCATCGGCGTGGGCGACGCTGCCGCCGACCGTGCCCCGATTGCGAGTGGCGGAGTGACCGACGTACGGAAGTGCCTGGCGGAGGAGCGGATGGGTGCGCGGATCCAGCTCGAGTGTGGCCTGACGTACGGTCGCGCCGATACGCACGGCGTTGTCGAGCTCGATCCGGTCGAGGCCGGCCCGATTGAGGTCGACGAGGAGCGTCGGGCGCACGAGGCGCATGTTGAGCGCGGGAACGAGGCTCTGGCCGCCGGCAATCGGCTTCGCGTCCTCGTCGTTGGCGAGCGCTTCGACGGCCTCCTCGATCGAGTGGGCGGCGACATACTCGAAGGCAACGGGTTTCACGGGCCGCTCCCGGGGCTTTGTGGCTCTGAGCCACATGGCTCGCGGGCCAGGAGCTCCCAGACGCGGGGCGGGGTCAGGGGAAGCTCCAGGTCGTCCCGTCCGATCGCGTCGGCGACGGCGTTCGCGATGCAGACGGGAGCGCTCATCGTGTTTCCCTCGCCGACCCCCTTGGCACCGAGCGCCGTCACGGGGGACGGCGACGAGAGATGGCCGATGCGGAGCGCAGGGGTGTCGGGCGCGGTGGGGACGAGATAGTCGACGAGCGACGCGGTCATCAGGTTGCCCACCTCGTCGTAGACGTGGCGCTCGTACAGCGCGGCAGCGGCACCGTGGGCGAACCCGCCGAGAATCTGCCCCTCGGCGAGGAGTGGGTTGAGGAGCAGCCCCGCGTCGTGCACCGTCACGTAGTCGAGAACGCGCACCTCGCCCGTCTCCCGCTCGACCTCGACCGCACAGATGTCGACGATGAAGCCGTGGGCCGCGGACGACGCGACGCGATCGTCGTCGTCGGGAGGATCGAGGGTCGGAGGCGCCCAGAAGGCGACCGCGGCGAGACCCGGCTCCTCGCCCGCCGGCAGCCCTTCGGGGTTCCAATGGGCCTTGCCGGCGACCCGGCGCAGCGACAGAGCCCTGTCGCCGGCCTGCTCACGGATCGCGTCGATCTTCGCTCGGAGCTTCAGCGCCGCGGCGTGGACCGCACCGACCGCGACGCCCGAGAATCGCGACGAGTAGTTGCCGGAAGCGACGGTCCACGGCACGCTTGCAGTGTCCATCTCGGACATCACCGTCACGTCCTCCGGGGCGCAGCCGAGCACGTCGGCCACGACCTGCGCGCAGACCGTCCGGTGCCCCTGCCCCTGCGGCGTCGTTGCGAGGCGGACGGTGACGCCGCCGAGAGGATCGATCACGATCGAAGCACCCTCGGCGTTGCCAGACTTGGGCAGGGAACGAGCGCGCTCGTCCGCGGTCTGGGCAAGAGTGATGTAGCCCATGTTCGAGATCGAAGGCTCGACGATGCAGGCGAGCCCGATCCCGGCGAGCCGGCCGTCGGCACGTGCCGCACTGACCCGCGCGCAGAGCGCTTCGTAATCCGCGAGCTCGAGCGCCTTGTCGAGGCAGGCGGCGTAGTCACCCGAGTCGTAGAGCGCCCCCGACGGGGTCCGATAGGGCATCGCCTCGGCCTCGATCAGGTTGCGGCGTGCGAGCTCCACCGGATCGAGCCCGAGGCGGCGCGCCGCGATCGCCATCGTCCGTTCGAGTCCAAAGTAGAGTTGCGGTCCGCCGAAACCGCGGTTGAGGCCCGACGGGATGGTGTTCGTGAGCACGACCCGGTTGCGAACGCCGACGTTCGAGACGCTGTAGGCGCCGGTGAGGGACCCGTGCATGCGATAGAGCGTGGCGGGCTCCGGGGCGCGGACGTACGCGCCGACGTCCTCGATCGCGTCGTAGCGGAGCGCGACCAGACGGCCGTCGGCCGTGAACCCCGCCTCGACCTCCGTCGTGCGACCGGTTGCTGCTGCGCTCGCGGCGAGATGCTCCAGCCGGTCCTCCACCCACGTGACCGGTACGCCGAGGTGACGGGCGGCGAGGCCGATCAACACCACGTACGAGAAGACCGAGGCCTTGATCCCGAACGATCCGCCCGAATCGGGTGGGGTGAGGAGGCGCAGGCGGTCGCCCTCGAGCCCGAGCGCGGCGGCCGCGACGCCGTGCAGCGTGAACGGTCCCTGGAAGTTGGCCCAGGCCGTCAGTCGGCCGGCGGTCGCGTCCCAGTCGGCGACGACCGCGCTGCACTCGACGGGGGTGCAGGTGAAGCGGGGAACGTGGAACGCTTGCCGGACGACGAGGTCGGCCTTCGCCATCGCGTCGTCGACGTCGCCGTACGCGAACGACCGGTCGTGCACCGCATGTGCTGCGGCGGCAACCGGGTCGAGAACGGCGTCGAGCGGGTCGTAGTCGACCTCGACGAGCTCGGCCGCATCCTCGGCCAGGTAACGATCCCGGGCGACGACGACGGCGATGGGCTCGCCGACGTAGCGCACCGTGTCGATCGCGGTTGCGTACTGCGGCATGCCGGTCTCGATCCCGGCCGGGAACGGTCGCGACAGCGCGGCGACGTCGGCGCCGGTGAGGACGCCGACGACCCCGGGCAACCCGAGGGCCCCGGCCGGGTCGACCTCGATCCGGGCGTGCGCGAGCTGTGACCGTACGACGGCTGCGTGGAAGCTGTGGGCGACGGGGGAGAGGTCGTCGAGGAACCGGCCTTCGCCGCGCAGCAGGGCGTCGTCCTCGACGCGGAGCACACTGCGGCCCACCCAGGGGCCTTCCGTGGTCGCAGGATCCGGCTGTGCCACGGCCCGAACGTAACACTGTTAGGCAGTTGGGTGCCGCTCCTTGGCGAGCGCCACCTGCGCATCGTCCGGTCCGCCGTGCTCGAGGGCGCGGAACGCCTCCAGGACGGCCCGCGGATCGCGCCCGTGACGGAGCGCCGCCATCGTCAACGGCTCCCGCACAGCGCCGCCGCAGTGCGCGCACGGCCAGTAGATCCGCGACATCAGCTGCGCAGCGCACCCGTCCGGATACATGCGGAGGATCTCGAGAATCGTCGTCGACCCGCGGATCTGCCGGCGAACGGCGTCGTTGTCGCCCACGCCGTTCGCCGGCCGAAAGCCCGGGATCGTCGTTCGCGACGCCTCGGGCTCTACCATCTACACCCCCGTGTGCGCCAGCAGGCTCGGCTCCTCGGAAGCCATCCGCACGGCGTTCCGTGGCAGCTGATAACGGGCGTACGGGAGCACCGCAACCTTGGCATCGGCGCCGTGCCGTGCCATCGCGGCCGCAAATGCCTCGTCGAGCGAGGTCGTCGCGTCGAGCCCGATGTCTGCCGCCATCTCGAGGTTCTCCGCCAGTGTCACCACCGTCAGGTGCTTCCGGGTCATCACCTCGTAGATCGGCACCCAGATACAGCCGGCCCACATCTGGATCTCGCGCTTGTGGATGTCGCGCAGCACGCGCTGGTAGTTCTCGACGGTGGCCGGCATGTACGGCTTCATCAGGTCCATCAGCGCGAAGCCGGGGAAGTCGCCGATCGCCGTCGAGACGCCCGGCGACGGGCTCGTGTAGATGATCGTGCCGCCGTCCTTGAGCACGAGATCGGCCGACATGCAGCCCCAGCCGGTGTGGAAGAACAGGTGGTCGGTCGGGGCAAAGACCCCGCAGATGACGATGTCGGCCTGCCCCTGCTCCTCGACCCAGCTGTCGTAGGCGTAGATCGCGTTGAAGCGGCGGATCGCCTCCCGATGGGCCTCGGGGTGCGAGCCGAAGATGCAGTCGATCACGCGGCCGTGCGTGTCGAGGATCACGTTCATCGTGCAGTCGAGGCCGCACATCGTGGCGACGTCGTCGATGTCCGAGCGCATCGGGCCCGCATAGGCGCCGTAGTGCGTCAGCGGCGAGGTGACGAAAGCACAGTGATTCGACTCGATCGTTGCGTCCGAGACCACGCCGGGCAAGATCAATTTGCCGCCGCCGCCCGCGCCCCAGTGGTTGGCCTGCGCCTGACCGATCGTGATCTTCACCTCGCTGCTCGCGACCTCCTCGTGCAGCCAGACGGGGGTGCCGCCCGACGAGACGCCGACGAAGGTGTAGGCGTCCGGGTTCTGCGGGTCGTTCTGGTGGAACGCCCAGCCGTTCGCCTCCATCCGCGTCAGGTTGTCGCGCCCGAGCTTCTGTTCCATGTCCGACTCGGACATCGGGAACACCTTCCCGTTCGCGCAGACGACCCGGACGTCGGTCACGCGGGCCTCCTCGATGGCGTCGAAGATCGCCGGCAGCAGCTTCGAGGAAGGGGTGGGGCGAAACTGGTTGTCGATGATGACGGCGATGCTCTGCTTCCCGGCCAGGAGCGCGGCGAACGGCGGCCCGTCGACGGGCTCTGCGAGCGCGCGCCGGGAAGCCTCCGTCACATCGCCGACCGGGGCAGGCTCGTCGGGGTAGACGGCCGCGACCAGGTTGGCGCTCGGGATCTCGAGCGTCAGGGTGTCGCGACGCTTCTTCGAGTCGTCGTCGGTGGCGCCGATTGCCAGCGGGTCCATCGATTCGTAGGGGATCATCAGCCTGACCGTGTCGCCCATCGATCCTCCCGTCAGAACGTCGTCGTTGACGTCCGAGACGCTAGTCGAAATCGAGGATCGAGGAGCAGGCGCGAGAAAAGCCCGCGGAACGGGTTTGCGATCGTGCTTCGCCCAGGCAGTGGCCTGCCGGCGCGGAGTGCGTCGTGCACCCCCTTGCGCCAACGCCGGCCGAGTAGCCCGCATCGATACCGAGCTGAGCAGGTGGGTACCGCGGTAGGGCTCGCCAACCCCATGTATAATCGTTTATCTCGCATTCGTCCAAGAACGCTGGTGCCCGTGCGTATCGAGAACGATTTCACGGTAGCTGCCCTCCCGGGGACGGTGTGGGGGGTGCTGACGGACATGCCGGTCGTGGTCTCCTGTATGCCGGGAGCCGAGTTGACCGAGACGATCGATGCCACCCACTGGAAGACGAAGCTCACCGTGAAGGTCGGCCCCATCGCCCTCGCATTCGCCGCTGACCTCGAACGAGAGACCGCCGACCCCGACGCGGGGCGGCTGGTGATGGTCTCGAAGGCGCGGGAGCTGAAGGGGAGAGGCGGTGCAACCGCTCGAGTGGAGTCGACGTTGGCACCCGTGGCTACCGGGACCCGGGTCGTGATCGTCACAGACGTGAACCTCTCCGGCACGGCGGCGCAGTTCGGCCGGCCGGTCATGCAGCAGGTCTCGCAGCAGTTGGTCGCCAAGTTCGCGGCGTGCCTGCAGGCGAAGCTCGCCCCGCCCGAGGTGGGCGCGGGTGATCAGCCTTCGCCGAGCACCGAGCCGCCGTCACCGACCGCCGCGGAGCCGATCTCGGTCATGATCCTGCTGCGGGCCCTCGTCAGCCCTCTGACCCGTCTGTTTCGTCGCCATCGATGACGACCGGCAGAACCCGCACGCGCTCCCAAGAGAGCGCCGAGGTGTCTTCCGACGGGCCCGGGGGCTGCCGTTGAGCCGTTCGCGCCACTCGCGGCCTGAGGCCTCCGCCTCTCAAGCGATCCCGGTTCGGAATCCGAAATCCGACCGTTTGACAGACTAAAGATAAACGATTATACCTCATCCTCTGTGGCGGGCCGCACCTGCTGAGAGACGAAAGGGCGAGAAAAATGACAGCCAGCGACACGCAGCCGGTGCTCGGCAGCTTCCACGGCGACGACGCCTTCCCGGTCGAATGGAACGAAGGCGAGCGCGATCTGTTCTGGATCTTCGACGACCTCCACATCCCGAATCCCGTGTCGCCGATGTTCTTCGACATCGGCGGCTGGTGGCTGACCTGCGATCACATGTTCCGCCGGTTCGGGACGCCGTTCGCATCGGACTGGATCGCCAAGAACGTCAACGGCTACGTCTACCACGCGGCGGTGCCGGCAGATTCGTCGCTGACGGTCGAGTCGAGCGAGTATCAGGCCCGCTACTGCGCCCGGGTGCCTCGAGGCGACTGGGCAGGTGGTATCGGCGCCTACCTCGGCGCGGTGCTCCCCCACTACGCGGAGAACTTCCTCGATTGGTGGCGGGATCGTCTGAGGCCCGAGATCGAGCGCAATTTCGCCCATCTCGATGCGGCGCTCGATCGTGATCCGTCGCTCGTCGAGCTCGCCGTCCTTCTCGAGGACGCGATCGACATCCACGATCGGCACTGGAAGATCCACTGGATGCTGAACTTCGCCCAGTTCTCCGCGACGATGGCGTTGAACGGCACGATCGCCGAGGTCAAGGGAGAGCTCGACCCGACGCTCGTCGGACGGCTCCAGAGCTCGGTCGAAGACCGAAACTGGGATGCGATCGAGGCGCTCTGGCAGATGAAGGAGGAGATCGGACAGGACGCCGAGCTTTCGAGCGCGTTCTCGAGCGAGACCGCCGCTCCCGTGCTGCGCTCGCTCGGAGAATCGGAACGCGGCCGCCGCTTCCTCGCCGAACGGCTCGATCCGCATCGCAAGGAGTTCGGGAACAAGGCGATCTGGTCGCACGAGTTCGTCTATCCGACCTGGCGAGAGAACCCGGCGCCCATCATCGAGACCATTCGCGCGTATCTCGCGACCGACTACGACTTTCCGGCAACGCTCGCGGCAGTCAAGGAGGACCTCGACGCAGCGAAACGCGAGCTCCTGGAGGACATCCCGGCGGGGGAGGCCCGCGAGCGACTGGAGCGGGCGCTCGAGCTCTCACTGCGCATGAACCCGCTCACTCCCGATCATCACTTCTACATCGACCAGGCCACCAACGCGTACGTCCGCCACGTTCTCGTTGCGATCGGCCGTCTGCTCGTCGATGCAGACGTCCTCGACGACCCCGAGAGCGTGATGTTCCTGCGCTACAACGAGTTGCGGGTGCTGATCGGTGATCAGCACGCCCTCGCTGCGAAGACGCTCGTCGGCGAGCGGCGGGACGACCGCGAGCGCAGCTTCGCCGTCCGACCGCCGGAATGGATCGGCACTGCCACGGAGGCGCAGCTCGCATTTCCGTATTACACGCTCTGGGGCTTTCCCGAAAAGTTCCACCGGAAGCACGCGGAGCAGTCCGAAACGATCCATGGGCTCGCAGGCTCGCCGGGGGTGGTCGAGGGCATCGCGCGCCTCGTCACGTCTGCGGACGAGTTCGACGAGGTGCAGACGGGCGAGATCCTGGTCTGCCAGATGACCAACCCGGCCTGGGTCGTGTTGTTCACACGAATCGGCGGGCTCGTCACCGATGCGGGCGGCGTTGCGTCTCACCCCGCCGTGGTCGCTCGTGAGTTCGGCCTGCCCGCAGTCGTCGGCACCTCTGTTGCGACGCAACGGATCGCGACGGGCGACAGGGTCAGGGTCAACGGTGCGACCGGCGTAGTCGAGGTTCTCGAACGAGCAGCGGCAGTCGGATGAAGGCGACCCGCTCCCTTCTCCGAGAGCACATCAAGGAGATCATCCTGGAGCGGATCGTGATCGGGACCTATGCGCCCGGCGAACGACTTGTCGAAACGAGACTGGCCAGGGAGTTCGAGACGAGCCAGGTCCCTGTCCGCGAGGCGTTGCGCGAACTGGAGATGCTCCGGTTCGTCGAGTCCGAGCCGTTTCGCGGGGCGCGCGTGCGGGCCGTCACCCTCGACGAGATCGCCGAGATCTTCCCCGTCCGGTCGGCGATCGAGGAAGTCGCCGCACGGCTGGCGACCCTCCAGCTGGACGGTGACGTCGAAGAGCTCGAGCTCCACCTCACCGCGATGGAGGAAGCGGCCGCAGCAGGAGACCTGCACGAGCAGGTGCTCTCCGATGTCGAGTTCCACCGAACGATCATCGATGCCTGCGGAAACTCGATCCTGCGTGACGTCTGGCAGTCGCTCCGTGTCGAAGGCCGGACCATGATCACCTCGCTCCGAACAGGGATCGGCCTCGAAGAGATCGCAGCGATTCACCGGCCGATCTTCGATGCAATCCGAGCGCAGGATCCCGAGGAAGCTGCTGCGGCGATGCGTCGGCACTTCGACGTCCTCAGCGACCTGCTGAAAGAGGAGACCCAATGACACGCCTGGTCGACCTGTCCATGCCCGTGCACCCTGGGATGCTCACCTTCCCCCGGGTGCCGCCGCCGGACATGCGGATCCACGAAACGTGGGAGGAGTTCGCCGAGCGGATCGGCGCCGCCGAGCACGGAGCGACCTGGCTGACGGCGAGCTACATGATCTCGCAGAACGATCACGTCGGCACGCACGTCGACGCGGTGAAGCACCTGCGAGGCCCGGATGCCCCGGGGGTCGAAGGGATCCCACTCGAGTATTGCTACTCGGACGGCGTCGTCCTCGACTTCACACACAAGGAGTCCGGCACCCGCATCTTCCCCGACGAGATCGACGAGGCACTCGAAAAGATCGCGTACACGCTCAAGGAGCGGGATATCGTGCTCATGCACACGGGCGCCGGGGCCTATCAGGACGAGGAGCGATACCGCACGGACCACTGTGGTATGACCGCAGAGGCAACGCGTCACCTGATCGCACAGGGCGTCCGGATGATGGGCGTCGATGCGATCACCTTCGACCCCCCGGTCTGGGCTATGTTCGAGCAGAAGCACTTCTGGGAGGCGCACCTCGTCATGATGGACGAAGACTATTGGCATCTGGAGAACCTCACCAACCTCCATGCCCTTCCCTCGCACGGCTTCAAGCTCTCGGTGTTTCCCATCAAGTGGATGGGAACCACGGCGGCTCCGGTTCGCGCAGTCGCGATCATCGATGAGTGAGGCCATCGTCTGGTTCGACCACGACGACTGTCGTGACGTCCGGGTCGCAGGCGGCAAGGGCGCAAGCCTTGCGGCGATGGCCGCAGCCGGGCTGAACGTTCCACCCGGGTTTGTCATTCGAGCCCACGTGATGGCCTCCCTCCTAGACGCGGAGGGACTCCGTGCTTGCGCTCGGAGTCTCGACTGGGAAGGCGCCCAGGCGCTCGTGGGTGGCTGCGAGCCGCCCCGAGACCAGATCGGCCGGGCCTACGAACGCCTGGGCGGGTCGGTGGCCGTTCGCTCGTCGGCCTGTGCGGAGGACTCCGAGGAGGCGAGTTTTGCGGGCCAGCAGGAGACGTTTCTCGAGGTCGAGGGCACCGACGAGGTCTGCGACCGCGTGGTCGAGTGCTGGGCGTCATTCTTCAGTGAGCGCGCGTTGTTCTATCGCTCGCAGAAAGGGTCGCTCGAGGATCTCGAGATGGCAGTCGTGGTGCAAACGATGATCGAGGCCGAGAAATCGGGTGTCCTGTTCACGGTGGACCCCGTCGCGAGGAGACGAGACCGTATCCTCATCGAGGCGGTCTTCGGTCTCGGAGAGCAGGTCGTCTCGGGGGAGGTGACCCCGGACCACTACATCGTCGACCGCAACGGCGACGTCAAGACAGAGCGTCTCGTCCACGGCGGCGTGCTCACGCCTGACGAGCTGAGGATCCTCATCAGGGCCGGAACCTCGCTGGAAGAGCGCTTTGGCGCACCCCAGGACATCGAATGGGCAATCGTCGGCGACACGCTCTTTCTCCTCCAGTCACGGCCGGTGACAACCCTGTGATCGACCGCGCTACCGCCTGGATCGAGCCGTACTGGAATGCCGATCATCTCCGCCGCACGGTTGATTGGCTCCTCGTCCTGGACCCCGGCGCGGGCGAGACGTCGCGTCTGGCCGCGCTGACGCACGACATGGAGCGCCATTTCCCGGGCGGCCCGAAGCAGGATCTCTCCGTTCCGCCGGGAGCAGGCACCGAGTACCGCCGAGCGCATGCCGAGCGCTCGGCACGAATCGTCGGTGAATGGCTTCGCGAGGAAGGTGCCGAGGACGCAACTGTCGCGGAGGTGGAGCGGCTCATTCGACTTCACGAGGCGGGTGGTGACCCCTCTGCCGACCTCCTCCAGGCGGCGGACTCGCTGTCGTTCCTCGAGGTCAACATCGACGTTCCATACGCCTGGGTCAGGCGAGGAGACTGCGACCTTGCGCGGGCGCGGGCCCAGCACACGTGGATGTTCGAGAGAATCAAGGTGCCCGTGGCCCGTGAACTTGCGCGACCGCTGTACGAGGAGGCGCTGCTTCATGGCGGCTGACTGGCTCGCCCCGACATCACTCGAGGAGGCGCTCGCGCTTCGCGCAGAGCACGGCGAGGATGCAACGGTCGTGGCCGGAGGGACGTTCCTGGCGATCCTGCTCAATCAGCGACTGATCGCCCCGACAAAGCTCCTCGCTCTGCGGAATGTCCCGGGGATCGGTCAGATCCGGGCCAACGGCGAGCTTCGGCTCGGAGCACTCGTCACCCATCGCGCCGTCGAGCATTCCGCGGTGGCTCGGGAACGGTGGCCTGCGGTTGCCGCCGTGTTCTCGGTCGTGGCGAGCCCGCGCATCCGCAATCAGGCGACGGTCGGGGGAGTCCTCGGCGATGCGGACTACGCGTCGGATCCGCCGGCCATGCTCACCGCACTCGGGTCACGCGTCATCGTTCGGAGCACACGAGGTGCACGCGAGGTCCCAATCGAGGAGTTCATCATCGGGCACTACGAGACCTCGCTCGAAGCCGACGAGCTGATCGTCGAAGTCGTGGTTCCAGCCGGTGTCGGCCGGGCCGTGTACCGGAAGTTCCGTTCTCGTTCCCGCGAGGACCGTCCGTGCGTCGGCGTCGCGGCAGCGGTGGGGAACGACGGCCTCCGTGTCGTCGTGGGAGCGGTCGCCGGGACGCCGCAGTTCTTCCCGGACATCTGCCGACTCGGCGACGCGGTCGAGATCGGCAGAGCCTACTCCGAGGCGATCGAGCCCATCGCCGACGTCCGTGGCTCCGCTGACTACCGGCGGCGCGTGATCGCCGTCGAGGTGAGGCGCGCGGTCGAGGAGGTCGGATGGACGCGGTGACGAGGTCGATCGTGACGGGAACGAACAGCTACGCAGTCGACGTCGAGCTGCCCGGCATGTTGCATGCGCGGGTTCTCCGCTCCCCGTACCCGCACGCGCGCATCCTCTCCGTCGACGCCACGGCAGTGCCGGATGACGTCGTGGTGCTGACGCCGGACGACGTCCGGGACCTCGCTCTCTATGGCTGTCAGATCGCCGACGAGCACGTGCTTGCGGTCGACGTCGTCCGGTACGTCGGCGATCCCGTTGTCGCCGTCGCGGCGCAGACGGCCGCGGAGGCTGCCGAGGCGATCGAGCTCATCGTGGTGGAGTACGAGGAGCTTCCTGCGGTGTTCGACGCTCTCGAGGCTGCGAACGAGAACGCCCCGCTCGTCCACGATACGCATCGCGTTTCGGACAATCCTGCCGCCTACTTCGGAATGCGCCCGCAGGCCGGCACGAACGTCTGCCATCTGTTCAGTATCCGCAGTGGTGATGTCGACCACGGGTTTGCCGAGGCTGACGTCGTGGTCGAAGGCACGTTCAGAACCGCAGCCGCGCAACACGCCGCAATGGAGCCGCACGTGGCGCTTGCCCGTTGGAACGCCGGCCGGCTCGAGGTCTGGACAGGGACCCAGACGCCGTTCAACGTGCGCGCCGACCTAGCCACGATCTTCGGGATCCCCGAGGATCGGGTCAGGGTGGTCGTACCGCCGATGGGCGGCTCGTTCGGCGCCAAGACGTTCCTGCGGTTGGAAGCGATCGTGGCGGCGCTGGCCCGCAAGGCCGGGAGGCCGGTAAGGGCGGTGCTGGCGCGGTCGGAGGAGTGGGTGACGCTCAATCGCCATCCTTCGGAGATCCACGTCAAGCTCGGTGCCCGCGCCGACGGAACGCTGGTCGCGAAGCGCGTCGACTGCTGGCTCGACACGGGCGCCTACGCCGATTGCGGACCCGGCGTCGCCCAGAAGGTTGGCTACACGGTCGTCGGCCCGTATCGGATCCCGCATGTCTCGGTCGACTCACGCTGTGTCTACACGAATCTGCCGCCGAACGGCGCGTTTCGCGGCTACGGCGCCACGCAGGCGGTTTGGGCGTCCGAGCGTCTGATGGACGAGCTCGCGAGCTGGCTCGATCTGGATCCGCTGGAGCTCCGGCTGAAGAACGTGCTTCACGACGGTGACGTCTTCGCCACCGGCGAGGTGATGCACGACGTCAACTTCGCAGAGTGCCTTCGCGCGAGTGCCGACGCGATCGGCTGGGGCGAAGGCCGGCAGGGGAAGGGCCTGTGCGTTCTCCTCAAGGGCATGCAGACGCCGAGCCGGGCAGCGATCGCGATCGAGCGAACCGGTGACGGCTACCTGCTGCGCTGCGCGACGACCGAGATGGGTCAGGGCGCGCGCCGGGCGCTGTCGCTGATGGCCGCAGGGCTCCTCGGCGTCAGTCCCGAGAAGATCGGCTTCCCGGATCCGGACACCGATCTCGTCCCGTACGACACACGGACGACGTCGAGCCGGTCGACCCACATGATGGGTCGTGCGCTCGAAGTCGCAGTCGCGGATCTGCGTGCGAACGGCGGCACGCGCGGCATCGGTGAGATAGTGAACGATGGTGGAGTCGATGCCGAGACCGGCCAGGGAGTTGCGTCGTCGCACTGGCACCAGGGTGCGGCGGCCGCCGAGGTGTCCGTCGACGAGGAAACGGGCGTCGTCTCCGTCGATCGGCTGCACGTATCCGTCTATGCGGGCTCGGTGGTCTCGCGTGCAGGAGGCGAGCTCCAGAACGAAGGATCGATTGTGATGGGCCTCGGCTCGGCGCTGTTCGAGGAGGTCGCGTTCGCCCACGGCCAGGTGACGAACGCAAACCTCTCCGATTACGAAATCCCGTCGATCGCCGATCTGCCGCCGATCACCCACGACCTGCTCGAGAAGCCGGGTGCCGACGTGCATGGTCTCGGCGAGACGGCGCTCCCGCCGGTTCCCGTGGCGATCGGTAATGCGCTGGCGTCGCTCGGGATTCACGTGCGTGAGCTTCCGATGAGCCCCGAAGCCGTTCTGCGGGCGGTCGACGCGCGTCGCACAGGGGACGTCGGCACTGCGGTAAAGGTGTCCGCATGAACGTGAGCCTGACCCTGAACGGCGAGCAGCGGGCAGTCACCGTCGAGCCGGACGAGATGCTGATGGCCGTGCTGGGGCGCCTCGGCCTGCGAAGTGTGAGGGAGACGTGCGGCATTGGCGTGTGCGGCTCCTGCACTGTTCTCGTGGACGGGGCCGCTGTCTCCGGCTGCCTCATGCTGGCACCGCTGGTCGACGGGTGCACGGTCGTGACGGCCGAAGGCCTCGCCGACGACCCCGTTGCAGCCGCGTTCGGCGACACTCACGCCTACCAGTGCGGGTGGTGTACCCCGGGTTTCGTCGTCGCCGTCAGGGGCATGCTCGACGAGAATCCTGCGCCGACCGACCACGAGGTGAAGGAGGCGCTGGCGGGGAATCTCTGTCGCTGTGGCTCGTACCTGAAAATCCTCGATGCGGTGCGGCGGGCAGCGGTGGTGAGCTCGTGAAGCTCGTGACCTACGAGAACGGTCGTGGGCCGCGGGTTGGGCTGCTCGAGAACGGCGAGATCGTCGATATCGGCTTTGCGGGCGACATGGTCGAGTTCATCGAGGCCGGCGCGCCCGTGGGTGAGCGAACGGCGGTCGCCGGTGGACGCCTTCTGGCGCCGCTTCGACCACGTAGCCTCCGCGACTTCCTGACGTTCAAGGGGCACCTCGACAACGTCATGCCACGTCTCGGTCGGGAGATCCCGCCCGAATGGTTCGACGTTCCCGCGTACTACAAGGGGATGCCCGACACCGTGATCGGCCCGGACGAGGAGATCCCGTGGCCTTCGTACACGGATCGGCTCGACTACGAGCTCGAGATCGCGGCGGTGATCGGGAAGCAGGGCAGGGACATCTCCGTCGACGACGCGATGGCTCATGTGTTCGGGTGGACGATCTGGAACGACCTGTCTGCCAGAGACACCCAGAAGCAGGAGCTTCCGGTCGGGATGGGGCCAGGGAAGGCGAAGGACTGGGACGGCTCGAACGTGCTCGGGCCGTGCATCGTCACTATCGACGAGCTCGACGGGACGAGCACTCGGATGTCCGTGCGGGTCAACGGCGAGACGTGGGGCGAGGACTCATCGGAGCACATGCACCACACGTTCGCCGATCTCATTGCGTACAGCTCGCAGAGCCAGACGCTCTACCCCGGCGAGGTCCTCGGCTCCGGAACAGCCGCAGGAGGATCCGGCGTCGAGCTCGACCGCTGGCTCCGTGAGGGAGATATCGTCGAGCTCGAGATCGAGGGAATCGGCGTGCTGCGTAATCGAATCGGTAGAAAGGGCGGATGACGATGGCATATGTCGTGACGGCAAAATGGACGGCAAACGATGGAGAAGAGGACGCGGTCCTGGCGGCGATCGAGGCGATGATTCCGCTGTCCCGGGCCGAGCCCGGCTGTAGCTTCTATCAGCCGAATCGCGATCCGGAGAACCCCCGCGTGTTCTTCTTCTACGAGATCTACGACGACGAGGCCGCCTACAAGGCCCACGGCGAATCGGCCCACTTCGCAAAGTACGGCTTTGGTGACGCGATCCCACGGCTCGAAAGCCGCGAGCGCGTCTTCTATACGACCATCGACATCTAGACGATCAGCCGGGAGCGATCACGTCGAACTCGAGCACGCCCACGCCCTGGATCTCGCTGCGGACCTGGTCTCCCGGCGCGAGGTACCGCGCCGGCTGGCATCCGGCCGGAGTCACGCCGGTACCGCCGAGCTCAGGATCCTGACCCCAGCCCGTGCCACCGGGCGTGCCGGTCGAGATCACGTAGCCCGGTCGCAGCTCGAGGAGCTGCGACAGGAACGAGACGAGCGTGCGGACGTCGTGAATCATGTTCCGCGTCGAGTTGAGTTGTCGCAGCTCGCCGTTGACGCGGGTCGTCAACTCGAGCGCCTGCGGATCGCCGACCTCCCCGGCCGGCGTCACCCAGGAGGCGAGCCGCGTCGCCCCCTCGAAGTTCTTGCCGGGGCCGAGGGCCATCTCGAAGCCGCCGCCACGCAGCCGCCTGACCTGGCGGTCGCGGGCGGTGAGGTCGTTGACGACGATGTAGCCGAAGACGTGGTCGAGCGCGCGATCGTGCGTGATGAAGCGGCCGCTCCGGCCGATCACGATCCCGAGCTCGGTTTCGTAGTCGAGCTTCGCCGTCACGCGAGGGTCGGCGATGGCGGGATCCTCCGGCTGGGCGACCGTGTCGCCGGCCTTGAGGAAGAACTCGGGCTCCTTCGAGTCGATCGGCGCTTTCTCGTCGAGGTGGTCTCGGTAGTTCTGACCGAGGCAGAACACCGTGTTGGGCCTCAAGGGCGGCTCGAGCCGCACCTCCGCCAGAGGGCGCCACTCGCCCGTCGCTCGAGGGAAGTCGTACCCGGCCTGAATCGCGACTTCCAGGAGCGGCACGTCGGTGACGAGCACGCGGTCGCCTTCGAGCACACCGGCACGAGTCTCGTCGTCGTCCCGCACGAGGACCAGCTGCATCAGAGCTTCCGCGCCTGCCGGTGGCCCTCGTAGACAGCCTCGTACGTTCCGCGCGGGGCGACGGCATCGCCGATCACCTCGACGCTGACGGCGCGCTCCTGGAGGAGTGATTGGAGCCCGTTCTCGGACTGCCGTCCCGTCGCCATCACGATCGTGTCGGCTTCGAGCTCCTGCGTGTCCTCCTCGTGATGGACGTTGTAGAGCGTCACACGGCGCCCGGCGATCCCGCTGATGAAGCGGTCGCAGACCATCTGCACACCGCTCTTGTAGAGCTTCGGGAGGATCCAATCGAGATAGACGTCGAGGATCGTCTCCATGCCGACCATCGGCCAGCGCGTGACGAGCTTCACCGACGAGGCACCGTTCTCCGCGATGGCGACCGCAGTGAGTGGCGCGACCACCGTGCAGAGATCGTCGAGCACTATCACCTCGCCGGTTGCCTGTGCCTTGCCCGTCGCGATCTCGTCCCAGCCGTGGCAGTTGCCGCTCTCCCAGCCGGGGATCGGCGCGGCCGTCCAGCCCTGGAAGCCGTCGCGGCACACGCGCGAGCCCGTGGCGACGACGACATGGTCCGGCTGTTCCGCCGCGAGGAGCTCGTCCAGCGACTCGGCGGTCACGGGTCCGGACGTCCTGATCTCGGCTCCGTTCTTCTCGGCCTGAGAGGCGAGCCAGGTCGCGATCAGCCCGTACTCCTGCCGGCTCGGCAGCAGCGACTCGACTCGGACATGGCCGCCGACCTCGGCTTCGCGCTCGACCACGACCACTTCGTGTCCGCGCGCCGCCGCGATCCGCGCGTATTCGAGCCCGCCCGGCCCGGCGCCGATCACGAGCGTCTTCTTCGGTTCAGCGGCGCGCTTCAGCGTCCCTTCGCCCCAGGCCTGCTCGCGGCCGAGCGCGGGGTTGTAGACGCACTGGACGCGCCCGCCGCGGCTGACGCTCTTCCAGCAGAAGTTCGCGGCGACGCAACGACGGATGTCGTCCGGCCGGCCCTCCCACGCCTTCTTCGCCCACTCGGGATCCGTGAACAGCTGACGTGCGAGGCAGATCGCGTCGCCGTCGCCGGCGGCGAGCAGCGACTCGGCGACTTCCGGCGTCGTGATCCGGCCGACGAGCAACACCGGCTTGGATGAGACCTCGCGGATCGCGCGCGAGTAGCCCTTCTCCCAGCCGGGCTCGAACTCCATCGGCGTATGGATGAAGGCGTGGTGGACGCCTGCGGAGACGTTCACGTAGTCGATGTCGGTGGCTGCCTCGATGTCAGGGACGATCTTCACGATGTCGTCGAGTTCGAGGTCGCCGGGCCAGAACGAGGTCGAGTTGATTCTGTAGCCGAGGAACGCGTCGTCGCTCATCGCCTTGCGCATCCGGGCCAACGCCTCGAGCGGGAAGCGAAGCCGGTTCTCGTACGAGCCGCCCCACTCGTCGGTGCGCTTGTTGTAGAGCGGCGAGAGGAACTGCCACGGGAGGTAGCCGTGGCTGAGATGGAACTCGACTCCGTCGCAGCCGGCGGCGACAGCGCGCGCCGCCGAGGCCGCGTACGCGTCGAGGATCTCCTCGATCTCCTCCTCGGACATCTCTTTCGGGGTCGAGGCGCCGGGGAATTCACCGAGCGGCACCTGGCTCGGCGACAGCGTGTACCAGGTCGTATCCGGGTTGAACTGCGTCTCCTGCTTGTAGACCGGGAAGCCGCGCACGCCCGAGTGCCAGAGCTGGATCGCAAGCTTGCAACCGGTCTCGTGCACTGCGTCCGCGATCTTCGAGAGCGGCTCGATATTGCGGTCGTCCCACAGCTGCGGCATCAGCAGCGGCGCCATCAGTGAGCTTTCGTGGACGTGGGTCGCGCCGATGATGATCAGGCCGACGCCTCCGTTCGCACGCTCGGCGTAATAGCGGGTCGCCTGCTCGGTGAACAACCCGTTCCACGGGTCGGAGACCCAGGTGGGGCACGTCGGCGGAAACACGATGCGGTTCTTCACCGTCGTGTTCCGGATCCGCCATTCCGAGAAGAGGTGCGGGTACGCGGTCATCGGGCGCATCCTTTCGGCGTCAAGAGAGGGGTCAGACTATCGCGCCGTGGCTTCCCCGGCGCCGTGGCTTCCCCGGCGAGGTGATCGAGGCAATGTGCCGAGACCCGTTCTTCGCGTCCGAGACGACGCCGGTCGGGGTCCTACCTCCGGTTCGCGCAAACGGCTCGAACGGCGCTAACATCTGGCGTTCCACGGAGTCGAACGCCGTAGACGGTGCTTAGAGAAGGGGTCGGGCGGTGGAGAAAGGGGTCGCGCGAACGTGTGTGTGTCGACGGCGACGGCAGCTCGGGCCTGCAAGAGAATCGATAATGTTGCATACCCTGGGACCGGGTGTTAGGTTCTCGTCTCGGTGAGATTCATCGGTCTCAGAAGCCACGGCGCGGCGTTGATCGGCACCCTGGTGGCCGGAATCGCGGTTGGGTGGATCCTCTACAAAGCGCTCGGAAACGGCGTCTCGGCGAACGGCGATTTTCCCCAATTCATTGTCGTCACCCTCAACGGGCTGACGTTCGCCGGGCTCTATTTCATCGTCGCCAGCGGCTTCACGCTGGTGTTCGGCTTGATGCGGATCGTCAACATGGCCCATGGCTCCCTGTACCTGCTCGGCGGGTATATCGCCTTCGAGCTCCAGGGGCAGATTTCCGGCACCGAAGGCGCCTCGACGGCGGGTTTCGGTAGCGGCGAGGTGACGGTCGGCGACTGGTTGGTGCCACTCTTGCTCGCGACGCTCATCGTCGGCGTCGCGGGCCTGCTCATGTACCTGATCTTCCTGCGCTGGAATCAGGGGCAGGAGCTGCGCCAGGCCCTCATCACGATCGCCATTTCCATCATCGCGGCCGACCAGATGCTCGCCCACTTCGGCGGAGTCGCCGAGGACATCAAGTTGCCGCCGTCGTTCGACCAGGCCCTCGCGCTCCACCTCTACACCATCACCTACGGGCGCTTCCGGCTCCTGGTGCTCGTCGTCGCGATCGTCCTCGGAATCGCACTCGCGCTGACCTTCAGGAAGACCCGTTACGGCATGATCGTTCGAGCCGGCGTCGACGATCGCGCCATGGTGTCGGCGCTCGGCGTGAACATCCAGCTGGTCTTTGCGGCGACCTTCTTTCTGGGCGCGGCCCTCGCCGGGCTCGGTGGAGTGTTCGGCGGGACGATGGTGGCTCTCGGCCCCGGCGAGGATTCGAGCTTCCTGCTCAACTCGCTGATCGTCGTGATCATCGGGGGGATGGGCAGCCTCATGGGCGCCGCCGTGGGATCGATCGCCCTCGGTCTCGTCCAGTCCTACGCCCAGGTTTACCTCGTGTTCGGCGGCACCGACTACACGTTCTACGCGATCGTGTTGACGTTCGCCCTGCTCATCGTCGTCCTTGCCATCCGACCGCTCGGGCTCTTCGGTCGGCCGGCCTGATGACGGCGAACCGTGCAATCACGTGGGTCTCTGCGGCGATCGCCGTGCTCGTGCTGCTGATCCTCCCTCTCTTCACGAGCGGCTTCTTCACGAGCACGGTCGGGATCCGAGCTCTCTGGCTCGGGATTGCGGCCGTCAGCGTGACGTTCCTCGCCGGATACGGGGGCATGGTGTCTCTCGCGCAGACGGCGCTGTACGGCATCGGTGGTTTTACGATGGCGAACCTCGTTGCAGCCGACGGAGGCGTGGAGCACATCCGTCTGTTCGGGATCGACCTCGGCGACAGCTGGACGCCGTTCTGGGCGGCCGTTGCCGGTATCGTCGTCGCGACGGTCTTCGGGTTCGGCTTCGGCGCGCTCGCCAGCCGCTCGGAGGGGATCTACTTCCTCATGCTCACCCTCGCCCTCGGCGTCCTGACGTACTACTTCTTCGGTCAGGTCGCTTCCCTCTCGGGTTTCGGTGGCGTCAACCAGGTGCCGCATCCCGGTTGGGTGGGCGATCCGCTCGACCGTCCCGATCGCCTCTACTACGTCACCCTGATTGCGGCCGCGGCGGTCTACCTGCTCATTCGCTTCCTCGTCCGGACGCCGTTCGGCATCGCCCTGCAGGGGATCCGGGACGATCCCGTGCGGATGCGGTCGCTCGGCTACAACGTGGCGCTGCATCGAGCGCTGGCATTCGGCTTCGGTGCGTTCATCGCGGGCGTCGCCGGGGTGTACAGCGTTTGGTTCAACGGTCAGATCTCGCCCGGCTCGATCGACCTGATCCGGACGATCAACATCCTCGCCATCGCCGTCGTCGGGGGCCTTGCGTGGCTCGAGGGGGCATGGGTGGGAGCGTTCGCGTTCGTGCTGATCGACTATTGCGTCAAGCGATGGGCGGGCGACATCACGATCCTCGGCGGCTCGATCAACGGCGTCGAGCGCTTCGAGACGTGGTTCGGGGTGATCTTCCTCATCATCATCCTGCTCTCCCCCGGCGGTCTGATGGGGATCTGGAAGTCGGTCACGGGGCGATTGGAACACGTGCTCATTCGAGTTTCGACGGGAGGTCGGCCGCGACCGCCGGCCGTCGAGGAGGCCTGAGTTGGGAGGAGGTATGAAGCCATAGGATGGGAGATCGACCTGCCGGTCGTCGTGCAGGACTCACGTTTGTCAACGTCAACGACGGAGGGTTAGTCATGGTTCAATTGAGGAAGAGGGGCCGCAGGTTTCTGATGCCGGCTTCGCTCGTCGCAGTCGTCGCAGCGACCGTTGCCCTGGTGGCGGCGGGCACGGGTGGAAGCGCGACTGCGGCATCGACGCCGATCAAGATCGGCCTACTCTCGACCTGCAAGGGCCCCTTCGCCCCGTTCTACGAGGCGACACTGCTCGGCGCCGCTATTGCCGGCATCGATCAGGGCGGGAAGCCCGTGAGCAAGAAGCCCAGTGACGGGGTCAAGGGGCTCACGATCGGCGGGCACCCCGTGAAGTGGTACAAGGGCTGCTCCGACGCGACGCCCGACCTCGCGCTCGCCGAGGCAAGGCGCCTCGTGGAGCAGGTCGGAGTCGACATCCTGATCGGGCCGCTGTCGGGCTCGGAGGGGATCGCCGTTGCGAACTACTCGAAGAGGCAGCCGGCGAAGACGTTCAGCAACGGAACGTCGGGCGCACAGGACACGACGCTCAAGGTCCGCTCGCCGAACTTCTTCCGCTTGCACACGGACGGTGCGCAGTGGATGGCCGGCATGGGCGACTACGCGTACAACACCCTCGGGTGGCGCAACGTCGTCACGATCGGTGACGACTACGACTTCCCGTACACCCAGAACGCGGGCTTCGTGGCCGAGTTCTGCGCCCTCGGCGGGAAGATCACGAAGCGGATCTGGCCGCCGCTCGGCACGAAGGACTACTCGTCGTATATCGCCCAGATCCCGGCGTCGGGAGTCGACGGGTTCTTCCTCACCGTCGGTGGCACGGGAACGGTTGCGTTCGTGAAGGAGTATTCGCAGCTCGCGACCGGCAACCTCTCGAAGAAGATGCTGTTCGGCTCGGTCGCGCTCGACCCGCTCGTCGTCAAGGAGCTCGGCGATCGTGTGGTGGGAGGAGTCTACGGGACGGACCACGTCGGAGACTCCGGCAACCCGCTGACGAAGAAGTACATCGCCGAGGCGAAGAAGTATTACCCGGATCTCTCGTTCATCTCGAGCAGCCTCTTCTCCGCCAACTACTGGAACGCCACGTGGCCGGTGTTGCAGGCATTGAAGGTGGTCAAGGGTGATCTCTCCGACAAGCAGGTCAAGTTCCGGGCGGCGCTCAACGCCATCGGCGCCAAGGGCTTCAACTCGGTCGAAGGGCCGATCAAGCTCGACATCAACCGTAATGCGATAGGCAACAACTACCTGGCCCAGCTGACGTCGCTCACACCGGAGACGTACAAGACGCTAAGGACGATCCCGAAAGTCGATCAGTCCTTCTCTGGCTTCTTCACGACGAAGACGCCGACGCCGGGCCGCAATGCTCCGGCGTGCGTCAAGAAGAAGGCGCCCTCGTGGGTCGGCAACTACCAGAGCGGCCCGCCGAAGAAGTAGGCCGCTGGAAGTGACCACAGCAGCAGCACCGATCGCCGATCCGATCCTCCGCTTGCGGGGGATCGGCCGGCGCTTCGGCGGGGTTCAGGCCGTGCGCGACGTCGATCTCGACGTCGCGCACGGCGAACGCCGCGCCATTCTCGGCCCGAACGGCGCCGGGAAGACGACGCTGTTCAATCTCGTCGCGGGTGACTTCCCGCCTTCGGCCGGGACGATCGAGGTGATGGGGCGCGACGTGACCCGTCTGCCCGCCCGGGTGCGGCCGAAGCTGGGGCTCGCTCGGACATACCAGAAGACGAGGCTTTTTTCGGGCCTGTCGGTGGAGGAGAACATCTTCCTCGCGATCGTCGGGCACGACGGCGGGCGTCTGCGGGCGTTTCCGCGAAAGCAAGACCGCGTCACCCGCGAGCGGGCGCGGACGGCCGCCGAGCGGGTGTTGCTCGGCGACAAGACGGACACGCTCGTCCGTGATCTGTCCCACGGCGAGCAGCGCCAGCTCGAGGTCGGGATGGCGGGTTCGGTCGAGCCGCAGTTGATGTTGCTGGACGAGCCGGCCTCCGGGCTCTCGTACGGCGAGCGTGAGCGGTTGACGGAGTTGCTGCTCGGGCTGCCGGAGGACGTGACGCTGATCCTGATCGAGCACGACATGGACGTCGCGCTCACCGTCGCGGGCTACGTCACGATGATGCACGACGGCCGGAAGGTCGTCGAGGGGACACCCGCCGAGATTCGCGGTAACCAGATGGTGCACGACATCTATCTCGGGAGCCGCTTCCACGACGAAACCAACGGAGACGAGAGGACGGACGCGTGAGCGACGCCCTGCTCGAGATCGAAGGCCTCGACGCCTTCTACGGCACGGCGCAGGCGCTCGAGGGAGTGTCCTTCTCGATGGGCACCGAGGCCATAGCGGTGATCGGTCGCAACGGCATGGGCAAGACGACGCTCTGCAACTCCATCATGGGGATCGAGCCACCGGCCGCGCACGGATCGGTCCGGTTCCGTGGCATCGAGCTGCTGGGCAAGCCGTCGTACAAGATCGCGGGCGCAGGCATCGCCTATGTCCCGCAGGGCCGCCGGCTCTTCCAGTCGCTGACGACCGACGAGCACCTGAAGATGATCAAGACGCGGCGGGCAGGGCGTTGGAACGCGGCCGCGGTCTACGACCTCTTTCCTCGACTCGGCGAACGCAAGAAGGTGAGCGCAACGCAGCTCTCCGGCGGGGAGCAGCAGATGCTTGCGATCGGCCGGGCGCTGCTGACCAATCCGGACCTGTTGATCATGGACGAGCCCTCCGAAGGGCTCGCACCGACGATCGTGGAACAGGTGATCGCGACCTGCCACGCACTCGTGGAGGAGGGAATGGCGATCCTGCTCGTCGAGCAGAACCTGGGCGTCGCCACGGAGGTCGCTGCTCGACAGCTCGTCATGGTCGCCGGCCGGATCGCGGCCGAGACGACTGCGGAAGCCCTGATGACCGACTCCGACGCCCAGCGGCGCTATCTCGGCGTCGAGCCGCTCGCCCGGACCGCCTGACGCGAGACACGCCAGCGCCGGTGTGGTAGACCAGAGATTCCGGATCGAACCACCCGACCCGTCCAACCCCGGAGAGAGGCCGGCCATGCCAACTGTCGTGCTCATCGGAACGCTCGATACGAAGGGCCAGGAGTACGCGTATCTCGCCGATCGTCTCCGAGAGCACGGGGTGGACGTGGTGCTCGTCGACGCGGGCATCCTCGGCGCACCTCTCGCCGCTCCGGATGTGACGCGAGAGGAGGTCGCCACGGCTGTCGGCGCGGACGTCCATGCGCTCGCGGACGCGGGGGACCGCGGAGCCGCAGTCGCGACGATGGCGCGTGGCGCAGGCGTGATCGTCAGGCGCCTCCACGCCGAGGGGAGGCTGGATGCGGTCGGCGGGCTCGGCGGCTCGGGCGGCTCGTCACTCGCCACCTATGCGATGCGACAGTTGCCGATCGGGGTGCCGAAGCTGATGGTCTCGACCGTCGCCTCCGGCGACACGAGCCCGTACGTCGGCTCGGTCGACGTGACGATGATGTACTCCGTCGTCGACATCGCGGGGATCAATCGGATCTCGGCCCAGATCCTGACGAACGCCGCCGGCGCACTGGCCGGGATGGCCGCTGCGGCGATGCCGCCGCTCGGCGAGGAGAAGCCGCTGATCACAGCGTCGATGTTCGGAGTGACAACCGCCGCCGTGACGACGGCGAGGGAGCGGCTCGAGGAGCTCGGCTACGAGGTGCTCGTCTTCCACCAGACCGGCGCCGGGGGAGGCTCGATGGAGGAATTGATCAAGGCGGGCTTCATCACCGGCTCGCTCGACGTGACGACGACCGAGTTCTGCGACGTCGTCGCGGGCGGCGTGCTGGCCGCGGTGCCGGACCGCCTCGAGTCTGCGGGGAAGCAGGGCATCCCGCAGGTCGTCTCGCTCGGTGCGCTCGACATGGTCAACTTCGGCCCGATGGAGACCGTGCCGGAGCGGTATCGCGACCGGAACCTGTATGTCCACAACCCCACGATCACGCTGATGCGGACGACACCCGACGAGTGCCGCGAGATCGGGCGGATCATCGCCGAGAAGTTGAATGCGGCCGCAGGGCCGACCGTGCTGTTCGTCCCGCTGAGGGGCGTGTCGGCGATCGCGACCGAGGGACAGGTGTTCTACGACCCGGAAGCCGACGCGGCCCTCTTCGAGACGATCCGGGCGACCGTCGACACGTCGAAGGTCGAGCTGCACGAGATCGATGCCGATGTGAACGATCCGGCCTTCGCACTCGCAATGGCAAACCGGTTGCACGAGTTGATAGAGGCGTCGGCGTGACCAGGGCCGAGGCGCTCGCGCGGCTGCGTGCCCAGATCGCGGCCGGCAGCCCGATCATCGGCGCCGGGGCCGGCACCGGCCTGTCGGCGAAATGCGCCGAGGCCGGCGGCAGCGACCTGATCATCATCTACAACTCGGGCCGCTTCCGAATGGGCGGCCGCGGCTCGCTGTCGGGCCTGATGCCCTACGGCGACGCGAACGAGATCGTCGTCGACATGGCCCGTGAGGTGCTCCCGATCGTGAAAGAGACACCGGTGCTCGCCGGCATCTGCGGTACCGACCCGTTCCGGTTGATGCCGGTCTATATCGCCGAGCTGAAGCGGATGGGGTTCAGCGGCATCCAGAACTTCCCCACCGTGGGCCTGATCGACGGCACGTTCCGGGTCAACCTCGAAGAGACCGGCATGGGGTACGCGCTCGAGGTGGACGCTGTCCGGATCGCGCACGAGCTCGACCTCCTCACCGCCCCATACGTGTTCTGTGACGACGACGCGGCGGCGATGGCAGAGGCAGGTGCCGACGTCCTCGTCCCGCACATGGGCCTGACCACGGGGGGCTCGATCGGGGCCGACACTGCGAAGTCGCTCGACGACTGCGTGCGGCTGATCCAGGGAATGCACGACGCCGCAAAGCGGGTCAATCCCGACGTGATCGTGCTGTGCCACGGCGGCCCGATCGCGGAACCGGACGATGCCGCCTATGTCCTCGCGCGGACGGAGGGCGTCGTCGGCTTCTTCGGCGCGTCGTCGATGGAGCGGCTTCCGACCGAGGTCGCGATGACGGAGAACATGCGGCGGTTCAAGTCGATATCCGTGCAAGGGGGCTAGGTGGCAGGATCGTTCAAGCCGGGGGAGTCACTGACCCGCGCGCAGCACGAGTGGGGGGTGTTCGCCCAGGTCAGCGGCCCGCGCGACGGCCTCGCGGGCATCGTTGCGATCGAGGTGACGTTCTTCCCCGGCAAGTGCCACGACTTCCACCGCCATCCGGGCCAGGAGGAGGTCATCTACGTGATCGAGGGCACGATCGAGCAGTGGCTCGAGCAAGAGAAGCGTGTGCTCTCGGCCGGTGACTCGGTCGTGATCCCTGCCTCGGCCGTCCACGCGACGTTCAACGACGGCGACACGGCTGCGAAGATCATCGCGATCCTCTCGCCGGCCGTGGGCGACGACGGCTACGGCGTGGAGGACGTGGCGGGCGACGAGCCCTGGGCGTCACTGCGCTGATGCTTGCGATCCGCGTGCACGAAGGCGGTGAGCTCCGCCACGAGACGGTGCCGGATCCGAAGCCCGGCCCCGGTGAGGTGCTCGTCGAGCTGAGGACTGCCGGGCTGAATCGCCGCGATCTGCTCGTCAGCCGTGGCACGTACCCGTTCCCGCTGCCGCTCGTGCCGGGCTCCGACGGCGCCGGCGTCCGTCGTGACACGGGGGACGAGGTCCTGATCTACCCGGCCCTCGACTGGGGGGATCGAGAGGAGACACACGGCCCGGATTTCCAGATCCTCGGCGGCCCGCGCGACGGGACGTATGCCGAGCTCGTGGCGCTGCCCGAGGCCAACGTGTTCCCGAAGCCCGAGCGGCTCTCGTGGGAGGAGGCGGCGGCGTTGCCCCTCGCGGGGTTGACGGCATACCGCGCCCTGTTTTCCCGCGGCCGGCTTCGCAGGGGCGAGACCGTGCTCGTGCTCGGTGCGGGTAGCGGCGTCTCGACGTTCGCCGTTCAGCTCGCAGCGCAGGCGGGTGCGCGGGTGCTCGTCACCTCGTCGTCGGACGGCAAGATCGAGCGGTCGCGGGCGCTCGGAGCCGAGGGTGGCGTGAACTACGCCGCGGAGGACTGGGTTGCGGCCGTGAAGGAGCTCGGAGGTGCCGATCTGGTGATCGACTCGGTGGGTTCGACCTGGGCCCAGTCGGTCGACTGCCTGCGCCCGGGCGGACGGGTCGTGGTGTTCGGAGCCACCGGAGGTACGGAGGCGACGCTGCCCGTGCGGCCGTTCTACTTCGGCCAGCTGTCGCTGCTCGGGACGATGATGGGGAGCCCGGCCGACTTCAGCGGGCTTCTGGGTGCGCTCGAGAGCGGTTCGTGGCGGCCGGTCGTCGACACCGTGCTTCCGCTCGACCAGGCGGCAGGTGCGCTCGAGACGATGAAATCCGGCAAGCACTTCGGCAAGCTGGTGCTCTCGTGCGCCTGAGCACGACGGAATGGGGAGACCCGGCCGGGGCGCCAATCGTCTGCCTGCACGGCGTCACCGGGCACGGCCGCCGCTTTCGCCGACTCGCGGAGGAGCGCCTGCCGTCGTACCGGGTGTTCGGTGTCGACTACCGCGGCCACGGCCGGTCGGGCTGGGAGCCGCCCTGGAGCGTTGAGCAGCACGTTGCCGACCTCGTCGAGACGTCGGACGCGCTCGGCATCTCGAGTGCAACCTGGGTCGGCCACAGCTTCGGCGGCAAGCTCGTCGCCGATCTGGCTGCCCGGCACCCCGACAGGGTCGAGCGCGCAATTCTGCTCGACCCCGCCATGCACATCGACCCCACGGTCGCCGGTGAGCGCGCCGACCTGACCCGCATCGACGTCTCGTTCGGCAGCCCCGAGGAAGCGGTTGATGCCCGACTCGCCGACGGCTCGCTGTTCACAACGCCTCGGAGCGTCCTCGAGGAGGAAGCGCGTGAGCACCTCGCCGAAAGCCCGGACGGCCGCTTGCGCTGGCGGTACGCACCGGCGGCGGTGATCGTGGCGTGGAGCGAGATGGCCGAGCCCACGCCGCCGTGGCCGAGGTGCCCGACGCTCATCGTCTGCGGCGAGCGGTCGTGGATCGAGGTCGCGGCTCCGCGCAACGGCCACATGACCCAGGTCATCGTCCCGGGCGGGCACAGCGTCCTCTGGGACGACTTCGACGCAACGGCCGATGCGATCGTGCGCTTCCTGAGCTGAGCCTTCGCCCTAGGCCGCCGGCGAACAGGCGGCGTGCTCCTTCGTGACACGCTTTGTCGAGGCAGGGTGCTTGGCGAGCATCGCCGGCGGCCGAATCGGGCGGCGAGCGAAGTTCCCGCCGCAGTTGGGGCACCGTCCGCCGAGCCTCTCTTCGACGCACTCGGCACAGAACGTGCATTCATATGTGCAGATTCGGGCGAGCTCGCTGTCGGGCGGCAGGTCGCGGTCGCAGCACTCGCAGTTCGGCCGGAGCTCGAGCATCCGACCATCGTAAGGGAGCGGCGCCGAGCCGTCCTCGGGTACGGCTGATCGTTGACGGAAGGGAGTAGAGTGGCCCTCGGTGGTTAACCGTTAACACTGAGTCTCCCGACTCCGTCCGTCTCCCGCAGTTGTGGGAGGTCGTTGCCGAGCGAATCCGCTCCGAGATCCTCGCCGGCACCTTGACGGCCGGTGCGAAGCTGATCGAGAGCGAGCTCGCAGATCGATTCGGTACGAGTAGAGGGCCGGTCAGAGAGGCGATCCGGGAGCTCGCACGCGAGGGTCTCGTCGCCGAGCTTCCTCGCCGCGGTACCGTGGTCTCGACGTTGACGGCGCGCGACCTCGCGGAGGTCTATGCGATTCGCGAGGGGCTCGAGCTGACGGCGAGCAGGTCCGTCATCGATAGGGCGAGCGATGCTCAACTCACCGATCTCGCGGGCCCACTCCGGGAGATGGAAGCGGCGCGCCAATCGAGTGCCGACTACGGAGCCGTTGCAGCGCACGACTTCGCTTTCCACCGCCGTCTCGTCGCCCTGGCCGGAAACCGGCGCATGGCTGCGATCAATGACTCGATGCTGGGTCAGACCGCCCTCCTGCTTCGGACCGCCGCCGAGTCGAATCCGACCTTGCGGAGCGATCTGGACCGCCCGGTCCACGATGCGATCCTCGATGCTCTGCGTGCACGCGAACTCGATCGGGCGCAGGAGGCGGTCAAGGAGCACTATCGCTATGCGGAGGAGCGGCTGTTCGCTCAGTTCGCGGAGGGTTGACCGGCGCCGAAGAATTGACATCCGACGCGCCTTCCGCGTAGACTGTTAACAGTCGACGCTCGACGAGGAGTGTTCGTGGCGGTGATTGATGACCGATGGCGGAGAGTCGAGCTCGTCTCCATGGATTCGTACTGCCCTGACATCTCGATCGGCCTCTATCGCTCTGACAGCGCCGACGGGCCGGTTGGTCTCGTGCACACGTACAGTGCGATTGCCGGGTCCCGTGAGCGGGTGCGCTTTCTCGCTCACGCGATGACGGTTCTGGGCGGTCTCGACCAGGTGGAAGGCGACGGCCACCAGATCCGTTTTTCCTGCCGCACCTGGCATGCGGCGGCGGCCAAGCGCCTGTTTCTGGAGGCGGCCAAGCAGGATCCTTCGGTTCCCGTGGTGCCGCGGCCGCTCGAGGTGCCGGACACGCGGAGCGAACAGACGATTCGGATCGAGCCACTCGGGGGTGGCACGTACCGCGTTCATGCCGATGGTGTGACCGAGGAAACCCCGAGCCGGGCCCCGGCGATCGCGGCTGCGCTCGTGAAGCTCGCACAGCTATCGGGGTCAGATGACCAGGTCGTCTCGTTTCCGTGTGGGCACGAGCACGACGCCCTGATCGCGCTGATGCTCTTGCGTGCCCAAAATCTTCGAGCCGCGTTGCGCGAGGAGGAGATGAATGCATCGCGCGGCGTGCTCGTAGCTCCGAGTGCACAGGAATGAGGAGACGATGAGCGAGACGGTTGCCCCGATGACGAGTCGTGAGCGGGTGCTCGCCGCCCTGCGGCGGGAGCCGGTCGACCGGACACCGGTCGTGAACCCGACCTCGGTCGCGACGGTCGAGTTGATGGATATGGTCGATGCCCCTTTCCCGGCCGCGAATCGTGAGCCCGAGCTGATGGCTCGGCTCGCGGCGACGGGTCATACGGAACTGGGGTTCGACTCGGTGATGCCGGTCTTCTCGATCATCCAGGAGTCCTCGGCGATCGGCTGCAAGATCCAGTGGGAGCAGAAGGACAACTGGCCGACGGTGAAGATGCGCGAGCCAATCTATGAGACGCCGGACGACATCGAGGTGCCCGAGGACCTGCTCGAGCGCCCTGACACGCTGTGCGTGCTGGAGGCCATCCGGATCCTCCGGCGGGAACTCGGTGAGGATGTCGCGATCATCGGCAAGACGATGGGCCCGTGGTCGCAGGCCTACCACTGTTTTGGCGTCGAGCCGTTCCTGCTCCTGTCTCTCGATGACCCGGATCAGACGAGGCTGATCCTCGAGCGCTTCAAAGAGGCGACGATCGCCTTCGGGGTGGCGCAGATCGAGGCGGGCGCTGACGCTGTCACGCTGCCGGATCACGCTACGGGTGACCTCGTGTCGGGCGAGTACTACAGGCGGTATCTACAGGAGATGCACCACGAGTTCGCGGAGCGGATCCCCGGCCCGATCATCCTTCATATCTGCGGGAAGACCGTCGACCGGATGGACTACATCGCACAGACGGGAATGGCTGCGTTCCATTACGACTCGAAGAACGAGCCTGCCGAGTCCATGGCGATCGTGGACGGCAGGATCAGTCTGGTCGGCAACGTGAACAACCCCGAGACGCTTTTTGCAAAGGGACCGGACGAGGTGAAGCAGGAGGTCTGGAAGAACCTCGAGGCGGGCGTGCAGATGGTCGGGCCCGAGTGTGCGATTCCACTGCAGACGCCGATCGAGAACCTGCGTGCGATCCCTGAGGCAGTGCTCGAGTGGCACGCAGCCGGCAACCGCACACCCACGACGTCCGTCTGACGAGGAGCCGATGCCCGAGCTGACCGACATCGCGAACGACTTCATCCGTCAAGAGATCGACGAGTTCGTCGAGCGACCCGACGAACGCGACCGGCTCATCGCCCTCTTCGCCTCTTCGAGCCCGCCGCTGCAGGACATCGCCGCCGCCCTCGTGGACGGCGACGACGACACGGTCGACCGGCTCACCCAAGAGGCACTGGGCGCAGGGACAGCCGCACTCGAGGTGATGGACGACGGGCTGATCGCCGGGATGGGGATCGTCGGGGTGAAGTTCCGCGAGAACTTCATCTTCGTCCCCGAGGTGCTGGCCTGTGCACGTGCGATGAAGGCGGGAATGGCGCACATCGAGCCGATTCTTTCCGACGCGGGCATCGATCCCGTCGGCAAGGTCGTAATGGGGACCGTCAAGGGCGACCTTCACGACATCGGCAAGAACCTCTGCATCATGATGCTTCGCGGTTCCGGGTTCGAGGTCGTCGACCTCGGCGTCGACACTTCCGCCGACGACTTCATCGACGCAGTGGAGGAGCACAAGCCTTCCGTCGTGGGCATGTCGGCGCTGCTCACGACCACGATGCCGAACATGGGCAAGACGATCGACGCATTCATCGATGCCGACCTTCGCGACGTCGTGAAGATCATGGTTGGGGGTGCACCCGTGACACAGGAGTTCGCTGACGACATGGGTGCTGACGGCTACGGCAAGGACGCGATGGCATGCGTGGCGCTCGCAAAGCAGCTGATCGGAGTGGGCGCGCGTGGCTGAGCCGATTGACCCAACGGCGTATCAGGAGCGGCTCGATCGGATCGGCGAGATCTTCTCCACGATGATGACGACGGTCGAAGACCTGACGGGGCGGCGTTGCCCGTACAAGAATCGCTTCGATCAGTGCACGGCTCAGTTCGGCTGCCGCAACCAGCGTAAGCCGGAGGATCCGACGCAATTGAAGGTCTGCGGCGGGGACGACAAGCTCGACTACCGCAGTGCCTGGGATACCGGCTAGCTCTCCTCCTGCTGGCCGGTCGCACGGCGGCGCGACCCGGACGCTGTTCGACGACGCAGGCAGGGATGCCCTCCTGGTGCCAACGTCGTGTCGGCGGACGGGTCGCTGCCGCGAGTGCATCGTCGAGGTAAAGGGAGGTGCCGAGCACCTCGCCCCGCCAACTGAAGCGGAGGCATTCCTGCGCGAACCGTACCGGCTCGCCTGCCAGGCGGTCGTGAGCGATGCCGACGCAGAGGTCATCTTCTCGATTCTCGAGCGTCGGCTTCGCATCGTCGTCCCCAGAGCCGAGCCCCGAATCGCGCCGATCGACCCAGCCGTACACGTGGCTGACGGCATCGTCCACCACGGGAAAGACCCCATCGCCCCGCGTGTCGGCGGCATGCACGGCATCGCGATCGACGTGGGCACGACGACGGTCGCGCTCGAGCTCGTCGACCTGGACGACGGGCGGATCATCGAGGCGATCGCGCTCGAGAACCCGCAGCGCTTCGGCGGCAGCGACGTGATGAACCGCATCAGCTACGACGATGGCCCGTCGCGGGGGCAGCTGCGGCAGTCTCTGCGGAAGGCGATCAACAAGGAGCTGCGCCAGCTCTACGTACGATGCGGGATCGATCGGCGGGAGGTGTTCGAGGTCGTGATCGTCGGGAACGCGACGATGCGCGACCTGTTCTTCGGGCTCGATGTCTCGCCGATCGGACAACGGCCCTACAAATCGACCACGGAACTCGACCTGCTTGCAGGACACCGAACCACCACGGCCCTGACGGCGCTTGCGCACGAGCTGGGGTTCCACGCGCACCCGCGCGCCCGCATCTGGGGTGCACCGCTCATCGCGAGCCATGTCGGCGCCGATGTCCTCGCGGATCTCGTCGCGATCGGGCTCGACCCGACCCACGACGGCGTCACGATGCTTGTCGACGTCGGCACGAACACCGAGGTCGTCATCTCGGGTCGAGGGCGGATCGTGGCGGCAAGCTGTCCCGCGGGGCCGGCATTCGAAGGGGGTGAGGTCACCTACGGGATGCAGGCGTGCGCCGGTGCAATCGAGTCGCTTGCGATCGATGGGAACGGTCGGATCGAGTACGAGACGATCGATGGGGCGGAGCCCACCGGAATCTGCGGCTCCGGTCTGATCGATCTCGTCGCAGCACTCCGACGCTCGGGCCGAATGACCCCGAAGGGCGTTTTCGCGGAGCGGGCCCCGCTCGTCGAGGTCGTGCCGGATGCCGGAATCACCTTCACCCGAGCCGACGCGTCGGCGCTCGCGCAAGCGAAAGCGGCGAACACCGTCGGCCAAGCCATTTTGCTCCGGGAGCTCGGCATCGCACCGGCTGACGTAGATCGCCTGTATCTCGCGGGCGGGTTCGCGTCCTACGTCGACGTCGCCAACGCGATCGAGATCGGGTTTCTCGCCCCGGTGCCGACCGACCGCGTCATCAAGGTGGGGAACGCGTCATTGCAAGGGGCGCGCGAGCTCCTCCTCTCCGTCACGGCCCGCCGGGCAGCCGAGCGCCTCGTTCGCACGATCGAGCACGTGGAGCTCGAGACGACCCCGGACTTCTTCGATCTCTTCGTTGACGGTTGTCAGTTCAAGCCATTCGCAGATCGAGCGAACGCAGAAGCCATCGCCGATGCCTGAAAGCCCCATCACAGGCGCCGCGAGACCCAATCGTCCGGGCCTGCCCACCTCGACCCTCCGCGAGCTGCTATCCGACAGCGGCCGTTTCGTGATCGCCGCCGAGCTGATTACGAGTCGCGGCCTGATCACCGAGGGGAGCGGAAAGCAGGTGCTGCGACTTGCACGCGCGCTGGCCGAGAACCCGAGGATCGATGCCCTGTCGATCACGGACAACCCGGGCGGCAACGCGATGCTGTCTCCCGACACCGTTGGCACCGATCTGATCCACCGCGGGCAGGAGGTGATCATTCACCTCTCCTGCAAGGACTGGAACCGCAACGCTCTCCAGAGCCGGGGATGGAAACTCAGCTCCGAGGGGTTTCACAACGTGCTCGCGCTCTCCGGCGACTACCCGGTCGCGGGCTATGAAGGCGTTGCCGCGCCGGTATTCGACACCGATTCCGTCGGCCTGCTGCGCATGTTCGAGGACATGAACCAAGGAACGGCCGGTACGTATCGCGGAAACGAGTCGCCTGAGCGAACCCGGTTCTTCCTGGGTGCCTGCGTTACGAACCACAAGCGGCACGAGCGCGAGGTGATGCCGCAGTACTTCAAGCTACGCAAGAAGATCGAGAACGGGGCACGGTTCGTGATCAACCAGATCGGTTATCACGCGCGCAAAGACGACGAGCTGCTCCGTTGGATGCGGCTGCACGAACTGTCGGTGCCGGTGATGTCCAACGTCTTCGTCCTCACGCCCGGCGTAGCGCGCGTGTTCAACGCAGGACGGATTCCCGGCGTCGTCGTCACCGATGAGCTCCTGGCCCTCGTCCAACAGCACGCGGCGAGCCCCGACAAAGGCCGCAGCTTTTTTCTCGATCTTGCAGCGCGCCAGATCGCCGTCGCGCGCGGGCTTGGCTTCAACGGCGTGTACGTCGGCGGCCATCTCGCGGTCGACGACTATGACGACCTGCTCGATCGCGCCGAAGCCTTGGAGCGCGACGACTGGTTGGCGATCGCCCGCGAGATCCGTTTCGCGTACCCGGACGAGTTCCACTACTTCGAGGAGGACTCGGAAACCGGCCTCTCATCCGACGTCGTCTCGCCGTCATACCTCGAATCGCGGCGGAGGAAGGACACCGATCTTCACGTGCCACTGCGATACCGATTCAGCAGACGAGTGCACGATGCCGTATTCGAGCACGGGGCTCCGCTCAACGGAGCCGGCCGCGCGCTCTACGGCGCCGTCGAGCGCGGGCCGCGGCCGATCGGCAGAGCGCTTCACCTCGTGGAGCAGGCTGGAAAGGTGCCGATGTTCGGATGCCGCGACTGCGGCGACTGCTCGCTTCCAGACATCGCCTACCTCTGCCCCGAGTCCCAGTGCGCCAAGAATCAACGGAACGGCCCGTGCGGCGGCACGCGCGACGGGGCCTGCGAGGTCGGTGAGAAGGAGTGCATCTGGGCACTCGCATACGAGCGCCTGAAAAAGTACGGCGAGGAGGAGACGATGCTAGAGGGGCCCGTGGTGATCAAGGACAACGGCCTGCGGGGCACGAGCGCTTGGGCCAACGCATTCCTGCGTCGTGACCACCATGCGAAGCATCACGAAACGTCGTCCCAGGAGGGCCGGCAATGACGTCGGCCGCGAAGTCGTCGTTCTTCCGAGTCATCGGTGAGAACATTCACACGACTCGGATCGTGCGCCGTCCGGGTCCGCTCATCGGCGTGGACGAGAAGGGTCGAGAGGCGATTCTGTTCGTCGACGAGGCGGGCGAGCAGAGAACCCTGCCGATCCCGGAGGAGGAGCGCCGCACACAGGAGTACGACGAGGGCCGCGTGAAGCATGTCCGGAGCGCCGTCCGGCTCGCGAAGGACGGCGACGGCGACGATGCCGACGTGGGTCACGCATACCTGAGGGCGCTTGCCGTCCGGCAGCTCGAGAGCGGCGCCCAGTTCCTCGACATCAACGTGGACGAGGTTTCTCACCGCCTGCCGGAGCAGATCGAGACGATGCGATGGCTCGTCGAGACGATCGCCCCGATCGTCACGGTTCCTCTCTCGATCGACTCATCGAATCTCGAGATCATTGCCGCGGGGATCGAGGCGGCGCAGGTCTCGGGACGGCCGCCGATGCTCAACTCCGCCTCGCTCGAGCGTGTCGAGGCACTTGACCTCGCGGCCGAGGCCGGCGGCGCCGTGATCGTGACTGCCGCAGGCGCGTCCGGGATGCCAGCCAACAGCGCGGAGCGGGTAGCGAATGCGACCAAGATGGTTGAGCTCGCGCTCGAGAGAGGGCTTGCTCCCGATCTGATCTATGTCGATCCGCTGGTTTTCCCGATCTCCGTGGACGGCGACTTTGGCGAGCACTGCCTCGGCGCATTTCGCGAGCTGCGTGTCCGCTACGGGTCGGAGATCCACTTGACGGGCGGCATGAGCAACGTCAGCTTCGGCCTGCCAGGCAGGCGGCTGATCAATGACGTGTTCCTCGCACTCGCGATCGAGGCCGGCGCCGACAGCGGGATCATCGATCCCGTCACGAACAGCGTCGAGCAGGCAGTCGCTCTCGATCGCGACTCGCACCAGTATCGGCTGGCACATGACGTCCTGAGCGGCGCAGATCGGCATTGTCGTGCCTATATGAAGGCGTACCGTGCAGGCGAGCTCGAGCACCCGGAACTCGGTACGGTCGTGAGCTGAGCCTGGGATGACGCGTTACAGGATTCTCAGCTGGGGCGGCATCCCCGCCCAGATCAAGGTGGTCGAGGACGGCCGGCGACCCCTGTCCGTTCCGCTTCCTGATTGGTTCACGCAGGAGATCGATCGCGTGGCGATGCGAGACGGTCTCATCGGCACCGACGCCTACCTCGAGCGCTGGTCGTGGTCGGCGGACACGGAGCGCGCCGGGTCAGCCGATGAGGTCGCCGCCGACCTCGTACGCGAGATCGAGGCAGAGTGGGAGCCCATCCGCGGACGCGAAAGCACCGATCCCTCGAAAACGGAGGAGTGAGGAATTGGCCGTCCGACGAGTGCTCGTGACTGATTTTGCGTGGCCGTCGCTCGAGATCGAGCGGCAGATCCTCAGGGACGTCGGAGCTGAGCTCGTTGTCGCTGAGACCGGTGAGCCCGACGAAATCGAGGCGCTTGCCTCGGATGTTGACGCGATCCTGACCAACTGGAGGCGGGTGCCCCCCGAAGCTCTCGACGCCGCAACTCGTTGTCTCCTCGTCTCGCGCTACGGGGTCGGGCTCGACAACATCCCTGTCGAACACGCGACCGACCTCGGGATCCTCGTCACGAACGTGCCCGATTTCTGCCTGCAGGAGGTATCCGATCATGCGATGGCGCTCGTGCTCGCCTGCGCACGGCAGGTGGTCGCGTTTTCGCGTGCGACGCGAGGCGGGGTGTGGGACCTCGCAGCGGGCCGTGGGCTTCCTCGGCTCGCTGAGCAGACGATCGGACTGATCGGGTTTGGGAACACGGCGCACGCTCTCGTTCCGAAGGCTCGCGGCTTTGGCTTGCGGGTGCTGGCGTATACGCCGCGCGCGACGCCGTCGACGATCGGGGAGGTGGAGCTGACGAACGATCTCGACTGGATGCTTGCCGAGTCGGACTACATTTCGTTGCATGCTCCGGCCACGTCTGAGACAGCCGGGCTGGTCGGTGAGCGCGAGTTGCGCTTGATGAAGCCAACCGCGTACCTGATCAATACTTCTCGCGGAGCGCTCGTCGATGAGGATGCTCTGCTGCGTGCGTTGGAGGAGCGATGGATCGCCGGGGCGGCACTCGACGTCCTGCGTCAGGAGCCACCACCGCCAGATCATCCGCTGCTCACCGTCGACAACGCGATCGTGACGCCCCATGCGGCGTTCTACTCGGACACCGCGATCGCCGAGCTGCAGACGAAAGCGGCCACGAATGTCGCCAGCGTGTTGACTGGCTCCCTTCCCTCTACCGTGGTGAACCCGGGGGTGCGCGATCGCCCCTCGTATCGGGCGGGGTTATGACGAGCGGGCTACCCGTTTTCGACGACGCGCACTCGCCCCCCGGGGATGAGGCGTTCGAGCTGACCTCGGACAACGTGATTCCTTATCTTGTCCGCCGCGGAGTTCTCCTGCACGACGCGGCCGCGTCTGTCGAAGTACTGACGGGAGGTGTCTCGGCGACGGTCATCGCAGTGCGGGCACCGGGGATTGCGGTCGTCGCAAAACAGGCGCTGGAACAGCTCAGGGTCGCCGACGATTGGAGAGCGAAGCAGGAGCGGACGGAACTCGAGGCTGCCGCCCTCCGCCTCTGCAACAGGCTCACTCCCGGTCGCGTCCCGCGAGTGTACGACAACGACTCCTCGGCGCACGTCGTCGTGATGGAACTCCTGCCGGCCGACGCACTCAACTGGCAGAGCGAGATCGCAGCGGGACGGACGCACTCCGACGTCGGCGACTGGGCAGGACAGACGCTCGGTCTCTGGCATTCACAAACCGCCGGCGACCCTGGCGTGGCCGCGGCGTTCGATGACTTCGAATCGTTCGAACAGCAGCGTCTGAGCCCGTTCTACGAGACCGTGATCGAGCGACGGCCAGAGCTCGGGCCCGCGCTTGCCCCGCTCCTCGAAGACCTGCGGAAACGTCGGTGCTTCGTCGACGGCGACTTCGCGATGAAGAACATGCTCGTCGGACGCAACCAGAACTGGATACTCGACTTCGAAGTCGTCCATTACGGCAACCCGGTCTTCGACCTCGGCTTCTTCCTCTCGTTCGTCGTCCTCTCCGCGATCCGCTGGCGGTCCCAGGCTCCCGAACTGCGGCTGCTCGCCGAAGGGTTTCTTGCCCGCTACGAGGAGACGGCGGGAGCCGGATTCGCCGGCGACTCGGCGTCAGTCACTGCTCACACGGCCGCGTTGATCCTGGCCCGCACCGACGGAAAGTCGCCCGCGCAGTTCCTCGATCCGCGTTCGCGCGCCGAAGCCCGAGATGTCGGGATCGAGTTACTGCGCACACCCGACCGTGGTCTCTGGCATTGGCTCTGATCGAACGGGTGGATGCGTGGGAAGCGCTCGACTCACGCGGAACGCCGACCGTCGCATGTGCAGTACTGCTCGCGGACGGGAGCGAGGGCCAGGCGGCCGTGCCCTCGGGTGCCTCGACCGGATCTCATGAGGCGCACGAGCGGCGGGACGGCGGCGAGCGCTATGGAGGGAAGGGCGTCGCCGGTGCAGTTGCCTCGCTGATAGCCGAGATCGATCCCGCTCTCACGGGGCTCGAGGCCGGTGACCTTGCGCTAGTGGACGCGACGATGCGCGAGTTGGACGGCACCCCATCGCTCTCGAGACTCGGTGCCAATGCGGTTCTCGCGGCGTCGGTCGCCTGCGCACTTGCCGAGGCGCAATCCCGCGCGATTTCGCTGTGGCAGCTTTTCGCACCCGACCTCGCGCCGCTCCTTCCGCTGCCGATGGTCAATGTGATCTCTGGTGGGGCGCACGCGGGCGGCCTCGTCGATGTGCAGGACTTTCTTGTCGTCCCCGTGGGAGCGCGCACTTTTGCTGAGGCGATCGAGTGGGCGTCGCGTGTCCGCGCCGCGACGGCGGCCGTCCTTCGCGAACGCGGTCACGATGTCTTTCTGGTCGCCGACGAGGGTGGCCTCGCGGCGCCACTCCCGTCGAACCGTGTCGCGCTCGATGTCCTGCTCGAGGGCATTGCGCAAAGCGGGCTCGAGCCCGGAGCCGAGGCCGCGATCGCAGTCGATGTCGCTGCCACTCAGCTTCTCGTCGACGATCGATACATGCTCGGGATCGAGGGCCGCGCACTCCGGTCAGAGGAGCTCGTCGACGAGATCGCCAGCTGGGCCGACGATTTCCCTATCGTCTCGATCGAGGACCCGGTCGGAGAGGACGATGTTGCGGGATGGCGGTACGCGACAGCCCGGCTCGGCGATCGGATCCAGTTGCTCGGTGACGACCTGTTCGCCACCTCGGCGGTCCGGCTCGAGACGAGCATCCGGAACGGGGTCGCGAACGCCGTGCTCGTCAAGCCAAATCAGGTCGGTACCCTCACCGAGGCTCGTCGGGTGGTCGAGCTCGGGAGAAACGCCGGGTATGCAACGGTTGTCTCCGCCCGCTCGGGTGAGACCGAGGACAGCTGGCTCGCCGACCTTGCAGTCGGCTGGCGCGCCGGTCAGCTCAAGGTCGGCTCGACGACCCGTTCCGAACGCACCGCGAAGTGGAACCGGCTTCTCCGGATCGAAGCGGAGGTCGGCGACGCCGAGTTCGCGGGACGCGACGCTCTTGCGCCCAGGTGATGACTAGCAGGGACCCGGGAGCGGCGCCCCGCCGGGCCCGGCGAGGTGCTGCAGCACGGCTCCCTGCTCGAGCTGCAGGCAGTACGACGACTCATCCGCCCGCACGAGCGTGATGGGCGGCTGCACCATCCCTCCGGCATACGAGCCCGTCGCGTTGCGCTGGGCGTCGAGGCTCGCCTGGGCTCCCGTGAATGCCGCCCGCATCGTCGTGGCGACGAGAGCCGAGGCGGCGTTCGAGACGTCATTCGAGGCGCTGTCGGCGCGGGGCAAGAGCATCCGCCAGCCGCCGACGGCGACCGCCGCGATCATCAGGCCGAGCGCGAGGCCGAACCGTGTCGACATGCGGTATGTATCGGCGCCGCCAGACTGTTCCTACAGTCCGAGTTCCCTCCCTGTCCTCGGTCCGAGTGGAGGGAATCGCCCGGTAGCCGCGCAGACCGTGTCGGCGTCGCCGACCCGGGAGCGCGCACCTGCTCAGGGGGCGGCGAGCCGGTGGCCGCCGTCGACCGGCAGGACGATGCCGGAGACGAAACCGTTCGTGAGTAGGAGCCAGATCGCCTCGGCCAGGTCGTCTGCGGTTCCGACGCGACCGACCGGGAGGGCTCCGGCGAGCCGTTCGAACATCGCCTCGCGATCCTCGGCGGCCATCGCATCCCAGGTCGGGGTGGCGACGATTCCCGGCGAGACGGCGTTGACGCGGACAGGCGCGAGCTCGACCGCGAGCGTGCGGACAAGCGCCTCGATCGCACCGTTGACGGCCGCGGTCGCGGAGCCGCCCCGCATCGGTGTCGTAGCAGCGACGCCGGAGACGAAGACGATCGACTCGCGAACATCGGCGGCCTGCACGGCGGTGAACGGGCCCCACAGCTTCGTCTCGAATGCGCGTCGTGCCGCCGCCAGATCGAGTGACCGGGCCGGTCCACCCGCGCGCGCGACGGGGGAGAAGACGAGATGGTCGATCGGCCCGAGAGCCTCGAACGTGGCGCGGACAGCGGCCTCGTCCGCGATGTCGAGCGCAACCCGCTCTGCGTCGACGTCCGCCCGCTCCGGGTCGCGGCTGACCACGACGACGTCCCAGCCGGCGGCGCGGGCGCGGCGCGCGGCGGCGAGGCCGATGCCGGACGAGCCCCCGACGAAGACCGCTCTCATCCGCCGGCCGCCGTGAGCCGGTCGTACGCGGGGAGGGTGAGGAACTCGATGTAGTCGGGACGCGTGGCGATGCTCTCGAAGATAGCGCGAGCGTCGTCGTAACCGCTGCCGAGGATGCGCATCTCCTCGTCGGTGATGCGGAGGACGTCGCCGGAGCTGAAGCGGCCATGGTGGAGCCACTGCCAGATCTGAGAGCGGCTGATCTCTGCTGTGGCCGCGTCCTCCATCAGGTTGTTGATCGCGACGGCACCCGAGCCCTGGAGCCAGGCTGCGAGATACTGGATGCCGACCGAGACGTTGTTGCGAAGCCCGTCCTCCGTCGTCTCGCCCGGGGTGGCGGCAATGTCGAGCAGGTCGGCGGCGGTGACGGTGACGTCGTCACGCTGCCGGTCGATCTGGTTGGGCCGCTCACCGAGCACGGCGTCGAAGGCCTCGTAGGCGGTCGGCACCAGGTCGGGATGGGCGACCCAGGTGCCGTCGAACCCCTGCGAGGCCTCGCGCTCCTTGTCCTCCCGCACCTTGCCGAGCGCGACCGCGTTCACCGCGGCGTCGCGGCGCGACGGGATGAACGCCGCCATGCCGCCCATTGCAAAGGCGCCCCGGCGGTGACAGGTCTTCACGAGCAACTCGCAGTAGGAGCGCATGAACGGCACCCCCATCGTGACGGCGCCGCGATCGGGGAGCACCATTTCGGACCGGTGGCCGAGCTTCTTGATCACGCTGAAGATGTAGTCCCAGCGGCCGGCGTTCAGTCCGGCCGAATGATCACGCAACTCGTAGAGGATCTCGTCCATCTCGAACGCAGCGAGGATCGTCTCGATCAGGACGGTCGCCTTGATCGTCCCCTGCGGTACCCCGAGCCTCTCTTGAGACCACGTGAACACGTCGTTCCAGAGGCGTGCCTCGAGGTGCGACTCGAGTTTCGGGACATAGAAGTAGCGGCCGTTACGCGCGTGGTTGCGGAAGAAATAGAGGCCGAAGTCGAACAACGAGGCGGACATCGCCGCGCCGTCGATCTCGAAATGGCGCTCCTCGAGATGCCAGCCGCGTGGCCGCACGAATAGGACAGCGGGATCATCCGAGAGCGTGTACTGCTTCTCGCCGGTGTCGAGCGAGATCGTCCGGTCGAGCGCCTCGGTGAGGTTGCGCTGTCCGTCGATGCAATTGAGCCAGGTCGGCGAGTTCGAGTCCTCGAAGTCCGCCATGAAGACGCGGGCCCCCGAGTTCAGCGCATTGATCACCATCTTGCGGTCGACCGGGCCGGTGATCTCGACGCGCCGGTCGGCGATCTCGTCCGGTGTGGGAGCAACGCGCCAGGCCGCCTCGCGTACGCCCGCCGTCTCGGGGAGGAAATCCGGCAACTCGCCGGCATGAAGCTGTTCGAGGCGCTCCGCCCGCCGAGCAAGCAGTTCGACTCGCCGCGCTCCGAACTCGCGCTCCAAGTCGGCAAGGAACCCCGTCGCCTCAGCGGTGAGAACGTCTGCGGCATCGATCATCGCGAGATCATCGCACCTCGAGGCAGAGAGCGGAGCGTCGCGTCGAGAGCCGCCGCGACGCGGTCTGCATGCGCCTCCGAGAAGACGAGCGGCGGCCGGATCTTGATCACGTTGAGGCGTGGTCCGGTGGCGCCCACGAGGACACCGCGTCGGCGGAGGCCGTTGGCGACCATCCTGCCGACATCGGCGCTCTGTGGTGGCTCGCAGTCGAGCTCGACGCCCACGAAGAGGCCGGGCCCGCGGACTTGCCTGACGACCGGATGAGATGCACCCACCTCCGCGAGGCGCGCGCGCAGGTACGCACCGACGTACTCCGCCCGCTCGGCCAGCCGCTCCCGCTCGATCACATCCAGGACGGCCGAGCCGACTGCAGCCGCCACCGGCGAGCCGGCGAACGTGGAGAAGAAATGCCAGCGGTCGGCGAACTGTGCGGCGATCGCCGGAGTCGTCACGACGGCGCCCATCGGATGACCGTTGCCCATCGGCTTTCCGAGCGTGACGATGTCGGGCACGACGCCGTCTTGGGCGAAGCCCCAGAACGCCGAGCCGACGCGTCCGAAGCCTGCTTGCACCTCGTCGGCGATACAGAGGGCTCCCGCGGCGCGCGCCTCCGCGTACGCGGCGCGGAGGTAGCCGGGCGGCACAGAGAAGATCCCGTCGCTCGAGAACACGTCGTCGCAGATCAGCAGTGCGGGGTGATGGCCCTCGGCCCGGAGCCTCGCAAATGCGTCGTCGATCTCGCCTCTCACGCGCGACCGGGCGTCGGGGGCGGCGAGGGTCGTGGCTCCGCCGATTCGCGCCACCCACGGCTCGAGCGCCGCGGACCCGAGCTCCTCGGGCGACAATGCGGCCGTTGCCGCCGTCGTGCCGTGATAGGCATGCTCGGTGATCACCGCGCCACGGTTGCCGGTGACGGCACGTGCGACCTGAATCGCGACGTCGTTCGCCTCACTGCCGGAGTTGACGAACATGACAACGGAGAGCTCGCCCGGAAGCAGCGCTGCGAGGCGATCGGCGTAGGCCGCCACCTCGTCGACGAGATACCGCGTGTTCGTCGTCAGCCGGTTCGCCTGCGCGGCGAGCGCGGCCGTGACCCGCGGGTGGGCGTGACCTACCTGCGGGACGTTGTTGTAGGCGTCGAGCAGTCGGTTCCCGTCCGCGTCCGTCAGCCAGACGCCGTCGCCCGATTCGAGGCGTACGGGCTCGTCATAGCTCAACGAGAGCGCCGGCCCGAGCCTCGCACGCCGCAGCGCCAGGCTCTCGGCAAGGGGGGAGCGCGGCCGCCGAAGCACCCCGCACGCCTCCGCGAGCGCCGATCCCAGCGCCGTCGGATCGTGCTGTTCGAGCCGGGTCAGGGTGTCGAGGCAGTCCTCGGCGTCGGCGAGGATGTAGTCGACGTTGTCCGGGTGCAGCTCGGCCCGCCACGAGGAGATGATGAGGGACTGGGCCATACGGGCGGCCGCCAGATCTGGGACGAGCTCGAGCTCCAACGCCGTGAGGGGCCTGACTACGTGATACGCGGTCAGCACTTCGACGAGTGGGTCAACGGGGTCGTCGGCCCCGAACGCCTGGTAGGCCGCTGTGATAGCGGGATCGATCACCGTGCGTGCGTGGACGAGGTCCCCGAAGTCGACGATGGCTGCGATGCGCTCCGCGTCGTCGGGTTCGGCGAGCAGGTTGCCGGGGTTGACGTCGCCGTGGATCGTCGAGAACGGGACAAGGCGGAGTGCCGGCTCGACGATGGTCTCGTGCCGTTCGAGTCGGCGCTCGACGAGTCTGCGACAGTCGACCGCGAGGAATCCCAGCTTGGACCGAAGCTCCGGAAATCGCGTCACGTCCCAGAGGAGGGCACGTTGGGCGAGTGGATGTGTGAAGCCGGCGAGTGCGCGGTCGAGGCGGGCGACAGCCGCCCCCACCGCGCGACGTGTGGTCGGGCTCGTTGGTCCGGGCGGGAGTGCCACGCCATCGACGAAGGTGACGAGCTGGACGGCGTGGTCAATGCCTGAGATCGTGAACGCGCCCGCCGGCCGGCCGTCGGCCGTGCGGCAGGGTCGCGCGATCGGCAGAGACGGATCGGCCCGCAGCGCGTGCTCCATCGCCAGAACCTGCATCTCGACGACCCCGCCGGGGTCGGCGGAGTTGCCGACCTTGAGCACGAACGAGCGGTCGCCGGTGTCGATGCGGAAGTTGCGGTCGCGCTCGCCGTCCAGAGGTTCGGCCATGCCGTCGACTCCGAAGACGCTGTGAGCGATCTCGGCAGCGAGCTCGGCCGAGACCTCGGGCGGCCGAGCTTCGAGGACATCGTGGCTCACGGCGCGCCACGATAGCGGTTGGAGCCGCGTGACCTAGTCCACCTCGTGGTCGCGTTCGCAGTGCTCGGGGCAGTTGCACTCGGCGGTCTCCGCCCGGGTCAGCACGACGGGCCGGGGGGATTGTTGCGTCCGGGCGAGCGCCGACGGGCGCTTGAGCGATGCGAAGAGCTGCAGCGGGCTCATGCGGCGTTCCTCTCTGTTCGAAGGATCTCGGTCTCGATCTCGGTCTCGAATTGGTCTTCCTCGGTCGATCCGGTCAGGGCAAGCGTCGAGGCCGTGCCGCCCGAGATGGTCTGGAGCACCTGGTCGAAGTAGCCCGCGCCCACCTCGCGCTGGTGGCGCGTGGCCGTATAGCCCTCGTCCTCGAGCTCGAACTCGCGCTCCTGCAGCCGCACGTACGCGGGCATCGCTTCCGTGCCGTACCCGCGGGCCAGCTCGAACATCGAGAGGTTGAGCGAGTGGAAGCCGGCGAGGGTGATGAACTGGAAGCGGTAGCCCAGCGCGGCGAGCTCACGCTGGAACGACGCGATCTGAGCGTCGCTCAGGTGCTTTCGCCAGTTGAACGACGGTGAGCAGTTGTACGCGAGGAGCTGCCCCGGATACCGCTCATGGATGGCGTCGGCGAACTTCTCGGCCTCCGCCATGTCGGGGGTCGAGGTCTCGCACCAGATCAGGTCCGAGTACGGGGCGTACGCGAGACCGCGGGCGATCGCGGCATCGATGCCGTCGCGAACGCGGAAGAATCCCTCCGGCGTGCGCTCGCCGGTGCAGAACTCGCGGTCAGCCTCGTCGATGTCGCTCGTCAGCAGCGACGCCGAAAGTGCATCGGTGCGCGCGACGACGAGAGTCGGCACGTCGGCCACGTCGGCGGCGAGGCGTGCCGCGACGAGCGTCCGCACGTGCTGCGCGGTCGGCACGAGCACCTTGCCGCCGAGATGGCCGCACTTCTTCTCTGAGGAGAGCTGATCCTCGAAGTGCACTGCGGCCGCACCTGCCTCGATGAACGACTTCATCATCTCGTACGCGTTCAGCGGGCCGCCGAAGCCGGCCTCGGCATCGGCGACGATCGGAGCGAGCCAGTGGATCGAGTCGTCGCCTTCGGCGTGGGCGATCTGATCGGCCCGCAGGAGCGCACTGTTGATCCGCTTTACGAGCGTGGGGGCGCTGTTCGCCGGATAGAGGCTCTGGTCGGGGTAGGTGTTGCCGGAAAGGTTCGCGTCGGCGGCGACTTGCCAGCCCGAGAGGTAGATCGCCTTGAGGCCGGCCTTCACCATCTGCACCGCCTGACCACCCGTCATCGCGCCGAGCGCAGGCACCCACTCGTCCTCGGCGAGCAGGCGACGCAACCGCTCCGCGCCGAGGCGTGCCAGCGTGTGCTCGATCGTGACGGAGCCACGCAGGCGCTCGACGTCCGCCGCGTCGTACGGGCGTTCGATGGTGTCGGTCGGGGTCATGAGCTCTCCTTTGGGATCCAAGATGATGGATTTCGGATCCTAGCTGAGGAATAATAGGACAGCAAGGGCGAATATGTTCTCTTTTCGGATCCCAAACAATCCAGTTGGGATGCACGGAACGCTTCCGTAGACTGCGAACGCGATGAGCACCCTGTCCACCAAAGCCGACGACATCGCCCGCGTCCTCGAGGACGAGATCGTCGGCGGAGCGATCGCGCCGGGCACCGTGCTCCGGCAGGAGCAGCTCTCCGAGCGGTTCGACGTCTCACGCACACCGGTCAGGGAGGCGCTGCGCCGCCTGGCAGCGCTCGGTCTCGTCTCGTTCGAGCCGAATCGCGGCGTCCGCGTCCGCTCGGTCTCGCCGGCCGAGCTCCGCGAGGCCCATCTCGTCCGCGCCGAGCTCGAGGCGCTTGCGACCGAGGTGGCGACACCGAAGATGACGGCAGCCGACCTCGACGCGCTCGATGCGGCGGAACGGCGTTTCTCCGAGCTCACCCTGGAGCTGCGCGAACAGGCGCGCCGTGGCGAGGCGCGCGAGTCGTCGCTGTTCGTCGAATGGATGCAGGCGAACTACGCCTTTCACGACGTGATCTACGCCGCAGCCGCGATGCCCTTGGTCGAGCGTCTCGCGAAGAGCGCCCGCCGGACGTTCATCGGCGACCGGGTCTGGAGCGCTCGCGTCGAGCTCGACGAGCTCTACGCCAAGAACGACCTCCAGCATCGAGCGATCCGCGAGGCGATCGCGGCCGGGAGCGCGTCGGGCGCCCGGCTGCTCGCCCGTGAGCACGTGCTCTCCTCGGGCCGCCTGATCGAGATCGTGATCGAGTCACTCGGGAGCGGCGGGCGCGACCCTGGCTGGGGGGCGTGAATTCAAGAGAACGGGCGCACGACTGCCTTGTGGCTCTGAGCCACGAGGTCGTTCGAAAACGACCGGGCCAGTCCCGTGGCGGCGTTTGTCGTGGCTTTGAGATGGGGCGGGCCGGGCTCAGGTGGCCCGGACTCAATGTGGCCCGGACTCAGGTGGCCCGGGCTCAGGTTGCCCGGGCTCGTGTGGTGCTGGTCTTGGCCGGCGGCGGTCACGAGGATCGCCCGGCCGCGAGGTGAACGCCGAAGTCGATCTCGGTCAAGACGATGGCCGGGGGATCGCGAGATCCGAAGGGGTGTCCGCGCCGCGGCCCTCGACGAGCTCCGGGGCACGCTCCGCGAGCAGCCGCAAGACGAGCTCGGCGCGACGGACCCTCTCACGACCGAGCTTGACTGCGAGCTCCTCGAGATGGATCCCCGCGGGATAGATGTTCGGCGCATTCCTGAGCCCGAGCTTGACGTACATCGGCGAGGCCACACGAATCATCCCCGGCACCTCGTAGAGGCGAACGAACCCCCCCTGGTCGTCCGGTGCCTCGACGTACACGTCGAGCGGCGCCGTACACGCAGCGCGAATCTCGGCGAGATCGTCGACCGACAGGTCGGTGGACACGTTGATCGTCGTCGCCCCGCAATCCTGCAGGGCTCGGGCCGTGGCACCGTTCGCACACGGGAGCAACACCGACGTCTTGAGAACGAGGTCAGGCGGCAGATCACCGGAGGCGCGTAGGCGTCCCAGCGTGGCCAGGACGCCGAGATCGCCGACGAGAAACGAGCGGATTCCGTGGCCGAGGCCTCGTGCGACCTCTGCGAGGCAGTGGTCGACCCCTGCATTCCCGCGGGCCACGACCCCGACCGACGAGGTAACGAGCGATTGGCCGCCGGTGTCCCACGCCCCTCGCGGGCCGAGGAAGAGCGACACCTCGACCCCGTTGTCCCTGCCGAGCTGTGCCATCTCGTCGAGCTCGACGTCTGTCAGCATCATCACTCCCGACCCCTGCGAGACGCGCCGCACCGGGACGTCGCGGGCGGCCGCCTCGGTGAGCACAGCCCTCATCACACCGGGGCCCTCGACCGAGGGGATCTCGATCCGGTAGCGGAGGCCGTCGGCGAAGCGCAGGTCGCTCATCAGCTCCAGAACGTATCGAACGCGACGGGGTCGCTCGGTAGTGCCAACACCTCCTGCACGACCCCGTCCTCGATCCTGAACAGGAGCACCTGGTCGAGCTCGAGCCGGCGCCCGTTGCGCTCGCCGCTGGCGCGATACAGCGCAGCAGCCCGGTCGTCCGATGCCATCACGTCGATCAGCGACGAGGAGTAGGTGCCCTCCGTCTCCTTCGGCAGGCGACCGAGGAAGTCGAAGATCCCCTCGCGGCCCGTGAACGTCCCCGCCATCGAGCCGGTGCCCGGAACGGTCCAGGTCGCCTCCTCGGCGAACACGTCGCGCAGGGCGAAGCCCCGCTTCTGCGCGAACGCGTCGAAGATGCGCCGCACGAGGGCTTCGTTCTCAGCGCGGGGAACGGCTTGCCTCCCAGCGGTCGATCAGCCCCTCGACGTGCCTCCGCTGCGCGTCTCCGAACGGATAGAGGCGAAGCAGTCGCCGCGCCTCTGCCGGGTCGTCGTTCGCGACCGCAGCCTCCAGCCGTTCACGCTCGGGTGTGGGTTGTCGCAGCTGTCTGCGGAGCCAGCGGAGAAGGCTCACGGTCTCCTGGTCGGCCGGTTGCGCCATCCGTCAGTCGGCGACGAGCCGCGTCTCCGACCGCTCCTCGAGCCCGGCGATCCGAACGATCACCTCCGAGAAGTCGGCGGGCCCGGCGCCTTCGCGGGCCAACTCGCCCCGGCGCCGGTCGCGCTCGATCAGCGTCGACGCCACCGAGTCGGTGGGGAAGGTCGGAAACGTGATTCCAATGCTCCCGAGGACGAAGCGTCCGGCATCGATGCGGTCGGCGCGGCGTTCGAGGAGCGCCTGCCCTTTGCTGTTCTGTGTCTCGCCCGCTCGGCTCTTCATCAGGGCGTCAGCTTACGCCGTCTCGGGTGCCCGCGGCCATCGAGCTAGGCTACCGAGGTGGACACGCTGCTCGCGATCGCCAGCCGACGCGACGAGCGCCGCACGCTCCCCGAGCCGCTGCCGTCCGAGCTCGTGCTCCGCCTGCTCGATGCCGGGCGTCTTTCCGGGTCTTCCCGGAACTCGCAGCCCTGGGTCTTCGTCGTGCCGACTGAGCCGTCCCGGGTCGAGGAGCTCGCGGGAGCCGTGTACGTCCCCGGGAACGTGCTGGCTGCCGGCCTGGTCGTTGCGATTCTGGTCCGCGGCAAGGGCCCTGTTCTGTTCGACGCGGGTCGCGCCGCGCAGAGCATGCTCCTCGCTGCCTGGGCCGAGGGGATCGCCTCGTGCCCGAACGGGATCAACGATCTCGAGCGCGCCCGGCACGCGCTCGGAGCGGCGGGCGACGAGACGCCGGTGATCGTCCTGTCGTTCGGGTTCCCCGAGCGGCCGCGAGACCCCGATCGGCGCACGGTCGCGGAGTGGAGCACCCGGGCGAACCGCAAGCCGATCGAGGAGGTCGTGAGGTGGCTTCCCTGACGAGCATGAAGGGCGGTCTCGACCTCGGCGGCACCAAGATCCAGGCCGTCGTGACGGACGGGGCGGCGACGGTCCTCGGCTCCGCACGGCGCGACACCCCGCGTCGGGGCGGTCCGCACGCGATTGTCCTCGAGCTCGCCGAAGCCTTGCGTGAAGCTCTGGAGGACGCCGGCGTGGAGCCGATGGGGCTCGCGGGCATAGGCATCGGGGCTCCGGGCTCGATCGACGTCGCGACGGGAACGGTCGTCCAGGTCCCGAACGTCGCCGGCTTGGACGTCCCTTTCCGCCTCGGGCCGGCACTCGAAGCCGAGATGGGCCGGCCCGTGACGATCGGCAACGACGTGAACGTTGCGGTCGAGGCAGAGCGCCGGCTCGGTGCCGGACAGGGCGTCGAGTCGTTTCTCGGTGTCTTCTGGGGGACGGGCGTCGGCGGAGGAATCGTGATGGACGGCAGGCCCCTGGTCGGGCGTGGCTCGGCCGGCGAGATCGGCCACGTCTGCTCCAAGCCGGGTGGCCGCCGCTGTAACTGCGGGCTCGAGGGGTGCGTCGAGGCCTACGCCGGCCGGGGCGCGCTCGAGGAACGCGCACGCGAGCTGGCGAAGGAGCGTCCAACCATCCTGTTCGAGCTGATGGAAAAGCGTGGCCGCGAACGACTCACGAGCGGGGTCTGGCTTCGTGCCCTCCAGGCCGGCGATGCGGTGGCAGAGTCTCTGATCCAGCGCGCGGTCCAGGCGCTCGGAGTGGGGATCGGGTCGGCGGTGACGTTACTCGACGTCGAGGTGGTCGTGATCGGAGGCGGCCTCGGCGAGCGTCTCGGCTCCGAATGGCTGGCACGGATCGAGGCCGCAGCCAACGAGCACACGTTCTTCCGGGAGCCTCCCGAGTACCGGCTCGCCGAGCTCGGCGATCTCGGAGGTGCGATCGGCGCGAGCCTCCTGGCGACGCCGGCATGAGAGTGGCGATTGTTACGGGCGCAGGACGCGGCCTCGGGGCCGCCGTGGCGCGCCGGCTGTTCGTCGAGGGTTGGGCGCTCGTCGTGGGCGACATCGACGCCGAATCGGTCGCGGTGCTCGCGGCGGAGCTCGGCCGCGACGCCGCCCCTGTGCTCCTCGACGTGCGGAAGCCCGAGGACTGGGATCGCGCCGTCGGCGTCGCGCAATCAGTAGGCGATCTCGCCGCGCTCGTCAATTGCGCCGCTCGAACGGATGTCCGCGACCTGTTCGCGATCACACCCGACGAGTGGGACGACGTGTTGGCGACGAATCTTCGCGGGCCCTTTCTCGGCATTCGGGCCGTCGGCCCCCTACTCCGCGAGCGTGGCGCCGGCCGCATCGTCAACCTCGCGTCGGACTCGGCGTTTCGCGGGCGCGGCGTCACCGGGGCCCACTATGCGACCTCGAAAGCCGGTCTCCTGGCGCTCACCCGGCGTGCCGCCGCGAGTCTCGCGGGCCACGGGGTGACGGTGAACGCCGTCGCCCCGGGCACGATCGACGGTGAGACCGTGCGCGAGCTCGCCGGCGACCGAGTCGAGGAGCTCGCCGGGGAGATTCCCGCCGGCCGCCTCGGTCGCCCGGAGGAGGTCGCCGCGCTGGTGACCTGGCTCCTCTCGGACGATGCCTCCTACGTCAACGGCTCCACGCTGCTCATCGACGGCGGTGCCGCCCTGTGAGCACGACGTGGCGCCGTCGGTGAGCGATTCCGCTCTGAGGAGCGCCGGCCGCCGGGGGCACTACTTCATGAGCTGTTGACATTGGCGATCCGGACGGCTAGTTTGTGCGATCGCCATACAAAACCCACCGCTGGGTTGATCGAGTCGACGCTGACATCCCCCCTCCCGAGAGCGCGCGCATGAGCTTCGAGCGCGCTCACAATGCATCGCTGCGCGCCGACCAGACGACGGTGCGTCGGGCGAACCTCGGTGTCGTGCTCCAGCAGATCGCAGGGGGTGCGCCGCGCTCGCGGGCACGTGTCGCTGCCGAGACCGGTCTCACGCGCGGCACGGTGTCCAGCCTCGTGGGCGAGCTGATCGAGCTCGATCTGCTCCGGGAGACGGGGGAGGACGCCCGCTCGGGACGGGTCGGCCGTCCGGCGCAGACGCTCGAGCTGGGAGACCGCGTCGTCGCGATCGGGCTCGAGGTCAACGTCGATTACCTCGCGGTGTGCGTCGAGGACCTGAAGGGGACGGTGCGGTACGAGAAGCGGGTGCACACCGACAACCGGCGCTCGGCGCCGGGGCCCGTCCTGACTCGATTGGCGCGGATGGCGCGTCAGGCGCTTGCGATAATCGACGAGGCGAACCTTCTGCCGGCGGGCGCCGGGGTCGCGCTTCCCGGGCTCGTCGAGGCGTCGACCGGAACACTGCTCCGGGCGCCGAACCTCGGGTGGTCGGAGATACCGGTCGCCGAGGAGCTCGCGGAGCGGATCGGCAGGGTCCCGGTCCGAGCGGAGAACGAGGCGAACCTTGCGGCGGTCGGCGAGCATTGGCAGGGCGTGGCCCGCGGCCTCGAGAATTTCATCTGCGTGTTCGGCGAGGTGGGCGTCGGCGGCGGTATCTTCGTCGGCGGAGAGCTCTTCCGGGGCGCGCACGGTTTCGGCGGCGAGTTCGGCCACATCACCGTCGACCCGGACGGGCCGGTGTGCAAGTGCGGCTCGACGGGCTGCCTCGAGACGTTCGTCGGGCTGGAGGCCATGGCGCGTCGCGCCGGGATCCCGGTGCGTGACGGGGGCCTCTCGAGCAGCGTCACAGAGGAGCTCGTCCGGCGCGCGAGTGCCGGAGACCCCGCCGCGCTCGAGTGCCTCGACGAGGCGGGGCGGTGGCTCGGGAGCGCACTGGCGTCCGCCGTGAACCTGTTCGACGTCGAGGCCGTCGTCCTGGGCGGGTGCTTCGGCCCTCTCGCGCCGTGGCTCGTCGACGGAGTGCGTGATGCGCTCGCCCGCCGCGTGATGTCGGCGGCGTGGTCGCCCTGCGATGTGCGGGCATCCGAGTTCGGGGAGGGGGCGGCGGTGCGCGGTGCGGCAGCGCTCACGCTGCGCTCCATCCTGGCAGAGCCGTGGATTGTCGCCGAGCGACAGTCCCGGAAAAGTGAGGCGACAGTCTGACATGAGCGTTCGGCAGCCAACCGGGGTCTGCTGCTTCCGCCTACAGGGCGGCGGCTTCCAAAGAGCTGTCGGAATGATCGGCGAAGGAGGTGCGGAGAGCGACCGAACCTCGCCCACGTAAGACACATTGGAGCGGAGGCTTGAACGAACAGGGCGCGACGTTGTAGCCTTGCCCCGCTGGAGTTCCAGCCATCAGGAGGAGAACAGACGTGAAGAAACTTATGATCATGTTCGTCGTGGCCGTTGCCGTGGCGAGCGTGGCAGTGACCGCGGGGATCGCAAAGCCCGCCAAGAGCGCGGCGAAGACACAGGTTTGCGTCCTGCTGCCCGACACGAAGTCGTCGGTCCGCTGGGAGCAGTTCGACAAGCCGGCGTTCGCCGCGGCGTTCAAGAAGGCCGGGCTCACGGCCAGCATCGTCAACGCGCTGAACGACCCGCAGAAGCAGCTGGCGCAGGCGGAGCAGTGCATCTCGGCAGGGGCAAAGGTCGGCGTGATCGTGTCGATCGACACCGGCACCTCGATCGCGATCCAGAAGAAGTTCACCGCCGCCGGCGGGAAGACGATCGACTACGACCGGCAGATCATCGGCGGCACGGGATCCGTCTACGTCTCGTTCGACAACCCCCTGGTCGGTCGCCTGCAGGCACGGGGCGTGCTCGCCGGCATGAAGGCGAAGAAGACGTACGGCCCGAACGGCGTCGTCGCCCAGCTGTGGGGCGGCCCGACGGACGCGAACGCCTTTGCGTTCAAGAGCGGGAACGACGACATCCTGAACCCGCTGTTCAAGACGAAGAAGATCAAGAAGGGCCCGGCGAAGTTCGTGCCTGAGTGGAGCGACAAGAACGCTCAGACGATCTTCGAGCAGATGCTCGTCCAGACGAACAACAACATCCAGGGTGCGGTCGGCGCGAACGACAACATCGCCGGCGCCGTCGTCGCCACGCTGAAGGCGAAGGGCCTCGATCCCATCGCGCTGTCGGGCCAGGACGCCACGGTGCAGGGCGTGCAGAACATCATCTCGGGCTGGCAGACGAACACCGTCTACAAGTACGTGCCCGACGAGGCGAACGCCACCGCCGCCGCCGCGATCGCGCTGTTCAAGGGCAAGAAGCCGGCGACGACCACGACGACGCCGAACGGCAAGAAGAAGCAGCCGACCTTGTTGATCCCGGTGATCTCGATCACCAAGGCGAACTACACGCGGCTCTTCACGGACAAGTTCCTGAAGAGGAGCGAGGTGTGCTCAGGAGAGTACAAGCAGTACTGCAAGTAACCGCACGACGGAACGCGTGGGGGTGCCTCGGCGCCCCCACCGTTCCCACGTTGGAGCACGTCCCGTGACCGATACCGCCACCTACACACCCCTTCTTGCGATCCGCGACCTGTCGAAGAGCTTCGGCTCGGTGCAGGCGCTGACCGACGTGGATTTCGAGGTCCGCGCGGGCGAGGTGATGGCGCTCGTCGGCGACAATGGCGCCGGCAAGTCGACGCTGATCAAGTGCATCGCCGGGATCCACGGCTACGACAGCGGCGAGATCTTCTTCGACGGCCAGCCCGTAACGATCCACGGGCCGAAGGACGCAGCGAGGCTCGGGATCGAGTTCGTCTACCAGGATCTCGCGCTCTGCGACAACCTCGACGTCGTCCAGAACATGTACCTCGGCCGTGAGGAGCGCGACTGGCTCTACCGGCTCAAGGAGCCGATCATGGAGCAGCGCACGGCCGAGACGCTGCGCTCGCTCTCGGTCACCACGATCCGCTCGGTGCGCCAACCGGTCGCCTCGCTCTCGGGGGGGCAACGTCAGTCGGTCGCCGTCGCGAAGGCCGTGCAGTGGAACTCGCGCCTCGTGATCCTCGATGAGCCGACCGCCGCCCTCGGAGTCGCCCAGACGCGACAGGTGCTCGACCTTGTCAAGCGGCTCGCGGACCAAGGGCTCGCGGTCGTCCTCATCTCGCACAACCTGCACGACATCTTCGAGGTCTCGAGCCGCATCACCGTTCTCCGCCTCGGCCGGGACGTCGGGGTGTACGAGCGCGCGACGACGAGCCAGCAGGAGGTCGTGACCGCGATCACCGCCGGCATCCCAACCAAGGTGGCGGGCATCGCCGCGACCGGTGCCGAGGTCGTCCAATGAGCTCCGACGTCGACGTCCCGTCGCCTGGCGTCGGCTTCTCGGGCGACAGCGACGAGGGGCGCGTCGGTCTGTGGCAACAGGCGCGGGACGACCTCAAGTCGGGCAATCTCGGCGTCCTACCGGTCGTCGTCGGCGAGCTCGCGATCGTGCTCTTCTTCAGCCTGACGGCGACGAACTTCTTCACCGCCTCGAACTTCGTCAACGTGATCCTCCAGATGGCGGGAGTGACGATGATCGCCTACGGCGTCGTCTTCGTCCTCCTGCTCGGGGAGATCGACCTCTCGGTCGGGTTCGTCAGCGGCATCGCCGCGCTGGCCGCCGCCGAGTTCCAGCTGCCCAGCAGCTCGCACGACTACCCGGGCTGGCTGGCGATCCTGCTCGCGCTCGCGATCGTCGCGGCGATCGGTCTCGGGCAGGGCACCATCGTGGCGAAGGTCGGCGTGCCGTCGTTCGTCGTCACGCTGGCCGGGCTCCTCATCTGGCAGGGCGTGATCCTGCGCGTGCTCGAACTACGCGGGGTGATCATCATCGAGGACAACTGGATCAACAACACTGCGACCTACTACTTCTCGGCCGCGCAGAGCTGGCTCATCGCCGCGGTCATCACGGGCTCTACGCCCTCGGCGCGGTGAGCAGCCTCGTCGGCAAGCGCAGGGCGGGCCTCGAGCTCCGCCCGACGATGACGATCGTCAAGCTCGTCGGCGTCGCGGCCGCGAGCTTCGGCGTCGTCGCGATCTGCAACCACGCGACGAGGCCCAAGCCGTGCCCGGAGGGCACACCTCTCACCGTGACCTGCACCCAGTCGGTCGGGCTGCCGCTCGCCGGGCTGTTGATCGTGATCTTCCTCGTCGTGCTCACGTACCTGGCGAAGCGGACCGCGTTCGGGCGGCACGTGTACGCGGTCGGCGGCAACGCCGAGGCGGCTCGGCGGGCGGGGATCAGCGTCGCCCGAGTTCGGATCCTCGTCTTTGGGATCTCGAGCGTGATGGCGGGCATCGGCGGCATCGTCCTCGCCGCGCGACTCCAGTCGGTCAACCTGAACGCCGGCGGCGGGACGTTGCTCCTCGACTCCATCTCGGCCGCCGTCATCGGCGGCGTCAGCCTGTTCGGCGGGCGCGGCGAGGTTCGTGGCGCGCTGCTGGGCGCGCTCGTGATCGCGACGATCGCGAACGGCCTGAACATCGGCGGCTACAGCACGGGCACGATCTACGTCGTCACCGGGATCATCCTGCTGCTCGCGGTGACGCTGGACACCATCGCGCGCCGGCTGCAGGTGAAGTCGGGCCGCTAGGAACGGCCGCAGGCGACTGCCTGGGACCGCTGGACAATAACGACCCGGGCCTCGTCAGACGCGGTAGCTGATCAATTCCCGCTGCCCGCTCGCACCCGAGCGGACGATCGCCTCGCAGACCTCTGCCGTCCGGTAGCCGTCCTCGAACGTCGCACCGTACGGCGCGACGTCGGTGTCCTCGGCGATCGCCCGGAGCAGATGGTGGATCTCGTGGACGAACGTCTCGCCCCAGCCGATGATGTGGCCGGGCGGCCACCAGAACTCCCAGAAGGGATGATCGGCCTCCGAAACGAGGACGGTCTTGAACCCACGGGCCCGGTCGCCGTCGGCGCGGAAGACCTGGAGCTCGTTGAGCCTCGCCAGGTCGAACGCAAGCGAGCCCTTGGTTCCGTTGACTTCCCACTCGAGAGCGTTGCGGCGGCCGAGCGCGAGCCGCGTCGCCTCGATCGTCCCGATTGCGCCGTGCTCGAACTCGACGGCTGCTTCGATCGCGTCGTCGACCTGCCGGTCGGGGAGGAACGTGTGGACGAGCGCCGACACGGTGGAGATGTCGCCGACGAGAAAGCGCGCGAGATCGATCACGTGGGCTCCGAGGTCACCGAGCGCACCCGACCCGGCGGCGGCGGCGTCGAAGCGCCACGTATCGAGCGTCGGGTCGTCGCCCCAGTCCTGGAGGTAGCGGCCGCGAAAGTGGCGGATCTCCCCGAGTTCCCCGGCCTCGATCATCTCGCGGGCGAGGCGCACGGCGGGCACGAAGCGGTAGTTGAAGGCGCAGAGATGCTTCACGCCGGTGGCGGCGACACGCTGCCAGATGTCATAGCTTTCGTCGGCGTCGCGTCCGAGCGGCTTCTCGCACAGGACGTGCTTGCCCGCCTCGGCGGCTGCGATCGTCGGTTCGGCGTGGAGGGAGTTCGGGCCCCCGTTGTCGAACAGCCCGATCGCCGGGTCGCTGACGATGTCCCGCCAGTCGGTCGTCCACCGCTCGTAGCCGTACCGCCGCGCCGCGCCTGACACAGCTTCCTCGTCGCGGCCGGCGATCGCGACGAGCCTCGGCATGAGTGGTGGCGGCCACGTCATGTAGGCGATCTTGCGGTACGCGTTCGAATGGGCCTTGCCCATGAACGCGTACCCGAGCATGCCGATCCCGATCTCGTCGATCTCGCCGACGACCGCCGCTCTCGGCTTCGCCCCGATTCCGCCCTGCCCATCGCTCATGCGTTGGCTCCTCTCCCGTGGGATCATCCGTTTGCGAGATACTACGAGGCGTCCCACGACCGCGAGGAGAACCCGAGTGAAGGTGCCGATCACGACCGCAGCCGTACCTCCTTCCGTGGCGGTCCGCCGCCTTGGCCCGACCGTGGTTCGCGGATGAAGACGTCTCTCGGTATCTGGGCGTTCGGGCCCATGATCACCCGGTTCATCCCGGTGGGCTATCAGCCCGAGCACACGAACGAGTCGACGGCGCTGAAGGTGCGGCGGGCGGTCGAGGGGCTCGGGGACCTGATGGACGACTACGAGTTCCATTACCCCTACGAGCTGTCGCCGGAGAATCTGGACGAGGTCCGAGAGGCGCTCGACGGACACGGGATCTACACGATCTGCACGGGCCTCCATCTCGACCCCCGATTCGGCCGTGGCGGCCTCGTCTCGCCGGTTTCGGCGACGCGGGCGGAAGCGGTGCGGTTGACCCTCGAGGCGGCCGAGTTCGCCGGCTCGATCGGGGCCCAGTTCGTCGTCTGGCCCGGCTGTGAGGGCTACAACTATCCCTTCCAGACACCGTACGCCGATTCGTGGGCACGGCTGATCGACGGGATCGGTCAAGCCGCCGAGGTGTGCGACAAGCACGGCGTCAAGCTGTTCCTCGAGCACAAGAACAGCGAGCCGGCAATGAAGATCCTGATGCGCAACATCGGGATGACGCTCCACGTCATCCACACGCTGCGGGCTCAGGGGATCACGAACGTGCAGGTCAACATGGACTGGCAGCACCTGATCATGAACGGCGAGAACTTGGGGGAGTACGCCGCCATGCTCGCCGCCGAGGACCTGCTCGGCCACCAGCACGCGAACAGCGGCTGGGGCACGTTCGACGACGACAACATGGTCGGTGCGACTGCGTTCATGGAGACGCTCGAGCTCGCCCTCGAGTTGCGTCGGGCGCGCTACGGCGAGAACGGCGAGCGACTCGGCTTCGACCTCTACCCGTACACGGAGGACGCCGTCGCGGTCGTCAAACGCTCGGTGCTGCAGTGGAACTTCATCGACGCCGCAGCAGGGCGGATCGACGACGCCGCTCTGCGCGAGGCCCAGTCGAACAAGGATGCCGTTCGCGCCTACGAGATCGTGTATGCGGCGCTCGGCGCGTAGCGGAGAGCGCGAGCCGGCGGAGTCGACCGCTCGGGGGCGGTCGGGTCGCGGGCGAGGGCCGCAGTGCAGACGCTTCCGACTTCCTATCTCGCCATAGCGCAGGAGCTGTGCGCGTGAGGCTTCGGGTCGTCCACGTGGGCGTCGGGCTCTGGGGACGTAGCTGGGCGAAGCTGATCGCCGGGGCTCCCGGCTACCGTCTCGTCGGAGTCGCCGATGCGGGCGCGCCGGAACGGGCCTGGGCGGAGCAGGACTTGCACGTGCCTGCCTTTCGCAACCTCGGGCTGGCCCTTCGCGCGACGGGGGCAGACGTCGTCGTGTTGGCGTCGCCGCCCTCGACACACAGGTCTCTGGCCGAGTTGGCGCTCTCACAGGGTTGTCACGTGATCGTGGAGAAGCCGCTCGCACCGACGTTCCCCGACGCCGCGGCCATAGCCGAGGCGGCCCGTCTCGCCGGCTTGCATGTGGTGGTGGCGCAGAACTACCGCTTTCGGCGGCAGTCGCGCGCGCTTCGCGATCTCGTTGGCGGTCGCGCGCTCGGCTCACTCCTCGGAATTCGCATCTCGTGCAGGCGCGATCTGCGTGATGCCTGGATCTCGCGCCGCGACTGGCGCGGCCGAATGCCCCACCCGTATCTCCTGGACATGGCGATCCATCACGTCGACATGCTCCGCATGATCACGGGAGCGGAGGTGGTGGAGGTCGATGCTCGCAGCTGGGGAGCACCGGATGCGCCGTTCAAGCACGACCCGACGGTCGAGGCGCTCCTGACGCTGGACGACGGCACGCCGGCCTCGTACGAGGGAACGTGGGCGGAGCCGCTTTCGCAGACCTCGTGGAACGGCGATTGGGAGCTTCTCGGCTCGCGAGGGCGGGCGACCTGGTCGGGAGGCGTCGACGATGCCCTCCGCGGAACGGTGCGCTTCGGCCGCCACCGGGAGCCTGTCCGGCGGGTGCCTCTCCCGTCTCTCCCGGCCCTCGACCGGCTCGGAGTGCTCGCCGAGATGCGCCGGGCGCTCGCGGCCGGCGACCAGCCGGAATGCTCTGCCGCCGACAACCTGCGCAGCCTCGCGTTGATCCTGGCGCTCGCCCGCTCGACCGAGCAGCGTCGCCCCGTCCAGAGCGCGGAGCTGTTGAGCGCGTGAAGATCGGGCTCTTTCTGGCGTTGTACTTCGACAGGACGCTCGAGGAGGCTCTCGACTCAGCCGCCGCCGCGGGATGCGAGTGCGTCGAGATCGCGTCGGGTGCGACGAGCACCCACTGCCGGCCTGCCGAGCTCCTCGGCGACTCCGTCGCGCGCGCGCGCTTGCTGAAGCAGGTTGCCGATCGGGGGCTTCAGGTCTCGGCCCTCTCCTGCCACGGAAACCCGCTGCACCCCGACGACGAGACGGCGGCGGCGGCAGATCGCGCCTACCGGGAGACGGTGCGACTTGCTGCCGAGCTCGGCGTCGCGACGGTGATCACGTTCTCCGGCTGTCCCGGCGAATCGCAGCACTCCCTGCGGCCGAGCTGGGTGACGTGCTCGTGGCCCGACGATTTTCCGGAGACGCTCGCCTGGCAGTGGGAAGCATGCGTGCTTCCCTACTGGGCCGAGGCCGCCTCGTTCGCCCACGCGTACGGCATCCGGGTGGCGGTCGAGCCACATCCGGGCTTCGTCGTCTACAACACCGCGTCGCTCCAGAGGCTACGCGACGCCGTGGGGGTTGCCGTCGGTGTGAACTTCGACCCTTCGCACCTGTTCTGGCAGGGGATGGACCCAGTCGCCTGCGCTCGCGCGCTCGGCGACGCGATCTTCCATGTGCACGCGAAAGACACAGGCTTCCAATCGGACTTGCTGGCCCGAAACGGCGTGCTCGAGACGATCTCCGGCGACCGGCACGCCGACCGGAGCTGGATCTTTCGCTCCGTCGGGGCCGGTCATCCCGTTGCCTTCTGGTGTGAGCTCGTCGGCGCGCTGCGGGACGCCGGCTACGAGGGAGCACTCTCGATCGAGCACGAGGACCCGCTGCTCTCGCGGGAGGAAGGGCTTGCCTTCTCCGTCGCCACCCTGCGGGAGGCGCTCACCGGATGAGGGATCTACTCCCCCGCCAGCGCCTCGGCCAGCCTCGCTCGCGCGTTCTCCATGACAGGCTCGCCGTGGGAGACGAGCACCCGCTCGAACGGCAGATCGAGCAGAGGCTTCAGGGCCGTGCGCAGGCGTCCCTGGTCGACCCCTGCCGGGAGCCACGATTGCGGGCAAAGGCGGAGACCGCCGTTGCCGTCGCCGAGTATGACATCGCCCGGCACGAGAGCTCCGTGGTTCGGGATCCAGTAGACGACCTCGGTGGAGCGGCCGCTCGGCAGGGCCTCGATGCCTCCCGGCAGCGGGTCACCCGGGCGGAAAACATCCGTGACCGCCTTCGTCCGGCGCTGAATCGCTGCACGGGCCCGGCTCACCGCATACAGCCGCCCGTCGTAGCGCCGGATCACCTCCTCGGCGCTCCGCGTGTGCCAGAACACCGTGATCAGAACGTGCACCGGTACGGCTGCGCGTTCCACGTCCCGGTCGAGAGCCTCCCAGAACCGCACCGACTCCGACCGCTCGGGCGGCACGAGAGGGTCGATCAAGACGATCGCCGCGGAGTCCTCGTAGTACACGCAGCCGACCTCGTCACGCCACTCCGGGTAGTAGGCCGTCCAACGCCAGAGCCCCTCAGCGACCTGAACGACGCGCATGGCACGTGAGCTTATCGAAGCGCTCGTCGGGCTCGACGTCGGTACGACCGGTGTGAAGGCGGTCGCGATTGCACCAGACGGTCGCGTGCTCAGCGTTGCCGAGCGGGGCTATGCACTTTCGACGCCGCACAGCGGTTGGTCGGAGCAGGACCCAGAGGACTGGTGGCATGCGACACGGTCCGCGCTCGCTGCGCTCGGGCCGGTCGAGATCATGGGTATCGGGCTCTCGGGACAGATGCACGGCCTCGTCGCTCTCGACGCTGCCGACCGAGTGGTTCGGCCCGCGATCCTCTGGAACGACCAGAGGACGGGCGTCGAGTGCGCCGAGATCGAGGAGCGCATCGGGCTCGATCGGCTGATCACCCTGACGGGAAACCGTGCACTCACGGGCTTCACGGCGCCGAAGCTTCTCTGGGTGCGCCGTCACGAGCCCGAGGTGTTCGGACGGATCGCGCGGATCATGCTCCCGAAGGACTACGTGCGCCTGCGCCTCACGGGCGAGTGGGCGACCGACGTCGCGGACGCCTCCGGCACGCTGCTGCTCGACGTCGCCCGGCGCAGCTGGTCGGAGGAGGTGCTCGACGCCCTCGAAGTGCCGGGAGCCTGGTTGCCGCCGGCATTCGAGTCGGCAGAGGTGGCCGGCGTCACGATCGCTTGTGACGAAGTGTCACAAGGCATTCCGGTCGCCGCCGGCGCCGGCGACTGTGCCGCGGCCGCGGTCGGCGTCGGGATCGACCGTCCCGGGCCGCTGTCGATCGTGATGGGCACCTCCGGCGTCGTCTTTGCCGCACTTCCCGCATTCGCGTCCGACCCTCAGGCTCGCGTGCACGCATTCTGCCATGCAGTGCCGGGACAGTGGCACGCGATGGGGGTGATGCTGTCGGCCGCAGGGTCGCTGCAGTGGGTACGTGACAGGCTTGCGCCGGACACCTCGTTCGCCGACCTCGTCGTCGAGGCGGAGGCGTGGGGCCCTGGTGTCGACGGGCTCCTGTTCGCGCCGTACCTGGCGGGCGAGCGGACGCCGCACGCCGATCCCTCGGCTCGCGCGGCCTTCACCGGCCTCGAACTTCGTCACGACCGCGGTGCGCTCGTCCGGGCCGTGCTCGAAGGTGTCGCCTTCGGCCTGCGGGACTCGCTCGAGCTCGTTCGTACGCTCGGCGGCCCCGCGGACAAGGCGCGTGCCTCTGGTGGCGGCGCTCAGGGCCTGTGGTTGCGCATTGTCGCCTCGGTGCTCGGTCTTTCGATCGAGCTCACAGCGGTCGAGGAGGGTTCGGCCTACGGTGCTGCGCTTCTCGGAGGCGTCGCCGGCGGGGTGTTCGCCGACGTGTCCGAAGCGGTGGCTCGGTGTGTGCGGGTGCGCTCCACCGTCGACCCCGATCCTGCCTGGCAGGCTGCCTATGAAAACACCTATGGGCGCTTTCGCGCGTTGTATCCGGCACTCGACACCGTGAAGGAGCGAACCACATGACCGATCTCGAAGGAAAGGTGGCAATCGTCACCGGGGCGAGCCGTGGCATCGGGGCCGCTACAGCCCGCATGCTTGCCGACCAGGGCGTGAGGCTCGGCCTTGCCTCGCGTTCAGGAGACGATCTCGGCATCTCCGGCGCCGTCGCGCGGCCGACCGACGTCCGCGATCGCGCGCAGCTCGCGGCCCTCGCGGATGAGACGGTCGCGCGGCACGGCGGCCTGGATATCGTCGTCGCAAACGCCGGGGTCGGTGCGTACGGCCCGTTCGTCGAGCTCGACCCGGCGCACATCGACGAGATGATGGACGTCAACGCGAAAGGAGTCATCTCCACGGCCGCCGCGACGGTCCCACACCTGATCGCGCGGGGCGGGGGCGACTTCATCTCCGTGGCGTCCGAGGCGGGTCGCCGCGGGCTGCCGTACGAGGCCGTTTACTGCGCCTCCAAGTTCGCGCAAGTGGGGTTCACGCGCGCGCTCGACCATGAGCTTCGCCCGCAGGGCATTCGGTGCACGAACGTCTGCCCCGGAGGGGTCGCGACCGACTTCGCGATGGAGGAGGGGCGCGGCAGGACGCCGGAGATGCCCGAGCTGGCCGGGATGATGTCCGCGGACGACGTCGCCGAGGCCGTGCTCTTCGTGCTTACGCGGCCACGAGGGCACCGTATCCTCGAGGTGGCGTTCAGGCCCATGACCGAGACGAGCTGGGGGTAGGAGATGGCAGTGAGGTGGGGGATCCTCTCGACGGCGGACATCAACCGCAAGTTGCTCGCGGGCGCGGCCGAATCGGACGACGTAGAGGTGGTTGCCGTGGGCAGCCGTGACCTCGCGCGCGCCGAGGAGTTCGCCCGGACGTGGGGCATCGGGCGTGCCTATGGGACCTATGGCGAACTGCTCGCCGACCCGGACGTGGAGGCCGTGTACATCCCGCTGCCGAACACGATGCACAGCGAGTGGTCGATCCGCTCGCTCGAAGCGGGCAAGCACGTGCTCTGCGAGAAGCCGTTCAGCCGCCACATTGCCGACGTCGAGCGAGCCTTCGACGTCGCCGACGCGACGGGGAACCACCTCTCGGAGGCGTTCATGTACCGGCATCACCCGCAGACGACGCGCCTCGCGGAGCTCGTCGCATCCGGTGCGATCGGTGAGTTGCGTGTGATCCGGTCGGTGTTCAGCTACTCGCTGTACGACGCCGAGAACATCCGGCTGCGCCCGGACGTCGAGGGTGGCGCGCTGATGGACGTCGGGTGCTACTGCGTGAGCGGCGCCCGGTTGCTCGGGGGCGAGCCCGAGTCCGTCGTCGGGTCGGCGCACATCGGCGCGAGTGGGACCGACTGGGTGTTCACGGGGCTGATGCGCTTCCCGAACGACGTTGTCTCGTTGTTCGACTGTGGCACCTCGCTTCCCGAACGCGACGAGCTCGAGGCGATCGGGACGGAAGGCTCGCTCTTCCTCGACGACCCGTGGCACTGCGTGAAGCCTGTCATCGAACTGCGACGGGACGGAACCACCGAGCGGATCGAGGTGGAGGCGACCAACCCGTACCGACTGGAGCTCGAGGACATGAACGCGGCCGTCCGCGGCGAGCGGCTGCCGCTCCTCGGCCGCGCGGACGCGCTCGCCCAGGTGCGGACGATCGACGCACTCTTCCGGTCGCAGGAGGGAGCGGGCGTAGTCGCTCTCGGATGACGAGAACCGGATGGATGTCGCCTGCGTAGGACAGTGCGACGCCAACGACGAGAGGGAGTGGGGCGATGCGACGACTTGTACCGGTCACGTTGTTCGTGGCTGCGGCGACGGCACTTGCCGCAGGCTGCGGAGGGAGCTCGGACGACGGTTCGGGCAGCGATACGACTGCGGGCTCCGATACGACCGCGACGACATCGGCGGCCTCCGGTACGCTCTCCGGCTCGGTCGGCCCCGGCTTCGACATCTCGATGGGCACGTCCGACGTCGCGGCAGGCGACTACACGCTGACGGTCGACGACCAGAGCTCGATGCACAACTTCCACCTCACCGGCCCAGGGGTCGACGTGAAGACGGACGTGGGGGAGACCGGCACGAAGACCTTCACGATCACGCTGCAGCAGGGTGAGTACCACTTCCAGTGCGATCCCCACTCGAGCTCGATGAACGGAACGCTGACCGTCGGCTGAGGCACCGGTTGCCCAGGCCCGAGGGTGGCGCGGACAGGCACTATGGCGGAGACAATCGACAAGAGGAGAGACACGTTGAAGACGACTACAGTTGCTGCACTCACCGTCGCGGGGGCGTTGCTCGTGGCCCTGCCCGCAGGCGCGGCCACCCCCACCTTCAAAGGCACCGATGGACCCGGGTTCACGATCACGATGGCGTCGAAACCGAAGACGGCCGGGAAGATCAAGCTCGTGATCGCCGACAAGTCGAGCATTCACAACTTCCACCTCTCAGGGCCGGGAGTGAACGTGAAGACGAGCGTCAGCGCGGTCGGCTCGAAGACGTTCACGGTGACGCTGAAGAAGGGCACCTACAAGTTCGTCTGTGATCCGCATGCGAGCTCGATGAAGGGCTCGTTCACCGTCAAATGAGTAGGCGGTGATTTCTGGACGAGGCGGCCGCCTCGTCCAGAAATCACACCGCGTCGGGACGGAGAGGCGCCGCCTCCCGTGCTACTCGGAGCCGACGGGGAGTGCTTCGATGGCGCCGTCGTCGATCCGCCAGGCGGCGAGCTCGTCGGTGCGCACCGTGTAGATCAGATACGGCTGCCCCGCCCAGAGGCCGATGTTCTGCACGTCCGTCCGCGAGGGACGGGGGGGTGAGGAAACGTGCGAATGAAACACGGCCTGCACCACGTCGCGGTCGTTCAGGTCCGCCCACCTGACAGGGTCGATGTCGAGCTCGAAGTGGTAGGGCGACGGAGACGCATTCCGGCCGGGGACATACTCGACCGCGATGTCGTCGTCGAACAGGACGAGCCCACATGCCTCGTTCGGCAGCTCGGCCTTCGCGTGGGCGACGAGCGCGGCGCGAACGTTGGCCGGTACTACCACCAGATCGTGCGTTCCATGGACTTCTCGAGATCCTCGTCGGAGGTCTCCCAGAAGTCCGCGGAGAGATACTTCCAGCCTGCGTCGGAGAGGATCGCGACGATCACGCCTTCGTCCATCTCCTCGGCGATCTTGCGTGCGACGTGAACGGCCGCGCCGCACGAGACCCCGGCGAAGATCCCCTCGAGGTCGAGAAGAGCGCGTACCGCCCGCACCGACTCCTGGTTCGAGACGAGCATCTTGCGGTCGAGCTTGGTGACGTCGAGGATCGGCGGCACGTAGCCGTCGTCGAGTGAGCGCAGCCCCATCACGGGATCGCCGGGAAGCGGTTCTGCAGCTGCGATGACGATGTCGGGAAACGACTCGCGGAGCCGTTCGCCTGCACCCATCAGCGTGCCGCCGGTGCCGAGCCCGGCGACGAGTACGTCGACTCGGTCGAGCGCCTCTGCAATCTCGGCCCCGGTGCCCTCGTAGTGGGCGCGGGAGTTAGCCGGGTTCGCGTACTGGAAGGGCATGAAGTACTTCGAATCGCGCGCCGCGAGCTCGAGGGCAAGCCGAACGGCGCCGTTCGAGCCCTCGGCGCCGGGGGACAGTACGATCTCGGCCCCGTAGAGCCGCAACATGCGCTTCCGCTCCTCGGTCGCGTTCTCCGGCATCACGCACGTGAGAGGGTAGCCCTTCAACTTCGCGATCATCGCGAGCGAATGCCCGGTGTTACCGGACGTCGGCTCGAGCAAATGCCGGCCCGGAGTGAGCTCGCCCGAAGCTTCCGCTGCGTCGATCATCGACTTCGCCACCCGGTCCTTGATCGAGCCTGTCGGATTCTGGCCCTCGAGCTTGGCGTAGATCTTGACGGTGGACTTGGGTGAGACCTTCGTCAACTCCACGAGCGGCGTATTGCCGACGAGGTCGAGCAACGATGAGACCACCGGCAATGACCGTGGCGGCGTCGACCCACCTGCCATCGCGGGCAACAGGATCACCGTTTCACCCGGGGCGACCGCGGTTTCGAGCCCGTCGAGCGTTCGGACGTCCTCGCCGCCGAGGTACACGTTGACGAACGTCGCGATGTCGCCGTCGCTGAAGATCTGGGCTCCGAGCGCGGGATGGCGTGCGACCAGATCCTCGAGCACCGCGCGCACCGTGTCGCCCTCGGCTTCGATCTGACGCTCGCCCCCGACTTCTCCGCGCAGAGTAGGTGGAATTCGGACGGCGGTCACGCGTGTACCGGTCCTTGGCAGAACTCGACGTAGTCGATGTACTCACTGATCGTCGGCGTGTCGCCGCACACGGGGCAAGCCGGATCCTGCTTCACGGTGACCTCGTCGAAGGTGGTGTGCAGGGCGTCGAACAGCAGCAGACGGCCGACGAGCGTCTCGCCGGCGCCAATGATTAGTTTCAACGCTTCACTCGCCTGGAGCGAGCCGACGATCCCGGGCAGGACGCCGAGCACACCTCCCTCGGCGCAACTCGGTGCGAGTTCCGGGGGCGGCGGTGCGGGATACAGGCAGCGGTAGCAGGGGCCGGCGTGCGGATGGAACACCGTCACCTGCCCCTCGAAGCGATAGATCGAACCGTGGACGACGGGAATGTCGTGCCAGACCGACGCGTCGTTCACGAGGTAGCGCGTGGGGAAGTTGTCCGCGCCGTCGACGATCACGTCCCAGCGGTCGGCGAGGATGCGCTCGATGTTCTCGGAGGTCAGCCGCTCCTCGTAGGTGAGCACGTTCACGTCGGGGTTGAGCGCCTCGATCGTCCGCTTCGCCGACACGACCTTCGGCTCGCCGAGAGTCTTGGTCGAGTGCACGATCTGGCGCTGGAGATTCGAGTCGTCGACGACGTCGGCGTCGACGATGCCGAGGGTGCCGACTCCCGCTGCCGCGAGATAGAGCGACGCCGGCGAGCCCAGCCCGCCGGCTCCGATCAAGAGCACACGGGCGTCGAGCAGCTTCTGTTGCCCCGCTTCGCCGACCTCCGGGATCAGGATGTGGCGCGAGTAGCGGGCCCTCTGCTCGCCGGTGAGCGCACGCGGTGTCTCGAAGTCGAAGCCGTTGCGCTTCCAGTCGGTGAACCCGCCGGCCATCGAAGCGACCGTGTCGTAGCCGAGCTCTGCGAGCGACTTGGCAGCGAACGCGGAGCGTGAGCCGGCAGCGCAATAGATGACGATCTCGCGTGACTTGTCGGGGATGAGCGCCTCGACGCGTGACTCGAGATTGCCGCGGGGTACGTGCACAGCGCCCGGGAGGTGGCCTTCCTGCCACTCGTCCTGCTCACGGACGTCGAGAAGGAGCGGCCGATCGGCTTCTGCGAGCCGTTCGTGAACCTCGGGTGAGGAGACCTCGTCGATCTCCTCCTTGACCTGGGCCAAAAGCTCTCGGTAGGTAGCCATTACTTTCCTGAGTATAGCGATGCGGGAACGGCGAGAAACAAGCGAGTCCTCTCCTGTAACGTCGGCGGAGTCGTGGTGTTCCCGGCTACCGTCCGCCCGTGAGCGCGCGCACTCGAATGATCCTCATCGTCGCCGCCGTGGCCCTCGTCGTCGGAGCCGCCGTGGCGGGAATCACTGCGGCGACGAACAGCCGGCCTGACGCCGTCCCTGCGGAGATGCCAAAGGCTCGCCCAGGGGCACCGCCGCTCTCGCTCGACCTCGGTGTTCGCGTCGACCGCGAGGCGCTCGACCTGCGCAAGGGCTTGCGCCTGTACGAGACCGGCAAGCGCGCCGCCGCCGAGAAGCTGTTTGCGCAACACGACTCGCTCGAGGCGCGGATCGGCGAATCCTTCAGCCGTTGGCCCGATGGCACGGTGGCGCGCCTCACCCAGCTGTCGGGTCTCCATCCGAAGAGCGCCGCCGTGCAGCTGAATCTCGGGCTCGCGCAGTTCTGGTCGGGACAGGATGGGGCGAAGGCCGCCTGGCAGTCGGCAGCCGATCTCGAACCGGACACCGAATACGCGGTCATCGCAGGCAACCTTCTCTATCCGAACTTTGCCCGCAACCTGCCGATCTTCATACCCGTTGCGAGAGTACCCGCCTCTGTGTCCAAGCTCGAGCCCGCTCGTCAGCTCGCGACGCTCGAACGCCGCGCGCGCGCCGGTTCGGTCGCGGACCGGCTCTTTTACGGGGTAGCGCTGCAACGGCTCGGACGGCAACGTTCGGCGGCACGTGCCTACGCCGAGGCCGCACGAGTGGCGCCCGACGACCCCGAAGCCCGGGTCGCGGCGGCGGTCGGTCTTTTCGACAAGGCGCAGCCCGCCCGCGCATTTTCCCGGCTCGGGCCTCTCTCCCGCACGTTCCCGAAAGCTGCCACCGTCCGGTTCCATCTCGGGTTGCTGCTGCTCTGGTCGGGGGAGGTCGAGGCGGCTCGCCGTCAACTCCGGCTCGTTCGAACGGTCGACCCGGGATCACCGCTTGGCGGTGTGGCAAGGCGGTACCTGGAGGCGTTGCGCGCAGCCGGTATCTGACTCTTGGCGAAATCTTTTTTGACGCCGAGCGTGTCCGACGGCTACCGTCACCTCTGTTCGATACAAGGGGGGCGGTTCTGAGCGCAGCTGAGTCGACTGGCACGGCGCAGGCCTCCGCCATTGCGGGTGTCCTCGACCTGCTCGAAGTCCGCACGCTTCTCGAGTCGGGCAAGGGTGCGGGCAGGCTCGACGCCGAGGAGATCGCGCTCGCCCTCGACGAGCTCGATCTCGATCCGGCCCAAATCGACGAGTTCTACACAGCTCTCGAGGAGGCACAGGTCGATGTCGTCGGCGTCGAACAGACCGATGCCGAGGCGGAGAAGGAGTGGGCGGCCGAGGCTGAGATCTCCACCGACACCTTGCAGCTCTTTCTCAAGGACATCGGCAAGGTACCGCTCCTCACCGCTGCCCAGGAGGTGGAGCTCGCAAAGCGAATCGAGCTCGGGGAGCACGCGGCGAAGCAGGCGATGGTCGAGGCGAACCTTCGTCTCGTCGTCTCGATTGCGAAGCGGTACCGCAACCAGGGCCTTCCGTTCCTCGACCTGATCCAGGAAGGCACGATCGGGCTCGTGCGGGCGGCAGAGAAGTTCGACTACCGCAAGGGGTTCAAGTTCTCCACCTATGCCACCTGGTGGATCAGGCAGGCGGTCGCCCGCGCGATCGCCGACAAGGGCCGAACGATCCGGATGCCGGTGCACGTCGTCGAGAAGCTCAACAAGATTCACCGCTCGGAGCGCAAGCTTCGCGCCGAGCTTGCACGTGAGCCGACGATTGCCGAGATCGCCCGAGACCTCGACTTCAGCATCGATGACGTCGAGCAGATCCGCCGGTCGGCGCAGACGCCCGTCTCGCTGGAGAAGCCGGTCGGCGACGACGATGAATCCGAGTTCGGGCACTTCCTCACCGATGTAACGGCGCAGCTGCCGGACGAGGCGGCCGAGGTGGCGCTCCGGCGCGAAGCGCTCCGCTCGATCCTCGGCTCGCTGTCACCGCGCGAGCGGGCGGTGCTCGAGCTCCGCTACGGCCTCGACGGCCAGCAACCGCGGACACTGGACGAGGTCGGGCGTACGTTCAACGTCACGCGCGAGCGCATCCGCCAGATCGAGCACCAGAGCCTGAAGAAGCTTCGTGCTCTAGCGGAAGCAAACAACGTGCGCGACGTGGCGTAAGGGAAGCCGCGATGGAAGAGCCTATCGCGGCATCTCTGACGCGTGTGATTGCTGCGCGCTTCGCGCGATCCTGAAGCGGTCGGCCCGCCGGCCCGTCTGGGGCGCCGATCTTGGGCTGACGTGCTGACCGCGCCTGCGCTGAGGGGCTGACGACCGACGAGGAGCCGGGTCCGAGCTGACGGTCGTGGGGTGCACGTGGGGCGCGGGTGTCGCGGGTCGGCGGGCTACACTCCCCGGCCGTGGAGCTGCCCCCCTTCGACTCGCTCGTCGCCGAGCTCGCGGAGCTGATTGCGATCCCTTCGGTCAGCGCCGACCCGGCCCACCAGGCGGACGTCGCCGCGGCCGCGGAATGGGTCGCCGATCGGATTCGCCGCGCGGGTGGTACCGCCGACGTGGTTCCGTGGGGCGTGCGGCCGCTCGTCGTCGGGGAGGTCCGTGCCTCTCGGAGCCCCGAGACCGTGCCGACGATTCTCTGCTACGGCCACTTCGACGTGCAGCCGCCCGATCCGCTCGAGCTCTGGGAATCGCCACCGTTCGACCTCGTGGAACGCGACGGCTGGCTCTACGCTCGCGGTGTCGCCGACGACAAGGGGCAGCTGTTCATGCTGCTGAAGGCCGCGGAGATGCTCGCGTCGAGGGGCGAGCTCCCCGTCAACGTTCGCTTCGCCTGCGACGGCGAGGAAGAGATCGGCGGGCATTCGATCGTGGACTGGATCGCGGCCGACGACCGCGGCGCCGACGCGGCGATCGTCTTCGACAGCAGCATGGTGGCGCGCGACGTGCCGGGATTCAATATCGCCGTGCGCGGCCTCTGCTATTTCCACGTCAAAGTCCGAACCGGTACCCGGGATCTCCACTCGGGGGTGTACGGCGGCGCGTCCCTCAACGCGATGCACGCGCTGATGCAGACGCTCGCGGGGGTGCTTCCGCGCGGTGGGCGTCTTCCCGAAGCGTTGCGGGTGGGCATCGTGGCTCCTTCGGATGGCGAGCGCTCCGCGTGGGAGCTGTTGCCTGCCGGCACGGCTGAGATCGCGGCAGCAGGCTCCCGCCCGGCCGACGCTGCCGCGGGTGACGAGTTCTACCTTCGCACCTGGGCCGAGCCCTCGGTCGACGTGCACGGCATCCAGGGCGGCTCGCCCGTGCTCCAGAAGACGGTGATCGCGGTCGAAGCCGAGGCCAACGTCTCGATTCGTCTCGTCGGCGACCAGGACCCGGCGGTGATCACCCCTGTTTTCGAGCTACTGCTCCGCGATGCCGCCCCTGTGGGCGCCGAGGTCGAGATCACGATGCTGTCGTCCGCGCCTCCCGGCCTGATCCCGGCCAGCGCTCCTGCCGTGCTTCTCGGCCTCGACGCGTTCGAGGACGTGCTCGGCGTGAGGCCGTTGCTCGTCCGCTCCGGAGGGGCGATCCCGCTCGTCTCCGAGCTCGCAGCCCGTCATGTCGCGACGGTCCTGACCGGGTTCGCCCTCAACGAGTCGAACATCCACTCGCCCAACGAGCGCATTCCGGCCGCCTACCTGCCGCTCGGGATCGAAGCCGCGGCCGCCCTCTACCTCAACTTCGCCAACCTTGGGTAGCGCGCCGTTCGCCTCGCCTCTCGCCGCCGAGTTGTCCGCGGGTGTCCTCGAGCGATTCCTCCGCTATGTCCGCATCGACACCCAGTCCGAGGAGGATTCTGAGACGTACCCGAGCACCGCCAAGCAGCTCGACCTCTCGCGGTTGCTCATCGATGAGCTGCAAGAGATCGGCCTCGCGGATATCGAGCTGAGCGAGCATGGCTACGTGCTTGCCACGCTGCCGGGCACCGCCGGCGCACCGGTGGTCGGTTTGATCGCACACGTCGACACAACGCCCGAGACACCCGGGGGGGACGTCGTCCCGATCGTTCACGAGAACTATGCAGGCGGGCCGATCGTCCTCGTCGGCGATCCGAGCCAGGTCATCGACCCGGCCGAGGAGACCGAGCTTGCGGCGCGAGTCGGCCACGACATCGTTACGAGTGACGGCACGACTTTGCTCGGTGCCGACGACAAAGCCGGCGTCGCGGAGATCATGGAGGCCCTCGCCTATCTCCGAGAGACGCCGGAACCACGTGCGACCGTGCGCGTCGCGTTCACCGTCGACGAAGAGGTGGGGCGTGGCGCGCAGCACTTCGACGTCGAGGAGTTCGGTGCCGAGGTCGGATACACGCTCGACGGCTCGGGGATCGGCGAGCTCGAGATCGAGACGTTCTCGGCCCGTCAGGTTCGGGTCATGATCCGTGGGCGCGGTGCCCACCCGGGCTCGGCCAAGGGCAAGCTCGTGAACGCTGTCAAGCTCGCCGCCGACTTCGTGTCGTCGTTGCCCAAGGGTTCGCTCTCACCCGAGACGACCGAAGGACGCGAGGGCTTCGTGCATCCTTCTCGCGTCAACGCCTCGGTCGAGGAGGCCGTTGTGACGCTGATCGTTCGCGACCATGACGATGCCCTGCTCGAGCAGCACACGGAGCTCGTGCGCCGCCTCGCGATTGCGATCGAGGAGCGAGAGCCTCGAGCGCGCGTCCGTGTCGAGGTGCAGGACACCTACAGCAACATGCGTGCGATCATCGACGAGCATCCGAGGGTCGTCGCAGCCGCAGAGGAAGCGATCCGCCGGGCCGGGGTCGAGCCGGTCCGCTCGATCATCCGCGGCGGCACCGACGGCGCCCGCCTCTCGGAAATGGGGCTGCCGACCCCAAATATCTTCACGGGTGGCCAGAACTACCACTCGCTCCGCGAATGGGCGAGTGTGCAGGACATGGCTGCTGCCGCGGCGACCGTGGTCGAGCTCGTTCGCGTCTGGGCCGAGCCTGGTGAGACCCGGGAGACCGGCGTCATCGGTGCTGCCCGGGAAAGAGGGCCCGCGCGCGGGCCACTCTAGGGATTGTGCGTGTGAGCGAATGATCCGCGTCAGCGGATCCGAGATCTGGCAGAAAGAGCGGAAAGAGCTACGTCTCGTGGACGCCGCAGCCAAGCCATTCGTGGCCGAAGCGGCGCATCTCGGCGATCAACGGCAGGAGTGCAGCGCCCTTCGCGGTCAGCTCGTACTCGACGCGGGGCGGCGACTCGGCATAGCTTCGGCGGATGACGATCTCCTCTGCCTCGAGCCAGCGAAGCCGCTCGGCGAGCGTGCGCGGGCTGATTCCGGCGCACGAGTGCTCGATCTGGGTGAACCGGCGAGGGCCCTCCGACAGCTCGTGCACGAGCAACACCGTCCACTTGGCACCGATGATCTCCGCACAGGCCGCTACCGAGCATGTCTCGGATTGGTGAACCTGGAGCATCGTACGTGCAGCCACAATCGGATCATACCGGCCGTTGCGGTTGAGAGCCGGAAATCAGAATGAAGCCTCGTGCCACCGGCAATGCGCTGGGCGGCACGTCGGTTCGTCCTCGGCCGCCCCGATAACCCTGCGAGGTGGCGCCCCGTGTCCTCGCCGGCGCGCATCACGCCCGGCGCGAGGCGTCACCGTGACTCGGGTTCAGTCCCACGGCGGCGGCTGGAAGACCCACCTCCCGCCCACCATCGTCGCCACGACCGCGACGGATTCGAGCTCCTCCGGGGGGCACGTGAACGGGTCGCGTGAGAGCACGACGAGATCGGCGAGAAAGCCGGGGAGGAGACGGCCGCGGCGGCGCTCGTCACCGGCGAGCCAGGATGGCGTAACAGTCGAGGCGGCGATCGCCTGCTCGATGGTGAGAGCCTCGTGGGTGCACCAGCCCGGACGCTCATCGATCGTCCTGAGCACCCCGGCACGGATACCCGCGAGTGGATCGAGCTCCTCGACCGGGGCGTCCGACCCGTTGACGACGACCGCACCGGAGTCCCAGAGGCTCCGGAATGCGTAGGCTCCCTGAAGCCGATCTCCCCAGAAGCGCTCGGCCAGGTCCCGATCCGATGGTGCATGTGAGAGCTGGATCGAGCACGCGATCCCGAGCTCCGCAAATCGCGGGATCTCAGCGGCGTCGAGGCATTGGCAATGCTCGATGCGGTGGCGCAGCCCGAGCGGTTCCCACACCTCCCGCGTCGCGGCGAATGCGTCGAGGGCATCGCGGTTGGCCCGGTCGCCGATCGCGTGGACGGCGACGGGCCAGCCGGCCCGGGCAGCGCGCCGGACGATGTCCTCCAGTTCTTCGCCACTCGTGATCTGGACCCCGGAGCCGTCGAGCATCGACGCAGTCTGTGACCCGAGCGTCCCGTCCATGAACGCTTTCACGTAGCCGAGGCGCAGGAAGTCGTCGCCGATCCGTGATCGCAACCGAAGCTCGGCCAGCTCCGGGAGGCGGTCGGCCGGCAGCGACTGCCAGACCCGCAACGACAGGCCCTCACGCTCGTGAATGCGCGCGAAGATGGAGGCGGCGCCGAGCCGGCCGTCCTTGTCGTGCACCGCGGCCACGCCGTGTGCGTTCGCGACCCGCATGCCCTTGCGCGTCGCCTCGACCCACTCGTCCTCGGTAACCATGACGAACCGCTCGCGGAAGCGCCATGCCGACTCCTCGCGCAGGACACCGGTGGGCAGGCCGTCGGCGTCGCGCTCGACCACTCCTCCGGGAAGCTCGAGGTCGCCGTCGGCCCGGGCAAGGGCCGCGTTGTTGAGCCAGAGGGAGTGGTGGTCCTTCGACCACAGGGCGGCCGGGGTATCTCCTGTCACCGCGTCGAGCGCCCTGGCCGTCGGCCGGTCCGGCCAGGCGGCGTCTTGCCACCCGGTGCCGCGGATCCACACGTCCCCGGTTCGGGGATGTGCGCCGACGAGCTCGAGGGCGGAAGCCACCGAGTCGGCCCCCTCCAGGTGGACGTCCCGTCGTGCCAGCGCCCAGGTGGGGAAGTGCACATGGGCGTCCGTGAACGCAGGCATCACGCAACGGCCCGCGAGATCGACCCGGTCCGGCGTGGGAAGGGCCCATTCGTGCGTGCCGATGCCACCGGCGATCAGCGGGCCCGCGATCGCCAGCGCCGCGGCGCTGGGCAGGGACGGGTCGAGGGTACGAACGACGCCGTTGTCGAGGATCACGACCGCAGCCTAGAGGCTCGGTGATGAGATAGAGGGTGCGTGCGGGCCCGAAGCGGCGCGTGCACCTACCCAGCCAAGCCCTGGTACCGCGTACCTTCGTAGGCGGAGGCGGGCCCGGCGGACGACGCCCGCGGACCATGGTGCGATCTGCGCTCGTTCACGCCTCGGACGGGTCGCTCACGGTACCGCCGCGGCCGAGCGGCGGGGTGACGGGAACCTCCGTCGGGAAGTCGGGCGTCTCGGGATGGAGGTCGAGGCGGAGGCCGGCGTGGCACTCCGTCGTCGCGTAGCCGGTTGCCTGCGCGGGCTCGAGGGCCTCCATCGCCCGCGCCAGCAACATTGCCTCCCCGGCGGGGGCGCCCAGCTGCGCCGCCGTCCAGGCCATCGCCTGGATCGCGAAGCAGTTCGTCGCCGCCTCCTCCGTCACGCCTGTGGTGTGGTAGCTCTCGTGCGCCAGGATCAGGACGGCATAGATCGTGTCGGACGATCGGGCATAGCACGCCGAGGAGAGCGGCAGCGGGTCGGCGCCCTTCCAGTCGACGGTGCGCAGGCAGTCGAGCTCACCGTGCCTCGGGTGCTTTGCGAACTCACGCAAGCGCTTGCAGATCCGACGGGTGAGGAAGAGCCTCCGCGCAGGCGCCCCCGACGAATCGAAATACACCTCGCCCTCGCGCCACTGGACGTCGAGGAGCTCCCCCCAGATGCTCTGGCAGTCGACCTCGACCTTCCTGCCTGCGATCCCTGACGCGACCGGCTGCAGACGGTGCTCGAGCGAACGGTCGCTCCACAGCTGCCAGCCGATCAGGAGAGTGGGTGCCGCCAGGAATGCCGCGAGAAACCGCATGCTCGACTATCGGCCTCGAAGCACCGGTTCCAGAGGCCTTTCAACGGCCGCCCCGGATCGTGCGGTGTCCCGGCTGAGGATCCTCGAGCTCCGCTCAGGGACGCATGGCCGAGGGGTCGACGACCTCGAAGGCCGATCCGGGCACGCGGCCGAGAGTGTGCAGGTCGTCGTTCGACCAGCGTGGATCGGGTGCGCCGGAGACGAACCAGTCGGAGCCGTTGTCGGCCACGATCATCCCGTACTCCTTCAGTGCCTGGAGCACCACCCGCGCCTGACGAGGGAAGCCCGCGATGTCGAAGTCGCTCTTCAGCCGGAGCCGCGCGCCCATCGGGGGCAGCGTCGGATCGGTCAGCGAGCTCGCGGCATGTCGCGCGGGCCAGACGTAGGCTCGCCTCGTCCGGGACACCGTGAAGCGCAACGCATGGTCGATTCGGCCCCGGGCGACTTCGTCGTAGCGGGCGAGGCCGGGCAGGATCGGAAGCCCGGCAGCGTCCGCCGACGTCCAGCCGGCCGGCCGGAGCCGGTTCGTGCGTAGATTCCAGATAGCACCCGAGCCTGCTGTCCAACGTCCTCCGATCCGGCGCAGCGAGAACAGCTCGTAGAGGCGACACGCGTCGCGGTCGACGATGAGCGCATGGCGGTCGCCGTCGGCAGCCGCACCTCCTTCGATGCGCACGCTCGGAGGAATCGGGTAGGGGCCCTGGTCCGACTCGTCGGCGTACTCGAACCGGACCCTGCTCTTGGGCTGACCCTTGCCGACGACGGTGATCGGGATCCCGATCGGGCCGCCGTCCCACAGCCCGGAGCCGAAGTCTGCGTGCATGGTCTTCGTCGTCCCGATCGCGGCCACCGTCGCAGCCGAGCCCGGCGCCACGGGCAAGGCATCGACCCGGCGGTTCCACGCGCTGTCCGCGGGAAACAGGGAACACGCCGTCGCTCCGGGGAGCGGCGCTCCCCCGGCGGTCGTCGCAGCAACGGCGGCGACGAGAGTTGCAACGGCGACGGTCCTCATGCACGTAATCTCGGCACCGCGCGCTCCCGGCTCAACCCTCGATGTGGGGCGGCGTGGTTCGCGGATAGCGAGCCCGCACCTCGTCAACGAACGCTGCGAGCCGCTCGGCGACGGCCGGATCGTGGATCTCCAGTACGTTCTCGGCATTCCGCTCCCCGGAGCGCGAAAAGTTGAACGAGCCGACGAACGCAACATCGTCGGCCACCACGACCTTCGCGTGCATGAAGTCGTGCAGCGAGTCGGGCGTCCACCGGGTCGAGAGCTTGCCCGAGAAGAGCGCACCGCACAGCACCCTGTTCAGCAATGGGATCTTCCACGCGCTGACGCCGTTCGTGGCCCACTGGTGGAACACCTCGTCGACCTGGGTCTCGTCGATCACTCCGGCGACATCGCAGCGGCGCTCGTTCACGACCTCGACGAGGGTGCCCAGGATCGGCCCGGAGGTCAGGACGGGAGAAGCGATCCTGATTCGTCGCCTTGCGCGGCCGAGGAACTTCGCCACCCGATGGGAGAGAGCCTCGCCGTACTCCGGGGTGAACCAGGGCCTCACTTCGATGCCGGCGCCGACCGGGACCGGTCGCGGCTGGACGCGCCCCGTGTGCTCGACCTTGCCGTGCTCCCACAGCTCATCCATGTTGAGCGCGAACGCGCGGGCGAGGGCGGGAGCGTCCAGCACCCGCACGATGACGTTCTCCTGCCGGCTCCACGAGTCGTCCGTCCAGTTCGTCGACCCGGACCAGACGTCCGTCGCATCACGGACGACGAACTTGTGGTGCATCAGGTCAGGCACTCCCGCAATCCCTCGCGTCGGCACCGGCAAGGCCTCGATGGCCTCCGGCTTCGTCTCGGGCGGCGGTGGAACAGGGATCGGCCCGGGGTGGTCGACGTTGTAGACGAGCCTGAGCGCGACCCCGCGCTGCTGGGCCGAGAGGAGCGTGGCGAGAACGAGCGCACCGGCGTCGGTCTCGAAGCGCACGTCGTACAGCGCGAGGTCGAGGCTCGTTCGAGCGGCTCCGATGAACGTGGCAACCTCCCGGGCGATCTCGGCGGGCGTCTGGCCGCCGTCCGTCAGCGTCCGCAACTCGATCGGCATCGCGCTCAGGCGGTCGTCGCCCGGTGCGCCGCCTTGCGGGCGCGCTTGACCGCCTGGTAGTCGGCGAGCGCCTGCGGGGAGTCGACGTCACCGAGACTCAGATGCGTCGGCGCGAACTCCTCCCATCCGGCGGGGCAGACGCCGAGGCGCTTGGCGAGCACACCGACCATCGTGCGGGCTTTCATGTCACCGATGCCGGGCAGAGCCAGCAGACGCCGTTCGAGATCAGCACCGTCGCGGGCTCCCGTCCAGACGGCGGCCGCGTCGCCGCCGTACTCCTCCGCGACCACCGCGCAGTTCTCCTGCACCCGTCGGGCCATATTGGCGGGGAAGCGATGGAGCGCGGGCTTTGCCCGGAACACCTCCTCGAGCGCCCCGGGATCCATCGCCGCGATCACCGCAGCGTCGAGACCTCCGAGCCGCCGCGAAAGCTCGAGCGGCGACGAGAACGCCTTCTGCACCGTCACCTGCTGATCGAGTACGAAACCGATCAGGAGTGCGAGAGGGTTTTCGCCCAGGAACGCGTCGGCCTCGGGATCGCCGGTGAAATGGAGCGCCTTCGCCATCGAGGCGATCCTAGCGCCCCGGCGGACATGGGCCGGTGCGATTCAGGAAGGATGTCGGCCACCACCCGAGATTGCCACCGTCGTCAGACTCGTGTTCGCCCGGGGGATCGACGGCATCACCGAGGCGTCTGCGACCGCGAGGCCGTCGATCCCACGCACGCGGCAGGTTCCGTCGACCACGGCGCCGATCGCACAAGTTCCCGCCGGGATGGAAGCGGCACGACACGTCCACGCCTGGCCAGGGCGCGTTACCCTGGTTGGATGGACGCACTCGCTGCCTTCACACCCGCGACGCGCTCCTGGTTCGAGCAGGCATTCGCGGGCCCGACGCCTGCGCAAGAGGCCGCCTGGCCCGTGATCGCGACCGGCCGGCACGTTCTCGTGCAGGCCCCGACCGGCTCGGGGAAGACGCTGGCGGCATTTCTCACCGGCATCGACCGGCTGAACGCCCGACCCGGTGAGGGACTTCGGCTTCTCTACATCTCGCCGTTGAAGGCGCTCAACTACGACGTCGAGCGCAACCTGAGAGGGCCGCTCGCCGGGATCGGCTCGACGCTGTCGGTCGGAGTCAGAACGGGTGACACGGACCAGCGCGAACGCCGCCAGATGCTGCGGACGCCGCCGGACATCCTGATCACGACCCCCGAGTCGCTCTATCTCCTCCTCACCTCGCAGGGCCGGGAGATGCTGCGTGGGATCGAGACGGTCATCGTGGACGAGGTCCACGCCGTCGCGGGCACGAAGCGCGGTGCCCACCTGGCGATCTCGCTCGAGCGCCTCGTCCGGGTTGCGGAACGGCCGTTCCAGCGCATCGGCCTCTCCGCGACGCAGCGCCCTCTCGAGGAGATCGGACGTTTCGTGTCCGGCGGGCGGCCGATCGAGTTGGTGGACGCCGGCTCCCGCAAGGATCTCGACCTCGAGGTGGTGGTGGCGCTCGAGGACATGCGCGAGCCCGGTTCGGATCCGAGTCTCACACAACTCGTGTCGCCGGACGGCGTGCAGATGGCATCCGGCTACGACGCGACGGCGCGGTCGATCTGGCCGTCGATCTATCCCGCGCTGCTCGACCTCGTGCGGCGGCACCGCTCCACGATCGTGTTCGTCAACAACAGACGCCTCGCCGAGCGGCTCGCCCTGCGCCTGAACGAGCTCGCCGACGAGACGATCGCGCGCGCCCATCACGGCTCGCTCGCGCGCGAGCAGCGGGTCGAGATCGAGGAGCTGTTGAAAGCCGGGCTGATCCCGTGTCTCGTCGCCACCTCGTCGCTCGAGCTCGGGATCGACATGGGAGCGGTCGACCTGGTGATCCAGGTCGAGAGCCCGAAGTCCGTCGCACGTGGGTTGCAGCGCGTCGGGCGGGCCGGTCACGACCTCGGAGCGGTCTCGAAAGGCCGCATCTTCCCGAAGTTCCGCGCCGACCTGCTCGAGTCCGCAGTGGTGGCGAAGGCGATGCGGGAGGGCTCGATCGAGGAGACCCAGATCCCTCGCAATCCGCTCGATGTGCTCGCCCAGCAGGTCGTCGCGATCTGTTCCGACGACGAGATCTCCGTCGACGATCTCCACGAGCTCGTGCGCGGGGCGTACCCGTTCGCCGGTCTGGCGCGAGCCCAGCTCGAGAACGTGCTGGACATGCTTGCGGGACGCTACCCGTCCGACGAGTTCGCTGAGTTGCGGCCCCGCATCGTCTGGGATCGCACGGTGGGCGTCGTCAGGGGACGGCAGGGAGCCCGGCGGCTGGCAGTCACGAACGCGGGCACGATTCCCGACCGTGGCCTGTTCGGCGTCTTCCAGGTCGACGGTGGCGGGCGCGTGGGCGAGCTCGACGAGGA
>CAWAKM010000003.1:0-90757 GCA_963782615.1 uncultured Thermoleophilia bacterium | reverse complement strand
CTTCCCGGGGACCAAGAAACGCCCCAGAGTTCCTGTGGGAGCTGTCGCTCGGGATCTACTGCGCCGTGAAAGGGGTTCAGGCGCGACTCCCATCCTCTCCCGGCCCGCATCCACCTCCTCGAGAAGCACCGCGCGCGCCGTTCGGTGCTCGGTTCCGGTCCGGAACGGAGCGAGCCGCCTCGGGGCGGCCCGCTCTCACGTCTCGGGCACTCCCCTAGGTGAAGACGATCTCGCCGCCTGCGGCCTGCTCGTAGAACTCCCCCACTGTGATCACGTCGGTCACCTGAGGAATGAAGTCCTCGGTCTTCAGGCCGAACATGTCGACGCTGGCCTTGCAGGCGTAGATGCCGGCGCCGGAGTCGGCGATCATCTCGACGAACTCCGAGACCGGCGGGAAGTCCAGCTTCTCCATCTTCCGGGCCATCATCTTGGTCGCGAGCCAGGACATTCCGGGGAGGGCGCCGATCAGGGTCGGCATGTGCATCCCGGGGTTGCCGACGGTGGCGACCTTGATCTTGTCCTGCCGCTTTCTCGTGATCGCCTCGAGCCCGAAGAACGTGAAGAAGACGTTCGCTTCGATCCCGTCCATGCGGGCGCCGTTGGCCATGATCAGGCCGGGGTAGACGCCGTCCAGCGATCCCTTCGAGATGATGATCGAGACCTTCTCGATCGACTTGGGCAGCTGCTCCGCGGCTGGGGTGGTGTCCTCCGTGTGGATTGGTTCCATGGTCGTGGTCATCGTTCCTCCTAGATGCAGCCGTGGGGCTTGGGGATGCCGCCGATCTTGGCGGCGAGCTTGGCTGGGCCTTTGGGGAAGAGCTCGTAGAGCTCCTTGATCGGGACGCCGGATGCCTTGCCGAGTGTGCGGATCGAGGGCGCCTCGCCGGTCGCGAGGTAGGTGTCACGCATGTAGCGGACGACCTGCCAGTGGCGCGGCGTCAGTTCGTCGATTCCGGCTTCATGGGCAAGTTCGACGGCGATCTCCTCGTTCCATTGCCCCGGGTCGGTGAGGAATCCCTGTGCATCGCGGTCGACGGCGGTCAGTTCCGTGGTGGTCATGTGATCTTCCTTCCTCTTCACGCGATCTTCTCGACGGCCTTCTTGCCCGTCATGTGCATTTCGGGCGAGATGCCTGGGATGTCGCGGCCCGGCAGCAGCAGGTGCCAGTACATCCACTGGAACATCAGCTTCCCGAGGTGGTTGAGCCGGGACTCCTGCAGGAGTGGCAGCGGCCCGAGCGCGGACGGGAAGCGGCCTGGGAGCGGCTCCGTCTCGTAGTTGAAGTCGATCAGCAGCGCCTTCCCGAAGCCCGTCTCGATGAAGCAGTTGGCGTGGCCGTCGAAGGACTCCTCGAGTGAGTCCCCGGCGAGGTAGCGCTCGATGTTCTTGGTCAGAAGCTCGCCTTCGAAGTGCGTCACCGAGCCTGCCTTCGAGGTGGGGACGTTGGTCGCGTCGCCGAGCGCAAAGACGTTTTCTCGCGCGAGTGACTGCAGTGTGCGCGGGTTCGTCGGCACGAAGTCGAGCTCGTCGCCGAGCCCGGCGGAGCGGCTGACGTACTCGGCGCCGGAGTGTACGGGGACGGTGACGAGCAGGTCGAACGGGATCTCGCGGCCGTCGTATGAGACGAGCCGTCCACCGGCGCCGTCGACCTCGCCGGCGGAGAACTCGACCTCGAGCTCGATCTCTTTCTCGTCGAGCAGGTAGGTCAGGTGCTTCGAGGCGATCGGCTTGGTGAAGCAGCCGTCGAGGGGCGTTGCGAGGACGATCTCGGTGCGGTCGCGGATGCCGCGCTCGCGGAGATACCAGTCGGCCAGGAACGCGAACTCGATCGGTGCGACCGGGCATTTGATCGGCATGTCGACGATGTTCACGACGAGCTTGCCGCCCTCGAACCAGGTCAGTGCCTCGGCGAGCGCTTCGGCGCCTTCGGGGGTGTAGAAGGTGAAGACCTTTTCCAGCCAGCCCGGGCCGGTGAGCCCGTCGGTCTCCTCGGGGGCAAGCCGGGTGCCGGTCGCGACGATCAGCACGTCGTACGGGAGTACGGTGCCGTCGGCGAGGTGCACCTTGTCGTCGGCGAGAGCGACGTGGTCGATGTCGCTCTCGTGGAACGCGATGCCCTTGTGCAGCTGGCGGTGCCGTGGCCGCACGATCTGTTCCGTGCGTGCGAGCCCGAATGGGACGAACAGGAGACCGGGCTGGTAGACGTGCCGGTCGTCCTTGTCCACGACGGTGATCTCGGTCTCTCCCTGGTCGTAGCTCTTACGGAGGCGGTTCGCCATCAGCGTGCCGCCGGTGCCACCTCCCAGGATCACGATCTTCGTCGCCATCGTCGCGCCTCCCGCTTCCTGTTCCTGTCGTCGCATGCAGTGTCGTACCGGCGGAGGGCTGACGCATCGGGGTAAAGAGGCAGCTCGATTCAGTAACAACTACGAATGCTCTACAATCTTGTAGTTGTGTAAGCTCAATGAGCAAACCGCCCACGAAGATCGCGATCGATCGAAGAGATCCAAGAGAGAGAGGTGTCGATGAGCCCGCAGCCGACGTCAGCCGTGCGCCAACCGCTGCCGGACGCACTCGTCGAGCTTGTCGCCCGGCGCTTCCGGGTCATCGGCGAGCCGATGCGCATCAAACTTCTCGACCGGCTCCGCACCGGTGAGGCGACCGTGCAGGAGCTCACCGACACCGTTGCCGCCTCGCAGCAGAACGTCTCCAAACACCTCGGCGTCCTCCACGACGCCGGCATCGTGGCCCGTCGCAAGGAAGGAACGCAGGTCTTCTACCGGGTCGTCGACGCCGGCGTGTTCGAGCTCTGCGAGACGGTCTGCGGCAGCGTGCAACGGCAACTGGCCGAGCTGAATGCGATCTTCGAGGGAGCCGGACGGTGACGACCGTAGGCCCGATCGGTCGTCTCGGGGCCTGGACGGCCGATCACTTCCGCGCCGTCCTGGCCGCCTGGATCGTGGTCGCGGTCGGCCTCGGGGTGCTGGCGCCGCGGGTCGAGACAGCCCTTTCGGGCGCGGGCTGGGAGGCATCCGGCTCGCAGTCGGTGCAGGCGCGCAATCTGATCGACCGCCACTTCGGCGGCCAGTCGAGCGCCGCGCTCATGGTCGTCGTTCACTCCGCCGCGGCGAAGGCCGGCGACTCGCGCTTCACGGCCACCGTCGACCGCGTGGCAAGGATTTTGCGCGCCGACCCGCGCGTCGCGTCGGTCGCGCTGCCGCGGGCCGGCTCCTCGATCTCGCAAGACGGGCATACGGCCATCGTGAGCGCGGGAGCCAACGGGTCGACGACCGAGATGGTGGCCGCGGCCGACCACCTGAAGGACGATCTGAAGGCCGCCGGCGCCGACGGCGTGCAGGTGAGCCTGACCGGCGCCTCCGGCATGTGGTCCGACTTCAACGCCGCCAACCGCAACGCGATGATGAAGTCCGAGCTCCTCTCGTGGCCCGTCACGCTCGTGATCCTGCTGCTCGCCTTCGGCTCCCTCGTCGCCGCCGGCCTGCCGTTGATGCTGACGATCCTGGGGCTCGTGGCGTCGGCCGGGACGCTCTATCTCGGCTCGAGGTTCTTCGACATCTCGATCTGGGCCATGAACTTCGCGCTCATGTTCGCACTCGCGCTCGGGATCGACTACGCACTCTTCGTCGTGCATCGCTTCCGCGGAGCATTCTTCGGCTCGAAGCTGAGCGCTCGCGAGGCGGTCGCCGAGACCATGGACACGGCCGGCAAGGCTGTGCTCTTCTCCGGGGCGACCGTACTCATCTCCCTCTCCGCCGTGATGCTCGTGCCGAGCCCCGCCTTCCGCTCGATGGCGCTCGGGATCATGGTCGCCGTCGTCTTCGTCCTGCTCGCAACGATGACGCTTCTGCCCGCCGTGCTCGCCACGCTCGGGCCGCGAGTCGATCGCCTCGCCGTGCGCTGGGTGCACTCCGGCGAGCACCGCTCGCCCGCGTTCGCCGCCTGGGCCGAGCTGCTCTGGCGACGGCCGTTGCTCTACGGGACGGCGGCGCTCGCCATCCTCGTCGCGCTCGCCCTGCCGGTGCTCGGCCTGAAGACGGGGATGCCCTCGATCAAGGTCGTGCCGAAGGACGATACGTCCCGCCAGGGGTATGCCCTCGTCCAATCGGCGTTCGGGCCGGGCGCGCCCGGATCGCTGCAGATCGTCGGCCCGACTCTTGCGATGGAACACGCGTTATCGATCGCAAAAGCCGACCCTGGAATCGCCCGGGTCATGCAGGTGCAGACCGGGACCGACGGCCTCGTGCTGCTGCAAGTTGTGCCGGAGGCCGACCCGTCGAGCACCGCGGTCGGTGCGACGATCGACCGGCTCCGCGCCGTCCTCCCGACCGGAGCTCTCGTCGGCGGAGCAACGGCTGAAAACCACGATCTCGAGCAGACGCTATCGGCGAAGACGCCGCTCGTGATCGGCGTCGTCCTCGCCCTCGGCTTTCTCCTGTTGCTCCTGGCCCTGCAGGCGCCGGTTATCGCGGCGGTGGGCGTCGTCACCAACCTGCTCGCCGTCGGCGCCGCGTTCGGCGTCGCCCGGCTGATCTTTCAGGATGGCCACGGCGCCGGCCTCCTCGGGTTCGAGCCGCAAGGGTTCATCGACGCCTGGGGGCCTGTCTTCTTCTTCGCGATGATCTTCGCCATCTCGATGGACTACACCGTCTTCCTTCTCTCGTCCGCGAAGGAGCATTACGACCATGCGCACGACCCGAAAGAGGCGATGGTCGGCGGTGTCGCGCATTCCGGGCGGGTGATCTTCGCCGCCGCCGCCGTGATGGTCGCCGTCTTCCTGACCTTCGCGCTCTCCGGGCCGCTGCCCCCGAAGGAAATGGGCGTCATCCTCGGTATCGCCGTCCTTCTCGATGCCTTGCTGATCAGGCTCGTCCTCATCCCGGTTGCACTCCGACTCCTGGGAACCTGGGCCTGGGGACTGCCCCGCTGGCTCGACCGCATCCTCCCCGACGTGAGATTCGGGCACTCATGAGCCTCACCGCCACCTCTCGCTCGATCCCAGGCTCGCTGCGGCAGGAGATCGTGATCGACGGCAAACACCTCCTGGTCACCGACGAGCCCCGAGCCGTCGGCGGTGAGGGCAGTGCGCCAGCACCACACGAACTATTGCCCGCCGCGCTGGCGGGGTGCATATCGACCACTCTCGTCATGTACGCCCGCACGAAGCAATGGGACCTCGGCGATGTCACCGTCGACGTCGACTTCGACAACCACTCCAAGCCACGTTGGTTCGAGGTCGCGATCACCCTCACCGGCAACCTGACCGAAGCACAGCTCGAGCGCCTCGAGAAGGTCGCCGCCTCCTGCCCTGTGCGCCGCTCGATCGAGGCCGGGATCGAGTTCCACGAACACATCGACATCGGGCACACCCTCCCTGTCTGATTCCCGCCCCTCGCACGAAGCCGGCTTGGACTTCGGATGTCGCGGATCTGCGTGAGGTGGCGAGCCGGGTCTTCGGAGAGACCATGGGTGCTCCGCCCACTATCTTGATGAGAGCTGGCCAGCTGCCGACGGTCGCGGTCCGCCCGCGCTGTTCAGCGCTTCCTTGAGATGCACGCCTGGCTGCCGGTGCGCTGAGGGATGCGGGGAATCCGGAGCCGAGTGGGGCGATCCCCTGATGCGCCGATCGACCTCCACGGGTGACCCTGCAACCAATGGTTGGGAACGTCACGATCGTTGCGCGTCGCCGCGGGAGCACCAACGACGAGATTGCCGCCGCCTGGTGTGCTCTCGGAATCGACGCCCGCGTGCTCACGCCGGAGCAGGCACTCGGCGAGGCCTCTCCCGGAGACGTTGTGATTGCTCGCCTCGACGTGCTCGAGTCGCTCGACGGGATCGAGCCGGGCCTTGCCGAGATCGAAACGCTGATCCGGAGAGGGGTGCGCGTCCTCAACAGGCCTGACGCTCTCCGCGCCACACACGACAAGCTCGAGACGGCCGCCCGCCTCGAGAGGGCGGGACTACCGCAGCCGCGGACGGTGCACGTGACGCGGGCGGACAGCGAGATTGGCCTCTCGCCGCCCGTCGTCGTGAAGCCCCGCCACGGCAGCTGGGGAAGAGACGTCTTCCGATGCGGGACGTCGCGCGAGCTCGAGCGGTGCCTGGCAGCGGTGCGCGACCGGAGCTGGTTCCGGCGCCACGGTGCCATCGTGCAGGAACTTCTGCCGCTGCAAGGCTACGACCTCCGCCTCATCGTCGCGAAGGGCCGGGTGGTCGGTGCCGCCGAGCGGGTCGCCCCTCCCGGCGAGTGGCGGACAAACGTCTCGCTCGGGGCTCGGCTGCGCCCGGCGCGGCTTGACCCAGCAACATGTGCGCTCGGGGCGGCCGCGGTCGCGGCGATCGGCGCTGACTTCGTGGGCGTCGACCTTGCCCCGACCGACTCAGGCTATGTCGTGCTCGAGCTGAACGGCGCCGTTGATTTCGACGGCAGCTACTCCCTTGCGGGGATGGACGTCTACGCCGAGGCGGCTCTCGCGCTGGGGCTCGCCTCTCAGGCCAGACAGGATCTGCTGGCGTTGTAGCTCGCGATCGGCGGCGCGATTCTAGCGCGGATGGTGCATGTGCTTGCCCCTTTGATACGTGGCGGCGCAGAGACCGGCTGCGACCACGAGGGCGCACACGAGCAAGACGATGAGCCATCCCCAATCCCATCCATATACCCATACGTGCATGGCGGCCTCCTCGTTCGTACCTCCAGTGTCCGCGATCGTGAGCTCCCATGAATCGGAGACAACCACGCAAGCGGCCAGGGAAATTGCTGGTCTGCAGGTGCGTTTCGGGTGCAGAGCGCGTCAGTAGAACCCCGACCCGGATCGGGGACGCTGCCGATGCGATGCCGTCGACACGGGCGCACCGTATGGGTAGTGCGATGGCTGTAGAAGCGCCGCCCACTGTGCCGCGTGATCCACGCGATCCGATCGAGCGGCTTCTCCGCGACCTCGGTGTGCGTGGGGAGGGGCTGTCGGAGCGGGAGGCCGCGCGGCGTCTGATCGCCTACGGGCCCAACGAGCTGCGGCGCGGGCGGGGCCGCGAGTGGCCGCGACAAGTCCTCAATCAGCTGATCCACCCGCTTGCCCTGCTGCTCTGGGTTGCCGCGGCACTCGCGCTGGTGGCCGGCACCCCAATGCTCGGCGTGGCGATCGTCGCGGTGATCCTGCTCAACGCCGCCTTTGCCTTCGCCCAGGAGCGGCAGGCAGGACGGGCCGTGGAGGCTCTCAGACGCTATCTCCCTCAGCAGGCGACGGTCGTCCGTGACGGGCATGTCGGTGTCGTCGACGCGGGCACCCTGGTACCCGGTGACGTCGTCATCGTCAGCGAGGGTGACAAAGTGTCCGCCGACGCCCGTCTCCTCAGCGGCGGAGTCGAGGTCGATCTCTCGACCCTGACCGGTGAGTCGCAGCCCGTCTACCGGTCGGCCGACGCCGAGAACGACCACGGCGGCCCTGTCGTCGACTCGCCTCGTCTCGTCTTCAGCGGCACGACGTGCGTCGGCGGAGAGGCCCGGGCGCTCGTCTACGCAACCGGCATGAGCACGGAGCTCGGCCGGATCGCGGCCCTGTCTGAGGGCGTCCGCCAGGGGGCGAGCCCGATCGAGGGCCAGGTGCGCCGGGTGGCATGGCTGATCTCGGCGGTGGCCGTCGTCGTCGGCGTGGCCTTCCTGCCGCTCGGGTGGCTCGCTGCCGGCCTTCCACTCGAGGACGCGGCGACGTTCGCGGTCGGCCTGATCGTGGCCAACGTCCCGGAGGGACTCCTGCCGACCATTACCCTCGCGCTTGCCGTCGGTGTTGCGAGCCTGGCCCGTCGGGGAGCGCTTGTCAAGCGCCTGAGCGCCGTCGAGACCCTGGGCTCGACGGCCGTAATCTGCACCGACAAGACCGGAACGCTGACCGAGAACCGGATGCGGCCGGTCCGCATCCTGACCGCAGCAGGAGAGGTCGACCTGGAGACGGACGGCGACCCCGCAGCTGCCGTCGCGGCCGACCCCGTGCTTGCGGAGCTCTCGTATACGCTCGCCGCCTGCACGACTGCCGACATCGACCGGCACCAGTCAGGCAAGTCCCGCGGAGAGGCGACTGAGGTCGGGCTGCTGCAGGCGGCCGAGCTGCTCGGCGCGAACGTGACCGTCGCGCGCCGCGAGCGGCACCGCCGGCGCATCTTCCGCTTCGATCCCTCGCTGCGGCTGATGTCGACCGTCGACGACAAGGAAGGCACGCTCGTTGTCAACGCGAAGGGCGCTCCCGAGGCCGTGCTCGAGCGTGCGGTGTCGATCCTCCGCGCCGACGGCTCCGAAGAGCAGCTCAACGACCAGCGGCGGGCCGAGGTGCTCGAACGGGTCGAGCGCTACGCCGAGACCGGGCTGCGCGTGCTCGCCGTCGCCAGCCGGGATCTGCCGGAGGGGCACGCTGAGCCCGAGGCGCGCGATGCTGCCGAGCACGATCTCGTCTTGCTCGGTCTCGTGGCTCTGTTCGACCCCCCGCGACCCGAGGTCGCAGACGCCGTCGCGCGCTGCCACGAGGCGGGCATCCGCATCATCGTGATGACCGGCGATTACGGCCCCACCGCGGCCGAGATCGCGCGCCGTGTCGGCATTGCCAGGTTGGGTGCGACGGTCGTGACGGGTGCCGAACTCGAGCTGATGAACGAGCGCGAGCTCGACCGTCTACTGCGCAAGGGAGACGAGCTCGTCTTCGCGCGGAGTTCGCCAGAGGCGAAGCTTCGAATCGCGGACGCCTTGCGGGCGGAAGGTCAGGTCGTGGCGATGACCGGCGACGGCGTCAACGACGCGCCCGCACTGCGCCGCGCCGACATTGGCGTTGCGATGGGACTTGCGGGGACGGACGTGGCACGCGAGGCGGCCACGATGGTGCTGACAGACGACAACTTCGCGACGATCGTGACTGCGGTCGAGGCGGGGCGGCAGGTGTTCGACAACATCCGCAAGTTCATCGTCTACATCTTCGCCCACGCCACACCCGAGGTGATCCCCTTCCTCGTCTTCGCGCTGTCGGGCGGCGCCGTGCCGCTGCCGCTCACGGTGATGCAGATCCTCGCCATCGACCTCGGCACCGAGATCTTGCCCGCTCTCGCGCTGGGCCGCGAGGCGGCCGAGCCCGGCCTAATGGCCCGGCCGCCCCGCCCGGCGTCCGAGGGCGTGATCAGGCGGGCGATGCTCGTGCGAGCCTGGGTATGGCTCGGCCTGATCGAGGCTGTACTCGTCCTTGCCGCATTCTTCATCGTCCTGCGCGGCGGCGGCTGGAGCCCGGGCGACGACGTCTCGCCGGCCTCGCCGCTCCACCACACGTACCTAATCGCGACGACGATGACGTTCGCGGGCATCGTCGCGTGCCAGATCGGGACGGCGATGGCAGCACGCACGGAACGGGTCTCACTCCGGTCGATCGGCGTCTTCTCGAACCGGCTCCTCCTCTGGGGGATCGCGTTCGAGATCGCCTTCACCGCGGCGCTCGTCTACACCCCGCCGCTCCAAGAGATCTTCGGCACCGCCGCCCTCGCCCCCGGCGAGCTCGCGCTTCTCGCGCCCATGCCGTTCGTCGTGTGGGGCTCTGACGAGCTGCGCCGCTGGATCGTCCGCCAGCGGACGATCGCTGAGACCCATCATGCAGGCCGTCCATGAGCGGCCGTTACGAGCTCCTCGCGAAGAAGGCAGTCGCTTGCCACGCGGAGCCGGGCGATCTCGTGTTCCCGACCCAGACCGGTAAGAAGCGGGAGTTCTGGAACTCGCGCGTCCAGTAGCGCGGCGCGCTGGAGAGGTGAACTCTCCGTGCCCGAGTGATGCTTCTATAGATGTCAAGTGGTCATTGGCGGGTTCTCGAGGAGCCGGTAGAGGCGGCGGGCGAGGTAGCGCTTGAGGCAGCGGTTTGCTTCTCGGCGGGTCTTGCCTTCTTGGACTCGTCTTTCGATGTAGGCGATCGTGGCTGGGTCCCAGCGGCGTCTGTTGACGAGGATCATGTGGATTGCGCGGTTGAGGCGGCGGTCGCCGCTTCGGTCGAGGCGGTACCTGATGGTCTGGCCGGACGAGGCCGGGATCGGCGCCACGCCGGCGAGGCGGGCGAACGCGGTCTCGTTCGCGATGCGGCCCGGGTGTGACCAGGAGAGCACGATTTGAGCTGCGCCGAGCGGACCAACGCCGGTCTGGTCGAGGAGTTGTGGGGCGAGCCTGGTGGTGATCTTCTCGATCTCGCGTGCAAGCTCACGCTCCTCAGCGGTCAGCTGCTTGACACGCCGCGCAACGGCGCGGAGGGCGAGCATCGTGCCGCGTAGTTCGATGTCCTGACGGCGGTCCGGACGAGTCGCTGCCAGGCGGCTGAGCAGGCGAGCTCGAGATAGTGGCCGCAGCTCGCTGCGCAGCGGCTCCGGGGTCGTGATCAGCAGGTCGCGAAGCTGGCAGAGTCCTGCTCGTTTCGCGTTCACCGCGCCCTCACGCGCGGCCATTAGCGCTCGTAGTGCCTCGCGTTCGCCGGTACTGCGCGGCGTGGCGGCTCGCTTCTTACCCAGCACGCTCCGCGCGGCCCGGATCGCGTCCAGCGAGTCATTCTTGCCGCCCGATCCCCGGTCTCTACGCAACCTGCCGACCTCATACACCTGCTCTCCCTGCCGGATCAGGAACCGGGTCAGACCGGCGCCGAACAACCCCGTGCCCTCAACCGCGAATGCGCGTCGACCCGGCGCGTGTCGTTCGGTGACCCGCAGAGCCTCGGCGTAGCCGCTGCTATCCGCGGCCACGCTCGCTTCGACCACCACCACACCGCTCCGCACCTCGACCACAGCAACCGCGTGCGCGTCTCGATGCGGATCAACGCCAACGACGAAGTCCAGCTCATCTGCATGCATCCAGAACACCTCCAGCCGATGGGGGACAACTCCGGTGCCGGTCTGGGGATGAAGACCGCTGGCGGCAGGACTGTGACGGGTCACGCCCCAGAAGGGCGGACAGGCTTCTGATCAGGCCAGCAAGCGGGCGCCAGGTTGGCACCGGTCTCTTCGCCCGGACACATCACTGGAAAGACATCCGTAGACGGAGTCATGCGGGAATCGAGTCACGAACAAAGAGCACGGCACCACCCTGGCAATCGCCCCAGACGGGACACCCAGATGCTCACAGTGCGGGAATGTCCCTTGACGCCGCGGCCTCCTGTATCAGGACATGACGCCTGTCATGCCGCAAGGGCAACACGCCCGGGGCGTGGAGTAGGCTCCCTCGACCTTCGGCGGGGAGAGACGACGATGGGTGAGGCGATCGGTGAGATGCTCGCGATGGCGGTTGCTGTCGCCGTCAGTCCAATCCCGATCGTCGCGGTCGTTCTGTTGCTAGTCAGTCCCGGCGGGACGGTCAAGGGCGTCGCCTACGTCATCGGCAGCATGACGAGCACCGCGATCGTCGGAGGTGTCCTGCTGGCCGTCGGGGTCGGCTCGGGTACGAGCAGTGACGGAGGCCCATCGACCGGCGCGTCCTTGCTCAAGCTCGTGCTCGGCGTCGTGCTGCTCGGCCTCGCCGCGAGGCAGTGGCGTGGGCGGCCGCTCGCGGGCGAGAAGGCAGTGATGCCGGGCTGGATGGGAGCGCTCGACGGGTTCACCCCCGTGAAGGCGCTCGGTGCGGGAGTCATTCTCAACGTGTTCAACCCGAAGAACCTCCTGTTCATCGTTGGCGGAGCTGCGGCGGTCGCAGGCGCGGGAGCCTCCGGCAGCCAGGAGGCCGTCGCCTGGGCGGTCTTCTGCGTGATCGCGACAATCGGGGTCGCCACACCGGTCGTGATCGTGTTCGCAACCGGTGACCGCTCGGCAGAGCTGCTCGACCGACTCAAGACCTGGATGTCGCAGAACAGCGGCGTCATCATGGCCGTGATCTTGCTCATGATCGGGGTAAAGCTGGTTGGCGACGGGATCGCCGGGCTCTAGCCGGAGCGTCGTAACGGCGTTCGTCGTTGGCTCCGAGCGTGCAGAGCCTCCCCGGCGCTAGCTGCAAGTCCAGGGCTCCGACCCCGCAAGCACGGCAGAAGAGCACCGTCGCCTGGGCGAGCGTGCGGTGCGATCGCTGTGACGCGTAGGTGAAGGTCGCGGTCGAGTTCGGCGATCAGGCGCGTAAAAGTCTTGCAGCGGCCGAGTAGGTTGCGGGCGATCCGCACCTGGATGGTCTGCTCGCTGCGCGAGAGCCTGCGAGCGACGCGGCGAACAATCTCTTTAGGAACTACAACTAGTAGGGTCGGCTCGCCGATTCTTCGACCGGAAGGAGATTCGTATGGAGGCTGCGAGCGGCGCGTATGTGCACCAGCCGAAGCACGGTGAACTGCGTTGGATGGGCGAGACGTTCACGTACTTCCTTGCCACGGGGGAAGCAACTGGAGGGACTTTTACCCTGGTCGAAGAGGAAGCGAAGCGTGGGGAGAGCGTTCCCCTCCATCTGCACCAGGACGATATGGAGTCCTTCTACGTCGTCGAAGGCGAGATGACGTTCTACGTCGGTGACCAACCCGGGGTTTCGGCGCGGGCCGGTACGTTCGTGCACCTACCCGGTGGAACCGTGCACGGCTTCCGGGTCGAGTCGGAGACGGCCCGGTACCTGATCCTGACAACCCCGCGGCACGGGGAGTTCTACCGCGCCATCACCCTGCCTTCGCGGCCTGGAGGCTTGCCGCCGCTCGAGTCGGTCGACGGAGCACAAATCGAGAAAGCGTGCGAGGTGTACGGCATCGAGTTCGTCGGACCACTGCCCGACGACGACTGAACCCGGCCACCTACCGTCGGCGCAGGGCTAGACGCGAGAGCGCCCTTCCGTGCGCCAGCGTTCGGGGTCACCCGAGCCGGAAGCCTTCAATTCCGGTCTTGAGCAAGAGGTGTTCCCCGCCGGTCGTGTTAGGGAGAAGAGAAGATGCGGTGCCTCGCCCGAATGTCGTGCCTTGGGAGAGTAGTGTCGAGTCGACCTGTACCTCAGTTTGGGAGGACGTTTATGAGTCTCGTTGTCCGCTTCGCCCCCACGGGCCTGACGAAGGCCAAGTACGACTCGACGATCGAGAAGATCAAGGCCGCGGGGGAGTTTCCCCCGGACGGACTTGAATACCACATCTGTTTCGGGAGTGACGGCGATCTCAAGGTCAGCGAGATTTGGGACTCGCAGGCGCAGCTGGACGAGTTCGGGGAGCGGCTGATGCCGATCCTGTCGGCAGAGGGCATCGTGATGGCTGGCCCGCCCGACGTCTTCGAGGTGCACAACCTCATCCGACGCTAGATCACCGCCTGTGCCGGACAACCGGGGCAACCCGCGAAAAGGGATCGCTCTGCAATCCAAATCGCTTTGGGGCAGCCCTGGACAAGAGGCGCATCCGTTAGTCCGTCAAACCGCAAGGAGGCGAAGATGGCACTTGCTCGCGCAGTCACCTTTGAAGGCGTCGATAGCCAGCGCATGGCCGAGCTCTCGAAGGAGATAGAGAACGACCCACGGCCTGACGACATCCCGGCCACCGAGATCCTGATGCTCCACGACGAGGGCGCAGACACGTCGCTGGTGATTCTGTTCTTCGAGAACGAGGACGACTACGCCCGAGGCGACGCTGCCCTGAATTCGATGACCCCCGGTGACACCCCGGGTCGAAGAACGTCGGTCACCAAGTACACGGTGGCCGGTCGCATGACCGCCTGACACTTTGCGGCGGCATGCCCGCACCATTTGGTGTGCCGCCGCTCCCGACCCAGTGGGGAAAGCCCTGGCAGGGATGGGGATCGAATACGCCAGCCATGGTTGGCGAGTGGAACAACGCTTAGGCGAGTGTTCGGGAACGTCACCCGAGGGCTGCCATCGGGGTGGCTGTGGCAGCCTCGGCGGCTAGCGGCGCAGCGGGGCGAGCCGTTGTGGGAGTCGATCCCAGACGGGCTTGAGTAGTGGGTCGGAGACTCTGCTCACGCTGGAGACGAGCCGAGCGATCCAGGGTCTACCCAAACCGGTGGTGAGCAGCGCCGCTGCCCAGCCAACGAGCGCACCAGCGAGAACGTCACTCGGATAGTGCAGCCCGAGCGCGATTCGGGAGAGGCTTATCAGGGTCGCCGCTGCGAGAAAGAGGATGCCTGCGCGGCGGGAGAACGCGAGGACCGCGAAGGCGATCGCGAAGGCGACCGCAGCGTGATCACTCGGAAAGGACGGATCGGTGGAGGGAGCCGAGAGGAGGTGCGTAAACGTCTGGTGCGTGACGAATGGACGTGGGCGCTCCCAAAGGTGCGAGATGGTCTGGTTCGTGATCATCGCTATCGCGGCTGCCGCTAGCCCGGACGTGGAGGCCAGCTTCCACTTTGCGTCACCGTAGGGTCGCGCCAGGAACCACAGCGCGATGATCGCCGCTGCGTAGAGCGGGACCGCGACAGCACCGAGGAGCGTAACGGGATCCTCGGCCCAATCGCGGGTAGCTACGGCGGAGTTGACCGCATGGAAAAGTGACCAGTCCACCCAGGCAAGGGTACCGACACGCACCAGATCTCCGGGTTGCCAGACACCGCGCTCGGCTGCGCCAGACCGTATGGAGTGCCCGGCGCCTCTCTCGTAAGTTGGCGCGGGTTGCCGTCGGGATTGGCCCGGCGGTAGAGCCGCAATTACGGGAGGCGCCGGTCATGAACGAAGGTAGCTGGGTCGGACTTGATGTGCACGCTCGGTCGGTGGTCGCGGGCGTGATCGATGCGGGGAGCGGTGAGGTGCGGTCGCTGCGGGTGCCGGCCGGCTGTGATGCGACGGTCGCGTGGCTGACGACGCTGCGGCCGCCGGTCCGCGTCGTGTACGAGGCGGGGCCGACTGGGTACCGGCTTGCGCGTGCGTGTGCCGAGGCCGGGATCAGGTGCGTTGTCGCGGCGCCGTCGAAGATCCGGCCGGCAGCCGATCGGGTCAAGACCGACCGGCGGGACGCCGAGCGACTGGCGAGGCTGCTTCGACTGGGTGAGATCACTCCGGTGCGGGTGCCGGGGCCGGAGGAGGAGGCCGCGCGTGATCTGGTACGCGCCCGTGAGGATGCCCGCGGCGATACGGCGCGTTCGGAACGAACACGAGCCTGCACGGGTGCCGGCTTTGATGTGCGGGCACAAGCCTGAGGGTTGTGACGGCCGCGTTACGTGCGGTACCTAGACGGTCTCAGATCGAGAACACGTCGCCGTCTAGGCGAGTCAGCAGGCACGAGCCTGTGGCCACCACGCTCGCGAGCTCGGGATTCTTGATCAGGATCGTAGGTTGACGGGCGTATCCGAGTACGGCGAGGCGCTTGCTCAAGGCGTGGTGGAGGTGCGGTTCGGCGCGACCCGCGAGCGCGGCGCTACCGGCGTCTCGAGCGTGGGAAATGAGCTCCTCGAGGACGGCGTCGACCTCGCGCTCGGTCGCCGCGAGGTGGAGCACCCGACTCGCGCCGCCGGGGCGTGCGACGTACGCGTACCAGCCGATCGGGCGACCGTTGCGTCGTACGAGACGGGTGATGAGCGGCCCTTTGAAGGCTTCCAGGCCTTTGAACGCGCGAACGAGCCCGAACAGGTGGTCGAGGTGCTGCTCGTCGTGGTCGACCCAGACGCGTTGTCGCTTGTTGATGGCGGGGAGATATTCGACGATGGTTGCAGCGCTCGCGTCCTCGCCGGTGAGGCCTGGGGTCGGCTGGGGAAAGGCCGAGCGCACGAGTCGCGGCCCCGCGGCCTGGAATGGAAGTCCTGCCACGGGTACCAGGCTGCGCTGCGACACGCCTTCGTGAGACGACCGTTTCCAGCCTCCCACGAGGGCTTTGCTGAGCCATCGGGCCGGCCGCAGTACGAGCATCCAGTCGCAGGCCCGGAGATGATCGATATGTCCTCCGTAGACGCGGAAGACGCCGGCGACGGCGTCGATCGTGCCGTCGGACCAGGTGATGTCCTGGGGGCCGGAGAGGACACGGCCGATCATGAGCGCGCCGATCGCACTGCCGCGGCTGTCGGGTTTGACGACGCCGTGGCCCGAATGCACGCCACGGATCATCTGTCCGTCCATTCTCAGGCGTCGTACCTGGACGCCGGTAAAGCCGATGATCTCTCCCGTGCCATCGTTGTCGACCGCGACCAGTGAGGGGAGCTCCTCGTCCGCCCAGGGGTCGTCGAAGATCAACCCGGAGAGCAGCTTCTCGTCGAGCGTCCAGCCGTGCATGTGCGTCGTCAGCAGCTCGACGACGGCAGGGAGGTCCGCTCGCGTGACCGGACGGAGCTCGGCCACGTCGTCTACCTCCCCTCTTCGGACGGGGCGATCGAGAGCGCTCGTCGGTCGATCTTGCCGTTGTTTGTGCGCGGGAGCTGCTCGTGGACAAAGACGCGTCTCGGCACCTTGTAGTCTTCGAGCTTGGTGGCGCAGTAAATGCGAAGGCCGGCTTCGTCGATCGTGGCATTCGCGTGCGGCGCGACGTGTGCGTGCACGGCTTGTCCGAGAAGGCGGTCCGGCATGCCCACGACAGCCGCCTCGCGGACGCCCGGCGCCGCGTGGAGGACGTCCTCGATCTCGCGCGGGACGATCTTCTCGCCGCCCGATTTGATCAGGTCGTCGTGACGCCCGACGAAGTAGAGGTACCCCTCCTCGTCACGACGAAAGAGATCGCCGGTCGCGAGAACGCGCTCCCACGGCCAGCGTCCGGGACGCAACCGTTGCGCTGTCATCGCGGGATCGTTCCAGTATCCCTGCATCACGTGCGCGCCCCGGATCATGAGCTCTCCGACCTCGTCGGGGCCGAGGACGTTTCCGTCCTCATCTTCGATCCAGGCCTCGGTGCCGGGAATCGGAATGCCGACTGAGGTGGGGCGGGCGTCCAGCTGGTCTGGCGGGAGATACGTCGCCCGCTTGCACTCGGTGAGACCGTACATCGAGTAGAGGCGGGCGTTGGGAAACGTGCGTCGGATGGCCTCGATCGTCGGCGCTGGCAGCACGGCAGCGGTATTGGTGAGAAAGCGAAGATCGGGGAACTCGCGTTCGTCCAGTCCACGTAACGACAGCAGCACCTGGAAGAGCGTCGGGACGCCGGGTAGCCCCGTGATGCGGTTCGCCTCCAGGAGCTGGACGACACGCCCCGGGAACGCGAAGTTGACCTCGAGCACGAGGGTCGCACCGACGCGCATCGACATCAGAAGCTGGTAGAGGCCGTAGTCGAACGACAAGGGTAGGACGGACAACACCGTGTCCGACCCCTCCATCTGCAGGTATTCGATGATCGAATCTGCGGCGAACGTCATGTTGCCGTGGGTGAGCGTCACGCCCTTCGGCTCGCCGGTCGAGCCCGACGTGTACATGAGAGCTGCCAGGTCGACGTCGATCGGGACGAAGATCGAATCGTCGGCCTCGAATGCCTGCCCTTCGACGTCCGTGACGATCGGAATCTCTTCGACGAAGCTCACCGCGTGGGTGACCACTTCGGATCGTGGCACGTCGCAGACGACGGTCGCAGCGCCCGAATCCTTCAACACGTGCGCGAGCTTCTCGCTCTTGATCGTCGGATTCAGCGTCGAGAAGGCGGCGCCGGCACGAAGGACGCCGTAGATCGCGATCGCTGCCGCGGCGCCGTTTGGCAGCACGATCGCCACCCGGTCGCCGCGCTTGACGTCGAGCGCCTGCAGACGAGCAGCGAAGCCGTCGGCCAGCTGGTCGAGCTCGCCGTACGAGAGCGTGCGATCGGCGGCCACGACCGCCGGCCGTTCGGGATCGTGCGCCGCATGCGCCCGCAGGTCTTCGCCGAGGGTGCGTGCGGTCAACTGCCGCCCTGTCGCTTGCGATCGACGTACGCGGCGATCGCGTCGATCGACCCGAAGTTCTCTACCGTGATCTCGACGTCTTGCACAGTAACTCCGAAGCGCGATTGCACTTCTCCGATGATCTCGACGAAACCGAGTGAGTCGACGATCCCGAGTGCAAGGAAATCGTCGTCGAACTTGAGTTCGACCCCGGGGTGTAGGTAGAGAAAGTTCTCTTCGATGTACGCGTGGAGTTCTGCGCGAATGTCTTCTGTTGTGCTCATGCAACCTCCCGGGTGTCGGCTTCGGTAGTGCGATCGATCCTGACACGTGGCTGTCGCTCCTCGGGCGGATAAGCCGCCATTCCGCGTCCGACGAACTCCCAGTGCCAGAGCTGGCTCGAGAGGATGCCGACGAAGGCCATCGACTCGCGCATCCCGGTGGCACGGCCGGCACGACAGCGACGCAGCAAGCTCTCGACGCGCTGCTCGTCCCAGAGACCCGTCTCGGCCAGTGCCGCCGGCGACAGCGCTTCTTCCACCCATCCGGGCGCTCCCGGATCGAAGAACGGGGTTATCTCGGGAGCACGATACGGTTGCTTCCCGCGGGATGCGATCGCCGGCGGCAACACGCCGCCGGCGAGCCGCCGCAGGGCCACCTTCTCCTGCATTCCCGCGAGCTTCTCGGTGGCGGGCAGTTGCACTGCGTGAGCGTAGACCCGGTGATCCAGGAACGGGTGCCGGCCCTCCACGGCGTGAGCCATCGAGACGCGGTCCCCCTGCGCAGACAGCAGATACGGCTCGAGCAGCGTGGCGAGCTCGAGCCATGCTGCACGATCGAGCCGGCTCCAGCGGGTGAAGGTGCTCGGTAGTTCCGCTCGTAGGCGATTCAGTGCGGTGTCGGCTCCGATCTCGGCCGCGACCTCGGCCCGGTAGAACGCCTTCACCGTGGCGGTCGCAGTGGCGCGCGTCAGGTGCGAGCCGAGCTCGTCGTCCGTGGCGCCCGTCTCGAGCAGGAAGCGCCGCCAGGCCGGCCCGCGCCTTGCGGTAGAGGGGCCGAGATAGGAATAGAGCTGATCGAGGAGTTCCTCGGCGCGCTCAGGCTCGCGCACGTAGAGCTCGCGTAGTACGACCTCTTTGAACAGCTCGTAGCCCCAGAAGAGCTCGTCGGCTCCTTCGCCGCTGGCGACCACTTTGATCCCGCGTGCGTGGACTTCCCTCGCGAGGAGGAAAAGCGGGATCGGAGCTGTGCGGACGAGGGGGGTCTCGACATGTCGCACGACGTCGGGGAGGGCCTCCGCGATATCCCGTGACGTCGTCTCGACGACGTAGTGATGGGTGCCGATTGCCTGCGCCACGTCTTGCTGGTGGGCGCGCTCGTCGTAGCGCGGGTCCTTGAATGCGATCGAGAACGTGTGCAGTTGCTGTTCTGTTTCTTGCTGTGCGATGGCCGTGATCAGGCTCGAGTCGAGGCCGCCGGAGAGGTACGTGCCGACGGGTACGTCGGCCCGGAGCCGCAGCCTGACGCTGTCGCGGAGGAGCTCGTCCAGGTCCATGGTCGGCGCGTCGACGAGATCGACGTCGGGCTTCCACCACCTGCGCTCGTCGACGATGGTGCCGCGCTCCCAGACGACGAGCCCGCCGGGTGTGACCTGACGGATGCCCCGAAACGGTGTCCGGGGCGCGCGGGAGCCCCAGAGCGTGTAGACCTCGTCGACGCCCACGAGATCCGGAGCGGCGGTCACCTCTCCGGATGCGAAGAGCGCTTTCGCTTCTGAGCCGAACACGAGGCTGCCGTCGGCGAGGAGCGAGTAGTAGAGCGGCCGGACGCCGAAGCGGTCACGGGCGAGGATCAGGCGACGGTCGCGCGGCTGCCACCACGCGAACGCGAACTGGCCGTTGAGCAGGTCGAGCGACGAGATGCCGTCCAGTTCGAGCAGCCGCAGCACGACCTCGGTGTCGCACGTGGTTGCAAACCGCTCCCTGCGCTGCTCGAGCGTCGCTCGAAGTTCGGGATGGTTGTAGACCTCGCCGTTGTAGACCAGGATGCTTCCGCCGGGACCGGTTTCGAACGGCTGCCAGCCCCGCGTCAAGTCGACGATCGCGAGCCGTGCCGAGACCAATCCTGCACCGGCGTCGAGTGCGAGGCCGAAGCCGTCCGGGCCGCGATGCCGAATCGCTCTCTGCCATCCGGAGGAGGGCTCCCTCGTCGACCGCCTGCGAGGTGTGGGGCCGGACTATTCCTGCGATACCGCACACGGGCGCTCAGCCGACCGCTTCGACGATCACCGGTGGCTCGTGCAGGTACGACGTCGCAACACGCCGGCGCTCGATCTCCCGGTAGGCGCCGGCGACCTGCGCCGCGTCTAGCCCGACCTGCGGCGCGAGAGCACCCGGATCGACGCCGTGGGCTTGACCCCAGAGCAGGACGTCCATCTGGTCGTAGGGGTAGCCGAAAAAGAACTCTTCCTGCGTCTGCGACATGCTGAAAGTCTCGGTCGTCGGTGGGCGTGTCGCAATGGCCTCGGGCAGGCCGAGCTCACGAGCCAGCAAATAGACATGTGTCTTGTACAAGGCCGCGATGGGCTTGACATCGGCCAGTCCGTCCCCGCCCTTGACGAAGAATCCCTGGTCGTACTCGAGCAGGTTCGGTGTGCCGATGACGGCGTAGCCGAGGCGATCTGCCCACGTGTACTCGAACACCTTGCGGATGCGTTGCTTCATGTTCGTGGCGGAGATCAGCTCCCGGTAGGCGTCGGCGGGCATCCGGCGCTGCTCGGTCGATCCGTCGGGGCGCTCGACCACGAGCGAGAAGAAGGTGATTGCGCCCGACGGGTCCGAGCGAACGAGCTTGTGCCGCCACGCCGGCTGATACTCGGCGAAGACGCGGCGAATCGCTTCGTCCCGGTGGTCGTAGCACCCCATCCCCTCGAGCGCCCCGGTGATCGGCTCCTCGGCCGTCGGGGTCCCCAGCGCATGCGCCAGCTCGAGACCGAGGTTGGACGACGATGCGCCGATATCCTTTTCCGGCAGGCGCAGGCAAAGAACGCGATCCGGACCGAGCGCGCGAGCGCAGATACCCGCGACGACGCCGGAGTCGACGCCCCCCGACACCGCGACCACGGCCCCACGCCGACCGAGGCGACGCACGGCATGGCTTGTCTCCTCGGCGAGCCCGGCGAGGGTCGCGGCAGCGTCGAAGCGGCCATCCGCGAGGAGGTCACCACGTTCTTGCATCGAGATCATGCTGGCTCCGGCTTCGTCGGTCCGCATCAGCAGCCCAACTGCCTGGCGATCACCATCTGCTGCACCTCGTCGGTTCCCTCTCCGATCGTGAGGATCTTCGCGTCCCGGTAGAAGCGGCAGACCGGGTACTCCTCGATGAAGCCGTATCCCCCGTGGATCTGGACGGCCTCCTCTGTTGCACGCACCGCAAGCCGGCCGGCCAGGAGCTTCGCCTGAGCAGCGACGAGGAGGAACAGCTCGCCGCGATCCTTCTTCACTGCCGCGCGATAGGTGAGCAGACGTACAGCCTCGAGTTGCGCCGAGATATCGGCGATCTTCATCTGGATCGCTTGGAACTTCGCGATCGGCTGCCCGAATGCTCGTCGTTGCTTGGCGTACGCGACCGCCTCGTCGAGTGCTCCTTGCGCCAGGCCGACTCCCATTGCCGCCACACCGATCCGCCCTCCCTCGAGGGCGTTCATGAACTGTCTGTGACCGCCGCCGCGACGTCCGAGCAGATTCGCTTCGGGCACGCGGCAATCGACGAACGTGAGCGGACGGGTGTCGGAGGAGTGCCAGCCCATCTTGCGATAGGGCGCACCGATCTCGTAGCCGGGCACTCCGTTGGGCACGATGATGTTCGAGATCTCACGCCGACCTTCCGACTCATCTGTGAGGGCGGTGATCGTGACGCAACCCGAGATCTCCGTGCCGGGGTTCGTGATGAAGACCTTGCTGCCATTGATCACCCACTCGCCGTCGACGAGCGCCGCGGTGGTGCGCGTGTTGCCCGCGTCAGTGCCAGCCTCGGCTTCGCTGAGGCCATAGGCCGCGAGGCGTTTGCCGCTGCAGAGCTGCGGAAGCCATTCCTCCTTCTGTGCTTCTGATCCCCACAGGTAGATCGGCATCGTCCCGAGCGACGTGTGGGCCGCAACGGTGATCGCCAGCGAGCAATCGACTCGCGCCAGCTCCTCGATCGCGATCGCCAGGGAGAGGGTGTCGGCACCACCCCCGCCATACTCCTCGGGGAAGGGGACTCCCATCAGACCGAGCTCGCCCAGCCGCGCGACGGCGTCATAGGGGAAGCTGCCCGTGAGGTCACGCGTGGCGGCGGCAGGCGCCACCTCCTCACGCACGAACTCCCGAACCGTTGCCTGAAGCATGCGCTGCTCGTCGGTGAGCTCAAAATCCAAAGTGCGGACAGTGAATCACAGCGGCCGGGATCGGCGGCGGCGCCCAGTCGGTCGATTCGGGCGCAACGACACCCGTCTCGTCTCGTCGACCCGCCGGGGCCGGCATGGGACGGACGCGCGACGCCGTCACGCACGCGCAGGTTCATCGGTTCGGAGCGTGTGTAGACGCTCCTGGCAACGCTGTTGCCTCGTGCGCGGTGCCGTCAGCAACCGAGCCAACAGCGCCCGCGTGTTGCGCCCGCGTTGCTCCGCTACGATGAGAGTTGACGGATCCCGCTGCAGCTGCGATAACAGGTGACGGCGGGATGGTCGTTCGGTTCGAGCGAGAGAGAGCCGATGGGGAGTCAGATGACGGGGGAAGCGGATCGCGACGCAGCGATGGGTACAAGCCGCGCGCGGTCAGACAGTGCTGCGCGGTCAACCAGTGGTGCGCGATCAGACAATGCTGCCCGCCTGTCCGCCAAGCGCCTCCTCGATGTGGGCGTTTCCGTGTTCCTGCTGGCGCTCACCTCCCCGCTCATCGTCTGCGTCGCCATCCTCATCAAGGTGGAAAGCCGCGGCCCCGTGTTCTTTCGCTGTCGACGCGTCGGCAGCGGCGGCCGTGACTTCGCAATGCTGAAATTTCGGAAGATGCATCACGGCGCGGATGGTGTCGCCCTGACGATCTATGACGACACACGCTTTACGCGAATAGGTCGGTCGCTCGCTCACACGAAGCTCGACGAACTGCCGCAACTCTGGAATGTGCTGCGAGGTCAGATGAGTCTCGTAGGCCCGCGCCCCGAGGATCCGGAATTCGTCGCGCTGCTCCCGAATGCCTACGAGAAGATCCTCGAGGTTCGGCCCGGTGTCACCGGTTTCGCGCAACTCGCGTTCGTCAACGAAAGCAAGATTCTCGATCCTGACGACCGGATCGGGCACTACGTGAGGTCGCTCCTCCCCCAGAAGGCCAGCCTCGACCAAATGTACGTGGAGCGGGCCAGCGTCGGCCTGGACCTGAAGATCCTCTACTGGACATCTCTCTGCGTGCTCGGGCGGCGAAGTGTCGCAGTCAACCGCCAGACCGGAGCCATCGGCGCTCGACGCCGTCCGTTACTGCGCGTCGATGTTCCGCTCGAGCAGGTCGACCCGTAGATGAGCCTGAGCGAGATCGACCGCAGCTCCGCCAGTCTCGCGGCGGAGGAAACAGCGCGGGTCCCGAGTCTCGCCGGAACCAAGGCGGTGATCCTCGCCGGCGGAAGAGGCACCCGCCTCGCGCCGTACACGTCAATTCTCCCGAAGCCGCTGATGCCGATCGGCGATCGCGCCATCCTCGAGCTCGTCGTCGATCAGCTCGAGCATTGCGGGATCATCGACATCACTTTTTGTGTCGGTCATCTCGCTCATTTGATTCAGACCGTGTTCGAGAACCGTGCAACCGGCAGTGCCGAAATCACCTATGTCCACGAGCGCGAGCCGCTTGGCACGGCAGGACCATTGCAACTCGTCTCCGGTCTCGACGACACGTTTCTCGTCATGAACGGCGACCTCCTGAGTGACATCGAATATCACGACCTCGTCGCGTTTCACCGCCAGCAGGGCAACATGCTCACGATTGCCACCCACCGTCGTCTCACAACGCTCGACTACGGTGTACTCCAAGTCGACACCGACGGCCGCATCCGGGGTTTCGCCGAGAAGCCCGAGATTCTCTCCACCGTCAGCATGGGGATCTACATCCTCGAGCCCGACGCACTCGCGTACGTGCCGACGGGCAGCCATTTCGACTTCCCCGATCTCGTGAATGCACTCTTCGAGCACGATCACCCCGTCGGCGCCTACGCTCACGATGGTCTCTGGTTCGACATCGGTCGCAGAGAGGACTACGAGCACGCCGCTTCGATCTGGCTCACACACGAGCAGTCACGTGACGAGCTGGCGCAGATGCGCAGCGAAGCAAACCAGCTTCAAGCCGGCTGAGCACGGCGCCGACGCCCGAGGCTGTGTCTCCTCAGCGCCGCGAGCCCCCGCCGAGCTCCGTCACGAGCTGGCTCCAACGCGCTCCGACGGCATCGTAGGAATGGGTGCGCGCGACGTATTCACGGCCATGCGCATACGTCTCGTCTCTGCGCGAGCGAGCCTCCCAGAGCTTGCGGGCGCCCTGGACGAATCCCTCCCAAGAGCCGTCGGCAGCCACGCCGAGTCCTTGGGTGCGGATGGCCGCGTCCGGATCGAAGTCGAGCGAGAGCACCGGGATTCCTTCCGACCACGCCTCGAGGAACACGTTGGGCATCCCTTCGAGCCGCGAGGTGCTGACCACGGCCACCGCTTGGCAGATCCGTTCCAGTGTGGTGGCGTGAGAGGCTGGTTCGAGGAGCTCGAGGTTGGGAATGCTCTGCGCCCCCGAAACGACCTGCGCCAGAAGCGATCGGTGCTCGTGCGCGGCGTCCTCGACCGGGACCATGAGAAAGCGGGCGTCGGGCAGGGCTCGCGCCAGGTCGAGATAGCGGAGCGGTTGCTTGTAATCGACCACTCGGCCGAGCCAGAGAAAGGCAACAGGCTCCGAACGCGGAGGGTGCTCAATTCCTTGCGGACTCGGCAAAGCTCGGAATGTGGATCAACGACCGCAGCCGAGGAAATGTCTGGCGCGCCAAGGCCGCTTGTTGTCCCGATTGCACAACAATCGAGTCTGCGAGACGAACGCCGATCCTGTAGAGCGATCGACGGTGCCATCTCGGCCCCAGCGCGTCACCGAACGTGAAGTCGGAGTCGTTGGCTGCTGAGAAGACGAAGCGCCTCCGATGAACGAGACAATAGATCGCCGCCAGACCGACCACCGGAGCGGCTGTCCGGACGATCACCACTGATCCGTCGGCTACCCGCAACGCCCTCCAGACGGAGATCGCTTCCAGCAACCTCCCGGCACGATTCCGGCCTCTCGCCGATCGATAGACGAGGGCGAGACGTGGATTCGGCGGCGTAGCGGGATCGGCGACGGGGAGGACGATCTGCGCGACCGTGTGCCCGCGCTCGGAAAGACTCTGCGCGAGGAGCGTCAATTGTCGCTCCGCGCCTCCGACTCGAGCCGCATTTCGCTCGTAGACCCCGCTCGCGAACGGCGCGTAGATTGCGACGTCTCGCGAAGCCACGGCTAGACCCTACCTCCACTGTCACTCGTCGCGTCTCGGCGTGGAAGCACAACGGCCTCGCGCGCAGACAAGCAACGCCGGCGAAAACGAATACATTGAAACCAATGCTCATTCCGGGGGGAGGCGGCAGCCGGGACATGGTCGCCAGGTTTGGACTGCTCGCGGCACCGAGCGCGACGAGGCTCTGGTTCGGGGCCTTGATGCTGTTGGCCGCGGCCGACGGGCTCGTCGCCGGTGCCAGGCCCCAGCTGGCCATCTTCGGCGCGCTCGGGATCGCGTTCGCCGTGCTCGTGCTCACGAATCCGACTGCCGGGTTGTGTCTGTTCGTGCTCGTGTCGTTTCTCGATGTCCTGCCGCAGACCAGTGGCGGCGTGACCCTGGTGAAGTCGTTCGGTCTCCTCCTCGCGGCATCCTGGCTGCTCGCGACACTCAGCCGTCGCGATCGACTCGATCGCACGCCCGGACTGATCGAACGTCATCCGGGCTTCGTCGCCGCGCTCGTCGGACTGCTTGCATGGACGCTGCTCAGCATGCTGTGGGCCGAGCAGGCACAGGAGGCAGCCGCAACATCTTCGCGCTTCGCGCTCAACTTCGCGTTGTTCCCGATCGCGTTGGCTGCCATGCGGACGCCGCGTCAGGTGACGGCGCTGTTCGCCAGTTTCGTCGTCGGCGCGCTGCTGGCGGCAACCTGGGCGTTGCTGTCCCCCACAAGCAATCCGTCCGACAGCGGCCGCCTGAGCGGCGACATCAACCCAAACGCGCTCGGGAGGATCCTGCTGGTCGCGATCGTCCTTGCAGCGGCACTCGCCGCGATGCGCAGCTTGCCAAGACTGGCCCGCGCAGCGGCCGTCGTCGCTGCCGGAATCTGCGCCGCCGGATTGTTCGCAACCGTGTCTCGGGGAGCGCTGGTCGGACTATGCGTCGCCGCGATCGTCGCGCCGCTTGCCGCCGGCTACGGCCGCAGAGGCGCGACACTCGCAGTCGTCGTCGCCGGAATGCTCGTTGCATTGGTCTTGTTCGCTCTGATCGCACCCGCTGGGGCGGTGAGCCGTGTCGTCCATCCGGCCGCCGGTGGTGGCGCCGGACGGGAGGATCTCTGGAAGATCGGATGGCGCATGGTCGAGGCCCATCCGATTCGTGGCATCGGCGCCGGGAATTTCCCGAACACTTCGGTTCACTATCTGCTCCGACCAGGAGATCTCCTCAACAAGTCGACGCCGGCGTTCGTCATCGACACGCCGAAGGTCCCGCACAACCTCTACCTCCAGGTGTTGGCCGAGACGGGGACCGTCGGGCTGCTTCTGTTCGTTGGAGTCGTCGGGTTCGCGTTGCTCTGCTCCCTCTCCGCCGCACGCGCATTCCAACGTGGTGGTGATCGCGACATGGAGGTCCTTGCTCGCGGCCTCTTCGTCGCGACCGCCGGGCTGCTCGCGGCGAACTTCTTCGCCTCGGAGCTGTTCAACAAGCAGCTCTGGCTCGTCCTCGCTGCGGGACCTGCTCTGCGGCTTGTCGCCGAGCGTCTAGCAGCGCCGCCGTGACGGGGGATTGGCGTCAGCGCCGCATCCGCAAGGCATGCGCTGCCGCGATTGTTGCGCGGCGCACTTCGTCGAGGGAGATCTCGCGCGTGAGCAGCAGCGCAGCGGCGAACACGACCACACCGGCAGCTCCCCCGCCGAGCCATGCAGCGAGCGACAGAGACTCCGTGCCCACCGCATAGAGAACGATGCTCATCAACGCCGTCGCGACCCCCACCCGCACGAGTGTGATCGGAAGCGACCGTAGCGTGAGCCGGAGCTCGGGCGGGAGCAGAAGCGCGTTCGCGGGAACGTAGAGACAGTAGGCCACCGTTGTTCCGATCGCGCCCGCCACCACCCCGATCCGAGGTATCAGGATGATGTCGATCACAACATTGACGCCGAGCGCCGCGAACACGATCGGAATTCGTCGTCTCGCTCCGCCCACGAAGTTCACCGTCGTCGTGATCAGCGGGCTGATGCCGAGCAGGAAGACGTACGGCGCGAGGAAGCGCAGCACGTTGGCGGACTCGGAGTAGTCGTCTCCCAGGAGGAGGGTGACGATCGGTGTCGCCCACACGATCATCGGTGCGATCAGCAGCGCGTAACCGATAACGAGCCATCGGATACCCGCGCCAAAAGCGTGTACCGCGCGCGGCGGGCCCGACGACCGCGCCTGTCGAGGTGCAACGCTGTTTGCGACTGCCTGACCGAAATATCCGAGGGGAGAGATCATGCGCAACGGCGCTCCGAACAGCCCTACCGAGCTCGTGCCGAGGAGAGCGCCGATGATCAAGACGTCGGCCTGGTCGTAGAGCGTGTAGACGCTGTTCGTGACCATCAGCGGCACGGCATAGGCGACGATGCCCCTCGGATGCTTTCCACCGGAAGAGCGAAGTCGGATACCGCTGCGCCCGAATAGACGCGCGACGACGACGATTGCAGCCAGGGCGCCGACGAGATAGCCAACCGCTCGTCCCAGCGTCGCTCCTGCCACCCCGGCACCGACGGCGACGAGGCCGACGCTGGCAATCGTCTCGGTCACGCTTTCCAGGAACACGACACGGACATTCAGGCCCACACGTGCGAGAGCGACGAATGCGTTGAGGTAGAGCGAAAAGACGCTCTGGGCGAAGATCGCAAGCGCCATCCAGCGGAGAGGCCAGACGAGCCCTGGACTGTCGTAGGCCCGCAGCGAGAGGGCCGGCCAGCGCGGCGAGGGCACCTGTGCAGAGGCCGGCGAACAGGATCTGGAGTTGGAGGCCTCGAGCGAGCAGAGCGGTCACCGCCGGCCGGTCGGTACGGCTCTCCGCGACGAAGCGCGCCAGTGACTGGGGAATCCCGAACTCCGCGAGGAGCTGCACCACCCCTCCGATTCCCAGCGCGAGCGTCAGGGCGCCGTACCCCTCCGGCTCGAGGGCCCGCACGAGATAGAGCGTCAGCCCGGCCGTGAAGAGAGCGGTGGTGAATTGCTGGACCAGCGAAAGAACGAAGTTGCGACCGATCCCTGCCGGCTCCGCCGACCCACCCGTTGGTGTGTCGTCGGTCGGGGCGCGGTCAGAGGCCACTGCGGCGCCACCCTTCGGTCGAGTAATCCGAGGGCTGGCCGCGTCATTGGCACATGAAGCGCGCCACCCGCTCGGCCTGGTGTTCGAGTGTCAGCTCGCGCGCCAGCTCGAGGCCGTGATCGACGAGCGTGGCTCTCAATGCCCGATCCTCGCTGACGCGGGCGATGGCTTCCACGAGCGCGCCGAGGTCCCGCGGCGGGACGAGGAGGCCGGCGCGGCCGTCGCCGAGAGCGCTCCTGACGCCGCCCACGTCGGTGGCCACGATCGGGATGCCTGCCCCCATGGCCTCGATCAGGACCTGGGGTACGCCCTCGGTCAGCGACACGTGAACGAACACATCTGCCTGCCGGTAACGCTCGAGGAGCGCCGCTCCGAACGGGACATAGCCCGGGAGCGCGACCCGGTCGCTGAGCCCGAGGTCAGCCGCTCGGAGCACGACATCGTCCCCGAGCGGACCCGTGCCGATCCAGGTCAAGCGATAGCGGCCGGGACTCCGCCGCTCCAGCTCGCCAAGCGCATCAACCAGCAGCAGCGGGTTCTTCTCGAGATCGATACGGCCCACTGCCAACAGCTCGATCGTCCCGTCGGGATCGGCGTCGACGGGCGCCGAGACCACATCTTGAGCACGGACGAGCGATACGATCATGTCGAGAACGCCCGCTCGAGGGCCGCAGTACCGGCAAACGTTCGGTGTTCCGACAACGGTGGCTCTGAGCCGCCGAGCAAGGAGCCTGTACAGGAGGTCGAGACCGTGGGCGACGACGACGAGCAGCCGTCGGCGGCCACGAGACGAGCGGGCCCGGGCGTAGGCGACCGTGTCCTGGCGCACTCCAAGCACGATGCGCTTGCGACGCACGCCTGCCAGGAGAACGAGCAGTAAGCCGAGAGGATGAGGCCCGAAGACCCACACGATGTCCACCTCCGCTAGCCCAGACCAGAAGGCGCGCGAGGTCGGCCACGCTGCACGCGCGACGGCGCGGACGTCGGGGAGACTGCCGTACGGCGGCAACCGCACGACACGTACGACGTTCGGCAGTGGAGGAGACGCCTCGGTCGCCACGCTCCGGGGCTCGACGCGCGCGAAGAGCGCGACAGACTCGAAGTGGCGGCCGACCTCGAGGGCGAAGAGTAGGAACGGGGAATCGGCAGGATCCGGGACAAGCCGGGTGCCGGTCTCGGACTCGACCAGCGCGTAGGGGCCGTCGACGTAGATGCCGAGCCGTGGCTCCTGCGAAGCCGCCGGCGCTGAACTGCCGTCGTCAGCGGCCATCGGGCTGCCGCTGGGACACACACCCGGGGCCTCTCATGCCCCGGCGAGCCTGCGGTGCGTGAACGGCTTCTGCACGTCTCGCGACTTCAGCTGTCAGCGGGGGAGGACGGCTGCGCGGGGGAGGACGGCTGCACAGGGCTGCGGGGCGCCCTCGCTCTCGCCCACGAACGACTCGGGTCACCGTGTCGGGTCGGCGCGGTTTCTCCGTAGTAGCCGGTGTTGTCGGTTCCGAGCAGAACGAACCCGGCCGGAGTGATGCCGTGTTGTGAGAGCAGGTCGGCAAGCTGATCGAGTTCCTTCAACCGGGTGTGCTCCAGGCGAACGACGACGATCACGACCGTGTCCAGATCCTTGGCGACGGGCAACGCGTCGGCGATGTAGTTCAGCGCCGGAGCATCGAAGATCAACCAGCCCCGGAGTCTCTGCGCCTGGCCGGCGATTCGCTCCACGGCACCCGAGGGCGGCGACGAGAACATCGTCGTTTTCGGTCGCAGGAGCAGCGCACGCACGTGCTCGGGTCATGTTGAACTTGTTCCCCGGGACGAGTGCTTGCGACAGCGGGACGCGCTCCTCGCTGACATCCACGAGATCGAACTCCGGCTCGATGCCGAGTGTGTTGGCAAGACTCGGCGACCGGGTATCGAGCTCGATGAGGACGACATCTTCCTTCAGTGCCGCGAACGCCCCCGCCAGGCCGAGCGCAGCCGTGGACTTCCCATCGGCCTCTGTCGGGCCGGTGACGAGAATTCGGCCTTTCTGAACGCCGTTGTGGGATGTCATCAGACTCGTCGCGAGCAGTCGATACGCGTCGCGTGTGGCCGGCGGCACCGCCGAGAGAGCGGGTGACCGGGACAGCCGGTACTGGCGGGGCTCAGCTGGAATGCGCGCGAGGATTGGGATCCTGTACCGACGTAGCGCATCCTCGTTGCGAAGGCGCGAGCCGAACAGTCGTCCGCCGAGCGCGCACCCGATGCCGACGATCAATCCACCGAGAACTGCGGCGATCAGAGTAATGGTGGTCCGGGGGGTGGCCGGGGAGCTCGGAGCGACGGCCGCGGTTTCCAGTTGCAAGGTCGGGTCGCCCGTCAATCGAAGCGCCTCGAGATCCCGCAACCGGGCCGCCAACGGGTCGGTGGCGCGTTGAGCGGGCGGGAGCTGTGCCAGCCGGCTGCGGAAGCTCGGCAGGAGCGTGTCGAGCACTGCGTCCAGCCGCCTTGTCCGCTCAGCGATTGCGGCTCGCGCGAATGCGGTCGCGATCCGAGCCGACTGGCGTGGCGTATCCGCTCTTGCCGTGATCGTGACGATGCTCGACTGGGCGACGGGCTGCGCCTCGACATCAGCCAGTAGCGCCTCGGCGGAGACGGGTAGCCCGAGCTGCGCCTTGACCCTGGCGGCCACCGTCGTTGACGCGATCAGCCGTGCCGCAGTCTCGACGTCGCGCGTGGGGTCGCTCGACTCGAGCGGCAAGCCAAGTCCGATGTAGCTCGTGCTTCCACGCGGCACAGGCGTCACGAGCACATCGGAAGAGGCCTCGTACGACTTGGCTGCCACCTCGAGATAGAGAACGGCAACAGCAACACAGATCGCGACGGCCGCCAGAATCCACCAAGCGCGCGCTCGTAGCACCTCCAGGTAATGAGCGAAGCCCTCACCCTGCTGGGTGGGAGCAAACCAGTCGGTTGGCGGCGACGTGGACGCCGTTACCGGCTCGGTGGGTTCTGCAGGTGATTTTGGTGACATGGTGTCGCCTTTTGGCGCGCGAGGATGTCTCTTTGCGTTTGGCGACATCTCGGTTGCCCAATTCTAAGAGCATCCACTGCATTTCGATACCTTCAGCCCGTGGACGACGTCATTCGCGACAACCCTGTCGAGCACGGCGGCGACGTCCGGGTGGACGTCCTCGTCTCCGCCTGGAACGAGGAGAGACACCTCGATCGATGCCTGTCCGCGGTGCTCGCTCAGGACTATCCGCATGATCTGCTCTCTGTCGTCTTCGTCGACGGAGGCTCGAGCGACGGAACCGTGGAGGTGGCCCGTGCACGCGCGGCTGCCGATCCGCGGCTTCGCGTCGTTTCGGATCGCGGCCGACTCTCGCTGCCTGCTGCACTCAATCTCGGGATCGCGATGTCGTCCGCGGAGCTTGTCGCGAAGATCGACTGTCACGGCTACCCCGAGCACGACTTCGTACGGCGCGCCGTCAACGCCCTCTCCGAATGCGACGCAGATGTTGCGGTGATCGGGGGCAGGCCCGAGCAGCAGGGAGAGACAGCGTGGGGACGGGCGGTTGCCAGGGCTCGGGTTTCTCGTTTCGGCACGGGAGGCAGTGTGTACGCCGGCACGAGCGTCCGTGAGTTCGTCGACACGGTTCAATGCGGCGTCTACAAGCGCTCCGCGCTCGACCTGGTCGGTGGTTTCGACCCGGCCATGGCCTACGGCGAGGACGACGAGCTGAACTGGCGGCTACGCGCGGCGAACTACCGGATCCTCCTGGATACATCGATCCGTTTCCACTACGTGACCCGGTCGACGCTCGGCGGCGCGTTCCGGCAGTACCGAAACTACGGGAAGGCAAAGGTCCGGGTCGGTGCGGCTCACCCGCGGTTCATCCGCCCGTGGCATCTTGCGCCGGCAGCATTCGTGGCGGCGGGGTCGCTGTGCATGGCGGCTTCCAGTCGCTCCCGCACGGCTCGTCGAGCGGCCTCTCTTCTCGCAGCGGCATATTCCGTCGCTGCGGTGACAGCGGCCGTTTCCTCATCGGGGCCGAAGGATGTGCGATCGCTCGCCCGCGTGGGCGCCTGTTTCGCCGCGATCCACAGCGGCTACGGCACAGGGATGCTGATCGGCCTTGCGTCGGAAGCCCGCCGACGAGCAAAGGCTCATTCGGATCGGTGACCGGCACCCTCCCGATGCTTCGCGGGTCGCGCCGGTCGATCGAAGAGGCGCGGTGGGGCAGCGCCGTAGCGGCTTCTTCTCCAGGCGGCCGCGGCCACGCAGGTGGCGCACACCCACGCGAGTGAGAGCGCCCAACCGCCGACGACGTCGGAGGGCCAGTGGTTGCCCTGCCAGAGAGCCGAGAGCCCGACGGTTGGAACGAGAATCACGGCGGCTCCGAGCGCCAGCGTCCGATACCGCGTATGCCACACGAGCGCAGTGATTGTCGCCGCAACGGCCATCGAGCCGGTCGCATGACCGGAAGGAAAGAAGCCGGTATCCCCGGGTGCCCAAAGCGTGCCAGGAGGTGGAGGACGATCGAAGGCGTCCTTCAGTAGAGGGCTGAGCACCGAGACCGAGACCGCGGCAACGAGGAACGCTGCGGAGATGGGTCGCCGCAGCCACAGCAGCACGAGCAGCGTCACCGCGGTGATCGCGATCGTTCCCGCGGCACCCCCGGACAATCCGACGAGCCCGACGACCTTCCTGAGTCCTGGCCATTGCTCTGCGCGATCGAAACTTGGAAGAGTCGCCGTATCGATCGCCAACGAGCGTCCCTTTGCGACGAGGACGGCGAGCGTCCCGAAGATCACGAACGAGCCGAGCCCGACGAGCAGTGACGCGAACGCGCTCGCAGCACGTGCTCGGCGACCGAGCGGGAGCGATCAGCTGACAGTCGTCGGGGTTCCCCGGCACCGATCAAGGATAGAGCGGTCAGGACAGCCGTCGACCGGGATTCAGGCCAGGCCCCGGTGGACGCTGTCAACGACGTGCGCGAGCTGATCGGCCGTCATGTGTGGGAACAGCGGCAAGGTCACCGTTCTCGCGGCATAGTCCTCGGTGATCGGAAGATCTGCTGCCAGATGGTCGTAGATGGCGAACCGGTGCGCGGGCGGGTAGTGGACGCTGGTCTGAACTCCCCGCTCCGCGAGAACGTTCCGGAACCGGGCGCGGTCGATGGAGCGGTCGAGCACGATCGCAAACAGATGTGATGCGTCGACGGCACCTGCCGGCGCCGGCTCGAGCATTTCGACTCCGTTCACGTCGGACAGCTCCTGTCGGTAATTGGCCGTAATCGCTACACGCCGCTCGTTTTCCTCGTCGAGGCGTCTAAGGCGCGAGAGCGTCAGCGCGGCACGGGGCTCGTCGATGCGGTAGTTGAAGCCGAGTCTCGACGACGTCGTAGGTCGATGCGTGTCCACGATGCCTGTCCCAGGTGAGGGACGTCATGCCGTGCGACCGAAGGAGGCGAGTGCGTCGGCCGATGTCGTCATCGTTGGTGATCACCATGCCGCCCTCTCCGACTGCGAGATTCTTGTTCGAGAAGAAGCTGAATGCTCCCGCCGCTCCGAAAGTCCCGAGATGACGGCGTCCCACACGAGATCCTGCAGCGTGCGCGGCGTCTTCGATCAGGGACAGGCTGTGCTCATCGGCGATGCGTGCGAGTTGCCTCGACCGCACCGGGATGCCCACCATATGACACCGAGACGATCGCTCGAGTCCGGTCGTCGATTGCCGCTTCCACGGCGCCGGCATCGAGCCAGGGCTGGGTCACGCCCGAGATGTCGACGAACACCGGCTCGGCGCCCGTGTACATGATCGCGTTGATCGTGGCGACGAACGTCAGCGACGGGACGAGGACGCGGTCACCCGTTCCGAGCCCGCAGGCAAGGTACGAGAGATGCAGAGCCGCCGTCCCGTTCGCAACGGCAACGGCGTGCTCGACGCCAACATATTCGGCAAACGCACGCTCCAGCTCCTCGGTGCGTGGCCCCATGCTCAACCAACCGGAACGGTACGTTTTAACTACCTCGTCGATGTCCTGTTCCGAGACAACGACATCGGCGAGCGGAACCTGCCACATAACACGAGGATAGACAGCATGGGAACAAGCCGGTTGCCCAAGCCGGATTCCGCTCGTCGCGTCACGCCGGCGGCGACGGAACCCACACCCGGTTCTGACAGGCCTGAGAACCGCCTCGGCGGCCGACGATTCCTCGTGACCGGCGCCGGTGGATTCATCGGCGGCCATCTCTGCGCCCGACTCGTGCTCGAGGGCGCAAGCGTGCGGGGTTTCGTCCGTTACAACTCCCGCAGCTCCCACGGCACCCTTGACTGGCTGGACGCATCGATCGCAGGCGAGGTCGATGTCTTCCGCGGCGATCTCCGCGACTACGAATCGGTCGCACAGGCGACGGTCGGTCCGACGTCGTGATCCATCTCGGAGCGCAGATCGCGATCCCATACTCATACGTCAACCCACGTGACTTCTTCGAAACCAATCTTCTGGGCGCTCTCAATGTCGCCCAAGCTGCATTGCAGAACGATGTCGCGCTCCTCGTGCACACATCGACGAGCGAGGTGTACGGCACGGCCCGGACGGTTCCGATCACCGAAGAGCATCCCCTGGAGCCCCAGTCTCCGTACACTGCGAGCAAGCTCGCCGCAGACAAGCTGATGGACTCGTACCACAGGACGTTCGACCTGCCCGTCGTGATCCTGCGGCCGTTCAACACGTACGGGCCGTTCCAGTCCGCGCGTGCCGTGATCAGCACAATCATCTCGCAGGCGCTGGATTCCAACGAGGTTCACCTTGGCTCTCTGGCGCCGCGCCGCGACCTCACGTTCGTTGACGACACCGTTGCCGCGCTTGTCGCTGCATCGGCGGCTACCGACGCAGTCGGGCGAACGGTTCAGCTCGGTACGGGAACCGAGGTCTCAGTACAAGAGATGGTCGACCTAGTCGGGCGTCTGATGGGGCCGTACTCGGCCATGACAACCTGCACGCGATGACGGCGCAAGTAGCGGGCATAGAGCATCGACCGGCACGCGTCAGCCGGCGCAGGTAAGCTCTCCTCCCCGTTGGGCCGTTTGCTACGCGAACGGAATCACCGATCCGTATCTTTGCCAAACTGGGATCCGCCGCGAACAACGTCGATCTCTCGAAGACATCCCGCTAGGTCGCTTGGCAATCCACGGCTTGCGGTATACGGCCGCATCAGGGTCGTTGAGGAGCCCGCTCTGCACGAGGGCGAACACTTCGACGATACCCTCCGACACCGACAAGGTGGTCCGGAATCCGAGCTCAGCCTTGATCTTCTCGAAGCTGACGCGATAGTCGCGCGGATCATCATCCTTGCGTACAAAGCTCACGGTGGTGTCGTCGAAGCGTTCCTGGAGGAGTTCGACGAGATCGAGCTTCCGATAGTTCTCTTCGGTGTTCCCCACGTTGAACACCTCGCCCTGGACGAGCTCCTTGCGAGCCTTGAGCGTCGTCACGATTCCTCGGGCAGCGTCGCGAACATGAACATACGGTCGCCAAAATTGCTCGCCGTACACGACGAGCTCTCTTCCGAGAGCGACGTCTCGTGTGAACTCGTTCACGGTTAGGTCGAAGCGCATCCGCGGCGATGTGCCATAGACCGTGGCGAAACGGAGGCATGTCGTTACTAGGTCGTTCTCGCTCTGCGCAAGCACGTCGAGCTCGCCAGAGACTTTGGTCTCCGCGTAGAGCGAGACGGGGTTCAGCTCCCATTTTTCACTCGCCATCTCTTCACCATCGATCTTCCCGTAGTTGCTGCAGGTGGAGGCGAAGACGAATCGCTGCACACCCTGGTCTCGCGCCTCGCGTACGAGTGCCACCGTCGCATCCAGGTTGACGTTCCGAGCAGTCGCCGGATCGCGTGCACAGGCGGGATCGCCGACGATCGCTGCGAGGTGGACGACGGCCGTCATGCCTTCGAGGGCAACCGTTCTTGCCGACGGATCGCGTACGTCTCCGTGAACGAACTCGAGGGAGGGATGCGACCACACACCGAGGAGTGAGGGGACGCTTCCGTGGAGCAGCGAATCGAGCACGCGTACCTCGTCACCTCGCTCGAGGAGCTGGTTGACGAGTATGGAGCCGACATACCCGGCGCCGCCGGTTACGAGAACCTTCACGCAGCCGCCCGATCTGTGGCGGGCGACGGCGTCACCTCGGCGCCTTACCAGACGAGTCGCCTGGCGAAGCCCTAACCGTTGAACCGCATGCTCCGGTGATCAGTGCTGCCCGGTCTTGCCACAATCGTCCCAAAGCTCGACCCCCACTCGCCGCTCGAAGTAGCCAGTTATTCCGTTGACCTCGCATATGTATGGACTATGGACGACGGCGAAACAAACCAAGATAGTGGGCAAAGAATGGCTCTGCAAGAAACATCGATTCCCCAAGTTGATTCTCTCCAATCACCCAGGCATAGCTGCGTTCGATGGCGCCAACACGGAAGACTGCCACGCGTACTACCTGACGATCGAGGCCATGCACCTCGAGGCGCACCTTTCTGGGCTGCCAGCGAAAAGAGCTCCTTCCGATCGAGGATCCTGATCGGATCCGACCGCCTAACAGCGAGGTGACGAGGCCGGTCTCCGATCCGTCGCTCGCGCTCGAGCTTCTCGGCTGGCGTGCACAGACCGACCTCTCCGAAGGATTGTCACGGACGATCGAGTGGATCCGTGCCAACCGGCAACTCTACCGGGGATCGACGTATGTCTTCTGAGCCCCTGCTCGACCAGCGAGAAGCCTCCGAGCAGCAGAAGATCCACTCGAGGATGTCGCCGCCGAGCGTATGCTGAAACGTCATGGCTCGTTTCACTCCGAGAACGCGCCTGGAAGCGTTCGCGTTGATGTTCTTTTTGGGGGCGCTCGTGGTCTCCGTCGTGACGGCTCTGACGGCCGGCGCCGCCCCCCTGCGCACATCGCCGATCGGGATCAGCAGCGTGCCGGTCAAGAGCGTCAGCATCAGCGATCGCTGGCCCCGGAATCCGTACCCGCTGGGGTCGCTGTGGCGTCCATCGGCCCCGATCGGGGCGGCTGTCGCGGTCGATCCCAACAGCCGGCGATACGTCTCCTTCTGGCTCGCGCATCTCGTCACACCGAAGCTCGTGATCGGACCCTGGAGCGTCCCCGTCGTCACGGTCAGGGGCAACGAGCCGCGCTATACGATCAAGATCGTTGCGAACGGACACAGCCCGAGCACGGTCAATCGCTTCGGCCCCGTTCCGATCCCCCCCGGCACCAAGCCCGACCCGAGCGGGGATGGGCACCTGGCCATCATTTCCTACCGCCGAGGCATCGAATGGGATCTCTGGCAAGCGCGCTACGACGCTGCCAGCAACACCTGGACAGCGACCTGCGGCAGCGCCCTCTACCTCTCAGAGCGCGCCACTCCGGGCAACATCTGCGGCAGCAATACCGCCGGGATCCCAGCCGCCGCCGGACTCGTGACTCCCGAGGAGATCGCCGCCGGCCAGATCAATCATCCACTCGTGTTCGCGGCCGACAGCCTCGGCACCCCCAGGGGCGATCGCTATCGCTGCCCTGCCACGGCCAGCTGGGGGAACAGCAACGATCCCTCCGCGCTCGTCGCCGGCATGTGGCTGCAACTCGACCCCACCCTCGACATCGACACGACCGCACTCGCCCCCTGGGAGAAAACCGTTGGACGCGCACTGCAGCGATACGGCGCTTACGTGCGCGATCAAACCGGCGACGGCGACGCCGACTTCTACGCAGATAACACGCAGGGCCGCAACAGCAATCCGACCTGGGCCCAGCTCGGGATCACCGGCAACATCCCGTTCAGCAAGAGCTTCCCCTGGAACCGCATGCGCCTACTCGAAGCACCCTGCACGACCAACCGCAACCCTCACCCGGTGCTGCGGCGAGGGTCGCAAACACACTGACCCTCATTGAGTCCGGTCGCGTCGCGCGGTCGACCAGGACGTCCGGAGGAGTCGGACGCCTGGCGATACCTTGACCCGGAACCGGCGGCAGGGAATCGCCTCGATAGACACCGATCCGAGGAGTCGAGAGCGTGTGGCCGCGCGGGAGTCCGCTGGGCAGTGTGGCGGCGGTTTTGTAGCCTGCGCTCCGAGCAGCAGCCACGACTCGGCGGTCGACGTCACCGTATGGATAGGCGATCGAATCGCACGGACGGCCCAGCGCTTGCTCACACGCAGTCCGAGAGGCCTTCAGCTCGTCGGCCAGGCGCTCGTCGTCGAGCAACGTCAAGCGCGGATGGGTTCTCGTGTGTGAGCCGATCTCCCAACCTGCCTCGGCAAGGTCTCCGAGCTGGGGCCACGAGAGCCCACGCAACTCGGCCGCGTGCTCGCCGTCGCGCCAATGGGTGATGCCTTCCCACGCCAACGGGCGCTCGTCATCGGCGAAATCCGTGACCACGAACACTGTTCCCGGAAGGCCCAGTGACGACATGATCGGGTAGGCGAACTCTGCTACCGACAGAAACGCGTCGTCGAACGTGACGGCCACGGCGCGACCCGATCCGGATCCCGATACCGCGTCGGAAAACGTCGTCCCCCGATATCCCCTGCCGACCAGCACTGCCAGCTGCCGCCGAAACTCGCCAGGCGAAACGGCGATGTCGTCCCCCCAGCGCTCGCTGATCGCGTGGTAGCAGAGAATCAGGACGTCGTTCACACTAGGCTCCTCGCTCGTTCAACTTGCATTCCTCGATCGGACGAAAAAGGCCCTGCGACAATGAGGGGCCGTGGGTAGGCGCTCGTGACCGTCGTTAGTATCCCTCGATGAGCGCCGGCACGCTTGACCGCTACTTCGCAGTCATGGCGGCCAACGGTCGCAACCCGGGAAACCTGCGCTTCGAGCTCGACCACGATGTTCGACGGAATCGCCTTCGAGAACCGTTCGGTGCTCGACATCGGCGCCGGCATGGGCGTGACGAGCCTGTTCGCCGCCAGCGCCGGTGCGACCCGTGTGGTCAGCTTGGAGCCGGAGGGCGATGGTTCTGAGATCGGCAACCGAGACACCTTCGAAGCGGCACGCGCGCGCTTGGAGCTGGAGCAGGTGATCCTGCTGCCGGAACGGATCCAGGAGTTCGAGCCGGGGCGAGAGCAATTCAACGTGTTGATCTCGAGGGCATCGATCAACCACATGGACGAAGCCGCCTGCGTCCGTTTGCGCGATGACGCCGACGCCCGGACGTTGTACTTGGAGATCTTCACGAAACTCGCGGCCCTCTGTGCTCCGGGCGCGGATCTGGTCGTGAAGGACGCAATGCCGCACAACCTTTTCGGCCGCATGGGGTTGAAGAATCCCCTGATGCCAACGCTCGAGTGGGAAAAGCACCAGACCCCGGAGCTCTGGATCGAGCTCCTGGCGCGGGTTGGCTTTCGGGAGCCGCGAGTCCGCTGGACGACGCTGAACACTCTTCGCGGACCGGGCCAGAGACTGCTCGGGAATCGGTTCGTCTCGTATCTCACGCTCAGCACGTTCGTCTTGACGATGCGTCACCCCTAGCCGGGGACGGTGAAGTCAGCGGGTGGACGTGCGGGCTCTTCAGCGCTGCCTCAGCGCCCTAGGGGCCCGAGTCTGAGCATGGGATCGTCTCCGGCGAGACCACATGCCATGTGCCCGTCGACCAGTAGGCTCAGAGCGATGTCGAAGGGGATGTCGCGACTCAGGTTCAACTGGCTCGAGGAGGCACGCATCTCCGCCACGCTTGGACATCGGCGGGTCGACCGGTGGCGGCTCGGTCTCTTTCACCTCCGGATCGGTTTCGCAAACGGGTTGCGGCTCCGAATGCCCCCGCCCGTGAAGGCGCGTCTTGCTCCCGATTGCCAAGAAGTCGTTATCAGCGAACCGGGCGAGCTGGCGGTGCTGCACGACGTTCTCGTCCATGGCGAGTACGAATGCCAGGGAAAGCCGGATGTCGTATTCGACCTTGGAGCCAACGTCGGGTTCGCGACCCTCTACTTCAAACGGCAGGTTCCGACCGCCCGGATCGTGGCGGTGGAAGCTGACCCACGGACATATGAGCGATTGGTTAGAAACGTTGGTGGCCTTCCCCGGTGTGACCACTCTCAACCGCGCAGTCACAGCTTCGGACGGACTCGTCTCCTTCTTCTCCTCGCGATCAAGTCTCGGATCAGCACTCGCCCGGCGCTCGGAGAACGACCAAGAGGTACGGGTCATGGGCAATACGCTTCGGACCTTGATGAATGAAACAGGCGTCGAGCAGATCGGCCTGCTCAAGGTTGATATCGAAGGCGCAGAAGTCGACTTGTTCCGGGACCCAGCGCTCGAGCAGGTCGACGAGATCATCGCCGAGATCCACTACGACCTGGTCGACGCTGACGAGACGGCACTGCGCGAGCTTTTGGCCGACTTCGAGGTGCGCTTTGAGGCGCTGCCACAGCCGCACCGATCCCTTCTCTTCGCACGTCGCGGGCCGAGGCGAATATCGCCTACCCAGCACGCCTAGGGCGACGCCCAGCCGATCGCGCTCGGAACGGCGGGCCGGGTGGGGACTTGAAACTCGACCTGCGTCGCCTGCCAGATCCAAGGGAGAACTTCGTCGCGCGCCGCCCGCGGACATCGCATTCCGCGTATTCTGCAGTGAACCGCGAGGACCTCGACCGAAATCTCCCTACTCGGGCTCCCCGTGCCCCAGGCCCGAGATCCGAGATCGTGTAGAGCACGAGATAGGCAATCGCGAGGAACCCCGTCAGTCCGGCGAGCGCGAAGAGCATCTCGGGCCTCCCGAAGCGGTCGGCGAGCCTCGCGGCGACGAGGTCGAGCAGCTGCTGCGGGCGCGCGTTCACGTCCCAGCTGTTCAACCGGTGCACCCGCCCGATGTAGATCCCCGCGCTGCAGAGCAGGAAGATCGGTGCGAGCATCGCCCATCCGACCAGCGCTCCGAAGCGGCGGGCGACGACGTTCTGCACGAGCAGGATGGACGCGAGGCCGAGCACGAGGCCGGTACCCGCGAACGCGGCCGTCATCCCGGCGTCGTACCAGAGCGGTGCTCTCTGGAACTCACCGATGTGAATGAAGTCGGTGACGATGTACGGCGCGTTCGGGAGGAACACGAGCCAGGCGGCGCCCAGCGTCAAGAGTAGAGCGGGAGTCCGCTTGCGCCGGTCGCTGTCGTAAAGCGCGACTGCCAGGAGGAAGGGGATCCACGCGAGCGCCAGCACTCGGGACACCGGTTGCAACGGGCCGGCCGTCTACGTCACCCGCACAGGCGACCGCGGCTGGCAGGAGCCGATACGCCTGGGATGCCGTCAGTGGGGCCCTCTTTGAATCGAACGAGATGACGCACCGTCGCTAGGCTCGACGCGAAATGCGGGCGGCTCGCGGAGGAAGAGCCGCCCCGAAAGGGGTGCATGACGCTCTATCGAGATACGCGCATCCTGCCCTTGACCCGCCGCGACAACACCGACCGAACGAGCTCGCTGCGCGCGGACCCGGATCGAACTGGACTGCTCTCGGGCCGTTCTGGGAGCTGCCATGGGCACCGAGCGGGCCATCGCTCCGCAGGAGGCGTCGATGAACCTCATCGGCGCTCACCCCGACGTAAGAAATCGGCGCCCTGCGGGGCCGTTGCGTTCGCTCTCTAAGGTTTCGTCGGTAGCCTCATCCGGCTGTCGGGTGGACCGACCAAGCCCAACCTGCTCTGGATATTGCTGCGGATTTCCAATGGCGATCACAGCACGTAGCCAGCGCGAACTAAAACGGCGACAACTTCCTTCAGGTGAGAGGACGCTGGCACATCCGAGAGTGTCTGTACGGTCCTTGAATGATCCGTGCCGGGATCTACGCTCGTATCTCGTCTGCGAGCAGCATTGCGCCGTAGCACGACGCCCGTCCCGGCGCCGCTCCGAGTCAGCGGAGCACGCCCCGGCCGAACGAGTAGAATTGCTCGCCGATCATCGCCGATGACCAAACGCAGTTCGTTTGCGGAGGAAGGTCAAATGAGCAAGACACATGACTATGAAAAACATGCCGGCGAATATGCCGAGCTCGGGATAGAAGGAACACAATACCTCGCATTTCGCGACATTTCCATGCTGATCCGGGAGTACGCAGGATCCATCTCATCTGCGCTTGATTATGGCTGCGGCGCTGGGCGTTCAACACGATTTCTGAAGCGCCTAGGGTTCAATGTAGTTGGCGTAGACGTTAGCGGTGAGATGCTAGAACAAGCTCGATCCAAAGATAGGTTGGGCGAGTATCACCATATTCCCAGCGGACGCCTGCCCTTCGAGGATTCTGCGTTCGATCTAGTCTTTTCGAGCTTTGTGTTTCTGGAAGTGTCGCGAATCGAAGAGATCGAGGACATTCTCAAGGAAATGAAGCGAGTGCTTCGGAAGAATGGCATCATCATATTCGTGACCGATTCGATGGAAGCTACCAAAGGAACTTGGGTATCGTTGTCATACTCGTTTCCAGAGAACGACAGGCCGCTCCATAGCGGTGACACGGTAAAACTCCTGATCCGGGGCATTGACGTAATACTGTATGACTACTACTGGACTGAGGATGATTACACACGAGCCGCCGAACGCGCTGGGCTCATGCTCGCCAAGCTTCACAAACCGCTCGGTTCTAGCGATGACTCAATAGAGTGGCGGGATGAAACTAAGATGTCACCCATGGCAATATACGTGCTCAGGAATAAGTAACGATCTCAAAGTTCGTTCAGGCCCTGAATGCGGCCAAGCGGCCGAACCAGAGAAGCGCACATGCGAACTGCAACAGGTCGGGCCGTCCTCGATGCGCTCAGGAGGCCGTCCACGCTCACCAGCTCCCGGTCACGGCCGATGATCGACTGCGATTCCTGGAACAACTAAGAAGTCCTCGTCGACAACGGGATCGTAAACCGCGTTGAGGCCGACCGTGTCGACCGGCCAGGACCGACAGCCGAAGTCCCCTGCTCTCCGGTCGCACGCACACTGTGAGTGTGCGGGGACCCTGTCTGGGGTTGTTGCCAGGGTGGTGCCGGTGCTCTTTGCTCGTGACTCGTCCCGAACGTGACTTCGCTGTTGCGGATGTCTTTCGCCAGATATGTCCGGGTGAGGAGACCGGTGCCGGCCTGGCGCCCGCTCGCTGGCCTGATCAGAAGCCTGTCCGCCCTTCCGGGCGTGACCCGTCACAGTGTTGCCGTTCGCGGTTCGATCCCCAGACCGACACCGGAGTCGTTCCCCCAACACACGGCTGGAGGTCAATCGGATGCTTGCAGATCAGCTGGACTTCGTGATCGGAGTCGACCCGCACCGCGACCGGCATGCGCTCGCGATCGTCGAGGTGCGCAGCGGCGGCGTGCTTCTCGAGACGAGCGTTGAGGCTGACAGCGCCGGCTACCAGGAGGCGCTGCTCCTCGCGGATCGAGCACGCGCCGGGGCGGCGTGCGTTCGCGGTCGAGGGCGCCGGATCGTACGGAGCGGGACTGACCCGCTTCCTTGCCGACCGCGGCGAGACGGTCTTCGAGGTCGGCCGCCTCCAGCGCGAACGGCGCTCTGGCGGCAAGACAGACGCGCTCGATGCCGTGCGTGCCGCCCGAAGCGTGCTCGGAAACAAGCGGCCGGCACAGCCACGAGCCAAGGGCGAACGCGAGGCACTGAGAGCCCTGACGGCAGCCCGTGACGGAGCTGTGACCGCGAAAACGGCGGCGCTCTCCCAGCTACGCGACCTGCTCGTCACCGCGCCCGAGCCGCTCCGCGCCGAGCTCCGCCCGCTCAGCCGGGCCCGGCTCCTGGCACACCTCACAGCGACCCGGCCCGATCGCCGCCAAGACCCCGAGCTTCGCGGCACCCACCTCGCCCTGAAAGCCGTCGCCCGACGGATACGACAACTCGCCACCGAGGAACGCGAACTCGAACCCGAGATCGAGAAGCTCGCCCGCCGCCTCGCGCCCCAACTCCTCGACCAGCCCGGCATCGGACCGCTCTCCGCAGCCCAAGTCGTGCTCTCCTGGTCACACCCCGGACGCATCCACAGCGAAGCCGCCTTCGCCCGCCTCGCCGGCTCCGCCCCGATCCCCGCCTCCTCCGGCCAAACAATCCGCTACCGCCTCGACCGCAGCGGCAACCGCCAACTCAACCGCGCACTCCACCAGATCATCGCCACCCGCCGACGCATCCACCCACCCACGATCGCCTACATCGAACGGAGAACCAGAGAAGGAAAGACCCGCCGCGAAGCCACCCGCTGCCTCAAGCGCTACCTCGCCCGCAACCTCTACCGGCTACTAGAACACGGAGCGCCGCTGGCGACTTGACAAACATAGAAGCATCTGGCGCAACCGTGTGTGACGTGCCGCGGCGCCAACTGGGCGCCAACATCAACAGGCGACGTTACTCGACCGTGAACAGTGTTAGTTGCATCCCGTCCGGCGCACGCACGCGTGCATTCCGGTCACCCCAGGGCGTGGTTACGGGAATCGCGACTTGCTCGCCGCCAGCGTTGACGAGGCGCCGCGCGGTCTCCTCACTGTTTGGCACTTCGAGCGCGAGGCGCACTGCTCCTGAGACCCGGCCGCCAGCTTCGATTGCGTCAACGGTCTCGGCCTGTGGCTCGTCGAGGAGCTCGAGAGTCGCCCGCCCCGCCTCGAGGACAACAACCTGCCCGGTCTCGGAGCTCCAATCTGCGATCTGCCCGAGTCCGAGCGCGTCGCGGTAGAAGCGGAGCGCCTCATCAAAGTCCGCGACTGTCAGCGCGACCCTCAGCTCCGTCACTTCGGCCACGCTCGTTCAACGCGGGCGGGTCGGAAAAGCTTCCCGGAGGCCGTCTTCAAGGGACATTTCTGATCACTCGCACAGGCGGGCGGCCTCTCTTCGCGCGGGAGCTAGCGGGCTTCGCGCCACATCGTGGCCACCGGGTTGGTGCTGCCCGGCGGGTAGAACTCGCCGATCTTCTCGAAGCCGTATCGCTGGTAGCGGTGGTTGTTGGCGGGGTTGCTCGACTCAAGGTAGGCGGGCATCCGTTCCCGGTCGATCCGGGCGAGGTTCTCGGCGAGCAGTGCCATGCCGATCCCGCGACCCATCTGGGACGGGTGGGTGCCGAGCAGGCTGAGGTAGTAGTGCGGCTCATCCCTGGGATGTGCCGTCTCGAACCGGTCGAGCAGTTCGATCACCTCTCCTGCGCGCGCTCCGACCAGATCTTCGAGCATTGGCACGAGCTGCGCCTCGTCCTCGGGGTCAATTTCGGTGCCGCCGGGCGGGATCCACACGGATGCAACCTCACAGCCTTCGGTCATCAGAACCCAGGGGTAGCGAAGCGCGCCCGTGATCATGAACCGCCAGAACACGGCGTATTGCTCCTGACGGCGGAGAGGATCGGGGAAGGCCCAGCTCCACGTCGGATCGTCATGGAATGCCAGCGAGATGGTCTCGGTCACGGCGGGTAGATCCGCCCACGAGGCCGACCGTGCCACGACTCCGCTGTCGCCGGGTGTCACCGCGCGATTATCCGCCGCCGCCTAGTGCTGCGCAACGTGTGCCCGGCACGCCGTCAGTCAGGCAGGACGCGAGCGCGTGCTCATGTGACATTGCCGAACTGGCGCAGGCGACGACCCCTTCGCTTCGGCGGCTGGCTTCGTCGGTCGTTGTCGGGTTAGCCGGGGATCGTGCTCTTTACTGCCTCGATGACGAGTGCTGCGATTTCGTTTGGTTTCTGGTTCAGGGTGAAATGTCTGGCGTCGGAGATCTCCACCAGGCTCACATGCGGTGACGACTCGAGCAGCTCTCGCTCGTTGGCGGTGATTCCGACGTCGTCACGTTCGCCGAACACGACCCAGGCTCGTGTGCCGGAATCGCAGAATCGTTGGGCGAGCGAGCCGTGGCGGTCGAGGTACGAGAGATACAGATGCGTCTGTCGGCGGAGGAAGCGAGGGTCGTTCTTCTTCAACTCGCCGGTCAAAACGTCACGGCGGGCCGGCGGCAGGCTGCTCTTCATCGCGGGGCCGACGATCTTCAGCATCAGCGAATAGGGCAGGTGCCCGAGCACGCGGCTGCAGCGGTCGAGCGCGCGCGGAAACATCGACTCGTCCTTGCGCGAGAAGCTGGGGGAGAGGAGCACCAGAGGCCCGGAGAACTGGCCGGTCGACGCCATCTCGATCGCGACGTTCGCGCCCAGGCTGTGGCCGACGACCGCGTCGCAACCGAGATCGGCGGCGAGCCGAGACGCGAGGGCCGCGTAGCTCTCCATGCTCAGGTCATCGGGAGGAGTGGTACCGCCGAATCCCGGCAGGGTGGTAGCGACGAAGCGGATCGGTGCGGCGCTGATGCTCGGCTCGGCGAGAAGGTCGTCGTAGAAGCTCGCCGTGCAGAGGGCTCCGGGGAGCAGGAGGACAGTGTGATCGGCGTCCTCGCGCCCAGACTCGTGCAACACCCAACCGAGATGCTCTCGGCCCGCCTTGGTCACAATGGAAACCAGGCGCGCATGATCCGGAGCTTCGCAGGCAAGCCGCACGAACACAAATGCAGATTCGATCGACCCAGCCCGGAACCGTTAGCCAGGACCTCGCGCACGTCCGGCTAGGCTCGTTCGGTGCAGCCCTACCGCGTAATCGTGATCCACGACGACCAAGCCCGCACCACGGACACCGTCGTCGTGCAGCTCGCCCGCGCACCCGACGTCGGCGAAACACTCAAGCTGCCGCACGGAGGCAGCGTGATCGTCCGTCACGTCACTTCCGACCACCGAGACGGGGTCGCCGGCGTCGTGCTCGCCCGTCGGGCTGGCCCTTAGCAAATCCGAGGGGGCGGGCAGGACGGAGGAAGCCTGCCCGACCCCATCCCATCCGTCATGTCCTCGGGGGCGTTGCCTGAAGCCACGGGACCGATCGTCCGTCGACGACCTGGTGGTGTTGGCTCAGAGGACGATCTTCGCGATTAGCTTCGGATCGCATCATGCGTCTGCGAGCTGCCGAAGAACGCCAATATCGCTCCTCTTGCTGCAGCTTGCTGCAGTGCTAAAAGTGCGCGTTTGCAGGCAGATTCACTCAACTGCAGTTCGTTGCAGCCTGCGAGGGTGGACTTCTAATCCGAAGGACGGAGGTTCGAATCCTCCCGGGCGCATCGAACTACCTGCAACTCGCGAACGCTACGAGAAGAGGCGGTTCACCAGCCGAATCGAATAGTGGCTGCTCGGAGACGACGGCGTGGCGGCGCTCTCCAAGGATGCCGATCGTGAGTTCCGTGCCCACGGCAGCATGCTCGATTGGAAGGTACGCGAGGGCGATCGAGCGTTCGATCGTGTGCCCGTAGCCGCCGGAGGCGGCATAGGCAACCGGGCGCTCGCCGTCCGCGTAGATGGGCTCGAGCCCGTGGGCGTCGGCGCCATCGGCTTCGACGACCAGGCAGGAGAGCGCATGCGTTGAGCCTTGCTCGCGCTCGGCGAGGAGCGCTTCGCGGCCGATGAAGTCGCCCTTGTCGAGCGCAACGAAGCGCTCGAGCCCCGCCTGCAGCGGCGACCAGTCGGCAGACATGTCCGCGCCCCATAACCGATAGCACTTCTCGAAGCGAACGGAACCCCAGCGGACGCTTGACAAACATGGAAGCATCACTGGCACAGCCCACCGCGTCACCACGCCGACAACGCTCCGACGGCGCCTCGAACGGTGTGGGACACGCGTCCCCGGAGCATCTTCCGTATCCGCGCGAACCGCAGGTCGCGCGACGGGTGGGTCAGCAGGCATCCTTGGAGACGCGGCGCTTCTCGCTGCATACGACGGATGCCGCCAATAGACTACGTCACCGCGGCCGAAGGCCATGGCTCACGTGCTGCTGACATTCCCGAGCTCTCCTTCACACGACCGGTGCGCGCGCGGCCCCGAGTGCCGGTGCCGGCCGGAGAGGGTAGTAGGTTGAAAGCCGGATGGGTTCTGTTCTGCGGCGTTTCGCGTATCTCTCCTAGCGGCGTGGAGACCTCAAGGCTTGAGATCTTCGCCGACGGCATCTTCGCCATCGCGGCGACGCTCCTGATCATCGACGTCTCCGTCCACGCCCCGGGAGGCGCGCTCGGCGCGGAACTCGAGCACGCCTGGCCCCAGTACACCGCGTACGGTGTCTCGTTCCTGATCATCGGGATCTGGTGGGTTAACCACCACCATTGCATGACACTGATCGGCCGCGCCGACCGCACCTTCCTTTTCGCCAACATCGCCCTGCTCGGGTGCATCGCCTTCCTCCCGTTCCCGACAGCGCTTGTCGCAGAGCACCTCCGCGACAACGGCGTGCGCGCCGCCGCGATCACCTACGGGCTGACGATGACCGCCGCCTCGATCTGCTTCGTGTTCTTCTGGTTCTACGCCGCGACCGGACGCCGCCTCATCGCCGAAACCGTCGACCAGAGCGTGGTCACCGGCTTTTCGCGCTCCACCCTCCCGGGGCTTCTGATCAATGCGGCGGCGACGGTCGTCGCGCTTTGGAGCCCGTACACGGCACTCGCGCTGTTCGCCGGGACCGCGCTCTTCTACGTGGTCGGCAGTTCGCTGTTCGGACGCGACTGAGCGGCCAAAGCCCGTTTGCCCAACTCCGAACCCGGCGCGCTCATGCAACATTCTCCAACGCTCGCGCAGGCGAGCGAGTGAACCGCTCCGGGTTTCATGCAGGAGCCTGCAACTTTCCCGGAGCGGTTCACTACCTCGCCCGCGGCCCCTCTTCCGACTCCTCGAGAACGGAGCCCCACCGGACGCTTGACAAACATAGAAGCATCACTGGCCCAGGCGACCGTCGCTACTCATCTGCGTGGGCTGCCCCGCGCACGGTGAAGGAGCGCGGGCGGTGCGGTTCCGTTTGACACAAGTTTGGACGACCGAGCCACGCAGATGTGGAGACGACGATGATCTATGTCGATCACGTGCCGAAGGTGGACGCGGCGGATCGATTGTCGGCGCTCGTGGCGGCAGAGACAGCGCCCGAGATGCTGGTCGTCAGCGCGTGAGATGGGCGACATGTTCTGCGGGAGTGCTGGCAGCGAGTTCCAGGCGAGATCACTGTCGCGCAGCCTGGCGCTAGAGGTTGGTGAGTCGCGACCTATTTCTGCGCGGGTGACCAGGCAAGCCCGAACGCCTGCCGTCGAACGTCGCGGGTTAGGTTCCGCAGCCCGCTCCCGTCTGCGTTCACGACGTAGATGTCGCGGTTGCCACTGCGATTGCTGACGAAGCCGATCGTCCGCCCGTCGGGCGACCAGACCGGATTTCCGTCGCCCGCCGGGTTCCGTGTCAGGTTCCGCTGACTGCTGCCGTCGGCGTTCATGACGTAGACGTCGGAGTTGCGGTCGCGCCGCTGCGGGGTGTTGCGGACTCTGGTGAAGGCGATCCTCTGCCCGTCGGGCGACCAGACGGGCCAGCTTTCCTGCGCCGGGTTGCGGGTCAGCCTTCGTTGACCGCTCCCGTCGGCATTCATGACGTAGACGTCGTCGTGGTAGCGCAGCTGGTTGCGGTCGCTGGTGAAGGCGATCCTCTGTCCGTCGGGCGACCAGACCGGCGAGCCGTCGAACGTCGGGTTGCTGGTCAGCCTCTGCTGATCGCTCCCGTCCGCGTTCATGACAAAGATCTCGCTGTTTTGGCTGTTCCCGACTCCCCCGACGACGCGCTCGAAGGCGATCTGCTGCCCGTCGGGCGACCAGACCGGATGTCGTTCGAGAGCCGGGTTGCGGGTCAGGTTCTGCTGACCGCTGCCGTCGGCGTTCATGACGTGGATGTCGGTCTGCGGCGGGAACTGGCCGTCGGGCTTGCCGTCGCGGTTGCTGACGAAGGTGATCGTCTGCCCGTCGGGCGACCAGGCTGGACTGTTGTCCTGGGCGACGTTGCGCGTGAGGTTCTGCTGGACGCTGCCGTCGGCGTTCATGACGTAGACCTCGACGTCGCAACTCCCACACTGCCCCTTGTATTTGGTCGGGTCGAGCCGACGTTCGAAGGCGAGTTTCTGCCCGTCGGGCGACCAGGCAGGAGGCTGGAAGTTCCACGCGATTCGGGCCAGCCTCCGCTTCCCGCTCCCGTCGGCGTTCATGACGTTGACCTCGGATTGAAACTGGACGCCTTTCGGGAGGAGGGTCTTGGGCACAGCGGTTATGAAGGCGATCTTCGCGCTCGCCGTAGCGGCGGCAAGGCTTGACCGGGCGGAGACCGCCGGGGACGCAGTCTGCGACTGCGCGCTGCGCTCAAAGGCCGTGAAGACCGCGACCCCGACGAGCGCCACAAGCGTCGCGCCCGCCGCGTAGGTGCGCCGTCGACGCTGGGCGCGCTGCCGCGCCTCCTCGATCAGCGCCTCGACGAGAGCCTCGAGCTCGTCGCGGTCGACGGGATCGCTTGGGCGGGGCGGGCGGGGCGGAGCGGTAACGGTCACTGCTACCTCCCTAATACGTTTGCGCTAGTATTACTAGTACCATGTTGGATGTCAAGGTCGACAAAGCGGATCCCACCGATCTCCACGAGCAGGTCGCTGGTGAGATCCGACGGGCGATCGCCGACGGCGAGGCCAAGCCGGGAGAGCGCCTCCCGCCTGCCAAGGATCTCGCTGCCGTCCTCGGCGTCAACACCAACACCGTCCTGCGGGCGCTGCGCGTACTCCGCGACGAGGGACTGCTCGAGTTCCGGCGCGGGCGTGGCATCACGGTTTCCGGGACGCCCGAGCGCGGCGCTGTCGTCCAGCGAGCGAAGGAACTCGTCGACTTCGCCCGCAGCCAGGGCTACCGTCTCGACGAACTGGTCGAGATCATCGAAGACGTCGGCTAGGAAGCCGTCGCGCCCCAAGAGACATTGCCGAACTGAGCGCACCGAATCGTCCGCCGGTCAGCACTCAGACGCCCTGCCTCGCGCCGTCCGATGGGCGCAGCGGCGCGGTGCCTGACCGCCACGCGCCGAGAGCGTGTCCCAACCGTGTCCCGAACTGCCGTGATCAGAGCGAACTGAGAGAACCTAACGGCACCTCAGAACGGCCTAGAAGAGTGAGGTCGCCTCGATCTACCTCCACGAAAACGAGCAGCTGCCCTCCCGTGACATCGTGCGGACTTTGGCCGTGGAGCTGTCTGAGCGCCCGTCCGCTCAGCCGGTCGTGATATGGAGTGCGCTCGGGTAGGCGGCGGTCATAGCTACCCAGACGTCTTCGTGTTGCATGAGCAGGCGGACCCGTAGTTCACGGCCCGCAGCGATGGAGCGGTTCACCGAGCCGATCGTAATTTCGTGGTAGACCCAGTTGGCTGTCGAGCCGTTCCAGTCGTTGAAGTGGACGTCCGTCTCCGCGATCTTTGTACAGGCTGTCCCGCCTCCAGCGCAGTCGTACAGGTAGATGTGAGGGTGGACGCTCTTGTCGGTCCGAAAGTCCTTGGATGTGCTCCACAGTTGCAGGGTCAAGGGGCCGTTGAGCTGCAGCGGCGCGGCGAGCGCGTAGCGCCAGATCTGGTACTTGTCTGGGTTGTTTTCGTTCTCGTTGCCGTTGCTCGATTGGATGGTCAACCCTTGGTCGCTGTCGCTGTCGTAATCGGGTACGGGCGAGGCGGCGGCGAGGGCGGCAGCGGAAATGTCCCAAACGTCTGCCGAAGGACCTGTCGATTGGAGATAGAGCGTGGCTGAGGTGGCGGCCGAGTTGACCGTGATCGTGACGAGGCCGTCTGCGGTGCGACCCGTGCCGTCGGCGACTCGGTAGGCGAACGTGTCCGTTCCGACGAAGAGCAGGTTTGGTGTATAGACGAACGTACCGTCCGGCAGGAGGATAGCGATCCCGTTCAGGGGCGCCACGACGAGGGACGTTGCGACCGTGAGGCCGTCGCCGTCCTCGTCGTAGTCGTTCCCGAGCAGCCCCGGTGCCGGGACAGTGAGGATGGTCGCCTGGTTTGTGACGTACGCGTCTGTGCCCGTCACCGGGTTGTCGGGCTGCGGAGCGATCGTGATGGTCACGGTGCCCGCGGCGGTGGCGCCTGTGCCGTCGCCGGCGGTGTAGGTGAATGTCTCTGAGCCGAAGAATGCCGGGTCGGGTACGTACGTGAAGCTGCCGCCGCCGTTGTTGGTGAGCACGCCGTTTGCGATCGTCGTGCCATCGAACGAGCCGAGCGACACGGGGTCGCCGTCGGGGTCTGAGTCGTTCGCGAGGACGTCGAACGTGACGCCGGCGAGATCGTCCTCGTTCACGGACAAGGCGTCGTCGACTGCGGTGGGCGGGTCGGGCTGTCCCGTGACCTGAATCGTGAAGGTCTGCGCGACGCTCGTGTCGGAGCCGCCGTCTGCCGTGCCTCCGTTGTCGACGACTTGCACGCTGACGACGGCCGAGCCGGAGACGTTCGGCGCCGTGGTGAAGGCGAGCGTGCCGTCGGCCGCGATCGTGGGTTGGCCGCCGACGGTGAAGAGTGGGTTGTTGGAGTTCATGCTCGCGAAGGTCACGCTCTGACCCGACTCGTTGGCAGGGCCTGCGGCAATTGCCGTTGCCCATCCCGCGATGGACTGCGGCCCGGCGTCCTCTGCCACGACGGGGTTGGCACCCGCAGTGAAGGCGGGTGCGTCGTTGACGGGGGTGACCACGATCGTGAACGTCTGCGCCGCGCTCGTATCCGCGCCGCCACCCGCGGTGCCGCCGTTGTCCACCGCGGTGACGGTGACGACAGCGGTTCCGTTCGCGTTGAGAGCCGGCGTGAACATGAGCGTCCCATCGGCGGCGACGGCAGGCTGTCCTCCGCTGGCGAAGAGGGCGGCTTTGGAGTTACTCGTGGTGAACGACACGGTCTGCCCGGCATCCGCAGGCGGTCCTGCGCTGATCGCAGTAGCCCATCCGGCCACTGTGATTGCTCCCACATCCTCGGGTACCGCCTTGTTGGGGCCTGGGGTGAACGATGGCGCCGTGTTGGGGATAGATGACGGCGGAGGTGGCGGGGGGGTCGCAGGAGGCGAGCGCGGAGAAACAGCCGGCGGCGGCTCTGGAGTGAGAACCGGAGGGGCGTCAGGGGGCGGGCCAGCGTTCCCGATCGGAGGGGGTGGAGTCGGCGAGGGCTGCTCCGGCTTGACCTCGACCACCCTGACTTGCACGGTGGCTTGGCCGGTCGCCCCGGAGGGGTCGGCAGCGGTGTAGACGAAGCCGACGACGCCGTGGGCTCCGGCCGGTGCCGTGTAGTGGACGCGGCTACCCGCGATCCTGGCCGTGCCCGTTTCTGGCGTGCCGACGCTCACGAGCCGCAGGGTGTCGCCCTCAGGGTCGCTGTCGTTGGCGAGCACGTCGATGGGAACCGTGTCTCCCGACTGGACTCGTGCCTCGTCGTCAACCACATGTGGCGGGAGATTCGCATCGCCGACTGCGACCTGGACATGGGTAGAGGCACGCTCGTTTTTCGGGTCCGAGATCGTGTACGTGAAGTCCGCCACGCCACGGAATCCGGGCGGAGGCGTGTAGGTCACCGCCGTGCCGTCGTTGCTTGTCCCGCCCCGAGACGGCGCCGATGCGCGGAGGACCCAGAGTGGGTCGCCGTCTGGGTCGCTGTCGTTGTCCAGCACCATCACTCGCACCGGAACGCCGACGGCCGTTCGGGCCGTGTCTGGTGCAGCCCGTGGCGGGTCGTTGCGCGGCGCCACGAAGACCGTGCCTGTGGCTCGTGCCTGCCCGCCCTTGCCATCGCGCACCGTGTACGTGAACGTGACCTTGCCGTTGAATCCGTTAGGGAGCTGGAGCTTGACGCGACCCCCGCCTACTGTCGCCGAGCCAGCTGACACGTCGGTGACCGTTGACACCGCCAGCGGATCGCCGTCGGCGTCGCTGTCGTTCGGGAGAACGGCCATGGAGACCGGTTCGTCCTCTGTCACGGTTAGTACGTCGTCGCGCGCGACGGGGTCGTCGTTCACGGGACGCACGATGACTCGGGCTGTTGCCGTCGTACAGCGCCCCTCAGCGTCGCACACCTCGTAGGTGAACGAGACGGTACCGCTGAAGTCGCGCGGCGGCTCATAGCGGAGGCGCCCGTCGTTGGACACGGTGGCCGATCCTGCCAATGGGCCGCGCACGATCCGCACCGCAACCTTGCGATCCGTGCCGATCCCGGGCACCCGCAACAAGACGTCGACGTCTTCGTCGACCGCCATCGCGAGGTTCCGCGCTAGACCAACCTGGGTCGCTGCGAGCGCCGGTTCGGGTGCTGGCGGGGCGACGATTCCGGTAGCCAGCGCCGCAGTAGTGGCTGCGAGCGCGCCGGACACGGTGCCGATCGCGGGCGTCAGCGGAAGCCTCCCAAGAAGCGGCGCGTGCGAGAGCCACGACAACGGGCCCATGGCGAAGCGCAGCCGGCCGAGTGAGACGCCGAGGAACGCTCGAACGACCGTCGGATCAAACTGCGCCCCCGCGCAGCGCGCGATCTCCTGCCGTCCCGCGAGCGCGTCCGAGGCGGCCTTGTACGACCGGGCCGAAGTGATCACGTCGAAGACGTCGGCAACGGCGACAATGCGGCCCGCGAGCGAAATCTCCTCGCCCGCCGTGCCTGCGGGATACCCCCTGCCGTCCCAGCGCTCGTGGTGCTGGGTGACGGCCTCCGTCCAGTCCCCGAGCCAGGAACGAAGCGGCCTGACGAATGTCTCGCCGAACTCGGGATGCCGCTTGAGGATCGCCCACTCATCGTCGGTCGGCCTGCCCTCCTTCGCGAGAATCTCGGTCGGCACGTCGAGCTTCCCGATGTCGTGCAAAAGGGCTGCCCAATTGAGAAGATCGATCTCGTCGTCGCTGAGATGCATCTCCTCCGCGATCATCTGAGAGTAGGCGCGAACGCGATCCGAATGGCCACGGGTGAGCGGATCGTGGGTATCGAGCGCTGCGACAAGCGACAAGAGCTGCTGAGCGGCGACCAGGGGCGTGGCGCCGGCCGAGCCGGACTTCGCCGCAGCGACACGCTCCTTGAGCGTGTCCACACTGCGAGATCCCAGGGCGGTCCCAAACCGGGAGGGGGCATGATCCGGAAAGACGAGAGAGAGCCTGAAAAGGGCTGCAAGCGGCAACAGTCGCCGAGCCACACGATCGACTACGATCAGCACCAATGTTGCAGCAGCCGTGAGCACCACCCACCAGACGAGGTACAACCAGAAAGACTCGAGCGGTGCGGGGAAGATTTTGCTGACGAGCGCCACGAAGACGATCGACGCGACGATCGGAGCGCTGAGCACAGCCACGCGAATCAAACGCGCCTGCATCGGCCTCGGTTTCCAGCGTGTCGTCGCTTGGGATTGCTCATTCATGGGCGCGCGGAACTCCCGCACACCCCGTATCGGCACCCGAACGGGGGATACTTAGCACCCCAAGCCCCACACTGAGCCAAGGCCTACAGGACAAAAAGGAACCGAATTGGCTGTCGCGTGAGCGTACGGTGAGCGTACGGGCCTGTCTCCGCAGGCTGCAGTTCGCTGCAGCTTGTTGCAGTGCCGAAAGCGCCACTTTGCAGGCAGATTCAGTCTGTTGCAATTTGTTGCAGCCTGCGAGGGTGGACTCCTAATCCGCGGGTCGCAGGTTCGAATCCTGCCGGGCGCACAAGGAAAGCCGCTGGAAACAGCGGCTTTCTCGTTCTCGATCTGGCAACAGAATCAGGGGATGGGCAACGAAATGGGCAACGCGATCCACGCAGCGAGGTAGGCGGAGTACGATCGCGGGCTTGTGAGCGCCTGGGAGGTCGGCCGGTGACGCTCTGCCTCGGCAAAGATCGTGGGAGCACCGGCCGGGGCACGCGGATCCAGATGCTCGTCGCCTGCTCGGTCTGCGGCATGAAGTTCGGGCTGTCGCCTCGGACCTCAGGGACATGCGGCAGAAGGGGCGGCTGCCGGTCTGCCCGATGTGCCGCAACGGCCACGCGATCATCGGCGCGGAGGAGCCCCTCTGCTGGCTCGACCGCTTCACGATCCGGGAGATCCGGGAGATGGCGGAGTCGATCTTCGGGCCACTCCCGGGCTGAGCCGATCGAGCCGCTACGGGACTATCTCCTCGCGCCAAGCGCACTCGTCGCAGAGCACGACGACCTCCTTCTCGTCGTACTCGCTGTCGCGGCCGTGGTAGGCGCGGAATGGGCCGGCCCGCGCATCAGGGTGTCCTGCGAGAACGCCAGCGAGTCGGAGCCCCAGTCGCTTCACGCGCGGTGAGCGGCGCAGGCGGGGGATGCAGCCTTCGGCCGGCGCGCGCGGATCGCGTTGACGAACCGGGGTCAACCCGCCACGCCGCGCGGCGCTTTTCGGCCGCTCACGACACGGCGCGCACTAATACCCGAGCACCAGAACACCTTTGAAGGGCAGGGTGAGGCGCCGGCTTGCATAAAGCGTGTCGACGAATGTTGCGACCCGCCCGCGCTTCGAGCGCGAGATCGACTTCGTGCTCGAGACTCAGAAGGCTGTCGCTGCCGAACAGAAGTCGCGCGCCGTCGTTTGTAGGACTGTCACAGCGTGTTCAAGCTGGCGCAGATCGGCCCACTCGACGACCTCGTGCGCGCCGGCGCCGCCCGGGCCGTAGAGGCATGCCGGTATGCCGGCAGCGGCGAACAGTGCGGCGTCCGCCCACCAGGGAGCGCCGACGATGTCCGGTGTCCGACCGGCGGCCGTCGCCGCGGCGGTGAGCGTCAGGACGATGCGCGCGTCCGGCGACGTCTCGAGGGGCGGGCGGACGAAGGTCACGCGCGCTTCGCCGTCGAGGCCGTCGGCGAGGGAGGCGATCTCGGCGGCCACGGCGTCCTCGCCCGGCAGCGTCCGGCGCTCGAGTGCGAGCCGACAGGACTCCGGGTAGCTCGAGATTTCCTGCCCGCCCGTGATCGTCGAGGAGTGGACTGAGCCGCGATCGAGGAGGGGGTGCCGGGTTGGCGCGGCGGCGAGCCGCGCCTCGAGGTCGCCCAGGCGCCGCAGCACCTCCCCCATCTTGGCGATCGCGTCGACGCCAAGGTCGTGCCGCGAGCCATGCGCAGCGAAGCCGTGCGTCTCGACCTCGGCCCATGCGAACCCCTTGTGCGCGATAACGATGTCGAGCGCCGTCGGCTCCGTAACGATCGCCGCGTCGGCACGCAGGTCGCGGACGAGGCGCTCGGTGCCAATGCTGAATGCCTCCTCGTCTGCGACGGCGGTGACGACGACCTCGCCGGCGAAGCGCTCCTCGATCGCGGCGGCGCCGACGAGCATGATTGCCGCGAGGCCGGCCTTCATGTCGTACGCTCCCCGCCCGTAGAGACGGTCACCCGCGATCCGCGGCGTGTGCGGGTCGCTCATCCCGGCAACGCCCACCGTGTCCATATGAGCGTTGAAGACCAGCGTCGCGCCCGGACGTGAGCCGCGCGCGCGGCCGATGACGTTCGGCCGACCCGGCGCCGCCTCTTGCAGCGCGACGTCGAGGCCGGCGCGCTCGAGCCAGCGGGCGACAAACGCCGCGATCTCGGCTTCCCCGCTCCCCCCGGCGACGATCGTCGGATTGACCGAATCGATCGCCACGAGTTGCTGCAAGAGCGCCGTGGCGGTAACGGCAGTGTCGCGTCTCATCGCGGTGCTCGGCTCCTAGGCGACTGGTCGGCCCATCGCGGCCGCGGATTCAGTGAAGCAAGCTGGCCGCGAGAAGGCAAGGCGGTTCTCCGGGGCAACCGCTACGGCGTTCGGACGGGTTCGGCGGTAGCTGGCGTCGGCGCTGGCTCTGGCCGCGGGCGCCGCGGCGTCCGCCGCAGCTCGGGAGGGAGGACGGCCTCGAGGAGATGACGGACGGTTTCACGGCGGACGAGGTCTCCGTACTTCACCGCGTTGGTGTTGCCGGGATGGGAGGCGACGAGGGTTCCTGGGTTTCCGTTCTTGTTCATACGTCTTAGTAAACCCATCCACGCAGCTTGCGTAGACAGTTGTCTATACAGACAAGATCGACGTCATTTCGTTGGATAACAAGCTCTCGACGCCGACGAACCTCATCGGCGCTCACCCCGATGTAAGAAATCGGCGCCTCGCCGCGCCGACTGAGACCGGGGGAGAGGGCCATGAGGCTGTTCGGGCATATTCCCGAACTTCCGGCCGAGCGCCGCTCCCGGCCCCGGCTCGGCCTCGCCCTCGGCTTCGCGCTCGTCACGATAGTGGTCTTCGGCGCCGTCGGCGGTCTCGGCTACGCGATGAGCGCCACGACGAGCAGCGTCAAGTCGACGACGCACGCCGTCTCCCACGTTTCAAGAACGGCTTCGACACGAACGGCAGCAAGGGCAGCGACGGGAGCAGCAGCAAGGGGAATGACGGGAAGGGCAATGAGGGCGATGACCACGGGTCGAAGCCCGGCCGCGAAGAACGCGTGCGTCGAACACTTGCCGGCCTCCCGAGCCGCCTGGCATTCCACTCTTCAGCTGCCGATCCGTCTCTCCGAGCAGCACCGAAACGTTGGAGGCGCGCGGCGCCGGTGGTTACAGGTCGAGCCCTCGGAAGCGGTAGAGCTTTAGCAGCGTTAGCGCAGGAAGCGCGAAGATATCGAGAGGGCGGAAATCGAGCCTTTGCTCCATGCTCGTCCTGCTCGAGAACGTTCGCAGGTAGTAGGCAGCACAGCGGCCGCGTGCGAGGCCGACTGCAAGCGTCCGCCACATGCGGCTGACGGGCTGTCGGCGCACGATGCTGATCTCGCGCTCGAAGAAGGCACGGGGGAGGAGCTGCTTCCGCTTGGTCTCGGTGTAGAAGAACGTGTTGACCGGGACGTGCCGCAAGGGGTAGCGACGCGCAATGCGAAGCCACAATTCCCAGTCCTCGACGTAGTTGTAGTCAGCGCACTCGTCGAAGAGGCCGACGTCGGCCAGGATGGGCGCGTCGACCATCACAGTGCCCGTGGCGATGAAGTTGTCGACGAGGAGTTGCTCGTATTGTCTCCACTTCGGCGTCGGGGTTGTTCGGACGCGGCACCGGCCTGTCAGCGGCGATACTCCCGTCCAGTTGCCGTAGCGGAGTACGGGCTCGCCGTATGCGAGGAAGTCGCGGACGTAGGCGGTGATGACGTCCTTGTCATAGGTGTCATCGCTGTCGAGGAACATGTACAGATCGGCTTGGACAGCGCGGATCGCGCAGTTGCGCCCATTTGCGACCCCCTGCCCGTCGCGCCGGACGATCACAACGCGTTCGTCGTCGAGCGCCTCGGCCGCCGCGATCGTCTCCGAATCGTGAGGGTAGACGGAGATCGCGAGTCGCAACCGTCCATAGTCCTGGCGCAGCACGCTCTTCGCGGCTGCGGCCAATGTGTCGGCGCTACTGTACGCAGGCATTACGACGCAGACGCTTGGGAGCTCATTCACAACCCGGGCCTCCGGCGCAGGCAGAGGTAGTTCGCGGTCAGGAAGACTTCATCTTCCTCTCGATAGCTGTCGATAGGCCAGAGTCCGTTCCGAAGGATCCGATGGATCCGGTAGTGCGGCGAGAGAAGGTAGTAGAAGTCCTGAAAGAAGACTCGTGCGTCGATATGGGTGCCGCCGAACTCGAACTGGATCGCTTCCACCCGGCCGTCGTGGAGCGCACCCGCTGCCCCTTCGAGCACAGCGAGTTCGTGCCCCTCGACATCCAGCTTCAGCAGGTCGACCCGCTCGACACCCAGCTCCGGCAGCACGTCGTCGAGGCGCCGCAACCGGACGTCACCCTGGCGGTCGACGACGATCCCGTGGTGGTCGAGGCGCCGGGGGTACACGGAGGCAAGCTCTGAGCCGGGCGAATTGCCGTAGAACGGCTCCGTCGTCTCCGCGCGTCCGAGCCCGAAGGGATGAACGTGGACAGCGGGGTGGCCCTCCACAGCGCTGCGCAGCCGTTCGAGTGCGTGCGGCGACGGCTCGAAGCAGTGGAGCTCGACATCTGGCAGCCGTTCGAGCGTTAGGCGGGCGTACGCGCCAACGTTTGCGCCCACGTCGAAAACGACCGGCCGGCCTCCCTGCCGACCGCTTGCGATCCTGTCGAGGACGTGCTGCTCGCCACTGGTCGCGGGGTCGTCGGCGCCGTAGTTCATGCCGAGGAGCGCGACCCGTCGCAACAGCCCGAATAGCCGCTGGGATCTCACGGTGCCCATGCCGGCGAGGAGGGCGAGTCGGCGCGCTGTCACGTCGGCTCCCGAGGGGCGGATGACGGGCCGGCTGTCTCACTCCCCTGGAGCACGGCGAAGAGCTGCTCGAATCGACGGGTCCAGGTGTGGTCGCGTTCTGCCCGGGTCCTTCCCGCGCGCTCAACCGCCGTGCGGCGCTCGTCGTCGATGAGAAGTGCCCGAACGACCTGCACCGCATCGGCCTCGTCCCGATACACGGCAAGCTCGCGACCGACGTCGTACACGAGTCGTAGGTCGGGGTTTGCCTGCGTCACGTAGCAGGAACCGCTCATCGGACCGTCGAAATCGCGCAGCTTGAGGGCCACGAGCGATCGGGATTGTCCGACCGCGCCGACTCCGAGAACGATCCTGGATTGAGCGAAGAGATCTGGCACCTCCGGCGTGGCGATGCGACCTCGAGGCCAGCCGTTCCCGCGTGCCTCGACGTTGATGCCGGCCCGCTCGAGCCCCTCGATGATTCGCCGACGGATCCCGTAGCAGGCTCCGACGAACACAACGTCGTAGCGCTTCGGCGAATCGGGCCTGGGTCGAAACAGCATCGGATCGCTTGCCTCGGGGAGGAAGACTGCGGGACAACCTTCCCTCAGGTACCAGTCGACCGCTTCGGGGGCTGCAGTCGCTGCGAGATCGAGACAGGGCGCCAGGCCCCTCGTTCCGATCCTGCGACCTAGCCGTCGAACCTCGAACGCGTGCCGGTCGTCCATGGCGATGTTGACCACCACGACCCCGTATCGCTCTCGTGCACGCGCGAGAACGCGACGGTCGATATAGCCATGCCACATCTGTCCGATCAGGAGATCAAACGGAGCCCCGCCTCGCTCCGCCGCATCGAGCAGGTCGAGCAGGCGGGCGCCGTTGGGCACGGCATCGTCACATCGAAGGGTGCCCGGATCGCGGCACTGTCCGTATCCGCCGTCTGCGCGTGTGAAGGGTTGAACGTCGGCGATGCCCGTAAGCCCCGTGAGCAAGCCGCTCGAGTCCTGGTCGTGATCGGTTCCCACGAAGAGGACGCGAGGTCGGCGAGCCAGCTGACGAAACGCCTGGATCCGGCTGCCGCCGCGTGCGAGCAACAATTCCTCGATCGTGCTACCGGGCGACGGCCTGGCCTCGTAGTGCTGCAGGATCCGTGCGTAGCCGCGGTCGACCGCCCGTGCCCGCCACCAGCGCGTGACGTCCTTGATTCCCGGGGTGCCGAAAGCGAGCGCCTTCGTGGCGGCATACATGCGCTCGAGGGCGACGTCGTACACCTCAGCTCTTCTCGCCGCCTGAAGCACTTGCCTGCGCGGAGCGTTTCCCAGGGCGCTCGAACAGGAAGAGACCGCATGCGTAGTCTGCCGACCGAAAACGCTCGGGCTCGGTGCGCTCGACGTACATGCCGGTGTCATCGACAGCCGAGAACTCGATCAGCCGCAGCTCGTCGAACGCCGCGACTACCGTTTGTGGCGAGAAGACGCGGTGGGCGTCGAACTCGAGCCGCTCGCGCCCGATCGGCACCGAGAAGTAGAGGCGCCCACGTGGAGCGAGCACCCGCTGGAGTTCGCTCATGGCGGTGAAGCACCCGGCCGGATCGACCGGGTCGTCATATCTCCCAAGGCCGACGTGCTCGGCCGCGTGCAACGACGACAACGACGGCAGGCTCAGATCCTCGTATGGGAGCCTGCGCATGTCGGCCCGCACGAAGTGGAGGTCGGGGTCGCTTGATGACAAGGGCCTGATGTCGACGACGTAGACCTCGCGGAAGCTGAGCAGGTGAGCGACGAAGCCGTCGACTCGTGAGCCGACGTCGACGTGCATGCTCGGGGCGGCCGTATGAATCCGGCGTGCGGCCCAGACGTCCTGGTGGAAGTAGTGGCCGGAAGCGACACCCGCACTGTCGTAGCGGTCTCTGAGGCACGGATACACCCGCAGCCAGTCGAGCCGGAGTGAGTCGGGTACGTCGCGTTGGCCGCGACGATACGTTCTCATGTTCCTCAGGTACAGCGGCAGTCCTCGAAGCGAGGCGATGGCAAGCCTCGGATCGCCGAACAGCGATGAGACGACGCGGTGCGGCGTCAGGAACGGGCCGCGCTTCACCATCACTCGGCCCTCGCGCCGGCCGTCACCGGCAGGTGCCGGACAGCAGGGCGGTGCGGTACGGAGTCTCTACGCTCCCGTGGTTCGGCGAGGGCCCAGAGGACGAGGAACGGGTAGGCAGGCAGGAGATAGCGGTGCTGCGAGATCGGGTAGAGGGTGACGAGCGTCGCGAAGGCAATGAGGAGGCGCACCATCACGTGGCCGCTCCAGAGTCGGCCTGCGGTTCCCGAGTGCCGAAGGCGCCGCAGTCCGACGACGATCAGGCCGATGAACAAGAACGACGAGACGGTGTCCGTGACGTTGTAGAGGTCTCCGACCGACAGTCGGTAGTAGCTCTGGTTTAGCGCCGGTGAGGCGATGTCGATCAGCAGCACGACGGGAGCGGCGAGCAGATGTCCGAACGGGTAGCCCTGCAGGTGGGCCATCGCCTGCATGATGTCCGCGCTCCGCTGCTGCAACGCGACGCTCTTGGAATCGGCGAACGGCACGAGGTTTCCATGGCCGAAGAAGGTGTGCGACACGCCCGCGACGATCGAGACGACGACGGGAAACCAGAGTGCGCGTCGTCCAGGAAGGACGACGGCGAGGAACATGCCCAGAGCAACGAAGACGTACCACTCGCGCACAAACATCGATAGGACGCCGAGGACGACGAGAGAGAATACGCGCCGCCGTACCGCGGCAAGCGCGAACGCGGAGACGAAGTACATCCCCCAAGCCTCTTTCGTCAACGTCACGAGGTTCATCCAGATGAATGGATTGAGGACGATCAGGAGTTGCACGCGCTGCGTCCATGCCAGGCCGAGTGTTTCCGCGAGCTTCCTCACGTTGCGAATCGCAAGAACGAAGAGCGCGTAGTTCATTCCCAGGATCGCGAGGTGAGGAGCGCCTGGAAAGAGCTCTATAGCTAACCGGCCCTGGAGCAGTAACAGCGAATTGGTGAGTCCGAGCGATGGAAAGAGCCCGCCGCTCGAGTAGTCGAGGTGAACGGAAAGGATCGCGCGAGGTGAAATAGCATGAGACTGCGCGAAGTACGCTATTGAGTCGAAGAGGAAGCGGGAGTCGAGAACCAGGATCTGCTGATCTATTGTCGGGGCGACCACGTAGACCACGAAGACGGTGCTGAGGTACAGGCCGACCAGGTGTGCCAAGATGACGGGCGGAGACGGAAGCCTGATCAAGGCTCCTGCCGGTCGATCCAACAGCCGCGCCACCTGCGTCATTGGCTGCCTTCTGTTTGCGCTCTGACAAGGCGGTAGAGCGGCTGTCGCACCGCATTTGGCAGCATCCGGAACGCGGTGTAGGCGACGCCCGTCGAAACGAATGCGCCCGCTCCCAAAGAGCCGGTACGGAAGTGAGCGAAGCGGAATTTCCACTCCGCACGCACGTGTTCCATACCGCCACGCCGCCGAACCTGGTCCGGCGTCGTTCTCACCAGGACGAGGGGTTCTTGGATCGCCTCAAAGCGAGCGCCGGCTTTGAGCAGGCGAAGATAGAGATCGTAGTCTTCCAGGTACCTCATCTCACGGTACCCCCCGACCAGTTCGAGCAGTGATCTGCGGACCACGATGGTCGGGTGCGAGAGGACATTGCGCCAACGAAGCGCGCGGGCAATCTGCTCATGATCAGCAGGCGACCGCTTGGTTGCTCTCAGGACGTCGGGATCGTCGGCGAATTCCCGGTGCCAGGATGCAACGAGGTCGAGCCTTGGGTTCGCACTGAGCCGCGCCATCTGCGTCTCGAATCGATGCGCCGCTGAGATGTCGTCGCTGTCCATCCTGGCCACGAACGGCTGCCGGCAGTGCACCAACCCTTGGTTGAGAGCACGGGCTATCCCGCGCCTAACCGGGCAGCGGACGATCACGAAGCCGGGTTGGGATTCGAACCCCGCGACGACGGACTCCTGGGCGTCCCCGACGGGACCGTCGACCACGAGCACAGTCTCTGCAGCGGGAAGCGTCTGGTTGATCAGTGATTCGAGTGCCATGCGCAGCCGATCGGGCCGCTCACCCGCGTAGGTGGTGATCAACGTGCTGAGGGGAGCGTTACGCGTCACGTCAGGCCACGCCGGCATGTCGGTTCGTGAGCAGGACGGCTCCGAGTTGAACGGTGTTGGCGGCCAGGAGCGCGTAGATCGCTCCTGCCAACGCGTAGGGCGGGATCAGGGCGAACAGCAGCACGACCAGCAACGCTGCGTGGACGAACTTGGCGGGGATGTAGATGGCCGGTCGCTTCTCGACAAGGCCGTGAAGCGTCAACTGCTGTCCGATCACGAAGAGGGCCGTCGCGCAGGCCAGGACCCAGAGCTCGCCGGCAGAGCCGGTGTACGCGCTCGACGAGAACAACGTGATGATCGATTGAGGGAATGCCGCATAGACCAGGATGGCTGGGAGGGTGGAGCAAGCGAGGATGATGACTACACGGCGGATCAGACCGTGCGCTCGGGTAAGCCGTTCTGGATCCTCTCCCGATCCGGCAGTCCTCCACACGGCCGGTTCCACCACACGATTGACAACCGCGCCTGCGAAGGCACCGACGCTGACCGTTGCCGCGATCATGGCGGCGTAGACGCCGACCGTGCCGGCGTCCTCGTAGCGGGCAAGAATCAGCTTGTCCCCGAACACGATCAAGTATCCGGGGATCCCCCAAAGCAGGAACGGGCTGGCGTAGCGCACAAGTCCGGGGAGAAGGCTGCTGTCGCCGAGTTCCACGCGCGGCTCGTCCTGGAGGAAGCGGAAGAGGAGCGACCACGAAACGACACCGAGGATGGCGAGCGCGCCGATCACCGCGACGAGAAAGCCTTGCTCGGTATCAACCCCCACGGCGTACGCGCCGACGACCGCCGCAACACGCACCCACGCGCTCAGCAAGAGGATGGTTGCCGCGGTGCGGCGGCGAAATGCCGCGTTGAAAGTCGCGATCGCGATATCCACGATTCCGCCGGACAGACCCACCGCGACACCCAGCGCGAAGAGCTGTCGAGAGACCGAGATATCGCGGAGCGCACCCGGCATGGCCAAACCCACGATCGCGGCGCTCACGGCCAGCAAAGCGCTCCCACCGAGCACGGCGCTGGTCAACACCTGACGATAGGTTCGTACCGAAGACGACTCGGTCGCTTCCTGATAATGCCGCGACGCCCAACCGGCGAGAGGGCCGGAGAGAACGACATTGACGCCGCCTGCGACTGCAAGAGCCAGGGCAAAGCGTCCGAATGAGGAGACTGAGAGGAGGTTGGCGGTGAGCTTGAAGAGCGCGAACATCCCGGCGGCCTGGAGGATCTGGGCGAGCACGATCCATTGCCAGCGCGTGTCGAGCACCGTTCTGATCCGGCCAACGGCCCCCTCAGGCGTGGTCCGCGGCAGTCCAGCTGTGCGCTCGACGAGCACCGATCTACCGTCGACACGCCAGCGTGGCGGATCGCTAGCGGGCATCGTCAGCGACGCAGACACCTTCGGCAACAGCGGTCGGAGCCGCCGCCTGTCGTCCGCCGATCGAGGCCATCTCAGTAGGCGCCCTGACCGGCGGCCAGGACGCGAATCGTCTTCGCGAGAATCGTCAGATCGAGCCCGACTGACCAGTCACCGGCGTACGCGAGATCGAGGCGTACCCGATCCGCGTAGTCCAGGTCCGATCGACCGTTGATCTGCCAGTAGCCGGTGAGCCCGGGCTTGACGTTCAGCAGTTCGGCTCCTGCCGAGCCGTAGCGGTCGAGCTCCCGCGGCGTGATCGGGCGCGGTCCGACAAGGCTGAGATCACCGGTGAGGACGTTGATCAATTGCGGCAGCTCGTCAAAGGACGAACGCCGCAGACGGGCGCCGAAGCGGGTCACGCGCGGGTCATCTCGGAGCTTCTGGCTCGTCTCGAACTCCTGCTGGTGCTCCGGGTCGCGCATCAGCTCGTCGAACGTTCGATCCGCCTTTTCGCCGCCGTAGCGCGCACCGCGGCAGAACTCGATCTCCATCGTCCGGAACTTGAAGATCTCGATCGGTCGCCCACCGCGCCCCAGGCGCTCGTGCCGATAAAAGACAGGGCCGGGAGAGTCGAGTTTGATTCGCAACGCGAGATAGGCAAAATACGGCGAGAGGATCAGCAGCCCCAACACGCTGCCCACGAGATCGAGAACACGTTTCAAGATCAGAGACGACAACGGCAACCGCGCCGGCGCCAGCCCGACGAGGGGGAACCCTTCGATCGCGTGAAAATCCGCGCCCGGGCCGATGATGTCGAAGAACCGTGGTGCGACGTCGATCTGTACATCCCGCGCACGTAGCGGCCGGAGATCTTCCATCAGCTGCCCTTGCGCCTGACCGGCGAAGGCAACGATCACCCGCTCGACCGCGAGCTCGTCCACGATCCGCGACACGTCCTCGAGTCCGCCGAGCACCGTCAGGTCGCCAAGGTCGTTACGGCGATTCCTAGGCTGCATGTCAACGAATCCGAGCAGGTTGAGGCCGTACTCGGGGTGACGGAGGATCTTCGATCCGAGCAGCTGGCCGATGTCGCCGGCGCCGATGATGATCGTGTTCTGCAGGTAGGTCGTGCTCCGCCGACAGGCTCTCCTGGCCAGCGCCCGCCCGGCCGTGATCAGGACGACTGCGGCCGCCCAAAACGCCAGCACCTTCGGGATGAACGGGTCGGCAAGGCCGGTCGCGTAGGAGAGCGCGAGGAGCCCGAAGGTGCCGACCGAGAGCATCGTGAACACGCTGACTGCTTCGTCGATGGCGGTGTGGTTCGCGTGCTCCTCATCGCGGGAGTAGAGGCCGTAGAGGCGGGCGACAACGATCCAGGCCGGCAACGTGAACAGGAACGCGAGTAGCTCGATCTGGGTGGGGACGCGGTTGGAGCCTGCGATCGGAAGGTCTGTGGTGATCGCCTGGGCGAGTCCGAAAGCGAGTAGGAGTCCGACCAGATCCGCTGCCGCGAGGGCGCGGCGGATCAGCCAGCCGCGACGGCGGCCTTTGCCGAGGCGGCGCCGAGCGATCAGATCACGCGTGCGCTCGTCCACGAGGTTGCAGAGCGGAGCCGATGTCGTCGGCGCGTGGGCCGCGGTTCGCGGTTCGCCGAGCGAGATCTCCGCCTGGGTCACAAGAGCTCGGCCTCCATTGCGGTCGCTCTCGGCTCGCCGGGCTTGTATCCGCGCCGGTCCGGTGGCTCCGCATGGTGAGTTTGGCCGTAGTCGTAGTCGTAGCCGTAGCCAAGGTTCCTTTTCGAACGCGAGCCCGTCAGGATGTAGCCGAGTTTCGGGGTCGGCACCGACTGGAGGACCCGGTGCAGTTCGGCGAGCATCGGGCGACGCACGACGTTCAGCCGGGTGACGGCGACGATGCCGTCGGCTCGTGCTGAGAGTGTCATGGCATCGCCTACCAGCAGCGTCGGCGGCGTGTCGATGATCACGAGGTCGAAGGAGGAACGGAGCTCCTCCACGACGGCTGCGACGCGGCGGGTGCCGACGAACTCTCCCGGGTTGGGCGGCAGCGGGCCGGGGAGGAGGATGCTCAGCGTTCCCTGCTCGGCCGCTGCCGAGCCGTCGCCATAATCTCCCTGGAAACGGCCGTCGGCTTTGTGGCCGCCGAGGCCGAGATCGATCTGCTGCATTGCGTGTCGCAGTTCGAGATGCCCGAGCGCGACATTCGTTACCCCGGGCGCGTTCGCCAGACCGAAGAGTTGGGCGATCGATGGTGAGCGTAGGTCGAGATCGACGAGAGCGACGTTTTTTCCGGCTCGTGCGAAGGCGATTGCGGCATTCGCGGCAGTAGTCGATTTGCCCTCCTGGCCGACCGCGCTGGTGAAGAGGATCGTCCGAATGTCGGTGCTGTCGAGGAGCGAGAACTCGAGGTTCGCTCGCAACATCCGAAACGCCTCCGCAGCCGGTGCGGTGGGCTGAGTCAGCATCAGCAACCGGTCAGAGCGGCGGAACCCCCGTGGTGGCGGTGTAACCCAGGCCAGTTGCGGCAGCTTCAGGCGTTCCCCGACCTCTGCCGGGTTCCGCACCCGTGTGTCCAGCGCATCCAGCGCAAACGCCGCTGCCAAACCCAGGACGAGCCCGAGTCCCAGGGCAAGGAGTCCGTTGCGTACTGGTGTCGGGGCGACCTTCACGGCCTTGTTGGCCTGCTGTACGACATAGGCGGGCGACGTCTGCAGGATCTCCAACGTGGCCAACTGCTGTTCCTTGTCAAAGAGCGAGGCGTAAAGTGGCGACTCCGTCTTCCCTTGTGCGGCCAGACGGGCCAGCTTGCCCGCCACCACTTTGCGTGCCTTCGTGATCGTCGCCGAGTCGAGTTGCGCCCGATATTCGGTAAACGCCTTCGCGTAGGCGCTAGCGAGTGTCTTTGCGCGCTCCGGATCGGCATCTCTGACAGTGAAACCGAGGATGTCGCTGGTGGCCTTCGTGGCCACTGACGATGCTGAGCGCAGATCGTTCGGCGTCATGTTCGTCACGCCCGCGATCAGGAGGGCGCGTCGGGCGACTTCGTCTACCGAGGCAAGGTCCGCCTGCGTCTGTGCCCGACGGTCTTCGTTGCCGGACTGCTGCACGTCCTGAATGCCCGTGATCGCTGAAGCGACGTTCTGCTTGTTGAAATAGACCTCTGCCCGACCTTGGTACTCCGCCGGTTGCCGTAGCGTCAGCAGGAGCGCAACCAGAGGCACCAGAACCAGGCCGGCGACAACGGTCCACTTGCGTTCCCGCAGCAGGCCCACGTACGCCGCTAAGGTCGAGTTCTGCGTAGACGCGTGCCGCAACCTAGATCACGCTCCCCTAATCGCCGTTCCTATCCCCCTGCGGCGGCCCCGCTCGACGCCGTCTCACTCCGCACCGTACTCGGGCCTGGGCGAAACGCAATAGCCTCCGAGGCTTACCGAATGCGCGCTGAGCAGGCATTATCCCGTGGGCGAGGTAGGCACGATCTTCCAGTTGAGGTCAGCCTCGGTCGCCGCCGGACCTGACGAGGTGATCGTCGCCCCGTTCATCAACCAGACATACACCTCTCCCGTGCTCGAGTTGCGCCACACCACATCGGCCTTGCCGTCGCCGTCGTAGTCGCCGCTGCCGGCCACTTTCCAGTCCAGAGTGGCGTTCGCGACGGCATCGGCGGAGGTCACGCTCGTTCCGTTCATCGTCCACAGGTAGTTGTCGCCGGTCGCGTCGTTGCGCCACAGGATGTCGCTCTTGCCGTCACCGTTGAAGTCGCCGCTGCCGACGATCTTCCAGTTGAGGTCAGCCTCGGTCGCCGCCGGACCTGACGAGGTGATCGTCGCCCCGTTCATCAACCAGACATACACCTCTCCCGTGCTCGAGTTGCGCCACACCACATCGGCCTTGCCGTCGCCGTCGTAGTCGCCGCTGCCGGCCACTTTCCAGTCCAGAGTGGCGTTCGCGACGGCATCGGCGGAGGTCACGCTCGTTCCGTTCATCGTCCACAGGTAGTTGTCGCCGGTCGCGTCGTTGCGCCACAGGATGTCGCTCTTGCCGTCACCGTTGTAGTCGCCGCTGCCGACGATCTTCCAGTTGAGGTCAGCCTCGGTCGCCGCCGGACCTGACGAGGTGATCGTCGCCCCGTTCATCAACCAGACATACACCTCTCCCGTGCTCGAGTTGCGCCACACCACATCGGCCTTGCCGTCGCCGTTGTAGTCGCCGCTGCCGGCCACTTTCCAGTCCAGAGTGGCGTTCGCGACGGCATCGGCGGAGGTCACGCTCGTTCCGTTCATCGTCCACAGGTAGTTGTCGCCCGTCGAATCGTTGCGCCAGAGGATGTCGCTCTTGCCGTCACCGTTGAAGTCGCCGCTGCCCGCGATCTTCCGGGTGACCGTCCACGTAAAGCTGTCGGTGGCGTCGACATCGACGCCATCACGCACCGTCACGCTGACGTTGTAGGGGCTCGAGGCCGCAGCACCGAAGTCGATCGTGCCGCTGATCACACCGGTCGCGGCGTCGATCGTAAGACCCGCTGGGAGGTTGCTGGCAGCGTATGTCAGGCTGTCGCCGTCGAGATCGGTCGCGCCGGCGTCGAGGCTGATCACAGCACCCTCAGCGTCGCTGCGGTCACCGAGGTTCTGATCAAAAGTCGGCTCCCGGTTCGGCGGCAGGCTGACCGACGTCAGCTCGACGCGCTCGACGGCCGGCGTGATTGCCGGGTCACTCGTCGTGAGGGTGACGCGGTACTGGATGTAGCGCGCGCTGGGGCTCCCGATGGCGTCACCGGTGACGGGTGTCCAGGCCGACCACGATGCATCGCTGGTGTCGGTGCTGTCGCCCGTGCGTGTCTCGAAGGTCGCTGTGGTGCCCGAGGGCAGCGAGGTCGTCGCCGTGAGGGTCGTCCAGTCGGTCGTCGCGGCGGCATCGAACAGCCGTGACTCGAACGTCCCGGGGCTGGCATACGGGGTCATCCGCATCCAGTCGACGGACAGCCCGCCGCCGCCGGTGTTGTAGTCGCTCGCGATCGGGCGCATCTGATCGGCGATCGCGACGTCGGAGGTGTGGACTACGGTGCCATCGATCGAGAAGACGACCTGGCTGGCGGTCCACGCAATACGGTAGGTGTGCGGGGCGCCGAGGTAGCCGCCGCCGAGCGCCGTGTCGTTGACGGTACCGTTGCTGTTCGTGCGCGCGTAGAGCTGTCCCGATGTGTTTCCGATGCCGAACACCGCCCAGCGCGCGACATTGTTCAGGTCGAACGCGAAGCCGGCGTTGGCGAAGGTGACATCCGCGAAGGTCGCCCGGAACTCGAGCACGTGCCCCGCGTCGTAGGTCGCGACTGTTCGCGCCCACGCGCCATCGACGGTGAGGCTGCCGCCCGCGACCGCGCTCGTGCCGCCGGTCCAGTCTCCGCTCTCCCAGCTGCTGGGCAGATTCGTCCCGCTGAACTCCGCGCCGACCGTGGGTGCGAGGATGAGTTCGCCGTCACCCGTCTCAGCGACGTAGGTGGAGGCACCGGTCGTACCGGCACCGAAGTCGGCGACGGTCGTGTCCACGAAGCCGGTCGAGATGTCGCCCGTGGTGAACGACCAGGTCGCGGTGGTGGCCAGCGGGTTGCCGGCGAGGTCGGTGACGGCCGTCGTGACCGTGACGGTGTAGGTCGTGTGCGGATCGAGGTCGGCGCTCGGGTCGAGTGTCGCCGAGGCGCCGACGACGCTGAGTGCGGCCGGGACGTCTGCCCCGGCGCCCTGCGCGCGCAGCCGGAAGCTGCCCGCGGTCACGGTGGCCGGATCGATCGACTCGCTGAAGGTGACGCCGACGCTCGAGCCGACCGCGACGCCTGTGGCGCTCGGGTTCGGCGACTTGACTGTGATCGTCGGCGCGGTCTCGTCAACGGGGGCAACGTAGCCGAGGGCGACCTGCTCCAGGGACGGGGTGAGCTCCGTGTCGCCGGTCGTCAGGGTCGCGCGGTACTGGATGTAGCGCGACGTGCCGGGGATGTCGGCGCCGTCGGCGACGGGTGCAAAGTCGGACCAGGTGCCGTCCGGGGTCGGGGTGTCACCCGTTCGGACCTCGAAGGCGATCCCGGTACCCGCTGGGCTGGTCGCGGTGCCGTCGAGTGTGCGCCAGTCGACGGCGACCCCGGCGTCGTGGACGCGCGAGGTGAAGGTTCCGCTGGCCGGATACGGGCTCATCCGCATCCAGTCGATCGCCAGCGAACCCGATGCATTCGCATCGCTCGCGGCCGGACGGAGGTTCGCGCTGAACGTGAGTCCGGTATGGAAGGCGACCTGGATCCCGTCCACGAAGTACCGGGCAGACGTCGCCGTCCACTCGATCCGGAACCGGTGCAAGCCGTCGAGGTAGCCCGCACCAAGGGGCGTATCGACGCCACCCGGGACGTTGCTCCGCGCGTACAGCTGGTCGCCGCTCGCACCGCTGCTGAAGATGGCCCAATCGCCAGAGTTGAAATCGTTCGCGAAGCCGATGTGTTGGTTGGGGTCGCTGAAGTTCGCGACGAACTCCAGGGAGCGGCCCGGCGCGAAGAGGGTGTTCGTCCAGATCGCCGCCTGGTCGACGGTCACCGAACCGCCCGCAACGACTGCGCCGCCTCCGCCGGCCCACGGGTTGGTGGTCCACCCGCTGGGCAAACTGCTCCCGCTGAACTCGGCGCCGACGGTCGGAGCGAGGATGACCTCGCCGTTACCGGTCTCGGAGACGTAGGTCGTCGAACCGGGCGAGCCGGCGTTGAAGTCGGCGACGGTCGTGTCGACCAGGGACGAGAGCGGCACGGACGTGGTGAACGTCCAGGTGTCGGCGGTGCCGAGCTGGTTGCCGGAGGTATCCGCCACGGTCGCGGCGACCGTCACCGTGTACTGGGTGCTGGGCGCCAGATCCGCGATCGGGTCAAGGGTCGCGGTCGTGCCCGCATACGTGACCGTGGCCGGGACGTCGCTGCCCGCGCCCTGGGCGCGGAGGGTGACGGTCGAGGTCGTGACCGTCGTCGGGTTCATGGGTTCATCGAAGCCCACGGTCACGTTCGAGCTCGCGGGAACGCCGGTGGCGCCTGGCGCCGGGGTGCGGCCGGTGATGGTCGGCGCCGTCGTATCGATCTCGGTCACGAAGGCCACATCGACCCAGTAGTTCGCCGCGCTCCCGCCGCTCGGGAAGCCGCTGTCGCCGTAGCGGTAGACGCCGTTTGGCCCGTTCAGACCTCCGGCCTGGAGGGCGTGGAGCGGCGGCGTGTCGACGCCCGCGCTGGTGAAGTAGCCGGCGTCGATGGCGAAGTACCCGCTCTCGGAGTAGTACGACGCGATGTAGGTCGTATCGGCCGCGATCGGCACCGGTGTCCCGAAGTCGACCTGCTGCCACCCTGATGCGGTCTCGGCGGTGAACGTGGCGTTCGCGAGCGGGGTCCCGTCAGCAGTCCACAGGTGGCCGACGTGCGTGCCGGTATTGGCCGCACCCTTGTAGAAGCGGATCCCCTTGATCCAGCCCGCGACCTCGGAGCGGAACTTGACACCGACCTCGATCGGCTGGTTGTCGGTCACCGCGGGCTGAGCCAGGGGTCGCGGACGACGCCCAGATGGAACACGGGCACCCGAAGGTCGGTGCGGCCGCAGTCGTGAACGTCCAGGTGTCGGCCGCCCCGAGCTCGTTGCCGGCTGCGTCCGCGACGGACGCGGCGACCGTGACCGTGTACTGGGTGCTGGGCGCCAGAGCGCCGGTCGGATCGAGCGTCGCGGTCACGCCGGTGTAGGTGACCGTCGCCGGGACGTCGCTGCCCGCGCCCTGGGCGCGAAGCGTGACGGTCGAGGTCGTGACCGTCGCCGGGTCGATGGGCTCGTCGAAGGTGACGGTGACGTTCGTGCCGACCGCGACGTCGGTGGCGCCCGGCGCCGGCGTGCGCCCGGTGATGCTCGGGCGGATCGGTGTCGCACCGACGCGCTGTACGGGCAGCGTCACCGACGACAGGGTCGGGGTGACGTCGCCGGTGGACGACGTGGCCTCGACCTGATACTGGAGGTAGCGGCTCGAGCCGCCGACGTCCTCGCCGTTCGCGATCGGCGCGAACGCGGCTCCAGGTGCCGTCCGGGGTCGGAGTGTCGCCCCGGTCGGACGCTGAGCGCGAGCGTCGTGCCGCTCGGGATCGTCGGCGACGTAGGACAGGGCGCCCCAGTCGGCCGGGACTGCCGGCGTCGTGGATGCGCGACAGGAAGGTGCCGGGCGACGCGTACGGCGTCATCCGCATCCAGTCGATGGACAGCGCGTCGCCACCGGCCGTCGTAGTCGCTGGCGATCGGCCGCATCGTCCCGCCGACCGTGGCTGCGGTGTGGACGAGGATGCCGTCGATGTAGAAGCGGACGGCCGTATCCCACTCGATGCGGAAGCGGTGCGCAGATCCGATGTACTGCGCTCCGAGCGCGACATCGACGACGGGCCCACCCGAGTCCACGGTCCGGGCCTGGAGGGTGCCGGCGGTCGCGTTCGTGCCGAACATCGCCCACGATTCGCCGGGACCGTCGAGGGTGACCCCGAACCCGGCGTTCTGGAACGCGGCGCCGCTGAAGGTGCCGACGAACTCGATCGCTCGGCCGGACGGCACGAGCGTGTCGGAGCGGATCCACGAGCCGTCGACGCTGACGCCGCCGCCGGCGACGGTGCTCGTGCCGCCGGTCCAGCTCCCGGTCGACCAGCCGCCGGGCAGATTCGTGCCTGAGAACTCGGCACCGACCGTCGGCGCGAGGATGACCTCGCCGCCGGCGGTGTCGGACACGTAGGTCGACGCGCCGGTCGTGCCGGCGGCGAAGTCGCGCCACGGTCGTGTCGGTGGCGACGGCGGTCGGGGTCGTGAACGACGCTGGTGCGGCGGGCGGGTCCGGCGAGACCGAGACGTTGGCCGCGCCATCCGAGGAGGTCACCCGGAAGTAGTACGTCGTGTCCGGGGCCAGGCCCGTGAGCTCCACCTGGTGGGACGTCGTCAGCGTGGCGTCGCTGACGAACGAGGTGAGGCTGGCCGGCGCTGGTGCCGTAGTCGACGCGCGAGGTCGCGGGCTCGTCGGTCGTCCAGGTGACCGTGGCGGTGCCGCCGGCCCCGGGCACGGCCGGGACCGAGCTGATCGTCGGAGCGCGTCGAATCGACGTCGAACGTCGCCGTGTACGCCCCGGCTGCGGCGTCGAAGACCGCGTACTCGATGCCCTTGATCGTCTGGGTCGTGAAGGTGACCGGGTTGCCGCCCCGGGTCAGCGTCTGCAGCGAGCCGTTCGCGGCCCTGCGTCGGCAGCATGGCCTGGAGGCCGTTGGAGCCGGCGCCGCGCGGCGATCGAGAACGTGAGCGTGCCGGCGTTCCAGGCCAGGTCGGCGAAGGACGAGCCGTTGCGGCCGTCGAGCCACGTCAGCATCTGGCGCGCCGAGACGACGGGGACGCCCTTGGCCAGCGCGGCGTTGACGACCGTCTGCTGCCCCGGCATGGGTGCCGCTGTCGGTGTGCATGTTGGTGGTGACGACGCCGTAGTAGCCGGGCGCGCCGATCGCGTTGTCGAGCAGCGTGTTGATGTGCGTCGCGTAGGTCAGGCCGCTCTCGTCCGGTCATCTGCGTCGCCGCCTGGTAGACGTCGATCATCGATCCGTCGAGGTCGGCGAAGCGCATCGGCATCCCGGAGCCGGTGAAGTAGCCGGGCCGATCCTGGACCCACGCCGCCGGCCAGTAGTAGTAGTTCGTGTCGAGGCGGATGCCGTTGGTCGAGCTCGACCTGCGGCTGGGTCGCCCAGTCGCTCCAGGTGATGCAGTGGGTGCGGTGGGTGGACGGCGCGGGCACGCTCGGGAAGTTGGACGCGAAGCTGGCGAGCTGGTTCGTCGTAGAAGCCGCCGAGCGTGGCCGGTGTCCAGTCCGCGCAATCCGTGTTGACGTGGACGCTCAGCTCGAAGCCCTGGGCCTCGTACGCCGCGGCCGCCGCGTCGCTGATGCCCGTGTTCGGGTACAGGTACGACGTCCCCCGCACGCACTCCCAGTCGTCGACGTTGCAGCCGGACGGGCTGACCGAGATGTCCCAGTCGAACTGGCCGCTGGTGCCGCCGGTCGCGTGGTCGTCGCCGGTCATGACGACGACGGCCTTCTCGCCGCGCGGGAAGTACCAGAACCGCGGCAGCGGCATCTGGTCGCGGTTGACCTGCTCGATCAGGTTCGCGAGCAGGCGCTGCTGCTCGTCGGCCTGCGGGATCTGGATCTTGCTGAAGTCGATCCAGTCCGGGTAGAACATGTCGTCCGAACGGATGATCGGCGGCGTCTGACCGTCGCGTTCCTGGCCGGCCCAGGCCGGATTGCCCTGGCGCGTGTAGACGACCGACTGGGCGAGGTCGTAGGTGAACGCCGCCGCCTGGCCGCCGTTGGAGCCGACGGAGCGGAGCGTGACGGCGGGGTTGGCCGTCGCGGTGGAGGCGTTCGAGTACAGCGTGGCGAGGGCGTCCGTGCCCGCGTCCATGGCGTATCGATCCGCGGTCCCGTGGAACTGGATCGTCTGGCTCGACGAGCCCGGCGCCGGGCTTGCCGGCGCTCGTGTCGATCTGCGAGGTAGGCATCCGAGAGGTCGGTTCCGGCGTCGGTCAGGCCGAGCAGGCCGGCCAGGTCAGGATCGGGACGCATCGCGATGAGGTTGCCGCCGGCATTGACCCAGGTCTGCGAACATCGCGGCCTGCGCAGCGTCGACCGACGATCTCGCCGAGGATGACGACGTCGTAGTCGGCGAGCAGCGTGGCGTCCACGGTCGAGATGTCGACGGCGTTGAACGCGTTCAGGCCTTCGTTGCGGAGGATCTCCACGTAGTAGCGGCTGAACGGGTTGGCCGCCGAGGAGACGACGAGGATCGGGCCGCCGGGCCCCTCGTTCGGCGGTGGAGGAGGCGGGGCCGTGGTCGTGAAGCGTCCACGTGACGTCGGCGGCCAGCGCGTTGCCGGCGACATCCGTGACGCCGCCGGCGTCGCCCTTGACGGTCGCTGTGTAGGTCGTGCTGTAGTCCAGGGCCGATGTCGGGTTGAGGATGGCGGTCCGCGTGGCTGCGTTGTAGGTCACGGTCGCTGCGACGACGGCGTCGGCTGGGTCGCGCAGCTCGACGGTCGATGTCGTGATCGATGCGGCTGCCATGGCCTCGCTGAAGGTTGCGGTGACGTTGGCGCCGACCGCGACGCCGGACGCGCCCGGGGCGGGGGTGCGCCCGCTGATCGTGGGCGGGGTCGTGTCGGGCCCGACCGTCGTTTCGAACACGACGTCGACGAGGTAGTTGGACGACCCGAAGGTGTCGGTCGGGTAGACGCCGCCACCGCCGTACTGGTACACGCCGTTGGGTCCGTCGATCCCGCCCTGCAAGGCGTGGAGCGGTGGGCTGTCGACGCCGGCGGTGGCGAACGACGTGCCGGTGGCGTAGTGGCCGACGGTCGTGTGATAGGAGGCGACGTACGTGGTGTCGGCATCGATCGCGATCGGCGAGTCGAAGATCGCCTCCTGCCAGCCGGTGCCGGATTCACCGGAGAACGTGACGGTTCCCAGGTTCGTCCCGGCGGTCGACCAGAGGGTGCCGGTGTGGGTGCCCGTGTTGCCCGCGGTCTTGTAGAAGCGGATCCCGGTGATGAAGCCCGCGAGATCGGATCGGAACTTGACGCCGAGCTCGACGGCGCCGGTGTCGTTCTCCTCGGTTCCGGTCACCGACGGGCGCGAAGATCGAGCACGGGCAGACCTGCGCCGCGACGTCGAAGGTGACGCTGGCGGCCGTGCCGATGTTGGCCGCGTCGTCGACGGCGCGCGCTTGCGCTGTCACCGTGCCGTTGGATGCGCTGAAGGTGTAGGTCCAGTTCGTCGTGCCGGTGGCGCGACCCCAGGTCGTGCCGCCGTCGGTCGAGACCTCGACCGCGGCGACGAGGCCGCCGGTGTCGGCGGCGGTGCCGGAGATCGTGACGTTGCCGCCCGGGACGGTCGCGCCGCCCGTCGGGTCGGTGATGGCCGCGGTGGGCGCCGTCGTGTCGAGCGCACCACCGGCGACGAGGCCGGCCTGGAGGGTCGCGGGCTGGGCGCCCATGTCGGACAGGAGGTTGACCGTGGCCTGCTGCATCCGCGGGTCCGCGGTGGACCGATCCGCGGTCGTGGGTGCCGTCGAGGCCCCACGACCACTGGACCGTGCCTGCGCCGAAGACGAGGGCGCCGCTCGGAGCGCGATAGAGGCTCATCTTGTGGTTCTTGCCCGCGGCCGTGGTGTCGGACAACGTGATCCGGCCCGTCGGGTTTGAGCTCGCGTACGCCGCCTGCTCCCAGTCGAACTCGTAGCCCAGCGTGTTCGCGGCCAGCGTCGTCGCGCCCGTCATGCCGGTGTTGCGCCAGAAGCGCAGGGCCGTGGCGGAGGCCGGGACCTCGATCGCGGTCGTCGTGTCGCCCCAGCTGATCTGGCCGGACAGCCCGTTCTCGGGACGTCCGCCGTCGTGGCCCGCCTGGTTCTGCCGCCAGAGGCCGGTCCAGGTGTCCGGGTCGGGATCGCAGCTGAAGTTCCCGGCGCAGTCGTAGTGCTCGGAGCCCTGGGCGTCGCCCTCCTTGTACGAGACGAGCGTCCGGTAGTCGGTGCTCCCGCCGTCGGCGGTGCTCGGCTCCCAGCGGGTCTTCCAGTAGATCTCGTTGCCGCTGAAGAAGGCGAGGTCGACGCCCGCGTCGCGGGCCGCCTCGACGTTCGCGCGCTGTCCGGCCGACCAGTACTCGTCGTGGCCGACCGACAGGAAGGCCTCGTGCTCGAGGATCTCGGCCGCCGCGCCGAGCGGAATCGACGTCGGTGAAGTAGCTGACGTCGTAGCCGTTGCGCTCGAGCCAGCGGAGCATCGGGTACTCGGCGTTGAACAGCCAGTCCTCGGTCGGCGCATCGCGCGTCGTGAAGGGGCGGTTGTAGCTGACCTTGTGGGCGTGCCCGGGACCGTCGTAGAGGCTGTAGCCGCCGTACCGGTTGTACGCCTGCCAGGTCGTGTCCGAGGTCTGGAACAGGAGGTCCGAGCTCGCCGTCGTCGTCGCGGACGATGAACGCGATGTGGCTGGCGAGGTCGCCGCCGACGTCCTCGCGAACCGGCGTAGCGATGTAGATCCCCGAGACCGCGTCCGTCGGGACGCTCCACGATGCCGACACGCCCCAGTTGCCGCAGTCGACAGGTTGTCGTCGGAGCGTGCCGTCGAGGACCAGGCAGCTGGGCTGCGTTCTGCGGCAGCGTCGCCGACGGCTCGATCGTCGCGACCTTGCGCGCGCCGTCGCCGCCGTACTAGCCGAGCCGGTAGATGTCGATCCGGTAGTCCGTCGCCGGTCGTGTCGATCTTGAACTCGACCGTCTCGCCCTGGTCGACGCTGATGTCCGTCGCGAAGCCCTGGATGCTCGGGTCGCCCGCCCCGGCTGACCTCCCACTCGGAGGGAGCGTTGCCGGGCAGCGCGTTCTCGGTGACGATCTCGTTCGGGTCAGGGCCTGCGGCCTGCGCGCCGGTCTGGACGAAGAGGAAGACGAAAACGACGGACGCCGCTGCAGCCGCGAACAGCCCCTTCCGGAGCCAGGCCAAGGCTGACTTTCTGTCGACGTACGCCGCAGTTTTCGGCACCGCAGTATCCCCCTCACGTGTGGTTCCTACGTCGGCGTGATGACGAGGAACTCTTCTGAGTGGCGGGTGGTGATAACGACCTGGCCGGTTCGGGCGACCGCCGCGACGCGGACGAACCGGTGGCGTGTCTGGTTCCAGGCGAGCACCCGCGCCTGCTTGGTGAGCGTGGGGTTGGAGACGACGATCGAGACGGGGCGGTTGCTGAACGAGCCGCGGATCGGGGTTCCGTTTGTCCGATTGGCGAGAAGCGCGAACCCGACGCGCAGGCGCGTCCCTTTCGGGGTCGCATTCTTCAGATCCGACAGCCGCGGCCGTGTGAACGTGAACTGGACACGATACGCCAGGGCATGCGCCGGGACCCGGAGACGGAGCCTGGTGAGGCCGGTTGTCGCGTTCAACGCCCCGCCGTTCGGCCCGATCGTGTGACTGGCGATCACCACCGTGAAGCCGCCGGGTACGGGCGGGCCTGGAGGGGCCGCCGGGCCGTAGCCGGCGACCGCGACTGCGGCGGTGGCGAGGACGGTCGCAGCGACAGCCGCGTCAAGGGCGAGCGCGCGCACGGGCAAGGTGATCGAGCGTCGGTCTCCCTCGGAGGGCTTGGTGGTCATCGAGGATCCACGCTTCGTGACGCTGCGGAAGGGCTTACCCGGCTGACCACAGGGTGCCTCCTGCCGGGGAGATCAGGGCGAGCGTGCCGTCGTCGCCGAGGATCAGGTATGCGCCGGGGTTTCCGCTGCTGTTGCTGGCCCATAGCGGTTGGGAGGTGCTGCTGTAGACGACGAGGTTGCCGTCGCCTTGCATGACCGCGTGGGAGCCGGCTGAGCTCGTTCCCGACGACCACACGACGGTGGCGCCCTGGTGCAGGACGAGGTTGCCGCCGCTCTGCATCGTCAGCTGGTATGCGCCGGAGGGCGAATCCAGCGTTTCTCCGGTTGCCAGGGTCGCGTCGGGCAGCAGCGTGCCCGCTGCGGCCCAGAGCGGCGTCCCCGCGGTGGTGTCGACCAGGAGTTGCCCGGTGTCGAGCAGGCTGAGGTAGGCGCCCGGGTGGCCGCTTGTGTTGGATGCCCAGAGCGCCTGGTCGGCGCCGTCGTAGAGGACCAGGTTTCCGTCTGACTGCATGACCGCTCTGGTGCCGGAGTTCGTGCCCGTCTCCCAGATGACGGTGTCGGCCGCGTCGTACTCGACCAGGTTCCCGTTGGCCTGCATCGTCAGCCGGTAGGCGCCCAGGGGCGAGCTCAACGTCTGGCCGCTGGTAAGCGTCGCGTTCAGTGCCAGCTCGCCGGGACCCGCCCAGAGGCGCGAGCCTGTCGCGCTCACGACGCTGAGCTCACCCGTATCGCGCAGGCTCAGGTAGGCGCCCGGGTTGCCGCTCGTATCGCTCGCCCACAGGGCGCTGTCGGAGCTGTCGTAGATCACGAAGTTGCCGTCGTCCTGCATCACGGCGCGCGCACCCGACGGGTTCGTCGCCGACGCCCAGACGACACTCGTGCCGCCGTACTCGACCAGGTTCCCGTCGCCCTGCATCGTCAGCCGGAACTGGCCATTCGGGGACGTGAGCGACTGTCCCGCGGTGAGGGCATGCGCGACGAGCCTTCCCGGCGCCCAGAGCGTGTCCCCTCCGGCGGATCGCAGCCCGAACTCTCCCGCATCGCCCACAACGACGTATGCGCCCGGATTCCCGTCCGTATTGCTCGCCCACAGAGGACTGTCGGAGCTGTCGTAGATCACGAAGTTGCCGTCGTCCTGCATCACCGCGCGCGCACCCGACGGGTTCGTCCCCGCCGCCCAAACGACACTCGCGCCGCTGTACTCGACCAGGTTCCCGTCGCCCTGCATCGTCAACCGACGCTTCCCATTCGGCGAAACGATCGACTGCCCCGCCGTCAACGAAGCACCCGCCGGCAAAACACTCAGCCCAGGCGGAGCAGGAGCGGCGTGAACCGTGCCGGTACCGGAGTCGGTGAACGTGCTGCCGGCGATCGGCAGGAAGACCCAGTCGTAGCTCGTGGCGTGGAGGGTGAGCTTGAAGATCCCGAACGTCGTGTCATTCCGGACCTCGCTCGTGGGCAGGGTCGTGCTGAGCCCGTGGTGAGCTTCGCCGCCGGTGCCGACCGTGAACTGCCGGATCCCGTACGTCGGGTCGGCAACAGGCGGGTCTGTCAGGGTCGCGCCCGATTTCATCGGGGCTGTGCGCTCGTAGATGTGGTCGTGGCCGTCGAGCAGGATGTCGACTCCGGCGGCGTAGAGGGCGTCCCACAGTGGCTGGAGCGCCTGGTAGTTCGTGGCGCCCGAGCTATAGCGCGGCTTGTGCCAGAGGGCGATCACGTTCTTGCTGCTGTTGGCGGCGAGGTCGGCCTTGAGCCAGAGCTCCTGGGCCGAGCCGACGCCGCAGCCGCCGGGCACGAGCTGGCATTCGCTGTCGAGGTTGACGATGTGCCAGTTGCTCGACGGGATGTCGTAGCTGTAGTAGCTCTTGCCGCCGGCGTCGGTCGCGTTCGCACCGAAGTAGGCGAAGTAGTCGGTCAGTGTCTCCGGGCCGCCCGTGCCCCAGTCGTGGTTGCCAGGGATCGGCCGGGTGCGGTTCTTGACCGAGGGGCTACCCCACGGCGTCGGCGCGTAGCAGTTCGTGAATTCGGCCGCCGTGCCGAAGTCGTAGACGTTGTCCCCGGTCGTCCAGACGGAGCCGTCGATCCCGGCGATGACGTTGCCCGTGTCCGTGTCGGTGGTGACGCTGCACGAGGCGATGTCACCGACGCCGACGAAGACGGGGTCGGCGCTCGCGACGGTGTGGAAGGTCCAGGTGGGGCCGGTCGTTGTGAGGGTGCCGTCGCTGACGGTGACATACCACTGGAACGTCTGGCCGGCGCCGAGGCCCGCCCAGGCAGCGGTGTCATTGGTGCCCGAGGTCACACCTGTGTGCTGGGCGATCTGGGCGTAGTTGCCGCTCGCGAGCGGGCGGCCGAAGTAGGTGACCGTCAACGAGTCGCCGGCGTTGGGATCGGAGACCCCGATATCGAGCGTCGGCGATAGGCCGACGCCCGTGCCCGCGTTGGCGGGCGCGTTCAGCGTCGGCGCGTTCGGGGCGCTGTTGGCGGCGGCGGGCGCGCCGTGGACGGATCCAGTGCCGGAGTCCGTGAAGGTGCTGCCGGCGATCGGCAGGAACTTCCAGTCATACGTGGACGCGTGGAGCGTGAGCTTCATCACGCCGTAGGTGCTGCTGTTGCAGGACCTGGCTCGTCGGAAGGGGCGTCCGGGGCACGACTGGAGCGCGGCGCCGCCGGTGCCGACGGTGAACTGGCGGATGCCGTACGTCGGGTCGGCGGCTGCCGGTCGGCGTCCATCGGGGCGAGCCGCTCGTAGATGTGGTCGTGGCCGTGGAGGAGGATGTCGACCCCGACTGCGTAGAGGTCGTCGTACAAGGCCTGGAGGGCCGTGTAGTTGGTGACGCCCGAGCTGAAACGCGGCTTGTGCCAGAGGGCGATCACGTTCTTGGTGCTGTTGGCGGCCAGATCGGCCTCGAGCCAGAGCTCCTGGGCGGAGCCGGCGGCGCAGCCGCCGGGCACGAGCTGGCATTCGCTGTCGAGGTTGACGATGTGCCAGTTGCTCGAGGGGATGTCGTAGCTGTAGTAGCTCTTGCCGCCGGCGTCGGTCGCGTTCGCGCCGAAGTAGGTGTTGTAGCTGGCGAGCGTCTCCGCTCCGCCCTGACCGGTGCCCCAGTCATGGTTGCCCGGGATCGGGCGGGTGCGGGCTTTGATCGCGCCACCCCAGCTCGTTTCGTAGCAGTTCGTGTAGTTCGCGAGAACCGCGCCGGAGGGGTAGACGTTGTCGCCCGTCGTCCAGACCGTGCCGTCGATTGCGCCGATGACAGCGCCCGTGGCCTCGTCCTGGGTCCGTCCGCAGTCGGCGATATCGCCGGCGCCGACGAACACCGGGTCGGCGCTCGCGACGGTGTGGAAGGTCCAGGTGGGGCCGGTCGTTGTGAGGGTGCCGTCGCTGACGGTGGCGTACCACTGGAACGTCTGGCCGGCGCCGAGGCCCGCCCAGGCAGCGGTGTCATTCGTGCCCGAGGTCGACACCTGTGTGCTGGGCGATCTGGGCGTAGTTGCCGCTCGCGAGCGGGCGGCCGAAGTAGGTGACCGTCAACGAGTCGCCGGCGTTGGGATCGGAGACGCCGATATCGAGCGTCGGCGATAGGCCGACGCCCGTGCCCGCGTTGGCGGGCGCGTTCAGCGTCGGCGCGTTCGGGGCGCAGTGTTGCCGGCGGCCGGCGGCACGAAGCCCGCGACCCAGGAGTAGCCGGTGCCGGTGATGGTGCCGTTGGCGAGGGTTGCGATCGAGTCAGTGACGCTCGTGCCAGGGACCTCGTTGAGACCCCAGCGGGCGACGAGGCCGGTGCCGGAGGTGAGCTCGAGGTCACGGGCGGCTGCTATCTGGCCGGCGGTGCGGGCGTGATTCCAGACGCGGGCTTCGTCGATGCACGCCGTCGAAGCGGCCCACGGCTGCGTTGGTTGAGTTGATCATCGCACCGAGTGCGACCTTCTGGATCGAGTCCGAGCGCGGGTGCACGGCCGGGGCTGATGCTCGCCTCGAGGTTGCCGTCGAGATACAGTGCCCAGGTGGTCCCGTCGTAGGTGGCGGCGGCGTGGTGCCACACGTTGTCGGTGATGACGGTGGTGCCGGTGATCGGAGCGGTTCTGGCCGGTCGGGGCCGGGTCGTCGACCGCCTCGAAATCGGCCACGATCGACGTTGCCGCGTCGGTATTGATGCCGAGGATCCAGTTCGCGTCAACGTTCGAGCCCTCGGCCTCCGGAGAGCCGTGGGTCAGGAGTGGCAGGATCGTGATCCCGCCGGTGCCGGTCGTGTTCGGCGTGCCGGTCCCGGTCCGCTTGAACCAGGTCTCGATCGTGAACTGGCCGAGATCGAGCTTGGCCGGATCGCCGAACGTGACGTACGACGACGTGCCCAGCTGCGAGGCCGTTGTTGCCCACCGCCAGCGAGACGGTGACCGTGTTCGAGTCGGCCGTGCCGTCGTTGGCCTTGTAGGTGAAGCTGTCCGGACCGTTGTAACCGTTGGTCGGCGTGTAGGTGAAGCCGCCGTTGGCCGCGAGGGCGAGGACGCCGTGGCTGACGTTCGTCACGAGGACAGCGGTCAACGGGTCACTGTTCGCGTCGGTGTCGTTACCGAGCACACCCGGCGCCGCCACGACCTTGGCCGTGTTCAGCGGCGTGTAGTACGCGTCGGCGACCGCCACCGGCGCCGTGTTGGCGGGCGGAGCGACCCAGGCGTAGCCGGTGCCGGTGATGGTGCCGTTGGCGACCGTGGCGATGCTGTCGCCCACGGTTGTGCCAGTGCCTTCGTTGAGGCCCCAGCGCGCGACCAGTCCGGTGCCGGACGTCAGCTCCGAGTTTTTCGAGGCGAGGATCTCCGGGCCGGTGCGGGCGTGATCCCAGACGCGGGCCTCGTCGATCACGCCCTGGAAGCGGCCGGCGGTTGGACGTTGCGTTGAGTTGATCATCGCACCGAGCGCGACCTTCTGGATCGAGTCCGAGCGCGGCGTGACACCCGGCGAACAGCTTGCCGCGACCGGAGGCGAGCCCGTCGTGCAGGAAACGGTCTCGAGGTTGCCGTCGAGATACAGCTTCCAGGTGGCCGTCAAGGTGGCGGCAGCGTGGTGCCACACGTTATTGGTGATGACGGTGGTGCCGGTGATCGGGACGGTTCTAGGCCGGTCGGGGCCGGGTCGTCGACCGCCTCGAAATCGGCGGCCAGCACGTTCGGCGTCGCCCCGTCGGTCGGATGCCGAGAATCCAGTTCGCGTCAACGTTCGAGCCCTCGGCCTCCGGCAGCGCCGTGGGTCAGGAGTGGCACGATTCGTGATCCCGCCGGTGCCGGTCGTGCTCGCACATGCCGGTCCCGGTCCGCTTGAACCAGGTCTCGATCGTGAACTGCGCCGAGATCGAGCTTGGCCGGATCGCCGAACGTCACATAGGCCCCCGCGCTACCGAGATCGAGAGCGGCGTCTGTGACTGCGGCAGTGCCCAACGGCAAACTGACGAGAGCCGAGACACCGACGAGGGCTGCGGCCAGGTACGCGATCCGAGCACGCAACGTCAACCTTGGTATGCGGCGATCGCTGTCTCGATACTTCATGGCCAGTGTCCCCTTCTTCCCGGCGAGTGCTGCTCGCGATGGCGTAATCGGTCAGCCTCGAAGTCGTGTCGCCACGGGCGACAGCCTCGGTGCCCCCTTGCCTGACCCCGTTCGGTGATGCCGAAACAGGTACCCGTCTCCCGCGGGTCATCCACAATGTTGCTGCAAAGCGGACGATTTACAAGGAAAACAACAGGACCGCGCGTTGAGGTGGCTCCACGCCCGACGATCTGGTGAAGGCGAGAAACGGGATCCTCTGCGCCGTTCTCGGTGACCTCAGGAGCTGTTCACCCGCCGGCCGCCTTCACCCGCCGGCCGCCGAGGAGCCGCACCGCCGATCTACGATCGGGGAGGTCGAGCTTGCGAAGCGCCCCGGCGATGTGGGTCCGCACCGTCGCCTGAGAGATCCCGAGGCGTCTCGCGATCCCCGGTGTCCCTTGCCCGTCGCACAACAGGCTCATCACCTCCCACTCGCGACTCGTCAGCCGCGCCGAATGTGGGCTTGCGGCGACTGAGCGTCGGCGTGCCATGCCTTCGCGAAGCTCGACGGCGATCTGGGCGACCGAGGCTCGCGGTATCGCAATTTCCCCTGCCATCACTCCCTCGAGCACCATGGGCAGCCGTTCCATGTCAGTGTCCTTCCGCACGTACCCGGAGAGGCCGCAGGCCAGCGCGAGCACGAGCTGGCGGCCGAGGTGCGATTCGGTCAGCAGGACGATCTTCGTGTGCGGGAGCCGGGCCGAGATCTCCCAGGCGGCCGCCATGCCGCCACCGGGAATGTCGATGTCGAGAAGGCAGAGGTCGGGGTTGGCCTCCACGGCGCGTGCGACCGCAGCGACCGCGGTTGCCTCGTCGGCACAGATCTCGAACCCTGACGTCTCCCCGAGGAGCTCGTGGACACGCAACAACGTCGCCGTGTCGTGCACGGCCGCAAGAACACGGACAACGCTCGGGTGATCACGGCGTCCAGGCGCCTTGTCGAGGCGGCTCCCGACGACCGAAGCTCTGCTTGCGGTTGCCCTCGTGGCTCCCCTCACTGCTTGTCTCATCCCTCTCTCTACATACTCGGCCCACCTGGTCCGTCGTCAGATAAGTAATGAACGATTCATATTGCGCAAGGTCCGCCGATCCCCGGCGGCGCACCCTTGTGACGCCTGACTCACGGTAGAAGCCCGACATCCCCGCACGTGGCGTTGAAGCGACGGCCGTCGTGCATCCGGCCCGCCATGGTCTAGACCTTGCCCATCGACTTCACGGTCTCCCGCCCGCTCGCCATGACGGTGCGACCCGACGCGGTCGCCGCCGTCCTGCTCGGCGTTCTGCCGGGCGGAGGCGTTGCCGCCGCCGACGGTGGCTACTTTCCCGAGCACTGGGCCTGGCTCGCAGCCCTACGTTCGTCTCGGCCGCGATCGTCCTGATCGCCGGAGGCGGCGCACAGCTTCGGAGGCTCGAGTTCACGTTCCTCGGCTCCTGCTCGCGTTCGTCGGACCGAACTCGCCGGCGGACGAATTCTCAGGTGTTGCACGGCACTGCGGCTGCCCGCCGCGGCTCTTGGACGACCCGGGGGCAGCGTCCCTAGAATTGGGAGCGATGGAGCCGTCCACCGCCACGCTCCGCACACGGGCGTCCACGCTCTCGCTCGGTTCCTGGCTGGAACCGGCGCTCGTCGGGCTCGCCGGTTTCCTCCTCGCCTCGGTCGTCGCGGCCTCCGACGGCGGCTACTTCTCGGACTCCTGGGCCTGGCTCGCGTTCGTGTCGCTGTGTCGTCGCCACCCTGCGCCTGATCCTCGTCCCGGCGCTGCCGCTGCGCCGCCTCGACTGGGCCTTCGTCGCCGGCCTCGCCGGATTCGCAGCCTGGGTGGCGCTCTCGATCCTCTGGGCGCCGGCCGCGACGCCGAGCGTCGACGAGACGATCCGCGACGTCTCCTATGCCGCCGTCGTCCTCGCGCTGCTGCTCGTCGTCAGACGCCGCACGGTCGAGGCGCTGCTCGTCGGCGCGCTTGCCGGCGTGACGGTCATCTCGTCGCTACTCGCTGCTGACCCGCCTGCATCCCGACTGGGTCGGCAACTGGGATCCGGCGACTCGGTTCCGGCTCTCCGGGCCGATCGGCTACTGGAACGGCCTCGGCGTCTACGCGGCGATGGGCGTGCTGCTCGCGCTCGGCCTCGTCGCCCGCTCGGAGAGCCGGATCGTGCAGGCGCTCGCGGGCGCGGCACCGCCGTTCCTGCTGGTGCCGACGATGCTGTTCACGTTCAGCCGCGGCGCCTGGCTCGCGCTCGCCGTCGGGCTCGTGGCGGCGATCGCTGCTCGACGCACGCCGCCTGCAGCTTCTCGCGGCGGTGCTCGTGCTCGCGCCCTGGCCCGCTGCGGTGATCCTGCTCGCGCGGCGCTCCGACCACCTGACGAAGAACACGCTCACGCTGCAGCAGGCGGCCGACGAGGGCGGCAGGCTGCTCGCTGTGGATCGTGGTGATGGCCGTCGTCTCCGCTCTTGCGGCGGTGGCATTCCGGCTCGTCGGCGCCCGTCTCGCACGTGCCCGCGCCTGTCAGGCGCACGATCGGCGGACTGACCCTGGCCGGCGTCGCCGTCGCGATCGTCGCGGTGTTCGCTGTGTATGGGGCGCCCTGGACGCTCGCCCATCGTGCCGTCGACTCGATCAACGCCCCTCCGAAGCAGACGGGAACAGACGTCACGGGACGGCTGTTCGACCTCTCCTCGAACGGTCGTGTCGAGCACGTGGCGCGTCTCGATCGACCAGTTCCGCGATCATCCGGTGGTCAGGCGGGGGCGCGGGCAGCTTCACGGCGGCCTGGAACCTGCACCGGCCGAACGAGATGGTCGTCCACGACGCGCACAGCCTCTACGTCGAGGTGCTGGGAGAGCTCGGCGTCGTCGGGCTGGCGCTGCTCGTGCTGGCGCTCGGTGTGCCACTCGTCGCGGCGGTGCGGGCGCGGCGGCAGCCGCTCGTGACGGGCGCGTTCGCGACGTACGCGGCGTTTCTTGCACACGCAGCGGTCGACTGGGACTGGGAGCTCGCGGGCGTCACGCTCGTGGCGCTGATCGCGGCGGTGGCGCTCGTCGTCTCCGCTCGCGGCGAGGAAGCCGACGCCGAGCCGCGGACCTGCGATCCGGTTCGGGCTGCCGGCCCTCACGGGAGCGATCGCGGTGCTGGCGCTGGCCGCGGTGCTGTCGACGGTGCCACTCAACCAGGCCCGTCGTGCCTACATCCGGCTCGATTTCAAGGCCTCCGCGACCCAGGCCCAGAAGGCAGTCGACTGGGCACCCTGGTCGTCGGAAGCGCTCGACCTGCTGGGTCGCGCCCAACTGGCGCAGGGGCAGCTGGGGAAGGCGCGGCTGTCCTTCCAGCGTGCGGTCGAGAAGAGCCCGAACGACTGGGAGCTGTGGCGTGACCTCGCGGCGGCCTCGCCGCCGGCGCAGGCGCGCGTTGCGTTGCGCCGGGCGCAGCGGCTCAGCCCGCTCGAGTCGGAACTGACGCAACTCGCAGCAGGCGCTCGGTCAGACGCCGTGAGCCGTCTGTAAGAAATCCGCCGCAACATCGGTAGTAGTCAGTAGATGCGCAGATTCTCCAACAGCGACGACTTCTCCGATCTCGAGGCAGAGCTTCGCGCCGGCCGTCCCGAGCCACGCGGCGAGCTCTGCTGCAGGAGATCGTGACGCGCGTCGAGCGTGCGCCGTCGCGGGGGCACGGGCGCCGGCCGCGCTTCGCGCTCGCGTTCGCGTTCGTCGTCTTGGTGTTGGGCGTGTTCAGCTCGTTCGGCGGGGTCGCCTACGCGAAGTCGTCGGTCCAGCATGCCGCCAAGAGTTGCGCGAATGTCGCCTCCGCGGTCGTGCAGCAAGGGCAACGACGATCGTCAGACGCAAGGTCACTCGAGCAATAAGGGCAACAACAACAACGGCAACAACAACAACGGCAACAACAACAACGGCAACAACAACAACGGCAACAACGGCAACGGCAAGGCGGCAACGGTCAGGGCGGCCAGGGTGAGGACCATGGCGAGGATCCTGGCGATGATGATCACGGCCACGGCGGTGGTCCCTCGAGCGACCAGTACTCGCGATTCGTCCTTGTCTGTTACCCGTTCAAGATCGGGATTTTCGTTCACCATCGCCTCAAGTTCATCACCGTCCACCGCACGATCGTGGTGCCGCGAGATAGCGTCGGCTTCTTCGTCCCACCGGGCGAGCTCGGCTCGTGCCGCTTCGGCGACCACCACTAACCGGCCGCTCACTCCTTCGCGTCTCCCCATGCTCGGACACCGCGTCGGGCACACAGGCACGCTGCGTGCTCCCTCGCGTCTCACCCGACTGATCGACCTGAGGGCTAGCAGCCGGTCTGCCGGCCTCGCTCTCCCTCATCCAAGAGCCCACGTAGGCGAGCGAGTGTGCGGTGGATCGCGACGTCGACTGCGCCGGGCTTGAGGTCGAGGATCCGGCCGATCTCCTTCGACGTCAGGTCGGCGCCGTAGCGGAGCGCGATCAGTTCGCGCCCGCGCTCGTCCAGCGATGCCAGCGCGCGTGCGAGATCCAAGCTGACGTCGCTACGCGACGTCAGCTCCTCCGCGAAGCCCTTCGGGGGCATCGAGCCCGTAGAGCTCCTGACGCCCTCTGGTGCCCAGTTGGTCGGCAATGCAGCGGTTCGCGATGCCCGCGAGCCAGGCCGCCGGCGCTGCCGTGACGGGGGTTGTACGACGAGCGGTACTTGAGCGCCCGCTCGATCGTCGCGGAGACGACGTCCTCGGCATCCGCCCCGGCACCGATGCGATAGGCGACGTAGCCGTAAAGGCGGCGGATCGCCTCCTCGGGGTTCGCGAGAGGGTCCGCTGCCATCCACTCACCGTATGCGCATCGACGGACACGGCAAGCGAGGCAGCTGATCGTGCTCCACAACAGTGCCGACCTGGAGGCGAAAGATCTCGCCGTCATGCTCGGCCAGGACACCAACAGCAGCGAGGTCGCGCTCCACCGCGCCCTTGACCGCCTCCGCGCAGGGACTCCACGGGCGAGGACGGAATGTCCGCCTGGCGGCACTCGGCCCTCGTCAGCACCCGACCTACTGCGGAGCGCGGATACTCTTCGCAAACGATCGGACCCT
>CAWAKM010000002.1:0-692676 GCA_963782615.1 uncultured Thermoleophilia bacterium | reverse complement strand
TCGATCAGGCAGAGCTTCGGCGGCGCTACGCGCAGCTGTGCAGCGACGCGATCGGTGGCAGACCGGAGCAGCGGATCTTCGGCGAGCGCGAACGGACGCGCGTCGAGCATGCCAGAGGAGCGCCCTGTCTCCGACCCAGTAGACCGCGATTGCTGCGAGGAGCGCGCAGAACGCGAACAGCGCTGCGTTCCGCTCGCCCCCGGTGAGCCAGCCGGCACCGCCGGCCAGCGCGACCAGGAAGCCGACGAGGATGAAGGCCTTGAGGAGGTTCGCCGTGACGAGCGTGGCTCCTCCAGGGCCGCGCCCGACGACAAATGCCCGCGGAAAGCCGTCGTCGATCAGGCAGAGCTTCGGTGAGGAGACTCGCAGCTGCGCCGCAACGCGATCGGTCGCAGAGCGCAGGAGGGGGTCCTCTGCGAGCGCGAACGGGCGTGCATGCAGCATGCCGAGCAGCGCCCGGTCACCGAGCCAGTAGACAGCGATCGCGGCGCTGAGCGCGCAGAAAGCAAACAGGCCGGCGCTCCGCTCTCGCCCGATCAGCCAACCGACGCCGCTTGCCAGCGCCACGAGGAAGCCGACGAGGACGAAGGCCTTGAAGAAGTTCGCCGTGATCCGGCGGCGCACTACCCGTCGTCGTCGCGGTCGTCGCTGTCGCTCTCGAGCCCTCGCGGTGGCCAGTCGGGCTCCGGCGCATCGCACCTGCTCGAGCAGTGAAGCGATGCGACGTTCTGCAGCGGCACGAGGATGTGGCCGTTGAGCTCGACGTGGGGGACGTCCTCGATCGAGCAATAGGCGGTGAGGACGCCCTCCTGGTACTCGCCTCCGAAGAGCGCCAACTCGACCTGCTCGCCCTTGTACTTGTTCGTGTAGTCCTCCACGGGTCCGCAGCCTAGCCGTTGCAGCTTGAAACGTCGGTCGTGCTTGACGAATCCGCTGCGAGATGTGCTGGTAGGCATGGCCGCGACAACATCGCCACCGGAGACAACACTGCTTCAGCCTCGCAAACATCCGTCCCGGGAGACGTCGAGCCGGCGAGCGAGCTCAGAGAGGGTGGCGCCCTCAGGGCGGCGGGGAAGCAGAGGGTTCGTCCCGAACGGAGAGAAAGAAGAGCCAGTTCGCGAGCCTGGGACTCTGAGATCACTCCAATTGGATCGAGGAGGAACGATGCACTCCCTGCCACCCCCACCCATAGTGAGACCAGATCCCTACCCCGGAACTGATCGCAAGGTGACCAAGGTCGGTAACGGCTACCGCTGCTACGTGATGGTCAAGAACGGGAGGGTGCAAAACGTCCTCTACTGCGAGATCCTTGGACTGCCGTCTGCTCAGAAAGCACCCGCCCTCTGAGCGATGGGAACCCGGAGGTCGGCGTCGGGCGATCGTGACTGCGTAGCAGAGCGCGACCCACGCGAAGCAAGAGAGCGCGAGCAGGGAACGTCTACCGCCGGTTGCACCCGTGGCCGACTGGAGTCGGAACGGTCTCGAGGATGTGTGCAACTGGTTGCGGTGCGGTGAACGGCCCTGGCGGACAGACGACGAGCCCGGCACGATGCGGGGTCGTGGAGACGACCAGGATCGCAGCGTTCGAACCCTTCGCCGACCTTCCCGCCGCTGAGCTCGAAGAGCTCGCCTCCGTGATGCGCGAGGTCGCGGTCGATGCGGGTGCGCCGATCGTGACCCACGGTGACTTCGGGTACGTCCTCTACGCGATCGAAGCCGGCCAAGCCGAGGTTCGGCTCGATGACGGTGAGACGAGACGGGTTCTCGGCCCGGGCGACACGTTCGGGGAAATAGCACTCCTCGTGACCGGCCGCCGAACCGCAACGGTCTTCGCACGAACACCGATGCGCCTCCTGTCGCTCTTCGACAAGGACTTCCAGCGGCTCCGAAGCCGGGCACCGGAGGTCGAGCGATCATTGCGTCGCCTCGGCGGCGAGCGCTTGGCTCAGTAGTCGACGCGGATCACCTCACAGTTGCCGATCGGCCCGTGCTCGACCGCGAGATGGGTGAGGATCGCTCGGATCGGCCCCCCGTGGGAGACGACCAGTACGAGGCCGGACAGATGCCGGGCGCGGATCCTGTTCATCGCGGCGATCGTGCGTTCGGCGACCTCGTCGGTCGTTTCTCCGTCGCCCCAGCGTCCGCGGACGGCGTCCGGGAAGCGTTGCTGGATCTCCGTGTTGGTCAATCCCTCCCAGCTGCCGAAGTTCTTCTCGCGGAGGTCGGGATCGAAGGTGACCTCGAGTCCGTGGACGCTCGCGACGACCGTTGCGGTGTGGCGTGCTCGCACGAGGTCGCTCGAATAGACTGCGGCGAGCGGGATCGCCGCGAGACGGTCTGCGAGCCGGCGTGCCTGCTCGAGCCCCGCCGCGTTCAACGGGCGGTCGGTGTGACCCTGCACCCGTTGTTCCAGGTTCCAGTCGGTCTCGCCGTGTCGCGTGAGCAGGAGCTCCGTCACGCGTTCACCGTAGCCGCCTTCCGGCCAGCGTGGGGGAGTGTATGAACGTCAGAAACGGCCTATCTAAGCCACTCTGATCTCAGTGGTGGGTTCGGGGGCAACGGCCGAAACCCGGGGGATCCTCGCCCCTCCCGGGCCTCGCCGTTCCCAATAGCAGACCCATCGCGTCCCACGACCCCGGCATTAGGACGACCCGCCAGACCCCGTCCGGCCAGGCCGGTCGCGCAGCAGCACGCCGCGCAGCCACGCCGGGGCCTCGTCGCGGGTCGGATTTGGAGAGGGCTTACCCCATCTTCTCGATGATCCCCTTCATCTCGCCTTCGTTGAAGGCGCGCATCGTGGTCGAGCGGAGGTTGCCGGTCGAGGCGAGCTGAAGGGCGACAGCCGTGCCCGTCTCATCGTCGGGAAAATCCGCGACCGTGACGAGGTCGTAAGGGCCGACCGTCCAGAGAATGGTCTCGATCTTGCCGCCCTTGCTCTCGACGAGCTTCTTGGCAGTTTGGTAGCGGTTGACGGTGTCCTTGGCGTTCACGACGCCCTGATCCGTCCAGTTATAGAGAGTCACGTACTTGGGCACGTAGCCACCTCCTATCGTCGCCCGGCGCACGCCGCAAGCGCAAACGCATAGCCAAGGCGGTCTCCAGCGATGCTACAACCGGGCGAGGGGCACTTCAATCGGTTCGCGATGTCCGCGTCACGTCTGATGTCGTCGACGACGTCGTAGACCGTGGGCATCGACTCGTCGGACACTAACGAGTCCAGCGGCCTGCACGGCCCCCAAACCAAGTCCTTGCACGGTCATCGTTCCCAAACCGTTCCCAAAGCCCGTTTCGTCGTCCTTGCGTTGCCTCTCCCGTACACACAAAGCACGTCCGAGCAGGGCTTTCCTCACGCCGTCAGCGGCAGGCCGCAGAGCAAATGATCCGACCCCGTGCGTGGCGCACTGATCCTCGTCCTCGCCATCGCGCGGCGATCTGCTGGGCGGTCACGACAACGTGCTACTGGGTGAGTCTGGCCCAAATGTTGTCGAGGAGTCGTGCGGTTTGAGGCGAGAGCATGATGGTGCCGCCGAAGTTGAGGGCGCCGGCGGAGAAGACGCGTGCTCCGGCGGGAGTTTCGTAGTAGGTCATCTCGGCGGAGCGGCCGGTGCCGAAGAGGTCGGGGATGCGGGCGAGGATTTGCGTTCCGGGTGGCGAGTAGGGCGTGGTTGCGTCGATTTCGATGCCGTAGCGTCCGAACTGGGAGCCGTTTGTGAGGCCGGTCCCGGCGAACGCCCATGGTGCGGTGTCGGCGGCGGTGACGGTGAAGGGTTGTTGTCGTTCGCCGCTGTCGTTGGCGATGTATTGGGCTCCGAGGAGAGCGGACTCGGGTCGGCCCGCCTCACGCCACTCGCCGACCAGTTCCGCGTGGGTGGTGTTGCGGAGGACGCGTCGGAAGAAGTTGTTCGCGGACAGAAACATGAGCCTGCCGCCGAGGTCGCGGTATCCCTCGATGAGGTCGTACAGCCGCCGTGTGACGTATTCGGTGTGGCCCGGAAAGACGATCAAGTCATAGGACGATCGCATCGCCTCTGCGCTCGTGAACGCGTCGAGATCCTCGTCCGCGTAGGTGTCGACTGGGTGGCCGCGTGAGGCGAGCCAGTGGAGGAACTGGACGTCGTAGCTGCGGTAGCGTTCGGGCACGCCACGGCGTAGATGAGGGCGCGTTAGATCGATCCGCTTCTGCACCCACAGCGAGTACCAGGTGTCGCCGAACCCGTCGCCGTTTCGGTCGTAGTAGTTGTACGCGTGCCACGTCGTGGTCGGCAGAACGACGGCGACCCGCTGGGTCGGGAGTGTTGGGCGAACGACGAGCGGCGCGAACCCGAGGTGGCCGAACGGGCCCTCCAACCGGGCCGCATAGAGCCCACTCTCCATGGCGCCGATCGGAAACGGGATTGTCTTGGGCTGCCCTCGCCTGTGGGAGAGATCGATCCGTTGTGGTGCAGCGACCTCGACGCCCCGCATCTCGTAGTTGCTGTTGGTTGGCCCCTCTTCCGGGCCGCATCGCAAGAGCGACACCCGCAGCCAAGGCGCGTCCGTCTGCACGCTCAGTGACACCGACTCGCCCGCAAGCGCACTTCGCTGCCTGAACGTGGCTTCAACGTCGATCACGCGGACCACGGCCGATCCCAGCACAGGAGCCGGAGTAGCTTCCAGTTGTCGAAGCCGCAGAATGTACGAGCCGGGCTTCAGGGATGGAGGGGGTGCCCATGGGATCCTGTTGTGCCCGGCGGTCAACGAGACCGGCGCTTGCGATATGACGTGGACGCCGACGCCGTTTCGGCTCACGACTTCGAGGGTAGCGTCGAGCGGTTCGCCAGCCATGACCTCCAGCATCGCTGCGGACCGTCCTCCTGCGCTGCGTGGGCTAATCGTTGCAAAGCCGCGGCGGTCGCCCAGAAACGGCTTCGCTCCGTTTCGCACTCGCACTTTCTTGATCACGCTTGCGGCCGCTCCGGCGGGCCTTGGCCGTCCGGCGCCCAGCACGACGATGGCCGCAAGGAATCGTCCCAACAGTCGCCGACGGTTCAGATGGACCACGCCATCTCGCCGATCAAATCCACGCATCACGCTGCATTGATACTCGACAGCTCCGACAACGTCCTTGAGCATCTCTCCGGAAGCGGGTCATACGCCGGCCAGTTCCCTCGACCCCGTGAGCTCGTCCACGATCTTGCACGTGGGTTCTCCGCCTGAACGAGCCGCTCGACTGCTTGGCGCTGCAGGTCGGTTGATGAGGCTGGCGATGGCGACAATGGGGAGGATGAGTGGGGCCAAAGCGTAGCCGAGGCCGTAGTCGGACAAGACTGTTTCGTCGGGCCCACAGGGTGGGAGGTCGGCCTTCTGCGGCTCCAGCCGCGCTCGAATCGGTGCTATAAGGTCAGCCTTACCAATTTTTGTCAGGCATGCCTTACATGACGAGTGAATGCCGTCTCGCGGGCGCTCGCCCTGGCAGTGAGCGGTGAGCTGGGCGAGGACTCCTCGGGCACGTGGGTCACTTGGCAGACGCTCGCTCCCGGCGGCTATCGAGAAGGCGAGAACGATGCTCCTCTCGAACAGCCACGCGCCACCCATCCGCCGATCGTGCGTGTCAGTGCCTTCGAGGGTCGGTCGCCCGAAGTCGTCGCGCACGTGCTTGCGGCCGTCGCGGGGACCATCATCAGGGAGCTCGGCCTCGCGCCGGGCAATGCCTTCGTGGTGTGGGACGAGCTCCAGGCAGGCTGCGGCTTACCGGCGGCGCCATGCCCGGCACGTAGAGACTCTAGGATCGGGGCATGGATCTCGGGCTGACCGGCAAGGTCGCGATCGTTACCGGGGCGAGTCGGGGGATCGGGCGCGGAATCGCCTCACGCCTTGCAGAGGAAGGGGCGAATGTCGTCTTGTGCGCGCGAGGAGCGGACGACCTCGATACGGCGGTTCGAGCCGTCGCAGGGCCGGGAAGGGCCGTCGGCGTCGTCGTGGACGTTACATCTCCTGACGGTGCAACGGCCGTCGTCGACGCTGCGGTCGAGCAGTTCGGCGGGCTCGACATCGTCGTCAACAACGTCGGCGGTTCCGGCGCGCGATCCTTCGCTGAGATGGATGCCGACGATCTGCAGACGGTGCTCGGCAAGAACCTGTTTCCGGCGTTGAACGTCTCCCGAGCCGCGCGACCCGTACTGCGCGAGCGGGGTGGGGGTGTGATTGCGATGATCGCGTCCGTCTGGGGGCGGGAAGCGGGCGGCGGCCCGAGCTACAACGTCGCGAAAGCGGCGGAGATCAGCCTTGCCAAGGCGATGGCGCACGATCTCGCGTCAGAGGGGATCCGCGTCTTCAGCATCGCTCCGGGCTCGACGTTGTTCCCCGGCGGGAGCTGGGAGCGGCGCCTCCGGGAAGATCCCGAAGGCACGGAGGCGTTCATCGAGCGCGACCTTCCCTTCGGTCGGCTCGGAACCGTCGACGAAATCGCCGACGCCGTCGCCTTTCTCGTCTCGCCTCGTGCATCGTGGGTCGTCGGGGCGTGCGTCTCTGTCGACGGTGGTCAGTCGCGGTCGTTCTGAGGGTCGGGCGAATGGCCCTCTCGATCGACGGCGCTCCCGGAACGCCGGGCTGAGCCGCGCCGGAGTCCGGGGTCGCGACTACCCTCCATTCGATGGGAATCGCAGGCCGCACCAGGGAGCCCTTCGAGCGGCGCGTGCGCGCGCACGAAGACGCGTGGCTCTCCCCACTGGCCGTCCGCTCGTTCGAGACCCGCGGCAGAGCGGAGACGGAGGCGCCGTGCGGCGTGCGCACGGCGTTCCAGCGCGATCGTGACCGCCTTGTTCACTCGAAGCCGTTCCGCCGGCTGAAGGGCAAGACCCAGGTTTTCATCGACCCCGAGGGCGACCACTACCGCACGCGCATGACCCACACGCTCGAGACGACGGCGATCTCACGCGTCGTCGCACGGGCGGTTCGCCTCAACGAAGACCTCGTGGAGGCGATCGGGCTGGGTCACGACACGGGCCACACGCCGTTCGGCCATGCCGGCGAGCAGGCGCTCGACGACGCACTCAATGCTGCATTCGGCCGCCGCTTCAGGCACAACGAGCAATCGTGGCGGATCGCCCGCCGCCTCAACCTCACGCATGAGGTGTGCGACGGGATCCTGACCCACACCGGCGCGCAGGAGCCGGAGACGCTCGAGGGGAAGGTCGTCCGCGTGGTCGACCGGGTCGCGTACATCAATCACGACATCGACGACGCGATTCGGTACGGCATCCTCTCCGAGGCGGACCTGCCACAGGCCGAGATCGCGCTCCTCGGCGCCACCGGCTCCGACCGAATCGACGCGTTGGTTCACGATCTCGTCGATACCTCCGAACAGGCAGGCGACATTCGGCAGAGCGACGAGATCGGCGAGGCGATGCTCTCGCTTCGCGCGTTCATGTTCGACCGGGTCTACCTCGGCCCGCAGGTCGGGCCCGAGCACCAACGTGCTCGCGCGGTCGTCCAGGCCATCTTCGCGCGGCTCGTCGACGACCCGTCGCTGCTGCCCGCAGGCGACGGCGAGCTCGCCGACCGGATCACCGATTATGTCTCGGGGATGACCGATCGGTTTGCCCTCGCCTACGCCGCGGGGTTGTCGTTGTAGTGGCCCGCATCAAGGATCAGAGCGTGCGCGATGTCGTCGCCGCCGCCAGCATCGTCGAGGTCGTCAGTCTGCGCACGTCCCTCCGCAAGAGCTCCGGCACGCGGTACATGGGGCGTTGCCCGTTTCACGAGGAGCGGTCGCCCAGCTTTTCGGTCAACGCCGACCTGAACCTCTATCACTGCTTCGGGTGCGGCAAGGGAGGTGACGTCGTCACCTTCGTCCGCGAGACGGAAGGTCTGGACTTCGTCGGCTCGATCGAGTGGCTCGCCGAGCGGTTCCGGGTCCCGCTCGAATACGAGGAGAGCTCGCCACAGGCGGACGAGTCACGCCGGAGGCGCGAGCGGCTGTTCGCCGTGCTCGACCAGGCGGCGGCGTTCTTCGAACGCCACCTGTGGGAGGGGGCCGATGGTGAGCCCATCCGGGCATATCTGGTGAGCCGCGGGCTCCGCGAGCACGTTTCGAAGGAGTTCCGACTTGGCCTCTCGCCGGGTCAGGGGCTCGCCGGCAAGGCGCTCGAGAAGGGATTCACCGTAGACGAGTTGCGGGCGGCGGGACTGACCAATCAGCGCGGCAGCGACTACTTCCCGCCGCGGCTGATGTTCCCGCTCGCCGACGCGCGGGGAAGAGTGATCGGCTTCCAGGCCCGGAAGCTGCACGACGACGACCCCCTGAAAGGGAAGTACGTCAACTCGCCCGAGAGCGAGCTGTTCAAGAAGAGCCACGTCCTGTACGGCCTGCATCTGGCCCGGCCTGCGATCGCGAAGCAGGACAGAGCTGTGGTTGTCGAGGGGAATACCGACGTGATCGCCTTGCGGCAAGCGGGGTTCGAGCCGGTGGTCGCCTCGATGGGGACGGCGCTGACCGAGTACCACCTGCGGGAGCTCGCGAGGCTGACCAGGCGCCTGTATTTGTGCTTCGACGCGGACGCGGCCGGAGAGGACGCGACGCTGCGTGGCATGGAGCGGGCGTACAGCCAGGGCTTCGAGATCCGTATCGTCGTCCTTCCGCGGGGGCAGGACCCTGCCGATGCGCCCGACGGCTTCGAACAGAGGCTCGGACAGGCCGAGAGCTACCTCCACTACCGTGTCCGGCTGGAGCTGGAACGTGCAGACGACCGCCAGGAAGCGTTCGTTCGCGCTCGCGAAATCCTCTCCAAAGCGGAAGACTCGCCCGAGCGTCAGGAGGCGCTACGGCTCGTGGCCGATCGACTCGATCTGCCACGTGAGACGCTTTCCGGCATCGCGCCTGCGCGCGGCGCCTCTGCGGCCGGAAATTCAGGACAGCCCAGGAAGCTGCTCGACGCGGGTATCCGGCTCGAGCGTGAAGCGCTTGCAGCGGTTGTTGCGCACCCCGATCTCAGCGAGGCTCTCGCCGGGCTCGGGGAGGAGCATTTCGACCTCGAGGAACACCGGCGGATGCGAGCGGCCTTGATTGCCAGGCTGCCGCCGGATGGTGATCTCGTGGCACTTCTCGCCGAGCTCGACGCAACCGCGTCGAGTGAGGGGATCTCACGGCGGGCGGGAACGGAGATGTTGCTCCGGCTGCGAGAGCGCAAGCTGCGTCGCGATCTGCAAGGCGAGACCGATCTCGCCCGGGCAACCGAACTACAAGCCCATCTGGCGAAGGTGCGTCAGGCATTGACGGAGCTCGCCTGACGGCTCCGGCCCGATCACCTTGGGTCGGTCGGCACGCGAGGTCGCTCGGGCGGGCGAACGGGAGGATCCTGGTGCACGACCAGGCCGAGCGCAGCGCGCCGGATCTGGCGTGAGAGCGGCTCTTCGGAGGCATCGGACGGGCGCGACCACGCGGCCGCGATCTCGGCACCGAGCAAGAGTGCCGACGCGTAGAGATACACCGAATAGAGGAAGATCAGCGCGAACGTCAGCGAGCCGTAGATGAAGCTCAGGCTGCGAGTCCGGTCGTAGATCAAGCCCGAGACCAGCGAGATCGAGAGCAGCAGCAAGGCGGTGACGATCGCACCGGCCAGCGCATCGCCGAGCTTGAGTCGCCGAGCCGGCACGAACCGATAGAGGAGCAGGACGACGCCGGTGGTCAGGAGCAGCGGTATCCCGTTACGGACACCTTGCTCGACCAGACCCCCGTCGATGCCGATCAGGTCGAGAGGCCGCTCGATCCACGTGAACAGCAATTTCTGTGCGAGGTTCAGGAGAACGACGCCGAGCACGAGAGCCGCGGTTCCGACGATGAGGACGATATCGACGAGCTTGCCGCGAACAGCCGGGCGTCCCCGCTCCACACGCATCGCCACCTCGAGCCCGGCGCGCAGCGAGGCCATCATGCCCGTGGCGGCCCAGGCGAAGACGAGCAGGCTGGCGAGGCCCAGAGCCGTGGCTGGCGAGGCCAGTTTCTCGATCGCGCGCGTGACGTCGGCCCCGCCGCTGTCAGAGAGCGGAAGGGCATCGACGATCTCGCGGATGACGTCGTCGCGAAGTCCGTCGTTGCGGAGCACGATGCCGAAGATGGCGACGAGGACGATCGAAAGTGGCACGAGTGAAAACAGGACGCGATAGGCGATTCCCGCCGCGTGCTGGCCGCACCTGTCGCCGAAATACCCCTCGACCGCTTGCGGAACGACCCGAGCGAGCGTCCGCAGGAGCTTGAGAGGCCAACGCGCGAGACGGAGCGGCCACGAGTGGGCGCCGCGAGCAGCATGAGCCTCTTCCATCAGCCAAGTCTAGGCGCGCTCTCGGGACAGCATCGTCCGTCCCGGGTACACTTCCGGCCGCTTCCTTCCCCGGTAGCTCAATTGGCAGAGCATTCGGCTGTTAACCGAAGGGTTGTTGGTTCGAGTCCAACCCGGGGAGCCTCAGATATCAGGAACCATGCGGGAATGAGCGGGGCGCCCCTTTCGAGGCGCCCGTTTTCTACCGGATTTGCTACCGAACGAAGCGCTTCCTGCTCGGTTGGTTCTAGAGGCTTGATGTGAAACGGACGCGCTGTGGGGTCGTCTCAGGCCAAGCCGGGGCGTTGCCGAGGCTGCAGCGCAGGCTGGTGGCCTGTGCAAGGCCGCGGAAACGTCCTGGCGACGCGCATGAGGCGGCATCCACAGCACGTTCGAGTTTCACATCAAGCCTCTAGGTGATCGCACCGACCACCAGGAAGATTGCCCCGTAGATGAGAAAGAAGAGCACCGCAGCAACGGCCCACCAACGAACGTGGTAGCCCGCTGTCGAACGGCGACGTCTCGCGACGGGTAGGAGCACACTGTGGGGTATCCGCATCGGATCAGCCATCAGTGTCAGTTCGAGTCGCTTGACTCCCATCCTTCCTCTCGGATCAGGGCGCTGTCGGAAATCGGCGGACCTCGGCCAACTCTGCAGCGTCTGGATAGCTTGTTCAACGGGTGCTCGAGGACGGGCCGAAGGAGTGCGCCGACCTCCGCCCCGAGCTTCTGGTCGAGCACGAGTGCCGGTCGCGAAGGGCGTGTGTAGGCACGATCTGTTCGTTCCGGCCTCTGTGTCGTAGGCTCCTGGTAGTCCGTGCCTGCAGGTCAACACACACTCAGTGCCGGGGCGATGTGCTTCTCGGGGAACTCGAACGGGAGTGGTGTCAACGGGAACAGCGGGGGAAGCGCCGTCGTCCTCGGCTAGCACGCCCCGAACCGTCTACGGCGGGTGGTCGCGTGGGCGCCTCCACGCGACCACCCTCACGACGTCAGTCATGCGAGCTGTCGCCGATCCCACCCAAGAGTTCGCGGCGCGAGCCCGCATCCACGCCGCCCTGCCGCGCACATACTCCTCTGAACCCATGCACCGTCCCTTCCGGCGACGAACGAGCACGCAGGCGGGAGATACCGATCCTCGGCAAGGGCCGGCGCAACTGCGCGGCTCGGACTCGCTCGGCGAGGTGCTTCGGCGCGAGCACCGGCTGAGGCGTTACCGCTAGGCCCGACGGGCTTGCGCTACCCCACAGCCAAGTGGCGGGCGGACGAGGGAAGCTGACGCAAGGCACATGGCCAGAGCGTGTGCCCTAGCGGGTCTGGATTTCTACTTGCACCTCTCCGAGGTGCTCGCACGCGTGACACCGGTACGAGATCGTCTTGTGAATCTGCGGGTACGGGGTCTCCTTCGGTTCGACGTCCTCCAGCTGGACGTCAAAAGCTGCGCCGCAAGTCGGGCAGGTCATGTTGATCGTGGCCCCTACTATCGGCATCCGCGGTGCTGATCCTACGCCACTCTGCGACGTTTGACGTCGTACCCGACGACCAACGCGAGACCGACGAGGACGAGAGGCCGGCAAATTGACGCTCGGGCGACATTCTCGAGTACTGGCGTAGGCGAGCTTCTACGCCCTGACGGGGCTTCGCGCGCGAGGTAGACGGCACGTATCGGGGCAGGGCTGCGCTAGGGTCGGCCGGTGATCGAGCTCTCCGGCTCCCGCGTGCGGCTTCGCCCGCCGACGCTCGACGACGTCGATGCGCTCGCCGCCGCGGCCGACGCCGATCCGTCGACCATGGGCCGGACGGGCGAGAAGGCGCGCGACAGACTCCTGGAACGGGTCGAGCGGAAGCCGACGCTCGAGCACGACGGCTTTCTCGGCCTCGTTGTCGAGCACGAGAGCAGCCTCGTGGGGGATATCCAGGCGCGTGCGCCGTTGCACGGCATGCCACCCGGCGGCTGCGAGATCGGAGTCTCCGTGTTTCCGGAGTCGCGCGGCCTCGGGATCGGGCGCGAGGCGGTCGCACTGCTCACCAACCACCTGCTGGACGCGGGCTTCCACCGCGTGCAGGCGACCACTGCGACGGCCAATACCGCGATGCGACGCGTGCTCGAGCACGTCGGCTACAGATTCGAGGGGACACTGCGGGACTACGGCCCGACTGCCGACGGTGGCCGTGAGGACTACGCGATGTACTCGTTCACGGCGCGCGACCGAGGATCGGTCGAATGATGCGGCTCACGGGCCGGTGACCGCGGAAGTGGCGTCCTGAGGCTGGTGGGGTCCACGCCGCCGACCGAGGCGGAGCGTACGACACAGCCGCGCGCTCGCAGAAGCGATGGCCCGGGAACGTGCCGCAAGATGCGGCCGTTCGTCGCCACGGCGCCCCGTTCCGTCGCGACCGACGGGCAGGGACCCCGCAGAATCGATGACGGACGTCGGCCCCGTCCTCCTCTGTAGTCGACGAACACGGGGCGGGCGCCCCTGGAACGCCCGCCCGACGTGCCTGTGAGCAGAGACGTCTTGGAGCAGGCGGCACCGTCGGGCAAGAATGTTCGACCGGACTTGAAATGGCAGTGTGGGCCTGTCGTGATACCGCTCCTGCGTCCTGGTTTTCCGTCGGACGGCTCGGCCGACCCTGGTGCTCGGTTGAACCCGCCGTTGACCCCCGCCCGACGGTACGCCTACGCGCAGTCTCCACCCGGTACCACGGCGGAGATGTCGCCGCCGGGGCCGGTGTACGACGCGGTGCAGCCGTTCGCCGCTGCGCCGTTCGAGTCCCATGTGACCGTGTAGCCCGAGCCTGCAGCAGCAACGGTGAGATTGGCCGTCGGGGGCAGGCCTGAGTCGTAGCTGGTCTTGAGAACCGTGGTCGAGATACCCGTGTACGAGCCGTTGTCGGAGCGGTACGTCTCGATCGACGGAATCGCCGTGCGGATGTTCGACTTGGCCGCGGCCTGATCGGCCCGCTTTCTGAAGACCAGATACGACGGGACGGCGATCGCGATCAGGATGCCGAGGATTACGAGCACGATCAGGAGCTCGATGAGCGTGAAGCCCGACTCCTCCTGCCCGAGACGCTTCTGAAGCTTGGTGAGAAACATCTGACTCCCTACTCACAATGGCACCGACACACTTGTCATCGGTGGCTCCGGCGGCGCCCGCCATATCTCGTTTGAGTGATTTGCAGGGGACGGCCATCCCTCACACCGAGGGATGGCCGTCCTGGCTCCCATCGAGCTTCGCGGTCGGCTTGGGCGATGCATGCTCCGCCAACGATTGACGCACCACGTGTAGCCGAAGGGTTGTTGGTTCGAGTCCAACCCGGGAGTGCGAAACCACGTGTTCCGACGATGCCAGGTTGGGCGTGATCGAGCGGCGCCGGATGACGCCGCTCTTCGTCAGCTGAGCCCGGGAAGGAGGGGAACCGAACCGGCCGGGTCGTCAACCCGGCACACTTGCCTTTGTGCCGGTCGATCGCAGCACGTTCTTCCAGATCATGAGTGCCTTTCCGACGGGCGTTGCGATCGTGACGACCCTCGAGTCGGACGGCACTCCTCGAGGCCTGACGACGAACGCCGTTACGAGCGTCTCGGCCGATCCTCCCATCCTGCTCGTGTGCATCGACCGAGATTCGCGGACGCTTCCGGCCCTGCGCCAGAGCCGCCGCTTCGTGGTCAACTTCATGCGGGACGACCACGCCGAGCTCTGCCAGCTCTTCGCCTCCAAAGCCGACGACAAGTTCGCCTCTGTGGCCTGGACACCGGGTCTGGACGGCCTCCCGATCCTCCATGAGGGAGCGGTGGCGCACGCGGAGTGCGTCACGCTCGAGGAGCTTGCGATCGGCGATCATGTCGTCGTCACAGGGCGGGTCGAAGCGGGAGCCGGACCGAGGCCGGACGACATCCCGATCGTCTGGTTTCGGCGCGGGTTTTCGAGCGCCCAAGCGCCGCCACCGCCCTTGTAAGGCTTGAGTTAATCGGCTACAGACCTTCGCGGCTATTGCCGACACAAGGAGCATGAAACGCCTGCTTGCCATTGCGGCCGTGGTTGCAGTGGGACTCGTTCTGGCGGGGCCTGCAGCGGCTGTGGGCAGCTCGCGTGTCGCCGCCCTCCAGGTGGCGCTGCGCGCCCACGGCCACTATCCCGCGGCCGTCGACGGCGTCGACGGCCCACTCACGCGATCCGGCCTGACGACATTTCAACGCCGTACTGGCCTACCTGCCAGCGGCCGCGTCGGGCAGGCCACCCGGTCGGCACTCGGCGCACTCGGTCGCCCGCTTCTCGGTCAGCGCGAGCTCGCCATCGGCGCGGTCGGCTGGGACGTGTCGTCGCTCGAGTTCAAGCTCGTCCGTTTCGGGCTCAGCCCCGCGGCCGTCGACGGGCGATTTACGAAGGCGACGGCCGCGGCACTCGTGAAGCTCCAGTTGCGACGCGGACTACAGGCAGACGGCATCGCAGGGAAACAGACCTTCAGAACACTCGGCGGCGGCCATGGCGCAAGGGTCATCCCTCCGCCCAGGCCGAAGCACATGGTTGCCCCCGGAGAAAGCTTCTTCTCGATCGCGGAACGGTACGGCATCAGCCCTCTGCTCCTGGCGAGAGCGAGCGGCCTGAAGCTGTCGGCGGTGATCGTCCCGGGTCAGCGACTCACGCTGCCGGCCGGGGCAGCGGCGGCGAGGAGAGGGTACGTGAGCGGAACGACGGACGCTGCCCCTTCGTATGCCGCCGTGCGTGCGTCAATAGATCACTGGTCAGCGGTGTACGGCGTCGACGCGCCGCTCGCACGCGCGACCGCATGGATGGAGTCGGGATTCCAGCAGAATGTCGTCTCGAACGTCGGCGCCGTCGGGGTGATGCAGCTGTTGCCGGTGACGTGGACGTGGGTGGATCAGGTCCTGCTCGGTACCACGACACCGCGCACCTACGACGGGAACATCAGGGCCGGCGTGCGGTATCTCCGCTGGCTGCTCGATCAGTTCGACGGCGATAGGCGACTTGCGCTCGCGGGCTACTATCAGGGCGCGCAGGCCGTCCGCGATCGCGGCCTGTTCGACGACACCAAGCAGTACGTCCAGGTGATCTTGCAGCTGCACGGCACGGTGTAGCTCGGGGCTGCGTACGGCTTCGATGGTGCTTCGAGCGCCCGGGGCTTGGTGTTCGCGCTGCTTCGGGTCCTAGGCTCTCGACACGTCCTCGGTCGTTCGCGCTCAGAGCAGCGTTGCTGCGGCAGCATGTGCGCGCCGAGCCGCCTCGTCGAGAGGCAGCCCCCAGAAGAGCTCCGGCGTCGAGAAGATCTCGACGTCGAGCGCTCCGTCCCATCCCGCTGCGACAAGCGCGTCCACGAGCTCTCGAGTGCGGGAAATCCCTTCGCCCGGGAGCACCCGGTCGGTGCGGTCACGCGACGGCCAATCGCTGACGTGAACACCCGCGACGCGATCGCCGTTCGCCGCGATCCAGGAAAGCACGGTGGGATCGTCCCAGACGTGGTAGGTGTCGAACAGGATCCCGATCGCGGGCTTTCCGGCCCGAGCGAGCACCGCGTCGGCGTGTTCGAGCGAGTTGACGAAGCCCGCCTGCTCGCGCTGCGTCGCGTGCACCGGCTCGAACCCGACGCGGACCTCGGCGAGCCCCGCCACGGTCGCAATGCTGCGCAGCCCGTCGACGAGGATCTCGGTGCCTTCGTTCTCCGAGTAGTCGCCCAGCGGCCCCGCGAGGCACGCGACGCATTCCGGCTCGTACGCCTTGAACCGCGCTACCGACACCCGCATGGCCGCGATACGCTCCGCCGGGCGGTCCGGACCTTCCATGCCCGGGATTGCGAGCGGGAGCACTGACGGCACCTCAGGGACGCAGACGGCCACACGCAGCCCGTACCTGCGCAGCAGGGCCGTGTTTGCGGCGTCGTCCGGTGGCAACTTGAACTCCCACAGTCCGATCGCATCGAATCCGGCAGTTGCATAGGCCTCGACCTCCTCGGCGAACGATGCGCCGACGGTCGAGATCTGAGACAGCGCCAGAATCACGAGCGTCCTGGAAGCTTTGCAAGAACGCGGCGCGCGATCGGCGGCCGGGTCAGCGCCTTGGCGACGAGATACCCGGAACCGGCGCCGAGACCGGGGCCGGGGTGGGTGCTCGCGCCGATGTGCCAGAGTCCTGCGACGGCAGTCTCGTGGCCTGGGGCGCCCGCCAATGGACGCCAGAGAAGATTCTGGTCGAGGGCACACGAGCCTCCGTAGATGTCGCCTCCGACAAGGTTCAGATTCAGCGCCTCGAGATCAGCGGGGGAGACGACGACCCGCTTCAAGGTCGCGGTGCCAAGATTCTCGATCGACTCGCCGAGGCGGGCCACGATCCGGTCGGCATACGCTTCGCGCAGCTCTTCCGTCCACGTGCCGTCCCCGGTGTCGAGCTCGCCGGTGGCATCGCCCCTCACCGGGCCCGCCGGGAGCTCCTGGAGCTGAATCCACAGGATGGACTTCCCGCTCGGTACGCGAGACGGGTCGAGCACCGCGGGCTGGCCGCAGACGATCGTCGCCTCGGCGGGGAGCAGGCCACGCTCTGCCTCGTTGACCGCGCGCGACACACCGTCGAGCCCCGATGTGACGTGAACGATCGGGCAGCGCCCGAGGCGCTCGCTCTCGGGCCCCTTCCAGCGAGGAGGCTCGTCCAGAGCAAGGTGGATTTGCATCTCGGCTCGGCCGTAGCGAAAACGTGTTGCCGCCTCGGCCACTGGTACGGGCACCTCGGAGCCGCCGAGAAGCTTCAGGTAAAGCTGCGTCGGCGTGACATTGGCAACGACCGCTCGGGTAGCCGTGACGACTTCTCCGTCCGCGAGTCGCACGCCGGTCGCCCGGCCGTTCGCCACCATCACCCGCTGAACGTCGGCTTCGAGACGGACCTCACCGCCCGCGGCGGTCACGATGCCCGCGAGCGCCTCGACAAGGCGCGCTCCGCCTCCCACGGGTACCGGCATCCCGCCGAGTTGCAGCGCGGCGCCGATCACCTGCGTCATGAAGCCGGACGTTGCCTGGTCCGGCCCGAGTCCCGTGTGGAGCACCCACGGGGCGAGGACGCCACGAGCCTCATCCGCCTGGAACGTCGTGGACACCCAGTCGCGACAGCTGATCAGCGTCTGGCCGGTGAACTCGAGTAACCCTCGGCGGCCGAGTCGGCGCAGCGCCTTGCGGCCGAGGGACAGGCCGGCACCCGACCAAAGCTCCGTCGAGAGAAGTCCGAACGAGAGATCGGCGTTCGCCATGAACCCGTCGAACTGACGCTTCCAGGCAGCGCCGTCGCCGGGTGACAGGCGATCGAACTCGGCCACGTTGCCCTCGAGTGAGCCGGTGATGAAGGCTGCGGAGCCGTCCGGAAACGCACTCCCCGTCGGGAGGTCTGTATTGACATAGGTGACGCCGCGTCGGTCGAGCTCGTCCTTCAGCTCCGCATACGCGGCCGAACCGGTGAAGAGGGGGTGCCAGGAGGCGAGCACCTCGTGGGTGAACCCCGGCAGGGTCAGATCGGTCGACGTCCTGATGCAACCACCGGCGACGTCGTTGCGTTCGAGGACGCACACACACCAGCCGTCTCGTGCGAGCAGAGCAGCGCCGACCAGCGAGTTGATCCCCGAGCCGACGAAAACCGCATCGAAGGTCGCCATCGCGGCGATGCTACAGAATCACCTCCTTCTTGACATGTCACCGCTCGGTGTGCGACCAATAGAGGCATGCTTCTACGAGAAGTCGAGTACGTGCGTCCGGCTACCGTCGAGGAGGCAGTTGCTCTCCTCTCCGAGCACGACGGGGCGCGTGCCCTCGCAGGGGGCCAGACGCTCGTCAACGTGATGAAAGCCCGGGCAGCCTCGCCCGATGTCCTCGTCGACCTCGCCGATCTGGAGGAGCTCCGGACGATCTCGTTCTCGGCCGATCAGAGTGCCCTCGAGCTCGGGGCGATGGTCACGAACACTCAGGTGATCACGTCGTCCGAGGTCGAGGTGGCCCGGCCGATTCTGGCGGAGGTCGCCGCCACGATCGCCGACGTGCAGATCCGCAACCGCGGAACCGTGGGCGGCAACGTCTGCGTCAACGATCCGACGAACCACTATCCGCCACTGCTCACGGCGCTCGAGGCGACGTTCACCATCCGCGGCAGGGCCGGCGAGCGCACGGTTTCGGCCGAGGAGTTCTTCCTCGGCGTCTACCTGACGGCGGTCGACGAGGGCGAGCTGTTGACGAAGATCTCGGTGCCGACACGCAAGCCGGGGACGGGAGACGCGATGGCCGGCGTCACCCTCGGCGCTCACGGTACGTACCTCGTCAGCGCTGCGGCGACCGTGGGACCGGAGGGGACACGGGTTGTGATCGGCTGCGTTGCGGCGGTCCCGGTGCGCGCAACGGCCATGGAGGAACGCCTCGCAGCCGGAGACCTTTCCGAAACGGCGGTTCGCGCCGCTGCGGCAGGCCTTGGTGCGACGCTCGACCCACCGTCCGATGTTCATGCCGGCGCCGACTACCGCCGGCACCTCGCCGAGGTGTCCGCCGCCCGCGCCGTTCTGCAAGCCGCCGAGAGAGCGAAGGGGTGAGCGTGTCCACGACCTCCACTACCAGGACGATCACCGTCGAGATCAACGGAACGACCTATGAGCGCGACGTGCCCGCCTCGCGGTTGCTCGTGCACTTCTTGCGAGACGACCTCGACCTCACCGGAACCCACGTCGGTTGCGACACCGGTAGCTGCGGCGCGTGCACCGTGCAGCTCGGCGCCGACGCGGTCAAGAGCTGTTGCCTGCTTGCCGTCCAGGCAGACGGCGCCTCGATCACCACCGTCGAAGGCCTAGCGGGTGAGGAGGGCGAGTTGACGCCTTTGCAGTTGTCGTTCCGGGAGCACCACGCTCTCCAGTGCGGCTATTGCACACCGGGGATGCTGATGAGCGCCACTGCGCTGCTCGACCAGAACCCGCGCCCGAGCGAGCACGAGGTGAAAGTCGCGCTGCAAGGGAACCTCTGCCGCTGTACCGGCTACTGGAACATCGTCGAAGCAGTGGTAGCCGCCGGCGCAGGAGGTCCGCGATGACGGCCGTCGAGACGGAGGCCGGCACCCTGCAGAAGGGCTCGGCGGTAGGGCAGAGCGTCCCTCGCAAGGAGGACCGGCGGCTCGTCGAGGGGCAGGGTGTCTTCGTTGACGACATCAAGCGCCACGGCATGGGGTACCTCCACTTCGTCCGCTCGCCGTACGCACACGCCCGCATCGAGTCGATCGACGTCTCGGCGGCGCTCGAGTTGCCCGGCGTCTACGGGACGCTGACCGGCGACGAGGTGGCCATCCTGACCGATCCGTTCTTCCAGATCGCGGCTCCTCCCGGCGGGCACGTGAAGGACTACGCGCTCGCCGTCGGCAAGGTGCGCTACGTCGGTGAGCCCGTCGTGGCAGTCGTCGCCCAGACCCGCGAGCTCGCCCGTGATGCGGCGGAGCTGGTGGCGGTCGACTACGAGCCGCTCGACGTCGTCGTCGATGCGCGCGTGGCGCTGGCGGAGGGTGCGCCGGTGCTTCATGAGGAGTGCGGCGGCAACCTCTCGTACTCGGGTGTCTGGGAGTGGGGTGACGTCGACGCGGCGTTCGCCGAGGCCGATCATGTTGTCTCGATCGATGAGCTGCACTTCGACCGCTTCAACTCGACGCCGCTCGAATGCGACGGCGCACTCGTCGAGTACAACCGCGGTACCGGTCAGTGGACGATGTACACGAACAACCAGTTCCCCGGTTTCGCCGCGATCATGATGGGGCCCGCGATGCGCGTCGGGCTCGACAAGCTTCGCATCGTCACCCAGGACATCGGCGGCGGCTTCGGCAACAAGATCACGTCTCACCCCCAGCTCGTGGTCTGCTGCCTGCTGGCGCGCAAGCTCAAGCGGGCGATCCAGTGGACCGAATGGCGGACGGAGTTCCACCAGTCCATGTCGCACGGCAACGAGCGCTGGTTCGAGGGCACGGAAGTCGCGGTAAAGGCCGACGGCACGCTGCTCGGCTTCCGCACCAAGGCAATCGACGATGCCGGCGCCTACCTGCGCTACGAGCCGCTCGGTGGGGTGATCTGGTCGCAGGTCGCCGCGGGGATGTACAAGTGGCGGCACATCCGGCTCGAGTTCACGCAGGCCATGACGAACAAGGCGCCCGTGTCGCCGAACCGCGGGTATTCGCGGATGCAGCATCTCTGGTTCACCGAGCGCGTGATCGACATCGTCGCCCACACGCTCGGCTTCGACCCGGTCGAGATCCGGCGCAGGAACTTCGTCCAACCGGAAGACATGCCTTACGAGACGCCGAACGGCTGCGTCTACGACTCGGGTGACTACCCGCGGGCGATGGAGATGGCGCTCGAGCTCGTCGGCGCCGATCGGATCGAGGAGCGCCGCACCGAGGCGGCCTCCCGCGGCAAGCTGCTCGGCCTCGGAATCGGCTCCACTCTCGATTCGGGCACGAACAACTTCGGGCAGTCACAGTTGATCAACCCCGACCTCCAGTTCTCCGGCAACAACGAGGTCGCGACCGTGAAGCTCGACATCTTCGGCGAAGTCGTCGTCACGCTCGGCACCACGCCACAGGGCCAAGGCCACGAGACGACGGCTGCACAGGTCGTCGCCGACATACTCGGCTGCGACGTCGACACCGTGCACGTCCGGGCGGGCCACGACAGCTACTGGAACTCCCACGCCGGCTTCTCGGGGACCTATGCGAGCCAGTTCGCCGTTACCGGGCTCGGGGCCGTGAAAGGGGCTGCGGACATGCTTGCCGGCCAGATGGTGAAGCTCGCATCGATGGTGTTCCAGTGCCCCGAGGAAGCAATCGAGCTTGCCGACGGCTTCGCCCGCATCAAGGACAATCCCGAGGCCGCCCTGCCTTTCATGGCGCTCGGTGCGATCCCGAATGCCAACAACGCGGGGTTCCCCGAGGATCCGCCGACGATGAACTGCCGCTTCGTCTACCGGCCTCCGTTCGAAGTTCCGGACAAGGAGCGGAAGTTCGGGAACCTGACGCTCACCTACTCGACGCAGATCCACGCGTGCGTGGTCGAGATCGATCCGGAGACCGGCGTGACCGAAGTCGTGGACTATGCGGCCGTCGATGACTGCGGCGTCCGCATCAATCCGCAGATCGTCGAGGGTCAGGTGATGGGCGCGACTGCCCACGCGATCGGGGCCGCGCTCTGGGAGTCGTTCGTCTACGACGAGGACGGTAATCTGCTGACGCCGAACTTCTACGACTACCACGTCCCGCATGCGCTCGACATGCCGCCGCTCAAGACCGCCGCGATCGAATCCCCGTCCCCGTTCACACCGCTCGGTACGAAAGGTATGGGGGAGGGCGGTGGCGGGGGTATTCACTGCATTTGCGCGGGCATCCAGGATGCGCTTCGAGCTGCGGGCGGGGCGATCGTGACCGACAGCCACAATCCCTATCACCGCGTCTGGGAGATGCTCTCCCACCCTGAGCGGTCGAGAGACACAGTTGAGGTGACTTCCAGATGATCGTCAACGGAACGAAGGAGCTCGAGGCGTCGCGGGAGGTGGTTTGGAGCGTGATCAACGACCCGGCCCAGATGGCCGGCCTGATGCCGGGCGTGGAGGGGTTCGAGATCAAGGACGATCGGCACTGGCAGGCGAAGGTGAAGGTGCCGCTCGGCCTCGGCGGCCTGAAGATGACGATCGACTTCGAGAAGCTCGAGGAGCGCCCGCCGGAGTTCGCGTCGATGAACGCGAAGGGGAAAGGCGTCGGCGCGCTGATGAACATGAAGACCTCGTTCACCCTGAGCGGAGAAGGGGATACGACGTCGATGGCCTGGGAAGCGGACGTGAAGATCGCGGGGCCGGTGGGCTCGATGGGGCAGCGGGTGCTGCAGCCCATCATCAACCAGCAGGTCGGAAACGTGCTCACGGCGCTCGAGGTGAAAGTCGCCGAGGCGAAGGCGGCCGCCGCGTAGGTGTCGCCGTCGTGACATGTCACAAGAGGAAAATCAATGCTAGCGTCCGTGACATGTCACAAATGACCGGACGAGGAGGCTGACGGTGACGGTTCCTTTCCGCATCGGCGTCATGCAGCTGACGATGGAGCCGCTGGACGAGATGCTCGCGTCGGCCCGGGCGATGGACGAGGCCGGAATGGACACCGTCTGGCTCGCCGAGGCGTACCCGTGGTGGCGCAAGCACCAGATGGAGGCCCGCGGCTCGACCGTGGTGTCGGCGTTGATGGCGCGCGAAACGAGGAACCTGACGATCGCCTGGGGCATCATCTCGCCGTACACCCGTCACCCCGTCCAGGTTGCGATGGACGCCCGCGTCGTCCAGGAGGCGGCGGGCCCGGGCCGCTTCATCGTCGGCTTCGGCACCTCCAAGATCTTTCTCAACAACACGAAGCAGGGAGGGACGCCGAAAGTCACGAAGCCTCTTGCTCACATGCGCGACTCGGTCGAGATCGTGCGCGGCATCCTCGGTGGCGAGCGATTCGAGTATGACGGCAAGGTGTTCTCGGCGGACATCCCCGCCCTCTCGGCAGACGCCCATGCGCCGCGCTGGGACGTGCCGGTGTACGTCGCCGGAACGGCGCCAATGATGCAACAGATCGGGGGCGAGATCGGTGACGGTCTGCTGACGCCGTCGATCACGACCCCCGACTACGTCCGCTACACCGCCGGGAACATCCGCGAGGGTGCGGCGAAGTCGGGCCGGCCGGCCGAGGACGTCGACCTCGGCTGCACGATCCTCGCCTCGATCCATGCCACCGATCGCGACGCAGGCCGCGACGGCGCCCGCGAGATCGGCGGGATGTATCTCGCGAACAAGGTGCAGAACATCCAGGGATCGGCCGACGTGCTGCTGGAATCGGCCGGGATCGAGCAGGACGAGATCATCCCCGTGGCCGAGGCGATGGAGAGCGGTGGTCGACTCGCAGCGAAGGCGCGGGTCACGGACGCGCTCCTCGACAAATGCAAGCCGATCGCGGGGACACCGAGCGACTGCATCGAGGCGATCGAGGAGTACCGCGACGCCGGCTGCACCCACATCATGCTCGAGCTCTGGGGTGAGGACCGGCTCGGGCAGATCCGACTGTTCGGCGAGAAGGTGCTCCCACACTTCCGGGACGCGTGACCACGGCGGCTCCGTCCGTCCCCGTCGACCGAGACCGTCTGGTCGAGACGGCCGGTCGGATGATCGACGTCTGGAGCTTCACGGGCGACGAGCAGGGAATGGCCGAGCTGATGGTCGACCTCTATCGCTCGCTCGGCCTCCATGTCCAATGGCAACAGGTCGAAGAGGGCCGGGCAAACGCACTCGGCACGTGGACCGGGAGCGGGGGCGGCAAGACGCTCATGTTCAACGGGCACATGGACACGTCGTACTCGGGCCGCGAGGAGTGGTTGCGTGACGTCCCCGGATTCCAACCGCAGCATTTCGTCGAGGACGGCCGCCTCTACGGGCTCGGGATCTCGAACATGAAGGGAGCGCTGGCCTGCTACGTCGAAGCTGTGCGCTCCCTCCAGGATGCGGGGATCCGGCTCAAGGGCGACGTCATGCTGGCGGCGGTCTGCGGAGAGATCGAGAAGACTCAGTACGGCGATGCGGTCGGTGGCGAGTACCGCGGCTACGCAGCCGGGTCTCGCTACCTCGTCTCCCACGGCGGTGTCGCCGATATGTGCCTCCTCGGCGAGCCGACCGAGGGCAAGGTCGTGCTCGGCCACTTCGGCGCTCTCTGGCTCCGCATCCGCGCACATGGGAACTTCATCCATACCGCCTTCAGCGAGGGAAAGCGGGGCCAGAACGCGATCCTGCGCCTGCACGACGTGCTCGCCGCCGTTCAAGATTGGATTCCGACCTGGGAGGACGACCCGGGGAACGGTTACCGCGGCACGAAGGCGATCGTCAACGTGGGCGCGATCCAGGGTGGCTTCGGCTGGCGCGTGTCGCGCACGCCGCATCACGCGGACCTGTTCCTCGACGTGCGCGTGCCGCCGACGAAGCCGATGAGTATCGCTCGGCGCGAGGTGCTCGAGATGGTGCATAGGCTCGCGGAGCGGTTCCCCGACTACGGGATCGAGGGTGAGGTCTACGTCACCGCGCCTGGTGCGGAGATCGAGGAGGAGCACGAGCTCGTCGCAGCGATCGACGCGGCGCACGAGGAGGTTTTCGGGGCGGTTCCCGAACGGGACGTGACGCGCTGGTTCTCCGATGCGTCGGCGCTGACCCGGTACGGAATCCCAACCGTCAACTACGGCACCTCGACCGGTCTGATGGACGTCGAACGCGGCGAAAACCTCGAGATCGAGGGTCTGGTCCGGACGGCGGAGATCTACGCACGGGTTGCGATGCGCGTCTGTGGTTGAGACAGAGTTGCGCAGAGCGCGTTGAGAGCCGAAGACTCCCGCTCACCGCCGCCCTGCAGCCTGCTCACCGCTTCCAGATCAGGAGAAGACCGTCTCCGACCGTGAGCATCGCACACTCGACGCGCGGATCCGCGCGCACGTCGTCGGCGAACGCCTTCAACGCCAGCGCCTCTGCCTCGACCGGCTCCACCTCGAGCACCGTCCCCTGGCGGAAGACGTTGTCGGCGACGATCACCCCATGCGGCGCGAGCTTTGACAACGCCGCCTCGTAGTACACCGGATAGTCGGACTTCCACGCATCGATGAAGACAACGTCGAATGGTCCTTCGACGCTGTGGATCGACTCCGTCGCGTCTCCGAGGACGAGTTCGATCTTGTCTGCGACCGGGCTCGCTGCGATGTGGCGACGCGCGATCTCGGCGGCAGCAGGGTCGGCCTCGAGAGTGATCAGCGTTCCACCTGCGGGGAGTCGAGAGGCCATCGAAATGGCGCTCACGCCCGTGAAGGTGCCGATCTCGAGGACGCGCGTGGCACGCGTCGCGACGACGAGCGCCTCGAGCAGCTTGACCTCGACATATCCGCCCGCCATCTGCGGTATCGGCGTCGACGCGACGGTCTCGGCGCGCAGCGTCGCGACGGGTGCATCCGGAGCCGATGTGTGCGCCTCTGCGTAACGCTCGGCTGCGGGGTCGACGAGGCTCACGCGTGACACTTGCCAAGAGTCGGCGGCCGCGGGAACGGGCGCCGATTCGGCATCGTCAGCTCGGCGATCCACGGGTCGGGGATGACGTACGCGTTGAGGTCGATGCGGGTCATGCTCGCAGGGCCGATGATACTGAGCCGTCGTCCGGGCTCCTCGCCGGGCTGTGGTTGCGTCGCGTCCCCAGTCGATCGCCTGGTGGCATGTCACGGGTAGTGGGGCGAGTAGAGTTGCCCCACATGACGAGCGTCGACCGAAGGAGCGATGGATGCGTCTCGTGACGTTTGAGGTAGCGGGGAGCGAGCGGGTCGGCGAGCTGCGGGACGACACCATCGTCGAGCTCGACGCGCCGACGATGCGGGCATATTTCGACCGTGGGGGCGCCGCTGCAACGGGAGTCGAGCACGCCCTCGCCGACATTCGTCTCCGCGCCCCGATCGTCCCGAAGAAGTTCTTCCACACTGCAGGCAACTTTCGCGAGCACCACGAGGAGTCGAAGCAGGTCGGCTGGTCACACGACGTGGCGCCGTGGATCGTGTTCTTCCAGAACGTCGACGCAATCGTGGGGCCCGACGAGCCCGTGATCTATCCCGAGCACCTGACCGAGGAGCTCGACTACGAGCTCGAGCTCGCGGTGATCATCGGCAAGGCCGGGAAGTGGTTCTCGCCGGAGGAGGCGATGGACTACGTGGCCGGCTACGTGATCTTCAACGACATCACAGCCCGCGACATCCAGCGGCGCGAGATGCAGTCCGGGGTCTTTTCATTCTGCAAGGCGATCGACACGTTCTGCCCTCTCGGGCCGTGGATCGTCACGCCCGACGAAGTGCCCGATCCGCACGACCTCAAGATGGAGCTGCGCGTCAACGGCGTCGCGCGGCAGGTCTCCCACTCGGGGAACATGTCGGTCACGATCCCCGAGATCATCAGCCACTATTCCGCGCTCGGCTACTCGGCAGGCGATGTTCTCTCGACCGGCACCGTCTCGGGCGTGGCAGGCTTTTCGCCGGACGCCGCCTCCCTCTATCTCCGGCCGGGCGACGTGATGGAGTGCGAGATCGAGCGCATCGGCGTGCTCCGCAACCCCGTGATCTCCTGGCAGGAAGGGCACGGAGCGCCGCCGCCGCCGCGGGTGCGCTGGTGAGCCCATGACGTGGCCGCAGGACACCGCCCGCCTCGACAGGGTACGAGCGCTGATGCACGAGCGCGGCCTCGACGCACTCGTCGTGCGGGCGCCCGACAACGTCGTCTACCTGACCGGATTCTGGGGCATGAAGGGCTTCGACGCAGTCGTCTTCCCGGCAGACGGGGAGCCGACGTTGATCTGTCTCGAGCCGTCGCGGGACGACGCCGAGCGCACGGCGTGGACGACCGACCTCCGCACCTTCGACGGTTATGACCCGGTCGATCCTCGGCCACCGGCCCTGCGTGCGCTCGACATCGCCGTCTCCACGGCCGAGGACTACGAAGCCGTCGGGATCGAGCTGTCGCTGGGGACGCAGGCGTCCGACCGCATGATCGGCGAGCCGACGACGTTTCCGAAGGCGTGGTTCGACGCGTTTCCGCACGCCCAGGACGCGACGCCGCTCTTGAGTGAGGCACGCATGATCAAGACGCCGCAGGAGCTCGAGCGGATGCAGCTCGCGAACGACATCGCCGCTGCAGCGATGGAGCACGTCCAGGGCGTGATCAGACCCGGCATGACCGACGCGCAGGCAGCGGCCGAATGGCTCGGTTTCGTGCACGGCGAGGGCACGGGCTGGGCAGGGAAGGTCGACCTGGCGTACGGATTCTCGCTCGTCTGGTCCGGCTCCGGCATCAGGACGTTCACCGCGACCACTTCCCGGCCGGTCGTCGAGGGCGAGCCGACGCTGTTCGAGATCTGGGTCTGCGCCGATGGCTACTGGGCCGACCACACGAAGAACCTCGTCGTCGGCGATCTCTCCGATCGCTACCGCGAGCTCGAGCAGGGGCTGATGGGTGTCTACGACGATGCGATCCGTTTCTGCGTTCCCGGTGCGAGCTTTCCCGAGCTCGATCGGCGAGTGCGCGCCGGGATCGCCACGATCGGGTTTCCGGGGCAACCGTCGCACCCGATCTGCCACGGCATCGGCGCTCGCGCGCACGAACCGCCGTACGCTCACCAGGCCGGAGGCGGCGAGGTGCGGGAAGGCATGGTTCTTGCAATCGAACCAGGATGCTATATCGAAGGCGGAGGTGGACTGCGGGTCGAGGACAACTTCGTCATCACCTCGGTGGGCGCCGAGAAGATGAGCAGCTTCCCGGACGGGATCGTGCAGGCATGAAAGACCTGGCTCCGGTACCCGAGGTGACCGCGTGATCGACAGGAGCAAGGTCTGGACGGGCAGCCTGAACGAGAAGGCGCTCGACCCGCAACCGCGTCGCACGGTCGGACTGTACGACACGACGCTCAGAGACGGCGAGCAGTCCGTTGGTGTCGTGCTCTCGCCCGAGGACAAGCTCGAGATCGCGGTCGCCCTCGACGCCGCCGGGATCGACCGCATCGAGGCGGGCTTCCCGCGCGTCTCGGCAGACGACTGGCGGGCCGTCGAGCTCGTGAGCGCCGCGGGCCTTCGGGCCGAGGTCTGGGGCTTCTCGCGCGCCGTCCAGGCCGATGTCGAAGCGCTGGTGGAGCTCGGCGTGCCGGCGTCCGTGATCGAAAGCCCGATCTCCGATGCCAAGCTCGCGGCGCTCGGGGTTTCGCACGAGAAGATGCTCGATCGCATCCGCAGTGCCGTCTCCTTCGCGACGGGAGCAGGCATCAGGGTCGCCTTCTTCGGCGTCGACTCGTCGCGGGCCGATCTCGACTTCTACCGGAAGGCCTACGACGCAGCCGTCGAGGCAGGAGCGCAGGAGGTCGTGGTGGTCGACACGATCGGCATCGCCACGCCCGAGGCCGCCGCCTTCCTCGTCGGCCAGACCGTGGACTGGCTCGGCGGCGAGATTCCCGTGCACTGGCACGGGCACGACGACTTCGGGCTCGGGACCGCTGCTGCGATCGCGGCCGTGCAGGCCGGCGCGACATGGGTGCAGGGCACGATCAACGGCATGGGCGAGAGGGCAGGGAACGCCGACCTCGTCGAGGTGGCCCTTGCGCTCGAGGCGCTGTACGGGATTCCAACGCGTCTCGACCTGACGCAGGCGCGAGCGCTTTCGCACCTCGTGCAGGAGCGGGCCCGAACGCCTCTGCCCTCGTGGAAGGCGGTCACGGGCGACGCGCTGTTCACGCGCGAGTCGGGAGCCGTCGCCGCCCAGTTCCACGATCCGGCGGCAATCGAGCCCTACTCCTCGGAGCTCGTGGGCGCCACCCGAGGCCTGGTGCTGGGGAAGAAGAGCGGCATCGACTCGATTCGGATCAAGGCCGCCGAGCTCGGGCTGGACGTGGCGGAAGAGCGGCAGGCGGATCTGCTCGCAGCGGTCAAGGCGCTCGGCGTGAAAAAGCGGCGGCTCGTCAGCGACGACGAGTTCCGCGCTCTCGTGCAGGGCTAGTGGGACGGACCGAACGTTGCGCCCGAAACCCGGGCGCGCGCGCAGCGCGCCCCTTCAGGATCACGCCCGTGAGGGCGTGCAGCAAGCCGCACTGGCCACAACTCTGCGGGAAAGCCGTGTTGACCGCCGCCACGGGCGGGGCGATACTCATCCCCACCCACGCCGTGACATGTCAGAGGAGGTCAGCCCAATGCGGTTCAGCCTGTACTCGGAGCTCCAGCTCCATCCCGGCAAGTCGCCGGAACAGCTCTACGCCGAGGTGCTCGAGCAGATCGTGAACGCCGACAGGCTCGGCTTCGACTGCTACGCCGTGATCGAGCACTTCTTCTTCCCGAAATTCTCCATCTCCACCAATCCGACGGCGCTGTTCGCGGCGGCGGCGCAACTGACGCGCGAGATCCGGTTCCGCACGATGCTGCACGCATTGCCGTACCACAACCCGATGGTGCTCGCCAGCGCGATCGCGGCAACGGACATCCTCACGGGCGGTCGCTACGAGTGGGGCGTCGGCCGCGGGCACGGGTGGATCCCCCTCCCTGCCGGGGTACCGCTCGACGAGCACGCGCGGCCGAAGTACGAGGAGGCGGTCGACCTGCTCTTGACGGCGCTCGACCAGGAGCGCTTCTCGCACCACGGCACGTACTTCGATGTCGACGACTCGCACATCGTGCCCTTCCCGAATCGGAAGTTCCGCGTCTATCTCGGGGGCACCTCGGATCGCACCTACACGCTGGCGGCTGAGCACGGCTGGGGTGTCGCCGTTCCGCCCCTGCTGCCGTATGTCGCGCTGGAGCAGCAGCTCGACCTCTACCGCTCGTCGTGCGCGGAGCACGGAACCGAGCCGGACATCGTCTGGATTCATGCTTGCCATCTCGACGAGGATCGGGACACGGCGATCCGGGAGGCGCGCGACTGGGTGACGGGCTTCATCCAGGGCAACTGCTCGCCGCTGACCGAGTGGCCGAAGCCACCCACAGACGGTCTCAACGCCGCCGGTTACGGTTTCTACGCCGCCGGCATCATGGAGCAACTCGCCGAGGTGCCGTACGAGCAGCTGATCGAGCAGGACTACGTGTGGGTCGGCACCCCGGACGACATCGTCGAGCGGATTGCGGAGACACAGAAGATCTGCGAGGGCATCCAGGAGATCGGAATCACCGTCAACGGCGGCGGTGCCGCACACTGGATGGCGGTCAAGAACCAGGAACTGTTCGCGGCCGAGGTGATGCCACGAGTCAGGGCGGCGCAGGCGGCGGTGACAGCCTGATCCGGCCGTCGCCGACCGGCGGGAGTCGGTAGCGATTTCTGACATGTCACGAGTTGACCGTCATGTCGTTGACTGTCATGTCACAGTCGGGGATACTCGCTTCGTGCACAGCGCGCGCACCCTTAGCCGCGGCCAGGGCAGTCGGACGTTCGCCGTGTCGCGCTCGTGATCGAACGCGTTTGCGTCGTGGGCGCGGGCTCGATCGGGAGCATCTTCGCCGGGCATCTCGCGCAGGTCGCCGAAGTCAGCGTCCTGACCCGGCGGCAAGCCCAGGCGGATGCACTCAGCGAGGCCGGCCTGCGAATCAGCGGGCGGAGTGACCTCCGCGCCCGAGTGGCCGCTTCGGTCGACCCGGGCGACCTGCCCTCGCCGGACCTCGTGATCGTGGCGACGAAGGCGACCGGCCTCGAGCAGGCGGCCGCGGCGATGGAAGGCCGGTTCGCCGACGCGACGGTGATGACGACGCTCAACGGTCTCGGCGCGGAAGACGTGGTCAGGGCGCACGGCGACTGGCCGATCATCTCGGCCGTCACTTTCATGAGCGGTACTCGGCACGACGACACGCACGTGGAGTACATCCTCGACACCGAGACGTGGCTCGGCCCCTACGAGGACACGTCGTACGAGACGGTCGAGGAGGCGGCCGCGCTCATCGCAGCCTCGGGCTTGAAGGTCGAGGTGCTGCGAGACCTCCGGCCGGCGCAGTGGTCGAAACTGATCTTCAACGCCACCGTCAACTCGGTCGCGGCCCTGACCGGTCTCCCACACGACCCGCATTTTGCAGAGGAAGAGGCTCCGACCGACCTCGGCTTCCTCGTCCACGACCTCGTCGACGAGGGCAAGGCCGTCGCCGCGGCGGCCGGCGTCGAGCTTCACGACGATCCGTGGGAGATGAACGTTCTCGCCACCCGGCGGGGGTCAGCTCACTATCCATCGATGCTCGAAGACGTCGAAGCACATAGGCCGACGGAGATCGACCTGATCACAGGGGCCTTGGTCCGCGAGGCGGGACGTCACGGGGTCGATGTCCCTCTTCATACGGCGCTCTACCGCCTCGTGAAGGCAAAGGAGGAGTCGTGGTCGTGATCCCAACAGCAGACGCAAGACCTACCCGTCAATACATACCCAGGAGGGCGTAATGACCAGAAGGAAACTGGCGGCACTGCTCGTGCCGCTCGCGGCGCTCGCCGTACTCGCAGTCGTGGCTGCCGGCTCGGCGTCTGCCGCTGCCAAGCCGATCGTGATCGGCTGGGCATTCGACGCGAAGGGCGCGATGGCGGCATACGACAATCCGGCGCTCGCCGCGGCCCAGCTCCGTGTCAAGCAGGTGAACGCCAGAGGCGGCGTGAAGGGTCGCCCGCTGCAGATCATCACCTGCGACACCCAGTTCAAGCCGGCGGTAGCCAAGGCCTGTGCCGTCAAGTTGATCGGCCAGAATGCCGACATCATCTTCACGACCTGCGACGCCGATTTCGCGGCTCCTGTCGTGCAAGAGGCAATCAACGCGGGCAAGCTCACGGTGGCGCCCTGTATCGGCACCGACCAGATGGGCCCCAAGCGCTTCGGCCCGAAGGGCAATCTCGCATTCTCGTTCGGCAACGTGGCCCAGGACGAGGGCTCGGCGATGGCACAGTACGCCTATGCCAAGGGCTGGCGGACGGCGTCGCTCGCCACCGACACGGTGATCGTCTACTTCAAGGACATCGTCAAGGCGTTCAAGGCGCGCTTCACGCAGCTCGGCGGCAAGATCGTGGCCGAGGAGAAGTACCAGTCGCTTGGCAGCACGAGCCAGCAGAACCTGATCACCAGGCTCAACGGCAAGACGGCAGACGTGATCGTCACCGCGACGGCCGGTTCCTTCGGCGCCCTGCCGCAGATCGTCGCCGGCCTGCGCTCGCTCGATAACCAGACGGCGATTCTCAACTCGTGGGCGGGCGACGGGACGTACTGGGTGACGAAGGACCCGCAGGTGACGAACTACTACTACGTGACGTACGCGTCCGCTTTCGGTGACGACCCGAACCCGGCGGTCAACGCACTTGCGAAGAAGCTGGGCAAGGCGACGTTTGGAATCGGAGGCTTCGTCACCGGTTCGGCCGCGATCGACGGCGTCGTCACGGCGATCAACCGGGCCGGCGGTTCGACGAACGGGACGGCGCTCGCCGCCCAGATGGTCAAGTTCAACAAGGTGCCGACGCTGTCGGGGCTCGTCAGCTTCTCGCCGACCCTGCACTCCGTCTCCGGCCGCCAGTACCGCGTGATCAAGATCCAGGACAACATCCCGAAGGTCGTGGGAACCATGGTGGCCAAGGTCGTCCCGAAGATCTAGGCACTTGGTCTCCGCCGAAACGCAGCCCGACCATCGACGGCCCGGAGGAACGCTCCGGGCCGTCGACGTGTCTCGCTCGTTCGAGGGAGTACACGCCGTCCAAGGCATCTCACTGTCGCTCCAGCGGCACGAGGTCCTGGGACTGATCGGCCCGAACGGCGCCGGCAAGTCGACCCTCGTCAACCTGCTCACCGGTTTCGACTTCCCGACTGCAGGTGTGGTCGAACTCGACGGTCGGGCGATCACGTCGTGGAGCGCTCACCGTCGTGGCCGTCACGGACTGGCTCGAACCTTCCAGCATTCGCACGCGTTTCGAGAGCTGACGGTGCGCGAGAACGTCGAGGTGGCGGCGCTCGGAGTCGGCGCTTCGCCGCGGGCGGCCAAGCGCCGGGCCGCCGAGATCCTTGAGCTGTTGGGTCTCGCCCGCTTCGGAGAGGTTCGCGCTGGGTCGTTGCCTCACGGAGACGAACGCCGTCTCGGGGTGGCTCGGGCGCTCGCGACGGAGCCGTTGTTCGTGCTCATGGATGAGCCTGCGGCAGGCCTGCCCGAGGCGGAGGTGCCCGAGTTCGCCGCCGTCGTACGCTCGGTGCGCGACGACCACAACGCGGGCGTGCTGCTGATCGATCACAACATGGCGCTGATCATGGACGTCTGTGACCGGATCCAGGTGCTCGACCAAGGACGGACGCTCGCGGAAGGAACGCCGGACGATATCCGGGGCAACCTGGACGTCGCGTCGGCTTATCTCGGTGAGAGCGCCGTCCACGAGGTAGGAGCGTGAGCGCCGAGCCCGCAATGCTGGAGCTCACGGGCCTCGGGATCTCTTACGGCGGCGTGGCCGCCGTCCGCGACCTCTCGCTGGAGGTGCGTCGCGGGGAGATCGTGGGGCTGATCGGGCCGAACGGCGCTGGCAAATCGACGACGCTCCACGCAGTCATGGGCCTCGTGCCCGTCCGCGAGGGAGACATCATGCTGGGGGGCCGTTCGTTGCGTGGCCGCTCCCCCGAGAGCGTCGCTCGAAGTGGCGTCGCACTCGTTCCCGAAGGCCGCCGCATCTTCCCCGAGCTCACCGTCGAGGAGAACCTCCGTCTCGGCCTCGCCGGCCGTCGAACCCAGGCCGGCGTCGGTAACGACATCGCGGCGGTGCACGACCTCTTCCCGATCGTCCAGGAGTTCCGTCGCCGACCCGCTGGAGCACTGTCCGGTGGTCAGCAGCAGCAGCTCGCGATCGCTCGTGCCCTCGTGGCGGCGCCTGACGTGCTCTTGCTGGATGAGCCTTCGCTCGGCCTCTCGCCGACGGTGGTGAACATCGTTTTCGAGGCGCTGAATGCGATTCGCAACCGTGGAGTCACGGTCCTGCTCGTCGAGCAGCGCGCGCAGCGCACGGTGGCGCTCGCAGATCGCACCTACGTGATCGCGAACGGGGTGCTGCGCCTGACCCTCACTCCCGCAGACGCGAACAACACCGAGGCGATGGTGGCGGCCTACCTCTCGTGACGGCCTCGCTTCCACCCGCGACCTTCGGGGTCGATTGGCAGGTTCTCGTGGATGCGGTCGGTTTGGGCGCGGTCTACGCGCTCATGGCGGTCGGGATTGGGCTGGTCTTCGGCGTGTTACGGCTTGTCAACTTCGCCTATGGGCAGTTGATCATGGCGGGTGCCTACGCCCTCGCATTCGCCTCCCAATGGGACTGGCCGCTGTGGGCGGCGGTGCTGTTCTGCTTCGCCGTCGTGATCGCGCTGTCGCTCGCGATGGACAGGGTCGTGTTTCGACCGTTACGGACGCAGTCGCCTGCCGTGATGCTGGTCGCGACCTTCGCGATCGCGTTCCTGCTGCAGAGCGTTGCACTGCTTGCCTTCGGTTCTCTCGGAAAGTCAGCATCCTCGCTCGGCTACCTGAATCGCCCCGTGACTGTCGGCAGCGTCGACATCCGCAAGATCACGATCGTGGCGATCGTGGTCGCTGCGGGGTGCCTGCTTCTGGTAGTGCTGCTGCTCGAACGCACCACGGTCGGGCTGCATATGCGCGCTGCTTCGATGGACTTCCGGACGGCCCGGCTCCTGGGCGTCAACGCGAATCGCGTGATCGGCTCGGCGGTTCTCATCTCGGGACTTCTCGCGGCAACCGTGAGTGTCATCCTCACCGTCCAGAACCCACTCGTCACTCCCGACTTCGCCTTGCGCGACACGATCGTCGTGCTCGCCGGCGTCGTCGTCGGCGGGATGAACCGGCTGCTGTCGGCAACACTCGGAGGCTTCGCGATCGGGTTCGTCACGGGCCTCCTCGGCGGTGCGCTCCCCTCCGATCAGAGCCAGTACCTGCCGTCCTTGGTCTTCGGCCTGGTCATCCTGGTGCTCCTCGTCCGCCCGAACGGGCTCTTCGCTCGAGGGGCAGGCCCGGTGGAGCGCGTGTGAACGGCCGTGCGCTCGTTCAGCTCGGTGGGCCGACGGGGGCCGTGGTCGCGGCCGCTTTGCTCGGCAGCGTCGCCTCGGCTTCCACCGAGATCTACTTCATCAACGCGCTCGTCGCCGTGTCGATCGTCGTCGCGATCTATGTCTTCGTCGGCAATTCCGGCGTGCTGTCGTTCGGCCACATCAGCTTCGTCGCGGTGGGTGCCTGGGCAGCCGGCGTCCTCTCGGTGCCCGTTACCGAGAAGCCGGCCACCATGCAATACCTCTTTCCCTATCTTCGCGACCACACGATCGGAAACATCCCCTCGCTGCTCGTCGCAGCGGGCATCGGCGGCCTCTATGCACTCCTCGTCGGCCTTCCCCTGATGCGTCTCTCGGGGCTTGCGGCAGGCATTGCCACCTTCGGTGTGCTGGAGATCACTCACAACCTCCTGCGGTATTACGAGAAGGTCGGGCCGGGGTCGAACGTGATCTCATCGGTGCCCGAGACGACGGATCTGCTGCAAGCCACGCTCGGAGCCTTGCTGGTGATCGGAGTGGCGTTCGGATATCAGTCGAGCCGCTACGGCCGCCTCCTCAGGGCCACGCGCGAGGACCCGGCCGCCGCGCGGGCGGTTGGCGTGTCGGTGTACCGGCAGCGGCTAATCGCATTTGCCCTCTCCGGCGTGCTCGCAGGCTTCGCCGGCGGACTCTATGTGCATCTCCTGCCGATCAGCACCGAGTCGGTGTACCTCGACCTCACCTTCATCACCCTGGCGATGCTCGTGATCGGGGGAATGACGAGTCTCTGGGGAGCCGTCGTCGGAGCGCTCGCCGTCAGCGGCCTCGACTCGCTGCTCGCCGAGGCCGAGAACGGCTTCGATGTCGGCGGGTACTCGATCGACCTGCCCGCCGGCACGCGGCTCGTCGTCGTTGGCACCCTCATGGCGCTCATGCTGATCCTCCGCCCGAGCGGCATCACCGGAGGTCGCGAGCTACGACTCGACCGTTTCCGACGCACCCGTCCACCCACTCCGGAAGAGACCCTCTCATGAGAATCTGCATCGTTGGCTGCGGCGCAGTCGGATCGCTGTTCGCCGCAAACCTGGCCACTCTCGACGACGTCGAGGTGTGGGCGTTCGATCTCTACCAGGACCATGTCGATGCGATCAACGCCGACGGGCTGCGGCTCTCGGGGGCCGGAGAGGTGCATGCCCGCCTGCACGCGACGAGCGACCCGACTGCGCTTCCGCCCTGCGACTACGGCATCGTGGCGACCAAGGCGATGCACGCAGAGTCGGCTATGCAGGCAACGGCCCACGCTTTTGCGGACGGGGCTGTCGCATCGGTCATGAACGGCGTCGGGAACGAGGAGACCCTGGCCCGGCACGTCGACCGCGTGATTCGTGGGACGACGTTCCCTGCGGGCAAGTTGCTCGAGCCGGGCCACGTCCAGTGGGATGTGAAGGGGGAGACGACATTCTCCCCGTTCGAGCCGGCGCCCACCCCGCTGGAGCAGGTCGGGCAGCTTGCCGACGCGTGCACCCGTAGCGGCATGCCCACCGCAGCTGTCGAGGACGCGAGACCTGCCCAATGGCGCAAGGTGATCTTCAACGCGTCGACGAACCCGATCGGCGCCCTTACCGGACTCACGCACGGCCGTGTGTGCGAGCGCCCGGAGCTCCGCGCGCTCGTCAGCGGTCTCGTCGACGAGGGCAAGGCAGTCGCAGCCGCCCAGGGAATCACGCTCGACGCGGATCCAGAGGAACTGATCGACCACGCAGCGAAGCCCGAGGTCGCCTACGGCCACAAGGCATCGATGCTGCAGGACGTGGAGGCTCACCGACAGACAGAGATCGACTTCTTGAACGGCGGCATCGTCCGCTTCGGTCAGTCGCACGGCGTTCCGACCCCGCTCCATGCCACCATCACCGCCCTGATCAAAGGAGTTGAAGCCTCGTGGACCTAGGAGCAGAGCTCGATCGACGCTACGCAAACGTCCGTGCAGCCATGGGAGAGCACGGACTCGACGCCTTGATCGTCTCCGGTAACGAGTACAGCGGCTTCGAGGGCGCCGTCACGTACATGTCGGGGTTCCAGATCGTGCACCGGTATGCCTATGTCGTCCTGCCCGCCGACGGGGACGCTTTCATCGTCTTCCCAACGGAGGCGCGGTACGTCGGCGAGCACGGCACGGCGCCGCTCGAGCAGATCTTCCACGCCCGCCCGGGCGAGCACATCGCAGATCACGCGCGGGGAGCGGGCTGGAAACGGGTCGGTGTCTACGGGCTCGACTACATCATGGCCGTGCGCGACTACCAGGCGCTCGACGGCCTCGATCTCGTCGCCTTCGACGTCGAGTTCGACCTGGCCCGCGCCGTCAAGAGCGAGGCCGAGCTCGACTCGGTTCGGGAGTCGGTCCGGATCAACCAGCGGGGATTCGAGATCTGGTACGAGAGCTACGCCCCCGGCAAGACGGCCGCGGAGGTGATGGCCGCCGCCGAGCAGTGGTTCGTCGCCGAGGGCTGTGGCCGGCTGACCATGAACATGGTGCTGACGGGAACCGACACCTACGCCCGCCCGGAGTTCAAGATCGCCCGCTCGGAGGAGGTTCTTCGCGGGTTCGTACTGCCGTCCCTCGAAGTCGCGGGGCCCGGCATGCACTGGGTCGAGGTCTCGCGCGCCGTCCGCGCACCGCACGTCGACCCGTCCGAGGAGACGAAGCGGATGATGGAAGGATACGTCGAGTACTACGAGGTCGCGAAGACGGCCATGCATGCCGGGGCGACGTGCCACGACGTGCACACGGCCGTCTCGAAGGGCTTCCACGACCGGGGCTACCACCTCGGTCATGTCACCGGGCACTCGATCGGGATGACGATGATCGAGTTCCCGAAGGTGGGAGAGGGCTCCGACGTCGAGCTGAAAGAGAACATGGTCCTGTCGATGCACCCCCACGCGATCGCCGCGAACGGCGAGGACTGCCTCTACATGCAGGACACCTGGCTCGTGACGCCGTCCGGGGGCGTCCCGCTCGCCGACCTCGCGATGGAGATCTGGGTGGCTGCCTGAGCGCGGCGGCATTCCGACCGCAGGAATCGAGGTTGGTGGTTGGTGCCGAGGCGGTACACTTGCGGTTGTGAGTTGGCCCTGGATCGTGCTGCTCGCGATCGGCATCGGAGTCGTCGTCGCCGCGGAGTGGCCCAGGTTCGAGCGTCTCGCCGGCGCGGATGCGCGGCGCCTGCGCGATCGTGAGAAGCGCAAGGCGAAGCTGAGAGTCGTCTCGACGGACGATGACGAGTTCGTCCGCAGTGTCCAGGCCGACCTCGAGGCGCTCCCGACGATCGAGGAGCGCGAGACACCGCGCTGACTAGCGAATCACGATCGTCGCCGTCAGCACGCGCGTGTTCGGCAGGATCGGGGGCACGTTCTCCATGTTGCGCGACTCCTGGTAGTCCGAAACCTGGAGGCGGAGCCGATGCGTTCCGCGCCGCAGCCCTTTGGTCGGAATCCGAAGAGCACCCGACGCGAGGGGGGCAGCGCGCCCGACTCCGTCGATCGTCGCCTTTACGGTTGCCGGGTCGACGCCGGAGTCCTCGTCGGAGACCCGCACGACCAGGGGTGCGCCGCGTCGGACGCGAGACTGCACGAGCTTCGCAATCGGTCGCTGGGTGTCGTTGATCCAGAATCGAAAGGCGTAGCTGCCGGCCCCTGCCGTCGTCGGGCTGTCGAAGACGACGTCGTAGCTGCCGGCAATGGGGCGCACCGCGCCGGCCGCGAGGACGGGTTCGCCGAATTGCGCCAGGTACGGGTTGAGATTGACCGGGAGCGCCGCGTAGCCGGTGAGCCGGTTCTCGTCGCCCATCACGACGACCCGTGGTTCGACCCGGACGCCGGGGCTGCGGCGGACGATGACGACGCCGAAGTTCGCGGCCGGCTGCGTGAGGGCGAAGCGGAACACCTGCTCGGGGCCACGGAGCACGGCAGAGACGACGCCGCCTGCAGGGACGTCCGGATAACGATATCGCGAGGCGAGAGCCGGCCTGCCCCGCGTGTCGCCGACATGGAGACCGGGTGCGCGAAGCTCGGTGGCGGTCGTGGCCGCAAGCCCGGCACGGGCGACACGAAACCAGAACGGGACGCGGCGGATTTCGGCGCCTCGCGTCAGCAGCACGAACCCGGTCTCGTCGCCCTCGGCTGCAGCCTCCGTGGCGACAGCCGAGAGCTCGAGACTCCCCGGCACGGAGACCGTCGCCGGGGTCACGAGGTTGGCCCCGTCCGTCGTCGTGATCATCTCGACCGTGACGTCCCAGCTGCCGCCGCCGCCGCCGGCGTCGGAGAAATCGACCAGGGCCGGCACGACGTTGCCCGGGTGGACGAGGCCGAAGGACACGGACGCCGGTGATGCGAGGACGAGGGGCACATCCGCCTTCGCGGGGTCAGCGAGGCCGCCGCCGCCGCGTGTCGGAGCGGCGATCCGGCCGTCGATTTCGACCGACCTCCCCGACCCGATCAGCGCGGCCTTGAGGCCGGCCACCGACCAGTCTGGGTGACGTTCGCGCAGCAACGCTGCAGCGCCCGCGATCTGGGGGCTGGCCATGGATGTGCCGGACATCGACTCCCAGCGACTTCCCGGCACCGACGAAAGGATCGAAACGCCCGGAGCGCTGATATCCGGCTTCAGCAGCAGCGAGAGAGGCGTCGGGCCCGAAGCGCTGAAGCTGGCGAGGCCCGGTGCGCCCGCACTGCCCGGGGTCGTGACTGCGGCGACGGTGATCGCCTGGCTGGAGGTGCCGGGTGAGGCGAGAGAGCCGAGCCCGAACTCGTCGAAGTCGTTGCCGGCAGCGACGACCGGTACGACCCCTGCCGCAGCGGCGGCGTCGAGCGCGAGCGCGACGAGATCCCGGGAGGGCTCGACCTCGGGTTCGCCGATCGAGAGGTTGATCACGTCCATTCCGTCTGCGACCGCTGCCTCGATCGCGGCGACGATCTCCGGCGCGTTCCCGTCGAGCCCGACACCGGCGTCCGTAGGGACGGTGAGCGCCTTGTAATTCCCGATATAGGCGCGTGGCGCGACGCCGGAGACTTTCACTCCGCTGGCAGCTGGCGTGCCGGCGTTACCGGCCGCGATCCCGGCAACATGGGTCGCGTGTTCCGACTGGAGAGGGTCGAAAGGGTCACGGGCATTCCTCCACGTCGTTCCCGGAGGTGGGAACGCGCGCGCGACGATCACCTTTGCCGTGGTGTAGGAGGCTTGCCCCTTGGGAAACCCCTTGGGCATCGTGTACCCGACGGGCGAGAAGTACGGGTGACGCTGGTCGATGCCGTCGTCGATGATGCCGATCTTCATGCCGTCGCCCTGGTTCGAGAGCCCGGTCTGCCACGTTCTCGCCGCCGCCGTGATCTCGGCAACGCTGGTCGAGGCGAGCGCGTAGGACGCTCCGGAGTCGACCGCCGTGACGCCGGGAAGGCCACGCAGCGCGGGTATGGCGGCGCGTGGGAGGACGACCGCGGCACCGTTGAGCACCAGCCGGTAGCGCCACCGGACCCGGGCGTCGGGGATGCTCTCGCGGAGAGCGACGGCGAAGCGGGCCTGCTCGCGATCCACCGCCTCTTGCGCGGTGCGGCGCGCAGCCCCTGTTCGGCCGGCGAGGGGAGGAGAGGCGAGAGTAACGATGACCTCGCTGGCGGTCCCCGGGGCAGAACCGACGAAGGATCCGCCGGCGGCCGGCAGGCAGCAGACCACGAGGGCGCAGAAGAGTCCGGAAATGCGGATCATGATGGGTATGACGCCGTTCGGGTGCGGCGGTTTCCGTGCAGCATGCCAGCACGTCTGGCGGCGGCTAGAATCGTCGGCGCGCGGATGTGGCGGAATTGGTAGACGCGCACGGTTCAGGTCCGTGTGCCTTTCGGGGCGTGGAGGTTCAAGTCCTCTCATCCGCATCGTGTGAACGGGGCCCGCGGGCCCTGTTTCGCGTGCGAATGAGAGGTGAATGAGAGGTGTAGGAGCGAGCAGGCTCGACCGACCAGCGACGGCCCTCGTCGTCCGGGTCGGGGGCGCACACGCGCTGCCCCCACTTCGCTGCCCTGCTCCTACGACCCTACCGGCTCGAGTGCGGCGAGCACATCGTCCGCATGCGTCTCGGGTTTGACGTTGCGCATCGCCTTCGCCACCATCCCGTCCGGGCCGATCACGAACGTCGAGCGCTCCACGCCCATATACGTCTTCCCGGCCATCGACTTTTCGACCCACACGTCGTACGCCTCGGCGGTCGAGTGATCGGGGTCGGCGAGCAGCGTGAACGGAAGGTCGAACTTTTGCTTGAACTTCACGTGTGAGTCCTCGCTGTCCGGGCTGACGCCGAGAACGACCGCTCCCCTGCGCTCGAACTCACCCCATGAATCGCGGATGCCGCACGCCTGTTTCGTACATCCGGGCGTGTCGTCCTTTGGATAGAAATAGAGGATGACGGACTTGCCTCGGAGGGCCGACAACGAGATCGTCTCGCCCGTATCCGACGTCAATGCGAAGTCTGGCGCCGGGGTTCCTTCTTCGATTGCCAAGATGAGCCTCCAGTCGTAGGGTCGTCGGGCTCGTGCGCGTGAGTCGCGTGGGCGCCCGTGACGGCGAATCGTTCGTATCTACCGGCCGAACACCTTGAGCGTATCCGGTCAGTGTCCGAGCGCGACGAACCGACCTTGATCGACGGGAGTGCGTTGTCGACCGGGGCGGGCCAGTAGACGGCGTCGACCGTGGATGCGACGTTCGCGGACACCGTGCCGGTGCCGTCTGTCGCCGTGACGATGAGCTCGATCTTTGAGCCCACGTCGGCGCCCGCAATTGCCTTTTGAGTCAACAGTGCGACGAACTACCGATGTCCGAGTCGGCGATCCGTGCAATCCTGAGGGTTGGAGGAAGGTGAGTCCGATGAGAGCCGCCCCCGTTTCAGGTCACGCTCCCATCTCGGTCGGCCCCGCTCATGCACCTAGCCGCCTGGCCCGCTGGGCAGTCGGACTTGCGGCAGCCGCCGCAGTCGCGATCGGAACGTCGTTCGCGATCTTCGCCGTCGCGTATGCCATCGGAGGCTCCGGCGCAACCGAGGACAACTGGGTCGGGTTCCTCGTCGGCGTCTCGCTGCTCGGCGCGTTGCTAACGTCGCTCGCCGCGTTCGCGCTGGCGCTCGTCGCAAAGGTCAAGCACGAACGGTGGGCGCTGCTGCGGCTCCCGCTGTCCGTATTCCCGGCACTGCTTGCCTTTCTGGTGCTCGGCGAAACCCTCTGGTGGGAATAGCAGCGGGTAGCGGCTCCACCCGGTGGGCTTTCCCACGTCCCGCCCCTGAACTCCTGCCGCCAGCACTCCGGGCAGAACACGAGCCGCACGGTCCCGACGATGAAGGCTATCGCCGCAGCTGTGTGATCCAATAGGCGCTCGCGTTCCGATCGCGCCAGCGGCTCACCGTGTTACTGCCAATGGACGCGGGCGTGTCGTCGCTCGGCTGCAGCCTGCGGCTTTCCCACATGCGACGTAGTAGGCGTACCCGATATGCGCTTCGGATCGGATTGGGATACTGGAGGTGTCTTCACGTAGGCATGACATGTGCGCGTCGCGCCGACTTGATCTATGCCATCTGACGACCCGGACGTGGGGGCCCTTCGGCGGTCGCGTGAGAAGGGAGGGGCAATGACCATCGCCCCAACATCAGTTCACCCCGGGCGAGAACAGCACCGCTCTCGGTGGGTGCTCGTCGCAATCCTGGCCTTTCTTCTGGGCGGACTGGCGGTTGCGCTGCTGTATCAATCCGACGTGTTCGGAGGCTCGTCCAAGTCGACCACCGAGGGATCCGGGGTACCCGCGACCCAGGCCCGCGATGTTGCCGAGTTCGACAGCGTCGAACTCGCTGGGAGCAACAACGTCGTGATTCGCTTCAGCGGGAAGCAATCCGTTGTCGTGAGGGCGGATGACAACCTCCTCGACCGCGTCACGACCGAGGTGCAGTCGGGCACGCTCGTTGTTGCGAACACTCCCGGCAGCCTCACGACCAAGAGTCCGATGAGCGTCGAGGTCAATGTCCCGACGCTCACCTCCTTGACGCTCACTGGTAGCGGCAACATCGTCGTCAACGGCATCGAGGCCGCGAGCCTCACGGTGGCCCTGCCTGGTAGTGGTACCTTCACCGGCAGCGGAACCGCAACGCGGCTTGATGTCACGGTTAGCGGCTCGGGAAGTGTGCAGTTCACCAGGCTCGTCGCGAAAGACGTGCGAGCAGTCGTGGGCGGCTCGGGAAGCATCTTCATCACCGCGACGAAGAGTCTCGATGCCTCTGTATCCGGATCTGGCGCCATCCTGTACACGGGCAATCCGCAGCACGTAACGAAGAGCGTCACTGGGACCGGCGTGATCACCGGAAGCTAGTGAGACAAGAGAAGCTAGTGGGACGAGAGAGGAGTGGAGGCGCCGCGTGCCTCTCCTCTCGGCCTCACGGACGACCCGCACTCGGCCGAGGTAGGCTCGCGCCGTGGTCGAGGCCCACCGCTATCTCGCGTATGCCGTCATCGCCGGATGCCTACTGGCCGGTGTCGCCGGGCTCTTCGCCTATCGCCGCGGGGCGCAGGTGAGCGGTGCCACGATCCATTTGCTCGCGCTACCGCAGACCCTTCTCGTGGCGCAGGCGGCATTCGGCCTGCTGCTGCTCTCGGGCGACTACCGCGCCGCTGACGAACTCCATTACGTCTACGGCGCCGTCGCCCTCGGCGTGGTGTTGTCACCTTGGTTCTACGCTCCGGCCGATCCTCGCAGGCGGCTGCTCTGGTTCGCGGTCTCGGCGCTCGTCGCCGCGGCGCTCGGTGTTCGTGGCACCATGACCGGATCGTGAACAGCTTTCTTCGGAACCGAACCGTTCGCGGCCTCGCGCTCGTCGCTCTGATTGCCCTCGTCGTCGTCGTCCTTTCGCTCGAGCCGGTTCTCGCCGTGACCGGAGGGCTCCTGCGCATCGGGTTCCTGCTTGCGATCGCGTTCTTCCTCTTCCTCGTCTGGCGCGAGCGCCGCGGGGACCTGGAGGCGTGGGCCGACCGCTCCCGGCGGCTGTTCTACTTTGCGATCGGACTGGCCGTCGTCGATATCGGTGCCGCGATCGGCCTTTCGCCGAAGGGCGGCGACGCAATTGCGTTCTTCGTCGTGCTCGCCTGCTGCGCCTGGGCGGTCGTGCGCACCTGGCGGGCGGAGCACACCTACAGCTAGCTGGAGCCTTTGTGTCAGTCCGCGGGGGCGTAGACGGCAGCGCCATCGAGTGCGGCGAGAACGGCGCGGACGGAGCCAAGAGCGCCGACGAAGATCGGCGTATCCCGTTCCGTCCAGCGTGACGCCTCTGTTTCGCGCAGCGTCATCATGAGGTGCATGAAGTCTGCCGGCTCCTCGCATTCGAAGGCCGGCATGAACTCCTGGTCGTCGATCCCGAACGAGTAGGTGGTGTGGTTCGTGACGGTCACGAACTTGCCGCCGACCTCCGCATGCTGCTTCATCGCCTCGACGCGCTCTTCGAAGGTGAGGAAATACCATGGCCGCTTCTTGACGAACGGGTAGACGACGAGATACGGAGCCTCGCGAGGAGTCACCTTGCCCTGGCGGACGCGCTTCTTGTCGGTGTAGACCGACGGCTTCGTCGTTGCGAGGTACGAGTACGGGGTCGACAGCCAACCGGCGAGCGGTGTCCCGTTCAGCGCCGCCCCGAGCTCGAGCAGGTCGTCGTAGCGCTCTGTGATCTGCCAGAGGAAGAAATCGGCCTCGGGCCGGATGCCCGACACGTTGTACGCCCGCAGGCCTTCCATGCGGCCGGCCCAATCCTCGATCACCTCTGCGAAAGCGTCCTTGCCTGACTCGCGCTCCTCTGCCGGCAGGCGCCGCCAGGCGGGGTCGACCTTGAAGAAGCGGTACGCGACGTACTGCCCCACCTGGGCACCCTCGATGCGCTCGTAGACGGTTTTCGGCTCGCTCATGGCTGCATGGTACGCGGTGAGCGTCAGCGAAGGCTGAGCGTCGAGCTCTGCCGCGTTTCCGGCACACCCGGGTTGACCGGGTGCTTCAGCGTGAGCGCGAACCGAACCGGTCCGCTCCCGAGCTTGCGTCCCTTCAGCGAGGCCAGGAGCGGCACCCCTGCGCGTGCATAGCCGGCCAGGCGGGCCCGGGTGGCACCCGTCGCAGCGCTCGCCACGCTCAGCTCCCAGGCGCAGTCGAGGGAGCATGTGAACCGCACGGTGCGTGACCCTCGGGTGAGCTCCGCCTGGGTCGGGAAGCGCACGTGCGCCGCCGTGACGTCGAGACCGACTCCGTCACAGCGGGCGATGGAGCCACCGCGGGCCCGGGCGATCGCATCGCGTACAGCGTACAGACTCGATTTCGGCGACCCGTCGGCGTAGTACAGGCCCGATTGCCAACTCGCGAGCGTCGCCTCGTCTTGCGAATGGAAGAAGAGGATCCCGGTGACGTTCGGCTGGCAGAACGCGAGTTCCAGGGCCCGCTCGTAGAACTGGCCTTGCGTGATCTCGTCGACGGGTCGCGTCGTCGAGGGCTCGGCACCGGCATAGAGCTTCGCTTTGCCGGCCGGGATCCGGGACTCGACGCCGAACTCGTCGTAGAGGATGGGCAGCGTCGTCCCGCTCTGTGCGGATCCGTCGAACGCCGTCGCAAGCGTCTGGATCAGCCGGTCGTAGTCGGCGAGCCCGATGGTCGTCGACCTGGGATGCGGTGTATCGGGCGACTGGCCGGAGCTGTCGGCGTACGGATGAAAGGCAAGCCCGTCCATGATCGGCAAGGATCGCCCGCTCGCCCGGTAGGCGATCCCCATATCCTTCAGGAACGAGACCGGCGAATGTGTGTCACGACCCGTCCCCGGTCGGTCGACGCCACGCGGTGCGAGCGCGCCGCCCCAGACCCGTGTCCCCGGGTCGACCGCCTTGACGGCGTCGTAGGAGCGCGCGAGCAGAGCGAGGAACGCAGGTGCGGCCGCATCCGTCGCGTCAGGGTTGAACTGTGGCAGCCAGAAGCGGTTCAGATTCGGCTCGTTACCGATGATCACGTCGTCGACCGACGGCAGCTGAAGCTTCAGAACGGTGAGGTACGCTGCGAACTCTTCGCGGGCCTCAGGCGTGAGCGGGGTCGATTTCGAGCCCGGCGGGTAGACGGACAGGTAGACCTTGACGCCCGTGAGCTGGGCTGCGGCGACGACATTGCGGAGGATCCCCAGCTCCGGCTCGGGCGGCGCGACCTGGCCGGGAAGCCATTGCGACGTGACGCGGATCGCCGAGAAACCGGCGAGGCGGAACAGGGTCATCTTGGCTTTGGCGGTGACGAGATCGGGCGCACGCACGACGTCCTCGGCGGCGCCGAAGGACATCGCGGGCCCGCCTGCGAGTGCCGACGGTGCGAGCGCGAGGGCGGCGACGAATGGGAGAAGGCGGCGAAACATGCGACGGATACGCTAGACGACGTGGTCGAATCGGTACGCGAGCAGCTGGGGAAACTTCCGCGCAACCCGGGTGTCTACCTGTTTCGTGACGTGAGCGACGAGGTCCTCTACGTCGGGAAGGCCAAGTCGCTGCGGGCCCGGGTGCGGAGCTACTTCAGCCGGGGCGACGGCCGGCAGGGGATCGAGCGGATGGTGGGACGGATCAGCCGCATCGAAGTCATCGTCACCTCGTCGGAGGCGGAAGCCCTGCACCTCGAGCAGAACCTCGTCAAGCGCCACCGGCCGCCGTTCAACGTGCGACTGCGCGACGACAAGTCATTTCCGTACATCGCCGTCACGGTGGCGGACGAGTACCCGAGGGTCATGTTCACGCGAGAGCGACACCGTCGTGGCACGGTCTACTTCGGCCCGTACGCAAACGCGAAGAAGGTGCGTGAGACGCTCGACGTGCTCAACCGGGTCTTCCAGTTCCGGCCCTGCGAAGGACCGAAGCCCGGGCGGCATTCGGGTATCCCGTGCCTGGACTTCCACATCGAGCGATGTACGGCGCCCTGCATCGGTGCGATCTCGAAGGCGGAATACCGTGAGCAGATCGACGGCGTGATCGACTTCCTGTCAGGCGACACCCGCTCGATCGTGCGCTCGCTCGAGCGGAGGATGAGCGAGGCTGCGGCACAGGAGCGCTACGAGGACGCCACGCGTTATCGCAACCGGCTGTTTGCGATCGAGAGCCTGGCCGAGCGGCAGGGAGCGGATCGGCGGGCGGTGGGGACGATCGACGTGATCGGCCTCGCGGTCGACGGGGAAAGGGCCGCAGTGCAGCTCTTTCCTCTTCGTGACGGCCGGCTGATCGACCGTTACGCGTTCCACCTGGAGAACGTCGAAGGCCAGGACCGTGCCACCATCCTCGAGGGATTCTGCCTCGAGTACTACACGGCCGCTCCGAGCGTTCCGCCCCAGCTGATCGTCCCCGCCGACCTGACCGACACGGAGGCGCTTGCGGGGTTCCTCTCCGAGCTTCGTGGCGCCGCCGTCGAGGTGCGGGCTCCGGCGCGAGGCGAGAAGAAGCGGCTCGCAGAGCTTGCCGACGAGAACGCGCAGCTCGCACTCGCGCACGAGACGACCGCAGCAGAGCAGAAACGGCTACGCCGGATCGAAGCGCTCGAAAGCCTCCGCGAGAGCCTGAACCTCGAGAGCCTGCCTGTACGGATCGAGTGCTTCGACATCTCGAACCTACAAGGCCGTCACATCGTCGCCTCGATGACCGTGTTCGTGGACGCGCAACCGAAGAAAGCGCATTACCGCTCGTTCACGGTCCGAGGCCTCGACGGCCAGGACGACTTCGCCTCGATGGGGCAGGTCATCGCGCGTCGCTTCGCGCGGCTGCGTGACCGTGCGGATGCCGGCCGGTACGACGAGAGCTTCGCAGCGGTGCCGAATCTCGTCGTGATTGACGGCGGGAAGGGACAGCTGGCGGCGGCGCTCGCCGCGATTCAGGCAACGTCCGGACTTCCGCGAGTCGCCGTCATCGCCCTCGCGAAGCGTGAGGAAGAAGTATTCGTCCCGGGTCGTTCGCAGCCGATTCTGCTCGAGCGGCACGACCCCGGCCTGCAGCTCCTCCAACGCGTCCGCGACGAAGCCCATAGGTTCGCGATCACGTTTCACCGGCAAATGCGTGGTACCCACGCGTTCGAGTCGATCTTCGACACCCTCGACGGCATCGGACCGTCCCGCCGGCGGGCCATCCTGCACCATTTCGGCTCGGCCGATCGTTTCCTCGCCGCCTCGCAGGAGGAACTCGAGGCCGTACCGGGGCTGCCGGCGAAGACGGCGCGTTCCGTCTTCGGGCAACTCCACCGGACGGGTGGGCCGGGGACGTAACCGTCATGGCGTGTCCGCTTCGGGGGCTCCGCCGGACATTCCGCGGAAGCGCAACGTGCGGAGTGTGAGCAGGATCGCAGTGAAGCCGACGACGACGTTGACGACGGTGAGTGTCAGCTTCATGCCAACGCTGAAGGCGAGGAGCGCCGAGCGAGCGGCCTGGCCGCGGAGCGTGTAGACCAGGAACGCCTGCTGGGTTCCGACCCCGCCCGGGCTGATCGGAACGAGCGTGGCAAGGCTCTGGGTCGCCTGGACGAGCAGGACATTGCGGAGCGATTGCTCGATCCGAAACGCGTCGAGCATGAACCACGCAGTCGTCAAGCGGAGCACCCAGTCGGCGAGTTGCCACGCGACCACCGTGCGGAGCCAGCGGGTCGGGGTGCGGACGACCGTGAACGCCTGTCCGACCCGTTGCCTGAACGCCGCGACGTTGGAGCGGATCCAGACGGCGAGGGCGATGGCCCCGACCACGAGAGCCACGAGCAGGACCTCGGCGACCTGCTCGTGAGCGAGGAACCAGGCAAAGTCGAAGCTCGGAAGGGACGGGAGAACATCGAGGCTCGGAAATACGTCTTGGGTCAGCGCCCAGGAAAAGAGCGCGATCGCACACGCGGCGTCGACGATCGCGAGCACGAGGCTCGAGCTGACGAGGGTCGTGTAGGTCGACCCACGGACAGCGCGATGGGCCATCGTCAGGCGAACGACGTCACCCGCACGGGCGGGGAAGATCGCGTTGACGCCCACGCCTGCGACATAGGCCGCATAGATCGACAACCAGCGGACGCGCACATCGGGGTAGGCGGCTGCGAGGACGTTGCGCCAGGCACGGCTCGTGCACATCGTCTTCGCCACATGGCATCCGATCGCGAGGGCCAACGGGACACGCCTTACCGAGGCGATGTAGTCCCAGAACGCCGTGACGGCATCGAGGACGGAGCGCATGCGATCACGGTAGCCCGAGCGGTCGACGGAACGCGGGAGCGAGATTCGTCCTCACGAGCGAAGTTCCAAGGGCGCGCGAAATGGATCCCGATTCGCGGAAGGCGGATGCCGTCACGCCCAGGCCAATCGGACACCGGCGTAGGCGACGACGGCGATCAGAAGCCACGATGCCAGCCCGAGCGCGAGCGGTCGCGCGCCGATCTGTCGAAGTCGCCCGACGTTTACCCGCGTACCCAGAGCAAAAAGAGCCATCCCCAGGAGGACCGTGCGGAGGTCGTCGATGCGGGCGACGACCCGGTCGGGAACGAGGCCGGTGCTCGCGACGACGACCATGGCGACGAACGCCACGATGAACGGCGGCACGAGTGGCGGCCGCGACCCAGTAGCCGCGCCGGTTCGCCTGTGGGTCAGTGCGATGCCCGCGATCAGAGGCGCCAGCAGCATCACCCTGGTCAGCTTGACGACGATCGCGGTCGCGAGTGCGACGCTGCCGGCGGTCGACGAGGTTGCGACGACCTGTGCGACGTCGTGGACGCTTGCCCCTACCCACGCACCGAATTGTTCGTCGTCCAACCCGAGCGGGGCGCGTAACGGTGGCAGCGCAACGATCGCGAGCGTGCCGCAGAGGGTGACGAGCGCAACCGAGAACGCAACTTCGTCCTCCTCGGCGTCGATGACGCCGTTCGCCGCGGCGATCGCGGAAATGCCGCAGATCGAGAATCCGGTGGCGACGAGGAGCGAAAGGTCATCCGAGATCCCGAGCCGGCGTCCCGCCCAGCGGGTGCCCGCGAATGTGATCACGACGACGGCCACGACGATCGCAAGTGCGCGGGCGCCGAGCGCAAGGATGTCTGGGAAGACGAGGTCGAGCCCGAGCAATACGACGCCGAGCTTCAGTACGGGCCCGGCGGCTGTTGCCAGACCCGGTGCGGCGGCGGCCGGCACGTGAGCGAGGTTCGCAAGCGCCACCCCGAGCGCGACGCACAGGACGAGCGGGGGGAGGGCGGGGAGCGCGTGATGGGCGCCGAGGGACACTGCGACGCCGACCCCCGCGAGAGCGAGGCCGGGCGTCGAGCGCATCATTCGCCCGGCTGCAGGAACGGGTAGCGGTAGTCGGTCGGCGGCACGAGAGTCTCCTTGATCGTACGGGGGCTGACCCAGCGGATCAGGTTCCACATCGACCCCGCCTTGTCGTTCGTTCCGGAGGCGCGCGCACCTCCGAATGGCTGCTGTCCGACCACGGCCCCGGTCGGCTTGTCGTTGACGTAGAAGTTCCCCGCTGCGTACCGGAGCGCTTGGTGGGCCTCGTCGATCGCGTAGCGGTCGGTCGAGAAGACGGCGCCGGTCAGGGCATACGCGCCGGTCGAGTCGACGAGTTCGAGGGTGTCGGCCCATTTCGACTCGTCGTACACGTACGCCGTCACAACAGGGCCGAAGAGCTCGTCGCGCAGTAACCGGAATTCTGGATCGTCCGTCTTGATCACGGTCGGCTCCACGAACCAGCCGTCGCTGTCGTCGGTCCCACCGCCCGTCACGATCTCCGCGCCCGCAGCCTGCGCCTCTGCGATGGCGTCGCGTTGGGTGTTGAACGAGGACTCGTCGATGACGGCACCCATGAAGTTGGTGAAGTCGCTCACGTCACCCATCGCGATGCTGCCGACCTCGCGCTCGAGGATGTCGCGGACGTCGTCCCAGAGATTCGACGGGATGTAGAGCCGCGACGACGCGGAGCATTTCTGGCCCTGATATTCGAACGAGCCGCGGACGACCGCCGCCGCCACCTCGGCGGGGTTCGCGGACCGGTGGGCGAGGATGAAGTCCTTGCCGCCGGTCTCCCCGACGATGCGCGGGTAGTTGCGGTAGCGGTCGATGTCGTTGCCGATCGTGCGCCAGATCGAATGGAACACGCTCGTCGAGCCTGTGAAGTGGACGCCTGCGAGTTCCGGACTGGCGAGCGCGGTGGTCCCCAGCTCGGCGCCTGGGCCGAAGACGAGGTTGATCACGCCGGGCGGCAGGCCGGCTTCCTCGAGGATGCGCATCGTGATCCACGCCGACAGGGCCTGGGTCGAGGCGGGCTTCCAGACGACCGTGTTCCCCAGCAGAGCCGGCGACGTCGTCAGGTTGACGCCGATCGCCGTGAAGTTGAACGGGCTGATTGCGAGTACGAAGCCCTCCAGCGCCCGGTACTCCATCCTGTTCCAGACGCCGGGAGACGAGACGGGCTGTTCCTCGTAGATGCGAACGAGGTACTCGGCGTTGTAACGGAGGAAGTCGATCGTCTCGCAGGCGGCGTCGATCTCGGCCTGATAGGACGTCTTGGATTGGTTGAGCATCGTCGCTGCGTTGATCGTCGCGCGCCATGGGCCGGCAACGAGCTCGGCGGCGCGGAGGAAGACGGCAACCCTCTCGTGCCAGGGCGTCCGCGACCATGTCGGGTGAGCGGCCCGCGCGGCCGCTATCGCTCGCTCGACCTCTCCGGCGCCGCCCTGTTCGACATCCGCGAGCACGTGCGCGCGGCGATGAGGCATCACGGCTTGGAACGTGCTCCCGGTCTCGACCCGCTCTCCACCGATGATCATCGGGAGATGGACGCGCTCGCCCGACATCTGCTCGAGCCGGGCACGCAGCTCGGCTCGCTCCGGCGACCCGGGCGCGTAGCTCCTGACGGGCTCGTTGACGGCGGTGGGTGGCCGAAAGATCCCGGGGGCGCTCACGGCAGCGATTGTATTCTCGACCGCGTGCGCGCGACGCGACACTCCTACGACGTGCCCGGATGGGGGGTGGGTGAGGTGTGGGTACGGGACGGAGTGATCATCCAGCACGAGCTCGCAAGCGAGGCGTTGCGTCACGAGCACGAGCGGGCCGGGGCGGAGACGGTGACATGGGTCGTGACAGGCCCTCACCCGGGGGACCAGGCGGCGCGACCACATCGGCCTCGGACTCCCCCGATGGGGGAGCAAAGCTCCCAGCACGAACGTTACCCGGCACCACGTCACGCGTTTGTGACGACGTTGTGCCGGATCTGTGCCGGCGTGTTGCGGCCCACCTCACGGGTATCCCGACCACGTACGAAGGGATTCCGATCGATCTCGAATGGGCGACCCCGCTGCAACGTGAGCTCGCCGCGGCCGCCCGCGCGATCCCGTGGGGTGAGGTCGTCTCGTACAGCGAGCTCGCCGCCCTCGCCGGGCGGCCGGGGGCGGCACGGGCGGCGGGGTCGTTCTGCGCCGAGAACAGGTTCACCCTCATCATCCCGTGCCACCGTGTCGTCGCAGCGAACGGGATCGGTGGCTACGGCGCCGCCGGGCCTGGGCTGAAGCGTCGCCTGCTCGGCCTCGAGGGAGTGAGGCTGTGAGCCTCGGCTCGTTGGCCGAAGACGTCAGGGCCGAGCTCGCCGCGATCGCGCCCAGCCGCCGCTGCGACCGTCTGGCGGAGACCTCGGCGCTCTTCCATACCGCCGGCACCGTGCATCTCCGCGGGCGGGGAGCGATCGCGTTTCACCTGGATCTCGCGTCCTCTGCTGCGGTGCGACGTGCCTATGCGCTTCTCGCCGAGCTCCGCGTACCCGCCGAGATCCGAACGTATTCGACGCGGGCATTCGACCGCACCACCCGGTATCAGCTGCACGTCGACGGTTCCGAGCACACACTCGCCACGCTCGGCGAGGTCGGTGTGCTTGACGTCGACCGTCGACCGCTGACCCGCCCACCCGGTCGTGTGGTTGCCCGCCCGTGCTGTCGGGGCGCGTACCTCCGCGGGGCGTTTCTCGGCGCCGGCTCCCTGACGGGCCCTCCGTCGCCGCATCTCGAGGTGCGAACGCCGACGTCCGCCGGCGCGTCGTTCCTTCGCAGCGTCGCAACCGCAGAGGATGTCAGGCTGAGAGTCGGAGAACGCACGACACACGCTCGGGCGTACGCCAAGGGGTGGGAGGAAATCGAGGGCTACCTTCTCGCTGCGGGGGTCGTGGACGCAGTGCTCGCCCTCGAGGAGCGGAGTGTCGTGGCGGAAATGCGCGCCGAGGCGAACCGACTCGCAAACGCGGACCATGCGAATCTCGTTCGGACAGCTCGGGCTGCGCAAACTCAGCTCGAGGCAGCCCGGCGGCTTCGCGCGTCCGGTGCACTCGAGGCGTTGTCAGAGCCGTTGCGCGAGGCAGCCGGGCTGCGCCTCCGGTACCCGGCGCTGTCGCTGCGCGAGCTCGCCGAACGGGCGAGCCCACCCGCCACGAAAGCGGCCATGCAGCGGCGCCTCGCGAAGGTCGTGGCGATCGCGGAGATGTGAGAATTCGGCGGGGCCGAGTTCCAGGTCGGCGGACGTGGGTCGTTCGCGGCTGGCCCTCGCCCGACCGGAGTGGCATCCAATCGGTTGCGTTCCCGCGAGAGGGCCGTCGGGCGGGCCCCTGCGCGATTTCTGCGCGCGTCGAAGGATCCGCGCCGGCGGGCCCGAGATCTTGCGGACAACATAGAGGCGGGCTGGGGGAGGAGCTCCGAGGACGACCTCCTCCCCCAACGTGCGCGCTCCGAGACCAGACGGCGAACGGGGTCTGGATCCACCGTCCGGGAGCGCGAGCCCACCTGGGTCGAGTATGAGGGGCGCGGCACCATTCCTCAACTGCCTGGGCGGTAGGTGACCGATCTCGCAGTGGCTCAGGGCTAGACTCGAGAGACGGTCACCTTTCGACGAGAGTGAGGAATCATGGCGGTTCGTGTCGGTATCAACGGGTTCGGGCGCATCGGACGGAACTTCTTCCGGGCGCAGCAGGCGCTCGCCGCCGACGTCGAGATCGTCGCGGTCAACGATCTCGGTGACGCCGCCACGATGGCGCACCTCTTGAAGTACGACTCGGTGATGGGGCCGTTCGCCGGCGAGGTCTCGGTCGGCGACGGCGTCATCAACGCGGGCGGGGAGCAGATGAGGATGCTCTCCGAGCGTGACCCCGCGGCGCTCCCGTGGGGTGATCTCGGGGTTGACGTCGTCCTCGAGTCGACCGGCTTCTTCACGAAGCGAGACGCAGCGAAGAAGCACCTCGACGCGGGTGCGAAGAAGGTGATCATCTCCGCGCCGGCGACCGAGCCCGACTTCACGGTCGTGCTCGGCGTCAACGACTCCGGGTACGACAAGGCGCAACACCACATCATTTCGAACGCGTCATGCACGACGAACTGCATCGCTCCGCTCGCCAAGGTGGTCGACGATCTCGCCGAGATCGAGACGGGCTTCATGACCACGATCCACGCCTATACGAATGATCAGAGCATTCTCGACATGCCGCACAAGGACCTGCGTCGCGCGCGCGCGGCCGCAGTCAACCTGATCCCGACCTCGACCGGCGCCGCCAAGGCAATCGGGCTCGTGCTGCCGCACCTGAAGGGCAAGCTCGACGGTGTCGCCGTTCGTGCCCCAGTGCCGACCGGATCGCTGACCGACCTCGTGGTCACGCTCGGCCGCGAGGTGACGCTCGAGGAGGTCGACGCTGCATACCGCGCAGCCGCCTCGGGCCCGCTCGCCGGCATTCTTCAATACCAGCCAGATCCGATCGTTTCCAGCGACATCCGGGGTTCGGCGTATTCGTGCATCTACGACGCGAAGCTGACGATGGTGCACGGCAGGAACGTGAAGCTCTTCGGGTGGTACGACAACGAGTGGGGGTACAGCTGCCGGCTCGTCGACCTCGTCGGGAAGCTCCTCTGAGATGAGGCTCCCGCGCTCCGTTGAGACCGCCGAGGTTGACGGCAAGCGCATCCTCGTCCGCGCCGACCTGAACGTGCCGCTCGAGGGTGGGCGTGTCGCCGACGATACGCGCATCCGGGCGGCGATCCCTACATTGCGCCTGCTGCTCGATCGTGGCGCCTCCGCGGTGACGATCTGTTCGCACCTCGGGCGGCCGCAGACCGAAGAGGAGAGGGCGAAGTACATGATGGCTCCGGTCGAACGGCGATTGCGGGAGCTCGTGTCCGACAGCCGGCTGCAGGTGCTCGAGAACACGCGTTTCCACGCCGGCGAGACGAAAAACGACGTCGGGTATGCCCGTGAGCTCGCCGAGGGCAACGATCTGTACGTGAACGACGCCTTCGGCTCGGCTCACCGGGCCCACAGCTCGACCGAGGCGGTCGCGCACCTGCTTCCGGCGTACGCGGGGCTGTTGCTCCTCGCGGAGCTCGATCACCTGGGGCGCCTCCTGGGCGATGTCGAGCGGCCGTTCGTGCTGATCGCCGGCGGCGCCAAGGTCGAGGACAAGCTTGCTGTCCTCGAGAACCTCGGTGGTCGTGCCGACCGCGTCCTGATCGGGGGCAAGATGGCGGAGCAGGTGCGCGAGCACAACCCTCTGTCTTTCCCCGTCGAGCTGCCCACGGACGTCGTCGCCGCGAGTTCGTTCGCCGAGGAAGCCGAGTCACGGGCGGCGACGGTCGACGACGTTCCGACCGGCTGGCTCGGCCTCGATATCGGACCGGCAACGGCGGTGGCGTTCGGCGCGATTGTGCGGGAAGCGCGCACGATCTTCTGGAACGGCCCCATGGGAGTGTTCGAATGGAGTCACTTCGCTGCCGGCACCCGGGCAGTGGCCGAGGCAGTGGCGGCTGCCGACGCGTATTCGGTCGTCGGCGGCGGCGATTCCGTGCGCGCGATCCAGCAGCTCGGCCTGGCCGATCGTGTCTCGTGGGTGTCGACGGGCGGCGGCGCGTCGCTCGAGCTGCTCGAGGGCCGGGAGCTCCCCGGCGTGGCAGCGATTCCGAAAGGTTGAAATGAGCTCGAAGCTGATAGCCGGCAACTGGAAGATGTTCAAGGGCCCGACCGAGACGCTGGCATTCTTCGACGTGTTCGAAGCACCCGACGGCGTCGACGTGATCCTCTGCCCGACCTTCGTTTCGCTCGAGGCCGCCGTCGGCGAGGAGTGGCCCATCTACGCGCAGAATGTCCACTGGGCAGACGAGGGAGCGTTCACGGGTGAGATCTCTGCCCGCATGCTCGTCGAGCTGGGCGTCCAGGGAGCGCTCGTCGGTCATTCCGAGCGCCGCCTGTATTTCGGCGAGACCGACGAGACCGTCCGTCTGCGAGCCGAGGCCGCGCTCGCCGCCGGCCTCGGCGTCATCGCGTGTGTGGGTGAGACGGAGGCCGAGCGGGAGGCGGGCGAGACGGAGTCGGTGCTACGCCGGCAGGTCGCCGTCCTGCCGCGCCACGAGTCCCTCGTCATTGCCTACGAGCCCGTCTGGGCGATCGGCACCGGCAGGACCGCGACCCCCGAGCTGGCGCAGGATGCCCACGGGTTGATCAAGTCGCTTCACGCGACCCGCGTCCTCTACGGTGGATCGGTCAAGCCCGAGAACGCCGCGGAGCTCCTCACCCAGCCGGACATCGACGGGGCGCTCGTCGGTGGCGCTTCCCTCGAAGCTGCGTCCTTCTCGAGCCTGTGCCGGATCGCGGCTTCCCTCTCGTAACGCTCGTGATCCTCGACGGCTGGGGCCTCGCCCCGCCCGGGCCGGGGAACGCAGTGGAGCTGGCCGTGACGCCGGTGTTCGACCAGCTCTGGGCAGCGTTCCCGCACGCGTGCCTCGGAGCGTCGGGGGAAGCGGTCGGTTTGCCGGACGGGCAGATGGGCAATTCCGAGGTCGGGCATCTCACGATCGGCTCGGGCCGGGTGTTGTTCCAGGACCTGATGCGGGTCAATCTTGCGGTGCGCGACGCCTCGATCTTCGAGAACCCAGCGCTCTGCTCCGCGTTCGCGCGGGCCAAGATGCGTGGCGGCGACGTTCATCTCCTCGGCCTCGTTTCTCGGGGCGGCGTTCACTCGCATATCGACCACCTACTCGCCTTGCTCGAGCTGGCCCGGCGCGAGGGCATGGCGGACCGCACCTGGATTCATGCCTTTACCGACGGCCGCGACGTCTCCCCGCACGCTGCCGCCGTCGACCTCGTGCGCCTTCCGCCCGACCGGACCGCAACAGTCGTGGGTCGGTATTACGCCATGGATCGCGACAACCGCGCCGAGCGCACGGAGCGGGCGCTCGCTGCGATCCTCGAGGGTGAAGGCGAGAGCGGCGCCGACCCGGTGGCGGCCGTCGCGGCGAGCTACGACCGCGGCGTGACCGACGAGTTCATCGAGCCGATCGTCGTTCCGGACAGCCCACGCCTCGATCCCGTCGTCGACACGGCGATCTTCTTCAACTTCCGACCCGATCGAGGCCGCCAGCTCTCGCGCCGGCTTCTCGAGCGAGGCGTCGATCTGACGACGATGACCCGGTACGCGGAGGACATCGCGACCCCGGTCGCTTTTCCGGAGCAGCATGTCGCCGATACGCTCGCCGAGACCCTCAGTCGGGCAGGCATCCGCCAGCTGCACGCGGCGGAGACGGAGAAATACGCGCACGTCACGTACTTCTTCAACGGCGGCGAGGAATCCGAGTGGGAGGGAGAGACACGTGTGCTCGTGCCGTCGCCCCGGGATGTGCCGAGCTACGACCTGAGGCCGGAGATGTCCGTGGCGGGAGTAGCCGCCGAAGTGGTGCGGGCGCTGCCGGACGGCTTCGGCTTCTGCGTCGTCAACTTCGCCAATCCCGACATGGTCGGCCATACGGGGGTGATTCCAGCCGTGGTCCGCGCGGTCGAGGCGACGGACGCAGCCCTCGGCCGAGTCGTCGAGGCAACGGCAGCGCTCGGTGGGGTATGCCTCGTGACGGCGGACCACGGCAACGCCGAGCAGATGCTCGAGGCCGACGGGATCAGCCCTCACACGGCTCACACGACGAACCTGGTGCCGCTCGTCCTCACGGCCGACGATCTCGGTCTTCGCCGCTCCGGGGGCCTGGCCGACCTCGCTCCGACGATCCTCGCCCTGCTCCGGCAGCCCGTGCCGGGGGCGATGACAGGCACGAGTCTTGTCGTCGCGTCGGGCAAGGAGAATCGGTGACATTTCAGTAAGTCGTAAATAGTTGGTATGTAAGCCGAGAACGGCTGTATGCTCGCCGCGCATTGGCGCTCGAACAGCCTGATCTCGGGATCCTCCGGAAAGCCCAACGCGGCGACGAGCGAGCGTTCTCGATCATCGTTCGCGCCTACGAGCGGCCGATCTACAACTACGTCCTCCGCCTCGTCGGCGACCGGGCGCTTGCCGAGGATCTGACCCAGGAGGTCTTCCTGCGCGTGTATCAGGGCCTGCCCGGGTTCTCGTTGCGGTCGCGGTTCACGACGTGGCTGTTCCAGGTGACGAAGAACCGCGTGCTCGACGAACTGCGTTCGCTCGAGAGGCGGCCGCGGAGCGTGGTCAACATCGACGACATTGCTCCTCTCGAGTCCCTCGACGCGCCGTTCGAACGGGCCGAGACGATCGATGCCCTCTGGCGCTCCGTCGAGGCGCTCAACGTCGACCTCAAGATGGCGTTGCTGCTCCGGGACATCGTCGGCCTCTCGTACACCGAGATCTCGGATTCGCTCGAGATCACGCTCGCGACCGTAAAGTGGCGGATCTACAAGGCTCGTGAAGAAGTCCAGGCCGCGCTCGTGCGCGACGGGGTCGGTGTGGCGACGTCGTCGGCGGGCGCCCTCTGCACGATCACCGAGTAGACCGTCTCGCGGATCTTCGAGGCGACGGCAAGGCGTCTCTTGCGGCTCTGCCTCGGAGGGATGACCAAGATCCGTCGTTGAAGGCGCAGTGGCTGGGCGCAGGCGCGCCGGCCCGTTGCCGGGCGCCGGCCACCCAGACGAGCTAGCCGTACCCCATTTGGGGACTCCTTTCGGTCCAGGCGCAAGTTTTTCCCGCCGATCCCCTCTTCCATGGAGCGAGCCCGTTCTTCCCTCCTCGAAAGGACTCCCTCCTCATGAAACGGATGCTTCTCCTCGGTGTGCTGGCAACCGCCGTGCTCGTGCCCGTGCCCCTGGCCGCGGCGGCGCCGGCGGCGACCCATACGCTCCGCGGCACAGTGGTCGCGAAGGATCGGGCGGATCGTGCCCTCGTCGTTGCTCTTCCAGGTGGCACGGTGCAAACGGTCGTGGCGCCGGCCGCCTTCAGGCGGACCGATATCGGGCGTCGGGTCGTCATCCGCTACACCGGCATCACCGGCGGGCTCCCGATCGCTCTCGGTGTCTCGCTCAAGGGCCACGCCCGCAGCACAGTCGTTCGTGGCACCCTCGTCCGCGTCGTCAAGCGGCACGCGATTCTCAACGCCGGTGCCAGCATGCTCAATGTGACGCTCAAGGCGCCGAAAGGGCAGCGCGCCCTGGCGTCGGCGAAGGACGCTCCCAAGGCCGGCGACAGTGTCAGAGTCGAAATCGACATCGACGACGACGGCTCGCTCGACGCTAGCGCGGTCGTCGTGGCCGCCGCACTCACAGGCCCGACAGCCGGTTCGGAAGGGGAGATGGAGGTTCGGGGCAAGGTGAAAGATCCGCTGTCGGCGGGCTCGATCACCGTCACCACCGGCACGGGCTTTGATGTGACGTGCGTCATCCCGCCCAACGTGACGCTGAACGTGAAGGTCGGCGCACCGATCGAGCTCAAGTGCGACTTCATCGGCGGCGTTTGGACGGTGCGCGTGGCTCACGGCGAAGGCGAGCACTCCGGCTCGAGCGGCAAAGACTCGTCCAAGGTCGAGGTGCGAGGCACGATCAAGGAGCTCATCGACACCGCGGTGACCGTCACTCCGAGACAGGGCGATCCGGTTGTCTGCACGATTCCGGCCGGTGTCTCATTGGCGCAGTTCGCAGTCGACGATTTCGTCAAGATGGAATGCGTCAAGACCAGTGGTAGTACCGCGCTGACGCTCAAGGAGATCGAGAAGAAGGGCAGCGACTCTTCCGCCGGGAAGTCCGGCGGCCATGATCATCACGGCGACAACGGTGATCACGAAGATGACGACGACGAGGGCGAGGACTAGGAGCGTCCCCCGATTGGCTGTTGATCCGATCCGTGGTTCCGGCGATCCGCAGACGCGGATCGCCGGCGTGCAAACCGGAGTGCTCTTCGAGCAGCACGCGCGCATGGTCTACGGGCTCTGCCTGGCGTTGCTCCGCGATCCGGACGACGCGGACGACGCCACCCAGGCCACCTTCGTCTCTGCGCATACGTCCCTCCTGGGCGGCAACGAGGTGCGTGAGCCCGCCGCCTGGCTCGCAACGATCGCGCGGAACGAATGCGCCGGGCGTGCCCACGCGAAGATGCGAGAGCCGTTGCCGCTCTTCGACGCGGACATCGGTCACAACCACGGCCCGGAGGCGGAGCTCGACCGTCTGGCCGTCGTTGCAGAGCTACAACAGGCCATCTCCGTGCTGCCCGAGAAACAGCGCGAAGCCGTTGTGCTCCGCGACTTCTACGGGCTCCAGTACGCGGAGGTAGGCGCAGCGCTCGGCATGTCGGTCGCGTCGGTCGAGTCACTGCTGTTCCGCGCCCGCCGCAGCCTTCGAACGAGCCTGAAGCCGCTCGCAAGCGGTGCCTTGGTCGTGCCCGTGGCTGTACGCGAAGGAATCGCTCAAGCGCTTCCGAGCTTTACGGCAGCGGGCGCAGCGGGAGGCGGAGCGGCATCGAGTGCAGCCGCACTCGGCCTGTTCTCCAAGCTAGGCGGAGGCCCCTTGGCGGTGAAGATCGCTGTAGGCGTCACCGCCGTCACCGCAGTCGGTTCGGTAGCGGTTGTCGAGGAGGCCCCGAACCGGCACGCGAGCAACATAGAGGCATACGCTCACCAGCAGACCGCCGGTGCAGATGACGAGGTAGTGGGTACCAGCCGTTCGGTTCCGGTGCTCAATCGCACCCGCGACCGCGTGGTGTCCAGAGTGAGCGGTGGTGAGGAGGCGATTCACGGCAGTCGTTCGACAGAACAGGGCGGTGGCGCTGTCGCGCGGGCACGTGCCGCCGACGGAGAGGACGATGGCCCTTCCGGCGGCCGTCGGGAACACGTCGACTCCGAGGGAGCCCGTTCGAGTACTGACGACGGTGCCGAGACACCCGAGGGGACGAGCAATCGGGAGAGCGGTTTCGCAGGCCCGCATGACGACGTCGACCAGGGCGACGCTCGTCCGCGAGAGGGCGGCGATGCTCTCCTGCGGACCGAGTCGTCCAGTTCGGGCTTCGGCGAACGGTCCACAACCGCCGGCGGTGGGGAACACTCGCACCGCGGTTCGAACGTCGATGACTCGGGCCCTTCGGGCGATGTCGAGCACGACGAGGGCGAGCAGGACGGGGCCGAGCAGCATGAGGCCGAGCAGGATGGAGCCGAGCAGCATGAGGCCGAACAGGACGAGCCCCACGAGGGCGGGTCGGTCGACCATTCGGATCACGACTCGGCCGTGACCACGCCGCCACCCGCGTAGCGCCGCATACGATCACGCCGTGGAGCGATTCAGCTTCAGGCGGTTCTTCGTAGCGCAGGTCGCATTCGTCGTCGTGCTCGTCGTCGGGACCGTCGGCTTCGTTCTCCTCACCGATGAGGGCTGGTCGTCCTCGTTCTACCGCGCCGTCGTGTCGACGACCCTGACAGGGCTCGACTCTCGCCCCGACGGCACGGCCGCGGAGCTCTTCACCGTCGTGCTGCTGCTGGCGGGCGTGGCAATCTTCCTCTACCTTGCGGGCGCGGTCGTCGAGCTGATCACGCGCGGGGTCGTACAGGAGCACCTCGGAGAGGGACGGAGGAAACGGGCCATCGGCCAGCTGCGCGACCACACCATCATCTGCGGGTTCGGGCGCGTCGGCCGAAGCGTCGCCGCGGAGTTCGACCACGTGGGCCGCGACTACGTGGTCATCGATGTGAACCCCGCCTCCATTGCAGCTGCCGTCGAATTCGGTGCGCTCGTCGTCCAGGGGGACGGCACAGAGGATGCACACCTCGAGGCCGCCGGCCTGGCACGCGCTCGGGCGCTCGTTGCCTCCGCCGACTCGGATGAGAAGAACCTGTTCATCACGCTTTCGGCTCGCGCAGCCCGGCCGGACATCTTCGTCGTCGCCCGCGCGTCCGACGACTCGGCGGCGCGGAAGTTGCGCCTGGCGGGCGCCGACCGCGTCGTCCAGCCCTACTCGTCAGCGGGACTCAGGATCGCAAACCTCGTGCTGAAGCCGCAGGTCGCCGACTACCTCGACATCGTTTCGACGGCGGGCGGGGATGAGCTCCGCTTCGAGGAGATCACGGTCGGGGCCACGTGTGCGGCGGCCGGCCGCCCGATCAGCGATCTCCAGATCCGTGACACGACGGGGGCGATGATCGTCGCGATCCGCCGAGGCTCGGGCGCGTTTATCACGGCTCCGGCGCCGGATGCGGTACTCGATGCGGGAGACGTCCTGATCGGCGTCGGGTCGGCAGACGAGATCCGCCGGCTCGAGGAGCTCTTTGCTCCCGGAGACGCCAACGTTGGCTGACCCGATCGCACAGCTCGCCCATGCGCTCGCCGATGCTGCCGGCGCCCCCGTTGTCCTGGAGCGGCCCGCAGATCCGGCGCACGGGGACTACGCCACGAACGTAGCGCTGCAGCTCGCCGGCCGCGCCGGACGGCCACCGCGCGAGATCGCGGAGGAGTTGGCGGCCAGCGTTGCCGCGCTCGACGGCGTTGCACGGGCATCCGTGGCGGGCCCCGGCTTCGTCAACCTGGAGCTGGACGACGACTGGTTTGCCCGCACGCTCGCGACTGTGCTCGCGGCAGGGGACACCTTCGGCGGCGGCTCTGCCGCATCACCCGAGCGCGTGCAGGTCGAGATGGTGTCCGCGAATCCGACCGGCCCGATGACGGTCGCCGCTGCCCGGAATGGCGCCTATGGCGATTGCGTGGCCCGGCTTCTCCTGTTCGCCGGTCACACGGTCGAGCGCGAGTACTACTACAACGACGCCGGCGGCCAGATGGACAGGTTTCGGGCCTCGGTCGACGCTGCCCGCCGCGGCGAGGAGCCGCCGGAAGACGGCTACCAGGGCGACTACATTGCGAGTCTCGCGAGAGAATCCGGCGATCCGGTGCCCCGGATGCTGGCGCTGATCGAAGTGGCGCTGGAGAGGTTCAGGATCCATTTCGACTCGTTCGAGCGCCAGAGCGTCGTCGAGACGGAAATCCCGCAGGCGATCGCGCTCCTCGACACGTTCGAGGAGGAGGGAGCTCTCTGGGCACGGACATCCGAGCACGGAGACGAGAAGGACCGCGTCCTCGTCCGTTCGGACGGAACGCCGACCTACTTCGCTGCGGACGCGGCCTACGTGCGCCGGAAATACGCGAAGGGCTTCGACCGCCTCGTCTATGTGCTCGGAGCCGATCACCACGGCTACGTCGCCAGGTTGCAGGCCCTCGCCGAGATGCTCGGCCACCCCCGCAACTCGCTCGAGGTGCTCATCTACCAGCTCGTGCACCTGACGAAGGGCGGCGAGGCGACGAAGATGTCGAAGCGCCGGGGTGATGTCGTCTTCCTCGACGACTTCATCGACGAGATCGGCGTGGACGCTGCTCGCTGGTATCTCGTCTCGCGAGGGCACGACCAGACGATCGAGATCGACGTCGGCCTCGCGGCCGAGAAGACGGCGAAGAACCCGGTCTACTACGTGCAATACGCTCATGCCCGCATCGCCGGGATCCTGCGCAACGCACCGGCGGGTGTTCCGCCTCGGGCCGACCGAGCTGCGGTCCTGGGCCCGCTCGCAGTCGAAGAGCGCGATCTCGTCAAACGGATCGGCGAGTTCCCAGGCGTGGCGGCCGAGGCCGCTGCTCGCCGCGCTCCGCACGCCATACCCACCTATGCAATCCGGCTCGCCGACGACTTCCACCGCTTCTACCACCACCACAAAGTGCTCGGGTCGCCCGAGGAGGAATTCCGGCTCGGACTATGCGCTGCGACGAGAACGGTCGTCGCCCGCTGTCTCGATCTCGTCGGGGTGGCGGCACCGGAACGAATGTGACCGGCGCTCGCCTTCACGCCTCGATGACTCGCGCTCTTCGCGGGCGCTCGCCCGCGGAGGTCGTCTTCCCCGGAGGAGTTGCGGCGAGCGCTCGGAGCGACCGACGAAGGTGTCGGTGAGGCCGCCGCCGGAGTAGGATCGACAGACCTGTGAGCACCCTCCAAGACCCCAACGTGCCCGACCGGAACCTGGCGCTCGAGCTCGTCCGGGTGACGGAGTCGGCCGCGATGGGCGCCGCCCGCTGGATCGGCCGTGGCGACAAGAATGCCGCCGACGGCGCAGCCGTCGATCTCATGCGACGCATGATCAACACCGTCACGATGCAGGGGGTCGTCGTGATCGGCGAGGGCGAGAAGGACGAAGCACCGATGTTGTTCAACAACGAGCGCGTGGGCGCCGGCTTCGGGCCCGAGGTCGATGTCGCCGTCGATCCGCTCGAGGGCACCCGACTTACGGCGCTCGGCATCCCTGGGTCGATTTCGGTCATTGCCGTCGCCGAGCGCGGATCGATGTTCTTTCCCGGCGCGGCGCTCTACATGGAGAAGATCGCCGTTGGCCCCGAGGCCGCTGAAGCGATCGACCTGAGTGCGTCACCGACCGAGAACGTCCGAGCCGTCGCGGCAGCCAAGGGCATGAGAGTGAGCGATCTCACGGTCGTCGTGTTGGAGCGTGAGCGTCACGAAGCGTTGATCGCCGAACTGCGCGCATCAGGTGCCCGCGTGAATCTCATCCGCGATGGCGACGTGGCGCCGTCGATTGCGGCCTGCCAACCGTCGACCGGAGTCGATCTCCTGATGGGCATCGGCGGAACGCCCGAGGGGGTCATCTCCGCAGCCGCGATCAAATGCATGGGTGGCGCGATCCAGGGGCGCCTCTGGCCGCGAAACGAGAGCGAGCGTGATGCGCTCATCGCGGGTGGTTTCGACCTCGACCGCGTGCTTTCGGCAGATGACCTCGTTTCCGGCGAGGACGTCTTCGTCGCCGCGACCGGAGTCACGGGCGGGTCGCTGCTACGGGGTGTTCGGACGAGTGCCACGAGGGTCGAGACCGAGTCGATCGTGATGCGATCCCGGTCGGGCACCGTTCGGCGGATCGCCGCCTACCATCCGAGCGACAAGCTGGCGAACCTGCGAATGGAGGACTGATGGCCTGGAACGAGCTGTACGAGACCGCGCACGCGATCGTCGCGGACGATAAAGGGATCCTGGCCGCCGACGAATCGACCGGGACGATCAAGAAGCGCTTCGACGCGATCGGCGTCGAATCGACCGACGAGTCGCGTCGGGCATACCGGAACCTGCTTTTCACGACGGCCGGCATGGAAGAGTACATCGGCGGTGTGATCCTCTACGACGAGACGATCCGACAGCGCTCCGACGACGGGACCCCGTTTGCGGAGCTGCTGACCGCGAAGGGCGTCGTCCCCGGGATCAAGGTCGACACGGGCGCCAAGCCGCTAGCACTCCATCCGGGCGAGACGGTCACCGAAGGGCTCGACGGCCTGCGCGAACGACTCGAGGAGTACTACGAGCTCGGCGCGCGGTTCGCCAAATGGCGTGCGGTGATCACGATCGGCAACGGAATCCCGACCGACGCGTGTCTCGCTGCGAACGCGCACGCGTTGGCGCGCTACGCAGCGCTCTGCCAGGAAACCGGTCTCGTTCCGATCGTGGAGCCCGAAGTCCTGATGGATGCCGACAACACGATCGAGACGTGCGACGACGTCACAGGGCGCACGCTCCGCACGGTCTACGCCGCGTTGTACGCGTTCGGCGTCCATCTCCGCGGCACGTTGCTGAAGCCGAATATGGTGATCGCCGGGAAGGGCTGCCCCAAGCAAGATCCGGCGGAGCGAGTCGCCGCCCTGACCGTGCACAATCTTTTGCGTCACGTGCCCGCGCTCGTGCCCGGGGTGGTCTTCCTCTCGGGCGGCCAGAGCGAAGTGCAGGCGACCGAGAATCTGAACGCAATCAATCGCGTGGGCGGCGGGGCGTGGCCGCTCTCGTACTCCTACGGAAGGGCTCTGCAGGCGTCCACTCTCGCCGCATGGCGAGGCGACCCTGCAAATGTCGGGGCCGCCCAGGCCACGTTCCTGCATCGGGCCCGGATGAACTCACAGGCCGTGGCCGGCCGGTGGAGCGACGACGCCGAGCAAGCCCTTCCCGCTCTGGGCGCCCGGGTGTCGGGCTAAAGAGCTCGAATCAGAATGAGACTTGTGCCGCCGGGACGCGCTGGGCGGCACGCTGCTTCGTCCTCGGTCGCCCCGATATGTCCCATATCGGCGGCTCCCTGCGTCCTCGCATCGCACTCGCCCATCACGCCCCGTCGACGAACCGTCATTCTGATTCGAGCTCTAAGCAGATCATCCGTGCTGTAGGTTCTTCCCATGACAGTCGGCCCGGTCGAGATCTTCGTCATTGCCTTCAACGACCCCGAGTTCCACGGTGAAATCCGGGCGGAACTCGAGCGATTGCGCGACGGAGACATCATCCGGCTCGTCGACCTGCTCGCTGTCCGGAAAACCGAGGACGGCGTCATCGAGACGATCCAGCGCAGTGACCTCGATCCAGAGGAGGCGCTCGCCTTCGGTGCGGCGGTCGGAGCGCTGATCGGCTTCGGTGCGGCAGGGGAGGAAGGCATGGAGCTCGGGGCGGTCTGGGGCCTCCGAGAGCTGGCCGACGGCCACGTCTTCGACGACGAGGACAAGTGGCGCGTCGCAGACGCGATCCAGCCGGGCGAGGGCGCGATCGTCGCCCTTGTCGAGCACCGTTGGGCGATTCCCGTCCGCGAGGCCGTCCGACGGGCCGGAGGCCACGCCGTTGCCGGACGCTGGATCGCCGACCAGGACCTGATTCGCCTCGGCGAGAGTTCGATCCGAATTTCGCTCGAGCTCGACGGCCAGTAGCAGCTCAAGTCGCGGACGCCCGCTGCCGATGGCAGGGCCGTGGTTCGTGCGGCAACCACCTCTCCACAGATTCGTGCGAAGCTCGTGCGTCCGGCTCCGGACGCCGTCGTCGAGTGGCGGTTCGACGAGCTCGAGCGCGCAGGCCTGGACGTGCTCGATGCGATCCGTCTCGCGCTCGATCTCACGTTCGACCTCGCCGCCCTGCGGGAGCTCGTCCGGCGCGGCTGCGAGCCGGCAGTCGCTGTTCGGATCCTTCTCTGATCGCCGCGGAGGCTACGTGCCCGTGGGTCGCGACTCCGGATACCGGGGTAGTCCGTCGTCGGGAATCGGCTCCCATTCGGCCGCGTACGCTGTGAACTGGCGGTAGGAGGGTCGCACGCCGGCGCCGCCGTCGAACGCGCTCAGCCGCACGCTCGAGATGCTTCCGTCGCTCGGGTCGATCGACCAGAGCGCCGAACCGCAGGAGGAGCAGAACGCCTTGCCGAAGCCGTCTGGCGGGCGGTAGACCTCGACGAGATGCTCCCCCTCGAGGAGCCGCAATGAGCCTGGAACGATCCGAGCCTGTGCCGAGGCACCGGAGCCGGTCCGACGCTGGCAACGGGTGCAATGACAGTACGAGGCGAAGAGGGGGGGCTCCCTCACCTCGAAACGCACTCCGGCACACAGGCAGCCTCCGGTGAGCGGGACCGTCGGCGGTCCGGGCGCGGTCACCATGCCGACTGCCGTGTCGAACCGGGCACGAAGAGCCCCCCGACCCGGGGTTCGATGCGGGAGTCCCGTGTGAGTTCCGCCGCCACTCGGATGACCTTATCGCCGTGGGCCGGGCGGCCGCAACCACGGCGGATCCTGCGGTCGCTCCGGACGTGGTCGACATCCTCGTCGAGGGCGCAGAAGGATCGGCTCCGGGCGGTGTCGGCCGGGTCGCCGGTCGAGCGTGCAGCGCGTCCTGATCCGAAGACCAGCGGATCGAGAGGAGATCTGTCAGCATTGACGCCGTGCACGACTGGCAGGCACGAGCACAGATCGACGGCGAGCCCGAGATACTGGCGGTTGGCAACGCCATCGACATCAAGCAGCGAGCCGCGGAACAGATGGAGAAGCGGAACATCGGCGAATGTCGACTGTGGCAGTTGGTCGACGATCGATGGGTCGACGTCGATGAACTGCTACTGAACGTGAAGCACGATCCGCACTCACCGGTCCGCGAATAGACCTTCACGACGCGCGCCCGCTGCGGACGGAGGTCTCGGTCGGCTCGGACCGACCTGCTGTCCGACCGAACGGCCAGACTGGTCTGTGGCCGGGTTGGCCTTTGGTGTCCGCGCCTTCTCTCCCCCGGAAAGCGTGCGGTCGTTGGTTTGCCGGCCCGGCCCCCCCAATACCTACGGCTCCTCTCCGTATCTCCTTGGCGGCGCCCAGGGTCTCCCCTCACCCGTCGGAACAAGAGTCGGTCGGGCTTCTCGGGGGAGACAATCGCCGCCACGCGTGTGCCGTGGATCGCTTCCAGGATTCGGCAGCGAGGTCGAGCCGAGCTGACGCACAGGGTCACGACGGCTGCACATCCGGGGGCGCGCGGTCGTGGTGCTTTGCAAAGAGCAGGTAAAGCGGGGTTGACGTTTGGGCCTGGCGATGTACAAGTGATGTGTGTGTCGAACGTCAGAGATCGTGATTTGAAGCGCCCTGGTTCAATGCGAGAGACGATGCGCATGTGGAGCGGCTGGTTTGTCCTCCCTGTGACGGTTGTGCTCCTCGTGGCGGCGTTGTTCGTGCTCGGCAGATGACTCTGCTACAGCACTGACCTTGGGGTCATGCCCACTCCGTCGCTGGACGGAGGGAGTTCGCGACATGACCGACACGATCTCCGAATCGCGGGGGAGCACCTGGGGGCCAACCTTTGCCCGCGATCGGGACGAGCGCTCAACCGCCCGCGTCACCTTCGAAAGGGTACTGACCCATTGCGTTCTCGGCCGCCTTGCCTACTACTTTGAGTGCGGGTGGGGTCAGGCGGGTTAGAGCAAGAGGCGGCAAGCTCCCCACCGCCCCGCCCGCAATCTGCTCGGAGAGACACTCGGGGCGGTTCGCAATGGTCGCGGCAGGAGCGACCCGCAGGACGCGCTCGCTGTCTGCCGCCAGTCCCAGGAGCCGCCGGATCCTCACGTCGCTCCTGCCACGCAGCGCGCCGCTCACAGTGTTGTACTCCTCCAGGTGTTGCGTGTCCAGACGAACTTCGCCACCAGGTGCGCTTCGTCGCTGTCGCGCCCGCTGGGAACTCGACGCCGACGAAGACCCGATCATTGCTTGCGGCCCGCCGGCTCCAGGTTGCGCAGGGGGAGAAGGGGAGGAGTCGGCGGGCTCTTGTTTGAGTGGTTGCGCACCACAGAAGCCGAAATCGTCCAGACGGGCTGGCGACAGCCCGTGTGGGGAGCGGATTAGCCGAACCTGATCGATTCGACGATCTGCTGGATCTCCTTCCCGAGCCCCCCGGCCTTTGTCGCGGCTGCGATGAAGAGGCGCGTGCCGTCCACGGCGACGATCCAGACCCGGATCGTGTCGCCCACATCCGTCGTCCGCCAAAACGCACCGCCCCAGTCCAATCGCCAGGTGTAGAAGAACCCCGGGTCGCAGCCGACGTCCTTGCGAACGGTGAGCACCACGTTCTTCGCGGGACGCCCGCCCAGGGTGAGGTCCGAAGGGCCCCTTTCGAGCTTCGTGCCGGGCGCTGTCGCCACTGCGGCCGCGAGAGCAGCGGCCGATGGGCCAACCGACCGGCTCAGCAGATGGCCACACGGATCGGTGTGGTTGCCGTTGGGGAAGCTCGTCCAATAGATGATCGCCTCTGCACCTTGTGGCCCCACGATCGACCTGTTGAGCGAGATACCCCCTCCAGGGGACTTCTTGACCCCGATGATGCGGTGTCGTTCCCAGCCGTTCGTCGGCAGCTTGAACGAGAACCGAACGCCGTTCTCGGTCGCCTGCACCGTCTGCCTTGAACCCGATTCCTGCGCCGTCGCTGAGGGCGACGACGACGGCAACAGCAGAGCGATCCCGACGACCGCGACCGTCGCAACGGTGGCAGCGACCGTCAACCTGGCGACGTGGTTCATGCTCATGCTCATCCTCCTCATCGTTCGTGGCGCGCGGTATCTCTTGGCGCGAGGTTGCCCTCCGGGTGTTTCAGGTCCGTTTCAGGCGAGCAACAGGCTCTTGCGTTCCGGCACGAGGCAGGCGGATGGACCTCCACCTGCGTGTCGCCACGGACGCGGCCACGGAACGACCGAACTCCCGCGGAAAACGGTGGGGCACGCGCCGCCTCGTCGACACCCACGAAGCTTTCCGTGACGGTTGGGCCATCCGCCCCATCCGGCCGTGAATGGCTCCCGATCAGGCAGAACAGCTCCGCGACTTCCTCACCGAGACGCTACTCGGTCGATCACAGTCCGGCGGCTGCGCGGTTGCCTGCATGTTCGGGAACGTTTACGGGGTCAGCTGGCGGAGCGCGCGCGCCTGGGCGCGGGCCTCGCGCCACCAGATGATCTCGTATGCGTGGAACACGACCCACACGGCCGCCACGAGCGCGAGTGCGGTCAGTGCCGGTACGACAAGAGCGATCGGCCACAACAATGCGCAGGCGACCGCGGCGATCAAGCGGCCACGGCCGAGGGTGCGCGACACGCGTAGGCGTAGTGCTACGTACGAGAGCAGGTATACCACCAGGCCAAGCACGGCGGCGACGATCACACCCGTGTCGATTCCGGTGTTTGTCGCCGCGAAGCCGATGGCGATCAAAGACTCGCCGATTGCGATGATCACGATCAGCCCGTGCCGCTCGATGAAGTGGGCCGGCTGCACGCGCCAGCCGCTTACGCCACCGAGGAGCGGCCCAAAGAAGCCGACGGCGAGCGCGGCCAGCCAGAGGATTGGCTTGAGTCCATCGTGGACGAATCCCGCCACGATGATGAGAGCGCAGCCGACCAAGGCCGGGGGCGAAGTCCGCACGATCGCCACCAGCAGATCTCGATCGCCACGTGCTGCGAGGACATACAGCGTGCGATGCATGACGTTCACGATCAGGAACGCAACCCCGAACAAGACACCGTGACTGCCGAACGCGTCGGGGACGGCGAGCGCGGCGACGAACATCGCAGCCATCGCAACTAGCATCGCCCCCAAGACCGCGCCCTCATCGGGATCGACTGTGTTGGTCAGCCAGGCATAGGCCGCCCGTGCCCACCAGAGCGCGGCAAGGATCAGCAGACCCTGCCCGAGGCCACCCCACGTCGGATCATCCAACAGGACCGTCGTGACCTGCGTGTCACCCGGGCGCGGACTGTCCGCCTACGCGACGACACGGTACGTGGGCGCGGGAACGCGCACAACGCCCGGCTCTCCAGGGTAAGGCCGTGACGGGGCGGGGCCAACTGGAGCGGCCTCCCCACGGCTGGTGACAGAGCCGCTAAGAGGTTGCTGTTGCCTCCTCGGAGCGGCATTCCCGTAGGAGTGACGTGAGGCCGCGAATGACGTCGGCGGCCTTCTCGGCGATCATGATCGTTGGTGCGTACGTGGTGCGCGCGCGAGCTCCGAGAGAGGTTTCCTCACTCCGCGCGCGGGAGAGACTACTGCGAGCAACCGAGTTAGGAGGCAACGGTCATGGGATATTTGATTCAACTCGCCGAGATCGGCGAAGTCCGTACCCCAGAGGGCCGATGGCAGCCGTTGAACGCGCGCTCGGGTATCACGCAGTTCGGTCTCAATGCGGTTTCCATGGAACCGGGCGAAGCGTTCGATATCGAGCACGACGAATCCGAAAGCCATCACCAGGAGGCGTATGTGGTCGTGAGCGGGAGGGCCGGATTCCGGATCGGGGATCAGCAGCTCGAGGCGGGACCCGGCGATGTCGTTGCGGTCGCAGATCCCGCCGAACGACGTGACTACTGGGCACTCGAACCCGGCACACGAATCGTGTGCGTGGGAGCCGGCCCGGGAGCCGAACACCCATATGGCGAGTGGATCGGAGACTCGTCCGACAGCTGACCGTCGGCAACCCTGAGTGCCGATTGATCGCTTGCGCCGCCGGTTGCTCCGGATGATGGCTCCCGGCTTATCCTCCCTCAGGTTCGACAAGCGACATCAGACCTCTTCGCAGGAGCCATCGGCGTATTCAAGAACCCGTCCAGCCACCGACGCGTTGACTTCGACGATCCAGCCATTGCATCCGAGATCGTCATGCTCGCCGACCTCCTGCTGCGAATGCTCGATGCCACGGAAGACCGCTAAGCCGAAGCTGCCGCTGAACACGAAGGAGGCGCTGGCCTGGCTTAGGTGTCATTTTCGCGCCGTGAAGTGGGTAGAACGGGCTGAGGTCAGCGTCAAGTTGGCGGGCGAACTTGACGGAGGCGCTGCGACCGAGGTCCAGCCGGATGGTCCCCGTCGGCGGTGTCTTTCGCGGATCAATCACGCCGCCATGAGGATGCGGGAAGCGTGGCCGTCGCTCACCCCGTCGTAGCACCCTTGACAGCAATGGATGCGATAGCCTCTCGGCGAACTCGCGCCTCAACCGGATGTGCGTCCTATCACGGAGGCAACGATGAACTCGCGAAGCATGGCTGGATGGATCGGGTTTGCAGGCATTGTGATGGTGATCGTCGGAGGGCTTACCTTCTTCGAGGGGTTGATCGCGCTCTTGCGGGACAACTACTACGTCCCCACAGGAGAGGGCTTCCTGGTCGTCGACGTGACCGGCTGGGGCTGGATCATGCTGTTCTGGGGGATCATCCTGGCGTGCGTCGGACTTGCTCTGCTCGCTGGAGCAAGCTGGGCACGGTGGACGGCAATCCTGTTCGTGAGCGTGAACATCTTCGGCCAGCTGGGCTTCCTCGGCAACACGAACGACACCCTGTGGTTGCTCACCACGCTGACGCTGAACATCATCGTTCTCTTTGCCTTGATCGTCCGATGGGACGACAGCGTGGCGCAGGGCAGCTAGAGAAATTTGCCTAGGCAGTGCCGCCGTTCCTGAGCGAGGCAGCCCGAAAGCGCCTCGCACAGGAACGGCCCTACTACACCGGACAACGTAGGCTCCGCGGATCGCGACGTGGTGGCGGGCCTTTGCCGGGTCAGTGGCCGGACGGCGGGCCAGGGGGGCCGAGGATGTCGAAGCCGTGTCTTGCGGCGGCGTCGTGCATCGCATTCATGTCCGGTGGAGCGTCGAGCGGCGGCGGCAGAACGCGCTCCGTGGCGGGCCTTCCGACTTCTCTCATTCACGTCGCGACAATGACACCTCGGTTAGCGACACCTCGGTTAGCGCAGCGTCTTCCACGCCTCGACGCTCGCGCGATCTACCGACTACAAGACGACTACGATCCCGATCCTGTCGCCGTCTTAAGCAAAGAGAAAGCCCTGTTACCAGGGCTTTCGTAAGCGGGCGAAGGGACTCGAACCCTCGACCTACGGCTTGGGAAGCCGACGCTCTACCAACTGAGCTACGCCCGCACGCGACCAGGAGTCTAGCCGCCGTGCGGTTCATCGTTCCCTCACACGTCGCCCGTACACTCGCCGTCGTGCGCCGCATCGCACTCGCCGTGCTCGCCGCCGTCCTCGTACTGGCACCGCTCCGGGCCCAGGCAGCACCGAGGGCCGACGCCGCGGTGTTCGCGGGGCTCGGCACCTGGGTCGACATCTACGACGCCCCCGCCTTTCGCAATCCCGAGGCGACCGCGGCGCGGATTGCCGCTCGAGGGGTGCGCACCGTCTACGTGGAGACGGCGAACGACCGTAGCACGGTCGATGTCGTCAATCCCACGGCTCTCGGGCTCTTCGTCGACGCATTGCATCTACGGGGGCTTCGTGTCGTCAGCTGGTATCTGCCCGGGTTCGTCAAGCCATCGCTCGACGTGCGCCGAACGCGCGCGATGCTCGCGTTCCGGACGTCGACAGGAGGGTCATTCGACGGTGTCGCGCTCGACATCGAGTCGTTGAGGTTGAAGAACACCGGGCTCCGGACGACGCGCCTGCTGGCGCTGAGCCAGATTCTGCGTGACGAGGCGGGGGAGACGCCTGTCGCCGCGATCACCTACCCGTTGCGTGGGTTCGAACGGCACCCCCTGTGGTGGCCCGGCTTCCCCTGGCAAGAGATCACGGCTCTCGTCGATGCCTGGATTCCGATGACGTACACGGGCGGCGGCTTCCACGGCTACGACGCGACGTACGGGTACGTGGCCCGATCGCTGCGCCTCCTGCGCGACTCTGTCGGCCCCGACATCCTCGTTCACGCCGCGGGCGGTGTCGCGAACCGGATGAGCACCCAGGAGCTGAAGGCATTCGTCGACGCCGTCCAGGACGAGGGCAGCGTCAACGGTTGGAGCCTGTACGACTTTCAGACGACCGGCCCGAAAGCATGGGCTGCGCTGGCACCGCTCGGGACGGGATAGCCGACGACATTTTCGAGGCTGTGCCGCTTCGGCGACCGTGTCCTCCACGCGAGTTTGCATCCGCTCCCCGAGCCCTGGTGAACGGCGAGACGATGAGCCGGGTCGGACACAAGCCGACGGTCGGCCGAGTGAGTCGTGGTGGACGTCGGGCACTCCGCGAGCACCCGGATCACTCCCACGCCTCCGTCAGGCAAGTCCGGGTCGACTCGAGGTGCTCGGGCAGCACCTTGACGTCGGCCAAGATGGGCATGAAGTTCGTATCACCGCTCCAGCGGGGGACGATGTGTTGGTGAAGGTGCGCGGCGATCGATCCGCCCGCGACCGCACCGAGATTCCAGCCGACGTTGAAGCCGTCGGGCGCATACGCTTTCGTCAGACTCGCAATTCCCTGGACAGTCAGCGTGTGGATCTCGGCGGACTCCTCGAGCTTGAGATCGGCGAGAGCCGGTACGTGCCGCACCGGTGCCACCATCAGATGCCCCGACGCGTACGGGAACTTGTTGAGTAGCACGACCGCGCGCTCGCCTCGGTGCACGACGAGGCTAGCCTCGCCAAGCTCCCCCGCGGCCTCTTGACAGAAGACGCACTCGCCGGCGGTGCCTGCCTCCTGCACGTATGCGAGGCGCCAGGGCGCCCACAGCTGCCTCATCTCGCTTCTTCTATCACTATGATCGCCCCGGCTGCGGCGCCGATTCCCGGGAGGGCGTGTGCCGTACACCTTGATCCAGAGCCCGAACACGACGAGAGCCACGGGGCGAGCGATCGGAGTCGTCGTGATCCACACGATGGAGATCGCCGAGCGGGCCGGCGCCGCCGCGGTGTGCGCACGCTGGTTTGCAAATCCGGCCTCCGAGGTGTCGGCGCACTACTGCGTCGACGCCGATACCACGATCCAGTGCGTGCTCGAGGACGACATCGCCTGGCACGCTCGGGGCGGAAACGCGAACTCGATCGGGATCGAGCTTGCAGGCTACGCCGGTCAGCGATCGCTTGGATGGAGCGACCCTTTCAGTCGTGCGGTCGTGGAGCGCGCTGCGAAGCTCGTGGCCGACATATGTGGGCGGCACGGGATCCCGATCCGCCGACTTCGAGCAGCCGATCTCGTCGCAGGGCGTCGAGGCATTGCGGGTCACGCCGACGTGAGTGCAGCATTCCGGAAGAGCGACCACTGGGATCCGGGGCCCGACTTTCCCTGGGCGCGGTTCCTGCGCCTGGTGCGCGGCAGCGAGGTCGTCGAGCGCGTCGGCAGGAACTGAGCGTCGTTTCGGTTAGGTGATCCAAACGAGACCGGACGACGGACGCTCACCGTTCCCACGAGGCGCCCATGTGTCGAGGCGGCCGGGCCGCACTCAGGCGTACGCCGCGAAGACTCTCGGGCTCCACGTGCGCACCGTGCGCCGGTGGGTGGCCGAGGTTCCGGGCTTCGCTGAGGAGATGGCCCGCGTGAACGAGGTCTCGAAGAAGCCGGACCCGTGCTTCAGACGCTGAACATTGAGTCGTCTACGTTGACTGTCGGTCGTGGAAAACAGCCTCAATGTTCTGGGAATCGGGATCAATAAGAAACGCGCCGTAGTAGCCGGCGTGGTATTCGCGCCGCTCGCCGGGGGCGCCGTTGGAGGCGTAGCCGGCTTGGATCCCTGCTCGGTGGAACGAGTCGACGGTTTCCTTGTCGGGGGCTTCGAAGGCGAGGTGGAGGTTCTCGGTGGGCTGTCCTTCGACGATCGAGAAGGTGGCGCCGGAGCCGCGGATCTGGGTGCGGCCCTCGTAGCGCTCGACGGTGTGCGCGACGGTCGGGCAGACGGTTTCGTAGAAGCGAGTTGCAGCGTCGAGGTCGAGGCAGCGGAGCCAGAGGTGGTCGATGACGCCGGAGTGGCGGCGGTTGCCGTTGTTGACGGCTTCGACGCTGTTGCCGACGGGGTCGATGATGAATGCGCCGTAATAGTCGGACCCGTAGGCGGGTCTTGGGCCGGGTGGCCCGTCGTCTTGGTGGCCGAGTTCGATCATCGCGTGCCACCAGTCGTCAACCTGGCGGCGACTGTCGGCGCGGAAGCCGATGTGCAGACGACGTGTCGCTGGCCGCTCGGCGGCTTCTTGGCCGATCGCGAAGTCGTTCCACTCGACGAATCCTCCACCCTCGAATGGCTCAGGGCCGTCGAGGACCTCGAGCGTGCGAGCGTAGAAGTCGCGGGCGGCTTCGAGGTCTGGCAAACGGATCCCGACGTGGTCGATCACGGTACGAGGCTACCCAGCTGTCGGGATCGCGACGCTGATGGCTGCAAGCAGGTCGGCGTAACGCGCCCGTCTGTGGCCGAGGCCCTACGCTGCTGCGGCTACGTCATCGAGTGCGCCGTGGATGCCGGACGCGATCTCGTTCAGCTCGGCGCGGGTGATAATCAACGGCGGAGAGATCTGCAAGCCGCCGCCAGTCAAGGTGCGGGTTAGGACGCCGTGGTCGCGTGCCTTCAGCGTGACGCGGTCGGTGAGACCGGGGTCATCCGCGAGCAGGGCGGGGTCGATCTGGATCGCCGCGACGGCACCGAATCCCGAGCGAATCTCGGACAAGAGCTCATGGCCGGCAAGCGGCGCGATCGCCTCGGCAATCTCTGTCTCGAGCTCGAGACCACGTGCCACAAGCCCTTCGCGCTCGATGATGTCGAGATTCGCGTGTGCCGCCGCGCAACTGGTGGAATGGCCTGAATACGTGTAGCCGTGCCGCCAGACGCCCGCCGCAGCAGTGCCCCAAAACGGCTCCTGGATCGTCCGGCCCACGATGACGCCACCAAGGGGCACGTACCCGGACGTAATTCCCTTGGCGAACGTGACAGCATCGGGATCGAGACCGACGCGGTTGCACGCAAACCAGTCGCCGACGCGGCCGTAGCCGCAGATCACCTCGTCGGCGACGAACAGCACGCCGTGGGCGCGGCAGATCTCGCGCGCCGCCTTCAGATACCCCGTCGGCGGCAGGCGGACGCCGCCGGCACCAATGATCGGCTCGCAAAAGAACGCCGCTACGCGCTCCGGCCCGAGCTCCGCGATCGTCGCTTCGAGCGCGTCCGCAGAGTCCCAGGCAACCCGCGCTGTGCCGCCGGCGACCGGGCCAACGCCGACCTTGAACGCGTCGGTGCCAACGATGCTCGTGCCGTAGCCTGCGAGGCCGTGGTAGGCGCCCTCACGAGAGATGACCATCGTCCGGTCGGGCTGATCGAGCAGGCTCCAGTAGCGGCGTACGAGCTTGACGACGGTCTCGATCGATTCCCCGCCACCACTCGTGAAGAAGACGGCAGCATCCTCCATCGGCGCAACCGCGGAGATGCGTTCGGCAAGATCGGTCGTGGGTCGGCTCGAGACGTCGCCATAGTGCGAGTAGGCGTGCAACTTGCACATCTGTGCCGCGGTCGCATCGGCGATCTCCGCCCGGCCGTAGCCGACGTTTGCGTACCAGAGGCCGCCGGTCGAGTCGATATAGCGGTTGCCGCGATCGTCCCAGAGGTGGCAGCCCTCACCTCGCTCCAAGATCAGCTCGCCTGACGCCTGGACAGCGTGCATATCCGAGACGGGATGCCAGAAGTGGGTCACCGAGTCATTCTATGGGGACTCTCCGGCAGACCTGCGCGGTGTGCGTCTCGCGACGCCCATCACCGGTGCGAATCCGCTGTGCGAATCAAGTGTGCGAATCAGCCGTATCACCCATCACCGTTCGGGAAGTGAGCCGCTGCGGCAAGGCCGGCTGCCGAGAGGTTTGTGTCGAATCGACACAAGACCTTCAGGCGACTGGGTCGGACGGGCTCGGACACGACCGGTGATCGAGCCGAGCCCGCAGCTCCGCTTCGCGCGGCGGCTGGGACAGCTCGGTGGGCGGGGAGCGAGGCCAGGAGGTTCAGACCTGCGCCGGGCGCGTGGCAGCGTCGTTCCTGCGGCCGTGCGGCGCTCAAGCAGGGCCGGTGACCGAGCCGAGCCTGGTGTTCAGAGCCGCGCGGGGACACGCACCCCAGTAGCCACGATGAGCAGCTCGCGCTTCGGCCACCGCCTCGAGTAGGTTGCCGGCGTACCGGCCGCGCTGCTTTCGGAAGAAGTACGGCGACGCAGCTCCTTCGCGCACGAGCTCGACGTTGACGTTCCGGCCGGCGACGAAGACATACCGGAGCTGCCGGCCGTATCGGTCGCTCGCATCGAGCGCCGGGTCGCGGGCGAGCGTGACCCGCGCGCCTCTGGGCGCGAGCCGAAGCAGCGCAGTGCGCGCTGCCCGGCCGAAACAGTCGTCGTGCAACTCCGGTGCGTCGATCTGGACGAGGCGCACGCTGTGACCGGAGGTGGTGTGGAATGTGTCGCCGTCGTTGACATACGCAACGGTTGCAGATTCGCCTGCCTGCTGGGCCGTCACGGTCGATGTCGACGGCGGTTGAGACTCGCGGCAGGCCGCGAGCGCGAGCCCGAAAACGAGGAGAGGCGCTAGGCGACGGGAACCCAGACGAGCCTCACGTCGGTCACGCGCACGTCGGTCGCCTCGAGCCGGATCGAGACCGTCTCGACCGTCTCCGCAATCGTCTTCCACTTGTCGTCGATCGCCGCTACCTCGTCGAGGATCTCCTGCTCGAGCAAGGTCAGGTCGTCGGCCGTTTGCTCCACCTTCGCCTGCGCGGTATCTCTTCGCTCCGATGACGTTGCCGACTGACCGTGCTTCGAGGCAACAGAACCGACGGCGCTGGTGATCGAGCGGGCGCTGCGCCTGCCGCCGAAGAGCGCTCCGAGCACGGCACCAGCGCCGGTGATCAGCTCGTTCGCCTGCCGCGACTTCGTCTGCGTATCGAGCTCCTCGACGCGACGTCGAGCCAGCGCGAGCGCCTTCTCCAGTCTGCCCCTCTTCGCCTCGAGCCTCTTCGTGAGCTTCACGGTCTCCTCGTCGGCACGGGCGCGCCCTGCCTCGTCACACCGACTGACAAATTGCTCCTCCGATTCGCCGGGGCGTGACGCCAGCTTCAGCTCCCTGTTGCGGAAGATCTCGAGAACGCGGCTTGCGACGAGCCGCGCCTCCACGTCCTTGCCCGTCTGCGCAAAGAAACCCGCCTCGCCGATTGCAGCGGCGGGCAGGGCATATGCGGCGCCGGCGGGCGCCTCCGGCCGAAAGTCACGGTCGTCGAAGTCGACGACCGTCTCCGTGTCGAGGTCGAGCCCTCCGTCGAGGGGGCCGTAGAGCGCCTCGAACTCCTGCTGCTCATCGATCTTGGCAGCCGTGTCGTCGTACCTGACGACGACGCGTGTTGCGAGAAACGCCCTGAGCCTCGTCCCCCCGGCGACGGCGCCGACCTGCGGCGCCCACGGCGCTGCCGGATCGAGGTACGACACCGTGACGCCCGGCGCGGCCGCCGGCACGACCGAAGTCTCGTCCGAGGCGAGGGGGGCGGCAACGGCGGCCGGGGCGACCGGCTCCATCGGTCGGCGGGCGCCGCTCATCAGCAGCTGCACCTGCTCTTTCGTCAGCGGTCCCCTGAGGTACGACATCGCCCAGCGGGTGAAGAACACCCGCGGACGCGAGTCTTTCGCCGACACGAGCATGAACTGGCGCTTCTGAAGGGCGCCGATCCCGACATCGAGCGCAGCAATATCCGCTCCACCCGCGGCCGAGCGGAGGCCTTCGAGGACGCGTGCCTTGTCGTTTTCGGTTTGCAGCCGGCCGACCAGCCACGTGCCGGCATTCGACATCGCCTTGTAGTCGAGATCGACGGGGTTCTGGGTCGAGAGCACGAGGCCGAGGCCGAACGCCCGCCCCTGCTTGAGGATCGTCAGGATCGGCTTCTTTGCCGGCGGCGCAGCCGTCGGCGGCACATAGCCCGCCACCTCATCCATGTAGGCGAGGGCCCGCAGATCGGACGTTCCGGACTGACCGCGCATCCAGGTGACGAGCTTCGCGAAGACGAGCGTGGTGACGAACATCCGCTCCTCGTCCGAGAGGTGAGCCAGATACACGATCGCCGCGCGCGGCTTGCCTTCCGGGGTGAACAAGAGCGATTGAGGGTCGAGTGGAGCGCCTTCGCCCCAGGCGGCGAATGCGGGCGACGCGATCAACGCGTTCAGCTTGAGTGCGAGCTCGGTCCGTTCCTTCGGCGGGAAGAACGCGTCGATCTCGAAGACGCCGAGCTTTCGCAGCGGGGGGGACTGGATCTCGCCGATGAGCGTGCCGAGGTCGAGGTCGCGGCCCGCACGCCACGCGTTCTCGAGGAGGTTCGAGAGGAGGACGTGCTCGCGACTCGAGAGCGGGTCGGCGGTGACGCCAACGAGGCCGAGCAGGCTCGTGACCGTCCCCTCGATCTCGTCGCGTAGCGCCTCGGCCTCGGTGTCCCAGGAAAGCGCCGGTGCGCCCAGCGAGCCGATCACGTTCAACGGTACTCCGGCCGACGAGCCCGGTGTGTAGATCGTCACGTCGGCTGCGTTCCTCAGCTGCTGGACTCGCTCCGTGCCGATTCCCTGGGAGGCGAGGCCTTCGCGCCAGCTCGTCGCGGCCTTCTCGGCGAGCTCCTGAACGGTGACGCCCTCGGCCTGGGCGTCGGATGGGTTTACCCACGGCAGGAAGCTTGCGGCCGAGAGATCGGGGAACGTGAGGGCGAGGTTCCCCATGTCGCCCTTCGGGTCGACGATCAACGCGGGAATGCCCGCCAGCAAGGCCTCCTCGAGGAGGACGACCGCAAGGCCGGTCTTGCCCGAGCCCGTCATGCCGACGACGACGCCGTGCGTGGTCAAGTCGCTCGAGCCGACGATCAGATCATCTGACCCGCCCTTGCCGGTCGTGGGATCGACGATCTTGCCGAGGTGGAACGAGCCGCGATCTGCCATCCCTGCGAGTCTAGAGCCTTGGTACGGGCGTAGACTCCGGTGATGCTCGACGAGATCAAGGTCGTCCCGGGGACGAAGCCGCGGCTCACAGATCGCGACTCCCGCGCCGACCTCGGCCTGCACGACAAAGAGCGTGCCCACGCACGCCTCGACGTGCTGCGCAACGAGCTGGAACGGCTTCAGCAACGCCTGTACGCAGAAGGCCGGCGTAGCATCTTGCTCGTGCTCCAGGGGCTCGACGCGTCCGGAAAGGACGGGGTCATCCGGACGGTGTTCGAAGGGCTGAACCCCCAGAGCTGCAAGGTGGCCTCGTTCAGGGCGCCCACCTCGGGCGAGCTTGCGCACGACTACCTCTGGCGCGTCAGCGCCGTGCTGCCGGCGCGAGGCGAGATCGGGATCTTCAACCGCTCACACTATGAGGATGTCGTGGCCGTCCGGATGCTCGAGCTCGCCCCGAAGAAGGTGTGGAACCGCCGGCCTCGTCACATCGTGGAGTGGGAGCGAATGCTCGTCGACGAAGGGACGACTCTCGTCAAGGTGTTCCTCAACGTCTCGAAGGAGGAGCAGCGCGTGCGGATGCAGGAGCGGATCGACGACCCCGAGAAGCGTTGGAAGTTTCGCAAGGCTGACCTCGAGGTACGAAGGCGGTTCGACGACTACCTCGCCGCCTACGAGGATGTGATCGAGCAAACGTCGAGCGAGCATGCCCCGTGGTTCGTCGTTCCCGCTGACCGTAATTGGGTCAAGGCGCCGGCGGTGGCCGAGCTGCTCGTGGACGCGCTCGAGCGACTCGACCCGCGGCTGCCGGAGCCCGAGGAAGGTCTCGACGGGCTCGTGATCGAGTGAGTCAGCGGCTGGGCCGTCTGCGCCCCGCGCTAGGTGAGAATTGGAAGCACGAGGGACGAGGGGCACCCGCGACGCAGTAGCGCTACGGCCTCGACGACGTCGACGTCGAGGCGATGCGCGATCGCATGCGCATCCGCCAACGGGATTCCCCATTCGGCCAGCGCCTCGAAGCGGGCGCGTACCAGCTCGCCGGCCGCAGCCGGCTCGAGCGTCTGAAACTGTGCCGCAGTCACGACGTCTCCTTCTGTTGCCGCAGTGGGAGCTTGTTCGGGTCTTCGACCTGCAGATGTCCGCCGAGTTCTGTTGGTGGGCTCAGCGACTCACCCCAGGAGAGGAAGGACGAGATGGGCCGGGCAGCCGCGCTGTAGGAGCGTGATCGCGTCCAGCAGCTCGATGTTGAGGTGGCTGGCGATCACGAGCGCGTTCCCGGGTGGACAGCCATGCCAGGTGAGGCTCTCGAAACGTGCCCGTAGAAGCTCCTCGGCTTCCGACGCTTCCAACAATTCGAACTGTGCCGCCGTCATCGTCAATCCCCCTTGATCGCCGCGTGAGTGGAGGGTCGGAGTCTTCCCGCACGGCGGGTAGGTAGCCATCACCCAGCGGGGGGGATGTTGATACCTCAACCGAGTGAAGCGGTCCTCAGAGGACGATCTGCATTGCCGTCTCGGGGGAGCACCCCTTCGCGAGCAAGCGCGTGGCGTCGTGCAGATCGACCTCGACGTGGCTCGCCAGTATCAGCGCGCTGCCCGCGTCGTAGCCGGCCCGGACTAGCGCCTCGAAGCGCCAGCGGAGGACGGCTTCGACCTCAGGGGTCTCGAGCTCCTCGAACTGTGCCGCAGTCATTGCATGCTCCCTGGACGGGGTGATTTGGATCGAACGAAAACACGTATCGGCACGATGTGCCCCTCCCCAAAGGGGTGGGATGCACTCCCCTTCAGTGGGGGTGTTCGCCACGTGGCGCGCTAGAGCCCAGAGCCTCCCCGTTCCGGCGCGGTCGTCGACCGCCGGCGGACGGCGCCAACCGATTGCGCGTCGACCAGCAGGCAGCGGGCGAGGTCGTGGTACCACCTTCCTCACGGGTTGTTCCCCGCGTGTTCCTCGCGCCGTTCCTCGCATCGTGCGGCAAGTTCGGCGCCCGGCCTCTTCTATCGGAGGTCTGTCGTGTCGTAGGCTCTGGCTCGGTCGGCGTCGTGGACCCCCGCCATTGCCCCCACGTGCTGGCTTTAGCGCGGGCGGACTCCCCACTTCCCCTGAGGCCCGCCCGCGCCCCCCTTGTCTACCACCACGGCTTGATCGGGAAACTGTCGCGCGCGGGCGACTCGACGGGGGCTATCCGCCCGCCCCGACTGGCCTCCGCTGCTCCGGCGTCCGTTTCGCTCGACGCCTAACGGGGCATGTCTGGAGGAGCCCGCCGGCTCCGGCTCAAGGGCCGGCGGGCATCTCCTCGCGGATGGAGGGCGCGACGAGAATGACGCCTCAGCGTTCCCAGAGCGTCTGCTCGGGGTACAGGATTCCGGTACAGAGTCGCCCGAACCCGCATGGTTGAGCGGAAATGACTAGAGCCAGCGTTTGTGGCGGAAGAAGCCGACCATGCCGATCATGACCCCCAACATCAGCCCGATGATGACCCAGAATGCCGCGTGGGTGCCGAACCCGGGGAAGTCGACGTTCATCCCGAAGATTCCCGAGATCAGCGTGAGCGGCAGCACGATCACGCTGAAGATCGTCAGCACGCGTAGGACGTCGTTCTGTCGATGGGAGATCACCGACTCGTTCGTCGACTCGAGGCCGTCGACGACCTCCTTGTAGTTGTCGAGCTGGTCCCAGATCCGCTCCGCGGCGTCGACGATGTCGTCGAAGTAGAGGTCGAGTTCCTCGGGTAGGAACTTGTCGATCCGACGTTCGAGGGCCCGCAGCGTCGAGCGGCCGGGCTTGATCACCTTCCGATACGAGATGATCTCCTGCTTCACGTTCGAGATGTCCCTGACGACGTCCTCGGCGTGGCCCTCGAACATCTCGTCCTCGATCGAGTCGAGCTTGTGCCCGATCTTGTCGAGGATCGGAAAGCAGTAATCGAACAGGTCGTCGAGCACCTCGTACAGCAACCGCCCGGTGCCTTTGGCGAACAGTTGCTCCCTGAAGGTCTCGTCGTTTTCGCAGCGCGCGAAGAGCCGCGTCACGGGCAGTAGCTCGCGGTTCGGGATCGTGACGAGGTAATCCGGCCCGATGAAGGCATCGATCTCGGCCGCGTTCAATCGCTGGATCGCCTTGTCGTAAACCGGGAGGTGGAGGACGACGAACAGGTAACCGTCATCCTCGTAGTCGTCGACCTTCGGGCGCTGGCGCTTCGAGACGATGTCCTCGACATCGAGGGGATGCCAGCCGAAACGCTGCGAGAGCATGTTCGACGTCTCGAGATCGGGTCCAACGACGTTGACCCAGGTGAGACCGCTAGCGCTGAGCTCGCGAGCGAGTATCGGGCGTGCGACGACCTCCGCCGTTCCGCGGCTGCGGCTCCTGCGTGCAATGCGGGGCAGGCTCGGCATCTGTACTGAGGGGGTCATCGATCGCGAGCTCCATAATTCGTGATTGTACCCGCCATGCCTTCCTTGGCCACACTCGGCGAGCCGAATGGGACCGTGAGGGGCCCACGACCCGATGACCTGTGACCGTCAGTACACTGGCGCCTCGAGCGCCCGTAGCTCAGGGGATAGAGCGCGCGCCTCCGGAGCGCGAGGTCGAAGGTTCGAATCCTTCCGGGCGCATGAGGTGAGCGCGAGCGAGGCGACGCCAGGCTTCAGCCGGGTCCCGTGCCCTACCGTTCGGCGTCGCGGGCTTCGAGCCGTTGCAAACGCCAGTCGATCGACGATGCCATCCGGTCGAGCTTTGTCAGCATCTTCTCACGCTCGGCCTCGAGCGCAGTCTCGGCGTCTTCGAGCCGGCGGGCCAGTGCACGGGCATCGGCGCTCGACCCGGCCGGCACCGCACCCGTCGCGGTAGGAGCGGCGCCATTTGCCACGGCTCCCGCTCCGACGTCGTCGAGACGAGCCTCGATCTCGTCCAGGCGCTGGGCGACACCACGCGACCGCATCACCTCGGCAAGTGCGCGCTCCTGCTCCCCCAAGTGCATTGCCATCCGCTCGATCGCCATGCGTAGGCGCTCGAGCTCGCGCTCGGTGTCGCTCTCGGGGCCGACGCGCCTGGGCTCCCTTCGTGTGGGCTCCTTCGCGTCCGCCGTGACCGGCACGCCGTCTCCCACCAATGCGGAGAGGGCATCGAGTCGTTCCTCGAGGCGCGCAGCCTCCGTGGCCCATGCCGCATCCCCTGCGGGCGCCTCGGCTGTGAGGCCCGCCAACCCCTCGCGCAGCTGCTCCGTGAGCGCCTCCCGCAGCTCGGCGAAGTCTCCATCCTCAGGCTGCCGTGCGTCCTCGAGCGTCGCCACGCGCTCCGCCACCGTCTCCAACGCTGCCGCCAGCTCCGTCCGGGCGGACGCCAGGGCGAGGCCGAGCTGCTCGAGAGCGGTGCTGTCGCGCGTCGCGGCCACGGCGGCCGTGAGGTCGTCGACACGGGTGGTGATCGTCGCGAGGCGCGCAGCGAGCTCCGGGTCTCCCGCAGGCCGTGAGGCCAGCTCTGTGGCGGCTGCGCGCAGCTCCGCGAGCGAGGTGTCGTCCGTCTCGAGCCGCAGCCGGATCTCGTCGACTTCCGCCCGTAGGCCCTGCGTGTCATGGTCGGCCTGCGTTGCGGCGAGGCTCGAGCGCAGCTCCTCGATGCGCCCGGTCAACTCTGCAAGGGCCGATTCCCCCTCGCCGCTTCGGTCGGCGAGCGCGTCGACGTCCGCCTTGAGGCGCTGCGTCGTCTCGTCGGCCTGCACCGCGACCAGGCCGCTGCTCAGCTCCTCCAGGCGGCGGGACAGCTCGGCAAGCGCAGAGTTCGTGTCGCCGTCACGATTGGCAAGTACGTCCACGGCCGTTCGCAATTCGGCCACGGTCGTGTCAGCGATCGCCGCTTCCAGGGCCTGAGCCAGCGCCGCGACGCGATCGGCGAGTGCAGGATCCACTTCCGGGCGGGCGGCCAGCAGTGCGACGGTTGCCGAGAGCGACTCGAGCCGGGCGATCGTCTCCTCGTCACCGTGTCGGCGTCGGCCGAGTTCCTCGAGTGCACCCCGCAGCTCTTCGATCGCGGTCGCGTCGGCGCCCGACCCGACCAATGCGCCGACGCTCTCGACCCGGGCGGCAAGGTCGGCCACGAGGTCCTCCACACGTGCCAGACGTGCTGGATCGCTCGTTTCCGGCGCCGGGATGGCGTCGACGCGGGCGCGCAGCTGCTCGAGCGATGTGATGTCGGCCGAATTGTCGATCTGCGCGCCGAGCTCCACGAGCGTGGTCTGGAGCGCGGCGACGACATCGGCCGCTGCCGCCTCACTCAACCGTGCCTCGAGTCGGTCGAGCCTCCTCTCGAGCTCGGGAGGAACGTTTCCGCGGGCTGCCACCAGCTCGTCGAGGTCCTCGCGAACGACGGCGAGCGCTGCTACGTCGGCCGTTTCGGTGACGCGCTCGGCGAGACCCTCGATGGCCGTTCGGAGGAGCGCAAGGTCATCGACGTGCGCGACAGCGTCGAAGCGCGCTGCAAGCGCCCCGACGCGGGCTTCGAGCTCCGGGCCGAGCACCGACCGCTCCGCGAGTTCGGCAAGCATGGACCGTGTCTCGCTCAGCTCGTCCGACTCGGCCTCGATTCCCGCGGCAAGCTCGTGGACGCGCATCTCGAGCGTCTCTCGCAGCGCTTCCAGGTCTCCCAGAGCGGCTGCCTTCGTCACAGCGGCGGTCGTCGTTGTGAGCCGCTCGGCAAGCTCGGCCGCGACAGCTTGCGCCTCCCCGAACGCCTCCTCGAGGCCGTCCGTCAACTGATCCAGGCGCGTGCCGACGCTCTCCAGCCCCGTCTCGAGCCCGCCCACCCGCTTCAGCGAGCCATCGACATGGCCGCGGATCTCTGCGAGGGACGCCTCGAGCGCTTCCGGTGACACCGATGTCGACGCCAACCGCTCGAGTTCGGCCAGGAGTGGCTCGGCGGCACCGACTCGGCGCGCGAGGTCGGTGACGGCGGCTTGCACCCTGAGGGCGTACGTGTCGTCGTCGATCACCGCGTGGGCGTCCGGGGTCGACGGGGGCGTTGCGACGGGCGACGCATCGGACACGTCGGTGGAATGCCGCCCAGGCGCTGGCGCCTCCGCCCATTGCTCTGCCAGGGCACTTGCGAGCTCGAGGCGCGTGATCGCGCCGCGCTCGACGAGGATCTGCCCCAGCGGTTGCCCTGTTCTCTCCTGCTCCTCTGCCGCTACGGCGAGCGTGTCGGCGTCGACGAACCCGTGGGAGAGTAGGATGTCGCCGATCGTCGGGCGGGTGATGCCCGTAGCGGCGACCTGACTCACGTCGGCATCCCCTCGCCTCGCGAGACCGGGTCTTCTCCATGCCGTCGCCGGAAGGCGCTTATGCCCACGGTGTCGGTATCGGAGCGGCCTCGCTCCGGCTCGTCACTCATCTCAGTGAGAATCCGGCCACGATAGGGTCAGGGGTGTGAACCTCGACGCCCGCATCGTCCGCCTCGCGCTGGCGGAGACGTTCGTGATCGCCCGGGAGACGTCCGACTGGGAGGACGTCGTACAGGTCGAGTTGCGGCACGGCGCTCACGTAGGCCGCGGCGAAGCGGCGCCGATCGACCGCTACCACGAGACGCCCGAATCGGCGCTCGCGTTCATCGAGGAGCACGGGACGCTACTCGGTGACGATCCGTTCGCACTCGAGGAGATCACCGCGCGGCTCGGAGAGATCCCGGGCGAGCACGCGGCGAAGGCGGCGCTCGACACGGCCGTCCACGACCTTCAGGGAAAGCTCCTCGGCGTCCCGGTCTGGCGCCTGCTCGGGCTTCCCCGAGTCGGTCCGCCGACGTCGTGGACGGTCTGGCTCGGCGATCCGGACGACATGGCTCGCCGCACGGAGGCGGTCGCGGGCCGGTTCAAGCGGCTCAAGCTGAAGCTCGGCGGCGCGGACGGCCTGGATGTCGAGCGCGTCCGCGCGGTCCGGTCGCGAACCGAGCTTCCGCTTCAGGTCGACGTGAACGAATGGTGGTCGCTCGACGAGGCGCTCGATGCGATCCCGCAGCTCGTCGAGCTCGGTGTCGCCTATGTCGAGCAGCCGCTTCCTGCGGCAGACCCCGGCGCAGAGGAGTTGCGTGCGCGCTCGCCCATCCCAGTATTCGTCGACGAGGACTGCCATACGCTCGGCGACGTGGCGCGCTGTGCCGAGATCGCTCACGGGATCACCATCAAGCTTGCGAAGTCGGGAGGGATCCGCGAGGCGATCCGGATGGCTCACGCCGCACGCGCCCTTGGTCTCGGGGTGATGCTCGGGTGCATGATCGAGTCGGGCATCGGCATCGCCGCGGGATGTGTGGTCGCGCCGCTCTGCGATCATGTCGACCTCGACGGAAACCTCCTGTTGGCCGAGGACCCGTGCCCGGGTGTGACATTCGTCGACGGGGTGCAGGTTCCGTCCGAGGAGCCGGGTCTCGGTGTCGGCTAAGCGCATTCTGATCCTCGCTGAGGGCTTCTCCGGCGATCCGCACTACGGCAAGACGATGCACGGTGTCCTGCGCTATCGCCGCGAGGATGTCGTGGCGATCCTCGATTCGGGCCGCGCCGGGCAGGACGAACAGGGGATCCCGATCGTGGCCGACGTCGCCGCGTCGCTCCCGTTCCGCCCGACCACGGCCCTCGTCGGCGTTGCAACCCAGGGTGGACGGTTTCCGCCGGCCTGGAGGCAGTTGCTCCGCGATTGCATCCGGCAGGGGATCGGAATCGAAAACGGATTGCACGAGTTCGTCACGGATGACCCCGGGCTCGTGGAGCTCGCCGAGGAGTTCGGGGTCACGCTGACAGACCTTCGCCGCCCGCCGCCCGACCTCGACGTGCCGAGCGGGGCAAACCTGGACGTGCCCGGCCAGATCGTCCTCACGGTCGGTTCGGACTGCGCAATCGGGAAGATGACGGTGTCGCTCGAGCTCGACCGCGAGGCTCGCTCGCGGGGAATCGCAGCCCGTTTCGTGCCGACCGGGCAGACGGGCATCGCGATCGTGGGTTGGGGTCTTGCAGTGGATTCGGTCGTGTCGGACTTCATCGCAGGCGCCGCCGAGCGGCTCGTGGTCGAAGGCAGCGCGCGTGGCGGAGATCTGCTCCTCGTGGAGGGGCAGGGCGCGATTTCGCACCCGGCGTACTCCGGCGTCACGCTGGGTCTCATGCACGGCTCGGCGCCGCATGCGTTCGTTCTGTGCCACATGGCCGGCGCGACCGAGGTCGACGGCTATCCGGGACACCCGTTGCTCTCGCTCGTGGAGCTCGTCGAGCTGCACGGGCGACTCTCGCTCACGCGACGACCAGCTGCCGTCGCCTGCATCGCGCTGAACACCCGGCATCTCGGCGACGATTCAGCGCGAGTGGCGATCACGCGAGCTGAAGCCGAGACGGGCCTCGTCACGGACGACCCGGTGCGGTTTGGCTCCGCGCGCCTGCTCGACGCGCTCCTCGAGCATCTGGCCGCCACACGGTAGGATCCGCGCGCTCCGAGGAGCGCAGCAGCCGACGGCGAACGGGGGAACTCGGTGCGGAGAACTGTGGTAGCGGCCGTATCTATGGCGACGCTCGCGATGGCGGGCGGAGCTCCTGCTGCCGATATCGGGGCAAACGACGACACGGGCAAGTACGCGGCCGATGCGGGCGCAGTGTTCTTCCCGCAGATGTCGGCGCTCGGCTTGCGGCAGTCCGTGATGACGACACGGTTCATGGCGAGAGACCCGTGGGGGATCCAGGATGGGGACGCTCTCGATCGCGCCATCCCGATCGCGCAACTGGCGGGGCTCCGCGTCACGCTCGCCGTCTATCCCTACCCGCCGCGCGAGGTGGAAGACGGAACTGCGACGCCGGCCGGATTCGCGGCGTGGCTCACACGCGTCGCCGCGCGCTTCCCAACCGTCAAGCAGTACGTCGTGATGAACGAGCCCAACCAGCCGGCGTTCCTGCGGCCGCAGTTCGGGCCGACCGGCAGGAACGTCGCGGCTACAAGGGCCGGCATTTTCCTCGCCGCAGGGTACGACGCGCTCAAGGCGGTCGACCCGGCGATCCGGGTGATCGGCCTCGGTCTCTCTCCGCGCGGCAACGACCGACCTACGGCTCCGAGCAATGTCTCCACCTCCCCTGTGCGGTTTCTCGCCGCACTCGGTGCGTGGTATCGCGCGAGTGGCCGCCTGCGGCCGCTCATGGACGGGCTCAGCTTTCACCCATACCCGAACCAGGCGACCGATGCTCTCGACCGCGGGTATCCGTGGCCGAATGCCGGCTTTGCCGACCTCGGCCGGATCGAGCAGGCGATCTGGGACGCGTTTCGGGACACGGGCCAGCCCACGACGGTCAACGGCCTCGATCTGTATCTCGACGAGGTTGGCTGGCAGGTCGACACGTCGACGCTCGACGGGTACACCGGGTTCGAGAACGTGCACGTCACCAACGATGCTTCTCAGGCCTACGTGTACTCCGGGCTCGTGCGAACCGCTGCGTGCAATCCGCACATTGCCGAAGTGAACATCTTCGGCTTCTATGACGACATCCCGCGAGACAATGGGTTCCAGGCCGCGCTGAATCACGTCGACGGCACGCCGCGTGCATCTTCCGACGCCGTCCGCAACGCGATTACGGAGACGGCGGCGGGATGTACCAAGTTCGTCGCTCCGTGGTATCCGGCCAAACGCGTCATCGGTGCGGTCCCCCCGACCTGGGCGATCGAGGACCGGCAGGTGATTCGGTTCGCTGCGACCGCGAATGAGGGGGCGGCGGTCGTCGCGTGCCTCCTGCCGGGACAGCTCGGCGGTATCGCGGCTGCGGCGGCGATGGTGCGGCAAACCGCGACCAGCCCAGGGTGTCGGGGTGGGAAGGCTTTGCCATCGCGTCCTGTGAAGTTCACACTGCGCCGCAGCGCTCCGCTTCGCCCGGTCACGTTGGCAGTACGACTCGTCGCAGAGTCGAGTGCAAAGCGGACGAGCACGTTCTCGAGGACGCTGAGATAGGGAGAGTTACGCCCCCCGCTTGACAACGAACAGATGTTCGTGCAGTATGGCGAACACATGTTCGCTCGAATCCTTCTCGTCTCGCTTCTCACGATCGTGGTGTGGGCGCTTTTCGCCCGTGACTCCGGAGCGGGTGGGCCCGAGCGCGCCTATCGGGTGCAGGCGGGCGACACACTCTGGTCGATCGCCACCGAGTCGTATGCCGGCGATCCACGCGAGGGCGTCTGGAAACTGCGCGAGCGCAACCACCTCGCCGGCACGACGATCGCGCCCGGGCAGCTGCTGCGGCTCCCGTAGAAACGGGTGCGCCGGTTGCTGACCGGGCAAGTCCGGACGCGTGGCGGTTCTAGGATGGGGTTTCGAGCCGGCGTGACCGGCATCTCGACCGGAAGGGCTTGCATGGCCACCGACCGTATTCTCGATCTTCTCCGACGACCCATCGATCCGGACGAGATCGCCGAGATCCGCGAGCTCTGGAAGGCTCACTCGATCGCGGAGGACAACCGCGACCTGCCGGGCCTGATCTCGACGCTGACCGAGGACTGCGTCTACACCGTCGCCGGCACCGGAGCTCACTGGGAGGGGCACGAAGGCGCAACCCGGTTCTATACGGAGCTGCTCACCGCCTTCCCGGACATCCACTTCGACCTCGACTACATCGTCATCGGTCCGCAGGGAGTCTGCGAAGAGGCGATCGTGACGGCCACGCACGAGGGCCGGTGGCTCGATCACGAGCCGACCGGTGAGCGGCTCGAGTGGCGCAATGCCATCTTTTTCCCGTGGGATCCACTCGCGCACAAGTTCAAGGGTGAGATGGTGTACACCGACCTCGTGCTTCCGCGGTAGGACGAGAACGACCGAGAAGCCCTTCTCTCGACAAGGGCAAGCGACAGAGAACGGTGAAGGGGTGTCTCCCGAAAGAGCAGGGGAGACAGAGAACGGTGAAGGGGTGTCTCCCGAAGAAGCAGGGGAGACAGAGAACGGAGAAGGGGTGTCTCCCGAAGAAGCAGGGGAGACACCCCTTCGCTGTCCCCGCCGTCGCTATAGACTCTCGCCCCGTGGATCTGGACGTCGTGTTCCTCGGGACGTCGGGTTCGGCTCCCACTGCCCAGCGGGCGACGTCGGCGACGCTCGTGCGTCGGGGTGGTGACCGGCTCCTCATCGACTGCGGCGAGGGCACACAGCGCCAGCTCCTTCGCTCGGACGTCGGTCTGATCGACCTCGAGGACGTGTTCCTGACGCACTTCCACGCCGACCATTACCTGGGCCTCCCCGGCATGCTCAAGACATTCGCGTTGCGTGGTCGCGAGGTTCCGCTGACTCTCTACGGCCCCGCCGGTCTCCGCGAGCTGCTCGCCGGCTTGCGGCGCGTCTTCGGGAATCTGCCTTTCCCGCTCGAAACGGTCGAGCTGCAGGTCGGTGACGTGATCGAGCGGGTCGGCTACACGATCCGGACCTTCGCCGTCGATCACGGCCCTCAGGCGGTCGGCTACCTCATCGCCGAGGCGACACGGCCGGGCCGTTTCGACGTCAGCGTCGCCGACGCGGTCGGCGTACCTCGTGGCAGGGAGCGCGGCATGCTGCAACGGGGCGAGGCCGTTGTTCTCGGGAACGGAGTCACGGTGCTGCCGGAGCAGGTGCTCGGCCCACCGAGACCCGGACGCTCCCTCGCGCTCACGGGTGATACCGCACCGGCGGCGTCCGTGGTCGACGCGGTTGGCGGCGTCGACCTGCTGGTTCACGAGGCGACCTTCTGCGCGGACGAGCGCGGGCGCGCGCGGGAGACCCAGCACTCGACCGCCGCCGAGGCTGCTCTCGCTGCGCGGGAGGCCGGCGTGCGCCTGCTCGCCCTGACGCACATCTCCAGCCGCTATTTCGGGGGCGAGGCGGCCGACGAGGCGCGCCAGCTCTTCCCCGCGACCGTCGTGCCGCGCGACTTCGACACGATCGAGATTCCGTTCGTCGAACGGGGCGACCCCGTCCTCGTCTTGCGCGGTGCCCGCCGTGGGCGCGAGCGGGCCGCTCAGGACTCGTGAGCGGCCGCACCAAGCCCGATTTTGGTGGGCGCGCCCGCGTGTACGACACGCTTCGACCGACCGATGAAGCCTGGTGGGAGGCCTTCGCGGCTCTTGTCGAGCTGGGCGATCTGCGCGGCCGCCGGGTCCTTGATGTCGGCTGCGGCACCGGCCGGCTGGCGAGCGGCGCTGGTCGACGAGGCTCAGGCGAAGGTATGGGGGATCGATGCGAGTGGGGAGATGGTCGCGGTGGCCCGCGAGAGCGTGCCCGACGGCGTCGGCGTGCGCCGTGGGATCGCCGAGCGACTGCCGTTCCGAGACGGTTGGTTCGATCGCGTCACGATGTCGCTCGTCATCCACCTTGTCGATCGGCCGCGGGCTTTCGCCGAGGCGCGGCGGGTCGTGCAGAGTGACGGGCGGATCGTGATCAGTACGTTCCATCCGGCCCACTTTGGGTCGTACTGGCTCAACCCGTTCTTCCCCTCCATCCGCGAGATCGACGAGGCCAGGTTCCCGACACCGACGGTCATGCAGCCGGAACTCGAGGAGGCGGGGTTTGCGGGGCTCGAGACACGACGGCTACAGGCCGAGCTGGTGATCGGGCGGGAGGAGGCATTGAGGCGGATCCGGGGCCGGCACATCTCCACGTTCGACCTGCTGCCGGTCGAGGAAATCGAGGACGGCACGGCGCTGGCCGAGCGCGAGCTGCCCGCGCGGATCGTCACCCGACTCGATCGGCTGATCGTCGTCGGACACGCTGTCTGACTCGATCCGCGCGGGCCTGCGGCCTCTGTCGGGTCGGTCGTCTACACTCCTCTGCGACCCCTTTAAACCGGCACAGCGAGGCCGGAAAGGAGCACGATGACGACGCATCTTCCCGGCCGCGAGGCGGTCAAGGTCTTGCTCGACGCCGCGGCAGTGGGGCGGACGCTTTCCCGCATTGCGCACGAACTCATCGAGCGCAATGCCGATCTCGCGGCTGTTGCGCTCGTCGGCATTCACACACGCGGCGTACCGATCGCCAACCGGCTGCGAGCACTCGTCGCCGAACGGTCGGGTGTGCTGGTCGACGTCGGCACCGTCGACATCACTTTCCATCGCGACGATGTACTCGTTCGTGGCGGCGGCCCGCCGCTTCACCCACAGCCGGTCGTTCGAGGAACCGCGCTCGACTTCCCGCTCGAAGGCAAGACGGTCGTCCTTGTCGACGACGTGCTCTTCACCGGCCGCACCATCCGCGCCGCGATCGACGCCCTGCTCGAGTACGGCCGCCCGGCGCGGGTGCAGCTCGCGGTCCTCGTCGATCGAGGTCACCGCGAGCTGCCAATTCGCCCGGATTATGTCGGAAAGAACATCCCCACCTCGCTGGCCGAGCGCGTCCGGGTGGAGCTCGCTGAGACGGACGACGGTGACCGTGTCGTGCTCCTCGGAGGGAGTCCCGATGGCTGAGACCGCACACCTCCACGCCGCTGCGCTCCAAGGGGAGCCGCCGCTGCCACCCCGCCGGCACCTGCTCGGAATCTCCGACCTCGACCGGAGCGGTATCGAGCGGCTCCTCGGGACCGCCACCACGCTCGCACGCTCGCTCGACCGTGAGGTCAAGAAGTTGCCGGCCCTCCGAGGTCGCCTCGTCGTCAACCTGTTCTACGAGTCCTCCACGCGGACGCTCTCGAGCTTCGACCTCGCCGCCAAGCGGCTCTCGGCCGACACGATGGCGCTCCGCTCTTCGGGATCGTCCGTCGACAAGGGGGAGTCGCTGAAGGATACGGCTCTGACGCTCGCGGAGTACGACCCGGACGTGATCGTGGTGCGGCATCCGCACATCGGAGCGCCGAAGCTCGTGGCCGAGGTGACCCATGCACACGTCGTGAATGCCGGCGACGGGAAGCACCAACACCCCACCCAGGCACTTCTCGACCTCTACACGATGCAAAAGGCGTTCGGCCGGCTCGACGGCCTTCACGTGGCGATCGTCGGTGACGTCCTGCACTCGAGGGTTGCGCGGTCGCTGATCGAGGCACTCGCTGTCGTCGGGGCCAGGACGACGCTCGTCGGCCCACCGACGCTCATGCCACGCGGCATCGCGCAGATGGGGTGCGAGGTCACCTCGGACATCGGCGCTATCGGCGCTGCCGATGCGGTGTACGTCTTGCGCATGCAGCACGAGCGGATGCTGTCGGGCGCCGCCTACGTGCCGTCGCTTCGCGAGTATGCGGCGGAGTGGGGGATCACACCGGCCCGGTTGCGACCCGGCCAGATCGTCATGCATCCCGGACCGATGAACCGCGGCGTCGAGATCGACCCCCGGGTCGCCGACTCTGACGCCTCGTTGATCACCGAGCAGGTCCGGTCGGGACTCGTCGTCCGCATGGCGGTGCTCTACGACCTCCTCGCCGGCGGCCCGATCGACATCCGGCCGGCGCTGGAGGTCGCGTGACGCTCTTCTGGCCCGAGGGCCCCGGCGACAGCCTGGCGATCCGAGGGGCGCGGGTGATCGATCCGGCACGGGGCATCGACGGTGCCTTCGACGTCACGATCGACGGCGGTGTCATCACAGGGCTCGATCCGGCCGTCGAGGCGGGGCGCGGTCTCGTGCTCGCTCCCGCGTTCGTCGACCCGCACGTCCACCTTCGCGTGCCGGGCCGTGAAGACGAGGAGACCGTCGCGTCCGGAACGGCCGCGGCCGCGGCCGGCGGCTACTGCGCGATTCTCGCGATGCCGAACACCGATCCCGTCGTCGACTCGGCCGCCGTGCTGGGGGCGCTGATCGAGCTGGCCCGGGACGAGGCAGTGGTGCCGACCGGCTTCATGGCGTCGATCTCGAAGGGCCTTCGTGGCGAGGAGCTGACCGAGATGGTCGAGCTTGCGCGGCTGGGAGCGGTGGGGTTCACGGACGACGGGCACCCGGTCGTATCGGCCGGCCTGATGCAACGCGCTCTGCAGTACAGCAGCGTCACGGGGAGGATGCTCGCGCTCCATGAGGAGGAACCGACGCTGTCGCGCGACGGACAGATGCACGACGGTTCCGTCTCGGCCGAGCTCGGGCTCGCCGGCTGGCCGTCCGTGGCCGAATCGGTGATGGTCGGCCGCGACTGCGCCCTCGCTGCATACGAGCAACGCACTTTGCATATAATGCACCTCTCGGCGCAGGAGTCGGTGACCGCGGTTCGGGCTGCCCAGGCAGGCGGCATCGCTGTGACCGCCGAGACCTCGCCCCACCATCTCTGCCTGACGGACGACGCCGTGCGCACCCTCGACACCAACCGGAAGATGAACCCGCCGCTTCGCTCGGAGGACGACCGGCAGGCGTTGATCGAAGGCCTGCGCGACGGCACGATCGCCTGCGTCGCGACCGACCACGCGCCGCATGCCCGCCACGAGAAGGATGCCCCATTCGAGGAAGCTCCGTTCGGCGTCACCGGGCTGGAGACCGCATTCGCAGCGCTCTACACGTTCCTCGTCGAACCTGGCGTGCTCGACCTGGCCATCCTCCTCGAGCGAATGTCGGCGGGGCCGGCTCGGGTGTTCGGGCTCCCGGTGCCCCGAATCGAAGAGGGTGAGCGCGCGAACCTCGTCCTGCTCGACCTCGACGCCGCCTGGCGCGTGACCGAGGAGACGTTCCGATCGAAGTCGACAAACTCATGGCTTCTCGGCCAGACGCTTCGAGGAGCGATCGTCAAGACGATCGCCGACGGACGCGTGGTGCACGCGGCATGAGTACCGGCTACCTCGCTCTCGAAGACGGGACCGTCCTTTCCGGTCGATCGGTGGCGGCTGCCGGGGTGGCCTTCGGCGAGGCGGTCTTCACGACCGCCATGACGGGCTACCAGGAGACGGTGACCGATCCGAGCTTCGCGGGCCAGCTCGTCGCGTTCACCGCGCCGATGGTCGGAAACTACGGCGTCGACGACACCCGCCTCGAGTCTCCACAGCCGTGGGTGAAAGCGGCGCTCATGCGCCGCTGTGGTGGCACTGCCTGGGCGCAGTGGCTCTCCTCGTACGGGATCGTCGCCCTGGAGGACATCGACACCCGGCGGCTGGTGTTGCGGATCCGGGAGGCCGGCGCGATGCGCGCGGCCGCCGTCGCCGACGAGGCGCTGCTCGATCCGGCCGCCGCCGTGGACATGATCCGGCAGCAGCCGGGAATGGAGGGTCAGGCACTGGTCTCGGCAGTCTCCTCGGTCGCGCCTCGTGTCTTCAACGAGGACGGCCGAGTGCGGGTGGCGGTCGTCGACTACGGTGCCAAGAGCTCGATCATGCGGCGCCTTCGTCGGGCGGGGGCCGCAGTGACGGTCTTTCCGCATGTGACGGCGCCTGACGACCTTGCCGAGTTCGACGGCGTCCTGCTCTCGAACGGCCCGGGCGACCCGGAGCCGCTCGTTGCGGAGATCGAGGCGGTCCGCGGCCTGCTCGGCCGCACGAGCGTCCTCGGTATCTGTCTCGGGCACCAGCTTCTCGGGCTCGCCGCCGGGCACTCGACCTACAAGTTGCCGTTCGGTCACCGGGGGGCCAACCACCCCGTCCTCGAGCGTGCGACGGGCCGTGTCCTCGTCACGAGCCAGAACCACGGATTCGCCGTCGCTGCGACCGATGAACGGGAGGCCACCTACGTCTCGCTCTACGACGGCACGGTAGAGGGCTTCGACTTTCCGGAGCTGAACGCGCGCTCGGTGCAGTTCCATCCCGAAGCCGGACCGGGCACCCACGATGCGTGGCCGATCCTCGAGCGCTGGGTCGAAGGACTCCAACCCACCTGATGCCACGGCGCACCGACATCTCGTCGATCTGCCTGATCGGCTCGGGCCCGATCGTGATCGGCCAGGCGTGCGAGTTCGACTACTCAGGCTGTCAGGCCCTCAAGGTCCTGCGTGAGGACGGGTTTCGAACGATCGTCGTGAACTCGAACCCTGCCACGATCATGACCGACCCCGGGTTCGCCGACCGCACCTACATCGAGCCGCTCGACCTCCAGGGAGTGACCGATGTGCTCCGCCGCGAGCGGCCGGACGCACTCCTGCCGACGCTCGGTGGCCAGACGGCCCTCAACCTCGCGGTCGAGCTGTCCGAATCAGGTGTGCTCGAGGAACTGGGGGTGGAGTTGATCGGTGCCCGCGTCGACGTGATTCGGCGGGCCGAGGACCGCGAGCTCTTCCGGGACGCGGTCCAGAGTTGCGGGTTGCGGACACCCCGCTCGCAAATCGTCACGGCGGTCGACCAGCTCGGCGCCATCCCGGCTCCTGCCGTCGTGCGGCCCGCGTTTACGCTCGGTGGTCAGGGCGGCGGCTTCGCGGAGACCGAGGTCGAGCTGCGCGCGATCGTCGAGCGCGGCCTGCGGGAGAGCCCGATCACGCAAGTCCTGGTCGAGGAATCCGTCCGCGGCTGGGACGAGTTCGAGCTCGAGGTGATCCGCGATCTGAACGACAACGTCGTCATCGTGTGCTCGATCGAAAACCTCGACCCGATGGGCGTCCACACGGGCGACTCCGTCACGGTCGCCCCGCAAATGACGCTCTCGGACGAGGCGTACCAGGAATTGCGGGACGCGGCCGTCGCGATCATCCGGGCAGTCGGGGTCGAGACGGGCGGCTCCAACATCCAGTTCGCGCGCAGCCGCGAGACGGGTGAGATCAGGGTGATCGAGATGAACCCGCGCGTGTCACGGTCGTCGGCCCTCGCGTCGAAGGCGACGGGATACCCGATCGCAAAGGTGGCGGCGAAGCTCGCCGTTGGCTACACGCTGGACGAGATCCCGAACGATCTCACGAAGACGACGCCGGCGAGCTTCGAGCCGACGCTCGACTACGTCGTCGTCAAGTTCCCCCGGTTCGCGTTCGAGAAGTTCCCGGGCGCGGACGCAACGCTCGGCACCCAGATGAAGTCGGTCGGCGAGGCGATGGGTATCGGTCGCACGTTCACGGAGGCTTTCCTCAAGGCCTTCGGGTCCCGCGAGCTCGATCCAGGCTCTGCGACGCCTTGGGCGACGGTCGACGACATCCCGGAGGGGGTGCACCCGTGGTTCAAGGAACAGCTCGCGCACGCGCGACGCGAGCTCGCGTCGCTCGACATCCTGCGTGCCAAGCGCGCCGGTTGGGGGGACGACTCGATCGGCGCCGCGTGGGGTACGAGCGGCGACGACGTGCGGCGGGTGCGCTACGCGAAGGGCATTCGACCGTCCTACCGCCGCGTCGACTCGTGCGCCGGAGAGGTCGACGCCGGCTCGAACTACTATTACTCGACCTGGGGGGAAGAGGACGAGGAGCTGGCATCGGCGACCAAGCCGCGCGTCGTCATCATCGGCTCGGGGCCGAACCGGATCGGCCAGGGGATCGAGTTCGATTACTGCTGCGTGCACGCGGTGCAGACATTCCGTGCGCTCGGCTACGAGGCGGTGATGATCAACTGCAACCCGGAGACGGTGTCGACGGACTACGACACCTCCGATCGGCTCTACTTCGAGCCTCTCTCGCCCGAGGAGGTCCTGGCAGTCCTCGACCGCGAGCAGCCCGAGGGCGTCGTGACGCAGTTCGGCGGCCAAACGCCGCTTCGGCTCGCCCGCCATATCGAGGCCGCCGGCTACCGGATCATGGGGACGCCGCTCGCCGCGATCGACCTTGCCGAGGACAGGGAGCTCTTCGGCGCGCTGGCCGATGAGCTCGGCATCCGCTGCCCGCCCTGGGCGACGGTCGAGGGACCCGCGCAGGCGCTCGATGCGGCGGCCGAGATCGGTTATCCGGTGCTCGTCCGGCCGTCCTACGTGCTCGGAGGGCGTGCGATGCGCGTGTGTTACGACGATGTGCAGCTCCGTCAGGCGATGGGCGCGGTCTCCGGCTCGGTGCTGGTCGACCGGTTTGTCGAGAACGCCGTCGAAATCGACGTCGACGCCCTCTGCGACGGAGAGGACGTGTTCGTCGCGGCGGTGATGCAGCACGTCGAAGAGGCGGGCGTGCACTCCGGCGACTCGTCCTGCGTGCTTCCGGCTCAGTCGCTGACGCTCGCGAACGCGCTCGAGGTCGAGCACATCGTGAAGCGCCTCGCCCCGGCGCTCGGCGTCGTCGGACTCCTGAACATCCAGCTTGCGATCGCCGACTCCACGGTCTACGTCCTCGAGGCGAACCCGCGAGCCTCTCGCACCGTGCCGTTTGCCTCCAAGGCGATCGGGATCAACCTCGTCGAAGCGGCCTGCAAACTTGCCGCCGGGCACCGGCTGGCCGACCTCGACTTGCCGACGCCGCGCCCGCTCGAGGTGAGCGTCAAGGCCGCCGTGCTGCCGTTCTCCCGGTTCCCGGGAGCCGATGCCGTGCTCGGGCCGGAGATGCGCTCGACGGGCGAGGTCATGGCGAGTGCCTCCGATCTGCCAACCGCATTCGCGAAGGCGGAGCGCGCTGCGGGGCGTCCTCTCCCAGCTACCGGGACAGCGTTCATCTCCGTGAACGACGCCGACAAGCCGAACGTCGTCCCGATCGCCGCCGCACTGGCCGGCCTTGGCTTCGAAGTCGTGGCGACCGAGGGGACCGCTCGGACTCTTCGAGCCGCCGGGCTCGACGTGGGGGACGTGGCGAAGGTCGCAGACGCCGAGACCGACGAGCCGACGGTCGTCGATCTCATTCGCGAAGGTCGCTGCGACCTGATCGTCAACACGCCGCAGGGTTCCGGGGCCCGCGCGGACGGTTACCGGATCCGCGAGGAGGCGCTCGGCGCACGCGTCCCCTGCATCACCACGATCGCCGGGGCGGCGGCGGCCGTGCATGCAATCGCGAATGCTCGGGCCGAGACGGCACTCTCGCTGCAGGAGCGGATCGGGACCGGCACGTGACGCACGCCACGTTCGACGCCACGGGGGCAACCCTCCGCGTCACGGGGACCGAGCAGATCGGCCCCTACACCCTGCTGAGGGTCGCCGCCGGACCGATCGAGCCCGGGGTCCCGGGCCAGTTCTTCATGCTCCAGCCGCCGGGCCGCGTCCTGCCGCGGCCCATGTCACTCTGCCTGGCCCGAGCCAACGAGCTTTGCTTTCTGATCGACCCCGTCGGCCCCGGCACATCGACCTTGTGCGAGCTCACAGCCGGGCAGACCCTGCACGTGCTCGGCCCGCTCGGTAACGGCTTCGACCTCTCGGTGCCGAGGCCCTTGCTCGTCGGTGGGGGAATCGGTGTAGCGCCGTTCCCCTTCACGTCGCAGGCCCTCGGCTCTCCGCCGGCGATCCTGGGCTTCCGCTCGGCTCATCACGCCGAGGCGGCCGCCCTCGTTCCGGGTGCCGAGGTCACGCTCGAGCCCTCCCTCGTTACCTCACTGCTGCCCGACGATCCAGGCGATGTGCTGGCCTGCGGCCCGGAGCCCATGCTCGAGGCGATCCGCGGCCTCGTGCCGGATGCGCAGCTCGCCTGGGAGGCTCCCATGGCCTGTGGCTACGGCGCCTGCTACGGGTGCGTCGTCGAGATCGAGGGCCACCTGGAGCGGCTGTGCGTGGTGGGGCCCGTCCTGCGAGCAGCGTGACGGGGATGCTCGTCAACGCCAGCGGCTGTCTGGATGCACTCACGGCGCCCGAGGTGGCGGCCGAGTTCGACGCGTTCGTGACGAAGACGATCACGCCCGAAGCGCGCGAGGGCAACCCTCCGATCAGGATCGCCGAGACCGAGTCTGGGATGCTCAATTCGATCGGGCTGCAGGGTCCCGGGATCGAGGGACTGCTCGTGCACACCCTGCCGGCTCTGGCCGCCCAGGGGTTGCGCGTCTGGGTCTCCGTGGGCGGGTTCTCGGTGGGCGACTACGCCGGGATCTGCGAACGCCTGGAGGAGCGGTCGGACGTCGAGTTGATCGAGCTCAATCTCTCGTGCCCGAACGTCGAAGAGGCGCCAGAGTCGTCGGCGGAGATCGTGGCCGGCTGCCGCTCTCGAACGTCGAAGCCGCTGTACGCAAAGCTGTCGCCCTCGACCTGGGACATCGCCGAATCGGCGAAGGCGGTCGTCGCTGCCGGGGCGGACGGACTATCGCTCGTCAACACGATTCGCGGCATGGCGCTCGATCCTGCCACCCTCCGGCCGAAGCTCGGCCGGGATACGGGCGGATACTCGGGCCCTGCGCTCAAGCCCGTCGCACTCGCCTGCGTCTGGGCCTGCGCCCAGGTGGTCGATGTTCCCATCGTCGGCATGGGGGGTGTTCAGGGCGGCCTGGACGCCCTCGAGCTCATCGCGGTAGGTGCAAGCGTTGTCTCGCTTGGCACCGTTCTCTTCGCCGACCCGGCCGCCCCGTCGAGAGTCCGAAAGGAGTTGCAGGACGAAGCCACGGCGCGCGGTTTCGCCAATCCGCTCGAAGCCAAGGGTATTGCCAACGGTAAACTCGAATGAAATCCCTGCAATTCGACGAAAACGGTTCAACTTGACCGCGCCTGCCGGATTGCTAGACTCGTGCGCTCATGGTCGCGTCCAAGATTCAGGCACAAGCACCAGCCCGGTCGCTCGACCAAAGGATGGAAGCGCTGAAGCGGGCCAACGACATTCGCGTGCGCCGCGCACAGCTGAAGAAGGACCTCAAGGACGGTACGGTACAGATCGAGGGTGTGCTGCTCGACCCCCCGGAGTACGTTTCGACCGCCAAGGTCTTCGACATGCTCATGGCCGTTCCGAAGTTCGGTCGGGTCAAGGCGGCCAGGCTGCTGAACCAGTGCAGGATCAGTCAATCGAAGACGGTTGGTGGTCTCTCCGAGCGGCAGCGCGCGGAGCTCGTGTCGCTGTTCAACCGGTAGAGCGTGCGCAACGCTCCCGTGTTCGTCATCACCGGCCCGTCCGGCGCCGGTAAGGGAACACTGATCAAGGCATTGGTGGAGCGGGTGCCGGCACTCGAGGTCGCGATCTCCGCCACAACGCGTCCACAGCGGCCCGGTGAGACCGACGGCGTCGAGTACCACTTCCTCAGCGAGAGCGAGTTCGTGGCACGGATCGATGCAGGCGCGTTTCTGGAGCATGTCAAGTACGTGTCCGGCAAGCGGTACGGCACGCTCCGCTCGGAGATGCAGCGCGTCGCCGACGAGGGGCGCGTCTGCGTACTCGAGCTGGAGCTCGACGGCGCTCTTCGCGTGCAGGCGGATGTTCCGAGAAGCGTCACCCTGTTCATCGCGGCGCCCGTCGAGGAGCTCGAGCGCCGGCTGCGCGAACGTGCCACCGAGTCGACCGGCGAGATCGGCAACCGGATCGAGCTTGCCCGTCATCAGCTCGAGCAGGCGCACCGATTCCGGTACATGGTGCGCAACGACGACGTCACGCGTGCAACCGGGTCGCTCTCCGCGATCGTCGAGCAAGAGCTCGAGTTCGCAGCTACCATGGCGCACTCATGATCGAACCTCGCATCGATGATCTGCTCGAGCACGTCGATTCCCGCTACGCACTCGTGATCGTGACTGCCAAGCGTGCCCGCCAGATCAACAGCTACCACCATCAACTCGGCGAGGGTATGGGCTTCGACGTCGCACCGCCGCCGCTGATCGAGTCCCGGTCGAAGAACTACCTGACGATGGCGATGGAAGAGGTCGCGCAGGCGAAAATCGCCTACGCGTACCCCGCATAGCCTTCCGGGACGCTTCCTTTTCGCAGATAACCGGCAGACTACGGCCGTGGCGCGAATCGTCCTCGGCATCACCGGCGGAATCGCCGCCTACAAGGCGTGCGAGATCATCCGCCTGCTCGTCGGCGCCGGTCACGAGGTGCTGCCGATTCCGACTCGTGGGTCGGAGCGATTCGTGGCTGCCGAGACGTTCTACGCGCTCGCACGCACTTCGGCCCCCATCGATCCGTACCCGCACCTCCAGCGCGCTGACCTGATCGTCGTCGCCCCGCTCACCGCGCACACCATGGCGCGGCTCGCGCATGGGCTTGCCGACGACGTCCTCACCGAGGCGATGCTCGCGCATGCCGGCCCGGTTCTCGTTGCACCGGCGATGAACACCCGCATGTGGGAGCACCCGGCGACCCGGGCGAACCATGAACTGCTGCTCGCCCGCGGTGTCGAGGTGGTGGGGCCGGCCAGCGGGGAGCTTGCGGAGGGCGAGGTCGGCGTTGGCCGGATGGCCGAGCCGGCCGAGATCGTCGCCCGTGCGGAGATCCTGCTCCGGCGGTCGGGCTCTTTGCGGGATCTCCACGTCGTCGTGACGGCAGGGGGAACACGCGAGCCGATCGACTCGGTTCGCTTCATCGGCAACCGCTCGTCCGGGCGGATGGGCCTTGCTCTCGCCGGCGAGGCGCACCGACGTGGAGCCCGCGTGACCCTCCTTGCGGCCAACGTTTCGGTGCCCGCTCCTCAGGGCGTGGAGGTGGTGTCGACGCCGACGGCGGCCGATCTCGAGCGCGAGGCCCTCGCACGCGCCGATGCCGACGTGATCGTGATGGCGGCCGCCGTCGCCGACTATCGAGCGGTGACGCCGGTGACGGGGAAGCGCCCGAAGGACGAAGCGTCGTGGCGCATCGAGCTCACGCCCACACCCGACATCGCACACGCAATCGGGCAAAGCCGTCGGCCACAGCAGGTGATCGTCGCCTTCGGCGCCGAGCACGGCGCCGCCGGACTCGAGCGGAAACGGGCCATGCTTGGCGAGAAGAACGTCGATCTCGTCGTCTACAACGACGTGGGCAGGAGCGACATCGGCTTCGACAGTGCAGACAATGAGGTCACGCTCGTCACAGCCGACGGCGACCGGCTCGTTCCGCGTGCCCCGAAGGCCGTCATCGCGAGTGCGGTGCTCGACGAGATCGAGCGGTTGCTCGCAGGTCCAAGTGGCCGTCCTCGAACTCGTCAGACGCAAGGCTGAGCCGGTCCCGGGTTTACGGCCGGGAGTCGTCGAGATCCGCGAGCATCGTGGCATAGCGGCGATAGCGCCGGGTCGCTGCACGCGTGAACTCGGCCGTGTATTCGCTCGACGTCTCGCCGTCGAGTGAGCTCGCGAAGGACTCGCGGATCTCGAGCAATCGGTCGGCAATCGCGTCCACGACGAGCTGGTAGTCGCCGTACGCCTCCTCGGCGGCATCCACGGCTGCCATGTTCCATGCGGCCTCCGCCTCGGCCGCCTCGGTCAGCAAGTCAGCATCGTCGCTGGCGAAAAGATCGAGCTGGCGCTCGACGAGATCGTGGAAGCGGCTGCGCCGCTGGAACCTCACCAGAGCTCCTCGTAGACCGACAGGTGCTCGGCCGCTGCTCTGTCCCACGTGAGGGCGGCGCGGGCGCGGGCGGCACCGGCACGGGCGGCGGCGAGCGTATCCGGATCGTCCAGCAGCTCGCCTACGGCCCGCCTCAAGCCCTCGACGTCACCGGCTGGGACGACACGGCCGGCGCCGAACTCGTCGACGATTTCGCCCAGGCCGCCGACGTCGTAGACGACGGCCGGCACGCCCGCTCCGATCGTCTGCAAGAGAGCGCCGGACTGGTCGAGCTCCGCCCGGTAGGGGAAGACCGCAACGGTCGCGGCGCCGAGCGCAGCGGCGATCTCCGTCTCGCCGAGATACCCGAGACGCCATTCGGCGCGATCGCCGGCTGCCGCTCGGAGCGTGTCGAGCGGGATGCGTGGGTCTCCCGCCACGAGGAGCCGCGCCCCGGGTATTCCGAGAACGGCCTCGACGGCGTCGGGAAGCCCCTTGTATTGCCGGATCACTCCGAGCGCCAGCACGGTTCGGCCGTCGTCCTCCCGGACCAGATCGCTGTAGGTGGCAGGATGGTGGATGACACGCAGTTTTGCCTCCGGGACGCCGAATGCGGCAAGCATGCGACTGCCGCGCCGACTATGGGTAACGACGCGGTCGAAGCGATCGAACAACCGTTTCCAGGCGCTCGTGTGGCGGGCCGTTCGTCGTGGCAGGAGGTCGTGGGCCGTGAACACGAGCGGCGCGCGCGCACGGAGGAGCCAGGTGTCGGCTTCCGGCGCCGCGACCCACTGGAGATGGAGCAGATCGCAGTCGGCGAGCCCGACCCGGGCAAGCGCGAGCGGGTGCTCGATCGCTCTTGCAATGAGGCGGCCGTGCCGTGACTCGATCCTGCTCGACAGCCGGTAAAGGCTTTCGTCGAACGTATAGCCGGATGCGGGGGGTACCGCGCCGTATCGGAAGCGGGATGTGAGAAGCCGAACGTCCAGTCCCTGCCCCGCGAGCGCCGCGGCGAGCGCGTGGTCGTACGGCGGCGTGTAGGCGGGAGGATCGGCGATCACGACGCGCATCTCCCGCCTAGCGTAGGGGACGGGCGCTGGCTGGTCTCGGTGGGCGCCGCGAGGCATCGGCGGCGTGGCGTTCTGCCGACCGTCACGTGCAGAATGGACGCATGCGTCCCGACCAGCCACGAGCCCAGCGGGTTGCGGCGTGACCTTTGCAGACGCACGGGCGCAGTTTCCCGTGCTCGAGACAATCGCCTATCTCAACGCCGGGACGTTCGGGCCGATGGCCAGGGCGACCTTCGACGCGATTCGAGACGAACTGGATCGCGCCCTCGAGGAGGGTCGTAGCGGCGCCCCGTACTTCTCGCGCGCGATGGAGCTGCGCGAGCACGTGCGGACCCGTCTCGGGGCGCTGGTCTCGGCCGACCCACTCCACGTCGCGCTCACCGCGAGCACGACGGACGGCTGCAACATCGTTCTCGCAGGGCTCGGGCTGAGTTCCAATGAAGAGATCGTCACAACGACGGACGAGCATTTCGGCCTTCTCGGGGCACTCGCCGCGTCGGAGGCCCGAGTGATCGTCGTCGAGCCCGAGCCGGATGCGGTCCTGGCTGCGGTGACGCCCCGGACCCGCCTGCTGGCGCTGTCGCAGGTTCTCTGGACGACCGGGCGGGTGTTACCGGTTCGCGCGTTGCGGGAGGAAACCGGGATTCCGGTCCTCGTCGACGGAGCGCAGTCGGTCGGCGCGATCCCTGTCGATGCGGCAGGCCTCGACTTCCTCACCATCTCGGGCCAGAAGTGGCTGTGCGGCCCGGACTCGACGGGTGCTCTGGTCGTCGCCGACCCCGAGCGGCTTCGCGTCGCGGCGCCGAGCATCTTCGCGCAGGCGGAATACGAGGCAGACGGGAGCTTCGTACCCCGGCCTGGTGCGGTCCGTTTTGAGCCGAACTGGTGGCCCGCGTCCTCACTCGCCGGTCTCCTCGCTGCCATCGAAGCGCGGCCGGACTGGGGATTCGACCACGCTGCCGTTGTCGCCGAGAACTGCCGAGCGCTGCTGGCCACCCGCGTCGAGGTCGTGGGCCCAGAGCCACGCTCGACGCTCGTCGCGTTTCGCTCGCCGACCGATCCCGCAGAAGTCGTCAAAGCGCTGTACAGCGCGGGTGTGCGCGTCCGCGAGATCCCGGGCACAGGGCTCATCCGCGTGTCGTGTGGTTGGTGGACGTCAGACGGCGATCTCGACCGGCTCGTGGCGGCGCTGCCCGCGTGAGGCGGGCGGCTGCGTGTCCCTGCGGGGCTGTTCGCTTCACCATCGACGGGCCGGTGCGGGACGTCATCGTGTGCCATTGCGATGCCTGCCGCGAAGCAACCGGGGGGCCGTGGGCCGCGTCTGCGGTACGCCGGCCGGACCTCACCGTCGACGACGAAACGGCCCTGAGCTGGGAACTCGCCGCCGTCTCCGAGCTGGCAGCGCGCCGCGGCAAGTGCCGCGCGTGCGGGACGACCGTCTTCTGGGATGCGCCGGAGCGTGAGACGGTGTCGTTCGCGGTCTCGGCTCTCTCAGACGGCTCGGGGCTCGACGTCGCCGGCCACATCTGGGTGGGCGACGACGAACGGACGAGTCTCCTGCCGACGGGTGTCCCGGTCTACAGTCGTGGGCTGCCGGCGTCGGCGGCCATCGCCTGGAAGCCCTGAAGCGAGGTTCCGCCCTTGCAGCTACGGATCGCGGGCTGCGCCGATCTGGCTGCCCGGCCTACGCTGTCGGGGCGGGCAGGCCGAGTTCGCGGGCGATCGGGCGGAGCGCGGCGACGACGTTCGCGATGTGCTCGTCGAGCTCGAGGCCGAGAAGCTCTGCGCCGGCGTAGACCTCGTCGCGATGCACCCCGGCCGCGAATGACGGCTGCTTCAGCTTCTTTCGCACCGACTTGGGCTCCAGCCCTTCGAGCCCGTTCGGCCGGACGAGCCCGCACGCGTGCACGAACCCGGAGAGCTCGTCGCAGGCAAAGAGGGTCCGCATGAGAAGCGTCTCCCGTGGAATCGCGAGGTGCTCGGCGTGTGAGAGGACAGCTTCGATGACGATCTCCGGGTAGCCCTCGTCGCGCAGGATCGACGCACCCTCCTGCGGATGCTTGTCCAGCGTGGGGTGGATTTCGTAGTCGAAGTCGTGCAGCAATGCGGTGCAGCCCCACAATTCTTCGTCCTCCCCGAAAGTGCGCGCGTACCAACGAGTCGATGCCTCCACCGCGAGCGCGTGACGGAGAAGCGACTCGCTCGTCGTGTACCGGGTCAGGGTCGTCCAGGCGTTGTCACGGGTCACGTCCACGGCACGGGTACGATAGCGCCCGCCTCATGCAGTCGTTCGTCATCCAGGGCGGTCGCCCGCTCTCCGGCGCGATCCGCGCTTCCGGGAACAAGAACGGCGCTCTGCCGATCCTCGCCGCGACCGTTCTCGCCTCCGACGAGGTGCGGCTGTCGAATCTGCCGCGCATCCGCGACGTCGAGGTGATGGTCGAGCTGATCGCCGACCTCGGTGCCGATGCCGCCTGGACCGGACCGAACGAGGTGCGCGTCGACAGCTCGGGTGTCTCGAAGACCGATCTCGACCCCGACCTCTGCCGCGAGATTCGCGCGTCCTTCCTGCTCGCTGGTCCGCTGCTGGCACGGTTCGGCCGCGTCGTCGTACCCCCTCCGGGAGGTGACGTGATCGGGCGCCGGCGGCTCGACACGCACATTCACGCCTTCGCCGAGCTCGGCGTCGAGGTGGAGATCAACGGTGCCTACGATCTCCGAGCGGAGCGGCTCGTCGGCACGCGGATGTACCTGGACGAGGCGTCAGTGATGGGTACGGAGAACGCAATCATGGCGTCGGTGCTCGCCGAGGGTGAGACGATCGTCGGCCATGCCGCCTGCGAGCCTCACATCCAGGATCTCTGCCGTTTCCTCGTCTCCCTCGGAGCCGAAATCGAAGGCATCGGGTCGAACGTCTTGCGGATTCAGGGCGTCGATCGGCTCGGCGGCGGCGGCTATCGCATCGGGCCCGAGCATGTCGAGGCTGCAAGCTTCGCGGCTCTCGCAGCGGTGACGGGTGGGGATCTCACGATCGAGGACGTCCAGCCCGACGATCTCATCTCGATCGTGCCGGCGTTCCGGAAGCTCGGGATCGAGTTCGAGGTGGGGGAGTCGACCCTGCGAGTGCCGCCGGGCCAGAACCTCGCTGTGATGGACGATCTCGGCGGCCAGATCCCGAAGATCGAGAGTGGCATCTGGCCCGCGTTCCCTGCCGACCTCACGTCGATCGCCGTCGTCGCGGCTACCCAGGCGACCGGCACCGTGCTCGTGTTCGAAAAGATGTTCGAGAGTCGCCTGTTCTTCGTCGACAAGCTCGTCTCGATGGGTGCGCGGATCATTCTCTGCGACCCGCACAGGGCCGTGGTCACGGGTCCGGCCCAGCTCGTCGGCCAGCGTCTCGAGAGCCCCGACATCCGCGCCGGGATGGCGATGGTGATTGCAGCTCTCTGCGCCGAGGGGCGCTCGACGATCGGCAACATTCGGCAGATCGACCGCGGCTACGAGCGGATCGACGAGCGTCTTCGTGCTCTCGGAGCCGATATCGAGCGGGGCGAGCTTTGAGCGGCGCCCGCCTCACGGCCGGGAGCGGTCAGGTGAACGTCGCGACGGGCGTGCCGCTCCTCGATCACCTGCTCACCGAGCTCGCAATCGCGGGTGGGTTCGACCTCGCGCTCGAGATCGAGCCGGACGAACCGGTCGCCGAAGTGGATGCGGCCGGGGCCGCGATCGGGCATGCAGTCACTCCACTGCTCCAGGCAGGCGCGCACGGCACCGGGGTGATGCTGTCGGCCGAGGCCCTCGCGATGGTGGTCGTCGAAGCATCGGGGCAGCCGCTCGTGGCATCGAACGCCGACCTCACGGGTGCGGGCGGTCTCGGCACCGACCTGGCGGCCCGCTTCCTCACCTCGCTCGCCGATGCAGCCGCGCTCACGCTGCACGTGCGGCTGATCGAGGGTGAGAACACCGATCACGTGCTCGAGGCCATCTTCAAGGCGCTCGGCGTCGCACTGGCCGACGCGCGCACTCGATAGAGAGGACGACTCGTGGAGAAGACCGTCATTCGCACCGACAACGCCCCGGCTCCGTTTCAGGGCGCTCCCTACAACCAGGCGATTCGCGTCGGCGAGCTGGTGTTCGTCGCGGGCCAGCTCGGGCTGAAGCCGGGCGACACCGTCGTCGCAGGGGACATTGGCACCCAGACCGAGCAGGCGCTCCGGAATCTGGCCGCCATTCTCGAAGCGGCCGGTAGCTCACTCGAAAACCTCGTCAAGACGAGCGTGTTCCTTCAGGATCTCGGTGATTTCGCGGCGATGAACGAGGTCTACGCGCGACACGTCGGTGAGCGTCCGCCGGCACGCTCCACGTTCGAGGTTGCGAACCTGCCGTCCGGCGCCCTCGTCGAAATCGAGGCAGTCGCTCACCTGTAGGGGCGAGGCGGAGCCTCGACCGGCTTGTCGCCGGCGGTACGGGCAGAATCCTCTCGTGGCCACACAGATTCGCCGGTACGTCCGCTCGCTCGGTATCGACGCCTATGTCGTGGGGGGTGCCGTTCGGGACGAGCTCCTCGGGTTGCCGCATTCCGACGAGGACTTTCTGGTTCCCGGCGTCGACCAGGCCGGCCTGCGCGCACTTCTCGAGCCGCACGGCCGCGTCGAAGACATGGAGGTTCACGGACAACTCGTCGGCGTGCGCCTCTTCCCTCGTGACCGTGACATCCGTGCGCTCGCACCCGCGGGCATCGAGCTGACGCCGCCGCGCGCCGAACGATCCACGGGCCCGGGCCACCGCGATTTCGCGATCGTGAGCGACCCCTCGATCGACCTCGAGGAGGACATGGCACGACGGGACTTCACGATCAACGCGATGGCCATCCGGCTCGACAGCGGCGATCTCATCGACCCGTTCGGTGGCCTCGACGACCTGGCTCGCCGCGAGCTACGCACCGTCGGCCCGACGAGCTTCGACGACGATCCTCTTCGACTCGTTCGTGCGCTGCGGTTCGTGTCACAACTCGGATTCGACCTCGCTCCGGAGACCGTCGCCCAGATGCGCGCGGGGGCGCCGGGACTCGCCCACGTCTCCGCCGAGCGAATCGGGGGCGGGATCGCGGCGGACGGGCAGGGCGAGCTCTCGAAGCTCCTGCTCGGGCGAGAACCCGGGCGCGCTCTCCTCCTCGCGCGGGACACGGGCGTGCTCACCCGGATCATTCCTGAGTTTGCCCCCGCTCTCGGTTATCAGCTCCGATCGGACAGGCAGCCGCTGCCGCTGGAAGAGCACATCTTCGCGGTCGTGCAGCATGCCGCCGACCGCGGGGCCAGGCTCGAGGTCCGGCTTGCGTGTCTGTTGCACGATCTCGGCAAGCCGGGCACCGATGGGGTTGGTGCGAGTCACAGCGCCTCCGGGGCGCAGCTCGCAGACCGCATCCTGAGGCGGCTTCGCTACCCGACGAGAGTCCGGCACCACGTCGTTCGCATCGTCGCCGGCCACGGGTTCCTACTCGACGACCCGATCGACGGCCTCGTCGCGCGCCGGTTCCTCGCCGAGCACGGAGACGCGCTCGCCCTCGACCTGATCAGCCACAAGGCGGCCGACCTCGGTGCGAAGCGCGTCCCCGAGCATGAGCTCGAGGCGCTCGAAAGCCTGAGGCAGTTGGTCCTTCAGGAGCGCTCGCAGCCGCACCGGATTGTCGATCTCGACCTCACCGGCGACGATCTTTTGGCGATCGGCTTCACCGAGGGGCCCGACCTGGGCCGGGCGCTGCAGAAGCTCCTCGACCTTGTCGTCGAGGACCCGACTCGCAACAACCGCACATGGCTCCTCGAGCGAGCTGCACAGGAGCTCCCGTGAACGTGGACGCTCTCCGCGAGGCGTTCGAGGCCGTGTCCGCCGAAGCGGGGGCGGGCGTGACCGTCGTCGCCGCCACGAAGTACGTGTCTCTCGACGAGCTGGGGGTGCTCGCGCAGGCGGGCATCGAAGTCGTCGGGGAAAACCGGGTCCAAGAGATGCAACGGAAGCGCGAGGTCTACGGCGACACGTTCAGGTGGCATTTCATCGGGGCGCTCCAGTCCAACAAGGCCCGCGTCGTCAACGAGATCTGCGAGCTCGTTCATGCCGTCGACACCGAGTCCGCGGCCAGCCGGCTCACGATTCCATGGCTCCTCGAGGTGAACCTCGCCGGCGAGACGTCGAAGAGCGGGGTCGGCGAGGACGAGATCGAGGGCTTTCTCGACCGTCACTCACTGATCTGCGGATTGATGACGATGCCGCCGTTCTCGAACGATCCCGAGTCGAGCAGACCGTACTTCCGCCGCCTCGCTCTCCTCGCGCGGGAACACGGCGTGGCTCAGCTGTCGATGGGCACCTCGCAGGACTGGCGCGTCGCCGTGGACGAGGGTGCGACGTTGATCCGTATCGGCAGCACGCTCTTCCGAAGCTGAAGTCCGACGACTGGGCTACCATCGGCGCGTCATGGGCTTCTCGGACGTCTGGAATCGCACGCTCGTCTACTTCGGCATCGCCGAGGACGAAGAGTGGGACGAAGACGGCCTCGAGACGCAAGAGGAGCTCGAGCGTGAGTACCGGTCGCGGTCGACACGGCAGAACGTCAGGCGGCTGCCGAGACGCCGTGAACCGGACGGATGGACGGACGACAGCGCAAGCGTCGAGTCGGCCCCCGCGGCCGGCGCCTCGTCGTCACGCTCATCGCGACCGACGCGCTTACGTTCGGCGGACACGGGCAAGGCAAGCGTCCACCTGGTGCTGCCACGGAGTTTCAACGACGCCCAGCAGATCGCCGACAAGTTCAAAGACTCCGTGCCGGTGATCCTCAACCTGCAGAGTGCGGACAACGAGCTCTCGAAGCGGCTCATCGACTTCGCGAGCGGACTCACGTATGCGCTGAACGGCAGCATGCAACGTGTTGCCGACAAGGTCTTCCTGCTCACTCCGCGTAACGTCGAAGTATCTGCCGAGGAACGCGCCCGCATGCTGGACAAGGGCGGGTTCTTCAACCAGGCGTAGCCGCCCCGAACACCGGACTTCGGCCCCGGCGTCGGGCGTCGGACGAGGACGTTTGCACCCTCGATCGAGTGACAGCGATCCGCAGGGATCGAGCCGCCTGCGCCGAAAGCTCGCCTGTGGGCTCCGCCGACACCGTTTTCGTGCTCGCCGACACCGCGTCGTCCGCGCAGCGGTTCGTGAAGGTGTTCTTCGAGGTCTACATCCTGCTCATCCTCGCGTACGTCCTCACGTCGTGGATCCGAATGCCCTATGCGCTTCACAGGGTGCAACGATTCCTCGACGACGTCTGCGAGCCCTACATCCGAATCTTTCGCCGTCTGTTACCGTCGATCGGCCCGCTGGATCTGTCCCCGATCGTCGCAGTAATCACGCTCGTCGTCGCCCAGCGTCTGCTGGTCGAGTTGATCGGGCGCCTGCTGTAGAAAGGAAGGGAGTCGTCATGGCACTCACACCCGTCGAGGTTCGGCATATCCAGCTCAAGCGGGGCCTGTTCGGATACCGCAAGGCTGCCGTCCACCGCATGATGGACGACATCGCAGACAGCTTCGAAACGGTCTGGCGCGAGCGCTCGCAGCTCGTCGAAAGGGTCGAAGAGCTCGAGACCGAGGTCACGCGCCACGTCGAGCTCGAGGGTCTGCTCCGCTCGACGCTCGTCTCCGCCGAGCGTGCGTCGCAGGATCTCAAGGAAAGCGCGCGCCGCGAAGCCGACGTGATCGTTACCGAGGCCAACGCTGAGGCCCGGAAACTGCTGCGCGATGCGATCACCGAGAAGGAGCAGTTGATGGGCGACGTGCGGCGCGTTCAGGCAATGCTCCGTTCGGCGTTGGCCGTCGTCGACGAGACACGTGCAGACGACCTGGCTGCCGAGGACGTGCCCGAGCCCGCAGACACCTCCCCGGCGACCTCGGACGAGACCTCCGAGTGGACGGCAGGGCCTCGAGCCACCCAGACCGCGCCGGTCGGATTGCCGACCGCCGCCGAGGAATCCGGGGGGATCCGAAAGCTCGCAGGCTAGCCGCATCTATCCTTGGGGTGATGGAGCCCCACACGATCCGGCTCAACCTTAGGATCTCACCCGGCGCCGCCCGGTCGGCCGTGATCGGCCGCCACGGCAACGCGTGGAAGCTCCGCGTCGCGGCGGCCCCGGAGCGGGGACGTGCGAATGCAGCGGTGGTCGACCTGCTCGCGGCGGCCCTCGACCTCGGGCGACCTGACGTACGTGTCGTCAGCGGCGCCGTCTCTCGCGACAAGATCGTCGAGATCGTCGGGCTTACTCTCGAAGAGGCGGAGCAGCGCCTCACATCGGTCCAGAAAGGAACGCCATGACTATCGACCTCGCGCTCCGGCGTGCAGACCTGCTCCGACTTCGTGAGCGAATTCTGCGGGCCGCAGCTGACCTGGCAGCCGACGACGAGGGTGTGGGCGAGATCAACTCCGCCGCAGGCGACCAGCACATCGCCGACCACGCATCGGACCTCGTCGACCTGGAGGTCGACCAGTCGCTCGGCGAGAACGCCGACAACGTGATCGCCGAAATCGACGAGGCGCTCTGGCGCATCGAGGCGGGAACCTACGGGACGTGCGCCGTCTGTGGCGCTGTGATTCCGGAGGAGCGCCTCGATGCCGTCCCGTACGCCGTGCTCTGCCTCGACGACAAGCGACGGCAGGAACTGGGTTGACCGAGCCCGCCCGCTCGGAGCCGTCACAGCCGATCGACGTTCGGGTCGGCTCGTCGACGAATGCCCTGCAGCCGGTCTCGAGCGCCGAGCGCCGGCTCGGTGCGGGCCCGGCACAGTGGGTAGCCCTCGCCGTGATCGCGAGCACCGCGATCGCCGCCGACCAGCTGACCAAGTCGATCGTCTCCCTGCGCCTCCCGATCGGGAAGGCAGCAGCGTCCATCGGTCCGTTCAGCATCCACCACGTGCAGAACTCCGGCATCGCTTTCGGCCTGTTCGCCGACTCGACGACGGCCGTGATCCTCTTGACCACCGCAGCCGTCACGGCGATGCTCGTATTCTTCGGCCGGACAGCCCAGCGTCACCCGCTGCTGCCCGTCGCGCTCGGGCTCGTGATCGGCGGCAGCATCGCGAACCTGATCGACCGCGTGCGACTCGGGCATGTCACCGACTTTCTCGACTTCGCCTATTGGCCGGCGTTCAACCTCGCCGACACCTTCATCGTGGTCGGCGTCGGGCTGCTGTTCGCCTCGTTCGTCGCATCCGACCGAACGAGCCCACGTCTTGGCACCGCTCCTCTTTCGCGTTCCTGAACACCAGGCGGGGGCACGGCTCGACCGCGTCCTCGCCGAGCGCCCCGAGCTCGACTCGCGGGCCCTCGCCGAGCGACTGATTGCAGCCGGTGCCGTTCTGGTCGACGGAGAACGTCGGGTGAAGAGCTTTCGGTTGGAGGGTGGCGAGGAGATCACCGCGGAGATCCCGGACGCCGCGAAACTGCAACCGGAGTCGATGGACATTCCTCTCGTGTGGGAGGATGAGAACCTTTTCGTGGTCGACAAGCCCGCCGGGCTCGTCGTCCATCCCGCCGGGTCGACGCGAACGGGAACCCTCGTCCAGGGCCTGCTCGAGCATGGCCCCGAAGGAGGGGACGACGAAGACCGGCCGGGGATCGTCCACCGGCTCGACCGCGACACGTCGGGTCTGCTCGTCGTCGCCCGTTCGGCCGAGACGTACGCACTGCTGCAGAAGATGATTCGCGCGCGCGAGCTCGAACGAACGTATGCCGCCCTCGTTCGAGGCGCGCCGCAGTCTGCAGCGGGACGGATCGAGGCTCCGATCGGCCGTGACCGCCGCGATCCCACGCGCCACTCCCTCGACACAGCGTCACCGCGTGCGTCGGTTACCTGGTTCGACGTGCGAGAGACAATGCGCAGCCACTCACTCCTCGACGTTCGACTCGAGACGGGACGCACGCATCAGATCCGTGTTCATCTGGAGGCGATCGGCTTGCCCGTCAGCGGTGATCCCGTCTACGGCGTGGCAGGCGACCTCGGCCTGCGACGGCAGTTTCTGCACGCGCGGCGGCTGATCTTCACGCACCCGCTGACTCGGGACGTCGTGGACGTCTCGTCAGAGCTCCCGGCGGACCTGGCCGCGGCACTCGACCTGGCGCGCAGCTGAGCCGCACGCCGGTGTCGGGTACCATTGGCCACTCACGTTCCATCATCACGTCCCAGCTAACCGGTGATCAGCGCCCGGGCGGTGGTGCCGAAGCTCCGCGATCGGAGCCCGGTTCCGTCCCGGCCCGCCGGAGCAGTACATCCGAAACCACGTTGAAAGGGGCTGGTCCCGTTGGCAGTCGTCTCCATGAAGGAGCTGCTGGAGGCTGGAGTTCACTTCGGCCACCAGACACGTCGCTGGAACCCGAAGATGAAGCGTTTCATCTTCACGGAGCGCGGCGGTATCTACATCATCGACCTGCAGCAGACACAGCAGCTCGTCGAGGACGCGTACGACTTCGCGCGAAACATCGCCGAACGCGGCGGCACGATCCTGTTCGTCGGCACGAAGAAGCAGGCCCAGGACGCCGTCCGTGACGAGGCGACAAGGGTCGGGATGCCGTTCGTGGCGAACCGCTGGCTCGGTGGCCTCCTCACCAACTGGCGCACGATCTCCGACCGGATCGCGTACCTCCACGACCTTCGCCGTCTGAAGAGCGACGGTCAGCTCGCCCTGCTGCCCGCGAAGGAGCGCATCACGATGGAGGCCGAGCTCGAGAAGCTCGAGGCGAACCTCGGTGGAGTCGCCGACATGAAGCGTCAGCCCGACGCGATCTTCATCGTCGATCTGAAGAAGGAGGCTCTTGCGGTCCGTGAGGCGCAGCGCCTGCACCTACCGGTGATCGCGCTCGTGGACACGAACTGTGATCCAGATGAGGCTCAGTTCGTGATCCCTGGGAACGATGACGCGATCCGCTCCTGCTCACTCGTCGTGCGCGCGCTCGCCGACGGCATCGCAGCCGGCCAGAGCAAGGTGTCGGCCAAGGACTTCGCGGCCAAGGCCGCTGCCGCCGAAGCCGCTGCGGCTACAGAGGCCGCCGCCGCAGCTGCCGCGGAAACCGGCGTCGAGGAGATTGCGCCCGATGAGCCTGCACCGACGAGGACAGGCGACATCGAGGAGATCGAAGGCATCGGCTCGGCCTACGCGGAGAAGCTGCGGGCAGCCGACGTCTCGTCGATCGAAGCGCTGCTCGAGCTGGGCGCGACGGTCGAAGGTCGTTCCTCTCTCGTCGAACAGACCGGCATCGACACGGTGCGTGTGCTCCGCTGGGTCAATCACGCCGACCTGATGCGGGTGGTCGGCATCGGACCCGAGTTCGCGGAGCTGCTCGAGGCAGCAGGCGTCGACTCCGTGCCCGAGCTCGCGCAGCGCAACGTCGAGAACCTCGTCACGGCGCTCGCCGAGACGAACGAGGCGCGAAGCCTCGTTCGTCGGGTACCGAGCGCGGACGAGGTGACCGACTGGATCGAGCAGGCGAAGGCGCTCCCGCGCCTCGTCTCTCATTGAGAGGAGACAGCGTGACAGAGATCAGTGCAGGCCTCGTCAAGGAGCTCCGCGACCTCACGGGAGCGGGCATGATGGACTGCAAGCGGGCACTGCAAGAAACGAATGGCGACCTCGATGCCGCTCGGACGCTCCTGCGTGAAAAGGGCATGGCGCAGGCCGGGAAGAGAGCCGATCGCGCGACCACCGAAGGCCTGGTCGCTGCGATCGTCGACGGGGGCACCGGCACGATCGTCGGCGTCGGGTGCGAGACGGAGCCGGTCTCGAAGAACGACGAGTTCCAGGCGTTTGCCGAGCGCATCCTCGGCGCGATCCACGAACGTGGTGTCGCCGCAGCCGCGGCGTTCGACGATGAAAGGCTCGCGCTGATGGGCAAGCTCGGCGAGAACATCGTGGTGGCGGGCGCCGAGCGATACGACGACGGCGGCACGATCGCCGCGTACGTTCATCCTCCGGCCAACAAGATCGGTGTCCTGGTCGATCTCGACGGCGGCGACGAGGGGCTTGCGCGCCAACTCGCGATGCACATCTCGTTCGCCGCTCCGGAGTGGGCGACGCGCGCCGACGTGTCACCCGAGGCGATCGAGGCCGAACGGCAGGTGTATCTCAACTCCGACGAGGTGCTCTCCAAGCCGGAGGCCGCGCGTGAGAAGATCGTGGACGGCATGCTCGGCAAGCGCTTCTTCGCGGCCTCACCCGGTGGCGTCCTCGTCGACCAGGCGTGGATCCACGATCAATCGAAGTCGGTCGGTGCCGCGCTCGCAGCTGCGGGTGCAACGCTGAAAGGCTTCAAGCGGGTCTCGGTCGCCGGATCGTGAGTGCGCACCGAGACGACGCAGTGAGGCCGTCGCCGGTCGGCGCTCCCGCGCCGTTTCGGCGTGTGCTGCTCAAGCTCTCGGGTGAAAGCCTGATGGGCGACAGGGACTACGGCGTCGACCCGAACACGGTGTCGGCGATCGCCCGCGAGGTAGTCGAGGTGCGGAACGGAGGTACCGAGCTCGCGATCGTCGTCGGTGGGGGCAACTTCTACCGGGGAATGGCCGCCGCTGCCGACGGGATGGATCGAGCCACCGCCGACTACGCCGGGATGCTCGCAACGCTGCTGAACGCACTCGCGCTCCAGGATGCGCTCGAGAAACTCGGCGTGCAAACCCGGGTCCAGTCGGCGATCGCAGTCTCGGAGGTCGCCGAGCCCTACATCCGGCGGCGTGCGATGCGCCATCTCGAGAAGGGGCGCGTCGTCATCTTCGCGGCCGGCACGGGCAACCCGTTCTTCACGACCGATACGGCAGCCGCGCTCAGGGCGCTCGAGATCGGGGCAGAGGCGATCCTCATGGCCAAGAACGGGGTCGAGGGTGTCTACGACGGCGACCCGCGCACCGACCCGGACGCGCGCTTCCTCTCCGAGATCACCCATCTCGAGGCGATCGAGCGTGGCCTGCGCGTGATGGACACGACGGCTCTCTCTCTGTGCATGGACAACCAGGTGCCGATCCACGTCTTCGAGCTCGCCGAGCGCAATATCGCTCGCGTGGCCTCCGGGCAGCGGATCGGCACGATCGTGGCGACGCCGAAGGAGGCCTGAGTTGACGGCAATCGAGACCTTTCTCACCGACTGTGAGCTGCGGATGCACAAGTCGATCGATGCGACTCGCACCGAGTTCAACAGCGTTCGTACGGGGCGCGCCTCGGCAGCGCTGCTCGACCGGATTACGATCGACTACTACGGCACGCAGACTCCGCTCAGCAACATGGCCACGATCTCGGCTCCCGAGGCGCGTCTCCTCGCGATCCAGCCGTACGACGCGTCACAGATCAAGGCGATCGAGAAGGCGATCCAGGAGTCAGACCTCGGGTTGACGCCCGGCAACGACGGAAAGCTCATCCGGTTGCCGATCCCCTCACTCACCGAGGAGCGGAGGAAGGAGCTCGTCAAGGTCGTGCGGCGCTACGCCGAGGAGGGTAAGGTCGCCATCCGCAACGTCCGCCGCGACGTGATGAAGCACCTCGAGGAGCTCGTCCGCAACGGGGAGGTCGGTGACGACGAGGAGCGCCGGGCAGAGGCTCAGGTGCAGAAGCTCACCGACGACAACGTGAAGGCGCTGGACGACCTACTGAAGCACAAAGAGGCCGAGATCATGGAGGTCTAATTGCTCCGAACCTCCTTCTCACCGTGAGCACGGCAACGAAGATCGACGACCCGGCGATGACGGATCGGCCGTCGGCCCGGACCGTCGCGATCATCATGGACGGGAACGGCCGCTGGGCAGTGGGCCACGGCGTCCCGATCGCCGAGGGCCATCGCGCGGGAACGCGGGCACTGCGACGCACGGTCGAGGCGGCGATCGCCCTCCAGGTGACGACCCTCGCCGTCTACGCGTTCTCAACGGAGAACTGGTCGCGTCCGCCCGGCGAGGTCGCCGCCCTGATGGAGATCCTGGGCGAGACGATCGAGAACGAGCTCCCCGACCTCGCGCGCCAGGGCGTTCGGACACGGTTTTTCGGCCGACGCGACCGCGTACCACCCGACCTGCGACAGCGGATGGAGGAGCTGGAGCGATCGACGTCCGATCTCGACACACTCTGCCTCTGGATCGCGTTCGACTACGGCGGGAGGGCAGAGCTCGTCGAGGCGACACGCCGGTGCGTGGAGGACGGTCTCACCCCTGACGACGTGGACGAAGCAGCCATCGCGGCGCGCCTCTACGCGCCGGAGCTCCCCGAGGTCGACCTGTTGATCCGCACCTCGGGCGAATTCCGGATCTCGAATTTCATGCTTTGGGAGACTGCGTACGCCGAGTTCGTCTTCACGGACACGCTCTGGCCCGATTTCGGCCGTGACGACCTCTGCGCGGCACTCGACGTGTTCGCCGGGCGCGACCGGCGGTTCGGCGGCCGGTGAGCGCCTTCTGGTCGCGAATTGCAGTAGCGCTCGTGCTCCTGCCGCTCGTCCTCGGAATCGTGTGGCTCGGCGGCTGGTGGCTGTTCGCGATCGCGCTCCTAGGCGGCTTGATGGCTCTTCACGAGCTCTACGTGATGGGCCGCGGTCTCCGTCCGCTCGTACTCGGCGGCTATGTCGGGCTCGCTCTCACGCTCGTCGGTGCCGAGGCGGGGAACATCTCATGGATGGTCGGCGGCATCTTTGCGACGGTGCTCGTCGCATTCGTCGTCTTCGGCTTCTCGGATGCGCGGCCCTCGGCGACTGCGGCGATCTCGCTCACGTTGCTCGGGGTCGTCTGGGTCGGCGGCGGTCTGGCTTCACTCATGCTGCTGCGCGACATTCCCGAGAACGGTCGTCTCGTCGTATTCACGGTGCTCATCGCCGTGTTTGCAGACGACACCGCTGCGTACTTCGTCGGCCGTACGATGGGCCGTCACAAGATGGCGCCGACGATCTCGCCGGGGAAGTCGTGGGAGGGTTTCGTCGGCGGCACGCTGGCGGCGATGGCAGTCGCGTTTTTCGCGATGTACGACCAGGGATTCCTCACCGACCTGGAGGCAGTCGCGCTCGGAGGCGCTATCGCCATTTCATCGACACTGGGGGACCTCTTCGAGTCGGCGATCAAGCGCGACCTCGGAATGAAGGACTCGGGGCGCATTTTGGCCGGGCACGGCGGGGTTCTCGATCGCGTCGACTCCATTCTGTGGGCCGGGCCCGCCGCGTTCTACGTCGTGCTCGCACTGACGTGACCCGGCCCGTGTCAGGCACCCTGCTGTCATGAAGCGCATCGCCCTTCTCGGAGCGACGGGATCGATCGGCCGCCAGGCGATCGAGATCATCGAGCAGAGCCCGGAGCTCGAGCTGTGTGCTCTCATGTCGGGCACGCAGTCGCTCGACGACCTTGGAGCGTCCCACGGCGTCGAGTGCCTGCAGGTAGGTGGTCGCGCCTCCGAGATCCTCGACGCGAGCGAGCCGGACATCGTGCTCAACGCCATTGTCGGCTTCGCCGGCGTGGAGGCGACGTTGTGGGCGCTCGAACGCGGGATCACGCTCGCGCTGGCGAACAAGGAAAGCCTCGTTGCGGCAGGCGAGCTGGCGGTCTCAGCCCATCGTCGCGGAGGCGGTCTGCTGCTTCCGGTCGACAGCGAGCATTCGGCCTTGTTCCAGTGCCTCGAGGGCCGTCCCGCGGAGACCGTCGAGACGCTCGTCCTCACCGCGTCAGGCGGGCCGTTCCGCGGCCGCTCACGGTCCGAGCTCGAGCAGGTCACCGTGGCCGACGCTCTGGCCCATCCGACGTGGTCGATGGGGCGAAAGATCACCGTCGACTCCGCGACGCTCGCCAACAAGGGCCTCGAGTTGATCGAAGCGCACTGGCTGTTCGGCATCCCCTATGACCGGATCGAGGTGATCGTGCAGCCCGCCTCGATCGTGCACTCGCTCGTCCGCTTTCGCGATGGGGCGCTCCTCGCGCATCTTGGCACCCCCGACATGCGCGTCCCGATCTCCTTTGCCCTCAGCTACCCCGAGCGCAGCGCCGTCTCGGCGACGCCGCTCGATCTTGCGGGCGGGCTCGACCTCCGGTTCGAGGCTCCTGACGGCGATTCGTTCCGGCTGCTGCCCCTGGCGCGGGCGGCAGGGGAGCGGGGAGGGACATTCCCTTGCGCCTACAATGCGGCGAACGAGGTGGCCGTTGCGGCGTTCCTGGACGGGCGAATCGGCTTTCTGGAGATTGCCGACACGGTTGCCGAGGCGCTCGAGCGGGTCGAGGGAGCCGCAGCGCGTGACCTCGACGACCTCGTTGCGGCGGACGCCGAGGCGCGTCGTATCGCGGAACGGAGGCTGGTTCCAGCATGACAATCTTCATCGCGATCGTTGGTCTGGGGTTGCTCGTCTTCGTCCACGAGCTCGGCCATTTCGCGGCGTCGTTGGCGCTCCGGATGCGGCCGCGCAAGTTCTACGTCGGGTTCCCACCCGCTGTGATCAAGCGCGTCCACAACGGGATCGAGTACGGCGTCGGGATGATCCCCCTCGGGGGCTTCGTGAAGATCCCCGGCATGCACCGGCCGGCTGCGGCCGATGTCGATCCGGTCTTCGGGCGAGCGGTGGAGGAGGCGCCGGAGCTCACCGATGCTGCGGACCGCCTGCGGCGTTCGCTCGGTGCCGGCGATCACGACGTCGCACGCGCGTCGCTCACAGTTTTTGCGGATCTCGCTGCGACCCGGCCCCTGTCCGAACAGGCCGCCCGCGGGGTCGAAAAGGGCGTCGCCGACATCGGGGACGCCCTCGGACCAGACGCCTATTGGCGAGCCCGCACCTGGAAGCGTGTGCTCGTGATCTTCGCCGGGCCCGCGGCGAACATCGTGTTCGCGCTCGTCCTCTTCACGGGCCTCTACATGACCTCAGGCGGGGAGCCCACGACAACGGTTGACAGCGTTCGCGCGGGCACGGCTGCTGCGGCTCTCGGGCTTCGCTCGGGCGATCGGATCATTTCGATCGACGGCGTTCCGATGACCGGCGACACTATTTCGCGCACGATCTTGGAGTCGGACGGGAAGCCTCTGGCGGTGATCGTGAGCCGTAACGGATCGCGACTCGCACTCGGGCCACGTGCCGCTACGAAGGACGCCGGCGTCTATCGGCTCGGGTTCATCCTGCAGGGCAAAGGCCTTTCGGGACCTGCTGCGGCGAGCCAGTCTGTCCGCGTGACCGGCCAAGTGTCCAAGGACATCGTCGCGTCGATCGCACACCTCATCACCGGTGAGGGGCGCAAGGACATCTCGAGTCCTGTCGGGATCGTTCAGGGCTCATCCGATGCTGCGAAACAGGGGACGGGAAACTTCCTGTGGGTGCTGGGCCTGATTTCGCTCTCGATCGCGCTGCTGAACCTGCTGCCGTTGCTGCCACTCGACGGTGGACACATCGTCTTCGCGATCATCGAGGGGTTCCGGGGTCGCGCGGTTACCCGGGACGTCTACGAGCGCGTTTCGATCGTGGGCATCGGGCTCGTGCTACTTCTCTTCGTGATCGGGCTGACGAACGACATCGGACGGCTTTCCTGAGGCGAAGCCGCGAAGGAAAGCCTATCGCGGCTTCGCCTCAGGACTCTCTTTCTGCACGCTTCGCGTGACCCTGAAGAGGCCCGCCCGCGGGCCGTCCTTCCGTCAGTCCTTCCCAAAACGTGGAACCCGGTCACGGTGAAACGGCTTTCGTGAGGCGAAGCCGCGAAGGAAAAGAGGCGACGCCGCGAAGGAAAAGCCTATCGCGGCTTCGCCTCAGGACGTCTCTTTCTGCACGCTTCGCGTGATCCTGAAGAGGCCCGCCCGCGGGCCGTCCTTCCGTCAGTCCTTCCCAAAACGTGGAACCCGGTCACGGGTCGCGCTCCGGCCTGCTACCGGATTTCGGGTTCGAACGCGTCGTCAAGCAGGACGGCGACATCCAGGAGCCGACGGTACTCCGCCCTCGAGATCTCGACCGCACCGAGCGAGCCGAGATGCGGTGTCGCCCACTGCACATCGAGCAGGCGTGCCTCGCCGCCGGCCTGCAGCCGGTGCACGAGGCCGACGAGAGCTGCCTTCGAGGCGCCGCTGCGCCGATGAAACATCGATTCGGCCGCAAACAGGCCGCCGATGGTGACGCCGTAGAGCCCCCCTGCGAGCCCGTCGTCGTCCCAGGCTTCGATCGAGTGCGCCCAGCCGAGCTCGTGCAACCGAATGTAGGCGGCGACGAAGCCGGCGTCGATCCAACCGTGGGGCCGGCGCGGGTCGGCGCATCCGTGGATAACGTCCGGGAACGAGGTGTCGACGCGAATCTCGTAGCCGCGAGCCGCTCGGCGGAGCGATCGGGACGCACGGAATCCCGCAACGGGAATCACTGCCCGTCGCACAGGCGACCACCAAACGAGGTCGTCCTCGACGCGCATCGGGAAGAGGCCTATCCGGTAGGCGGCGAGCAGCGTGCCGGGCTCGAGGTCCGCCCCGAGCCCGCATGCGTCGTGAGGATGGTCGTCGGCTGGGCAGGCGATCGTCCAGAGAGTGGGAGGGGGCTCGATGGGCATGTCTACACTGACCGGGATGGGAAGTCTCGCGCAGATCCGCGTCGGCGACGTCACGATCGGTGGCGGGGCGCCGGTCGTCGTGCAGTCGATGACCCTGACCAAGACACACGACGTCGGAGCGACGACGGCTCAGATCGCCGCGCTCGTCTCGGCCGGCTGCGAAGTCGTGCGCTGCGCGGTGCCGAAGATCGAGGACGCCGACGCGCTGCGGACGATCGTCCGGTTCTCACCGATTCCCGTGATCGCCGACATTCATTTCAATGCGTCGCTCGCATTGCGCGCGATCGAAGCAGGTGTTGCGGCGGTTCGGATCAATCCCGGCAACATCGGCGGCCCCGACAAGGTCGAGCTCGTCGTCAAGGCCGCAAAACGGGCCGGCGTTGCGATGCGAATCGGCGCGAACTCTGGTTCTCTGCCCGCGCACCTCCAAGACCTCGCCCAGCAGGATCAGGCGGAAGCGCTCGTCGCGGCGGCCCTCGAGGAGGTGGAGCTGCTCGAGAGGCTCGACTACCGCGACTTCAAGATCTCCGTCAAGGCGACCCATGTGCCGACGATGATCCGTGCCTACCGGATGCTTGCTGCGAAGGTGCCGTACCCCCTCCACCTCGGCGTCACCGAGGCGGGCACGCCATTCGCGGGGGCGATCAAAAGCGCCGTCGGGATCGGGTCCCTGCTTGCCGACGGGATCGGCGACACGTTTCGCGTCTCGCTGACCGCGGACCCGGTGAGGGAAGTCGAGGTCGCCTGGGAGATCCTGAAGGCGCTCGGGCTGCGGGAGCGGGGGCCCGTGATGATCGCGTGCCCCTCGTGCGGCCGAGACAACGTCGGCGTCGAGACTCTCGCGGTCGTCGTGGAGGAGCGGCTCAAGGCCTATCCGGAGGCATTCGAGGTGGCAGTGATGGGCTGTGCCGTGAACGGGCCGGGAGAAGCGGGCGATGCCGACTTCGGTATCGCGGGTGGACGCGAAGTCGGGTTCCTGTATGCGCACGGCAGGGTGGTGAAGAAGGTGTCGTCGGACATCCTGATCGACGAGCTGTTTCGCGAAATCGACCGTTGGATCCAGGGCGGCATGCAGCGGCCCAAGCGGTTGAAGATGGCCAAACCGGCGGCGCTCGCGATGGCCGAAGCGTCCCTGATCCCGCTGGATTAGAACCGCCCCCGGGCCACGGCCGCCGGCCTGCTCCACCTCGATCGAGGATCGACGTGTCCCCCGGACAGGCGGCGGCCAGTGCCTGACGAGGCCTACCGCGAGCTTCGGTAGCCTGCAGCCTTCATGGTCAGGCGCCAGTCAGAGCTGTTCCTCCCGACCCTTCGTGACGATCCCGCAGACGCCGAGGCGGTCTCGCACAAGCTCCTCGTCCGGGCGGGGATGATCCGCCAGGTGAGCGCCGGGCTCTGGAGCTTCCTCCCCGCGGGTTGGTGCACACACGAGAGAATCGAGCAGATCGTTCGCGAGGAGATGAACGCGATCGGCGGCCAGGAGATGTCGATGCCCGTGATCAACCCGGCCGAGCTCTGGGAGGCGACCGGTCGCTCTTCGATCCCCGAGCTCTTCCGGCTGGCGGACCGGGCCGGTCGCCCGTTCGTGCTCGCCATGACGCATGAGGAGACGGTGACGTTCCACTTCGCCGAGCTCGGCTCCTACCGCGACCTGCCGAAGATCCTCTATCACTTCCAGACCAAGGCGCGCGACGAGCCGCGTCCCCGTGGCGGCCTGCTGCGCGTCCGCGAGTTCGTGATGAAGGACGCGTACTCGTTCGACCGTGACGAGGCGGGGCTCGACGTCAGCTTCCAGAAGCATGCCCGTGCGTACGAGCGGATCTTCGAACGCTGCGAGCTCGAGACCTTCGCCGTGCAGGCCGAGTCGGGGATGATGGGCGGCAGCGAGTCGATCGACTACCTGGCCCCGTCCGGCTCGGGGGAGAACACTCTCGTCACGTGCGCGAACGGCGACTACGCAGCCGATCTCGAGATTGCGCGTGGCGTGCCGCGGGTTCCGGCTTTTCCCGAGCCGCTCGACAAGCCTGTCGAGGTCGCGACACCGGGAATTGCGACGATCGACGACCTGGCGGGATTCCTCGGCATCGATCCCGCCGCGACGTTCAAGGCGATGCCGGTGACGACGGACGACGGCACGGTTGTCCTCGGCCTCGTCCGCGGCGACGACCGGCTCGAGGAGGCGAAGCTCGCGGCTGCCATCGGCAGCACCTTTCGACCGGCGACCGAGGACGAGATCCGGGCGGTGTTCGGCGCGGACCCCGGCTCGCTCGGCCCCGTCGGCTTCACGGGCGAGATCGTCGCCGACGAGACCCTACGGGAAGGCCAGTTCGTCGCCGGCGCGAATCGCACCGGCTGGCACCTGCGTGGCGTCGAGCACGGACGCGACTTCACGGCACGCTTCGCCGATATCAGGCAGCCGGTCGAAGGGGACGGGTGCCCCGTGTGCGGCGGACGGCTGGAATTTCAGACCGCGATCGAGGTCGGCCATATCTTCAAGCTCGGAGCACGCTACTCCGCGCCGCTGGGTGCGCGGTTTCTGGACGAGAACGGTACCGAGCAGAACGTGCTGATGGGCTGCTACGGGATCGGCCCCGGACGCATCATGGCGGCATCGGTCGAGCAGCGGCACGACGAGCACGGGATCGTCTGGCCCCGGTCGATTGCGCCGTACGACGTGCACGTGCTTGCACTGCACGGTGCCGCCGCGGAGGTGCTGCAGCCTGCGGTCGAGGTGGCCGAGCTGCTGTCGAACGGGGGTCTCGAGGTGCTGTTGGACGACAGGACGCAACGACCGGGAGAGAAGTTCGCGGACGCAGATCTGCTCGGTGTGCCGATCCGGGTGACGGTCGGCAAGAAGACATTGGACGACGGAGCGGTCGACGTGCGCGTCCGGGAAACCGGCGCCGACGATCGCATTCCGCGTGAAACCGTGCTTACATTGATAGGGGAGCTCTAGTGGCGAAGCGGCGTGCGTACAGCGACGATGGACTCGGCCCGACGATGGAGCGGCTGATGGTCGAGACCGGCCTCACCTACAGGGCCCTCGCGGACAAGACCGATCTTTCCGCGGGGTACCTGAACCACATCGTCCACGGCAACCGGCCGGTGCCGTCGAACGACGTGCTCGCACGCCTGGCGGTCGCTTTCGGCGTCAAGCCGGAGCATTTTCGCGAGTACCGGATCCGTGTGATCACGGACAGGCTGGAGCAGATGCCCGACCTCGTCGACCGGCTGTACAAGAAGCTCGGCTGATCGAGACCGTGCTCTGACGAACGTCAGGGCTGCGGATGCCTGATCACGGCGTCATCCGCCGGAAAGTAGATCGACTCGTGACCGTCCTCCCAGCGGACGCGGAAATGCTCGTGCCCGGCCGAGCCCAGTACCTCGAGGATCTCGGCGCTACGCGGCGCATCGCCGACGCCATGGCCCGTGATCTGAATCAGATCACCCACTTTGGCAGGAAGCCCTTGAACCGTGTTGACCATCACCGTCTCCTTTCAGGGTATCGACCGTATCCTCCCACCGGCTCGCGCTGCTGCCATCGGGGTGCACGCGGATTCCGCAACGCAACGTCGCAGCGCGTCTTCGGTCGCGATCATCGTCCCGACGCGCCGGGGCCGCACCTACGAGGGTCTCAACTGGCTTGAATCGACGCCTGCGCGCGCCGAGCGCGATCCTCTGCCATCACGTGGGCCAGATGCTGGAGGAGCCTCCAGGAGACGTCGGGGTTCTCTTTCGCGAAGCGGCGGAAGTCCCAGAAGGCCATTACCAGGCAGCGAAGCGACGTCTCAGCCGTAACGGTCGCGCCGCGGGCTTGCTCGGTGAGCATCGCGAGTTCTCCGAAATAGTCGCCGGGGCCAAGTACGGCGACACCCGATCCCGCGACACTAACCGTCGCCGTGCCCTCGGCGATGACGAAGAATCCGACGCCGTCCATATGCCCTTCACGGACGACAGTCCTACCGGGCGCGAATCGACGTTCCCTGAAACCGCCCGCCAGCTTCTTCAGCTGTCTCTTGTTGAGGCCGCTGAAAAGCGGGACTTGTGCGAGGTCGTCTGCGAGTCCGGTCACGCATCGATACTAGTACGCCGAAACCGGTCCGCGAGCCACCCGAATGCGCGGTGCGAACTCGGCTTCCTCGGCAACAGACATCGCAACCGCCCGATAGCAGGTTCGCAGAGACCTCAGATGCTGTGATGCACCCCGGCAGCCGTCCCTCTCGGAAGGACGGCTGCCGGGTGACGTGCTACTCAGCGCTCGTCGTCGAGTTCGGCGACCTCGATCTCGAGTGCGAGTGCCCGGACGATCTTGCTCGTCGCCGAAGCGATGCGAGCGGTGCCGACGATCGGGGCAACCGCCGCGAGGACACCCTGAACCCTCTCTGCGTCGATCTCGAGGTCACCAGCAGCCTCAAGGTTCAAGGCATACGAAACCGGCGGCGCGTCGACCGCGATCAGCGCGGCGATCCGCACGAGCATCAGCGTCTCCAGATCGAGACTCGAGGCCTCGATCGAGTCCGCCGTCATGCTCGTCAGAAGATCGAGCACCGGTGTCTCCGTCGTTGGCTCTGCCATTTCCGTCCTCCTTCATGGGGGAGGGAAGAGCCCTCCCTAGTGGAGGGAGCATATCCCGGCGCACGAGGCGCGGGCGACCGAGGCTCTCGACCTGCGAGAACGTGGTCGTCTCGTGGCTGGCGGTGCGGCGGCTGAGCAGCGGCTGACGGGGCAGGACGTTCAAGTCGGCGCAGGGGCGGCTCATGAGGTTGTGGCCCATTGGGATATACGGGTTCAACGCGTCTTCGGACGAGGCTGACGAGTGGGTGTGTTCCCTTGATGCACGTGCGGACGCCGTGGTCGAGGGTCAGTGGTCGGCGGTCGAGGCTGTCGCGGCTGCACTGCTCGACCGTGGCACCCTTCGGCGTTCCGAACTCCTCGCCGCCTACCTCGACGGAATGTCATCGAGCGTGACGCCGACGGAAGCCGCCTAATGCATCGCGTTGATGCCCGACGCGCCGATGGCAGACAGTCTCGGGCAACTTCTGGTGGGCCGTTTGCCCACAGGCCCATATCGCCTCCACTGCCGAAACGAACAAAACCCCGGATCGCGCATGGCCGCTAGGATGACGCGGTCGCGGGGCGTGGCGCAGCCTGGTTAGCGCGCTAGTCTGGGGGACTAGAGGTCCCGAGTTCGAATCTCGGCGCCCCGACTGCCGGAAGCCCTGCATCTGCGGGGCTTTCGTCGTCTCGGGAGGCGACAACAGAGGGGCGTTTTCGGGGTGTGCCGATGACGACGAGTGGTGGGTCGAGTCAGATGGGACGGGCCGGTTGGTGACGTTCTGCCCAGGGTGCTGGCAGCGGGAGTTCGGTAGTCGGCCGGTAGGGGGAGTCGTCTGAGGCGCAGGAGCCGACGGGCAGAGGTCGAACCGACGTGCCGTGGAGAACTACTGGGGCACCAGCCGGACAGAGGCGTTCAGTGACGGCGTCTTCGCGATCGCGATCACGCTGCTCATTCTCGAAGTCAACGTGCCCGAGACCGCCTTCGACAACCTGTGGCGGGGCATCATCGACCAGTGGCCCTCCTACCTGGCGTATGCGACGAGTTTCATCACGATCGGAGGGATCTGGCTCGCCCACCACGGCATCTTCCGCCGCTTGCAGTACGCCAACACGCGATTGATGCTGATCAACCTGTTGCTGTTGATGGCTGTCTCGTTCCTGCCCTTCCCGACCAAGCTGATGGCCGAAGCGATCCATAGCTCCGACGCCGAGAGGGCCGCAGTCATCTTCTACGGCGGATCATTGCTCGTCATCTCGTCCCTGCTTAACGCCCTCTGGGGCTCGGTCGCCCGTGACCGGCACCTCCTGCGGCCAGAGGTGAGCGAGAAGGAGTTCAACGCGATAGCGATGGCGGCAGGCCCGAACATGGCCTTCTACATCGGCGTGATCGCGGTCGCGATCCTTGCCCCCAGGGTCGCAGCATTCGGCTACCTCGTTGTCGCGGTCGTGGCCATACTCCGGGCGCGGGGCGACCCGAACCCACCACCCGTAGAGGCATCTTGAAACGAAGGGTGAGGAGGGACGACACCCGCTCCGACCCTCCTCACCCCGGTCGGCTAGGAGTCAACAGCCTTCGTAACTTCGTCTGACGACTCGGCGATCGCCTTCTGGAGTTCGTCGTAGTCGCCCTTGTCGATGGCCTTGTTGATCCGCTTGTCGGAGTTGACAAGCGCGGCCTCGACCCTGTCGGCATACGTGTCGTCAACGACCGCAACGACGGCTGACGATCCCGGAGGCAGATACTCCTCCATCTCGACGCCCAACTGCTTCTCCTGGTGCTTCTTGCTCAGCTTGCCAACGACTGCGCCGATCCCGGCTCCGACTGCGGTCGCCGCGAGCAGCGGGGGCGCGAACAGCCCGACCACCAACCCGGCAGTCCCGCCGAGAACAGCGCCACCTGCGACGTGGGCACCGCTGTCGTGCTCGGCCACGTCGACCTTGCCGTTCGCGTCACGGTTCAACACAACGGCCCCGACGACCAGATAGTCGCCAGCATCCTCCGCTGCCTTCAGCGCCTTGTAGTCCTCGGCTGCCGCCCCGGTCGCCGAATACGTGCCGACCACAAGGACGAGATTCGCGTCTTCCATCGTTCCTCCATCTCCTGGGTTGAATGGACGCGCTCTGTGCTGAAGCTACACCCTAGATCGATGCTGGGGCGCGGCACTTGACCCTCGCGACCTCTCGTGTTCGCCTAAGGGAGTGCTGGCGGCGGGAGTGTGTTGGGGAGTCTGGAGGTTGCGAGGAGTGCCTGCCGATACTCGCCCAGATGCACCTTGACGAACCGGAGCCGGTGCTGCTCTCGACGAAGCAGACGGCCAACATGCTCGGCATTTCGCGGCGTTCGGTTGCGGCGCTGTGCCGGAAGGGAGAGATCCGGGCGATCAGGCTCGGCGAGTGCGGTCGGTGGAGGATCCTGCGGCACTCGGGACGCCTGTAAAGACGCTCAGGCGCAGCAACTTGCTCTACCTGAAGGCGAAGCATCTCGACCGCGACGGAGACGGAGACGGCATCGCTCGGCCACGTCCGCGCCTGGAACCACGCCCAGCTCAGTCTTGAGGAGAGGCGAGAACTGCAGGAGTACCCCGCCCGCGGGGAACGGGCGTTGGAGTCAGCGAACTGCTACGAGATCGGCGAGGTCGTTCGTCGCCAGGCGGAACAGTTCGACGGTGAGGGCTATCCGGACGGTCTGGCCGGCGAACAGATCCTGTTGCTGTCGCGGGTCATCGCTGTCGCCGACGCCTACAACCTGCCGACGATGACCCAGCCGCGGGGCAGAGAGCTGTCGCCGGAGGTTGCTTTGCAGGAACTGACCACCGCCGCTGGCACACGCTATTCGCCTCCGTGTTCCACTTTCGCACCGTAGGACCCGGTGCGGACGTTGCCACCTCGGGCCGCAGGCTCGCGGCCGTATTTGGTCAGTTCGGATAGTGGCGACGGTTGCTGGTGGTGGTTCAGAGTGGGGTGGTTGCAGGGAAAGCGTGACACGCACTTCAACCAGACGCGCCGACGGCGCCCTCGAGCCGGCATGCTCCGCGCAAGCAGACATGGGGCAGCGTGGCGGCGAGGAACAGCGCCGCGAAGGCGACGGAGAGAAGGCTGAACCCGCCGACCGCAATTGCGATCCCACCGAGGAGCGAGCCGATCAGGTATCCGATCTGCATCGTTGCCGCCCTGATCGGGCCGACCTGATGCCCGAGATCGCCCGCCACGGTCAATCCGTAGACGGTGCCGGCCACCGTTCTCGCCGCTGTCAACGCGGCCGTGATGGCGAAGAGGACGAGCGTGATCGCGAGGCTGCGGGTGAACGTCCATGTGAGCGCCACGGCGGCGGCCGCGGCGATGCTTCCCTGGACCATCGCCCGTCGCGCACGAGCGGGGCTCGTCCGGCCGGCCCACCGGTTACCTGCGAGGTACGCGGAAGCGACGACGGCGAGCACGATCCCGGTTGCAGCCGACGATGTGCCGTAACTCTCCGTGAAGAGCGCGCCGCTGTACACGAGGGTCCCGGCCCAGGCGCAGTTGACAAACAGTTCGCCGAGCGCCCAGCGCCGTGCTGCTGTGAGGCCGAGGAGACCCGCGAGGGAGCTTCTCGAGCCTGCAATCGGAGTGTCAGTCGCCCGCCGGGCCGTGGCAAGAAAGGCGAGAGCTGCCGCAGGCAGGGGCAGCGCAACGAACGCGAGCCGCCAGTGGATCGAGGCGACGACACCGATGAGGGGCATGCCCACGATCCACGCAGCCGGTGGCCCGGCGAGCGCGTGGCTGACGATCTTCGTGCGTTCGTGTGGCGCGCTCCACGAGACTGTTGCGGCCACACCGGCGGCAACGAGCATGGCAATCCCTCCCCACATCGGGACCTGCGCCAGAGCAAGGAGGACGAACGTCGGCGCCACGGCGCTCGCGAGCGAGCCGAACGCGACGAGGGCGCTTCCGGCGCCGATGAGCGCTCGTGGCGAGTAGCGGGACAGTGCGCGACCCGTGGCGAGCGCTACCAGGGCGGCGAGTGGAGCCGCCAGGATCCGCAACTGCCCTGCTTCTGCGATGGAGACTCCGAAATCCGATGCCACGTCACTCAGGATCGGGGACATCACGAGGACGCCCGCCTGGCTCGCGAATAGCGCGAGGAAGAGCACGACGGAAGGAGACGCAAGGGTGGCCGTACGCTGTTCGGTAGCGGAGTCACGTGCAACGTACGCAGGCGGGGCAGTTGTCATCACTGAACGATGGACGGCATGCGGCGACGCCGCGATGTGATGAACCCGCGGATGTAGGTGCGGTGAACCGAACTCTCGGAGAGACTCAGGCCGGCGCAGCGATGCATGACACCTATGACAAGTTCCGGGGCTGGTCTCAGGTTGGCGGTGCCATCGTGGCGGTCGTCGCGTTGGTCGTGGCGTGGTGGAGCCGCAGAGATGCGAACGCGGCAGCAAAGTCAGCCGCTATGTCTGCGGCCGCGGCCGAGAGGATGGCTGCTTCCACCGAGGTGACGGCGGCCAACAGCACTTCGCCACACCTGTGCGATCTTGCAGACTCGCCAGCGATTCGCGATCCGTCGCGTCCAGGCCGTAAGCGTTTCGCCAGGTGCTGGGCTAGCGCCTCGCCCCTGAGCACCCGACCAGCCGACAACCGCGATCGCCCTGCCCGACACGATGATCTCGGCGCCGCAACTATCGCGATCCCTGACACGAGCGTCAGTCGGTGTACGCTCGGCGGATGTTCCTCGCCGGAGTATCCGTCGATGATCGGCTCGTGTATGAGCTCGCCGGGAAGCTCAGAGACGCGGGCCAGGAGGAGACTGCTGAGAAGCTCGAGCGCGCCGCCGACCAAGACGTCAACGTGTTCGCCCTTACCGCGGCCGACCGCGAAGTCACGCTCCGGGTGCTCGAGGAGGGATCCGAGGAGTTCGCCGACCTCCGCGCCGTCCTGCTCGCCGAACACGAATGGCGAGTCCGCGAAGGACTCGCCGAACGCTGAGGTCCGACCCCTGGTGTAAAACGGAAGCGCGCATGCCGTCGCGCGTTTTGGTCCACCTGCCGGAACCCGAGCCGCCGAGAGTGGTGGAGGTTCCTCCGCGGCGTCCTGCCCGTGGAGAAGAGTTCCCGCCCGGCTGGACCGTCGCCGACTACAACCTCGCCATCGGCGACCACGACGGAGAGGCCGTCGCCTACGAGGTCTGGGTCGTGCCGCTTCTCGATCCGGAGATCCCACCCGACGGCCTCGTTGCGCTCGCGCGCGATCACCGCGACAGGACCTAGTTCGTCCTTCAGCCACTGGCCTCCGGCGCGATGGCAACCATCTGAGTGAGCGGCATCGCCGTCATGGCCGTCGTCGTGACCGCAGCGATCGGCTTCCCGATCTCTACCTCGCCGCACTGTAGGCAGCAGTGGTGGACGACCCGACGAGCAGGCCGCCTCCGACTCCTCCGTCCGTCCGGGTGTAGACATGGGGGGCGCGGGCGGGCCTCGGGGAAGTGGGAGTCCGCCCGCGCTGAAGCCAGCACGTGGGGGCTAGTGGGGTCCACGCCGCCGACCGAGGCAGAGCGTATGACACAGCCGAGCACTCATAGAAGGGCTCGCTCGCGGAACTTGCCGCACGATGCGAGGAACGCCGGCGGAGAGGGACGCGATCCTCGCCTACCCGGAGATCTGCCGGATGAGCTCGCGACGCACTCCGTGGTGCTCGCGCAGATCACGCGTACCGTTTCCGCTCTTGTGGCCGCCCTCACGGGGAGGGGTGCGGACGCCAAAGTCCGGGCGGGGCAGCGCCGCAGTGTTCATCCTTGGGTCGGACACCGTCTGCCTCGGCGTTTGGGCGAGTTGGTGGGTGGGGTAGTTGTTTGTGGGGGTTGTTGGAGGAGGAAGGTGGGGGTCCGTTGCGAAGCGGGTGGGATAAGGTTTGGAGGTGTTTGTGGATCGGGGTTGGCTGAGTGGGGTGAAGGAGTTCTGGCGGGCGGTGTTGCCGCCGGTTGTTGTTTCTGGGGGGCGGCGTGTGCGTCGTCGTTTTGGTGCTCGCGGGGTGGGGCTTTCCTGGCCGGAGCCGTCGCTGAGCGATGGTGTGGTCGAGTTGCGGCTGATCGAGAGGTCGGATCTGGATTTGATCGAGCGGGCGGTGGGGACGCCGGAGATCCGGCGTCGCTTCGGGCTCCTGCAGGGGAGTCCGGGCGGGTTCGTGGCGCACTATCGGAAGGCGTCGCGGGAGGGGAGGGTGGGCGCGTTTGTGATCTGCGATCGGGGGGGCGAGCGGTTCGGGGTGATTACGGTCGATCTGCACAGCCAGGAGCGGGTCGAGGTGGGGTACTGGCTGGTGCCGGAGGGCCGCGGTCGGGGGCGGGCGACGCGGGCGCTGCGCCTGGTCTCGCGCTGGGCCCTGAGCCAGCCGGAGGTTGCCAGAGTCGAGTTGCGGACCGCTCCGGAGAACACGGCCTCGCAGCGAGTGGCCGAGCGCAACGGCTTCCAGCGTGAAGGCGTGCAACGGTCCTACCAGGCGATCGACGGCCGCCGCGAGGACGCAGTCTCCTACTCCTTGCTGCCCGCCGACCTCGGGATCGCGAGCAAACCCGCCCCCGCCGAACAGACAGACCTCAGCGGCCTCTCCGTCAGCCCACTCCAAACCCTGGCAGCCACCATCCTCCGATCACCACTCTAACAACGGCGCACCTGAAGCTTCGGTTCGGTCCCGACTGCGAACAGCGATCCCCCAACCGCGAGCCGTGTTCGTGGGCGTCCGACCGCGAGATCACGTCCGCCCGCAAGCGCAGCGTTCCGCCGGCAACTCGCGAGACGCGCCAAGGCCAAGCGGATCTGCCTCCGGGGCCGGCTTCAGTGCGAGGTGAGCCCGTGGGCTACCGCTGCGGCATTCCCGCAGGTGTCACGCGGCGCCCTCCACGACGGAGCTTCCCAGACCTGGCAGTTCGGACGAAGGGGCGCCCGGGAGAACGTCGGCCCGGAGCGCCTGAGCTCTACTAGCCGACGCCCTGGATGCTCGATCCCTCTCTGCTGAACAGTCCCGTAATGCTGTTTCTCAGAAACGTGAGCGCTGCGATCGCCCCGAGCGAGATAATCGCGATGATCAGCGCGTACTCGACGAGCCCCTGGCCCTCCGAGTCAGTCAGGCGAAACCACATGTTGTGCATTCTGGCCGTCACGACGCCACCCCCTTCAGGTTCATCCCGGTGACCATCATGCCACGGCGGCCACAACACCACCAGGTTGTGCTGCGTCGTCCGAACGAGAATCCCCTCTCGATACTGGGTCGAGGCCGACAGGAAGCAGAGCTACAGAAGCCGCCTCGAGCTCGGATAGTCCAAGGAAATGGTCCCGCCGACTCCACTCGTGGCCCCGCCAGAAACCCGAAACCGGTGGGCGTGAACCGGATTCCCGGTGATGTCCTGCGCAACGCCGCCCTGTTCACGGTGTCGAATCTCGGGCCTCGAATACAGAAATCCCTGCACTCGTAGGGTTCCTTCGTCAGATGAGGCAACGCTCAAAACCCGCCTTCCTCCAGGGGTCTTCTGCGGCCGCGTGGCGCTCCTCTGAGACCAACGACGGCTCCCGCCGACCCGGGTGCAGGCACTCACCCTCGCCCTGTAGGCTCGCGTTGCGGGCCGGCCTGTGAGGTAACGGGTACGTCAGGGGGCTTTGTGGGCTGGCCCGTGTTCGTGGCGGGCCCCGGCGATTGCGGCCCTGCGCCTCCCCTCCCCTGAGAGGTGCGGTGCTTGACCGGGCCCGCCACCTTCGCTCGCAGTTCGTCCCCGGCGGTGGCACCCACCGTGGGCGCCTGGACCAAGATCACGGGCGGGAAGGCGCTGTGCCCGATTGCCTTTCGTCGTCCCGCTTGAAAGAGTTGCCGCGTGTCAGGCCGGAGGCGGTGCCCCAAATGCGACACATCCGTCGAGGTGGAGTTCTCCTTCTGCCCTCTCTGCGGCTACGACTTCACAGACGAACGCGACCCCCGTGCTGTCCGTCAGACGAATGCGGGGCGAAGCGTCGTCTCGTCGTCGGCGAAATTGCTTGCTGGCGCCGTTTTGATCGTTGCCGTCGCCGGCGCCGGCGCGGTGGCCGTGAGCCACTGGCACGACCGCGACGCAGGCGCTACAGCCCAGACAGAAACGACCTACGACAAGGCGACGTTGGAACTTGCTGTATCGCACAAGGTTCCGCCGGCCGTGATGGCCGAGCGGCTGAAGATTGCGACCGCCACGTGTGACGTCTTCCGAATCGTCCGAGCGGGGTACGAATATCTCGCAAACGCGTGCAGGCTCAATATCGTCCGCGGGGATCCATGGTGGGATCACCTACAGCCGCGCCAGCTGCGCGACGTGACGAAAGCGCTCACCCTCGCCGCTCGATAGCTGCCGGCGATGTCCCGGGCGTTTCGGGGCAACGACCGGGGATCGGCGACGGGAGCCCAAGGCGTGCGCGATCGTTGTTGCGACGGGCCAATCGAGCGCGGCTGGGAGACGCGATCCCGAAGCTCTCGTTGATACCCCGACGCCGGAGTTGGGAGCCGTCAGGTCACAGGATGAGCGCCACGACCCGTTCAATCCAGCTGCCGGTTGTACAATCGCAGATGCCAATGTTGGTGCTGAAGACCGCGGTTGGCGTGATCGCGATTGACGCAATCCTCTGGCTGCTCGCGAACGGACGGCCCCTCACCGCATTCGTCGTTTCGGCCGCCGCGCTCCCGTTCGTGGCCGGGAAGGGCAGGAATCAGCCCCGCTCACGCGATGTCTGGGTCGGTCAGATCACCGAGGCGAAGCCCGGGTTGCGGAGCGCGCAATCCGATCCCCCTCGGCGCGCGAATAACGACTAGACCGCCTTGCTGATCTCGTCCGCGCACGAAAGACAGGTCTACGGCGTCACACTGAAGCCGCGTCAGAAGGAAGCGGTCTTGGCGGTACTCGACGAGTCGCCGGACGAGCTCGTCGTGTTGCGCGATAAGCTCCTACGCGATCGCCAGTAGCACAGCCCGCCCGGTTGGGGTCGAAGGCCCGGCGCCCACAATCCATCCCGGAGGGCGTTCCTCGACTTCACGCCAGCTTCACACGTGCTTCGCGAACGCTTTGCGAAGTTCGCAGCTGGCTCACAGCTTCCGCTGCTTCGCTGGTGAGTAACCAGGATTCGATGAGAGGAGCAGAGATGAGCACGATCGAAACGAAGGGTCGAGGTCGGCGGCGGGTACTCCTGGCTGGAGCGCCGTTCGCCGCGGGCGCAGCGGTCGGCGCCGCCCTGTTCGCCGGCCTAGGGGGCTCGAGCACGGTCAATCCTCCGGGCACGAGCACTTCGACCCAGGCCGCCGGCAACTCGGCAAACATTGCCCAGGCAGCGCCGCAGTTCGACGCGGAGACGATCTACAAGCGCGACAGCCCGGGCGTCGTCGACGTCACGGTCACGCAGGATGCGTCCCAGAGCAACGGCCAAGGGCTGTCACCGTTCGGTCCCAGCGGCGACTCGCCGCAGGCACAGGCCGAAGGAACGGGATTCGTCTACGACAAGAGCGGCAATATCGTCACCGCCGATCACGTTGTCGACGGCGCGACGAAGATCAGCGTCCGATTCAAGGACGGGACGACGGCGTCGGCGACGCTCGTCGGGGCTGATCCGTCGACCGACACGGCCGTGATCAAGGTCTCCGTGCCTGCGAGCAAGCTTGTACCGCTCGCGCTCGCCGACAGCTCGACGGTCGAACCGGGTGAAGGGGTCGTCGCGATCGGAAGCCCATTCGGCTATTCCGAAAGCATCACCGCCGGCATCGTCAGCGCCGTCGACCGGAATATCGAGGCACCCAACGGATTCACGATCCCGAACGCCATTCAGACGGACGCCGCGATCAATCACGGCAACTCGGGCGGGCCGCTGATCGACGCGAGCGGCAAGGTCGTCGGCACGAACGTGCAGATCGCCACGGGCGACCAGGGCAGCGGCAGCTCGAACGCAGGAGTCGGCTTCGCCGTCCCGTCCAACACGGTCAAGACTGTCGTCGACGACCTCATAGCCGGCAAGACCGTTGAACACGCCTACCTGGGGGTGTCCGTCGGCGACTCCGCATCGGGCAGTGGGGCACAGGTCGGAACCGTCCGGGCGGGTAGCCCCGCCGCGGCTGCTGGGCTCAAGGTCGGCGATGTCATCACCGCTGTCGACGGCGCACACATTACGAGCGCCGACGAGCTCACGGCGGCCGTCACCGAGCATCAGCCCGGCGACACGATCCACCTCACCGTGACGAGGGGAGGATCCACCCTCGATCTCTCTGCCAAGCTCAAAGTACGGCCTGCAACGACCACGGCCTGAGCTCTCCTATCAGCAGCGGGGCGGGAACTCGAGGAGCTCCCGCTCCGCTGAACCGCCTTGGCGACGGAGCGGATTGACAGGCGCCAGCTCGACGCCAGGCCGAACGTGGTAGCGGACGAATTGCCCCGGACGCCTACACTTCTCACGTGCGCCGTTACCACCTGACCACCTTCGGCTGCCAGATGAACAGCCACGATTCCGAGCGCATCAAGGGGATGCTCGAATCGCTCGGCCTTGGCGAGGCTTCCTCGAAGGACGATGCCGACATCGTCGTCTTCAACACCTGCACCATTCGCGAGAAGCCCGACACGAAGCTCTCGGCGTACCTCGGCGACGCCGGGGCCCGGAAGCGGCAGAACCCCGACCTCGTGATCGCGGTCGGCGGCTGCTTCGCCGAAGCTCAGCAAGACCGCATTTTCGACCTGTACCCGCAGGTCGACGTGGCGTTCGGGCCCGGTTCGATCCCACACCTCGGTGACTGGATCGGCGTGGGAGGCGAGGGCGTTTCGCGTTCCCGGTTCGGCACCCACGACCATTTCGCGGGTCATCTGCCCGAGCACCGCGAGCGGGTCGCACACGCCTGGGTGCAGGTTTCGATGGGCTGCAACTCCACGTGCTCCTACTGCATCGTGCCAGCGGTGCGCGGACGCGAGCAGAGCCGTCGCCCCGGGGACATCATCGCCGAGGTGACCCGCCTCGCGAACGACGGGGTGCGCGAGATCACGTTGCTCGGCCAGAACGTCAACTCCTGGGGTCGTGATCTGGCACCGGATCTCCGCACCGAGTTCGGCGCGTTGCTGCGCGCCTGCGATGCCGTCGAGGGGATCGAGCGGATCCGTTTCACGAGCCCGCATCCGAAGGATTTCCGCGAGCCGGTGATCGCTGCAATGGCCGAATGCGACGCCGTCTGCGAGCACATCCACCTGCCGCTGCAATCCGGGTCGACGCGCATTCTGAAGGCGATGCGCCGCACGTACACGCGCGAGCGTTACCTCGCCCTCGCCGAGCGACTCCGGGAGGCGATCCCCGACCTCGCGCTCGGAACGGACGTCATCGTCGGCTTCCCGGGCGAAACGGAGGCGGACTTCGAGGAGACCCTCGACGTGATCGCCGAGGTGCGCTACGACAGCGCGTTCACGTTCATCTACTCCCCCCGGCGCGGGACCGACGCAGCAACGATGGCCGACCAGGTGCCCGAGGCCGTGAAACACGAACGGCTCGAGCGGCTCGTCGATCTGGTTCAGCGGATCGCAGCCGAGCGGAACGCCGAGCGTCTCGGGCAGGTCGAGCAGGTCCTCGTGGAGGGGCCGAGCCGAACGGATCCTTCGTTGCTGCGCGGGCGCACGCGCCGTAACACGACGGTGAACTTCACCGGTACGGGTGAGGCCGGCGACCTCGTCGAAGTCGTGATCGAGGGTTCGACCTCGACAACGCTACGCGGCCGCATCGCCACCGCCATACCTGTCTGACGGGACACGCCGATGGTCGTCGTGATCGCCGTATTCGGCCCGACCGGTTCGGGCAAGACGGCCGTCGCGGAGTCGATCGCGGACAGAGAGGGGACAGCGGTGGTCTCCTGCGACGCGTTGCAGGTGTACCGGGGACTTCGGATCCTGACGAACCAGCCGGACCGACCGACGGCACTCGTCGGGATTCGCGGCATCGGCGAGGAGATGTCCGTCGGCACCTATGCGGACCTTGCTCATGAAGCGATCGACGAGCTCGTCGATCGAACCGGACGCGCCGTCGTGAGCGGTGGTACCGGCCTCTATCTGCGGGCGGCGCTCGCCGATCTCGCAGTGCCGCCGCCGTCCTCCGCCGACAGCCGTGCACGGATCGGCGCCGAAGTCCGGTCAGACCCGGTGGCCGCACACGAGCGGCTCGACAACCTCGACCCACGAGCGGCCGCGGCTGTCCACGTGAACGACCAACAGCGACTCGTGCGCGCCCTCGAGCTCGCAGAAGCAGGCCACACCCTGGTGCCCGCCGAAGATCGCCTGTGGTCGAGCGCAACCCGGCATGCGACTCTCATCGCGGGCCTCGACGTCCCCGCCGACGAGCTCGAACGCCGCATCGTCATCCGCACCGACGCGATGTTCGCGCAGGGCGTCGTCGCGGAGGTGCGCGAGGCGCTGGCACTGGGCGTCTCGCACACAGCAGCCAAAGCTCTCGGACTCCACGAGATCGCGACCATGCCGGATCGGGAGGCGCGGGAACGAATCATCGCGCGCACCCGCCGCTATGCCGCCTATCAACGGAAGTGGATGCGCAGAATCCCCGGTCTCGTTCGCGTGGACGGCACCCGGAGCCCGGAGGAGGTGGCGGATGCGATTCTCGAAGTGGCGTACGCCAGACGCTGGTAGTTACCGTGTATCGCTTCACGCGCCAGGACCACCGCTTCGGATTCCTGAACACACACGGCTGGTTCTGCTTCGAGCATGAATGCCCGGAGAGTTAGGCGCCTGGCCGGACTCTGGCCGACACGGGCGCCAGGGGCACACGATCGCCGGGCGTGAGCGTCAAGCGGCTGCCGCCGTGCTCCAGGGTGCGGCTGCCCCATCACGCCTGAGGACGCCCGCGGGCTCGTCGCCATCCTCATCGCCGAGGCGGCACACCCGACGCGCTCGCAGCCGGCGCCGCCCCGTGCCACCTGAGTAGCCCGTTTTCCCCGAGCGATATGGTGAACCTCGATGATGCGTTACCCGGGCGGCCGTTCGAGCCCAGATGAGTTTCGATCGAACCTTTCTTTGATTACCTACTTCCATGCAGTTCTCTAAGTGGCAAGCGCTCGGCAATAGCTACATCGTGGTCGAGCAGCCCGATGCCGGGTCGATCACGCCGGCGCGCGTGCAGCGGCTTTGTTCGGTCACGGTCGGGATCGGCTCCGACGGTGTTCTCGAGGTCACCCACCGTGACGAGGAGCATGCGGAGGTCAGAATTTGGAACCCCGACGGCTCGACAGCCGAGATGTCGGGCAACGGCGTCCGCATCGCAGCCCGTTGGCTCGCAGCCGAGACCGGCGCGACCCGGGTCACGATCGAGACGGCGGGACGTCCCATCGTTGCGCGGATGGTCAATACGCTCGACGCCGATACGGACGTCGGGAAGTTCACCGTCGGAACTCCCGAGACGGTCGATGGGATCGAGTTGACAACCGCATCGATCGGCAACCCACACGCGGTGATCAGGCTCGACGAGCCGACCCGGGACGACCTTCTCCGCCTCGGCCCGCTCGTCGAGAGGCACGCCCGGTTTCCCGAACGCACCAACGTCCAACTCGTCCGCGTCGACGGGCGGCACGATCTGACCGTCCTCGTCTGGGAACGTGGCGTGGGGGAGACGACTGCGTCCGGCTCGTCGTCGGTCGCCGCCGCTGCGGTTGCCGTCGAGCGCGGATGGTGCGACAGCCCTGTCACCGTGCACCTCCCGGGCGGAGAGCTGCAGGTGCGGATCGCGGACGGGCATGCTTCCCTCACCGGGCCGGCCGAACGCGTTGCCTGGGGCTCGACCATCCTGTGACCCCTTTGGAGAAGGGATCATCGCGGACGGCAGACGTTCGAGGAGAAGGCCTCCGTGTGGTTCCGAGCGCGCCTCGACGCATCCCTCCGCAGGGGCTGGTAGCGTCCCGCCGATCCCGATGTTCCTGCCATCGACAGCTCGCCCGAGCAGTTCGTTTTGCCGTCGCGGCTCACCGATCATCGGAATTGCCGCCAGCCGCCGGACCGTTCGGCCTCCAGTGACTTCTGCTCCATGGTCGCTGCGGGTCCGACTCCGGGCGGCCGCATGGCCGTAGAGCACGCTCCGAAGCGCCGGATCGTCGGAGCCGGCTTCGTTGCCGCCCTCTGCGTTGCCGTTCTCCTCACCGTTGCCGGAAACGTGCCGCCGGCGTATGCGGCTCCGGGCACCTGCGGCGTACCCGGCGCCGACGGGCCGCAGCCGGCGCTCGGCGGGACGGTGAACACCTATTTCCCCGGTACCTCTGCGTCGGTTGCGGCCGGAGCCACGTCGCTCGACGTCGGTGCCGGCATCGGCGCGGCTACCCCGATCGCCGCCGGCGACAAGGTCCTGATCGTCCAGATGCAGAGCGCGTCGTTGGATTCGACCAACACCGACGCGTACGGCGACGGCTCCGTCGGCGAACCTCCGAGCGGCGCCACGAACTGGGCGTCGGCCGGCACCTACGAGCTCGCGATTGCCGCCAATAACGTGAGCACAGCGGGCGGTACGCTCCAACTTTCGGCCGGGACCGACAACGCGTACATCAGCTCTGCCGCCACGGCTTCGATGGGGCAGCAGACGTTTCAGGTCGTTCGCGTTCCCCAGTACTCGAGCGTGACCCTCGGGAGCGACGTCACGGCGACCCCCTGGAACGGGGCTGCCGGCGGGATCGTCGTGCTCGATGTGGCCGGCGCCCTCAACCTCAACGGGTTCCGCATCGATGTCAGTGGGCGCGGTTTCCGTGGCGGCGTCGCAAGGCCCCTGGCCGGCGGTGCCGGCGGCGCGAACACCGACATTCGGACGTCCGCTGCGAATGCCTTCCACGGGGGCAAGGCCGAAGGGGTCGCCGGCACGCCACGGTACGTCTTCGACGGTGTGACCACCACCGACACGGGTGTCGAGGGCTATCCGAACGGGAGCTTCGCGCGTGGCGCGCCCGCAAATGCCGGTGGCGGCGGCACCGACGGGAACCCTGCGGCCAACGATCAGAACTCCGGTGGCGGCGGCGGCGGAAACGGGGGCGTCGGCGGCCAGGGCGGCAATTCGTGGTCGTCGAACCTCGCGGTCGGAGGTGCCGGAGGCACGGCCGTGCCGGCGCCGAGCAGTACGCACGTGGTGCTCGGCGGAGGCGGCGGAGGGGGGACCCGTAACAACGCGGGGCCATCGAGCGGTGGCGTCGGCGGCGGGCTCGTGCTGCTCGACGTCGGCTCTCTTGCGGGAACCGGGGAGATTCGGGCCAACGGCGGCGTCGGGCAAACAGCAGCGAATGACGGCGGCGGCGGCGGCGGCGCAGGCGGAAGCATCGTCGTCGCCACTGCAAGCGGCAGCTTCGCCGGGCTGACCGCGAACGCGAACGGCGGCAAGGGCGGCGACGCATGGCCTACTCAGGCGCCGGGCGGCTACCCCGGTGAACGCCACGGCCCCGGCGGGGGCGGCGCCGGCGGCGTCATCCTGCTGTCAACGGCGGGTGCGACGACGAGCACGAGCGGTGGCGGCCACGGCATCACGACAACCGCCAACGATGCGTACAACGCAACCGACGGCTCCGGTGGCTCGGCAGGCTCCTTCGCCGGGCCTCTCCCCGGTGTCGGAAACGCGTCAACCTGTTCGCCTCAGCTGACCGTGACGAAGACGACGTCGACCGCCAACGTCACGAACACGGCGTCGGGCACGACCGCCACATACACGATCGGCATCACGAACGCGGCGGGCAGAAACGCGGCGCAGAACGTTACGGTGTCGGACGTTCTTCCGACCGGGATGACCTTCGCCTCCACCGGGGTCGTTGCCCTCGGCGGCGGCGCGACGCGACCCTCGGCATCGGACCCGGCGGCCGGGGCGACCTCGCCGAGTTGGAGTGAGTTCACGATCCCCGGAGGCGGCTCTGTCTCCCTGACTTTCACGGTTGACGTCGCCTCAACCGTCGCCGCCAGCATCCTCCAGAATCCGGTCACGGCGACGTATCTCGACCCGGCCCGGACGACGGTGAGCGGCACGACGACGGCCTCGTACGACCCGGCCTCGAGTACCGCAGAGGATGTCCGTGTCCGTTGGCCGGACCTGACGATCGCAAAGAGCCACAGCGGCAACTTCTCGCAGGGCGGTACGAGCACGTACGCCCTCACGGCCACGAACAGCGGCGACGCCGCATCGAGTGGGTCAGTCACCCTGACCGACATCCTGCCGACCGGTCTGACGCCGACCCTCGCGGTAGGAACGGGCTGGACATGCGGGATCGTCACGCAAACGGTGACGTGCACGCGCTCCGACGCACTCGCGGCGGGCATCAGCTATCCGGCCGTCACCGTCACGGTCACCGTCGCGCAGTCTGCGGCGAGCTCGATCACCAATACGGCGACCGTCGCGGGCGGCAACGAGCAGGTGAGCGGCAACAACAGCGCCTCTGATCCGACAACGGTCGTCGCCACCTCCGACCTGTCGGTCACGAAGACCTCGTCGCCGAACCCCTATACGGACGGCTCACCGCTCACCTACACGATCGTCGTCACGAACAACGGCCCCACCGACGTCGGCGGCGCTGTGGTCGCGGACACGCTGCCGCCGAGCCTCAGCGCACCGACGTGGACGTGCGTCGTCGCTCCGGGCGACGGCGCGTGCGGTGCGACCTCCGGTAGCGGCAACATCGCCACCACCGTTGACCTGAAATCCGCCACAAGCGCCACCTTCACCGTCAATGGGACGGTCGCGGCCGGAACGCTTGGCGTGATCTCCAACACGACGACCATCACGCCGCCATTGGGAGTGACCGATCCGGCGCCGGGGAACAACAGTGCAACGGACACGAACCCCACCGTCCCCATCGTCGATCTTGCGGTCACGAAGACATCGACACCGGATCCCTACGTCGCCGGTACACCGCTCGCCTACACGGTAACGGTCACGAACCACGGACCGGCAGACGTTGCCGGAGCGGTGTTCGCCGACACCGTGCCGGCACAGCTCACCGGCGTCTCCTGGACCTGCTCTGTCACCGGCACCGGCACGTGCAGCAGTTCCACAGGCTCGGGCAACGGCATCTCGGCAACCCTCGACCTCGTGAACGGTGCCGTGGCCACGTTCGCGATCAGCGGCACCGTCCTCTCGGGCACCGTCGGGCCGATCTCGAATACGGCGTCGGTGAGCGCGCCGTCGGGCGCGATCGACCCCTCCCCCGGGAACAACTCCGCGACGAATGACAACCCGGCCGGGTCGGTGCAGGCTGATCCGCAGATCGGCCTTTCACCGGTTTCGAGCTCGGGCTCGGCCGGGAGCCACGCGACGATCACGGTCGATGTGACGAACAACGGCCCGGATGCAGCCCAGAACGTCCAGGCCGTGATCACGGTGCCGCCGGCCTTCTCGATCGGCACCGCAACCGGCCCCGGGTGGAGCTGTTCGGTCGCTCTCAACCTCGTCACGTGCGACTTCGCGGGCCCGCTCGGTGCGACTGCGGTCGCCCCGCCGATCACCCTGCAGTTGACCCTCCCCGGAGCCGCAGGCGGCTACACGCTCGCTGCCACCGTCAGCTCAGCGACTCCCGACACGAACAACGCCAACAACGCGGCCAACGCAGCTGTGACGGTGAACGTGCCGCAACCGCCGACGCCTCCGCGGGCAGACCTCTCGATCACGAAGACAACCTCGTCGGCAGCCGCCGCGAGCGGTGACCGGATCAGCTTCGTCCTGGCCGTGCACAATGACGGTCCCGATCCGGCCGCTGACGTCGCGATCACCGACGCGCTTTCGGACGGGCTCACGTTGGTCTCGGTGGCGGGAGACGGTTGGGCCTGCTCGAACGTGGGCTCCACGATCACGTGCATTCGTGCTCAGCTGGCCTCTGGTGCGACTGCGACTGTGACGCTCGTCGTAACCGCCGCTCGAGGAGGCACGATCACAAACAGCGCCGGCGTGACCTCGAGCACTGGTGACCCGAACGCGGCAAACAACACCTCCTCGACGACATTGCCGGTCGCAGGCCGCGTCGACCTCGCGGTCAGCAAGTCGGTGTCGGCTCCCACATTCGTCCCCGGCAAGCCGTTGGCGTTCACGATCGTTGTCCGGAACACAGGCCCTGACGACGTTGTCGGAGCGCAGATCCGCGATCTCGTGCCGGCCGCGTTGAACGGCTTCGAGTGGACCTGCTCGGCGGTACTCGGGCAGTGCACGGATCTCGCGGGGTCGGGATCGATCGTGCAGACCGTGGACATCCGCGCCGGCGGCCGCGTCGCCTATCGGCTCGCGGGGGTCGCGCCGCAGGACGTCGCGGTGATCGAGAACCGAGTCACGGTTTCCGCACCTTCAGGAGTCGTTGACGCGGATGCATCGAACAACGCAGCCGCGGCTCGCGCGCGGCACGGTCTCGTTCCGACGCACCTCAGAGTAACGGTGAGTCCGGCCGTGGCAACCGTCGCGTCAGGCGTTTCGACTCGGTTCGCCATCAGGACGACAAACACCGGAACCAGCACGGCGACAGCGGTCGTCACGTGCGTCACGATCCCGGCGGGTGCGAGCGTGGCCGAAGCCACCGGCGGTGTCGTCGCCAACGGCCGCTACTGCTGGCACGAAGCGGCACTCCTGCCCGGCAAAACGGCGCAATACGTGATCTCCGTCCGAGGCGACCGGCGCCAGGCGCAGCACCTCGCCTTGGTCGCAAGCGCCGCCGCCCGAAACGCCCCTGCGACGTTCGCCAAGGCCCGGCTGAACGTGCTCGCCATGGTGGAGAAGATGACCGGCGGCTACACGGGATGATCCGACGCGGGCTGCTGGTCGCATTCGCCGGCTGTGCCCTCCTCACAGCCTCGGGCCACGCCGCTCCTGACGCCGCACGCGATCCCGAGACCACGATCGCGCGACTCCTTCTCACCACACCTGCGCGCCGTGATCATCGGGCCTCGAGCCCTCTTCTCGCAACGATTTCGGCGGTGCGTCCGCTCACCCGCCAGCAAACCGCGCTTCCCGTGATCGCCGAGAGTCGCGACGACCAGGGGGCGCGGTGGCTCCGTGTTCGGCTTCCTGGACGCCCGAACGGCCAGACCGGTTGGATCAGGGCAGCGTCCGCAAGGCTTGTATCGTCGCCGTGGCGACTCGTGGTGATCCGCGCCCGCCGTGAGGCACTGCTCCTGAACGACGGCAAGCCCGTCGAGGAGTTCAGCACCGTCGTCGGCGCGCCCGCAACCCCGACGCCGCGTGGCCAGTTCTTCGTCGTCGAGCACGTAGCGCAGGCAGACGGATCCCCGCTCGGACGCTGGGCGCTCGCGACGAGCGCCCATTCGAGCGTCCTCCAGGAGTTCGACGGCGGGCCGGGTCAGATTGCCCTCCACGGGCGGCGAGGCCCGCTGGCGATCGATCCCCTCGGAACGGCGGCGTCGCACGGATGCATCAGGTTCGACAACGCCGTCGTGGCGCGACTCGCACGCCTCCTGCCGAACGGCACGCCGGTGGAGATTCGCTAGATCTGTGCCGCCGAACCGCGCGTCACGGTCGCGCGGCGAGTCAGACGGCGATCTCGAACTCGCGGAGGACGTCGTTGAGTGACGTCTTCAGGTCGGTCGAAGGGCTGCGCTCGCCGACGATCAGGGCACATGGCAACCCATAGGAGCCGGCCGCGAACTCCTTCTGGCGGACGCCGGGCAGGACGACCTTGCGGGCCGGCACCTCACCGCGGTACTCGACCGGCCGGGGGCCTGTGACGTCGATGATCGGGATCGACGCCGACAGCACCACGTTCGGCGCGATGACAGCCCCGGCTCCGATGTGCACTCCCTCGACGATCACCGCGCGCGAGCCGATGAATGCGCCGTCTTCGACGATCACGGGTGCTGCCTGCGGCGGTTCGAGCACACCGCCGATGCCCACGCCGCCGGCGAGGTGGACATCGGCCCCGATCTGTGCGCACGAACCCACGGTTGCCCAGGTGTCGACCATGGTCCGCGGCCCGACCCAGGCGCCGATGTTCACGTATCCGGGCATGAGGACGCAACCCTCGGAGAGGAACGATCCGTACCGCGCGACCCCGGGCGGCACGACCCGCACACCGCGGTCGGCGTAATCCGACTTGACGGGGATCTTGTCGAGAAAATGGAGCCCACCGACGTCCATCGGCTCGACCTTTCGGATCCGGAAGTAGAGCAGGATTGCCTTCTTCACCCACTCGTTCACCAGCCAGCCGTCGTTCGTGGGCTGCGCGACGCGAATCGCACCCGCGTCGAGCAAGCCGATCGCCTCCTCGATGGGCGGCGCGTCGAGCGAGCCCGACTCCCACATCTGCTCGATCTGCAGTGCCAGCTCCATTGCCGCTGATTCTGGCTGATCCTGGACAGGTCGGGGGTGAGAGGCGTCAGACCGCGCGTTCGAGGATGTCGACGGCCCGCCGACACTCGTCCTCGGTCGGCACGAGCGCGAAACGGACGTAGCCCTCACCCGAGCGGCCGAGGAATGACCCCGGCGCTACCAGCACTCCCTCCTCGAGCAGACGCGTCGCGAAACCCTCCGACGTTTCGCCCGCCGGGACGGCGACCCACAGGTACATGGTCGCCCGGCCGCCGGCATCGCGCAGGCCCACCTTGGCGAACAGGTCGAGGAAAAGCTCCCGTTTGCGGGCGTAGGCCGCGCGGGCGCGCTCGACATGCGTCTCGTCGCTCCAGGCCACAACCGACGCGCGCTGCACGAACTCCTGCGGTGCGGTCCCGACGTTCGGGCGGAACTGCTTCAACGCAGCGACGAGCTCGGGATCGCCGGCGACAAAGCCGGAGCGGTAACCCGTCATCGACGAGCGCTTGGAGAGCGTGTTGAACACCGCCAGGTTGCGCCAGTCGGGAAGCTGCAGTGCAGAGACGGGCGGCTCGTCGAACCAGAGCTCGGTATAGGCCTCGTCGGACGCCAGGACAAAGTCGTGCTTACGGGCGAGGGCTGCGAGCTGCTCGTAGAAACCGAGCGGGGCGGTGGCTCCCGTAGGGTTGTTCGGATAGTTGACCCAGACGAGGCCGGCGCGTTGCCACGTTTCCGCCGTGACGGCGCCGAGATCAGGGAGGAAGCCGTTTTCCTCGAGAAGCGGTAGCTCTTCGATCCGGGCGCCCGCGAACTGGGCGCCCCGGACACCTACGGGGTAACCGGGCTGCGTCGCGATCACGGTATCGCTCCCGCCGGCGAGGTCGAGGACGACGTGAGCGAACGAGAAGATCGCCTCTTTCGACCCGAGGGTCGGGATCACGTGCGTGTCCGGGTTCAGCGACACTCCGAATCGCCGGCCGACCCATGCCGACACCGCTTCGCGCAACTCGGGCAACCCGACCGCTGCCGGATAGCCCATCCGTTCGCGCACCCCGTCCCGCAGCGCCTCGATGATACGGGGATCGGTCGGCTCGCGCGGGTCACCCATGCCGAAATCGATCACGTCGAGGCCTTCGGCACGACGCTCGGCGGCAGCCAGGTTCAGCCGCACGAACGGGTAGGTCGCCTGGCTGCGGAGAACGGGAGAGACGGGCACGAGCGTCAGGCGGTCAGAAACCGGTACAGGGTCTCGTAGGCCGTTACGAGAGCGTCGATCGCGACGAGCTCGTCGCGGCGGTGGGCATAGCGCGTCGCGCCCGGGCCGAAGTTGACCGCATCGATTCCGCGGGTCGTAAAGTCGGCGACGTTCGTCCAGGCCTGCTTCGGCTCGAACCTGAGATCGCCGGCATCGCGCAGCGCGCGGACGAGCGGAGTGTCGGTGACGACCGTCGCGGGCGGCGAGTCGCCCGTGATCTCGAGCTCTGCACCGACAGGCGTCAGCGACCGAAGATGCTCTGCCGCGCTCTCCGGCGTCCGATCCGGGGCGTAGCGAAAGTTCACCGTCGCGACGGCGCGGTCGGGGATCACATTGTCGGCGATACCCGCTTCGAGACGGGTGATCGAGACGACCTCGTAGAACGAGAGGCCGCCGACAACGGCCTCGCGGCGCTCACGCGCGGCGATCGGCGTCAGCCCCTCGATGGCCTTCTCGATGGCGTTTTCGGCCGCCCAGGGGCGGGCTGAATGGCCGCTGACACCCGAGAACGTGATGCGCGCCCCCATGTTGCCGAGACAGCCTGCCTGGATCGTCAGGTCGGTCGGCTCGAGCAGGATCGCCAGGTCGGCGTCCTGGGCGAGCCGTGACTGCTCGAAGAGCTCGGGCAGCGGGCTGAACTGCGCCGGAAGCTCCTCTTTGCCGAACAGGAGCAGCGCAGCGTCGACCGGCCCGGGCTCGCCGAGCGCCAACGCACGGATGACCTCGAGCGCGACGGCGACCCCGCCCTTCATGTCGGTGGCGCCACAGCCGTGCACGCAGCCGTCGGCGATCCGGCCCGGGAGGTTGTCCTGGGCCGGCACGGTGTCGTAGTGCCCGACGAGCAGTACGAGCGGCACCCCTGCCCTACGGGGCCGCGCGAACACGAACGCATCTTCGCCTTGGTACTCGGTCGCGAACGTCGGCGGCACAAGCGAAAGGAGGTGGGAGCGGACAGCGGCCTCGTGCAGGCTCTCCGAGGGGATGTTCACGAGCTCGAGCGTGCGCTCGGCAAGCCGCTGTGCCAGGGATGTCACGACGCGAGCGTACCGGCATACTCTCGGCATCACCCGCCGATCCGAACCCCCGGCAGGGCACGAGCCCGAGAAGGGGCTCCTGCTTGCCGTGCTCCCAAAAGGCTCCGATCTCGAGGACGAGCTGGGCGAGCTCCGCGAGCTGACGCGCACGGCGCTGGTCGAGCCGGCGGGTGCGCTCGTCCAGCACCGCGGGCGTCCCGACCAGAAGACGTACGTCGGCAAGGGCAAGCTCGAGGAGTTGAAGATGCTCTACGCCGACAGCGGCGCCGAGGTCCTCATCGTGGACGATGAGCTCGACCCAACGCAGCAGCGTGCTCTCGAGGACGCGCTCTCGACGAGGGTGGTCGACCGCACCCAGTTGATCCTCGACATCTTTGCGCAGCATGCCGTCAGTGCCGAGGGCAAGCTCCAGGTCGAGCTCGCACAGCTCGAGTACAACCTGCCGCGGATGCGAGGGATGTGGAAGCACCTCGAGCGGCTCGGCGGCGGCGTCGGCACGCGCGGCCCGGGCGAGTCCCAGCTCGAGAGCGACCGTCGGATGGCCCGGCGCCGCATCACGCAGCTTCGTGCCCGACTCAAGACCCTTCGCGCTCAGCGCGGGGTACGGCGGAAGGAACGCAAGCGGGCGGAGGTCCCGACGGTGGCGCTCGCCGGATACACCAACGTGGGCAAGTCGACGCTGCTGAATGCCCTCACCGGGGCGGACGTGTCGGTCGAGAACAGGCTCTTCGAGACGCTCGACCCGACGACGCGCAGCTTCGAGCACGACGGGAAGCGGTACCTCGTGACGGACACGGTCGGGTTCATCCGAAGGTTGCCGACCCAGCTCGTGCAGGGCTTTTCTTCGACACTCGAGGAGACGCTCGTCGCCGATCTGATCCTTCACATCGTCGACGCGTCGCTCCCCGGGGACAGGTTGGGCGAGCAGATCGCCGCCGTCGACACGGTCCTGACGGAGATCGGCGGCGACGATCTTCCGATCATGCTGGTCCTGAACAAGATCGATCGGCTCGACCCACTCGGGCGACGACGGCTCGCAAATCGCTTTCCTGAGGCGCGGCAAGTGTCTGCTGCGACCGGGGAAGGGCTCGACGGGCTGCGCGAGCGGGTCGCCGCCTTGTTCGCCGATCGGTTCGAGGACGTTCGCCTCCTCGTGCCCTATGACGAGGGAAACGCCCTTTCCGCCCTCTACGCGCTCGGCGCCCCGATCGACGAGCGCCGCGACACGGACTCGGGCGTCCTCATCCGGGCAAAGCTTTCGCACCGGGACACGCGGCGCTTCGCAAGATATCTCGTCGCCGGGGACGACCTGGAGTCCGCGGCGACAACGTGATCGGGCTGCGCGTCACGAAACTCCGCAACGACGCGGTGCTGCCGGCGACGGCCAATCGTGGCGATGCAGGACTCGATCTCAGCGCCTGTGAGACGGTCACGATCGGGCCGGGCGAGCGGGCATCTGTCGGGACCGGTCTTGCCGTCGAGATCCCGGAGGATCACGCAGGCCTCGTGGTGCCGCGCTCCGGCCTGGCGGTGCACCACGGTCTCTCGATCGTGAACACGCCGGGCGTGATCGATGCCGGCTACCGCGGCGAAGTCCGCGTGATCCTGCTCAACACGGATCGTGAGCAGTCGTTCACGGTGGAGGTCGGCATGCGCATCGCGCAGCTGCTCGTGATACCGACACGGGCGGTCGAGATCGTCGAGGTGACCGAGCTCTCGGAGACTGCGCGAGGCGACGGTGGCTTTGGCTCGTCGGGGCTGCGTTGAGGCCGGAGCCGCGGATCCGGGTCTCGGCGATTCTTTCCTGGCACGGGCGGATCCTTCTCTGCCGCCACGAGAAGCGCGGGGCCGAGCACTGGTTGCTGCCTGGAGGAGGGGTGCGCAGCGGCGAGAGCCTGACGCGGGCGTTGCAGCGCGAGCTCGCGGAGGAAACCGGTCTCACCGGTGGAGGCGACGAGCTGCCGGTGGAAGGGCCTGTCGTGATCGTCGACTCGATCTCACCCGAGAGGAGCCTCTGGTCGAAGCACGTCGTCCACATCGTCTTCGCGGGTGAGCTCGGTGGATCGCTCGCCGACGTCGTCTCGCGCGACGAGGCCGTGCGCGGCCATCGACTGTTCGACCTCGAGGAGCTCGATGGGCTGGCGCTGCACCCACCGATCGGCCACTTTCTGCGGCGCTTCCAGCCCGGGGATCCGTGCGTTTACCTCGGGGCGCTGTGGGCTCCGTGAGCCGCTCTCTCGCCTGGGACGGGTGTTTCAACGTGCGAGACCTCGGAGGGCTGGAGACGGCCTCAGGACGCCGCACACGGCATGGCGCGGTGGTACGCGCGGACAATGTGCGTCGGCTGTCCTCCGCAGGCTGGCGGACGGCGCTCGACCACGGCGTTCGACTCCTCGTCGACCTGCGCTTCGAGGACGAGAGCCCGGGCGAGCCGAGTCCGCCCGACCCGGTCGAGGTGGTCGGTGTCTCCTTGTTCGGACGGCACGACCCGGACCTCGAAAGAGAGTTCGATCGGCGCGTCCGCGATGCCGACGACGTCGCCGCCGTTTTCGCCGCCGGCTATATCCACACGCTCGAACAAAGCCCCGAGCGGGTGGCCGCGGCCGTGGCGGCGGTAGCGGACAGCGATCACGATGGCGGAGTCGTCATTCACTGCGTGGCCGGCAAGGACAGGACGGGGATCGTCGCGGCGCTCCTGCTCGGCGTCGCCGGCGTTCGGGACGAGTTGGTCGCGAGCGATTACGCAGAGAGCGGGCGGAACATGTCGCTCCTCTTCGACGACTGGATCGCGACCGCCGCGAGCGACGCGGAGCTGGAGCTGCGTCGGCGCCTTGTCCAGGCCCCGCACGCGACCATGGTCACCGTCCTCGCGTGGCTTCGCGACAACAAAGGCGGAGCGGCGGGGTATCTCCGGGACGCCGGGATCTCCGGCGATCAGTTGCAGCGGTTGCGTCGGCGGCTCGTGGCGGCCTGACCGCTCAGCGGCCGCCGCGAGACCGGGCTCGGGCCGCGGAGACCGCGTGTGCGAGGAGCTCCAACTCGTCCGGCAACGGCTCGAGGCCCCCGTCCCCGCCCGCATGCTCGAGGGCCCGCGACAGGAGCCAGTCGGCCAGAGCCGGGTTGCGGGGGAGGAGGGGCCCGTGGAGATAGGTGCCGATCGCTGCGGCGACCCGGCAGCCTTCGAACCCCGACCTACCGTCGTTTCCGTGACCCGCGAGTACCCGTCCGAACGCGGTTGCACCAGGATCGAGCAGCGTTCGGCCCGCGTGGTTCTCGAATCCGGCGACCGTCGTCGACGCCTCGCCCCCGAGTTCGACCTCGAGGAGCACGTCGCCGATCAGCCGCCGCTCACCCGCGAGGGTCTCGAGCGGGAAGAGGTCTGCTCCCGGCATCCACGAGCCGTCTCGACCCCGGTACCCGCGTCCGAGCAACTGGTAGCCGCCGCACACCGCCAGGAGGGCCGTTCCCGTCTCGACCGCGCGTCGCAGATCATCGCCTCGCCGCGCAAGATCCGGCGCGACGAGGGCCTGCTCTCGGTCCTGGCCGCCGCCGATGTAGACGAGATCGTACGCCCACGGCTCGAGCGGCTCCCCCGGCTCGACCGAGGTCACCTCGAGCGAGTGGCCACGCAGGGCCGCGCGGCGCGCGAGCACGGCGATATTGCCCCTATCGGCGTAGATGTTGAGGTAGTCCGGATAGAGGTGCACGGCGCTGATCCTCAGGGCGTCTCCTCCCAGAAGGGCCGAACGAGACCGCGGGCAACGGCGATCGCTCGCAGCTCGAGCATCGCCGTGTAGGTCGGAAGCACGCCGAGCTCGCCACCGCGGGGGACGAGCGCGAGCCCGCGATCCAGAGCCTCGCGGAGATCGGGGATCACCTCCAGCTGCGCCGGCGCGTAGCCGGCGTAGGAGAACCGCAACGCAAGCTCCGCGGCGCGCCCGCCGCTGACGACGATGCGGTCGGCCCCTTCGAGCAGCGGCTCGAAGTCGACATCCCAGATCCAGGACACGTCGCGACCATCCGCGATGCGGTCGTTGAGAGCGATCACGAGGGTGGAGGGGACCCCTCCCTCCTCGAGGGTCCTGACCGCCTCGTTCGCTCCGGCGGGGTTCTTGATCAGGAGCATCAGGATCCGCCGGTCGCCGGCTTCGATTCGTTCGAACCGGCCGAAGGCCGCAGTGAAGGAACCGAGGCCCGCGACGATCTCGTCGAGCGACGCTTCGAGCGCGAGGGCGGCGGCAGCCGCGGCGAGTGCGTTGTAGACGTTGTAGAGGCCGGGGAGGGGAAGACGAACGCGGGCTGTCCCTGCAGGGGTGACGAGATCGAAGACCGACGCGTCGAGCCCCTGCAAGTCGATCGACCGCGCCGCGAGATCGAGGGAGGGACGGGCATGGCGACACGCAGGGCAGCGGTAGTCGCCGAGATGCCCGACGTACGCGGCGGAGTAGACATACGGACTGCCGCAGCGAACGCAGTATTTCGAGTCGGCCGCATGCTGGAGCGCGGGCCGAGCGAGTCGCGGATCGTCGACCCCGAAGCGCAGTGAACGCTCGCGGCCGTCGGCGAGCTCGGCGACGAGGGGATCATCGGCATTCACGATCAGCGTCGACGTCGAGGGCAGGGCTACGACCGCGGCACGCCAACGGTCGGCGATGTGCTCCAGCTCGCCGTACCGGTCGAGCTGGTCACGGAAGAGATTGCCGAGCAATACGACCCGGGGGCGAACCCGTCGCATCACCTCCGGCAACGCAAACTCGTCTACTTCGAGCAGTCCCAGGTCGGCGTCCGTGGCTGCGAGGAGGGTCGATGCGACGCCCGAGGCGAGGTTCGCGCCCGAGTTGTTCCAGGCGAGCCGGTAGCGGGTGCCGAGGATGCGCGCGAGCATGGCGCTCGTCGTCGTCTTGCCGTTCGTTGCCGAGACGACAGCGACGCCGGCCGGTAGCCCGGCTGCGAGTGCGTCGATCGCACCGGGATCGATTTTCCAGAGGAGCTTCCCGGGTAGCGTCGTCCCACCACCACGCCCGGCGACGCGCGAGAGGCGGCCGACCAGGCGGGCCGCCGACGTTTCGGCCGTCAGGCGCATTCTCATCGGCTCCGAGCCTACCCGGCGCCGGTCACCGGACCCGTTCTGGACTACTTGCACATTGCACAGAATGCTCTACAGTAATTGCAGATGACCAGGCCCCGGCGTCGGCACCCGGCCCTCGCCGGGATCGACGAGGCAGCGCTCGCGGAGTTTCGCGCAGGGATCAGACGGCGCTACACCGACGAGCAGATCCTCGAACAGCTGCGCGCGAGCGCTGAACGGCTCGGCCGCTCTCCGACGATGCGCGAGTTCGCAGCCGATCCGGAAGCAGGCATGCATCCGCAGACGATCATCGAGCACTTCGGGACCTGGAACGCGGCGAAGCGGGCGGCGGGTCTGACCCCTCGCCGGTTCATCAGCCGCGACGAGCTGCTGGATCAGCTCCGGCTCCTCGGAGAGGAACTCGGTCGGACGCCCACGGCCAGGGACCTCGACGCAAACCGCAGACGAATGGCGTCGAAGTCACTGATCTGGCATACGTTCGGGTCGTTGAGCCTCGCCCTCCGGGAAGCAGGGTTCGACGTGCCGGTGGGCGACGAGAAGCTCGAGCGGGCGGTCGCCCAGGGGGCCGAAGTCGCGCGCGAGCTCGGGCGGCTTCCCAAGATGGCCGATTGGAAGGAAGCCCGCCGGCGCGACCCGGCACTGTTGTCGGAGTGGCAGGTCTACCGGCTCGTCGACATCGACGCCGGTCCATGGGCCGCGTTCCAGTTCCTCGTGCGCGAACGCCTCCGCGAGGAAGGCGTCACGGTACACCCCGACGGCACCTTGTAGATGCTGCGCCGCCTACGCGGTGAGACTGGCGAGCTTGGCGAGGCAGGAGACGCCCTCGTGCGGCGCGCGCACGGAGGGCAGCACCCTGGCTTCCGAATAGGAGCGGTCGGGACGGAATCGCGTCTCGGTGAGGATCCGGCCTCGCTCGATGTGCAGCAGGCGCCCTTCGGCGACTTCGTGCTTGCGAAGCGTCAGCCGCAGCGCACCCTCGACGACTTCGAGCGCCGACTTCGTCGAGGCGAAGAACAGCTCGCGCCGTGCGCGACCGATCCACAGAGGCCGACCGATACCGCGGGCGACATGCACCCTGACCGGGGCTCGCTCGTCGAACCAGGCCGTCGCCATCGAGCCGGAGAGCTCCTCGAGTGCGGCGTGATCCGACCGCGTCGCATGCATGAGGGCGAAGATTGCCTCAGAGTCCACCGTCATCTCGGGCTCGGCCCGCACGAGGGCGTGTCGCGCGAAGATCTCCTCATCGTTGGCGATGATCCCGTTGTGAATGCCGACAACGGCACCGTGGCGGATCGGATGGTTGTTGGCGAGGACGGTAGGATGGCCCTTCGTGTAGTCGCGAACATGCACGAGCGCATCGGTCGCACTCTGCGGGAGCTCGACGTCATCGAGGAGAGCCGTTGCTCCCGACTGCTGCTTGTAGATCGCGACGGCCGGGCCCGCGCCGCGGTGCGCGTAGCCGACTGCGTCAGCGCCGCGCTCGGCGATCCCCGCGAGAAGCGCCTGGGCGGCCAGGGTTCGGTCGACACCGGAATCGGCGTCGAGGCTGTATCCCGCAATTCCGCACATCAGATGATTCGTTCACCATGATCGGGCATGTCGTCCTGAAGGTATCGGCAGAAGATGAGGTTTCTGTACGTGCTTTGAACGGGCTTTCCTGCGCCCGACGCGAAATGCCTCAAGGGGGGGACGCGCGCCGCCGATACGGTTGGCGTGGAAGGCAATGTTGCAGAGCCGCTGTTCGATCCCATCTCCGAGGAGGATGCTCTCGAGGCGTCCGGCGGCGCGACCCAAGATCCCCTGAAGCTCTACGTGCGGCAAATCGGCAGCGGGCGACTGCTGACCCACGCAGAGGAACGTGAGCTCGCCCGGCGGAAGGACGAAGGCGACGAGGAGGCCAAGAGCCGACTGATCGAGTGCAACCTCCGCCTCGTGATGTCGATCACGCGGCACTACACCCGTGCCGACGTGCCGTTGCTCGACCTGATCCAGGAGGGCAACCTGGGGCTGATCCGGGCGGTCGAGAAGTTCGACTACACCCTCGGCTACAAGCTCTCGACCTACGCGACCTGGTGGATCCGGCAGGCGGTCTCACGTGCTCTCGCCGAGCAGGGTCGGACGATCCGCTTGCCCGTTCACGTCGCCGACCAGGTGCGGCGGGTCACACGGGCGCGGCGCACACTCGGTCAGAAGTTCAATCGGGAGCCATCGGTCGAGGAGATCGCGGAAGAGGCGGGATTCACCATCGAGAAGGTCGAGAGTCTGCTCGAGCTCGTGCAGGACCACGTTTCGTTGGACACACCGATCGGTGACGGCGAAAGCGTGATGAGCGATCTGATCGAGGATGTGAACGCGCTCGCTCCGGAGACGGAGACGTCGGAGAAGTTCCGCTCGTCGGAGCTCGCAGTCGCGATGCTCCGGCTGAACCCTCGCCAGCAAAAGGTCCTGAGAGAGCGGTTCGGTCTCGATGACGGCAAGCCGAAGACACTCGAGGAAGTAGGTGTCATTCTCGGGATCACCCGGGAGCGGGTGCGTCAGCTCGAGACCCGTGCGCTGCGCGAGCTGCGGTCGGTCGCGCCCTCGCTCGAGCTCTACCTCAGAACGTAAGCCCCCGACGCCGGACTTCAGCCTGGCCTACAGGACGGCCTGCATCTCGCGCTGACCGGCCAGGCGGCGTAGCGAGTCGAGCTCAATCTGGCGTACGCGCTCGCGCGTCAGACCGAGTCGCCGCCCGATCTCCTCGAGCGTTCTTGGCTCTGTGCCGCCGAGGCCATAGCGCAGAGTGACCACTTCGCGTTCGCGGTCGGGCAGTGACCCAAGTGCCGCCCGGAGAGCCTGGCTGCGGAGCTCGAGCTCGACCTTCTCTTCCGGCAAGAGGTCGTCACCGGCCACGAAATCCCCGAGGACGGCGTCATCCGTGTCGCCGACAGGGGCATCGAGACTGGTGGAGGCCCGCGCCGCCGCGCGCACTTCGTGTACCTGCTGCACGGTGAGGTTCGCTTCGTCGGCGATCTCCTCGAGCGTCGGCTCGCGGCCCAGGACCGTCCAGAGAGTGCGTTCCGCACGGTTCATCTTCTGCAGCCGCTCGACGATGTGGACAGGCATCCGGATCGTGCGCGCCTTGTCGGCGAGCGCCCGCGCGACCGCCTGGCGGATCCACCAGGTCGCGTACGTCGAGAACTTGAAGCCGCGACGCCAGTCGAACTTCTCAACTGCCCTGATCAAGCCGAGGGTGCCCTCCTGGATCAGGTCGAGGAACGGAAGGCCCTGGTTCCGGTAGTTCTTCGCGATCGAGATGACCAGCCGGAGATTCGACTGGATCATCGTCCGCTTCGCGTCGAGATCACCCCGCTCGATCCGCTTCGCGAGCGCCACCTCCTGCGCTGCCGTCAACAGTGTGTGGCGGCCTGCCTCGCGCAGGAACAACTGCAGCGCGTCGGTCGTCGACTCAGCCGTCGCAGTCGGGGGTGGGGGGGCCTCGAGCACAGGCGGAGGATCGACGACCTCGATTCCTCTCTTGTCGAGCTCGCGCAACAGGGCGTCGTGCTCGAGCGGCGCCAGGTCGTGCGTCTCGACGAGGTCGGCGAGGTCGAGCATACGCATCGTGCCGGCCTGCTCGCTCGTCTCGAGGAGCACGCGAACTTCGGCCTGCGCGAGCAGGCTGTCGATGTCAACCGTCGTCATTGCCCTGAACCATGCGTCGTGTGACACCACTCTCCCACCGACGACGGGTGCTTGTCCAGCCCCGGTTGCGGAAGCCGGACGAGCACCCGAGCCTCTTCTCAGGCCTGCGACGGCGCGGGCACCTCGATCGGGATGACGACCTCCCGCTCCCGCACGCGCTTCCCGGCCATGTACCCCACGATCGCGACGAGGAACATCACTGCGAGCGTGCCGAGCGTGAGGCTGTGGAACGCGACGCGTGTGACGCCCCACGTGTCCTTGAAGTCGTACTCGACGCCGAGGAGCGGCTCCAGGGTGCCCGGGAAGACGGCGACCCACGAGCCGAGCAGCGCCCAGAGGGAGACGATCGCGACCAGGAGCCACATCGTGAGGTTGCCCTTTCCCGGGACACGATAGGCGCGGTGGACTCCGGGTTCCGAATAGCGAAGCTTCAACGCCGCAGGGAAGATCCAGAGGTACGAGAGGAGCGTCGTCGAGGTCGCCATAGCGAGAACGACCGAGAATGCGTCGGCCGCGCTGCCGCTCTTCAGCATGAACACGGCGGCCACCATGAAGGCGGTCGAAACGACGCCGGAGAGCACGTTGCAGCGCACCGGCGTCCCGAGTTTCTTGTTGAAGACCCCGAACCACGGAAAGAACGAGCCGTCATAGGCCGACACGGCGAGCACCCGGTCGGCACCGATCATCCAGACGGCACCCGAGGTCATGAGCGTGAAGATGAAGCCGAGCGCGGTGAGGGCGAAGAAGAAGTCCTGCGCGCCGCCGTACACCGTGAACGTCTGCTTGACCGCGTCGACGAAGCCGCCGATGCCCGTGATCTGATCGAGCGGCAGGACGAGCAGGATGCCGAGCACAGGGATCGTGTAGAGGAGGACGCCCATGATGCCCGAGCGCAGGACCGAGACTGGGACGTCGCGCTGCGCGTTGACCATCTCCTCCGCAGCGCCGTTTTGCAGCTCGAAACCGACGTAGTTGAAGAGAATCAGCGGTGTCAACGCGAAGAACACCAGCAACGTCGGCTTCATGTCCCCGGCGGCGAACCCCTCGACGCCGTTCTTCGCGGCGTAGACGACGAGTGTCAGTGTGAAGAACCCGAGCACGAGCACACGAGCGATCGCCCCTGCGTTGGGGATCCACTTGCCCTTCTCGATCGCCGCGATCGCGACGCCGATCGAGAACCAGATGAAGAGGAGCTTGAACACGAAGTCGCCGACCGAGCCGAGGTCGTCGACGCCGAGGCCGGGCAGGTCCGTGGCCGCCCAGGCGGCACTAGCGATGAACGCGAGCGAACCTCCGACCCAGAAGGGGTTCGAGGCCCAGTAGACGACAGCGGCGACGCCGGCCTGGAAGCGCCCGAACGCGAGCTTGACCCACTCGTACGGGCCGCCTTCCTCGGTGAAGGAGCTCCCGACCTCCGACATGATCAGCATGTACGGCCCAACGAAGGTCACCGCCATCACGACGAGCCAGAAGAAGCCCTGCGGCCCGTAGGCGGCAACGGCGCCGAGCGTGTCGAGGCCGACGAGAGCGCAGAGCGTGAAGAACACCATGTCGAAGCGCCGCAGCGACTTCTTCAGCTTTGCCTTCTCGTTCAGCGCGAGCTCTGTCGTGTGCTCGAGCGGCAGGTCGGCGGTTGTCATGGTCAACTCCTCGCTGTCAGCAGCAGTGGGAAGAACAGGGTGGCCGAGTCTACAACCCGATGGCCGACGACCGCCCATTCACCTCGATCTGCCCGATCTCGCGCGACGCACGATAACCGGTGTTATGTCAAGTTGAAGGTCGAGTTGGTGGTTCGACGTCTCTCACTTCCTCCCCATCGCCCCATCCGCTTGCAGGAGACGCGCGTCAGAAAGCCGCGCCGCGCACGCCCGAGGCGATCAGGAGCAGGAGGCAGCCCGCGACGACGAGGCGATAAACGACGAAAACCGTGTAGTTGTGGCCACGCACGTAACCGAGCAGCCAGTTGATTGCAAGGAGGCCGCTGCCGGCCGATGCGATCGTGCCGATGACGAAAGGTCCCACCCACCCCGGCGGGAGCTGCCCCTGAAGCACGTCGCGGTACCCCTTGAGGAGAACTGCACCAAACGTGATCGGCACGAGCAAGAGGAATGAGAGGCGCGCAGCCGCGTCTCTCGTCAGGCCGAGGAAGCGGCCCGCGCTGATCGTGATTCCGGACCGCGAGACGCCCGGCGCGAGCGCAACGCTCTGCGCCAACCCGACGAGCAGCCCTTGCCAGAGACCGATCTCGCCCACATCCTTCTGCTCGGGCCGTCGGTCGGCCCAGTACAGCACGAGAGCGAACACCGCCATCAGAATCGCGATCTGCCACGGCTTGCCGAGCCGCTCCTCGATCACGCTTTGAAACGCAGCGCCGATGATCGCTGCCGGGACGCTCGCGACGACGATGATCCAGCCGATCTTTTCGTCCTCGCTCTCCACCGAGCGCCGCCAAAGGCTTCGAGCCCACGCGACGAGGTATCCGATCAGGTCGTGCCAGAAGTAGGCGACAACGGCCACCAGGGTGCCCAGGTGGAGCGCCACGTCGAACGTCTTGTTGAACGCTTCGTGCTCCTTCAGGTATGTCCAGTCGCCGAGCCACGGGACGATGATCAGGTGACCCGACGAGGAGATCGGCAGCAGCTCGGTGAACCCCTGCACGAGTCCGAGCACCAGCGCTTGCCAATCCGGAAGCCTCGTCGCAGTGTCGCCCCAGCCGGCGAGCGTGAGCACGGCCGCCGTCGCGAGTAGCGCCGCTGCCGTTGCGTAGACGAGCGTTCGGCGCATCGGCGCATCGTAGGGGATGGACGCGTCCCCACACCGGACAAGTCGCCGGCCTGCCGGCCGTCGACTCGGGTAAGCGAAATTCCGCGGAAATTGCGTCAATCCGGTCGACCGGACCCTTGACCCTCCCTCATCTGGTCCCTAGGTTGGCTCTTGCACCGAGCACGGGGCGCGAGTAGGTCGAAGCTCAGCACGGAGGCCGTACGCGGAAGCGGAAGGTCAACGGGCCGGGTGGACGAAAGCGCAACCGGCTCGGTGAATTTTTTTGGTCCCGTTGGGCCCTGATCAGCGGGCTCGGAATTTCTGACAGGGGCGCACGCGACCATCGGCTGGCCTGGCTATTCTCTCGTCCATGCACCTACGCATGCCGAGCATCGATCGTGGCGTCCAGTCGTTCCTCTGGGCGCTCGTCTTCTTCCTCGTTCTCTACTTCGGCATGGTCGCGGTCGGCGTGGGTAAGGCGACCGCACTACTCGTTTCGCTCGTCAGTGCCTTCCTGATCTTCTTGTTCGTCCGCACCCGCGGGACCTAGCTACCGACGGCTGTGCGCGGTCAGGCTCTCGATGAGCCGCCGTGCCAACTCCGTCCCGATCGCGGCCTCGAGGCGGAGGCGGGCCGGAACGCGGTTCTCTGCCGTCCCGAGCGACAGGCAATGGCGGAGCAAGAGGTTGGTACGTGCCTGCTTCGCCTGGTGGGTGATCAGGGCGTCCACGTCTCTGGTCATCGGTCATCCCCTTGGTGCTCGATCATCCCTTTATCCAGGGAACGGAGCCGCAGAGCACCCTAATGGGTATCCGATCGATCGGACGACGGCTCCCGCCGCTTCGCCGGCATTGAAGCCGGCCCGGGATCAGCTGTACTCGATGAGCGCGTGCACGTCGGTGCCGGAGATCCTCTCCCGACCATGAAGGAACGACAGCTCGATCACGAACAACGCCCCGACCACGAGGCCCCCGAGCCGTTCCACGAGCTCGATCTTGGCGTGCGCGGTGCCGCCGGTGGCGAGCACATCGTCCAGCACGACGACGCGAGCGCCCGGTGTGATCGAGTCGACATGAACCTCGAGCGCGTCCGTGCCGTATTCGAGGTCGTACCGCGCTTCGATCGTCTCCCACGGCAGCTTCCCTGGCTTCCGGGCGGTCACGAAACCGCAGCCGAGCGCATACGCCAGCGCCCCGCCGAAGATGAACCCGCGTGCCTCGGCGCCGAGGATCACGTCCGGCGCGCGCGGGCCGGCCCACGCTGCGAGCCGGTCGATCGTCTCCCGAAACGCCACCGGATCAGCAATCAGAGGCATCACGTCCTTGAACAAGATCCCCGCGCTGGGGAAGTCCGGCACGTCCCGGATCCACGTCGCCAGATCGAGCTCGGTCATCGCTCTGCCACCTCCCGAAGATCGCGCATCAGCAGCAGCTGCGCCAGCTCGTGCGCGACAACGGCCAGGCTCTCGAGGTCCTCGAGCGCGCCCGCACGCCGTTCGAGATTGCGGGAGCGCAGTGCGGGCGCCACGATCTGCTCGAGCAACGCCGACTGGCGCCCCGCAGCTGTGCGAAATGCACGCAGGTGCCGCGCGTCGATCCCGTGCCGGGCAATCCGCGCGCAGGCGAGCGCGATGTCGGCTTCGCTTTCACTGTAGAGGCGCTCCCCCGCTTCGATACGCGGTGCGAGCAGGCTGAAATCCTCGAGCTGGCGGGCAAACTCGGCCGAGATCCCGGCACGGTCGCACAGGTCGGACATGTCGATCTCGTCTTCGTGGCCTCGCAGGCCTGCGGCGCGACGCTTGACGCGGTCGGCGGTCGGTGAAAGGAGCTCTTCGCGAATCACGCGAAGCGGTAGGAACTCGTCACGTTGGAGCCGGAGGATCGTGATCAACCGCTCGACATCTGCCTCGGCGAAGAGCCTGTAGCCTCCTCGCGTCCGGCTGGGTTGCAGCAGCCCCTGGTCCTCGAGGTACCGGATCTTCGAGATCGAGATGTCCGGGAACTCGTCACGCAAGCGCTCGCAGACAGCGCCGATCGTGTGCAGGTCAGCCGTCGGGCTCATTTCAGGGGCGGTAGTCATCGGCGCAGGAACGTCATTCGGTATTTGCCGATCTGGACTTCGTCATCGTCCTCGAGCACGGTGCTCTCGATCCGGCGCTTGTTGACGAATGTTCCGTTGAGGCTCCCGAGGTCGCGAATCGTGAACACGTTCGCGTCGCGGAGGAGCTCCGCGTGTCGGCGCGAAACGGTGACATCGTCCAGGAACACGTCGCACTCGGGGGACCGACCGATCAAGGCTCTGTCTCCGATCGCCTCGAAGCTCTCCCCCGCCCTGCCGCCACCCGAACGGACGACGAGTGCCGGCCCGTCGATGCTTTCCCCGCTGGAAACGGCATCGAGGTCGTCCGGTCCGAGGCTCAACGTCGTCTCGCCTACGCTCTCGCGGACGAGCAGGGCCCCACAGCGCGAGCAGTAGGTCGCCGACGCCGGACTCTGGAACCCGCATTCGGCGCAGTAGATGTGACTCATTGCCCTCCGCCGAGGATCGGCCCGAGATCGCCTGTTTCGACGTGCTCGCCGCTTCGTGCGCGTTTCGCACGCTCGGCCCGGATGATGTCTATCTGGGCGTGCATCACGCGTCGGTTCAACGAGATGTCGTCTTCCTCCTGTTCGAGGCTCCGGATCTCCGCCCACAGCGCAGCGTCGTCCAGGCTCGCGAGGTCGGGCAGCGGGGCGAGATCGTCCTCGGCCGGCAGGTCGCCCGTGCCCTCGTACAGTGGACGCTCGAGTGACGTGAGCGGGCTCGCCTCGAAGCTCCCCGCCGCGACCTGCGCCCTCAGCCGCTCGGTTCGCTCGGCCCTGAGAATGTCGATGCGTCCGTGCAGGACGCGGCGGCGGCGCGAGATCGCGTCCTCACCATCCTCGAGCCGCGCGAGCAGCGCAGACAGCTCGGCGTCGGAGAGCGACGTTAGGTCAGGGAGCGTTTCCACGGTTGCCTTTCGGGTCGGGAGGGCTCGGTGCTCGAAGGTGCAGCGTAGCGAAGAGGGTCAACCTCAGCTTGAGGCTTTGGCGTCCCTCTGAAAGTTTCGCCCCGGGATCGTCTCTCCCTGCAAGGTCACTCGACCGGCGCGAGGGCCCTCATCGCCGCACCTCCCGGCGCGCCTTCAGGACATACCGGCCCGCCGCGATCACCGCGAGCACGAGGCTCACCCAGAAGCAGGCGACCGGCCACCACGTCCCCTGTTCCGTGACGAGCACGCATCCGATCGAGGCGTACAAGCCCCAGGTTGCGATCTTCCCGAGGCGGGAGACCTCGAACTCGTAGCCGCGCGGGACGACGAGCTTGTAGCCGCCGACGAGCAGAAGGTCCCGGAGGAGGATGACGAGGGCAACCCACGGCAGCCGCTCGAATGCCACGAGCATGACGACGGCCGTATCGATCATCAGCCGATCGGCGAGCGGGTCGGCCACCTTGCCGAACTGCGACTCGACGTGCCACCGCCGCGCGAGATAGCCGTCGAGCTGGTCGGTGAGCGCCGCGAGGCCGAAGACGATCCCGGCGGGCCAGCTCGGTCCGCTGCGCTCGTCGAGCAACAGCCAGATGAAGACCGGGATCGCTGCAAAGCGCAGCAGCGTCAGCGCGTTCGGGAGTTGCCGCGCGGGTGCAGAGACGGTGCGCGTTTCCATTCTCCGGCAAGAGTAGTGGTGCTAGCGTCGTGAGACGTGACCGCTCTGGTTTCCCTACCCGGCTTCGTCAACAGCCACAGCCATGCGTTCCAGCGTGCGCTTCGCGGCCGCGCTGCAGGAACCGACTTCTGGACCTGGCGCGAGGGAATGCTCGCAGAGGCCGACCGAGCGTCGCCCGACTCGGTCAGGAGCCTCTACTCCGAGGTGTACGCCGAGATGCGCGCCGCCGGGTACACGGCCGTCGGCGAATTCCACTACCTGGGAGTGGCGGAGGCGTTCGCAGCAGTGGACGCCGCAGCAGACGCCGGAATCGAGATCGTGCTCCTTCTGGCAGCGTACGAACGCGGCGGGCTCGATCGCATGCGCCAGCCTTCTGTCGCCGCCTACCTGGCGGAGGTTGAATCGCTCCGTGCCGCCGGAATCGCGGTGGGGCTTGCCCCTCACTCCGTCCGAGCCTGCTCGCGCACCTGGCTCGAGGAGGTTGGCCGCTATGCAACGAGTGAGCAGCTGCCGTTGCACATCCACGCAGACGAACAACCACGCGAGGTCGAGGAATGCCTCGCCGAGCATGGCTGCCGGCCCATCGAGCTCCTCGGCGACACCGGCTGCCTCACGGCGCGCACGACCGTCGTCCACGCGACGCACGCAAGCGATGAGGAGCTGGACCTACTGGCCGCCACCGGGGCCCGCATCTGCGCCTGCCCCACGACAGAAGCAGACCTCGGCGACGGCTTCCTCCGGGTCTCGGCAGTGAGGGAACGGTCGATCCCATTGTGCATCGGCTCCGATTCGAACGTGCGGATCGACCCGCTCGAGGAGCTCCGCGAGATCGAGGGGATCGCACGACGCCAAACGGGCCTCCGCGGCGTCCTCTCGACCGCCGAGCTTCTCGAGACCGGATCGGCCGAGGGCGCTCGCGCGTTGCAGCTCGCGGCCTGGGCGCCGATCGTCGTGGACGCCGGCCACCGGTCACTTGTCGGCGTGGCCCCCGAGCACGTGGAAGCGGCCCTGATCGCGGGATGCGCCGCCGATGTCGTGGTCTCCGGGGAACGCTGACCACGATGGACGTGACCGAGGCCACCTTCGACCATGAGGTCGTCGAACGGTCGACCGAGACCCCCGTCCTCGTCGACTTCTGGGCCGACTGGTGCGGCCCCTGCCACAGCCTGGCCCCGGTGCTCGAGGCGGCGGTCGAGGCACGAGAGGGAGCCGTGACGCTCGTCAAGGTCGATGTCGATGCGAACCCGGCCCTTTCCGAGCGCTTTTTCGTCAGCGGCATCCCGGCGGTCAAGGCGTTCCGCGACGGGCGTGTCGTCTCAGAGTTCTCGGGGGCGAGGTCACGCACGGCGGTCGAGGCGTTCCTCGACGAGCTCCTCGCTCCGCCGCGGGCCGACATCCTGGTCGAGGAACTTCGCGCTGCCGGCGAGCTCCCGGTCGTCGTCGCCGCACTCGATGCAGGCGACGTCGAGGGCGCCTTGCGGTTCATCGTCGAGGCCGTGCCGGCGGCTTCGGAGGACGGTCGCGAGCGCCTCCGGGAAGTGGCAGTCGCTCTCTTCGATCGGTTCGGTTCGGACGATCCGGTCGTCAGCAGGTATCGTCGCCGCCTCGCTGCTGCGCTCTACTGATCAGCGACCCAGCTTGACTCTGTAGCGGTGCACCCACGCAGCCGTGCGATCGAGGTATGCCCGTTGCGCCGCGCGCCCGAGCAGGCCGTACGCGCCTGTGTAGGACTCGTACGCGCTACCGACATCCTTCGCGGGCTCGATCTGCGTCCCCTCGTGCCACTCGTTGTAGCTCGTGATCGTCACCACATCGGCCGCGGCTCGGATTGCGCCCCGCCACATACGGTCGTAGGTGGCGCCGTTCGCACGGCCCCGAACACGGGTCTCTCCGGTCGCACGCCGGGCGTCGAACCCGGGGCCGACGGACGGCGCGCAGAGCAGGCCGTGCATTCTCGCGGCCGCGCAGACCCGAGGGAACGACGTGCCGTCGTAGATCCGGACATCGTAGGTATAGAGACCGGCGAACGCGCCCGCCTCGGCCTTGCCCGGCAGGTTGGTGTTGGCGAACAGCCGCATGCCCGGCAGCCGTTCGTTGAGGGCACGCCACTCCGAATCCGGGCTCATCGTCGAGTCGTACATGTATGCGTCGGTGATACCCGAGGCGGCAAAGGCGCGGAGGTCCGGCTCGAGCGCGGCCGGCGTCCGTCCCGGGAAGGGCTCGACGTGAAGTGCAACGCGCAGACCGGCTGCGCGCGCCGCCCGGACGACTACTGGGAGGCGATCGGCCTCTGGCGAGCCTGCTCCCCACCACGACACGATCACCGTGTCGACGCCGGCCGACGCGATGTCGTTCATCTGCTCGCGGACGACGTTCCGATCGGACGACGAGTACGCGCCACGGGCGGGAAAGAACTCCGACGCGATCTGCGACGGCGGGGTATTTCCGTTCTGTTGCCAGTGCTGCCAGACGCCGTCTCGGGCTGCGGTGCCGTACCAGGCGTAGTAGAAGATCGCAACCTCCCCCGCAGCCAGGCCAGCGGGCAGGCCGGGACCGGTGCTGTGGGATTCCGCACCGCTCACGACGATCAGAGCGGTCGCCGTGACCGCCGCCAGTAACCACAAGGTTCTCCGCAATGCGCGCGGGACTCTACCTGCGACTGCTGCCGAGCGACAGCGCGGACGCTACCCGGGAGCTGTCAACCGAAGCTGCGGATATACCGCGCCCGACCGACTGCAACCAGGCGATCGGGCTCGTCCCACTGGCTCACCTCGACGTCGGCGGTGGCAAGCGTCCGGCCTGCCATCAGGCACCGGCCGACGACGCGATGCGGAACGGGCGCCGCCAGCCGCAGGAAGTCGCATCGGAGGTCGACTGCGACCCACGCCCCCGGGCTCACATGCTCGACGGCGTACCAACCCGCCGTGTCGACGCACGTCGTCAACGTGCCGCCGTGGAGAAAGGGTCGTGGCTGCTCACCCCCGAGTGCGGCGTCGAGTGGATCGAGCCGCAATACGACCGCATCGTCACGGAGCTCGACGGCCACGAGCCCGATGGCGGCGTCGAGCGGTGAGGGCGGCTCGGCGAGCAGGTCAGCCACGGCTGCATGCTAGTGAACCGCCCTCGAGCTCGTTGCCGCGCCGGGGAGAGCTAGTGCGCGATCTCGATCGAGCGGCTCTCGCGGATCACGATCACCTTGACCTGTCCGGGATACTCGAGCTGATCTTCGATCTCGCGGGCGATCTCGTGCGAGAGCAGCGCCGCGGCATCGTCGTCGACCTCGGTCGGCTCGACGATGACGCGAATTTCGCGACCTGCCTGGAGTGCGTACGCTTTTGCGACGCCGGGCTTCGCTGCCGCGATCTCCTCGAGCGATGTCAGGCGCTTGATGTAGTGCTCGAGGCTTTCACCCCGGGCTCCCGGGCGCGAGGCGGAAATCGCGTCCGCTGAGATCAGAAGCACGGCTTCCACGGTTTGCGGCTGCACTTCGTAGTGGTGCGCCTCGACGGCGTGGACGACTCCTTCCGGTTCGCCGTAGCGACGGGCGAGCTGCGCCGAGACCGCGGCGTGCGTCCCCTCGACCTCGTGGGTCATCGCCTTGCCGATGTCGTGGAGGAGGGCTGCACGCCGGGTGGTCTTGACCGACGCCCCGAGTTCGGCGGCCATGATGCCGGCAAGATGGACGACCTCGAGCGTGTGCTTGAGGACGTTCTGCCCGTAGCTCGTGCGGTAGCGCAAACGGCCGAGGATCTTGACGAGCTCCTCGTGGAACTCGCCGCAATTCGCCTCGAACACCGCCTGCTCTCCCGCCAGCCGGACGTGATCCTCGAGCTCCGCCTTCGAGATGTAGTACATCTCCTCGATCCGCGCGGGGTGGATTCGGCCGTCCTCGATCAGCTTCTCGAGCGTCAGTCGTGCGATCTCACGCCTGAGACCGTCGAAGGACGAGAGAACGACTGCATGCGGCGTGTCATCGATGATGAAGTCGACACCGGTCAGGTGCTCGAGTGACCTGATGTTGCGGCCCTCACGACCGATGATTCGCCCTTTCATGTCGTCGGAAGCCAGTTCGACGACGCTGACAGTCGTCTCGGCCGTGTGGCTCGCGGCGACACGCTGTAGTGCGTCGGCGACGAGGGCCCGAGCACGGCGCTTGGCGTCTGTCCGGGCTTCTTCCTCGAGCTGTCGGACGGTGCGCGCCAGTTCGTGCCGAATCATGTCCTCTGACCGTTCGAGCAACTGCTTCCGCGCTTCGCCGAGTGTAAGCCCTCCGACGCGCTCGAGCTCGCGCAACATCTCGTCGTTTCCGGCCTTGAGCTCCTCCTGGAGTTGCCTCGTGTGAGTCTCCCGATCGGCGACCCCCTGCTCGCGCCGCGTAAGCTCCTCTCTCTTCGCGTCGAGCTCCGCCTCGCGTTGGTGGACCCTCTCCTCGATCTTCGCCATCTGGAGGCGGCTGTCCTGGATCTCACCCTCGATCTCGGCGCGCAGAACGACTGCCTGCTCGCGGGCTTCGATTTGTGCCTCGCGCCGGGTGGTCTCGGCCTCGCGGTCGGCATCGGCGAGGATCGATCGCCTCTGGTCCTCGGCCAGCCGCAGCCGCGAGGTACTGACCGTTCGAAGCCATGCCCAGAGGCCCACGGCGCCGACGGCGATTCCGATCACTGCTGCAACGGCCGTGAGCATGAACACTCCCTTCGGAGGTTGTTCCGCGGGGTACCGCGGTTGCTCACATCCGGACACCGCCTGCACGGCGGCTTCCCGGTAAACCGGTCGTGCTCCGATCTATCCCGGTCGGCGTGTCCTCCGGGAAACGGCGATCGCGTCGTAGATCAGCTGGAGTGGATGGCGAGGAATCATTGTGTGTGGCCGGTTTTCGGGAATGCGCTATGTGCAGGTGAAATGTCGGATGAAGCTTTCCTATCCTAACGTGTCGGCAGCCAGCTCTGCAACGAGCGGCTCGAGCGACGCTTCGGAGAACCCCTTCGTTGCCAGGTAGCGGGCGGTGCGAGGGCTTCTCCCTCGGGCCTCGATGATCCTGGCGGCGCGGTCGGCCTCGGGTTCGAGATGGCCGATCGCGATCCGAGTGGTGTCGCCTGAAACCCCGTGGCGCTCGAGATCGTCGCTGATGAGGACGTCGCCGCCGCCGCGCGCTGCGAGAAGCGCCGCCCTGCTCGTCGCGAAGCGCTGGTCGTCGACGAGCCCCGCTCGTCGCACCGCTTCGACCGTCTCCTTCCGCACGGCGGGGGCCGTGCCGTGATCGGCGAGGCGCTGCTCGAGGGACACCGTCGTGTGGTCGCGCGCCCGGAGCGCGCGCAACGCGACGTACCGCGCCTCGACACGCCGCAACTCCCGTCGTAGCGCCCGCGCCGATTGACGATCGAGTGAGCGACCGACACCGAGGCCGGCCGCATAGACCACCTCGAGAGGTACGACACGCCACGGCCGGCCGTCGAGATCGATCGCGACGCGGCCCTGCCCACGTGCACGGAGGGCGGTCACGACGGGGATCACATCAGCGTCCCTCCGCGCGCGCAGGTCGAACAGAAGACGTGCCCATCTACGCCTCGACGGGCACCTCGTCCTCGACCGGAACCTCGTCCTCGATCGGGGTCACCTCGATGTCCGCGACGCCCTCTGCCTGCGGCAGTAACCGGGCCGAGACGATCTGCTCGGGCGGAACTTCCGCCTGGATCCGGGTCAGGATCTGCTGAACGAGGTCGGGATGCTCACCGAGAAACGCCGCCGCGTTCTGTCGGCCCTGGCCGAGCCGCTCGTCACCGAAGCTGAAGTACGACCCCGCCTTCTGGACGACTTTCCTCTCGATACCCACGTCGAGCACGGTGCCCTCCCAGGAGATTCCGCTGCCGTAGATGATGTCGAACTCCGCCTGCTTGAAGGGCGGTGCCACCTTGTTCTTGACCACCTTGACGCGCACGCGGTTGCCGTAAGCCTCGGCTCCGTCCTTGAGCGTCTCGATGCGGCGGATGTCGAGCCTGACCGAGGAGTAGAACTTGAGCGCGCGGCCTCCCGGTGTGGTTTCCGGCGAGTTGTGGACGACGACATGGTCGACGAGGTACGTGTGGTTTCCTTCGATCTCGAGATCGAAGCGATGCGTCTTGCGGCTCTGCGGCTTGAGGTACTTCTTCGTGATCCGCATCGGCACGGCCGCGAGGGTCGGGCGCCCGGTCACTGCAGGCTCGGGATGAGCATCGAGCTCGACTGGCGTCCAGGCGAACTGGCCTCGCAGTGATGGATGCAGCTTGTAGTCGACGTTCGGATGGATGTACGGAGCAACGCGCTCCTGGAACCGACGCGTCCGATCGCCGCTGAAGAGCAACCCGCGCTCGGTCACGGTCGGGCGCCCCATCCCCAACTCGTCGCACCGATCGGCGAGCAGCTTTCTCGACTCTCGATCGAGAGCGACCGCACAGATCTCGGCCTTGCCGTGGCCCCAGCGGGCGTAGGAGCCCGAAAACGTCCCATCGTCGGCATACCACACCGCGATCGCTCGCTCGTCGAGCTGGCCGACGAGCTCCCGCGTGACACGCTTCTTTCCTCCGGAGACGCCGGCATAGACGGCCTCGTGCAACGGAAGCAGCTCGCGGATCGGGGATGTATCGAAGCCAATTCCGTTTCCCATCGCGCCAAGCGAGTGCGCATGGGGGGCGAGCATGTCGCGCTTCCACTCGCAGTACGCCGTCTGGTTCGAGCCGTGCCCGACACGGAATGTGATTCCGTGCTCCGAGACCTTGCGGAGTGAGCCGTCGCCGAGCACGCCGCCGTAGACCAGCTGCCGCTGCGCGGCCGTGAGCGAGTAGTCCTTCACGGCGACGAGCACCTCATCGCCCACCTCGAGCTCACCGGCTTCCTGCTCGCCGGCCGGCGTGAAAATGATGTGGTTCGGGGTACAGGCGAACTTGCGCCGGCCGGGGCCGCCGCCTGCCTCGACCTCGAACTGCCAGAACTCGTCGGTCGGGCCGTTGTCGAAGTACGAGAGGATCCGCCGGGGCTCGATCTTGCCTGTTGCAGGATCCATCGACATGACCTGCACCGGGAGGCGCTGGTTCACGATCTTCCCGATCTTCTCCGTGGTGCCGTCCTCGAGTACGACCCTGGCGTCGTAGTGGAAACAGCCGAACATGACCCCGATCTTCTCGCGCAACTGGTTCGTGAAGAGACAGATCGTGTCGGTGCGGTTGAGCGTGCCGGCGAGCTTGCGGAGCGCCTGGCTCATGAGCCGCGCCTGCAGCCCGACGTGCGAGTCACCCATCTCGCCCTCGATCTCGGCCTTGGGCGTGAGCGCGGCGACAGAGTCGATGGCGACGACGTCGACGGCGCCCGAGCGGACGAGCAACTCGCAGATCTCGAGTGCCTGCTCCCCCGTGTCGGGCTGGGAGACGAGGAGGTCGTCGATGTTGACGCCGATCCGCCGCGCGTACTGGGGATCCATTGCGTGCTCGGCATCGATGAACGCGCAGATGCCGCCACGTCGTTGCGCCTCGGCGATCACGTGGTAGACGAGCGTCGTCTTTCCCGACGACTCGGGTCCGAAAACCTCCACCACACGGCCCCGTGGCAGGCCTCCGATGCCGAGCGCCATGTCGAGCGAGAGCGACCCGGTCGACACCGCCCCGATCGAGACCTGGGCCTGGTCGCTCATGCGCATGACCGAGCCCTTGCCGAACTGCCGCTCGATCTGCCCGAGCGCAACGTCGAGCGCTTCCTCACGATTCATCTCGTCACTCCTCCTCGTTCCTGTGGTCTTCGTCCGCGTAGGTAAGCAGGACCGTCGGACGTAATGCAAACATATGTTCGTGCCGAGCGGTGGGGCTCCTTCACCGCGACGCTATCGCGCCATGTGTGTCGGGTCCGGGTCGAGTTCGTGTCGAGAACGCGTCAGGCGCCCCGCGAGAGGCGCGGCACGTGCGGGTTGCGGCTCCCCCACTCCTCCACCTCAGGCCTCCAGCAACCGCCGCACGAGATGGAGCGCGGTCACGGCCGAGCGGGTGCGGATCCATTCGCGCTCGCCCGGTATCTCGAAGCGCAGCGACCTCTCGCCCATGGGCCCGACAACGTGGAAGAAGACGAGGCCGACGGGCTTTTCGGGCGTTCCCCCACCCGGCCCTGCGATACCGGTCACCGACACGGCGACGTCGACCCCGAGCCGTTCGCGGGCCCCGTTGGCCATCGCAGCCGCCGCCTCCGCCGACACGGCGCCGTGGGCTGCCAGAAGATCCGCCGAGACGCCGAGTTGTGTTCCCTTGACGTCGTCGTCATACGCGACGATGCCGCCCCGGAAGACATCGCTCGAGCCGGCCACCGATGTGAGGCGACCCGCAACGAGTCCACCGGTACACGACTCGGCCGTACCGAGCATCAGGCCCCGGGCTCGGCACAACTCGAGCACGAGCTCTTCGACCGACCGCTCGTCACGTCCGAAGAGGTACTCGGCGACCGGCTCCACGAATGCCGTCTCGAGCACGTCCGCCCGCTCTCGGGCGCCGGGCTCGACGATCAGGTCGACATGGATCTCGAAGTCGCGGGCGCAGATCGTCGCCTCGACGCCGTCGCCGTCGCCTCCTGCATCGGCGAGAGCCTTGGCGATCGCCGACTCGCTCGCACCGTAGAACCGGAGTACCCGGCGCTCCGGCTGGGTCGTCTCGCCCAGCACCCGTCGCATCGGCTCGGAAGCGATCGCACGCGGCCAGAGACGCTGCAACTCGCCTGGTGGGCCCGGCAACACCACGACCACACATCGGCCGGTGTCGAGCACGACGCCGGGGGCAGTCCCTGCGATGCCGAGCGAGATCGCCCCCTCGGGAAGGGTTGCCTGCTTCCGCACGCCGTCGGCGAAATCCGCATAGGGGCGGCGCATCCGCTCGGCGAAGCGTCGCGAGATCTGCTCGATCTCGGCCGCGAGGGCCGTGTCGACGATGAGGGCTCGCTTGGCGGCGCGGGCCACGAGCTCGATCGTCCGGTCGTCATGGGTCGGTCCAAGCCCACCCGAGACGAGGCAAACGTCCGCCTCGAACGCCTCGCCCAGCGCGGCCTCGAGGTCGGCGGGATCGTCGCCGACGATCGCGATCCGCGCGGGTTGCAGACCGAGCAGAAGCGACTCGCGGGCGTAGAACGGCCCGTTCAGGTCGGTCCGCTCCCCGCGCACGAGCTCACTGCCGGTCACGACAATGGCGACCCGAGGGCGACTCAAGAGCGAGGCGAGATCGTGAGGCGCCCGCTCTTCGGCACCCTGACGCGAACACCGGCGACGCGCACGACGACATTCCCCGGGGAGGCGACCGAGACCGAGAGTTTGCGCGATGCAAATCTCTTGGTCTGCCCACGCTCGAGCGTACCGCGGTACAGCGGCTTGCCCACGCCGGACCCGGCGCGAACCTCCATGAACGACGCACCCGTCGTCGCCGTGATCGCCACGCCCCGGGCAACTGCAGCCGGCGTCGCAGCCGCCGGTACGTTCACCCCCTGCACCTTTGGCTCGGCCGGGCCGCCGAACTTCCAGGCGGCGATGACGAGCGCGGTGAGCAGCACCATGGCAACGACGGCAATTGCGACCAGACGCGACTCGCGATGCTGACGCTGGCGCCGGCTCTGGGTCGGCACGCGGTGCGCACGCAGTGGATGGTCCTCCTCACCGGAGACGTAGCGCGAGTTGTACTCGTCGACGTACAGCTGGCCGTCCATCCCCAACGAGTCGGCATACGTCCGTAGGAACCCCTTGATGTACGTGTGGCCGGGGAGCTGGTCGAATTGCTCGGCTTCGAGCGCGCGGAGGTACTTGGCCCGCACCTTCGTCCGGAACTCCATCTCGTTGAAGTCGAGGCCTTGCCGTGTGCGGGCCTCGCGAAGGCTAGAGCCGATGTCGAACACGGAGAGGGAGTGTAGATGAGACACGACGCGTCCCAGCGAACCGGACGCGCATGTGGTCTGCCGTCGCCTAATCCAACGCGAGGAGCACGCCGTAGACCGCGAGAGCGATCGTTGCGGACGCGGCCACGCACAACCCGACGATGCCGAAGAGACGTCCCGCGCGGGCGGCGTTCCTCCCGCCCCCGCGCCCCAGTGTCGCGCGGTCGTGCGCGCGGGCCCGGCGGGCCAGGATGACCGCGGTGACGCCGAAGGCCACTGCGACCGGAATCGCGAAACCGGCGTGAAGGAGGTCGTACGAGTCGGAGTACCGCGTCGCGACGATCGCGACAGGGAGCGTCAGCGTCGAGAGCACCCCCAAAACGGCGGACCACGCCGCGCGCGTATTCCCTCTCACGACTTCCTGTAGGGGCGGCCTACGGCTGCCGGTGGGATCGATCGGCCGATGACGCCGGCGACTGCGATGAGGGTGAGGACGTACGGGAGAGCCTGGAACAGGACGGCGGCGGACTCGGAGTATTCCGGGAGCCGCTGCGCGAGGGCGCTCGAGAACCCGAAGAGCACGCAGGCCGCGGCGGCGCCGAACGGCCGCCAGTTGCCGAAGATCACTGCGGCGAGCGCGATGAATCCCCGTCCAGCGGTCATGTTCTGGCTGAAGGAGTTGAGGAACCCGATCGAGAGGTACGCGCCCCCGCAGGCAGCGAGCATGCCCGAGAGGACGACGGCGCCGTAGCGGATTCGGTACACCGAGATCCCGACGGTGTCGGCAGCCCTGGGGTGCTCTCCGACGGCGCGGATCCGGAGCCCGAGCGGCGTCTTGAAGAGGACGACCCAGGAGAGTGGGATCAGGATCAGGGCGAGCCAGATCATGAGGTTCATGTCCGCGAAAACCTGGCCGAAGAAGGGCACGCCCTCCAGGAAGCCGAGGTCTACGGCCGGGATCCCGGCAATGTCGGTCGGCGTGCCTTCCGAACCGTAGATGTCGATGTACAGATATCCCGTCAGGCCGAGGGCGAGAAAGTTGATCGCAGTGCCGCCGACGATCTGGTCTGCGCGCAGGTGGATCGAGAGCACCGCGTGCAGGAGGGCCATCAGCCCTCCGGCAGCGATGGCGGTGAGCAGACCGAGCCACCAGGTGCCGAACTTGTCGGCGCCGAGGATGCCGAAAAACGCGCCCATCAGCATCATTCCCTCGAGCCCGATGTTCACCACTCCCGACCGTTCGCTGAATATGCCTCCGATCGCGGCGAACACGAGCGGCGTCGCAAACCGGAGCATCGAGGCGAAGAGCGCCGACCAGACGACGACGGTCTCGAGCTTGCCGATTCCGGAGAGCGTCGCCAGGAACGCCAAGCCGAACCCGAGCAGACCCGAGGTGATGGCGTAGGCTCCGAACCGGCGCTCGCCGCGCATCAGGACGCCCCCACCGAGCGTCACCGCAATCAGGCAGATGACGAGGCTCCACACCCACGAACGCGCCGAGATAGGCGGTAGCGAGACCCAGACCCCGACGAGGCCGAGTGCGATGCCGACCCAGGCCACGGCCCGAAGACCCCGTGGCGCGCGGGCGGCAACGGGTAGCGCCATCGACGTCATGCGGGCTTGATCCTCCGTACCTGCGCCATCAGCCACAGCACGATGACGTCCGCGCCCACGAACAGCACGACGAGGCCCTGGATCAGCAGTGTCAGGTTCGATGCGAGCTCCGGCTTGAAGACCTCGGGGTCGAGGTTCCGGGTCGACGTGCCGGTGAGGAGACCGCCGAAGAGGAGCGCGGCCAGCGCGATCCCGATGGCGGTGTTGCGGCCGAGCAGCGCGACCGCGATGCCGACGAACGCGATGCTGGCGTTCTGGATGTCACTCGTCGCGAGGCGGAACTGCCAGCCCAGAACGTCGACTGCGCCCGCAAGCCCGGCGAACGTGCCCGAGATCGCCATGGCCAGGAAGTAGTTGCGTGAGACGCTGATGCCGCCGTACCGGGCCGCCTCGGGGTTGAAGCCGACCGACCTGACGCCGTAGCCGAGCGTGGTTCGGCTGAGGATCAGCCAGTAGACGACGAGCCCGCCGATTGCGACGAAGAACCCGACATGCAGGCCCTGGAACACGGGGTCGCCCCAGAAAACGGGGAGCTTCGCGCCCTCGACGACGTCGTTCGAGATCGGCACGAACTCTTGGCGATCGTTCTGGAGCGGTCCGCCGAGGCCGAAGAGGAAGACCCCGACCCAGATCGCGATCCAGTTGAGCATGATGGTCGAGATCACCTCGTGGGCTCCGACGGTCGCCTTCAGAAAGCCGGCGATGCCCGCCCAGAGCGCGCCGCAGACGGCGCCGGCGATCGCGGCGATCAAGACGTGCACCAGCGGGTTGAGGCCCTCGAAGGACGAACCGACCCATACGGCGAGGACGGCGCCGACGATGTACTGGCCTTGCCCGCCGATGTTGAACAACCCGCAACGGAACGCAAACGCGACTGCGAGGCCGGTCAGGATCAGTGTCGTCGTGATGATCAGCGTCTGCTGCAGGTTGAGCGCAGCGAGCGTCCGCTCGTTGCCCGTTACCCACGGCAAGAACCAGTTGAATCCGGCTCCCTCGAAGATAGCCCGGTACGTCGCGAGCGGGTTCTTGCCCGTCGTCACGAGCACGACGAGGCCGCCGGCGAGGAACGCGAGCAGTGCCGTGAGCACGGGGGCCAGCAGACCGCCGGCCTTCTGCGCGACGTCGTACCGGCCGAGCAACGACTGCTTCACCTCCGGCCCGAGGCCCGACGGGTCGAGGGGCGCGTCGGGAGGAGGCTGGTCCTGCTCGGTCACGCCGCCTCCTGCCCGCGACCGCCGCCCGTCATCGCGATCCCGAGCTCCTCCTCGGACGCGGACGGCGGGTATTCGCCGACGATCTCACCCTCGTACATGACGAGGATCCGGTCGGAAAGGGAGAGAATCTCCTCGAGCTCGAGGGAGACGAGCAGAATCGCGCGCCCCTCGTCGCGCTCCTCGACCAGGCGCCGGTGGACGAACTCGATCGCACCGACGTCCAGGCCGCGCGTCGGCTGGGCTGCGATCAGGACCCGCGGGTTGCGGTCGATCTCGCGGGCCAACACGACCTTCTGCTGGTTGCCGCCCGAGAGGGCCCCGGCACGCGTCTGGGGGCCGCCGCCGCGGACGTCGTAGGCCTTGATCAACCGAGCCCCACGCTCGATCAGCCGGCCGGGGAACAACCAGCCGAATCTCGAGTCGGGTGCACTCCGGTAGTCGTGTAGGGCGATGTTCTCCGCAATCGAGAACTCGAGCACGAGGCCGCGCCGCTGCCTGTCCTCGGGGATGTGCCCCAGACCGGCCTTGAAATGGCCGTGCGCGCTGCCGGTGGTGACGTCCTCCCCCGCGACGGTGACGGTTCCAGACGCGACGTTGCGCAGACCGGTCATCGCGTCGATCAGCTCCGTCTGCCCGTTCCCGTCGATACCGGCAATCCCCACGATCTCGCCTGCCCGGACGTCGAACGACAGCCCTCGCACCTTCTCGATCCCGCGATCGTCGAACACCTGCAGATCCCTGACCTCGAGCAGCGCGTCGCTCGGATGCGAAACACCCTTCTCCACCCGCAGCAGCACCTCACGCCCGACCATGAGACGGGCGAGGTCTGCCTCGGTCGCCCCCGCTGCCGGCAGTGTCTCGATCTTCCTGCCGCGCCGTAACACGGTGATCCGGTTGGCCACCTCGGTCACCTCGTTCAGCTTGTGGCTGATGAAGATGATCGACTTTCCCTGCTCGGTGAGGCCGCGGATGATCTGGAACAGCTCTAGGGCCTCCTGAGGAGTGAGGACCGCCGTGGGCTCGTCGAGCACGAGGATGTCGGCCTCCCGGTAGAGGGCCTTGAGGATCTCGACTCGTTGCTGTTGCCCGACGGTGATGTCCTCGACCCTTGCCTTGGGATCGACGGCCAGCCCGAACCGGTCGGAGATCTCGCGCACGCGGTCGTTCGCCTCCCCGAGATCGAGCAGAGCTCCTGCGTGGGTCGGTTCGATCGCGAGGACGATGTTCTCGGCCACGGTCATCACCGGGATCAGCATGAAGTGCTGGTGCACCATGCCGACGCCGGCGCCGATCGCCGCGCTCGGCGAGCCGAGTTGCACCGGCTTGCCGGCGATCCTGATCTCCCCTTCGTCGGGGTGGTAGAGACCGTAGAGGATGTTCATCAGGGTCGACTTGCCGGCGCCGTTCTCGCCGAGCAGTGCGTGGACCTCGCCCTCGGCGAGGTCGAAGTCGATGTCGTCGTTGGCGACGATGCCAGGGAAGCGCTTCGTGATGTGGCGCATCTCGAGGACGGTGCTGGGCGCGTCAGCCATCGCCGCGGAATTCTACGGTTCCGATCAGCAGGATGCCAGGATGCAGTGGCGATCGGTCTCCCGGGGTGAAACACGCATCGACGAGCCCGAACCGTGCTTGCAATGAAGAGGGCAGGCCTGGCGGCCTGCCCTCTCCTTCCGACTGTCGTGCGAGCCTTGGGCTCAGGACACCGTGGTCGGGATGCCCTTCACCTTGCCGGTCGCGATCTGCTTCTCGAGCACCTTGACCTGCGCGAGGATCGACGCCGGCACCTTGCCCGAGACCTTGCCGAGGCCGACGCCGCCGGCACGGACCGAGAAGGTCGTATTGCCGTAACCCTTGAACTTGCCCTCTTTGGCCAGCTTGATCGTGCGGAACACGCCTGTGTTGACGTTCTTGACCGCGCTCGTCAACATGTGCGCGCCGAGGAAGCCCTGGTCTTTGTCGACGCCGATCCCCCAGAGGCCCTTGTCCTTCGCTGCGGAGAGCGCGCCGAGACCGCAGTCACCCGCGACCGCGAACACGACCTGCGATCCCTGGGCGATCTGGTTCAGCGCGATTTCCTTGCACTTGCCCTGGTCGTTGAAGTTCTGCGAGTAGCCGTAGATGACCTTTGCCTTGCCGTTTGCGGCTTTCGCGCCGGCCTGGTAACCGGCAATGAAGTGATCCACGGGTGGGATCTTGATGCCGCCGACCGCACTGAGGACGAGTGGCTTCTTCTGCGCCATCAGCTCCTTGACCGCAAGCCAGCCGGAGAGGTACCCGGCCTCCTGCTCACGGAAGAGGATGCCGCGCGTGTTCGCCGGCTTGCCGGGCAGGTCGCCGAACGCGTAGTCGATGATCGCGAACTTGCTGTTCGGGAACCGCGTCGCGACCGTATTGATGGCATCGGCCATCAGGAATCCGACGCCGATCGTCAGGTCGGCGCCGCCCTGGATGCAGGAGAGCAGGTTCGGGATGTAGTCCGCGGACGTGGTCGAGGTGAGCACCCGGCTCGAGATGCCGAGGTCCTTCTCCCCCTGCAGGCGGCCCTGATTCGCCAAGGTGTTGAACCCCTTGTCGTTGAGGCCCCCCGTGTCCGTGACGAGGCACGTGTCTCCGGCTGCAGCCTTCTTGCCGGATGCCGCAAAGCCGGCACCGGCGAGTGCTGCGACGAGCAGCACTGCAACGCCGCCGGCGACGAGCGCCGACATTGTTCTCTTCTTCACTTCTACCCTCCTGGGTTGTCGCTCGAGTTCGAGTCTCTCTATTGAGACGAGCGATCCTAGCCGGAAGTTGCACAGAATGCCCTCAATCGGCGACGACGCGCTGGAGCTCGGCCTCCTCGATCAGGACGCGGCGCGGCTTCGAGCCCTCGTACCCCGAGATGATGCCCCGACGCTCGAGCATGTCGATCAGGCGGCCCGCGCGCGTGTAGCCGACTCGCAGCCGCCGCTGGATCAGCGACACCGAGGCCGTTTGGGTCTGCACGACGATCTCGATCGCCCTGTCGAGCAGCGGATCCTCGTCGGGGTCGAACTCGCCTTCGGCGCCGTCCGCCATCTCGTCGGCGTAGCTCTCGGGCGCCTCGAGGAGGCTCTCGTCGAGAATCTGGCCGCGCTGCCGGCGGCACTGCTCGACGATCATCGCGACCTCCTCCTCGGCGACGTACGCACCCTGGACGCGCTGCATCCGCGAGGTGCCGAGCGGCTTGAAGAGCATGTCCCCCTGGCCGAGCAGGCTCTCGGCGCCGGAGGTGTCGAGGATCACCCGGGAGTCCGTCTGGCTCGAGACGGCAAACGCGATCCGCGACGGTACGTTTGCCTTGATCATTCCGGTGATCACGTCGACCGAGGGGCGCTGCGTCGCGAGCACGAGGTGGATGCCTACGGCGCGCGACTTCTGCGCCAGGCGGATGATCGCGTCCTCCACCGCCTGCGGCGACACCATCATCAGGTCGGCGAGCTCGTCGATCACGACCAGCAGGTACGGGAGCGGTTCCTCGCCTCGCGCCTTGAACGCCCGGTTCGCCTCGGGCAGATTGCGCGCCCTGATGATCGACAGGCGCTCGTATCGGCGCTCCATCTCCGCGACGACGTTCTGGAGCACCGCCGAGGCCTCCTTCGGATTCGACACGACGGGAGTCAGAAGATGCGGGATCGACTCGTAGTAGTTGAGCTCGATCCGCTTCGGATCGATCAGGATCATGCGAACCTCGTCGGGTGTCGAGCGGAGGAGGATCGAGGTGAGCAAGGTGTTGATACAGCCCGACTTGCCGGACCCGGTGGTGCCGGCGATCAGGAGATGCGGCATGCGCGCGAGGTCGGTCCAGACGGCATTGCCGGAGATGTCCTTGCCGAGCCACACCGCGAGCGGGCTCGCCTGCCCGGGCATGTCGCCGAAAATGTCGCCGAGGGTGACGAGCTTCGGCGAGAGGTTCGGAACCTCGACCCCCACCGCCTGCTTCCCGGGGATCGGCGCGAGGATGCGGATCTCGGTCGTGGCGAGCGCGTAGGAGAGGTCGTCCTTCAGCCCTGCGACCTTGGAGACCTTCGTCCCGGGCGCAAGCTGGAGCTCGTAGCGCACGACTCGCGGCCCGGCGATCTGGCCGACGATCGTGGCGTCGACTCCAAAATGCGAGAGCGTCCTCACGAGCTGCTCGGCAATCCGCGCGCTCGCAACGCCGTTGTCCCCCGTCACGGGTGGCGAGGGGTTGAGCAGCGAACGCTCCGGCAGGCGGTACTCGCCGGCCGGCTCCATCTCGAACTCGATCGATTCCTGGTCACCGGCGGTGATCTCGTCCGGGGCATCGCGCTCGTCGACGGGCATCACGAGCGGCGGCGGTTCGGCCGAGGCAGTCGCCGGCGCGATCACGTCGGGGTAGCTCGCAACGGCGTCGACGAGAGGCTGGCGGCGCCCGCGAACTGGCCCGTCGTCCGAGTCGGCAAGCATTCTGTCCGGCAGGTCGAAGCCGTCGAGCGATCGCCGTGCGGCGGTGCCGGCACGCCGCATCGCGGTGCCCGAGCGGCGGAGGACGGCACCGGCCGAGGCACCGGTGAACAGCAAGCGTGCCGGCAATGAAGAGCGCGACGCCGACGATCAGGGCGCCGGTATCCCCGATGACGTGTGCAAGACCACCTCCGACCGAACCGCCGATCGCGCCTCCCTCGTCACGGCCGAGGGCGATCATCAGACCGAACGCACCGACCGCCAGACCGGTCCGAAACGGCTTCAGGTCGACGATCTTGCTCCGCACGAGCATGAGACCCCCGACTGCGATCAGCACGAGTGGAATGACGTATGCGGCGGCGCCGAACGAGCTGTGGAGCCCGTCGGCGACCTTCGCCCCGACCGCGCCACCATCCCACCCGAGCCACACGAGCGTCGCGAGGAAGAGGCCGACCGCGACCATCCCGAGTCCCCAGAGCTCGGGATGGTGATGCGATCGGGTCTTGGCCGCTCGGCGCTTCCTGACACGAGCCGGGGTGCGCGGCTTGGGTGCCCGCTTGACGGGCTTCTTCCGGGTCGCTGCCATAGGGGTTGCTGCTTCTGCGGCAGCGTCCCGTATCCTCCGCCGCATCCCGGTCGTCCTCGGGATCGCGGTCGCCGGAGCGCTCGGGGCGCTCGCGCGCTACGTCACAACGCGCGCGCCCGCGCCTCCTCGATGATCAACTCCGCATCGGTGCGATTGCCGAAGCCTCTGGTCTCTGTCTTGCCTTCTTCGAGATCCTTGTAGACCTGGAAGAAGTGCTCGATCTCGTCGCGGAATTCGGGCGGAATGTCGTGGATGTCGCTGACGCGCATCCACGCGGGGTCCTTGAGAGGGACGCAGATCACTTTCTCGTCGGGGCCTTTCTCGTCGGTCATGTGAAACAGGCCGACGACGCGCACGCGAATCCTGCACCCCGGGAAGGTGGGCTCGCCGACGAGTACGAGTGCGTCGAGAGGGTCGCCGTCCTCCCCCATCGTGCCCTCGATGAAGCCGTAGTCGGCCGGGTAGCTCATCGATGTGAACAGCCTGCGGTCGAGGACGATCTCCCCGAGCTCGGCGTCGAGCTCGTACTTGTTACGCGAGCCCGAGGGGACTTCCACGAAGACGACGACTGCGCCGGTCACCTAGCCGAGCCTCGCGATCCGCTCGACGAGCAGGTCGAAGAACCCGCCCGCGTCGAGGTCGACGCCGACATGTGCGTTCGCGGGCCTGCCCGTGCGCTTCCAGCGGTCGACCACGGTCCGCCCTCGGCAGAGGTCCGATTCGAGCTCGATCTCGACGTTGCTCTCGATCGTCGTCACGAGACCGGGCCGAATCACGTGTGCAACCGCCACGGCGTCATGAATCGGCGCACCGTCCCAACCGTACGTCTCGAGGTGATACAGGGCGAAGAAGTCGATCAGATCGGCCACGAACCGGCCGATCCCCCCGGTGACCCGCAGTCGCTCCTGCAGCTCGGGTGTGGTGACCGCCCGATGCGTGACATCGAGGCCGATCATCGTCGTATCGATGCCGACGTGGAAGACCGCCTGGGCGGCTTCGGGATCGGCCCAGATGTTGAACTCGGCCGCCGGGGTCATGTTGCCCTCGGCGACCGCCCCTCCCATGAGAACGATCCGCCCCACGTTCGCACCCCCCGTGCGCTCGAGGAGCAGCGCGACGTTCGTCAGCGGCCCCGTCGGCACGAGCGTGACCGGCACCGGGCTCGCCGAGATCGTCCGCGCCATGAAATCCACTGCATGCTCACCGAGCGGCGCCCTGCCGGCCGGAGGAAGCGTGGGTCCATCGAGGCCGCTGTCGCCGTGGACGTGGGACGCCACGGTCAACTCCCGGGCGAGAGGCCGATCGGCGCCGGCGGCGACCGGAATATCGGCGCGGCCGGCAAGGTCGAGAACGCGGAGGGCGTTCGCCGTGGTCTTCTCGAGCGTCTGGTTCCCGTGCACGGTGGTGACACCCAAGACATCCAGTTCGGGGCTCGCGAGCGCGAGCAGCAACGCAATCGCGTCGTCGTGTCCGGGGTCGCAGTCGATGATCACCGGAATGCTCATGGTTGGAGTATCGCGATTGCCGACGGCCGGGCTTCGTGTTGAATCGACACGATTTCCTAGGTCCGGAGGATCGCATCGATCTCTGCCGCAGTCGGCAGCGACGGCTGCGCTCCCAAACGCGAGGCGGCAAGAGCTCCGGCCGCGCAGGCGCGGATCAACGACTCTTCGCGATCCCGCCCCTCGAGGAGCGACACGAGCAGACATGCGGTGAAGGCGTCACCCGCAGCGGTGCCGTCGACGACATCCACGGACGGCGGGGAGGCTCGTACTATCTCCTCGCCGTCCTCGAGCAGGACCGCTCCCTCCGCGCCGAGGGTGAGCGCCACGAGACCGTCGGTGCGCACGAGGGACTGGAGCTCGAAGCGGTTCACGATGGCGAGGTCCGGATCCACAGGGATCCGGCGCGCCGGAGCCGCGTTGAGACAGAACAGGCCCGTCGTCTGCTCCCACGCCGTGATCACGGCCGCGTCGGGGATCTCCTGCTGGCAAAGAACAGCATCGGACGGTGGCAGCTCGAAGCCGCCCAGGTGGGCATTCGCCCCCGGTGAGACGACGATCGTCGTCTCACCGTCGGCATCGACTGTGATCAGCGCAACGCCCGTCGGAGACTCGGATTTCCGCAGGTCGAGCTCGACGCCGGCCTCACGTAGGCCTGTGAGCGCCTCGTCGGCGAATGCGTCCCGGCCAACGGAGGCGACCATCCGAACCTCTGCTCCGAGACGCGCGCAAGCGACAGCCTGGTTGGCCCCCTTCCCACCCGGAAACCGCTCGAGCGTCGCTCCGCTCACCGTCTCCCCGGGATGGGGTAGCGCCCGGCAGCGTGCAACGAGGTCGAGGTTGACCGAACCGACGACCGTGATCCGGGGAGCAGTCATGGGGGTCAGCGTCGATGCCAGGCTGCAGCCCGGGATTGCCTTGGATCGGCTCGGCTGTTCGGCGCCCGGGTCACGCCGCGAGGGCGCGCAGGTCGTCGACCGTCGAGCCGAGAAGCGTGTCTCGCAGGTCGAAGAGCCCGGCCCACAGCGACGAACGGTCGGGTGTACTGCCGAGACGGGCGGCATCGGTGAGACCTTCGAGGGCGCGTACGAGGACGGCAAGCTCGAGATACACCGCCGCAACCCGATTCGGGCAGGCGTGCACGCCGGCCCGGTCGAGGACTGGACGCCATTCGACGAGCTCGCCCGCCCCCGGGCCGCCGTACCAGGAGCGGCCCTCGGCCCGTTCGGGCTCGAGCTCGAGCAGGTAGCGGGACAGGGGCGCCTCGAGACCGGCGAGTGCGGTCTCGACTCGATCTGCGGCATGCCGCAAGGCCGCTTCGCGCGCACCGGGCGTCGCGGGAACCGCTTCACCGCGATTCCACCGCTCGAGGAGCCGGCAGAACGCGAGCGCCGCCGCCTCACACGCGCGGAGCTGCTCCGTCAGCCGGCGCGCCGTCAGATCGGTCGCGGCGTACTCGCGGATCACGTCACACCACCCGGGCTGCGGTGGCGCGAGAGCCATCAGACCTCGATCACCACCGGCAGGATCATCGGCCGGCGGCGCGTTCGTTGGTACACGAGCTTGGCGATCGCATCGTGCATGTGCTCCTGCAGAAGCTTGATCTCGGTGATGCCGTCCTCGGCGAGCTCCTCGGCAATCCGGTCGGCCTCGTCTCGTAGCTCTTCGAGCAGCTCTTCGTTCTCGCCGAAGCCGCGGGCGATCAGCTCCGGAGGCGCTATCTCGCCTCCGTCCGAGAGGGCGACAGTTGTGACCACGATCAGCACCCCATCCTCGGACAGTCGACGCCGGTCGCGGAGCGCCACGTCCTGGACATCGCCCACGCCGAGGCCGTCGACGAAGGTCACGCCCGCCGCGATCCGGTCGACGATGGCGACCCCGTGTGGCGTCAATTCGACCACGGAGCCGTTCTCGGCGATCACGATCCCGGCCGCAGGGATACCTGCGTCGCGGCCGAGCTTGGCGTGGGCTGCGAGCATGCGGTACTCGCCGTGAATCGGCATCAGCGCCTTGGGCCGCACGAGCGAAAGCAACGTGCGGAGCTCCTCCGAGCACGCGTGGCCCGAAACGTGCACCCGCGCGATCTCCTCGTGAAGCACTTCCGCGCCGAGGCGCGCGAGGCGGTTGATCGAGTCGTGCACGCGCAGTTCGTTGCCGGGGACGGGCTTCGCCGAGATGATGACGGTGTCACCGCGCTCGATCTCTACGTTCTGATGGTCGCCGTACGCGATGCGTGTCAGGGCCGACATGGGCTCACCCTGGCTCCCCGTGCAGAGGAACATCACCCTGGCGGGCGGCAGTTCCATCGCCTCCTTCGGAGAGACGAGCGCGTCCTCTGGGAGGTTCACATAGCCGAGGTTCCTCGCGATGTTCATGTTCTTCCGCAGCGATCTGCCGACGAGCGCGACCTTGCGATCGTTCGCGATCGCTACCTCGGCCGCCTGCTGCATCCGGTGGATGTTAGACGCGAAGCTCGCGATCAGCACGCGCCCCGAACGCATCGGGATGAGTTGCCGGAAAGCCTCGCCGACGAGCCGCTCGGAACCGGTCATGCCAGGGCGCTCGGCATTCGTCGAGTCGCCGAGCATCAGGTCGACGCCTCGGTTGCCCATCGCGGCCAGCTTGCCGACGTCCGTCTTGAGACCGTCGACCGGAGTGTGGTCGAGCTTCCAATCGCCCGTGTGGAGCACGCGCCCGGCCGGGGTCTCGACCACGATTGCGACGCAGTCGGGGATCGAGTGCGCCATCCGCACGAACTCGAGCTTGAAGGGGCCGACCTGCATGCCGTCACCGTCGGGGTCGGCCTCGCGGAGCGTCGTTGTTGCACCGAGCCCGTGCTCGTCGAGCTTTGACTTCACCATTGCCAGGGTCAGCTTGGTGCCGATCACCTCTTGCGCCTCGATCTCGCGGAGGACATACGGAAGGGCGCCCACGTGATCCTCGTGGCCGTGCGTGAGGACGATCGCGAGCAGCGGCCGGTCCTCGAGGTGCGAGAAATCCGGCAGGACGAGGTCGACGCCCAGGTGCTCGTCGCGGGGGAACGCCAGCCCCGCGTCGATCAGGATTCGCTGCCCGTCGAACTCGTAGAGGGTCATGTTCTTGCCGACCTCGCCGAGCCCGCCGAGCGGGATGATCCGGAGCGCAACGCTCATCGCTCGCGCCTCTTGGCTGGGTAGGTCATCGAGGCGCAGTGTACGGGTGGCTCGTGATCCGGGGTCCGACGCGGGTGCAGGCAGGCTATGTCAGCAGGGGCAGTGCGGCCGGGCCGATCGAGCATCACCGTCACCCGAGTACCTCGTTCGCGTGTAACCCTCCGCGGTTCGTCGCGCACTTCCAAGAACATGCTTCGAGCGATGGTCAGGTGAGGAGCGGCATCGCTGCCGCGACCCGCCGGCGTCGACCTCTCCGCGGAGGCAGGGTGCATGCGCTCACGCTCGAACGGTGCGACGACGTCGACCCCGGCTCGAGTGCGATCTCGAACGCGAGCGCGCGCATGCCCGCCCGAGCCCAGTGGCCCAGCCTCGCGCTCGCCACGTCAGCTTCGTCGGACGGCACCCTCAGGCCGCGGCGGGCTGCAGCAGCCCGAGCAGCTCGAGGCAGTTCCGGACCGCGGTGCGCTCCTCGGGCGTCGCCTCGACGAGCGGTAAGCGGACGCCGCCGACGTCGTGACCGAGAAGATTCAATGCCGTCTTGATCGCGATCGGATTCGTCTGCACGCGAAGCAACTCGATCGCAGGGCGCAACTCCTCGTCGATCGTCCGAGCAGCATCGAGATCGCCGGCGCGGAATCGGGTAATCATCTCCTTCACCTGCGGGCCGACGACGTGCGTATGGACGCAGATGCCTCCGACACCGCCCACCTCGAGGAACGGGTGGATGAGGTCGTCGTCACCCGCATAGAGGTCGAGCCCCGAAGCGACGACGTGACGTGCGGCATCGAGCGACGGCTTCGCCTGCTTGACGGCGCGAACGTTCGGGACCGCCGCAAGCGCCGAAATCGTGGCCGCCTCCGCGTCTATGACGACGCGGCTGGGGATGTCGTAGAAGACGATCGGCCGGTCGGTCGAAGCCGCAATGGCCTCGACATGCGCGATGATCCCGCGCTGGGGGGGCTTGTTGTAGTACGGCGTCACCACGAGGAACGCGTCGACACCGATCGCGTGGGCGCGCTCGGTGAGGTGCACCGAATGGGCGGTGTCGTTCGTTCCCGTCCCGGCGATGACGGTGTGGCTGCCACCGAGCTCGTCGACAGCCACCTCGTAGAGCGCGAACCGCTCGTCGTCGGAGAGCGTCGGCGCCTCACCCGTCGTTCCGGTCACGACGACGCCGTCCGAGCCGTTCTCGATCAGAAAGCCGCACAAGGCGCGGAAGCGATCGAGGGCGACGGCACCGTCGGGCCGAAGCGGGGTCACGACCGCGGTGAGGACCTCGCCGAGCATCGGTGCGATTGTACCCCCCTCCCCGATGCGCTATTGATTGGACGGCCGAAGAATCGACGCGAGGAGGGCACGATGTTGCGCGAGTTCAAGGATTTCTTGATGAAGGGCAACATCGTCGACCTGGCCGTCGCTTTCGTGATCGGCGTCGCGTTCGCCGCGGTCGTGAACTCGTTCGTCAACGACCTGGTGATGCCGATCATCGCGATGATCATCGGCAAGCCGGATTTCAGCGACCTGACGTTCACGATCAATGGCGCAGTCTTCCGTTACGGCGCCTTCATCACCGCGGTGATCACGTTCGTCGCGATTGCGGCCGCCGTGTTCTTCTTCGTCGTCAAGCCGATGCAGGCGATGAAGGCACGCACGGCGACGGCAGAGGCGGAGACGGTCTCCGACGAGGAAAGGCGTCACCAGGAGCTGCTCGCAGCGTTGCGGTCGCAGCGCTAGCGGAACTGCCTCAGAGCAGCGCTTCGAGACCGACCGTGAGCCCCGGCGGCAGCCCGTGGAGGCGATCGAGCGCGAGCAGCACGCCCGGGACGAACGCCTCTCGCGAGGTCGTGTCGTGGCGGATGGTCAGAATCTCTCCCGGCCCGCCGAGAATCACCTCCTGGTGAGCGACGAGCCCGGGAAGCCGCACTGAATGAACCGGCACGTTCCCGCCCATGCGTGCCGCTGTCACCTTCGCCGTTCCGGACGGGGCATCGAGCTTCGTATCTGCGTGCAGCTCGATGATCTCGGCATTCGGGAACGACCGCGCGGCTTCGGCGGCGAAGCGCATCATCAGGACTGCCCCGAGGGCAAAGTTCGGCGCCACGAAGCACGGGATCTGCTTCTCGCGCGCGCGGCGGTCGAGATCTCCTAGGTCCTGGTCGCTCAGGCCCGTCGTTCCGATCACACACGGCACGCCGGCGGCAAGTGAGGCAGTGGCGTTCGCGAGGACAGCAGAGGGAGTCGTGAAGTCGACCGCCGCATCGCAGCCGGTAAAGGCGACCGGCTCACCGACCTCGACTCCGTCGACGTCGTGGCCGGCGACGCCGAGCGCCTCCATCAGCAGGGCGCCGACCTTGCCTTCTCGACCGAAGAGCAAGATCTTCATGCGGCGCGCGCGACTGCACCCGGGTTGACGCGCGCGACCGCCGCCCGGAAGCGTTTCTCGCTCGGACCGATGCCCGCCGCCGACAGAAACTCGGGCGCGTACAGGTCGCGCGCGAGCGCCGCGATGTCTTCGGCGGTGACCGACGCGATCCGCCGCTCGGTCTCCTCGATCGAGACGATCTCCGTGCCCGTCACCGTCGCCTTTCCGAGCCGGGTCATCCTCGCCGAGGTGGACTCGAGCGACAGCAGCAAACGACCCTTCATGTTCTCCTTCGCCCGCTCGAGCTCGCCGGCGCGGATATTGCCGGCACCGACGTCCTGCAGCTGCGCCGCGATCACGTCGAGGCACTCGCGGAGGTTTTCCTCCCGCGTCCCGACGTAGATCCCGATCTGGCCGGCGTCCACGTACTGCGACCCGTACGTGTAGACGGAGTAGGCCATGCCTCGCTTCTCACGGATCTCCTGGAACAGCCGGGACGATGCCGAGCCACCGAGGATGGCGTCGAGCAAGGCAGACGCGTAGCGGCGCGGGTCGTCTCGCCGGAGGCCCGGACCTGCGAGGCAGACGTGATACTGCTCGGTGCTCTTGCGCTGAAAGCGGATCTCGGGCAGCGGAGCACGGCCGGCGGGTTTCCGCGGGCGGGCAGACGACGTCGCCATGTTGCCGTTGCGTCGCTTGGCGAGCGCTGCCGCAATGCGGTCGTGATCGACGTTACCGGCTGCGGCCAGTACCACGTTCGGACCGACGTAGGCACCGCGGTGGTACCCGAGCAGCGATCGCCGTGAGATCGAGGAGATCACTTCCGCCCGACCGATGACCGGCCGGCCGAGCGGGTGAGTCCCGAACACTGCCTCGGCCGCGAGGTCGTGGACGACGTCCTGGGGGTTGTCCTCCACCATTGCGATCTCCTCCAGGACGACTTCGCGTTCGGAGTCGATGTCGGTGAGAGCGGGTGAGAAGACCATGTCGGTCATCACATCGAGCGCGACGTCGATGTGGTCGTCGGGGACGCGGGTGTAGACCACGGTCGTCTCACGCGAGGTCGCTGCGTTGAGCTCGCCTCCCATGGTGTCGAACAGCTCGGCGATGCTGACGGCGTCGAACCGTTCCGTCCCCTTGAAGAGCAGGTGCTCGATGAAGTGCGAGACGCCGGCTTTGGCGACCGACTCGTCGCGGGAGCCGGCCCCGATCCAGAGGCCGATCGACGCCGAGCGGACACCGTCGATGCGTTCGGTGATCACTCGTTCGCCGCCGGAAAGGGTTGTCACACGGTGGGAATCCACGATGTCGATGGTAGTCGGGAAGGTGTGAATCGCGCGCGGATCTCGCTCGAGGGCACGCAGGCGGAGAGGCAACGTCGTGCCTCTCCGCCCCACTGCGCTCGTTTCCCTAGTCGCGCCGCCGGCCGCGGTCGCGGCCGCCACGGTCGTCGCGCGGAGGGCGCGGCTCTCGCGGCGGGGCGTCCTTCGCCCGCTCGATCAGCACCTCGGGCAGCACCAGACCGCCGTCCTCGTGCTTGGCCACGAGTTTGAGGCCGATGCGGCCCCGCTCCTTGTCGACCTCCTGCACGATCACGTCGACGATGTCGCCGCGTGACATCACGTCCTCGATGTGCGCGACGCGGCCCGGGCCGACGTTGGAGACGTGGAGCAGGCCGTCGGTGCCCTTCTTCAGCTCGACGAAAGCGCCGAACTCCGTCGTCTTGACGACCTTGCCGGTGTAGGTGTCCCCCACCTCGGGCGACTTCGTGAGTGCATTGATCGCCGACACCGCGGCGTCGCCCTTCGTGCCCTCGGTCGCGTACACCAGGATCGTGCCGTCCTCCTCGATGTCGATCTGGACGTCGAAGTCGGACTCGAGGCCGCGGATCGTCTCGCCGCCCTTGCCGATCACCATGCCGATGAACTCCGGGTTGATCTGGATCGTCGAGATCCGCGGCGCGTGATCGGCGAGCTCGGTGCGCGGCTCGGAGATCGCCTCGGCCATCTTGCCGAGGATCTCTGTCCGCGCCCGTTTCGCCTGCTCGAGCGCGTCCCGCATGATCCCCTGGGTGACGCCGGTGATCTTGATGTCCATCTGGAGAGCGGTGATCCCCTCCTCGGTACCCGCCACCTTGAAGTCCATGTCACCGAGATGATCCTCGGCGCCCTGGATGTCGGTCAGGATGACGTAGTCGTCCCCTTCCTTGACGAGGCCCATGGCAATGCCGGAAACCGGCGCCTTGATCGGCACGCCCGCATCCATCATCGACATCGTCGACCCGCACACCGACCCCATCGACGAGGAGCCGTTCGACTCGAGCGTCTCGGAGACGAGGCGGATCGTGTATGGGAAGTCCTCGGTACTCGGGATGACCGCCTGCAGCGCCCTCTGCGCAAGCGCGCCGTGGCCGATGTCCCGCCGCTTTGGCCCTCGCATGAACCCGGTCTCGCCGACCGAGAAGGGCGGGAAGTTGTAGTGGTGCATGTACCGGCGGTCCTGCTCGAGCGAAAGATCGTCGATCCGCTGGCCTTCCTTCGCCGTACCGAGCGTGCAGAGGGTCAGGATCTGCGTCTCGCCGCGCGTGAACAGGCCGGAGCCGTGCGTGCGCGGTGCAAACCCGACCTCGACGCTGATCGGGCGGATCTCTTCGGTACCGCGACCGTCCGGTCGGCGCTTGTCAACGGCGATCTTCTTGCGGACGATGTCCTTATAGACCGCGTCCGCTGCCTTCTTGACCCAGGACTTCGTGGTCGAGTCCTTGCCGTCCGACTCTCCGTCCGAGATCGGGAACGGCAGCTCGACGCCCTCGACGATACGGTCGTAGAGCATCTCACGCTTCCGCGACTTCAGGTACTTGGAGTCCTGTTCCGCGTCGGTCAGCTCTCGCAGTTCGCTTTCGAACTGCGCCCGCAAAGGGCCCTCGACGGCGATGAGGCGCTGCTTGTCGAGCACCAGCGCGAGGCCGGCTTTCACCTGCATCTCGCGCACCATGTCCTCTTCGGTTGAGTCGAGCGTGACGTCCGGGCAGACCTCGTCGACGATCTCGTCCACGATCGAGCCGGCCGCCTTCAGACCCTGCTCCTGGATGCGCTGCCAGATCGCGTCACCGTGGGTGCCTTCGAGCTCGGCCGTCAGCGCCGGGTCGACCCATTTCGGCTTTCCGACCTGAGTCCGCAACTCATCGACGGTGTCGCAGATGCGCTTGATCTCGCCGTGCGCGAGCTCGAACGCCTGCAACATCGTCTCCTCGGGGATCTGGTCGGCGCCCGCCTCGATCATTGTCAGGGCGTCGCGCGTGCCCACGACGATCAGGTCGAGATCAGAGTCCTCTTCGGCCTCCTGGAGCGTCGGATTGACGACGAGCTCACCGTCGATCCGGGCGATGCGGACAGCACCGACCGGGCCGAGGAACGGCAGCGGTGAGATGGCAAGCGCGGCCGACGCCCCGTTGATGCAGAGGACGTCGTGACCGTGGATCATGTCTGCGGACAGGACGGTGCAGATCACCTGCACCTCGTTCCTGAACCCTTTCGGCCAGAGCGGCCGGATCGGCCGGTCGATCATGCGTGCGGTCAGGGTCGCCCGTTCGGACGCCTTCCCTTCCCGCTTGAAGAAGCCACCGGGGATTTTCCCGGCAGCGTACATGCGCTCCTCGACGTCGATTGTCAGCGGGAAGAAGTCCGCGTCAGGGCGGGTCTCCTGCCGGCCGACGGCCGTCGCGAGGATCATCGTGTCGCCCGAACGGACGACGACGGCGCCGTCGGCCTGCTTGGCGAGCTTGCCGGTCTCGAACGTGATCTCGCGACCACCGATCTCGACCGACACCGTGGCGTGACGCCCGGTTGCGATGCTCATATGTGTGTTCCCTTCACTCTTCTTGATTCGGAAGGTGGAGGTTTGAGCCAGCCGCGCTGCGGCGCGCGACTCGATCAAACACCCACCTCCCGCCGGTGGGACGTGCGCTAGCGGCGCAGGCCCAATTCCTTGATGAGGGCGCGATACCCCTCGAGGTCGTTCTTCTGCATGTAGGTGAGAAAGCGGCGACGGCGCCCGACGAGCTTCAGCAGGCCACGCCTCGAGTGATGATCCTTCGAATGCGTCCGCAGATGCTCGGTGAGGTCGTTGATGCGCTTCGTCAACATCGCGACCTGCACCTCCGGCGAGCCCGTATCGGTCGACGCGCGACCGTGCTTGTCGATCAGCTCCTGCTTGACTTCCTTGGTGAGGGCCATGTCTCCTCCTCGCGTTGACGGCTCCGCACTCTCCGCGCGGCGTGAAGGAAGAACACGTCCGGCCGAGAGAGGGTCAGGCGGAATCGTAGCACCCATGCGGGATTCCGGGTCTCTCGCCGCAGAGAGCCGAGCCGATATGGTCGAGTTGTGCGCGTCGTCGTGATGGAGGACTACCAGCGGGCGGTCGAGCGGCTTGCATGCTTTGCTCGCTCATCCGAGCACGACATCGTCGTTCATTCGGAGCGGCCGCCGGGTCTCGCTGAACGGGCGGCCCAGATCGGCGTGGCAGAGGCGATCGTCCTCATTCGCGAGCGGACGCCGATCGATGGACCGTTACTCGACCTCGTCCCCGGCGTCCGCTTGATCTGCCAGACGGGTCGCGGGACGCCTCACATCGATCTCGAAGCGTGCACGCGGCGTGGAATCCTGGTCTGCACCGGATCGGGGTCGCCGTACGCCCCTGCGGAACTCACGCTGGCGCTGATTCTCGCGTCGGTCCGTTGCCTCGTCGCGGACGTCGTCGCGCTTCGGGCGGGCGTCTGGCAGACCACGATCGGATCGGAACTGCACGGCCGAACGCTCGGCATCGTCGGTTACGGGACGATCGGCGCACTCGTCGCCGGCTACGGGAGGGCTCTCGGGATGCACGTGCTCGCCTGGGGGCGCGCGACCTCGCTCGAGCGCGGGCAGGCCGACGGTCACGAGGCAGAGCCCGACCTGCAGGCGCTCTGTGCTCGCTCTGACGTCGTCAGCCTGCACCTGAAGTTGTCGCCGGAGACGCGTGGCATTCTGACGGGGCAGCATCTCGCACTGATGAAGCCGGATGGGCTGCTCGTCAACACCGCGCGCGCCGGCCTGATCGAGGATGGTGCGCTCGAGGCGGCGCTCGCGGCCGGCAGACCCGGGGCTGCAGCGATCGACGTGTTCGACGAAGAACCGGCAACCGGGGATCCTGCAGTTCGGAATGCGGCGATTCTCGCAACGCCGCACCTCGGCTACGTGACCTGGGAAACGTACGAGAGTTACTTCGGGCAGGCCTTCGCTCAGGTGGACGCGTTCGCCGCGGGAGCCCCGATCGGCGTCGTCAACCCCGGAGCGCTCCGTGCCGCGGCCGACCGCGGGCGAGCGCAGTAGATCAACGCACGCGTGTCGAGAACGTCACGCCTGCGGCGGGCGGAGAGCAGCCCGGGTCAGGTCGACGTCGCGGCCGATTTGCGCGACTAGCTCGCCCTCTGACCCGAACACCGCCTCGTCCCGGAGCCGCTGCCACACTTCGACGACGAGCCTCTTGCCGTAGAGATCACCCTCGAAGTCGAGCAGGTACGGCTCGATCCGGCGCTCCGTGCCACCGTAGTGTGGGTTCGTGCCGATCGAGACCGCTGCGCGATGCCCGAGCGCCGAACCTGCGTAGATGCCGTACCGGGGACAGGCCAGATGCGGCTCGAGCGCCAGGTTCGCAGTCGGGTACCCCAGAGTGCCACCCCGCTGATCGCCCGCGACGACGACCCCGTCGAGCTCGTAGGGCCGGCCGAGCATTGCGGCTGCTGCAACGACATCGCCGTCGTGCAACGCGTGGCGAACGGCGGACGAAGAGACGCCCGGCACGGTCTCGACCTCGAGGACGTCGAAGCCGAGCCGCTCGAGCAGCTCGAGATCACCGCGACGCCTGGAGCCGAAGCGAAAGTCGGCGCCGGCAGCGACCGCCTCCGCGCCGATCGCCCGCAGGTACCGCTCGGCGAACACCTCGGGCTCGAGAGCCATGAGCTCCGTCGTGAACGACGCGACCAGGGTCGCCTCGGCTCCGGCCTCGGCGAACAGTTCCAACCGGCGCTCGAGAGTGGTTATCAGCTCGACGTGGTTCCCGAGCGCAATCCGGGGATGCGGATCGAACGTGATCACGGTCGGCGCCAGACCGGACTCCATCGCGGTCTGGACGACGCTTCGATGGCCCCGATGAACCCCGTCGAATGTGCCGATAGCGACCGCCCGTGGCTGCCGCTCGAGCTGGGAGGGCGAGTGGGCGATCCTCATCGGCGGCCACGTGCGGGGCCCGAGCTCGGCCCCTCCGAGGTGCTCTCGTCCGGAGACCGCCCGCCCGGAGAAGCCACGTCCCGAGGGCGAACACGGCGCTCCCCGACCGTCCGGGCTGCCGAAGCCTGTCTGTCATGCGTCGCCTTTCGTCGGTGCTCGGCCTCGGCTTCGGCGACGGTTAGCCCGATGCGTCCCAGCGCGTCCTCGAGTGGCAACACCTGCTCGGCGTTCGCCTCGTCGACAAAGAACGGCCCGACCTCCGTTCGCCGCAACGCCACGCAGTGGCCTCCGAGCGCATCGGCGATCGACCGGACGTAGGTACCGGCGCTGACACGCAGATCGAGGGTCGCGATGCCGTTGGTATACGCGATGACGTCGAGCGCGTCGACGTGCGACCTGCGCAGGGGCATGTCCACGACGACACCCCGCCGGTGCAGGCGGTACGCGCGCTCACCCCCGATCTTGACGGCCGATGCCGTCGGAATCGGGAGCTCGATGTCGCCGCGGAGGACCGCGAGCGACGCGTCGAGGCTCGCCACCGCGGGCGGCTCCCGGCGCTCGAGTGGTTCGCCCTCGGGATCGCCCGTGGTCGTTCGCAACGAGAGGTCGATCTCTGCGTGGTAGCGCTTCGGCAGCCCGACAAAGCATGAGGCCATTCTGGTTGCCCTGCCGGACAACAGAACGAGGAGCCCTGTTGCGAACGGATCGAGCGTGCCCGCGTGCCCCGTCTTCGCGCCCGTGCGGGACCGAATACCCGCGAGAACGGCAAACGACGATGGTCCTGCCGGCTTGTCGATGAGAATCACGCCTGTCGGCTCGAGGCCTCTGGGTATTGCCATCGCGATGGTTTCGGGTTAGGCCGGCGCAGCCGGGAGGGCGGCGAACTCGGACACGATGAAGGCAGTGATTTCGTCGATCGAGAGGTCACTCGAGAATCCCGCCGCCTGGCGGTGCCCGCCGCCGCCCGAGCCCCGCGCGATCGCGGAGACGTCGACGCGATCGGTCGAGGATCGAAGAGAGATCTTCCTCGCCGGACTGCCGGCGTGAGGCGGCTCGCGGATCAACGCTGCCAGCTCCGCACCTTCGACAGCGCGGAGAACGTCGATGATCCCCTCCGAGTAGGGCTCCAGCGCCTCCACCTCGGCAAAGTCGCCGCGCAGGAGAAACGAGACGACGACGCGCCCCTGTTCGTAGAGCACCGCCCGGTCGAGCGCCCGGGCGAGCAGCTTCACCTTCGCGAACTGCATCGACTCGTAGACGCCCTGGAAGACCCGCTGCAGGTCGGCTCCCGCCTCGAGCAGATCAGCCGCGAGCCGCAGGGCCTTTGGAGTCGTGTTCGCGTACTGGAACCGCCCCGTATCGGTCACGAGCCCCGCGTAGAGCGCCTGGGCAATCGTGGGCGTGAGAGTGACGCCGAGCTCGGCGAACACGTCGGCGAGCAGCTCGGCGGTGGACGAAGCCTCGGCGGCAATGAGATTCGCGGTGCCGAAGCGGGTGTTGTCGTGGTGGTGGTCGACATTGACCACCACCGTGGCTTGGAGCAGGCGATCATCCGTGAGCCGCGTCTCCTGGGCGCAGTCGACCGCCACGAGGACCCTGTCGAGCCGATCGGCAGGGGCCTCGCGTAGGAGCCCTTGCCCCGGAAGATCGAGAAATCCGTATTCCCCGGGCAGCGGCGCCGCTCCGGCAAGGACCATCACGCTGTCCTTCCCGAGGTCCGAGAGCGCCAGGTGCATGGCGAGGAGCGAACCGAGGGCATCTCCGTCCGGGTTCTCGTGCGAGGTGACGAGAAACCGGTCCTGCGTCGCCAACACCTGGACGACGGCGGTCATGTCAGTCGCCTGTGTCATCGCTCGTCTCTTGAGGGCCGGGATCGAGATCGTCGATCAGCTTCGTCATCCGGACGCCGTGCTCGACCGACGGATCGTATTGGAAGAGGAGTTGCGGGGTTCGTCGGAGATGGAGCTGGTTGTTCACGCGCGCCTGCAGGATGCCCGCGGCGCCCTCGAGAGCGACGAGAGTGGCCTGGCGCCGCTTCTCGCCGCCGTAGACGCTCAACCACACGGTGGCCTGGGCGAGATCCGACGTCGTGACGACGCCGGTGACGGTGACGAACCCGATCCGCGGATCCTTGAGCGTCGGGATCGTCTCCGAGACGACGGCCTTGATCGCCTCGTCGACGCGGCGCATGCGCGGCGACCGGGACGGTGTCCTAGTCATCGAGCGTCACGAGATCGCGCTCGTGGACGAGCACTTCGAACTCCTGTCCAACGAGCCACCGCTCGGCGGTATCGAGGAGCCGTTCGGCCTCGCCTGCCTCCCGAGCAACGCAGGCGAGCGTGAGACGCGCACGCTGCCACATGTCGTGGTGGTCGACTTCTGCTATCGAGCAGGCGACGCGGTTCGTCAACTGTGCCTTCACCGACCGCAGATGCATGCGCTTCTCCTTCAGCGAGTGGCTCGCCGGAAAGAAGAGCTCGAACGAGTAGATGCCGATGAATCCCGTCGCCATGGCCCCATTGAAGCGGTCGCAGCGGTCGTTCGGATTCTGTTCGGGCACACAGGGGTTCGTGAGCGCGCGGGGTACGGTGACCTCGTGGGCCGTCTCACCGTCCTGGCGCTGACCGCGGCGACGATGTTGCTCGCCGTCGCCATGCAGGCGCCGGCCGCCGCCGGGGCGCCGCGGACAGTCCTCAACTACGGTGATTCGCTGACGGTCGGCACCGGGCTCTATCTCTCGTCCTTCCTGCCGGGCTGGTCGATCACCGAGTCTGCGAACATCAGCCGCCATGCGGACGAAGGGCCTGGAGCGTTGAAATCGCTGAGCGCCTCCCTCCCTCGGGTCCTCGTGATCAGCCTCGGCACCAACGACGACCCGGGTGAGGTGGGCGCCTTCGCCGCCGACGTGCGACGGATCGCTGCCACTGCTGGGCGCGGCCGCTGTGTGATCTGGTCGACGATCGTCCGGCCGCCCTACAACGGTGTCTCGTACGAGGGCTACAACCGGGTGCTCCGACGGGCGTCGGCACGGTACGCGAACTTCCGGGTCTTCGACTGGAAGGCACTCGCCCAGGCGCACCCCGGGTGGTTCAGCAGCGACGGCGTGCACCCGACCGCCGCCGGCTATCGGGCCCGAGCCGCCGCACTGGCACGGCTCATCAAGTCCTGCTGAGCTGCTGACGGCCGAAGCGGCCGGCGAGATCACTCCTCGTCTGCGTCTGCAGGCGCGCCTTCTGCCACCGCCGACGGCTGGGTCGGCTGGGCGACCTCGTCGAGATCGGTCCGCTCGACCTGTCGTGTCTCGTAGGCCTCGAGGATGTCGCCCTCCTTGAGGTCGTTGTACGAATCGAGCAGGATCCCGCACTCGAAACCCTCGCTGACCTCGCGAGCATCGTCCTTGAACCGTTTCAGCTGCGAGATCGATGTCTCGTAGATAACCGTGCCGTCACGCACGACCCGCACCTGCGCGTTGCGCCGAACGACACCGTCCGTGACCATGCAGCCCGCGATCGTGCCCAGCCGCGAGACTTTGAACAGCGCCCGGACCTCCGCCTCGCCCATGGTCTCCTCTGTCTGGACCGGCGACAACATGCCGACGAGCGCCTGTTGGATCTCGTCGGTGAGCTGGTAGATGACGCGGTAGGTGCGGATGTCGACGCCCTCGCGTTCCGCCAGCGAGCGCGCCTCCGCGCTCGGCCGGACGTTGAAGCCGATCACCAGCGCGTTCGAGGCTGACGCGAGATTGACGTCGTTCTCGGTGATCCCGCCGACGCCGGTGTGGATGACATTCACACGGACCTCGGAATGCTGGATCTTGCCGAGCTCGCCCAGCAGCGCTTCGACCGAGCCTTGCACGTCGCCCTTGAGGACGATGTTGAGGTCCTGGACGACGCCCTCCTGCATCTGCGTGAACAGGCTCTCCAACGAGACACCGCGCTTGGAGCGCTGCGCGAGCTGCTCGCGTCGAAGACGTTCAGCCCGCTTTTGGGCGAGATCCTTGGCCTGGCGCTCGTGCTCGACGACCCGCGCGAGCTCGCCTGCAGGCGGCGGCCGGTCAAAGCCGAGGATCTCGACCGGATCGCCCGGACGAGCCTCCTTCACCTTCTCGCCGGTGTAGTCGTACAGCGCCCGCACCTTGCCGGATGCGTCACCCGCGACGATCGCGTCACCGACCCGCAACGTGCCACGATGGACGAGCATTGTCGCCACTGGACCACGGCCGACGTCCAGGCGCGATTCGATGATCGGCCCTGACGCCTCTGCCGCGGGGTTGGCGCGAAGATCCAGCTCGGCATCGGCCACGAGCAACAACTTCTCCAGGAGCTCGTCGAGGTTGAGCTTCTGCTTGGCGGAGACCTCGGCGAACTGGGTCGTTCCTCCCCACTCCTCCGGCTGCAGCCCTTCGGCGGCGAGCTCGGAGCGGACGCGATCGAGGTTCGCATTCGGGACATCGATCTTGTTGACCGCGACGACGATGGGGACGCCCGCCGCACGCGCGTGCGAGATCGACTCGCGTGTCTGCGGCATCACACCGTCGTCGGCGGCGACGACGAGGATTGCAATGTCGGTGACCTTCGCGCCGCGTGCGCGCATGGCCGTGAAGGCCTCGTGCCCCGGGGTGTCGAGGAACGTGATCCTGCGACCGCCCAGAACGGCCTGGTACGCGCCAACGTGCTGTGTGATTCCGCCCGCCTCGGTATCCACGACAGAGGTCTCCCGAATGGCGTCGAGCAACGTCGTCTTGCCGTGGTCGACGTGACCCATGATCGTCACGACCGGCGGCCGCGCGGCAAGGTCCTCGTCGGTGTCCTCGAACACCTCCGGCTCGGAGTCGTCGTCGGCGGCGTGCTTGATGACGACCTCCCGCTCGACCTCGGTGGCGATCAGCAGCACCGACTCGTCGCTGAGTGACTGCGTGATCGTGACCATCTCGCCGAGCCCCATCATGATCTTGATGATCTGTGCGACCGTGATTCCGAGGGCGGCGGAGAGATCCTTGACGCTGACCCCCGAAGGAACGGTGACGGGCCCGGTCGGTGCCGCAACCGGCTGCTGCCGCGGTTGGACGCTCGCGGTGGCGCCACGGTCGCGCGCCTGGCGTCCGTCGCGGCCACGGGTGTTGCCGCCGTCGATGACGACCCGGCGCTTGCGTCCGGAGGGCCCGCCGCGCGGGCGGATCGGGCGGTTCGGCTTGTTGGGCTCGTCAGCCATCAGACGTCAGTGTAGTGGCGCACGAGATCCGGCTCGATGAGCACGGTGCGGCGCAGGACCCGGTTGAAGCCACGAGAGGCCACCGCCCGTTCGAAGCAGGCAAGCCGCCGACACGTGTAGACACCCCGGCCGGGGATGTTCCGACCGGCGGTCAAGCGACCGTCGACCGAGCCGAAACGCACGAGGTCCACCTGCGGTGCCTTGCGGCCGCAGCCGGCGCAGCTTCTCTCCGGCAACCCGGTCACGCGCCAGGAGACTCGTCCTCCTCGACCGGCGCCGCGACGACCTCCGTCGCCTCGGCCTCACCCAGTTCGGCTGCGACCTCTTCGATCGCGTCCTCGATCTCGGCGGCCTCCTCGACCGGAATCTCGCCCGCTGCAACGGCTTCCTCGACGATTCCCTCCAGCAATCCCTGCGCCTCGGCGATCTCGACGGCGATCTCGACGGATTCCTCATCCTCGTCGTCATCGGGCACGATGGCGGGAGGATCGGTGCCGTGAAGCGCCTGGTGGGCCGGAACGCCGCAGTAGTGGGAGCCGGGCAATGCCGCGTTTGGACAACGCTTGCCGTTCGAGAGCATCGCCGAACAGCGGCCCGAGAACTCCTGCGTGTCGTCCTCCCCTGCATACGCGGCCTCCGCCTCCGCCTGGGCAAACTCGGTGTCGGACTGGATGTCGACCTTCCACCCCGTCAGACGCGCCGCGAGCCGTGCGTTCAGGCCGTCCTTGCCGATCGCAAGCGCGAGCTGATCGTCAGGGACGACGACCGTGGCCTCGCGCGTGTCGTCGTCGATATAGACCTCACGCACACGGGCCGGCGACAGAGCTTTGGCCACGAAGCGTGCAGGCTCCGTATTCCACGGGATGATGTCGATCTTCTCCCCGCGCAGCTCGGATACGACCATGCGGACCCGAGAGCCGCGCGGGCCGACGCAGGCTCCGACCGGATCGACGCCTTGTGTGTGTGATTCGACTGCGATCTTCGAGCGGTAGCCCGGCTCCCGAGCAACGCCTCGAATCTCGACGAGGCCGTCCGCGATCTCGGGCACCTCGAGCTCGAACAGGGTCTTGATCAACTCCGGGTCGCGGCGCGACAGGATCACCTGCGGGCCCTTGGTACCCGACCTGACCTCGGTGATCACGGCCTTGATTCGCGACCCCTGCTCGTAACGCTCGCCATCGACCTGCTCGGAGCGCGGGAGCAGGGCTTCCACCCGGCCGAGATCGACGAGCACGTTGTTGCGATCACCTGCCTGCTGGACGATGCCCGTCACGACCTCGCCCTGACGGTCGATGTACTCGTCGTACATCATCGCCCGTTCAGCCTCCCGGATGCGCTGCTGAATGACCTGTTTGGCGGTCATGGCCGCGATCCGCCCGAAACCGTCAGGGGTCGCGTCCGCGCGCATCATCAGGTGATCGGGAACCTGCGACCAGTCGAGCTCCAGGTCGACGTCGTTGACCAGCGTATGCTGGCGCTCGCCCGTCTCCTCCTCGATCCGCTCGAGCTCGTCGATCGCAGCCTCGCGCGCCTCGTCGACGAGCCGCTCCTCCAGATCGGAGGGAATCTCGATCGAGAAGACACGGAACTCTCCTTCCTCGTCGAGGATCACCTCGGCGTGGCGGGAGGCACCAGGCGTCTTCTTGTACGCAGCGAGGAGCGCGTCCTCGAGCGCCGCGACGAGTGTCCCCGTCTCGATGCCCTTTTCGCGCTCGATCGTGCGAATGCCCTCCATGATCTCCTGGCTCATGACCTCACCTATCCCTCGTCGATCAGGTTGCCCCGGACGATCGTCTCGTACGGGATGTCGAGCTCCGTGTCGCCCACAGCGAGCCGGACGCTCCGTTCGGATACGGCCACCACGGAGCCGCGAAGGCGCTTCTTGCCGGCGATCTCAGTCGCGGTGCGAAGCTGGACGTTCTGGCCGACGGCCGCGCGAAAATGCGCCGGCGTACGGAGTGGCCGGTCGAGGCCGGGAGACGAGACGTCGATCGTGTACGAACCGCGGTACTCGCCGAGGATCTCCGTTACGCGCATGCACAACGCGTGATCGACGCCCTCGGCGTGGTCGACGTACACGCAGAACCGGCTCGGCGACAGGAGCTCGACGGCCAGTACCTCGACACCGGGAACGGCGTGCTCGACCGCCGGGACGATGTCCCGGGCAAGTGTCCGTTCGGTGGCGATCATGTCGGCTACTGCGTGCTCCTCGGTGCGTCGGAATGTGGCGATCTCGGCAAGCCAGGCTCGATCTCCTCAACAAAAATGGGCGCCTCGCGCCCATTTCGTGAAGCAGTGAAATGCGGTGCGTGAAGAATAGCATCGGTGGGGGCACGAGCAACAGGCCGCCTCGGAAGCGGTGTGTGTGGCCCCGAGCCAACCCGTGGACTCGAAGCGCCGAGGTGCGAGCACTGCGCGCTCTGTGCCGAATCCGTCGCGGCTCGAGGCTCACGAAACGATCCGCGGTGCTGAGCTCTCAACCTCGAGAATGATCGTCACCGGGCCGTCGTTGACCAGTTCGACCTGCATCCGGGCTCCGAAGTGCCCCGACTCGACGGGGACACCGAGCTGGCGGAGCGCCGCACAAAAGCGCTCGTAGAGCGGCTCGGCGCGTTCCCTCGGGGCCGCACCCGAAAAGTCGGGTCGCGCCCCCTTCTGGTGCGCCCCGCCGGAGATGAGGGTGAACTGACTCACCACGAGAGCTTGTCCTCCGGTGTCGAGAATCGATCGGTCGAACTTGCCGTCGGCGTTGTCGAAGATGCGTAGCCGTGAGACCTTGCGGGCCAAGGTGTCAGCCTCTTCCTCGCCGTCGCCTCTCGCAACCCCGAGAAGAACGACGAGACCGGGCCCACACGTACCGACCGGCACGCCGTCGACCGATACCACTGCCCGGTTGACTCGCTGGATCACTGCACGCATCCGTCGATTTTCCCCCTTTCGGGTCTGGCGCGGTCGGAATGTCCCTCAACTCAGGGAACAAGCCTGCCGATACGCAAGGCATGGAAGCCGCCAGGAACCCGTGGCCGGCCCTCGGGACGCTTCTCGTGCGCGACGGGGCCCTCACCCCGGAGCAGCTCGAGCTCGCGCTGGCCGAGAAGCGCCTCAAACCGGACGTTCGCCTGGGCGAGATCCTCGTCGAGAGCGGGTTTGTTACCCGTGCCGCCGTATCACGCGTGCTCGCCGAGCAGCATGAGCTCGAGTTCGTCGAGCTCGACCTGCCGTCGATCGAGATCGAAGCGGCCATGATGCTGCCCGAGAATCTGGCGCGCCGTTACCGGGCGCTGCCGATCCGGGTCATGGACGACGGCTACGTGCTCGTTGCCGTCGCCGACCCCACCAACGTGATGTTTTCGGACGAGCTCCGCCTGGCGCTGGGCATGCCGGTACGTGTCTGCGTCGCCTCACCGGACGCAATCGAGCTCGCGATCACGAAGCTCAATGATGGCGCCTCGATCGACATCGAAGACGTCGTCACCGACGCCCAGGAGACCGAGGATGACGCGACCGTTCTCGACCTCAACCACGATACCCCCGCCGTCGTGTTCATCAACCGGGCGATCTCGAAGGCTCTCGACCTCGGCGCGTCCGACATCCATTTCACGCCGCAGCAGCGGCGGCTGTTCGTTCGGGTCAGGGTCGACGGCGTCATGCGCGAGCTGACCTCGATCGCGGGGACGCAGGGCAGCGCAGTTGCCAGCCGGCTCAAGATCATGGGTGGTCTCGACATCGCCGAGCGTCGTGCCCCCCAGGACGGTCGAGTCTCGATCAGGCGGGGCAACGATTCGATCGACGTGCGAATCGCAATCTTGCCGACGACACACGGGGAAAAGGTCACATTGCGGATCCTCGCGCAGGGCGAAGCGCCCGAGTCGCTCGATGCACTCGGCATGTGGCCGCGAAGCCGCGCCGCTCTCGAGCGTGCGATCACACAGCCGTTCGGCGCCGTCGTGGTCGTCGGACCGACAGGATCGGGCAAGACGACGACGCTCTACACCTGCCTGCAGATGCTCAACACCCCGGATCGCCAGCTGACCACGATCGAGGATCCGGTGGAGTATCGCGCTGCCGGCCTGGATCAGATCGAGGTCAACCCCCGGGCCGGGCTCACGTTCGCCAACGGCCTCCGGACGGTGCTCCGCTCCGACCCGGATGTCCTTCTCGTCGGCGAGATACGTGACGAGGAGACGGCCCAGATCGCGTTTCGTGCCGCCATGACAGGGCACCTGGTGCTGACGACGCTGCACGCACAAACGGCGGCGTCCGCAATCCAGCGACTGACCGACATGGGGATCGACCGCAGCATCCTCGCGACATCGATCAACTGCATCATCGGGCAGCGGCTCGCGCGGCGCGTTTGCCAGGCGTGTTGTGAACCGACGACACCGGACCCCGACATGTTGCAATCCCTCCGCGTGCCGGACAACTACGGCAACCTGAACTTCTACAAGGCCGTCGGCTGTCCCGAGTGCGGCGAGACCGGATACCGCGGTCGCGTGCCGCTTTTCGAGGTGATGACGATGACCGACGAAATCGCTCTGCTCGTCGGCGCGCCGACGCGCGACATCGAAGCGATGGCAATTTCTCAGGGCATGTTCACGCTCCGCGAGGACGGCGTCCGCCTTGCGATGGCGGGACTGACGACGCTCGACGAGATCCGCCGGGTCGCCGGCGACGCCGTCGGCTGAACAGCGCACCTACCGGCGCCTGCGCCCTATCGCCTCCGATTACCCTCCCCACCGGATGGGCGTCGTCGAGCTCGCCGAGAAGGAGGAGATCGCCGCGTTCCTGCGGCGGAATGCGCGCGCCCACGTGTACGAGCTCGGCGATCTCGACGATTTCGACTGGCCGTTCACCCGGTGGCTCGGCTGGGAACGCGACGGCCGCCTGGAGCAGCTCGTATTGCTCTACACGGAGCCGTCGGTGCCCGTTCTGCTCGCGATTGCAGAAGAGCCGCTCGGCGCGATGGAGGATCTGCTGCGGGCAATTCGCGACACGCTTCCGCCTGCGCTCTACCTGCATGCGACGGCGCCGCTGCTCGGTATTCTCGCCGAGCGGTATGCGATCGAGGGCGCCGAGCCTCACCTGAAGCTGGCGCTCGGACGCAACGACCTCCTCTCCGAGCATGCGCTCGACGTCGACCTCCTCGAAGCCGACGACCTGGCCGAGATCGAGGCGTTCTACCGCGCGGCGTATCCGGGAACGTGGTTCGTGCCGCGGATGCTCGCAACGAATCGGTACGTCGGAATCCGGCACCATGACCGGCTCGTGTGCGTGGCGGGAGTTCACGTGCACTCTCCGACGTGGGGTGTGGCAGCTCTCGGCAACGTGGCAACACTGAGAGAGCTTCGGGGGCAGGGTCTCGCGCGGGGGGCGTGTGCGGCGCTCTGCCTGTTCCTGCTTGCCGACGGGATCGAAACGATCGCGCTCAACGTCCGAGCGGACAACACCTCCGCAGTCGCATCCTACTCGCGACTCGGGTTCGAGCCCGTGGCGACCTACATCGAAGCGAGTCTCGAGCTTCTTCCGCCGGGAGAAACGGCAAGGAGGCCTGCGAGCAAGGTGTAGGGACGCCCGTGGGTGGTGACGCTGACCGGACCCGAGCGTCACCGATGCCCAAAGTGGTGTGCGCGCGGGAGCGCGGCGCCCACATCGAGCTCTGCGACGCGGCGGGCGAGCATGCCAAGGGTCTCGATCGAAGTGACGAGGACGTTGCGGTTCTCCCCCACCTGCTCGTAGCGGCCTTGCGCGAGAAGCAGCGGCTCGTTGCGGACGATCGCCCGGTGACGCTCGTACACGTTCTTCGGGACGATCAGGTTCACCTGACCACACTCGTCCTCGAGCAGCATGAACACGATCCCCTTCGCCGTGGCAGGCCGCTGCCGCGCGATCGCAAGACCGGCATAGGCCACTGCGGATCCGTGCGACGAACGGTGTAACTCGTCGCTTCGAAGCGTCCCCTCGGGCAGATGTGGGCGCAGCAGCACGAGCGGATGGATGCCGACCGATAGCCCCGTCCGGCGATAGTCGGCCGCCATCAGCTCCCAACGCGTGAGATCCCGGAGGGCGGGGGTCGCCGTGGTGGGATCGAGCGAGAGCGTGAGCTGCTTCGCCATGCCCTGCGTTCCCGGGACGGAGACAGGTCGGACTGTGAGGCCGAGCTCCCAGAGCAGATCCCGACGCTTGGGCAAGAACCCGTCGCACGCCCCTCCCTCGACGAGCGCGACGAGACCGTCCTGCGAGAGGGGGGTACGCCGCGCGAGGTCGCCGACATCCCGATAGAGCCCGTTCGCTTCGCGTTCCGCCACCAGAGCTTCAGCATCGTCCTCCCCCACCGACTGGACGTACGCAAGGCCGATACGCACTACCTGCGTTTGTGTTGACTCAACACAAAGTCCATCGGCGGAGGTGAGCGAGCACCAGGTCTCGCTCAAGTTCACGTCGGGGGAGTGCACCTCCACCCCGCGCCGCTGGGCGTCTCGGACGAGGCTTGCCGGCGGGTAGAAGCCCATCGGCTGGGCATTCAGCAACGAGCAGAGAAACTCGGCCGGATAGTGATGACGCAGCCATTGCGACTGATAGGCGAGCAGCCCGAACGCGGCAGCATGCGATTTCGGAAAGCCGAAGCCGGAGAAACCGACGAGCTTGTCGTAGACGCGATCCGCGACCTTCTCGTCGACCCCGTTGCGAACCGCCCCCTCGATGAATCGCACCCGATGCGACTCGAGTGCGGCGCGACTGCGCTTGCGGCTCATCGCGCGCCGCAGGCTTTCCGCCTCTCCCACCGTGAAGCCCGCGAGCGCGATCGCCACGTCGAGCACTTGGTCCTGGAAGACAACGACGCCGAGCGTCGACTGGAGCGGCTCTCGCAGCGCCTCGTGGTCGACCGGGTAGACGAATGCGGGGTCGTCTCGCAATCGCCGCCGGTGCTCGATGTAGGGGTGCACCGCCTTACCCTGGATCGGGCCCGGTCGCACGAGCGCAACCTGCACTGTGAGGTCGTCGATCGTCTCCGGCTTCGTACGGAGGAGACTCTGCATCTGGGCCCTGCTCTCGATCTGGAAGGTGCCGACCGTGTCGGCCCTCTGGATCTCTGCAAACACGTCCTGGTCGTCGAGCGGGATGCGGGAGAGGTCGATCGGCGCACCGTAGATCTCCGCGATCTTCTCTACGCAGTCCTCGACAGCGGAGAGCATCCCCAGTCCGAGCAGGTCGATCTTGAGAAACCCGGCGTCGGAGCAAGAGTCCTTGTCCCACTGGCAGAGCTGACGCCCCGCCATCGCAGCGGGCTGTACCGGGACGAGATCGATGAGCGGGCGCGACGAGATCACCATGCCGCCCGGATGCTGGGAGATGTGTCGTGGCAGGCCGGCGATCTCGGCGGTGAGGAACTGGAAGGCGCGCCATCGCTTCGAGACCAGCTTGCGCTCGGCATCCGGAAGACCCGCCACCTCCTCGGCGATGCGTGTGGCATCCCACCCGTCGCTGAGCCGGGCAAGGCGCTCGAGCTCAGCCTGCGGCAGCCCGAGCGCTTTGCCGACGTCACGGATCGCCCCACGCGAACGGTAGGTGGCGAAGGTCGCAACGAGAGCGGCGTGTTCGTTGCCGTACCGCTTCGTGACGGCGACGATCAGCTTCTCGCGGATGTCGCGGGGAAAATCGAGGTCGATGTCCGGGACCGATGCCAGCTCATGATTGAGGAAGCGCCCGAGCGAGAGCTCGTTCGCAACCGGATCGACGTGCGAGAGACCGGTCAGGTAGCAGACGATCGAGCCGACCGAGCTGCCACGCCCACGTCCGGGTGGCAGAAAGCGGCGGGGCGAGTCGCGGCCACGCACCTGGAGGGCGCACTCCCGCGCCAGCTCGAGCACCTCCCAGTGGAGCAGGAAGAAGCCCGCGAGCCCGAGCTCGTCGATGAGCGCAAGCTCACTCTCCAAGCGGGCGCGGGCCCGAGCAAGTAACACATCGTCACTTGGTGGGTAGCGTTCGACGAAGGTGTCGTTGCAGATCGCCGCGAGTTGCCGGATCGCGGGTTCGACGGCATCGGAGAAATCGGGATAGCGATAGCCGAGCTCCTGAGTGAGGTCGAACTGCAGACGCTCTGCCAGCTCGACGGTGCGGGCGGCGGCGGCGAGATCGGTGCCTGCAAAGCGATCGGCCGCCTCGTCGGGAGCACGCAGGATGCCCTCACGGTTGCCGCGCCGCTCCTGTTCGCAACCGTCGAGGGAGGTGCGGCAGCGGATCGCCACGAGCGTGTCCTGGAGAAGCGTGCGGCGTGGTGCGTGGGCGTGCACGTTGCCGGTGGCAACGGTTTCCACGCCGAGGTGCTCGGCGAGATCGCGGAGCGCGGCGTTGCGGCGGACGTCGCCACGCTCGTACGGACGCTGCAGCTCGACGAGGAAATTCTCGCGGCCGAACGCACTGACGAGTCGGGTGACGGCGCTCGGATCGCGTACCGCGAGCCCGTTGCGAGCACAACCGGACAGGCAGACGAGGCCGTCCGCGTGCTCCTCGACGAAGCTCTGGCCCACGGACGGCGCGAGCGGCTCGCGATCCTCGCGACCGTCCCGACGGGTACCTGCATGCGCTTCGGTGAGGATGCGGCACAGGTTTGCGTAGCCCCGGTTCGTCTCGACGAGCAAGGTCAGATGGGAGCCGTCGGTGAGCGTCACCTCGGCACCGGTGATCGGCCGCACGCCGAGGTCCTTAGCGGCGTGAGCGAACTCGAGAGAGCCGTAGACGCCGTCGTGGTCGGTGAGCGCGAGCGCCGGGTAGCCGAACTCGGCCGCGCGTGCAGCGAGCTCTTCCGGCAGAGACGCCCCGTCGAGAAACGAGTACGACGAGTGGCAGTGCAGCTCGACGTACGTCATATGCTTCTCCGATGATCGAGCCGATCATCGGCACCGACAGGCCGGAGCGGCGGGTGAGCATCCGGCTCGCTCTCGAGCACGGGGTGCTCAAGGAGTCGCGCTATGCAGCCGGCGAACGCGGGCCCACCCGCACGTAGTAGATGAACGTCGTTGTGAGCGCATCCGCTCGCTCCCGGTACGAAGACATCGTCGATGCGCTCTGCGCCTGGCACGATGACGCCCGCGCCTCGAAGGTGTTCGGGATGCCGTGTGTGAAGCGCGCCGGGAAGGTCGTGTTCGGCTTGACCCAAACGGGAATGGTGTTCAAGTTGACCGATCCGGATGTGCACAGAGGCGCCCTGGCCGTGCCCGGCGCACACCTCTTCGATCCGTCCAGCCGAGGCGAGGTGTTTCGGCAATGGGTGGTCGTGCCTCCCGAGCAGGGAGACGAATGGGAGGCGCTCGCCTACGAGGCGCTCGGCCAGGATCATGCGGTGCCGCCGGAGGCACTCGGGCCGTGAGGTCTGGCCCTGTCGGTGCACGCCGCCGGGAGGGAGGCTGCGCCTCGCCAACAAAACCAGCCTCCTCCGGCCAAAGCTGCTGGTCGGTCGAGGCTGCGCCTCGCCCCTACAGGGGAATGACACTTCGTGTCATCCCCTCTGCGTGAACCAGCAACCACGCTCACGATCGCGGTAGACGCACGCGTTCTGCCCCGATTCGAGCACCACCTCGTAGTAGCGGCGGTCGACCGGCTCCTCCGTCCACCAACGGTCGACGACGCGCCACTCCTCGCGTACGAATGCGACCTGCTGGCGGTTGACCGTGCAGGGGGCACCGTCGACGCCGGCTTCCACGAGCGCTGGACGAGGTGCGTTGAGGCGCCCGGCAGACGATTGCGACAACGCATGAGGGCGGCTGGCCCAGGACCCGCCGAGAGCACTCATACTCGTTCCCGACGCTCGGTGAGCGTGACGGGCGCGAAGGACGGGGCATGCGCCTCGCCAGACAGCCAATCCTCTATGCCGCCAAAGTCGTGGGCCGGTCGACGCTGCGCCTCGCCCCGACACATCACACGTCGCGGGGCACGACGAGCGCGCGCGCTTCCGGGATCCGCGACCACGGCGCCACCTCCACCACGGCGCACACCGAGCCCGTACCGGTGCTGGCCCGCACCTGCTTCAACCCTTCGCGCAGCCGTCCATCCATCTCCTCCCCTTCGGGGGGAACGAGTGCGAGCTGATTCCCGACGTGGTCGGCGAACTCCACTGCCTCCAACCGCAGCTCCGTCACCGGGGCCGGAATCTCGAGCAGCTTGGGGCCGAGCGCTGCCCGCAGCCGGCTGCGTTCCGCGGTCGCCTCGCGCAACGTCGTCGCCCGCCGCCACGAGCCTCCACCGACGAGCCGGGCCGACACCGCCACCTTGCGCAGTGGCCTCCCCGCCCGCTCCGGGCGCGCGAGCAACCGGTCGAGCAGCGCCCCGAACGCCCGCCGCAACGTCAGCTCGTTCGCGACCGCCTCAGGGAAGGAGAGGGCCTCCGCCAGCTCTGCCGCAGGCGATCGCCCACGCACACGGTGGCGCTCCCCACCATGTGCGAGGCTCCACGCCCGCTTCCCCTCCGGCCCCAACCGCTCCTCGACAGCGCCACCGGGAAGCGACGCCAGCTCGCCGAGCCGACGTACCCCGAGCCCTTCGAGCTCGGCATACCGGTTCGACGGAAGCGGCAACAGCGAGAGCGGGAGTGGCTCCAGGAAGCCCTGCTCCTCCTTCCCCTCGACGATCACTGCCTGCCCGGGCCGCGCCACGCTCGCCGCCGCCAGGGCGACGAAGCGACGTCCACCTGCACCTGCGCGCGGGTCCCAGGCAGATCCGACAGAAGCGAGCGCCTTCACGAGCGCCGCCTCCACCCCTCCGTAGAGCCGCTCGACGCCGCCGGTCTCGAATGTGACCATGCCCGGCTCGGCCGACTCCACTGCGAAGCCTGCATCCTCCAGGCGGCGCAGCACCCCCTCCCACTCCTGTTCGACTGCGGCCGGATCCTGTTCGATCAGTACGAGGCCGGGGCAGGTTGCGAGCGCCTCCCCCATCCGCATCCCCGCCTGCACACCCACGACCTCGGCAGCCGCCGTGACAGGCCCGACGAGCGCCTCCTTCCCCGGCTCCGGCGCGAGCGCCGCCGGCACGAGCGCCAGCCTCGGCCGGGAGCGCAACGCAGCCCGCAGTGCGAATCCCGGGATGAGAAGACAAGCAATCACTGAGACTCTGTTTTACACGAACATGTGTTCGTGTGTCAAGATGGCCGAACAGGCGAGGGAGAAAGTGCTCCCGTGGGCTGCTACGCGCCCGGATGCCGGACGGGAAGTTGTCCGAGCTCAGCGATGAACGTGAAGGTCGAGCCGTTTTGCGCGAAAGCACTCGGTCAGGTACGGCAACCCGAGCATGTCGTCCACTGCATGCTCATCGAAGATGCGCTCGACGCGATCGAGCACCGGCGCACGCTCCTGCGGGCTGAGCACCGCGCAGTAGCTCCGCGAGACGACGAGATCGATGAGCGTCTCGCGATCGACTCGTTGGAGATACGAGAACGATGCTCGCTCCATCTCCGCGAACAGGCCGCTCTCCTCGACGGGCGTAATCAGATCGCGCTGCTCGACCGTCTCGCGCCCCATCACCTCCTCACTCAGCTGTGCGACCCAGGGCTCCCGATCGTCCCGGGTGTTCCAGACGAGGGCGATCGAGCCGCTCGGCCGCAGCACCCGCGCGATCTCGCGCAACGCAGGGCCGTGATCGAACCAGTGGAATGCCTGCGCTGCCGTGACGACGTCTGCATTCGCTGCCTCGAGCGGGATTGCCTCCGCACCGCCCTCGACGACGGTCACGCCGGGCACGGCTGCACGAAGATGCGCGATCATCTCGGGCAGTGGCTCAACTGCGATCACCCTGTGCCCCAGCGCAACGAGTGAGCGGGTCAACTTGCCCGTTCCGGCGCCGAGATCGACGATGTCACGCGGCCCCTCGCCCACGAGCCAGCGCACCGCGTCGTCGGGGTAACCGGGCCGCGAGCGCTCGTACGCGTCTGCGACCGCTGCGAACGAGGTAGCACGACCCCGACGCTCGTCTCGATTGACGATCATCCCCCAGGCTAGCCCAGCCCGGCGTGTCCAAGCCTCTAGGCCCTGATCTCTGCGGCCACCCCGTGCATGCCGGCGAGGCACGGGACGACGTCGAGGACGCTCTCGCGGGCACAGTAGGGAATGTCGGCCTCGAGCTCGGGCCCGTGCTTGATCAGGTTGCGACCGCTGCGCGAGGCGCGGAACGCTTCCTCCGCGGTGGCAAAGGTCGCTGCGAGCCGGACTGCCGCTTCGGCGGCGTCGCTACGTTCGCCTCCGAGCAGGTCGGCGACCCGGCCCGCGACATAGCCGTCGTCCAGCGCGAACGAGCCTTTGACACCCGCGCAGAAGATCGCAACGTCGTCACCGTAGGATCGCGCCGCCTCGGTGACGGCTTCGAGGTTCAACAGCGAGACGATCAGCACCCGCGTGCACCGCTCCGCGGCGGTGACGATCGCCCGTGTGCCGTTCGTGGTGGACATGGCCAACGTCGGCGTGCGCGCCGTGAGGTATTCGCGCGGCGAGTTACCGAGGTCGAACCCTTCGATCCGTACGCCGAGGCGCTCGCCACCGAGCGTGACGGCCGGCGAGCCGAGCGCGCGCGCGTCATCGACCTCTGCCGCGCACCAGACGCGCTCGTAGCCGGTCGCAAGCGCCTGGCAGATCGTCGACGTCGCCCGGATCACGTCGATCACGAGACCCGTCGGCGCGGCTGCAGACTCGTCGGGGGTGAAGGCGACATGAACGTGCACGTCGCTACGCTAGCCGTCCATGCCGGACACGCTACATTGCTATCGCCATCCGGGCCGCGAGACCCTCGTCTCGTGCTCGGAGTGCGGCCGGCCGATCTGCGAGGACTGCATGACGTTCGCCCCGGTCGGGATCCGGTGCCCGGATCACGCGAACATCGGCGCGGTCAAGTCCTCCCCTGCCCGCACGATCCAGAGCATGCGCCGGACGACGCGCTCCGTTGCGGCACCGGCGACGATGGCGTTGATCGCGATCAACGTCGTCGTCTACATCATCACCGCCGCTCAGGGGGGTGGCATCAATCTCCCGGGAGGGAAGCTCTTCTCGGACTGGGCGCTCCAAGGCCTCGCGGTGTCGGACGGTGACTGGTGGCGTCTCGTGACCGCGATGTTCCTCCACGGCAGCATGCTCCACCTCGCGTTCAACATGCTCGCCCTTTTCTGGCTCGGGACGATCGTCGAGCAGGCGCTCGGCACTCCCCGTTTCCTGCTCGTGTACTTCGTCTCGGGCCTCGCCGGCTCGGCCGGAGCGCTCTGGTTCAGCTCGGCCTTCGCCGTCACGGTCGGCGCCTCCGGCGCGATCTTCGGCCTGATCGGCGCCCTCCTGATCCTGGAGTACCTCTCGACCGGGTCTCTGATGGGGCAGGCGATGGTCCTGATCCTCGTCAACCTCGCGCTCACCTTCGCGGTGCCGAACATCTCGATCGGTGGGCATCTCGGGGGCCTCGCCGGAGGGATCATCGCGACGTATGCGCTGATGCGGTATCCGACCCCGCCACGGCGCACGCTCGGGCTGATCGTCGCCGTCGGCGTCGGCGTCGTCAGCGTCGCGATCGCGTACGCTCGCGTCCGCGGCTATGTGGTCTAGAGATCAGCCGCCGACCGCGACGGCGATCACGCCCGCGTCCGCCAGCGCTGCCTGCGCTGCTGCGAGCCGCGCCAGCGGGACCCTGTAGGGCGAGCAGCTGACGTAGTCGAGCCCGAGACGGTGACAGAACGCGACCGAGCGAGGCTCGCCGCCGTGCTCGCCGCAGATCCCCATCTTCAGCCCCGGCTTGCGACCGCGGCCGCGCTCGACGGCTATCCGCATCAGGTCGCCGACCCCGTCCTGGTCGAGCACCTCGAACGGATTGCGCTCCAGGATCCCGTGCTCGAGGTAGAAGGTGAGGAACTTCCCTTCCGCGTCGTCCCGGGAGAATCCGAGTGCGGTCTGCGTGAGATCGTTCGTACCGAACGAGCAGAAATCGGCAACCTCCGCGATCTCGTCGGCGCGAATGCAGGCACGCGGCAACTCGATCATCGTGCCGCAGCGGTACTCCACCGAAGGCTCCTCCGCCGCGACGCGCTCGGTCAATTCCCTCAGACGTGACAGCTCCTCGCGGAACCCGACGAGCGGGTGCATGATCTCGACGAGCGGTGGCTCGCCCGTGCGGGCCCCGACCGCCGTCGCAGCCCGCACGATTGCCCGGACCTGCATCTCGTAGATCTCGGGCCACTGCAGCCCGAGCCGGCAGCCACGGGTGCCGAGCATCGGGTTTGCCTCGTGCAACTCCGCGATCCGCTGACGCATGCCGTCCGACGTCGCTTCCTCGAGTGCGGGCAGAAACTCGTGCAACGGCGGGTCGAGCAGCCGGATCGTGACCGGGAAGCCGGCCATCGCCTCGAAGATGCCCTCGAAGTCGGACTGCTGGACGGGCAGCAGCTTCTCGAGAGCGACGCGGCGGGCCGCCTCGTCGCGGGCCAGGATCATCTCCTGCACGATCGGCAGCCGATCGGGTGCCATGAACATGTGCTCGGTGCGGCAGAGGCCGATGCCTTCTGCCCCGAATTCGCGCGCCTTGACAGCATCCTCCGGCGTGTCGGCGTTCGCACGCACCCGCAGCCGGCGCAGTTCGTCTGCCCAATCGAGGATCGTGCCGAAGTTCTCGTCGATGGCCGGCGGCACGAGCCTCACCGGACCAACGATCACCCGCCCCGTGCCACCGTCGATCGTGATCACATCACCGACCTTCAACGTGTACTCCCCGATCGTCACGGTTTCCGCCTTCGCATCGATCGACAGGCCCTCGCAACCGGCCACGCACGGCTTTCCCATCCCCCGCGCGACCACTGCAGCATGCGACGTCATCCCTCCGTGCGCGGTGAGGACACCGCGTGCCTGGATGAGACCGTGGATGTCGTCGGGCGTCGTCTCCCAGCGCACGAGGATCACGTCGTCGCCCGCTTTCCCGCGCATCTCCGCCGTGTCGGCGTCGAGCACGATCTCACCGGACGCGGCCCCGGGCGACGCGTTCAGCCCGTGCGCGGCCACCTCCACGGGTGACTTCGGGTCGATCATCGGGTGGAGGAGCTGGTCGAGCTGGCCGGGGTCGATGCGTGCCACCGCCTCCTCGCGGGAAATCAATCCTGCGTCGGCCATCTCGACTGCGATGCGCAGCGCCGCCGTCGCAGTCCGCTTGCCGGTGCGGGTCTGCAGGAGGTACAGCCTCCCCTCCTCGACCGTGAACTCGATGTCCTGCATCTCGCGGTAGTGGCCCTCGAGCCGGTCGAGCGTCGCCGTCAGCTGCGTATAGGCCTCGGGCAGTCGTTCGCGCATGGCCGAGATCGGCTCCGGGGTCCGGATTCCGGCAACGACGTCCTCGCCCTGCGCATTGACGAGAAACTCGCCGTACAGGACGGACTCGCCCGTTGACGGGTCGCGAGTAAAGCACACGCCTGTACCGGAGCTCTCACCCTTGTTGCCGTACACCATCTGAACGACGTTCACGGCGGTGCCGATGTCGTCGGGAATCTCGTAGGTGCGCCGGTAGACCTGAGCCCGGGGGGCGCCCCACGAGTCGAAAACCGCCCGGTAGGCCCGCCGGAGCTGCTCTCGTGGGTCCTGGGGGAAGCCCGAGCCCACCTCCTCCTCGTAGATGTGCTGGAAGGTCGCGATCAGCTCGCGGAGATCGTCCGCGTCGAGCTCGAGATCGTTCGCCACTCCGCGGACTGCCTTCAGATCGGCGATCGCGCCCTCGAACCGCTGTCCATCGACGCCGTCCACGACCTCGCCGTACATCTGGATCAGGCGCCGATATGAGTCGTAGGCGAACCGCGCGTTCCCGGTCGCCGTCGCCTGGCCCTCCACGGCGATGTCGTTCAGGCCCAGATTCAGAATCGTGTCCATCATCCCGGGCATCGAGATCGCGGCGCCCGAACGCACGGACATCAGCAACGGGTCGGACGGGTCGCCGAAGCGCTTGCCCGATCGCTTCTCGACCGCCGCGATATGCGCGCCCACCTCCTCGTCGAGCCCCTCCGGTACGTTCTGGCCGGCGGCGATGTACGCGCGACAGGCGTCGGTCGTGATCGTAAACCCCGCCGGGACCGGAATGCCCAACGCCGTCATCTCGGCCAGGCCGGTGCCCTTACCGCCCAGCAGATCGCGGCCGCCCGGCGCTTGCTCGTCGAAATCGTAGACGTAGCGCATGGTGTGATCCTCGCACAGACGAACACGCCCGGCGCGGGTGACACGTCACACATCCGTTGCGGACTGTCCGTAGTCTGGCGTGCGACGATGGCCGGCCGTGAGCGGCCGCATCAGGGCGATCGGCGGAGGGTGGTTCCTCACCGGACACCCCGCCTCTCCACGCGACGACCTGCTCCCCGCGCTTGCCGGCGGCAGTGGTCCACGCCGTACTCCTGCGGGCGGCGACGGCGATCCGGCGCAGGTTCGACGTCGCCCGTACCGTTGCCTTCGGGGTCCCTGATCGTCGGGCCGAGCGTGTCGCTTCGGCCGATGTCGTCGTGATACCGGTCGCGGCTCCGGCTACCGGACGTCTGTCGCCAAAGGCGAAGCGATCCCGGCCCGCCTCCTTTCCTGAGGATGGCGAGGCTCGATGCTCAAGCCGACGCCGAAACGTTCGTCGAGCGCCGTCGGCGGGCCTTGAACTCGGCGAGCCATGCGACTGCCCGAAGACCGATCCAGACCGGCGTCAGGATCACGTAGAACAGGACCACGGCCACGGCGAGCCCACCGAACCACATCGTCCAGTAGTGGAGCGGCGCCCATCCTTTTTCTTTCAGCGAGCGGCCCTCCGCCCGCCAGACACTCTGGTCGGTCACGACGACGATCGCCTCTCCCGCATCCTGTCGGCGACGATCTTGATCACGCGCATCGCGGTCTCCTCGACGGAGAAGTCGGAGACGTCCAGCACCGGGCACGCGAGGCGCCGGTGGATCGCGGCGGCCTGATCCAGCTCCTCGTAGACGTCGAGCAGACCCGCGTACCGCTTCTTCGGCCCGCCCATCGTGGCGACGCGGTTCGAACGAATCTCCGAGAGTCGCTCGGCCTCGATCGTCAGCCCGACGACCTTCCCGGGATCGATCTCGAACAGCGCGGCCGGCGGTTCGATGCCCTTCACGATCGGGACGTTCGCGGCCTTGTGCCCGAGGTACCCGAGGTAGATCGAGAGCGGCGTCTTCGATGTCCGCGAGACACCGACGAGCACGACGTCCGCCTCGTCGAGCCCACTCCCAACGCCGTCGTCGTACTTGACGGCGAACTCGATCGCCTCGATTCGCTTGAAGTACGTCTGGTCGAGCGGTGGCCGGGCACCGGGCGTCATGCGCGCAGCAGCACCCGACACCCGCGCGATCGAGTCGATCGGATGGCCGAGCAGATCGCAATAGTGCACACGCGCGCGCCGGCAGAGCAGGCGCATCGCCTCGCGCAGGCCCGGCTCGACGAGCGTGTACACCATCACGGCGGGGCGACCGCGAGCCGTCGCCACTGCCATCTGGAGATCGTCGACGGATTCGACCCGCGGATGACGCACCTCGGCGAACACCTGCTCCGGGAACTGCGCCTCCAGGGCGAGCACGAGCCGCGCCGCGGTCTCGCCTGTCGAGTCCGAGACGATGTGCAGCTCAACCGGCGACTGATCCGTGGTCACGCGCGGGAGGGTATCCGGGCCTGAAGGCTCGATGTGAAAGAGGTGCACGCGCGTCCGAACGCCGAGACGCCACGCTCCCGCGTCCACCTCGAGCCCCCGGCTACGATCGCCTGCGTGACCGGCCCGTCAGTTCCCGTCTCGCTGGCCGACATCGAGTCTGCGGCACGTCGGCTCGAAGGTATCGCGGTACGCACGCCCCTCTTGCCGCTGGCTCTCGACGGTGAGGTGTACGTCAAGCCGGAGAGTCTTCAGCGCACCGGCTCCTTCAAGTTCCGCGGTGCCTTCAACGCCCTCGCATCGACACCGTTCCACGTGATCGAGCACGGCGTCGTCGCGGATTCCAGCGGCAATCACGCGCAGGGCGTCGCCGCGGCGGCCTCGCTCCTCGGTGTACCGGCGACGATCGTGATGCCCGAAAACGCCGCTGCCGTGAAAGTGGCGCGGACGGCCGGCTGGGGAGCCGAGATCGTGCGCTGCGCGAACTCGAGTGACGAGCGGCGGCGCGTGGCGACCGAGATCCGCGATGCCCGGTCGCTCGAGTACATTCCCCCATTCGACGACGTCCGGATCATCGCCGGGCAGGGCACGGTGGGGCTCGAGGTGGTACAGACGCTCGCCGATGTCGCGACGGTCGTCGTGTGTGTCGGCGGCGGCGGTCTGATCTCGGGAATCGCGACGGCCGTGAAGGCGCTTCTTCCCACCGCAAGGGTGATCGGGGTCGAGCCCGAGCTCGCTGCCGATGCGCAGGAGTCCCTTCGAGAGGGCCGGATCGTCAGCTGGCCCGTGGAAGACGTGACACGAACGATCTGCGACGGCGTTCGCACCCAGGCTCTCGGCGAGCTGACGTTCGCGACGATCTCGGTGCTCGTCGACGAGATCGTGACCGTGCCGGACGATGCCGTGCTGGAGGCAATGCGCTGGCTCGCTCTCGAGGCGAAGCTCCTCGTCGAGCCGACGGGTGCGCTGACGCTCGCCGCACTGCAGACGGATGCGGTGGCGATCGACGGGCCAACCGTTCTCGTCGTGTCGGGTGGGAACGTCGATGCCGCCGTGGCGGCGGCGGTTCTCGGACGGGCACCGGGCGGCGTGCCAGAAGACGATTGACGCCGGACCGAAGCCCGGCATCTCGGGGCCGACGCACCGCCGTCAGACAGATCATCCCGCGAGCCCGCGCCCTCCGTCAGGTTGGGTCGTCATCCGGCCCGAGCGCACTTTGCATTGATCAACACAACGTCGGCGCGGCGAGCACCCGGTGGGGCTCGATCCCGAGGGCACGACGACCTGCATGGTCGCAGGAAGGATCGCCGGCTTCGCAGGCCGACGCGTAGACCATGCGACGCGACTTCTGGGGCCTGCGCGGGGTGATACCGCGGCGGTGAGCCCATGTCGCTTCGGAGGACGATCACCGTGCCGGGACGGACGCCGTGCAACCGCGCGACGACCGCCGTTCCCGCGGGCTCGATCTCGAGCTCGCCGAACGAGCGGAGCGCATGTCGACGAAATCCGCGGTTTCGTGCGCCTCCAACGCGAGCTCGGGATCGGCGTGGAGGTCCCTGCGCCACGCTGTCGCGCGGACCTCGAGGTCGCCGAGACGAGTTTGCGGGCCGATCGCCGTCGCCGTCTTCGATGCCGACCCCACCGGGAACGTCGGAGGCGCGTCGTGGGTAGGGTCCGGCCATGAACGACGCTGTCACGATGGAGAAGATCGTCTCCCTCTGTAAGCGACGCGGGTTCGTGTTTCCTTCCTCGGAGATCTACGGCGGGCTCGGCTCGTCGTACGACTACGGTCACTACGGCGTGCTGCTCAAGGACAACATCAAGCAGCGCTGGCTGTCGGCGATGGTGCAGGAGCGGGACGACATCCTCGCCCTCGACTCGTCCATCATCCTGCACCCCGAGGTGTGGCAGGCCTCGGGCCACGTTGGTGGGTTCACGGATCCCCTCGTCGACTGCAAATTCTGCAAGAAGCGCTTTCGCGCCGACCAGCTCGAGGAAGCGCACTGCGGCCAGCGCCCCAGCAAGCACCCCGGGGAGACATCCGACTGCGACCTGACCGAGGCTCGCCAGTTCAACCTCATGTTCGAGACACGCGTGGGCGCGCTCGAAGAGACCGGCGTGCCGGTCTATCTCCGCCCTGAGACGGCGCAGGGGATCTTCATCAACTTCAAGAATGTGGCCCAGATCGCCCGCCGGAAGCCACCGTTCGGCATCGCCCAAGTAGGCAAGTCCTTCCGTAACGAGATCACGCCCGGAAACTTCATCTTCCGCACTCTCGAGTTCGAGCAGATGGAGATGGAGTTCTTCGTCCCGCCCGCCGAGGCCGACGACTGGTACCGCTACTGGGTCGACGAGCGCTTCGCGTGGCACCGCCGCTACGGCATCCGTGAAAGCCACCTCCGCGTCCGGCCACATGACGTCGATGAGCTTTCCCACTACTCGTGCGGGACGAGCGACATCGAGTACCTGTTCCCGATCGGATGGTCGGAGCTCGAAGGCGTGGCGAACCGGGGCGCCTTCGATCTCACCCAGCACACGAACGCCTCGGGGACGAAGCTCGAGTGGGTCGAGCAGGACGGCACCCGTTACACACCGCATGTGATCGAGCCTGCCCTCGGGGTCAACCGGTCGATGCTCGCCTTCCTTGTCGATGCCTACGACGAGGAGGTTGTGGCCGAGCGTGACCGGACGGTGCTGCGCCTCCACCCACAGCTTGCACCGGTGAAGGCGGCCGTCCTGCCGCTCATCGGCAAGAGTGACGACATGACGGGGCGGGCCCGCAAGCTCTACGAGGAGCTTCGTCCCGTGATCTCGGTCGAATACGACGACGGAGGGCAGATCGGGCGGCGCTACCGCCGTCAGGACGAGATCGGGACGCCCTATGCGCTGACGATCGACGACCAAACGCTCGCCGACGAGACGATCACGATTCGCGAGCGCGACTCGCTCGCGCAGGAGCGGATCTCGATCTCTCGCGCACGCGAGCACCTGCTCGACCGACTCGCCGAGCCCTGGCACTCTCCGAAGGTCGAGTCGTAGCGGCGACGACAGGCCCCGAGGCTCAGCCGCCCGGCCGCTTCTCGCGCTCCATCATCCGCTCGCCCGAGGTGACAAAGCCAGCTTCGCAATAGAGGCGGTGCATGTGTCGCGGGTACGGAGGAGCCACGTCGTGGATCCGAGAGCGCCGCCGTCGACTACGAACCGGACGAGCTCGAGGCCGAAGCCGCGGCCGCGAACTTCTTCCAGCACGCAGATGTCGGCGAGGTAGGAAACGGCGTGAGGTCCGAGACGGCGCGGGCGAAGCCCATCTGATCACCGTTCGGGTGATAGAGCCCGGCCACGCGCGCCGCCCGTCGCGATGAGGTCATCCGTCACGCTCCAGTCACGGCCCTTCGCCCAGTCGGCGCCCGAGAGAACGACGTGCACGGCTTCCCGGTCGATGCGATCGGGATCATCGTCGAGAACGAACCCAGCGGAGAGCACGCGTCTCACGCTGGCCATCCTGCCCACCTCGGGTGACACTGCTCCGGTACCGTCGAGGCGTGAGTCGAATCGGGATCATGCTCGGCGTCGCACTACCACTCGCAGCCGTGGACCTCGCCGTAAAGGCGAGCGAGCCGACCGAGCCGTGGGCCTACCACGAGCGCTCGCTCGGATGGCTGCTTCTCTCGCTGGCGCTCTTCGCGGGCATGATGGTCGTGACGCGCATCCCGTCGGTGCTCGCGGCGGCCGCCGCCGGCGTACTCACAGGCGGCCTGCTCGGCAACAGCTCCTCTGCTGCCTGGAACGGCATGGAGGTCCCGAACCCGCTGGTCCTTGGCGGCAGCCGTGTTCTGGTCGCGTTCAATCTCGCCGACATCTGGGCGCTCGTCGGGATCTTTCTGCTCGTGTGTGCGATCGGAACGTGGCTCATCCGCAACCGCGAACTGATCCCACAGGCGGCCGCAGCGCGTCGTACCCGCGGACGCGCCTTTCGCCGACCCCTGGGTTGACGAGGAACACCTAGTTGGACAAAACTTTGCCATGCCTTCCGATTCTTGGGGTACCATGGAGGCCTATGGCGATGAGCACCGAGCCGATGAGCACCGAGCCTCTGTTCGTGCCCGCGCTCGCAGCACTGGACGGGCTCGTGCCTCACGAGGGCCTCCTCTCGCCCGACGAGCTCGAGGTCGTCGCCCGAGAGATCGGCACGCGAACGGATATCTGGGAGCCACTCGTTCGCACCGACGCCGTGAACAGGCGGTACGAGCTCGTCTACGAGGACGACCGCATGGATGCGTGGATTCTGTCCTGGATGCCGGGTCAGGGAACCGGGTTCCATGATCACTACATCTCTGGCGTCGGTCTCTGCGTGGCGAAAGGAAGCGTTCGCGAGGACCTGATGGTCTACGGCACCGAGCATCAGTCCCGGCAGCTGCGGGCGGGCGACTCACGCCAGGGCGGTCCCGGCTACATCCATCGGGTCAGCCACGACGAGGGCGAGCCGGCCGTGACGGTGCACGTGTACTCGCCGCGGCTCGACTGGGTCGGCCAGTACAGGCTCGCGCGCGACGGCGTCGTGCTGCGCGAGGTGCGACCTGGCCGCAACGAGCTCACGGAGCAACTGCTCGCCGAAGGCGCGCTCGAGCACGTGCTCGAGCGTTTCTAGCCGACGCTCCGACCCGTCTCCTCGGACTCGTCTTCTGGCGGCAGGACCGTCCCGCCGCCGTGACAACGGCATTCGGGTGTCACGCCGACAGCGTCTTCAGCCGAAAGCCGCCGTGATGCTCGTAGGACGCCGTTACGACCGCGAGCGCGTCACGCTGCGCCCGGTCTTCGAGGCCAACGGTCGATGCCGCGGCGATCGGCGAGTGGAGCAACAACCGGATGCCGTGCACTCCTTCGGTCGAGAGCGGTATCCCGCCGGGATCGCAGGCGAGGCAGGCGCCGCCGCCGGCCGCCGGGAGAAACGCGACGAGCGGTTCCGCCGAACCGCATTCGACGCACGCCTCGAGGTGGGGCATGTAGCCGGAAACCCACAGCAGCTTCAACTGGAACGAGAGCACGACGGGGTCGAGCGCGCCGCGCGACCCGGTCCGCGACGGTACCTCGTCGAGTGCGTCGAGGAAACGAGTGAGCGCAGTGAAGGCCTTCTCGTTGGCCTCCTGCTCGGTGAAGAGCCGCAGCATCGCCTCCAGCCCGATCATTCCGACTTGAAGTCGATAGGGATCCGAGCGGATGCGGTCGTGCGATCGAACGAGCGATGCGCCGGTGACCGTGTCGAGGTCGCCGCGGCCCCGGTGCAGGACGAGCTCGACGTGGGAGAACGGCTCCAGACGAGCGCCGAATCGTGACTTCGTCTTCCGAACGCCCTTCGCGATCGCGCTGACGCGACCGCGATCGTGCGTGTACACGTGCAGGACACGGTCGGCTTCTCCGAGCCGGAACGAGCGGAGCACGACCGCTTCGGTCGTGATTGATCGAGTCATGGCCCCAGTGTAAGAGGGGCCATGGCCGGAGCTCGCGGAATACACCGCTGTCCAGCACCGTTTATGCCCCCGGTGCTCAGGATTCGCCTCTACACGACGGAGTGGTGCGGCTCCTGCGTACGCGCCAAGGCACTGCTCGACGCACGTGGCCTCGTCTACGACGAGATTTCGCTCGACGACGACCCAGGCTTCAGGCAGCGGGTGTACGACATCGGCCGACAGTGGACGGTGCCGCTCGTGACGATCGACGAGACGCCCATCGGGGGCTATCAGGAGCTCGCAGCGCTCGATCGGTCGGGCCTCCTCGCCGAGCGCCTCGCAGCGTAAGGCCTCTCGCAGTGAGAAGCCGCATCTCTGACCTTGTCCGCGCGAGCTACCCCGCCGCACCATCGCGGGGCTGGCAGCTCGGGCAGAAGGTCGTCGTGCGACCGCCGACGACGATGCGGACGAGAGCTGTCGTACAGCGCTCGCACGGCTCTCCCCCACGTCCATAGGCCCGGAACTCGTCCTGCATCGAGCCGTACTCGCCGCCCGGCAGCGCATAGTCGCGAAGCGTCGAGCCCTGACGCTCGATCGCCGTCCGTAGGACCCACCGAATCGCACGGTGCAGCCGGGCAAGCTCGTCCTCGCCCAGGCTGCCGGCCACGCGCAGGGGGTGCAGCCGGCTCCGCCACAATGCCTCGTCGACGTAGATGTTTCCGAGCCCAGCGATCGTTCGCTGGTCGAGCAATGCGGACTTCAGCGGCGCGCGGCGCCCTTCGAGTCGCTGCCCGAGGCGGGCTGCCGAGAACGAGCCCAGTGGCTCCGGCCCGAGCCGGGCGCGGAGATACGGGGCCAGCTCGCCCCGCTGGAAGAGCTCCCAGGTGCCGAAGCGGCGGACATCGCGGTAGGCGACGTCCGACCCATTGTCTAATCTGAGAACGGCGCGCGTATGGGGATCGTCGGCCAAGGCTCCTCGCTTCGCGTGGCGCAATGACCCCGTCATCCGGAGGTGAACCAAGAGAGTACGACCAGACTCGAATCGAACAGCCAAGTACTTGCCCCGGCGCCCGACCTCAGTGACACGTTCGCCGAGGAGCTCGTCCGCGACGATCGACGGATCGAACGGCCGCACGAGACGCGCATCGCGAATCTCGACGCGCGCTAGGCGTGCTCCTTCGAGTACCGGCGCGATCGCCCGACGGACGGTCTCAACCTCGGGTAATTCCGGCACGTCCCCAGTCTAGGGTCGGAGGGCTGAGAGTCGCAGCCAGAGGTCGCAGCCGGAGGTCGCACGCAGAAGTCGCAGGCAGAGAGTCGTGGGACCCGGTGCCGGGCAGGCTCCTCCGAACGCAAAAGCTCGTCGGAACTCAGGGTCGAGCGCTCCTGGCGGCTGGAGTCGGATTCAGCCTCCAATGTACCGCCCGCTCACGAGACGACATCGAGCAGAATGCCGCTGGTGGCCGGCGCGGTGTCGGCGATCGTGTACGCGGAGAGCACGGCCTCGACGGCCTTCGCGGCCGTTTGCTCGTCCTGCGCGTGTACCTCCGCCAGGTCGTCACCCGCGAGCACTGCATCACCGCGCTTGGCGAAGCACAGGACGCCGACCGCGTGGTCGATCGTGTCGGCCTTCGTCCGCCGGCCGGCACCTAGCTCGAGCGCCGCGACGCCGACTGCGAGCGCGCCGACGCGCGAGACGACGCCGTCTCGCGGCGCCGGCACGGAGAGCCGCACTGCAGCCTCGGGCAGCACGTGAGGGCTCGGATCTCCGCCCTGGGCTCGGATCCACCTCTCGTAGGTCGTGTACGCGGCGCCGTTCCCGACCGCCGCCTCTGCCCGTCGCCGGCCTTCCTCGACGTCGATCCCGAGATCGGAGTACGCGAGCAGACGAGCGCACGCGTCGAGAACGAGCTCGGTGAAGTCCGCCGGCCCCTCACCGCGGACAGTGTCGAGAGCCTCTCGGATCTCGAGCGCGTTGCCGACGGCACGACCAAGGGGTTGGTCCATGTCGGTGAGGAGGCAGGTGACCTCTTTGCCGGCCCGCCGACCGAGGTCGAGCATGCCCTCGGCCAACACCCGCGCGTCGGCCAGGGTCTTCATGAAGGCACCGTCCCCGACCTTGACGTCCAGTACGATCGCATCCGCGCCGGCAGCGAGCTTCTTCGACATGATCGACGATGCAATCAGCGGCACGATGTCGACGGTCGCGGTCACGTCGCGAAGCGCGTAGAGCTTCTTGTCTGCCGGAACGAGGCGAGCGGTCTGCCCGACGATCGCCATCCCGACGTCGCGCAACTGGGCAATCATCTCGTCGGTCGTCAGCTCGACCCGATATCCCGGAATCGCCTCGAGCTTGTCGAGCGTGCCGCCCGTATGCCCGAGCCCACGCCCGCTCATCTTCCCGAGGGGCACACCGCATGCGGCCACGATCGGCCCTACCGCAATCGACGTCTTGTCTCCCACGCCGCCGGTCGAATGCTTGTCCACGACCTTGCGTCCGAGCGCCGCACCAAGGTCGAGCGTGTCCCCGGAGCGGATCATCGCGTCGGTGAGGGCGAACGTCTCGGCTGCCGTCAGTCCCTTGAAGAAGACCGCCATGCACCATGCCGCCATCTGATAGTCGGGCACCTCGTCGCGGGCGTACGCGAGCACGAGCTCGGCGATCTCGGTGGCAGGAAGCTCCTCCCCGTTGCGCTTCCGCTCGATCAGGTCTGCGGGGCGCATCACGGCGTTCTTCTACCAGAGACTCCGTCCGATCCCGGCCCGAGCCGGGCACACGATGTCCGTTCTGCCGGAGCGGACCGGACGCGTTCGATCGGAGGCCCTGTCCCCCTCGCCGACACCGCCTGAACGATCCCGCCGTCGGAGAGTCTCACGGCTCGATGATCGGCAAGCCGGAAGCGCCCTTCCCCGGGTGCTTCGCGCCGAGCCACGCCGCAACGGTGGCGCCGACATCACCGAACTCGCCGTTCTCGTGCACACGCCCCGCCGCATTTCGGCCGGCCGCATACGCGAGCAGCAGGGCGTGCTCGCGCGAATGGTCGCTCGACGGGGTGGTGGGGTCACACCCGTGATCCGATGTGATGATGAGCAAGTCGCCGTCGCGAAGCGCGTCGAGGATGTCCGGGAGGCGGCGGTCGAAATCCTGGAGGCAGCGATGGAAGTTGACCGGGTCGTTGCGGTGGCCCCAGAGCATGTCGGTCTCGACGAGATTCGTGAACACGAAACCTCCAGCGATGTTCTCGAGTAGCTCGAGCGTGCGGTTGATGCCCTCGACGTTCGACTTCGTCGGAAACGACTCGTCGATGTCGCAGCCGGCGAAGATATCCGAGATCTTCCCGACGCCGTACGTCGCATTCCCGGCCTCTCGAATCGACGTCAGGTAGTTGGGGCGGCGCGGCTCGAGGGAGAAGTCGTGCCGGTTGGGTGTTCGCTCGTACCGTTCGGGCGTTCCGAGGAACGGACGGGCGATGACGCGGCCGACGGCGTGCTTGCCGGTCAGGATCTCGCGCGCCGCCCGACAGCCGTCGTAGAGCTCCTCAAGGGGGATCGTCTCTTCGTGGGCAGCGATCTGGAACACCGAATCGGCAGACGTATAGACGATCCACTTGCCCGTCTTCTGATGCTGCTCACCGAACTCCTGGATCACCTCGGTGCCTGACGCCGGCTTGTTGCAGAGGACGCCGCGCCCGGTGCGGTTCATGAACGGGTCGATCACGTCGTCCGGAAATCCGTACGGGTACGTCGGGAACGCGACGGCCGTGACGACTCCCATCAGCTCCCAGTGCCCCGCCGTCGTGTCCTTGCCTCTGGAGCGCTCGAGCAGGCGGCCAGCGACTGCGGGCGCGCCGGGTTGCGGCGGACAGCCTTCGAGCGGCTCGACGTTCCCTAGCCCGAGCGCCTCGAGATTTGGCAGGTCGAGACCGCCAACCGCGCGAGCAACGTTCCCCAGGGTGTCCGAGCCCGCATCCCCCCACTCGGCCGCATCCGGTAACGCACCTGCGCCGACGGCGTCGAGCACGATCACGCAGGCCCGCGGCATGCCGGTAGTCTACGCACGAGATGAAAACCGTTCTCGGACTGATCGAGCTGGCGTTCTACGTCCTCTCGATCCTTACGCTCTCGGCGGCGGTCACCTACGCCGTCGTCAAGATCTCGCCTGCCAAGTCCGCGAAGCGTCAGCCTGACTGAGCCTGGCCTCGGCGTCGGCCGAAGCCGGAGCTTCGGGCAGTCCTCCAGCGCGCCGCCACCGTTCACTCGAGCACCGGGGCGGAACGGCGCGTGCCGGCCGGATGGTCAGATCACGTCCGCGAGCGCTGCGTACGGCAGGCCGTGTGCATGGGCGACCGCCTCGTAGGTTATTTTGCCGGCGACGACGTTGACACCCTTCGCCAGCGCTGCGTCCTCGGCGATCGCGCCGAACACGCCCTTGTTTGCGATCGCCTCGACGTACGGCAGGGTCACGTTGGTCAAGGCCTTCGTCGACGTCACCGGAACCGCCCCGGGCATGTTCGCCACGCAGTAGTGGACGATCCCGTCGACCTCGAACACGGGGTCGTCGTGAGTCGTGGCGTGCGAGGTCTCGAAGCAGCCTCCCTGATCGATCGCGACGTCGACGAGGACCGAGCCCGGCTTCATGAGGCCCAGCATCTCCCGCGTCACGAGTTTCGGCGCCACGGCCCCTGGGACGAGAACGGCTCCTATCACCATGTCAGCGTCGACGAGCACCTCTTCGATCTGCAGCCGATTCGACATCGCAAGCGTGACCCGGCCGTCGAGGGCGATCTCGAGCTCGCGCATGCGCTCGACCGACTTGTCGAGCACCCACACGTCCGCCTGCATCCCGAGGGCGATCATCGCGGAGTTGAGCCCCACCACGCCTCCGCCAAGGATCACGACCTTTGCCGGCGGAACGCCCGGAACACCACCGAGCAGGATTCCCCGGCCGCCGCGGGCCTTCTCGAGCGACCATGCGCCCATCTGCGGTGCGAGTCTCCCGGCCACCTCGCTCATCGGCGCGAGCAAGGGCAGTTGGCGGTCGGCGTTCTCGACCGTTTCGTAGGCAATTCCGGTGATACCCGAGTCGACGAGAGCACGCGTCAACGGCTCGTCCGCGGCGATGTGCAGGTAGGTGAAGAGGGTCAAGCCTCCCCGAAGCCGCTTGTACTCCTCGGCGATCGGCTCCTTCACTTTGAGCAGGAGCTCGGCGGTGTCCCAGACATCCTCGACCGATCCGACCCGTGCGCCGACGGCGATGTACGCCTCGTCCGCGAAGCCCGACCCGATCCCGGCGTTCTGCTCGATGATCACCTCGTGGCCGCGCTGGACGAGCTCGAGCGCCCCTGCCGGCGTGAGCGCAACGCGATACTCACGCTGCTTGATCTCCCTGGCGACTCCGATCCGCATCGCGGCGGGACGATACAGGAAGGCTGGCTTCGGGCTCAGGTTCCCGCCAACCGTTCCACGAGCTTCCGCTCCTCGGGACCGAGCGCGGGCCCCGACCCCGCCCGGGCGTTCTCGACCGTTCGCCCAGGCTTGGATGTGGCCGGGATCACCAGGTCGACCCGGGAATCGGCGAGGCACCATTTGAGAAGCGCCTGCGGCCAGGTCTCGACCCCGAAAACACGCAACGGCTCGAGAGCGCCAGCCTTCGGCTCCCGTCTCAGGTGCGCGGCCCTCGCGCCGCCGAGCGGGCGCATGACGAGCACGGCGACTCCGAGCTCCTCCGCGATCGGCAGGATTCTCGCTTCGCACTCGCGCTCGTGAGGGTTGAGCGGGATCTGCACCGTGTCGAACCGCCCGCTGCGCAACGCCTGCTCCAGTTCGTCGAAGCGGCCCGCGTCCCAGTGCGTGACCCCGATGCGGTCGATCCGGCCGGCATCCCGCTCCGCCTCGAGCCACGGCAGATGGTCGCGCCAGGCGACGAGGTTGTGCACCTGCTCGATCTCGACCCTGCCGAAATACCGCCGCTGAGCAGCGTATTGCGCCTGCCCCTCTGCGACGGACTCCGTCCAGATCTTCGTCGCCACCACTCCCTGCGTACGATGGGCTCGAAGCGCCCGGCCGAGCGACGTCTCCGCAGCGCCGTACATCGGCGACGAGTCGAACACGGCAATACCTGCGGCGAGCGCAGCCTCGACCACCTCGGTCGCCAGAGCCTCGTCGTCGGCGAACGTTCCGTACGTCCCGAGGCCGACGACCGGTCCGAGCCGCCGCTCGTCCATCACCCCAGGATGGCTCGGGCGTGACGGCCGGATGCGAAAGCGGAGGCGAAGAACCACGGGTCGTCGGTCGGCCCTCGCCCCATGTGGCTGAGCGGCAGGCTGGAGCAAGCTTCCCGCCACCCCTCGACATCGACTTCGACGACTTCGCCAAGCGCAGCGTCCCGCTCGAGCCCGGCCGGCCACGCGACCTCGTAGGCGCCGAGCGTGAGCCTCAAGGCCGAGCGCGTGTGATGAGACACACCACGGTGACGCTCCCGACTGTCGTCGCTCGAGTACCGAACGACCACGATCGCCCGCCCACCAAGCGCAGCGGCCGCGTTCGCCGCCTCGGCCACGGCCAGACCCCCATGACCGAGAGCCGAGCCACTCCCCACGATGCCGGGCCCGATACCGCAGACGACGACGTCGAATCCCTTTGCTTTCGCCCAGGCGAGTGCCGAGGCGGCGGTCAGAGCTTGAGCGTCGCCGTCGAGACAGGGCGCCACGGCGATCGCCGACTCGAGGAGCTGCCGCGTCTTCAGAAGCCGCGCGGTGTCCGACAGGGCCACGGGCAAGGCGCCGCCGCCGAGCTGGGCGTAGGCGACCCGCAACCCGGCTCCGATCCCCGCCACCACCGGGGCAAGCTGACTGTGGAGCCCGCAACACACAACGGGCATCCCATCCAGCTCCTCCGCGAGCCTGTCGAACTCCTCGACGCACCGCATCGCCGCTTGCCCCGTCGTGTACGGCAGGCCCATCACATGGGACGAGCCGGAGGGCTGCAGGCCGAGGCCACGGGTGAGGTTCGCATAGACGACGTCGAAGCCGCCGGAGCCGAGCTCGAGATCGCGAGCCTGGGTATTGACCAGCACGGTGTCACCGGACTCGACCTGCCCTGTCTGTCTCGGGTATGCGACACACGGGCGCTCGTCGACCTCGCAGCGGATCAGCTCGTCGAGTCGTTGCGTCACCGACGTGACCGTCCCCCACCGGAGTGTCAGCGTCACCTCACGCCTCCCGGGCGGCCTCGGCGATCGCCAGCGTCACCTCGACCATGCCCTCGAGGTCCGCGACGGAGATCCGCTCGTCAGCCGTGTGGATATCGGCCATCCCGTTCGCGATGTTGACGCACGGGAGGCCCCGCTCGTTGAACACGTTCGCGTCAGCGGCACCGCCGGAGAACGCCGTCGTCGGCTCATAGCCCGCTCTTCGGAGGCCCTCGACTGCGATAGCGATGGCCGGCTCGTCCTCTGCGAACGTGTAGCCGCGGTAGGAGTCCTCGATCTCGATCTCGGCGGTACAGTCCGAGGTGCTGGCGGCAAAGCCGATCGCATCGAGCATCTCCTGCACGAGGATCCCGAGGGTTTCCGGGTCGCGCGAACGAGCTTCGGCATCGATCGAACACCACTCGGGCACGATGTTCCGAGCAGTTCCGCCCTCGATCACGCCGACGTTGGCGCTCGACTGATGGTCGATCCGGCCGAGACGCATGTCGGCAACCGCCCGGGCGGCGGCGAAGATGGCCGAGCGGCCTTCCTCCGGGTACATGCCCGCGTGGGACGCGCGGCCGTGGAACCTCGCCAGAATCGCCTTCTGCGACGGTGCGCCGAGGATGATCTCACCGATCGGTGCCGCCTGGTCGTACACGTAGCCGAGCCGCCCCTCGAGCCGCGTGTGATCGAACGCGTAGGCGCCGAGCAACCCGACCTCCTCCTTCGGCGTGAAGAGCAGCTCGATGCCGGCGTGCTCCCGCTTCTCCGAGACGATCCGACGCGCTGCCTCGAGCATGACGGCGACGGCAGCCTTGTCGTCCGCGCCGAGGATCGTACCGGCGGAATTCCTCACAATGCCGTCCTCGATGACGGGATCGATCGGCCCGAACGGCGGAACGGTGTCGAGGTGCGCACACAGGAAGATCGGGGTCCCCCCGTCGCTCCCGCGCCTCGGAAGACGGCAGAGGATGTTCCCCATCGTCGACCCGACGATCGACCCGGTGTCGTCCTCGTTCCAGCCGCAGCCCATGTCGTCGAGCTCGGCGAGCACGCGGTCGGCGACCGCCCGCTCCTCGCCGGAAGGGCTCGGGATGGCGGCGAGCTCGAGGAAGAGCGTGACTACGTCGTTCAGCGTGCGGCCTCGACGGCGACGGCGGTACGCGCCCGCGCCCGCTCGAGCGCTGCCCCGACGAAGCCGCGGAAGAGCGGCGCCGGCCGCGTCGGGCGGGATTTGAACTCGGGGTGGAACTGGCTCGCGACGAACCATGGGTGCTCCGGTAGCTCGACGATCTCGACGAGCCGGCCCTCCTGGAAGGTTCCGGAGACGACGAGGCCACTGCCGACGAGCTGTTCCCGGAACTGGTTGTTGACCTCGTAGCGGTGGCGGTGGCGCTCGTTGATCGTCGCCTCACCGTAGATCTCGCGCGTGCGTGTCCCATCACCGAGCTCGACCGCCTGTGCACCGAGACGCATCGTGCCGCCGAGGTCCTCGATCTCCTTCTGCTCGGGCAGCAGGTCGATCACCGGGTAGGGCGTCTCGGGATCCATCTCGGTCGAGTTCGCTCCCTCGAGACCACACACGTGGCGGGCGAACTCCGACACGGCAACGTGCATGCCGAGACAGATGCCGAGATACGGGATTCCCTGCTCTCGCGCCACGCGACAGGCAAGGATCTTGCCCTCCCAGCCCCGCGAGCCGAAGCCACCGGGAACGAGCACCCCGTCGGCCGACTCGAGCTCGTCGACCGCCTCTTCGTAGGTCATGTTCTCGGAATCGAACCAGCGCACGTGCACCTTCGCGCCCTGATGCATGCCGGCGTGCTTGAGCGCCTCGTGCACCGACAGGTAGGCGTCGTGCAGCTTCACGTACTTGCCGACGAGGGCTATCTCGACCTTCTCCCGTCGTTCGACGATCAAGTCCGTGAGGTCCTTCCACTCGCCGAGCACGGCCGGCGGCGCATCGAGATCGAGCCGTGTGCAGACGAGCTCGTCGAGACCTTCTCGCTGCAGGCCCTCCGGCACCAGATAGACGTCGGGCACATCGGGAGAGCCGATCACAGCCCGGACATCGACATCGGCGAAGAGCGCGATCTTCTCTCGGATCTCATCCGAGAGCACTTCATGAGAGCGGCAGACAACGATGTCGGGGTGGATACCGATGCGGCGCAACTCGTTGACCGAGTGTTGCGTCGGTTTCGTCTTCAGCTCGCCGGCGGCCTCGATGAACGGTACGAGCGTCACGTGCAGGTAGAGGACGTTCTCCTGACCGACCTCTCGTCGGAACTGACGGATCGCCTCCAGGAACGGCAACGACTCGATGTCCCCGACAGTGCCGCCGATCTCGGAGATGACGACGTCGGCCGGCTGCGCCACGGCGCCTCGACGGATCCGTGCCTTGATCTCGTTCGTGATGTGTGGGATGACCTGAACGGTGGCGCCCAGGAAGTCGCCCTTTCGCTCCTTGCGCAGCACGGTCTCCCAAATTGCACCTGCGCTGTGGCTGCTGTTGCGGGAGAGGTTCTCGTCGATGAAGCGCTCGTAGTGGCCGAGGTCGAGATCGGTTTCGGCTCCATCCTCGGTGACGAATACCTCCCCGTGCTGGAAGGGGCTCATCGTGCCCGGGTCGACGTTGAGGTACGGATCGAACTTCTGCGCCTGCACGCGTAGGCCACGCGACTTGAGCAGGCGGCCGAGCGATGCGGCGACGATCCCCTTCCCGAGGGCGGATACGACTCCGCCCGTGACGAAGACGTACTTCGTCTGGTGTTCCGTCACGTTGTCCTGCCGATGCGATCGAGATCGCGAAGCACCGGCGTCGCCTCGATCACGGCGCCGAGGGAACGGCGCTCACCGGAGAGGGTCAAGAGGGATAGCGCACCGATAGCACTCCATCGCCTCCATCCCGTGAGCCTCTCCACGGAAGAGAAACCTAGCACGGCTCCGAGTGCGTTCGACCCTGCATCTCCCAGCATCACCATCTCCTTGAGATCGTAGGGCGCGAGCAGGACAGCCGCGGCGAGCGCCCGCTTGGGAGCCTTGCCGAGCAGTAGAGCCCCGAGTCCGAAGGCCTTGAGCGCCCTCCCGGGCCGCGTGTCCAGCTGGTTGACCGCGTTGGCCGCCAGGCCGACGAGCAGGGCGCCGGAGAGTGACCGTGTGCGCAGGAGGGCGTACAGCGGAATACCCACGAGTTTCAACGTGCCGGTCGTCGCACCCGAGCCGAGATGGGCCCGGAAGCCCCTTTCCGGCCCGCTCCACAGATCGTCGGCGAGTCCGATCAGGGCCACCGGCGCGGCGGACGGCACCGCGAGCCCGATCGCCACGCCGACGAGCGGCAGCCGGAGCCCGCGGTGATTCACCGCTTGGGGCCCACACGCGAGCAGAAGCTCCGTGAGCTGGCGGCTGCGGTGCGCGAACCCACGAATGTCGCGGCCCGTTGCCCGATGCTCGAGCTCGAGCTCGAGCTCTTCGACCTCGAGTCCCGCGCGCACTGCGTCGATTGTCATTCTCGTCTCCACTCCAAAGCCCATGGCAACCGGGAAGACCTCCGCGCGAGCCCGCGTGGACAGCCAGCGTTGCCCCGACAGTGGCTCGCGCGGCGCCCGGCCGCACCGGAGCCGGATCAGCGAACGGGCCGCCGCCTTCGCGAGCCCGAGCCCGCCGCCCTCGCTCGTGCGGAACACGGCGATCACGAGGTCTGCGCTCGTGTCGGCGAGTCGTCGGAGGTCCCCGCGAAGATCTGCGTCACAGAGGAGCAGAGGCCCAGGCCCGAGCTGCTGCTCGGCCAACGTCAAGGCCTGCCCCTTGCCCCGGCGACCGAGCCTGATCACCTGGGCGCCGCTCGCCTGCGCGACAGCTGCAGTTCGGTCGCGTGAGCCATCGTCTGCGACCACGATCGCCGCGTCGGGGAAACACAGGCGAAGCGCCTCGATCGTCTCGCCGATCCGCCGCGCCTCGTCGCGGGCGGCCACGAGGACGCTCAGCCGTGCGCTCACTCCGGCGGCGGCGAGGCAGGAATCGCGGGGAGAACTCCATCGCGCGCAGCCTCGGCAAGTCCGTAGCTGCCGGGTTCGGCGCCACCGAGGAGCAACACGAGACCCAGGCGACCGGTCGAGGTGTCGACAGAGTCGACCGTGGAGAGCCCCGCGAGCAAGAACGCAGGGATCGCGCTCGAGGCCGAGCCTGATGCTTCGGTGCCCACGGCCGGTGCTCCCGATCGTGCGAGGCCGGTGTAGATGCCTGCGAGAAACGCTTTGGTCGCTCCTTGCTGGGGCGCCGCCGAGCGGGCGACGACAACGGCGTCCGCAGGGGGTGCCGATGGCCCTTCCCGCTCCTGCACGACGACTTCCCCGAGGGCATCCCAGAGCGGTGTCTTACCGCCGGCCGCAAGCTCGCCGGCCAAGGCGTTACCGACGTCCCCGAGACGATCCGCGCCCTGCAGCTTTCGGAATGCGGGTAGGCGGCGGAGCGCGTCCTGCACCGCCTTTGGGTCGATGGGCACTCCGATCGACCGAGTCCGAACGACGGTGCCGCCCGCATCGCGCACCGCCTTGCCGACGGCGAACGAGACACCGCGGTCGATAGGACCGACGAACAGCACCGCAATCCGTTTCGCATTGAGGCGACCGGGCACGACCACTGGGTACGTCGCGTCGGCGAAGTCCTTCAGCGCCTGCTCGCTGCGACCAGCCGACGCCAGAGACTGTTGGGCGTCGTCGCGCTGCTGTCGCAGATCCGCGATCTGGCGTGTCAGATTGGCGCGTTCGGCATCGTTCACGAACCCCTTCCCAGACAGTCCGACGCCGACGAGGATCCCGATCACGAGCGCAACGAAGACGGCCGTCAGCGACGCCACGTGGTAGCGGAGATCGAACACGAGAGAGAGTGTAGGGCGCCGGGCGCCAACCGCCGACCGCGTCAGAGGCCCAGGGTGTCACCGATCGAGCTCGTGATCGATTGGATCACGTTGCGCAGCGCCGGCGAGACGAGGACGGCGACCACCACGGCGCTGATTCCGGCGGCAGCGAAGGTGACGAGGGGCCAGATGCCGATCCGCGGGGACACGAGTCGCGACACCCCCTTCGCGTCGACGAGCGACTCACCGACCTTGAGGCGCGTCACGAAGGTCGAGGCCATGCCGGCACGATTCCTCTCCATGAACTCGACGAGGTTGAAGTGCGTGCCCACGGCAACGATCAGCTCCGCGCCCCGCTCGTGCGCCAGCAGCAACGCAATGTCTTCGCTGATTCCGGGCGCGGAGACGATCTCGAACGGGAGCCCCAGAGCAGACAGGCGGTCGGACCCGGGAGCGCGCCCGTCCGCATACGCATGAACGAGAAGTTCGGCGCCGGAGCCGAGCGCGGCGTCCGAAACCGAGTCGAAGTCACCGACGATCACGTGTGGCTTCAAGCCGATCTCGAGCAACGCGTCCGCTCCCCCGTCGACCGCAACGAGGACCGGCTTGAAGTTCCTGATGTACGGCCGCACGATCCGAAGGTCGCTCTTATAGCCCGGCCCGCGGGCGACGACAACAGCGTGGCGGTCACGAAACCGCGTCTTCAGCGCCGGAAACTCGATCCCGTCGGCGAGCAACTTGCCCTCATGGCGCAGATGACGCAGCGTGTTGTCGGCGAACGCCTCGAGGGCATCGGTGACTCGGCTCTGCTGATCGGCGAGTGCCAGAACGAGCGTCGCCTCGGTGAGCTCGACGCCCTCTGCGAGCCGCGTCCCGTTCCGCCACAGCGAGCCGCCGCGCAAGGCCACGGTCTCGCCGTCCGAGACCTCGCCGAAGAGATCCCAGCCGGGAGCGTCGACGAGGCACACGCCCGCCCGAACGAGCTCGAGCGGGCCGGGATTGGGGAACCGCCCCGAGCTGGAAGGCGACACGTTGACGACCGCCCGAACTCCAGATTCGGCGAGCTCCTCGGCAGAGACCCGATCGAGATCGACGTGGTCGATGATCGCGAGGTCGCCCGGCCGAAGCCGCTTGACGAGGTCCTTCGTCCGCCGCCCGAGCCGTGCTGTGCCAACGACCTCGGTCACGACCGGGGCTCCGCCGCAACCGAGGCCAGGAACTCCTCGCCCCCGAGCATGCGTTCGAGCTCGACACGGCGTTCTTCGCCCGAGAGCTCCTCGATCCGAGTGTGGCTCGGGTCGCCCGGCACCTTCTCGACACAAAAGTGCCGCTCGGCCACGTTCGCGATCTGCGGCAGGTGCGTGATCGTGATCACCTGAGCGCGCTCGGCGAGCCGGTGCAGTGTTTCGGCCACCCGGTGTGCCGCTACGCCTCCGATTCCCGCGTCGATCTCGTCGAACACGAGGGTCTCGCCGCCAGCCACGGCAGCGAGCGCCAAGGCGACGCGCGAGAGCTCGCCGCCCGAGGCGGTCTCCGCGACCGGCCCGAACGGCATCCCGGCGTTTGGCCGAACCAGGAAAACGGTTTCGTCGCCGCCGCTCGGGCCCGGCTCCCGATCGCGCAGCTCGACCCGGAACTCACCTTCCCCCATCCCGACGCCTTCGAGGTTTTCCGCCACGGCGGCGGCGAACGGTTCTGCAGCCGCCTTCCGGGCGGCACGCAGAGCAGCAGCGGACTGCGCAAACCGCGCCTCGGCCTCGGCGAGCTCGGCTGCCGCTGCGGTGCGCGGATCCCGGCCGTCGTCCAGTGCGTCGAGCTCGATCACTGCAACGTCACGGCGGTCGAGTAGCACCTCGAGGGACTGGGCGCCGAAACGACGCCGGAGACCTGCGATGAGATCGAGGCGGGCCTCGACCTCATCCACACGGCGCGGGTCGGCGTCGAGCGAGGCGACGAACCGGTGCAGGTCGCTCCCGACTTCGCTCAACCGCACGGCCAGCTCGCGGAGCTCGGTCGCAGGTCCTTCGAGCTCGGGTGCGAGCCGCGTCAGCGGTGCGAGCACTTGCTCGGCGGCGGCGGCGAGCGATGCGGCACCGTCCCCATCGTCTGGGGCGACGGCTCCGGTGGCCCTCGCCGCACCCTCTGCGAGCTCTGTCGCGTGAAGCATGCGCTCCCTCTCCGCCCGAAGCGAGTCCTCCTCTCCCCGCTCGAGTGAGCTCGTCCGATCGACGAGCTCCCGCATCGCCTCGACGCGAGCAACCGCGGCACCGGCGTCACGTTCGCTCTCGTCGTGGCTGCGCCGCGCGGCCGCGAGCTCCCGCCACCCTGCGCGCGCACGTCTCCGGAGCGCGGTCTGCTCCTCGCCGATGAACGCGTCGAGCACCTCGAGCTGGTACGCGGGCCGGGCGAGCCGCCGTTGCTCGAACTGACCCGACATCGCGATCAGCCTCTCGGCCGCTGCGGCCAGATCCTCACGGGCGATCGACCGCCCCCAGGCATACGCTCTCGTGCGGCCGTCCGCGAAGACCCTCCGGGCGAGAACGAGGCCCGTCTCGTCTTCCGGCCGCAGCTCCGCGAGCGCCCCGAGCTCGCCGTCGTCGAAGAACCCGTCGGGCACGTCGAGCTCTGCCTCCACGTACGCCTCGGAGGCGGCCGGGCCGACCGCCGCCGCATCGCCCTTCACACCGAGCAGCAGCCCGATTGCCTGCGCGAAGATGGTCTTGCCGGCGCCGGTCTCACCGCTGAGGACGTTCAGCCCTGGTCCCAGCTCGAGCTCGACAGCGCGGATCAGGACGAGATTCTCGATCCGGAGGCGTCGCAACATCGTGGAGATCGTAGACCGAGAGCGTGCACTGCACATCTGCCCGCTCGGAGATATCCCGAACCCCGGTGAGCGACAGCTCCTCGTCGGCGCATGCGCCTCCCGCCTACGAGCTGCCGAAGCCCTGGCGGTAGCGACGGACGAACGTCGCGTCCGGCAGTGTCCCGAGCAGCGAGCGCTCCTCGCCGAGCCGGATCGACACACGGGCACCCGGGACTGCGGCGGCGACGCGATGCCCGTCGACGAGGACGGCGCAGCCGACATCGGCGGTCCGGTTCCAGACGAGCAGATCATGACCGCGGGGTACGACGAAAGGACGGGCTCGCAGATCGTGAGGGGCCACGAATGTGAGCGCCATGGCATCGAGGCCCCACATCAGCACAGGACCGCCGTTCGACAGGTTGTAGGCCGTCGACCCCGACGGCGTCGAGCAGATGAGCCCGTCACACGGGACCCTGCCAAAGTTCTCGCCGCCGAGAGACCACTCGAGCTCGACCATGCGGCCGAGGTCGCCGCTCGTCACGACAGCGTCGTTGACGGACACGAACCGCTTCCCTTCGGCCTCGACGTCGAGCGTCGCCAGCTCGACCACCTCCAGCTCGCCGGCGAAAACGCGGGCAACCCCCCGCTCGAGCTCGTCACGTGGGATCGCACTGAGAAAACCGACGCGCCCGAAGTTCACGCCGATCACCGGAATCCCCGTCCCGAGGAATCGTTGCAGGGCCCGGAGCATCGTCCCGTCACCCCCCAGCACGACCACCACTTCAACGTCGTCGGGCTGCAATTCGGTGTCGCCGGCAACCACCTGAAGCTCGACCCCCTCCTGCTTGGCGACCGACTGAAGCCGGGCGAGCCCTGCTCCGAGGGCTTCGGGACGGCCATGGAGCACGACAGCCGCCCGTTCCACGCGGCTACCCGACGGCATCGTCGATCCAGCGTTCGAGCTCATCAGCGTCTGTTGGCTCCGGGCTGTCGGTCAGGTGGACGAGGAACTCCCGGTTTCCTTTCGGCCCGGGGAGACCGGAGTCTACGATGCCGACGACCCTCGAGCCCCGCTCACCCGAACCCCACGCCGACGCCGCCGCGCACACGTCACGCAAGACGCGCCTTCGCACCTCGGGATCGCGGACGACGCCCTTCGGAACGTCGGCCCGTCCAGCCTCGAACTGCGGCTTCACGAGCACGAGCGCCTGCCACGCCGGAGCTGCGAGACGAAGCAGCGGCGGCAACGCGGTCTTGACCGAGATGAACGAGACATCGCACACGATGATCTCCGGCGGGAACGGAAGGCTCGTGACCGCCCTCGCGTTGACACGTTCGAGCACGGTGACACGCGTGTCCGCGCGCAGGCGGGGATGAAGCTGTCCGTAGCCGACGTCGAGCGCGATCACGCGGGCCGCACCGTGCTGGAGCAGGCAATCCGTGAAGCCACCTGTCGAGGCTCCGACGTCGAGGCAGTCCTTGCCGTCGGGATCGAGGCGCAGCACCGCGAGCGCGTGGGCAAGCTTCTCTCCTCCGCGAGAGACGAACCGAGGTGGTCGGTCGACGGCCAGCGTGACCGACTCGTCGAGCTGCGTGCCGGGCTTGTCGTACCCCGGGACGAGGCCGGCCATCACGAGCGCCTGCGCCTGGCTACGTGTTTCCGCGAGGCCGCGCTCCACGAGCAGCAGGTCGAGCCGCTTCTTCATCGTGCTGGCAGGCTAGCCGGATGAGGGAGGAACGCATCGTCCTGGGAGATCGCGAGCTCGTGCTGAGGCGCCCGGACGATCCCGAGAGCCTGATCGACGAGACGCGCTTCGACGAGGACGAGTTTCTCCCCTACTGGGCCGATCTCTGGCCGAGCGGCATTGCGCTCGCGCAACACGTAGCGGGACTACGGCTCGACGGCAAGCGTGTGGTCGAGCTCGGGTGCGGGCTCGCCGCACCGTCGTTCGCAGCAGTGCTGGCGGGAGCCGAGCTCGTACTTGCGACGGACTGGGCGTCGGAGGCCGTCGATCTCGTCGTGGTGAACGCGGCGGCCAACCGCCTTGGAGTGACCGCAGCCGTGCTCGACTGGGCGTCGGAACGGGCACGCGATCTTCCCTCGTTCGATCTCGTCATCGCTGCCGATGTCTTGTACGAAGAGCGAAACGCGCTACCGATCCTCGCCCTGCTGGATGCGGTAGTCGCAACCGATGGTGAAGCACTTATCGCCGACCCGGGGCGCCGGCACGCTGCTCCGTTCTTCGAGTGCGCCCACGCAGCCGGCTGGTCGACCGAGCAGTCCGCCGTCGCACTGCTCCCCGCCGGGGGCATCGCCCGCCTGCGCCGAAAGGGCGAGGCGGTCTAGCTGGTGCGAACTGCGAGACCGTCGACGATGACTCGGAGAACCGTCGTGTCCAAAGCGATCGCGTCGAGGGCGATGCGCGCTCGCGCAGCCGCCTCCTCGGCCAGATCGCGCGCGCCAACGTTGCCGAGGCGTGCCGCATAGCCGTCGCCGTCTAGAACGTCGTCGACGATCTGGAACAGCGACCCGAGCTCCTCTCCGAACCCTCGCCACGGCACCTGCTCCGCCGCGGGCACCCCGGCCACCCACAGCGCAAGCCCGACCGACGCGGCGAACAGCCGTCCTGTCTTGAGGCGATGGAGTTCGTCGAGATCCGCGTCGGCGCCGGTGATGTCGAGGTATTGCCCGCCGATCATGCCGAGCGTCGCAGCGGCGAGCTCCCGGGCCGGGTCGGGCGTCGGATAGACGAGCACCAGCCGGAACGCCTCGGCGAGCAGTCCGTCGCCCGCAAGGAGTGCCACGCCTTCGCCGAATGCGACGTGGGTACTGGGGCGGCCTCGCCGCTCGTCGTCGTCGTCGAGCGCAGGCAGATCGTCGTGGACGAGAGAGAACGCGTGGACGAGCTCGATGGCGGCCGCGGCCGGCAGAGCCGCCTCCGGGTCGATCCCGACGGCCTCGGCAGTGGCGAGGCAGATGACGGCCCGAATCCGCTTGCCGCCGTCGAGGGCGTAGCGCATCGACTCCTGCTGGCCCCCGAGCTCGGGCGTCAGCTCGAGGTCGGCGAGATACCCGTCCGCCAGGCGGAGAAGTGCGTCAGGTGCCCGCATCCGCGCTCGTGCGTGCCCGCTGCACCTCGGCCTCGATCTGCTTCGCAAGCTCGGCGATCTCCGCCAGATCGTCGACAGCGGCGTCGACGTCACCCGTCTCGGCAAGGCGTTCGAGGCCGTCCAGCTTGGAACGCAGCCGCTCCGCGAGCTCCTGCGCCCGCCCGAGGCTCTCGTTCGCACTCACGCTGCCGCCTCCCGTTGCACGCGGCCGAGAATGCCGTTGACGAGGCGCGCCGCGTCCTCGGTCGCGTACCTCTTTGCGAGCACCACCGCTTCGTTGATCGCCACTTCGGCAGGCACGGTTCCCTCCTCGAGCTCGTAGACCCCGATACGTAGGACGTTGCGCTCGAGCGTACCGAGCCGATCGGCGCTCCAGGCATCCGAGGCGAGGGTGATCCGGTCGTCGAGCTCGGGCGCCCGATCGGCAATCGCCTCGGCCAGCCCGAGCGCAAAGTCGTCCGGCGTGCCGTCGTACAGCGACGCGAGCGGCTGACCGGTGAGATCCCACTGATAGAGGAGAAACAGCGCAGTGCGCCGCGACTGGCGCCGCCCGATCCTGGCGACGGTCACACGAGGTCCTCGAACGTCACGTCGACGCTCGTCGGCAGGCCGGTAGAAGCCTCGACAGCACGCGCCACCGAGCGTTGAACAGCCTTCCCGACGTCCGGTAGCAAACTGCCGAGTGTCGTCTCGAGGCCGAGCTCGACGCGAACCATCGACGCGTCGACCGTCACCCGAAGGTGACGCCGTGGCCGGCGCACACGAACCTCGGCGATCGCTTCGGCCGACCGCGCGACGAGCGACGCCAGGGCAGCGCCCGTCAACTCGATGCGACCAATCGGACCGTCGAGAACGAGCCCTTGCTGATTCATGCCGGAGACATCGAAGGCAGCCTGTCTTCCATCTCGGCAAGGTAGCTGGTCGAGTAGTCGCCTCCCCTGAACTCGCGCGAGCGCAGGATGTCGATCGCGACGTCGCGGGTCGTGGGAATCCCTTCCACCTCGAGCTCCTCGAGCGCCCTGATCGCGCGGGCGATTGCCGCGTCGCGGTTGTGGTCGTGGACGATCACCTTTGCGATCATCGAGTCATAGAACGGAGGAATAGCAGCACCCTCGACCACGGCCGTGTCGACCCGCACCCCGGGGCCGAGAGGTGGCCGGAATCGCGTGATCGTCCCGGCTGCAGGTGCGAAGTGACGCCGCGGATCCTCGGCGTTGATCCTGATCTCGATCGCGTGCCCCGATCGCGGAGCACGGCCCGTCGCGGAGAGGCGCTCGCCGGCCGCGATCCGAAGCTGCTCCCGCACGATGTCGATCCCCGTCGTCATCTCGGTGACCGGATGCTCGACCTGCAGGCGACAGTTCACCTCGATGAACGAGGGGGCACCGTCCGGGCCGAGCAGGAACTCGAACGTTCCCGCATTGACGTAGCCGAGCTGGCGGCAGGCACGCTCGACCGACGCCTCCATCAGCTCACGCGCCTCCGCCGTGAGCGCCGGCGAGGGTGACTCCTCGATCAACTTCTGATGGCGCCGCTGGATCGAGCACTCCCGCTCGCCGAGCGTCAGCACGCCACCCTGCGCATCGCAGAGCACCTGGATCTCGACGTGCCGGGCAGGAACGAGCGCCTGCTCGAGGTAGAGCGAACCGTCGCCGAACGCCGCTTCGGCCTCGGCACTCGCAGCCGCGTAGGCCGCCTCGAGCTCACCGGCCGACGTGACCGCCCGCATGCCCTTGCCTCCCCCACCGGCGCTCGCCTTGAGGAGCACGGGAAAGCCGAGCGCAGCAGCTGCCGCCCGAATCTCGGCGATCCCAGCCACGCCCTCGGTGCCCGGGACGAGGGGCACTCCGGCAGCGCGCATCTCTGCTTTGGCGCGGGCCTTGTCGCCTGTCTTCTCCATCACGTCGGCCGGGGGGCCGATGAAGACCAGGTTGCTCTCAACGCACGCCCGCACGAACGCCGGGTTCTCGGACAGGAAGCCGAAGCCCGGGTGGACGGCCTCACACGCCGTGGTCTCCGCGGCCGCGATCACGTTCGGGATCCGCAGATAGCTGTCGGTCGCCGGCGGCGGGCCTATGCACACTGTGGCGTCCGCCATCCGCACGTGCAGCGCATCGCGATCGGCGGTCGAGTAGACGGCGACCGCCTCGACCTCGAGCTCGTGGAGCGCCCGGATCACGCGCACCGCGATCTCACCCCTGTTTGCGACGAGGACGCGGGAGAACATCGTCAGACGATCGGCTGAACGTCGACCGGCTCGAGCTCGAAGAGCAGCTGGCCGAATTCGACAGGCTGGCCGCTTTCGACATGAATCGCCTGCACCCGCCCCTCCTGCTCGGCCTTCAGCTCGTTGAAGAGCTTCATCGCCTCGAGCAGGCACAACGTTTGCCCGATCGTGACGACGTCACCGACCTCGACGAACGCAGGGCTTCCAGGGGATGACGACCGGTAGAAGACTCCGACCATCGGCGACTCGATGCGCATCCCGGAGGGTTCCGGTGGCTGCGGCAGCTCGGCCTCTGTTCCCTCCGGGATCGCGCCCAGGGGCAGGGCGACGGGCATCTCGTCGGCGCGCCTGACAGAGACGCGCATGCCGTCGTCCTCGATCTCGATCTCCCCGACTCCGGACTCCTGCACGATCTTGACGAGCTCCCTGATCCGCTCGCCCCGCGAAGCGTCAACATCACCGAGCAGGAGCGACGCGCCGCGCGAGTGCCGCTGTCGGATCGTGTGCAGCAGCGTCTCGGCTTCCCTGCCGAACATGGCCAAGAGGACGAGGTCCTCCTCGCTTGCGGCAAGCCCTTCGGCGGCTTCGCGGACGTCATCGGCACTCGGAGGATCATCGTCCAGCCCTCCGCCGCTGCCGGTCACGAGCGCAACGGCTCGCGAGACGGATTTCTCGATCGGCGCCGGTGTAATGCCGTATGCCCCTTCGACGAGCATCCTGAACTCGTCCAATACCGTGCCGTAGCGCCGAGCGGAAAGGATGTTGAGCAGCGCCTGGGAGGCAAGGATCTGCCCGATCGGGGCGGCGAGCGGCGGCCACCCCGACTCGGCCCGAATGCGAACCACCTCGGTGAGCGTGTCGAGCAGACGATCGCCGGCGGCATGGGCACGGAGATGAACGTCGAGCGCGGCGACGAGGCCGGCCGGCAGGTCGTACTCGGCGGCCCGAACGGCGATCCTCGGTGCGACCGGAGCGACGGGCTCGTCCCCGATGTGCTCGTCGATCAGGTCGGCCGCTTCCCACAAGGGCGCCGTGTCGACGCCCGTTTCGCGGCCCAGTCCCTCGAGCGCATCGACGAGCGACTCACCCGAGACCCGGTGGAGGGTCAGCGCCAGCGGGTAGACGGCAGTTGCGATCAGATCGGCGCCGACTCGCGTGGCGACGACCGTGTTCAGAAGCCCCGTACCCGCCGCTCCCTGCACGAACAGCCCGACCGGCAGGCCCGTTTCCTCGCCGATCCGCTGAACGAGCTCCTCCGTGAGGTGGGGCAGCAACGCGTCGGTCGGGTCGTTGACGATCACGCGAGTCGCGCCGAGGGCGGGAATCTGCTTCGCGCGCTCCACGAGCGCGTCGATCTCGCCGAGGCGCCCGGCGCTGTACACGAGCCCGACGTGGAATTCCTTCCCCGCCGCCACGATCGCCTCACCCGCCGCCTCGAGATTGGAGACATCGTTCAGAGGGTCGTGAAGCCGGAAGACGTCGATTCCGTTTTCGGCCGCACACGAGACGAACCGGCGAACGATGTCCTCGGAGACGGGTCGCGACCCGACCAGAAAGCGGCCGCGGAGGGCAAGTCCGAGCGGCGTCGTCGTCCGCGCGTCGATCGCGCGGATGCGCTCCCAGGGGCTCTCGACCGCCCGACGCACGGCCGAGTCGAAGACGCCGCCGCCCGAGACCTCCAGGTACGCGAAGCCCGCCCGGTCGAGGATCTCGGCGATGCGCAACACCTCGCCGGTCGGCAGCTTGCCCGCCAGAGGGTCCTGCGACAGCAAGCGAATGGTGGTATCGACGATCTTGGGCATGTCGGGGTGGGACCTTAGCGTGGCCTTCGACGACAGGCCGGCCGTACCTCGCACGTCTGAGACGAGCGCTTGCGATCAGCTCGACGTCGGGCTGAAGCCCGGCGTCGCTTTCAGGCGCGCGAGATGTAGCGGGCCTCGCGCGGGTCGACCCTGATGCGATCGCCCACGTTGACGAAGAGCGGCACCTGGACGACAGCCCCCGTCTCGAGTGAGGCCGGTTTCGTCACGTTCGAGACGGTATCCCCCTTGACTCCCGGCTCCGTGTCGATGACGGTCAGCTCGACCGAGGAGGGCATCTGGATCCCCGACGGCTTGCCGTTGACGGCCAGGACCTGCACGGTCGAGGACGGCAAGATGAACGCGAGCTCCTCCTCGACCTCGCCACGCGGGAGACCGAACTGCTCGTAGGTCTGCTCGTCCATGAAATGCGCTTCGCTTCCGTCGTCATAGAGAAACTGGACGTTCTTCACCTCGGTGTGGACCCGGGCGAACTTCTCGCCCGCGCGAAACGTGTCGTCGATCACGGCCCCGGTCTCGAGGTTCTTCAGCTTCGTGCGCACGAATGCCCCGCCCTTGCCCGGCTTCACGTGCTGGAAATCGATGATCCGCCACATCGCGCCCCGGTGTTCGATGTGCATGCCCGTCTTGAACTGATTGGTGCTGACGACGTCGGCCATGACCGGCCGGAGGGTACCTATCCCGGCCGCCAGAGGCTTGATGTGGACGCTAGGCGACGACGATCAGATCCTTGCCGAACGACGTGAGGATCTCGCAGCCGTCGTCGGTGACAACGACCAGATCCTCGATGCGGCAGCCTCCGACACCCGGAACGTAGAGGCCCGGCTCGATGCTGACGACGTTTCCGACGGCGAGCACGTCGGGCGACTCGGGCCGCAGGACCGGCGCCTCGTGCACTTCGAGGCCGACGCCGTGGCCCAGCCCGTGGCCGTACGCCTCGGCATACCCTGCCTCCTCGATCGCCGTTCGCGAGGCGGCGTCGACGTCGGTCCCGCTCACCCCTGCCCGCACTGCCGCCAGGCCGTCGAGCTGCGCCCGTGCTACAAGCCCGTAGATCTCCGACAGCTCGGCCGAGAGCGGTCCGGTTGCGAACGTTCGGGTGCAGTCGGAGCAGTACCCGTCGACGACGCATCCCATGTCGACCGTCACGAGCGTTCCTTCCCCGATGATCGAGTCGCTCGGGTGGGCATGGGGTCGGGCGCCATTCTCGCCGGCCGCGACGATCGTGGCGAACGCGAGCGCCTCTGCGCCGTACTCGCGGAACGTGCGCTCGATCCACCACGCGAGCTCGACCTCGGTGCGCCCCACGAACGGCTCGTTCGCCAAAGCTGCATAGACCGTGTCCGAAATTGCTGCCGCCCGCCGAATCGCGCCGAGCTCCGCCTCTTCCTTGACCATGCGCAAAGCCTCGACGAGGCCTCGCGTCGGGACGAGCTCTGCACCGCCCGCGCCAATCGTCTCCCACTGGGCGAAGGAGATGCGCGATGCCTCGAACCCGATCCGCCTTCCCGCGAGCAGCTCGGCGAGCGCGCTCGCGACATCGCGACGGGTCTGGACGAGCTCGACGTCCTCGACGGCGCGGGCGGCATCCGCATAGCGGAAATCGGTGTAGAGCGCCGTCGCGCCGCCCGGCTCGACGAGCAGTGCGCAGTTGGAGCTCTCGAAGCCGGTCAGGTAGCGGACATTGGCGCCGTCCGTGACGAGCAGCGGGTCGCTGAGCGCAGCTCCCAGGCGACCGAGACGGCTCACGGGCTTCCCTCCGCCAGGAGCGCGAGCGCCTCGCGGTACCCGTCGAATCCCTTCCCGATCACTCGCATGCCGCCAAGCCCTTCGAGCACCGAATGGCGGCGCCATTCCTCGCGTGCGTCGACATCGGACAGGTGCACCTCCACCCACGGCACCGTGAACGGCTCGAGTGCGTCGCGGATCGCCCAGGAGTAGTGGGTCCAGGCCCCCGGGTTGACGATGACTCCTCCCGCCGTGCCGAGCGCCTGATGCAGGAACTCGACGTACTCACCCTCGTGATTCGTCTGCCGGCAACGCACCTGCAGGTCGAGCTCGCGCGCCCATGCGTAGATCTGGGTCTCGAGGTCCTGGAGCGACTGCTCACCGTAGGTCGCGGGCTCGCGGCGGCCGAGCAGGTCCAGGTTGACACCGTTGAGGACGTCGATCCGCATCCCGCGACTCTAGATGCTGATCGGACCAGAGTGCCAAGCCTCTAGTCTGCAATCAGGCTGTCGAGTGCCGCACGCACATCAGCGGTCGGAACCTCGTTGCCCCAGGTCGGATCGCCCGTGCGCTCGAGCAGGACGAGACGCGGCGCACCACCGACGGTCTTCTTGTCGCGGGCGAGGGCCGCCCAGGCCGCCTCGCGGTCGACACGAACGGGTTTCGGCTCGAGCACCTGCCGGACCGTGGCCAGGGCGGCGTCGTTGCCCGAGAGTCGCAGGGCGGCAACCATCCCGAGCGCGACAGCCTGTCCGTGCGGCAGCGCGTATCCCGCCGCCGCTTCGAGCGCATGCCCGAACGTGTGGCCGAGATTGAGCTGGTTGCGTGGTCCGAGATCGTGCGGGTCGGCGAGGCACACGGCGGCCTTGAACGACGCGCAGCGGCGCACGAGCTCCGCGATCGGCAGCTCCCAGACGGGGTCGTCCATCAGCAGGCCGGTCTTCACGACCTCCGCCCTGCCGTTCCTCAGCTCTGCCTCGGGCAACGTCTCGAGCGTGCCGGGATCGATCACGACCCGCGTCGGCCAGTGGAAGGCGCCGACGAGGTTCTTGCCATCAGGAAGGTCGACGGCGGTCTTACCCCCGATCGCGGCGTCGACCTGGCCGACGAGCGTCGTCGGTACCGCAACCCACGCCACTCCTCGCAGGTAGGTGGCGGCAGCGAAGCCTGCGAGATCGGTGGTGCAGCCGCCACCGAGGCCGACGATGATGCCGTCCCGGCCGATGCGCAGCGACCGCCACAGACGCTCGAGCACGCTGATCGCCTTGGCATGCTCGCCGGGAGGTACGTCGTGCGAGGCGACGTCGCGGTCACCGAGTGCGAGCTGGGCCGACACGCCGTGGATGCCCGCCACGTTCCGATCGGCAACGATCTCCACGGCTCCTGTACCGGGCACCAGCTCTTCGAGCAGCTCGAGAGCCCCGATCCGCACCTCGATGCCGGCGGCGGCGAGCACGATCCCGTCGGCATCGTGGGCGTGGGCTTCGGCTGCCTCCTCGTAGACGGGCAGACGCGCGCGGTACAGCGCCTGGAATGCCTGCTCGTCGATCGCGAGCGGCCTCCCTCCCTCGCTCGCCCGTCTCCAGGCCACGCCCGGGTCTACGTCGAGCAGCACCGTAAACGCACGTCGCCGCAGGGCCTCTCGTGTCCCAGGCGACAGGACGGTGCCGCCGCCGAGGGCGATCACTGCAGGCTCGGCAGCGCCGAGCACGGATGCGGCAACGACCTCCTCCGTCGCTCTGAAACCTGGTTCCCCGTCGCGGGCAAACAGCTCTTCGATGGTGGCGCCCGTCTGCCGCTCGATCTCGAGGTCGAGATCGACGAAGCGCCGACGCAACCGGCGGGCGACCTCCTCGCCGAGCGTCGTCTTGCCCGCACCCATGAATCCGGTGAGCGCGAGGTGGCGGTTCAGGGCGTTCGCGGCCACCGGATTCGCTCGAGGTAGGCGCCATGGGAGCCGACGAAGTCGGCGATCGCATCGCCGCCGAACTTGTCTTTGGCGCTGCAGGCGAGCTCCCAGGCGACGGCCGCCTCGGCGACGACGGCGAGTGCCTCCACCGCCTGTACGTCGCTGCGCTCCACCAGCGCCTGCGCCGCTCGACCGGTGTCGAGATCGACGGAGTCGAGCGGCTTCATCAGGGTCGGCAAAGGCTTCATCGCAGCGCGCACCACGAGCTGCTCGCCGTTCGTGATGCCGGCCTCGAGACCACCGGCACGATTCGTGCGACGCGAAAGGCCCGGGTCGATCTCGTCGTGTGCCTCCGAGCCGCGCAGGCGGGCAAGCGCGAAGCCGTCGCCCACCTCGACCCCCTTGACGGCTTGAATCCCCATCAGCGCAAACGCGAGCCTGGCGTCGAGTCGGTCGCACTTCTCGGCATAGGAGCCGAGGCCGGGCGGGCAACCGTCAGCGACGACCTCGACGATTCCGCCGATCGTATCGCGGTCTTTGCGAGCTGCATCGGTGGCTTCCCGCATGCCGTCGTCGCCACGCGCACCTCCCACCTCGAGCGGCCGCCCGGCGACCGCGATCCCGATCGTCGCGAGGAGCGCCTTCGCGACGGCGCCGGCTGCGACGTGCGTCGCCGTGTGACGCGCGCTCGCGCGCTCGAGCGCATTGCGGACGTCGTCGTGCCCGTATTTCAACACCCCGGCGAGGTCGGCATGCCCGGGCCGCGGCAACGTGACGGGCTTTGTGCCCTTGCCGTGCGGCTCCCCGTCCGGCTCCCAGGGGCTCATGCCCCACGTCCAGTTCTTGTGATCCAGGTTGCGGACGACCAGCGTCAGCGGGGTCCCGAGTGTGTGGGCGTGCCTGAGGCCGGACAGCACCTCGACGGTGTCTGTCTCGAGCTGCTGGCGAGGGCTCCGGCCGTAACCGAGCTGGCGGCGCCGCAGGTCTGCGTCGATCGCGTCCCGGTCGAGCCGCAACCCCGCGGGCAGGCCGATGATGACGGCCACGAGTGCAGGGCCGTGCGACTCTCCTGCAGTGACGAGGCCGAGCGGCACGCCTCGATCCTAGACGCCCGGGAGAAGCAGACTGCCGAGGTCGGTCGTACGTGTGGCATCCCCAACCGGACGACCCGACCGGCGAGGAAGCTACGGTCACGTCATGCAATGCCCCCGGGGGCCGTTCGCATGGCGATGGGTGGGGCCGATCGTGGTCGCCGAGCTCGCGCTCCTGATCACAACTGCCGGACGCTACGGCTATCACCGCGACGAGCTCTATTTTCGTGTCGCCGGGGGTCACCCCGCGTTCGGGTACGACGACCAGCCGCCACTGACCCCCTTCCTCGCCCGGCTTTCGGAGGAGTTGTTCGGAGAGAGCCCTCGCGGGCTGCGGGTGGTCTCGGCGCTCGCCATGGGCGTCGTCGTCGTGCTCGCCGCAGCGATTGCCCGCGAGCTCGGTGCGACGGCCCGAGGCCAGCTGATCGCGGCAGCCGCGACCGCCGCGGCCACCGTCACGCTGGCCGCCGGACACATCGTCTCGACCTCGACGTTCGACGTTCTCTTCTGGATCGCGATCCTCTGGCTTCTCGTTCGGCTCCTGCAAGGAGGAGATCCGCGGCTCTGGGTGGTGGTAGGGACGGTCGCCGGGGTGGGTCTTCAGAACAAGCATCTCGTTCTCCTCCTCCTGGTGGCGCTTGCACTCGGGATCGCGCTTGCACGCGCCTGGGTCGTGGTCCATACCCGCTGGCTCCCGATCGGGGCGCTCGTGGCCGTCGGGATCTGGCTGCCGAACCTCGCCTGGCAGGCTGCGAACGGCTGGCCCCAGCTCGAGCTCGGCCGCCAGATCGCGGACGATGACCCTGTGGGGGTCCGGATCGGGCTGATTCCCCTGCAGTTCGTCATTCTCGGGTTGCTGCTCGTACCGCTCGCCGTCGCAGGGCTCTGGTGGCTGTTCCGGAGCGTCGAGCACGACGTGCGGGCCATCGGCTACGCGTACCTGTCGCTGCTCGGGATCTGCCTCGCCGTCGGCGCAAAGCCGTACTACCCGGCACCGTTCACGCTCTTCCTCCTCGCCCCCGGGAGTCTCGTCGCGGATCGCTGGCTCCACGGCCGCGGTCGCGGTTCCGCGTTCGCACTTGGCGGCGTGATCGTCGTCTCAGCTGCGGTCGCGGCGCTGGTCGTCCTGCCGCTCGTACCCGTCCGGTCCCTTCATTCGGTTCCTTCCACGGCGCTCAACGAGGTGTCGCGCGAGTCGGTCGGTTGGCCACGCCTGGCGGCACAGGTCGAGCACATCTGGCGGGCACTGCCCGCCGCCGACCGGGTGTCCGCGACGATCTATGCCTCGAACTACGGCGAGCAAGGCGCGATCGCGCGCTATGGACCGGCGCTTGGCCTACCCCGTGCCTACTCCGGGCACAACGCCCTCTGGCGGTTCGGACGCCCGCCCGACGGCGCAGCGCCGGTGATCGTGTTGGGCTTTCGCGAGCGCGGATGGCTCGAAGGCCTGTTCGTCGGCTGTCGAGAGGCCGCGCGCGTCGACAACGGACTCGAGGTCGAGAACGAGGAGCAAGGTGGCCCTATCTGGGTCTGCGAGGGCCCCGCGCGACCCTGGAGCACGCTTTGGCCCACGCTCCGCCACCTCAACGCCTAGTGAGAGCTGAACGAGCGTCGCACCCGGAACCCAGGCACGCGAAGCTCACTTTGTGGCTCTGAGCCACTTGTGAGCGGCGTGCTCCAGGATCACGCCCGTGAGGGTGCAGCAAGGATCGGGTGGAGCTTGCTGCAACGATCATTTCTGGTCGAACGTTGCGGCAAGTCCACTAGGTCGCGATCGGTCCCGGCGCCGGATGCCATGCGTGGCGCAGCGTCGAGCCGGCCCAGAGCGTGACGATGGCCGCGACGAGCAGTGCGAGCGGGGCCGACAGCCCGGTCACGATGGCCCAGACCGCGAACGCCAGCGCAGCGCATCCGACGACGGCGAGCAGCATCGTGACAACACTCATCTCGGCGCCTTTCCCGATCTCGTCGCCGGTCGATCCGAGGCTGCAGGTAAGGCCGCCCAGCAGAGTGATCGCGACGGCCGCCCAGCGGTGACTCAAGCCGATCGGCCAGACGTCCCACGACTGGCTCGTGAGCACGAAGACGAGCACCACCAGGGCCGTCAGGACGGTCGCCATCGCGTCCTTGCGGGTGAGCGTCATGTCCTCACCTCCTTCGTGAGCCCAGATTGCAACACCGACCGCCCCGAGGCATCGGGGGACTCCCTGAACGCGCCCCGAGATTGTCCACACGGTCACATCGGGTGAAACCGGGCCGAAGCGAGGCTCGATCGCCTCGTAGTCGGAACTACAGGTGTTCGCGCCTACCGGTCAACAGGCCGGCGAGCAGGATGACGCCGAAGATGACGACCCCGAGGACGACTCCTATCGTCTCGTACTGATTCACCGCAGAACCTCCTCCTCCAGCTCCCCGGCAACCATATCCGAGGATGCTCGCGGGCCGGCAGCCGAGCGGGGAGCTTCGGAGTCGGTCGCGGCCTCGGCTCGCCGCGGCGGTCTATTCAGACTGAGAGCCCTCGTCCGTTGGGACAGTCGTCCTGATAGCAAGGCCTACTCGATGCTCACCGCACGCCCTCACGGGCGTGATCCGGGGCGGGCTTCGCGCGCCCGGGTTTCGGGCGCAACGTTCGTTCAGCCCTCACTCGCTCGACCCCCTGCCGAGAGCGGCTCGCATGGCGACGAGTGGCGCCGGCAGCCCCGTCCATCGCTCGAAGGACGCGGCACCCTGGAACAGGAGCACGTCGAGACCGTCCACGACGACGTCACAGCCTGCGGCCTTCCCCGCTGCCACGAGAGCGGTGTCGCGACCGTCCGGCAGATACGCGAGATCGACGATCTGCAGGTCCGCGTGGGGCACCACGATCAGCTCTTCCTTCACGGGTGTGGCGTTCACCAATACCTCGAACTCCGCCGCAGACGGCGGCCAACCGGGCTCGCGACGACTTGCCGTCGTGACCTCCGCGCCGGCGCGCTCGAGCGCCTCGACGACCGCGAGCGCCGCCCCTCCTGCACCGAGCACGAGGGCCCGGCGGCCGGCTGCATCAATCTGCGCCGTCACCGCGTCACCGTCGGTCGACCCGCCGATCACGCCACCGTCGGCGAAGACGAGCGTGTTGACCGACCCCGCCGCCCGCGCGACGTCGTCGAGCTCGTCGCACAGCGGGATCACGGCCTGCTTGTGAGGGATCGTGACGTTCGCGCCCAGGAAGCCCATCGCCCGCAGCCCACGCACGGCGTCGGGGAGAAGCTCCGGCGGCACCGGCAGCGGCACGTACGCCCAGTCGAGTCCGAGCGCGGCGAAGGCAGCGTTCTGCAGCGGAGGCGAAAGCGAGTGGGCCGTCGGCCAACCCAGCAGGCCGACGAGCGTCGTCGTGCCGCGGATCTCGATCACGGGACGATCGGACCCGGGTCGCGCTCGCAGTTCGGCATCCCCGGAGTATCCCCCCGCGGAAGGTCAGTTGCAGGCGTAGCCGAACTCACACACCTTGCGCAGGAACTCGCTCTCGCTCGCCGTGAAGAAATGGCGCTTCGTGCCCGGGATGCGGACGTAGTAGAGGTAATCGACCGCGGCAGGATGCGCTGCGGCCCTGATCGAGGCGAGCCCGGGGTTCGCAATCGGCGTCGGCGGCAGCCCAGGGAGGCGGCGGCTGTTGTAGGGGTTGTCGCTCGCGATCGCGGCCTTCGTCAGTGACTGTGTACCGGGAATGTTGAGGCCGTAGCGGATCGTTGCGTCGATCCCGAGGGGGATCCTCTGGCGAAGCCGGTTGTAGATCACCGCTGCGACGAGCTTCCGCTCGGCGGGTGCGACGGTCTCCTTCTCGATCATGGACGCGATCTTGAGCACGTCGTACGGGGTCAAGTTCTTCGATCGTGCGTACGAGAGGTTCACCCGGGCGAATGCCTTGCGGAACGCGGTCAGCTGATCGGCGACGAGCTCCTTCCCGGTCGTGAACTGCGTGAACTCGTAAAGCGCCGGAAAGAGAAAGCCCTCCATCGAGCCGCGCTTCCACTCGGCGAGGAACGCATTCGGCGGGCGTGCGCTCGCGACCGCGCCACGGTATCGGGCCCTGGTCAACTTCGGCGTCACGCCTCGTTTCTCGATCGCGATCTTGCGCACCGCGGCCACCCGATCCCCCATCTCGCGGACGTTGAGCCCCTCCGGGAAGATGATGCGAAGCCGCTCGAGCGGCGGCGTCGCCACCGTCGTCACGGGCTGCGGGGTGTCCGAGCCGCAGCCCGCGACGAGCAACAGCGACACGGCCAGGCCGGCGATCGCGAACCGCCTCACGAACGCGCCTCGCGATCGAGCCAGCTCTGCAGCAGATGCGCTGCCGCCACGGCATCCTGCGGTGCGTCGCCGCCGAACCGCTGCGCGAGAGCGGTCGTGAATCTCTCGTCGGCCGTCTCGACGGGAACGCAGACGAGCGCTTGCAGCGCGGCAACGAAGAGGTCCGTCTCGGCGGCTTGCTTGCCGTGCTCCCCGCGGAGCGTCAGCGGCAGCCCGACCACGACGCGCTCTGCCTCGTGCTCGGTGACGAGTCGAGCCACTTCGGCGAGGCCCGCATCGCTAGCCGCCTTCTTCACCACGCAGACCGGCCTGGCGAGCGTGCCGGTCGCGTCGGAAACCGCGACGCCGGTGCGGGCCGAGCCGTAGTCGAGCGCGATGACCCGCACCTCTACCTCTCGACCTTCGAGCAGCAGTTCATCGATCGCCTGCGATCAGATCGCGGAGAGGATCATCCGCTCGGCTTCGGCGAGCGCATCGGCAAGCCGCTCAGGGTCCTTGCCGCCTGCCCGGGCCATCGTGCGTCGGCCACCACCTCCGCCCCCGACGACCGCAGCGGCGCCCTTGACGACATCCGACGCGCTCACGCGCTCGGCGACGGTGTCGTCGAAGTTTGCGATCAGGGTGACCTTGCCATCTTCCACCCCACCGAGCACCACGGCCGCCGGAGCGTGACGCTGCTTGAAGCGGTCGGAGAGGTCGAGCAGCGCATCGCCGTCGAGCCCTTCCACGACCTGGACGATCAGGTTGAACCCATTCTCAGCTCGAACGTCGGCCGCGACGTCTCCCCCGCCACCTCCAGCCGGCTTCTGCTTCAGCTCCTTGCGCACCTGTTCCAGCTCCGCGCGAACGGCGTCGAGCTCACGAGAGCGGCCGTGGAGAAGTGCCCATGCCTCGCCCGACGTGACGGCCTCGATCCGACGGGCGCCCGAGCCGACCGAGCCCTCCGAAAGGATCGCGAACGATCCGATCTCGGCCGTCGAGCGCACATGGGTGCCGCCACACAACTCGCGCGACACGCCCTCGATCTCGACGATGCGAACGATGTCGCCGTATTTCTCTCCGAACAGCATCATGGCCCCCAGCCTGCGCGCCTCCTCGATCGGCGTCTCGAAGACTCGCAACGGATGGTTCTCGAAGATGGCGCGGTTGATCCGGTGCTCGACCTGCTCGCGCTCGTCGACGGTGAGCTGCTGCGCGTGCGTGAAGTCGAAGCGCAACTTGTCCGGGCGAACCGCCGAGCCGGCCTGCTTCACATGCTCGCCGAGTACCTCCCTGAGCGCCTCTTGCAGCAGATGCGTGGCCGTGTGATTCGCCATCGTCGGAAACCGAACGTTCCACGGGACGACCGCCCTGACGCGGTTGCCCACGGCAAACCCGGCGCCGCGAAAGACCAATACCTGGTCATCGCCCACGCGGTGGGCCTGTACGAGCTCGGCACGCGTGGCCGGGTCGCCGTCCAGCTCGATGATCGCCTGGTCCGACACCTGGCCTCCGCCCGCAGGGTAGATCGGCGATTCTCTGAGCTTGGCGAGGAACGTGCCGTCGCCGAGATCCTCGAATGCGTGGAGCTCGGTGAGCACGTCCGTTTTCTGGAAACCGACAAACGTCGTCGGATCTGCGTCGCGGGCGAAGTCGGCAGCTCGTTGCGTGTCGGACTCGCCGCCCGCGCGCGAGATGGTGCGATGCTCCGCCATCCGGGCACGGTACTCGTCCACGTCGACGGGCTGCCCACGCTCCTCGGCGAGCTCAACCGTGAGCTCGAGCGGGAAGCCGTAGGTGGCGGCGAGGGTGAAGGCGCTCTCGCCGGAGATCGCCTCCATGCCCGCAAGGTCGTCGAACACCTTGAGGCCGCGTTCGAGCGTTTCGCTGAACCGCTCCTCTTCGACCTTCACGACACGTTCGATCTCTGCCGCATGATCGAGCAGCTCGGGGAACGCTTCGGCGACTTGCTCGATCACGATCGAGGGTAGACGGTGGACGTCGGTGAGGCCGATCCGGTTGCCCTGCTGCACGGCCCTTCGGATCAGCCTGCGGACGATGTAGCCGCGGCCCTCGTTCGACGGCACGATCCCTTCGGAGATCAGGAAGACCATCGCACGACCGTGGTCGGCGAGGACCCGATGTGCTTTCGTTGCCTGTTCGGAGTCGCCGTACTCGACGCCGGACTCCTCGCCGACCCATCGCATGATCGCCTGGTAGGCGTCCGTGTCGAAGATCGAGCCGACGTCCTGCAGCAGCATGGCGCCGCGCTCGAGCCCGAGACCCGTATCGATGTTCTGCTGCGGGAGCGGCGTCAGCGTCCCGTCGGTGGCCAGGTCGTACTCCATGAAGACGAGATTCCAGAACTCGAGATAGCGCTCGCAGCGCTCGCAGTTCGGCCCGCACGTCGGGTCGCCGCACCCGTGCTCGGGCCCGCGATCATAGAAGATCTCGGAGCACGGGCCACAGGGGCCGGCGTCGGCAGCCTGCCAGAAGTTCTCGGAGCGGGGCTGTCCGACGACGCGCTCACGCGGCAGGCCGACGTCGAGCCAGCCCTGAACGGCGACATCGTCCTCGCCGAGGCCGAGCTCGGGATCGCCGGCGAACACCGTCGCCCAGAGCCTGTCGGGGGCGAAGCCCATGTGCTCGGTCACGAACTCCCAGGCGAACGGGATCGCCTCACGCTTGAAGTAGTCGCCGAACGAGAAGTTGCCGAGCATCTCGAAGAACGACGCGTGGCGCGCCGTCGCGCCGACGTCATCGAGATCAGCGTGCTTGCCGCCCGCGCGCATGACCTTCTGGGAGGTGGCAATACGCCGCGAGGGCGGCGCCTCGACACCGAGGAACCACCTCTTCATCGGCTGCATGCCGGCGACGATGAAGAGGGTCGACGGATCGTCGGCCGGCGGAATCAGGGGTGCAGACGGCCGGCGGAGGTGACCCCTGGACTCGAAGTACGCGAGGAATCCCTCGCGAAGCTCGGCGGTCGTACGCATGACGCGATCGTACCGGCGGCTCGGCGCTCCGACCGAGCAGCCCGTCCGCCTAAGCGGCGGTCGGCTCGTCCGGCGGCACGGATGCTGGTTCCGGCTTGGGAACCGGATCGGGGCGCGGCCACGGGTATGGCTTCGGCTGGTCCTCCGGTTGGGGCTGTGGCGGTGGACGATCGGTCTCCATCGGCGTGCGACCGGCGTGTCGCAGGTCCTCGCGCAGGTCGCTCTCACGCCGGCGGGCGGCTTCTCGCGCGGCCGTCGTCGCATCTCCGAAGCTCCTCGACTTCCGGAACTCGGAGAAACCGTGGGTGACGCCCGCCGCCAGGCCAGAGACCTTCTCCACCGGCGTCGTGATGACGGTCGAGATCGCGCGCACGGCGGTGTCGGCGCTGTCCGCCATCGAAACGGCGCTGTCGGTGACGGTGTCGGCCTTGTCGAGCTGGTAGTTGATGCGGTCGACCGTGGCCCCGGTCTTCACGATCACCGGCAGGAGGTCGCGCTCCGTGCCCCTGATGAAGGAAGACAGGCGCTCAAAAGTCTGGCCGAGCCGGAGCAGCATGAAGGCGGCAGCAAGCCCGATTGCGACGAGAAAGATAGCGAGGCCCCAGTACGCGACATCTCCGGCAGTTGACGCGAGCGGTGTCATCGCCGGGATCCTACCCGGTTGCCGCGACGATCACACCCGCTCCAACGATCGCGTCGTCGTCGTAGAGCACAGCTATCTGCCCGGGCGCAACAGCATATGCAGGTTGCTCCATCCGAAGCGAGAAGCCACCGGCCGCGGGCTCGACCACGGCAGGCGTGGGATCGGATCGGTAGCGCAGCTTCGCATCGGCCCGCTCGACGGGGAGATAGAGGCGGCCGCGGACATCGACGCGGCGCACGCCGAGAGCGTCGCGAGGGCCCACCACGAGTGTGTTCGTCCTCGTGTCGGAGCGAAGCGCATAGACGGGCTCGGGCGTGGCGAGACCGATCCCGCGGCGCTGCCCCGGCGTGTAGCGCCAGATGCCGTCGTGGCGTCCGAGCTCTACTCCCTCTGCATCGACGATCGGGCCGGACCGGCGTCCGAGGCCCTGGCGCTCGAGAAATGTGCGGTAGTCGTCGCCGGCGAGGAAGCAGGCCTCCTGGCTCTCGGGGCGCTCCGCTACGGCCAGGCCCGCCGCAGACGCCTCGTCTCGCGTGCTCCGTTTCCCTTGCTCACCGAGCGGGAACGCGACTCGATCGAGCAACGCCGGATCGACGGTCGCCAGCATGTACGACTGATCCTTGGCGACGTCGCGGCCACGGGCGATCAGCCGAAGCCCCGAACGCTCGACGATCCGCGCGTAGTGGCCCGTCCACAGCACGTCTGACCCCGCGCGCTCGGCGAAAGCGACGAGAGCGTCGAAGCGGAAGCGTCCGTTGCAGCGCATGCACGGATTCGGAGTCAGTCCCTGCGCATACCCTTCGACGAACGGTTGGACGACAGTCGCGCGAAACGCGTCGCGGAGATCGAGCGTCACGTGGGGAAGCCCGAGCCGGTGGCAGGTTTCCCGGGCAGCGATGACCGCGTCAGGCGAGCAGCAGGCGCGCTCCGCACTCGGCCCCCAAGGGTCGAGCCAGAGGCGAAGCGTGACACCGATCGCGCTCGGAGCCGCGCGGAGGAGCGCCACCGCGCTGTCGACGCCACCACTCATGGCGACCGCGACCCGACCGGGGCAGTGGGCGGCGCTGAACACCGGTGCAATCGCGTTCGCAAGTGCGTCGGCGGCGAGGGTCTCACCAGGCACGGCGGCCGCCTCGAGCAGAGAAAGGCCGGCGAGAGGTCGCTCGAGGCCGGGGGCGTCAGCAGCAACGATCCGGTCGTCGTCGACGAGGAGTCGGACGGCGGCGTAGTCGGCCCCGCGCGCAGAGTCTCCGATCAGCTCGAGGCGAGGCACTCCTCGGAGGCTACCGGCTCCGGCCCGCGAGGCCTGAGCCCGTGGCGTCGACCTCGCGGCAACACGCACGGGCGAGACGCGAGCCTCTCTCAGGCCCGAGGCCTCCGACGCAACCACGGCCGAGCTCAACCTGCCGCGAGGAACCCGAGACGGTCGCCCCGCGGATCGCTTGCGTGGAATCGGCGGCCGCGGGACCTCACGGGTCGGCCCATGAGGCCGGCAATCGCGCGAGCGCGTCGAGTGCCGCGCAGGAGCCGAGATCCACCGCCGGGTGGGCCTTCGTGACGGATGCGAAAGGGACGGGTAGCCCCAACCTGGAGCTCGCCCTGTCCTGCCTGGTCCCAGCCGCCACTCTGAGCTGCGAGGAACGGCGGCCTTGGCGATCTCCTCGAGACCGGCAGCCCGCCGTAGGACGCCCACGCTACGTGGGCGCCGCAACCTGCACGTCATGAATCACCGACACCGCCGTCACAGCGACCGTCGTACTCGGGTTTCGGCTTCGCCGCGACGACGACGTAGGTGAGGCCGTCGGCGCCCGCCACCACATTGAAGAAGACGTCCCGGAACGATTCGATTGACGGGTCGTCGCGGTTGATCAGCGTGTATCCCATGCTCCACGGCATCGCGCCTCCGTGCGACTCGGTGCCGGGGGAGCGACCGAATCAGCGCTCCACCCTGCCGATGATTCCCGGAGCCAATTGAGAACCTGGCGAGCCAGGTGGGTGCGCTACCGGCCTCTGGCAAAGCCTCCGCCGGACACACGCTCCCTTGATGAGTCTTGGTTCACGTTGAAACTCCGGGACACGCACAGGGTCGAGCAGTTCGCATTCTAGCCGCGATCAGCCGTTTGGGCGCGCCGCGAACCGCCAATCGAGCTCCTGAGTGCCGTCGAGGCCGAGGTCGCTCGCGAGCCTTTCCGTGAGCTCGAATTGGCGGCCCGCACTCTTCAACTTGTTGTCGATCACTTCCGTGAGCACCGTCTGACCGCTGAATCGCAGGAGCAGTTTGGCGCCACAGGGCAGGACCGGGTGGGTGACGCCGTACGACCTGCCCGTGAGGATCAGCCCGCATGACGTGCGCTCCGCATCGCCGGCCGCCCCACGCGAGGCCGCGAGCGCCGAGTACCAGCCGCCACCAGGCGCGATCGCCCCGGTCGGCGCGGGCGTCGCGTTCGCGTCGGCGCCCCGCCTTTCGACCACGGCGAGCGCGATCACCGCGCCGAGCAACGCGACGGCTGCGAGCCCGAGCAGCCTCTGCGCAACTGCGGCCGGCATCTCAGCCCGACACCTTCGGCAGCTCCACAACGCGGAGGCCGAGCTCCGCCAGCTGGATGTCGGTGATCGCCGAGGGGGCCCCGCTCATCGGGTCGAGGCCCGCCTGGTTCTTGGGGAACGCGATCACGTCGCGCAGATTCGGCTCACCCGCGAGCACCATCGTCGTCCGGTCGATTCCGATGGCGATTCCACCATGAGGAGGCGCACCCATCGCGAGCGCGTCGAGCAGGAAACCGAACTTTCGGCGCTGATCGTCCGGGCTCATCGCCAGCAGATCGAAGACCTTCGCCTGGATGTCGGGCTCGTGGATCCGGAACGAGCCGCCGCCGAGCTCGTTCCCGTTCACGATCAGATCGTAGGCATACGCGAGGGCGTTGCCGGGATCGTCGGCGAACGTGTCCTGCCACTCGTCGGTCGGCCGCGTGAACGGGTGGTGCACGGCGCTCCAGCGCCCTTCGTCATCGTCCCACTCGAACATCGGGAAGTCGGTCACCCAGAGAAACGTGAATGTGTCGTCGTCGATCAGCTCGAGGTCTCTACCGACCTGAAGCCGCAGCGTGCCGAGGACCCGTGAGGTCATCGCACGCGTGTCCGCCGCGAAGAGCAGCGTCTCGCCGGGAGCCGGCGCGAAGGCGGCGAGCTCTGGCTCCGAGAGGAACTTTGCGATCGGCGATCGGACCTCTCCGCTGTCGTCCCGGATGACATATGCCAGGCCCTTGGCCCCGAGCTCTTTCGCCTTTTCCTCGAGCGTTGCGACCTCTGAGCGCGAGAACACCCGCGGGACACGGAGGAATCGCACCACGTCGGCGCCGGCGAAGACTCCGAACTCCGAGCCACGGGTGGCTGCTGTCGCGTCCTCGATCTCGAGGGCGAAGCGGGTGTCCGGCTTGTCCGAGCCGAAGCGCCGATCGGCCTCTGCATACGTCATGTGGGCGAACGGTCGCGGAATCTCGACGCCGATGCACTCGCGCCAGACGGCCGCGAACATCTCCTCCATCATCAGGAACAGCTCCGCTCGATCGGGGAACGACATCTCCACGTCGAGCTGCGTGATCTCCTGGACCCGGTCGGCGCGCAGATCCTCGTCGCGGAAGCAGATCGCGATCTGGTAATACCGGTCGAAGCCGGCGATCATCGTCAGTTGCTTCAGCAGCTGGGGGCTCTGCGGAAGCGCGAAGAACGACCCCTTGTGCAGCCGGCTCGGGACGACGAAGTCTCGCGCGCCCTCGGGGGTGGACTTGTACAGGATCGGGGTCTGGATGTCGAGGTAACCGGACGCCTCCATTTGCCGTCGGATGATCCCGACCATCTGCGCTCGCAGGCGGATGTTCCGCTGCAGCTTGTCGCGCCGGAGGTCGAGCCAGCGGTAGCGGAGGCGGAGCGTCTCGTCGACGTTCTCCTCATCGAGCTGGAACGGCAGCGGCGTCGAGCGCGAGACGATGCAAAGAGTCTCGACCTGGATTTCGACCGCGCCGGTCGGCAGATTCGGGTTGATGGCGTCGGAGGCACGAGCGACGACCTCGCCGACGGCCTGAAGCACGAACTCGTTGCGGATTTCCTTCGCGAGCTCGGCGGCCTCGGGCGCGCGTTCCGGGTTGATCACGAGCTGCGTGATCCCGCTGCGATCGCGAAGGTCGACGAACACGAGACCACCGTGGTCGCGCCGCCGCGCCACCCAGCCGGCGAGCGTCAGGTGCGATCCGACGTGTTCCTCGCGGAGATCGCCACACATCGCGTCGCGCCAGCTCATGAGGACAGTCTGACGACGATGTCGGCGTGGGCAACCGGCTCGTCGTCGTGCCCTGGCCGGCGCAGGACGGCGCCGTCGTGACGCACGATCACCGTCGCCGCGGCACCGAGGCGGCCCGCCTGGGTCAACTGGCCCTTCAGGGAACGTCCCGCGTAGTCCGTGTCAGCCGAGATGCCGTGCCGGCGGAGCTCGGCGAGCCAGCCCGCGACGCGCTGCCGCGGTGCGTCGTCGTCGAGCGCGAAGAAGACGTCGATCGCCGGCGCGTCGGCAGTGACGCCGGCGTCCTCCATCGCGAGGAGCAGGCGCTCGAGGCCCGCGCCGAACCCGACCCCCGGAGTCGGCGGCCCGCCGATCTCCTCGACGAGCCCGTCATAGCGGCCACCTCCGGAGATCGTCGAGTTCTCGTTGTCCATCGGCCCGATGAACTCCCACGTCGTTCTGGTGTAGTAGTCGAGGCCCCGAACCAGAGTCGGGACGAGCGTGTACGCGACGCCTGTCGCGTCGAGGTCGGCTCGCACGGCGGCGAAGTGCGCGACGCATTCCGCGCACAACGACTCACCGATCTTCGGGGCTTCGTCGAGAGCAGCGCGAGCGGCCTCGGGCTTCGCGTGATAGTTGTCGAACACGCGGAGTGGACTCGCTGCGATCTTCGCTCGGGTCTCGGCGTCGAGTCGGTGCTGGTTCGCCGTGAGCCAGGTCCCGAGGGTCTCGAGGTACGCCGGCCGGCATGTGCGGCAGCCGATCGAGTTGAGCTCGAGGTGGTACGCCGACACGCCAAGACGCTGAAGTAGCGTGTCGTAGAGTTGCAGGAGTTCGGCGTCGATCGAAGGGGCATCTGAGCCGATCGCCTCCACGGACGCCTGCCAGTGCTCGCGATAGCGTCCCTTGCCGGGGGCGCCGTAGCGGTACATCGGCGCTATCGTGAACATCTTCACGGGTTGGGGGTCGCGGTACATCCCGTGCTCGACGTAGGCGCGACAGATCGGGGCCGTACCCTCCGGCCGGAGCGTCAATGACCGGTCAGACCGGTCGGTGAAGCTGTACATCTCCTTCTGCACGACGTCGGAGCCCCGTCCCGACGTACGGGCGAAGAGCGCGGTGTCCTCGAACACCGGTGTGAGCACCTTCCGGTAGCCGTACAACGTGCACAGGCGCTCGACCTCGCCCGTCAGCCGCTGCCATAGCGGCATCTCGGCGGGGACGACGTCATGGGTGCCGCGCGGCCGCTCGATCCTACGGCTCATGGCGTGTCCGAACGGCGCGAAGGTCGGCGAGGAACGGGTTTCGGGCCAGCTCTGCCGCAAGTGTTGTTTCGGGCCCGTGACCCGGATGGACGACTGTTTCGGGCGGGTAGGCGTCGAGGAGCCTCGCGATCGACGACTCGAGCGTCTTCCAGTCCGAGCCGGGGAAATCGGTGCGCCCGACCGAGCCGGCGAACAGCACGTCACCCGAGAACAGCTCGCCGTCTGCGAAGTAGGCGACATGGCCCGGCGAGTGCCCGGGGACTCGGGTGACCGCGAAGGAGATGCCGGCGACGTCGATTGTCTCGCCTCCCTCGAGCCAGGTGTCCACGCGCGCCGCCCGCACGGTGATCCCCGGCGGCGTGAACGAGGCTGGCTCTTCGATCAGGATCCGCTCGCCCCCGGGCGCGTAGACCGGAGCCTCTGACTGCTCGGCCAGGTCGGCGAGGCTGACGATGTGATCGAAATGGCCATGGGTGACGACGATCGCCGCGCACCGCGCTCCCACGGCGACGAGGGCCTGCTCGATGGTGACGGCATCGCCGCTCGGGTCGACGACCACTGCTTCGGCTGCGGTCGAGGACGCTCGGACGAGATAGGTGTTGGTTCCGATCGGCCCGAGCTCGAGCTGGTCGACCTCGAGACTCATCGAGAGTCGGCTACGCGCCCCGGCCGAGACGCTTCTGCTGCTGGCGCCACACGACCCGATCCATGAAATAGCTGAACGGAATGAAGACGGCGATCAGCAATGCCGTCTGCACGATCGCTCCCTGGATCGTCATCTTGTTGCCACCGAGCAACATGACCGTGGCGAAGAAGATCGGCGCAAAGATGGCGCCGCGCTTCAGCACTTTGGGCCACGACGGGGGCTGAACGACACGACCTCGCCGACCGCCTTTGCCGGCAGCAGAAGTCTTCTGGGTCGTCGTGGCGGGCGAACCCCTCCCGAACCGACTGGACGGCTTCGCGGGGGACTCGTCGCGCTCGACGGGCTGCTCGACCCCGTCCTCGTCGACGTAGACGAGGTCGTAGTCGTGCCGCTTCTCCTTGGCGCGCCGCTTCCGTTGCTTCTGAGTAGCCATTGGTGGATTATGCCCTGCGCCGGAACGCGACCGCGCCGCGTTCGACGACGGTGTGAACGATATCGCCGGCGAGGTGATAGGCGACGTGGCGCCAGTCGGGTGCATCGAGCAGCACGATGTCGGCTGCGAAGCCCGGGTGAAGGCGTCCGATCCGATCGGCGCGAGCAAGCACATGCGCGGCGTTGACGGTCGCTGCCGCGAGCGCTTCCTCGGGAGCGAGCCCCATCTGCGTGCATGCGAGCGAGAGGACGAGTGGAAGGCTGTCGCAGAAGGCGCTGCCGGGGTTGAAGTCGGTCGCGAGCGCGATCAGCGCGCCCGCGTCGGCAAGATCTCTGGCCGGAGGCATCGGTCGTCCGAGGAAAAGCGCACTCGCCGGGAGGAGCACCCCCGTGACGTCGCTCGCGGCCAGCCGGGCGACCCCCGCCGGGCCTGTGGCTTCGAGGTGGTCGACTGAGCGTGCGCCGAGGTCGATCGCGAGGGCAATCGCACCCGACTCGGTGAACTGGTCGCCGTGGAGCCGCAGCGCGAGGCCCTTGTCACGGCAGGCCTCCAGATACCGGCGCGCCTGCCGGGCGTCGAATGAGCCGCGCTCGAGAAAGACGTCGGCAGCCTCGGCGAGGGCGGCGGCGTCGGGCAGGACGTCGGCGAGGGCGAAGTCGAGGTACTCGTCGGCGTCTGCCGAACTCGGGCGGCACCGTGTGAGCCCCGAGCCATGTGGGAATCCCACCCGCGGCGCGGACCGCCCGCAACTGCGCGAGCTCGGTATCCCGGTCGAGGCCGTACCCCGACTTGCCCTCGAATGTCGTCGTGCCGTGACCGCGCATCCACGCCCGGTGGCGCAACGTGGCGTCCTCGAGCTCGGGCCCGCCCGCTGCGCGGGTCGCGCGCACGGTCGAAAGGATGCCGCCGCCGCCCGCATGGAGCTCCTCGTAGGAGGCACCCCCGGCCCGGAGCGAGAACTCGTTGACCCGGTCGCCGGCGAAACACGCATGGGTATGGCAATCGACGAGTCCAGGAATCGCCGCAAGCCCTCGACCGTCGATTTCATCCATGCCGGCAACGTCCGCCGGCAGATCGCTCATCGTGCCGACCGCCTCGACCCGGCCGTCGCGGCAGAGGACGAACGCGTCCTCGATGACCCGGACGTCGCGGAGACCAGCCCCTCGTAGCGGCCCGCCGCAGCCTTCCGGCGTCGCGACCTGCGCCAGGTCACGGATGAGCAGGCCGGTCACAGTCCTGCGGTCGGGCGCGTGGCGGTCGGCTGCGCAGGGGTCGCATCCGTGGCGGTGACACCGGAAACGCTCGGCAGATCGAGACGCCCCTCCCGGGCTGCCGCAACCGCCTCGGGGTAGCCGGCGTCCGCATGACGCATCACCCCTGTACCCGGATCGGTGGTGAGCACCCGCTCGAGCCGGGTGGCGCCCTGGGGCGTTCCGTCGGCGACGACGACCATGCCGCTGTGGATCGAGTTGCCGATGCCGACGCCGCCGCCATGGTGGACGCTGACCCAGGTGGCGCCTGCGGCTGTGTTGAGAAGCGCGTTCAGGATCGGCCAGTCCGCGATCGCATCCGAGCCGTCCCGCATCGCCTCCGTCTCGCGGTAGGGCGACGCGACCGAGCCGGAGTCGAGGTGGTCGCGGCCGATCACGACGGGTGCGGAGACGCGGCCGGTGCGGACGAGCTCGTTGATCGCAAGCCCTGCACGGCCACGGTCGCCATAGCCGAGCCAGCAGATCCTGGCCGGGAGACCCTGAAACGCGACCTTATCGGGCGCCATCGCAAGCCAACGCTGGAGGAGGGTGTCGTCGGGGAACAACGCCTGCAGTTCGCGATCGATCACCCCGATGTCGGCGGGATCGCCGGAGAGAGCCACCCATCTGAATGGGCCGATGCCGCGGCAAAAGAGCGGCCGAATATAGGCCGGGACGAAGCCCGGGTATGAAAACGCGTCGGTCAGACCGGCTGCCTGGGCCTCCCCTCGCAGATTGTTGCCATAATCGAAAACATAGCAACCCATTCGGACGAAGTCGCACATGGCGCGGACATGGGTCACGATCGACTGAGAGGCGAGCTCGAGATAGCGTTTCGGGTCGCGCGCACGCAACGCAGCAGCCTCCTCGAACGGCACCTCGGCGGGCACGTAGCCGGTGAGCGGATCATGGGCGGCGGTCTGATCCGTCACGAGGTCGAAACACTCGCCGCGCGCGGCGAGCTCGGGAAATACGTCGGCCGCATTGCCGAGCAGGGCCACCGAGAGCGGTTGACGGTCTGCCGCCGCTGCCCGCACTCGCTCGACAGCGTCGTCGAGCGAGTCGGCCTGCTCGTCGACGTAGCGAGTCGCGAGCCTTCGATCGATCGACCGCTGATCCACATCGACGCAGAGCATGGCTGCCCCGGCCATCGTTGCAGCGAGCGGCTGGGCGCCGCCCATGCCGCCCAGCCCGGCCGTCAGGATGGTTCGGCCGGCGAGGTCCGCCGAGCCGAAATGCGCCTCTCCCGCGGCGCAGAACGTCTGGTACGTCCCTTGCAGGATTCCCTGCGTACCGATGTAGATCCACGAGCCAGCGGTCATTTGCCCGAACATCGTCAGCCCTTCGGCCTCGAGCCTGCGAAACTCGTCCCACGTCGCCCACTTCGGCACGATCAGGGAGTTCGCGATCAACACCCGGGGAGCACTCTCGTGCGTTCGAAACACGCCCACCGGCTTCCCCGATTGCACGAGGAGCGTCTCATCGTCTCGCAACCTGAGCAGTGTGCGCACGATGTCCCGCAGCGCCTGGTGCGACCGGGCCGCCCGGCCGGAGCCGCCGTACACCACGAGCTCCTCCGGATGCTCGGCGACTTCCGGGTCAAGGTTGTTCAGCAGCATTCGCAGCGGCGCCTCGACCTGCCAGGAAAGGGCATTCAGCTCTGGTCCCCGTGGCGCCCGTATCGCGGAGAGGTCTCCGCAGAGCGCCTCGACCATTGCTTCGACGTCGCTCATCCTCCTGCACCCCCTCTCCCGCCGCCGTTCGCGTGATCTTCACTGCTCTCGCCAGGACCTGCCGCTGCTGCCCGTGCGTCACGGTCCTTGATCCGCTCACGGAATCGCCATGAGGTCCACCCCGTCGCAACGAGGAAGAAGACAACCGCGACCAGCGCCGCACGGAGCACATCGCCGCCCGTCAGGGACGCGATCACGACGAGCACCACCGCCATGACGCCGTAGATCAGAGCGGCGTCACGGTACGGGTGGGCGGGGATTGGCCGATCGCTGCGACGGATGTGCCGTGCCACTAGAGGAGATCCCCGCACGCGTCCTCGGCGGCCGTGAGCAGGCTGCCGTCTCGGATCGAGGCTGCAATGCGTTCGATGTCGGCGGACAGCGAACGGTCCTCGCGCAATCGCTCGGACAGCCCGCGAACGTGGGAGCGCGCCGCGGCAACCCCGAGTCCCGGTTCGAGCGGGGCCAGGAACTCGACCGCCTGGGCTCCCGCCAGCAACTCGATCGCGAGCGATCGCTCGGCATTTGCGATGACCTGCAGTGCCTTGAGCCCGGCGGCGTTCCCCATCGAGACATGGTCCTCCTGCCCGGCACTCGTCGGGATCGAGTCCACGCTCGCCGGATGCGCCAGGACCTTGTTCTCGGAGACGAGCGCCGCCGTCACGTACTGGAGGATCATCATCCCCGAGTTGATGCCCCCTTCGCGGGTCAGGAACGCCGGCAACCCATCCGACAGGCTCGGGTTGACCATGCGCTCGACGCGGCGCTCCGAGATGCTCGCGAGCTCGGCGACGGCGATCGCGAAGCAGTCGAGCGCAACTGCGACCGGCTGACCATGGAAGTTGCCGTTCGAGACGATTTCGCGCTCCTCGAGCAAGACCAGTGGGTTGTCGGTCGCGGCGTTGATCTCGATCGCGACGGTGCGCTCGATGTAGTCGAGCACGTCACGACTGGCACCGTGTACCTGCGCCGCACAACGGAGCGAATAGGCGTCCTGGACCTTGTCGCACCAACGGTGTGACTCGAGAATCGCAGAGCCGTCGAGGAGCGTCCGCACGTTTGCGGCAGACGCGACCTGACCAGCGTGTGGGCGGGCCGAGTGAATGGCTGGGTGGAAGCTGGTCAGGGACCCCTGCAGCGCCTCGAGGGACATCGCGCAGGCGATGTCGGCGACTTTGACGAGTCGTCGCGCACGCGCGACCCCGAGCGCCGCCATCGCGCACATGAACTGTGTCCCATTGATGAGAGACAGACCCTCTTTCGCCTGAAGCGTGACCGGGGTCAGCCCGGCGGCAGCGAGTGCGTCTCCGCCCGGCATGCGGGCACCCGCGAACGACGCCTCACCCTCGCCGACGAGGGGAAGCGCGAGATGGGCGAGCGGCGCGAGATCTCCGCTCGCACCTACCGACCCGCGGGCAGGTACAAACGGCACAATCCCGGCCTCGAGGACCGCGAGCAACAGCTCGACGGTTTCGACGCGCGCTCCCGAGTACCCTTTCGCAATCGCATTCGCCCGGAGTAGCATCGCAGCGCGGACGACCTCGTCTGGATACGGGTCGCCGACGCCGCAGGCGTGGCTGCGGAGCAGGCGCAATTGCAGGTCCCCGGCCTGGTCGTCCGGGATCGCCTCCGAGACGAAGCGCCCGAATCCGGTGTTGACGCCGTACGTGTGCTCACCTCGCAGATCGTCGAGGAGAGCCCGCGAACGACTCATCCGCTCTGCCGCGCTTTCGGCGAGGGCGACGTTGCGACCGCCGATCGCAACGTCCCAAACGTCCTCGACGGTGAGGTCGTTTCCGGTCAGCTGGAGCAGTTCGGCCACGGATCGCGAGTGTAGTCCGACCGGTGCCGGCGGGTCGCCGCCGGGCGGCCCCGAGCCTGCCGACCGGATGGAGGCAGTCCCGCGAGTCGCCTACCGAAGGTCGTCGTGGTTGCCGGTTGTCCGCCCGGCGCGACGGCTGGCGCTCCAGGTGCGCCCCGTCGCGGGCTGGACGTCGCCCGGTGAAACCGTGCCTTTCGACGCTCTCCCGAGTGAACCCCGCTTGGCGTTTTGGGTTCCCGCCGTCCATACTTCCTGATCTGTGGCTGTTGCGACCGGGATCGGTCAGACTCCGCCCGGAAAGCGGGCGCAGCGAAGCCACGCCGCCGGCGCGGTCGGCGCCCGTGTCCGCGAGTCCCGGCGAGCGGCCGGGCTGACGCAGGCAGGTCTTTCGGGAGAGCGGTTCTCGAAGGAGTACGTGAGCCAGATCGAGTGCGGCAAGACCACCGCGTCGGCCGAGGCGCTGGCCTGGATCGCATCTCGGCTCGGCACGGACGTGGAGTTCCTCACATGCGGAATGTCTGCCGACGGCCGGATCCGCGCGGAGCGAGTCATCGGCGAGGCGGGCCGACTCTCCGACGCGAGCGAATACACGAAAGCACTTACCGCCCTCGAGACCGTCGCCCACGTCATGGCGGCCGCTGATGACTGCTCGCTCGTCGACGCGTGGGTCGTGGCGCGGAGCTGGGCGCTCGTTCAACTCGGGCGGTTGGACGAAGCGAGCGCCCTGCTCGAGCGTCAGGACGCCGCGGGCACCGCCGACGCGGAAGTGGTGTTCCTGCGCGGCGTCGTTGCGTACAAGCGGTCGGAGGTGGCAAGCGCCACACAGCTGTTCGGCGAGGCGCTCGCGGCTGCCGAGGCCTCACAAGCGCCGACCGATCGGTTGCGCTCGGACATCCTCGGTTGGCGCTCTCGCTGTCATCGTCGCGTTCGTGACTGGGAGGCGGCGCGTGAGGATGTCAGCCTTGCGATCGAGTTCGCAGAGAGCTGCGGCGATACGCGACGTGCCGCCAATGCTTACTTCCAGGCGTCGCTCGTGCACGAGCGGATGGGGAACTGGCTGCAGGCGAGGCGCGACACGGAGCACGCACACGATCTCTTCGTGGAGCTCGGTGACCGCGTCAACATCGGACAGACGCTCAACAACCTCGGCGGCCTCACACACCTGCTCGGTGACTCGGAGCGGGCGGTCGAGTTGCTGCAGCAGTCGTTTGCGATCGCCGTCGAGGTCGGCTCCGCTCCCTACGCCGGCCACGTGCTCTGCTCGCTCGCGGAAGTGCGACTGGCCGGCGATGAGCTGGAGGCTGCAGAGCGTGATGCGCGCAAGGCGCTCGAACTCCTCGACGAACGGCTCGACTACATGCACGAGGTCGGAATCGCGCGGCTCACGCTCGGCCGCGCGCTGCTAGAGCAGGGTCGTAGTGCCGAAGCAGAGGTGGAGATCCGTGCCGCCGAACGGAGCTTCGCGCAGATCCAATCCCCGGGACACGAGGCGGCCGCCTGGATCGCTCACGGCGATCTATCGGCCAAGCGCGGCCTCACAGGTGATGCGGCGGACCGCTATCGCGACGCCGCGACGGCGTTGCTGCCGGACACGCTGCTCGCCTTCGCCGACTAGCCAGGCGAGAACTTCACCACCCTGAGTTCCCCCAGATGGGGGACGACATTCCTGCGTCCATCCGGAGGATGAGCAGACCACTGCTCTGGCCCGAGTCAGAGGAGCGGTCTCCACCCACCGAGTCCCCACCGAAAGGACGCCAGCAATGAACAAGGGCAATCTTCTCCTTGTTGTCGTCGTGCTCTCCTCGTTCCTCGCCATGCTCGGCGGCGGCTTCATCGACGGCCACTGAGCCGCGCCAGAAGCACACGTTTTCACCGGTCTCCCTGTGATCTCTCCAGGGAGAGGTCCAGGGAGACCGGGCGTCCACCGTGTCGCGGCAAGTGTGATTCCGTAGCGTTTGGTACCACCGGACGCCAGCGTCACTCCCCCGAGCTGACGGCCTAGGGTCCCACGAGTCGGCGCTCGAGCACTCGGTCGTCCGGTAGCGCGTCGAGGCCGAGCGAACCGGGGTCCGAAACCGCACATTCCGGTAGCAGGCCGACGAGCTCGCTTCGGCCAAGATCGACGGCCCGCTCCGCGGCCACCTCTCTGACGCGCTCGACCACCGCGCCGAGAGGTGCCGCCTCGACGTCGATCACATTGATCGACACCTGAACGCGTCCGCTCGCCGGCAGCAGCAGGCCGAGCGCCTGGACTCCTCGCATACCGCCGCTCGACTCGCGGACCGCGGCTGCGATCGCCCGAGCGTCTCCGACGTCACCGTTCTGAAGCTCGATGTTGAAGGCGATCAATAGCGGACGCGCGCCGATCAGGACCGCGCCGGCGCGAGGGTCGAGTCGAGACGGGCCGAACGCCGGCTGCAGCTCGCCCGCATCCACGCGACGCTGTAACTCCGAGGGCCCTCCTCGTCGGAAAAACGCGGGGCGCCGCCCTTCTCCGCTCGCGCCGTAGAGGAACACCGGCAGTCCGAGCTCGTCACCGACAAGCTGTCCGAGCGCGAGTGCCACCGCTGTCGCAAGCTCCATCTCTCCGGCCTGGAGTGGCACGATCGGAACGACGTCCGCCGCGCCCACGCGCGGGTGGATCCCGTCGTGTGAGCGCAGATCGATCAGCTCCGCCGCGCGCGCGATGCCGGCGAACAGCGCCTCGATCAGTTCGCTCTCGTTCGCAACGATTGTGAAGACGGAACGGTGATGGTCGAAATCGGAGTGAACGTCGAGGACGCGTCCGCTCTCCGCGAACGCCTGCCCGATCGCAGCGATGGCTGCAGGATTGCGTCCCTCGGAGACGTTCGGCACGGACTCCAAGAGGGTCATGGATCTACTCTAGGTGCCGCGGTGATACCCCGAACCACACCTTCCGAACCGGCGCGAGCCACGGGCCACCGATGAAGAGCTACTCCTCGATCCGCAGTCTGCAGTGCGACCTGGCCGGCTGTCGGCGCTGCGCAGATGCGGGCTTCACTATCGAATCGGCACCTGTCGTCCACGGGGCCGCGGACCGGCGCGCGTATCTCTACGGGCAGGCGCCCGGGATCGTCGAAGGGGCCGAGGGCGCGCCGTGGCGCGGCCGAGCGGGCCAGACCCTCCGGCGTTGGCTCGAGCTCGACGAGGACACGTTCGACGGGCTCTTCTACTGCGCTTCGGTGACGCGGTGCTATCCCGGGCGGACGGCCGGGCGCGGCGACCGGACACCGACGCCGGCAGAACGACGGCTCTGCAGCAGCTGGCGGGCCGAGGAACTGCGGTTGCTCCGGCCCACCCTCGTGATCACGGTAGGCGCTCTCGCCGCGCGGGCGATCGTTGGTGCAACGACGCTCTCGGAATGTGTCGGCAAGAGTTACCTGGTCGAGGACGCGGTCGCAATTCCCCTGCCACACCCGTCCGGTGCGAGCGCCTGGCTCAACGACCCGGTCAACCGCGGCCGCCTCGGCAAGGCGCTCAACCACGGTCGCCGTGAGATCGCGCGACTCGACGACGCACGCTAATCCGACCGCCCGGCTACCAGGCGTGAACCCGTGTGCGAGGATGCCCGTGTGGTGACGATGCACCGACAGGCGTGCGCGACAACATGACGCCACTCGATCCGGAGATCGAACAGCGCATCGAGGGCCCCATCTCGGCCGAAGCCGTACGCGAGACCCGGCTCACGCCGGCGAACGCGATCACCGGCATGCGCATTCGCCTCCCCGAGCGAGGAAACCGCAAGCTGCGGCGCGTGCTCGACCGCGCCAACAGCGACGCCCAACTCAAGGCATGGTGGCACGTCTCGAACGTGAATGCCGTGGCCCGGCTGCAGATCAACGACCACTCCTGGGTGCACATCCAGGTCGTGGTCAACATTGCGCTGAAGCTCCTCCGCCAGCTCACGAAGCACGGCGTCGAGCCGTCAGCCGTGCGCGACTACGGGATGACCAACGAGGATGCCGAGGTGATCGTCGTCCTCTCGGCGCTCATGCATTGCGTCGGGATGTCCGTCCACAGGCGCGGTCACGAGGACTTCAGCCTGTTCCTCGCGGAGCCGAAGATGCGGGAGCTCCTCGAAGGAATCTACGACGAGCCCGAACGGACTGTCGTCATCTCAGAGGTCCTCCAGGCGATCACGAGCCATCGCTCCGACGGCGAGCCCCTTGCCCTCGAAGCGGGGATCCTCCGTGTCGCCGACGCGCTCGACATGGCGAAGGGCCGCTCGCGCATCCCGTTCGAGGCCGGCTCCGTGACGATGCACTCGCTGTCAGCCGCCGCGATCGAGGAGGTCACGATCGAGGACGGCGACGACAAGCCCGTGAAGATCGGGATCCGGATGAACAACTCGTCCGGCCTCTTCCAGGTCGACGGCCTCCTGAAGGCGAAGCTGCGCGGCTCGGGCCTCGAGCCGTATGTCGAGGTGATCGCCCACATCGATACCGAGAACGAGAAGCGGCTCGTCTCGGTGTACCGGCTCGACGCCTGACGACTCGCTCGAGAAGCCGCCCCGGGGCGAGGTTGCTACCATCCCGCGCGAGCCCTGCGGGATCGTCTAATGGTAGGACGCCGGATTCTGGTTCCGGAAGTTGGGGTTCGAGTCCCTGTCCCGCAGCTCACACATCGCGCCCCCGCAAGGGGGCATTTTGTTGTTCGAATTGACAACGATCGTGACAGCGAATTCAAGGATCTTGTAAGGATCCGTCCACACAATTGTGCATCTTTCGCTACGGTGAAGGCAGCGTGAGACACGAGCGGCCCGCCTTGTGCGGAGCCGTGAGCCCTGTCCCCCCGATGGAGGTCAGACCTGAGAGCCCTAGCGATGGGTGCGTGCGCCCTGATTCTGTTGATCCTGCCCGCGACGGCCCAGTCTCAGTCCGACGCAGACCTCGGCGCAGAGCTGACGCGGCATCTGAGCTCGATGAAGAATGACCGTCAGGTGCTCCGCTTCTTCGAGGCGCATGGCTGGTTGCTGACCGACCCACGGTTCGCAACCGAGGCAGAGCGACAGCTGCGGCTCCATACGACGCGCCTGACTCGGACACAGCGGAGGGCAGCCGCGGCGAAGTTCAGTCTCGCGCGTCGCGCCAGGAGCCGTCAGCTCGCGGCTGTGACGGCCACCACCCCTCGAAGCGCGATCTGCCGCGTCTTTGGCGACGACTGCCGGGAGGCGCTTGCCGTGTCGCGCTGCGAGTCCGGTCTGCGCACCGAGGCACAGAACGGCCAGTACCTCGGCCTCTTCCAGATGGGCTCTACCGCACGGCGCCTCTTCGGGCACGGCACCTCCGCAGCCGACCAGGCGAAGGCCGCCCATCGGTATTTTGTCGCCGCGGGGCGCGACTGGAGCCCCTGGACCTGCAAGCCCTGGAGCTGAGAGGGCCACCTCGCGACGATTCGTCTGCAAACTGCGGCACCCGGCCCGAGGCCCGGGTTCCCACAGCACCCGAGACGTGGTAGGTGTCCGGGTGTGACATGGCTTCGGCGGAAGAGCGATCGCTTGAGGCCCCTCGACGAGGCGGCCGCCTACGCACGCTGCCATGGCGATCGCGACGAGTCCGTCCGCATCGTGAAGCTGCCGCCCAGGCGCGCGCGGTACGACACCTTGCTCGCGACGGGTGAGGACATCCGCCGCGGGCTCGAGGCCCGGATCGACGGCCGCGACGGTGAGATCGAGCCCGTCCCAGCCCCGTAGAGCGCAGCTCTCCAGGAGCCTGACCCGCTGACGGTCGCGGGTTGCGGAACCGTCGCCGCGCGGTTCGGTACACTCCCTCGCCGCACGGCCCATTCGTCTAGTGGCCTAGGACACCGCCCTCTCACGGCGGCGGCACGGGTTCGAATCCCGTATGGGCCTTCTGGGAGCCTCGCCATCGGCGGGGCTCTTGTCGTTTTTGGCTTAAAAAGGCGATCTACGGCGAACGATTATGGTCGGGCTTCGCCGGCGATGAGCAGGTGGTGGTGTCGCGGGTGGTGTCAGATCCCGAGTGGAATTCGAACCTTCACGACGTTACACTCATCGCCGTGGCGAGCTCCTACATCGTGCAGCGATCGGCTGGCCGCTGGCAGGTCTGCCGAATTGCTCGACTATCGCGTCCGCAAGCGGGTCGCGAAGCATCCCGGCGCCGGGCCTCGTCTCCCGGAATGCTGCCGTCATGACCGCCGACGCGATCGATCGCGCGAGCCTCGTGGGGTCTTGGTCGGCTGGAACAGCTTGTACAGCTCCCAGGAAGCCTCGGGGATTCGCGGTAACACGGACGGGGATCACGACGAGTGAGCGCCCCATCGCCCAACCCACTTCCTGATCACACCATTCCGACGCGCCGAACGTGTCGGTGAGAAACGCGACCATCGCATGACAACTCTCGAGCGCTGATTGGATCACCGCCTGCCACTCGAGCGACGGCGCAATTTCTTCATGTGCGACGAAACACGCGAACGGTGGCCATTCCTCGAGCGCTCTCGCCACGTCAGCGACGAACGGCGCATGGTCGCTCGTATGGCTGAAGAAGAGCCGGATCTTGCCTGGCGGCCAGAGATCGAATGGATCATCGAGGTTCGTGGTTCGCTGGTATTGCCCGTCCGGCTGTACCAGCTGTGCTCTGGCTTGCGGGTCGCCGCGCGCCCGCTCGACGGCGCGACGGAGCCGGTGACCGGCCGTCCCAGGGAGATCGTTCGGACCTTCGGGGTAGTAGTCGAGCACGTCGTCGACGAGGGTGGACAGCCGGCGGCGCTGATCGGGATCGTCCCAATCGATCGGCTCGAGCAACTCGGCCGCCGTGGTGCGACGAACCCCCTGCTCAGGTTCTACCTCACCCGACTCATCGAACCCGTGCTCGTCGAAGAGGGACACGATCTGGCCGACCGTGAAGGGCCCCCAGCCGCCCATTGCCTCGATGAGCGCGCGGCGCAGGCCTGCTGGTACGGGAGCGGGCACCCAGTCACGATACGAAATCCTGCGTTGTCTGATGCCGCGTGAAGACCGCCGGTCCATACCCCGCCGAAGTAAGACTGTCCCTTTGCGGGGATGTTCGATCCCCGATGCGCCCATTCACCACTGCGGCCAGGCCGAAACGGCTTAATTAAGCCGTCCTCGACGTGCGATCAGTGCTCGATATGCGATTCCTTGCTGGTACCGGTGCTGGTACGGACACGCGGGTACGAATCCCGTCCTGGTGCCGTACGACTGCCGTCTCACCAAGCTGGGGGTCACTGGTTTGAGCCCAGTAGCGCCGATCCGGTGGTGACCGTTCTCATATCTCCTCGGATCGAGTTTGTGACGAATCTGCCCCTCGTGACCGTCTCAAATCGGTTGTCACGAGTCGAACGCCCGATCAGGGCCTCGAGGCCGTCATCGACAGCCGCTCTGGCCGCCTCGAGCAGGACGGGGAGGGCAGCGCGTTACAGCTGCAGGCCGAACTGCACGTTGTCGCCCACTGCAGCCAACGCGTGTTCCTCCGAAAGAGGATCCGCGTTCTCTCCGATGCCGTCGATGTCGGGTCGGTGCACCGTTGAAGCATGACGTTCTTTGCGTTCGTGGTGCGGAATATTGCGCGGCAGCGTGTACGGACGACGCTGACGGTCGTCGGCATAGCGGTCGGGATCACGACCGTGGTCGCGCTCGGAGCTGTCGCGAGCGGCCTGAGAGCGACGGCCGGGGCAATGCTTCGCACGGGAGGGGCAGATTTCGTCGTTGCGCAGAAAGGCTCGGCGGACCTCACGTTCAGCACGGTTTCACAGGCCGACTGGGACACGGTCGCCCGGCGCGATGATGTCGCGCGGGTCACCGGCCTGCTCATGAATGTCAGCCGTGTCGGCTCGAATCCCTACTTTGCGCTGCTGGGAGTCCGGCCCGATCAGCTCGCGTCCGCCCCGCCAACGCTGGAGCGGGGGCGACTCCTCGCACAGGGAGGGACCGACGATGTCATGCTCGGGAGGCGGGCGGCGGCCGACCTCGGTGCCGATATCGGTGACACGGTCACGCTGCTGGGCCGCCGCTTCACTGTCGTCGGTGTCTTTCGTGGCGAGATGCCGCTTTTCGACGGGGGTGCATACGCGCCGCTCGGTGTCGTGCAGCAGTTGACCCACAGGGAAGGGCTCGTGACTGCCCTCTATGTCAAGGTGAAACCAGGCGCCGACCCACGCTCGGTTGCGAAAGCGATCGAGGCCGCATCTGACACCGTGACCACTGTCTCGTCTGTCGACGAGTATGGCAAGGTCGACCAGGGCGTCGAGGCGATCGATGCCGCCAACCTCGCGATCTCGCTGCTGGCCGTCTTGATCGGGGCCGTTGGCGTGACCAACACGATGATCATGTCGGTGTTCGAGCGCACCCGCGAGATCGGGATTCTCCGCGCTCTCGGCTGGCGCAGCGCCCGGATCATGCGAATGATCCTCGGCGAGTCGCTCCTCCTCTGCCTCGCCGCCGTTGTGGTCGGGATCGCACTCGGAGTTCTCGCGACGCGGGCGCTGCTTCTCGTGCCGGCGATCGAGACGTTTCTCGAACCTCAGTACTCGCCGGCCTTGTTCTTGAAGGCGTTCGCCGTCGGTGTTGGTGTCGGGATTGCGGGCGCTCTCTACCCAACCCTCAGGGCCGTACGGCTCTCGCCAATGGAGGCGCTGCGCCATGAGTGATGCGGCCTCGATCGACGTTACGGATGCCCACAAGTCTTACGAGGACGGCAGGATCCACGCGCTCGACGGGATGGATCTCCACGTCGCGGCGGGCGAGTACACCGCGCTCGTCGGCCCGTCCGGGTGCGGCAAGTCGACCCTGCTCCACCTCATCGCAGCTCTCGATCGGCCCGATGAGGGAACGATCGTGGTCGCCGGCCACGATCTCGCGCACGAGCACGACCTCAGCCACTACCGAGCACGACATGTCGGGATCGTCTTCCAACTCCACAACCTGCTGCCGACGTTGAGCGCACTCGAGAACGTGCAGATGCCGATGTTCGAGCTCGGAGTCCGCTCGTCTGAGCGTGAACGTCGCGCGCGCCATCTGCTGGAACTCGTGGGTATGGAACAGCGCCAACAAAACCGGCCCACCCAGCTGTCGGGCGGGGAGCGCCAGCGCGTTGCGATCGCCCGTGCGCTCGCGAATGAGCCCGGCGTGATCCTCGCCGACGAGCCCACCGGCAGTCTCGACTCGAAGTCTGGCCTCCAGGTCATGGAGTTGCTCGAGTCCGTCAGCCGCGAGCGCGGCGCAACGCTCGTGCTCGTCACTCACGCACCCGACCTAGCGCTCCGCGCCGACCGGATCGTGCAGATGCTCGACGGACGGGTCGTGACCGAGGACGTGCCCATCTTGAGGCACGAGGTTGTACCGCTGGGCGCCTGATCGTCAGGAGTGGTGGGTGAGGTGCCATGCGGCGCGCAGTCCGAGCCGGGGGCCGCTGCGGAGTAGCCCCTGGCCGTAGATGCGCCCGGCGAAGCGGAGAAGCGCGTAGATCGTCGCGAGGACGAACACGACGGCGACAACGTGTTCCCAGAGCGGCACGCCGACGAGCGCACTGCGTGCGGGGAGCACGAGCGGTGCGGTGAGCGGGAAGACCGTCAGGATGTTTGCCAGAAGGCCGTCCGTGTTGCTTGCGAGGGCGACATAGCCGGCGAAGTAGGCGGCGAGGAGTGTGTAGGTGACGGGTTGTCCGGCTGTGTCCGCGTTCTGCTGCCGGGAGGCTAGGGCGCCGGCGGCGGCGTAGGCGACCGCGTAGAGCGCGAATCCGAGGGCGAACCAGGGGATGACGAGCGCCACGCTGCCACCGAGCCCGGCCGGGGCATCGAAGACGCCGGCGAGGAGGAGCGTCGCCGCGAGGCCTGCGACGAGCGCGAGCTGCGAGAGGCCGAGTAGGCCGATCCCGATTACCTTGCCGGCGAGCAGGTGCCGTGGGCGTACCGTCGAGAGGATGATCTCGACGACACGGTTGTTCTTCTCCTCGACCACGCCGCTGACCACCCACTGGCCGTAGATCGCAAGGGATGTGAGCAGGAGCAGCGAGCCGACGTAGGCGACGAGTGTTTGGGCATCGGTGGTTTTCGTGTTCGGGCGGTGGAGCGTTGCGGTGGTCAGCTCCGGTGCTGGCGGCAGCTTATTGCGGAGGGCACGGACCGCGGTGTCGGCGATCGCTGCAGCCTTGACGTCGACGTTCGTACGGAAGACGAGCCGATCCTGCCGGAGGAGCAGGAGCGCGTCGACCTGTTCGGCCTCGAGCGCGCGCCGCCCGACTGCCGGCGAGGCCACCACCTGCAGGCGGACCTTCGCGTCGTCGAACGGCTTCGCCGCGCGTTGGAGCGCGACGGCGAGCCCGGCGGGCGCCGGCGCGGTGACGGCGACGTGATATGTCGGCTCCTTCGAAAGTGCCCCCTGGAGCGCTGTCGATCCGGCGACGATAAGGAGCATGATCAGCGTGGAGACGAGGAACACCTTGCTGCGCAGGCGTTCGCGGATCTCCCGCCGGGCGACGAGCGTGATCGCGCGCCGGCTGCTCACGGTGCCACCAGCTCCAGAAACAGCTCGGCGAGCGAGGGCGGCCCGTAGCTGAACGCGACAACCTGCCCAGACCGCTCGGCCTCAGCGAGCACGAGCTCTGGGTCCACATCGCGGCCGACCAGCAGGCGCAAGTCGCCGTTGCGGCGCTCGACCACCTCGAGACCGGGAACGTTCGGCGCCCACTGCGGCGGTGCGCCCTCGAGCTTGATCTCGATCCGCCGCCGCTGCGACGCACGTCCGAGCGTGCCCACATCGCCTGTCGTTGCCACGCGACCGTGGTCGACGATTGCCACCTCCTCGCAGATGTCCTCGACGAGATCGAGTTGGTGGCTCGAGAAGAGAACGGCCGCGCCACGCGCCGCCTCGCCCCGTAGCACCTCCGCGAGCACCTGGACTGCGACGGGATCGAGACCGGCGAATGGTTCGTCGAGCACGAGCAGCTCCGGCTCGTGCAACAGCGCCGCCGCGAGTTGCACGCGCTGCTGGTTGCCATGAGAAAGCTCTTCCACCTTCGCATCGGCGCGCCCACCGAGGCCGAGCCGCTCCAACCAACGCGCGGCCGCGACGCGCGCCGCAGCGTCGCTGAGGCCGTGCAGCGTCCCGAAGTAGGCGAGCTGCTCTGCGACCGCCATCCGCGGATAGAGGCCGCGCTCCTCCGGCATGTAGCCGAAGCGCAGCCGCTCTTCCATCCCGATCGGCCGCTCGTCCCAGAGCACCTCGCCACTGTCAGCCTCGACGAGGCCGAAGATGGTGCGCATCACTGTCGTCTTCCCGGCCCCGTTCGGGCCTAGGAAGCCAAGCATCCGGCCCCGCGTTACCGACAGCGAGCAGCTGTCAAGGGCCTGTAGCTCGCCGAACCGCTTGCAGATGTTGACGATGCTGAGCACTTCCCACCGCCCCCGCCGTCAGCTCCTCGTTCTTCGCTGATCGACATACACCGGGCGCGCGAAGAAGACGACGATGATGGCGGCCCAGATTCCGCCGGCGAAGAGGAGCCACGGATCCCAGCTGCCCGGCTGGCTGTTCCTGCTGACCCGCTGGAACCCCCCATTGTCCTGCCACTCGATCAGCACGTTCACCGGCGCCAGGATGATCATCGCGACCAGCCAGACGGCAACGTTTGACTTCAGCCGATTCAGGCGTTCGAGCCGCGTTCGCGCGAGGCCGCGCACTGCAGCGTCGGCGGGTCCGTCCTCCGCAATCGCGTGCTGTAGTCGCTCGGCCTCACGATCGATCTCCGCAGCCGTCGGTGGCCTCTCGAAATACACGTGGAGCGCCATGATCGCGACCACAAGCCCCCAGACGAGGACCGCGACCGCCCACAACGTCGGGTTCCAGTCTCCGCTGTTTCCTTCGTGGGCAAAACGCGCAAACCCGCCGTTGGCCTGCCACTCGTGAACTATCCACGCTGCCGTCAGCAGGAACGCGCCCAGAACCCATGCTCCGGCGTTCATCTTCAGCCTACGCACGCGCTTGAACTGACGTTGCCTCGCCGCGTCAAGTCCGGCGTCCTCGATCGTTGCGGCGGCAGGCGGCGAAACCGGTGGTTCGGGCTTCGTCAGTGTCTCAGCAGGCACCGTGAACACTCCTTCCGTGCTCCCCTGAAGCATTACCGGCCGGCGGCCCGCCTGTCATCAGGCCACGTGCTGAACCCGGTTCGGAGAACTACCGATGATTCGCTCGGCCCGTCCTCACGTCCGCCGCGTCGGCGGACCAGCCGCAGCCTATGGGCACCGACACGGACCTCGAACAGGTTCAGTCTGGCCGGTACGACGCTGTTTCTGTCTGAGGAGGTGGTTCCTTTCTTGGCCCGATCCTGGGTGGCTTCGGGTTGCTGCCTTACGTTCGGAGCTCGGTCTCTCGATCGAGGGTCGTGTCATCGAAGGAGCGGGGGTCTTCGGCTGGTTCGATGTGGGTGAAGACCGATGTGCCGGGTAGCAGGTGCCGTACGGAGGCTTCGATCTCCTCTGCCAGGTCGTGGCCCTGTCGCACCGTCCAGGTGCTGGCCGTAGGTGTGCTCCTCGTCGGGCGGCAGCGAGGCCCAGTGCACTGCGCCGAGCGCGATCAGTGCAGCTGCGAGCGACTCCGCCGCGTCGGACAGAAGGCCGACCGACCCCGTGAGGAGCCAAGCCGTCGTCTTCAGCGAGATCGTGATGATCGCCGCTGCGACCGAGAGCAGCAGCAGCTGCTTGAGCTGACGAGAGTGCCTCATGGCGAGCGCGTCATTCCCTGCGCCTACCCTCCGAACTCGAACAGTGTCCATTGAGGTTGCGCTTCTCCTTTGGCGATTCGTCCGGCCTCCGCCTGAACTGGAGTCTGCGCGCGCTCGGGGGTTAGCTGGAGGCCGGAAGGCCGCGTGCGATCTGCGGCAAACCCGCAAACAGATCCGTGGTCGCCGGGGTGTTTCGGAGGTCGGCGTGCGCTACCGTCACGGCCGAAGGGGAGTATCCGCCCTGGCGTTTCGTCATCACGGCTTCGGCCCGGACCGCCGAGCCTTTCGAGGCTGGAGAGACCTTCGGAACATCGACGAAGGAGTTCCGTGGACGTCGCTCTCTGGATCTGGTGTCTCTTCGTGGTAGCAGTCGTAGCCGTCCTCTTGATCGACCTGCTCGTCTTTCATCGGCGCGCGCACGAGGTCACCGTCCGCGAGGCTGCCGTGTGGACACTGATTTGGCTTGTCCTCGCGCTCGGGTTCGCCGGGGTCGTCTGGGCCTGGCAAGGCGGTGGGCCTGCGACCGAGTACATCACGGGCTACCTGATCGAGCGCAGCCTCTCGATCGACAACGTCTTCGTCCTCGCGGTCATCTTCACGTACTTCGCCGTGCCCGCGGAGTTCCGGCACCGCGCGCTCCTCTTGGGTGTCCTCGGTGCCCTCGTTCTACGGGCGGTCTTCATTGCCGGCGGCGCCATTGCGCTCGAGCGGGTGGCCTGGAGCATCTATGTGCTCGGTGCGTTCCTCGTACTAACCGGCGCACGACTAGCTGTGTCAGAACTCGAGGCGCATCCGGACAAGAACGTCGCCCTCCGCATGCTCCGCCGCATCGTGCCAATGACGCACGGGTTCCACGGCCAACGCTTCTTCATCCGCCATGGGCCGAAGCTCCTAGCCACGCCGATGCTCGCCGTGCTCGTCGCGATCGCGACGACAGATGTCGCCTTCGCGGCAGACTCGGTTCCGGCGATCTTCGCCGTCACCGACAACACGTTCCTCGTCTTCGCCGCGAACGCGTTCTCGGTGCTAGGGATGCTCGCCCTCTTCTTCCTTCTCGCAGGGGCAATGGAACGCTTCCGTTATCTGCGTCCTGCCCTCGCAGCCGTGCTCGTGTTCGTCGGCGCCAAGATGCTCCTCAGCGGCCACTACCACCTCCCCGCAGCGCTGTCCCTCGGCGTGATCCTCTCGATCCTGGCGATCGCGGGAGCCGCCTCGGTCGTCGTCGAGCGCTCGCCCCGACCTCTGAGTGCGGGAGCGTCACGTGTACCAGCAGAAGAGCCAACACGGCCTGCCCCCGTGCGTCACGTCGCTATGTCCGTTGACACAGCCGCCATCCCACCGACCGGTCCGAGGAGAAAGAGGTGAGCTCGATGCCTGACAACGATCTTCAGAACGTCCTTTCTCGAGTCGTCGTAGGAGTCGACGGAACGGATTTCGGCCTCGAGGCCTTGCACCAAGCCCTCGAACTGTCTCCGCCACAGAGCACTGTCCTCGCCGTTACGGCCCTCGATAGCGGCCTCGCTGTCCACGGTGGCTTCCTCGCTTCCGATCTGGCACAGAAGCTCGACGAGCAGGCCGCCGCCGCTCGCGCCGCCGCCACCGAGATCCTCGGCGACAGGCCCAACTCGGAAGCACGCGTCGTACGCGGCGAGGCAAGGACGGTGCTTCGAAGTGCATGCGCTCGATCCGACGCCAAGATGCTGGCTCTGGGTGGCCGCGCCCGGAGCCGCTTCCTCGGAATGATGACCGGCGAGACGGCCGGCGAGTTCGTCCACGACGGCGACCGAACGATCCTACTCGCACGCCCCCAGTGGGGCTCACGCTGGCACCCAAATCGGATCGTCGTCGGACTCGACGGCTCCGACTTCTCCCTTGCCGCCCTAGCTGTCGCAGACGACCTAGCCGAGAGGCTTGGCTCCTCCGTCCGAGCGGTCGCAGCCCGCGGCGGCAAGACCTTAGAAGAGAACACCGGTTGGACGGACCGCGTCACGGAATGGCTCGATGGCCATCCGGTAGCCGTCCTCCGCGAGCAATCCTTCCTGGCCGACCTAGTGATCGTCGGCTCCCGCGGACTCCACGGTCTCCGAGCGGTCGGCAGTGTCAGCGAGCGCGTCGCGCATGTCGCCCACTGCTCAACGCTCATCGTGCACCCGCTACCCACACAGATTCGATCAGGAGGCTAATTCCCTACTTGGCGCACCAAGAGTCATTTGGCCGTCCGCACGCGGCACTAGAACGACGACTGCCGTCTCGTGCGGGCGTCGGGCCGCGTAGCTGTCGAGGTTCTTGTCGAGTTCGCGCCACTGCTGCCATAGTCGCTCGCGCTCCGCGCCGATGGCGGGCCTGCCGAGCACGTCATATCGGGTCCCGCCCGCGAGCTTGACGACCGCCTGCGGATCGGCCTGCAGGTTCAGCCACCAGGCTGGCTCGGCTTCACCCCAGCCATTCATGGCCATCGAGACGAGGTTTGGTCCGTCCTCGAAGTAGCCGATGATCACGCGCCGCGGCGCGGCGCTGCGTCGGCCAGTCGTCGTGAGCTGCAAGGCGCCCCACTTACCAGGGCGCGGAGCCCAGAGCCCCTTGCGACCCTTACTGGCTCGCACGATCCGCCGGTGTACACGCCAGAAGGCCTTGATGAACCATCGCGGTGGGAGGCGCGCCTTATCGCCGGTCATGTCGACTTCCACTGCGATTACCGAGCTCCGGCTCCAGCGACACCTTCACGCATCCTCCTTCTGCCTCATTTCGAACGACGGCTCATGCGCGCCGGCGTCAAGACGGAACGGCGGGTACTCGCGGGTCATGAACGCCGCGTAGGCGACAACACGGAGCACCCAGCGGTTGAGGCCGAGCACGAGATCGAAGATCTCTGTCGGGTACCGGTCTTTGAACAGCAGCATGATGCCGGCAACGAGCACGAGGATGCCGACCAGTCCGAGCGACCATCCGGCCCCGGCGAAGATCCCTGCGATACAGAATTGAGGGATACCGAGCAGCCACCACCCGATCAGGGGGAGGCCGCGGCGCAGATTCTGTGGGTAGTCGATCTCGAGTCGTGCCGGGAACTCGGACACGTCAGCGCGCGTGAACGGCGGGTACTCGTCGGTTCCGAGGGCGCCGAACGTGTAGAAGGCGACCCGCCACGTCCAGCGGAGTACGCCCACGTTGAAGTCGAAGATCCCCCGCGGGTAGCGCCCGGTGAACAGCACTGCGAAGAAAGCGATCACCGTCAACACGCCGAAAGCCAGCCAGAGGAAGAAGAGCACGAAGTAGTGGGGAATGGCAAGGAACCACTTGACGAGCCACAACCAGCGGCTCAAGTGCGGCGCCAGCTCGCCCTCGAGGGCAACTGACGGTGCAGTCGGCGAAGCCTGCATGACAAACCACCTCCTCAAGCTAGGTTCTCCCATCACCGCACTAGGCGCATCCGGGGCAAACACGGGTCGCGATGTGACCAACTACCGATCCACGGTTCCTGCACCGCCGCTCCTCGCCACGCGACATCCCGCACGCTCGCCCAGCCGACAGTGGGCCACTCGTCGTGTCCGACCGAGAAACCGCTCGGACACGACGAGCAGAGCGACTCCCGGGAGCAGCCGGCGGGCGCCGCAGCGATGGCCCGCGGTTTTTTTATGTTCGTGCGACCCGACCCAGGTCGCGGTGAAATATCTCCCTAATTCCTATCTATAAATAGGAATTACTGGTTAAAGCCGTTTGAGTACCACCGTCCGACGGCGGGCTTACGTTGACTGGCTTCGGTTGACTCCCACTTCAACACCCATGACAGAGTTCGTGACAGATCTGCTCCCGGCTGAGATAGTCCCTCGCTTCTATGAGATCGTCGGCCAACTCCGACGGCATCGCGAGACGCTGCCACCAGAGGTTTTTGCCCGGATCATGCTCGAGCTGGCGACCAACGACGACGAGCTTTCGGCACTGCTGGCGGTCGCGATTGTGAGCGGACTCGACGAGGACGAATGCCTGCCAGCTCGCCGCAGGTCAGCGCCAACCGACCGCAGGGCGGCCATCCACGAGGCTACCCATCGCTTCGCCCTGAACATGGTCGATGCGGGGGTTGATCGCCGCTTTCTCGCATCGCGCGGGCTGCGACTTCAGCGCATGCTGGAGCGGCGAACGCAGCCACGCCCGATCGGACCACGACCGGTTCGCTCGCGTCCACGACGCACGCGGGGCGGCCGCGGCGGTCGACGGGCGCGCGCCCCTGGCCGAAGTTCCAGTGCCGGCGACAGTGACTTAGCCGGCCGTCTCCGCGATACCCAGGACCTAGCGGAATGAGCCGCGGTTCTTCTGCGTGGCTGCTGAGAGACGTTCTCGCGCGCATCATCGCGGCGATCGAGGAACTCGAGGCAGGTGACCGCGGAGCTGCCTGGGCGATACTCCACGACCTCGAACTCGACCTTGCCGCTGTGCTCGAGCGAGGTTTCACGTCGTGACGGGCACTGATCGACAGGGCGAGTGGGAGCGTTCGCTCCCACGTCTCGACGGCGCAGCCTTGCATGGGCCCGCGGCGGACTGGGCGCTCGAGACGGCCGGTAGCCACTCGGAGGCGTCGATAGTTGGCTTTCTCGTATGCGCAATCGTTGGTTTCGGGTGTGCGGTGGGTCGTGTTGTTTATGTCGCGCCGGGGATCACCCACCACTACTCGAACGAGAACGCCCTTCTCGTCGGCCCGTCAGGCACTGGTCGCAAAGGCGAGGCGATGGAACTCGGCCTCCTGCCTGTAAGAGCCGCAGACACGGGATTCGCGCAGGAGCGCATCATGCGAGGCTTTGGCAGCGGCGAAGCGCTGGTCGAAGCTGTCCAGGACGAATTGCGCGAGACGATCGGCGGCGAAGAGAAGGTCCTCGCGCCTGCTGCCGCCGACAAACGACTCCTGATCCACGAGGCTGAGTTCGCCAACGTGATCACGGTCGCTGAGCGGAGGGATTCGAGCTTGTCGGGCAACCTGCGCGCGGCGTGGGATGGCGCGCAGCTAGCGAATCGGACTAAAGGCCGGAAGATCGTCGCCAACGAGGCGCACATCTCGGTCGTTGCGGGAATCACGCCGACCGAGCTTGTCCGCCGCATGTTCCCACGACGCAGCCACGAACGGTTTCGCCAACCGGTTTCTCCATGTCGCTGTGTACCGCTCGGCGATCCTGCCCAGCCCACCGTCGATTTCGCCAGGTGTTCGTGCGAGGCATGTAACGCGGTTCGCGCGGGCGCTGAGCCACTGGGGGAAACTGACGGACGTCCCCTTCACACGATCGCTGGAAGCTGAAGCGCGTTGGGAAGACGCGTACCGGTTCGAGCTTTCAATCGATCGCGTCGGCCTCGCCGGCGAGGTCTGCGCACGCGCCGAGGCACACGCGTTGCGGCTGTCCCTGCTGTATGCCCTCCTCGATTGCGCCGATCGAATCGAACTCGTCCACATCGAAGCCGCGCTCGCGCTTTGGCGCTACTGCGAGGCATCGGCGCGGATGATCTACGGCGACCGACTCGGCATACGCGATGCGGATCTGTTAGACGACGCCCTCGATCACGCTGGCAAGCGCGGAATGACTCGTCAGGAAATCGGCGAGCGGCTGTTCTCCAACCACGGCGGAGCGAAGCGGATCGATGGCGCCGTTGGACCGCTGATCGCTGCCAAACGCATCGTCGAGCAGCGCAAGCCGACCGGAGGCCGCTACGGGACGCTGTACGTCCACGTTGATTACTGCGGAGACGCGGGGTAAGCGGTGAAAGCGAACGCCAAGATCCGTGGTGTCGGACTCCTGCGAATGCTGGGACCGCTTCATCCGCTTTTGCCGCTTTTCCCGCGAAGCGGCAGGATCAATTCTCACACGAGCGGATCATCACGAGCGATCCTCGAGCACGCGGGCGGTCGCCGGTGAGCGGCCCCGTGGTCACGCTCGAACTCCTGGCAGAACTCCTTGATGCGACGCGCGCTGAACTCGTAGCGCTTCGGGTCGAACTGGAGCGCACCGGCGAAGCCCAACTTCCACCCCGGCTGCTCTCCCGCTCGGACCTTCGCGGCCTCGGCCTTGAACGTCGAGCAGTCGACGCGGTGTTCGCGGCGGTTCCGGTGGTAAGGCTCCCGGGTTACTCGCGACCGTTGATCCGCGATGCCGACTACCTCGCGCTTCTCGAGGAGAACTCATACACCGATGATCGCGTGCGTCCGTGATCCAACCCGTCCGGGACCATAGTTGTCTCGATCGCCGCACGTGCCGGCGATAGTGTCTTGTGCGTGAGAGAACGCCTGACGACCGCACGGTACGCGATACCTGCTCGACGCCGCCGACATTGCGAGGATCCGCAGCCATCCGAGTGTGCGCGGGCTCCCTTGATACTGACGACGGACGCTCTGAGTTCGTGCTCGCCCATGCCCGTACACGCGCGAGCGGTGGTGTTCCGCGTGGTGTCACGACGCCGAAAGTGTGGCGATCTGCAGCGCCGTTCAGATCCCGTATGGGCCTTTTCGCATAAAATGCCTGGAAATAATAGATTTTTGTTGCCCTCACAGAGAACCAACGAAGCTTTCCCAAACCGTCTTGGAGCGCGTCGTTTCGCCCTGGAATCCGCCACAAAGGGGAGTTGACCCCTTTTGCGTTCGGGCCACGCAAACAATTAGCGAGTAGGGCAGCGTCGAGCCTCCTCATGCCACAGGCGACAGACGGGTCAGAATTGTGAACCGCGGGTGAACCGCAAGACTCACAAATTCAAAGCGACGCACGCGCAAACGTCTTGAGGTGCTCGTTCGCGGAGTGACCCAGCCACGACAACCCCGGGCAACCTGCGCCGCCGAAAGCCCACCGAGGCCGGTGGCCTGGGCGAAACCGGATTTCCCGCTCGCAAGACAGGTAGGAGCGTGAGCGAGTAGCCGAACAAGAATGCGAGGGCCACCGAAAGTGTGATCGATTCGGCATTCCCGACCAGAGTGCCGTCGCGATGATCATCCGCAGGATTTCGTCGATCGCGCACCCGGTCAAGCAGTGGATCGTGGCCTGAAATGCGATCAGGTTGAAGAGGGGCAGGGCAGCAGATTCGGGGTGTGCCTTTTCGGACTCTACGAGGCCGAGCTCGTCCGCAACCGCCGCCGGCGCCACTCGAGCCTCGGCATGCTCACACCGATCGAATGGGGCCGGCCATCAGCCCTCGCCGCGTCCGGTGGCGGGAGCGCCGCCAACACGATCCAGGACGCCGTCGACGAAGTTCCGAGCCTGCTCCTCGAAGTCTGGCTTGAGGTTCGGCGGGTACATCTTCAGTCCCATCACACGGTCTTGCGGTTCGCCGTGCTTCATGTAGCCGAGCCATGCGAGCATCGACTTGACCTGGCCGCCCGCGGAGACGAAGTGTGTCTGGTCGATCCACTCTCCGCCGTTCTGCTCGGCGAGCTTCTTCTGCTGCCGGAGGTTGATGCTGAAGTAGCGGCGCGAGATCGACGCGCACGCAACCGGCTTCCCGTTCAGCACCGTCTTTGCCTCGGGCGATTCGAGATAGGTGCGGATCGGCATGCTCGTCTGGAACCACCAGGTGGGGGACGCGATCACCACGAGGTCATAGTCGCCGGCCTGGGCCTCCGCCGGGATGCGGATTTCGCCGGTCTTGTGGCGAAGCTGGGCCGTGAGAATCGTTGCCAGCTGCCGGATCGGGTGTTTCATCGGGAACTGCGACAGATGGGGGACGTAGCGTTCGTCGGTGAACTCGAGGGGTGCGTTCACAACCTCGTAGCCTCGCGCCTCGAGGGCCTCGGCCATCGCGTCGGCGACGCGCGCGGTCTGATGGGTGAGGCTGAAGTACAGGACGAGGGCCTTCGCCCTCGGATGAGTGATCATTCGCTTGTCCTCTCGCTCGTGTCTGGTTGCCGCGGGCTAGGCCGGCGTGGGGAGCCCGAGCTCGCGGACGAGTGCCTTGTCTCGTGCTCGGTCGGGGAGCGCTGCCGCGATCGCGACCGCCTTCCCACCGTGTCCGACCAGGTATCTGGTCTTGGGTCGGTCCGATATGAGCGCGCTGGCGATCGCCTTGCCGATCACGAGCGCCGGGTCAGCATCCGCCGCAGCCTTCTGGGTGGCCGACCGCACGGCGGCGATCTGATCCTCGTAGAGCTCGTAGCCGGACTTGCCGAGCTTTCCCTCGAGCGCGTCCAATTCGGCATAGGTCTTCCCGAAGATCGCCGTCTTGACCGGCGCAACCTCGATCAGCGAGACATGGATGCTCCATTGCCGCAACTCGAGCCGAAGGGCATCCGTAACGGCGCGCATCCCGAACTTCGAGGCGCTGTAGGCGCCGTTCAGTGGAAGCACGAGCAGCCCCCCGATCGAGCCCACGTTGACGATCCGGCCGGCGCCCCGCCTGATCAGGGGAAGGAACGCCTGCACCATCGCAACAGGTCCGAACAGGTTGACTTCGAGCTGCTCCCGGAAGTCGGCCATCGGCTGGAACTCGATCGGTGCCGGCTTGGCGATACCTGCGTTGTTGACGAGACCGGCCAGGCCCCGCTTGCCGACGATGGCCGTCACCGCGGCGGCCGCCGTCACGATCGTCGCCTCGTCCGTGACGTCGATGAGCAGCGGCGTCAGCTTGCCCGAAACCTGCGCCTGTAGTGCCTCACCATCCACGTCACGTCGAACGCCCGCGAGAACATGGAACCCCTTTCCCGCGAGGTGCAGCGCCGTCGCGGCGCCGATCCCAGTCGACGTGCCCGTAACGACGACGAAGCCGCGATCCATCTGCTTTCGGCTCACCAGCTCAACCTCCGATGCCTGTCGACACACTCCGACCCTCTTCGCTTAGCTTCGTGAGCTCGCGGCGACGGCGTCCAGCACGCGGTCGAGCGTGTGCTTCGTGAGCAACGAGATCAGCCACCCGGAGCCCGGTACGATCGGCCGGAACTGGACGATCCACGAAACAGTGGTGCCGCCACCCGGTGACTCCTCGACGGAGACCTTGCCCTCGTAGTCGCGGGCGGGAACGCCTTTCGTCGCGCGGTAGCGCACGACTCGTCCGGGCTCGACCCCGACGATCTCCTCGTGGGCAGTGACCCGGCCGACCTTTACGACCCGGCTCAGGCCCGAGCCGTCGGGCGCTCCCGGCCGCTCGACCTCGACGTCCACGCCCGGGCCTGGCGAGACGCCGGGGTTGCCGACGACTGCCCAGACACGCTCGACGGGTGCGTCCAGTAATCGAACGATCTTGAGGTGGTTGATGGTCGCTCCTCTGTTGCGGGTGGGTGGTGGGCGGCCCCACGGCCGCCCACCACCCACCGCACGGTTCTTCTGTTAGGCGCTGATTCCGTGGGCGACTGCGTGGATGCTGTCGTGCTGGTGCAGTGCCTTGTCGTCGTCGTGGGAGGCTGTCGGCTTGAGGTCGAAGACGACCTTCTTGACGGTGCCGTTGAAGGGGTACGGCGCCTTGTCCTCGTAGGCGAGGTCGACGACGAGGCCGTTGTCGCGGCTGACGTCCATGCCTGCGTAGGAGGTGAGCATCATCGGAGCCGTCTTCTCGACGCGGCCCTCGCCGATCTGCTCGCCGTTGGCCCAGAGCGTAACGTCGCCCCCAGAGCCGGGCTTCGGCTCGTCGGCCTGGAAGAGCATCTTCACGCTGACATCGCCGCTCGGCAGCGCCGTGGTGGACGTCTGCCGGTAGCTTTCGACGCCGAGGAACGAGTAGGTGTGGTTGAGCTTGCCCTCCTCGTCCACCCAGAGCCCGAAGCCGCCGATGAAGTCGGCGTTCGCGAGGATCACGCCCTCGGCACCACCATCGGGAACCACGAGCTCCGCCTCGATCGCGTACGAGCGGCCTGCGACGCGGGGGACGAGTCCCTTCTGGACGTTCTGGACGTCGCCCGCGAACGTGTAGCGGGTCACGGTCGGGAGCGGCGGCAGGATGCCGAAGAAGACGCAGATCGAGCCGAGCAGCGGCAGCACGTTGTTGCGCTCCGCCTCCTCCCAGAAGAGCTCCTTCAGCTCCGCGAGCTTCTCCGGGTTCTCGGCCGCCAGGTCCTTCGCCTGGGTGAAGTCGTCCGGCAGGAAGTACAGCTCCCAGGTGTCCTGCTCGGGATCCCACTTGCCGGGAGCGAACGGCGCGAGCGCCGCGGGCGAGAACTCCCACGGCTTCTTGTCGAGGCGGGCGCAGGCCCACCAGCCGTCCTTGTAGATCGCCCGCGAGCCGATCACCTCGAAGTACTGCACCGTGTGCCGCTCCTCGGCCTTCGGATCGTCGAACGTGTAGAGGAAGCTCGTCCCGTCCATCGGCTCCTGCTCGATCCCGTCGACCACCTTCGGCTCCGGAATCCCGGCAGCCTCGAGGATCGTCGGCCCGATGTCGATGCAGTGCGTGAACTGCGAGCGCAGGTCACCGCTCGCCTCGATCTTCGCGGGCCAGGCGACGACCATCGGGTTGCGCGTCCCGCCCAGGTGGCTCGCCATCTGCTTGCCCCACTGGAACGGCGTGTTGCCGGCCCAGGCCCAGGCGGCCGCGATGTGCGGAGCCGTGTGGTCGTTGCCCCAGGCCTCGATGCCGCCGTACTGGTCGATCAACTTCAGCTGCTGCGCGGGGTCGATGTCGACGCCGTTCAGGAACGTCATCTCGTTGAACGAGCCCGTCTCCGTCCCCTCCAGGCTGGCGCCGTTGTCACCCCAGATGTAGAAGATCAGCGTGTCCTCGAGGTCGCCCATCTCCTCGACCGCGTCGAGGAGCCGGCCAACGTTCCAGTCGGCGTTGTCCATGAATCCCGCGTAGACCTCCATCTGCCGCGTGTAGAGCTTCTTCGAGGCCTCGTCGAGCGAGTCCCACGCCTGGAACAGGTCCGGCCTCGGCGTCAGCTCCGCATCCTGCGGGATCACGCCGAGCTTCTTCTGGCGCTCGAAGACCTCCTCGCGGATCGCGTCCCAGCCCTGGTCGAACTTACCCTTGTACTTGTCCGCCCACTCCGCCGCGACATGGTGCGGTGCGTGGGCGCAGCCGGTCGAGTAGTAGAGGAACCACGGCTTCTCGGGATCCTGCGCCCGCACCCCGTGCAGCCACTCGACGGACTTGTCCGTCAGGTCCTCGGGAAAGTAGTACGACTCCCCGTCCGTGCCCTCGGGCACCCCGATTGTCGTGTTGTCCTGCGAGATCATCGGATCCCACTGACCCGCCGCCCCACTCAGGAAGCCCCAGAAATGGTTGAAGCCCCAGTTCTGCGGCCAGTGCTCGAACGGGCCCGCCGGGCCTTGCTCCCGGTCGGGCGTCATGTGCCACTTGCCGAACCCGCCCGTCACGTACCCGTTCTCCTTCAGAATGCGAGGCACGGCGGCGCAGCTCTTCGGAACCGCACCCGTGTAACCGGGGAACGGTCCCGGGAACTCTGCCACCGAGCCCATCCCGACACGGTGCTGGTTGCGCCCCGTGAGCGTCGCCGCCCTCGTCGGCGAGCAGAGCGCGACGACGTGGAAGCGGTTGTAGTAGAGGCCCATCTGCCCGACACGCGTCAGGTTCGGCGTCGCGACCGGCCCGCCGAAGGTGTCGGGCTGCCCGAACCCGGCGTCGTCGATCAGAATCAGCAGAACGTTCGGCGCCCCCTCCGGAGCTTTCGGGCCGGGGATGATCGTCCAATCCGGGACCGACTGGTCGATCGTGTGGCCCATTGTGCCGCCGAAATTCCGATCCGGGAGCGGGAGCACAGTACGGTCGGGGACGAACTTACCCATCGCCTCCGCGAGGCCGTCCTTGAGCGCCTTGAGCCCTGCCTTGTCGGACTGGACAATCGACTTCGCGAGCGCCCCCGGCAGCGCCTGCTCGACCGCGAGACGCTGCGACTCGTCGAACGTCGCCAGGATCGCGGCCGTCCCCGGCGGCAGATGCTCACCGATCGCGTCGTGCATCTTGCTCTCGACCCGATGATCGACGAACCTCCCCAACAGGCCGCCCGCGACCGCACCAGCCGCCGTGGCTGCAAGCAACGGCGGCGCGGCCAGGCCGACGAGGACGCCAACCGCACCGCCCCACTCGACCCCCTTGCGTCCGCGATGGTCGGCCGTCTGCGCCACGTTCACAGACCCGTCCTTCGCGTGCGTGATCAGGATCGCGGCCTCCACCTTCACCTTCTTGCCCTCGACGAGCTTCGCGAGCGCGTCGAAGTCCTTCGCTGCCGCGTCGATGTCCGGATATGCACCCACCAGAACATCGCTATGTGTGTCCGACATTACGTCGTCGCCTCCTTGCCGATTACGGGTTCGGGGTTGCCGTCCTCCACCAGGAGGCCGAGGTCACGCAGCTCGCGCTGCGACTTGCCTTTCAGCTTGCGGCCGAGCATCGGCCGTCCGTCCGAGTGCTTGTAGACGCCCGTGGGCTCGCTCGCGAGCGGCTCTTCCCAGGCATACCAGAGAGCTGCCACGCGTGCCGCGTAGCCAAGCACGAATGCCACTCCCAACGCGATCCACGTGTCGTCGGTCGCCCAGAACGTCAGGATCCAGATCAGCCCCGTGAATGCCGCAATGGTCACGAACCACTCACCGCGGATGAATTGCTTCGGGGTGACTCCGCTCGACAGGTCGATGTACCAGCGCCCGGCCGTCGGGCCGACGACCGCGAGCAGGATGCAGCCCGGATCGGAATCCCCTGCCCAACCCCTTTCTGCGCCGCGACAATCGCGTACCAGGGGAGGGAGAACGAGGTCATGAACTGGAACATCCCCTCGCGAAACAGCTGGCCGCCCTTGTTTCAGGTTCGCGACCCCGGCGACCAGGATCAGAGTGCCGAGCACCAGGCCGGCGCGTGCGGGTGCAGCGGTCGTGCCAGCCTTGTCACCTTGCGACATCACGCTCACCTATTTGCCGGCTTGATTCAACCGGAGCCGGATCTTCTCCTGCGCTCGGCAGACCGGCACCGCAGATCGGATCAGGTGTCTCGTCGGGTCGGTCACGGGGTTCCTCCTTCGTCTGCGATCTGCGGTCAACGCCATCCTGCTCGCTGTTCCCCGACCCTTTCCTCAACCGGATCGGATGATCTGGGGCCCTGGTAGGCGCTCCGAGGAGAGCGCCTACCAGGGGGCACGATCAGGACGACGTCGTCGTCGTGGACGAGGCGAGCCCGCAGTCGTAGGTGTCCGCGTTGGACTGAACGGCCGAGTCGAGGCCCTTGGCGGCGTTCTGGACGTCCGCCGTGGAGCCGCCATTGTTGAGGTCCTTGACGGCGCTCTCGAATTGATCCCACGCGTTGTCGAGCGACTCCTGGTTGACGTCCGAGAGTTGCGAGGCGTCGCTCTTGACGTCACCCCAGGCGCCCTGCACATCGCTGATGTCGGCCTGCAGTTCGCCTGACGAGCCCGTTGACGGGTTGAAGGACGTCACCTCCGCGATCGCGCCCTCGAGGCCGGACAGGCTGTTGCAGTACTGCGTCTCGGCCCTCGACTGCGAGTTGCCGACCAGCCCAATCACGATCGCGAGCACCAATCCCCCGGCGACCAGGATGATGATCCATCCCTTCCTGCTCATGACTCGCTCCCTTCCCACTCGGAGCCGACAGCGAGCGCATACATCACGAGGATCCCGAGCGCCATCATCGCGATCGAAAACCAGGGCGCGTGCTGAATGACGAGGAAGCTCTGCGACGATCAGCCAGATGGCCCAGACGTATCCGACAACCCGACCAAACCCGCCGCCGACGAGGAGCGAAAGCCCTGCGAAGAGAGCAAGAGCCGCCAGGCAGAGATCCCAGATACCCCACACCTTCAGCTGGTCTCCGAAGACGGTGTTCGTGAGGTCGGCGATCTGGCTGCCGCCCGCGAGATAGTTGATCCCGGAGATCGTGCGTGTGAAGCAAACGGCGAACATGATCACCGCTGCGAACGTGAGCCAGCCGGGGCGCCTTTCGCCTACGGCCTGAACAGACATCTGAACCTCCTCGAATCGTTTCCCGGTGCACACGCGCGCACCATGTCCAGACGCCATGATCCGGCGCGGCCCGCGATCGGCTCGTCAGCCAGATCGGATGATCTGCGTTGGTCAACCCGTCAGGGGCGGAATTCCCTTGGCGATCAGGTCGACGCCGAAGACGACGAACAGCACCGCCATCACTGCAGGGTTGTGCAATGCGAGCCAGCCCTTCAACGAGTCGAGCTCGGCCTTCGCATGCGCGCCACCTGTCAGGTAGTAGACGACAGGCCCGGCGATCGTCAGGCTCGCGACCACGACGAACACGACCAGCGAGACAACGGCGTCGCTCGTCGAGAGCCCGAGCTGCGCCAGACCGACAGCCGCGCCGAGGGTCAGGAGCAGGTTCTTCGGATTCACGCCCGCGAGCAGCACGCCTAGCACGAGCGCCTTCACAGGCGAGAACGAGTCGATGCCCGCCATCCACTTCGGCATCTCCGGCTCGACCCCCGGTCCCGGCCTGTTCCGCCACTGCCGCAGGGCGAGCACGAGGAAGAGGACGCCGAACACGATCTTCCCCCACGCGACCGTGTCCGAGGCGCCGCTGCTCGTGGCGACATCGCCCTGGTCGGCGAGAGCGTAGGCGACGCCGCTCACGACCGCCAGCGCGAGCACCCACCCGAGCAGGAACAACGGCCCGTTCACCCGTGCCCGCTGCGAGAACAGCATCAGGATCACCGCGATGATCGGGACGGGGCTGATCGCCACGCCGACCGCGAAGGTCAAAACCTCACCGATTCCCTGTCCCATCGCTTTAGTCCTCCTCGTGCTCGGCGCGAGGGCTCGGGCTGTTGGTCCGCACCGCTTTCCAGTCCACGTGTCAATCGTCCCTCGAACGCCTCAGCGCGATCCTCACCCAGATCGAATGAGATTTCTCGGGCCGACGCAGGAAACACCGGAGCGCGGATCTCACCCATTTCGGTTGACGGCGTGCGGGCGCGGCGCGTCGTAGCATCGTCACGGCCGTCGAATGGCGGTCGGTGCGTGAGCCACCAAGGAGCGAATAGATGCAACGAAAACTCCGCCGCACAGTGAGCTGCGAAGAGCAGGACATCGCTGCCTGCCACCGGCCCGCGCTCTGGAAGGTTCACGTCCCCGTACGGCCGACGATCGCCGCCGACAAGGCGCACGGGCCGGGGCTCATCGAGCCGTGACCACGGTCGCTACAGAACCGATGGTCGAGCTGCGCCCGCCACGGCGTCGCCGGGTCACGAAGATCGTCCTCTGGCTCGTCGCGTTGGCGCTCTTCTGGCTGATCGTCCAACTGCTCGGTGTCGACGTTCGCAGCTGGCTGACGCAGCTCTGGGACCAGATCAAGGAGATCCCGCCGGGCTACGTCGTCGCCGCGCTGATCTTCCAGAGCGGCCAGACCTTCTTCGCGGGGCTCTCATACTACGGGATCCTCTCCGCCGCCTACCCGGGCGAGGTGTTCCTGTGGCCGATCGTCACGGCGTACGCGGTCGGTGTGGCGATGAACGGCTTCCTTCCGGCCAACATCGGCACCTTCGTGACGCTGTTCATGTTCGTGACCATCATCCCGAGCTGTACCTTCGGCGGCTCGATCGCCGCCTACCTCGTGCAGAAGATCTTCTTCACGATCGCGGGGACGTTCGTCTACCTCTACATGTTCCTCAGCGTGCCGGGGGCCTTCGACGTCAGCTTCGGCAGGGAGACCTCGCATCCCGGCGCGACGTTGCTCGTCGTCGTGGGTATCGCGATCGGCATCGTCGTGCTGGCGCGGATCTTCTGGCGTTTCGTGAAGAAGCTCTGGGCGCAGGCGAAGCAGGGCGGCGTCATACTCAGCCAGCCCAGGCGCTACTTCACCCGTGCCTTCCTGCCCTCGTTCCTCTCCTGGACCTGCAAGCTGATCGTGATCGGAATCTTCCTCGCTGCGTTCGCGATTCCCGTCACGTTCGAGTCGATCATGTGGGTCGTCGGCTCGGGCTCGCTGGCCAACGTGACCTCCTTCACGCCCGGCGCGGTCGGGATCACACAGGCGACGAACGCGCTCGCGCTCAACGAGTGCTGCAACGTCCCGAACCAGCAGGCGGTCGACTACTCGACCGCCCAGCAGCTGATCACGACCGCGTGGAACCAGGTCGTCGCGATCGTGCTCGTCTGCCTGGTCTTCGGCTGGGCAGGCGGGAAGCAGATCGTCACCCAGTCGTATGCGGACGCCAAGGCAAAGACCGCCGAAACCAAGGAAGATCACCGGCGCAAGCGACTCGAGAAGAAGGAGAGAAGGCGAATGGCCAAAGCTGAGAAGCGGCAGGACGCGGGGAAGCACGATGAGTGAGGCAGCAGCGCAGAAGAGCGGACCTACCGGCCTCTCCCGCTACGTCAGTGTGCTACAGGGGATCCGGCCGTTCGACAAGTCGTTGCTGTCCCGCGACGTCGTGGCGGGTGTCACGCTTGCGGCGCTCGCGATCCCTGAGGTGATGGGGTACACGAAGATCGCGGGCACCCCAGTGATCACCGGGCTCTACACGATCCTCCTGCCCGCGGTCGCCTTCGCCATCCTCGGCTCCTCCCGCCATCTCGTCGTCGGCGGCGACTCGGCTACTGCCGCGATCATGTATGCGGGCATCGCCGGCCTCGGCATCTCCGGCCTCACTCCGGGCTCGGACGAGTGGCTCGCGTTCGCGAGCCTCGCCGCGCTGATCACCGGCGGCCTCTTGATTCTGGCACGGATCGCGAAGCTCGGCTTCCTGGCCGACTTCATCTCGCGCACCGTGCTCGTCGGCTTCCTCACCGGTGTCGGCATCCAGGTCGCGATGGGCCAGCTCGGCGGCATGCTCGGCGTCCCGTCGCCCGACGTCGACCTCGACCAGATCAGCGGCACCGTGATCAAGTTCTGGGACACGGTGAAGGAGATCCCCGACACTTCGGTCGCAACCCTCGCCGTGTCGTTGTCCGTGATCGCGACGCTCGTCATCTTCGAGAAGTGGATCCCGATGATCCCCGGTGGCCTCGTTGCGGTCGTCGGCGCGATCACGGTCAGCTGGGCCGTCGACCTCGAGGCACACGGCGTCTCGACGCTCGGCACGGTTCCGAGCGGCCTGCCCTCGATCGGGCTGCCGAGCGGGGTCGGCTGGAACGACGTCGGACCGCTGCTCGCGACCTGCGTCTCGATGTTCCTCGTGATCATCGCGCAGAGCGCCGCGACTTCGCGCGCCTACGCAGTGAAGTACAAGGAGCGCTTCGAGGAGAACACCGACATCGTCGGCCTCAGCCTCGCGAACATCGCGGCCGGCCTCAGCAGCACCTTCGTCGTCAACGGCAGCCCGACCAAGAGCAAGATGGCTGAGGAGTCGAAGGCTTCCAGTCAGGTCGCGATGCTCGCGATGGCGGCCATGGTGGCGATCGTCCTTCTCTTCCTTACGAAGCCGCTCGCCTACATGCCGAACGCGGTGCTCGCGGCAGTCGTCTTCGTGATCGGTGTCAAGCTGATCGACGTCGCGCACATGAAGGAGATCTACCGCCTGCGCCGCGACGAGTTCTGGATCGCCGCGATCACCGCGGCCGTCGTCGTCGGCGTCGGCGTCGAGCAAGGTGTCATCCTCGCGATCGTGCTCTCGCTGCTCGACCACGTCAGGCGCCACTACGACCCGCACGACTCGGTTGTCGTTCGCGACGATGAGGGCGGGCTGACGACCGCTCCGGCCGCCACGGGAACGCCCCTGGAGCCCGGGCTCGTCGTCTACCGGTTCGGCGTCGGCCTCTTCTACGCGAACGCGGCCCGATTCACGGAGGAGGCGATCGCCCTCGTCGACGTGCCGGAGCCGCCGCGGTGGCTCGTCCTGCTTGCCGACGCCATCGACGACGTCGACTACACCGGCGGCAAGACGATCGCCGAGCTGGCGGATCAGCTGAAGCAACGAGGAGTCGTGCTCGCAATAGCCGGCGCACGCAAGGCCGCCGCCCCCGAGCTCGAGCTGTTCGGGGTGACGGAGAGGATCGGCCAGGAGCACATCTTCGGTTCACTCGAAGAAGCCATCGCCGCCTTCAAGGAAAGCCGGCCGGCGCAGTAGCGGGACAGGTGCGGGGAGGGGGCGAACTCCCCGCACCCCAGCTACGTCGCCAAGGAGGAAGGAGAGGCGCCACCGGGTTCCCGAGCGCCCACCCCGGCCTCGTCGACGCGATCGCGGCCACCCTACCGGGCGCGGCCTGGCAGCGCTGCCGCACCCATTTCATGCGCAACCTGCTCACCCGGGTGCCCAAGAGCGCCCAGTCGTTCGTGGCCGCGATGGTGCGCACGATCTTCGCCCAGCCCGACGCTGAGATGGTCCACGAGCAGCACCAACGGATCGTCGACCAGCTCGGGACGCGCTTCCCCGACGCGGCGGCGCTGCTCGAGGAGGCGGCCCCGATCTGCTCGCCTTCACCGGCTTCCCGAAGGAGCACTGGCGGCAGCTCTGGAGCAACAACTCGCTCGAACGGCTGAACAAGGAGATCCGCCGCCGCACCGACGTCGTCGGCATCTTCCCCGACCGCGCCGCGATCATCCGTCTCGTCGGCGCCGTCCTCGCCGAACAGAACGACGAATGGGCCGTCGCCCGCCGCTACATGAGCGTCGAGTCACTCGCCAAAGCGCTCACCGAGCGCCGGCCGACGAGCCCGAGGAGGTGATCGCCATCGCAGCAGCCGCGTAGAGCTCAAGCGAGGATGACGCAGTCAGCGTCGTACACCACTTGACGGGACGTGACCCATCCTCCTTGCCACTTCGAGCCGGAATGACCTATAACTTGCGAGGACGTTCCGGGTTGCGTGATCCTTCCCGACCCTCAATTTCGAGCCGAGAGTGGGAAGCACTATGAGTTCACAGCCCACAATCGAGTCCTTTCTGATTCCGTCCAAAGCGCAGGTGCCAGGCGTTCGCGCAGGCGCGATTCGTCGTCGGGCACTCGTCGGTCGACTCTTCGATTCGAAGCAGCACCGCATCATCAGCGTCACGGCACCAGGCGGGTATGGCAAGTCCCTGCTCCTTGCCCAATGGGCCGCGGAGGACCTGCGGCCCGTGGCGTGGCTCTCACTCGATCCCGACGATTCGGACACGACCCTGTTCCTCCAGTACGTGGCGCTGGCTCTCGTGCACGCCGAAATCCTCGAGGCAGATCAGCTTCCCGGCTCGGTGGGAATGGCAAATGCCCGATCGCTCCTTCCGGCGCTTCGAGCTGCACTGGCCACAGGTCCACCCTTCGTACTCATGGTCGATGACACTCAATGGCTGCGTGGAGATGCACTCGACGCCCTGCTCCTACTCGCGCGCGACATCCCGCACGGATCACAACTCGTACTGTGCGGCCGATCTGACCTGGGACGGTTGCTGTCGCGAGCTCGCCTCGGAGGAGAGACGCTGGAGCTGACGGCCGCGGATCTTGCACTCGATGACTCAGAGGCGCGCGAGCTGTTCGTGAACGCGGGCATTGATCTTTCGGACGCCGTCGTTAGCGACACCAACCGCCAGATCGAGGGATGGGCAGCCGGTCTCTACCTCTGCGCGTTGGCGATGAGAGAGACAGGATCACTGCCGGATTTCGGTGAGGCGCACACGGACCGCTTCGTCTTGGACTACTTCGAAGAAGATCTGGCGAGGCTCCCGGCGTCTCAGCTCGATTTCCTGAGAGAGTCCTCGGTGCTCACCCGGATGTGCCCGGAACTCTGTGACGCCGCGCTTTCCCGCAGCGACTCCCGGCGGATGCTCGAGGAGATCGAGAAGTCGAACCTGTTCCTCGTGCCACTCGATCACGAGCGCGTCTGGTTTCGTTACCACGACCTCTTCAGGGCGGCACTTCTGCGCCAGCTCGAGAACTCCGACCCGAGGGCCAGGAACCGAATCCGGTTGCGCGCGTCGGAGTGGTGCGAGGTAAATGGCTCGGCCGACCGTGCGCTGCGATATGCGCTTGCGGCGGGGGATAACGACCTAGCCGCACGGCTTCTGTGCACGGTCGGGCTTCCGCTCTACCAGCTCGGCCGGGCGGCCATGCTCGAGGAGTGCTTTGCCCGGTTCGACGATCCGATGCAAATCACGCGGTACCCCGCTGTATCGGTGCTGGCAGCGTTTTTCCACACTCTGAGCGGGCGGCCGTTCCAAGCGGAGCGCTGGGCAGACGCGGCCGAAAGGGGGCTCCGCGAGGACGATCCGCTACCGGATGGAAGCCCGAATGCCAGTCTCTGGGTTGCGACGATCGAGGCGTTGATGTGTCGGCACGGCCCCGACCAGATGCGTCAGGACGCCGACTCCGCAATCGCGGGCCTTCCTCGGCCCAGCCCGATGCTCGGACTTGCGGTCTGGACGCACGCCACGTCCTTCCTCCTCACGGGCGATCTCGTGCAGGGGGAACGACACCTTGCCGCAATGATCGAGGTCGCGAGCGCGACGGGCAATCGCTTCGCGGTGATGAATGCCCAGGCGCAACGCGCCCTTCTCTCGCTCGATCGCGGAGATGTCGATGGAGCTCGCGTGCTGCTCGGACTCGCACGGCCGGCCGAGAACATCGAGGACTACCAGGGCTACATCCATTTCGCCCTGATCGCAGCGGTCGAGGCTCGCGTCGAGGTCAGGTCAGGCAACATCGAGGAAGCGATCGCGGCACTGGCCGTCTGCCAGCGCCTGCGGCCGCTCCTGACGCGCGCGATCCCCTGGTACTCCGTTCAGACGCTGCTCGAGATGGCCGAAGCCTACTGCGACCTCGGCGAAGTCAACGCCGCGCGCGCCGCACTCCTGGATGCAGTCGAGATCCTCCGCCATCGGCCCGACCTCGGCATCCTCGGGCAACGCGTGCGGCAGCTTCAGGCGAAGTCGGTGTCCCTCGGTGACGGCCATGCGGGATGGCAGTGGTCGCTGACAACCGCGGAGCTGCGGCTACTCCCGCTGCTCATGACCCACCTCACTCTGAGCGAGATCGCGGAACGGCTCGATGTCTCCTACAACACCGTGAAGACACAGACTGCGTCGATCTACAGGAAGCTCGATGTATCGTCCCGAAGCGCGGCGGTTCAGCGCGCCGCCGAGCTCGGGCTGCTCGAGGCCGTGCCGGCCTAACCCGCCTTCCGGCGTCCGTGCTCAACCACTTTGGCCGTCACCCGTTTCGGGTGATGCCGCGGGTCGAATCCGGTGGGAAGTTGATGGGGACATCGGCAGCTGGGAGGCGACCCATGACGTCAACAGAAAGCTACGACTACTCGGAGAAGGGCGACGGACTGCTGATGTTCGCCGTCGCAATGATGGCTCTCGCGGGCACCTGGGCGGTGATCGAAGGCATTGCGGCAATCGCAGGCTCGAAGATCTATACGGCCAACGCGACGTTCGTCTTCAGCAACCTGAACACCTGGGGCTGGATCGTGCTCTTGCTCGGAGTGCTGCTCCTCGTCGCTGCGTTCGCTGTCTTCAGCGGCAGCCAGTTCGCCCGCTGGTTCGGAATCCTGGCCGCTGGCGTCAACGCGATGGGCCAGCTGTTCTTCGTCCAGGCGTACCCGTTCTGGTCGCTCTGCATGTTCGCGGCAGACATCCTCGTGATCTACGCACTCGCGACCTACGGAGGCTCGCGCCTCAAGAGCCGCCAGGCCTAACGGTTTGTCGGCCATCAGCGAGCTCGGGGATCCGCCCGAGGTCGCCGGTCAGCCGGCTCACGGCAGAGAGCGAGAGGTTGCCCGATGAGCACGATCCAGAACAGGCCTACCCAACCCGAAGGGACGCCGCAACCCGCGATCGTCGGCGTCCCGACAAGGACTCGGCCGAAGGCTGCCGGCCACACGGGTCGCTCTTCCGGGACCCGTTCGCTGCGCCATCTGTCGGTTGTCAATCAACAGCCGCCTCCAGGAGCCTGGCTCGGTCGTGCCTCGAAGTTCGACCCGGCACCCGTACGAGCCGGAACGCTGGAGCGCGAGCGACTGCTTCGCCGGGTCGCCCGCGCGGACGATGCCCTGATAACCCTGATCTCGGCTTCGGCCGGTCACGGGAAGTCGACCCTGGCCCGCCAGTGGTGTGAGCGCTCGCAGCGGCGCGTTGCCTGGATCAACCTCGACAGCAGCGACAACGATCCGGTCGCGTTTCTCACCTCAATCGCTCACGCGCTTGACAGGCTCGATCCAATCGCCCCGGAGTTGCTTGCCGAGCTCACGGCTCCCAAGACGCGCATTCTCGACTTCGCTCTGCCCGCCATCACGCGCGAGCTCGACCGTCTCTCACCGCTCGAGCTTGTCCTCGACGACGCACACGAGCTCACCGAAGACGGCAGCCTCGATGTGCTCGATCTCCTCCTCGACGGCGTCAGGCCCGGAACGCACGTAACGCTCGTGACAAGAACCGAGCTCCACCTTCCCCTAGCCCGTAGACGCCTGACCGGGAACCTGGACGAGATCAAAGCGGAAGACCTCGGATTCGATCCAGGCGAGATCAGCGCACTGGCAGCCACTCGTGGGATGGACTTGTCCGTAGACGCACTCAAGGTCCTGGGAGATCAGAACGGAAGGATGGCCGGCCGGGATCGCTCTCTCGTTCCAGGCACTCCACAAGTCCGCCACCGCCGCCGACGTTGCGCAATCGATCACCGGCGACCAGCGCCAGATCGCCGACTATCTCGTCGAGGTCATCCTCGACAAGGAGACAGAGGTGACGCGTCGATTCCTGCTCGCGACCTCCGTGCTGTCCGAGCTGACGCCTCAACTGTGCGATGCAGCGCTCGGAGTGACGAACTCGGCCGAGACGCTCGCGGGTCTGGAAGCCAGGAACTCGTTCGTAGTCGCGCTCGACGATCACCGTCGCTCGTACAGGTACCACCGTCTGTTCGCGGAGCTTCTCCGCTCCGAGCTCGAGCGCACGGACCCCGACCTCGCACGCGAATGTCTGTCTCGCTCCGCCGCCTGGTACGTGCAGAGCGGCGGCAACCCCGGAGAGGCTTTTCGCTGTGCGCGCGAGTGCTCCGACTTCTCTCTGGCCGGGCGCGTCGCTCTTGCCTCTGTGGACGACTTCGCACGTCGCGGCCAACTGGAGGATCTGCGGCTCTGGCTCAGCGACTGCACGGACGAGCAGATCGAGTCCGATCCTGAGTTGGCGCTCGCCGCAGCCTCCGTGTACATGCGCCTTGGTGAGCTCGAGAAAGCCCACCGGTATGGGGCAGCGGCGGAGGCCGGCGAGCTCGATTCCCTCTCGGCAGACGAAGCGGTGTCGTTCGGACGGGCTCTCGCAACCTTTCGAACAAGTCTCGCGGCTCGCGGAGTCCACCAGATGCTCGCGGACGCCGAGCTTGCCTGTAACGCAGAGCGCGAGGCGACCACCCCCTCGTTCTTCGGGGCCAGCCTCGCCGCCGGCACAGCCAGGCTGTTGCTTGGGCAACCGGACAGGGCTGGCGAGGTGCTCCGCGAGTCGCTGAGCTTGTGCCGCGGCCGGACGGAGCTCGTCCATGTCAGGATCCAGTGCCTCGCGTACCTCTCCTTCGCAGCGGCGCAGACAGGCGACTGGTCAACCGCACGGAAGACGGCGCAGGAGGCGGCGGCTCTGTCAGTGCAGGAAGCGCTCGAACACTCGCTACCGGGCGGCATCGCGTTCGTCGCGCGTGCATGCATCCTCGTCCACGACGGTGCGTTCGACCGGGCCGAGGCAGCATTTGCGGCTGCCCGTCGCGTCGGCCACCTGTTCTGCGGCGCCAGGTGGCTGCAGGCCGACCTCAACATTCGCCTGGCGAACATCAGCCTGGACCTGGGCGACCGACCTCTCGCCCGGGAGCACGCCGACGCGGCCCGAGCCGCTCTGTCCGGCTACGACGACCCCGGCATGCTCGCCTGCCGGCTCGAGGAGCTCGAACGGCGGCTCGGCTGCCTCACCGACCTCCATGTCACTCCGGCCGAGATCAGGATTCTTCCATTCCTGCCGACGCATCTCTCGATCAAGGAGATCGCGGCGCAGCTGTACGTGTCGCCTGCAACGGTCAAGACACACGTCTCTGCGGTCTACGAGAAGCTCGACGCGTCGACGCGATCTGAGGCGGTTGCGCGGATGCAGTATCTCGGGCTCCACCTGGCTGGTCTTCGGCTCGAAGACGACCGGCGCGGAGGCTGCAGCCCCGCCCTGGCGATAGGGCGCCAACGCTCCTGACTGCAGTTCGCTCGGCAGCGACTCGATCTCGTGGTCGGCTCGGCCGTGCGGCGAATGCTAGCTCGATGCCGGCAGGATCTCGGGCTCGAACGGCTCCGTTGGCGGTCGATCCGGCGGCGCCTCTCCTGCCAGCAGCGCTGCGGCGCGGGCTTTCTCGAGGTCCTTCTTGATGTGGACCGCCGCTGACGTGAGAGGAGCGGCGACGACGAGGCCGAGCATCCCGAACAGGCTGCCGGCCCCGATCGTGACGATGAGGACGACGAGAGGATTCAGCCCCAGGGTTGCTCCGTAGGCGATCGGCTGGAGAATCTGCTGCAAGGCCCCGTTCGCCAGGATGACGACGACGAGCATGATCAGCGCGTCGGTCGTTCCGAGCGACCCTAGTGTGATCAGGACGGCGAACGCGCCGGCGACGAACGCGCCGAGATACGGGATGTAGGCGCAGACGAACGTCACGACGGCGATCGTGCCGGCGAGCGGCACGCCGAGGATGAGAGCCGCCACTCCGACGAGAATCGCGTTGAACGCCGCCACGATCGTCACACCTGCGAAGTACCGCTGCAGGGAGACGATGACGTCACCGGAGATGGTGCGACCGACCGGTTTCGGGACACCGAGGTGCTCGTCGACCCACCCGCGCAACGACGGCCCGTCCTTCAGCAGGAAGAACAGGCTGAGCATCGTGAACGAGAGCCCGAGGACCAGGGACGTGATGCCACTGATCCCCGTCGCGATCCCGCTGATCAACGTCTTGACGGCATCGGTGGTGTCCGCCTGCGCCGTATCGGTTGTGCTCGACGCGCTCGAGGAGCTGACCCCGGCATCCTGCATCCAGGCCGAGATCTTGTCGCCGGCCGACGAGAGGGTCGAGGAGATGTCGGACGACTGGGAGCTGATCCCGCCGATCACCATGAGAGTGATGAGCACTGCCAGCGCGAAAAAGGAGAGGACGACAATGGCGGCCGCTCCAGCCCGCCCCACGTGATGCCGTCCGAGCCAGTGCACGACGGGCTGTGTGACGCAGGCGAGCAGGAAGGCGACGACGACGGGACCGGTGATCTCGGCAGTCGCGCCGAGCAGCCAGATAACGCCGGCAAGAACGAGGAACGCGCCGGCGAACAGCCAGGAGGCGATCCCGAGGTCGCGCAGCCAGCGAGGAGCCGCGAACACGCCCGACAGCTGCGCCAGCTGAGCCTCGTCGAGCTCGATGACCTGGTCGCCGTCCGAGGCCACACGCTGCGAGTCGGCGTCGCCCTCCCCGGCGCGCTTGCGGAAGCGCGCCCTCATGACCGGCGTACTCCGGGGGTCCGGCGTCCGTCAGCGCTGATGTCGAGCCCGAATCGAGTCACGGTGCGCCCTCCTGGTGCCGGGAGTGTCCAAAGCGTAGGGATCAGGTCAGACGAAACCATCTGCAGGTTGAAATTGGAATCATCCACTTTGGCGGATCTTCGGCTCCCGCAGGTCGAACTCGCCTTTCACGTCCGCATCAACCAGATCGGCTGAAGCGGCACATGCAACCGGCAAGCGAAGATAGGTGTCGGGCAACGGGCTGTCGACGTCCGTGGCCAACCGTCGGAGGTGATTTTCGCCGATGCTCACAGATCGCAGTACGATCGCGCCGAGCGGGCATGTCTAGCCCTGCTCTGCAGCTGGTTCCCTATGCGCTCGTTGCCGCCCTGAGCCCTCTCGGCTTCGCAGCAACGCTCGCCGTGATGGGAAGCGGCCGGCTCAAGGCGTTCGCATTCGGGTGCACATTCATCGCGGGTCAGGTCATCTCGCTCGGCATCCTCGTCCTGATCGGAGCCGCGGCGGTGCCCGACCACCACAGCCGCCATCCGACGCTCCAGGCCGCCCTCGAGATCGCGTTCGGGATCGCGCTCCTCGTGCTCGCCGCCGGCGTTCGCCGACGCCCCGTCCAGGTCGATCGTCCGAAGGGACGCTCGGCGGCCGCGCTCGAGCGACTCGGGCGCCTTCACTTCACGACGGCGCTGATCGCCGGCGCACTGCTCGGCATCGGCGGCCCCAAGCGCCTCGTGCTCTCGGCGCTTGCGGCCACGTCGATCGCCGCAGCCGGCGTGAGCGATGCGCAGGAGGGAGCGCTGATCGTGTGGTACACCGCCCTGGCAACGATCCTCGTCTGGGCTCCGATCATCGGGTTCGAGGTCTTCGGCCAACACGCAGTGGCGAAGCTCGACGAAGGACAACGATGGATGTCCGAGCACCAGCGGCAGGTGGTCTTCTACCCGCTCCTGCTCCTGGCGCTGATTCTCCTTGCTGACGGACTCGCATCTCTGCTGTAGCCGGGCACAGGCTGTCGCGCCCGAAAAGCAGGACACCTGCCCTCCGTCTGCGGCCCGAGCGGGCAGCGACGGAGAGCAGGTTGGCATCCGTGCGTTCTAGCGGCGCCGCGCGGTGCGGCGTGACGTTCGCCTGACAACTCTTCGAGCCCTCATCTCGTACCTCCGTGTTGAGTGTCCTTCGTCCTCTGACCGGCCCCAGTTACGCGACGGTCGCCTCGGTCGGGTGCATTGCTGCATACTCCTCGGCCTCGGCCGCCGTGACGATCCCGATCGCGACGAGATCGGTCGGGTGGATGAAGCTGTCGTTGAGGCCGATGCCGCCCGCCCGCACGATCGCGTCGCGCAGCCCGACGGCCCAGTGGTGCTCGATCAGCAGCAGCGCCGCCGCCGAGTCGTTCGGGATGTCCTCAAGGACGTCCCAGGCGAGCTCGTCCGAGAACACCTCGACGCCCTTCTCGGCCGCTTCCTCGGCGCCCAGCTCCGCACCGGCGTAGAAGCCTTCCTCGCCGTCGATGCCGAGGCCGATCAGCGCGGCGACCTTGCTGCCGAGCTCGATCGCCTCGTCCTTGCTGAGGTTGCTGAGGTGCATGACCTCCATCTCGCCCTCGGCGTCCTTGTAGACCGCGAGCGAGTCGATCACGCGCACGGTGTCGCTCTCGCGGAGCCTCTCGAGCTCCTCGATGACCTCACCGTGAAAGTCCGGATGCTCGAAACCGATGACGAGCAGCTGAACAGGCCCGACTGCCATGACTACCTCTCTTTCGTTGCTGTGTTTGCCTTCTCCGTCCCAGACGGGAAGCGAGCGCCGAGACCGGGGCGGTCCCGAAACCACGGACGCGATCAGCGCCTGGTCGCCGCCTGGGTCTGCCAGCAGCCCGAGCTCCCATGCTCGATCGACGGCCTCCATCCGCCCGGTCGACGCCAAGCTTGTCGTAGATGTGAGCGACGTGCGTCTTGACCGTGCTTCGGCTCCGCCCGAGCCGCTCGGCGATCGCCTCGACCGTCAGATGCGTCGGCAGGAACGAGAGAACCTGCGACTCGGCAGGCGTCAGATGGATAGGGGCCTCGCGGTCGCTCTGGTGCGCCTGGCCGGTCACGATAGGCCGAGCCTTACACGCCGGCGGCCTGCAGCGTCCTCGGCTGGTTTGGTGGATATTCCACCTGGGCTCGCGTGACCATCAGACGCCCATCTCCGCCTTCACCCGGCCGGATGTCGACTGCGGCTTTCAATGCGGCGTAATCGCGCTCGTTCTGGTCTGCGTACGACTCGGCGAACGCGGCCACAGCCTGGTCGAACGCGTCACTCGACCCGAGATAGCTTGCGATCGCGACCGAATCTCCCGAGCGGGCATGCGCCCGCGCCAGCTCGGTGCCGCAGACCTTCGCGATGTACGCCAAGGCGGTCGGCTCCAGTATCTCCACCATGGCGGAGCCCTTGGCATCCCAGAGCTGACGGACGTAGAAGTCACGCTGGACACCCTCGACCGCGTCGGTCCGCGTCCAGCCCAGCATGATGTCGCTTGCGGCCTGTGTCAGCCGCTGGCCCTCGACGACTCGCTGACCGTGATGGTCGTACGTGCTCTTGCCCAGGAAGGGCTCGAGCACAGAGGCCTCCGCCTCCTTGAACTGAAGGAAGAGCGGATCGTCCGAATCACGGCCGAGCAGGAGCATGATCCAGGCTCGGGTACCCACGCTCCCCACACCGACGACCTTGCGGGCGGCGTGCACATAGCGGTAGCGCTCCAGGAGAAGCCTGCGGTCGTCGTTGAGCGTCGTGCGGTAGGAGCGGATGACGTTCTGGAGCAGCTCCTCGAAGTCGTGCGTGGCGGCACCGGCGACGTCCTCGACGGGAGTGAGCACCGGCGGGTCGCTGATGATGCGCGGCTCGCCGTCGACGAGCTCCGTCAGCTTCGAGAACGCCTTCAGGCTGTCCTTCGTTCGCGCCTTCTCGATGTTCTTCTTCGCACGCTTGAGCTGCTTGGAGGTTCCCACGCGCCGTGCGTCGAGCAACATCTGCTCGACGTCGACGCGCGTGTACCAGAGCTCGAGATTGCCGCGTCCGGCGAAGCCCGCCATCGCCGCGCGGTATGCACCTCCGGCGGCGAGGTTGATGGACTTTCGATCTCGGTCATCGAAGCCGCGATCACGGCCGGCGACCTCGAGGCTGGTGACGAGACGCTTGACGTCCCACTCGAACGGCCCGGGGAGGGTCTCGTCGAAGTCGTTGATGCTGAATACCAGCCGGCGGTCAGGGGCCGCGAAGCCGCCGAAGTTCGAGACATGCGCGTCTCCGCAGAGCTGTGTGTGCAGATCTGTCCGAGGCTGCGCAGAGAGATCGGACGCCATCAGATACGCGGCGCCGCGGTAGAACGTGAACGGCGAGACGAGCATCCGCCCGTAGCGGATGGGCACCAGCTCTACCACTCTGGTTCGTCCCTGCTCCTCGAGCAGGTCGACCGGGTCGGGCCTGACCCGACCACGGCTCGAAGGTAGCGTGAGCGGCTCGAGGGAGAGCCGCTCGCGCTTCCTTTCCACGCAGCTTGCGCTCGTTCACGGTGGCGTGCTCGACGCGTCGCGGGGCCTGCCCGGCCGGTGCGATGCTGGTCTGGCTCATGAGATAGCTCCTTCCTCCTGAGTCATGCGGATCGACTCCAAGCAAGCGTTACATGCCCACCATTCAACCGGCCTCCGCCAATATGGCCCATATTTTGGGACGGCTGGATTTCGGCGACATGACGCGCTTGGCCTGAACGACGCGGTGGCTGCCACTCTCTTCGAGCGGTGACGCACCATCTGCTGGTCGAGCCAGGCTGAATTCCAGCAGCACGACACCGGGGGGCGGCGCGAGGCCTGTCATCATGGCGCCGTGAACGGATTCCTCGGAGCCGCCTATGCCATCGGCGCTGTCGTCGCGCTGTGGGCAGCCGGGATAGGGATCGGAATCGACCATTCGATCCGCGAGGTGCTTGCGCCATTGCATCGCGGAGCCTTGTTCGGCCGTGTCGCCCTCGTCGATGTTCTCGTCCTCCCGCCGCTCGTGTGGGCGCTCGTGAAGTTGTTTCAGGTGCCGTCGGGATACGCAACGGGTCTCCTGCTCGTAGGGATCGCCTCCGCGGGGCCGCTCGGGCTAAAGGCGGCCCAGATTGCCGGGGCGGACGCGGTCACCGCGCTCTCTCTCGTCGTCGTGCTCGAGCTCGCGAACCTGGCGGCGATTCCGCTCTGGTCTGCCGTGCTGCTCCCGTCGGATACCAGCATCGACGTGGCCAACATCGTGTTGACGCTCGTTGCCGTCGTCCTGCTGCCGCTCGTTGTCGGGCTCGCGTGCCGGCGCCTGATCCCCGCTTTCTCCGCGCGACTCTCCCCGATACTTCCGAGGGTCGCCAACGTTGCGCTAGTCGTGGCGGTCGGCGCGGTTCTGCTGAGAGACGGGGATGCCGTTGTCCGAGCAGCCGGCGAGCGAGTGCCCTTCGTTGCCGCGCTCGCGGTGCTGGCCGCGCTGACACTCGGCTGGCTGGCGGGCGGCCCTGACCGCGAGACGCGCGGCGCGGCGGCGCTGGTCACCGGCATCCGTGCCAATGCACTCGCGCTCACGGTCGCGGCCTCCTCGTTTCCGGACAGGCCGGACGTGCGCGCGGGCGTCGTGGTGTTTGCGCTCTTTTCGATCATCGTGCCGCTCGTCGTGGCACTCCTGCTCGGCCGCAGATCAGAGGCCGCCTCGCCATCAGCAAGCCCACTCATCCCAATGACTTGACACGGGTTCCGGCACGGAGGCCCGGGCAAGGCCGCTCCTTTTTCAGTCCAGACCCATGTCGGCCTGGGCGGAGAATGGCCTAACTCGGTGGGATCGTCCAAGCCGGCGACCGGATCTCAGCCACTTTGGCCGATGAGGGGCCCGCCGCAAGGGCAATAGTGTTCGGCAAGCACGGCGACCCAGCCGGCCGAACACCGAGCGCCAGCCGAAAACCTGTGTCCTCACCCACCCGCCACCGAACGGTCGCAACGAGCCCACGCTCGACCGTGGGGATATCACAGCGTGCGCAGCTGCTGAGTGGGGTGGAATTCGCGAGCCCGGACACCGCCTGGCGATGCCGATTCGGCCGTCTCCCACCGGCCCGATTGGACCAGGTGGTTGGCGAGACGATGGTTGCTCGGATCTCCGGGCGACCGCCTGGCTAGCCTCCGGTGCCGAGGGGTGGCCGTGACTCGCGCGACCTTGACGACCACAGACGACGCGCGCTTCCGATCGGGTCGAGCCGTCGGAGGTGGGGCGCGCGTCGCTACCGCTTCGGCGGCAGGGTGCGGGCGAAGGTGGTTGCTGCTGTCACCCAGCGTCTGAGCGAAGCACCGTTCAGGCCCGCCTTCTCCACGAACACCATTCCCGTCATCGGCCGACCGGTGAAGTCCATCGGTCGGACGTGCGGCTCCCGCAGCGCCGACTCAGCGCCTTCGGCTCCGAGTCGGAGCATGAGATCGTCTCCGGCGATTCCGCACGCCATGTGCCCATCGACCATGAACGCGAGACCGCCGAACATCTTGCGCTCGCTGACGCCCTGGTCGCCTTCGAGGATGTCACGCACCCGATCGGCGAGCGCCTCGTCGTAGGCCACGTCGCTCCTTCTCAGCCGCGGGTCGGGGGGTGAACCGAGAAGTCCTGCGGCTGCTGGGCAGGCTGCAAGGGGCTCGGCCCGGGAGTGCCCGATGTGGCCTCAACCCACGCTAGCCCGTTCCAGAACGCGCGGATCCGTCCTCGGCGGCTGAGCTCGACGTGGAGCGAGTCGGGCGCCATCATCCCCGCCGGTACAAAGAGGTCGATCGCCTCGGCTTCGACACACCGGAACACCTTGTCCGGAGGCTCCGTCGCCGCTTCGAGCGTGATCGTGCCGCCGCAGCAGCGCGCCTTGCGCGGCCACACGTAGAGGGCGCCGCCGCGATCACGAATCGCATCGATCACACGAGCAGATGCGACGAGTTCGATCGACATGCCGTCTATGTAGCAGGTCGCGCCGCCGAGAGGGGTTGCGCAAAGAACCCCGGCTGAAGGTTCAGTCACGGTCAGGTCGCGACTCGGCCGCTTTCACGGCAGGCTGGTCTGCGCCAGTGCGGAGAATGGTGGAGCGACTACGAGGTCGATCTGTCTTCATGGGGGGCTCGACTCGATGGTCTGTTTGAGTCGTGCGAGGTCTTTGTGATTCGCGCGGCGCATTGCGCGCGCCATCATCGGCGCTGCAAGCTTGCCGAACCCGGTTGGATCGCCGCGGTTGCGCAAGTTCATGTGCGTCCCACCGTCGGGCGTATCCGACCAGGTGTAGGTCGTTTCCATCGGGAATGGACCTTCGGCGGTTCTCATCACGAACTGCTCGCCGGGCACCAGAACCGTGACTTCGTAGGTGTAGGCGAGCCGGCGACCGAGGAACCGCGCGACGAACCGGAGCCGCGACCCGACCGCCAAAGGCCTGGGGGTCTTCCACTCCACTGATTCGATGTTCTCGTACCAGGACACCGCGTTGTCGGGATCGGAAGCGAAGCCCGAGACCTCGGCTCGCGGTCGGCTGATCTCGATGTCCGTCAGAACGTCGACCGGCACGTCGAGATCGTACTCCGGCGCCAGACTGGCAGCCACCTGCGCTCTGCGGCGGCGATCCGGGTCGCCTACACCGTCGGCTCGATCGGACAGGACGTGACCGGAAAATGCCGGTCTCGCTCACCTCGTGCTACCCCCCGTACTACCCCGTTGAACGGTCTAATGCACGGTCGGTCGGGCAAACGCGGCGCGGTCGCGAGACCGAGGTCAGAGCATCGGCAGGAGCTCAGGACCGGTGGTTGTCCTGCCGATATTGAGAAGTGCCATGACGGTGCTCTTGCAGCAATCCCGGACAGGGGTGGTTGCAGAAATCAAACGGCTCAGTGTCGAGGAGCGCCAGCTCAGCGATCAGCGTAACGAGCTTCATGCGCAGATCGACGCCCTCTATCTCGCAGCGCCCCTCACATCCGACGAGGTCGCTGCGCTGGACGAACTCGAGGGCCTCGAGTTCAATCTCAGCAGCAAACGAGCGCGGCTGCACCAACGGATCGATGACCTCCGCGCCTCGATCGGGCTGCCGCCCTGGCGCGAACGCCACTACGACGGTGACGACGAGCAAGCAGCAACCGAAATGCTCTAGGATCGGGTCCACTACCTGTGGCCCAGGCAGGCGAGACGACATGGTGACGGGGATGCCCGCGAGACGCGGCGTCGCGGTCCCGTTACCTGTCCTTTCGAGGCCGCGGCGTGCTAGGGGTGGCTCAGACGTGGGCCACCCCGACTCAAAACGGTGGGGCGCGCCACGCCATCAGCAGTATCTAAGATGCCGCGCGACAGGTAGCGGGATCGCGTAGAACCCATGCCCCCCTGCGGTCACAGAAATCGACCAACGGCCGCGGAGGGGGCAGGAGTAGACTCCCGGCAGGCCGCTCACTGTTGCGGCAGGATTGCGGCCCGCCGATGCGCCTGATGGATCAGTCAGGTACCGAGTCCGGGACCAAGTCTGGATCGGGTCGGTCTGTTCCGGCCGCTGGTCTCGGTATCCTTGCCGGGCGCGATTACACCTGACAGACTTGCCGCTCCCCCGAAGGAAAGAAGGCGGCAACTGTGGCAAGCTTGGCGGCGACAGCGGTATGGCTGACGATTGTCGGCGTCTGCTTGGCGCCCTGGCTTCTGCTCGTGTTCTGGCTCACCTAGAGGCTTGATGTGAAACTCGAACGTGCTCTGGATGCCGCCTCATGCGCGTCGCCAGGACGTTTCCGCGCCTTGCACAGGCCACCAGCCTGCGCCGCAGCCGCGGCAACGCCCAGGCTTGGCCTGAGACGACCCCACAGCGCGTCCGTTTCACATCAAGCCTCTAGTCGTCGGTGATGCCTGCTTTCACAATTGCAGGTACTCAGCTGAGCTCGACCTGCTGGCGGGCTGCTCGTCATTCAGCGCTGTCCGGAGCCCGTTGGGGCCTCGGGTGGTGCCGTGTCCCGGTGTGGCGTCGACCTTCTCAGGAATGACAGTCGCCGCGTCCACGTCGTGCTCGATCGCTACGAGGTCGACGACGGACCTCCGCGATGTCGATGGGCCCGAAACGCTCGAATGGCGTCGCCGGCAAGAAACCCGACCATCTCTTCACACGACTATGTCTTCACAGACAGCGCCGGTTCCTCAACCATCGGTTGCGAAGTGCCGATACACCACCCGTGACCGTTGATCCCGAGCAGCCGCGAGACGAGCTTCCGTTCGCAGACACACCCCATCGTCGGCGCACTCGCAAACGTGCCAAGGTCGAAGAATTCGACTCCGCCGACGAAGATGTGGTCACCGATCACCTCGCGCCCGTGTTCGTGGACGGCATCCCGACCTATCCCGAGCTGACAGAGCCGCTGCCTCCCTCAGATAACGAACTCCTCAGTCTCTCGGAGACGAATCGGCAGCAGCTCCTTGCCCTGCTCGAGCAGGAACGGCTCGCCTCCATTGAGCGCCGCACTCTTCATGCGAGGATCGATTTCGTCCACGGCCAAGGAGCTTCCGACGCGACCACCGTCGATCAGCTCGACTATCTGCTCGCGAAAGAGCGGCTGCTGTCGGTTCGCCGTCGGACGCTGCACCGTCAGATCGACCATCTACGAGGCAAGCCGACCGAACGCTGACACCGAGCGCGGGGCTCGGGCTTGCGCCTGCAGGCGCAAGCCGGACACCGTGCTGGTCACGCTCCGTGCCAGGTATACCCGGGGGGCACACCCACACCCCACACCCCACGCCGGCTCCAGCCGCGTTGACCTCACGGAGACTGCGGGGTCTATTCTGTCTGATCACGGACCTCGGCGAAGGGAGCACATAATGGCTCGTGGCGAAGGCGGAAGTGTCGGCGGTATCGGCATCGGCGGGATCCTCGTGATCGTGGGGGTCGTACTCGCGATCGTGTGGAGCCTGTGGGTCGGAATCATCGTGGCGTTGGTTGGGCTCGTCGCGTTTGGCGGTTTCGCGAAGGGCCGCTGGTACTAGAACGAGCGCCCAGAGCACGTGACCTGATGCCAGTCTCGCTACGCCCCGAACCCTACGCGGAACGGTTAGGCCTCGGCCGTCCCGGCGAGCGCGATGCCGACGACGACCGCTTTCAGTGCGTCCAGGAGCCGAGCGCCGCCACGAGAGCGATGATCACGAGCACCTCGGCAGCGACCGCCGCAACCATGACGATGGTTCGCCTCATGCGCCGCTTGTGACGCCTTCTCACGGCGCGGACTATGACACGTTCGTCACAAGAATGCCACCCACGCTTCGGCCGCCCACCAATCCTCTCCTGCCCGAACGATGGGGCAAGGGCGTGTGCAGCCCGGCTCGTACGTCGATTCCGAGCTCCCCCGCCCCCGACGAAAAACCAGGCGCAGCGGATCCCGCCGGGTCTTCCGCAACAGGATTGGCGCCGGTCTCTGGTTCTGGGCTAGCGCTGAAGCTTCTCGATGAAGCCTGGATGGGCGGTATCCCAGCTCTCGAGATCGCCACCGTGGGCCACGAGCCAGTCCGAAAGCGCCGTTCGCGTGTAGAACCTCAGCCCGTTCCACTCCACCGACGAGAGCACGAGGCGGCGAGCGGCAGCCGGATGCCGAACGAGGAACGCATTCCAGTCGGTCTTGCGCTCGGCGAGATGCATCCGCAGACCGTTGGCAGACGTGAAGCCGATCCCCGACCATCTGATGACGGCACGCTTCTCGCGCATCTCGACCGCTGCGAGGCGAGGCGTGGACACCGGCTCCCCCTTGAGAACCGCGGCTGCTTGCGGATGTCCTTCCGCCCAGCGTTCGTACGAAACGCCGTTCCCGCCGAGCTCCTTTGCCAGAGAAGCCTGATCGTAGAACTCCTCGCCGCTCCATTCGACCGCAATCAAACCCCCTCGGGTGACGACAGCGGGGTGCAGTTCGACGAACTCCGACCAGTTGACGCCTCTTCGGATCATGTACGTGCGAAACTCACCTACGTCCTCGAACAGGCGATCTGACCACTCGATCACGTACGGCTCTGACTCGAGCGGGACGACCGTGTTCGGCGCTGGTGCGGGGATCAACGTCGGTGTGGACGATGGCGTCCCCGACGTCGGAGTCGAAGGCTCCTGCGTCGGGGCCTTGCCCGACACCGAAGACGGTTCCGAGGCCGGTGTGGGTTCCTGGGTGAGGGTCGGGGCGGGCGCGGACTCCGATGTCGGTGCGACGGGCTCCAGGGACGGGGCCGGCTTGGGTGCCGGAGCCGGGGCTGCAGGTTCCGGGGTCGGGGCGGGTGCCGGGGCTGGTGCTGGTGCGGGTGCCGGAGCAGGTGCGGGCGTGCTGGAGCCGCCGAACTCGGCTGCGACGTCGTCGTAGCTCGTGCCCTGGCGCATGCCGTCGTCGTAGATGACCGCGACGTTCGACTGCGCCTCGCGGTAGTAGCCCTGCTTCAGGTAGACGTCCTGGCCGACGTAGAGCGTCGGGGTGTTCGTCAACGGCACCACCTTGTTGCCGTCGAGCCAGACCTCGACGAAGCCGGCGTTCGAGGTCGACCACTTGACGTGGAAGACGATGTCGTACCACTTCCCGTTCGTCTTGCCACCGATCTTCCAGTTGCGGGCGGTCGGGTTGCCGGGATCGCCGCCGTGGCTCGTGAACCCGAGCGTGTTCCCGTTCACGTAGAACTCGACCCGGCCGCCGCTCGTGCCCGAGTTGTGGAACTGGGTGAAGATGTTCCAGTCGGAGTTACTGGCCGAGAAATCGGAGGCGAACATCGTCGACCAGGCCCACCACTGCTCATCCCCCTCCCGACCCCGCGTCCCGCGCAGGACCAGCGCTTCGGTGCGCTCCCCGTTGCCCGAGCCCGCGACGTCGTCGTCGCCGGGCCGGACCTCGTAGCGGGCCGCGTACTTGCCCTGCCGCACCGGGCTCGTCACGATCGTCGCCCTCCCGTCCGACTTCTCCTGGATCCCGCCGTCCCACTGGTTGAAATTCCCCGTCTCGTAGTCTCCGCGCCAGGTCACACCTGCCGACCCGGACGAGACCAGCGAGGAGAACGTCAAAGCCCCCATCACGGCGGCGCCGACGACAACGACGAAGAGCGACGTCAGGAAGATCGCATATCGCCAGCCGGGCCAGAACCGTCGCACTCCGCGAACCGGCGAGGCGCTCCCGTAGGGCGAACGCGACGGGTCGGGTGACGTCGACGTCTCGTCGATCGCGGCCCGTGAAGGCTGCGCGTGCTGTGAGCGTGAAGTGAATGCCATGGCCGCAAGGGACGACGACAGGCTCAACGAACGACCCCCAAGCGTGGGCCAACGCACCCGTGTGCCTCCCCTTCGCATTAGGCTAACGCATGGTGAGCCCCTGAATGCCAGTTGCCGTTCCGTCGCCGGTGATTCTTTGTGAACCCGAACTCCCTTCGTCCCGAGAAACGACCGACCTTCGCCGCCGTCCGCGACCGAGAACTCCCTGCTCTCGCCGGAATCGTGTCCGCGCTACACACCGAAGCCGCCTCGGGCCGCCTGACCCGGGGCTTTCGCAACGATCGTCACACGATCCGACTTGACAACCCCACCCGACCCGGTCCTTCACCGCTCGAGGGGGCTGCTCACCGGCTCGAGGACCCGAAGCCGTTCCCCCCGCGAACGGGGACGGAGTAGGCGAGGGCGACGTGGAAGCGTTGCTCGTCGCCGTCGGCCTGCTCGCGATCTGTGCCGTCATCTTTGCCTTGACAAGGGTCGCGGCTGCCGGCCTACGGCGTACCGCCGACTACTTCCTCACGGACGTACGGCCACCGAGCCTGGCCCGCCTTACCTCGATCGTCGCTGCATGGTTGGAAGAGCGCCAGGCTGCAGAAGCCTCCCGACAACGCCGCGAACCACCTCCACTGCCCGAGATCGTCCTCTCACTCCGCGCGTTCACAGCCCGCGTCCGAACCACTATGGCCGGACATTCATCGGGATGACCCCCTGCCTGACACCGAAGGGCATCGGTGGCGACCCATACGGTGAGGCCGTGCGGTCGACCGGCCCTGACTAAGCGCCGCGGGCGCTGGTCACGACGGCTCCGCAGGAGTCTGACGCGCGTCGAGTAGGGCGATGACCTCGTCGTTCTCGACCTGCGTGAAGACGTCGTACCAGAAGCCGACAGCGCCGAAGCGCCGCTGCGCGTGCGGGCAGACGACCTCGTCGGCCTCCAGGCGAAGCACCGAGATGCTCTCGGCGGCGCCAACCGGCACTGCCACGAGGACGCGGGCAGAACCCTGGTTGCGTGCCCATCGAACGGCGGCGACCATCGTTGCGCCGGTTGCGAGACCATCATCGACCAGGATGGTCGTCCTGCCCTGGAGACTCAGGTGTGGATGGCGCTGGTGGAGAACCCGGTCGAGAGCATCGACCTCGGCCTTCGCCTTCTCGACAGCCATGCCCAACTCGTGCTCGTTGAGGTCCTCCGGCGTGCGGACATAGGTTCCGCCACGGCCGGGCGTCACCGCTCCGATGCCGTACTCCGGTTGCCGCGGGTATCCGATCTTGCGCACGGCGAGCACCTCGAGTGGCAGTGAAAGGCAACGGGCCACTTCAGCGGCTACGGCGACTCCTCCGCGAGCGAGCCCCACGACGACCGCAGATCCGAGTTGGCTCTGCTCGAGCGCCACCGCGAGGATCCGTCCGGCATCGCGGCGATCGTGAAACAGTGCGCGCATTGCCATCTCAGTGTGCCGCCGCCTTGGGTTGCTCGCTCATCATGGGAAAGCCTTGATCCTCTCCGCAGCACGACGGGACGGGCCTTCCGTGGCGCGCAGTCACCCGATGGTAGTTCCCCGCGGCGACGATCCGTGATCGCGACGATGTCCGAGACCGGAACGCAGGCGACGATGGAGACAACCGCACGCCATCGACGTGCGCCCGCAACCGAGGAGGAGTCCGATGACCCGAAGCCTGTTGTTTCTCCACGCAAGACCCGGGCGCGGTATCGAACTCTTGCGGATCCTCGAGCGGCTCGGCGTTCTCGCGGTCGCCAGCGAGCAGCCCGGCTTCCTCGGTGTCGAAGTCGCCGCATCCATCGATGACGACGACGAGATCGTGATCGTTGGCTTCTGGGCGAGTGCCGAGCACTACGCGAGGTGGCGTTCCGGACCCGTTCCAAGCCAACTCCTGGAGCAGATCGAAGGTCTCCTGGCGACCGCGCCCGTAAACCGCGTCTATCACGTCGTCGAGGCCGTGAGCTGATCGCTGCGTCGAGCAAGGATCCGATCGGCGCCACACACAAGCCGTTCGGTCGAGAATCGCCCCGCGTGATGCCTGTCAGCGTCGCGGCGGATCGATTCGCGCGATCGCGCCTGCGTTGTCGGTGACGAGCCAGATCTTTCCGAAACCTCGTCCGGCCTCTCAGGTCCCGTCGCACGCCGTTGCTACGATCACTCGCCCGAACGGATCTCCGCAAGCCCTCGAGCAGCCATGGCCAACGATCCCGACGCGCTTTTCCCTTCCGGCCCGACCACGCGACGCGGGTTGTTCTCCGCGTTCAGCCGGCGGGCCGCCGAGGCGCTTCCCGCCCCGGACGGTGTCACCCGGCGCGACCCCGGGGACCCCTTCCACGAAGAGCCCCCCGACTGGATCGAACCTCTCGTTTCCGGCGACGAGCTGCTCGCCGAGATTCTCGCGTCAGGCGACGAGACCGGCATGCACGTCTGGTGGCTCGGCCACAGCGGGTTCCTCATCCAAATCGCCGGCGAGAACCTGCTGCTCGACCCGTACCTCTCCGATTCGCTCACGGCCGAGTACGCCGGCACCGACACGCCCTACGAGCGCATCACAGGGCTCGTCGTCGAGCCGGCGCTCCTCTCATTCGTCGACGTCGTCACCTCCAGCCACGCGCACGCGGATCACCTCGACCCGGGCACGCTGCCACACGTACTCGCCGGGGACGCCGACTTCGTCTGCGCAGCGGGTAGCGAGCGGATCGCAGCTGAGCGCGCGGGACGCGTTCCCGACGCCGCACTCGGGATCGGCGACGACGCGACCTTCGGCGGATTTTGGATCGAGGCCGTTCCCGCCTACCACGAGGGTGCCCCCGAGGCGGTGGGATACGTGGTCAGGAACGGCGCCTACGCGCTGTATCACGCGGGCGACAGTCGTCGCGTACAGGGGATGGCCGAGGCCGTCGCCCCGCACGGCGTCGACGTGGCGTTCGTACCGATCAACGGCAAGCACGGCAACATGGACGGTGCGGATGCAGCTCGTCTCGCCTACGAGGCGGGCGCCCAGATCGCGATCCCTTGCCATCACGGGATGTTCCGGCACAACACGGCGAGCACCTCGCGATTCGTCGCCGAATGCGTGCGGATCGGCCAGGAATACCGTCTCCCCCGGGTCGGCGAGCGCATCACGATCGACTACGGGTTCTGACTTCGTGTTGATTCAAACAAGGTGCGGCCGCATATCATGCGACCCGCGCGAGGGTCGTGCCCCACCGAGCGGTCCAGCCGTTGTCGAGCACAACCGGTGACGAGCGCCCTTCCTGGCGTCACGGCCCTCCACGCACGTAGATCACCTGGCCGCTGACGTAGGCGGCGTCGGCCGAGCAGAGGAACGCGATCACGCCCGCGACGTCATCGGGCTGGCCGACCCGCCGCAGCGGCGTCTGGGCGGCAACCATGTCCTGGAAGTCCTCGAACGGGACGCCGAGCCGCGCCGCCGTCTGCTTCGTCATCGCGGTCGTGATGAAGCCCGGGGCGACACAGTTGACGGTGATCCCGAACGGGCCGAGCTCGATCGCCAGCGTCTTGGCAAGACCCTGGATCCCGGCCTTGGCTGCAGAATAGTTCGCCTGCCCCCGGTTCCCGAGCGCCGACGTCGACGAGATCAGCACCATCGAGCCGCTCCCCTGCTCGACCATGTGCCGCTGCGCGGCCTGCGCCGCGAGGAACGTGCCCCGCAGGTGGGTGTCGATGACGGACTCCCAATCGTCGTCGGTCAACTTGTGCACGAGGTTGTCACGAAGTATCCCGGCACACGTGACGAGGATGTCCAACCTTCCCGTCGACCCGACAGCAGTCGCGACTGCGGACTCGACCTCCCCCCGGGACGTGACGTCGCAGCGAACTGCCCGCCCACCGATCGCAGCGGCAGTCTCCTCGGCTGCAGTGAGGTCGAAATCCGCCACCACGACATCCGCGCCCTCCGCTGCGAGGCGTGCCCCCGTGGCGGCTCCGATTCCCCGCGCGCCACCCGTCACGAGCGCGGTTCTCCCCGTGAACCTGCCGGCATCTGTCATCGCAGCATCCTGAGAACGATCTCGGCGACGCAGACCGGTTTCCCGCCGCCTTCACGTTCGACCGTGGCGACGACGACAGCCTGATCACCACCGGGAACGTCGTCGACCGAGGCGACGGTGACGCGGGCGCGGATTCGTGATCCCGCGGGCACCGGCGCGGGGAATCGCACCTTGTTGGTGCCGTAGTTGATGCTCATCCCATACCCGGTCAGGCCGGCCAACGCCTCGGATAAGAGCGGCGCGCAAAGCGACAGGGTCAGATACCCATGGGCGACCGTCGTGCCGAAGGGCCCTCCGGCCGCCCGCACGGGGTCGGTATGGATCCACTGGAAGTCGTCGGTTGCGTGCGCGAACTCATCGATCCGCGCCTGCGAGACCTCGAGCCAGCCGGTCGGCTCGAGCTCCGTACCGATCATGTCTCGCAGCGTGCTCATGCCGCCTCCAGCGTATTACGCTCGCCGGCCTCGTGTAGCCGGACCCGGTGCGAGGACAGATGACGAGATCACGTCCGCGCCGACACCGGCGCGGACGGCACGGTCGAGCGCTCTTGCGGATCGACGTCACTCAGGTGCCCGCTCTCTCCAGATACGCAGCCCGATCGCGACCACGCCGAGTGCGTCGACGACCTCCCCGTGCAGCGACCGTCTCATGTGCATGCCGCGCCGACGAGCACGCCCCCTTCGGGGAGCCCGCGTCCATCTCCTCTGCGACCGGGCTCGCTCAGCCGGCGAGCGCCGCGCCATTCCGCAGGCGAGCGAGCGAGGCGTCCCGCCCGAGCAGCTCCAGGCTCTCGTACAGACCGGGCGAGACGCGCGAACCGGTGACGGCAACACGGATCGGCAAGTACACGGTCTTCGGCTTCGCGCCCAACCGGTCGCAGAGCGCCTTCAACGCCGATTCGATCCCCGCCGCTGTCCACGGCTCGACGGGCTCGAGCTCCGCGACCGCCTCGCCGAGGATCCGCGCGTCGAGAAGAGCCGGATCGGGCGCCACGTCGTCGAACAGGAACCCGGCGAACCCGGCGAACTCGCCGAGTCGACCGATCTTCTCCTGCACGATCGGCGCCGCTGCCCGGATTCGTTCCTCGTCCCAGTCGCTACCCTGCTCACTGAGATACCCGACGAGCGCGTCGGCATAGGAGTGGCCGTCGAGCTGGCGCAGGTAGAGGCCGTTCATCCAGTCGAGTTTCGCGTAGTCGAACGTCGCCGGGCTGACACCGACGCGCTCGAGCGTAAACCGCTCGACGAGCTCGCCCGGAGGCATGATCGTGGTCTCGCCGTCGGGCGCCCAGCCGAGCAGGGCGAGGAAGTTCATCAGTGCCGGGGCGATGTAGCCAGCAGCGCGGAACTCGTCCACGGACACGGCGCCGTGGCGCTTCGAGAGCTTCTTCCCATCCTCGCCGAAGACGTTCGGGACGTGTGCATAGACCGGCAGGTCGGCACCGAGTGCTTCGAGCACGACGATCTGCTTCGGCGTGTTCGAAACGTGGTCGTCGCCGCGGATCACGTGACTGATCTCGTCCACCCAGTCGTCCACCGGCGAGGCGAAGTTATAGACGGGTCTGCCGTCGGAGCGGAGAATGACCATGTCCTCGAGCTCGGCAGCCGGAAACTCGATTCGGCCCTTGACGGCATCGTCCCAGCCGATCACGCCTTCGACCGGCATCCGGATCCGGATCGCGCCGTCGTCCGAGTACGCTTTCCCCTCCGCAACGAGCCTTGCCGCCTCCGTCCGGCAGCGCTCGATGCCATCGAGCTGGAACCGGGTCGCGCCATCCCATTCGATCCCGAGCCAACGCAGGGAGCGTTCGATCTGCTCGACCGATTCCGCCACCTCCCGTCCCGTGTCGGTGTTTTCGATCCGAAGCAAGCACTCCCCCCCGCGACCGCGCGCGAAGAGCCAGTTGAACAGGAACGTCCGCACCCCTCCGATGTGGAGGAAGCCGGTGGGACTCGGTGCCATGCGGACACGGACGCTCATCAGGCGGGCATTGTAGGCGCGAGGACATCCCGGGCAGACGACGCCGGTAGCGTAGGCGAATGCTCTTCGGCGCCCATGTCTCGTCGTCCGGCGGCATCTGGCAGGCGATCGACCGTGGCGAGGCAATCGGGTGCGATGCGGTTCAGGTGTTCACCCAGAGCCCGCGGATGTGGCGGCCCACGAGCCACACACCCGAAGCGGTCGCCCGGTTTCGAGATCGCCGCGAGGAGGCCGGAGTCGGATATGTCGCCTGCCACGCGCTCTACCTCGTGAACCTCGCTGCGCCCGATCCGCTGATCTACGAGAAGTCGGTCACAGCGATGCAGGCGGCGCTCGAGGCCGCCGCGGCGATCGGCGCGGAGAGCGTCATCTTTCACGTCGGCTCGCACCTGGGCAACGGGTTCGAGGCCGGGCTCGAACGGGTCGTCCCTGCCCTGCGCGAGCTCCTCGAGCTGACGACGGACGATCTCTGGCTGCTGATGGAGAACTCGGCCGGCGCAGGCGGCACGATCGGCCGTTCGACCGCCGAGCTCGCCGCGATCCACGCAGCGCTCGACCATCATCCCCGGCTCGGGCTCTGCCTCGACTCCTGTCACTGGTACGTGTCAGGGGTAGACGTCACCGATCAGGCGGCGCTCGACGCCGCCGTGACCGGCATCGATGACCAGATCGGGCTCGACCGGCTGCGTTGCCTGCACGTCAACGACACCAAGGCGGAGCTCGGCTCGAACCGCGACCGCCACGACTCGATCGGGTTCGGCCTGATGGGCGAGGGCCTCCGAACCTTCCTCACCCACCCGGCGTTCCAGGATCTCCCGGCAATCCTCGAGACCCCCGGGCCGGACGGACACGGACCGGATGCCGCTGAGCTCGCGCGGCTGCGCGCCCTCCACGGCGCCTAGAGCGCGCAGACCGCTGGTCGGACGAAGCTGCCTTCGACCTTCCAGGCGTCAGGTGCCGGTGACCTGAGCGAACACACGGAAGCTTGGGCTCGCGACCGGCATCTCGAAGAACTCGGGATTGCGACAGCCCATCTCGTCGCCACGTTGCTCGTAGCACGACTCCACCTCGGCGCTGCACATCGGGAGCGGCGTCCTGCGCGCGACCACGGCGCCGAAGCCGTCGCGGCGGCGCTCGGCGGCGCGGAGCAGGTCGAGGTCGATCTCGACGTCGAACACGCGCTGCATGCACCCCATGTACGTGTGGCCGAACGCCTCGAACGCGTAGACGAATGCACACGCCCGTTCGATGCAGGCGCCCGGATACACGACCTTGTCGCAATGCACCTCACAGCGGCGGCATTCGACCTCGTCCTGCGGTCGCAACGGCAGGTCGGTGGATGTCGTCGGGAGGAGGCTGTCGCTCATCTCCCAGATCGTGACAGCAGCGATCCGCTTTCCGCAAGACTTGACAAAACGGTCATTTTCAGGTTGTGCCGGGCGTCGGCTGGGATCGCGCGCGTCTCGTTCGGGCTCGGCGGCGCCCGCGACGCCCTCCCACTGCGACGAAGTCAGTATCGAACCCGACGCACTCCGATGTCGCGAACGTGTTGGCCGGTCGAGATGGACAGCCGAATCACGCAGCACGAATCACTCATCTAGGGTAAGTCGGGCGACCATGATCCGCCGAATCCTCCTGGCCGGCCTGGCCCTCGGCCCTGTCGTCATCGTTCTTCACTTCGTCACCGACCTCGGGGACACGGCCCTGTTCGTTCTCGCAGCTCTCGCCCTGATTCCCCTCGCCTGGCTGATCGGCGAGGCGACCGAGCATGCGTCCGAGCACACCGGACCGGGAATCGGCGGCTTCCTCAACGCCACGTTCGGCAACGCACCGGAGCTGATCATCGCCCTGATCGCCGTCCACGAGGGACTGACCGACGTCGTACGCGGCTCGCTGACCGGATCCGTGGTCGGCAACCTGCTGCTCGTCCTCGGGTTCTCGCTCCTGGCAGGTGGGAACGGCGTCATCGAGCGCTGGTCGAGCTTCCTCTCGTTCGGAATGATCGGCCTGGCGATCGGGCTCTTCCTGATCCCGTCCATCCCGAGCTGGAGCAGCGGCGCCGATGCCCAGCGCATCGTCGATCTCTCGGTGCCGGTCGCCATCGCACTTCTCGTCGTGTATGTCCTCGTCACGGTCTATTCGCTTCGGCGTCACACGATCATCCATGTCTCGAGCGACGAGGAGATCGACGCCTGGTCGTTCAAGGCGTCGCTCGGCGCACTCGGCGTCGCCACGGTCGTGACCGCGCTCGTCGCCGAGATCCTCGTCGGGTCACTCGAGACGTTCTCCGAGCAGGTCGGGCTGTCGGACTTCTTCGTCGCAGCCGTGATCGTCGCCATCGTCGGGAACGCCGCAGAGCACGGGGGTGCGGTGATCGTCGCGTACCGCGGCAAGATCAAGCTCGCGGCTGAGATCGCCCTCTCGTCGTCCGCGCAGGTGGCCGTGTTTCTGATTCCTGCGGTGGTCCTCCTGTCGTGGCTGATCGACCCGCTCGCGCTCGGCTTCCGCAAGATCGAGATCGGCGCCCTCGCTGCCTCGCTCGCGATCGTGATGGCGACGATCTGGACCGGTGTCTCGTCCCGGCTCCGCGGAGCGATCCTGATCGCCGCGTACGTCGGTGTGGCAACGGCCTTCTTCATCGCCGGCGACGGCTAGCGCCCGCTGAACGTCACGGCTCTCGCATCAGGCGCGGATATATGCCTCCAACGCCTTCGGCACGGCCTCGAGCGCACGTTCGATGTCGGCGTCGTCGAGATCGAGATGCGTCACGGCGCGAATGTGCGAGTGACCGAAGGTCGGCGAAAGCGCGACACCCGCTTCTCGGAGCACAGCGAGCACGTCGGCCCGCGGCAGATCGAGCCGCGAGGTGTCGATCTGGACGAAGTTCGTCTCGACGCGGTCGAGCTCGACCGGCAGACCCTCGAGGTGCCACCCCTCCGCCAGGCGGCGAGCCCGCTCGTGGTCGACGGCGAGCCGCTCGACGTGATGGTCGAGGGCGTAGGCTGCGGCCGCCGCGATCACACCTGCCTGACGCATCGCACCTCCGAAGAGAAACTTCTGCCGCCAGGCAGCCTCGATCAGATCGGAGGGACCCGCCAACAGCGCGCCGATCGGACAGCCGAGCCCTTTCGAGAGACACAAGGTGACCGTGTCGACGCGTGAGCCGATCGCTGCTGCGGGTACCCCGAGGGCGACGGCAGCGTTCAGAAGCCGAGCGCCGTCCAGGTGCACCCCAAGCCCTCCGCTGCGGGCAGCCGCCACGACGTCCTCGAGCTCGTCGAGCGGCCACACGCGACCACCGGCGACGTTGTGGGTGTTCTCGATCACCAGCACTGCGGGCCGCTGATCGACCACGTCCTCCGAGGTCGAGATCGCAGCACGCACTTGGGCCTCGCTGATCCGGCCCGCAACGCCAGGCAGCCCGACGGTGAGGAGGCCGGCATGCGCGGCGGCTCCGCCGAACTCGTAAACCAGGATGTGCGAATGCTGCTCGCCGATGAGCACGTCGCCGGGACGACCGTGCAGCTTCAAGGCGATCTGGTTCGCCATCGTCGCCGTCGGCAGGAAGAGCGCCTGCTCCTGACCGAGGAGCGCAGCGACCCGCTCCTGCAGCTCGTTGACCGTCGGATCCTCCCTCAGCTGCTCGTCGCCGACGACGGCTTCGGCGATCGCTGCGCGCATACCGGCGGTGGGCCGGGTAACGGTGTCGGAACGAAGGTCGATCACGGGCGCCCATTCTGCACAAGCGCCGGGCCGGTGGTACGTTCGAGCCATGATCGTGATCGGCGTGGACGGGTCGAGCGGCGCCAAGGAAGCGCTGCGACTCGGGCTCTACGAGGCCTCCATCCGCGGCACACGCGTGCGGGTGATCCATGCCTGGATGCCCGCAGGCGCAGTGTCGGTGACCGGCCCGGGCTTCATCGCCCCGACCGACGTCGCCGCTCGCCGCCGCGCAGCCGAAGAGCTCCTCGGCACGACGGTCGAAGCCGTGGCCGGCAACGCAGCCGACCGCATCGATCGCGTCGTCGTCGAGTCACCCGCCGGACCGGCGATCATCGACAACGCCCACGACGCCGAGCTGGTCGTCGTCGGGCGCCGAGGGCTCGGAGCCGTGAGGTCACTCGTGCTGGGCTCGGTGAGCCGCCATGTCGTGCAGCACGCCACCTGCCCTGTGCTGGTCGTTCCGACGCCGCACTAGCCGAACCGTGGCCGGTGCGGGCCGGCCAAGGCGGTTCCTCGACGGATCTCGCGCGCAAGCAAGGGATCCGCGGCAGCGGATTCCGATCGTGCAGGAAAGGAGGAGGCTCACACCTACACTCCACCCATGGATCTTGCATTGCTCGAGTCGACGATGAAGGAGCGCGGCGAGCCCGCGTACCGCACTCGCCAGGTGTGGGAATGGGCTGCGCGCGGCGCCGCCGGCTACGACTCGATGACCAACGTGCCTGTCCGCCTACGCGACGCCTTGCGCGACGTCGTCCCGTTCTCCACCCTCACGGTCACCGGTGAGCAGGAGGCCCGGGACGGCACCGTGAAGACGCTCTTCCGCACGCATGACGACCACCCCGTGGAGGCCGTCCTGATGCGCTATCGCGACGGTCGCCGCTCGATCTGCGTCTCCTCCCAGTCCGGCTGCCCGCTGACCTGTACGTTCTGCGCCACGGGGGCGATGCAGTTCGGTCGCAATCTGAGTCCGTCGGAGATTCTCGACCAGGCCCTGCACTTCCGGCGCCTCGAGGAGATCGACAATTGCGTCTTCATGGGTATGGGAGAGCCGTTCCTGAACTACGACAACGTGATCGCGGCTGCGCGACGGCTTCCGGACGTCGGCGTGACCCATCGGCGGACGACCGTCTCGACGGTCGGCTGGCTCCCCGGCCTGACGCGCTTCATCGACGAGGTTGACGAGCCGATCCGGCTCGCACTCTCGCTGCACGCCGCGAGCCCTTCCCTACGGTCGCAACTCATGCCGGTGAACGACCGCTATCCGCTCGCGGACGTCCTGGCCGAGTGCCACCGCTACGTGGACCTGAGAGGACGCAAGGTGTACATCGAGTACGTGATGCTCGCCGACATCAACGATACGCCCCGACACGCCGCCGAACTGGCGGCGGTCCTCGACCCGAAGGCCTTCAAGGTGAACCTGATCCCGTACAACCCGACCGGGATCTATCGGTGGCTCCTCGCGCGACGCAATTGCCGCGTTCAAGCATGTGCTCGACCGGGCGCGGATCCCGGCGACCGTTCGCCTCACACGCGGCCGCGAGATCGCGGCCGCCTGCGGGCAACTGGCTGCGGCGCGGTAGAGGCCGAACCCAGGAGGTCGACCGAGAGGGCAGGCCACCGGGCGACGTCAGTCGTTCGCAATCGTCGCGTGCCGGCGCACGATCTGCCAGTGGCCTTCGCGCCGCACCCAGATGTCGGTTACGTGCATGCGGTATGAGAGGTCTCGCCCTTCGAGCCGCCCGGTCTGGCGGTAGCGGGAGACGACCACGGCCGTATCGCCGTAGAACTCCGGGTCGATCTCCTCGTAGGCCCAATCGTCGATCTCGTACGGCCCTGAGGCGGCCTCGAGAAAGGCCTCGCGATCGAGCGCCCCGGCTGCGCCGTTGAGGGTGAACTCCTCTGCGAGCAACTGGTCGAGCCGCGGCCGGTCGTGGGAGTGCACGGCTGCGATGAGCTCGTTCGAGAGTGCGATCAGCTCGCGAGAGATGGGCATCTATACCGCTGCCTCGACGCGTGGGCGATCGCTGAACACGTGCTTGACGATCGGCTCCTTGGCGGCCTTCACCTCGTCGAGGCGGCGAACCGGGCGTGTGTGCGGCGCCTCCTTCAGCAGCTCGGGGTGCTCGGCGGCCTCCCGGGCGATCGTCCTCATCACCTCGATGAACGCGTCGAGCCGCTCCTTCGGCTCCGTTTCCGTCGGCTCGATCATGAGCGCCTCGGGGACGACGAGCGGGAAGTAGATCGTCGGCGGGTGAACGCCGTAGTCCATCAACCGCTTGGCGATGTCGAGCGCCGTGATCCCGTGCTCCTTCTTGAGCGCACGGGCCGAGAGCACGAACTCGTGCATGCAGAGTCGGTCGTAGGGCAGCTCGTAGTCGTCGCGCACGCCGGCGAGCACGTAGTTCGCGTTGAGCACCGCCGTCTCGGACATCGCCGCGCAGATCTGTCCCGTACGCGCGCATGTAGGCGTAGGAGCGGACGAACACGCCGAACGGGACCGGCAAAGCCGCGCACGCGGCCGATCGACTTCGGGCGATCACGATCGAGGCGAAACACGTCGCCGTCGCGCACGACCTGGGGTGAGGGCAGGAACGGCTCGAGCTCGGCCCGCACGGCTACCGGCCCTCCTCCCGGACCGCCGCCGCCGTGGGGCTGCGAGAACGTCTTGTGCAGGTTGTAGTGGACGATGTCGAAGCCCATGTCACCGGGCCGCGACTTCCCGACGACCGCGTTGAGGTTGGCACCGTCGTAGTAGAGCAGCGCGCCGCGGGAGTGGAAGATCTCGGCCACGTCGGCGATGTCCTCGTCGAAGAGCCCGACCGTGGACGGGTTCGTCAGCATCAGCCCGGCGGTGCGCTCGTTCACCTTCGCCCGCAGGTCGTCGAGGTCGAGGTTGCCGCGCTCGGTCGTCGCGACCTTCTCGAGCTTGTAGCCGGCCATCGTCACGCTCGCCGGGTTCGTGCCGTGCGCGGTGTCGGCCGTGATGATCGTGTCACGCTGCTCGCCCTCGCCCCGGTCGGCGAAGTATGCCCGCATCAGCATCAGACCTGTGAGCTCGCCCTGTGAGCCGGCCGCCGGCTGCAACGTCACGGCCGGGAGGCCGGCAATCTCGGCGAGGATCTGCTGCAGCTCCCACATCAGCTCGAGCGCCCCCTGTGCGCCCTCGTCCTCCTGATGAGGGTGGAGGTTCGCGAAGCCGGGGAGCGTCGACGACGCGCTCGTTGACCCGCGGGTTGTACTTCATCGTGCACGACCCGAGCGGGTAGAAGCCGGTGTCGACGCCGAAGTTCCGGTCGGCGAGGTTCGTGAAATGGCGCACGATCTCGTTCTCGGCGAGCTCCGGCAGGCGCGGCGGCTCCTTGCGCGCGAGTGCGGCAGGTACGTCGGGCACCGGCAGCCCGTAGCTCGGGACGCGGCCTGCCCGGCGTCCGGCCTGGCTCTTCTCGTAGATCAGCTCCATCAGCCGCACACCTCCGCGAGTACATCGGCGAGCCGGTCGATGTCGGCCGGGGTGCGTTTCTCGGTCAGCGCGACGAGCAGCACGTCGTCCATGCCCTCGTAGTCGCGTCCGAGCTGCGTAGCCGGGATGGACGCCGAGCGCCCGCGCCTCGCGAATCACCTCACGCGCCGGGCGGGGCGTGCGCAGCGCCAGCTCCTTGAACACCGGCTGGTCGAACGCGGCGGGGAGCGCGATCCGCTCCCGCGCGTAGCCGGCGAGAGACATGCACGTCTCGCCCAGCTCGCGAAGCCCCTGCGGCCCGAGCCAGGCGAGCGTGACGAGCCCGCCGAGCGCGAGCAGCGTCTGGTTGGTCGTCATGTTCGACGTCGCCTTCTCGCGGCGGATGTGCTGCTCGCGGGTCTGGAGCGTGAGCACGAAGCCGCGGTCGCCGTTCGAGGTCGGTCGTCTGGCCGACGATCCGGCCGGGCAGGCGCCGGATGAACTCCATGCGCGACGCGAGGAAGCCGTAGTGGGGACCGCCGTAGCTCTGCGCGTTGCCGACGCTCTGGCCCTCGCCGATCGCCATGTCGCAGCCGTACGCACCGGGCGCCTCGAGCACGCCGAGCGACGTGAGGTCGACATGTGCGACCGCGAGAGCCCCCGCCTCTCGAGCCGCCGCGGCCAGCGCAGGCGCATCCTCCAGACAGCCGAAGAAGTTCGGTTGCGGGAAGATCACAGCGGCTGCTCCCGCCGCCGCGGCTGCGATGCGGGCGGGGTCGGTGACGCCGCCCTCGTGGCCGACCTCGACCACCTCGAGGCCGAACCCCGGCGCGTAGGTCTTCACGACCTCGCGCACCTGTGGGTTGAGCGTCTCGGCGAGCACGATGCGGGATCGGCCGGTGGCGTGCTTCGCGATGAAGCAGGCGTCGGCCGCCACGGTGAAACCGTCGTAGCCGGACGCGTTCGACACGTCCATGCCCGTCAGCTCGCAGATCGCCGTCTGGTACTCGAAGATCGCCTGCAGGACGCCCTGGCTCATCTCCGGCTGGTACGGCGTGTAGGCCGTCAGGAACTCGCCGCGCTGCAGGATCGTGTCGACGATGGCCGGCACGTAGTGGTCGTAGATCCCGGCGCCGAGGAACGAGAGCTCGACGCCCGTGTGCGACGTTCTTCGCTGCGAGCTCCTCGAGGTGCCGCACGAGCTCGACCTCGCTGAGCGCGGGCGGGACGTCGAGATCGTCCCGCGAAGCGCACCGCCTCCGGGATCTGGGCGAACAGCTCGTCGATCGACGAGACGCCGATCGCGGCCAGCATCTCGTCGCGGTCGCGGTCGGTGAGCGAGAGGTACCCGGCCGTCATTGCTCCGCCACGACCGCCTGGTACGCCTCGACGTCGAGGAGGTCGTCGACCTCGGTCGGATCGGTGAGCCGGATCCGGACGAGCCACCCTTCGCCGTACGGGTCGTCGTTGATCGACTCCGGCTCGTCGACCGCCTTCTCGTTGACCTCGAGGATCTCGCCCGACAGCGGCGAGATCACGTCCGAGACCGCCTTCACGGACTCGACCTCGCCGTAGGGCTCGTCCTTCACCGTGAGGCCGCCGACCGCCGGCGCCTCGAAGTGGACGAGCTCGCCGAGCGCGTCCTGGGCCCACCACGTGATGCCCGAGCACCGCCTCGTCGCCGTCGATCCGGGCCCAGTCGTGCTCGGGGTGGTACTTCAGATCCTCCGGATAGCTCTCTGCACCTGCCACCTAGCTCTCCTCCTTGACGTAGATCGGCTTCTTGACGACGTGCGCCCGCTTCGGTCTGCCGCGGACGTCGATCACGAGCTCGGTCCCCGGTGCTCGCCGAGGCGCTCGGGACGTATCCCATCCCGATCCCGACGTCGAGCATCGGCGAGTGCGTCCCCGACGTGACCTCGCCGCCGCCGACGATCGGCATGCCCTGGCGCGGCACGGCTTTCTCGTCCATCACGAACGCGACGAGCTTTCTGGCGGGTCCGTCCTCCTTGATTCGGCGCAGCTCCGCGACCCCGCTGAACTCCTTCTCGAGCGCGCACGTCCAGCCGAGGCCGGCCGAGATCGCATCGGTGTCGGCGGTGATGTCATTGCCGTGCAACGGATAACACACCTCGAGCCGGAGCGTGTCGCGCGCGCCGAGACCGCACGGGCGTCGTCCCGGTCCCGACGATCGCGTCCCAGAGCGTCGACTGCGTCCTCCGCGGCGCACATCAGCTCGACGCCCGGCCTCGCCGGTGTACCCGGTGCGGCAGATCATCACCTCGACGCCATAGCACCTCCCCCATCGCATGGGTGAACGCGGGCGCCTCCGGCAGTCCGAGCGCAGCGATCGCGGTCGGCCCCTGCACCGCCAGGAGCGCGTACTCGTCGGACGCGTCGCGAACCTCGGAGCCGCGGATCTCGCGCTCCTTCAGCCAGGCATAGGCGGCTTCCCGGTTGCCGGCGTTCACGACGAGGAGCGTGTGGAACGGCCCGAACCGGTACGCGATCAGGTCGTCGACGATGCCGCCGCTCGTCGTTCGTGAGCAGCGTGTACTGCGCCTCGCCGTCGCGCGAGCCGCGAGAGATCGTTCGAGAGCAGGCTCTGCAGGAGCTCTGCCTGCCTCGGTCCCTCGACGTGGATCTGCCCCATGTGGGAGACGTCGAAGACGCCACGGTCGCGCCGGACGGCGAGATGCTCGGGAATCACGCCCTCGTACTGCACGGGCATCTCCCAGCCGGCGAACGGCACCATGCGGGCACCGAGCGCGACGTGGCGGTCGTGCAGCGGCGTGCGTCTCAGAGCCTCTAAGCCGGCAACGCTCACGGCGCGACTCTAGATGATCGACCGAACGCGAGGACCGGAAGGTCGGGGCGAGGCGCCGACCTCACCCGACCCCGTCAGTCTTCGCGCAGGAAGCTCGGGATCTCGATCTCGGTGTCGGAGGTCGTCGGCCTCTCGAACCGCCGCTCGCCGGCCGGCGAGGCCGACCGCGCCCGGTGCCTCGACGCGCCGTCGGCGCGGCCTGCCGCCGAAGCCCGTCGCGATCACGGTCACGCGCACCTCGTCGCCCATGCGACTCGTCGATCACGGCGCCGAAGATCACGTTCGCGTTCGGGTCGGCGTGGCCCGTCACGACCTCGGCGGCCTCGTTGACCTCGAACAGCCCGAGGTTGGAGCCGCCGGTGATGTTCAGCAGCACCCCGGTGGCCCCGTCGAGCGTCGTCTCGAGCAGCGGCGACGAGACGGCCGCGTTGGCGGCGTCGGCTGCGCGGGTATCACCCGAGGCGGTGCCGATGCCCATCAGCGCCGACCCCGCGTCGCGCATGATCGTGCGCACGTCGGCGAAGTCGAGGTTGACGAGACCCGGGACCGTGATCAGGTCGGTGATGCCCTGGACGCCCTGCCGCAGGATGTCGTCGGCGATCCCGAACGCCTCCGTCACGGGTGTCTTCTTGTCGACGACCTGGAGGAGCCGGTCGTTCTCGATCACGATCAACGTGTCGACGCGGTCGCGCAGGCTCTGGATCCCGACCTCCGCCTGCTCGGCCCGCCGGCGGCCTTCGAAGCCGAACGGCCGCGTGACGACGCCGACGGTCAGAGCCTCGAGCTCTCGTCCGAGCTCGGCCACGACCGGCGCAGCGCCGGTGCCCGTACCGCCGCCCTCGCCGGCGGTGACGAAGATCATGTCGGCGCCCTTCAGCGCCTCCTTCAGCTCGTCGCGCGTCTCCTGTGCCGCGGCGAGACCGACGGCCGGATCGGCGCCGGCCCCGAGACCGCGCGTCGCCTTGGAGCCGATGTGGATCTTCACGTCCGCATCGGTCATCAGGAGCGCCTGCGCGTCCGTGTTGACGGCGATGAACTCGACGCCGCTGAGGCCCGACTCGACCATGCGGTTGACGGCGTTCGTGCCGCCGCCGCCGACGCCGACGACCTTGATCACTGCGAGATAGTTGCCACCTTGTGTGTTCATGAATGTCTCACCTCGACCTGCCTGGACGTCAAGCTCTCATCGAGCTATGGAGTGTGCTGCAACCGGCATTCGGAGCCAGGGTACGGACTCCTTGTCGGCATTGTCAACGGAAACCTCAAGGTGTTGTCGAGGGTGTACCCTCAAGCTCGACCTGAGAGTTGAGGGTTCCGGAGACCGGCCGCTCCGGCACCGAGACGTCGAGATACGGTGTTCCGGCGTCGAGCAGCGGGATCACCCGGGCCGCCACGGCGAGCTTGAGCGGCACGTCGACGGCGTCGCCGAGGCGAATCTCGAGCCCGGAGCGGAGACGAAGCGTCAGCGCAGTCCGGCGTCGCCGTGACGGAGCTGACGCGCCCCGGGAAGCGCGAGCCGGCGAGCGGGGCCACCGCCGCAACCGCCGTCCGCAGATCGCCCTCTGTGCGGAACGCCCAGGCGTAGGTCGACGCTGTGGTTCACCCAGATCCGCGCGAGCGCGGGCCGGTCGCGGCGCTCGACCCTGGCGATCACCCTGCCGCTCTCGGCGACGAGATACGCGTCGGCTCCCTGACGGACGACGGCAACCGCTCGCTCGGGCACGACGACGACGCGGAGCGTGTGTGGGATATGCCCGGTCGAAGCGCGCGCTCGCAACCGTCGGAAGCGCCTGCACGGCCCGCAGCGACGCGCCGAGATCGACCTTGAGCAGGCTCGTTCCTCGTGTCGAGGCGAGCGCGCTGCGCACCTGAGCCGCCACCGGCGGCGGCGCCCCCGCGACGTCGATTGTGCGCACGGCGAACACGCCGGTCTCGCGTGCGCCGAGCCAGGCCGCGACTGGCGCCGACGACGATCAGGAAGGCGACGGCGAGCGAGCGGCCGGAAGGGACGAGCCGCTGGCAGATCGAGGCGCTCCGGCCGTGATCCGCCGCGGCAGCGGGACGACGGCATCGCCGCGCGCGCGCGGAGACGCGATCCACGTTCGACTCGTCCCCCGCTGGCCACCCGGCCGTCTTCGCCGTCTGTGGGCGGGCTCCTTGGCGCGGGAGCTACCGAATGGCGATATCACCGAGCAGCACGACCTCGTGCTCGAGTTCGACGCCGAACTCCTCGCGCGACTCGGCGGCGCGCCTCGGCCATCAGCGCGAGGCAGTCGGCGGTCGTCGCTCCACCGGCGTTCTCGATGAAGTTGGCGTGCTTCGGTGAGATCACAGCGCCACCCCGGCGGTACCCCTTGAGCCCGCAGAGCTCGAGCATCTCGCCGGCGCCGATCTCGCCCGGCGGGTTCTTGAAGACCGAGCCGAACGTCCGCTTCGTCGTCGGCTGGGTCGCCTTTCGACGATCGACGAGCTCGCGGACCTCGGCGCGGATCTCGCCGGTCCGCGCGGCGTCAGCTGGTACTCGACGGCGGCGACGACCTGACCGTGCCGCAGGCTCGAATGCCGGTACGAGAGCCCGAGCTCGGCGGGAGTCAGCCAGCCGATCCCGTCCGCCGTCGCGACGAGCGCGCGCACGAGGATCGCGCTCCAGTCGCGGCCGTAGGCGCCGGCATTCATCCAGACGCCACCGCCGGCCGTCCCCGGGATCGCGCACGCGAACTCGAAGCCGCCGAGCGCCGCCGCCCGAGCGCGGTGGAGGCAGACGGCGTTGCGTCGCACCACCTCCGGCGACGAGAACGGTTCCCTCCGCCCGGGCTTCCGCGAGCTCGCCCGTCAACCGCAGCACCAGCATGTCGACGCCGGCGTCGGCGGCGAGGAGATTCGAGCCGAGACCGACGGTCGCCACCCGAAGCCCCCGATCCCGGCCGGCCCTCAAGACGTGCTCGAGCTCGGCGAGCGTTCGCGGCTCGGCGTAGGCGCCCGCCGGACCGCCGGTGCCGATCGTCGTCAGCCGCGAGAGCGCCATTCCTTCCTGAAAGGCCACGAGCTGAGGCATCAGCCACGCAACCCGTCGACGATCGCGCGCGCGATCTTCCACGGCTCCCCCACCCCGAACGTGATGACGAGGTCGCCAGGCCGCGCCCAGGCGAGCGCGAGCGCGGCTGCATCGTCGAGCGAGGGTGCCCATCCTGCTCGCACCTCGGGCGGCAGCGAATCGACGACCAGCTTGCCCGTGACCCCGTGGCGGGGTGCGTCACGAGCGCCGATGATGTCCGTCACGATCGCAGCGTCGGCAAGCCCGAGCGCAGCCCCGAGCTCGGCATGAAGCTGCCGCGTGCGCTCGACGACGTGCGGTTGATAGACGGCGATCAGCCTGCCGCTCGTCGAGCGACCTCGCCGTGCGCAACGTCACCTCGAGCTCGGTCGGATTGTGACCGTAGTCGTCGTAGACCGTGACGCCGCCGTGAGCGCCGACGAGCTCGAGTCTCCGCCCTGCTCCGGTGAAACGCACGATGGCAGCCTCGGCCTCGAGGCGCGGCACCCCTGCGAGCTCGAGCGCGGCGAGCGCAGCGGCGGCGTTCTGACGGTTGTGATCCCCGGGCACGGCGAGCTCGAGCTCGACGGGTGGAAGCTCCCAGCTGCGAACGACCTGGGGAACGGTCTCGAGCCACGCGATCGAAGAACGCGCGCAGCTCTGCCTCCGACGCGTAGGTCGCGTGGTGATCGAGCTCGATGTTCGTGATCACGGCGATCTGCGGTGCAAGCGATCCGATCGAGCGATCGGACTCGTCGCCCTCGACCACGAGCCAGCCGGCACCCGCGCCGGCATTGCCACCGAGCTGCGGAACGATGCCGCCGATGATCCAGGCCGGGTCCCGTCCAGTCTCCCGGAGCACGAAGGCGATCATGGCGGACGTCGTCGTCTTGCCGTGGGCTCCCCCGACGACGATCGACGGCTGGGCGGCGACGAGCTCCGCCAGGAAGTCCGCGCGGGGGGTTCCGTCGATGCGATGCAGGTGCGCCGTCGAGACGACGGCCTCCCAGCCAGCAGGCGGCGTCGGCTCGTCCCCGAGATCGATGTCGATCCCGTCGAGCGATCCCATGAAGATCGTGTCCCGGATGTCCCACCCACGAACCTCTGCACCGAGTGCGCGGGCGATGTTCGCGTAGGCGGACATGCCGGAGCCACCGATGCCGACGAAGTACAGGCGACGCCCCCGAAGCGGCGCTGCTTTGCCGCTTTCGACAATGTGTTGATTCAACACACTGTTCTCGTCCCCGTCAGCGGTGGGCAAGCGCGATCACTCCTTCGGCGATCCTGTCCGCCGCATCGACGCGGGCCATCGAGAGCATCGCCACCCTCATCGCTGCGAGCCGCTCTCGGATCGGCGAGCAGATCGTCGACGAGCCGCGGCACGGAGTCGATCTCGGCGTCGGGCACGACGACGGCTCCCCCGCCCCGCTCGAAATGCCGCGCGTTGAGCGTCTGGTGGTCGGCGGTCGCGTGCGGATACGGCACGAGGATCGACGGCGTTCCCGCCGCAGCCAGCTCCCAGACCGTGCCGCCGGCCCGCGAGACTGCCACGTCGGCCGCGGCCAGAACGTCACCGAAATGCTCCGTCTGCGCCATCAGGCGATAGCCGCTCACGATGAACGCGGGGCGCGAGCGCCGGGAAATCGCGCTCGCCCGAGACGTGCAGCACAGCCGGGCCGTCATCGCCCCAGGCGGCGACGGCCATCTCGTTGAGCGACGTTGCGCCCGCGAGCGCTCCGAAGACGGCCACCGTCGGCTCGTCGGAGCCGAGACCGAACCGGGCCCGCGCGTCGGCACGGACAGCGCCGAGGTGGGCGACCGGAATCGGCCGTCCGACGACCTCCACCTTCTCGCCCTCACGCCCCGGAATCGAGTAGGCGAGAAAGAGCTTGGACGCGAACGGTGCCGCGAGCCGGTTCGCGAGCCCCAGGTGCGCGTCGGCCTCGGTCAGCGCCGCTGGGATCCCGCTGAGGCGAGCGGCGAGCACCATCGGGCCGGCGACATAGCCGCCGCCGCCGAGGACGACGTCGGGTCGGCGGCGGCGCAGGATCGCCCGGCAGGCGAACGGCGCCTTGCCCGCCCGCCAGAGCGCCTCGAGGAGTGCGACCGACGGCGCTCGCGGGAAGCCGCTGATCGCGAACGTGTCGAGCTCGAAGCCCGCCTCAGGAACCAGCCGCGACTCGACGCGGTCGGGACTGCCGGCGAACGTCACGGTCGCTCCGCGCGCGCGCAGCGCCTCGCCGACCGCGAGTGCGGGCCTGATGTGACCGGCGGTCCCTCCCGCCGCGATCACGACTACGAGCTTCGACGACTCGATCATTCACGGCGATGTTAAGGAGAACTCCGACCGCAGCGAGCAGAACGATGAGAGACGACCCTCCGTAGGAGACGAACGGGAGCGGGATTCCGGTCAGCGGGGCGATCCCGAGCACGGCGCAGAGGTTGATCGCGGCCTGCCCGCAGACGAGCGTCGTGATGCCCGCCGCGAGCCGCTTCCCGAACGGGTCGCGACATTGCAGCGCGATCCGGAAACCGGCCCACGCGAAGACCGCGAACGCCGCGATCACGGCCGTCGAGCCGATCAGGCCGAGCTCCTCGCCGACGATGGCGAAGATCATGTCGGTGTGGGCCTCGGGCAGATAGAAGATCTTCGAGATCCCCTGGCCGAGCCCTTCGCCGGTGATGCCCGCCCGAGCCCATGCCGATGATCGCCTGCACCGTCTGGAAGCCGGCCCCCTGTGGATCCTGCCACGGGTCGATGAAGCTGAAGAAGCGGGCACGGCGGTAGGGCTCCATGTAGATGGCCGCCGCACCGAGCACGACCGCCAACGAGCCGGCGAGCGCGAGAAGACGGAACGGCACATCGGAGACGACAAGGATGCCGGCCACCATGATGCAGAGAGAGATCGTCGTCCCGAGGTCCGGCTCGAGCAGGATGAGGATCGAGAACAGGCCGACGACGAGAGCAGAGGGGCTTCACGCAGCTCACCCATCGTGCGCGGTGTGGGACGGCGGGCGAGGAGCGCGCAGGTCCAGACGCAGATCGCGATCTTTGCGACCTCGGAAGGCTGCACGCTGATCGGCCCGACCAGGAACCAGCGGTGGGCGCCGTTGATCGGGGGTGCAGCGACGAGCACTGCGATACACAGTGCCAGTGACCCGATGAGCAGGATCGGCGCGAGCGCACGCAGCCGGTGGTAGTCGAAGCGCGAGGCCAGGGCGAGCAAGAGCAGCCCGGCGAGCGCATAGGCACCTTGCTTGACGAGGAATGTCATCGGGTCGCCTTCACCGAGTGCCGCCGAGGCAGAGGTGGCGCTGAACACCATCACGAGCCCGAACGCGACGAGACCGAGTGTGACGAGGACGAGGAGGCGCTGCTCGAGTTGTCCGGCCGGTTTCACCCCTGGAGCTTCTGCACCAGCTTCCCGAACTCCTCCCCACGCTCTTCGTAGCTCGTGAACTGATCGAAGCTCGCGCAGGCCGGCGACAGCAAGACGACGTCGCCGGGAGCAGCCGCTGCCTCGGCGGCGCCGACGGCGGTCTCGAGGTCACCCGTGACCACGAAGGAGACTCCGTGGGCAGAGAGCGCCGCGGCGATTTCGCCCGCTGCCGCCCCGATCAGGTACGCCCGGTCGGCCGGGCCGAACGCCTCGGCAAGCGGCGCATAGCTCTCGTTCTTCCCCAAGCCGCCGAGAATCACGTGCTGGCGCGCCTCGGGGAACGATGCGAGCGCTCGAAGCGCCGCTGCGACATTCGTCGCCTTCGAGTCGTTGACGTAGCGCACCCCGGTCGACCGTCGCGAGCTCCTGATCCGATGCTCGACTCCCGGGAACGTGCGAAGCGCCTCGGCGATCGCCTCGTCGGGGAGACCGGCGGCTCGCGCCGCGGCCGTCGCAGCTGCCGCGTTCTCGCGGTTGTGCGCACCCGGGATCCGGGGATCGGCGGGAAGCGGATCGTCGCCGGCGAACTCGATGCGGCGGCCGAGGCCTGGGATCGGGCCGAATCCGCGCGGCACGACAGCGACATCGGTCGGCTCCTGGTTCTCGAAGATCCGCAGCTTCGCGTCCTGGTACGCCTCGAAGCTCCCGTGGCGGTCGATGTGGTCGGGCTCGAGGTTCAACAGCACCGCGATCCGCGGCCGCAGTGACTCCACGTCCTCGAGCTGGAAGGACGACAGCTCGCAAACGACCCACGCGTCGGCCGTGGCAACCCCCGCCAAGGCGGTCAGCGGACGCCCGATGTTGCCGGCGACCTCGGCCGGGATTCCGGCGGCGGCGAACATCGCCCCGAGCAGCGCTGTCGTCGTCGTCTTGCCGTTCGTCCCCGTCACCCCGAGGATCGGGTTCGGCAAGCAGCCGCGCTCCGAGCTCGATCTCCGAGATCACCGTGATGCCACGGTGGCGCGCGGCGGCGATCGGCTCCGCCTCGGCCGGCACGCCGGGGCTCTTGACGACGAGCTCGACGCCGTCGAGCGCCGAGTCGTCCCACGGGCCGAGCCGCACATCGGCGGCAAGGCCACCGGCGGCGACGGCCGTTGATCGATCGTACGCAACGACGTCGGCGCCCTGCGCGTTCAGAGCGTCGACCGCAGCCTGGCCCGACCGTGCGAGCCCGATCACGAGAGCCTTCACAGCTTGAAGCGGAGGTAGTAGCGGTAGAAGAGCACGAACCCGATCGTGCAGAAGATCGCGCCGACGATCCAGAACCGACCATGATCTTCGTCTCCGACCACGCCTTCATCTCGAAGTGATGGTGGATCGGCGCCATCAGGAAGACGCGTTTCCCCGTGCGCTTGAAGCTCGCGACCTGGATCATCACCGACAGCGCCTCGATCAGGTAGATCGCCGCCGATGAAGACCAGCAGCACCTCGGTCTGAGTCATCACGGCGAGGCCGCGCGATGGCGCCGCCGAGCGCCATCGAGCCGGTGTCGCCCATGAACACCTCGGCCGGGAAGGCGTTGAACCAGAGGAAGCCGATCACGCCGCCGATCAGCGCGGCGGCGAAGATCGCCACGTCGAGATAGTTGTCGCTGCGTTCCCCGACCGGCCCGGAGCGGATCCACGAGATCGCGGCGATCGCGAGAAACGTGAGGATCGAGATCGCGCACGTGCCGGCCGCGAGGCCGTCGAGACCGTCGGTCAGGTTGACGCCGTTCGCGGTGCCCGCGATCACGACGAAGAGGAACGGGAAGTAGAACCAGCCGAGATCGATGTTGACGTCGATCGATCGGGAAGTAGATCTCGGTGTCGAGATAGCCGACCTGTGTCACCACCCAGCCGACGCCGATCGTGATCAGCACGAGCCCGAGCATCTTCCAGCGGCCGGAGAGGCCGAGCGAGCGGCGCTTGCGCACCTTCAGGTAGTCGTCCGTGAACCCGATCGCCGCGCAGCCGAGCGTGAGGAACGAGCAGCGCCAGCCCGGGCAGCGTGTACAGAGAGAGCACGAGGAACGGCGCGATCGCGGTCGCGAGGATCAGGAGGCCGCCCATCGTCGGCGTCCCCTGCTTGACGATGTGGCGCGCCGGCCCCTCCTCGCGGATCTGCTGTCCGACACCCGTCCGCCGCAGCCACTCGATGAAGGTCGGGCCGATCACGATGGCGAGCACCATCGCGACGAGGCCGGCGATCAGGACTCGGACCATGCCCTAGCCCGTTTCTCGATCGAGGCCGGGATGCCTTCGAGGCCGACCGCACGCGACGCCTTGACGAGAATCGCATCGCCGGGATGGAGGTGGCCGGCGACGCACGTCGAACGATGCCGCATCGGGAATCCAGTGGCGCCCAGGCACCTCTTCGTCGACCAGGTATGGCCGAGCACCCTCGCCGACCGCGACGACGAGCTCGATCCCGAGCTCGTTCAGGAGCACTCCGATCTCGTCGTGATAGCGCTCCGCTGCCGCGCCGAGCTCGGCCATCTCGCCGAGAATCGCCACCCGGCGACGATCGCCCGCGCGCGCGACGAGGTCGAGAAGCGCCGCCCGCATCGAGGTCGGGTTGGCGTTGTAGGCGTCGTTGACGACGATGCCGCCTCCCGGGAGCGGCAGCTCCTCGCCCCGCCAGCGAGACAGTGCGATCGCATCGGCACCGGCCTGTGCCCGATCGAGCGGAAGCCCGAGGGCGTCGTACGCCACGAGCGCCGCGAGCGTGTTCTCCGCCATGTGACGCGCGGTGAACGGCAGGGTCAGGCTGATCCCGTCGCCCCCGAGCGGGAACCTCCACTCGTGGCCGCTGACCCTCGATCGCGACCGGGTCGAACCGTCGGATCTCGATGTCGGTGCGCCCGAGGTATGGGGCGAGCTCCGGTGCGTTCGGCAGGGACGACGGCGATCCCACCTGCGGGGAGGGCGGCGATCGCCTCGGCGTTCGCCTCGGCGACACGCTCGACGGTGCCGACGAGCTCGAGGTGCTCGGGCCCGATCGAGGTGACGATCGCGACGTCGGGCCGTGCGATCTCGCAGAGCGCGGCGATCTGTCCGAGTCCGCGCATGCCCATCTCCGTGACGAGCACGCCGGTGTCGCGCTCGAGCCTGCAGACGGTGAGCGGAAGGCCGATCTCGTTGTTCTGGCTCGCCTCCGCCCAGATCGTGGGCGTGGCGGCGTTGCAGAGCGCCCCGAGGATGTCCTTGGTCGAGGTCTTGCCGGTCGAGCCGACGACGGCGACGACGCGCGCCTCGCTCTTCGAGCGGACGAGCGAGGCGAGTGCAGCGAGCGCGGCCTCCTGGTCGTCGGGGACGAGCGTGGCGGCGCCTCGCGCCGCCGCGTCGGCGACGTGCGCGACGCCGGTGTTCAGCGCGACGAAGAGATCGCCGGGGCCGACGAGCCGGGAGTCCGCCTTGATGCCCGTGATCGAGCCTCCGGCCGCGGCTCCGCACCCGGCTCGAGCCGCCGTCCTGCGACCGATCGCCGCTGCGCCGGGAGCGAGCCGTGACGCACCTCGTCCCAGCGACGACCGGGATCACGGCTCGGCTCCTCGGCCCTCCGGGAGACCCCTGGCCCTGTCCGTCGACCGGCGTGTCCTCGAGCCGCGCGTCGTCACGCGGCGGAAGCCCGGCCTCGCGCAGCGCCTCGCGGACGACCGCGCGATCGTCGAACGGCGCGACGACGCCCGCAATCTCCTGCCCCTGCTCGTGCCCCTTGCCGGCGATCACGACGACGTCGCCCGGCCCGGCAAGCGCCACCGCGCGCCGGATCGCGCTGCGTCGATCCGGATCGATCTCGACGCCGGTGCCCGCGCCCTGGAGCACGTCCTGGATGATCGCGAGCGGATCCTCGCTGCGCGGGTTGTCGGAGGTGACGATCGACGAGGTCCGGCGCGTTGCACGGCGACCGCGCCCATCAGCGGGCCGCTTGCCGCGGTCGCGATCTCCGCCGGCGCCGAAGACGCAGATCACCCGGCCGTCGCCGAGCTCGCGGGCCGCCTGCAGCACGATGTCGAGCGAGTCGGGCGTGTGCGCGTAGTCGACGATGACCGCGAACGGCTGCCCTTCGTCGACGGCCTCGAACCGACCGGGAACGCCGTGCATCGTCCGCACGCCCTCGGCGAGGTCGTCGCTCGTCGACGTCGAGCAGGATGCCTGCGGCGATCACGCCGAGAACGTTCTCGACGTTGAACCGCCCACGCAGCGGCGTCTCGATCTCGATCCCGGCGGCCCGGAATCGGCTTCCGAGCGGGCCCAGCTCGAGACCCTCGGGCCGGACCTCCGCCGCGTCGGTGAGCCCGAAGGTGATGAGCGGCGCCCGACGCGACTCGGCGAGCTCGAGCGCCAGCCGGCGGCCGTGCTCGTCGCCGACGTTCACCGCCGCAGGCGGCGGCTGCGCGCCCGTGAAGAGGCGGCGCTTCGCCTGGTAGTAGTCCTCCATCGTCCCGTGCAGATCGAGATGATCCTGCGAGAGGTTCGTGAAGACGAGTGCGTCGAAGCGGACGCGGTCGAGACGGTGCAGCGCGGAGCCGTGGGACGACGCCTCGACGGCGACGCTCCTGTCGCCGGCGTCGAGCATCTCGCGGAAGAGGCGCTGCAGGTCGATCGCCTCGGGCGTCGTGTGCGGGGCCGGGCGCGCCGTCCCCACCGACGACCCACTCGACGGTGCCGACGAGCCCCGGCGAGCGGTCCGGCGGCGGCGAGCACCGAGCGCAGCAGGAACGTGGTCGTCGTCTTGCCGTTCGTGCCGGTCACACCGGCGACCTCGAGCGAGCGCGTCGGCTCACCGAAGAAGACGTCGGCGGCGATCGCCATCGCGCCGCGAGCGTCCTCGACGAGCAGCTGTGGCACGTCGAGCTCGAGTGGCCGCTCGACGACGAGCGCGGCGGCGCCGGCGGCGACTGCGCGCGGCGCGAACTCGTGCCCGTCCGCGCGCGACCCGGGCACGCAGAAGAACGCGGTGCCGGCGGAGACGCGATCCGCGTCGTAGGCGAGGTCGGTGATCTCGACGGCTCCGCGGGCGCCGGTCTCGCTCGCGGCGAGCACGCGCGTCAGGTCGTCGAGGTTCACAGAGCCCCATTCTATGGAGGCGCAGCGATCGGCCCCTCCCTGCGGCGCCGCCGGACGGATCATCTCGCAGCTACTGGTTCGAGGGCCCGGCGGCTGCCGTCAGCGACGCCTTCGTCTCGGGCGCGTCGGGCGGCACCTCGAGGTACTGGAGATCGAACCGCGCGATGTCGCGGAACGCGGGCGCTGCGACGACGCCGCCGTAGATGTTTCCGTGCGGCTCGTCGACCATCACGAGGATCGCGAGTCGCGGGCTCTTGGCCGGCACGAGGCCGACGAACGAGGCGACGTACTTCGTCACGTAGCGGCCGTTCTCGGCCTTCTGGGCGGTACCGGTCTTGCCGGCGACCGTGTAGCCGGGGATCGCGGCCTGGGTGCCGGTGCCCTCGAGCACCACGTCGCGGAACATCGACATCATCCGGTCGGCCGTGTGCCGCGAGACGACGCGCGTTCCCGTGTGATCGCCGAACGCGCTTGGTGCCGACCTTCTCGACGAGGTGCGGCGTGACGCGGACGCCGCCGTTGCCGATCGTCGCGTACGCGGACACCATCTGCAGCGGCGTCACGGCGATGCCCTGCCCGATCGGCACGGTGCCGATCGTCGAGCCCGACCAGTCCTCGAGCGGGAGCACGAGGCCGGAGCTCTCACCCGGGTAGTCGACGCCCGTCGGCTTGCCGAACCCGAAGCGGTCGATCCAGGCGGCGAGCTCGCCCGCGCCGAGCCTCTCGGCGATCGTGATCGTGCCGATGTTCGACGACTGGGAGAGGATCTCCTTGACGCTCATCACCTCGGTGCCGCGGATGTGGGCCTCGTGGATGACGCGGTCGGCGACCTGGATCGTCGGAGCCAGCGTGAACGTGCTCGTCGGCGAGACGACGTTGTCCTCGAGCGCGCCGGCGATCGTCACGATCTTGAAGGTCGAGCCGGGCTCGTACGCATCGGTGACGGCGCGGTTGCGTCGGGCGTCAGGGGACGCCGTGGAGAAGTGGTTGGCGTCGAACGTCGGATAGTTCGCCATCGCGAGAATCGCGCCCGTGCGCGGGTCCATCACGATCGCGGCGGCGCCACGGGCGCCGAACTGCTTCACGGTGCGAGCGAGAATCTGCTCGGCGTTCGCCTGGATCTGGTGGTCGATCGTCAGCGTCACGTTTCGCCCGGGCCGCTCGGCGCGGAGGTGACGACGTCGATCGCGCGGCCGAACGGGTCCTTGACGATCGTCTCGAAGCCGGGCCGACCCGCAAGCGTCTTGTCGAGCGACCGCTCGAGCCCGTCGAGGCCGTGGTTGTCGGTTCCGGCGAAGCCGAGCACGTGTGACGGCGACCGCTCCCTGCGGATACGAGCGCAGCTCCTCGGGGTAGAAGCCGAGCCCTGGGATGCCGCGCTTGCTCAGCGCCTCGGCCTTCACGGGATCGGCCTTGCGGGCGACGTAGACGAACCCCTTCGATCGGTCCTTCAGCGTCGGGTAGAGCAGCGTTCGCGTCGAGGCCGAGCGCCTTGCCCGCGACGACGGCCGCCCGCTGGGCGTCGGCGATGTTGCGCGGATCGGCGTAGACGGTCGTCGCCTGCTCGCCGATCGCGAGCGGCTCGCCGGTGCGGTCGTAGATCGTGCCGCGGCCGGCCGGCACCTCGATCGTCTCGCGGTGCTGGGTGATCGCCATCTTCGAGAACCGATCGTGCTGGGCGCCCTGCACCCAGGCGGCTCGGGCGATCGCGACGACGAAGAGGAGACCGAAGGCGGCGAGCAGCAGGCGGATCCGGTGGTTCGCGCGCCGGTTGCTCACTTCGCGCCCAGCCGGACGTACGTCGTCGTCAACGGGTCGGCCGCCTGGAGGCCGAGCTTCGCGGTCGCGGCCTCGCCGATCCGCACGTTCGCCGATGCGCTCGAGAGCTGCGAGCGCAGCAGTGCGTTGTCGGCCTTCAGCTGTGCCCGCTCGCGGCTGAGCCCGTCGAACTGCATGTTGAGCTGGAGCACGAGGACGTTGACGGCGACGATGCCGGCGAGGAGCGCGCCGACGAGCACGATCCAGGCGACGCCGCCCGCGAAGGGCGCGCGCGAGCGCGTCGACCTTCGGCTTCGGCGCGGCGCGCCTTGCGCGGCGACCGGTGCCTCGGCGATCGTCGACACTCTAGGCCTTGACCGCCACCCGCAGGCGCGACGAGGCGGCCCGCGGATTGAGGTCGATCTCCGGCGGCGGACGGTCGCACCGGCTTCCGGGTCAGGAGCCGCAGCTCCGGCTCCTTGCCGCACACGCAGATCGGGAAGTCGGGCGGGCACGTGCAGCCCTTCGCGCCGGCGACCATGAACTGCTTGACGATGCGGTCCTCGAGCGAGTGGAAGCTGATCACGGCGAGGCGGCCGCCGGGGCGCAGCATCGCGACGGCGGCCGGAAGTGCGGCCTCGAGCTGGCCGAGCTCGTCGTTGACGGCGATGCGGAGCGCCTGGAAGACGCGCTTCGCGGGATGCCCTTCCCCGAACCGGGCCGGCGTCGGGATCGCCGTCTTGATCACGTCGACGAGATCGCCGGTGCGGAAGAACGCCCGCTCGGCGCGTCGCCGCACGATCGCGCGGGCGATCGGACCGGCGTACCGCTCCTCGCCGAAGCGGCGGAAGATCGTCGCGAGCTCGCGCTCGTCCCACGTGTTGACGATCGTCGCGGCCGTCATCTCGCTCGACGGATCCATCCGCATGTCGAGCGGGGCGTCGGTGGCGTAGGAGAAGCCGCGCTCGGGCCGGTCGATCTGCATCGACGAGACCCCGATGTCGAGCAGGATCGCGTCGGCCTTGATGTCGTTCGCGGCCAGCTGGCGTGAGAACGATGGCGAAGTCGCCGCGCAGGAAGCGAACGTCGACGCCGGCCTGGGCCTTGAAGCGATCGAAGTGCGGCTTGACGCTCGGGTCGCGGTCGATCGCGACGAGCTTCCCGCTGCCCTGCAGATCCTCGGCGAGCAGCCGCGCATGACCGCCGGCGCCGAACGTGGCGTCGACGACCGTCTCGCCGGGCTGAACGGCGAGCAGGTGGCGCACCTCGTCCGCGAGGACGGGGGTGTGATCAGACGCGTTGTTCGGCAAGACGTTGGGCAACATTGTCCGCGCTCCCTTCGATCCCCTCCAGGCGCTCCGCCCAGGCGGCGCGATCCCAGATCTCGAGGTGGTCGTTGTTCCCGACCACGGTGACGTCCTTGGCGAGCTTCCCGTAGCGTATGAGCGGCGCCGGCAGAAGCACCCGCCCCTGCTTGTCCGGCATGTCCTCGGAGGCACCGCCGAAGAAGTGGCGCTGGAGCGTGCGGGTGTCGGGCAGCAGCGGGTCGAGCTGGCCGATGCGCTCGGCGACCGTCATCTGCCAGGTCTCCGTCGGATAGACGTCGACGCTGCCGTCGAGGCCCTTCGAGAGAACGACGCCGTCGGCCAGGGCGTCACGAAAGCGGGCCGGCAGGGTGATGCGGCTCTTGTCGTCGATCGAGTGGTCGTACTGGCCGAAGAACATGCGCGAGGCTCCAGGGTTGCTCCCACGTTTCCCCACTTTAAACCACTATCCCCCACTTTGCAACCCCTTGCTCCCACATTGCGTCTCGCGCCCACCAGGGTGACATGACATCCGTCGCCCCATGGTCTTGAATACGCGTGTGCCGGACAGCAGCGACGCCGCCTGCTCGCGACGGGCGTTCCTCGGAGCGGCCGGTGTCGCGGCTGCCGGCGTGCTCGTGCCACGCGGAGCGCGGGCCGGGGTCGTCGACCGACTGCTCGCGGCAAACGGCGACGTCCCCACTGCGCACGCCTTCATCTCGCGGCCCGACCTCATGCCGCCCACCATCTCGATCGTGACACCGGACACGGGCTCGACGCCGGGACACGTCCTGCTCGCGCCGTTCAACTTCCCGACGACGCCACCGTCGACACAGGCGAGCGGGCCGCTGATCGTCGACCGCAACGGCCAGCCGCTCTGGTTCCGGCCTCTGACCGGGCGGACGGCGATGGACGTCCGGGTGCAGCGCTATCGCGGCGCGCCGGTGCTCACATGGTGGGAAGGAACCGTGTTCGGGGGCTACGGTGGCACTTTTCTCGTCGCCGATACCGCATACAAGCGGGTCGCGACGGTGAAGGCCGGGAACGGCTACAAGGCCGATCTGCACGAGTTCCTGATCACGTCCCGCGGCACCGCGCTGATCAGCATCTACAACGAGGTCCGCAGCGACCTATCGAGTGTCGGCGGCGCGGTGGACGGACGTCTGGTCGAGGGCGTCATCCAGGAGATCGACATCCCATCCGGGCGCGTCCTGTTCGAGTGGCACAGCCTCGACCACGTCTCGCCAGCGGAGTCGTTCGAGCTCGCCGTCACTCCCGACGGGAACGTCGACTACTTCCATCTCAATTCGATCGGGGTGGACGGCGACGGGCATCTGCTCATCTCGGCGAGGCACACCTCGGCCGTCTACAAGGTGCATCGCCGTACAGGCAAAGTGATCTGGCGCCTCGGCGGCAAGCGGAGCGACTTCGCGCTCGGGCCGGGTCTCACGTTCGGTTACCAGCACGACGCGCGCCGTCATTCCGACGGCACGCTGACGATCTTCGACAACGCCGCTTCCCTGCCGACACAGCGAGGCATCGCCTCGCGGTCGCTGCGGATCAGGCTCGATATGTCTGCGAAGACGGCCTCGCTCGCGCGCGACTACGCGGCGCCCGACCCGCGCACCGCGTGGGCGATGGGCAACGCCCAACAGGTTGCCGACGGGGGTCTCTTCGTCGGCTGGGGGACGTTTCCCGGGCTTCAGCGAGATCGGTCCGGACGGCGTCCTCCGGTTCGACGCGCGCTTCACCGGCGCTTCGGTGAGCTATCGCGCGCGTCGGGAGGCGTGGATCGGGCGGCCCGTGACCCGTCCTGCGGTCGCCACGACGAAGAGCGCGAGCGGGTCGACCCTGGTCTACGCGAGCTGGAACGGTGCCACCGAGGTGGCCCGCTGGCAGGTACGGGCGGGCTCGAGCCCGAGGGAGCTCAAACCGGTTCGCAATGTTCCCCGCCGAGGCTTCGAGACCGCGATCGCCCTTGGCGCGACGTCTCGGTACGTCGCTGTCGCCGCATTCGACCGCCGAGGGGCGCTGCTCAGCGTGTCGCAACCGGTGCAAGCCTAGGGCGCGGCACCCGACTCCGCCCCGAGAGGAGTCGCGATGTGCCACCGAAGTAGGCGGCGCGTAGTACATCCGTTCAGTGCTAGAGGGCGACGCGCCGGGGCGCGACTCCGCGGCCAGTCAGTGCCGCCGCACCACAGCGGGAGCCGAATGCGACGGCGTCGTGCGCTCCGAGTTCGGCGCCGAGCGCGTACGTGAGCCCGGCCATGAACGAATCGCCGCAGCCGTAGGTGTCCTCGCGAGGGCCGGGAACCGGCGCCGCGGTGAAAGGCCCGCCGGGCTGCATCCAGCCCCCCAGAGCCCCCGAGGTCGTCACGACGAGACGCGGCTCCGGATCGAGGTCGCCCACGTGGTAGCGCTCCGCCTCGTCCTCACCACTCCCGACGAGCGCATCGAGCGCAACCGCCCCTCGCCGGAGTACTTCGATCTCGCGAGCCGTAGCCGTGAGCACGCGAGCGCGGCGCGCCCAGCGCAGCGCGTCGACGTCACCGGCGATGAAGAGCACTGCGTCCATGTCTTCGAGCTCGTGCCACGGCAGCCGGTCGTCGTCCCCGTTGGGACGCAGCTTCGGTCCGACGGTCGTGATCGTTCGCTCCCCCACCTCGTCCACATGGGTGAAGGCCCATCGCTGCTGCCGAGGATCTGCGCTCGCGTGGACACGGACGCCTCGCTCTTCCAGCTCGGCGCGCGCAAGGCGACCGAGCCCATCGTTGCCGAGGGCCGTGAACAGATGCGCCTCATCGGCGAGCAACGCGAGCTGGATCGCGGCCACCCCTCCGCCTCCTCCCGCCTGTTCCCACTCCTCGGTCGAGTGGACGATGTCGCCCGGCCCGGGCAGCCGCTCGACCCGGGCGAACCGGATCCACTCGACATGGCCGACGACGGCGACCCGCATGGTTGAAGTGTCCCAGATGCCGACCGGCGGTCGGGCGGTGGTAGGCGGTCGTTCACCGCGTGGAACCTCACAGAACCCGCGCTTCCGCGGTTTTCACGGATGATGACCGCAGTGGCGATCCCCCCGTTCGAGACGTTCTACGCCGAGCACAGCTCCGAAGTGCTCGGTGTGTTGCGCCGCAAGCTCGGTCGCGACCGTGCCGACGACGCGTTTCAGGAGACATTTCTGCGGGCGCTGCGGGCGTACGACCGGCTCGACCACGGCGAGCACCTGCGCGCCTGGGTGCTGACGATCGCGTCGCGGGTCGCGATCGACGTGCACCGGCGCGCGAGACCGACCGTTGAGGTTCCTGACCTTCCGCACGAGGATCCCCGGCCGGCCTACGAGGATCTCGGCGAGCTCACCGACGGCCTTCCGCCGAAGGAGCGTGCAGCAGTCGTGCTGCGCTACGGCTATGACCTCACCTACGACCAGATAGCGTCGGCGCTCGGCTCGAGCCCGGACGCGGTCCGCCAGGCTGCCTCCTCCGGAGTACGCCGCCTGAGGAAGGAGAAGCTCGCATGAGCGTCCCAACCGATCTCGACCGGCGCTTCCGCGAAGCCGCGGTACGGACCGGCATGCTCGATGCCGGCTACGACATCGTCGACAGCCCGGTCGGCCCGCTCCTCGTGGCGGCCACGACGCGTGGTTTGTTCCGCATCTCGTTCGACGGCGATCCGGGGGAGCAGCTCGAGAGGATCGCGCAGGTTGTCGGCCCGCGCGTGCTGCGGGCTCCGCGGCAGGTCGACCGTGTCCGGCGTGAGCTCGGCGAGTACTTCGAGGGGCGACGCCACGCCTTCGACCTCGCGATCGACCTACGTGGGGTGACGCCCTTCGGCGAGCTAGTGCTCATGGAGCTGGCACGGATCCCGTTCGGCGAGACGGCGACCTACGGCGCGCTTGCCACGAGGGCGGGGAACCCGAAGGCCGCCCGCGCCGTCGGCACGATCATGAACCGCAACCCCGTCCCGATCGTGCTCCCGTGCCACCGCGTGATCGGGGCGGACGGGAGTCTCGTCGGCTACGGCGGCGGGCTGGAGCGCAAGGTAGCGCTGCTCAGGCTCGAAGGGGTACTCCTCTGAGCTCCCGCGGAGGAAGCCGCCGACGTCCAGCGGCGATGCATCGTCGTCACGGCGTTCGCAAGCCAGGCTAGATCGGAGGCAAGAAGGGCTATTCGAGCAGCCGGTAACCACGCCCCCAGACGTTCATCACGTATGGGAGCTCGGCGCCGGCCGCACGGAGCTTGTTGCGCAGTCGCGACGCATGCGAGTCGACCGTCCGTGTGACGAGCCGACCGCGGTAGCCCCAAACATCTCGGAGGAGCTCGTCCTTCGTGAACACCCGGTGCGGGTCGCTCGCGAGCTGCACCGCGAGATCGAACTCGCGGCCGGCGAGCGAGACCGGCACTCCCCGGACCCGCACCTGCCGGGCCCGGCGGTCGACGACGAGCTCGCCGGCCTCGAGCAGATCCGCCGGGCCGGCTGCTGCCCGTCGCAGCACGGCGTGGATACGCGCTACGAGCTCGGGGTACAGCTCGCGCTCGGCCACGTCGTCGGCCCCGCGCTCGAAGGCGCGAACGCGGTCGAGCGGGTCGGCATCCGCCGCGGTCAGCACGATCACCGGAATGTTCCGGTCCCAGCGCCGGCCGGGCTCCCCCTCGCGCAGTCGCGCGCACAACTCGGCCTCGCCTGCGAGCACGATGTCCGGGCGGGCGCGCTCGGCGATGTCGAGGGCCTGCGCACTCCAGCCGGCCTCGACCACGTCGAAGCCGTCCGAGCTCAGGTTCCGCTCGAGATAGCCCGGCTCGACCGGATCGGGGTCGGCGAGAAGAAGTGCCGCACGCATGGCCTCAAGGCTAGAGCCGGGTGCAACCGCCGGCCAGGTGTCCTTTCGGCCGAATCTGTGACGATCGCTCCCCAGCTGTCCGGTACGGAGACAGCTCGCGCAGCAGTGCGTCGGTCCACACCTGGACGGTCTTGGCGCGACGGAAGTACCGGTGAATCCCCCCCTCGAGCGCGAAGCCGATGCCACCGTGCACCTGTTGGACGTGCATGGTCACCTCGCGGCAGGCAGCGCCGGCCCAGGCGAGCGTCGATGCGGGAAAGCCCGCATCCGGCGTCGGCCGCGGCCCAGGCGCCGAGGACGAGACCCGTCGCGCGCAAGCGCTGCATCGGCGAGGAGCGCCTGCACGGCCGGCAGGGCGGCGAGCGGCGCCCCGAACTGCTCGCGCGGACCCGTGCGTGCTCGACCGCTTGCTCGAGTGCACCGTCGGCGAGCCCGGCGAGATACGCGAGCGTGACGGCGCCCCAGGCCTGTAAGCCGCTCGGCCTCGGCCGGACGGGGTCGCCGCGACGCCTCGGAGCGTGCCGGTGCCGTCGAGTGTCGGCTCGCGCTCCCCACCCTCGACCCGTCCGGCGCCATGACGCACGCGCCCGCCGAGGGCGAGCGGCGCTCCGAGCGTCGCCTCGTCGACGAGGCAGAGCGGCGCGACGGCGCGGCCGAGCTCGATGCCGCCGGCGACGGCCGGCCCGAGAAGCTCCGGATCGCTCCACAGCTCTGCCCAGCCGACGCTCGTCGAGCTCGGCTGCGAGATCGTCGTCACGGTCGTCCTGCCACTCCCCGAAGACGGGCTCGAGTGGTGCCTCCCAGCCCGCAAGCGCGCCACGCACCGACTCCGCGAACAGCTCCAGCTCCGCGTCGATCGTGAACCTCACGCGCCCACCTCCGCCAGCACGGCGTCCGTGTCGGCGCCGAGGGCCGGCGCGGGCCGCATCGTCGCCGGGTCGGCGCCGTCGATCCGGAACACGCCGCCGAGCATCGTCAACGGCCCGAGGCCCGGCTGCTCGACGTCCTGCAGCAGACCGTTGGCGCGTACCTGTGGATCGGCGTGCACCGTCTCGCGCAGCGAGCACCGGCCCTGCCGGAACGCCGGCCGCGCCGAGCCGCGCGCAGCCAGGTCTCCACCGGCGTCGCCGCGATCGCTCGCTCGATCGGTCGCGGTCAGACGCCGCTTCTCGCGCGAGCACCGCCGGATCCTCCGGCACGAGATCGGGCGTCGCAATCGTCGGATCGTCGAGACCGAAGAGCGCGAGGAACGCCTCCCGTTGCACGAGATTGAGGCACGCGACCGCGAGGAAGCCGTCGGCGGCCTCGTAGCAGCGGTAGTACGGGTTCATCGCCAGGCCGCCCGCGATCTCGTCGGCCCGTGGCGATCAGGTCGCCGCGCGTCGCTGCAGCGGCCGGGCCGGCCGCCTCGCCGTCGAGCCAGACGAGATCCTGGATCTGCACGGCGAGCGCAGCCCCGAGCAGCGAGACCTCGACGAGCGTCCCCTCCCCCGTCGTGCGCGCCCGTACGAGCGCCGCCAGAACCCCGGTTGCGAGCAGATGTCCCGCCGTGAGGTCGGCCATCGGGATCCCGCCGGCGCGAACCGGCACCCGTGTCGCCGTGGGAGGCGTGCGAGGTGAGCAGGCCGGATCGGCCCTGCGCCACCAGGTCGTACGCGGGCGTCCCGGCGAGCGGGCCGTGCGGGCCGAACGAGGTGACGATGCCGACGACGAGCGCCGGATGCGAGGCGTGCAGCTGTCTCCCAGCGCGAGCCCGAACGCCTCCGCGCGCGCGGGCGGCGCGTTGTGGACGACGACGTCGGCAGTCGCGACGAGCCTCGCGAGCGCAGCACGACCTGCCGCCGACTTGAGGTCGAGGACGACCGACCGCTTCCCGCGGTTGAGCGGCACGAAGTAGCGGCCGATCCCCGGTGCGACGGGCATCACCCGACGGTAGGCATCGCCGCCCGGCGGCTCGACCTTGATCACCTCTGCGCCGAGCTCGGCGAGGAGCGAGCCCGCCAGCGGCCCGGCCACGTACTGTGCGACCTCGACGACGCGCACTCCGTCGAGCGGCAGCGCTCACCGGAGACCGAGTCCACGCCGCGCGATCACGAGCTGCTGCACCTCGGCCGTGCCGCCGGCGATCGTGGACCCGACCGACGCGCGATAGAGCGCCGCGGCGCGGCCCTGGATCGCCGCCTCCGGCGACGCGTCGCCGAGGCCCTCGAGGCCGAGCAGGTCGATCGACGCGTCGCCGACCCGTTGCGCGAGCCGGGCGCCCGAGAGCTTCGCCATCGCCGAGGTCGCGCTCCCGGGCAGGCCGCGGTCGAGCGTGTCGGCGGCCCGGAACGAGAGCAGCCGTGCCGCCTCGAGCTCGCCCCGCAGCCGGAGCAGCCGGCGACGTGCGCTCCGCGTCGAGCCGGCCGGTCTCGCGCAGCCGCTCCTCGACGGCGTCGAGCACCCAGGCAACGCCGCCGACCTTCTCCGCCGTCACCCGCTCGAAGTCGAGCGTGTACATGAGGACGTCCCAGCCGCCGTTCACCGAGCCGACGAGGTTCGCCGCCGGGATCTCGACGGCGTCGAGGAACGTCTCGCAGAGATACCCGCCGCCGAGCGTCGGGAACGTTCGCACCTCGATCCCCGGCGTGTCGACCGGGCAGACGAGCACGGAGATCCCACGGTGCTTCGCGTCGCGGTCGGTGCGCACGGCGAGGTAGATCCAGTCGGCGAGCTGCGCGCTCGACGTCCAGATCTTGTGCCCCGTGACGACGAACGTGTCGCCGCGCAGCTCGGCCCTGGTCGTCAGCGAACCGAGGTCGCTGCCCGCACCGGGCTCCGAGAAGCCCTGGCAGAAGACGAGCTCGCCGCGCGCGATCGGCGGCAGGAGCTGCTCCACGAGAGCGGGAGCTGCAAAGCGCTCGATCGCTGCGCCGATCGTCTTGTACGAGAGCAGGTACGACGAGAGCGGCAGCCAGTGGTAGCCGAACACCTCCTCGACGAGGGTCGCCGTCAGCCGGGAGAGACCGCGCCCGCCGAGCTCGACCGGCCACGACATGCCGATCCAGCCGGCCTCGCCGAGCGCGCGGTTGACCGCGACCGAGTCACCGTCCGACAGCATCCCCTGGCGCCACCACTCGGGGTCGCCCTCGAGCAGCGGGCGCACGCCGGCGCAGAAGGCGGCCGCGTCGACCCGAAGGGCGCTCTGCTCGGCTGTCGGTCGCAAGTGCACCGCTGCCCGACCCTACCTGGGAGGATGGCGGCGATGGAGCACCGACGCGCCTCGATCACCGTCGCCAGACGGTACGCGGCTGGCGGCGCAGCTCTGGCTGCCGGAGCAGCTCCCGGCGCCCGTCCTGCTCGAGGCGCTCCCCTACCGGATGGACGACCTCACCGCGACCTACGCCTCCGAGTACGAGCGGCTGTGCGAGGAGGGCGGCTTCGTCGTCTGCCGCCTCGACATCCGAGGCACCGGCTCGTCCGCGGCCTCGCGATCGACGAGTACACGGCCGAGCGAGCTGGACGACATCTGCCAGGTGATCGCGTGGCTCGCCGAGCAGGAGTGGTCGAACGGGCGCGTCGGCATGTACGGCACGTCATGGTCGGGCTTCAACTCGCTCCAGGTCGCCTGTCTCCGCCCGCCAGCGCTCGGCGCGATCGCCCCGATCTACGCCTCCGACGACCGCTACACCGACGACGTCCACTACATGGGCGGCGCGCTCAAGGCCCTCGACCTCGTCGACTGGGTGCTCTACATGGTCGCCTGCAACGCCCTCCCCCCGGTGCCCGCCGTCTTCGGTGACGGCTGGCGGGAGGAGTGGGCGCGCCGGGTGGACGACGTCGACCCGTGGCTGCTGCGCTGGTTCGAGGAGCAGGCCGACGGGCCGTACTGGCGCCACGGCTCGGTCCGGCCGGACTACGCCAGGATCGCCTGCCCGACGATGATCGTGGCCGGCTGGGCGGACGGGTACACGAACATCGTCTTCCGCGGCTTCGAGGCCCTCACCTGCCCGAAGCGCGTCATCCTCGGCCCTTGGGGCCACGGCTCCACCGCAACCGCGTTGCCCGGGCCGCACATCGATCTCGTGCCGGAGCTGATCCGCTGGTTCCGGCGCTGGCTCGCCGACGAGCCGAACGGCATCGACGAGGAGCCGCCGATCGCCGTCTTCGCGCGCCGCTCGACCCGACCCGCCCCCGATCTCGCGGAGATGCGCGGCGAGTGGCGCAGCGAGCCGACCTGGCCGCCGGACCGCCTCGAAGAGCGCGTGCTGCGGCCCGCCGGCGACGGGCATCGACACGATCCACGTCCGCGGCGACGTCGGCCGCGCCGCGTGGATCTCCTGCGCCGGCCGCCTGCCGTGGGGACTACCGGACGATCAGCGCTTCGACGACGCGCTCTCGCTCACCTACGACTGGGAGCCACTCCAGGCCGACCTCGACGTGATGGGGCACCCGCGCGTGCGGCTCACCGTCACGTCGCCCGTGCCGGTCGCCTACCTCTCGGTACGGCTCTGCGACGTCTTCCCCGACGGCACCTCCGCGCTCGCAGGCCGCGGGTTGCTCAACCTCACGCACCGCAACGGACACGACGCGCCGGTCGCGCTCGAGCCGGGTGTGCCGACCGAGGTCGAGATCGAGCTCGAGGCGACGTCGTGGGTGTTCGAGCGAGGGCATCGCGTGCGGCTGTCGCTCGCGGGTTCGGACTGGCCGAACACCTGGCCGCCGCCGAGCAGTGCGCCGCTGCAGATCGAGCGGTCGAGCGTCGAGCTCGTCCTGCCGGTGCTCGACGGGCCACCGGTGCTCCCAGCACCGACGCTTCCGCCGACGACCGGCAAGGACACGCACGCGCCCGCCACCGACGGCGAGCAACCGCACGGTCGTCTGGAGGTTCGAGGACGATCAGATGCAGCACGAGACGCGCGCCGTGACGAGCTCCGGTTCCGACTACGAGGCGCCGTTCGGCGCGAGCGTCGAGGAGCGGTACGAGGGCACGGTCGGCGTCTCGAAGGACGATCCGGCGGCTGCGTGGGCGCGTGGGCGGACGGTGTACCGCATCACCTGGCCCGAGGCCGACGTGCGCACGGAGGCGACGCTCGAGGTGCATCTCCGACGCAGAGGCCTACCACGTCGTCGTCGAGCTCGTCGCCGAGGAGCTCGGACCGGAGCCCGGGCAAGCGGCGCTTCCACCGCGAACGGCGCTTCGAGCGCACCATCGCGCGCCACCTCGCGTGAGGCGGTCTAGAGGAGAATGCAGGCCGCGCGGTGATCGGGGCCCGCCGCCCGCCACGTCTCGCAGCTCCGGATCGATCTCCTTGCAGCGGGCCTCGGCTACCGGGCAGCGGGGATGGAAGCGGCAGCCGGAGGGCACGTGCACGGGGTTCGGCGTCTCGCCCGTCAGGATCTGCGGGACGGTGCTGCTGGTCGGGATCGCGCCGGGGCACGACCGAGATCAGCGCCTTCGTGTACGGGTGCTGTGGGTTGCGGACCACCTGTCGTGGCCGGCCCTTCCTCCACGATCCGTCCCAGGTACATGACCGCGATCCGGTCGGCGAAGTGCGCTGCCGTCGAGAGGTCGTGCGTGATCATGAGAACGCCCATCCCGTCCTTGCGGAGCCCGTCGAGGAGCGCCAGGATCCCCGCCCGCACCGAGACGTCGAGCATCGAGACGGGCTCGTCGGCGATCAGCAGCTTCGGCTCGAGCACGAGCGCAGCCGCGATCGCGACCCGCTGACGCTGCCCGCCGGAGAGCTCGTGCGGAAAGCGGTCGATGAAGAGCTCCGGCGGCGTCAGCCCGGCCCGTTCCATCGCCTCGCGCACCTTCTCCTCGCGAGCGTGCGTTCGAGGCGGCCAGCCCGTGCACGCGGATCGGCTCCTCGATCGTGTCGCGCACCGTGAACCGGGGATCGAGCGACTCGTATGGATCCTGGTAGATGATCTGGATCTCGCGCCGAAGCGGCCGCAGCTCACGGGCTCCGAGCGCCGCCGATCTCGGTGCCGCGAAAGCGGATCGAGCCGGCCTGGCTCTCCACCATCCGGATCACGGTCTGGGCGGTACTGGTCTTGCCGCAGCCGGACTCACCGACGAGCGCCACCATCTCACCCGCTGCGACCGAGAACGAGACGCCGTCGACCGCCTGCACGGTCAGCTGTCGGCCGCCGCGTGATCGCGCCGAGCAGCCCCGAGGGATCGGGTAACGGGTGACGAGGCCTTCGACCTCGAGCAGCGCGGGCGTCCGTACCTCCCGCCGCGGCTCACGATGCAGCCTCCGTCACGGCGGCATCGTTGAGATGGCACTGCGCCTCGATGGCCCGGCACCGGCTCGAGGCGGCGTGGGCGGACGGTTGCGCACGGCGCGAACGCCGAGTCGCAGCGGGGTCGGAAGGGGCAGCCGACGAGCTCCCGGTCGAGCCGCGGCGGCGCCCCCGGAATCGAGATCACCTCGTCGTCCCCCAGCAGGTCGGGCGTCGCCGCGAACAGCATCCGCGTGTACGGGTGCCGTGGATCGTGGTAGATCGTCGACATCCCGCCCATCTCCACGATCTCGCCCGCGTACATGACAGCCGCCCGGTCGCAGACCTGGGCCACCACCGGCAGGTCGTGGGTGACGAGGATCACCGTCAGGCCGAGCTCCTGGCCGAGCGTCGTGCTCAGCTTCACGAGCAGCTCGAGGATCTGCGCCTGCACCATCACGTCGAGTGCCGTCGTCGGCTCGTCGGCGAGCAGCACCTTCGGCGAGCACGCGAGCGCCATCGCGATCGCGGCCCGCTGCCGCATCCCACCGGAGAACTCGTGTGGGTACCTGTCGGCCCGGTCACCCGCGATGCCGACGAGCTCGAGCAGCTCTCGCACCCGCACCCGCGCCGCCTTGCCTGTCGCCAGTCCGTGGCAGCTCCATCGGCTCGGCGATCTGGGCCCCGATCGTCGTGACCGGATTGAAGGCGTTCATCGCCCCCTGGAAGACCATCGAGATGTCCTTCCACCGGTGCGGGCTGATCGATTCCTCGCCTCGGGCAAGGATGTCTTCGCCGTTGAGGATCACCTTGCCTGAGACAGACGCCGTGGCGGGTAGCAGGCCCATCATCGCGAGGATCGTCGTCGTCTTGCCGCAACCGGACTCGCCGACCAACCCCATCCGCTCACCCTCGCGCAGGTCGAAGCTGACGCCCTGCACGGCGTGCAACTCGCCGCCGTCCTGGCAGGTCGAACCAGACATGAAGATCCTCGACCCGGATCGACCGGCTCGCGGCGGCTCACTCCGCGCCCGACTTCCCGCCCAGCGGTCGAAGCCGGAAACGCCGGACGGAGAGGTGGCCGACCGTCAGACGCGGGTTGAGAGCGTCTTCCACCGACTGACCGATCATCGTGCAGGCGAGGATCACGACGGTGACGCACACCCCGGGCGGCACGATCGCCCACCAGGCGTTGTTGATCGTCGCCTCGCCCGGTGAACGCGTTCTCGATCAGCCGTCCCCACGAGATCGTGCTCGGGTCGCCGAGGCCGAGAAACGTGATGAACGTCTCGGCGAAGATGGCGAGCGCGATCATCAGGACGGTGTTCGCGATCGAGGAGCGGCGTCACCTGCGGCAGCACGTGCTTGAACACGAGCCGGCGGTTGCCGGCACCGAGCGCCTGCGCGCGCTTCACGTAGACGCGCTCGCGCACGCTCTTCACCTGGGCGCGGATCAGCCGCGCCGTGCTCGTCCAGTAGATGATCCCGATGATCACGATGATGTTGATCAGGTTCCGGCCGAACAGCGCGGCCGCGATGATCATCAGCGGGATGTCGGGGATCACGAGCATGTAGTCGGTGAAGCGCATCAGCACGGTGTCGGTGGTGCCGCCGAAGAAGCCGGAGAGCACGCCGACGGTGCCGCCGATCAGGATCGCCACGAGCGCGGCGACGAAGCCGACCCCGAGCGAGACGCGACTGCCCGCGATCAGCAGCGAGAGCATGTCGCCGCCGCCGTCGTCGGTGCCGAGCCAGTGGGCGCTGCTCGGAGGCTCGTAGACCGGACCCGTCTTGGCGGTCGGGTCGTACGGCTCGAGGAAGGGGGCGAAGATCGCCACGAAGACGAAGAAGGCGAGGATGCCGAGCCCGACCATCGCCTGCCGGTTGCCCGAGGATCGCCGTGCGGACGAAGCCGGGCCGGCTGCTCTGCGCGATCCCCTCGGCGAGCGCCTCCTCGTCGGCGGCCTGCAGCGGCTCGATCAGGCTCATGCCCGCTCCGGCGCCGGCACAGCCGCCACCTCCGCTCCCGAAGAGCCTCCGTCGAGCCTACGGCACCATGCCCGCTCCGGCGCCGGCACAGCCGCCACCTCCGCTCCCGAAGAGCCTCCGTCGAGCCTACGGCTCATGCCGTCACCCGCGGGTCGAACCTGAAATACAGCAGGTCGGCGACCAGGTTGAAGAAGATCACCGACAGGGTCAGCAACATGAAGATCGCCTGGAGCAGCGGGAAGTCGCGCTTGTCGATCGCCTCCACCGTCAGCAGCCCGAGCCCCGGGTAGGAGAAGACGTACTCGACGATGATCGAGCCGCCGATGATGAAGCCGAGCGAGAGAGCGACGAGCGTGATGATCGGCAGCATCGCATTGCGAAGCCCGTGCTTGCGGACGATCGTCCAGTTCTTGAGGCCCTTGGCCCGCGCCGTCAGCACGTAGTCCTCGCCGAGCGTCTCGAGCATCGCCGAGCGCACGATCAGCGCGTAGTCGCCGTAGAGGACGAGGCCGAGGGTCAGCGCCGGCAGGATCATGTGCCGCAGGCGGTCGATGAAGATGTCCCAGGTGGAGGCGTCGGTGAAGAGCCCCAGGGTCGGCGTCTTGATCCCCGACGTCGGCAAGCCGACGGCGCTCGCGACGAAGAAGATCAGCATCAGGCCGAGCCACTGGGTCGGCATCGAGTAGAACGCGAGCGCGGTGAAGAGACCTCCCTTGTCGGCGAACGTGCCGCGTCGCCACGCCGCGACCACCCCGACGAGGATGCCGAAGACGATCGAGAACAGCGTGCCGAGCGCGATCATCGGCAGCGAGTTCTTGATCGGTTCGATCAGCTCGCCGCCGACCGGCTTCTCGGACGGCACCGACTTGCCGAGATCGAAGTGCGCGAGGTCCGTCAGATAGAGCCTGTACTGCACCCACAGCGACTCGTCGAGGCCGAGGTCCCGGCGCTGGGCCTCCTTGAACGCCTTGCTGCACTGCTTGCAGCGAAGTGCCGAGACGGCGTCGCCGGAGAGCGCGCGGAAGAGCACGAAGTTGAGGGTGATCGCGATGAAGACGGTGAGGATCGCGTACGCGACCCGTCTCACGACGTAGTCGGATCCCCTCACCTCAGTGCTCCCCCGCTCCTCTCCGGTGGGTCATGGGGTCACGCCTCGTGGGGCGCGGTGTAGTAGAGCTTCGAGTATCCGCTCGAGCTCCGGGTCGAAGCCGGTCCACGTCTTCGCGTGCGCGTCGATCGCCAGCTCGTTGACGAGCTGGGTGTAGTAGAAGTTGTCGTAGACGATCTTCTGCATCGCGTAGACGATCTTCTGGCGCTTCGCCGGGTCGACGGTCGTGCCCTGCTGGTCGTAGAGCTTGTCGTAGGCCGGGTTGTTCGCGCCGGTGTCGCTCCACGAGCACCACTGTCGCCTTTGTCACGCACGGAGAGCATGAAGTCGGGGTCGATGTACCCGACCCAGTCCCACATGGCGATGTCGAAGCCCGTGTACTGCTTGCTCTCCGGCCCCGAGCAGTCGCCCGTCTCGAGTGCGTAGGTCGCGGTCGTGTCGCCGCCGACCTTCTGCGTCACCTTGACGCCGAGCTTGGCGAAGCCGTCCCTGACGATGTCGAACGCGCGGTCGACGTTGAAGTCGGTCGAGGTCGGCGTCAGGATCTCGTACTGCATCGGATGCGCCGGCTGGGCGTTCGTGCCGGTCGTTGCGGGGGCGACGCGGATGCCGTCGGAGCCCCTCTTGAAGCCGAGCTTGTCGAGCGCCGTGTTGGCCGCCGCGCAGTCGTACTGCGAGCGGCCCCAGGTTCGGGTTCTCGAGCGGCCCGGAGATGTGCCCGACGATGCTCTCGACCTTCGTCGCGTACCCCGCGAAGACGACGTCGATGATCTGGTCACGGTCGACGCACATCGAGAGCGCCTTCTTCACCGCCGGTTGCAGGAGCTCTCGGTTCTTCGGCTTGGCCGGATTCGAGTTCCAGGTGATGTTGGTCGTCTCGGCGCCGGGAATCGTGGCCACGACGACGTTCGGGCTCTTCTTGACGGCGTCGACGGCCTTGAACGGCACCTGGTCGGCCCAGTCGATGTTGCCCGCCTTCAGATCGGCGATCACCGCGTCCGAGTTCGTGTAGTAGGTCAACGCGACTCCCGACGCGTGCGACGGCGGGCCCTAGAAGTCGGGGTAGGGCTTGAACGCCGTCGTTCCCTTCTTCTCGTACTGGGAGATCGTGTAGGCGCCGCCGCTGACGATGGGTAGATGGAGCTCCGGGTGGATACGTCTTCAGACCCTTGCCGTCGGCGCCGGCCTTCGGGGCCCAGACGTGCTCCGGCAGGACGAAGAACGTCTCGAGCTGCGCGAGCACGTTCCCCACCGGCGACTCGTAGTGGATCACGAGCGTGGTGTCGATCGGTCGCCTCGGCGCTCTTGACGTGCGCGAGCGCCGCAGCGGCCACCGCCGTTGGGCCGGCCGCGTACTTGACGGTCGTGTTGATCGTCCAGGCAGCATCCGACGCCGTCAAGCGGCTCGCCGTCCGACCACTTCGTGTTCGGCCTGCAGATGGAACGTCCAGTCCTTGCCGTCGGCCGAGGTCTCCCACGAACTCGGCCCAGTCCCCCTCGAACTTCATCCCGACGCCGTACTGGACGAGCTGCGGATAGATCATGATCATCGCGTTGGTCGACTGCGCCTCGACGTAGTTGAACGGGTTGAGCGAGTCGATGTAGTTCACCGTGCCGATGCGCAGCACGCCGCTCGTCGAGGCGCCGCCGGTCGTCGTGGCGCTACCGGTCGTTTCGGTGCTCGACGATCCGCCGCCGCATCCCACCAACGCCATGAGGGCCACCGCCGCCAGTGCCACTCGCCATCACCGTGCGTGCTCTCATCTCGAACTCTCCTTCTCTCGCCTTGCGGTCATCGCCTCGTCGGCGTCTTGTTGATCGTCCGCGGATCCAGCTCGCCCGCCGGCGCCCCACGCGGAGGGGCGGTCGTTTCCACTATCACGCATTCGGGTCCTGCCGTGCTACACGGCCGGGTTCGTGAGCGCCTCTCACATCAGGTACCAGTCGAGAAATCGCTCCACACGGCGGTAGAAGTCGATCTGGGGACCGGCCCGCAGAAAGCCGTGCCCTTCGGTCGGATAGGTGACGTACTCGAAGGTCTTGCCGAGCCTGCGCAGGGCGTCGACGAGCTCGGCCGACTGACGTGGATGCACGCGCTCGTCGCGCTCCCCCGTGCGCGATCAGTAGCGGCGCGACGACACGATCGATGCGCGGCGATCGGCGAGCCCCGCAGCCAGGCCTCGCGGTTCTGCGACGGGTGCCCCAGCATGTTCTCGCCGCAGTACAGAACCCCGACCCGGTCGCCCTGCGACCAGGTCGTCAGCAGATCGCAGTCGCCGTACTTGCACACCGCCGCGCGAAAGCGCTCCCCCGCGTCCTCCACCACCGAGCAGAGCGCCATGTAGGACCCGTAGCTCGCGCCGAGGACGGCGAGCCGTTCCACCGTCGACCCACGGAAGGGACGTCAGGAAATCAGCCGCCGCGAGGCAGTCGCGCATGTCGCCGCCGCCCCAGTCGTCGAAGTTCATCCGTTCGACCGTCTTCCCGCGTCCGGTCGAGCCGCGGAAGTTGAGCGCCGAGCCATGCGTACCCTTTGTCGACGAAGTACTGAGCGTGCCCGTCCCACTCGTCGCCGAAGCACGAGGTCGGGCCGCCGTGCGGGTACACGACGGCGGGAACCGGCCGCGCCTCGTTCGCAACCGTCGGCCGGAACAGCAACGCCTGCACGTCGAAGCCGTCGGAGGAGCGGAACCAGACCTCCTCGGGCGTAACGTGCGGCGCACCGGTGACGGCGGCGGGGGCCGGCGCGAGGAGCACGTCGGAGGTGCCGTCGGGCGCGACGCGCCGAAGCTCCGGCGGCGTTGCGTGATCCTCATAGGTGGCAACGAGCGAGCCGTCGAACGCCCAGCAAGGCGCGCCGTAGGCACCGCCACCGGCACGCAGGTCGATCTCCCCGGTCGCAATATCGACCGTGACGAGGTCGTGGCGCCCGCCGCTCGAGCGGACGGCAGCGATCGATGTGCCGTCCGGGCTCCATCGCAGCTCCGAGATATCCGCCTCCGGCGCCGCGAGCACGCGCTCGAGCCCGGCGGCAGTGTCGTACAAGTGCACCGCATACCACTCACCGCGCTGCGCCGAGAAGGCGATCGTGCCGCCGTCGGGAGACCACTGCGGCTCCGTGTCGCGCGTCGCCGCCGCCCCCGTGAGCCCGAGCGCCGCGCCGCTCGCGACGTCGACGACGCGGATGTCGCTGCGGTTGAGGTCGTCCCGATGCCGGAAGCTAAAGGCAACCGTACGGCCATCCGGCGAGACGACCGCCTCCTCCTCGTCGCCCTGTCCGGACGAGCCCCGGAGCGGTACGCACGAGTGGCTGAAGCCAGGGATCGGCGACGTCGACGATCGCGAGGCGCGACTGCTCGTCACGCTCGACAGTGACGACGAGACGGTCGTTCCCGAGCCATACGGGGCTGCCCGCCTCGACCAGCCGTCGGGGGACGCCGCCGGTGCTCGGAACGACCTCGATCCAGCCCTCGCTCACGTAGGCGACCAGCCCGCCGTCGAGGGAGAGCGCGGGGGTCGTGTCCTCCCAGTACGGCGGCAGGGTCGCGCCCGGTCGTCAGCCGGCGCAGCTCCCCGGACTCGAGCTCGAGCAGCCAGACGTCCGAGGTGTCGCGATCGTGGACGAAGACGATCGACCGGCCGTCGGCAGAGGGTGCGAGCGACCGCGGCCGCTCCGTGGCGGCGATCGCCTCGAGGCGCCAGTGAGGCGGCGCTGTCGGTCCACGTCGCGTCGGCGTCGGCATGCCGCCGTACTCCTCCGTACCGATCCAGACCGACAGCGGCTCAGGCATTTCCGTTCAGTCCCTCCTCGAGACCCTCGAGTGTGGCGAGCACGAGCCCGCCGATCGAGGCGAGATCGTATCCGCCCTCCTGTACGACGACGCACGGGAGCCCGTGGTTGGCGACGATCGCCCCCGCCTCGCGATAGCCGGCGTGCGTCACCCGGAGCGGGCTCTCGGGATCGGCGTCGGCAGCGTCGACCCCGAGCGCGAGGACGAGCGCCTCGGCGCCGTTGTTGCGCGCCGCCTGCGCGATCTCGGCGACGGCGGCGAGCCAATCGCGGTCGTCCGCGCCCGGCGGCAGCGGCACGTTCAGGTTCGCTCCGCGCCCGAGCCCTTCACCGCGCTCGTCGGCGCCGCCGAGGAAGTGCGGGAACCAGCCCGTCGCTCGGATCGACGTGCACCGAGCCGGTGAACACGTCGTCGCGCTCCCAGAAGATCTGCTGGGCGCCGTTCCCGTGATGGGCGTCGAGGTCGACGACGCCGACCCGCGCGGCCCCGAGTTCGCGCAGGCGCTCCGCCGCGATCGCCGCGTTGTTCAGGTAGCAGGAGCCGCCGTAGGCGTTACGCGTCACGTGATGGCCCGGCGGGCGACAGCAGGCGTACGCGGCGGGTGCACCGGCGGCGACCAGGTCGGCTGCCGTCAGCGCCGTGTCCGCAGCCGCTCTGGCGGCCTCCCAGGTACCGGGCCCGATCAGCGTCATCGTGTCGAAGCAGAACGCTCCCGGCTTGGCCCAAGTGGCCGCCGGCACGAGCGGCTCGAGCCCTCCCATCAAGCCCGGGTGGGGGAAGATGTAGGGGACGACGCGATCCTGCCCTGGGTCGTCCGGCAGCCCGGCTGCTTCCCACTCCCGCCAGGCGCAGGCGAGAAACGCAAGCAGCTCCGGATCGTGCACCGCTTCGATCGCCGCATCGTCGTGACGCACCGTCGTGACCATCTCGGCCCCCGCCCCCACGAGCGCCGCCCGGATCGCCTCTGCCCGTGCCGGCACTTCGGCCGCCGGCGTCCTGACACCCACCCAGATCTCGGCGGCCGGCTCGTGCAGCCGGTGGTCGTCCGACCAGACGAGCGGGATCGACAGCGCCATGGCGGCGACCCTAGCGCGAGGTAGGCTCGCCCGGATGAACGACTCGACGCTACGCGAGCACGGCCTCCGGATCGGACACCTCGAGGCCGGTGCGGCGAACGCGATCACCGACGTTGCGGGCGTCCGTGTCGGCCACGTCACGGTGACACGCGACGAGCCGACGCCGCCGGAGGGGCGGGGGATCGCTCGCACCGGGGTCACCGCGGTCCTGCCACTGGCCGAGGACTCCATGTTCCGTCGTCCGGTTCCGGCCGGCGTCTCGGCCCTGAACGGCGCGGGAGAACTGACCGGCTTCCTCCAGATCTCCGAATGGGGACTGATCGAGACCCCGATCTTCCTGACCTCGACGATGGCAGTCGGCCGCGTGTTCGACGGTGCCGTCGCGGCCGCCTGCGCAGGCCGATCCGGCTGTCGGCGTCGACAACGTCGTGATCCCGGTCGTCGGCGAGTGCGACGACAGCTGGCTGAACGACGCGCGCACGGTGCAGGTCGAGGCAGCGGACGCCGCCCGTGCGATCGGCGATGCGCGCCGGAGGCACCGTCGAGCAGGGGTGCGTCGGCGCTGGCACCGGCATGGTCGCGTTCGACTGGAAGGGCGGGATCGGATCGTCGAGTCGTCTCGTCCCCGAGGTCCGACGCAACGGTCGGCGTCCTCGTGCTCGCGAACTTCGGCTCGGCGCGAGGACCTGCGGATCGATGGCGTGCCCGTCTTCCCGACGATCGGCGACGGCCTCGATCCGCGCCCACCGGCCGGGAGCTGCATCGCGATCGTCGCCACCGACGCGCCGCTACAACCCGCGCAACTCGAACGACTCGCGCGGCGGGCAGGGCTCGGCCTCGCACGGACGGGCTCGGTCGCCCACCACGGCAGCGGTGAGATCTTCCTCGCGTTCTCCACCGCCGCGACCGAGCGGGACGAACGACCTCCGCTGCGGGTCGACCGGGCTGCCGTTCCGGATCGCCACCTCGATCCGCTCTTCGCCGCCACGGTCGAGGCGACCGAAGAGGCGGTGCTGAATGCACTCTGGGCGGCCGTCGACACGACGGGGCGCGAGGGACGACTCGTGCGCGCCCTCCCACACGAGCCGGTGCTGGCGCTGCTGCGACAGCACGGCCGGTTACAGACCGGGGAGACGCGTTGACCCTGCTCACCCGCCCTCTCGTGTGCTCAGGACTGGACAGGCCGGCGGACCGGCCTCGTCAGGGGCGTGCGGGCGACCGGGGATCCGCGCCGGCGGATCCCGTGTCTGCAAGAAGATGCAGCGCCTACAGCCGCCCGGAGCGGGCGATCCCCCACACGAGCCAGACGGCGAAGATGCCGGAGATCATGAAGCCGACGAACGAGAGCAGGTGCAGGCCCACGACGTGGGGGCCGTTCTTCGCCAGCACGCCGACGATCGACGAGCCGACGAGCCCGCCGAGCACGATCAGCGCCACCGCGATCCGGTTCACCGCGTGGTCGATGTGGTACGTGAGGTCGTCGAAGCCCGGGTTCCGGATCTGGATCTCGAGATTCCCCTGGCGAGTCTGCTCCATCACGTCGCGCAGCTGGTACGGCAGCTCGCGCGCGACGCCCGCCAGCTCTCGCACCTCTGCCTGGGCGCGGAGTGACATGCGCCGGGGCGAGAACCGCTCCGCCAGCAGCTGGCGCGCGTACGGGCGTGCTACCTCGAACACGTTGAACTCGGGGTACAGCTCGACCCCGACCGCGCCGAGCGTCGCGATCGCCTTGTCGAGGATCACGAACCGGCTCGGCAGCCGGAGGTTGAGCGAATAGATCAGCTGCGAGCCCCTCACGGATCACCTCGATCGGGTCGATGCTCGAGAGGCTCGACCCGTAGTAGCGGTAGAACAGCTCCTCGATCGCCGCGCGCAGCTCGTCCTCCCGCTCCGTCGGGTAGCGCAGCCCGAGCTCCGACGAGCCGCCGCGGGATCGCATCGACGTTCTCGGTCGCGGCGTCGATGAAGAGGCGCGTCAGGCGCGTCATGTCCTCGTCGGTCAGCCGCCCTGCCAGGCCGAAGTCGACGAGCCCGATGCGGCCGTCGTCGAGCAGCAGGATGTTCGCCGGGTGCGGGTCGCCGTGGAAGAAGCCGTGCCGGAAGATCATCGTCATCCAGGCGTCGGTCATCCGGTAGGCGAGCTCGCGTCGCTCCTCGGGTGAGCGCGAGTCGAGATCGAGGTCGGCGAACTGTGTTCCCTCGAGGAACTCGAGGGTCAGCACCCGCGCCGACGAGTAGCGCCAGATCACCTTCGGCACCGCCACCTCGGTCGAGTCGCCGAAGTTGCGCCGGAACGTCTCGGCATTGCGCGCCTCGTGCTGGTAGTCGAGCTCCTGCCGGATCGAGCGGCTGAACTCCTCGACGAGCGCCTCCGCGTCGATGAAGTCGAGGGCGTGCACGCGCTCGCGGACGACGCGGGCGGCCGACCGCATCAGCTGGAGGTCCGACTCGATCTGACGGGGTGCCTCCGGCCGCTGCACCTTGACGACGACCGCGTCGCCGGTCGGCAACGTCGCACGGTGCACCTGACCGATCGACGCGGCCGCGATCGGCGTCTCGTCGAAGGTGAGGAATGCCTGCTCGATCGTGAGCCCCATCTCCTCCTCGATCACGCGCCGCACCTCGGCGAACGCGATCGGCGTGACGTCGTCCTGCAGACCTCGCAGCTCGGCGACGATGTCGGGCGGCATCACGTCGGGCCGGGTCGAGAGAAGCTGGCCGAACTTGACGAACGTCGGCCCGAGCTCGTCGAGCATCTCGCGCAGGCGGCGGCCGCGGTCGGCGAGCTGCGTGTTGTCGTTGCTGCGCCGGCGGTCGATCAGATAGCCGAAGCCGTGGCGGGTCGCGACGCGCCCGATCTCGGACAGCCGGCCGATCCTCCGCTGAGGCTTGGCCGCGTCGGTCGTCCATCGGTCTCGATTGTCATGGCGTCGCCGGGCGGCTCGCCGGAGGCAGCGAGCCCTACGCCGGGCGGCTTCTCGAGCAGGCGCACCCGATGCTCGAGCTGGGCGACCCGGAGCGCGAGATCGTCCGCCTCCTCGCGCCGTACGAGCCCGAGGCGTCGCAGGGCCTTCTCGGACGTCTCCGACGGAAGCGAGCCGAGCCGATCCGCCTCCGCCCGCCAGCTCGCGACCGCGTCGCGCACGGCACCGCGCATCTCGTCGCGCTCGATCCCGACGCGACGCGCGAGATCGTCGGCGAGGTCGTCGGCCGCCTCGGCCGTCAGCGAAACCCAGCCGAGCCCGGCGAGCAGGAGCTGCTCGAGCGAGCGCGGCTCGGCTGGTGCCGTTCCCGTCCATGGCGAAGTGTACGCGGTACGTGCGGCGAGCCGAAGGCCGTCGATCGCGGCTAGCGGGCGCGGCCGTGCGGGCGGCTCGAGCGGCGGGCGCGGCGGCGGTCGCGGCCCGCCGAGCTGGCCGGTGCAGGCGCGGTCGGGGGCTCGGAGCCGGCTCGGGCGCCAGGAGCTCGTCGGCCTCGGCGACCAGCGTCGCGGCCGGCGCATCGAGGAGAACCGTGCCTCCGACCGACTGCACCTCGCCTACCTCCTCGTGCTTGCGGCGCGCGTACTCGGGCTCGCGCTCCTTGATCCAGTCGAGCAGCGGAGCCGCGACGAAGATCGACGAGTAGGCGCCCGACGCGATGCCGATCAGCAGCGCGAACGCGAAGTCGTTCAGCGTCGCGCCGCCGAAGATCAGCAGCGAGACGATCGGCAGCAGCGTGATGAACGTCGTCGCGAGCGAGCGCGGGATCGTCTCCCACAGCGACACGTTCGTGATCTGCCGGAACGAGCCGCGCTTCATCAGCGGGATGTTCTCCCTGATCCGGTCGAAGATGATGATCGTGTCGTAGATCGAGTACCCGAGCACGGTGAGCACCGCGGCGACCGTGGCGGTCGTCACCTCCCGCCCGAGCAGGGCGTAGATCCCGACCGTGATCAGGACGTCGTGGATCAGCGCCACGATCGCCGGGACCGCGAACTGCCACTGGAAGCGCAGCGAGATGTAGCCGACGATCAGGAGCAGCGAGACGATGATCGCGAGGATCGCCGAGCGCGCGATCTGGCGGCCGAAGCTCGACGACACGTTCTTGACCCCGAACGCGTCCGCCTGCACCGCTTCTTTCAGATCCGCCTGGAGCTCGGGCCGCCTCGTCGGTCGTCAGCGTCTCGGTGCGGATCTGGAAGCTCTTGTAGTTGCTCGTTCGTCGAGGGCCCGCGGCCCTGGATGACTGGGCGTTCGCCTGGCCGACGCGCGCTGCCTGCGCGCGAACCGTCTCGAGCGAGGTCGGGTGCGGGCGTCTCGAAGGCGATCTGGGTGCCGCCCTTGAAGTCGATCCCGAGGTTGAGCCCGCGGATCGCCGAGCGCGAGGATCGAGACCGCGATCACGGTGGCCGAGATCCCGAACCAGAGCCGCCGCCGGCTGATGAAGTCGATCTTCAGCCAGGACGGGATGCCGCCGCCGGAGGTGCCGATCACCCGCGGGTTCTCGAGGAACTTCGAGCCGGCGAGCAGCGAGAGGAACGCCCGCGTGGCGAGCACGGCGGTCAGCATCGAGATCGCGGTACCGATCAGGAGCATCAGGGCGAATCCGCGCACCGACGAGGTCGCGACGGCGAAGAGGACGAGTGCCGTGATCGCGGTGACGACGTTGGCGTCGACGATCGTCGCGAAGCCCTTCGTGTAGCCGGTCTGGATCGCCGCCTTGACGCTCCGTCCGGCGCGCGCCTCTTCCTTGATGCGCTCGAAGATGACGACGTTCGCGTCGGCGGCCACCCCCAGCGTCAGCACGAGGCCGGCGAAGCCCGGGAGCGTCAGGGTCACGTTGAAGATGAGGATCGCGGCGTAGAGGAAGGCCGCGTAGATCCCGAGCCCGAGCACCGCGATGAGACCGAGGAAGCGGTAGAAGACGAGCAGGAAGAGCGCCACGAGGAGGAGGCCGACGATCGCCGCCTTCTTCGCCTCGTTCAGCGAGTCCTTGCCGAGCGTGGCCGAGATCGCGGTCTGGTCGAGCGTGACGAACTCGACGGGCAGGGCGCCGGTCTGGAGGACGAGCGCGAGGTTCTTCGCCTCCTGGACGTCACCGATGCCCGTGATCTGGGCGCCGTTCGAGCCGGAGATGCCGCCCGGGATACTGCTCCCAGTCGATCGACGGCCACGACTTGATCTCGCGGTCGAGCACGATCGCGAAGTGCTGGTCGATCTTCTGGCCGCTGCCCGATCGTGTTCGAGAGCAGCTTCCCGCGCTGCGCCTCCTCGCGCGTGATCTCCGCGAACTTCTTGCGCGCCCTTCTTCGTGAACTGCATCGTCACGATCGGCTGCCTGCGTCTGCGTGTCGAAGTCCTGCCGCGTGCCCGAGAGCTTCAGGTCGGAGCCGGTCATCTCCGGGACGTCGGGCGGGGAGTACTTGAACAGGTAGTACGAGTTGCGACGTCGGGTTCGTCTCGGAGACGCCGGGGCAGACGACCGCGCCGACGCCGCAGGAGATGACGACCGTTCCGGGGGGTACCGCGAACAGCTTGTAGCCCGTCGGAACCTTGCCGTCGAACTTGCGCGAGTGCCCCGTCCTTCGTCGCGACCGGGCCCGCGACGAGCTTCTTCTTCTTGTCGAACAGACAGTACTGGTCGGGCGTTCCCTTCGCCGCCAGCGCCTGCTGGCCCGCGAGAAGGTCGTAGACGGAGCCCTTCGCGACCGGGAAGCGGCTCGCGTCGATCGACGGCGGCGCCAGGTTCGCCTCGAGGTCGAAGAGCTCGAGCTGGGCCGTCTTGCCGATGATCTTGGCGGCGGCCTCGGGATCCTTGACGCCCGGGCAGCGCGATCGTGATCTGATCCTTGCCCTGCGTGCGGATCTCCGGCTCGGAGACGCCGAGGCGGTCGACGCGGTCGCGCATGATCGAGACCGAGCGGTCGAGGTCCTCCTTCGTCAGCTTGCGCCCCTTCGGCGGCACGGCCTGCTTCGTGATCTCGAGGCCGCCCTGAAGGTCGAGGCCGAGCGTCGGCTTCTGGTGCAACGGCGACGACGGCGCGACCATCAGACCGACGCCGACGAGCGCGGCGACGACCAGGGCGACGACAACGATGGCTGCGCGACGGGTCATGGTGCGGCGGGAAGGCTAGCTGCGCCCGGGTGGCGCCGTATCCTCGGCAGCACCCGGATTTACAGTTTCTTGTTCGTCGTTAACCTCCTCTACCCCTGCCGGGAGCTCCCGATCGTCGACGACGAGCTCGGCTTCACCGTCGACGACGCCTTCGTCCTCCGACGCGTCCTCGGCCTCGTCCTCTTCCTCGTCCTCGTCGGGCTTGACGACCGTGGAGAGCGCCCGTGCGGGCGACGCGCACGTGGATCCCGTCGGCGATCTCGACGATCAGGTCTCCTCCGTCCTCCTCCGGCTCGAGCTCCTGCACGATCCCGTAGATGCCGCCGACGGTCAGGATCTCGTCGCCCGGCTGCGACGGTGCCGAGCATCCGCTGCTGCTGCTGCGCCTTCGCGCGCTGCGGGCGGATCATGAGCAAACCACAGCAGTGCGAAGAGCAGCAACGATGATCAACAGTCCTGGCACGAATCCTCCTGGGGGCCGGCGGCGAGCCGAGACAGCGCCTCCGCCCGGAATTCGTCGAACGTTCCGCGGCAGATCGCATCCCGCGCTCCCGCGGTGAGTCGATGAATGAGCCATAGATTATGCAGAGAGAGGAGCCGCAGCCCGAGAATCTCCTCCTGGTTGACGAGATGGCGGATGAACGCGCGCGAGAATCGCGTGCACGCCGGGCAGCCGCAGCCCTCCTCGAGCGGCCGCGGATCGCGCGCGTAGCGGGCGTTGCGGAGGTTCATCCTGCCGGTCGCCGTCAGCGCCGACCCGGTTCTCGCGGTGCGGGTCGGCAGTACGCAGTCGAACATGTCGATACCCGCGGCGATCACCCCGAGAATTCCCTCGATGTCGCCGAGCCCCATGAAGTACCGCGGCCGATCCGCAGGCAGGAGCGGCGCCGACCAGCCGACCGTCTCGAGCATCTCGGCCCTGCTCTCGCCGACGGCCAGGCCGCCGAGGGCGTTCCCGTCGAATCCGAGCGCGACGATCTCCTCGATCGAGCGCCGCCGAAGCTCGGGGTCGGTTCCGCCCTGCGCGATCCCGAAGCGGAGCTGACCCGGCGCCCGGGGCGCGTCGATCTGACGCTGTGCCCAGAGCGAGGTGCGCCGCACTGCTTCCTCGTGCTCGGCCCGCGTGGCGTCGGCCGGCGGGCAGATGTCGAGGCACATCGCGATGTCGGAGCCGAGCCGCCGCTGGATCTCCGCGACGCTCTCGGGCGTGAACCGCTCGGCGGCACCGTCGTAGACGGAGCGAAACGTGACACCGTCGTCATCGACCGCGAGCAGCGTGTCGCGGAGAGAGAAGACCTGGAAGCCACCCGAGTCGGTCAGGATCGGCCCGTCCCAGCCCGAGAACGCGTGCAGCCCGCCGAGCTCCTCGATCACGTCCTCGCCGGGCCGGAAGTGCAGGTGATAGGTGTTGCCGAGGATCACGGCGGCGCCCATCGCTCGCACCTCGTCGGGGTGCAGCGTCTTCACCGTCGCCTTCGTGCCGACCGGCATGAACGCCGGCGTCGGGATGTCGCCGTGAGCAGTGTGGACGGTTCCGGCGCGGGCCGCTCCGTCCACCGCGTCGAGGGTGAAGCAGGTCACGCGGGCGAGGCTACGCGATTCGGGAGTGGTGTCGTGCAGGGGCCGGGCCACTGTCCATCATTCAGAGGATCAACATCGCATCGCCGAACGAGTAGAACCGGTACTCCTCGTCGATCGCGATCCGGTACAGGTCGCGCACCGTGTCGACGCCCGCGAAGGCCATCACGAGCGCGAGGAGCGTCGACCGCGGCAGGTGGAAGTTCGTCAGCAGCGCGTCGACCCGCTCGAAGCTGAACCCGGGCAGCACGTAGAGCGCAGTTCGGCCTTCGAGGAGGCCGTCGCGGACGATCGTCTCGAGAACGCGCACGGTCGTCGTACCGACGGCGAGCACTCGATCGGCCGCCTGCGATCCTCGCCCAGGCCTCGGGCGCGACCCGGTAGCGCTCCCCGTGCAACTCGTGCGCCTCGAGCTCAGTCGACGGCGAGAGGCCGGAAGGTGTCGAGGCCGACGTGAAGAGTCACGCGCTCGACGTCGAGCCGTGCCAGCAGCTCGGGAGTGAAGTGGAGGCCCGCGGTCGGCGCGGCTGCCGAGCCGGGGTCGGCGGCATACACGGTCTGGTAGCGGCCCGGGTCGGCGAGTCGCTCGTGGATGTACGGCGGCAGCGGCGGCTCGCCGGCGGGCTCACCGTCGAGGTGAACACGCCACCGCCCCTCGCCGAGCGACTCGAGCAGCTCACCGGCCCGAGCCGTTCACCCACCCGCAGCCGTCGCGAGGGGCGCGCGAGCGCTTCCCAGACCCCGGCACCGAGAGGTTCGAGGAGCAACACCTCTGCGTCGCCCCCGGTTGCCCGCTTCGCGCGAAGGCGCGCCGGCACGACCTTCGTGTCGTTGACGACGACGAGCTCTCCGTCGAGCTCGTCCGGCAGGTCGGCGACCGTGCGGTGGCGGACAGCTCCCGTAGCGCGCTCGTACACGAGGAGCCGCGACGCATCCCGCCGCTCGGTCGGATGCTGGGCGATCAGCTCGGGCGGCAGGTCGTAGTCGAGCTCGTCCGATCTCATCCGATGGCCAGAGTAGCCTTGCGGCCATGGATGAACAGGCACTGGAACGGGCAAAGAAGCGCATCGCGGAAGCACGCGAGGGGCGGAACGAAGAGGGACGGTTCGAGGCGGCGCTTCGGCGGTCGCGTGAGGAAGTCGAGGCGCTCGGCGCGGCGGCCCTTGCGCTCGAGACCGCGCTGCCGGACCGGATCGGCGAGGCGGTGCAGGAGGGCCTGCGACGCGAAGTGCTTCCGGTGGCGCGGAATCTCGGCGAGATCAAAGGGCTGCTCAACAACGCGATCGGGCGGCTCGAGCGGCTCGAGCAGGAGCTGATCGCCGAGCGGAATGCACGCCTCGACGACCTGACGTTGCTCGTCGAGCTCATCTCGTCGGGTTGGCAGGGGTCGATCGGCGACTCGAACACATCGAGCGCGGCGACATCGCCGAGATCGTGTCGCTCCGCGACCACGTCGCCGCCGCGTCGTAGCACGACGTTGCAGGCGGATGTTCCAAGGGGATCCAAGGGGATGCTCTACGGGCATCTTGTAGAAGCGACGTGCGGCTCGACCGCGCGCGGTAGGCGACAGTCGCTGGTCGCTCGAGGCCGCGCTCGACCTACACGAGAAGGATCGCCGCGCATGTGACGGCCCACGCGGCGACCGTGACGAGAATCGGGATATCGCCGAGAAGGACGTTCTCCGGCTCCTCGCCCGCGTCGTGGCGGTGGAGCAGCTGCAGGTATCGGAAGAGACCGAAGACGACGAACGGCACCGTCGCGACGAGTGCGTGCGAGTCGCGCGCCGTCAGCGTGTAGAGCGCGTACGCGACGATCGTCGCGCCCGCGACGGCGGCGAGCAACTGGTCGACGAGTGCGAGCGAGTAGCCCTCCAGCACCGGCCGCCCCGGTGTCCGTTCGGCGCCGACGAGCACGAGCTCGGCGCGTCGCTTGCCGAGTGCGAGAAACAGCGCCAGAAGGGCGGTGCAGACGAGGAGCCACGGTGAGATCTGCACGTCGACGGCAATGGCGCCGGCGGACGCCCGAACGACGAAGAGCGCAGCGATGACGAGCACGTCGACGAGGACGACGTGCTTGAGCCGAAGCGTGTAGCCGGCCTGGAGCGACGCAAAGGCGAGCAGGCAGGCAAGCGATGCAGGCCCGAGCGACGCCGTGACGGCGACCGCGCCGACGGCGAGCACGGCGGCGAGTACGACCGCGGTGCGTTGCCGTAGCTCGCCTCGGGCGATCGGGCGTCGCCGCTTGACCGGATGCAGTCGGTCGGCAGCAGCGTCCCGGAGGTCGTTCACGAGATACGCCGCGCTCGACGCGGCGCAGTAGGCGACGAACGCTGCGACGGCCTGCGAGCCACCTGATCGGGTCGCCGAGCTCCGCCGCGAAGATGATCCCGGCGAAGAGCAGCAGGTTCTTCAGCCACTGCCTGGGCCGCAGGGCCACGACGGCAGCCCTGATCGGGGTTCGCCGCGAAGGAAGCTCGACCACCTCCGCCAGCCGCGCTGGCTCGACCATCACGCGATCGTAGTCGGCAGACGAGGAAAGGTTGTTGCTGCGGATCCGCGCTAGCTGATCCGAGATCTTGTCGGAACGAACAGCGCAGGAAGCACGAGTCTGAAGCGGCTGCCCTCGCCGACGGTCGACTCGAGCTCGATCCGGCCGCCGAGCGCGTGTGCGAGCTCGCGGGCGATCGGAAGCCCGAGACCGGTGCCGTGGTTGTCGCGCGAGATGAAGGGTACGAAGATTCGCTCGCGCTCGTCGGGCGGGATGCCTGGGCCCGTGTCGCGAACGTCGATCCGCACGACGCCGTTCTCGGTGTCCGAGCCGAGCGAGATCGTCCGCCGTCGGGTGTCCAGCGGAACGCGTTCGCGAGCAGGTTCGTGATCACCTGCAGCACCCGGTCGCCGTCGGTCACGATCGTCGGCGCCTCGGGATCGTCGTCGAGCTGGAAGTCGATCTCACGCCGCCTCGCCTCCTCGCCGAAGCTCGCATGGGCCTGTTCGACGAGCACCCCGATGTCGACCTCCTGCGCGTGCACGGTGAACCGGTGCGCGTTGAGCTTCGCGAGGTCGAGCACGTCGCCGACGAGCCGCTCGAGCCGGATCGTCTCACCCGCAACGACGTCGAGCGAGGCGCGCTCGAGCTCTGGATCGTCGAACAGCCCGTCGCGGATCGCGTCGACATGCCCCTTGATCGCCGTCAGCGGCGTGCGCAGCTCGTGCGAGACGGACATCAGGAACTGACGCTCGCGCTCCTCGGTGGCTGCGAGCCGGGCCGCCATCTCGTTGAAGCGCGCCGAGAGGTGGCTGATCTCGTCCCCTCCTCCGCCGGCGGGAACCCGGACGGCGTAGTTCCCGGACGCGATCTCGTCGGCAGCGCTCGACAGCGCCAGCACCGGCCCGGTGATCTTGCGCGACAGCCACCAGGAGAGAAGCCCGGCGAGCAGCGCGCCGACCGCGACCGCGGCGGCGAGCCGCAGGACGAGCGGAAGCCACTGGTCGCGCAGCTCGGTGCGAGGCTTCGCGACGACGATCGCTCCGAGTGCCTCGCTCTCGGGCTCGAGGCGCACCGGCTCGGCGGCCGCGAGGTACGAGCGGCTGCTCCCCGGCGGCGTGAACTCGAACGTGACGGGTCCCTTCAGCTCCGTCACGTCGGCGGGGACGGACGACTCCGCGAGCCGCGTCAGCCCCGAATCCTGGCCCGGGAAGAGCGACGCGCCGACGTAGTAGATCCGGTCGCCCGTCGCGAGCTCGAGCTTCGAGGCGGCGAAGTCGATCGCGTCGGATCCCTCGTCGGCCGCCCGGAGGGCAGCGTCCGCGTACAGCTGCGAGAGCCCGGACGCCTCGCGCTGCAGCTCCTGCACCGACTGGCCGCGCGTGTACGTCTGGAAGAGCCGAAGAGAGATCAGGGCGGCGACGACGCCGGCGAGCACGATCCCGAGCAGGAACAGGGCCGGCAGGCGGAAACGCAGCGACCCGATCACGAGCGAAGTGTAGGGGCGCGATGCTCGGCCGGCGTCAGGCCGCGGGCGCGGACGTGCGATCCTGCGCGACCTTGTAGCCCACACCCCACACGGTCACGATCGGCGAGGCGTCCTCGAGCTTGCGCCGGATCTGGCGCACGTGAACGTCGACCGTGCGCGTGTCGCCGGCGAACGTGTAGCCCCACACGCGCTCGAGCAGCTGATCGCGGGTGAGCACGAGCCCCCGGTGGTCGAGCAGCTCCCACAAGCAGGTCGAACTCCTTCGGCGCCAGCTGGATCTCACGGTCGCCGACCATCACCTCGCGGCGGCCGGCGTTGATCACGAGGTCGCCGTGCCGGATCTCGTCGCCCTCGTCGCGACGGCGGTCGAGCGACGAGCGGCGCAGGACGCTCTTCACCCGCGCCACGAGCTCGCGTGGGTTGAAGGGCTTCGTCAGGTAGTCGTCGGCACCGACCTCGAGGCCGATGATCTTGTCGACGTCCTCGTCCCGGGCGGTCAGCATCAGGATCGGGACGTCCGACCCCTTCCGCACGCGGCGACAGATCTCGAGGCCGTCCATGTCCGGCAGGTTGAGGTCGAGGATGATCAGCGCCGGTAGCTCGGCGGCGATCGCGTTGAGCGCCGCGCCGCCGGTCCCGACGGCCTTGACGATGTAGCCGGCGTTCTTCAGGTAGAGCGCGACGAACGAGGCGATCGACGGTCTCGTCCTCGACGACGAGGATCGTCTGGGGAGCGGTCATGGTTGGATCTTGACTGATTGGGACGACGACGTGCTCACCTCGGCCACCCCGAACGACGACTTCGTCGCCTCGGCCGGCAGCGGCACGAACGCCGCGTCGCCGATCGCGTAGTGACCGGTGTCGCCGACGGCGTCGGGATCGCCGTCGAGCACGAGCGGTGCCGGTGCCGTGCGCCGAGATCGAGATGTCGTCGCCGCTGCGCGACGATCCTGTACCGGCCTGCCGGAGATCCGGAAGCGGATGTTCTGGCCCTTGAGCCACACCACCTTGCCGCGCGGGACGCCGTTCACGTACGGGCTCCACTGGTCGGTCGGCGTGAGGTCGATGATCTTCGAGCGAGCCCTTCTCCAGCCGTCCCGACGAGCACGCCCTTGCCCGTGATCTGGACGTCGCCGCGCCCGCTCCTCGATCGCGAGCGAGCCGCCGGGCGCCTGTTGCGGCACCCGTCGCCGACGCCGGCGGACAGCGCGAGGGCGAGCAGGATCAGAGCGGCGAGGCGCATACCGACCGACGAGTATCGGTCGCCGGAATGAGGCCTGCAATGAGACGCCGGTAAGGAATCTGTTAGCGGCGCGGCGGCCACCGTGCCTGCGCGCCAGTCTCGTCCCGGAACAGAGAGAATCCCGACGTGGACGACATCGTCGACTTCGGACGCATCATCCTCGTCGTCGCCGGCGCGCTGTCGCTCGCGATCGTCGTCCGTGTCGTCGCCGCCCGGATCGGCCTCCCGACCGCCGCGCTGCTCCTGACCGTCGCCGCGGTCGCGTCCGACGTCTCCGACCGGCTCGCGGGCCTGCTGTCGTTCGAGGACGTCCAGCGGGTGGCGACGCTCGCGCTGATCGCGATCCTCTTCGACGGCGGCATGAGCATCGGGCCTGCGCAGGTTCCGAACCGCGGCCGTCCCGATCACGATCCTCGGGGTCCTCGGCACGTTCGGCACGGCCCCGCTCGTCGCGGTCGCCGCCCACTACGTCCTCGGATTCGACTGGACGGTCGCCCTCCTGATCGGAGCGGCGCTCGCCCCCACCGACCCGGCGGTGACGTTCTCCGTCCTCGCCGGCAAGGAGGTCGAGGGCCGCTCGGGCACGATCCTGGAAGGAGAGTCCGGGTTCAACGACCCGGTCGGCATCGCGCTGATGATCGGGATGATCGAGCTCGCCACCGTTCCCGAGGCCGGCGGTCTCGAGCGTCGCCTGGGAGTTCCTCCGCGAGATGGGGATCGGGCTCGCGGAGGGCGCCGTCGCGGGCTTCGTGCTCCTCCAGCTGCTCCGACGAATACCGCTGCCGGACACGTCGCTCTACCCGCTCGCGGTGCTGCTCGTGGCCGGCGTCATCTACGGGATCGCCGCGGTCGTCCCACGGCTCGGGCTTCCTGGCCGTGTTCGTGGCCGGGATCGTGATCGGCGACGCAGAGTTCCCCACGCCGGGTCGAGGTTCGGCACTTCCTCTCGGCGCTCGCCGATCTCGGCGAGCTCGCCGTCTTCGTCGCCCTCGGGTTGACGATCGACCTCGGGTTCATCTTCGCGGGACGCACTCTGGTGGCAAGGGCTCGTGCTCGCGGTCGCTGCTCGGCTTCGTGGTGCGGCCGCTCGTCGTCACGCCGCTCCTGCTGCCCGTCGAAGCTCTCGCGCGGCGAGCGGCTGTTCGTCACCTGGGCGGGCCTGAAGGGCGCGGTTCCGATCCTGCTCGCCTCGCTCGCCGTCGTCGGCGGGACCGAGCAGGCCGCCGGAGATCTACGGGATCGTCTTCGTCGTCGTCCTCTTCTCGGTCGTCGTGCAGGGGACGCTCGTCCCGACCGTGGCAGAGCGACTCGGCGTGCCGATGGTCGACGTCGACCGGTAGGCACGAGGCGTCGCCTCGCCCATCGGGCGGCTGCGCAGGTGGAATGCCATCCGGGCGAGGTCGAAGCCCCATCCCGGTCAGCCGTAGGTGTAGAAGCCGCGGCCGCTCTTGCGGCCCAGCAGACCCGCGTTCTTCATCGCGACGAGCCGCGCCGGCGGCGCCATGCGTGGCTCGCGCAGCCGCTCGTAGAGCGCCTCCGCCGCGTGGACGTGCACGTCGATGCCGACGAGGTCGACGAGCGTGCACGGGCCCATCGGCCAGCCTGCCCCGTTCTTCATCGCCACGTCGAGCGCCTCGGGTGTGACGCGGGCCTCGTCGAGCACCCGCAGGCAGTCGTTCAGCAGCGGGATCAGGACACGGTTGACGACGAACCCGGGCGTGTCGTGGCAGCGCACCACCTCCTTGCCGAATCGAGCACCGACGGCGGCCGCGGCCTCGACCGCGTCCTCCGACGGTGAGCTCCGCCTGGACGACCTCGACGAGCGGCATCAGCGGCGCCGGGTTGAAGAAGTGCATGCCGACGACCCGCTCGGGTCGGGTCGTCGCGGCCGCGATCTCGGTCACGGAGAGCGCCGAGGTGTTGGTCGCGAGGATCGCGTCGGGCCGGCAAAGCCGATCGAGCTCCGCGAAGAGTGCGCGTTTGGGCTCGAGCTCCTCGACGATCGCCTCGATCACGAGATCGCAGCCGGCGAGCGCCTCGAGCTCTGCCGTGACCGTGAGCCGAGCCAACGCAGCGTCGCGCTGCTCCTGCTCGAGCTGGCCCTTCTCGACCTTGCGGGTGAGGAAATGCGCCGATCCGGCCCGCGGCCGCCTCGCCGAGCTCAGCGGTCACCTCGCGCCCGACCGTGTCGTAGCCGGCCTCGATCGCGAGCTGGGCGATCCCGGCCCCCATGGCCCCGAGGCCGATCACCCCGATCGAGCGGATCTCCGGCATGACCCGATCCTAGCGGCGGCTCGCAGCTCTTCTCGCCGGTCAGGCGAGACGTCGTATAGCTGCGCGGAGCGAAGGCGGAGCAGCTGGACGAGATCAGCGGTCTCCCTGAAAGAGTCGGTGACGACGCCCCGCGCTTCTTGTTTTTCGGGCGCTCGAGGCTCGGCTCGCAAGCGCCGGCCGGGCCTCCGCTACCGCGTGCTGGGCAGGGGCAGCGGCGTATCCGCGCTTCGTCCAGAAGGTACGGCCGTGAGGCAGAAGAGGTCGACGAGCTCGGGATCGAGCTGACTGCCCGCCACCGAACGGAGCACGATGAGGGCCTCGTCGTGACTCTGGCGGACCTGGTACGGACGATCCGACGTGATCGCCGAGTACGTGTCGCAGACGGCGACGATCCGCGCCGCAAGCGGAATGTCGGTGCCGGTGAGCCCGTCCGGATAGCCGCTGCCGTCGAATGCCTCGTGCGTCGCCCGCACGATCACACCGATCTGGCTCAGAGCGGGGGCCGCGCTGAGGATGCGCTCGCCGATGATCGTGTGTCGCTGAACGAACGAGAGCTCCGCGGGAGCGAGGGGCTCCGGCTTGTCGAGGATCGCGTCGGGGATCGCAAGCTTGCCGATGTCGTGCAGCTGGGCCGCGAGCTCGACCTCCTCGCAGGGCCGCGTCGTCGAGTTTCGAGGCGGCGGCCGAGCTCGACACTGAGAGCGGAGACGCGGCCGACGTGACGCCGAAGGTCGGGCTCGCGCTCGTACAGCGCCTGCAGCAGGACGCCGTGCGGCTGTCCCCGCTCGATCAGGCTGTGGTGCTTGCGCGCATAGAGGCGCTGGTCTGCGATCTGCATGGCGCGGTCGGAATCGGTCGCCTCTTCCGGGAGAAACACGCACCCGAGCGACGTCGTCACCTCGAAACCGTCCCCGGACTCGCTGAGCGCGACAGTGGTGGCGTCGAGGAACGCCTCGAGCTCGCCCTCCGGTACGCGCGCAAGGACGCAGAACTCGTCGCCGCCGAGGCGATAGCACGTGCCGGCTGGACCGACGACGTCGGTGAGCTTCGCCGCCAGCCGCGCGAGCAGTGCGTCTCCGGCCGGGTGACCGAAGAGGTCGTTGAAGCGCTTGAACCCGTTGAGGTCGTAGAGCACGAGCACGTGCGGATCGTGACGCCGGACTGCGGAACACGTCCTCGAGGTCGGCGACCAGCCTGCGGCGGTTCCAGAGATGCGTCAGCGGATCGGTGACCGACAGCACCTGAATGCGGGCCGCGATCGACGTGTTCTCCCGGAACGTCATGAGCGTGCGGACGAGCACGAGCGCCGATGGTCGCCGCCGCGAGCACGAGTGCGAGCGCGTTGATGTGTCTGAAGTGATCGTCGACGAACACGGCGAGTGCCATCAGCGTGCAGACGACCGGCGTCGCGGCGAGCGGCCGGCCCTCCAGCTCGATCCGACGGGAGCGACCCGGGCGCACCCAGGCTGCGACCGCGAGCAGGATCCCCATCAACGGCCACAGGATGTCGAGCAGCGAGCCCTCCTCGTAGGTGCCGATTGCGGACGTCCAGAGGTAGATGGCATCCGCGACGGCGGTGGCGAGGAACGCCAGCCCGATGACGACCCACTCGAGCCCGGCGTCCCGGCCGACCAGCCAGAAGACGCCGACGACGAGCGCGAAGCAGCACGACGTCCCCGAGCGGGTAGGCGAGGTTGGTGGCGATCGCCAGCGGTTCGCCCTCGGTGTGGTCGAGCGCGACCTCGAGCAGGAACGCCGCTCCCACCGCCCCGACCGCGAGGGCGACGCTGACGCCGTCGAGCCAGACGCTGCGGTTGAAGCGTGACAACCGCGACCGAACGAGCAGCAGGAGTGCGACGTACGACGGCCGGGTAGAAGAACAGGTAGAGCGGGTCGGCGAGCGACGGTATCGGGGCGTTGCCGCTGTATCCGAACGTCCAGACGAGGTCGCCGATGCTGTAGGCGGCGAGCCCTGCGGCGAGGCACGCCCACGCGACGCGCTCGTTCGGCACGAGGATCGCCCGCGCGGCGATCGCTCCGACCGCGAGCGCCTCGAGCCCGTAGTACACCCAGATCTCCACGAAGGTGTCGGCGCCGTCGCCCCCGACACCGAGGCCGGCGTGGAGTGCGAAGACGCAGAGGCCGACGACCGCGACGACCTGCCAGGCGCGAACCGTGAGGCGAAAGGCCGACTCCTGTCGAGGACTCCGTGCAAGCGCAGGAATGCTCACTCGGTCCGTATCGGCGCCGCACGGACGCCGACATGAGTGTTCGGCACGAGCGCTAAACCCCGAGTACGCCATTGCCGATGACGAACCATGCTCCTGACGAGCCCCCTCGCTCGAATCGCTCTCCTGCTCGTGCTCGCAGCCCTTGCGGCGGTGCTGATGGTGGCTCGCCTCACCGCCAGCCACCCGCAGGAGCGAGGAGCCGTGACGCCGGAGAGCCAGGTGGTCTCGCTCGCCCGTCACTCGCCGGGGTCCGAAGCGCACGCGCGCCACGAGTATCGGCTCCGGGTCGCGGCCGCGGCCGCTGCGACGCCGCGCTAGAGGCGCTCGATCACAGCTGCGATCGCCTGGCCCTGGCCGATGCACATGCAGGCGAGGCCGTAGCGCGCGTCGCGTCGCTCGAGCTCCGCGAGCAGCGTGGCGGTGATGCGTGCACCCGTGGCGCCGAGAGGGTGGCCGAGCGAGATGCCGCCGCCGTTCGGGTTGACGTCACCCGACTCCCAGCGCCCCTGCAGACCCGTGTCGGCGAGGGTCTGCAGGACGACCGAGGCGAAGGCCTCGTTGACCTCGATCACCGCCATGTCGTCCCAGCCGCAGGCCTGCGTGGCGCGAGGGCCTGATGCGCAGGCCTGAGGATTGCCGTGCAGCATCCGGAAGGGGTCGACGCCGGCGATCCCGAACGACACGAACCGCGCCCGCGGCGTGAGCCCGAGGCGAGCCGCTGCGACCTCGCTGACGACGAGCATGGCCGCGGCGCCGTCGACGATCTGGCTCGAGTTCCCGGCAGTGACGACGACCGTCGTCGATGAATGCGGGCTTGAGCGCCGCGAGCTTCTCGGCGGAGGTGTCGCGGCGCGGTGCCTCGTCGACGGCGAACGTCGCTCCCGCCGGCGAGCGCGACCGGCACGATCTCCCGCTCGAAGAGGCCCGTCGTCGATCGCGGCGACCGCCCGCCGGTTCGACTCGAGCGCGTATGCGTCGAGCTGCTCGCGTGAGATGTTCCACTCCTTCGCGATCTCCTCGGCCGAGATGCCCTGGTTCACGATCGGCCAGCGGGCGGCGATCTTCGTCGTTCAGACCCGCGAAGCCGTCGACGCCGAGGTTCGAGCCCATCGGGACGCGCGACATCGACTCGACGCCCGCGGCAACGACGACGTCGAGGTGGCCGGCCTGGATCGCGGCTGCCGCGTTGAACGCGGCCTGCATCGACGAACCACACTGGCGGTCGACCGTCGTCGCGGCGACGGTCTCCGGCCACCCCGCGACGAGTGTGGCGACGCGGCCCACGTTGAGCGCCTGCTCGCCGATCTGGGTGACGCAACCCATCTGGACGTCCTCGACCTCGGCGGGGTCGATGCCGATCCTGCCGACGAGGCCGTTGAGCACGTCCGCGGCGAGGTCGTCGGCCCGAACGGCGGCGAGCGTACCGTTCCGGCGGCCGATCGGTGACCGGACGGCGTCGACGATGAGGGCGTCCGGCACGGGGTCACGCTACCACCCCGGCTGTGGCGCCCGCGGCACCGGGCGAACGTCGGTCCCGCGATAGACTCGGGTGCGATGGCGACGACCGCAACCGACCGAAAGCTGCTGATCGACGGCGACTGGGTCGAGACGGGTGCGTGGATCGAGGTTGCGTCTCCCTACGACGGCTCCCCGGTGGCCCGGGTGGCGAAGGCGGGAGCCGCCGAGACGCAGCGCGCCATCGACGCAGCTGCACGCGCGATGGAGTCGCCCCTTCCGGCTCACAGGCGCGCCGAGATCCTCGTGCGCGTCGCCGCAGCGCTCGGCCGGCGAGCCGACGAGGCGGCCCGCCAGATCTCCGCCGAGGCGGGGAAGCCGCTCAAGGCCGCCCGGGTCGAGGTGGCCCGGGCGATGTCGACCTACACGATGGCCGCCGTCGAGGCCCGAACGCTCGCCGGCCAGATGGTCCCGATGGATGCCTCGCAGGCAGGCGAGGGCAAGCTCGCGTTCACATTGCGCCGGCCGATCGGCGTCGTCGGCGCAATCTCGCCGTTCAATTTCCCGCTCAACCTGGTTGCTCACAAGATCGCGCCGGCACTCGCCGCCGGCTGCGCCGTCGTCCTCAAGCCCGCGTCACAGACGCCGCTCTCGGCGCTGCTCCTCGCGGAACTGGAGCACGAGGCAGGGCTGCCACCCGGCTGGCTCAACGTTGTCGTCGGCCCGTCGTCCGAGATCGGGGACGTCATCGTCGAGGACGAGCGGGTCAAGCTGATCACGTTCACGGGTTCCGGTGCCGTCGGCTGGGGCATCCGTGAGCGTGCTCCCAAGAAGAAGGTCGGCCTCGAGTTGGGAAACGCAACGCCCGTGATCGTCGAGGCCGACGCAAACGTGGAGGATGCGGCGACGCGGTGCGCCGCGAACGCGTTCTCGTTCGCCGGCCAGAGCTGTATCTCGGTGCAGAGGATCTACGTCCACCGGAGCATCTACGACGACTTCAAGACGCGCTTCCTGCCGAAGGTCGAGGCGCTCGTCGTCGGTGACCCGGCCGACGAGGCGACCGACGTCGGGCCGCTCATCTCCCGCCAGGAGAAGGAGCGCGTGCTCGCCTGGATCGAGCAGGCACGAGCAGGTGGCGCGACGATCCTGGCGGGCGGCGAGCTCGACGGTGAGCTCGTGCGCCCGACCGTCGTCGAGGAACCGGCCGCCGATTCGCACCTCGCATGCGACGAGGCCTTCGGCCCGGTCTGCACCCTCCAGGCCTACGACACGCTGACCGAGGCGATCGAGCGTGCAAATGCCACGCGCTACGGCCTCCAGGCCGGGATCTTCACCAGCTCACTCGCCTCGGCTTTGGAGGCGTCGGCGTCGCTCGAGTTCGGCGGCGTCACGATCAACGAGGCTCCGACGTTCCGCGCCGATCAGATGCCGTACGGCGGAGTCAAGGAGTCGGGGAACACGCGCGAGGGGCCTGCCTGGGCCGTGCGCGAGATGACCGAAGAGCGGCTCGTCGTCGTGCAGCTGTGAGCCTGACGCCGGCCTGAAGCCTGGGGTCAGCCCGACGGCTGACGTTCCGCCTGTCGCCGGGCTTTCGCCGATGCCGTCGTTATCCTGACCGTGAATGGCGCTCTTCTCCAGCAAGCCCGCCGCACCGGCGGCGAGTGACCTGCGTCGCGAGCGCCGCGCGCTTCTCCTGCTCCGCGAGGACCGACTGCGCGAGCTCGGCGGCCTGACGCTCGAGATGTACCGTCGCGATCACTTCAACGAGACGCTCATCGTCGAGCGCTGCGCCGAGCTCGTCGCGATCGAGGCGCGCGCGAGCGAGATCGACGCGCTGCTCCAGGGCGCACGCGGACTGCGGCGCCGTGGTGCCGCGATCTGCGCCTGCGGCGCTCCCGTGCTGATGGGAGCCCGCTTCTGCCCGAGTTGCGGCCGCTCGCTGATCGACGATAGCTCGGAGCCGCGGAGGCAGACGGGTGACGAGCTGCCCGCGTTGCGGCGAAGGCGTCGCCGCGGGCCAGGAGTACTGCCTCGAATGTGGGCTCCGCCTCCCGGGGGCATCCCGCCTCGGCGCCGCGCCGGCCGACCCCCGAAGGCTCGCGCTGCCGCTCGTCCTCGCCGCTGTCGTCGCCGCCGGGGGTGCCGCCGTCGCGATCGCGCTGACGCGCGAGACGGCGACCGCGACGCCGATCGTCACGGCCACCGGAGGAAGCGAGGTCGTTCCGACACCGACCGTCGCCGACGTGACGCGGCTCGCTCAGTGGCCGGCAGGTACGAGCGGCTGGACGAACATCCTCGTCTCGGTGCCCAAGGTCACGGTCGCGACGCCGCCGTGGCCCGCGCCGACCAGGCGCGCCAGAGGGGCTTGCGAGGCGTCGGCGTGCTCGACTCCTCCCGCTACGCGAGCCTTCACCCGGGTTACTGGATGGTGTTCGCCGGCGTCTACCCGAGCGAGCCCGAGGCGGCGAGCCGCCTGCGCGAGGCAAGGACGTGCAGAAAGGCGCCCGCACCGCAGCGCGTCAGCAGGTGACTTTGTTGTCCACATTGACAATTTCGGAGCTGAAGTTTGTAACACGGAGCCAAACCGGGTACACTCGGCATGGACACGGGCGTTGCCGCCCTGTTACCGCCTACTGACAGCGTTTCTGGGGAAGTGAGATCCGACTGATGGAAGAGCACGTCGTCTATTTGCAGTCCTGCATGTATCAGTATTCGCGGGCGATCTACCGCTCGATCAAGGATCTGATCGACCCGTACACGGATCAGCAGACGCGGCTCGAGTCGCGCCGCACCGTGCTCGAGGAATGTGAGCTGACGATGTCGCGGCTGGCAGCCGACCCGCAGTACTTCGCGCGCCCCGATCGTGCGCTTTTCCAGGACATTCGCCGCTACTTCCCGATCACCGCGCAGGCCCAGGTCGCCTGGGCGGTTCGCGAGGGCGTGGGTGCCGCGATCGCGTTCATCGAGCAGCAGATCGAGGCCGGAGCCTTCGACGGCGGCATCGCCCGCTGCAAGGCGACGACGCGCAAGGGCAAGGCGTGTCAGCGCACTCCGCTGCCGAACCGTGACTACTGCCCGTCGCACCAGCATCTCGAAGCACGCACCTCGCTCGCCGCGTAGTCGCACGCCGCGCGTCGCGGTACGAGTCGAGCCCTGATCACGCATCAGCACCGTCCGGACGAGCTGTCCCCGCTCTTGGTGAGCGGTAAGCTCGGACACACGATGTCGCACGACACCGACAAGCTCATCCGCCAGCTCTCGCTCGTCGCCTTCCTGATGGCGGAGCGGCGGCCGCTGACCGCGCGCGACGTCAAGGGCAACGTCGAGGGCTACTCGGAGATGTCGGACGAGGCGTTCGCGCGGCGCTTCTACTCGGACCGCGCCGAGCTGACGGGTCTCGGCGTGCCGCTCCACTCGCAGCGCGACGAGTTCACCGGCGAGGAGCTCTACACCCTCCGCTCCGAGAACTACTTCCTCGACCGGCTCGACCTCAAGGACGACGAGCTCGCCGCGCTCCAGACGGCGCTCTTCTACCTCGACGGGAAGTTCGCCTATGCCGAGCCGCTGCGGCTCGCGCTCCAGAACCTCGCGCTCGGCCGGCCCGGCTTCCCGGAGGCCCGCACCGACACCGCCGAGCGCGTGCGGGTCAGCGCTCCCGACTACTCGCCCGAGCTCGCCGGACGCCTCTCGAAGCTCGAGTCGGCGATCTCGAAGCAACGCACGATCAAGTTCGCCTACTGGTCGCCGCAGCGGGACAAGGTCACCGAGCGCACCCTCAACCCCTACGCCCTGCGGCTCGACGAGGGCATCTGGTACGTCGTCGGGCAGGATCTCGACCGCGCCGCCGTCCGCACGTTCCGCGTCTCCCGGATCCGCAGCGACATCCGCTTCGCAACGCGCCGCGAGCGCGACTTCCGGCTTGCCGCCCGAATTCGACGTCGAGGCGCACCGCGTCCCGCGTCCCTGGCAGATCGGCGAGATCGTCGGGACAGCCCGGATCGCCGTGCAGGGCGACACCGCCTGGTGGGTCCACCGCACGCTCGCCGACGCCGGCGTGCTCGAGGACGGCGTCTTCGAGACGGGCTTCGCACGCATCGAGCCGCTCGCCGGCTGGGTTCTGCGGCAGAACGGCCGCGCGATCCCGCTCGAGCCGAAGGCGCTCCGCGACGCGGTCGCCGACGGCCTCGCCCGTCTCCGCGAGAGCCATGACGGCGAGAGCCCGGCACTCGCCCGCGAGCGTCGGATCGACGTGTCCGTCCGACCGCGGCGACCGGCCGGTCGGGCCGATCGCGCCCGAGCGGTTCGGCGTTCTGCAGGCGCTGCTCGCGCACGTGCTCTCGGCCTGCGGCGAGGGTCGCGACGCCCGGCTCGACGCCGACGACCTCGCGGCGCGGTTCTCGATCCCCCGGGAGGAGCTCCAGGACACGCTCTCGCTGCTCAATCTCGTCAACTTCGGAGGTGGGTGCTACACGGTGTACGCCGAGGTCGACGAGGACGAAGGCGTCGTCCGTGTCGACAAGGAGCTGTACGGCGACGTCTTCCGCAGGCCGCCGAAGCTGACCCCGCTCGAGGCGCGTGCGATTCGGCTCGCGATCGACTACGTCGGCCCGACGATCGCGGCAGAGGCACACACGCCGCTCGATCGCGTACGCCGCAAGCTCGAGGAGACGTTCGGCCAGTTCAACCTTCCCCACACGCCGACCGGGAACGCCGGCGATGCCGAGGAGGAGCTCGTGCGCACGCTCTCCGACGCCGTCGAGAAGCGGCGCGTCGTCGAGATCGAGTACCTGAAGGAGGGCGACGAGGGCCCGACGACGAGAGCGGTCGAGCCGTACTCGTTCGAGCGCGAGCTACCGGTGTGGCGGGTTCACACCTGGGATCGCACGGCCGACGGGCCTCGCACCTACCGCCTCGACCGGATGCGCTCCGCGCGACTGACCGACGAGATGTTCGAGCCGCGCGACGGATTCGATCCGCGCTACCTCACCGAGCCGCGGCTGGCCCGACTCTGGCACTCGCCCGTCGTCGCCCGCTGGAAGGTGGAGCGCGGGGCACGAGCCCTGACCGACAAGGCCGCCCTCTCGGAGCTGCCGTTCAAGACCGACGAGTGGCTCCTCTCCGAGGTGCTCGCCGATGCCGGCGAGACGATCGTGCTCGAGCCGGCCGACATGCGAGCCAACGTCGCAGCGCGGGCCAAGGCACTCCAGGTGGAGCTGGGCCTCAGCCCGCGGCGGAAGCGCCCGGCAGCACGAGCCTGAACGTCGCGCCCTGACCCGGGCTCGACTCGACCTCGACCTCTCCCCCGTGCGCGTGCGCGATCGTGCGGACGACGGCGAGTCCGAGTCCCGACCCCGGGCGGGCGGCCGTGAGCCGCACGCCCGGCTCGAAGACGCGGGCGACATCGTCCGACGCGATGCCCTCGCCCTCGTCGGTGACGGCGATCACGACCGATTCACCCAGCGCGCCGCGCCGTCACGGTGACCGTGCCCCCGGGAGGCGAGTGGCCGATTGCGTTCGCGATCAGGTTGTCGAGCGCCTGTCGCAGCCGATCGGGGTCGCCGGCCACGACGAGGCCTGCCTCCGTCACCGAGGCGATCGCAGCACCGCCGAGCGCCGCCGTCTCGGCAACCTCGGCCGCGAGCCTGCCGGCGTCGACGCGCTCGAACCGGAACGATGCTGTCGCAGCGTCGGCGAGAAGCCGCTCGAGGCTGGCCACCGCCGCGCCCGCGAGCTCGAGCAGGCGTCGCCTTCTCGCATTGTCGGCGGCGGGGTACGCCTCTGCGATCGCGCCGAGCGCCGCGACGGGGCTTCGCAGCTCGTGCGCGAGCACGGCGAGTTGGCTGGTGCTCACTTTCCGCGCCCTGCGATCTGCGCGCCCGCCCAGGTGGCCGCATCGGCGAGAGCATCGGATCGTCGCTTCCGGCCCACTCCGTCGACGAGTGGCAAGGCATCGCCGTTGTCCGGTGTTGCCGAGCGCGTACAGGGCGTTCCGTCGCAGCCAGCGTGGATCGTTCCGCGGAACGTAGAGGCGGTCGAGCTCCGCCGACGAGGTCGGCGCCGTCGCGCGTGAGCCAGTCGACGAGTGACACGTTCGGGACAGCGTCCTCCGGGAGCGGTGCGGCCCGCGCCGCTTCTCGACGCCCCGGTTCCACGGGCAGACGTCCTGGCAGATGTCGCAACCGTACACCGATGCTCCGAGCTCCTCGCGGTACGCCGTCGGAACGGGCGCGGGTGCCTGCGTCCAGTACGAGAGGCACCGGTTGGCGTCGAGCACTCCCGGCTCGTCGAGTGCACCGGTGGGGCAGGCGTCGATGCAGAGCCGGCAGCGGCCGCAGTCGAGATCGAGCGGCGGGGTCGCCTCGATCTCGACGTCGGTGACGAGCGTTCCCGAGCACGACCCACGAGCCGTGCTCGCGGGTGATCAGCATCGTGTTCTTGCCGTAGAAGCCGACTCCGGCCCGCCGCGCTCCCTCGCGATCGACGTGCTGGTTCTCGTCCACGAGGACGCGGTAGTCACCCCCGAGCCGCTGCCCGAGCTCCTCGAGCCGGCTCCGCAGGATCGCGTAGTGGTCGCGCCAGGCGTACCGCGGCAAACGGCCCTCGCCGGGACCCGGCTCGGGCCCGTCACCCAGTAGCACAGCGCCGCCGAGACGACCGTTCGAGCCGGTGCCGTCGAGCAGCAGCTCGGGGTGACAGGAGACCTCCGGCTGGGCCATCGTGAACTTCATGCCGGCGAAGAGGCCTTGCGCACGGCGAGCGCGGATGTGTCGCTCGGTCTCGTCGTACGCTGCCGCCGGCGCAGCGCCGACGACGTCGAGGCCGAGCTCGGCGGCGCAGCGTGCGAGCTCCGTGGCCGTCATGCGAGGATTGTGCCCGTGAAGGCGATCAGGATCCACGAGGACGGCGGCCCAGACGTTCTTCGGTACGAGGACGTTCCCGATCCGGAGCCGGGTGCCGGCCAGGTGCTCGTGCGTCTCGCGGCCGCTTCTCTCAACCACCTCGATGTTTGGGTCCGCATGGGCCTTCCTTCAGTGCCGAAGCCCCGGATCCTGGGAGCGGACGGCGCGGGCGTCGTTGCGGCGCTCGGTGTCGGTGTCGACGGTGTTTCGGTCGGTGACCGGGTGGTGCTGAATCCCGGTGTCGAGCACGGTGCCAAGATCTCCGTGATCGGGGAGCATTGCGACGGCACGCATTGCGAGCTGATCGCCATCGATGCACCTCAGGTCTTCCCTCTCGACAGCGCGCTCTCGTTCGAGGAGGCGGCGGCATTCCCGCTCGTCTACGAAACCGCCTACCGGATGCTCGTCACGAAAGCGGCGGTGCAAGCGGACGAGTGGGTGCTGATCTGGGGCATCGGAGGCGGCGTCGCCACTGCAGCGTTCGAGATCAGCCGCGCCCTCGGAGCGCGCACGATCGTCACCTCCGGCTGCGACGAGAAGCTCGACCAGGCCCGGGTGTGGGGCGCCGACGTCGCCGTCAACCATCACACCGCCGACGTGGTCGAGGCGGTCAAGGAGGCGACCGGCACGGGGGTGCAGGTCGTCGTCGAGTCCGTCGGCGAGGCGACCTGGGCGCGATCGCTCGCAGCCGTGGCGCCCGCCGGGCGAGTGGCGGTGTGCGGCGCCACGAGCGGCCCCAATCCGCCCGCTGCGCTGCATCGGTTCTGGTGGAAGCAGCTCACGGTCTACGGCTCGACGATGGGAACCCGCGCGGATTTCCTCGGCGCCTACGACCTCGTTCGCAGCGGCCGTGCTCGGGTGCACGTCGACACGGTGTTCCCCCTGGCCGACACGCGTGCGGCCCACGAGCGTCTGGAGGCCGGCGCGCAGCTCGGCAAGATCGTTCTTGCGATCCCGTAGGGCCGGTTCGATCTCCGAGATCGTCGAGATCGCGCCCTCCACATCGAGCCGTCGTCTGCCCGTGTCCGGGTCACTGGCATCTGGTGGCGGTGGCTGAGGTTGGTGCAAGCATGCGGGTCGACCGTTCGCCGCGTGGTCGGGCTCTCAGATTCGGCGGCGCCAGCGTGAGAAGACGTCGTCGACGTCCTGACGGGCGGAGCGTGGCGCGAGGACGAAGAGGCGGTCGCCAGGTTGAAGGATTGTGCTTCCTCGAGGTGGGATCCAGTCGTCGCCGCGGCCGACGACGGCGATGATTGCGATCCGCGGGAGCCCGACTTCGCGGACGGCGGCGCCGGCGATGGCGTGGTCGGCTGCGACGACGAAGTCGATGAGGTCGAGCTTGGTGAGCGCGCTGACCTCGATCGGCGGTTCCTGGAAGGGCGGCGTCGGAGAGAGGAGGGCAAGGCGACCAGCCACCCACTCGAGCGTTGTTCCTTGCAGGACCGCGGAGACGACGACAACGAAGAAGACGGCGTTGAAAATGGTGTTTGCGTGGACGACCTGGGACGAGAGGACGAAGGTTGCGAGAACGATCGGGACTGCGCCTCGAAGTCCGGCCCACCCGAGCAGCAGCCGCTCGCGGGAGGTGAAGTCGTTGAACGCCGTCGAGACCCACACCGCAGCCGGCCGGATCAGCACCACGAGCAGAAGCGCGAGCGCGAGCCCGGCGATCGCGACGTCCGCGAGTTGACGTGGGAACACGAGCAGGCCGAGCACGATGAACAACACGACCTGCGCCACGAAGGCAACGCCTTCGTGGAATGAGACCAGGTGGCGCCTGTAGCGCGAGGGTGTGCTGCCGACCGCGAGTCCGACGAGGTACACCGCGAGGAAACCGCTGCCCCCGATCACATCGGCCGCCCCGAACGAGAGCGCGGCCACGGCGACTGACGCTACAGGGGCGAATGCGCCGATCGAATGTGGCAGGCGAGCGAACGCCCACGACGCAGCGGCCCCCAGCACCGCGCCAACGAGCAGACCAAGGCCGATCTGCTGAACGATTGTGAGCACGAGCTCGGCGAACCCGTTGCTGTCGGGCTTCTCGATCCAGGCGATCAGTCCGAGCGTCAACGCAATCGCCATCGGATCGTTCCCACCTGATTCGGCCTCGAGGGTTCGTGCAAGCCTCCGGCGGATGTGCGTGAAACGGAGCGTCGCGAACACTGCAGCGGCATCCGTCGATGCAACGACCGAGCCGAGAAGAATCGCCTCCAGCCACGAGAGGTCGAACAAGTAACGGGCTGCGAGCCCTGTCAGCAGCGCCGTCACGACGACGCCTACCGTGCTGAGCAACGCAGCCGGCACCGCCACTTGGCGTAGTCGACGCCAGGACGTCTGCAACCCTCCCTCGTACAGGATCAGCGCCAGTCCGACGACACCGACCTCGCGTGCGAGCTCCGCGTCATCGAAGTTGACCCCGCCGGGCCCGTCCGACCCCAACAGCATCCCGAGCACGAGGAACGCAACCAACACCGGAAACCCGGTCCGCGCCGCGCCTAGAGCAACCAGAACGCTCGCGCCGAGCACGGCACCGACGAGAAGCAGAATCAGACCCTCGTCCACCACCACATCCTCGCGGATCTGCCGGCGGCATTTGACGCGGAGCCGACTCACCGGGGGGCAGTTCAACCCCCGGGCTCCCGCTCGACCTCGGCCGCGGGTGGATCAACGGTCTTCACCTCGCGCGAGAGCGGCGAGGCGAGATCTGGGCCTACGACCTCCGGGTGACGAGGACACGGGAATGCGATCGGCTCAGTTGGGTGAAGCGGCTCGAGCTCTTCGAGGCATACCCGGGAGAGTGTCGTGATCGTGCCTCAGGGAGCACGAGGCGGCGGCTGAAAATTACGCTTCCGAAACGGCTGGAACGACCTGTCGTTGGGGGACGGCCGGTACGAGGAGGATGAACGCCAAGGTGGCGCCGATCCCACACGTGGCAATGACAGCCGCCATCGGCACGGCTGTGTCGTTGCCTCCGATGCCGGCGAGCGGCGCCACGACGGCGGCAAACGCAAACTGGGTAACGCCGAGAAGCGCAGCCGCTGTCCCAGCGACCTCGGGATGGTCGGTCAATGCAAGCGCGAGCGTGTTGGACTGGATAAAGCTCCAGCTGAAGAAGACGAGGACGAGGGGTGGCATCACGGCCGCTAGACCGGCACCGCGAAAGGGCACGACCGCGAGGAGCGCGATCGCAGCGATGACCAATGTTGCCAGCCCGAACCCGAGCAGGCGGTGCGGCGACCGCTCACCGAGCAGGTGTGCGTTCAGCTGCGCGCCGATCACCATGAAGAAGCCGCTGATCGCGAACAACAGGCCGTAGACCTGCGGTGATGCGCCGTAGATGTCTTCGAGCACGAACGAGGAGCCCGCGATGTAGCCGGTCAACGCGCCGCCGGCGAATCCGACGATCAGAACGAAGCCGACGAAGCGACGGTCGACGAGCAGCAGGGCAAAGGTTCTTGCTGTCACGCCAATGCCGGCGGCGCGACGGTCGGAGGGCGAGAGAGTTTCGGGAAGCAGCCGGACGGCCATCAGCGTCAGCGCGAGCCCGAGCAGAGCGAGTCCGACGAAGACGCCACGCCACGAGCTGAACCGGAGGATCTGCCCGCCCACGAGCGGGGCGACGATCGGCCCCAGGCCCACGATCAGCATGAGCCGTGACAGATAACGCGCCGCGGCGGCGCCCGAATAGAGGTCACGGACGATCGCGCGTCCGATCGCCAAGCCGGAGGCAGCCATCGCCCCCTGAACGAAGCGCATCGCAGCAAGCGCGTACAGGTTCGGGGCGAGGCTGCAGGTCAGCGTCGCGATGGTGAAGAGGGCCATCCCGGCAACCAGCGGCCGCCGCCGACCGTGGACATCGCTGAGCGGGCCGGCGAGGAACTGTCCGAAAGCCAGCCCGACCAGGAACGTCGTCAACGTAACCTGCGCCGACGACGGAGCTGCGCCGAAGTCGCGCGCCAGATCGGGGAGCCCCGGCAGGTAGACGTCCATCGAGGCTGGCCCGATCACCGTCACGCCTCCCAACACGAGAAACAGACGCAGGCCCCCACGCTGCACCTCGCCCGCACCCCCGACGGAACCCCCGCCCGTCACAGCTGCCCGGCGAAGCCACCGAGCCGCTTACCCGGCACCACGGCCTTGCGACGAGGCAATCTGCCAACACGACGAGCACGATCGCGACCACGAACGTCGTCGTACGGTTCTCGTTGTGCCCGATGAGGATCGCGCGAACGGGGAGCAGGTGATCGCCACGGGTGCGAGGGTCGTCGTCGGTGCTTCGGTTTCGTCGAGGACGAACAAGCCCGTAACGTTACGGACCGACGTGTGAGCTGTGCGCCGATGGCACGCCCCGGGCTGGTAGCGGGGTGCCGCCTATCGAGCAAGTATGATTGCGATCATGGATGGTGGATTCGCCGCCCTCGTGTCGGCCGTGCCAGGCTGGCGGGCTCTGTTCGCGGACGATGATGGGATCGAGACGGGGCGGTCGCGGGTGATCGCGTGGGCCTCGGTGGAACGCGATGATGTCTCGCGCGTCGTGGGGATCATCGCCGATCCAAACGATCCGAAGTCGCTCGTTCCGGCCGACACCGTCGTGGATGAAGATGGCGGGTCGTTGCAACGCTACGGCTTCGTCGAGTTCGAGTAAGCGCCACTCGTCCGCCCTCGCCGGGTTCTGGACATCGCCCGACGATCGAGCTTGCGGGGCTCAGGCCATTTTGGCTTTCCGTTGGCTCGTGCGTGGCCCCCCGTTCGAGCTCGGTGGCCCGGACCCGGGTTCCATCGGTTCAATCGGCGCGATCGCGGAGATCGCGTGCGAGCTGATTGCGGAGCTTGATCAGGGTGACCGGGTGTTGGGCCAGGGCAAGGATGACGGCGTCCTTCTCGGCTGACGTGAGGCCGTCGAGATCCTCGTCCGCCTCGATCGCGAGTTCGATCGCGCATGCCGCGGTTACGTCATCCGCGCGGCCGGACGCGCGCAGCCGGTCGACGAGCCACCAGCCGTCGCGATCGCTAACGCTGACCCCCTCAATACGTGCCACCCTCAAACTTTAGGCACCGTTCGCGAACGCGCAAGACGGGACCGGCCCCGGGTGTCCAGGCGTGCCGGGGAAACGGTTCTCCAAGGCAGCGATCGGACAGACGAATGGAAGAGGGAAGCTCGCCTTGAGTAGCGAGGCTGGATCTCCGTGGCGGCGAAAGGCCTGACCGTCAAACGAACATTCACCGAGAACGTAAAAACGGAACCGCGGCGCTCACACATTCACGAGGAGACAGCTCGAATCCGTAGCTCACGACTACGGTTGTGCATATACCCGACTTCATGCCCAACCCTTTCGAGAACACGCCACCACTCGTCGACGCGGTCTCGTCGCTCTATGATCACGTCATCGAGGGCGTCCTATCGACGTCCGACCGGGTCACAACCGCCGCGGAGGGCAAGCGGCTTCTTTCGAGCGATGCCGGCCATGAGGCTACGGCAGATCACGTCCAGCGAGTGGTGGTGCTGGCCATACCGGTTCTCCGAACGCTGGTACGGGGAGCGCGATTCACGCGCGTGCCGTGGGTGCTCCTCGCGACGACCGCGTTCTCGGTCGTCGCCACGGTGCGCTCCGGAGTCAGGGAGGTACAGGTGATCGGCTCACTCATCGCCTACCGGCTCGAGCAGGAAACCGGACGTCCCGCAGATCCTGCGCTCGTGAAGAGACTCGCGCTCGACCTCTACCTTTCGCCCCACCGCAAACCAGGTACGTACGATCGCCCGCTTCCGCTCCGACAGCTACTTCAGCGTTGGCTGCTCAAAGGAGCATTCGGGCGAAACACACGTAGGCAGGCCCGGAAAGCCCTGGACGCCGCCGAAAGCCTCGACCTGCAGGGATACGTCAACGAGCCGCGCATCCCCTAGACGAGCATAGTGGCGTTGACTTGGCGCCGGGTAACGGCGCCAAGGAATCTTCTGTCAAACCTGTCGGAGACAGCGCCGCTGGCGGTCTCCATGCGGCGTCGCGGGGTGGTCGAGTGAGGTCAGCCGTCCGAGGTAACCCAAGCCTTGGTCCTCACCACGGGGGTATCCGGATCCTTGTAGTCGACGACCGTCCAGCCGTAAAGCTCGTCGTCTTCGCGAACGTTGGGCTTCTCTTCGCTGTCGTCCGTGCGGGAGGTGGGCCAACCACTCGGGAAGTCAGCGGGCCATGGCATCGCCGGCATGCCTCATTGATCGGTGCCGTTGTGGCGTCGGCCTACCCCCTTTGGGGTGCCTGCACCTTCTGCGTCGCGGTGGCAGTCGTTCGCGGGGTGATCGAGTGAGTGGGTGGTCAAAAGGCGTCCATCGGCAAACCGGTCGCGGCGCTTCGGCGAATCGGGAGAGCAGACGAGCACAACGGCGTGCCCGGTCGCCTCCCGTGCGCATCGCTGGTCGCGCCCGTCTGCGCTTCAGGTGCGGTCGAAGTGGCTTCGTTCGAGCGCTCGGCGCAGCGGATCGAGTCTTAGGAACGCTTGTGATCAACGCAAGGCCGGTGCATGGGGGCCGTGGAGATGTTGCGGTTTGACCGGGAGCGCCGCCATCGCCGTTATGGTCGGCGCTCACCGGTCTTCGCACTGCTCGGCGTCCAGGGAATCCCTCCCAGGATCCCGTCCGCACCCAGTAGATGCGCACGGATGCGAAAACTTGCGGACTGGCCTACACGAGACCTTCGCGCACGCGCCAATCGTGTTCCTTCACGAGCGTCGCGCGAAGCTCGGCGAACACTTCCGACCCGTCTCCAGCACCCAAAGCAATTGCCTACCCGAAGCCGAGGATGAACTTTGCGTCGTCGGACATCCGGTCACCTCAGACAAGCCGCAGCCGACTGCAACAGGATGCAGCCTGCTGCGCTAACGCCCAACCCAAGCGGATCCAGTGCGCAGCTAGCTGCAACGAGACACAGCCGACTGCCGCAGGTGTGTACTCGTTGCTGTACCCGTCGAGCACCTACGCGTCGCTCGAATTGCTCCTCGAGCAGCTGTTGACGAGACGCTAGCCGGATGTCGATGCCGTCGACGACGGCTTGCCAGCATTCAATCTCGCATGCGAACTCGTACTCAAGGCGAGCTTCCCGCTTCCATTCGCTGTCCAATCGCTGCCATGGAGTTCACGCGCACGACAGACACTTTGAGGTGACCTGTCTAGCGTTTTTGGTAGACATGGAACGCTCTCTTTAGTCGCGAAAAGCCACTTGAGTTTTCGTGCGCCGGAAGCAGGCTACGGACGCGCCGCGTGATCTCGGGCGTAGACGGGTGGGGAAGGCATCGGCCGCCGCACTGAGCTAACGGCGTCGCTTATACGGCCGGAGCGTTCGTCCAGACGGGCGCTGGAGCGGTGTTAGCATCTATGCAGCGTGTGTCGTCTCTGCGGCGCGGCGCGCGACGTGCCCGTTCCTTTCAATGGAGCGGACCTTCTGCCCCCTAATGAAGCAGGGAGGACTCACGTCATGATGAATTCCCCGTCAACGAGACGTAACGTGATCGCTGCCGTCGCCGCGCTGGCGGTGGCGGTCGCGGCCGCGGCAGCTGTGGCTGCAACGAACCGGGTTTCGGCAGCACCATCGAACACCCAGCCTCCAGTCGTCTCCGGGACGCTTGAGGTCGGCAAGGAGCTGACGACTACGAACGGGACGTGGAGCGGCACCACGCCGCTGTCCTTCAGCTACCAGTGGCGTCGCTGCGACAAGACCGGCGGAAGCTGCGCAAACATCTCCAGCGCGACCGACAACACCTACAAGCTGCAGGCAGCGGACGGCGGTCAGACGCTGCGTGCGGTCGTCACAGCCAAGAACAGCGACGGCAGCGACAACGCAACTAGTGTCCCGACCGCCGTTGTCCCCGCCACACCGGTCACAAGCGACGGCTGTCCGGCCGACAAGAGCCTGAAGACCGCCCCGATCGCTCAACTCGCCCCGCCAGCGCGACTACAGATCGTCTCGTTCGAGGTGCTCTCCGGGCCGATCAACAAAAACACAAACAGCTTCACGATGAAAGTCCGCGTCGGCAGCACCTGTAGCGTCAACATCAAAGGCGCGAGCGTCTACGTGACCGCAGTACCGTACAACCAGTTCAGCATCCCAGCAGAAGAACTCACCGGAGACGACGGCACAACAACCCTCGTCTTCCACCGCGACGCGAACTTCCCCGCGAGCAGCAAACAGCAACAGCTCACACTCTTCGTCCGAGCGACCAAGCCGGGCGAAGACCCCCTCGCCGGTGTCTCGACCAGACGACTCGTCGCCGTCGACTTCTCCGGCTAACACCCAGCCCCGTCTCGCGGGCCGCACGGCCCGCCTACAGGGGAGGCCCCGCACTCGGCGGGCCTCCCCTCCCCGTCGTAAGCTCGCCCAGATTCGAATTTCGAGCGTTTGCTGCGCTTCCGCTGCCCGCGAACCGTTGCTACTGGACGTCCGAATCACCGACGACAGCGGTCGTCAAGCGCGGTTCCGCACGTTTGTTGTATGGACGTGTTACTTACTGCTCTCTGTTGCCCAGGAAACGGCTCACTTCTTCGGCGACCCGGATTGGGTCATCGAACCAGGGCATGTGGCCGGCCCGGTCGATGAGGCACAGCTCTCCGTTAGGCAGCGCATCCGCGACGCGCTCCCAGCTGTCGGCCGTGCCGACGGTTTCGTCCGAGGTGCCGTGCACGTGGAGCGTAGGGTGTCGGATGGCAGCGAGCTCGGAGTCGTCGAAGGTCAGCCCGGGCCGATACGACCTCCCTTTGACTATCGCGCAGACCATGTCGCGCTCGTGCGGCATCGAGTCCGTGTCCGTCTCGACGCGTACGCGCCAATCGACGAACTCGTCCGGGATGCGCCCGTCCTCGAGGCTCGGTCCGTGTCCCGACTGGCGCAAGATTGAGCGCAGCCGGGAGCGGTTGCCGGGCATGCGGACCATGAGCGCGCCGGCGGGTGAGGCGAGAAGCCTGATGATCGGGGGAACGTGGGATTCGGACGTGATTGGCCCTGCGCCCAGCAGGACGATCCGATGGACCCGGGAGGGGTGCTGCGCTGCAAGGCGCAGCGCCCACACGTTGCCGATCGAGCCTCCGACGACGTGCGCCGATTCGAGCTTAAGCGCGTCGAGTGCCCTTCGCAGTACGTCTGCGACGAGCTTTCCGTAGTTCTGTCCCGAAAAGTCGATCGCCGAGCTCAGCCCCCAGCCGGGGCGCTCGACGACGATCGAGCGATAGCCGGGCAGCCGGCTGATCAACGAGGGCCACCCGCCCGGTCCGACGGTACCGTGGACGAAGAGCACGGGGTGGCCCGATCCGACCTCCAAGACGCGGAGACGTGCGGCCGGCGAGTCCAGGTCGACGAACCGCTCCTCTGGCTCGAGCTCGTAGTGCTGCCACAACCTCCGTTCGGCCTCCAGGTAGCGGTTGGTTCGAGTGCTGGCGGGGGTCGTTGCAATCGCAGCGCTTGTCATGATGGACTACCTTCTCCTCGCTGTCTGCGGCCTTGATGCGGGTGACGGGCTGATGAAGCGAGGCTAGGAGCGTTTGGCGACGCAGCCAATCGGGAGTTCTCCCCAGGTCCGCGGCCGATCAATGACGGCGACCGGCGGGAGATAGTGTCACGGTGTGGAGTCCGAGCCAGCGGGCAACGAACGGGTCCGCACAGCCGAGCTGATCGCGGCGCTCTGCCTCGCGACGGACCTCGGCATGGGCTTTCCGTTCGAGCACGGGTTGCACACGACGGTAATCGCGATGCGGCTCGCCGACAAACTGGGCATCGACCAACGAAGCGCCTCGGATACGTACTATGCCTGCCTGCTCTCGCACGCCGGCTGTACGGCCGAGAGCCATGTCGCCGCGGAGGTGTTCGGCGGTTCGCTGACCACCAGCTTCAACCCGCTCATGTACGGATCTGCGCGCGATGTCCTGACTGGGCTGCTCCGCGCGCTGCCCGATCCCGGCAGCCCGCCGCTCGTCCGCACGCTTCAAACAGCTCACCGACTTCCAAGAATGGCTCGTGAAACGCGTCCGGCCCTCACCGCGGCCTGTGAGGTCGCGGGAATGCTGGCAGATCGAGTCGGCGCTCCCCCTTCCATGCCGATCCTCCTCGGCTACCTGACCGAGCGCTGGGACGGCAAGGGCCCACTGCGCCGGGCCAAGGGCGAGGAGACCCCCTTGCCGATGCGGATCGTCCAAGTCGCGACAGATGCCGCTTTTCAGCGCCTTCTCGGCGGCGCAGAGCATGCCGTCCGCCTCGTGCGCGAGCGGGCCGGGCACGCGTTCGACCCCGAAGTTGCGCGCTGCCTCGTTGCGGAGGCTCAGGAGATCCTCGCGCTCGAGGACGGCTCCTCGGCGTGGGATGAGGTTCTCGCCTCGGAGCCGTTCCCAGAGCTCGTGTTGGACGCGGAGCCTCTCGCTCAGGCCCTTGCCGCGATGGGAAATTTCGCCGACCTGATCTCCCCGTACCTCGCGGGTCACTCCGTCGGCGTCGCCGAGCTGGCCGCGGCTGCCGCGCGGCATTGCCGCATCGATGCGGAGGGCGTGACCGCGATCCGCCGGGCTGGGCTTCTCCACGACCTCGGCCGGGTGGCGGTCCACGCGCGGATCTGGCAGAAGCCCGGTCCGCTGACGGCCGATGAATGGGAGCAGGTTCGCTTGCACCCCTACCAGAGCGAGCGAGTTTTCTCGCGCTCGCCGTTTCTCTCAACACTGTCCCCGATCGCGGGAGCGCATCACGAGCGCCTCGACGGATCCGGCTATCACCGCGGGGCGACCGGCCCCGAGCTCGCGCTGCCGGCCCGATTGCTGGCCGCGGCCGACGCCTTCCACGCGATGACCGAACCGCGGCCGCACCGTGGCCCGCTTTCGGGCGCGCGAGCGGCGCAGGTCCTCGCCGAGGCGGCGAGCGCCGGACGCCTCGACCCCGACGCGGTCGCAGCGGTGCTCGAAGCCGCCGGCCAGCGAGCTCCACGTCTCGAGCGTCCCGCGGGCCTCACGGCGCGCGAGGCCGAGGTGGTCGCCCTGGTCGCCCGCGGGCTGCAGACCAAGCAGGTCGCGCTGGCGCTCGGCATCTCGGTCAAGACCGCCGACCGGCACATCCAGAACGCCTACCGCAAGATCGGCGTCTCCTCCCGCGCCGCGGCAACGCTGTTCGCGATGGAGCACGGGCTGGTCGCACGGGGACAATGAGCGCGCTGTCTACCGTGTGTTGCGGCGGTCTGCTGTCAGCATGGAGAGACCGATGACTGCGCGGTCTTCAGGTGCGGGTCAGCTCTTGCGATGCCTGAACGTGCCACGTTCTGCTTCGTGCCGTCGGCGTGGAGCCTGTCTGCGCGTTCCGCCGATGCGCCGGTCATCAGGCGCCAGCACCGACGGTCAGCAGGCGCTGTGTCACGGCCGATGGACGGGAATCTCGAGTTCCCGCTCGAGAGCAACGAATGTGCTCTGGAACGCGCGACTAATGCCGCGGGCGAGCAGTAGCCGATCGAAGAGGCCGGCGATCCCGCTGCGAGGCTCGTACTCGACAACGAGTCGATACACGAATGCCTCGCCGTCGGGCTCGAAGTGACGCTCATGGAATGCGTCGGGGAGGCCGGCCTGCCTGCTCGTGTAGGTCACGAGCCGGTTCGGCTCGAACGCCGTGATCGTCATCGTCAACTCGCGCTCGCGCCCCAACAGCCGGGTCCTCAGCCGAGCTATGTCGCCGACGGCTCCCCAACTGGAGCCTTCCCCGAGTTGCACGTACCCGGGCCAATACCTCGACCAGTTCGCCGTGTCCGTGATGAAGGCAAAGCCACGCTCGGCAGCGACGTGGTAACGATGAGCGGCCTCGACCCGCTTCATGGACAGGACTCTAGTACGAACTCGCACGGACTTGTATAGGGCGATTGAGCCCACTTCGACGTGTCGCGCGCATGCTGGCGCGCCCTCGCAGCGCTTGCGAGCAAGTCCTCGCCGCTCTCGACCACCTGCCGGGCGCGTCGATGCACTCCGAGTTCGAGCGCTCGAGCCGCGACGGGATGGGGTTCGGACCACCTGCCGGCGTTGAACACGTTCTTGATGCGCTGGGGGCGTGGATCGTTCATCGCAAGCCTGAGGAGGAGGAGGGCCGAGAAACCGGCCCTCCTCTCCATGCGGAGTAGCGACCGGACGACGGGCCTTCTGTTCCCTAGACGAGCCGCCGCTCGAGGTACGCGGCCAGCCGGGTGAGCGGAAACGAGATCACGAAGAAGAGCGCGGCAATGCCGAGGAAGATCTCGAGGGCATGGATCTCGCCGGTGCCGATCGGTGGCACGGCCGCGACGCGCTCGTTCTGGCGCTGGGCAGCCGACAGCAGCTCGAGGCCCCCGATCACCCCCGCGAGCGTCGTGTTCTGGATGATGTTCACGAGCAGGCTGACGAGCGGCGGCAGCAGGCGGCGGAGCGCTTGCGGCAGGATCACGTAGCGGTGCCGGCCGACCCAGCCGAAGCCGAGCGCGGCGGCCGCCTCGTGTTGCTCGCGCGGGATCGAGCCGACCGCCCCGCGGCTCGCCTCGGCGACCTGCGCGCTGCCCCAGAGGACGAGCGCGATCGAGGTCGCGGTGAGCGGCGAGAACTGGAGCGCCGGTGAGATCGGCGGCAGGCCGTAATAGACGAGGAAGAGGGTGACGATGATCGGCAGGCCACGGAAGACCTCGATGTAGAGCCGGATCAGCCAGCGGCTCGGTCGGAAGTGGATCGTGAGCAGCGTCCCGAGCACGATTCCAATAACCGTGCTTCCGATCAGCGAGACCACCGCCACGTGCAGCATCCCTTGGAGCCCTTCCAGGAGGACGTACCGCCAGACCGGCTCCACCCAGTCCGGCACTAGTTCGCCTCCGGAAGCGCCAGCCGGCGCTCGAGCAGGCGGATCACGGCGGACATCGACCAGACGAGGATGAGGTAGACGATCCCGAGCATCGTGATCGCCTCCGTCGTCTCGAGGGTCAGGTTGCTGATGTTGATCGCCGTCGTCGTCAGCTCCATGTAGCCGATCACGTACATCAGCGAGGTGTTCTTGACGACCGAGATCGCAGTGTTGATGGACGACGGCAGCGCGATCCGCCCGCCGATCGGAAGCTCCACGTTGACGAACGCCGCGAGCGGCCGGAAGCCGAGTGCGAGCGCGGCTTCCCGGTGGCGGTGCGAGACGGCAAGGAACCCGGCGCGGAAGTTCTCGGTGTGGAACGCGCCACCCCAGATCGTCACGGCCACCCACGCCGTGGTGAACTGGCTCAGGAGGATGCCGACCTGTGGCAGGGCGTAGAACAGCAGGAAGATCTGGACGAGGATCGGGGTGCACCGGATCACCTCGACGTACACGGCAGTGAACTGGCTCACGACCGGGATTCGGTGGGCGCGCGCGGCGCCGAGCGTTATCCCGATCGCATACGAGCCGGCGATCGCGATCGCCGAGACCTTGATCGTGTTGACGAGGCCGTGCCAGAGCTCGTGGCGGTTCTCGGAAACGAACCCCCAGAGGTCGTAGGTCGCGAGCAGCACTGCGTCAGCGGCCCGCCAACGGCAGCCCAAACGGGAGGCGGCCCTGAGGCCGCCTCCCGAACGCACGATCTAGGGGCATACGGTGTCCACGCTCGGGGACCCGGGGGCCGCGTACGTGAAATTGTTGTTCGGCCGCAGGATGGTCTTCGAGAACGCGGGCACGAATCGGGTCGGGACGTTGGCCTTCAGGATCGGCAGGAACTGATCCTTGGCCTTCATAAGCGCGAGGCGCGAGTCGACCCACGCCTTCATCTCGGCCGCGCCCTGCTTCATGCCGATGCCGAACGGGGCCTGGAGGAAGACGTCGTCGGTGATCTTCGCCGTGCGATCGGCGGCTGCCACTGGAATCAGCACCGCGTCGTCGTACATGACCGCGTCGGCGCGACCCTGGTTGAAGGCGAGCATCGCGTTCGTGAACGTGTCGGCGACGATCACCTGCGTGCTCTTGAAGCAGTTCTTCATCCACCGGTCGTAGACGGATCCGCTTGTCGTCGCGACGCGTTTCCCGGCGAGGTCGGAGAGCTTCTGCACCGCGCTGTCGTTCTTGACGAGGAGCCGGCCCGTCCCCTTCCAGTACGCGCGCGAAAAGTCGATCCGCGTGTCCCGGTCGGCCGTATAGGTGAAGGTCGAGATCACGAGATCGACGCGGCCGTTCGTGATCAGCGGCTCACGCTGTGCCGTGGGCGCACAGACGAACGAGACACGTTGCTCTCGTCCGAACGCGTAACGCGCGAACCAGCGCCCGATCTCGACGTCAAAGCCGGCGTTCTTCCCCTGCACGTCGATGTAGCCGAACGGGGGCACGTCGCACTTGACGCCGATGACGAATCGGTTACGCGACTTGACCTCCGCGGGCAGCGGCGGAAGCTTCGTTGCGTCGGCGCGAGTTGCGCCGGTCGTCGCCGCGGGCTTTGCAAACCCGAGCGTGGCGGCCACGACCGCAACGATCGCAACCCCAATCGTGACCAACAGGATCCTCTTCATTCGGCCCCTCCTTCGTCTGTGATTGACAGGTCATCGAGCGAGTGCGCAAGCTGGAGCGACCGGCGCAGGAACTGCCGGGTCCGCTCCTCCTGCGGCTGATCGAGCACGTCCGCCGGCACGCCCTGCTCCACGACTCTTCCCTCATCCATGAAGACCAGACGGTCGCCGACCTCTCGTGCGAACTGCATCTCGTGCGTGACGACGAGCATTGTCATCCCTTCGCGCGCCAGGTCGCGCATGACGACCAGGACCTCCCCGACGAGCTCCGGATCGAGGGCCGAGGTGACCTCGTCGAACAACATCACGTGAGGCACCATCATCAGTGCCCGCGCGATTGCGACGCGCTGCTGCTGGCCGCCGGAGAGCTGGTGCGGATGCTGGTGCGCCTTCTCCTCGAGCCCGACCTGCGCCAGCAGGATGTGCGCCCGCGCCTCGGCCTCGTTGCGGCTGAGCTTGCGAATCCTTCGCGCGGCGAGCGTGAGGTTGTCGAGCACGGTCAGGTGCGGGAAGAGGTTGAACTGCTGGAAGACCATCCCGATCTGCTGGCGAACGTGGGACACATCGGTGCCCTTGGCGGTGATCTCGTCGCCTTCGAAGTCGATCCGCCCGGAGTCGAGTGTCTCGAGGAGGTTGATGCAGCGGAGGAGCGTCGACTTGCCGCTCCCGCTCGGCCCGATCACGACGAGCACCTCGCCGCTTGCGACCGCGAGGTCGATGCCGTCCAGCACGAGATTGTCCCCGAAGCTCTTCACGACACGGTCGAGCCGCAGCACCGGCTCGTACGCCGGCTCGACGGCGGCCACACCGGTCGCCTGACCCCGTTCCATCACCGGCCTTCATACGGCACGCGGCGCCTCGGGTCAAGGGATTCCGGGCAGCTGGCTCTGTTCATGTAGCCGGAATGGCGGCGGCGGACGTCGCCGGGGGAAAACGCATCGACCGCCGCCGCGAATTGCGCGCTCGGTCTATTCGAAGATGATGAGCCGCGATCGTGACACCGGGGCCCGTGTCGGTGCGTTGATTCGTGACGTCGGCGTGGTCTTGCTCATGGGCCCGCCTGCACTCGAACCAGGGATCTATCGATCATGAGTCGGATGTTCAGTCGCGAACCTTAGGCCGTCATAGCCTGTCCGTTAGCGTGAGGTTGGTAGCACCGTGGTAGCAGAACGCAGCTGCAGGTCGGCCCAACAACTAAGAGCCCCCGCGTTCGCAGGGGCTTTTGAGGTGGAGCTAGGCGGGCTCGAACCGCCGACCTCCTGGGTGCGATGCGGGATGACATAGGAGGCCGCGACACCCGGCAACCCGCATTGTTGCTGGGGTCGCGGCCACGGTTCTCGTCGCAGCTGCCGGATGGATTCCGGGCTATTCGGCCCGATTCCCGCCGATTCAGGCACTAGATCTGTGCTTGTGCCCAATCACTGGCGCGCGGTTAGCATGATCTCGATGACGCCAGCGGTGGTCGCGCTGTGGCTGCTAGCCGCTGTGCTCGCGGCAGGCATCTGTGCGGACGCGGTGATGGTGGGGCTAATCCCCTGACCGGGGGGCCGTCAGAGATCGCAAGGCTGCGCTGTCGACGGGTTCGCAAGCGCGACCCACCACTGACCTGCCACTCGGTCATCGACGCCATCTACAGCAGCCCTCGCTTGAACCTCCCCTTCGCCGGTCTCTTGCTCATCGGCTACTGACTCTCGTGCGATCCCGCCATATCTGTAGACGCTCTGCCTAAAGAGCTTTCAAGTCGAACGCTGTGCCACTAGGGCGTTGCGGTCGCTCCCTCTCTTATCCCAATATCCGCGCGCGGGAGCGGCGGGAGGCCGCGAATGATGTCGGCTGCTTTTTCGGCGATCATGATCGTTGGCGCGTTTGTGTTGCCCCTGGGCACGCTTGGCATCACGGAGGCGTCCACGACCCGCAAGCCGTCGATGCCGTAGACCCTGAGTTCCCCGTCGACGACTGTGCCCATGGCGCACGTTCCGACTGGGTGGAAGACGGTCTGGCCGTACTTTCGAAGGAAGGCGTCGATGTCGGCGTCGGAGTCGGAATCAACTGCTTTAAATAGCCTACCCGAAGCCGAGGATGAACTTTGCGTCGTCGGACATCCGGTCGGGTGTCCACGGCGGTTCGAACGTGAGTTCCACCTCGACGCTCTCGACGCCGGGAAGCGCGGCGACGGCGTCGTGGATGCCTTCCTGGATCATCGGGCCCGCGGGGCACCCCATCGAGGTGAGCGAATGGATGATCTTGACGCTCGGCCCGTCGATCTGAGCCTCGTAGAACAGGCCGATCTCGACGATGTCCATGCCCAGCTCGGGATCCTCCACCCCGTGCAGCGCCTCGACCACGTCGTTTTCGGTGACCATGAAGCGAGTGTACCCGCACCATCCGGAACGAGGCCGCGCGGCGCGGTCCGTCGAAGGCGTGCCCCTTCAGGGATCTTCGCGATCAGGGGTTCGCACGAGCGAAATCTTGATCTGCGGGAAAGCGGACTGCGCTAGCGGATCCGAGATCGTTCCGGATACGAGATTTGCTCGGCGCCGGTCAGGACGAGGTCGAGGATCTGGCCGATCGCATCGTCCAGATTCGTGTTCTCGATCACGGGGACGTCGAATCGCCGCGCGCGCTCGAGCAGGACGTCCTGGATCATGCGAATCTCTGTCAACCCTTCGAGGTACTTCTCGAGCGGGCGAAGACCGTCGGTCACTGCGTCGCGCACCCAGAAGTGACTGCGATGTGTGTCTTCGTCGGTGATCGCAACGACACATTGCACGACGAGCGCGTCGGCTCGGTCGACCGCGATCATGCCCGGCACGATGTGCACCCCCTCGAGCACCATCGACCAGCCCTCCGTGAGCGACCGGTCGATCGCTGCCTCGACGCCGACGAGCACGTTGCGCGTCTGATCGAGGAACCCGAGCAGTGCCACGTCGCCCCCGACGTCCTCGTCGGCGCGACTCAGCCCCAGCTCTGCGTCGAAGCTCGAGTAGTGCACCGAGGGCATGAACTCGCGGGAGAAGAACGCACGCATCGTCTGTCGGATGAAATCCGTCGACGTCACTCTCGTGATCCCGAGGCGGTGGGCGGCCTCGGTGGCAAGCGTCGACTTCCCCGTGCCCGTCGCGCCACCGACGAGCAGGAGGACCGGCAGCTCGAGATGTTGGAGCGCCTGCAGGCGCCGCAGCCGACGCATCGTCCGTGCCGCCTCCGGCTCCCCGAGTACCTCTTCGGCGATTTCTGCGAGCCGGTCGAGGTCGAGCTCGGGAGCGCGTCGTCGAATCATGTCGGCGTCGGCGCGTCGTGCGAGCTCGTACGCCCGCGTCGGCGTCAAGCCGGTAGCGGCGAGCGCACGCGCCATCAACCCCTTCGACCACGGCGGGCCTTCGTCACCACCCAGCGGCAGCGGCGCCAGGTAACGGCGCTCGCTCACACGCCGACCATCGCATCCGAGATCGCCTCGGCCGCGAGCCGCTCGACGACCAGGTCGAGATCCGGTTCTCCTGGAAGCGGCACGACGTCGTTCGCGGCCAGGACGACCGGAATTCCGAGGCGGCCCGCCTCCTCGGCGACGACGTCGATCGCGGCGGCCTTCACCTCCACGACGACGACGTCCGCGTCGAGGTGCGCGAGCTCGGCTCGAAGGCCGGCGCGGTTGGAGAGGTTCCCCGAGACGTGGGTGACGGTTGCTCCGTAGAGCTCCGCGAGATGCGCGGCGATCCGGGGATGCTGTGCCGCCGGTGCCGTCCCGAAGAAGGCGATCCTGCGGTCTCGCACGTCGCCGAGCGGGCGTGGTCGCAGCACTGCCCGCACGACCGGCACGCCGGGCCGTGTCAGCTCGGCGAGAGCGACGGCGAGAGCGCCGTGCCCGGCACCGTCTTCGGCCATCGTGACGATCACGAGGTCCGCGAGCAAGGCACGGTACGGGTTGAGGTAACCGGTCGCCACCGCTGCATCCTGGTGGCCGCCCACGACGAGGATTCGGCGTTCGGCAGCGATCGGCGGGATTGCGGCACCGCTCCCGTCGAGCACGAGGAGGTCCGGGTCGAGCTGCTCCGCGAGTTGCGCGCCCGCGACCACGTTCGAGATGCCGACCGCGCCCGCGAGCCCACCGCCGCAGCGTCGGCACCCGACCGTCGGTACCCCCATGATCGCAGCGGTCTCGAGGTGGTCGGACGCTGCGTGGCGTCCGGCGCGTGAAAGCTCGAGCAGGTCGGCGACGGCCGGGCGGGTCTGGATGAGCTCGGGCTCGGCCGGCCCGCCGCGCCCCATGGCCACGACCACGACCCGCCGATCGCGCGCGAGCAGCCGGGCAACGTGGCCGGTGACGGCGGTCTTGCCGACGCGCTTCCCGGTTCCGATCACGGCGACAGAGGGCGTGGCGATTGCCTCGAAGCGTGGCGGATCGAGTCGGAAGTCCGCTCCTTCGTACGGGACGCCGAGGGCAAGAGCACGTGCCGCGAGCCTGAACCGCGCCGGTGGCCCGAGCACCGGCTCGTCGGAGAGGTCGAGCACGACATCCGGTGCGTGCTCCGCGATCGCGTCCTCGAGCGAGACTGCAAGCGGAAAGCCGTAGTCCTCATCGCCGCGAAGCTTCTCCGTCCCGCCGACGAGCACGCAGCCGACGATCGCGTAGGGAAGCTCGACGAGAGCATCCCTGATCACGGAGGCGTAATGCTCTCCGTCGATCACGGCGACGGCTCTCACGAGCGCGATGTCACCTCGGACTCGATCCGCCCGGTGTACTTTTCGTACTCGAAGGTGTCGGTCGAGAACTGGATGATGCGCTCCTGCCCGTGGAACGGGTGGCGACGCCAGATATCGACGTGGCTGCCGGTGATCTCGATCACGTTGTAACACGGTCGTGTGTTTCCCCGTAGTCGGAGCGACGAAACGGTGCCGGTGTTGACGACGAAGAGGTTCTCGAGCCGCCAGGCGTACGGCACGTGCTTGTGGCCGGAGAGCACGAGTTGCACGCCGGCGCGGAGCAGGCATTCGATCACATCGCCTGCGTCGTACACGACGTTGCGTTCGCGTCCCGTGCCGGGTACGGGCAGCAGATGATGATGAAGCACGAAGACCCTCAGGTCCGCGGGCTCCGCGGCGAACTCGCGTTCGATCCAGGCATAGCGGCCGCGCCCGATCTGCCCGTGGTCGAGATCGGGCTCCGTCGAGTCGACGGCGACGACGGTGACCCCGCCCTTGCGCAGCACGGAGTTTCGCTCACCGAACAGTTCCTCGAAGTGCACGTAGCCGACATTCCGTGAATCGTGGTTGCCGGGAATCACGACGAGCGACTCGCACTCGATCTTGTCGACGTACTCCCGCGCCAGCTGATACTCGTGCTTGAAACCGAGGGTCGTGAGGTCGCCGGAGCAGATGACGATATCCGGCTCGAGCTCGTTGATCTCTCCGATTGCGCGATCGAGCAGACTCGGCTCGAAGTACTGCTCGCCGCAGTGCAAGTCAGACAGATGGGCGATGCGGAATGCGAGGCCGGCATCGTTCGACATGCACTCAGTCTACGGCGCCGCAGCCCGACGGTCGAGAGGCCGTCCGAGCCCCGGAGTACCGTTGCCCCGTGCGGTCGGAATCCCACCGGTTCCAGGCGTACCGCGGCTCAGAGCCGCCGCGGTTTGCCAACCGGATCGAGTTGGAGTGCGCCAGGATCCTGGACTGGTACGCGATCCCGTGGGAGTACGAGCCGACCTCGTTCGTGCTCGAGCGCGACGCCGAGGGTCGGGTGACGCGCGCATTCACGCCCGATTTCTTCCTTCCGGACGAGAACCTCTACGTCGAGGTGACGGTGATGAAGCAATCCCTCGTCACGCGGAAGAATCGCAAGCTGCGGGAGCTGCGGGAGCTGTACCCACACGTCAATGTCAAGCTCTTCTACCGGCGCGACCTCGAGCGCCTCACCCAGCGATACCGACTGAAGCTCGCCTCATAGGACACGGCCCCGTAGGTGACGTGTACCTCTCGGCGGTCGAGATCGCCGCGCGCGTGCGCGAGCTCGGGGCTGCCATCGCCGCCGACTACAACGGCCGCGAGCCGGTGCTCGTTGCCCCGCTGAAGTCGAGCGCCGTCTTCCTCGCCGACCTCTCCCGAGCGCTGCCGATCCTGCATGCGATCGACGTGATCGAGCTGGCGGGATACGCCGACGGCCGGCGCGGCGGGGTCAGGCTGCTGAAGGATCTCGACCTGCCGATCGGAGGACGGGATGTGATCCTCGTGGAGGACGTCGTCGATACGGGGCTGACACTCGCATTCCTGACGCGAACGCTCTGGCAACGCTGCCCGGCGAGCATCTCGGCTGTCACGCTGCTCGACCGCCCGTACCGCCGCCTGGTCGAGAACATCGGTCTCCGCTACGTCGGGTTCACGGTCCCGGACGAGTTGTTCGCCGGGTACGGCCTCGGCCTCGAGGAGCGCTGGCGAGCCCTACCCGATCTCCGCTACATCCCACCCGAAGCTCTGCCGGCCGCAGCAACCGACGCCGCGTAGGGTCGAGGCGCAGCCTCGACCACCCGGCGTCATCGCAGATATGCGAGCGGATCGACGGGCGCGCCGTTGATGCGTACCTCGAAATGGACGTGCGGGCCCGTGGAATGCCCTGTGCTACCCGACCTTGCGACGATGGAGCCCGAGTCGACCTGCGTGCCTTGCCCGACGGTGAGACTCGTGTTGTGGCCGTAGGCGGTCGAGAGGCCGTTGCCGTGGTCGATCACGATGATGTTCCCGTAGCCGGACATCCAGCCGGCATAGATGACGGTGCCGGCAGCCGAAGCCTGGACGGCGGTGCCCGAGCCCACAGCGATGTCGATGCCTTCGTGCATTCGGCCCCAGCGCGAGCCGAACCCACTCGTAACCGGGCCGGCGACCGGCCAGGAGAGCTGCGCGCTGGACGAGCTGGACGCGCGGGTGCTTTCGGTCGAGGTCGCCGCCGACGCGCTCCGCGCGGCGGCGATCGTCGCGGCGAGCTCCGCGCTCCGCGCCGCGAGCCCCTCGGCCTCGGCGAGGTACGTGGCGCGGTCCTGCCGGACGCTCGCAAGTGCGCCTGCCTTCGCCCGAACCGCAGTGCCGAGAGCGTCTCGGCTCGCGACGACCCTGTCCCGGGTCTCGCGCTGAGCCTCTGTCCGGGAAGCGATCAGCTCTTCCGAGCGGGCGGCGCCCCGCCGCGCCTCCTCCGTCATCGCCCGGGTCTCGACGAGTTCGGTGTGAGCCCGGTCGAGTGTGGAGGCGATCTGCTCGTCCTGTCGCCCGATCCGGTTCAGGAGCTCCAGGTTGTCGAGCAGATCGGAGAACGAGGTCGTGCCGAGGGCAAATGCGATCAGGTCGGGCGAGTCGGATTCGTAGATGTCGCGCAGACGCTGCTCGAGGCGCGCGAGGGCGGTGTCGTATTCTCGCTCGAGTATCACGAGCCGCGCAGTCTGCTCGTCGATCTGCCGTTCGAGCGAGGCAAGTCGGGCTCGTTCGGCTGCGAGTGCGGCCTCGAGCTCGTAGAGTCGAGCCTCCTCGGCATTGACTGCCGCTTCCGCCGCTCGCACCTGCGACGAGAGCCCGCTCAGCTCGTTCGTGAGCACGCCCTCGGTGCCTACAGCCCGTTCGGCCTGAGCCTTCAGATCGCCGATCCGCGTATCGATGCGAGCCTTCTCCGAGCCCGGATCGCCCGCAGCGGCCCCTGCGAGGAAAAGCGTCGTCGCAAGCGCGGCTCCCAGGGCCGTCCGCCGGGCCATGGACACGCTTTCGCGACCGAGATCCCTAGCCCTTCTCCTCATCGAGTCCGCGGAGAGCCTCCGCCGCCTCGCGACGCAGCGGCCCGATCGAGGTGCGGTAATCGTCGTCGTTGACGCGCCCCGCGCGATGGTCGGCCTCGAGCTCCTTGAGCGCAGACAGAGCGCGATCGCGCTCCTCGGCGAGGGCAAGCCGTCGCCGCCGCTCCGGCGTGAGCTCGTCGAGCTCGTCGGAGACCGGCTCCGGCTCACGCAGGAACGGCAATGCGACCAGCACGACGCACACGACGGCCAGCGCCGCTCCCAGGATCAATGCAGTGCTCACCGGCCGCGGGCGGGGCTGCCGGCCTCGTCGTAGCGCACGGCGAGACGACGCTGCTCTCGGGCGTCCGGCCAGAGCGCGATCACCGATCCGAGGAGGAATACCAGGCCGGCGAGCCAGATCAGGTTGACGAGCGGCTTGACGAAGATCCGAAAGTACACGGTGCCGTCGTCGTTCACCTGCTCGGGGATCACGAAGAGGTCCTCTCCCGTGAGGTAGTTCGTGCGAATGCCTACCTCCGACGAGACCTGCGGATCCGGGCCGGCGATCTTGTACGAGTTCTTGCCTACTTCGAGCGAGCCGAGATTCTGGCTGCCTTTGCTGACCGCGACGTGTGCTCGTACCTCGGCAGCGTGCGCCGTCTCTCGCTCCGTCAGACGCTGATACGTGACGGTGTAGCCCGACACGGCGAGCGACTGACCCCGGGCCAGCCTGCCTTCGACGACCGAGTCGTACGCGCTCGAACCGGCGATCCCGATCGCGAGCAACACGATCGCGACGTGGACGACATAGCCGCCATAACGGCGGCGGTTGCGGCCGACGAGCGACGCGAAGGCCACCGGCCATGACTCGCCGAGCAAGCGCACGCCGCGCACGTGTGCCGCGAGTGAACTCGAGGCCGATCGCGGCGAGCACGAAGGCGGAGAAGGTGTACGCGACCAGACCGGGAATCGATGAGCCGGCGCCGAGCGCGAGGAGTGCCACCCCGGTCACGAGAGCGACGGCTGCAGGCCACAGAAACGTCCGGCCGAGACCACGCAACGAAGCCCGGCGCCATGCGATCAGTGGCCCCACCCCCATCAGCAGCAGCAGCGGCAGGCCGAAGATCCGAAGGAAGAAGTCGTAGTACGGGCGACCGACGACCACCGATTGACCGCGCACGGCCTCCGAGAGGATCGGCCAGGCAACGCCCCACAGGATCGTCAGGCAGAGCGCGACGAGCAGAAGGTTGTTGTAGAGAAAGACCGCTTCGCGCGAGACGAGCGACTCGAGCCTGGTCGTCGAGCGGAGCAGTGGCAGGCGCCAGACGATCAGCGAGCGTCGCAAATACGACAGCGACGACGATGAAGGCCAGAAACCACGGGCCGATGTCGCTCTGCGCGAACGAGTGGATCGAGTTGACGACGCCGGAGCGCGTGAGGAAGGTGCCGAAGAGTGAGAGGCAGAACGCGAGGGCGACGAGCACGACGTTCCAGACCTTCAGCATCCCCCGCTTCTCCTGGATCATCACCGAGTGGAGGAACGCGGTGGCGGCGAGGAACGGCATCAGGGCGGCGTTCTCGACCGGGTCCCAGGCGTAGTACCCGCCCCAGCCGACCTCGACGTAGGCCCAGTGGGCGCCGAGCAGCTGCCCGACACCGAGCGCCGTCCAGGCGATCAACGTCCACCGCCGAGTCGCGACGATCCAGCGCTCGTCCGTCCGCCCTGACAGCAGCGCACCCATCGCGAACGCGAACGGCACCGCCAGGCCGACGTAGCCGAGATAGAGGAACGGCGGGTGCGACATCATGTAGGGGTTCTGCAGGCTCGGGTTGAGCCCGGCCCCGTCGATGGGCGCCGCCTGCACGACGAACGGGCTCGCGACCACGACGAGCAGGAACGAGAACCCGACTGCGATGCCCCCGAGCACAGGTGTCACCCAGACGACGAGATCGCGGGTGCGATTGCGGTTCACCCAGACGGCCAGCGCCGAGTATCCGGTCAGAATCAGCAGCCAGAGGAGCAGCGACCCCTCCTGGCCACCCCAGAAAGCCGAGAGCTTGTAGCCGCCCGCGAGCGAGCGGTTCGAGTGGTCCGCGACGTAGGTGAGCGAGAAATCGTTGCGAAGGAATCCGGCTGCCAGCACGGCGGCGGCAACGAGTGTGGAGCCGAACGCCGCGATGAGGGCGTTCCGAGCCGACAAGGCGAGCCGCCGGCGCCGTGTCGTCGCCGCGAGAGTGCCGGCGACGACCGCGTAACCGCACAGGCCGAGCGTGACGACGAGCGCCGCCCGCCCGAGCTCAGCCATCTACGACGTGGTCGGCTTGGTGGCCGAGTACTTCGACGGGCACTTCGTCACCATCGTGCCGGGCGTCGGCGACGAAGGTACCGTTCTCGAGCTTCCCGTCGACCACGATGTCGCGACCCGAAGCGAACAGATCGGGAACGCTGCCCGTGTAGACGACCGCCACGGTGGCGCCCGTTGGATCCTTCACGTCACGAAGGCGGAACCGCAGCCCGCCCGCGTGCGAGTCGCCGGTCGGCTTGCCGACGACCTGTCCGACGAGCGAGACGGTCCCGGTCTGGCCCGCGAGCTCGCTCGGCTTCACGGATGGCGTGCCGCCACCCGCGATCGAGGTGTAGAGAAGGAAGACTGCGAGCACCGCCGCGATCGAGAGGGCGATGACGAGACGCGCCGGAGAGCGCTTCCTGGCCACGCAGAGAGGATACCCGCTGCGGCCGAGCGCGACGTCGCGGGCCCGAGCCCGAGATGCGGCTCCGCCTCACGCGGCGCGAACGGACTGCTGCCGACCGGGGATCTCGTACCCGTGGTCGTGGCAGAGCGAGCCGGGCGAGTCCTCGGTGAAGGCGTCGCAGTAGCCCTTGCCGTAGGAGGCCCGCATGAAGGCCGAGACGACCTCGAGGTTCCAATCGGTGACGTCGGCCGCCTCACGCCAGAGGTCGGCGAGGCGGAGGTCGATGTCGAGCTCGAGAAGGTCGATCCGGGTGGGCTGTTCCATGGCCCGAAGCGTACGGGGGCCGTCGGACGGCATAGAGTTCCCGCAAATGGGACGAATTCGTGTCGGCCTGCCCGGGATTCCCGCGCGTGACGACCCGCGGCGGGCGGTCGAGATCCTGCGCGAACGGGGCTACGACGCCTGCGAGATCGACTTCGAGGGCGGATTCTGGATGGACTACCCGTGGGCCGAGCGGCTCGGCGAGGTGGCCCGCGAGGCGGACGTGGCGCTGTCGGTGCATGCGCCGCTCTTCGGCTTCATGGGCCATCTCGAGGCGAGCCGGCCGAAAGTTCTCCTCCGCCGTCGGCGCACTCGACCGGAGCGCCGGGATCGCCGCGGCCTGCGGTGCGGCAGGTTGTCGTCTTCCACCCTGGCTTCCTGCTCGGCCGCTCCCGCGAGGATGCGATCGCCTCGGTCGTCGACCAGCTCGGCACGCTGCGCGAGCGACTCGAGGGCAAGGGACGAGCCGTGCCGTTCGGCGTCGAGGTGATGGGGCGCGTGCGCGACCTCGGCTCGCTCGACGACGTGCGTCGAGATCTCGCGCCGCACGGGCTGGGTGCGGCCGGTGCTCGACTTCGCGCACATGCACGCGACGAGTGACGGCGCGTATCTCGAGGCAAGCCTGTTCGCCGAGGCGCTCGAAGCGGTCGACGATGTCCTCGACCCGGGAGTGCCGTTCCACATCCACTTCTCCGACATCGCCTACGCGAACCGCAACGAGAAGCACCACCTGCCCGTACGGCGAGGGAACGCTCCGCGCCGACCCGCTGCGAGAAGCGCTCGAGCGCTTCGACCGGCCGGCGACCGTGATCTCCGAGTCGCCGGACGAGGCCTCGAGCCAGGCGATCAGGGAGATCCTCAGGACTCCTTGATCACGGGGGAATCGTCGTCGGCCAGGCGATCCTAGGCGCGCTGCGATACGGCCTGCTCGCCGGTCAGCGCGGCAAGCGCCTCCTCGACCTCCCGCGCCTCTTCGTCGCGGTCGCGCGCGCGCAGGAAGCCGGCGAGCGCCTCGAGTGGCGCGATCCGATGGCGCCGGAAGCCGGTCGGCCGCAACATCTCCTCGGCCTCCCGGAGAAGCTGCTCGGCCTCCTCGTCTCTCCCCTGGGCGGCGCGCACGAGGCCGAGGGCCAGCCGTGTCGTCGAGCTCGACGACACGTCCCCGGCGCCGACCGTCTCCCGCGCCTCGAGGGCGAAGCGCTCCGCGTCGTCGAGCCGCCCCTCGTCGAGCAGCACCTGGGCGAGCAGGCGCTGGCTCTCGACGAGCGTCCCCCTGTCCCCGAGCGGCTTCAGAATCGCGGATCGCCTCGCGGAGGAACTCCTCCGCGCGCGGCAGGTCGCCCGTCTCCAGACGACGAGCCCCGAGCCAGTTCAGCGTCCGGCCGAGGGTCAGAGCCGCTCCGCTCTCGGCGAACAGGGCGCGCGCCTGCTCGAGTGAGATCTCGGCTTCGGCGAGCCGGCCCTCGATCGCCGCCTGCCGACCGGCGGCGCGCAGCGTCCACCCGCGTGTCGTCGGGCTCCCGCTCTCGCCGGCGAGCTCGATTGCCCGCGCCAACGGCTCGTGCGCGCGCTCCGGCTCGAGGCGGGCGTTGTAGACGTCGTTGAGCTCGAGCAGCACAGCCGCTCTGCGAGATCCGCTCGCCCGATCCGCTCGGCGATCGCAAGTCGCTCGGTCGCGAGACGCTCGACCTCGTCCAGGTCGCCCTCCCACCAGCAGACCGTGCCGAGCACCTCGAGCGCGTCGAAGCGACCCACGTCGTCCGTCTCCTCCACGACCGCCAGTGCGCGGCCTGCGAGCTCGCGCGCACAGTCGTTGTCGGCGTCGCGGTACAGCGCGACCTGGGCGAGCGCGGTCAGCGCGCGTCCTTCGATGCGGCTGTCCCCGCTGCATGCGCCGCCTCGCTCACATCGAGCATCTCGGTCGAGACCGTCGGGAATGTCCGTCATCCGCCAGGCGGCGCGCGCAGCGAGATATCGGCGCTCCAGCGTCGCCTCGAGCTCGACCGCGCGCACGAGCAGGCGCCGAGCGACGCGGTTCGCCTCGCGGGCGAGCGCCCGGCGGCCCGCCTGCTCGAGCGCCGCCGCCGCCTCGGCGGCGAGGTCGGCCGGAACCCGTCCTTCGAGCTCCACCTCGAGCTCGGCGGACTCGTCGAGGTGGTAGGCCCGGATCTCGACGAGCTCGTCCGCGACCGGGCGACCGGCGAGCCAGCGAGCCATCTGGCGGTGGAGGAGCGCGCGAGACGACTTCGACAGTCCGGCGTAGGCGACGTCGCGGATCAGCACGTGCTTGAAGCGGTAGGCCTCCTCGCCGCGGATCGTCGAGCGCGGCTCGCGCACGAGAAAGTCCCGCTCGACGAGCTCCTGCAGCCCACCGCCCGCCGACCGGAGTGTCACCGAGCGCCTCGATCGCGCCCGACCAGAACGTTCGACCCGCGACAGCCGCCCGCCGCAGCACGGTCCGCTCCGACACGGGCAGCCGGTCGATCCTGGCCGAGATCATCGCCTGCACCGTGTGGGGGATCCCGGCCGGCTCGCCGCCCGACTCGAGCAGCATCCGCACCGTCTCCTCGATGAACAGCGGGTTGCCCTCCGTCGTCCCGAGCACCGCCTCGCGCTGCTCTGGCGACAGCTCGGCGGATTCGCTGTCGGCGAGCGCATCGACGAGAGTGGCGCTGTCCTCCCGCGGCAGTGCCTCGAGCTCGATCGCCGTTGCGCGCACGCTTGCCGCCGCCCCAGGCCGGGCGCTCGTCGAGCAGGTCTGCGCGCGCGAGGCAGAGGATCAGCAGGGGAACGTCCTTGACCCCGCGCGCGAGGTGCTCGATCAGGTCGAGCATCGGCTCCTCGGCCCAGTGGATGTCCTCGAACACGAGCACGAGCGGCTGCAGGTCGGCGAGCTCCGTCGCCCACGTCTGCGCCGCCCAGGCGATCTCCGACGCCGAGCGCTCGCCACCGACCGCGTCGAGAACGCCGGACGCCAGCGCGAGGAGATCCGCGACGGCCTCGTCGCCGCAGCAGTTCCGGAGCTTCTCGGCTGCGGCGTCGACGAGTCGTCGTCGGTGATGCCCGCTGCGACCTTCACCATCTCGGCGACCGCCCAGTAGGTGACGCCCTCGCCGTACGGAAGGCAGCGGCCCGCGAGGATCGTCGAGCGCTCGACGCCGGCGACGAACTCCCGTGCGAGCCGCGACTTGCCGACGCCGGCGGCCCCGTAGACCGTGACGAGGTGCACGCGCTGGTCGCGAGCCGCTCGGGCGAACGTGTTGTGGAGCAGCTCGAGCTCCTCCTCGCGCCCGACGAACGGCACCGACACGATCGAGCCGGCGGCCGACCTCCTCCGAGACCGAGACGACCCGCCAGGCCTCGACCCCGGCCGGGAAGCCGCGCGCCGTCTGCGCGCCGAGCGGCGTCGCGACGACCGTGTCGCGGGTCAGCCGCTCGACGGCCGGGCCCGAGGAGCACCTCGCCCGGCTCGGCGGCCTGCTGCAGGCGCGCGGCCGCGTTGATCGGCGAGCCCGGTCGCGAACGTGGTCTCCGTTCTCGTCCGCGACGATCTCGCCGGACTCGATGCCGATGCGCACCTCGAGGCCGAGCTCGCGCACCGCGTCGACGATCGCAAGCGCCGCCCGCACCGCCCGCTCGGGGTCGTCCTCGTGCGCGGACGGGACGCCGAACGCGGCCATCACCGCGTCGCCGGCGAACTTCTCGACGATGCCGCCGTGCGCGGTGATGCAGTGCGCGACCTGGTCGAAGAAGCGGGTCAGCCGCGAGCGCACGACCTCCGGGTCGGCGCTCGCGACGAGCTCCGTCGAGCCGACGAGGTCGACGAAGAGCACCGTCGCGAGCTTCCGTTCCATTCCTGAAGGATACGGGCACGGCCTCGCCGGTCGGAGTGGGCGAGGTTCAATACGATGGAGAGCGTGCTCGACCCGAAGATCTTCAAGGCATACGACGTCCGCGGGCTCTACGGCTCGGAGCTCGACGAGGAGGGCGCCTACGCGATCGGCCGCGCCTACGTCGAGCACTTCGAGCCTCGCTCGATCGCAGTCGGACGGGACATGCGGGTCTCCGCACCGGCGATGGCGGCCGCGGTGATGGAGGGAGCTGCGGACGGCGGCGCCGACGTCCGCGACCTCGGCATGGTCGGGACGGAGATGGTCTACTACGCGGTCGGCGAGCTCGGGCTCGAGGGCGGGATCTGCGTCACCGCCTCGCACAACCCGAAGCAGTACACCGGGATGAAGATCGTCCGCCGCGGCGCGCTCCCGGTCGGCGGTGACTCCGGCCTCGACGACGTCCGCGCAGGCGCACAGGCCGGCTTCGGCGCCGATTGCGCGGCGCGGCGAGATCAGCCGCTCGACGTCTGGCCGGGATTCGTCGACAAGGTGCTCTCGTTCGTCGACGTCGACGCGATCGCGCCCGCTTCGCATCGTCGTCGACGCAGCGAACGGGATGGCGGGAGCGATGCTGCCGCCTGTGCTCGAGCGCCTGCCGCAGGTCGAGGTCGTCCGCTGCTACTTCGACCCGGACGGCACCTTCCCGAATCACGAGCCGAACCCGCTGCTCGAGGAGAACCGCGCGTTCATCGTCGCGAAGACGCGCGAGGAAGGCGCCGACCTCGGAGTCGCCTACGACGGTGACGCCGACCGCTGCTTCTTCGTCGACGACACCGGCGAGTTCGTGCCGGGCGACTTCGTGACGGCACTCCTCGCCGAGGTGATGCTCGGCAAGAGCCCTGGCGGCACGGTCCTCTACGACGTACGCGCGAGCTGGGCGGTCCCGCGCACGATCGCCGCAGCCGGCGGCACGGCGCTCGTCAATCGCGTCGGCCACGCGTTCATCAAGCATCGGATGCGGAAGGAGGACGCGGTCTTCGCCGGCGAGGTCTCGGCGCACTACTACTTCCGCGACTTCACCCAGGCCGACACGGGCGTCGTCCCGTTCCTGCTCATGCTCGAGCTGATCTCGACCCGCGGCGTGCAAGCTGTCCGAGATCCTGCAGCCGTTCCGGGACCAGTACTTCATCACCGGCGAGATCAACACGCCGGTCGCCGACGTGCCGCTGAAGCTGCAGGAGATCAAGGAGCGCTACGCCGCCGAGGGAGGCCGCGTCTCGCACCTCGACGGGATCTCGGTCGACTTCGACACCTGGCACTTCAACGTGCGGCCGTCCAACACCGAGCCGCTTGCTGCGACTCAACCTCGAGGCGCTCTCCGAAGCGGAGATGATCGCCCGCCGCGACGAGCTCGTCGCCCTGATCCAGAGCTGAGCCGGTGACCGATCCCCTCGAGCTCGGACGTCTCACCGATCGGCGTCCGCCGTTCAAGTACTCGGCGCTGACGCGCGTCTGGTTCTCCGACACGGACGCACAGGGAGTCGTCTACTACGGCCGCTACCTGCCCTACTTCGACCACGCACGCACCGAATACCACCGGCATCTCGGCTCGCTCGGGGATCGAAGGAGCCGAGTTCGTGATGCGCGCCTCGCAGGTCGAATACCACGCACCCGCGCGCTTCGACGATCTCCTCGAGTGCTTCGTCCGGGTCAGCAGGCTCGGACGCACGAGTGTCACGTACGAGGTTGCAGCGGTCAGGCTGCCCGACGACGAGCTGATGGTCACCGGAACGCAGACGGTGGTGCTGATCGACCGTGCCACCCGCCGCCCCATCCCCGTGCCGGAGAATGCGCTTGCGCTGGTGCGGGAATTCGAGCGCGCGGATCCGGTCGCATGAGTACCCACGCGCTCGAGGAGATCGACCGGATCCTCGACCTCGGCGACGACGCCGATAACGTGCTCCGTGCAGTGGTGGCGAGGCTCGTGGGATTGCCAACGATCGCGTGGGCCGGCGTCCTGTTCCTGGAAGGCGGATCGCTCGTGCTCGGCCCCGAGGCCGGAGTCGCCGACCCTTCCCACCGCCATGGGGTTCCCGTCCTCTACCGGGGCGCCGTCGTGGGCGAGCTCGCCGTCGATGGCGAGACCGAAGAGTCGTTTCTTGACCCGCGTGGCAGCGCTGATCTCGACCCACGTGCTGCTCGGCTGGGATACCGGTGGCGAAGCCTGGGAACCGTAGGGGCGCCGCCGTACGGCCGCCCGGGTGACCGGACGGCCGAGCGGCGCGACCCCTCTCCCCTGTTCACACATGTAGGCACCCGGCCGGGTGATGCAATCCCTCGATCGAGGGGCGTCGATCCGCTGAGTCGCACGCGGCCGCCCCGGGGCACGGCAGCGGCGGCTAATTCGGCGTCACGCGGTAGGCGTCGAACACCGCGTCGAGGTGACGCAGCGCCGAGAGCAGCGACCGCAGGTCGTTGACGTCGCCGAGCTCGGCGGTGTACCAGTTCTTCGCCATTCCGTCCTCGACCGTGCCGCCGTAGGCGACGATGTTGGCGCCGTGCTCGGAGAACGTCCGAGCCACATCCTCGAGCAGCCGCGCACGGTCCCACGCCTCGACCGCGATCTGCACCCTGAAGCTCGCCTTCGCGCTCCCCTCCCACTCCACCGGCGTGAACCGCTCGGGATTGCGCATCAGCGCCTTCACGTTCGGGCAGTCGGCGCGGTGGATCGTGATCCCGCGACCGAGCGAGATGTAACCGCGGATCTCGTCGCCGGGCACCGGTGTGCAGCACTTCGCGAGCCGGAGCAGCACGTCGTCGACACCCTGAACGACGATCCCGAGGCTCTCGCCCGCGACGGTCGAGCGGGCCTTCGGTGCCTTGAGCGTGACGGCCGGCTCCTCGGCCACCTGATCGGTCTTCAGCCGCTGCAGCACCTTGTTCACGACCTGGCCGGTGCCGAGCTTGCCCGAGCCGACGGCGAGGTAGAAGTCCTCGGCCTTCTTGAAGCCGAGGTCGCGGATCACCTGGGCGAGCACGGCCGAGCCCTGGAGCTTGCGATACGGCAGGTTCTGGGCCTTCAGCGCCTGGTCGAGTGCCTCGCGACCCTTCGCCTCGGTCTCGCCCTTCGTCTCGCGCTGGAACCACTGCCGGATCTTGTTGCGGGCGCGCGACGAAGCGGCGAGCGACATCCAGTCGCGTGACGGCCCACGTCCGGACTTCGACGTCAGGATCTCGACGAAGTCGCCGTTCTTCAGCTTGTAGTGCAGCGGCACGATCCGGCCGTTCACCTTGGCGCCGACGGTCTTGTGGCCGACGTCGGTGTGCACGGCGTAGGCGAAGTCGATCGGCGTCCCGCCCGCGGGCAACGTCTTCACCTCGCCCTTCGGCGTGAACACGTACACCTCGTCGTCGAAGAGGTCGGTGCGCAGCGTGCGCATGTACTCGGCCGCGTCCTGGTCGTCTCCCTGCCAGTCCATCAGGGTCTTCACCCACGCGACCCACTCGTCGTCGCCCTTCGCCGACCGGCCGCGCTTGTAGAGCCAGTGGGCCGCGACCCCGAACTCGGCCTCCTCGTGCATCTCGCGCGTCCGCACCTGGATCTCGAGCGGTGTCCCGTTCGGTCCGATCACGGTCGTGTGGAGCGAGCGGTAGCGGTTCAGCTTCGGCATCGCGATGAAGTCCTTGAACCGGCCGGGCATCGGCTTCCAGAGCGCGTGGATGATCCCGAGCGCGGCGTAGCAGTCGCGCGTTCCCTCCTCGCCGCCGCGCTCGATCAGCACGCGCATCGCCGTGAGGTCGTAGATCTCGTTGAACTCGCGGCCCTTCTTGGCCATCTTGTCGTAGATCGAGTAGAAGTGCTTGGCGCGTCCCGAGATGTCGGCGGGGATGTCGGCCTTCTCGAGATCGTCCTTCAGCTCCTCTGCCGCCGTCTCGACCTGGGCCTCACGGTCGGCGCGCCGGTCGGCGACCATCGCCTTGATCTCGGCGTACTTGCGGGGATGCAGGATCTGGAACGAGAGGTCCTCGAGCTCCCACTTGACCGCGTGGATGCCGAGCCGGTGTGCGAGCGGCGCGTAGACCTCGAGCGTCTCCTTCGCCTTCTGCACCTGCTTCTGCTTGCCGAGATACTCGATCGTGCGCATGTTGTGGAGCCGGTCGGCGAGCTTGATCAGGATCACGCGCACGTCCTGGGCCATCGCGACGATCATCTTGCGGTAGTTCTCGGCCTCGGCCTGCTCGCGGCTCTGGAAGCTGATCCGCGTCAGCTTCGTGACGCCCTCGACGAGCTGAGCGATGTCGGGCCCGAACGACGGCGCGCAGCTCGTCGAGCTCGGTCTCGGTGTCCTCGATCACGTCGTGCAGCAGCGCCGCCGCGATCGTCTGCTCGTCGAGGTGCAGCTGTGCGCAGATCAGCGCGACACCGAGCGGGTGGTTGATGAACGGCTCTCCGGAGCGGCGCACCTGGCCGCGGTGCGCCCGCTCGGCCTCGTCGAAGGCGCGCCGGATCAGCTCCTTGTCGACGCCGGGGTTGTAGGCCTCGACGTTCGCGATCAGCTCACTGACGAGGTCGTTCTGATGACGCTCCGCATCGACGACGGCCATGCTCTCAGTGTACTCGTGCCCTTTCGGGTGACAGGATCGCGAGCCCGGCTGCCGAAGAGGGTGTGACGATGGGACCGCTTCGCCGATACCTCGAGCGCCGTCGCGTGCTCCGGCTCCTCGCCGAGCTGGACCGCTCGCTTCGCGGCCGAGCCGACGTCAGGCTTCAGCCTGGCGTCAGGCGACGCGCGGGGAACGTCCGCCTCGGCCGTTCCACGCCAGGCTGAAGCCTGGGGTCGCTCTACGCCGCTTCGGGCAGCGTGAGCGGCGCACCGTGCGCCAGCAGTTCCCGGAACGTCGGAGATTCGAGCAGCTGACGCTTACCGCCGGCGTCGTCGATCGCGAGTTCGGTGAAGATCCGACGGGCCTCGGGCGTCCAGGTCGTTTCGCCCGCCCGCCACAGGTCGACGAGCCACGTCCGCAACTCCTCGTATGCGTCGGAGGTATCGAACACGCGTCGCACGACCAGTTGCGGCGCCACGGTTCCGTTCCAACGGTTCTGCTTGAGCCTGAACGCGACATCGAAGCGCGCTTCGGCCTGCAGACGCTCGAGCTGGGCTCCGAAACCGAAGGCGATCGCACTGCCCGCATCCCGCCCGTGTTGACGCACGCGAAATCGAACGTGCTTTCCCTCACCAACGGTCGAGGCATCGACCGCTTCGCATCCCGCGACGAGCAAGGTCACGTCGGGGTTTCCGAGGCCGAAGGGCGACAGCTGCTCGAGCTCGCGGGCGAGATCGAGGGTGAGCGCAGCGGCTGGGACGATCGCATCGATCCGAGTGATCGGTGAGAGGTCCTCATCGACGAGTTCCGCATCGGCGTGCGCGGCGAACGCTTCGGCGAACGGCTCGAGCTGATCGGCTCGAATCGTCAGCCCTGCCGCAGCTCGGTGACCGCCGAATCGCTCGAGATTGCCGGCGCAGGCGGCAAGGCCGGCGTGGAGGTCGAAGCTCGGCACCGAACGGCCCGAGCCCTTCCAGCGGTCGGCTTCGCCCGCGATCAGGACGACGGGCCGGCCGAATCGCTCGACAAGACGGGAGGCAACGATGCCGATCACACCCTCGTGCCAGCCCTCGCCCCAGACGACGTACGCTCGGCGGCTGCGCCTCTCCGGCGGCCAGGCGTCGACGACCGCGACTGCCTCGCGGAGGATCTTGTCCTCGACGGCCTGGCGGTCGCGGTTGAGCGTTTCGAGCTCGTTCGCGAGCAGATCGGCTTCCCGTGCGTCATCGGTGAGGACGAGGTGCAGGGCAACATCGGGCCTGCCGAGTCGTCCTGCCGCATTGAGCCGCGGCGCAAGCCGGAATGCCACCGCGGTCGCATCGACGGTGGCCGGGTCGACACCTGCAACCCGCATGAGCGCCCGCAGTCCGGGCTTCTGGGTACGGGAGAGGCCACGGAGACCGGTGGTCGCGAGAGCGCGGTTTTCGTCGACGAGCGGGACGACGTCGGCGATCGTGGCGAGCGCGACGAGGTCGGCATGCCGGGCGATCGCCGGATGGTCGCGACCGAGGAGCGCCTGTGCGAGCTTGACGACGACGCCGGTGCCGCAGAGGTCGGGAAACGGATAGTCGGACGGCCGGGTCGTGACGAGCGGACAGCTTGGCAACGTCTCCCCCGGCCGGTGGTGGTCGGTGACGATGACGTCGACCCCCAGCCGACGGGCTTCGTCGACTTCCGCCACGGCAGTGATGCCGCAGTCGACCGTGAGGAGCAGCTGTACACCCTGCTCCGCGAGTCGTGCGACCGTGACGGCAGAGACGCCGTAGCCCTCCTCGAACCTGCTCGGGAGATGCCAGACGACGTCGGCGCCGAGCTCTCTCAGCGCCAGCGTCGCAAGCGCGGTGGCGCAGATGCCATCGACGTCGTAGTCGCCGTGGACGCAGATCCGCTCGCCACGTTCGAGTGCGGCGCGCAACCGCCCAACAGCTGCGGCCATGTCGCCGAGGAGGAGAGGGTCATGTCTGATGCCTTCGGGCTCGAGAAAGGCCCGCGCGGTCTCGGGATCCTCGAGCCCGCGGCGCACGAGCACGGTTGCAACCGTCTCCGAAACGCCGATCTCGGCCATCAACGCCGCCACCTTCGGGAACGACACCGGCTCCACCTTCCAGCTTCCGACCATGAAGCCACGATAGGTCCCGGCCCGGACGGAGACCCGTGTCGAGGTGAGGCTGCCGGGGTCGAGCCTGGCCAGCCTCACGAACTCAGGTGGCTGCGTTCCTACGGGCCCGGCGTTGGCGCATCGACTCGCGGATGATCTTGACCCACAGCATCACGATCGCAGATCGTGGCGCCGACGACGACGACGGCGATCGGTGCGAGATACGCCATCTGCTCCAGCGAGTACTTCGTCACGGCGGCGCCGACGACCCAGATCACGAGCACGACCAGCGTCATCGGTATCGCCAGACGCCAGTTCACGCGCTGAGGGTAGCTTTCCTCCCGTGCCCGAGGGTGATCCCAACAACTACGTCTCCGGCGAGGACTACGTGCTCGAGTTTCTGGGCTACCGGTTCTCCTTTGGCGCGGACGACTTCCGTGAGCGCGTCATGGGCGCCGCCGTCAAGCTGGATCTGATCGCCGACAGCGACCTCGACGATGACGAGATCCTCGATCTCGTCGAGCTTGCCGCCGACGGTCGGATCGTCGAGCCGCTGAGCCCACTCGGGCAATACCTGATGCGCCACTGGGAGCGGGTCTCGCTGAACGACGGTGAATCGCTCGTGTACTGGCTGCGAAAGCTCGTATTTCGTGGTGCCTACCTCGACCACCGGGTCAAGGAAGGCCTGCTCGCGGTGACCTTCGAAGAGGCGACGGGGGATTTCGGGTACGCCGAGCCGGAGGGCGGCCGAGCGTTGCTCGAGCTTGCCCCGACGCCGAGCTGGCGCGCACTGCAGTTCAGGCGGTAGGTGGTTGGCCCCATCGGCGTGCTCGTCGGGGAAGGCACGAACCGAGCAGCGCGGTCGGCTTGCGCGGCCCTCAGGCTGCCAGCCCTGGGTGCCGCACGAAACAGCCGAGATGGGACGTGTTCAGGCCCCAACCAAGGGTGCGCGAAACGTGGGATCAATCATCCTAGGGATCAATCCTCTAGGGACGAGGAGGGCGAGAAACCGAGCCGCTGCTCGTCCTCGATGGCACCGATCCGGATCTCTCTGATCGCACCGAGCGGCACGATCAGCTCCTCGGGGTCGCCGTTGTCGCAGTGGGGGCACAACGTCACGAACCCGAAGCCGGGCTCAGCCGAGAGCGAGGCGAGGCGGTGGAGCGAGCCGTCGGCGAGCTCGACGCTAACGCCCGCACGTTCGAGCCCGTGCTCCGTGCGAAAGCCCTCGATCCGCCGCACGATGCGGGTGACGAGCTCGTCCAGCGGGCCGGACATCCCGGGCGTCCAGAGCTCGGGCATCAGAACAGGGTCCCGTCGATCCGCACCGCGCCGACGTGCTTTCGGCCGAGCTCGGTGATCATCCGTCCGCGCGGGGTGCGCTGGAGGAACCCGAGTTGGAGGAGGTACGGCTCGTAGACGTCCTCGATCGTGTCGGTCTCCTCTCCGAGTGCCACCGCCAGCGTGGAGAGGCCCACCGGTCCGCCGCCGAACTTGTCGGCGACTGCCGACAACAGCTCCCGGTCGATCCGCTCGAGTCCGCGGCCGTCGACTTCGAGCAGCTCGAGCGCCTCGCGGGCGACATCGTTCGTAATCCTGCCGGCGTGACGCACCTCCGCGACGTCGCGTACGCGTCGCAGGATCCTGTTCGCAATGCGAGGCGTGCCACGCGAGCGGCTCGCGATCTCGTCGGCTGCATCATCCTCGATCTCGACGGCGAGAATGCCCGCCGAGCGGTGAACGATCGTGCCCAGTTCTTCGGGCTCGTAGTACCCGAGCCGGAACGTCATCCCGAACCGGTCGCGCAGCGGTGTCGTCAACAGTCCCGATCGCGTCGTGGCGCCGACGAGGGTGAAGGGTGGCAGGTCGATGGTCAGCGTGCGCGCGGCGGCTCCCTGCCCGAAGACGATGTCGAGTCGGAAATCCTCGAGTGCCGGGTAGAGGATCTCTTCGGCGGCGCGGTTGAGGCGGTGGATCTCGTCGATGAAAAGGACGTCGCGCGGCTCGATCGCCGTCAGGATCGCGGCGATGTCCTTCTTCTCGAGCGCGGGGCCTGCGACCGTGCGGAGCCCGACTCCGAGCTCCTCTCGCACGATCTGCGCCAGCGTCGTCTTCCCGAGACCCGGCGGGCCGGCGAGCAGCACGTGGTCGAGCGCCTCGCCACGCCCCTTGGCGGCGTCGAGCGCGATCCCCAACTGCTCCTTGATCCTCTCCTGGCCGATGAAATCGTCGAGCCGGCGCGGCCGCAGCGAGCGCTCGACCTCCTCGTCTTCGGGGTCCAGCACTGATGCTGTGACGCGATCGCTCACATGGACAGCCTAGGCAAGACGCCGGATGGGTGGCTCCCAAGCCGTCGCGGCGACTCGGGCCCGGCTCTCCGTGGTGTGACGTCGCCCGTGCTGCGGCGTTGGGAGCCTCACGCCGAGCAGCGCTCAAGACAGTCGACGTTCCCGCCGATTGAGAACCGTGCCAGGTGCATGACGATCACACCATCCGATGATGGAGAGACAACGATGCGATGAGCAGGTCGTCGAGCAGCAGGTGAAGCTGCGCGGCCTCGACGGTCTCCGCGGCCTGGCGGCTGCCGGCGTCCTCGTGTACCACGTCGACCAGCTGTCCAAGGATCACGTAGCAGCCCCGGCGCACGCGATCGCGGATCGGCTCTGGCTGGGAGTTCCACTGTTCTTCGTCTTGAGTGGGTTTCTGCTGTACCGGCCCTTTGTGGCCGCAACGCTCCACGGACATCGGTGGCCGTCGCTTCGACGCTACGCGCGCGCTCGGTTCCTGAGGATCTTTCCCGCCTACTGGCTCTGCCTCTCGGTCACCGTCGTCGTCCTCGGGAGGAGCCCACGGCCCTTCGCCGTACTCGGCATCGGCCTGCTCCTGTTGGCGGCGCCACGGCCCTGGCGAATGTTTTCGATCCTACCGCTTGTGCTCGCCATCCAGCTCGCAACCGAGGACACGGCGCTCGCGACTGACGCATGGGCGGCACTCTCGAACTACTCGCTCATCTACATGACGTTCGGCCCGTACGGGGTCGTCGGCCCGGCGTGGTCGCTCTGCCTGGAGGTGTCGTTCTACGCGCTCCTGCCCGCCCTCGCATACGCCGCGCACCTCGCGGCTCGGCGTTCACGCTCGCCGCAGCGGCGGGCGATCGTCCTCGTCGCGTTTCTCCTCCCGATTGCCGTGGTCAGCCTGGCCTACCGCGGCTGGATCGAGGTCTCCGATCGCATCCACCTTCCCGCATTTCTCGACTGGTTCGTGGCTGGGATGCTTGCCGCGATCATCGTGACGCTGACATCGCAGGTGAGCCGTCGAGCCTCGGCATCGTTGCTCGTAGGAGCCGGGGCGCTCGCATTCGGATCACTTTGGCTGACGCACGTCGGCCCTGAGTCGCCCCTGGGAAACGGCACCAGCACGATCTACGGGACGACGATGGCCGTCGTCTTCGCCATGGTCATCCTCGCAGTGACGCTGCACGACGGACCTGCAACCCGCATTCTCGCTGCGCGCCCTCTGCGCCTGCTCGGCCTGATCTCCTACGGAGTCTTCCTGTGGCACTTCCCCGTGATCGACGTGCTTCGCCGGAAGCAGGACTGGACTCCTAGCGCATACACGAATCTCCTCATCGTCGTCGGCGTGACGATCCCTCTCGCAACGGCGTCTTGGCTCCTCGTCGAACGCCGTGCGTTGGCCTTCAAGCAACGAGCGGAACGTGGTGGCACCTCTACCACCTCACCGGTCGCGACCGCGGCAACGACCCGCCAACTGGACACAGCGCTGCGGTAGCCGCGAATCACGTCGGTGCGACGGCACCGAGTCATCCGGCGTCGCGTCATGCGGCCCGCAAGGCCAGCCGAACCCTCTCGGCCGGCGGCAGCTCAGGGTCGACGTCGGTGAGTCGCTGCTCTGCCTCGAGGACGGAATACCCGAGCTCGACCAGGGCGTCACGTGCGACGAGGTGCGTCGGCGTCTCCTTGCCTGCGTCTGCGGGCGAATCGTCGGCGAGCGAGACCTTCTCCTTCAGCTCGAGCACGATGCGCTCCGCCGTCTTCTTTCCGATCCCGGGAATGGCTTGGAAGCGCGCGTGGTCCTCGAGCGCTATCGCGCGCCGAAGCTCTGCGGCCGGGGATCCGGAGACGACCGCGAGCGCGACTTTCGGTCCGATCCCGCTGACGGTGAGGAGCTGGACGAAGAGCTGACGCTCAGAGGCATCCGCGAAGCCGTAGAGCTGCATCGTGTCCTCGCGAACGTGGAGAAAGGTCTCGACGGTAATCTCGCCGCCCCCGTCGGCCCGCCGCATCACGCCCGGAGTCGCCGCGACGAGGTAGCCGACGCCGTTGACGTCGAGCAACAGCCCGTCTGCGCTCCGGCCCGCGGGTGTTCCGCGGAGCCGGGCGATCACGAGGCCATCCGAGCGAGCGGTGGCATCAGCGCGTGGCAGATCGCGACAGCAAGGGCGTCCGCTTCGTGCGATGTGGCAGGAATCTCATCGAGTGAGAGCAGCATCTGCACCATCCTCTGAACCTGGCTCTTGTCGGCCCGCCCGTGACCGCAGACGGACTGCTTTACACGGGCCGGCGCGTACTCGGTGCACTCAACGCCCGCGGTGGCCGCGGCGACCAACGCGGCGCCGCGCGCCTGGCCGACGAAGAGTGCGATGCGCGCGTCGGCTCCCACAAACGACTCCTCGAGGGCGACGGCGTCCGGTGCGTGCGCCGCGATGAGTCCCTGCACACCCTCGAAGATCACCCGCAGCCGAAGCTCCGGCCGCTCGCGGGCGCTTGTTGTCCAGCACCCCGACGCGAGTGCCGTGACCCGCCCGCCTCCTTCGTGGACGATCCCGTAGCCGCACGCAGCCGTTCCTGGATCGATGCCGAGAACCTTCACGGAGGAAGGGTAGGGACAGCTACGGACGAGACCGCAACCCGAGCGGCTCTGTCGGCACGGTGGGCTCGCGCTCCACCGTGCCGACAGCGGCTTCCTAGGGTGTCGACCCGCAGTGCGCCTGCCCCCAGGCCGCGATCGCGGCCGACGCCTTCTGGACGTCCGTGGAGTTGAGGGACTGGCCCAGCCTCGTGAGCTTGGCGATCTGCTCCGCGGTCGGTGTCGAACCGGGCTTGAAGTCGATGTCCTTCAGCGCGTCCGCATAGACCGCGATCACCTTCGCCAGCACCGCGACGTCGTCCTTGAGCTCGTCCGGCGCCTGGTTTGCGAACTCCTTGAATGCAGCTGCTGTGGCTTCGGTGCTGCTGCTCCCACCGCTCGAGGCACTTGCGACGGCCGCGGAGAACTTCTGGCCGGCCTCCGCGAGATCCTTGCACTCGCCGCTCAGCCCGGCGACGCCGCTTGCCTCGGTCGACGTCGTCTCCGTCGACATCGACTCGGTCGACGTTCCCTCGGTCGAAGCAGATGTGTCTGTCGTCGAGGACGTTTCCGTCACCACGGCGTCAGCGGCCGCATCGTCACCCGAGTCACCCGAGCCGCCGCAGCCCGCCGCGGCGAACGTCAGCGCTGCAACCGCAGCGGCCACACCAATCCATCTCATCCGTAAGCCTCCCTCGAACGGCGGAGCGCCGCGGTTCTCCGACGCTTCTCCGTCGGGATGTTAGTGCAACCGCTTGCGGGCCGGCCGGTCGAAGCTCCGCCTCGGCCCTCGATCGAAAGGATCCCGTCGATCACCGGCCTCTACGACGCGACAGCCTCGAGGACAGCCTCGGGGATGTCGAAGTTTGCGTACACGTCCTGAACGTCGTCGTTGTCCTCGAGCCCCTCGACAAGCCGAACGACCTTCTTTGCCGTCGGCTCGTCACCGATCTCGACGGTCATCTTCGGCACCATCGAGAGCTCGGCCGACTCGACGGCGAATCCGGCCGACTCCACGGCCTCTCGCACCGCGAAGAGCTGATCGGGAGCACTCGAGACCTGGAAGACGGAGCCGTCTCGCTCGACATCGTCGGCGCCGGCATCGGCGACGGCGAGGAACAACTCCTCCTCATCGACACCGGCCGCGGGGACGAGCACGATGCCCCGTCGCTCGAACTGCCAGGCGACCGCTCCGGTCGCGCCGAGGTTCCCGCCGTGCTTCGCGAACAGGTGCCGCACGTCGGCCGCGGTTCGATTGCGGTTGTCCGTCAGCGCCTCGACGAGCACCGCGACGCCCTCAGGGCCATAGCCCTCGTACACGACGGTCTCGAAGATCGCTCCGTCGGTGCCCTCACCGGAGCCCTTTGCGATCGCCCGGTCGATGTTGTCCTTCGGCATCGAGTAGGAGCGCGCCTTCTCGATCGCGTTCGCAAGCGCCATGTTGGTGGCGGGATCCGGGCCACCCTCCTTTGCCGCCACGAGGATCGAGCGCGAGAGCTTGGTGAAGAGCTTGCCGCGCTTGGCGTCGGCCGCGCCCTTCTTGTGCTTGATCGTCGACCACTTGCTATGCCCTGACACCCTGCTCCTCCCGGACGAGCCCCAGGAACCTCTCGTGTACCCGCGTGTCGTCGGTCAACTCCGGGTGGAACGACGCCACGAGGACCCGGCCCTGTCGGGCGAGCACGGGGTGCCCGTCGACCTCGGCGAGGATAGCGACGCCGGGGCCGGCCTCGGCGACCCACGGGGCGCGGATGAAGACACCCGGGAAGGGCTCGTCCTCGCCCTCGATCCACAGCGGGGCTTCGAAGCTCGCGACCTGCCGACCGAACGCGTTGCGCTCGACGAGCAGGTCGATCAGGCCGAGGCGCTCGCGGTCGAGGACGATCATCCCGGCACAGGTGCCGAAGATCGGTGCCGGGAACGACTGAATCGCCGCGTCGAGCCCGTACAGCCCCATCAGGCGCATCATGGTCGTCGACTCGCCTCCGGGGATCACGAGCCCGTCGAGCCGATCGAGGTGCTCCGGCAGCCGAACCTCCAGCGCCTCGACGCCGAGGCGGCACAGCATCGCCTCGTGCTCACGAAACGCACCCTGCAGTGCCAGGACGCCGAGCCTCACGGGCTCACGCAGGAGCGACGCACGAGCGTCGCGCCTACCAGCCGCGGACTTCGAGCCGCTCGCCGTCGGCAAGCGACGCGGACGAGATGCCGACCATCGGCTCCCCGAGCCCCGTGGAGACGTCCGCCAGGATCTTGGCATCCTGGAAATGCGTCGTCGCCTCGACGATCGCCTTCGCCCGGAGATCTGGGTCACCCGATTTGAAGATGCCGGACCCGACGAAGACGCCGTCCGCACCGAGCTGCATACACAGGGATGCATCGGCGGGCGTGGCGATACCACCGGCAGTGAACGTGACGACCGGCAACCGACCGTTCTCGGCCACGAAGCGCACGAGCTCATACGGGGCCTGCAGGTTCTTCGCCTCTGCGTACAGCTCGTCGCTGCGCAGCGACTGCAGCCTGCGAATGCCGCCGAACACCGCCCGCATGTGCGTGACGGCGTTGACGATGTCACCGGTGCCCGCCTCGCCCTTGGTGCGGATCATCGCCGCACCCTCACCGATCCGACGGAGCGCCTCGCCGAGGCTCGTCGCCCCGCACACGAACGGGATCGTGAAGCCCCACTTGTCGACGTGGTGCTCGACGTCCGCGGGAGTCAGGACCTCGGACTCGTCGATGTAGTCCACCTCGAGGGCCTGCAAGATCTGTGCCTCGGCGAAATGGCCGATCCGGCATTTGGCCATCACCGGAATCGACACGGCATCCTGGATCTCACGGATCATGCCCGGGTCGGACATCCGCGCCACTCCACCGTCGCGGCGGATGTCGGCCGGCACGCGCTCGAGCGCCATCACGGCGACCGCCCCGGCGTTCTCGGCGATCACCGCCTGCCCGGCATCGACGACGTCCATGATCACGCCGCCCTTCAGCATCTCGGCAAGGCCGCTCTTGACGCGCATCGTGCCCGTCTCGGCCTTGCGGCCATTCTCGGTCATGCGACCAGTGTAGCGAGGTGCCCGCCCCCGCCATCGCGGGATCGGGCACCTCGCAACGATCACGCGGGTTTCTGTGGAGGCTGCTCGCCCTCGGCGGACGGCGTCTCGGTGACGGACGGTGCCTGCTCTGCGACGGTCTCCGCCGCCGGGGGCTCGGGCGCCGGTGGAGTTGCCGGAGCCTCGGGAGCGGCCGGCGGAGCAGAAGCCGCTCCATCCGAGCCCTTGTCCGTTGCGGACTTCGCGGCGGCGGCGGCACTGCCGGCTGCGGCCTTCATCGAGGAACTCATGTCAGCCATGGTGAGGCCGATCTCTTTCATGTTCATGAAGGCGCCGACCGCCACGGCTATCGCGAGTGCAAGCCCCAGCCAGGCCCAGAAGGTTCGACCGACTCCTGCAGCTGCGCCGAAGTCGCCTCCCGGTGTGGAGATGAACCGGATGAAGGCGAAGAGGAGGACGAGAAACGCGAGCACGGCTCCGGCCATCGCAGGATGCAGCGGCACCCCAACTTTCATCCCGGCGAGGTGAACGGCCTCCCAGACGATGAGCGCTATGGCGAGCAGCCCCGCAAGCACACCAATGCCGTGCCACATGTTCGCAAAGCCGTTGCCGGCATAATCGAACCAGCTGAAGAACGAGACGATCAGGAACGCAATCGAGCCGCCGAGCACGAGCTTGGCGCCGTGGGTGAGCTTGGAGATATCCATTGTGCGAGCTTTCCTTTCGGGGGATGCAGACCGATCCTCGCAATCATGGCTGCGATATGAGACAGATACAACCAAATCGGCGCGACTCCTCTCCCCACAGGTAGGAGGCCACCTGTCCCCCCGGGGTTGTGCCGTGCGGGCGGGGAGCCCCGTGGCCTGGCTTCCCGCCCTCCCCCTTGCTCCCCGGGTCGTTTCCCGGAGGGGCAAGGTGAATGTCCCGTCGCGGCGGCGCGACTCGCGCCGCCGCGAAGCCTCAACCAGAAACCGCGAGATGCCGATACCCGGACGATGGGCACCCCCATCGACGACCGCCTGCTCGAGCACTGGCAGACGAGCCGACGCCATCAGGAGGAGGCGCGGCGCTTCCTCGCCCGCCAGCGGTTCGCCGACCCACGGGGCGAACGCCGAGATCTCGACGAAATCGTCGGCGCCATCGCAGATCTCGAGCAGACGCTGCTCGACCGAGCCGCGCGTCGCCTGCCGCCCCCGCCGCCCGGGCCGCTGTCGGCCTGATCACGAACGCATCGGCCTCCGCGGTTCGCGGACGGGAGCGGCATTTGCCCGAGGCGCGTTCCTCCCCCAAGGACTCGCAGCACCCCCGCCCGCTCTCACAGTTGTAGGCAAGTGCGCGGAGATTTGCAATGGGTCTTCTTGCAGTGGGTCTTGTCGTATTCGGCTGCACCGTCCGGGCTGACCCGAGGACAAGACGGTCGCCCCGGCGACAGCCGGACGAACCGGCGACGAGACCGCTACTTCCGGTCCACGTCGGCGATCGAATCCTCAGGCCAGTGCCCGACCGACGACTGCCAGGCACAGCCCGCCAGGAACCCGAGGCTCACGCTCAGCATGCTCGAGGCGATCAGCACTGTCGTCCACCACCACACGCCATCCTCCGATCCACCAGCTGTCCGTGTCCTCTTCGTCTCCCGGTTCTTGTCGTTCTCGCCGACCTCGTGCCGAAGTTTTGCGCCGGGCCTGCAGAGGACCTGCGGCCCCACATCGGGGGAGAAGGGGACGCCAACCGCCGACCCGGCACCATGACCATTCGGCACCCGGCAGCAGGAACCTTCCAGGCGTGGCGGCACGCCCACGACGTCGCACGGGCCGCAGGCGCTCGATCTGCAGGGCCGCGACGTGACCGGCAAGGACGCTCAGCGGCTGCGCTGCCGTGCCCGCACGCGAATCGGACCCGGACGTCGGGTCGTCCACCAGTGACGGCCTCTGTCGGCGCCGAGACGGATCGCGAAGCCGACGACGGCAATGACGACCGCGGCGACGATGGCGACGATGCCTTGACTCATGGGCTCCGCATCGGCAGCAGCCCCCGCCGGCTAAATGGCAAACGCGCTGAAATGCCGTGAAAGGTTCAGGCGAGTCAATCGGCTGCCAGTCGTGATCGAACGGGAGGTCGCTCCTGGAGACCGCCGACCGCGGATCTCTCAGTGGGCCTCCTTTGGTTCGAGCGCCATGCCGGTAGACAGCCGGTCCGGGCGGCTTGCTCGGTGTCGGGTCGATCGCTCTCCAATGCAGCCGCGACCGGCCGCCAGCGTGCGGGCGCAGCCCCGTTCAGCTATCTGTGGTTCGTCCTCGCCGTCGTTGCGGGCGCGGTAGGCGTCATCGCCAAGCAGATCGCCGGCTGAAGGCAACGCTTTTCGTCCGAGTGGGCAGCGTCTTGACGCTCGGTCGCGGATCCGCATAGCCTCGAGTCGGGGATGATCCGCCGCTGCGACGAGCACGACTTCGAGGCGATCCACGCGATCGTCGATGAGGCCTCCCGGGCCTATCGCGGGGTCATCCCGGCCGACTGCTGGGCGGACCCCTACATGCCGCGAGAAAAGCTTCGTGAGGAGATCGAAGCTGGCGTCGAGTTCTGGGGGTACGCGGCGGACGGTCGGCTCGTCGGGGTGATGGGTGTCCAAGGCGTCCAGGACGTGATCCTCATCCGCCACGCGTACGTCCGGGCGAGCGCGCAACGGCGGGGAATCGGCGCAGCACTCCTCGCGTCGCTTCACACCCGGGCCGACCGTCCGGTCCTCGTCGGTACCTGGGCGGACACGGACTGGGCGATCCGCTTCTACGAGAAGCACGGCTTCAGCCTCGTCTCGCCCGAGGAGAAGGATCGCCTGCTCCGCACCTACTGGACGCTCGGCGAGCGGCAGATCGAGGCATCCGTCGTGCTCGCCGACGGCGCCTGGGGCGGAGCATGACTCGCGCAGATCAAGGTGTGTTCGGCATCACCCCGCACGGCCGCGAAGACGACCCGGCGCGCGGACGAGGAAACGGCCGTCACCCGGAGGCAGCTCGTACGACGAGTCGGGAGCATTCCCGTCGACTCGAGCGGTCGAGCTGCCTTCTCCGGAGACGGGTCAGGCCTCGAGGCCGAACGCGGCCTGCCGCTGACGGTTGACGAGGCGGAACCACCTCGACCGCTGTCGACTCGTTTCGCGAGCGACTGCAAGCGCTGCTTGCGCGGCGGCCTCCCGCTTGCCGTAGAGGCCGAGCTCAGCCTCGATCTCGATCTGCCTGGTTTCGAACTGGGTCACCTGGGGCCACATCTCCGTACTCTCCTTCGCCGTGAGCACATTCGTTGCAGCGACGGTACGGGCAGCGGCGTGGCTGCCACATCGGCAGTTCTGCCAATCTCGTTGCCTACGTCGCCGATCCCGTTCAAGAGGCCATGGATGCCGGAGCGTGGGTGGCACGTTGTCCCATGCACCCCTCGGAGTTCGTGTTCTGCCCGGATTGCTGGCAGCGGGAGGCCGGTAGCTCCGGGCGAGAGCACCGTCGCGCAGGCGAGGTTCCTCCCACCTCAGTGGCGCGAACCGACTGGGAGAACAGCGAGTGGCGGGATCAGGGCTGGCGGATCTTCCAGAACGAGTCCTTGCGGCTGATCTTGTTCTCGGCGTCGAAGGTCCAGAGGTCGCACCCACGCACCTCGATCTGCTCGCCGTCGCTCGTCGTGCCAGTCAACGTCCATTCCGAGACACCGCGATCGCCACACGCGAAGTGTTCGTCATCGCCGTAGTGGACATCGGGTATTCCGGCGAATCGCGCGGCAAGTCCTTCGCGCACTCCGCTCTTCCCGACGAACCTCTTGCCCCACGGATCGGGCCCGCGAGGCGACTCGAAGACACACTCGTCGCTAAAGGCCGCCATGATCGCTTCGAGGTCATGCCGGTTGAACGCATCAGCCACCCTTCGCAACAAATCGACCTTCGCCAGATCGTTCATCCCGCCCTCCTCTTGCCGGTCAACCTACCTCCGACCTACCAGAGACGCACTCGCACGAGTTGGACGAGACCGACTCGTCCCGTCAAACTCGGGTCTCAGGCAACACTGCCGAACACTCATATGGAGTGGGGACTGTCAACCGGGCAGGGGTTGTTCGCCCCGCTGTTTGTGGGGTTCGGTGTCGGCGGGGGGAGCGCACCGGCTGTCGTCGACGTCTGTGTCGCGACTCATATGCGCGGGTTGGTGCCGCATGACCGGGTATGCGAGATGAGGAGCGGTGCCGTTCTCTGGCGTCGAGCGTGGCCGCGTAGGGCTGCTCCCAGTGTTCTCTCGGGTCGCTCCTCGCGTCGTTGCGCCGGTGCGCTCTCCTCGCCGAGCCGTTGCTGGTGCGGCTACTCCATCGTCGCGAGTGCCCAGCAGTGTCCGGTGAGCTCGCGGGCGACGGCGACCACGACGATCGAGCGGGGCTTGCCTCGGGCCTCGAGGGCGTGCCAGCGCCCGTGCAGCCGGCGGGCGCTGCGGTCCGCCTGGGCTCGTACGGCGAGGGAGTTGCCCGTGCGTCGGCGTTCGAGGGTGACGCTCATGCGCGGCGGCCGGCGTTGGTGCCAGGCGGCCTCGATCAGGAGCCGACGCGCGTGCGTGTTTCCGGTCTTGGTGATCGCGCCTTGGCGGCGCCGTTCGCCGCTTGAGTTCTCGCTCGGGGTGAGGCCGAGGAACGGGCCGAGCGACTCGGGGCGGAACCTGCTCCAGTCGCCGAGCTCGACCGTCAGCGCGAACGCAGTGAGCGTGGAGACGCCTCGGAGACAGACGAGCCGCTCGACGACATCGACGTACGGCGGCGTGGCGGCGAGCTCCGCGATCGCCTTGTCGAGTGCGTCCCTCCTGGTCTTCGCGTCGAGCATCCGGCCGTAGCACTCGTCGAACACGATCGCGAGCGGCCCGCTTTGGAACCGCTGCCGGCGAAGCCACGCGTCGTGGGCCCGCGTCCACGCGGTCGCGTCGTACACCGCCCCGTGGCGGAGGAGCAGCTTTGAGAGCCGGTGGCGGGCCCGCATCAGATCGCCGCGGGCATCCTCACGGGCGCGTACCAGATCACGCGCGGCCTCCTCCTCCGGCCCCGGCACCCGCACCGGAGTGATCTCACCCAGTCGAAGCAGCCTCGCCAGTCGCTCGGCGTCCCGCCGGTCGGTCTTGACCCGATCGGCTGCCGGCCGGATCTTCGACGGCGCCGCGACAACGCACCTGATCCCGGCCTCGGCACACGCACGCGCAAGCCGGTACCCAGTCGGCCCCGCCTCGTACACGACCCGGACCGGCGGCCGCAGCGTCGTCAGCCACGCGACCGTCGCATCACAGCCGGCCGGCACCCGCAGCGACCGCACCTCACCGCTCCCCGCATCGATCACGCCCGCGACCACCGACCGAGCGTGCACATCAAGCCCGACCCAGCTACCTTCGTTCATGACCGGCGCCTCCCGTAATTGCGGCTCTACCGCCGGGCCAATCCCGACGGCAACCCGCGCCAACTTACGAGAGAGGCGCCGGGCACTCCATACGGTCTGGCCCATCCAAGTGTGTAGTCGCCGACGCCGTCGCGAGGAGCTGTCCTCGGCGTTGCCGTTCGTCCTACTCGGTGGCCCAGGCCGCTGCGTCAATGGCATCGATCACCCTCCATGCCGCGTCTTCGCCGACCGCGAGGACGGTCAGGGTAACCCCCTGGGCCGGGTAGTGCCGGAGTATGCCGCTAGCTCCGAAATTCGTCCCTTCCTTCCAGTAGCTGCGGATGGCGCCTTTCGGATCGATCTCGAACTCGAAACCAAATCCCATCATGTGCGTGCCTGTGCCACGTGCACTGTGCCGCTCCTTGGGTGAGAGGAGTTCGGCGGTGAGAGTGGGGCCGAGGAGGCGCCGCTCGGTCACGGCTCGGTGGAAGGCCAGGAGGTCGCAGACGGTAAGGTGGGCGCCGCCGTCAGGGCCGCCGATCGGCGGGTAGGAGTAGATGTTTCGGCGCCATCCCGCGGGCGTGCCGCTCGCGTCCTCGATTGCCTCGACGCCCTCGGCGACGTCCGGCTCGACGACGTCCATCCGGAAGAAGCCCGATCGTGTCATGCCAGCCGGCTCGAAGATGTTCTCGGAGACATATGCGCGGTATGCCATCCCACTCGCCCGCTCGATCATCAGGCCGAGGAGCACGTAACCGACGTTGCAGTACCGGCACCCCTCGCCGGGCGCGAAGTTGGCCGGCTTGCCGACGAACTGCGGGAGGTAGTCGACCGTCTCGATGACGGAGTAGTTGGGTCGCTGCCGGAACAGGTCCTCGTAGCGTTCCCCGGCCTCCTCGTCCGCGTCGTCCGCGATCCCCGAGGTGTGGGTCATCAGGCGATACGGAGTGACCGCTGGCGCGATCCCTGTACCCTCGAGGCCGAGGTACCCGATCACGGACGTGTCAAGCGAGAACGCCCCCCTCTCGACCAGCTGCAGCGTCGCCACCGCCGTGAACAGCTTGGTGATCGACGCCGTGTCGAGGCGAGTTTCCAGTGTCATCGGCACGTTCCACGTGCGGCTGGCGTATCCGAACGCGCCGATCAGTGGATTCGTGTCACCATGCTCGACCCCGACCACACCAGAGAAGCGATCGGCGGCGTCCAGTTCGTGTAGCAGTGCCTCGACGGCCCGCAGATCGAGGGGCTGGGGCGACATGGTTCTCATCTTCGCCCATGCGTGACGGGTACGCGACATGTCCAGGTGATCACTCCCTCAGAGGACGCTCGCGAACAATGGCGAACCGAATCATCCGCAGAGCAACCACTCAGACGCCCTGCCTCGCGCCGTCCTGTGGACGCTGCGGCGCGGCACCTGACCCTACGAAGGTCCACGCACGTGGCCCTGGAACGCGTTCTAAGCTCCTCGGATCCGGATGGTTTCGATCCTTCGTCAATGCCGGGCTTGTTCACGGACAGGATGCCGTCCGAGGCCGCTGCAGGACTGACGACGATCATGTCCGAGATCCGGCCCGCAGCGACGCGCGCGATGGCACATGCGCTCGCCGAGGCGGATCTGCGAGAAGGGCTATCTTCGATCGGCGTACCGACGCTGCTCAGCTACGGAGACGCGGACGAGCGGTCACCACTGAACGTGGCCGAGGAGTTGCACCGCAGGATTCCGACGTCGAGTCTAATCGTGCTCCCGGGGTTGGGTCACGAGTGCTTCCTCGAAGATCCTGACCGCTTCAACGCCGAAGTCCGCACGTTCCTCCATGGTCAAGTATGACTCCATAAACGGCGGCGGCGCCTCCCGGCAGGCAGCCCAGGACGACGTGGCCGAGGCGGTTCAAGTGGACCGCCTGACGTGTGGTCCTCCCCGTATCCGCACGATTAGTGCCAAATGAGCCCACCAATACGTCCATCGCTCGGGGGACACATGAACGGTCACGGCTGAGATCAGCGACGAGTCGGGGCAGCTACGGAGCGTAGGCAATCATGATCCCCGTGAGCGCGAACACGGCGAACACGGTCATCCCGAGCGCCTCGACGCCTTGCGCAAGGCGGCCGGGTTGCCGCTTGCGGTCGGGATCGAACCGCTCAACGAGGATCGGCACCGGTATCGCGGTCAGGGCGACCGACCCAACGACGTCACAAGTTCGCCCGCCCCATCCGACTCGGCGCGCCACACGTCGTCGGGGTTCTCGCCGGGGCGCGGGGTGCGACCGCAGTTGGCGCAGCGGTTCCTCGTGAGGACCGTCACCGCCGGGTCGCAACCGGGCCGGAGATGACGTGCCGGGGTCGCTGCAATCGCACGCGACGGCGCGTGGCGGTGAACGGCCCCGGCTTAGCCCATTTGGTCGCCGTCAGCCAGCTCTCCGGGCAGCAATCGCCGCTGCGATGGCAGGATCGAGCGGGTACCTGCCTGCGCCCGTCAACGAGGCGCGGTGCGAGGCGATTGCCGCCGCGATCGCAGGATCGAGGGTGACGCCCGAACGCCCGTCGGCGACCTTCAGCGAAGCGCGGCGCGAATTGATCGCGGCTGCGATGGCAGGATCGAGCGGGTACCTGCCTGCGCCCGTCAGCGAGGCGCGGTGCGAGGCGATTGCCGCCGCGATCGCCGGGTCGGGCATGTCGGACTGGCCTCCGGCGAGGGCTGTCGGCACTGCGAGCACGGCCAGCGAGACCGCAAGCCCGGTCGCTCGTACCAGCCGGCGGATCGTCTGGGCTGAGGTGTTCATCTTCTCTCCTTGGGTTGGGATCGCCCTGTGCGATCTGTCTGGAAGGTTCGAGGACACGATCGTGCAGAAGCCACCAGGCTGACCCTTGTTCTCCCCACACTCCTTGGTCGCATGGAGAGCTCCGTGTTGCGGCGGGTGCTGGGCGGTGCGCGCCTGGCCCCCGACCGCGAATGCCCCGGCGACTGCCGCGACGGCCACGACGGCCCGAGGATTGACTTCAGCTTGGTCATAGCTACCTCCGTTCCTTTCCTCTCGTTGCTGGGATCGTCGTGGAGACGTTCGTGGAGTTCTCCCCCTCTCCGTGACGGTGAGCCACGAGCGTGGCATCTGAGGCGATCTGGGTCTGCGGTGCCAGCCCCCGATTTCGCGCGGGTGCCAACACGGTGTCCGCCGCTTCAGCGGCAGTACCGGCGCACCTGGTCCGGAAAGCGCTCGACGTCGATCGGCTTCTCGAGATAGCCGGCGAAACCTGCTGTCCGGAGCCAGACAGGGTCGTCCTCGAGGGTTACCGAGGTCAGCGCGACGACGGGAATCGACGCTGTCCGCGCCTGCTGGGCGAGCATCCTGGCGGCGTCCGTACCGTCCATGTCCGGGAGCCGGAGGTCCATGAGGACCACGTCTGGGAGATGTTCGTCGGCGAGCGCCACCCCCTCCTTGCCGGTCGTCGCCGCCAGGGTCCGGAATCCAGCCGCGACCAAGACGTCGCCCGCGAGCTTCAGGTTCCTTGCGTTGTCGTCGACGATGAGAACGAGCGGGCCTGCCTCCACGTCGCCGTGCGGATCTTGTGATGGAGTCGGCACCGCCGTATCCTCTAACCGTGGCGATCCGGGTCGTGCTGGCGGACGACCACTACCTCGTTCGCGAGGGGGTGCGCAGACTGCTCGAGGCGGAGCCCGAGCTCGAGGTCGCCGCCGTCTGTGAGGACCTCGACTCGCTCCTCAGCGCCGTAGACGCAGAGCGGCCCGACGTCGTCGTCACGGACATCCGGATGCCGCCGGGTAACACCGACGAGGGCATCCAGGTGGCCGAGCGGTTGCGCGAGACGCACCCCGGGGTCGGGGTCGTCGTCCTCAGCCAGTACGCGACCCCGAGCTACGCGCTCGCGCTCCTCGACCGGGGAAGCGCAGGTCGGGCCTACCTCCTCAAGGAGCGGGTGGAGGATGTGGAGCAGCTCGTCGCAGCGATCCGGACCGTTGCGGATGGCGGCTCGGTGATCGATCCCAAGGTCGTCGACGCGCTCGTCGCGGAAAACGCACGCAGCGGAGACTCGCCGCTCAACGAGCTCACGCCGCGCGAGCGCGACGTGCTTCGCGAGATGGCTGAGGGGAAGAACAATGCCGCCATTGCCGAATCGCTGGTCTTGGCCGAGAGATCCGTCGAGAAGGTGATCCACTCGATCTTCCTCAAGCTCGGCCTGACCTGGGAGACGTCTGCTCACCGTCGGGTCAAGGCCGTTATCCTCTACCTCGCCGAGGGCGACTAGCGTCTGCGCGGGTCGGGAGCGAGCCGGCGATCCGCGTGCCGCCGCCCGACACTACCGTGATCGTCAGCCGGCCGCCCAGGGCCTCCACCCGATCGCGGATCGCGGCGAGATGCGCGTCGGCCGGGTCGACGCCCGCGTCCTCACCGACGATCTCGAACGCCACCGTTCCGTTCTTTTCGCGGATGCCGATCGCAGCCGTCGTCCCGGTGACGAGGCGCTCGAACGCGGCGACGCTGCAGAGGTAGACCGTCGCGGAAACCTCCTGGGGGTAGACGCCGTTCGCCCCGACGTCGATACGGACTCGAACTCCAGCGCTTGCTGCGGCCGAGCGCAGCGCGGCCGGCAGCCCTCCAGCATCGAGCTGCGGCGGGTGGATCCGCTGCGCCAGCGACCGCAGCCGGTCCAGCGATTCCTGGACATCGCCCCGCATCTCGTCGACGAGAACACCGGCTGCGGCGGGATCGCTGTCGACCAGGCCGCGGGCCTGCTGCAGCTTGACCGCGAGCCCGACCAGGTCTTGCTGCGCGCCGTCGTGGAGCTCGCGCTCGATCCTGCGGCGGGCGGCATCGGCGGCCAGCACGAGCCGGGTCCTCGACGCGCACAGCTCATCGGCCTCGCGGCGAAGCTGCTCGACCGACTCCTCCAGCGCCTTGATGTCCCGATCCACGAGTGCGTCCGCCTTCGCTCCCACGAGGATCTTGGGCGGCTGCTCACTCACGACTGCAGTGCTCCCGGACGGCCTGTAGCAGCTCGGCGACGTCGACCGGCTTGGAGAGGTAGCCGTCGAACCCGGCATCGAGGAATCGGTCGCGGTCGCCGCTCATCGCCTGCGCGGTCAACGCAAGCGCTGGAATCGAGGAGGTGCGCTCGTCCTGCCGGAGCTGCTCGAGTGCCTCGACGCCGTCGATCCCCGGCAGCTGTACGTCCATGAGCACAAGCACCGGCTCATGCACGAGGGCGAGCTCGACCGCCTGTTCGCCCGTTGTCGCCTCGATGGTGCTGTATCCCGAGGCCTGCAGCACGTCGCGGAAGAGCTTCATGTTCTTGTCGTTGTCCTCGACGACGAGGACCCGCTCGCCGGCCATCTTAAGTTTGCCTCCTTGATCGGTAGTGTGAAGACGAAGCAGCTGCCGTTCCCGTGCTCGCTCTCGACCCAGATCCGGCCGCCGTGGAGCTCGACGAGACGCCTCGAAAGGGCGAGCCCGAGACCGGTGCCCTCGCGCTGCTGCACGCCGACATCGGTCTGGTGAAACTCCTCGAAGATCCGCTCCCGATCCTCGGCAACGATGCCCGGACCCGTGTCGGTCACCGACACCTGCACCTCGCCGTCGACACGCGCCGAAGCGACGACGATGCTGCCTCCCTCCGGCGTGAACTTGACGGCATTCGAGAGCAGGTTGAAGACCACCTGGTGTAGGCGCCGCTCGTCGCCCTCGACCAGGTCGACGTCGGGTGCGAGCTCGAGCGCAACCGCTACGCCCCGTTCGGAAGCAGGCTCCCGTACCATGACGACGCCACGCTCGAGCGCCTTACGCAGAGAAAAAGAGGCGACCTCGAGCTCGACCTGCCCCGCCTCGACCTTCGAGAGGTCGAGAACGTCGTTGATCAACGACAACAAGTGATTCCCGGACGAGATGATGTCGTCCAGGTACTCCTCCTGCTTCTCGTTGATCGGGCCGAACAGCCTCTGACGCAGCACCTGCGAAAAACCGATGATCGCGTTCAGCGGCGTTCGCAGCTCGTGCGACATGTTCGCCAGGAAGTCGCTCTTGTGCTGGCTGGCGACCTCGAGTTGGCGGCCCTTCCGCGAAAGCTCTGCCAGCGCCTGTTGCAGCTCCCGCGTGCGTTCCTCGACCTTTTGCTCCAGGCCTTGAACCGATGCCTGCAGGCTCGCGGCCATCCCGTTCAGCTCGTCTGCCAGGCCACCCAGCTCGTCGCGCCGGCGGAGCCCTATCCGCTCGTCGTACGCGCCCGCTCCGATGCGCGCAGCTGCCGTCCGCATCTGCTTGACGGGGCGAACGAGGCGGCGGGCGAGCAACACGCTGAGTCCGACCCCGGCTGCGAGGAAGGCAGCGAGCAGGAGCGCCGTCCGCCAGATCTTTCCCCGGACCGGCGCGAACGCCGCGCTCTCGGGCTGCTCGACGAAGACCTTCCAGCCGACCGGTTTGACGGTCGCCCAGGTGCTCAGCACCTTTTCACCACGGAAGTTACGGCCGACCGTCGATCCCGTGCTCGACGAAGCAAGCGCCTTTGTCACCTGAGGAAGAGCCAACGAACGACGCGTAAAGGCGGAGGCGTTCGGGTGGGCGATCGGCACGCCTTTGGTGTCGACCGCGTAGACGTACCCGGACGTGCCGAGCCGCGTCTGTCTCACGAGATCCTGAATAACCACGAGATCGATCGTCGCGCCGACGACTCCATCTCGAGGTCCCTGGAGTAGAGAGTTGTCATTAGATTCTGGAACCATCACTTCCATCGATCGGGCCCCGGGGTTGGACAGGAGCCGTGGCGCCTGCACGGGACCGAAGTAGACTCCCGCCGCCCTCGCCTGCCCGACCGAACCATCATGTAAGAAGTTCCGCCTGACGAGCGTGAGCCCGCCGCCGACGCTTGCGAGCGTCTTCCGCCCGGTACTGTCGATGTAGAACGCCTCGATCGCGTTGTCGTCGAGCAAGGGTTGAAGCACCGCGCCCAGTGCGGTGAACGACAAGTAGCGGCCCCACATCGCCTTCATCCTGTTGGTCAGATCAATGAAGTACTGGTCGATCGTGACCGCGACCGACTTCGCCTTCTCCTGCTGCAGCCGAGTCAATGCGCGCTTGTTGTCCTGGTAGGACGAGTTGAGCAGGTACACGCTCGTACCGATCACCGGAACGGCGACCAGCAATGCGAACACGGCGATGTACTTGGCCGAGAGGGATGAAAGCCACCGGGCGACCCGCTCACTCACCGGCCGGTTCCCCACCGCTTCTAGCCCTGATTGAAGCCGTACGTCCCGTCCCAGTGCCACAGCTTCGGGATCGACGAATCGGCCGTGACACGTACACGGGCATGGAACCCAGCGAGCGTTCCCGTGCCGTCCGAGATCGTGCACACGCCCACCCCGGTCGCGAAACGAAGGAGACAGTGGCCGGTTGCGACGGTGCGGGGTCCCACGTAAATGACGATGTCGCTGTCCAGCGCGGTCTTACCGGCCAACTGGAAGTAGAAGATCTTTGAACCCACCTTGACTGCCTCGACGTTCGAGGACCTGAACGTGCAAAAGGCGCCGACGAGCCCCGTGAACCCCGAGCAATCCTTTGTTCCGTGGAATGCTTGCGTCCCTCGGAGCGCCTGATTCGTGGAGGACGCAGCCGACCCCGAGAACCCGAGTACGACGAGCAAGACGGCTCCGGCCACAAGCCCGAGCAAGCTCTTCGGCAACCCCATACGACTGACCATGGAGGCCTCCTCTACTCTGGGAGTGAGCGTAACAGACGTTTGTGCGGCGCGTTGCTTGTTCGCCGCCAAGCTGGCTCTCTTCGTGCTGAACCGCTTCCACATCTCCCCTGCCTCCTTGGGTTGCCTCGCTTCATCCGTGGGTTGCCTCGCTTCATCCGTCGATGATCGTGGTCGGCGGAGCGGCTAGCCAGGGTGCCAGCATCCCGATCCCAGGTGTACCTGCACGGTGTCGAGGACTCGCTCACCCGCCATCGTCATCCGTGCGTGCAGGCTTCTGGGCAGCAGAAGGGCAGCAAACGCTCGAAATCGGGCCTACGCAATCGTGCCCAATTCAGCGCCGACGACCCGCAGACCCGCATCAATAGAGCGCTTGCGCGTCAATCGTCGCCAATCGTCGTACCGGTGAACCGAGCCTGTCACGCCGGAGGTCGCGGGTTCGAGTCCAGTCGCTCCCGCTCCTTACATACGGCTTGCTGAAGCCGTTTCGGTCGTCTCCACCAGAGTGTCGACCGGGACGGCCGCCACATCCTCAGCGTCGTTAGCGCCCATTCGTGACACCGCGAGCGGCCAGGGTTGCATGGACAGAGGATTTGGAATCCTCGATACGTTCTGCACTCGCTATTCCCAGAGCGATTGCGGGGCGTGCGCGTACGACGCGCGTACCGAATGGGGTGAGTGGGATCACTCTGCCATCCCCTCTCCAATGGCGGCGAAGAGCTCGCCGAGCGTCGGAGGTTCGGATCGTTTCAGGGGCGCGTTTGGCGGCATGCGCCGACGAGGGACGAAGACGCGTCGGAGAGGGCGACCTGTTCTGCCGTTCCGTCGCGGAACGGAAGTGAGCGAAGCCACCGCAGGCGTATTGCTGTCCTCGGTTCCGGAATCGTCGGACACCCTGCCGGGTTGCACGGGAACATCAGGCTGCTGCAGCAACGCGCCGGCAAGAATCTGCACGGCAAGCTGGTCTCGCTCAATGACCACGTCGAACACGTCGGCGCTTCTGAGGAGGCGCTGCAGCTGCCTCGGCCCGGCGGCACGGCCAAGATCGACAGGGCTGTTCACGATCTCCTCGATGACAACAGCGAGCGCGTCAGCGAGACGGGCGCAGACGTCGACGCACGCTTGCAAGTCGACTTCGCCGTTAGCGGCCTTGCGAGCTCGCCTGTCTGCCTGGAGGTCGAGCGCCCTCGCCGCGACTGGGTGGCCGGCTTATCCGGGCTACGCGTTGCCTACAGGGTCTCTCTCAGAGGCACCGAGAGCCGAGTCTCCGCGTTAAACGCAGCCCGTACTCCAGGCCACGGAAACCACGTTCTTGCGGGCGTGGGAGTCGTAGACGGGACTCCAACGAATTCCTGAGCGCCGCAGGGGTGCCGGAGGTAGCACCAGGGGAAGCACGGCGTGTGCATTTCTGGCACTCGTGGCACCCCTGACCCTCCTTCCACTGCGGAAACGGCTGTCAAAGGGCTCTTGAAATGGGCCCGCCTGGACTCGAACCAGGGACCTACCGATTATGAGTCGGCTGCTCTAACCAGCTGAGCTACGGGCCCTCCGCTTCGAGACTAGTGGATGAACTGGCGGGTTCGCCCGTCCGCGTCTCTCACGCGACTGACACAATGTCGCCACGAGCGCGGCCCCGGTCGCGAACCCGACGGAAGGATGCGGCCGTTGAAGACGTTCCAGCGTGAGGTGCAGCTGCGCACCGCGGGCGGGCTCTCGGTGACCGACATCACCGACGACGTTCGGGACGCTGTCCAGCAGAGCGGCATCCAGGCCGGTATCTGCTGCGTTTACTCCCCCCACACGACGTGCTCTGTCCGCGTGAACGAATGGGAGCGCGGGTTCCTCGAAGACTTCGCCGTGATGCTGAAGAGGCTCGTCCCGACCGAGCATTACTACGCCCACGACGACTGGGATCGCCGCACGGAGAACATCAACGAGGAGGACCAGCAGTTCGGCAACGGCCACTCCCACTGTATGTCGATGCTGCTCGGCCCCGCAGGTGAGTCGGTACCCGTGCGCGAAGGCGAGCTGTGCCTCGGCACCTGGCAGCGCATCCTGTTCCTCGAGCTCGACCGCGAGCGCGACCGCCGCTGGCTCGTTCAGGTCGTCGGCGTGTGAAGTGGGGATTGCCGCGATGGAAAAACGTATCGCGGCAATCCCCACTTCATTGCCTTTTCTCACGCGGAGCGTGCAGAGAGCAAATGCGCCTGAATAGCGGCGCTGAGCCCGCCGTCGACGAACCTTTCAGAAGAGACAGACGGTCGGACGGGCCGGCGGACGGGCCCGCGGGCGGGCCCCTTTAGGATCAGGCGAAGCCTGTAGCAAGCAAGGCCTGAGTGAGAGGCGCGATACGCTTCTCCATCGCGCCTCTCACTCAGGCGTGACGTATGCCGCGGTGAGGCCGCCGTCCACGAGGAACGACGTCCCGTTCACGTACGACGACTCGTCGCTCGCGAGGAAGAGGGCGCCGTTCACGACCTCGCGCGGCTTCGCAAGGCGCCCCATCGGCCAGTGGACGCGGCGGCGCTCGAGAGCCGCGGGATCTCCGCCGAAGATGCGCAGCAGCAGCGGCGTCTCGACCGGCCCCGGGCAAAGAGCGTTGACCCGAACGCCCCGCCGGGCGAACTGCACCGCGAGCTCACGGCTCATCGAGAGCACGGCCCCTTTGGAGGCGCTGTAGGAGATCTGCGACGTCGCCGCGCCAAGGATCGCCACGAACGAGGCGACATTGATCACCGAGCCACCACCCCGCTCGAGCAGATAAGGGATCCCGTGCTTGCAGCACAAGTAGACGCCTTTCGTGTTGACGTCCTGAACGCGGTCCCAGGCGTCGGCTTCGGTGACGAGAATGGAATCGTCGTCGGCGGGGGAGATGCCGGCGTTGTTGTAGAGCACGTCGATTCCGCCGAACCGCTCGGCGGCCGCCGCGTACATTGCCTTCACGTCGTCCTCGCTCGCAACGTTCGCGCGCACGGCGAATGCCGAGCCTTCGGAACAGAGCGCGACGGTCTCCTCCGCGAGCGCCTCGTCGACATCCGCGACGCACACCTTTGCACCCTCGCCGGTGAAGACGATCGCGGCCTCCCGGCCCATCCCGCCGCCGGCGCCCGTGATCACGCACACCTTGCCCTCGAGCCTTCCCGCCATGGTGTCAGCCTTCCGTCGAGATGAACACGTTCTTCAGGTCGGTGTAGCCGTCGAGCGCCGCCATCCCGAGCTCGCGGCCGAATCCCGACTGCTTCATACCCCCGAACGGCGTGTGGACGCGGACGGAGCTGTTGGAATTGATCGAGAGCACGCCGGCCGCGACGCCCCGGGCGACGCGAAGTGCGCGGGCGCCGTCGCGCGTCCAGATCGATCCCGAGAGCCCGTACGGCGTGTCGTTCGCGATCCGGATCGCATCCGCCTCGTCCGAGAAGGGAATCACGGCGGCGACAGGGCCGAAAACCTCCTCGCGGGCCACCCGGTCGTCGTTCGACGCCTCGACGAGGGTGCACGGAAACCAGAAGCCGGGCCCTCCGGGCGAGTCGCCGCGGAACAGCGGCTCACCCTCGACGAAGGAACCGACGGCGGCGCGGTGCTCGGCCGAGATGAGCGGGCCCATCTCGGTCGCCTCGTCTCCCGGGTCGCCGACTCTGACGCCCCGGGTTGCATCGATGAGCAGTTCGAGAAAGCGGTCGTAGGCAGGTCGCTCGACCAGGATGCGGGAGCGCGCGCAGCAGTCCTGACCCGCGTTGTCGAACACCGAGTACGGGGCGGACGCAGCAGCCTTCTCCAGGTCGGCGTCCGCGAAGATCACGTTGGCGGACTTGCCGCCGAGCTCGAGAGTAACGCGTTTGATCGTCGCGGCTGCGCCCTGCATCACGCCGCGGCCGACCTCGGTCGAGCCGGTGAATCCGATCTTCGCCACGTCCGGATGCTCGACGAGGCGCTGCCCGACGACCGATCCTCTGCCGACGACGACGTTCAGCACGCCCTCCGGGATCCCCGCCTCGAGAGCGAGCTCGCCGAGCCGGATCGTTGTCAGCGGGGTGAGCTCGGCCGGCTTGATCACGATCGTGTTGCCCGTGGCGAGCGCGGGGCCGATCTTCCAGCTCGCGATGTTGAGCGGGAAGTTCCAGGGTGTGATCAGCCCGACGACGCCGAGCGGCTCGCGGAAGGTGACGTCGATTCCGCCGGCGACCGGGATGGTGTCGCCGTAGTGCTTGTCGACGGCACCGGCGTAGAACTGGAACACCTGCGCAACCATCCCGATCTCGCCGCGGGCGCCGGAGATCGGCTTGCCGGCGTTCGCCGACTCGAGTCGGGCAAGCGCCTCGTGGTTCTCCTCGACGAGGGTGGCGAGCCGGCGGAGCAGGAGGCCGCGATCGGCAGGAGCGACGGCGCGCCAGCCCGGAAAGGCGGCCTTCGCCCGGGCGACTGCCGCGTCGGTCTCGTCCACACCGCCCCGCTCGAGCTCCGCGATCGGTTGCTCGGTGGCGGGGTTGAGGACGGTGAGCGTCATCGCCGTGATTCAACACGATCGCAGCCCGGGCCGCGCGGCATTCGCACAGGCGTCCTTCCACTCGACTCGGACCGTCGTCGTGCACCTCTGCGAGACTTGTCCCGATGCGCGTCGTCATCGCAGACGATCACCGGCTGATGCTGGACGGGATCCGACGAGCCCTCGAGGCCGACGACGGATTCGAGATCGTCGGGGAGACCCAGGACGGCCAGCAGGTGCTACCGCTCGTCTCCGACACGAAGCCCGACCTCGTCCTGCTCGACGTGCGCATGCCCCATATGGACGGCCTCGCCTGCCTGGACGAGATCCACAAGCGCTTTCCGGAGATGAAGGTCGTGATGCTGTCGGCGTCGACCTCGCCGGAGCTGATCGAGACCGCCCTTCGCCGGGGCGCGAGCGCCTACATCGCGAAGAGCGTCGACCCGATCGATCTCCCCTCCACCCTACGCCAGGCCATCGACGGCAACGTCTTCAGCGCGACGGCGCTCGGCGGTGATTCGGAAACCGGCCGTGGCCGGGCGGCCGGGCTGACGGAGCGAGAGACGTCGATCCTGGCTGCAGTCGCCCGTGGGCTCTCGAACGACCAGATCGCCAAGGAGCTGTGGGTCACCCAGCAGACGGTGAAGTTCCATCTGACGAACATCTATCGCAAGCTCGGCGTCAAGAATCGCACCGAGGCGACACGGCTCGCCTACCAGCAAGGGCTCGTCGAAAGCCCGCTCTACGGCGACGAGTAGCGCCGTCGGACGCGTACGCCAGACTTCGCCCGTGGTCGCTCCACGATCGAGAAGCCACGGCCGCAGGGCTCGGATCGTGGAGATCGGCGTCGACAACAGCCTCCTCGTCGTCCTCGTCGCGACCCTGGGCACGATGCTGCTGGCCCTCGGACCCCAGATCTTCGTGGGCGACAGCTGGATGACCCTCGTAGCCGGCCGCGAGATCGTCGAGCACGGCCTGCCGCACCGGGAGTCGCTCACCGTTCTGGCGGAGGGTCGTACCTGGGTCGACCAGCAGTGGCTCGCGCAGCTCGCGTTCTACGGCGCCGACGTCCTCGCCGGGCTCCGCGCGACGATGTTGCTCCACATCGCGCTCGTCACCACGGCGACGGCGCTCGCAATCGCAGCTGCCCGCCAGCGTGGCGGAACGGCACGCGACACGCTGCTGGTGGTCGCCGCCTGTCTGCTGGTCGCTCCGTGGTCGTGGACGTTGCGGGCCCAGGCGGTCGCCCTCCCGCTCTTCGTCGTCACGCTCGCCCTGCTGGCGGCCGATCGCAATCTCCTGCGCCGCCGGACGCTCCTCGTGTTCCCGCTGCTCGTCGTGTGGGCAAACGTGCACGGATCGGTCGTCGTCGGCGCCGCGATCGCCGCCTGGGCCGGCGCGATCGGGCTCGGCGAGCTCGCGCTGCGCCGACCGACGACGGCAAGATGGTGGCGCAGCGGCATGCTCGTGGTGCTCCCGTGGTTGTGCGTCGTCGCGACCCCCTACGGCACGGCCGTCGTCGGCTACTACAAGCTGATGTTCATCGACAGCCCGGTGGCGAAAGCAGTCACCGAGTGGCAGGCCCCGAGACCGCACGGGTATCAGATCGCCTTCTTCGTCGTGGCGGCAGTGGCCGTCGTGATCGCATTCCTCGGTCGCCGTCGGCTCTCGCTCTACGACCTCGGGGTCCTGGCGTTCACCCTGGCGGGATCGCTGCGGAGTGCCCGTGGGATCGTCTGGTTTGCCCTCGCCGTGTCGGTGCTCCTGCCGGTCGCGCTCGATGCGATTCTTCCGCCCGACCGAGCTCCCATCCGCCGGCGGGTAGGGCTCGCGCTGTGCATCGGCTCATGCGTGATGCTCGGAACGGCGCTCGCCGTCTGGGTTCCCCGCGGCGACGGGTGGTACGAGAGCGCCTGGTCGAACGGAGGCGCTCGTGCCGTCGCCCGTGCCTTGCCAGGGCTGGCTCCGGGCCCGGCTCTACTGCCCAGCGACCGGCACTCGGACTGGCTTCTGTGGAAGGTGCCGGCCCTCCGCGGCCGCATTGCCTACGACATCCGTTTCGAGCTGCTGACCACCCGAGAGCTGCACTCGCTGTCGCTCTTCAAGGCCGTGCGGCCCGGGTGGTTGGGGGCGACGCGCGGCTATCCGATCGTCGTGCTCGACACGACGGAGGATCGGAGGAGGATCGCGGCGCTACGTCGACAAGGGATGAGTGGTCCTCTACCGGGACGAGGGTATGGCCGTGCTCGCGTACCGAGATTGAGGTTCGCTCGCCCACCGAGATGGCTGCGTGGATCTTCCCTCGTTGCGATCGGGAGCCCGGAGGAGGTGGAATCCGATCGCTGCCACGACGAGCCAGGCGATCGCAATCTCAACTGCCGACGGATCGACCACGGGAACGACGACGAGGATCAGAGGTACGAGCCAAACGCCGCTGAAACGCGGCCGCGCAAGGCCCACGACCGGCAGCATGAAGGCGAGGCTGTGAAGCCAAACGTTCGGGGCGGCGACGAGACAGGCGGAGACAGGCGATAGAGAACGACGCGGCGTCGTCTCCGCGTCGACCGCGTACCGCACAGGCGACGAGGAGCTCCCAGGACGAGCACGCCGAGCGCGAGCAGGGCCCCCCATGTCGGCGCGCCGAGCGATCGGCTAACGTCGACGACGGAGTAACTCGGCGTGGTGACCGCGTCCATAACCACGCCTCTCGAGCCGGGTCACGGCCCCGGGCGGATCGCCGCTGAGGAAGGTCTCGACCATCAGACCGAGGCCGAGCGTCGAGGCGGCGGCGACGCCGACGCTGCCGACGGCCGCGCGATGCGGCCCGTCGCCGCAAGCCAGACGACGAGCGGCAGATTGATCAGCTTTGCGCCGATCGCCAGCCCACACGCTCCGGCGCCGTCCCGGCACGTTCGCGATAGCGCCACGCAGAGCCGAAGCGCCGACGAGGTAGAGCGTCACGTTCGCCGTCTGGATGCCGGAGAACACGGGCGGCCACAGGAATGCCGACGCCGTAGCAGCGCCAGTCGCGGACGTCGAGCGCCCACAGCGACACAGGGACGCAGCCGCGGCGAGCAGCGCGGAAGCAAGATGGCGGGTGACGGGAGAAGACTCAAGGGCACGAGGACGGACCGGTACGAGCGGTGGGTAGTGCTACCCACGAAGGGTGACACGCCGTGACGGAGAGCTCGGCTGGTAGCAGGGCTGCCCGTACTCCAGTGTCGCCCTTAGGCCCAGAGAGGATCACCGTGCCCGAATCGGCACGCCAGAAGAGGCCACCAGACGGATTCGAAGAGCCACCGGAGAGATGAGCAACACCCACCAACTCGACGGCACGCAGCCGCGGCGAGCGGGTTGAACCGAACAGCGATCGCAATGCCCATTGCTCCCAACGATACGCGCGCCTGCGCAGAAGCGCAACCCGCACGCCGAAACGAACGTTCAGGTCGGCCCTCGACGTTCCTAGCCTTTCCGCCAGTTGCGTATCCCCAACTCTGAGGCGACAGTGAAATCGTCTCGGCGGCCAGAAGCTCATCGCTTCTCGCCCCCCGGACAGGTTCGGGGGAAGTCATCAATGCGGCAAGGGGAGGAGTTCACATGCTGGATGCAATGAACGCGGTCGCCGTGCGGCTGCAGAATGCATGGTTCCAGGTTCGCGAGGAGGAGCGCGGCCAGGGGCTCGTCGAGTACGCGCTGATCATCGCCATCGTCTCGCTCGGCGCGATCGCAGCGCTCACGTTCCTGAAGGACAGCATCACGGGCCTCTTCAGCAAGGCGGGCAGCAGCGTCAACAACGTGCCGGTCGGCTAGGACCGCCACCGCGACGGGATGGCAGCGCGGCCCTCCGGGCCCCGCTGCCGTCCCATCGCACTGGACGTTCGTAGGTTGCTGGAACCACAACGAAAGCCGGATTCACAACACAGGAAGCCGGACGTACCACAACAAATGGGGGCATGACACCGTGAGCACTTCGACGAGAACCCTGGCCGGCCGCCTGTTGAGCCACGTGCGACAACTAAGGCAGAGCGAGAAGGCCCAAGGGCTCGTGGAGTATGCCCTGATCGTCGGGATCGTCTCCCTGGGAGCGATCGCCAGTCTCACGTTCCTGAAGGACAACATCACGGGACTCTTCAGCGGAACCGGCAGCAACCTCTCGGCGAGCACGTCCCCGCCGCCCGCGCCCGTCATCACCGCGGGCCCGACCCAGCCGGAGACCACGGCTCGGGACGCCATGTTTGCGTACACCACCCAGTACACCGACTTCGTCGAGTGCAAGCTCGACGCTGCCGCATGGTCCGTCTGCCCGGACACAGGCGTGCAATACGTCGGGCCTTTGAGCGTCGCGGCGCACCAGTTCCAGGTGCGCGCGAGAAACGATTGGGGCACGAGCCCTGAGGCCAACTGGGACTGGACGATCCTCGCCTCGCCGCCACCGGGCGGCACCTCGGTGGTAATCGGTTCGGGTGGTCCACTCAATACGTACTACTACTACCCGGCGGGTGCGGTCACCGGCAGCGGTTTGAACCCCCCGGGGGGCCTCGAAGGCTGGTACGCCGTGTTCACCGTCCCGCCGGGGCCGGACAGCATTCCTCCCATCGACGGCTGGACGTTCGGCCCCTGCACCTGGCACAACGCCTTTTGGTGGTCAGGGCCTGCCATGAACGGCAACCCGGCCCACCCGTTCCTGATCTCGGCGTGCGTCAAGGAGCCGGCCAATTCCGTGGCGCCAAGCATCACCGGCACCCCGCAGGTCGGACAGACGCTCACCGGTAGCCCCGGCTCCTGGACCAACGCCACCTCGTACGACTACCGCTGGCGACGCTGCAACGCGAGCGGCGCTGCTTGCGTCGACATCTCCGGCTCGGGTGCGGCCGGGACCACGTATGTGGTGCAGGGATCCGACGCGGGGTCCACGCTCCGGTTCGAGGTCACCGGCAACAATGCCCTCGGGGACTCGACGACCGTCGAATCGGCCCAAACTGCCGTCGTCGTGGGACCGCCCACGGGAGGCTCCGTCAGCATCGGCGGAGGTAGCCCGCAGACCGGCCCCGTGACGCTGACCGCAACGACGTTGCTAACGAGCTGGGCGGGCGGTCCGCAGACGATAACGTTCCAGTGGGAGCGGGCAACGCCGAGCGGCAGCGGTAGCTGCAGCTCCGGAGGAACAGGGAGCTACAACACGTTCGGCGGCTCGACGCACACAGGGGTGCCGGCCGTCGCCAGTACTACGGATCAGCTCGTCGGAGCGACAGCCACCTTCTGCTATCGCGTCCGCGTCCAGGGCGTCAACAGCTACGGGTCTTCTCCGCTCGTGACGTCGAGCAACACCGTCCGCGTCGACCCGCCGCCGGCGCCGTCAGTGCCCACGATCAACTCGGGCCCGAACAACGCCGGCAACGACGCTGCCCATACCGCCCCGACGTTCACGTTCACTCAGGGGGCGAACACGACGTCGCTCGAGTGCAGGTTCGACACCGGCGGCAGCCAGGGCACTTGGGGGGCGTGCACGAGTCCGCAGAGCTACGGCCCTGGCCTCGGGGTGAACAGCTACCAGTTCAACGTCAGGGGCATCGGCCCGGGTGGAACGGGCAACGCTGCAACCCGGTCGTTCTCGGTCGCGCTGCCGGGGGCGCCGAACATCACCGGCGGCCCATCCGGCTCGGGGAGCACCAGCACCTACACCAACCCGTCGTTCACGTTCTCTGCGGGTTCCAATTCGACGGGAAGCGAGTGCAGGCTCGACACCGGAGGGAGCCAGGGCACCTGGACGGCATGCACCAGCCCGAAGAGCTACGGCCCCGGCCTCGCGCTCGGCAGCTACCAGTTCAACGTCCGTGGCACGAGCCCGGTCGGCCCCGGCCCGGCCGACACGCAGTCGTGGACGGTCACGACTCCCCAGTTCTCCGGGGGCGAGACGACCGACCTCGGTGGCTTGGCGAACCCGACGACGACCTACGGGTACATCAACCAGTCCGGCTCGCTGAGCAGTGAGGCCAATCGGCGCATCGCCGCCCCGTCGAACCTCACGATCAGGGGGTTCCACGTGACGATGACAAGTACAAACGCCGTCTACAACTTCGTTGTTCGCGTAAACGGAAGCAACGTTGCGACGCTGACCTGCAGCGGTGGCACTTCACCGTGCAACATCACAGGCCAGTCGATCTCCGTACTCTCGGGTCAGTTCCTAGTCATTCAGGTCAATAAGACCGGCAGCAGCAACGGCAACCGAACGGCTACCTGGACCGTCGATTACACGGTGCCGTAGCGTGCCGTTCGCTCGGGCAAATGCAGACCAGGACGACCGGAGGCCTTCGTGCCTCCGGTCGTCTTGGTCTCGCGGCAAGGGCGCTACCCTTGTTCAACAGTACGGGCTTGAGTGGCCAATGCTGTTAGCACGGATATCGAGACGCGAAGGGCAAATGGGGTGAGTAGGCCACCGCAACACGGAGAGCAAGGCCAGGCGATGGTCGAGTTCGCGATCGTGCTCCCGTTGCTGCTGCTCGTCATCGTGGGGCTGATCGAGTTCGGAATCACGTTCAACTCCTGGCTCAGCCTCAACCACCTCTCGAACGAGGGAGCCCGGTGGGCGGCGGTGGGCCGAGTGCCGGGAAATGAATCGCCGAACGGCGACCAGATCAAGGACTACATCAAGAGCCAGATCACGACCGGGGGACTCAAGGACGACGTCGAAAGCGCGAACGGCTATGTCAGGCTCTGCGTCCCGAGCGCCACGCCGCACGTCGGCGACCCGGTCACGGTCGAGATCGGCGTCAACCCGTACTCGATCTTCAAGCTGACCGGGTTCCGCCTGATGGACGTCAACCTGAGTGGGTCGTCGACCATGCGGCTTGAGCAGGCGCCGACGGGACCGGAACTGGTCGGTTGGGACCACAATTGCTGAGTAGTCGGATACAGGACGAGCACGGCAGCGTGCTCGTGATCGTCGCGGTCTCCGCGCTCACGTTCATGGCCGTGATGGCGCTGGCCCTCGACTTCGGGAACTGGTACGTCCACAAGCACCAACTCCAGAACCGCGTCGATGCGGCGGCCTTCGCCGCAGGTCTCTCTTACGGGACGCTGCTCAAGAATTGTGCAAGTTCCCCCGTCCCCACCGAGGCCACGATCACAGCCATCGCGAAGGAGTACGCGGGTATCGGCACCAGCTACAACGCGAGCATCAACGACCCGGCAAAGCTGACGGTGAAGGTGAATGCGACGGACATCGACGCAGCCGATGGAAGCGCAGGCGGGCCATGCGACGCCTCGCATCCCGACGGCCTCTGGACCAACGTGACCGCTCGTGAGGCGAGCATCACGAGCTTCTTTGCCGGGCTGGGCGTCGTCGCTCCCACGATCAGCGCCAACGCTCGTGTGGCACTGATGCAAGCGAGCACGGCACGTGGCATGCGGCCGTTCGTCGTCGCAGACTGCGTCCGCGCCTTGTTCACCAACGAAACCGTCGACCTCACCGGATCCGGAACCACGTGGAGCGGCCAGGCACCGAATATGCCGCAAAACGACACCCCCGTCGGGATCCAGGTGGGTTGTTCCGCTACCTCTCCGGTCTACGAGGACATGGCTTTTGTGACCCGGGTTGCAACCGGTCCTGACCCGCAGCTGACGGACCTCCAGTTCGCGCCCACCAACCAGTCCGTAAACCCGTGCCCGAACGCCAATCCACACTTCATTCCCAACGACGGCGCAGCCTGCCAGATGACCGTGACGGCAACGTTCTCGGGCGCCGTCCATGCGGCGCAGATGCAGATTGGCAGCGGCGGGGTGCAGGCGTTGACGCAGTCGGGAGGGAGTTGGACGCACAACTTCACCATAAACCCCGGGTCGGGGCCATCGCCTCATGGTCTCGAGGAGATCACGGTCAGCGCTCGATCGTCGGATAGTGGCCCATGGCAGACCAGCACCGCTGGCATCCAGGCCGGCAACGCGACTCAGCAAGGCCCGATCGCGAACGTCACGCTCGCCTCGCACGCGCGAGCGGCAGGAAGCCCGATCGGTCAGATCACGGTCACGCTCCGCTCACTCGGCGCCAATTCCCTCGAGGTGATCGGCTCGGGGGCCGACTGCGAACCGAACGGCGGGCCAGACCCCAACTCGAACATCTCGCAGATGTTCCAGAACGGCTGTGGTGGGCCGTTCGCGGTCAAGTCAGGAGGAGACAGCTGTGAGGTGGGTAGTTCGCCTTACACCTGCGTGCGAGGGATCACGGACGGACGGCTCAGCACACTCGTCGATGACTACAACAACCGGTGGGCGCCGAGTGGTACCTGCACGCAAAACCACTGGCCCGGCATCCAACCCGGCGATCCCCGTCTGGTCACGGTGTTCCTCACCAACAGCCTCCCCGCCACGCAGAACGCCTCCGACGTGTACCCGATCACCGGGTTCGGCGCGTTCTACGCCACCGGTTGGGACGGCGCTCCGTCGTCGTGCGGCTCGAGCGGAGCCAACGGACAACAACGGCACCGTCCCGGATGACACCCGCCGGCGACATCTGGGGCCACTATTTCAAGCTCGTGCTGCCCTCCGCTGACGGCACCCCCGGCAACACTCCCTGCAACGCGACCGATTCCGCGGCGTGCGTTGCTGTCCTCGTAAGGTGAAAGCGAGCTCAGAGCTAGACATGACACCGGGAAACGACGATAACAAGAGGGTGCGACCGCCGAGGTCGCGACGAGAATCTGGGAATGGAGACGAAATGCGCCACGTGATGGCCAACCGAACGTCGGGTAACGGGACAACGCGCCTCGCAGCGAGGCGGGCGTAGCGTGGCGAGCGCGATTCGCACCCTCGTCGTCCTCGACGCCGGCCTGACCCAGGACCAGATCCTCAGCTCGCTGCCGGAGGATGCAAACGTCGACGTGGTCAGCGTCGTCGAGGGCATGGACGCGGCAGCCCGGGCTCTCGAGAGCACCGACTGCGACGTGCTCGTCGTCGCGTGTGAGGGCTACTCGGATCGCGTGCTCTACCTGATCGAGAGCTCGGTCAACCAGGACGAGCACCGGCCTGTGATAGTGCTCTGCCAGGGGTCGTCCAACGGTTTCGTGCATCGTGTGTTCGAGGCCGGCGCCGAGGACATCCTGATGCTTCCTCAGCCGGCCAAGGCCGTCTCGTTCACGATCCAGAAGGCGCTCGCCCGCCGTGGCGGGGCGCGCGCCAGGGGCTCGGATCCCGGACGGCTGATCGTCGTTCTCGGCCCCAAGGGAGGGACGGGCAAGACTCTCATTTCGACCAACCTCGCCGTCGCGATGCAGGACGCGGGCGAACGGGTCGCGATCGTCGACCTCGACCTGCAGTTCGGTGACATCGCACTCTGCATGGGCCTTCCTCCCGGCAGGACGATCTACGACATGGCCTCGTCCGGGCCGGTCGACGCGACCTCGCTCGACGCCCACCTGGCAACCCATGCCTCCGGCGTCAGAGCCCTACTCGCGCCCAACCGGCCGGACCAGGCGAGCGCAGTCTCGGTGGAGACCGTCCGCGAGGTCTACGCCCTGCTGCGGGAGCACTACGACGCCGTCATCGTCGATACGCCGCCGGGCTTCACGCCCGAGGTCATCGCGTCGATCGACCTCTCGACCGACCTCGTGATGGTCGGGATGCTCGACACGCTCTCGCTCAAGAACACGAAGCTCGGGCTCGAGACGCTCGAGCTGATGGGCTACGACCCCGACCACATCCGGCTCGTCCTCAACCGCGCGCACAGCCGGGTAGGGCTTACGACGAGCGATGTCGGCAACATCCTCGAGCGCTCGCTGGACGTGCTCGTCCCGAGCGACCGGGAGATCCCCCGAAGTGTCAACGAAGGAGTGCCAATCGTGACATCCCAGCCGCAATCCGACGCGGCTGTGGCGTTCCGTCAGCTCGCGGGGTTCTACACGGGCGCTCATGTCCCGGAGCCCGTCGCCGTCGCAGCCGCCCCGCGTGGCCGCGGAGTCTTCGGAAGGAGAAAGTAGATGGAGCTGCACGAGCGTCTCACGACCAAACGGCCCGTGGCACCTACCAATTCCGAGCCGTACGCCGAGCTGAAGAACCTCGTCCACATGCGGGTGATCTCCGAGCTCGGCCCGCAGCTGTCCGACGTCGCGACGGATCCTGCAGCACTGCGCGAGCGCGTCAACGCCGACATCAAGCGCAACCTGGCCGACGAGGTGGGGATCTCGCGCGACGAGCGGGAGCGCCTGGCCGGAGAGATCGCCAACGACATTCTCGGCTACGGGCCGCTCGAGCGACTCCTCGTCGACGACACCATCACGGAGATCATGGTCAACGGTCCCTCCGAAATCTGGATCGAGCGCCAGGGCCGACTCTACGAGACAACGGTCCGGTTCAACGACGACTCGCACCTGCGCCGGATCATCAACAAGATGGTCGCGCAGGTCGGCCGCCGGGTCGACGAGGCCTCGCCCATGGTCGACGCCCGGTTGCCCGACGGCAGTCGCGTCAACGTGATCATCCCACCGCTTTCGCTCTCGGGCCCGCTGCTCACGATCCGGAAGTTCTCGCAGAAGCGGCTGATGCTGGACGACATGCTCCGCATCGGCACCGTGTCAGCGAATGCCGCCACCTTCCTGACGAGCTGCGTCAAGGCCGAGCTCAACATCCTGATCTCCGGCGGCACCGGCACGGGCAAGACGACGTTGCTGAACGCCCTCTCGGCGTCGATCCCCGACACCGACCGGATCGTCACGATCGAGGACGCAGCGGAGCTTCAACTCCACCAACGCCACGTGCTCCGACTCGAGTCCCGCCCCAAGAACATCGAGGGCGACGGCGAGATTCCCGTCCGGGAGCTCGTCCGCAACTCGCTCCGCATGCGGCCCGACCGGATCATCGTCGGCGAGGTCCGCGGCGCAGAGGCGCTCGACATGCTCCAGGCGATGAACACCGGCCACGAGGGATCGCTGACGACGGTGCACGCAAACTCTCCCCGCGACGCACTTGCCCGCGTCGAGACGATGGTGATGATGGCCGGTCTCGATCTGCCGATGCAGGCCATTCGGCAGCAGCTCGCGGCCGCGCTCGACATGATCATCCACCTCGAGCGCCTCGAAGACGGTTCACGCCACATCACGAACATCACCGAGGTACAGCGGATGGAGTCCGACGTGATCACCCTGCAGGACATCTTCGAGTACCAGGTCGACTCGGTCGTCGACCAGAAGGTCAACGGCGCCCTCATGTCGACGGGCCTTCGGCCGACGCAGCTGACGAAGTTCGAGCGGCGATCGATCTCCATTTCGACGGACCTGTTCGTGCGCGACGAGTCGTTCGACATCTTCCAGAGGCGAGAGCGTCGGTGACCCTCGAAGCACACCGGCAGGGACTCCGGCCGGCATCGGCGTGAGCGTCATGGCCTCACTCTTCGACGGGACGCTCGGTGTCCTTGCGATCAGCGCTGCCGTCGCCGTGGCAGCCGCATCGACGTTGCTCGTCTACAACGGCCATCGGCGCCGTCAGAGTGTCCGCTGGCGTGTCGGGCAGTTCGTCGACGTCGCCGGGAGCGAGCACGCTGCGATCGGTGCGCCACTCCCGACCGCCGAGCGCGGTCGCGCGCAGGAGCGGTCGACCTCGAGAGGTGGCCGGCTCACGAATGCACTCGCGCCCGAGATCGAGATCGCCGGAATCGAGACCAGCTCGAGCCGCATCGTGCTCCTGACGATTGCCGGGTCGCTGCTCCTCGGAGTCGTCGCTGCGCTGATCATCGGTTCGCCCTGGGGCCTCGTCGTCGGTGTGATCGGGCCCTTCGCCACCCGCGCGTTCGTCTCCCGGCGGGTACGGAGCACCCGGGCGAAGTTCGCGGAGCAGTTGCCGGACAACCTCGACGTCATCTCGTCGGCCCTCCGGGCAGGGCACGGCATGGTGGGAGCGCTCTCCGTCACCATCGACGCAGCCGACGAGCCGTCGCGGTCCGAGCTCGGTCGTGCGCTCGCCGACGAGCAGCTCGGTGTTCCTCTCGACGGGGCGCTTCACGTCGTCGCGGAACGGATGCAGAACACCGATCTCGACCAGGTCGCCTTCGTTGCGCGGCTGCAACGCCAGGCCGGAACCAATGCCGCGGAAGTGCTCGACCAGGTCTCGGAGAACTGCCGCAACAGGATGGAGTTGCGCCGCCTGGTGCGGACGTTGACCGCGCAGGGGAGGATGGCGCGTTGGATCGTCTCCCTGCTTCCGGTCGGGCTCTTCATCGTCATGTACGGCATCAACCGCGACTATCTACGCCCCTTGTGGGAGACAACCGGTGGCAAGGCCGGGATGATCCTCGCGGCCGTGATGGTCGTGGCCGGGTCACTGATCATCAAGAAAATCGTGGAGATCGAAGTCTAGGACATGCTGCCCGTTGCGCTCATCGTCGCTCTGGTCGCCCTCGTCATCGTGGTGGGGACGTTCATTCTGGTTCTCAGGCGACCGTCGTCGGGCACGCGTCGCACACTCGACCAGATCGACAAATACGGATTTTCGGGTCGCCCGGTCGAGGAGCGGTTGGAGTCCTCCCGGCCGAGAACGGTTGGAGGTCTCGTCGACGCGCTCGGCGACGCGATTGCGGCGCGTCACGGCCCGCAACGCGAGGAGGCGATCCGGGCGAAGCTCGTCTCGTCGGGTCTCTACGGCACGACGCCCCGCACGTTCTTCGCGGCGCAGGCGATCGGGGCACTTGCGCTCGTGGGCCTCTGGGCCGTCCTCGGCGGGCTCTCAGGCGTCAAGCCCATGATCTACCTCATCGGGCTGCCGGTGGCGCTGCTCTTCGGTTGGTCCGTGCCGACGATCGTGCTGGAGCGCCGCTTGAAGACGCGCTACCACGAGATCGAGAAGGCGCTGCCCGACCTGATCGATCTCCTCGTCGTCACGGTCGAGGCCGGGATCGGGTTCGTCGGCTCTCTCCGGATGGCGTCCGAGCAGCTCCAAGGCCCACTCGCGCAAGAGCTTCGGCTCACCCTCCAGGAGCAGAGCATGGGGCGCTCGTCGACCGAAGCGCTGGAGGGCCTCGCTCAGCGAGCCGATACGCCGGGCATCCGCTCGTTCGTGCGCGCCATCGTCCAGGGTGAGCTGTTGGGCGTGTCGATTGGTCGGATCCTCCGCAATCTCGCTTCGGAGATGCGCAAGAAGCGCAAGGCGAAAGCCGAGGAGCAGGCCCAGAAGGCACCCGTCAAGATGCTCTTCCCCCTCGTGCTCCTCATCTTTCCGGCGATGTTCGTCGTCCTCCTGCTGCCTGCACTGATCTCGATCAAGAACACGCTCGGAAGCTGATGCTCCGGCACCGGCACGGGATCCTCACGCTTCGTCGTGAGGACGGCAGGATCGTCTGCGAGCACGTACGAGTCGCCGACACCTGGGTACGCCGTATGCGAGGAGCGCTCTTCCGCCGCACGCTCCCCTCCGATCAGGGTTGCGTCCTCCGCCCCTCGTTCTCCATCCACACGATGTTCATGCAGTTCCCGATCGACGTCGTGTTCGTCGACCAGGACCTCAAAGTGCTGAAGATTTCCGACAACGTGCAACCGTTCCACACGGCTTCCTGTCGCGGCGCTCGAGAGGTCATCGAACTGCGTGCCGGGGAATGCGAACGCCGCGGACTCGCGGTCGGCGACCGCATCGCCTGGGCATCCCACCAGGTAACGACCCCTGGGGCGCCCGGCGCGGAGGCCGTCTTGCCCCACCCTCTCCTGGGACCGGTCGTCGTAGCGAGCCGGGACGCACGTTTCGTCAAGCTCGCGGGCTTCCTGCTCGAAGCGCGCCGGGTGGAATGCCCGGGTGGCGTCCAACCCGACGCATTGCTGCGCATCCTGGAGGCTGACGACGCGCCCGCGGCGGTCGTACTCGACGTCGGCGCGAGCGCAGCCGAGGGGCTGGCGGCCGCACACACGGCGCGGGCGCTGAACCCCGAGATCCCGATCTTCCTCGCAGGCGAAGCGGACGTCGCCGCCCGCGCGCCGATCGGAACTACCATCTACGACAAATGGGCCGAGACGGAGACGCTCGTCGGCGCCGTCGTCGAGTCGGTGGGTGGCCCGGCGGCGGAGGGATAGTGAGGCTCCCAACCTGCGTTATCGAGCGCCTCTTGCGGGATCGGCCCCGATCGACCATCGTCAGAGGCGGGAGGCTCCCCGGAACGGGATCGGAATTGACGTGGCAGAAGAACTGACAAACCCCGATGTGGACGCTCGATTCGAGCGGCTCCGGCCTGCCGAAGAACTCCTCCGCGAGGGCGCCGTCGACCGCGTCCGATCGGCATTGCTCGCCGGCGCCTCGGCCCCTGTCGAGGAACGACTGAGGCAGGCGATCGCGCGCTCGGAGCTCGTCCTCGCCGGCAGCCGGCACGATCCCGGTGCCGAGCGTATGCGCGCACTCATGTTCGCAGCCGACGCGATCGTTGCGCTCGGGGCCGAGGGAGAGCTGACCACCGCCGACGTCCAGGCCGTCACGACCGGGCTCGAAGAGGTGCTCGAGACAGGGCCCGACGCCGCCGCCTTCATGCTCTACAACCGGGTCGTCTCCGCCCCCCAACTGTACGAGCTCCCGCCCCTCACGGCTGCGGGCCTGCAGCTTCGACTGCTCGTCGACCTACGCATCTTCGACGAAGCGTCGCTCTGGCGCCGCGGCGCCACCGGCGAGACCGAATGCCTCATCGACGTCGGCTCGGGCGAGGTCAGCCGCCAGACCCGCCGCGAGGTGCGCGCCGTCTTCGGCGGCCGTTCGACGCTGCACGTCGTCGGACAATCAGCCTACCGCTCCGCGCCCCTCTATCGCTTCCAGCAACTCGTCGGCGCACTCGTCGGGCGGGCCGCTGTGGGCGACCGTGCGCAGGCGTCGGCCTTCCTCGCCACCGCCGCACGTGCACTCGAACCGATCCTCGAGCGGGAGTTCCTGCTCGAACGCAACCAACAGCGCGAGCACGCGCTGGTCGCCGCGGCTGAGCGGCGGCTCAACCGGCTCGCGTTCGACCTCCACGACGGGCCGATGCAGGACGTGCTCGCCCTCGCAGGCGAAATACGCGAGCTGCAACGTGATCTCGACCCTTTCATCCTCGAAGGCCACCGTCAGCTGGCTTGGGGACGTTTCGACGACGCGCTGGGCCGGCTCACCGAGCTCGACCTGGGGCTGCGGGAGACCGCCCACTCACTCGAGACGTCGAGCATCGCCTCCCGGCCGCTCGGCGAGATCATCCATCGAACGGCCGAAGCATTCGCGGCCCGCACCGGCATCGATATCCAGGTCGACGTCCGCGGCGACGCCGACGCGCTGACGGGATCCCAGCGCATCGTCATCTTCCGCGCGATCCAGGAGGCGCTCTCGAACGTGCGCGAGCACAGCGCTGCCAGCTCGGTCGGCGTCGCCGTACGGACGCGTCGCTCCATCACCGAAGTCAGCATCACCGACGACGGCGAGGGGTTCGAGGTCGCCCGTTGTCTCGCGCGGGCGGCGCAACAGGGCCGCCTCGGTGTGGTCGGGATCGGCGAACGCGTTCGCTTGCTCGGCGGCACGTTCGACATCGAGAGCCGCCCAGGCGGACCGACGACTCTTCGATTCACGCTCCCACGTTGGGCGGCTTCCGGCGACGGAGAGCCGCAACGCTGACAATGGTGCGCGGCCCGCGACGCCGCGCGTCCGGGCCCGAGCGAGGCGACCCATGCTTTAGCCCGGGCGTCGGACCTACGCGGGGTGCGTCTACGACTCTCCGTCTGACGCCAGGCTGAAGCCCGCGAGCCGGGCGCGACGCGTCTCGCTTGGGCCAACGCTCGCGCTCTCCCTCGATCGAGGGAAGTAGCCCACTCGATCGAGGCCGATGCCAGCTTCAGCGATGAAGCGCGCCCCTCTCTTCCTCGCGTTCCTGCTCGTCCTCACCGGGCTCCTCGCCGGCGGCGCGAACGGCGAACGCTCCTCGCAGTCCAGCACCGACCGGCTCGCCTCACTCGAACAGGGTGTGCTCTCGAAGCTCAACACCGTTCGCGCCAACAAGGGACTTCGACCTCTCGTGCTTTCGAACGAGCTCGGTGAGGCTGCTCTCGCCCACTCGCGGTCCATGCTCGCCGGCGGATTCTTTGCGCATGAATCGAGGGACGGATCGCCGTTCTTCGTCCGCGTCAAGCGCTACTACCCCGCCGCCGGGTTCCATCGGTGGTCGGCGGGCGAGAACCTTCTCTTCTCGACCGGCAAACTGAGAGACGCCAGCGTCATCAGAGCCTGGCTCAACTCTCCCCCGCACCGCGAGAACATGCTCGCCCCCAACTGGCGTGAGGTCGGGATCGCCGCGCTGCACGCAAGCTCCGCGCCCGGCTTCTTCGGCGACGAGCCCACGGTATTGATCACGATGGACTTCGGCGCCCGCTCCGGCAGCACCTCTCAGCCGCTCAAGACCACCGAGCCGGAGGTGACCGGCGTCCTACCCGCTTCCGCAGCAGCCACGACAGCACAACCATAGAGGCTTGACGTGAATCGGGAGTGCGGTTGGGGCAGTTCTGCACCAGGAAGCGTGTTCGACGAGGTCGGCGTCGAGGCTGGTTGCCTTGGCGTGTCGTCCTCGGCGAACACGGTCCGAAGCGTGCAACGCCGCATCCAGGCGTGCTCCGACGGCGCATCGAGCCTCTCGGCGGTCAGACCGCACGTAACTGGAGTCAGACCGCGTACACCTGGAAGGGTGTTGCCTCCACGTCGATGCTCAGGCTGAAACCACGCTCCCACTCCACGACGATGCCGTCCGGCGTGATCGCGCTCACGACACCCCGGTCTCCCGCACGCAAGTCGGAATCGACGCTGTCCCGTTCGAGAACGATGACTGCGCCTATACCGACGCCGGCGCGGATGCGGTCGGCCAGGTGACGGGCGCCGTTAATGTCCATGAGCGAACCCTGCAGGATCGGCCGGACGGCACGCATCCCCCAAACAAGGCAGGAGCACCTATTCACCCGTCGAAACGCAAGAAGCGTCGGCGGTCTGGCTCCGAATTCAACGGCTTAGGATCAAGGCCGTCGGCGCTATCCAACGTATCGGAGCGAAGGAAACGTGTCAGAACAGCCAAGAAAAGATCGAGAGTGGGAGCACTGGCCGGGGCGAAAGAACCCCGACGACCGGATCCGGCACAGACTCCGAGGGCTTTTTGCATCCACAGAGGACGAGGGGGTCGTGGATGCGCTCATCAGCGAGCGCGGGCGGGAGATCGAGGAACGCACAGAGCAATTGCAGGCGACGATCGCCGACCTCGAGCGGCGAGAGGAGCAGACCGGGCGGCTCCGGAGTGCCGTCGAGGAGATGCTCCGCCACGGTTCCGCCGAACTCGACGAGAGGCATGCCGCGCTGACAGCGCTCGCCCTCGAGCTTGGCGCTCGCGAAGAGAAGATCCGGGCCGCCGAGCGCGATGTCGCAGTGCGCAAGCAGGAGCTCGGAGCTGTCGAGCTTCGCAGCGCCGCGGTCGCGCGCCGCGAGGAGGCGTCTGACGAGCGGGAAGCATCGCTCGGCAGGATCTCGGCCGAGCTGACGAGCCGCGAGGCCCAACTCGCCGAGGCGGAGGGACGAATTGCCGATCTCGACGCCGAGATCGGCAACCGGCAGCGCGCCCTGGCGGCAAGCCAGTCAGCGGTCCTCGAGCGAGAGCGCCGGCTCGGCGACCAGGAGGCCGAGCTCGCTCGGCTCACAGCCGAGGTCGCTGATCGTGAACAGCTCCTCGAAGCCGAGAAGGCAAGCGTCTCCTCCGGACGGGAGGAGCTCTCCCGTGCCGTCGCAAGCGTCTCGAGCGGACTGCGGCTCCCTGCGCCTGGCAAGGCTCACGAACTCGATGCGGCGGGCCACATCCTGTACGTGACAGGGAACGGGTATGGGATCGTCGAACGCGAGGGGGCCGCACCGGGTCTCGACGCACTCGTCGAGGTCGACGGACGAGAGTTCGTCGTCAGTCGCGTCGGACGCTCGCCGCTCCCCGGCGATCGTCGCGCCTGTGCCTATCTCGAGCCCGCCCGCCGCACGTAGAACGGGTCTCGCCCCGGTTGATCGCCCGATCGTCGTACGTCCCGGGACGGACGACACACGCGCCGTTGCTCTATGCGAACGGCACGCGGAACAACGGCAGCCGACGCTTGCTGCTCGAGACGTCGCCGAGCGACGCGATCCGCAGCCCTGCCTGGCCGACGAGGAACGAGGCAACTGCCTCGTCCTCGCGGCTGTACTGGCGGAGACGCATGTCGTAGACCTCCACCAGCCCCCACGACCGGCCGTGCACCACGAGCGGCAGGAGCAGCGCGCAGTTCATGCGCAGCTCACGAAGCACGAAGGCCTCGGCGCGGTCGAGGTCGTCATCGAGAAACGAGATCGACTTCACCGACATCTTCTCGAGAACCTCCTCCGTGACCGGGAAGTCCGAGATCAGGTATGCAGTGTCCTCACCGAGGTCGATGTCGCGCATCGAGTGTCTGACCGCATCGGCGAGCCGTTCGCCCTCGACCTTCGAGATCAGCGTCCCCGTCGCCCCGACGACGAACGTGACCGACTTGCTCAGGCGTTCGAGCACCCCGTCGACCGACTCCTCGGCCCAGATCGCCATCGATGCGTCCATCGCATTGACGAGGACAGAGCCGTCCACTCCACCGCCGCGGGCGCGGTCGAGCCCAAGAGGATTGGCAGCCGCGCCCTCCGTGCCGCGCACCACCTCGCGGAACTCGACGATCCGATTCTTGCCGCTCGCCTTGGCCCGATACAGGGCCTGGTCGGCGGCGCGTAGGAGCTGGGAGGCTCCCGCCCCGTCATAAGGGTACGTCGAGAGCCCGGCGCTCAGCCGCAACGGGAAGCCGGCATCATCGAGGCCCTCGTCGAGCTCCCTGCGAAGCCGCTCGGTCACCTGGAACGCGGCATCCGCGTCCATTCCCGGCAGCATCACGACGAACTCGTCGCCTCCGAGACGCGCTGCTGCGCCGCTTTCCGGGCAGGCACGCCGGAGCAGGAGCCCCACCTCTCGCAACAGGGCATCGCCGAGCTCGTGACCGGCGCGATCGTTCACGTCCTTGAAGTCGTCGCAGTCGAGGACGACGAGGCTCAGGGGCTGTCGATCGTCCTGCGCATCGTCCAGCTCGGTCTCGAGCCGCACCTCCAGCCCGCGGCGGTTCAGGAGGCCCGTCAGCACGTCCGTGTGCGCGCTCCGGCGTTCGCGGTCGAGCGCGATCGCGGCGTCGAGCGAGGCCGCGGCGTGAGCGGCGAGCAGAGAGGCAAGCTCACCCTGCTCGCGGTCGAACTCCTTGGCGAATCGGCTCGCGCCGGCGAGCAGGCCGATCTCTGCTCCATTGGCCCGCAGAGGGATCAGCACAACGGAGCGCGCACGAGCACCATCGAGCTCCGGAACTCGCATTCCGCTCGTGTCGAGCAACTCGAACACCGCAGATGAGTCGATCCGCCCCCGCAGCGCCTGCAACGCGCGGCGAGACATCGGCTCCGGACCGCCGCCGGCTGCGCTCCATTGCGTCGACTCGATCAGCTGGCCGTTCTCGTCGACAAGGAGCAACTGGCTCGACTCGATGGGCAGCACCCGGCCGAGAGCCCTCACTGCAACTTCGGAGATCGCAAGCGGGTCGCGCAAGGAGCTCATGTAGACGAACAGCCGTGCCAGAGACGACAGATCCACCGTACGCGACACGCGAAGCTCGTCCATCGGCTCTGCCAGCGCCCGCGCAAGCAAGCCGACCACGGCCTCAGCACCTTCTGGGAGCCGGGTGGTCGTCTCGATGTTGATCACGCCTACGACCCCGGTCGGCATCACGAGCGGGATGGCAATCTCCGAGGCGACTCCCCGCGAGATCTCGATGAAGTCCGGGTCGGTGGCGACATCGACGGCGAGCTGAACCGAGGAGGTACAGACCGCGCGACCGACCACTCCTTCGTCGATCGGCAGACCATCTGGAATCATCGCATAGCCGCGCACGCCGACCGACCAGAGCCGGCCGTGCTCGAGCACGAGGGCAGCAACCCCCGCCTCGTCGAGCTCGTCATGAAGGGCGCCGAGCGCCGCGTCGATGGCCGCGGCCGCATTCTCGGCCCGCGCGGCGGCAGCAACGGCCGTTTCGCAGGCGCGTTTGAGCCGTTGCAGGTCGATTGGCACCGACTCGGGGAGCGGTACGGCGAGACTTTCCATACCGGAAAGAATCGGCACCTCCGGCTGTCAACTTGACCCTGGACAACGGCACCGCGGCAGCGCTACCGGCAGAACCGCCTACCCGAGCCACCAGTCGATGATCGCATCGCCGGAGAACAGCGCGATGACGGCACCGCCGGCGAGGAACGGCGCAAATGGGATGCCCACCTTTCGGCCGGCTTTGCCCCGCTTCGCAATGATCGCGACGGCGGGGACCACCGCGAGCAGCGACCCGGCGAAGAGCGCCACGATCACCTGGGCGCCGAGCCATGCTCCGAGGAACGCGGCGAGCTTGACGTCGCCCATGCCGATGCCTGCTGGATAGATGAGTGCCGCGATGAAGTAGAAGCCGCCGGCCCCGACCGAGGCCAGGATCCACTCCAGGGAGGGGTCACGTACGGTCTGCACGACGAGCGCCACGACGATCGCAGGCACGACGATCCTGTTCGGCACGATTCGCCGTTCGAGGTCGGTGACCGAGACGGCGACGAGCACAGCACACGCAAGCGCGTCGACGACGGCCTCGAGTGAGAGCCCGAACACGGCGAAGCACGCCGTGACGAGCGCGGCGAGCACGACGACGGCAATGCCGCGAATTCCAGTCAGCACGAGGCTCCGTTCAGCCCGTTCGTCCGAGATCCTGCTGATTTCGTTCCCTCGTTCGAGGGACGTGCTTCCCCCGACGGGGTGGTGATGCAGGGAGGCAACCGCAATACGGTGAGCGGACTGCGGATCCGGACCACCAACGATGTGGTCAAGGAAGGACGAGAGCGGCGTGCGGAGATCAAAAAACCGAAGCGAGACGACCCGAGGCCTGGGCAACGCGGTCATCGCAGGCCTGATGGCGATGCTTGCGGCCCTGGCCGGCGCCGCTGCGATGCGTGAGTCGAGTGCCGCCGGCCTCGCGATCGTGCTCGCTGGCGCAGCCACGGTGGCGGCCGTCTTCGCGCTGCGCCTTGCCGGCCGGGCGCGAGCCGCGGAGTCGCTCGCGCTGAGGGACGCGCTCACCGGGCTCCCGAACCGGACGCTGCTGGACGACCGCATCGAGCAGGCCCTCCAACGCGCCCGCCGGACGGTGGACAGCTTCGCGTTGATGGTGATCGACCTCGACGGCTTCAAGGAGGTCAACGACATTCGCGGCCACGACGCCGGCGATCAGGTGCTGCAGAGCATTGCCCGCAGGCTCGGGTCCGTCGTGCGCGCGAGCGATACCGTCGCACGGGTCGGCGGAGACGAGTTCGTCATTCTGTCCATCGGCACCCGTACCGAAGAGGAGGCCACGATGCTCGTCGGCCGCCTGCGCCAAGCCCTTCGCCGGCCGTACCGCGTCGACGGCGGAATCGTCGAGATCGACGCCTCGGTCGGATGGGCCATCTTCCCCGCCGACGGCACCACACCGGAGGAGCTGCTCGGACGCGCCGACGTTCAGATGTTCGCGACCAAGCGCGACTCGGGTGACAGCTCAGAGGCCACCAGACGCGGTTCGCTCGACGCCGGCATCGTGCGCGAGTTCGAGTCGGCACTCTCGCAGAACGAGGTGATCGTCCACTACCAGCCGGTGTTCGACCTCCGGAGCGGAGCGGTCCGGAGCGTCGAGGCGCTCGTCCGGCGACACCACCCGCTCCGTGGACTCCTCGCACCGGCCGAGTTCGTCCCTCACGTCGAGCGTACGCCGCTGATCAGGGCGTTGACGCTGCACGTTGTCGCCCAGGCACTCGACCGACGCACGTAGCTGGAGCCGGCCGGGCGATGAAATCGGCATCTCGGTGAATGTCCCCTACCGCATGATCGACGATGCCGAGCTTGCCGATGGCGTTCTCCGCCATCTCGAGGAGACCGACACGAACCCGCAGACGCTCACGCTCGAGATCGTGCCGTCCGGCCCGAGTGCCGGCGCCGAGCTGGACCGCACCGTGCTCGGCCGGCTGACCCAGAAAGGCATCCGGTTGTCACTCGACGACTTCGGGCGCGCCTCGTCCCTCGCCGCGCTCAGAGTACTGCCGCTCGCTGAGGTCAAAATCGACGCAGGCTTCGCGCGTGGAGTCGGACGTGGCGGTCGGGACGACGCGATCGTCCGAAGCCTCATCTCCCTCGCGCACGACCTCGGTCTCGAGACAGTGGCCGAAGGAGTCGAGACGCGCACTGCGTGGGACGCGCTGGCGGCGATGGGGTGTGGTTCCGCCCAGGGCTTCTACTTCCAGCCGGCCCTTCCGGCCGAGATGCTCGCCGAGTGGCTCCTGCACAGCTGGCCTGCGGTCGCCCTCGCCGGGTAACGTCGGGAAGCCATTCTCACGAGGGCGCCTCTAGAGCACGACGGCACCTGCTGCAGCGGCGATGCCGACGACGGCCCACGGCGGCAGCACTCGCAGGAGACCGAATAGCAGCAAGGCGAAGATCGCGTCGCCGACCCCGTGCACCGACGTCCGCAGGACCGGATCCCACAGCGCAGCGGCGAGCAGGCCGACGACGGCGGCTCCGATGCCGGCGACGGCCGCCTGCACGACCGCCCGCTCACGGCCGACCGACCAGAGTGGCAACACTGCTCCGAGCAGCAGGAACGACGGCAGGAAGATGGCTCCGAGGGCGATCGCAGCGCCGAGGATCCCGTTCGGTGACGGCTCCCCGATCGCGCCGAGATACGCGGAGAACGTGAAGAGTGGGCCAGGCATGGCCTGAGTAGCGCCGTACCCGGCCAGAAACGCCTCTTGCGAGACCCAGCCCGTGTCCACGACGGCCGTCGTTCAGAAGCGGGAGCACGACGTGGCCGCCGCCGAACACGAGCGAACCCGCCCGATAGAAGCTGTCTACCAGGTCGAGTGCGTGGGACGAGCCGAGATCGGCGGCAATCGGCAGGCCGACGAGCAGGCAGACGAAACACAAGGCCGAAGCGACCGCAGTGCGCCTGGCGACCGGGAATCGCATCGTCAGTGGGAGCACCCGCACCGAACCACGGAACGCGATCACGCCGACAGCCCCCGCGACGAGAATCGTCGCCACCTGGCCGAGCGCTCCCGGCACGAGCACCGCGACGGTCGCGGCGGCCACAGCGACCAGAAGCCGGGCGGGCCCGCGGGCGAGCGTCTGCGCCATCCCGATCACGGCAGCAGCGACGACGGCCGCGGCGGCAAGCTCGAGGCCGTGCACCCATCCCGCACCCGCGAGATCGACGTCGCGCGCCCAGATCGCGAGCGCCGTCAAGATCGCTGCCGAGGGCAGCGTGAAGCCGAGCCACGCTGCAAGACCGCCGAGCTTGCCTGCGCGGTGCATGCCGATGGCAATGCCGACCTGGCTCGACGAGGGGCCGGGCAGGATGTTCGAGAGCGCCACCAACTCGCCGAACTGCTGCTCCCCGATCCAGCCGCGCCGCGCGACGTACTCCTCGCGAAAGTAGCCGATGTGCGCCACGGGACCGCCGAACGACGTCAGCCCGAGCCGGAGCGCGGCTCGAAACACCTCCCTCGCGGATCCTGCTACCGCCGCGCTCCCGGCTTCCAGAGTGGCTCGTCCTTCCCGATGAGCGCGTTAGCGGCACGCGCGAGGATGAACAGCAGGTCGGAGAGACGGTTCAGGTAGACCGCGACGAGCGGATTGACGTCGTGCCCGCCGGCTGCGACGAGCGTCTCGCGCTCTGCGCGGCGGCAGACGGTTCGGGCGACGTGCAACTCTGCGGAGACCGCCGTACCTCCGGGCAGCACGAAGCTCTTCAACTCCGGCAGTGAGTCGTTGAACGCGTCGCACAGCTTCTCGAGCCGATCGATCATCCCCTGGTCGACCCGAAGCCTGTCCTCGATCGGGAACGGGACGCAGAGGTCCGCACCGACGTCGAACAGTTCGTTCTGGATCCGGCCGAGCGGCTCTCGTAGCGCCGGCGGGCATTCGCCCGCGAGGACGACGCCGAGTTGTGCGTTGAGCTCGTCGGTCGTGCCGAAGGCGGCGATCCGCGTGTCGAGCTTCGAGACGCGAGAGCCGTCGCCGAGTGACGTCTCCCCCGCATCGCCACCGCGCGTGTAGATGCGCGTCAGGCGAACCGGCTCCTCGTCGGCCCGGGGCATGCAGCCAGCCTACCCGGACGTCTGCGCGAGGATGGCGCGTGCAATCACGAGGCGCTGGATCTCGCTCGTGCCCTCGTAGATCTCGGTGACCTTCGCATCACGGTAGTAGCGCTCGACCGGGAATTCCTTCGTGTAGCCATACCCGCCGAGCACCTGGATCGCCTCGCCGGTCTGCCTCCGTGCGACCGACGACGCGAACAGCTTCGCCTGGGCGCCTTCGGCGGTGTGAGGAAGGCCCTCCTGCTTGAGCCAGGCGGCCCGGTAGGTGAGCCAGCGGGCTGCCGCGATCTCGGTCGCCATGTCGGCGAGCTTGAACTGGATCGCCTGGAAATCGGCGATCCGGCGACCGAACTGGCGGCGCTCGAGCGCGTAGCCCCGGGCCACGTCATAGGCGGCCTGCGCGATCCCGACGGCCTGTGCGGCGATACCGATACGCCCACCGTCCAGCGTCGCCATCGCGACCGCAAAGCCTCGGTTCTCGTCGTGAAGCAGCCGATCTCGCCCCACGAACGCCGCCTCGATGCGGATGTCGGCCGTAGACGACGAGTGCAGGCCGAGCTTTTCCTCCTCCCGGGTGACCTCCACATCGTCGCCGTCGAGGAGGAAGGCACTGATCCCTCGCGTGCCATCGGTCGACGGGTCGGTGCGCACGAACACGAGGAACGTGCCCGCATAGCTTCCGTTCGTGATCCACTGTTTCGTGCCGGTGATCGTCCAGCCCTCACCGTCGGCCACGGCCGACGACCGAAGGGCTCCGGCATCCGACCCGGACTCGGCTTCGGTGAGCGCGAACGCGCCGAGCCGCCGGCCAGCCGCCAACTCCGGCACGAACCGCTGCCGCTGCTCCTCGGTCCCGAACGCAACGATCGGAAGCGTCACAGCACCGGTGTGCACCGCGACCGTGACGCCCACTCCCGCATCGGCACGCGACAGCTCCTCGAGCACGAGAGTGTAGGACAGGAAGTCCGCCCCGGCGCCGCCGAGCTGCTCGGGGACGCACACGCCCATGAGACCGAGCTCACCCAGCTTCGCGAAGACCGCGCTGGGGAACGTGTGATCGCGGTCCCACGCCCCCGCCTGCGGTGCGATCTCGGCTTCGGCGAACTGCCGGGCCAGTGCCTGGATCTCGCGCTGGTCGGCCGTGAGCGAGAAGTCCATCGGCCGCGAGTATAGTCGGGAGTCCGGCGCCACCTTCCCGCCTTTTTCCTGCTCATCGTCGGTTTCGAGGTCGGCCCTGTCGGGCTCCCGGCGAGCGCTCACAGGACACTCGACCGCGATCGTCCGGAGTCGAGTCGAGCAGTCATCGTGGTCCACGACGAGGCGGCAGCTGACACCTTCACCGACCGAGGCCACGGACCCGGGAAGCACGTCCGCGACGAGCACCGACGCCGGACACGGGCCGCGCCTACGGCGAGCCGCGAAACCGCCGGTACGTCGGCCCGAGTTTTCGTCGTGCGGTGCGCCGAACCCCGTCGGGCGAGGCCAGGCGCCGAAGCCTGCGCGGGCTGAGCTCGGCGCAGAGCACTGCCGACGCCGCCGGGCCGCGCGTGCCGTAAACGACGCCTGCGGGGTCGAACGTCGGGGCGGCCCGCCAACCCTCTTCGCCGAGTTCGTACGCCTCCTGCTCCTCGACGAAGTACCCGGTCCTCGTAAAGAGCCGGGTCCACCCGGGAATGTCCTCCTGCCGGAACCAGCCGTAGTCCTCGGGCTCCCCGAGAGGCACGGTCACGATCAGGCTGCCGGTGGGTCGCAAGACCCGGCGAAGCTCGCGGAGCGCTGTGGCCCGTCCCGTTTCGTCGAGCTCCTCGTCGAGGCCGTAGACGTCGTTGTCGGCGCCGATGTGCTCGAGGGTCGAAACGAGCAGCACCTGGTCGAAGGACGCATCGGGAAACGGGAGGCGTCGTGCATCGGCAACGACTGTTTCGAAGCCCGGGATATCGGCCTGGGCGAGATCGACGCCGACGAGCTCACCGGGCGCGGCCGCGGCGAGAGCCGCGATATAGGCCGGCTCCGCGAACGCATAGCCGACCTCGAGCACACGGCCGGAACGAAGGCGTGAGAGCACCCAGGGCACCTCGACGAGCCGCTCGTCGGTTGCCGGCGGGGCCTCGAGACGGCGCGGACGCTCACCACGTGCCCGCGCGCCCCGCGCAAACGTGATTGCGTCGTCGAGCTGGCGGACCCGCTCGAACTCTGGCGCGGTTACCAGCTCGTGCAGCAGCGTCGCTCTGGACAACGTCCCCTCGGCGAGCTTGGCCAGAGCCCGATCACGCGCGTCTGGCTCGGGTGGTCTGCGCAAGATCAGGTCGAAGGCCGCGTCGATGAACTGCTCGTCGGTGGTGGCCTCGATGTTCAGGTAGGCCTGCAGGCGGGGGTCCACCGACACGACGAGGATCCTACGCCTTCTTCCTGGCGGCTCGAGACTCCGAGGGCCCACGCCCTCCGACGAGATCAGCCGTTCGTGGCACCCGGCGCGGGGCGCTACGTGTAGTCGTAGAAGCCGCGCCCGCTCTTGCGGCCGAGACGACCCGCAGCGACGTATCGGCGGAGGAGCGGACACGGGGCATGTTTCGGATCGCCGAGGCCCGCGTGGAGAACGTCCATGATCGCCACGCAGGTGTCGAGCCCGATCAGGTCGGCGAGCGCCAGCGGGCCGAGCGGATGCGCGAACCCGAGCGTCGCGATCGTGTCGATCGCCTCCGCCTCCGCCACCCCTTCCATCAGGGCATAGGCAGCCTCGTTGATGAAAGGCATCAGGATGCGGTTCGAAACGAATCCCGGCGAATCGTTCGCTTCCGCGGGCACCTTGCCGAGATCGCGGGCGAGCGCCAGGATCGCCTCGGCAGTCTCGTCGGACGTCTGCGACGCGCGGATCACCTCCACGAGCCGGAGCATCGGCACGGGGTTGAAGAAGTGCATGCCGATAACGCGATCGGGCCGTGAGGTGGCAGCAGCGAGCGACGTGATCGGGATCGAGGAAGTGTTGGAGGCGAGAATCGCCTCAGCGGGGAGCGCCGCATCGGCCGCCCGGAAGAGCGCTTCCTTCGCCTCGGCGTCCTCGACGATCGCCTCGATCATCAGGTCGGCTGCGGCGAGATCGGCGCTCTCGGTGACGCGCTCCAGCACCTCCCCCGCCGAAGGACCGCCCTTCGCCTCGAGCTTCTCGAGGCTCTTGCGGATGCCGGCGAGGCCACGGTCCACGGCCCCGGGGAAAGGATCGTGGAGCAGGACCTGCCGACCCGACGCAGCGACGACCTGAGCAATCCCCGCCCCCATCTGGCCCGCGCCCACGACGAGGATCCGCTCGAACGTCATCTCCCGAATGTAGCTCCTGCGTTGCGGCGTTTGACACGCCGGATCGAATACGCCAGCACCGCGCCGAGGATGAGGATCCCGATCAGCAGCCTGATCGCGTTCCCCTTGGGCTGGTCGACCTCGGCCAGCACCACGCCCGGGTCGGTGATGCCGCATCGGGTCGTGAACCACGCGCCGTTGGCCCGGTTCATCAGGATCCCGGCAGCGACATCCACCGGGACGAGCTGACCGCCGTTCGCGGGCTTGACGGGGATCCGGACGCTGACCATACGACCGAGATCGCCCTTCACCTCCTGGTCGACCTCGAAGCGGTAAAGCCGTTGCGGGATCCCCTCTCCGGCGACCGCCTCGGACCCGGTCGAGCGGCCGACGAACACGGCCTCCGAATCGGCAATGCGCTGCTCGAGCGGTGCCTCAGGGCACGTGTAGGCCTGCGCGGTGCCGGTTACGGCGAGCGCGGCGAGGCCGATCAGCGCGGCGCGAATCAGACCTCGACCAGCAGGGCGTCGCCCTGCCCACCGCCCGAGCAGATCGCCGCCAGACCGAGGCCGCCTCCCGAGCGCCGCAACTCGTGCACCATGGTGGCGACGATCCTGCCGCCCGAAGCACCGATCGGATGCCCGAGCGCCACGGCCCCGCCGTTCACATTCACGCGCTCTTCGTCGACCCCGAGCATCCGCGTCGAGTTGCTCGCGACCGAGGCGAACGCCTCGTTGATCTCGACCCGTGCCACGTCGGAGGTCGACCGGCCCGCCTGCGCGAGCGCGAGGGCGCCGGCGTTCGCCGGGGTGCGCGCCAGGTAGGCGAAGTCGTCGGCAACGGTCGCCTGTCCGACGATCGTCGCCAGCACCTCGAGGCCGCGCGAGCGCGCGTACTCCTCCGAGCAGACGACGACACACGAGGCGCCGTCGTTCACCCCGGGGGCGTTGCCGGCCGTCGTCGTCCCGTCGGGGTCGAAAACGGGCATTAGCGCAGCGAGCTTCTCGACGGTCGTGTCACGGCGAATGCCCTCGTCGCTCTCGAGCTCTCCGACGGCGACGATCTCCTCTGCGAGCCGTCCGGCATCCTGGGCCGCCGCAGCGCGTGCGTGCGAACGCGCCGCCCATGCGTCCTGGGCCTCTCGGGTGATTCCGAGCTCCCGTGAGACGCGGGATGCCTGCACGACCATGTGATCGCCGTCGAACGTCGAGGTCAGCCCGTCGAAGACCATGTGGTCGAGCACCTCGCCGTTGCCGAGCCGGTAGCCGAAACGCGCGTGCGGCAGCAGGTACGGCGCCTGAGACATCGACTCCATCCCTCCGGTGACGACGACGTCGTGTTGCCCGGCGCGGACCATCAAGTCGGCGAGCTCGATCGCCCGGATCGACGACGCGCACACCTTGTTGATCGTGTCGGCAGGCACCTCCTTCGGGAGTCCGGCACCGATTGCAGCCTGGCGGGCGGGGGCCTGGCCGGCGCCGGCCTGAAGCACCTGACCCATGACGACGTAGCCGACCTCGGCGGGGTCGACACCCGATCGCTCGAGCCCGGCCCTGATGGCCACCGCGCCGAGCTCGGTCGCGCGGTACCCCGCGAGACCGCCTCCGAGCCTGCCGAAAGGTGTCCGGACGGCGGCAACGATCACCGAGTGGGTCATGCGGCCAGCGTACCGAGTCGTTCGAGGGCCACCGCGGGTGCCGAGCGTCAGCGCAGGAAGGACGTCTCGGGCGTGAGCGACCGCACGTAGGCCTCGATCAACCGCGATGCGGCGTCGACGTCGGAAAGCTGGGCGATCTCACCGGCCGAGTGCATGTACCGAAGCGGAATCGAGACCAGACCGCAGGCGATCCCACCTCCCACCGCAGCCAACCCGTCCGCGTCACTCCAGGTCTCGGGTCCTGTCTCGAGCACGAACGGAAGACTCTGCTCCTCGGCGATCGCCACGAGCCCGTCGCTCACGATCGGGCTCAGGACCGGCACGCGGGCGACGACGGGGCCGCCGCCCAGCCGGACGTCACCCCAGGCGGGCTGGCCTGGCGCATCGCCCGCGTAGGTGACCTCCACGACGATCGCGACCTCTGGACGAAGCCTCTCGGCAACCGTTGTCGCCCCGGCGTACAGGCCGCTCTCCTCCTGCGTCGAGATGACCACGGCCACGTCCCAGATAGGAGGATCCGAGGCGAGTCGCCGCAGTACCTCGAGGCAGGCGAAGATGCCGGCACGGTCATCGAGAGCGGTCGCCAGGATCCTGTCGTTGCGGAGCGTCTCGGGCGCGCCGTCGAGCACGATCGGGTCGCCGGGACGGACGACCGAGAGCGCCTCGTCGCGGGTCGCTGCTCCGATATCGACGCGAAGCGCCTCCCAGGTGGGCGCGGCCTCGCTCCTCTCGCCCACGACGACGCCACGGACTTCACCCGTGGCAGCTCGGACGCGCACGCGCTGGCGCCAGGCATCGACCGCCAGCCAGGTCCCCGTCCGCGCAACCCGGAGCAGGCCGTCGTCGCCCGCGCCACGAACCACAAGGCCTACCTGATCGGCATGCGCGACGAGCGCGATCAGCCGGCCGCTCGAGCCCCTGAGGGTTGCCACTGTCGACCCCAGCACATCCCGCTCCACCTCGGCACCCGCCGCCGCCGCCTCGCGGCGGACGATGGTCTGCACCGTGTCCTCGTGGCCCGAGGCTCCGTGGGCGCGAAGGAGCTCGTCGAGGAGCGGCGGGATCGCCATCGTGGCCAGGCTACTGGAAGCGACGCGGCACAGCTCAGACCGGTGTGTGACGACGACAGTGAACACGCCTAGGAACGACGGGCGGAACCTCGTAGACTCCGCGACGATGCCCCTCGTCTCCGAGCACATGGCCACCGACCTGCTCACCGTCGAAGCGGCGACACCTCTCGCCGACGCGGCGCGGGAGATGGACGCGCGAGGCGTCGGGGCGGCGCTCGTGCTCTCAGGCGAACGGCTCGCAGGGGTCTTCACCGAGCGCGACGTCTTGCGGGCGGTCGCGCGAGGGCACGCCGACAAGCCGACGGTCGGCGACTGGATGACACCGCACCCGGAGACGATCGATCCGGACGACACTACCGCGCACGCCGCCGTGTTGATGATCCACGGCGGCTTCCGTCACCTGCCGGTCGTCGACACGGCAAAGGTCGTCGGGATCCTCTCCATCCGCGACCTGATGCGGTCGGTGCTCGACGACGCCGCGCCACGCGGGGCATAGGTGCCACGGCGCAGAGCGGCTTGCCTCGACGCGGTGCGTGTCGGTACGCTCATTGCGTGATCGCTACACCGTCCTCGACCTCATGGCGCCAAGGGCGATGCGGGAGCGTGCGCTGAAGCGCGCCGACAACCCCGAGCTCGCCACCGAAGACCTCCGCGGAGGTCTTTTTGTTGAGGAGACCCGCCCCCTCCCATCCTGCGTGAGATCGAGACCGACCGATACGGAACCCCGATGACGACGACCATCAATACCGATCTCCTCACCCCTCTCGGGGCCTACCTGCGCCTGCGCGACGCCGGCAGCGCAAGCTTCATCCTCGAGTCCGTCGAGCGTGGCCGACTCGGCCGCAACTCGTGGATGGGTGCCGGCTCCCGGCTCGTCGACTTCGACGAGGCGGCCGAGCTCCGGCTCCCGGTCGTCGGCTACCTCTCCTACGACCACGCGGCCCGACTGGAGCCGACGGTGCCGTTGCCGGCGGACGGCCGCGGCTTCCCCGAGAGCCGGCTCGTCGTCTGCGACATGCTCGTTCGCTTCGACCACGGCGCCGGCACGGCAGAGGTGCTGGCGGGCGACGTGGAAGAGATCGCCGGGCGACTCGACGCAGGCATTCCCTGGCGCCGGGAGCCCCGCGGTGTGGCGGCGCCGATCCACCGCTCGCCCGCTCGGGCCCGCTACATCGAGATGGTCGAGATCGTGAAAGAGCACATCGTCGCCGGGGACGTCTTCCAGTGCGTGCCGTCGCAGCGGGCCGAGCGGCCCACCTCGGCCTCGCCACTCGACGTCTATCGCGCCCTCCGTCGCGTCAATCCATCCCCGTACCTCTTCCTGCTCGAGCTCGACGGGATCGCGCTCGTCGGCTCGTCCCCGGAGCGGCTCGTGGCCTGCGAGAACGGCCGCGCCAGCCTGTGCCCGATCGCCGGCACCACCGAGCCGACCGAGGGAGATGTCGAGCGGCTCCTCTCGTCCGAGAAGGATCGCGCCGAGCACGTCATGCTGGTCGACCTCGGTCGCAACGACCTCTCCCGGGTCTGCAAGGCCGGCACCGTTCACGTCGCCCGCGACATGGAGGTGGAGCGGTTCTCGCACGTCTCGCACCTCGTCTCCGAGGTCGTCGGCGAGCTGCGTGACGGCGTCACTCCGTTCGAGGTTCTCCGTGCCTGCTTCCCGGCCGGCACCGTCAGCGGCGCGCCGAAGGTGCGCGCCATGCAGCTCATCTCCGAGCTGGAAGGTGTCCGGCGAGGCCCGTACGGCGGCGCCGTGCTGTACTCCCTTCCGGATGGGACGATGGACGCGTGCATCGCGCTGCGCACGATGGTGATGGCGGACGGGATCGCCTATCTTCAAGCGGGCGCCGGCGTCGTCGCCGATTCGGATCCCGTTGCCGAGCACGAGGAGTGCCTGAAGAAGCTGGCCGCGCTCGAGGCCGCTATCGATCTCGCCGAGGGGGAGGCGCTCGGGGTGTGAAGGTCCTGATGCTCGACAACTACGACTCGTTCACCTACAACCTGGTGCACCTGTTCGAGGAACTGGGTGCCGAGGTCGTCACGATGCGAAACGACGCGATCACCGTCGACGAGGCGCGCGCCGGCGGATTCGACCGACTCGTCGTCTCTCCCGGTCCCGGTCGTCCCGAGAGCGCCGGCGTTTCGATCGAGCTGATCCGGGCCCTTGGCCCGACGATGCCGACGCTCGGTGTCTGCCTTGGGCACCAGGCCATCGTGGAGGCGTTCGGCGGCACCATCGGACAGGCGAAGGCGCTCCTGCACGGCAAGTCGAGCACCATCTCGCACGACGGCCTCGGCGTGTACCTGGGCCTCCCCTCCGACGTCGAGGTCGGGCGCTACCACTCCCTCGCCGCGATCACCGTGCCGGCGGAGCTCGGGGTCACCTCGCACACACCGGACGGCGAGGTCATGGGTGTGCGCCACGAGGAGCTGCCGATCGAAGGTGTGCAATTCCACCCGGAGAGCGTGCTCACGCCGCTCGGGCCCGCGATGGCGAGGAACTTTCTCCGGTGATCGTCGGTCCCGCGATTCAGCTGCTCCTCGACGGGCACCACCTTTCGCGCGAAGACGCGCACGAGCTGATGGGCTCGATCATGGACGGCGAGGCAACCCCTGCCCAGATCGCCGGCTTCCTCGTTGCCCTGCGGACAAAGGGCGAGACGGCCGACGAGATCGCGGGCTTCGCCGAGGCGATGCGCGAGCACGTGGTGCCCGTCACACCGCAGCGCTCTCCCGTGGTCGACATCGTCGGCACGGGCGGCGACGGCGCGCACACGTTCAATATCTCAACTGCGGCCGCACTCGTCGCTGCAGCTGCGGGCGCAGCGGTCGCAAAGCACGGCAACCGCGCTGCGAGCTCGGTTGCGGGATCGGCCGACGTGCTCGAGGAGCTCGGTATCGGGCTCGAGCAATCGCCCGACCGCATTGCACGATCGATCGACGAGCTCGGTTTCGGATTCATGTACGCCCGTGCCCATCACCCCGCGATGCGCCACGTCGCGCCAGTTCGCCAGGAGCTGGGCATTCGCACCGTCTTCAACGTGCTGGGGCCGCTCGCGAATCCTGCAGGGGCGTGCGACGGGGTCTTCGGCGTCTACTCGGCGGAGCTCGCGTCGACGTACGCCGAGGCGCTCGCCGAGCTAGGCGCCCGTCGCGCCTTCGTCGTCCACGGCGAAGGAGGCCTCGACGAGCTCGCTCCGTTCGGCAGCAGCCTCGTCGTGGAGGTCGTCGACGGAGACGTGCGCGAGTGGGAGCTCGATCCTCGAGACCTCGGCATCGATCCCGCCGACCCGAGCGTCCTCCGCGGCGGCTCGGCCGCCGAAAACGCTGCCACCATCCGCGCCGTTCTCGCCGGCGAACCCGGTGGGCGCCGCGATGCCGTGCTTCTGAACGCCGCAGGCGCCCTTGTCGCCGCGGGGCTGGCAGACGACCTGATCGACGGGCTCGGGCTCGGCGCCGAGGTGATCGACTCCGGCGCCGCAACGAGCCGGCTCGACGCCCTCGTCGTGTTCTCTGCCGAGGAGCCCGGCTGATGGGACGGTTCAACGACGCCCTCGCACTGCCCGGCCTCGGTGCGATCGCCGAGATCAAGCGCCGCTCTCCCTCCGCAGGAGACCTGCGCCCCGACGCCGACCCGGCGTTGATCGCACCCGCGTACGCCCACGCAGGGGCAGCTGCAATCTCGGTGCTCGTCGACGAACGCTTCGGCGGCACGTGGGATGATCTCCGCGCCGCCCGCGCGGCGACGTCTGCCCCGCTCCTCGCGAAGGGGTTCTTCTCGACCGACGAGCACCTCCGAACCGCCAAGGAAGCCGGGGCCGACGCCGTACTCCTCCTTCTACGTGACCTCGACGACGTCCAGACAGCGGCACTGATGAGGGTGGCTGCCGGGCTCGGGCTCGACACGCTCGTCGAGGCGCACGATGCCGGCGAGCTCGAACGTGGGCTCGCACTCGGCGCGCCGGTGCTGGGCGTCAACGCCCGTGACCTGACGACATTTGCAATCGACCGTCGGGTGCAGCTCGAGCTCGTGGCATGCGTCCCGAGCGACCGGATCGTGATCGCAGAGAGCGGGATCCAGACCCGGGCTCAGGGCGCCGCGGCCGAGCTCGCAGGCGCCGACGCTGTTCTCGTGGGCTCGACCCTGATGCGCGCAGCCGATCCGGCGGCGAAGCTGAGGGAACTCCTGTCTCGCCCACTCGTCAAGGTGTGCGGACTGACGCGTGACGAGGACGTCGCGGCGGCAGCCGAAGCGGGTGCCGACCTTGCCGGCTTCATCCTCGTGCGCGAGAGCCCGCGGGCGGCCGCAACGGTCTTGCCTGTGCCGGACGGGATGCTGTCGGTTGCGGTCTGGGTTGGTGAGGCCGGCGAGACCGGCGCCGACCTCGATCAGGTTCACACGGTGGAGCCCGGCAAAGTGCGGGGTCGCGAAGCGGTTCTGCTCCGCCGCGGCCTGGAGGTGGCGCGCGTGCTCGACCTCCCGTGGCAGGGAACCGATCCCGATCACTGGCACACTGCCGCGACCGCCAAAGGCAGGATCGTGCTTGCGGGCAAGCTGGGGCCGGACAACGTGCAGGACGCGATAACCGCCGTCCGGCCCTGGGCGGTCGACGCGGCGTCGTCCCTCGAGTCCTCACCGGGGATCAAGGATCACGACAAGGTACGGCGATACGTGGAGGCTGCCCGCTCATGACAACGACCGAGACCTACGGCCCCTACGGCGGCCGGTACGTGCCCGAGACGCTGATTCCCGCGCTCGACGAACTGACCACGGCCTGGGCCGATGCGCTCGCGGACCCCGCCTACCTCCAGGAGCTGGAGTACCTCGGGCGCACCTACACGGGGCGCCCGTCGCCGGTCACGCTCGCTCCTCGTTTCGCGCCGGACAAGCGCCTCTACCTCAAGCGCGAAGATTTGAACCACACGGGCGCACACAAGATCAACAACGCGCTCGGTCAGGTGGTCCTCGCACGGCGGCTCGGCAAGACACGGATCATTGCCGAGACCGGCGCCGGCCAGCACGGCGTGGCGACCGCCACCGCCTGCGCCCGGTTCGGGTTGGAGTGCGTCGTCTTCATGGGTTCCGAAGACATGAGACGCCAGGCGCCGAACGTCGAGCGCATGCACCTGATGGGGGCGACGGTGGTGCCCGTCGAGTTCGGAACGCGGACGTTGAAGGAAGCGACGAGCGAGGCGATCCGCGACTGGATCACCAACGTGGAGACCACGCACTACGTGATCGGCTCCTGTGTCGGGCCTGCTCCGTACCCCGAGATCGTGCGGGAGCTGCAGGCGGTGATCGGGCGCGAGGCACGCGAGCAACTGCTCGAGGCGGAGGGCTCGCTGCCGGAGGCTGTCGTCGCCTGTGTCGGCGGCGGCTCGAACGCGATCGGGATGTTCGCCGGCTTCATCGACGACCCCGAGGTACGGCTGATCGGCGTCGAGGCGGCGGGCGCGGCATCGCTCGGCGGAGGACGCACCGGCGTGCTGCACGGCTCGCGCTCGTCGATCCTCGCCGATGCGGACGGCCAGATCTCCGACGCGCACTCGATCTCGGCCGGACTCGACTACCCGGGCGTCGGGCCCGAACACGCGTACCTCCGCGACACGGGCCGTGCCGAGTACGTGCCCTGCACGGACGACCAGGCATTGCACTCCTTCCAGCGCCTTTCGCGCACCGAGGGAATCATCCCGGCACTCGAGTCGTCGCACGCGCTCGCCGTCGTCGAGGGGCTCGACGCCGAGTACATCGCGGTGTGCCTGTCGGGCCGAGGCGACAAGGATCTCGCCGAGGTGCTGAAAGCGTTGGGTGGAACGGCGTGAACGCGACGAGAGGCGGGCGACGCCAGGCTGAAGCCGTTCGACCGAGCCGAAAGCGGCTCGTCATCTACCTGATGGCAGGGGCCGCGACACCGGCGCTAGCCGAGGCCGCCGTCGCGGGCGGCGCCGACATCGTCGAGATCGGCTTCCCGTTCTCCGACCCTCTGGCCGACGGGCCGGTGATTCGTGCCGCGGCCGAGAAAGCGCTCGCAGCCGGTATGCGAACCTCCGCCTGCCTCGACTGCCTCGCTGCAACCCGCGCTCTCGTCGGCGACACGCCGCTGATCCCGATGACCTATGCGTCGCTGCTCGAGGCCTACGGCTGGGAGCGCTTCGAGACCGACGCGCGGGCGGCGGGCGCGACGAGCTTCATCATCGCCGACACCGCCGCCGGGTCTCGGCCCGAGCTCCGGCGCATCCAACTCGTCGCCCCGACCTCGACCGACGAGCGGATCGCGCTTGCGGCTGAGGAAACCGACGGCTGGCTCTACCTCGTCACGCTGACCGGCACCACCGGTGCACGCAGCGAGTTGTCGGACGCCCTCGCCGGGCTCGCGGCTCGCACGCGGGCTCTCACTGAAGTCCCGCTGTACGCGGGCTTCGGCATCTCGACCCCGGAACAGGCGCGGGCCGCAGCCGACCTCACGGACGGAATCGTTGTCGGCTCGCGTGCCGTGCAGGTGGCGGAGAAGGGTCCAGACGCGCTAGGTGCGTACGTCGCCTCGCTCCGGACGGCCCTCGACACCTTGACGCTCTCGTAGCGAGGTGGCTGCCTCGGCTGGACGCGCTGACCGCATCGCCCACGTTGCCCAGCTCGGCGAGAAAGACCAAGGCGACGTCGTCACTCCGATCGGTCGAACAGGCACGGCCGTTCAGCGAACGGGGGTATAGACGACTTCGCATCGTTCATCCGGCCTCGCAGGTACGGGTCGACCGACACGAATGCGTCTGAGATCAGGACCTGACCGTCGGCAGGCTCCGGCACGTCGACCTCGGCGAGCGCGAAATCGGCCGGCTGTGGCACCCCGCGAGGTCGCACCGCCAGGTGAATCTCGCGGCTCGCCGGCAGGCAAGCGATCCTGGACGCCGCGATCGTCACAATGCTCTCGTGGAATCACTTCGTGGACAGCTCCTGGTCGCCGGGCCCGACCTGCTCGACCCGAACTTCCGCCGTAGCGTCCTGCTCGTCGGGGAGCACGGCGAAGAGGGCGCGATGGGCGTGATCCTGAATCGGCCGTCACCGGTCTCCGTCGCCGACGCCGTCCCGCCCCTCGCGGACCTCGTCGAAGACGCCGACCTCGTGCACGTCGGGGGGCCCGTGCAACCCCAGGCGATCGTCGTGCTCGGAGACTTCCGCCACCCGGACGAGGCGGCAGCACTCGTCCTCGACTCGATCGGATTTCTCCCGGGCGAGATCGAGACGGCTGCCGACGTCGGCAGCCTCGCGCGGGCCCGCGTCTTCGCAGGGTATGCCGGCTGGGGTCCCGGCCAGCTCGAGAGCGAGATCGCCGAGGAGTCGTGGATTCTCGAGCCGGCGCTGCCGGAGGACGTCTTCACAGACGAGCCGGACGCATTGTGGAGCACCGTCCTGCGCCGCAAAGGCGGCCCGTTCGCCGTTCTGGCGCTGATGCCGCCCGACCCGAGCAGCAACTAGCAAACACAGGCTCATTGGTAGTTTCAGAACCGGGATGACGAGGTCGCCCTCAGCCGCGCTCGCCCGGAACCTCGACCAGCGAGGGATCCACTACGGCTGGGTGATCGCGGGTGTTTCGTTTCTGACGCTCATCACCGCCGCCGGGTTCCGCTCGACGGTCGGTGTGCTGATCGTGCCCCTGCAGGACGAATTCGGGTGGTCGCGGGCGACGATCTCGGCCGCCGTCGCGATCAACCTGGTCCTCTACGGGCTCGGCGGCCCGTTCGCCGCCGGGCTCTACGACCGATTCGGTATCCGCCGAGTGATCGTGATCAGCCTCGGGGTCATCGCGGCGAGCTCGACGCTGACCACTCAGATGGGCGCGCCGTGGCAGCTCGACCTGCTCTGGGGCGTAGCGAACGGGCTCGCCACCGGCGCGATCGGGGTCACGCTCGCCGCGGTGATCGCGAACCGCTGGTTCGTCGAGCGGCGCGGGATCGTGACGGGAATGCTGACGGCGAGCAACGCCACGGGACAGCTCGTTTTCCTACCGCTGCTCGGCTGGATCGTCTCGTCGCAGGGGTGGCGTTCGGCGGCGTTGACGGTCTCGATCGTCGCGCTCGCCGTCACCTTGCCACTCGTCGCCCTTTTCCTCCGCGACAGTCCCGCCGACATCGGCCTCCGCCCCTTCGGCGCCGTCGTCGACGACCCCCCGATCCGCCAGCAGAACCCGTTTCGGGCAGCGATCGGGGGCCTCGTCACCGCGTCGCGGACGTCGACGTTCTGGCTGCTGACCGCGAGCTTTTTCGTTTGCGGTGCGACGACGAACGGACTCATCGGCACGCATCTGATCCCCGCTGCCATGGACCACGGCATGTCCGAGGTGACGGCTGCCAGCCTGCTCGCCGTGATCGGCGTGTTCGATCTGGTGGGCACGCTGTGCTCGGGTTGGCTCACCGACCGGTTCGATCCTCGTTGGCTCCTGTTTTGGTACTACGGCTTCCGCGGCCTGTCGCTGCTCACGCTCCCGTTTGTGATCGGATCGACGAATCTCGGCCTCGTCGCGTTCCTCGTGTTCTACGGGCTCGACTGGGTGGCGACGGTGCCACCGACGGTGGCGATCACGGCGCAGGCGTTCGGGCGGGAGCGAGTCGGGGTGACGTTCGGCTGGATCTTCGGCGCCCACCAGCTCGGTGCCGCGATAGCCGCGTGGGGCGCAGGCGCGGCGCGCACATGGTTCGGCGACTACCAGACGGCGTTCGTCACGGCCGGGCTCATCTCGCTCCTCGCCTCCGGGCTCGTGATCCGGATCGCGAGCGGCGGCTCGGATCGGGCGCCGGCCGGGCCCACCCCGGCTGAAGCCCCTGCATGAGAGTTGTTGCCGCGTGCCTCGCTGTGGCTGGGCTCGCCGTTCTCCTACCTGCCGGCGCCTGCGCTCATCCGCAGCTCGAGGCGACGACACCCTCCGCCGGGTCCGAGCTCGACACGGCACCGCGGGCGGTCATTGTGCGGCTCACCGAGCCCGCCGAGCCGGTCGGCGACGGGATCTCGGTCACAGGGCCGAGCGGCGAAGAAGTCGCCAGAGGCCGCGTCGCAGTCGAGGGAACGACTCTCACGCGCGCGATCGAGGCGCGTGAGCAGGGCTCGTACATCGTCGAGTGGTTGGTTATCGGGGACGACACGCACCCGGCGCGCGGTGCCTTTCTGTTCAGCGTCGGGGAGCCGACTCTGTCCGCTCTGCCTGGTCGAGCCCGAGGAGGGGTCATCCTCCAGGCTTTCGGCCGCTGGCTCTCACTCGCCGGGTTCGCGCTCAGCTTCGGGGTACCGTTCGCGGGGCTTCTCTCCGGTGGGATGACGCGCAGGCTCTGGCGGCTCGTATCGTTCGGGATCGTTCTGATGATTCTGGCCGAGCCTGTGGCGCTGCTCGGCCAGATGGCAACGCTCGCCCCATCGCGTGCCTTGGATCCGGCCTTGGCCCAGGACGTCTTGCTCACGAACTTCGGGCACTTCGCAGGCCTCCGGCTCGGCGCTGCACTTGGGCTCTGGGCCCTCGCCGGCGGGCTTCGTGACGCCTCGCCGCGAGCTCAGTGGACGATCCCGGCGCTCGGCGCGGTCGTAGCGCTCGTGCACGCGGAATCGGCCCACCGAATCGCAGGCCTGTCGCCTGAACTCTCGCTCCTGCTGTCCGCGGCACATGTCGCAGCCTTCGCCGCATGGATCGGCTGCATCGTCGTCGCACTCGGCGAGTCCCGTGGGCGGCAGCTCGCACGGCCCGCCGTGCTGGCGACCCTCGCACTTCTGATGACTGGATCGGCTCTTGCCCTTGCCCATCTCCAGGGGCCCACCGATATCCTCGAGACCTGGTACGGCGCGACAGTCGGTGTCAAGGTTGGGTTGGTCGCGGCGGCACTTGCGCTCGGCGCCGCAGCGCACCGGCGGACGGAGCTCGTGGTCGCTCTGGCGGTGTTGGCCGCGGCGAGCCTGCTCGTGTCGATCGTGCCACCGGTGTGACCTACGGGCGCGCGACCGTGGGTGGAGGCGGGCCTCCCCCACGGTCGCGAAACGCCCTGTGATCTATGCGGCGATCGCGTCCTCGGCGGCATTGGCCGTCGCAGGCGCGAAGGCGTGGCCGGAACGGAAGAGCCCGTCGGGATCCACCGACGCCTTGATCGCCTCGAGCCGGGCGAACGCCTCCGCGCCGACAGCGTCCCCGATCGCAACCTGCCGTTCGGCGAAGTTCAGGTACGGCTTTCCACGCGACCATGGTGCCAACGCCTGCTTGAGCTCGTCGATCCGATGCTCGATCGCCTCTGCCACCTCCGGGCTCATCGGCACGCCGGCTGTGAAGAACGCAAACGACCCGTCGAGCGAACCGAGCGCGCCGGCGCCCGGCTTGCGCTCGCGGAGGGTCCCGCCCAGCTGTCGCAACTCGACGATGATGAGCGGCGAGTCGGTGCCGGGGCCGGCCACCGAGACCATCGCCGCGATCGCGTCGGCGTCGAGCACATCGACCATGACACCGTCACCGAGCACGGGCATCGGCGGTTCGGGATCCATGTGCAGCCGGACGAGCGAAGCCGCCGGGACGGTGGCGAACGTGTCGATCTCAGGGCCGAGCTCGCGCAACGGGGCGAGAATCGCGTTCGCCTCGTCCTCCGTGCCGAGCACGGCTCCGTCGATGACGACGATCTGCCGGCCGCGAATTTCCTCCGGAATCTCCGGCAGCGGCGGGATCTGGAGCATCCGACCGGAGGCGCTGACCGATTTCGGCGCCTGCTCCGCCCATTCGACGTACCGCGTGAGCACTTCTGCCGACCGCTCCCACGGCCAGATCATCATCCCGGCGACGAGCTCCTCGACGGGATACAGCGCGATCTCCATCGCGACCACGACGCCGAGGCCACCTCCGCCACCCCGTAGTGCCCAGAACAGGTCGGTGTTCTGTGTCCTGTCGGCACGGACGACCGCACCGTCGGCGGTCACGATCTCGACGGCGAGCACGCTCTCGGCCGAAAGGCCGTGCATGCGGGCCATCCAACCGATGCCGCCGCCGAGCGAGTAGCCGACGACGCCGACGTTCGGAGACGAGCCGTGCAACGCGGCGAGGCCGTACTCACCCGCCGGCTCGACAACCTCTTCCCAGAGAACACCGGCTTCGACGCGGGCCCGGCGATTCGCGACGTCGATCTCGACGCCGCGCATCTCGCGCATGTTGAGCAGCAGCGTCCCGTCGAGCGAGCTGTGGACCGGTGCTCCATGACCTGTGCCCTGGACGACGATTCGCAGATCGCGCTCGACGGCGTACTCGACGGCATTGACGACGTCCGCCACGGAGGTCGGAAGCACGACGACTGCCGGGCGGAGATCGGCGGCGAGATTCCACGACTGGCGGGCGTCGTCCCAGCGGCTGTCGTCGGGGAAGACGAATTGGTGGTGGTTCGTGGCGCTCATCTCAGGCTCCTCGAGAGGGGTCAATGTCGAGGCCTGACGATATGAGACTCCGTCGCTGGCGATGGGGCGGTTAACCGCACTCCCGGCGGTCGGCCAACCCGTCGAATTTCGCGTCGCGGGGACCCGGCATTCCGCCCCTCACGGGGTGCGGCGGGGGCGAATCCGAGCGGTGATGCCGAAACGGTCGGCAAGGCAGCCAGGGCAGCAGGGATGCAAGTTCCCGAGGGCATCCGTGTAGTACCCCCAACCCTCGATCTCGGCGCGGTCCTCCTCGACCATCGGTGCCTCGCACCAGGCGCAATGCTCGGCCAACCGTGCGATCCGCAGCAGATGCGCACAACGAGGGCAGTAGGTTCCCCCTCCCACGAGCGAGCGCGGGTCGCTCACCCAACCCAATTCCGCCATGCCGCAATCCTCGGCGTCTCGACCGCAGCAGTCACAGCCCTCCGGCGGGCCGTCCTCTCCCCCTGTCCCCATAGACACACCCTACGACGGGTGAGCGAGATCGCCACAGCGGGAAGCCAAGTTCCCCCGAACGGGTGACCGACAGGCGGCGGGCCCGGCCCCCATCACACGAGCTAGAGTTGGCGGGATGCTTCCCATCATCATCATCGCCGTCGTCGTGATCCCGCTCCTCGTGGTGGCATTTCGGGCCGCCCGCCGCTCGAAGGACGCGGGCGAGCATCCCGTCCCCGAGGACGACCGCACCAGGCGGCGGACCGAGCAGGAGTTCGCCGAGGCGGAGGCCTACCAGGAGCAGTGGCGCGAGGAAGAAAAGAAGCACCAGCGCGACACCATCCTCTAGAGCGCCTGCGTGGACGCCGTCCGGATCGACAAGTGGCTTTGGGCGGCCCGGTTCTGCAGGACGCGAAGCGCGGCAACCGACGCCGTCCTCGGCGGGCGCGTGCACCTGAACGATGCCCGGGTGAAGCCGTCGAAAGACGTCCGTGCCGGCGACACGGTCGAGGTGAGGGTCGGACAGCTCCAATGGACGGTCGTCGTCCGCGGCATCTCCGACAAGCGTGGCCCCGCGAGCGTCGCAGCGCTGCTCTACGACGAGACCCCTGCATCCGTTGCCGCCCGGGAGAAGCGGAGAGCCGAGCTCGAGCTGGCCCGCCCACTTGGTGCCGACCTCGGCGGAAGACCGACGAAGCAGGCTCGCCGGCGCATCGAGGATCTGCGCCGGACCCGGCGCAGAGGCCGCGATGGGGGCCGCTGAGCGAGAGTCCCCGGAACGTCGAACACAGCCCCTGACTCCACGCGCCGCTCGTTCGGCCTTGCCGTCCCGGAGACGAAGCACTGCTTCGCCGACCAGGTGTTCGGGACGACTCGACGTCGGCTAGGATGTCGGTGAACCGGCTGTGCTGGCGCTTCGGCGCCGCACCGAGAAACCGACGGAAGGGACGCGGCTGGCCGTGCGCACCGCGATCGTCTCGACCTACCCACCCCGAGCCTGCGGGATCGGCACCTTCGCCGCTGACGTGCGCTCGGCACTTCTCGGCGTCGAGGGGATCGACCGCGTCGAGAAGGTCGTGATCGTGAACGAACCCTCCCGTCCCCAACGGCCTGGCCTCGTGGCGACGATCGCCCAGGCGGTGCGGGGCGACTACATGCGCGCTGCCCGGATTCTGGGCCGACTCGACGTCGACGTCATCCTGCTGCAGCACGAGTACGGGATCTTCGGCGGCCGCGACGGCGACTACATCGCATCGCTGGCCGAGGAGTTGACGCAGCCGTTCGTGGTGACGTTGCACACGGTGCTGTCGCAACCGACACCTCATCAGGCGGAGGTCCTGGCGGCCATCTGCCGACAGGCCGAGCTCGTGATCGTGATGACGGAAACGGCGCGCCGTCTCCTCATCGACGGTGGCACGTGCCCGGACGACAAGGTTCGGGTGGTTCCGCACGGGGCACCAACGATGCTTGCCCAGCGTGCCGAAGCGTATGCGCTGGAACGCGCCACCGGCGCGACGTCGGTAAACACGAGATACGGCGCCGGGAGCGAGCGGTTCCTGCTCTCGACGTTCGGGCTGATCTCGCCGGGGAAAGGGCTCGAGTGGGCGATCGAGGCACTGCCGGCCATCGTGGAGCGCCATCCGGAGGTGCTCTATGTGATCGCCGGCCGAACCCACCCGGATGTCGCGCATCGCGAGGGCGAGCGGTACCGGCTCACGCTCGAGCAGGCAGTGCTCGATCTTGGCCTCGAGGATCACGTGGAGTTCGACGACCGCTTCCTCAGCATCGAGGGGATCGCCGATCTGCTCGCCGAAACCGACATCTTCGTGACCCCGTACAAGGAGCGCGAGCAGATCTCGTCCGGGGCTCTCACCTTCGGCATCGCCGCCGGCTGCGGCGTTGTCTCGACCCCGTACTGGTATGCACAGGACATGCTCGGCTCGGGCGCCGGCACGATCGTGCCGTTCGCCGATCCCGCCGCAGTTGCGGAAGCGGTGTGCCGTTACATCGAGGAGCCGCAGCACCTCGAGGCTGCGCGTGCCGAAGCGCGGCGGATCGGGGCGCAGCTGACCTGGCCGTCGGTCGCAGAAACGACCGCGACAGTGCTGCGTGAGGCGGTCGAGCTTGCACCGCGACGCCGCCGGTCGGTGTCTGGCATCGATCAGCGGCTCGTCAGCCTGCGAACGGATCATCTACGGACTCTCGTCGACGACGCCGGGATCGTGCAGCACGCAAACGGCGCGATCCCGAATCGCGAGAGCGGGTACTGCGTCGACGATGTCGCTCGACTCGCGGTGGTCGCACTGGAGCTCGCCCGCCGTGGCGACGAGCAGGTCTGGACATCGATTCTGTACCGCTCGATCGCGTTCCTCGAGGACGCAACGGTCGCAAAGGCCGGTATGAGGAACTTCATGAGCTACGACCGCCGCTGGCTCGACGAGCCGCATCTCGGCGACCACGTCGGCCGATCGGTTTGGGCGCTCGGCGAGATCCTCTCGACGGCCTGGGTACCCGCTGTCGTCGGCCCTGCCGAACGGCTGCTCGACACGATCGTCAGGCTGGTCCCGACCGAGGCATCGTTGCGCACGGGGGCGTATGCCGCCCTCGGCCTCGCCCGCCTCGACACTGACCGGCGCAACCCGGACGCCCGGGAGCTGCTGGAGCGCGTGATGAACCAGCTGTGGACAGCCTATGCGGCCAACGCTCGTGAGGGTTGGCATTGGTTCGAGGATGCGCTGAGCTATGACAACGCGCGGCTCCCTCACGCCCTGATCGTCGGCGGCGCTACGCTCGGTCGGACAGAGCTGACGGAGACGGGCCTCGAGGCGCTCCGCTGGCTCGGTGACGAGTCGGGGCTCTCCGACGGCACCTTGCGGATGACCGGGCACGGTGGTCGCCGTCGCACCGAGCCCGCGCCCGGTACCGGCGATGAGCAGCCCCTGGATGCCTCCGCCTTCGTCGAGGCCGAACTGGCGGCGTTCGCCGTCACGGGCGAGTCGCAGCATGGGGTTCGTGCCCAGCGGGCCTTCGACTGGTTTCTCGGTCGCAACCGGCTCCACCGACCCTTGTACGACTTCGCCACCGGAGGCTGTAGCGACGGGCTCGGCGACGAGACGACCAACGACAACGAAGGGGCCGAATCGACCCTCGCCTTCCACCGCGCGGCGCTGCTGCTCGACATCGCGGGGCTGCCGGCCGTCCTCCGTCACCGCACGCGCGAAGTGGCGGCTGTGTGACCGTGACCGATCGTCCGCGGACTCAAGCCGCTGCTTCGAGCGCGGCCATGATGTCCGCGGCGACGACGGTTGCGGCGCCAACGCAGCGGTCGGCCGCACCATAGGTCAGGTAGATGGTGCCGTCTGCCTGTACGACCGCGCCCTGGACGAAGACGACGTCGTCGACGTCTCCCTTCCGCTCCCACGGCAGGTACGGACGCATGATCGGATCGGGCAGGATCGCGCGGACGAAGCCGGTGCCGTGATCGAGCAACGCAACCTTGGTCGTGTATTGGCCGTCCGCCTCGCGCTCGTGGTAGAAGAGGAGCAAGGCGTCGCCGATGAGGACCGGCGGAGCACCTGCGCCGACGCCGAGCGACCCCTCGGAAGGCGTGACAATGGTGTGCCGCTCGATTTCCCGAAGGTGCTCGTCCCAGTAGCCCGGCGGCGGATCCCAGAGGTCGTCGAGCGAGTCGAAGATCGCAAGCTGCATGTTCGGATGGACGCGATGGATCATCGCGACCCTCCCGTCGCGGAGGTTGAACAGGACCGCGTCCTTGTTCGGAATCCCGTCCGGCCCGACCACGCGACCCGACGTAGGATTGAGGAAGAACCTGCCGTCTTCGAACCCGAGCCGATGAACGCCGATCCTCCATGGCCTCCCCGACTCGGGGGGCGGCAGATTCGTGTACGACATCACGATTCGCTCCGCGCCGCCACTGCGGACGCGCTGCACCCGGGGGTCCTCGTAGACGAGAACGTCGGGCGAGCTCTCAGCGAGAATCTGCTGGAACACGTATGTCTGGCCGTCGTGCGAGGTGAAGACGAGCACGTCCGAGATGTAGTCGAGGAAACGCGGACCCGGCCCCTCGTTCAAGCGGTAGCCGTTTCGCACGCCGCGGGCGAAGAGGTGGAAGACCTCCTCGCGCCGGATCACCCCTGCGTTGAAGATCGGTCCGTACCCCGGCACGGATCCCGCCGCCACGATCGGCTCATCGGATATCCGCGCCGGCGCCAGCGAGGACATGAGGCGTCGGTTGGTATCCGGTGTCGTGGGCATGAACCTCGTCTCGGCAGGAGTGGTGAGAATGTCGTCGGGCGAAATGGTGTGTATCTCATTGATCGGCTGGCGGGGCATTCCTCTTGACGGATCGGGAACCACTCCTGGTGCGCTACGAGGGCAATCCCGTCCTCGGGGCGTCCCAGTGGCCCTCGACCGTCAACGCGGTCTTCAACCCCGGCGTCAGCAGGTTGGACGACGAAACGGTCCTATTGGTTCGCGTCGAGGATCGCACCGGCATCTCCCATCTGTGCCCGGCGCGGAGCGCCGACGGCCTAACGGACTGGTCGATCGAGCCTGAGCGCAGCATGCTGCCGTTGCTGACCTCGGAGCCCGAGCGCTTCGGTATCGAGGATCCGCGCATCACCCGCTGCGGAGACGAGCATCTGATCGTCTACACCGGGTACTCCAGCGGCGGTCCGCTCGTCTGCCTGGCGTCCACCCGCGACTTTCGCACCTACGAGCGCCGCGGCGTGCTGATGCCCCCGGAGGACAAGGATGCGGCATTGTTCCCGCGCGAGTTCGGGGGGCGTTGGGCGCTCCTCCACCGCCCTGTCGCGACGACGCCGAGGCATACGGCGGACATCTGGCTCTCCTGGAGCCCCGACCTCCGGCACTGGGGAGATCACGAGATCCTCCTCGGGGCCCGCGAGGGGGCGTGGTGGGACGCACACAAGGTGGGTCTGTGCGCACCGCCCCTCCTCACTCCCGAAGGGTGGCTGCTTCTCTACCACGGGGTGCGCTTGACCGCCGCCGGCTCCATCTACCGGCTCGGGCTCGCACTGCTCGACGTCGAGCACCCGGACCGGGTGGTAGCCCGCTCGAGCGAATGGATCTTCGGACCGGACGCCCCGTACGAGCGAACGGGCGATGTCAGCCAGGTCGTGTTCTCCTGCGGCTGGCTTCTGCTCGACGACGGCGACACGCTCCGGATCTACTACGGCGCCGCGGACACCTCCGTCTGCGTTGCGACGGCCAGCCTGACCGCGCTGCTGCGCTGGCTCGCATCGCACTCCACCTGACTCGGAGCGGTCACGGAGCCCCTAGGCCGTGCGTCACGCCTTCCTGACCGCTGCGCCCGCGTCAGACGTCGAGTGACCGCGTCTGCTTCGCAGCCGCGCGCTTCTCGCTGCGGCGCTCCTTCAGGGTCTTCTGCGCCGGCTTCTTGCCCGTCTTCTTCGGCTTCTGCGAGCCTTTCATCGTCTCACTCCTGACTGCCACGGAACGCGGCGTCTACACATGGTCGAGACCGTATCGCACGTGAGCCCGCTACGCCTCGTGTCGATCAACCACAACGCTACCCATCCACCCTGCAGGCGAGGATGACGACGGGTTCGCCGCGTCGCATCGACCACATCCTCGACCCGTTCGCGTTCCACCGGCCTGAGCCTGGATGGTTCAGGCGTCGACGACGATCAGCGGCGTGTGGTCGGGAACCGTCGTGTACAGCACCTGCATCACGTCACCGGGCACGTGAACACAGCCGTGGCTCGCGTACGGCCCGAAATTGGAGCCCTTGCCGTAGGCGCCGGCAGGCTCGTACGAGTCGTGGAGGAAGTCGTTGTCGAAGAAGTACATGGCCCAGCGCACATGGGCGGGCGGGTAGTAGAAGGGATTGCCCTGCGGCCACGGCGAGATGAAGGTGTAAGGGCTGCGCCGCCAGGCGATGTCGTAGCTCCCGACCGGGGTCGGCAGCGCCGGACGCCCGGTCGTGACGAGCGTCCGCAGGACGACGCCCCCGTCCTTGTAGAGCGTCAGCGACTGCTCACCGAGGCGCACGACTATGAAGAGTGCGCCAGTACCGGCCGGCTGTCTTTCGGTCACCTGAAGCTCTATCGGGGACCGAGTGACGCTCTGCAGGGTGCGCGCGATGACCGACTCCATCCGCTTCGTCTGCACTGCAAGCGCCGTTTGCGGGACGACGACGTCCGCCTTGCGCCCGATCCGCTTCACGCTCCCGGTACGCGCGGGCCTGGAGAACAAGCGGTCGAGATACGCGACGTAGTGCGCAACCTTGGCGGAGTCGACGGTAACGGAGACCGGGATCGAGGTCTGGGCCCCGCCCACACCCATCAGCGCCCGAGCGACGGCCCCTGCGACGTCGGCGCGCGCACCCAGCTGCTTCGGCGTTGCCTCCCAGCGCTTGCCGTGGTACGTGAATACGAGCGGACGTGCGAAGCGGGCCCGCACCCGGGCCTGCGCCATGGCCGCGGTAAGGTACCCGACGCGCACGCCGAGCATCGTCGTACCGGGTGCCAGCCGGGCTATCGGCGCAAGGGTGGTGAACGTCTGATCTCCGCCGACGACCTGGCCGGCGGCAGTGGTGACGACGGCGCGAAAGCGAACCGACGTACCCGGCTTTTCGCTCCGAAGCTGTGCTGTGACCACCTGTGGGCCGGCGACGGCGGGCAGACGCTGAACGACCGTGCACCGCACCCCGACTGTCTCGTCACCGAGCTCGAACGCGACCTGGCCTTCGACACCCATCGTGTCGACGCTTGCCTGAAGGACCGCACTGGACTTCGTGATCGCCGTGCTGCTCGGCGTCGGATTGACGACGACCGCCGGGGACGCCGGGGGGAGCGCCGGATCGGCGGCCGGCGGAGCCGGGGTGCAGGTCGAGATCAAACCCGTGTCCGCCCACGCGGCGCCGACCAGCATCGCGCTCGAAAGAAGCGCGGCAAATCCTGCCGTGGTCATCTTGGTGGCGAGAGTCATGGTGTCCTGACGGCGCGCTGCACACAGAAGGATACGCACACGCGCTCCTCGGGCAAAGACGGCGACCCCGGTCTGGCGCCTCGAGATACGGCTCCCATCGGACGAGAGCCGGATTGCCGATACCGGGAAACCCTGATCAAAGGTTGCCCGATTCCACAGCATGAATGCCGCAAATTGCAGGTAGTTTGTGATATTGGCCACAAGGTGTTAGCGTTACGAGCTTGCTGATGACGTGGCCGAGCCGCCGTGTGGGTGTCGTCGTTCTTACTGTCCTCGCTGGGATAGGCGCCGGCATGCTCGTGCTTCGTCGCACGCTACGGTCGAGAGGAGGCGCAGCTGCAGTGACTGCGAACAAGGAGATCATCCGACGCCTCGTTGACGGCGTCTGGGCAGATCGCAACCTCGCCCTGATCGACGAGTTGATCGCCCCGGGCTACGTAGGGCACGATCCGACCCAGCCCGAGCCGATCCGGGGCCGGGACGGGTACAGGCAGTTCGTCGACACATACCAGTCGGCGTTCGCCGACGCGAGGGTCACGATCGACGACCAGATCGCCGAGGGTGGTCAGGTAGTGACCCGGTGGACGGGCCGAGGCACGCACACGGGCGAGCTGATGGGGATCGCCCCCACCGGCAAGGAAGTGACGGTGAGCGGTATCACGATCTCGCGCCTCGAGAACGGGAAGATTGCCGAGGAATGGGAGCTCATGGACGCCCTGGGCATGCTCGTCCAGCTCGGTGCGGTTCCGCAGCCGGCAACGGCGTAGTTCCCCGGCCTACGCAGCACAAAGGGCCGCCGACGGGCGGCCCTTTGTGCGGGCGAAATGCCTCAAGCCGGGAAGGCTCAGGCCGATAGGTGTCGTACCTGTCGGTCAGAGCCGGTGTCCGCATCGTTCTCCCATCCCCCCTTCATGCCCTGCCCCGAATGCGGTGCTTCGGTCGCGGTTGCGCGAGAGGCCGAGCATGTCTGCAATCCGAACCGACGGCTCGACTTCGAGCTGTTCCAGCTCCGCGCAGAGATCTCAGGCCTCAGCGCCGAAATCGAGGAGTACCTCTCCTCGGCACAGGGTCGCTTCGAGCAGTGGTACGCCGACCACGAACGACGAGGGGGTCAGACGGACGAGTCGTCCGACGAACCTGAGACGTAAGGTGCCCTGCGGGCACCCCTGCGGTCACACCGCCACCGCGTCATGCGTCTGCGAGCCCGCCTTCGGCGAGTGGATCGAGGAGGACGGCAGAATGCGCGCGGGCGATCGTGTGAATCACGCGTGAAGTGCCGCCGTCACGAGATCTGCTGCACGCTCACCGATCATCACCGAAGGCGCATGCGTGTTGCCCGACGTCACCTCCGGCATCACCGAGGCATCCGCCACCCTCAGTCCTTCGACGCCCCGAACACGGAGATCCGGCCCGACGACCGACAGATCGTCGATGCCCATCTTGCACGTTCCGACCTGGTGATGGTAGGTGACGGCGCTACCTCGGAGATACCGCTGTAGCTCTGTGCCGTCGCCGACGCCTGGCCCCGGATAGAGCTCCTCGCGCATCCAGGGCGCGAGGGCCGGCTGCCGTCCTATCTCGCGGCAGAGCTCGACGGCGGCGGCCAGCACCTCCATGTCCTCGTGGCATTGGAGGTAGGCGGGGTCGAGCAGCAGCGCACCGTCGGGATCGGCCGACGAAAGGCGAAGCGATCCCCGACTGACCGGCCGGATCGCGCCGCCCATAAGCGTGAAGCCGTCCGGCGGCCCGTCCTGATCCTCCCCGTAGAGGGGGAGATGGAAGAACAACGGTTGGATGTCGGGCCGGTCGAGCCGCTGCGCCGTCCGCCAGAACAACTGGCCGTGCAGCTGCTGGAGTCCCGGCACTGCGGGCGGCACGGAGGTGCGAGCCGCAAAGATCACGGGTGCGAGCACGTGGTCGTGCAGGTTTTCGCCCACACCGGGGAGGTCGACGAGGGGTTCGATCCCGAGCCGCCCGAGCTCGGTGGCAGGACCGATCCCCGAGAGCATCAGCAGCCGCGGCGACTCGATCGTCCCGGCGCAGACGATCACCTCGTGCTCGGCCCGAGCAGTCGCGACGATGCCGTTCCGTGTGTATTCGACCCCGACGCAACGGATGCCGTCGAAGACGAGGCGGAGCGCTCTTGCCGAGGTCAGGACGGTCAGGTTCGGGGCGTTCGCGATCGGGTGCAGAAAGGCTTCCGCGACACTGTGACGACGGCCGTCCTTGATCGCCAACTGACAGAAGCCGACCCCGTCCAGCTCTGCGCCGTTGTAGTCGTCATTGAAAGGGATCCCCGCCTCCTGCGCCGCCTCCACGGCCGATCCGATCAGCGGATGCGGCTCGTACCGGGAGATGACGGACAGGGGCCCGCCGGAGCCGTGGTACTCGTCGGGCCCGCGGTCGAAGTCCTCCGAGCGCTTGAAGAGCGGGAGCACGTCGTCGTAGGCCCAGCCCTCGTTGCCGAACGCGGCCCACCCGTCGTAGTCGGCCGGGTGGCCGCGGACGTAGATCATCGCGTTGAGCGCACTCGAACCACCCAGGACCTTGCCGCGCGGCCAATGAAGCTCGCGGCCCTCGCAGCCGGCCTGCGGAACGGTTCGGTAGCCCCAGTCCTGTTCGCTATCCCACAGCTCGAACAGTGAGGCGGGATCGTGAATGGCCGGGTTGTCGTCCGGGAGGCCCGCCTCCAGGAGGAGCACGCTCGCGCCGGAGTCGACGAGCCGACGCGCGACAACCCCTCCCGCCGAGCCGGATCCCACGACGACGACGTCGACGGTGGACGGGGTGTCCCGATCGCTCAGTGCCATCGCTGCCGGCCCGCCGGTCGGCTGGACGTTATCCTGACCGCCAGGGCGAGGCGCCCGTGGTCCGAGAGCTGGCTCACGGCACTGCCGAACCGCACCAGGAGTCACGTTTCGCGAGGAGGAGGATCGTCACGGAGAGAGCGTATTGGATGGCGGACACTCTGCGCTCCGTACTCCCTCGGCTGCCATCGCCTTTTCGTAGAACACGGAATAGGGCGACGGCGGATAGTCGAGTACCGGCCCGCAGCGTGTGAAACCGCTCCGCTCGTAGACCCGCCAGGCCGCATCGTGACGATGGCCGGTTTCCAGGACGAGGCGCTCGAGCCCCTCGGCTCGCGCGCGCGCTTCGATCCTCGCGAGAATGCGCCCGCCGATGCCGCGCCCTTGATGCGAAGGGAGCGTGTACATGCGCTTCACCTCGCCCACGCCCTCGCCATGCCGGCGGAGCGCACCGCACGCGACCGCGCGGCCGTCCTCGCGCGCAACGAACACGGTTGTATCGGCAGCGGCCATCTGCTCGACGGTCAGGTGTGAGCAGAACTCCGGCGGTGTGAGTGTGAGCAGGTGCTCGTTGAGCGCAGCGATCAGCGCGCGCACCTCATCCTGCAACGGGCTTTCGACGGCGATCGTTACAGCCATGAGGCCTATTCGACCAGTTTTGGCGCGACGAAGTAAGTCTCTTCACGCCGTGAGCCACGCGGTGTGAGGGCGACGGCGGAACGCTGACCGTCGGCAGGCCGATGGGCAGCGCGTCCTTGCGGCTGAACGGGCCGCGCGCGCGGCGCGGCGCGCCGCGATTTCATATTGTTCGCCACTTCCGAGCGAAGGAGGAGGCGGCAATGACGACCACCCATGCTGAGGAGGCGCGCCGGGACGCCCTTGTCGAGCGACTGTTCGGGGCAACGATCGGAGCCTTCGACCTTTGCGGCGTGTACATCGGCGATCGGCTCGGCCTGTATCGCGCCCTCGCGGAGCAGGGTCCGGCGTCGGCCGCCGAGCTGGCGAGCGCCGCCGGGATCCAAGAACGTTATGCGCTCGAATGGCTCGAGCAGCAGGCGGCAAGCGCGATCCTCGACGTGATCGACGCCGAGGACGGCGTGCAGCGGTTCGTCCTGCCCGCCGGGCACGCCGAGGCGCTGCTCGACGAAGAGAGCCTCAACTACGTCAGCCCCTTCGGGCGCCTGCTGGTCGCGTGCCTGCGACCGATCGACGCGCTCCTCGACGCCTACAGGAACGGTGGCGGCGTCCCCTACGCCGACTATGGCGTCGACCTCCACGAGGGCCAGGCGGCTTTCACGCGACCGCTCTTCTCACGACTCCTCGCCCAGGAGTGGTTGCCGTCCGTGCCGGAGATCCACGCGCGGCTCCAGGCCGACCCGCCCGCCCGGGTGGCCGACCTGGCCTGTGGAGGTGGGATCTCGAGCATCGCGATCGCACAGGGGTACCCGAAGGTGCATGTCGACGGGATCGACCTCGACACGGCGTCGATCGAGTCGGCCCGCCGACATCTCGCGGGCAGCGGCGTCGAGGACAGGGTCAGCTTCGATGTCCGGGACGCTGCCGACCCCGCTCTCGCGCATCGGTACGACCTCGTGACCGTGTTCGAGGCCCTCCATGACATGTCGTACCCCGTCGACGTGCTACGCGCAGCCCGAGCGTTGCTCGCCGACGGCGGCGTCGTTCTCGTAGGCGACGAGCGGACGGCCGAGTCGTTTGGAGCTCCCGCCGACGACCTCGAACGCCTCTACTACGGGTTCAGCATCCTCCACTGCTTGCCCGTAGGAATGGTGGGTGAGGGCGCAGTCGGAACCGGAACCGTGATGCGCCCGAAAACCGTCGAGGCCTACGCGCGCGACGCCGGCTTCGAGGAGGTCGAGGTGGCTCCGATCGAGAACGACTTCTGGCGCTTTTACCTGATGCGGCCATAGCCGGTGGCGGCGTTCCTCGGGTTGGATTGGATTCCGACCCGTCTTCCTCGGATAATCCTCCCATGTCGACGAACTATGAACGCGCGTTTGCAGAGCGGCCGGACGTCTACGCGGCCTGGGCTCAGCTGAACGGCGCGATCAAGGCCGGGATGGATCTGCGCCGCTACGAGTTGGCCACGCTCGCCGCGGCGAGGCGGCTCCGCTCGAGCTACTGCTGCCTTGCACACGGCGTGGTCCTTCAGGAGCGCTTCGAGGCTCCGGTGGTCGAGATCGCACGCGACCACCGCGCCGCGGGTCTCGACGAGGTCGACGTGGCGGTGATGGATCTGTCCGAACGAGTCGTCGACGACGCGACATCGGTGAGTGACACCGATCTGCAGTCGCTCCGGGAACTGGGGCTGTCGGAGTCGGAGATCATGGACGTCGTACTCGCCGCCGCCGCGCGCTGCTTCTTCTCGAAAACGCTCGACGCCCTCGGCGTCCTACCCGACGCGAGCTACCGCGACCTCGATGCCGATCTCCGCGAAGCGCTCGTCGTCGGCCGCCCGATCGCCGACGCCTGAAGCGACTCTCACAGAACCGCGACTCCCACGAATGAACCACGGACGGGCGACGGTCGCCTGGCCAGTGCTCGGGGAGTCACCCGAGATCGCGGCCGACAGGCAATGGCTCCGGCCCGGCGGTGAATGATCTCTACAGGGTGTGCAGGGGCACCTCGTTGCGAGACTACGGCTGCTCGGGAAGCGGGATCGAGTGAAACAGCGCCAACCTCCACTCACCACCTTCGCGGTGGAAGACGATTGTCGTCGGGGCAGAAATGTGCTGTGCAGTGCCGTCCATCGTGTAGTCCTGGTCGAGCCAGCAGGTCAGGACGCCGGTATCGCCCCAGACCTGCTCGTGCACATCCCTGAGCTCCGTCCGGATGTCGGAGACGGCACCGGTCAACTGGCGAAGGTACGCGTCGACCTCATCTCTGCCGCGTAGCCACCGTCGGGAGATCTCGTCGACCCCCTGCGCATCTTGCGTGGTTGCCTCCATCATCCCGTCGACATCCATCGAGTCGAGCGCGGATACGAATTTGCTCGCAACGCTCTCCAGCTCACCGGACATGGCATCTCCTCCTCGTGGCTCGCGAATCGTTCGGCGCGAGTCTCCAACCCCAGTGACACGGCGTCAAGCCCAGCACCCGGGCGCTACAACCGCCGCCTGCACGCGTGTATTCGGGAATGTCACATGCCTCCATGACTTCAGGATTCACCGAATCGTGCGGGTCGTCCCCCCTTCCCCCACAGAGCCCGCCCCCCGGCTTTTCACCCCCCAGAAAGTGGACACCTGACCTGCAGGTTCTGAAGGCTTCCTCGGAATTCAACCGACGAGAAGTGCATCCGTCGGCGCGTAGCCGTCCGTCAATAGTGGAACGTCGTCGAACGGGATCGGCTTGTCCCAGCGTGCCCGGATCGCCAGGCTCAGATCCACCGCTCGTGGGGCTGCGGCACGGAGCCGTTCCCAGTTTTCCTCGAGCACTGCCTTCGTCGGCCGCGCGCCCTCGGTGGCCACGACGATCACGTTGGTATATCCGCCGTCACCGCCGACCGGATGAAGCGCCACGGTCGGGAAGACGGCGCGGTACGTCTTCGTCATCGAGCGCAGAAGCTGCGAATTCGGTCCCGTGGCGGCCCCGATCACGTTCGAGACCACGACGCCGCCGGGCGAGAGTCGCGAGCGCGCGAGCTCGAAGAACTGGGCCGTTGCGAGGTGGAACGGAATCGAGTCGGAAAAGTAGGCGTCGATCACGATCATGTCCCACCGCTCGTCGCTCGTCTGGAGAAACCGACGCCCGTCCTGGGCCGAGACCGCGAGGCGGGAGTCCTGTGGCAGGTGGAAGTAACGTCGCGCAACACGGATCACATCGGGGTCCACTTCGACGGCGTGCAACCGCAGCGACGGGAAGTCCCTCCACATGCGCTTCACCGCCGACCCGCCACCGAGCCCGATGAACAGCACGTTCCGCGTCGTCGGGGCATAGGCGAGACCGAGTTGCAAATAGTCGGTGTACGTGAAGACCGTGGCGTACGGGTCGTCGAGTTGCATCGCACTCTGGAACGTGTTGTCGAACCGGAGGTAGCGCTGGTCCTCGTCGTCGAGGACGAACATGCGGTGGTAACGCGTATCGCGTGCCTCCCTCACCACGAATTCCGTGCCAAGCTCGGCGACAGCGTCGGGACTCAGCTTCCCCGGATCGCGCCGCTCTCGCTCCCGGTAGACCGGAGACCAGTTCTGAAGCTCCGATGCTTGCAGCCGGACCGACTCCTCCGGCGCGAGGTTCGTTACGACGACCGCCGCGGCGGCAGTTGCCAGCACGAGGACGACAACCGCGGCAAGCAGACGCTCCGCGAGCGCGTAGGCGGTCGCGGCGACGAGCAGCGTCACGGCGCCGACGGCGAGCACCTGGTCTGTGCCAAGCTCGGGAACCAGCCAGAACGCGGTGACGAACGTGCCGACGATGCTGCCTGCCGTGGAGACCGAGAAGAGGCGGCCCGCGGTGCGACCGAGCCGATCCAGGGAACGTGCGGCCAGTCGCACCGCGATCGGTGTTGCAGCGGCGAGGACGATGCTGACCGGCGCGAACAGCGCGATCGAGGCGAGTAGCGGGTCGAGTCGCGGCCCGGGATCCCACGAGACGACTCGGTCGATCACCCAGCCGTCGAGGACCGGAATGAGGAGGACGAGCGACGCGCCGAGTGCGAGCGTCCCGGTCAGCAGGTAGGGCGTGGGGTATCGGTCGGAGAGAGCGCCACCGGCCCAATAGCCGATCGCAAGACCGGTCAGGACAACCCCGATCAGAGAGCCCCAGACATAGAGGGAACTTCCGAACGAAGGGGCGAGAACGCGGCTGGCAACGATCTCGATCCCGAGCAGAACGCCTCCGGAGAGGAAGACGGCAACCCGGAGTGCCGCGGCGCCCGGGGCATCCTGAAGGCGACTCATGCGCGAAGGCTAACGTCTACCGCTCTCGAGGCCGCTCAAGCGATCCCCGTTCCCTGCCGATCCCAAGGAAATCGCTGCTTCCTCGCAAGGACACGAGCCGGGCCGGTTGGTATGACGACGGTGTCGATCACCTCTCCAGCACGCCCATTGAATGGCGCACCGCCGGTCAGCAACGTCCTCGTCTTGATCGGCACACGGCCGGAGGCGATCAAGATGTTTCCCGTCGTCCACGCCCTGAGGCGGAGCACATGGTTCAGGCCGGTTGTCGTGATCACCGGGCAGCATCGCGACCTCGTCGCGCCGATTCTCGAGCTCGCTGAGATCGAGCCGGATCATGATCTCGACGTCGGTCGCCCCGGCCTCACCCTCAACGATCTCGTTGCGTCGGTCATCGTCCAACTCAACGAGTTCTGTCGTGACCGCTTCGGTGCAACCGGGGCTTCGGTGACGACACGGCAATCGATCCGCGAGGACGGCTTCCCGGCCGCAGCGCTCGTCCACGGCGATACATCGTCAGCACTGGCATCAGCACTGGCCTCCTTCCACCTCCGGATCCCCGTCTGCCATGTGGAGGCCGGCCTGCGCACGGGTTCGACGCTGACGCCGTTTCCCGAGGAGCTGAACCGGCAGCTCATCTCACGGATCGCAGCGTTCCACCTGGCACCGACATCGGTGAACGAGGAGAACCTCGTCCGTGAGGGAGTTCGCTACGAACAGATCTTCGTCACCGGCAACACGGGCATCGACGCGCTCAGATATGCGTCGACTCTCGACCTTCCGTTCGACGATCCGTTCGTGGCGGCGGCGGTCGATTCGGACAACCCTCTGGTGGTGGTCACCGCTCATCGGCGCGAGAACTGGAACGGGGGTCTCGCCCGTGTCGCAGCTGCCGTCGGCCGACTCGCAACCTCTCGTCCGGAAGCCCGCTTCGTCGTACCGCTCCACCCGAACCCACTCGTCCGGAGAGAGCTCGGTGATCCGCTCGCAGCGCATCCCAACGTGATCCTCACCGATCCGCTTGCATACGCACAATTCGCGCGCCTGATGTCTCGAGCGGCAGTCATCCTGACCGACTCCGGAGGCATTCAGGAGGAGGCTCCCGCGCTCGGAGTGCCGGTGCTCGTCGCCCGTGAGAGCACGGAACGCGGAGAGGGAGTCGGTGCAGGGACGTTGACGCTCGTCGGAACCGACACTGACCGTATCGTGGTCGCCGTCAACGCCGTGCTCGACGACCCCGGAGCGCACGTCATCGATCCCGAGAGGAACCCCTACGGCGACGGGCGTGCCGCAGACCGGATCGTTGCAGCGTTCGACAACCTTGCGGGGATCGGGCCGGCCCCAGTGCGGTTCGGCTCCGGGTTCTCCCGAGAACTCGTGCTCGAGGCGGCGGGCTATCCGGTCGGGTTGCTGAGCGAACCTGCAGGTGAGCGGAACGTCCAGCCCGACCGCGGCGAGGAGGACGACCGCTGGGTTGGTCGTTGATCGGTCTCGCGTTGCCGTTCGACGGCCTCCCGGCCCTGGTCCAGGCGCTCTTCTGGGTCGCGTTCGTCCTGATCGTCTTCGGCCTGGCATGGACGAGTGCCCTCTTCGCCGCGTCGCGGCAGACGCTCGGCGAGGCACCTGCACCTGACGACGTCGCCGCCGACCGGTTCCTCTGGGTCTTCCTCGTTCCTGCCTTGAACGAGGAAGTGACCATCGTCGACAGCGTCGACCGCCTCCTTGCGGTCGAGGCCGCGAACAAGGCAATCATCGTGATCGACGACGGCTCGTCCGACGGCACCGCGGCAGTGCTGGCCGCGCTCGAATGCGACGAGCTCACGGTGCTCCGCCGCACTCTGCCGGACGCCCGCAAGGGCAAAGCTGCAGCCCTGAACGCGGCGTGGCGTCATCTCGACCATGTCCTCGCGACCGGGCGCTGGGCCGAGTGGCCTCGCGACCGGGTGGTGATCGTCGTCGTCGACGCCGACGGGCGCCTCGAACGGGCGGTTCCAAGGTTTGCAGCAGCGCATTTTTCCCGTTTTGAGGTCGGAGGGCTGCAGACGCTCGTCCGGATCTACAACCGCTCCCGGCCTCTGACATGGCTGCAGGATGTCGAGTTCTCGGTGTACGGCCTACTTTTCCAGGCTGGACGCACTGCCCTCGGCACCGCCGGCATGGGGGGAAACGGCCAGCTCAATCGTCTGTCGGCGCTCGACTCGGTCGCCGATGCCGTTGCAGGCGGGCCCTGGCGCCACCGGCTCACGGAGGATCAGGATCTCGGCCTGCGGTTGGTCGAGGCAGGTTGGCGGTGCGTGTCCGACGCCCGAATCAGCGTCGACCAGCAAGGTCTGCCGAACCTGCGACGCCTCCTTCGCCAGCGGACCCGCTGGGCGCAGGGCAACCTCCAGGCGATGGCTCATCTCCGCTGCGCGTGGAGCGCAGATCTCTCCCTGCGCGCACGTCTCGACCTCGTTGCCTACCTCCTGCAACCCGCGATCCAGGCCGTGATCGGACTGGCATTCGCCCTCAGCATCGTTCTGGCAGTTTTCGACGTAGCCGGATTCTGGGGCGACACGGGCTGGCTGCAGCTTGCATTCTTCTTCGTGCTGGGCTTCGGCGGGGTCGTGCTCGGCTGCATCGCGAGGGGCACTCGACGAGGCCGCTTCGGCATCCTTCGCGCGCTCGCCGTGGTCCCTGTCTACGCGGCGTACTCGTGGCTGATCTGGCCCGTACTGACACGCGCTGCGCTGCGCCAGCTCGTTCGCCGGCGGGATTGGGCGAAGACCACGCGGGAGCCGATCGGGAAGGTCGAGGGCTCGGGCAGTGGCTAGGTACCCGTCCGTTTCCGAGGGAATCACGTGGGCGAAGCGCCTCCTGTGCAAGGCCTCATCAATGAAGTCGATCTGTTCGGTTGAGGGGCGACCTCGGCCACCAACTCCGCCACTGTGGCGCGATCGTCCGCCCGCCGGTCAAGGGTCGCGCGCCGGGAGCTGCTTTCGAATCATGTTGGGACCGCGAGAGGCCGGGCCTACCGCTTGATGATGTTGTGGATCTCGATCACCTCTGGTGGACCGGCGAGCTCGACACCGCCCTCGGTCAGAATCGGCATCAGACGTTGACCGAACGCCTCGAACTTCTCCTTCGAGTCCCAGATTTCGCTGACCCGGAAGCTGCCACCGGAACTGAACGCGACGTGATAGTCGAGCCCCTCAGGCGGGAAGGTGCCCGACGCCTCGATGCGGGGCAACACCTCGTCGTACTTCTCGGCTGTCATGCTCGGCGCTCCTGCAAAGCGGACAAGGATGCTCATGCGGTCCTCCATGGTGGGGTAGTGCTCACCCTACTCCCGGCCGGCGCCCCTCTCCAACCGGAATCCTCGCGACGCACACGATCAGAACCCTCGTGCCAGCACTTCGGCTGGAACACGGGAAGCTCGCCTGCGCCTTCTGACACGCCGGTCGCCGTCGTGGCTTTCGCCAGGGCGAGGCGCGGGCAGCGACTTCGAATCATGCTGATCGAGGGTCCACCGCCTCGGAATCCCGCCGCTGCGATCCTGAATCCTGAAGGCGGCGATCAGCGCCGCAGGGAAGCACACAACGCTGAAGAAGAGGCCATCGTCGGCCACACTATGTAGGACTACACCTGCGCAGGTCCTACACGAGCGCAGGTCCTACGCCAGCGGGCCGTTCCAGCTGGCCCCGCAAGACCAGCTGGAACGCGGCCGACTCAGAGCAAGCGCTTGCGCAGGGACGCGAAACGCTGGCGCCGCGCGGAGCGACGCTGTGACGCGTAGGCGACCCCTGCAACGGCGAGCAAACTCACGAACGTCGCGGTCATGGCCATCTTCATGGCGCCTCCGATCAGAACGTGTCATCGTCCAGTGACATTGCCGACGTTCAGGGTACGACAGCCGTCGGACGGCTGAAGCCGTCGGCGCCAAGCGGGAACCCGCCGCCCCATGCGGCCGACCACTCGAGGTCCAATTCGGGCTGGTCGAACACCCTCGAACGAGCACGGCATTCCTGGGCCGGTGCTGCCCCGGGCTAGACGGCTGGTGTGCGGGCGGTCACGATCCAGGTCGAGGATTGCGCGACGACGCCGTCGTTGGTCACGAAGGGTGCGAGCGCATCGCGTAGTAGCCGTTCGAGATGTGGCCGCATGTGCTCTGCCTGATCGCCGGCGAGTCGGATAGCTTCGGCGGCCGGCCCAATCGCCATGTTCATCTCGATCGCTTCGTCGAGTGAGCCACCGAAGCGGAGAGGGTTGTCGAACCGGCGGAGCGAAATCTCGACGAAGCCGGCGCTCTTGAGCTGTCCCGAGGTCGTGTCTGCATCGGCCATCGAAAACGGACCGGGACCGCAGCGCGGCTCATCGGTCTCCTCTGGTTCGTCGAGCAGCGGCTTGACGACCTTTTCGGCCTCGTAGAGCCACGGGTTGTCAAGTCTGCGTCGCCAGACGACGATGCAGAGCTGCCCTCCCGGAGCCATTGCCTCTCGGACGTTGCGAAGGGCCGGGACGGGGTTGTCGAAGAACATTGTTCCGAAGCGCGCAAACGCGTAGTCGAAGGTCTCTTCGAATCCGCTCGCTTGGACGTCATGCACCTCGAAGCGAACGTTGTCGACGCCCGCCAGCGCCGACTCGGTTTGCGCTGCTTCGATGAACCGCGGAGCTATGTCGACGCCGAGCACCGACCCGGACCCCCCGACGAGCGCGGCGAGCTGCTGCGAAGCGTCTCCGAACCCGCAGCCGATGTCGAGTACCCGCGCGCCCGCAGGAGGCGGACAGAGTGCCATTGCCTGGTTCCCGTGAGGCGTGAGCGCGTCCACAACGATGTGCCGGAACTTGACGAACCGATCGAACAGAACGCCGTTCCAGGCCTCCTGAGATTCCAGGTTCTCGGCGAGTACCTGCGCCACGAAGAGCATCTTACGGACGTCGACAATCGCGGTCTGCGATTGTAAGGACGAGCAGACTGTCCGGATCGGAGCTCAGGGGATACCAACCCAGGTTGGCATCAACGCCGGCGGCAGAGAAAGCCATTGCTGTCGTGGGGCCCAGGCATTTCACCGCGAAGGAACACGAACGGCAACGACTCTCGCTCGGCGGGGTGGGTGAACGATCGAGCCGGCGACGCGGAGGGCTAGAGTCGACGGGCATGAGGATCTGCTCCCTGTTGCCGAGCGCTACCGAGATCATTGCGCAGCTCGGGTTGATCGACTCGCTGGTCGGCATCTCTGAGGAATGCCGCTGGCCGCCCGAGGTTGTCGGCAAGCCTGTCGTGACCGCCGCCAGGATCGAACCCTCGTTTCTGACAAGCCTGCACCTCGCCTCGCCGAGGGCGTCCGCCAACTCGCCCACCTTCTCCACCCCGAAACAGCCTCCGACCCGCGACTCCCGGCGATCCCGCTCCGTCAACGACAACGCAGCGACATCACAGGGCATCGCTTCGAGCCCGACGGTGAGCGCGTCGAGGACGCGCCATCTCGCGACCCCGAGGTCCGCGTTCGTGGTCTGGGGCCCTATCGACGGGTGTGACTTGAGTCCGGCCTGGTTCCACCCGTGCCGTCACGCCTGCTCCCGGAAGGGTGCGGGCTCGGCCTGCCACCTTGATCGGGGTCACGACTCAGCCTTCCGAGACCAGCACCGGCAAGCGCCGGGCTGTCGCCCGCAACGTTGGCGACGGCGGCGATGCTCGCGCAGCTTGCATGGCCCGACGCACGTATGGTTCCGTCAACGGCCGGGCGGCGTGTGGCGTGCGATGAACGCCAGCACTCGTTCCCAGGCATCCGCCGACGCGTCTGCGAACTCGTCGTGTCGGCGGTCGAAGAAGCTGTGGGGCGCGCCCTCGTAGACAACGAGATCGTGGTCTACGTCGGCAGCGTCGAGTGCCGCTTCGAAGGCCGCGTTGTCTTCGGGCAAGATGTGTTCGTCGGCGCCAGCCTGCAAGGCCAGGATCGGAGCTGCGAACTCCGCCGCCCGTTGCGTCGGCCCCGGCTGGCCGTTCCGCTCACCTGTGGAGCCATAGAAGCCGATCGCGCCGGCAAGGCCGTGCCCGCCTGCGGCGGCGAGCCACGCGTTGCGACCTCCGAAACAGAAGCCGACGGTGAACACCGTCGTGCAAGCCGGGCCTCGTGGGGAGCGTAGGTACTCGACGGCGGCGCGCGTGTCCTGCTGGATCGCATCGGCTGTCGTCTGCGCCACGTGCTCCATGTACGGGAACACATCGTCGCGTTTGCCAACCCCCGCGGTGCGACCGAAGTAGTCGATCGCGACGGCGGCGTAGCCGCGCTCGGCGAAGCGCAAGGCGAGCTCCTCGTAGAAACGGTAGAGCCCGCGCACGTCCGGGAGCACGACGACTCCGACCGCCGTCGACTCGTCCGGCAATGCCACGAACGCCGCAAACTGCGCTCCGTCGGCGGCGCTCAGCGTGACATCCTCCGAGCTGACCGGCGCTCCGCCCGAAAGCGGGGCGATCGGCGGCAGCGAGTCGAGCTCGAAGCACATCTCCGTCACGATACCGGCTGATCGTCCTGGGGCTGAAATCCGGCTGGTCACTTCACTCGTATCAACGTCGAGTGGTGTGTTCCCGGCCGACGTGGCTTCGACAGCGGGAGGGACTGTGAGGGGTAATCGAATATCGGCGGGCGTCCTGGTCGGAGCGATCGCATTCTTGGTCGTCGCGGCCGCATCCGTGGCAGCCCCGCGCAGCGTCGTCCTCAGGTCGGCAAACTACCCTGCCTTGGGAAGCACGATCCTCGTCGACGGCAGCGGCCGGCCGCTGTACCACTTCGTCAGCGAGAAGGGCAAGACGATTCGGTGTATCGGCAGCTGCACGAAAACCTGGCCCCCGCTCATCGTCGCCAACGGCGCGACGGCGACCGCCGCCCCCGGCCTCAACCGAGCCAAGCTAGGCACGATCAAACGTCCGGACGGACGCAGGCAAGCAACCTACGGCGGTCTGGCGCTCTACCGGTACGCCAGCGACAGCAAAGGCACGGCCGGCGGCCAGGGACTCGGAAAAGCGTGGTACGTGATCGGCGCCCCCGCCGGCCGGATCATCACCAAAGCAGTGGTCGCTCCTCCGGCCGCCGACAACGGTACGAGCGGCGGGAACACGGGCGGTGGCACAACGGGCGGAGGCGACACAGGAGAAACCGATCCCGGCGATAGTTACGGTTACGGCTAATCAGCCGCGCCTGCCGCACGCGCGCCGACGATTTCAAACGGACACCGGAGATGCGCGAGTGATCGGGAACGTCGTGTGAGCGCACCGGTGACGTTCTCGGCTTGCACCGGTTGCGCTCCGTGGGGTTCGGGTGTCGTTGGCAGGCGATGTCGTGGGGGGAGGTCGCCGGCTACCGCAGCGATGCCCCTCTTCGCGCGGAGGGGCGTCGCTGCGGCGCGTGCATCTCAACCTTGGTCGAGTCTCAAGTTCACGCCGGGTTATTCATGGGTGCGTGCAGCTTCAGCTCAGCCTCGACGGCACGGTGGACGTTGCCGTGGATGCGATCGGCACCGATCCGGTCGACAAACCCGTCCGCCTGCAGCACCGCGAGAACCTGAGGCTTGGCCCTCGCGACGCGAAACCCGACGTCGTCGGTAGCGAGGAACTCGTAGATCTCGGTGAGCTTCGCCGAACCCTGAGAGTCGACGAAGTTGACGCCCTCCAGATCGAGCACTAACGCGCGAACGTTGTCGTCGACCAGTTCGCGGATACGATTCTCCAGGGCTTCCGCGGTGGCAAAGAAGAGCCCTCCGTCGAGGCGCAGCACGACGATGCCCCTGAATGTCTGGTCGTCTGGGTTCTCTTGGATGTCGCGGAACACCTGGGTATCAGGTTCGCGGCCGAGGAGCGGCATCGGGGGTTGGGTGGCGACGTAGATGAGCCATCCGAGCGAGAGCACGACGCCGATCACGACACCGGCGAGGACGCCTGCCGAGAGCACACCGAGGATCGCGGCGACGGCGATCCAGAAGTCGAACCGGGTCACCCGGTACAGACGCCGAAGCTCCGGGATGTCGATCATCCCGAACACGACCGCGTCGATGATGATCGCGGCCAGCACCGCCTTCGGCAGCTGCGAGAACAGCGGTGCCAGCACGATCAGGGTCGCGAGGACGAGGACCCCTGTAACGAGGGAGGCCACCGGTGTGCGCGCCCCGGCCGACTCGTTGAGGGAGCTCGCCGACAGGCTGGTCGACACGGGCATTCCCTGGAACACACCTGCCCCGACGTTCGCCATCCCCTGCGCCACCGACTCCTGGTCGACGTCGATGCGGTACCGATGACGGGTCGCGAACGCCCGCGCGTCACCCGCGGTCTGCGAGAAGCCGATCAGCAGCAACGCGACCGCCGCGATCACGATCACCGAGAGGTTGTGGCGGACGATGTCGTAGTCCGGAAGCATCGGCGCCGGAAGCCCGCGCGGGACGTCTCCGACCAGCACGACACCGTGGGCACCCAGGTCGAAAAGCCACGATGCGAGGAGTCCACCGACGACCAGCACGAGAGCACCCGGAATCGCGGGCAGGGTGAACCGCAGCACGAGTATCACCGTTAGCGCGACGACCCCGACCAAGAGCGTTGCCCAGTGAATGTCTCCCAGCCCGCGCACCCACGAACCGAACTCCTGCCAGACGGTGTCGCCGTCGCCCGAGGTTCCGGTCAGCTTCGGCAGCTCCCCCACCGTCACATCGACTGCCGCGCCCGCGAGGAACCCGGTCACGACCGCCTTCGAGAGGAACTGAGCGATCCATCCGAGCTTCAATGCCGCAAGCAACAGGAACAACACGCCCGTCAGCAGCGTGATCGCGGCCACGAGCTGCGCCGCCTGGTCGCCTCCAAGGCCTGTCACGAGGACCGCACCCCCTGCGACCGCAGCAAGGGACGAACTCGGGCCTGTCGAGATCTGACGCGAGGTACAGAAGACGGCGTAGATGAGGGCGCCCGCCGCTGCCGCGTAAAGACCGTTTTGCAGTGGCACCCCGGCGATGCCCGCGTAGCCGAGATTCTTCGGAACGATCAACGCCGTAACTGCGATGCCGGCGGCGACGTCACCCCGCAACCAGCGACGGTCGTATCGTGGCAGCCACTCAACGATTGGGACGAGGCGCCGCACGACGACGATTCTCCCACGCCTGTCGCAGCACGGGAGACGTGCGCGGCTACGGCACTCGCAACGGAAGGTCGATCACGCCGATGGGAGGATTGGATTGCGCGGCCGCGGCGCGAGGTGGGCACGAAGCGAGAACGCCTGCGGAAGCCAAACGCAGCGTCGAGCCAGAAAACAGAAAAACCCTGCAACCAGGGCTTTTCTTAGTAGCGGGGGCAGGATTTGAACCTGCGACCTCCGGGTTATGAGCCCGGCGAGCTACCTGACTGCTCCACCCCGCGACGCGGCGTACATCGTAGCATTGTCCCGTCCGGCCGGTTGTCCCTGTTAGCGTTCGGGCCATGGCGTTCTGGATCTCCCTCGCCGTGCTCTTGATCGCCGTCGTCGGCGGCGTCGCTTACGCCGTCGCGCGCGGGCTCCGGCTGTGGCGCGACGTGAAGCGAAGCAGCTCCGCGATCGGCCGCGCGGTCGAGCGGATCAGCGAGGCCACGCTTCAGATCGAACGCCACACTTCCGCGGCGGAGGCCGCTGCGGGGCGCCTTCACGGCGCCACGGAACGGCTCGCGGCGTCGCGGGCGCAGCTCGACCTTCAGCTCGCCGCTGTCCGCGAGGCTCGGAACCAGGTACGGCGCACGTTCTGGTTCATTCCCGGGATCTGACGGTCGCGGCCGAGAAGGCCGCCGACCCTGCATCGCCTTGGCTAGCGTGGCGTCCATGCGCGTTGGAGCCGTCGATCTCGGCACGAACTCGACCCGCTTTCTCGTGGCTGACGTCGCGGACGGGCGCGTTACCGAGGTTGTGCGCCGGCTAGCGATCACCCGCCTCGGCGAGGGTGTCGACGAGAACAGGGAGCTCCTCCCCGCTCCGATCGCCCGCGTGCACCTCGTCCTCGACAGGTACGCCCGAGAGGCAGCAGAACTCGGCACCGAGCGCGTGCTTGCGGTGGCAACGAGTGCCGTTCGCGATTCTTCGAACGGCCTGACCTTCCTGCGCGACGTCGGCTCGCGCTATGGCTGGGTCACGTGCCTCCTCGACGGCGAGGAGGAAGCCGAGACGACGTTCCGCGGTGTCACCTCCGACCGCATGGTCGCTGCCGACACGCTCCTGGTGGACATCGGCGGCGGCTCGACGGAGCTCGTCGTCGGCGGCCCCGCCGGCGTTTCGTTCGGGACAAGCCTCCAGGCCGGCTGTGTGCGGATGACCGAGCGCTTTCTCGTCACCGATCCCCCGACGGCACGGGAGGTCGAGTCGGCGAAGGCGCAGGTGCGATCCCTTCTCCCCACCCTCGAGGTTGGGCTCTCGATCGGTGTCGCGGGAACCGTCACCACGGTCGCCGCGATCGATCTCGGACTCGAAAAGTACGACCCTGTCCGGATCCACGGCCACCGGACGCCCAAAGCCGCCGTAGAACGGGTGCTCGGCGAGCTCTCCTCTCTCCCGCTCGCAGAGCTCGAACGGGTACCGGGTCTTGAGCCCGCGCGGGCGCCGGTGATCGTCGGCGGGCTCATCATCCTCGGCGAGATCATGGCCCGCTATGGCCTCGAGGAGATCGAGGCGAGCGAGCGTGACATCCTGCACGGAGCGGCTCTTGCCGCCGTCGAACACGGCACTCCTAGGGCGCTATCGGCGCCGTCGTGACGACCCTCGCGATCTTGCAGATCGGCCACCCGACGCTGCGGGCAAAGGCACGGGCGGTGACCCACGACGAGCTCGGCTCCCCGGATCTGCGCCGGATCTGCGACGACCTCGTCGAGACGATGCGCGCGGCGCACGGCGCCGGGCTGGCGGCCCCGCAGGTCGACATCCCGCTGCGGATCTTCGCGGTCGAAGTCGGCGACAACCCGCGCTACCCGTACAAGCCCCGGCTCGGCCTCCGTGTGCTCGTCAATCCGGTCATCCGCCCGGTGTCCACCGAGACGTACGAGAGCTACGAGGGGTGCCTCAGCATCCCGAATCTCCGCGGCCTCCTGCCGCGCCGCACCGAGGTCGAGGTCGCGTACCGCGACATCGACGGAAGCGCCCGCCTCGAGCGCTTCGGAGGCCTCAGCGCCGGCACGATGCAGCACGAGCTCGACCACCTCGACGGGATCCTGTTCCCCGACCGGGTCGGGGATCCGACGACGCTCTGCACCTGGGAGATGTTCCACACCTACCGGCAGGATGCGTGGGTTGCGAGCATCCAGCCGCTCCTCGAACGGTTCCCAAGCGAGGCGACGTCCGAACGCGCGGCTGACCTGCCGACGGCGGCCGATGACAGCGGGCGTGGCTCGGGCTCACGTTCCGTGTGATCGATCTAGACGGGCCGGGAGCAGGCCTGCCTGCAGGGCTCTCGGCTACCCGATGCCCGAACGCGCGCCCACCCATCAGCTCCGGCAGCCTGCGAGTAGGCCCTGGACGTAACCGATTGCGTGAAGGCGCCCGAGGAGCGGGTAGCCGGGTACGAGCGTCGTGTCGCCGGTCAGCGATGGAGAGTGGTCGGTGCGCAGGGGCGCATCGACACCGGCGTCGAGGTAGGCTCGGATGCAGGCCGCCATATCGGTTGGCCCGTCGTCGACGAACGTCTCGGAGAAACGGGAGGAGCGCGTATGCACGCCAGTCGACGAAACCCCGGGGAAGCACTCCGACCGCCTCGTCCACGCCGAGCTGCCGAAGCTGCGCCCAGGCCGGCGCCGGCCGCGGCTCGAGGAGGATCTCGGCGAGACGCAGCATCAGGCGTCCGTCGCTGCCTCGGCCAGCCGGCGCATCAGGTCGACCGCGACCGCACGCGGGACAACCACGACGCCGTCATCGTCGCCGACGACGAGACGCCGGGCTCCACCCGCCGCCCGCCGCAGGTGATCGTGCCGCCGAGCTCGCCGTCGTGGTCGGTGCGCGGCCCGGTCGGGACGCTCGCAATCGCAAACACGGGGAACGCAAGCCTCTCCACCTCCGCAACGTCACGAACGGCCCCGTCCACGACGAGCCCGGCAATGCCGCGTCCTGGGCGCGGGACGACATCTTGTCTCCCCAGAGCGCGCGTCCGACGAAAGCGCCGCCGTCGATCACGATCACCTCGCCCGGCGCCGCCTCCTCGAGCGCTCGCTGCACGGCCGGATGCTCACCCGACGGCGTCTGCACCGTGAACGCCGGCCCCGCGAGTCGGGCGCCACGCCACATGGCGTGAATTCGGGCGTCCATCGCGACCTCGCCCCCGGCCGGGTCGCTGACGTCCGCTGTTGCGGGAACGGGGATCCGCATCGCCGTCGATCCTAGAGGCTCGACTCGCTGAGTAGTACTCTCGGACGATGGGACTGACACTGGCCGAGAAGATCCTCCTCGCCCACACGGACGCGGACACGGTCGCGCCGGGGGACATCGTCATGGTTCGCTGCGACGTCGTGATGACGAACGACATCTCCGGGCCAATGGCGTTCCGCGCGATGGAGAAGATGGGCGCGAAGCGCGTCTTCGACCCGGCCAAGGTGGTGATCGTCCCCGACCACTTCGTGCCCGCGAAGGACGAGCGCTCGGCCGCGCTGCAGAAGCTCCTGCGCGACTGGGCCGCCGACCAGGGCGTTGCCTACTACGAGCAGGGTCGTGGCGGGATCGAGCACCAGGTGCTGGTCGAGGAGGGCTGGGTGGTGCCCGGCTCCGTGATCGCCGGCGGCGACTCCCACACGTGCACCTACGGCGCCCTTGGCGCATTCGGCACCGGCCTCGGCTCGACCGACATCGCCGGGTGCCTCACGACCGGGACCTTCTGGCAGGCGGTGCCCGAGACGATCCTCGTCGAGCTCACCGGCGAGCGGCGGCCGTTCGTGACCGGCAAGGACGTGATCCTCGCCGTGATCGGGGAGGTGGGCGTCTCCGGCGGCTCACGCTCGGTGCTCGAGTTCGGCGGCGACGGCGTCGCGGCCCTCTCGATCGACGAGCGGCTCGCCGTCGCGAACATGGCGGTCGAAGCAGGCTCGGAAACGGGTCTCTTCCCCGCCGACGACGCGGTCGCGCGCTACCTCGACGGCCGCACGACGCGGCCATGGGTGGCCGAGTCGACCGATCCGGACGCGGAGATCGCCGCCTCGACGCGCATCGACCTCGGTAGCGTCCCACCGCTGATCGCGCTCCCCCACTCCCCCGGTAACGTCGTGGCCGTCGCCGACGCCTGCGGGCAGACGATCGACCAGGTCTACATCGGCAACTGCGCCAACGGGACGATCACCGATCTCCGGCAGGCGACCGAGATCCTCCGTGGTCGTCAGGTTCACGCGCGCACGCGGCTGATCGTCGTCCCCGCGTCGCAGCGGGTGTATCGGCAGGCGCTCACGGAAGGGCTGATCGACACGCTGGTCGAGGCCGGCGCGTTGATCTCTGCGCCGACCTGTGGCGCCTGTTTCGGAGGCAGCGGCGGGATTCTCGCCCCCGGCGAGAGCGCGCTGACGACGACCAACCGCAACTTTCGGGGCCGCATGGGGTCGGGCGAATCGTCCGTGTACCTGGCGAACGCCTGGGTGGCGGCAGCCGCAGCGGTCGCCGGCGAGATCGTCGACCCGGCCGAATTAGGAGTCGCCGAGCCGGCAGGAATCGCATGAGCCTGCAGGCCCGCGCGATCGTCATCCCCGGCGACGACATCGACACCGACGTGCTCTACCCGGGCACGTACCTGAACGTGACCGAGGTGGAGCAGATGACCCACCACCTCTTCGAGGGCCTCGACCCGGCACTGCGGAACCGGCTCGGAGGCGACACCGCCCTCGTCGTCGGCTCGAACTTCGGCTGCGGCTCCTCGCGGGAGCACGTCCCCCAGGCGATGAGCGCCTCGGGGATCCGCTTCCTCGTCGGCGCCGGCTTCGCGCGCATCTTCTACCGCAACTGCATCAACCTCGGCCTGCCGGCGGTCGTCAGCGAGGCCGCCGTCGCCGCCGCGAGAGACGACTCGACGCTGGAGCTCGACCTCGAAGACGGCGCCGTCGTCGTCGACGGAACGCGCCTCGCGCTCACCCCGGTGCCGCCCTTCATGCGCGAGATCTTCGCTGCCGGCGGGCTGATCCCCTGGGTCCGCGCACAACGCGAACGCAGCACGGTCCAGGCTTGAACCGTGCCCGAGGATGTGGTATTGCTACGCCTGCGGTGCGGACGAAATGTCCGTATAGCGAGACTAGCCAATGTTCGAGTTCACCCTTCCCCCTATCGACCCGGAGATGGAATACGCGACCGTCACGCGTTGGCTCAAGCGTGAGGGCGATCGTGTCACCGCCGGTGAGCAGATCGTCGAGGTCGAGGCGGAGAAGGTGAACTACGAGCTCGAGGCGCCCGTGGCGGGCGTGCTCGAGTCGATCGTCGCGGTCGACGGCGACGAGCTCAAGGTCGGCGGCCTGCTCGCCACGATCGACGAGACCTCGTGAGCCCCGACGCCGCCCCGCTCGAGCAGCTGCTGCTGCGGATGTGGCAGATCCGCTGGTTCGAGCTCCGGGCGATGGAGCTGTTCGAAGAGAAGCTGATCCGCGGCTCCGTGCACCCGTACATCGGGATGGAGGCGATCGCCGTCGGCGTCTGCGCCGCGCTCGGGAAGGACGACTACATCACGAGCACCCATCGCGGGCACGGCCACTGCGTCGCCAAGGGGCTCGACCTGAAGCTGATGATGGCCGAGATCATCGGCCGCGAGGACGGGTACTGCCGGGGTCGTGGCGGCAGCATGCACATCACCGCGATCGACGAGGGCATGCTCGGCGCGGACGCGATCGTGGCGGGCTCGTCGGCGATCGCCGTCGGTGCCGCCCACGGCCTCCGCCTGAAGGGGCACGACGGGGTCGTCGTCTGCTTCTTCGGCGACGGCGCCTCGAATCAGGGCATTCTCCACGAGGCCTGCAACCTCGGCGCCGTGCTCGACGCGCCCGTCGTCTTCGTCTGCGAGAACAACGAATGGGCGATCTCGACGCCTGCCGCCGCCTCGACCCGGATCGAGAACATCGCTGACCGCGCCGCCGGCTACGGCTTCCCCGGGGTGATCGTGGACGGCAACGACGTGCTCGCCGTGCGCGCCGTCACCGCCACGGCGGTCGCCCGGGCCCGCGCCGGCGAGGGCCCGACCCTGCTCGAGGCCAAGAGCTACCGGATCACATCCCACTCCGCGGCCACCAAGACCGACCTCCGCCCTCCCGAGGAGCTCGACGCCTGGCGGGCCCGCGATCCGATCCTCAGCTTCTCGCGCTACCTCAACACGGAGGGCGGAGTCGCTGCCGAGCGCCTCGAGCAGATCGAAGAGGAAGCGCGCACTGACGTGGAGGCCGCAGTCGAGTTCGCGCTGGCTTCGCCGCGGCCGGAGCCAGAGTCGGCCCTCGAGGACGTCTACGCGCCAGCCGAGTGGGCGACCGCCGGGAGGCTCTCGTGAGCGAGCAGGCAGGCGACGTCCGCGAACTGACGATGAGCGAAGCGCTGAACGAGGCGCTGACGGAGGAGATGGAGCGCGATTCGGGCGTCTTCGTCGTCGGCGAGGACATCGCGGCGATGGGCGGGCTGTTCCAGGTCACGTCGGGCTTGCTCGAGCGCTTCGGGCCGCAGCGCGTGATCGACGCACCGATCTCCGAAGCCGCGCAGGCAGGCGCCGCCGTCGGCGCCGCGCTCGTCGGCTGCCGCCCCGTCGTCGAGCTGCAGATCGCCGATTTCGTCTCCCTCGTGATGGACCAGGTCGTCAACCACGCCGGCAAGTGGCGCTACATGTCGGGCGGACGCGTGACCGTCCCGTTCGTGCTCCGCGGCGCCGTCTCGAACGGAATCGGGATGGGAGCCCAGCACTCACAGACGCTCGAGGCCTGGTTCGTGCACGCACCCGGGCTCGTCGTGATCATGCCCTCGACGCCCTACGACGCCAAAGGGCTATTGAAAGCGGCGATCCGCGACGACAACCCTGTCGTCTTCCTCGAGAAGCGCCTCCTCTACGCCCGGCCCGGACAGGTGCCCACCGACGACTACGTCGTCCCGATCGGCGTCGCCGACGTGAAACGGGAAGGCAGCGACGTCACCGTGGTCACCTACGCGCAGGGCGTCCACCTCGCGCTGCAGGCGGCACGCCAGGTCGCCCGCGACGGGATCGAGGTCGAGGTCGTCGACCTGCGCACGCTGAAGCCGTTCGACATCGAGACCGTGGCCGCCTCCGTGCAGAAGACGGGCCGGCTCGTCGCCGTCACAGAGGCCGCGCGCGCAGGGAGCATGGCCAGCGAGATCGTCGCCCGCGTCACCGACGACGTGTTCGACTCACTCAAGGCCGCGCCCGTGCGAGTGGCCGCGCAGGATACGCCGATGCCGTACGCAGGGCCGCTCGAACGCGCGGTGCTGCCCCAGGTGGACGACGTCGTCGCGGCGATCAATCGCGTCGTCGGGAAGGTCACGGTCTCTTGACGACCGGCCAGCTGAGCACGCGCAGCGAGACCGGCCTGCAGTCGGTGATCAAGTCGTTCGCGCTCGTCGAGGCGCTCGTCGAGGCCGGCGAGGCGAGCGCGACGACCCTCGCCGAAGAGCTCGGTGAGCCCCGTAGCTCCGTCTACCGCATGCTCGCGACCCTCCAGCAGATCGGCGTCGTCGAGCCCGGCTCCCGGCGCGGCCTCCACCGCCCGGGCCTCGGCCTCGTACGCCTGGGCGGCCTCGTCCTCACACGCTTCGACGAGCGGCAGCTGCTCCTGCCCGTGCTCGAAAGCCTCCGGGCCCAGACCAAGGAGACCGTCCACCTCGCCCTGCGACGCGGCAACCAGGCCGTGTTCATCGAGCGGCTGCAGGGAGAGAGCACCCACGCGCTCGCGATCAAGCTCGGCGGCGTCCTCCCACTCCACGTCGGCGCCTCGCCCCGGGCGCTGCTCGCCTTCGAGCCGGACCGGTTCTGGGACGAGTATTTCGCCGAGACGGCCATCGAAGCCCCGACCCAGTCGGCGCCCGCGACCGAAGCGGAGGTCCGCGAGATGCTGGCCGAGATCCGGCGCACCGGCGTCTCGATCTCGGACGGCGACGTCGTCCCGGGCGTCGCCACCGTGGGCGCGCCCGTGTTCGACCACCGCGGCGTGATCCGCGCCGCGATCGCCTTCAACCTCCTGCCGGGAGCGCTCCACGCCGATCGCGCCGGCTGGATCGAGCTCGCCCGCACCGCCTCGGCCGCTGCGAGCCTGACCTTCGGCTACGACCTCGACGAGAAAGGACTACCGACCATCCCATGAGCACCGACACGAACTCGTTCCTGGAGACGCTCTTCGGCCTCGACGGCCGCGTCGCCGTCGTCACCGGCGGAGCCTCGGGCCTTGGTGCCGCATTCTCGAAAGGGCTTGCCGCCGCCGGCGCGACGGTGATCATCGCCGACATCAACGAGGAGCTTGCGACCGAGGTCGCCGGCGAGATCGAAGCGGCCGGCGGCACGGCGGAGTTCCGCTCGGTCGACGTCACCGACGTGCCCGCCGTGAACGCGTTCGCCGACGACGTCGTCGCCGCGCACGGCCATGTCGACGTGCTCGTCAACAGCGCCGGCGCCGCGCACCGCTCGCCGATCGAGGACTTTCCTGAGAGCGCCTACGACCGGATCCTGGCGCTGAACCTGAAGGGCACCTACTTCATGGGCCAGGCGATCGGGAAGAAGATGCTCGCCCAGGGCAAGGGGAGCATCATCAACATCGCCTCGATCGGCGGCTTCATCGCCTACCCCCACTCGAGTGCGTACCTCGCGAGCAAGGGCGGCGTCGTCCAGATCACGAGGTCGTTCTCGCTCGAGTGGAACGGGAAGGTGCGGGTGAACGCGATCGCCCCCGGGCTCTGTGACACACCCCTGCTGCGGAGGGCGCTCGCGGAGAGTGGCTCATCCAGCACGACCGACTTCATTCATCACCGCATGCTCGGCCCGATGATCCAGCCGGACGAGCTCGTCGCTGCCGCGATCTTCCTGGCGGGGGACGGCGCGGGCAAGGTCACGGGCCACACGGTCGTGGTCGACGACGGCTACCTGGCTCAGTGAAAGAGGAGGACGGCTCGATGGACATCGAACGACTGGCAGGCGGCCTCGGAGCGGCGGAAGGGCCGGCATTCCTTCCCGACGGGCGCTTCATCTTCGTCGAGATCTGGCGCAGCCGTGTCTCGGTGTGGACGCCCGAGGACGGCGTGCAGACCCACGCGCACGTCGGCGGCGGGCCCAACTCGGTGCTTGTGTGCAGCGACGGATCGCTGCTCGTGACCCAGAACGGTGGCATCGACCGTGACTGGCGGGCCGCCGACCGGCGGCCGCCGTCGATCCAGCGCGTCTCCACGGACGGCGAGATCGAGATCGTCGCGACCGAGATCGAGGGCGTGCAGCTGAGCGCGCCGAACGATCTCGCGTTCGGGCCGGACGGGGTCCTCTACTTCACCGATCCCGTGGGCGGCTTCGATCGGGTCAACCCGCCGGACCCGGGCTACATCTTCTCGCTCTCGCCCAATGGCACCGGCAAGGTGATCGCCGAGGCCGGGCCGACGTTCCCGAACGGGATCACCGTCGAGGCCGACGGCAATGTGGTCTGGGTCGAGTCGTTCACGAGGGCCGTCCGCCGGTACCACGTCGACACCGGCAAGGTCGAGGACGTCTGCGTGCTCGAGGATCCCGACGCGATCCCGGACGGCCTCAAGCCGGCTACGAACGGCGACCTCTACATCGGCACCGTCCTCACCGGCGGCGTCAGCGTCGTCGGCGCCGACGGCACCGACAAGGGGCTGCTGAAGGGGTTCGGCGACTACGTCAGCAATGTCCAGTTCAGGGTCTCGACCCTCTACGTCACCGACATCGGGGGCGGCTCCGGAGACGACAGCGAATACCACGGCTCGATCTCGCGCACGGAGCTCGAGGGCGTCACCGGCCTCGAGCTCTTCCCGGGATCGATCAACTAGGAAAGGAGACAGACGCCGAAAGGACGCCAGCACGGCGCGACGCAGGGGCTTACCTTAACGAGGAGGGAAACGATGAGTGACATCGACCGGCAAGACATGCCCGACCCGATGAACGACATCGTCGGCGGGCTGGTGTCGGGCCAGATGAGCAGAGACGAGTTCATCAAGCGGGCCGGACTGCTCGGCCTCTCGGTGACCGCGATCGGCGGCATGCTCGCCGCGGCAGGAAAGGCAACCGCCGGCGACCTGAAGTCCGCCTCGCGACTCGCCGGCACTACCATCAACCTGCTGGTTCCGGCCGAGGGCGCCGACAAGGGCGTTCGCGCAAAGCTCGGGTACATCAAGAAGCAATTCGGCATCGACGTCAAAGTGACGGCGCTCCCGGTCGGCCCGCTGATCGAGAAGACGACCCAGAGCGTCAAGGCCAAGACCGGAACCTACGACGCCATCTCGGTGCTCGGCTTCACCGTCTCGCAGTTCGTCGGCGGCGGCTACTTCTCCAACCTGACGCCGATGGTCAAGAAGCTGCCACCGGGCTACGGCTATCCCGCGGACTTCGCGAAGGGCGAGCTCGACTACCTGAGCAACTACAACATCAAGAGGCAGACGTTCGGCGGCACCACGCCGTACCTGATCCCGGGCCTCTACGCCGGGCCGATTCTGATGTTCTACCGCAAGGACCTGCTCAAGGACGCGGGTCTGGGCGTGCCGACCAACTGGACCCAGTACCTCGCGGCGGCAACGAAGTTGAACGGAAACGGGATCGCCGGCAACACGATGATCGCGAAGTCGGGCGACGTGTCGATGTTCCTCGTCGACTGGTTCACGCGCTTCGCCAGCATCGGCGGTGTTTTGATGAGCGGATCGCCGCAGAAGAAGAACTTCACCCCACGGCTCACGAGCCCGAAGGCGGTCGCGGCGCTGCAGCACATGGTCGACTGCGTGGAGGCGTCGACGCCGGCCGTCCTCTCCTACGACTTCACCCTCTCGAGTGACGCCTTCAGCGCCGGTAAGACGGCGATGATGCTGATGTGGACGACGATCGCGGGGCCCGTCTACAACCCGAAGACGTCGAAGGTCGCAGACAGCGTCGCCGTCTCGGTCTGTCCCGGCATCGGTAGCGGCCGCGGCAAGATCGTCCGCGGCGGCTGGGGCATGGGCATCCCGAACAACGCGAAGAACAAGGACGCCGCCTGGACGGTGATCACCTATCTCTGCTCACGTGAGTGGGGCAAGTTCGAGGTGGCCGCCAACCAGACCGACCCGACCCGCAATTCGGTCTTCTTCGATCCGGCGCTGAACCGGAGGTTCCCGTACCTGAAGACGGCCGGCGCGGCGAACGTCAAGGCGCAGATCCTCGACATCGCCAGCATCCCCCAGACGTTCCAGCTGATCACGATCGCGGCCGAGCAGTTCGCGGGCGCGCTCAGCGGCTCGGTCAGCGCCGCGGAAGCCTGCAAGTCGGCAAACGACGAGTGGGTCAAGGTCCTCAAGGGTGCCGGATATCTCACGTAGCGACGAACGACGGGCGGAGGTCGCGACCTCGGTCGCCTCCGAACCGCCCGTCGGCAGCCGCAAGCGTCTCGCCTCCCCCACTCAGCGGCGAGGCGAGACGCTTCTCCTGCTCGGCCCGTGCGCGCTGTACCTGATCGTGTTCTCGATCTACCCCCTGGTGGCGAGCCTCGTGCGCTCGTTCATGGACTACGACCAGCGTGAGAACACTTGGACCTGGGTCGGCTTCCGGAACTACAGCGAGCTCTTCTCGAGCCACGAGTTCGCGAACACGGTCCAGAACACCCTCACGCTGACGTTCGCGGGCGTTGCGATCCAGGTGGTGCTCGGCACGGCGCTTGCGCTCTTCTTCAACCAGCCGCTTCGAGGGGCGACGCTCGTACGCGGGATCATCGTCCTGCCGATGCTGCTGACGCCGATCGTCGTCGGGCTGATGTGGCGGGCGCTCCTCAACCCGGAGTGGGGCCTGCTCAACTGGGTCACGGTAGAGCTCGGCTTCGGATACATCGGCTGGCTCTCCGACCCGAGCCTCGCGCTCTGGACGCTCGTGATCGTCGACTCGTGGCAGTGGACGCCGTTCATCTTCGTGATCGTCTACGCCAGGCTACAGGCGCTGCCGCAGGAGGTGTTCGAGGCGGGCTCGGTCGACGGCGCCAACTGGTTCCAACGCACCTTCTACCTCACGCTCCCGCTGCTGATGCCGGCGATCGTCTTCGCGGCCGTGTTCCGGGCGATCGACGCGTTCCGCACCTTCGACCTCGTCTACGGCCTCACCAACGGCGGGCCCGTCCAGGCGACCTCCACCCTCTCCTTCGAAGCGTTTCAGAACGGGTTCGAGTTCCAGCGCTACGGCTACGCCTCCGCAGTCTCCTACGTAATGGTGATCGCGGCCGCCGTCGGCATCACCGTCCTGTTCAAGGTCGTCAAGGTGCGACGGGTGGACGTCGCCACATGAGCGGCCGCGTCTTCGGCCGGATCGTCTCGTACATCGTGCTCGTGCTGATCGCGATCATCGGCGCCGCCCCGTTCATCTACCTGCTGATCCTCTCCTTCAAGTCGCGGCTCGACATCATCATCGAGGTGCCGCCGACGCTCCACTTCAACTGGGCCACGATCAAGGAGAACTACAGCGAGGTCATCAACGAGGGCCACTACCTCACGTACGTCAAGAACTCGATCATCGTCACGGGCATCTCGACGATGATCGGGCTCGTACTCGGCGTCCCCGCCGCCTACGCGTTCTCGCGACTGCGGTTCCGCGGCTCGGACACCTGGTCGTCGACGATCCTCAGCTTCCGCTTCATGCCGCCCGTCGCCGTCGCGATCCCGATCTTCCTGATGATCCACTGGGTCGGCTTCGCCAACACCGCAGCCGGGCTCGTCCTGCCCTACATCGCCTTCACCCTGCCGCTCGTCGTCTGGATCATGATCGGGTTCTTCGACGAGATCCCCCGCGAGATCGACGAGGCGGCGATGATCGACGGCCTCACCCGGCCGCAGATCCTCATCAAAGTGCTGCTCCCGCTCGTCCGCCCCGGCATCATCGTCGCCGCGACCTTCGGGGTCATCTTCATCTGGAACGAGTTTCTGGTCGGCCTCTACATCATCAGCCAACAGGACAAGGAGACGATCCCGATCGCCGCTTCGAGCCTGCTCACCGTCGAAAGCCCGATCGAATGGAACATCGCGGCCACCGTCGGCATCCTCACCGTGATCCCGATCCTGCTGTTCTCGATCGTCGTGCAGCGCTACATCGTCCGCGGCATCACCGCGGGCGCGGTCAGGCAATGAGGCACTGATGGCCACTGTTTCCTTCTCCTCCATCGGCAAGGTCTACGGCGACGGCACCCGTGCGCTCGCAGGGTTCACGCTCGACGTCGCCGACGGCGAGTTCATGATCTTCGTCGGTCCGTCCGGCTGCGGCAAGACCACCGCCCTGCGGATGGTCGCCGGTCTCGAGGACATCACCGAGGGCGAGATCCGGATCGGCGACCGCGTCGTCAACGGCCTCCACCCCCGCAAGCGCGACATCGCGATGGTGTTCCAGAACTACGCCCTCTACCCGCACATGACGGTCTACAAGAACATCGCCTTCGCGCTCAAGGTACGGAAGATGCCGCCTCCCGAGATCCGGCAGCGGGTGGAGTCGGCGGCGAAGATCCTCGGCCTCAGCGACGAGCTCGAGCGCAAGCCCGGCCAGCTCTCCGGCGGCCAGCGGCAGCGAGTAGCGATGGGGCGCGCGATCGTCCGCGACCCCCAGGTCTTCCTCATGGACGAGCCGCTCTCGAATCTCGACGCCAAGCTGCGGTCGCAGATGCGAGCCGAGATCGCGCGCATCCAGCGGGAAGTCGGTGCCACCACGATCTACGTCACGCACGATCAGGTCGAGGCGATGACGATGGGAGACCGCGTTGCCGTGCTGCGGAAAGGCGAGCTCCAGCAGGTTGCCGAGCCTCAGCAGCTGTACGAGCACCCGGCAAACCTCTTCGTCGCAAGCTTCATCGGCAGTCCCGAGATGAACCTCGTGGTCGCGAAGCTCGAACGCACCGACGGCGTTCTCCGCTGCGAGGTGGGCAAGCAGGTCCTCGAGATCCCGGCCGAGCTCGCACGAAGCCGCCCCGAGCTCGAACGGTATGTGGGGCGCACGATCGGCGTCGGCATCCGTCCCGAGCACCTGGAGGACGCGACGCTGGCTCCGCCCGCCTCGACTGGCCGGCTACGCGGCCGCGTCGTGACGACCGAGCTGCTCGGCTCCGAGCTGCTCGCCCACGTCGAGATCGAAGGCACGCCGGTGCTGACCGACGAAGTGCGCGAAGTGTTGGCCGACGTCGACAGCACGCGTGTCACCGATCTCGAAGCCGAAGCGCGCGACCAACGGAGCGTCTTCATCGGCCGCTTCGACCCTGCCTCGCGGGCGCGAGCCGGCGACGAGGTCGAGATCTCGGTCGATCTGCGCCGCCTCCATTTCTTCGATCTCGACACCGAGGCAGCGGTCGAATGGGGCGCGCAGTGATACTGAGCCAGGAGGTTCTACCGTGAGCGCAACGAGTGCACGCCCTGTAACCGAATCGCGACCCCTGCTCGTCGCGGGAATGCCGACCGAGGGCAGCGACCGGCAGGCGGTCGTCTACCCGCACGACGGCTCCGAGATCGGCTCCGTCTGGCTCGCAAGCGAGGAGATCGTCGAGCGCGCGCTTGCAGCCGCGGCCGCCGCGGAGCGCGAAGTGGCGGCGCTCCCGCCCTACCGGCGCGCAGAGATCCTCAAGCGGGCCGCCGCGCTCGTCACCGAGCGAGGGCCGCAGCTGGCGCGGCAGATGACGCTCGAGTCCGGACTCGCGATCCGCGACTCGCACGGAGAGGTCGAGCGGACGGCAGAAATTTTCGAGATCGCAGGCGAGGAGGCCCGCAACATCGCTGCGACGGGCGATGTCGTGCCGATCGACGCCGTCGCCCGAGGGCACGGACGGATCGGGGTGACGAAGCGGTTCCCGATCGGGACGGTGCTCGGGATCACCGCCTACAACGCGCCGCTCCTGCTCGTCGCCCACAAGATCGCACCGGCGCTCGCCGCCGGCTGCCCGTGCATCGTCAAGCCCGCCCCGAAGACGCCGCTCTCGGCGCTCTCGATCGGCGAGATCGTGCTCGAGGCCGGTGCGCCACCGGCCGCACTCAGCGTGCTGCCGGCGACGAACGAGATGGCGGAGAAGATGGTGCGCGATCCGCGGGTAAAGATGCTCAGCTTCACTGGCAGCGCGCCGGTCGGCTGGCATCTCAGGGATATCGCCGCGACCCCGCACGTGACGCTCGAGCTGGGCGGCAACGGCGCCGTGATCGTCCACGACGACGCCGACCTCGACTACGCAGCCGCCCGCTGCGCCATGGGCGCCTTCCTCCGCGGCGGCCAGGCCTGCATCTCCGTGCAGCGCCTGTACGTGCAGGAGTCGGTCCTCGACGCGTTCCGGGAGCGGTTCGTGGCCCGAGTCGCCGAGCTCCAGGCCGGCGATCCGCTCGACGAGGCGACCGCGCTCGGCGGCCTCGTCAACGAAGCAGCCGCCGAACGGACGATGGGCCTGATCGAGGACGCGAAGGCGGCCGGGGCGACCGTGCTCCACGGCGGCGTGCGCCGAGGTGCGGTCGTCGAGCCGACGGTGCTGAGCGGCATCGCCGACGACGTGCGCGTCTGCGCCGAGGAGGCGTTCTCACCCATCGTGGTGCTGCTTCCCTATCGCGGCCTCGACGACGTCCTCGACCGCGTCAACGACTCGCCGTACGGCCTCCAGGCCGGGCTCTTCAGCCGCGACGTGCGCGTGATCTACGAGGCCTTCGAGCGGCTCGAGGTCGGCGCGCTGATCGTCAACGACGTCAACAGCTTCCGCGTCGACCAGATGCCCTACGGCGGCGCGAAGCAGTCGGGCCTCGGCCGTGAAGGGATGCGCTACGCCATCCGCGAGATGACCGCGGAGCGGCTGCTCGTGCTCGACCCCCGCTGACGATGGCGATTGCTCAGAACGTCTTCACCGCAAGGAAGCCGCCGTCCGCGACGATCGTCGTCCCGGTTACATAGCTCGCGGCGTCAGAGGCGAGGAAGACGAGCACGCTCGCTATCTCGGCCGGGTCCCCGATCCGGCCGAGCGCGTTCGCGGCGCGAACTTTCTCGAGGAAGCTGTCGGCGTCGGCGCGGTTCATCCCGGAGAGGTCGCGTTCGAGCATCGGCGTGTCGATCGTTCCCGGAGCGATCGCGTTGACGCGGATACCGTGGCGGCCGACCTCGACCGCGAGTGCCCGGACCGCGGCGACGAGACCCGCCTTGGCGGCCCCGTAGACGACGCAGCCGGGCATCGTCATGTAGGCCTGCACCGACGAGGTGAACACGATGCTTCCGCCTCCCCGCGCCCGCAAGGCGGGAATCGCGCGCTGAGCGCACACGAGCGCTCCTTTGAGGTCGATGTCGAGGATCCAGTCGATCTCGTCTTCGGCCATTGTCTCGAACTCCAGGTAGCGGCCCACGGCGGCGTTTGCGAACATCAGGTCGAGCCCGCCGAAACGGGCGACCGCGAGGTCGATCATCGCTTGCACCGCGGCACCGTCACGGACGTCTCCGACGCTTGCCACCGCTTGGCCATCCGCGGCGGCTACCGCCTCGACGGTCGCCGTGAGCGCGTCCTCGTCGATGTCGTTGACGACGACGGCTGCACCGGCTGCGGCGAGCGCGTCCGCGGCGACCCGGCCGATCCCCGACCCGGCTCCCGTCACCACGCCGACCTTGCCGGCGAGCGGCTTCACCATGCGCTTCCCGGGTGGACTCGTCCGTCGACCGGCGTCACGGCCTTACCGTACTACGAGGGTAGGGTTTGGCGATGAACGACGCGTTCGCCGGCCGGCACCGAATCGTCAGTGGGGCAGTGCTTTCGTCGGATGCGGAGATCGACACGCTCCGCAACCTGGAGCGACGCGTTCTATGGCTCGCGGTGCGGATCGTCGACTACGCCAATCGCGAGCGACCGAAGGGCGACGCCTTGAAGGTAGGAGGTCATCAGGCGTCCTCGGCATCGCTGGTGACGCTGATGACGGCGCTGTGGCTCGCAGACATGGATGCACGCGACCGAGTGAGCGTGAAACCACACGCCTCGCCGGTGATGCACGCACTCGAGTACCTGCTGGGGCGGCTGGATCGGTCATATCTGACGCGGTTGCGCGATTTCGGCGGACTCCAGGCATACCCGTCGCGCACGAAGGACCCCTTCCCCGTCGACTACTCGACAGGGTCGGTCGGGCTCGGGTCGGCGGCACCGCTCCTCGGAGCGCTGGCCGACCGTTATGTCGACACTCATTTCGGCGGTTCCACGGGCGGCCGGTTCGTCTCCCTGCTCGGCGATGCCGAGCTCGACGAGGGAAACATCTGGGAAGCACTCGCGGAGCCACTCGCCCGGAAGCTCGGCAACGTGCTGTGGGTCGTAGACCTCAACCGGCAGTCGCTCGACCGGGTGATCCCCGGGATCCGCGCGGCCGAGCTGGAGGCACAGTTCCGGACGAACGGCTGGGAGGTGATCGAGCTCAAGTACGGACGCCGGCTACGTACGGCGTACGCGCAGGAAGGCGGTGATCTGCTCAGGACACGGATCGACGAGATGCCGAACGAGGCCTATCAAGCTCTGTTCGGGGCCTCCGATGAGCAGGTTCGCGCGGCGCTCCTCGATCCGCTCGAACCGGGCGACCAGAGCCTCCTGGCGCCGCTCCTGGCCGACGATCCGTCGGGCCTCGTGCGAGATCTCGGGGGTCATGACATCGCGGACGTGCTCGCCGCGCTGCGGACGGCGCGGGAGACTCCCGGCCGGCCGACCGTGATCTTCGCGTACACCATCAAGGGGTACGGCCTCGAGATCGCAGGGCGCCCGCAGAACCACTCCGCGCTCCTCTCCGGCGAGCAGATCGACCGCTTCCGCACTGAGGTCGGGCTGACCCCTGAGACCGAATGGGAAGGGTTCGATCCGGAGACGCCGGAGGGCGACGTGCTCGCCGCGGCCCTGGAGAGGCTCGACCGCGGCGAGCGGCCGCCCGCCGCCACGATTCCGGTCCCGGCCACCCTCGACACGCGCGACAGCGTCGCGACCTCGACCCAGGCCGCGTTCGGCCGGATCCTGCTCGAGCTCTCCCGCGTCGAGGGCGTCGGCGAACGTCTCGTGACCGTCTCACCTGACGTCGCCGTCTCCACCAACCTGGGCGGCTTCGTCAACAAGACCGGGGTCTGGGGCCCCGAGCCGGAGCCGATTTACGACCCGATGGACGACTCGCCGCTGAAATGGCGCGTACATCCCGACGGGCAGCACATCGAGATGGGGATCGCAGAGATGAACCTGGTGCTCCTCCTCGGCCAGCTCGGCCTCACCTGGGATCACCAGCGTGAGCGCCTGCTCCCGTTCGGCACCGTCTACGACCCCTTTGTAATGCGTGCACTCGAGGGCATCGTCTACTCGACCTACTCGGGCTCGCGGTTCGTGCTCGTGGGCACTCCGTCGGGGATCTCGCTCTCGCGCGAAGGTGGCGCCCACCAATCCCTCAACACCCCGGGGATCGGGATCGAGACGCCCGGCCTGACCTACTGCGAGCCGTGCTACGCCCGCGAGCTGGAATGGCTCCTCCTCGACGGGCTTCGACGTCTCCAGGAGCCCGACGGGAGCTCGCTCTACCTCCGCCTCTCGACCAAGCCGATCGACCAGACGGCCTTCGTCGACGCCGTCGCCCTGCGAGGCGAGGCGGCCGTCCGCTGCGATGTCGTCCGGGGCGGCACGCGCTTGCGCGAGGCGGCCGCCGCTGCCGACGACCGCGTCATCCTCGCGACCTGCGGCGCGATCGTGCCCGAGGCGCTCGAGGCCGCCCGACTGCTCGTCGACGACGAGGGCGTCGAGGTCACCGTTCTTCTTCTCTCCAGCCCCGACCGCCTCTACCACGACTGGCAAAGCGCCCGCACCGCGCCGCTGCGCAACGCCTCGCCGTCGACCATCTCACACCTCGACTCGCTCGTGCTGCCGAGCGAGCGCGGGCTCCCGATCGTCACGGTGATCGACGGCTCGAGCCACGCCCTGGCGTGGCTCGGCAGCGCGCTCGGGACGCGGTGCATCCCGCTCGGGGTCGACAATTTCGGCCAGACCGGCTCACAACCGGAGCTGTACGCGGCCTATTCGATCGACGCCGCCTCGATCGCGACCGCGGCGTTGGCGGCACTCGAGCCGGATTGAGACCGTCGGTCCGAGGTCAGGTCCCTGCACCGACCGTCGCACCGAGAAGCAGCGACGCCACAGGCATCAGTCGATGCGAACGTCGTCACCGCGGCGTTCGGCACGCACTATGCGGTACGCGCGTCATCCTCCAGGGGCACGTCCTCGCTCTATGCCGCCGTCAACTGGTCAGGCCCGTCGGGCGGCTCCTCGTCCTCTGCCAGGCGCCGCTGCAGCACGCTGCGGGACAAGACCCCGACGAGGCGGCCTCGCTCGACGACGGGAACGCGCTCCGCGTCGTGCTCCTCCAGGAAATGGAACGCCTCGTCGAGCGGGGTGTCCGCGTCGATCGTGTAGTACGGCTGCTCGGCGAGGGCCCCGATCGGCGTCAGCCTGGGGTCCAGCCCCTGCGGCGACCAGCTTCGCGACGAGGGTCTTGCGCGTCAGCACGCCCGTGAGCGCACCCTCGGCGTCGACGACATACACCGCGCGCACCTCGGGCGGCGTGAGCACGTGACCCGCCTCCTGCGCCGACGCCGTTCCCGGCAGCGAGCGCGGGTCGGAGATCATCGCGTCGCGGACGAGATCGGTCGTCACGGGTAGAGCCCTCGGGCCTCGAGCGCAGCCCCGACGTCGCGGATGCCGGCGACGAGCGCGGCCGTCCGCAACGGCAGACCCCTCTCGAAAGAGATCTCCCACACCCGGTCGAAGGCGTCGTTCAGCTTCTCGGCGAGCTTCGCACGGATCTCGTCGCGTCCCCAGAAGAGGCGGCCGAGATCCTGCACCCATTCGAAGTACGACACCGTGACGCCGCCGGCATTCGTGAGGATGTCCGGCAGGATCGGGATCGCACGCTCGCGCAGGATCGCGTCGCCCTCGAGCGAGATCGGGCCGTTTGCCCCCTCCGCGATCAGCCGGCACTGCAGACGGGCGGCGTTCGCGATCGTCACCTGGTCCTCGCGCGCGGCGAGCACGAGAATGTCGCACTCGAGCTCGAGCAGCTCCTCGTTCGAGATGCGCATACCGGAGGCCCAGCCCGCCAGGGAGCCCTGTTCCTTGGCATAGGCGCCCATCGTCGGGACGTCGAGCCCTGCCGGGTCGTAGACGCCGCCGGAGACGTCGGACACCGCCAGCACCGTGGCGCCACGCTCGACGAGCTCCAGGGCAGCGATTCCCCCTACGTTGCCGAAGCCTTGCACCACGCACCGCTGCTCATTCAACTTCCAGCCGAGTCTCTCGCAGGCGCGGGCGATCGTCATCACGACACCGGCGCCCGTCGCCTCGTGCCGGAAGACGGAGCCGCCGATGGAAATCGGCTTCCCGGTCACGATCTCGGGCACAGCATGGCCTTTCTGCTGCGAATACGTATCCATCATCCACGCCATCGTCTGCTCGTTGGTGGCCATGTCCGGCGCCGGAATGTCCTCCTGCGGGCCGATGATCGGCAGCAGCTCCGAGGTGAACCGCCGCGTGAGCCTTTCGAGCTCACCCGGAGACATCTCACGCGGGTTACAGCGCACGCCGCCCTTCGCCCCGCCGTACGGCAGGCGGAGCAGCGCGCACTTCCAGGTCATCCACACGGCAAGCGCCGCACATTCACCGAGGCTGACCTCGCTGTCGTAGCGGATGCCCCCTTTCGTCGGCCCGAGGACGCTCGAGTGCTGAACCCGGTACCCGGGGAAGACGACGCGCCGACCGTCATCGAGGCGCACGGGACAGCTGACGATGAAGGCACGCTCGGGGTACCGGAGCCGCTCGGCCACATCAGGGTGGATGTCGGCGTGCGGCACGGCCTGATCGAATTGAGCTACCGCCGTCCGATAGAGCGGCGTGTCCCACTCGAGGGACGCATGAGCACCGGCTTCGTAGACGCTCGCCATTGGCGCGCCAGTCTACTTGGCGCGCGGCGCCCGCAGCTCGATCGGGTCAGGCGCCCGCGCTTCCCGCGACTCTTGCGTCTGCCGGCACCGGGCCGTAGGCTCGCGCCGGGCGGCGAAATACGAGGAAGGGGGCACATGTCGTGGAGGGGCAAGTAACCGAGGGGATGCAAGCCGTCCTCGACCCGACGACTGTCGGCGCCCTGAGGGATCTCGTCGGCAACGACCCCGACATGCTGCGAGAGATCGTCGTCGCGTTTCTCGAGGATGCCCCTGAACGTCTCGGCGAGATCATCACGCGGCCTCGCCGAGGGCGATTCGACACTTGTCCGCCGAGCAGCCCACACGTTGAAGAGCAATGCGATGACCTTCGGAGCGCTGAGCCTCGCGAATGCCTGCCGACGTCTCGAGGACACGGCCAGAGACGAGTCGCTCGACGACGCGCGCCCGCTTGCGGCCGAGATCGAGCGCGAGTGGGCGGTTGCCCGCCCACAACTCGTATCGCTCGCCGCGTGACGGCCGCTTCGGGCAACGGCGCCACGCCCGGGACCGTTCTGGTCGTCGACGACGACCGGGTCAACCGAATGCTGTTGCGTCGGAGCCTCGAGGCGGAGGGCCACGCCGTCACGACCGCCGAGCACGGTCGCGCGGCTCTCGAACTGCTCGAGACCGAGCTGCCCGACGTGATCCTGCTCGACATCCTGATGCCGGAGCTCGACGGGTTCGCTGTTCTCGACGAGGTCAAGGCCGATCCTCGCACGCGGGACATTCCCGTGATCATGATCTCGGCCGTCGACGAGATGGACAGCGTCGTGCGCTGCATCGAGGCCGGCGCCGAGGACTACCTGGCGAAGCCGTTCGACCCGACGCTCCTCCGGGCGCGGATCAACGCCGGGCTCACCAAACGCCGGCTCGGACAGCTGGAACGAGAGCGGGTACGCGACGTCTTCGCCCGCTTCCTGCCGGAAACCGTCGTCGACGAAGTCATGCGCGACACGAACGGCGAACCACGTCTCAGCGGCGTGCGCCTCGTCGGGACCGTGCTGTTCGGCGACCTCCGCGGCTTCACGACCTTCGCCGAGCGAACGGCGCCTCATGTCGTCGTCGAGGTCCTCAACAGCTACCTCAGCGAGATGAGCGACGCGATCCTCGACAACGGCGGCACGCTGCTCGGATTTCTCGGCGACGGCGTGCTGGCGGTTTTCGGCGCCCCGATCGCCTCAGACGACCACGCCGACCGGGCCCTCGTCGCCGCGCGCCAGATGGTCCACGAGCGCCTACCACGATTCAACGCGTGGGCCCGATCAGAGCTCGATGGCGACACGGACTTCCGGATGGGGATCGGGGTGTGCAGCGGCGCCTTCATGTCGGGGAACGTCGGCTCGGCTCGGCGGCTCGAGTACACGGCCATCGGAGATCCCGTCAACACTGCGGCGCGGCTGCAGGAGCTGACGAAGGAGCTCCGGCACTCGGTTCTCGTCTCGGACTCGACGCGGAGCGCTCCTGCAGAGGCGACGAGAGCCGGCTCGAGTTCGTCGAAGAGCGCGACGTCCGCGGCAAGAGAGAGCGTGTCAAGCTCTGGACGTTGTCCCCGGCGGATGAGCTGGAGCTGCCGTGAAAGAGGAGCCGCGCCTGTCCGAGGTCGACGCCCTGCGGCAGCGCGTAGCAGACATCGAGGCGCGCGAGGCGGTGCTGCTCCGCATCGCCGAGGCCGCGAGCGACGCGCTCGAGATGCGCGACTTCTACGCCACCGTTCACGCCGCGGTCGCCGACCTGATCACCGCGCCCAACTTCTACATCGCGCTGCACGACGCGGAGCGAGGCCTAGTCAACTTCCCCTACTACGTCGACGAAGTCGACGACGATGTCCCCGATCCGGACGCGTGGGAGGAGATCGGTGACGGGCTCGGAGCGGGGCTGACGGCGTATGTGCTGCGAACCGGTCAAGCCTGTGCTCGTCGATCGGGCCGAGTACGAGGAGCTTGGTCGAGGCGGGTGAGGTCGACGAGGTCGGTGCGGACTCGCTCGACTGGATCGGCATTCCGCTGCGCGTCGAAGGGCGGACGCTCGGCGTGCTCGCCGTCCAGACCTACACGGAGGACGTCCGCTTCGACGAGCAGGACCGCGACATCCTCGCCCACGTCGGCCGGCACATCGCCTCCGCACTCGAGCGCGTCCGCCTCCACGAGGAGACGAGGCAGCACCTTCGCGAGCTCAGAGACCATGAACCGAATCGGTCAGGCGCTCGCGTCGCAGCTCGAGCTCGAAGGACTGATTTCGTTGGTCGGCGTCTCTGATCGAAGAGACCTTCTCGGCGGACGTCACGTACGTCGCCCTTCTCGACGAGAACGCGCAGACGATCGCGTTCCCGTTCTACAGCGAGAGCGGGACGCCGGCGGAACGCCCGAGCGTTCCGCTCGGTGACGGCCCGACCTCAAGGGTGCTGCGCTCGCAGGAGGCGCTGTTGCTGCACGGGAGCGCGGAGTTCGGTGAGGTCGGCGTCCGGCTCGTCGGCGCCGCCGCAGGGTCGTACCTCGGCGTCCCGATCCTGTCCGGCGACGCGGCGATCGGCGTGCTCAGCGTGCAGACGACGGAGACCGACCTGCGCTACGGCGAGGCCGATGCTCGACTGCTCGCGACGGTCGCCGCGAACGTCGGCGTGGCGATCCAGAACGCCCGACTCCTCGCGGACCAGCGCGCTTCGGAGAAGCGGTACCGCGAGCTGGTGGAATCGATTCCGGTCGCGATGTACCGGTCATCGGACGAGGACCACAACGCGTCCGAGTACATGAGCAAGCGTGCAGTCGCGATGTTCGGCTACCCGGTCGAGGCCTGGGCGGACCCGGACTTCTTCGCGACCATCCTCCACCCCGACGACCGTGAGTGGGTGATCGCCGAGAACGAGCTCGAGCTGACGCAGGACGACAGCATCTGGGTGAGCGAGTATCGGCTGATCACGGCCGACGGGCGCACCGTGTGGGTGCGTGACGAGTCGTGGACCGTGAGAGACGAGGACGGGGTCCCCGTGTCGTACCAAGGCTGCATGAGTCGACATCACTGAGCAGAAGCAGGTCCAACTCGACCTCGCCGCGGCCTCGGAGGCGCTCCGGCAGGCGGAGGAGCAGTCCCGGCGACTGATCGAGGAGCTCCCGATGGTCGTCTACACCGACAAGCCGGACACGACGGCGACGTCGACCTATATCAGCCCGCGCGTCGAGGTGATGTTCGGCTACCCGCAGGAAGCGTGGATGCACGAGTCGTTCTTCGCATCGGTCGTCCATCCTGACGACTACGAGCGGGTCATCGACGAAGGGTGCCAGCGACCTCAGCGGATCGGACGAGAGCGTGTCGAACGAGTACCGGCTGATCGCCGCCGACGGAAGAGTCGTCTGGGTCAGGGACGACCAGTGGATCGTCCGCGACGAGCACGGCGTGCCGCTGCACATCCAGGGTTTCATGATCGACATCACCGACCAGCACGAGGCCGCCCTCGAGATCCGCCGTCAGAAGCAGTACTTCGAGGCACTGGTGGAGGTCAGTCCAGTCGCGGTCGTGGTCACCGACCGGGACGAGCGCATTACGGCCTGGAACCCGGCGGCCTCACGCCTCTTCGGCTACGAGGCGGACGAGGCGATCGGTCAGGTGATCGACGGTCTCCTGCTCCGGTCGGAGGGGATGGTCAGCGAGGGACTCGACATCACCCGGGAAGCGCTCGAGCTGGGCCGAGCACAACGCATCACCCAGAGAACGCACAAGGACGGATCCCTGGTCGATGTGGAGATGCTGATGGTGTCACTCGTGATCGAGGAGGAGCACACCGGGTACTACGTCATGTATCACGACATCGGCGACCTCCAGCGGGCGAGAAAGGAAGCCGAGGCGGCGACCGAGGTGAAGAGCGCGTTCCTCGCGACCATGAGCCACGAGATCCGGACGCCGATGAACGCGGTCATCGGGATGACGGGGCTCCTGCTGGACACCGATCTCGACGACGAGCAACGGGGCTTCGCCCAGGTGATCTCGTCGAGCGGCGACGCGCTCCTCCACATCATCGACGACATCCTCGACTACTCGAAGATCGAGGCCGGAAGGCTCGAGCTCGACGCCCACCCGTTCGACCTGCGCGAGTGCATCGAGGGCGCCCTCGAGATCCTGGCCCCGCGCGCCGCCGACAAGGACGTCGAGCTCGGCTGCCTGTTCGCCGCGGACGTCCCTGCCGCCGTGATCGGCGATTCGGCGCGGCTTCGGCAGGTGTTGCTGAACCTGCTCTCGAACGCAGTCAAGTTCACCGAACAGGGGGAGATCGTCGTCAATGTCGATCGGGAGGAAGACGACGTCCTCCATCTGGCCGTACGCGACACCGGGATCGGGATCCCGACCGACCGCCTGCATCGCCTCTTCGAGTCGTTCAGTCAGGTCGACGCGTCGATCACAAGGCGCTACGGAGGCACGGGCCTCGGCTTGGCGATCTCCAAGCGTCTCGTGGAGTTGATGGGGGGCACGATCACCGTCGAGAGCGAGGCCGGCACAGGATCCACGTTCCACGTCACGATCGTCGCCGAGGAGACAGCGGCGGTGCCACGGCCGGCGTACGCCCAGGACCAGCAGCCCGAGCTCGAGGGGAGGCGAGTCCTGATCGTCGACGACAACGCCACCAACAGAGAGATCCTGTCGCGCCAGGTCGCGTCCTGGGGGATGCTCGCCGAGGTCGAGGCGAAGCCCGCCGACGCGCTGTTCCGTCTGCGCCGCGGCGACGCTTTCGACGTGGCCGTCCTCGACATGCAGATGCCCGAGATGGACGGTCTCGCGCTCGCCCAGGAGATCCGGCAGCTGCGCGAGTCGCTCCCGCTCATACTGGCAACGTCGCTCGGCGGACTTCAGCAGGCGCGGAGCTCGTCGGAGTTTGCCGTCCAGCTGACAAAGCCGGTCAAGGCGTCGCAGCTCTACGAAGCCCTGCTGGAGGCGCTCGGTGAAGCGGCCGGCATCCGGGCCAATGCCTCGGACGACTCCGCCGTCATCGGGTGGAGTCTCGGGGTTGCGAATCCTCGTCGCCGAGGACAATGCGGTCAACCAGAGGCTCGCAATGCTCCTGCTGGCCAAGCTCGGCTATTCGGGTGACCTGGCGGAGAACGGCCTCGAGGTGCTGGACGCGTTGGCGCGGGAGCCATACGACGTCGTCCTGATGGACGTGCAGATGCCGGAGCTTGACGGCCTCGGAGCGACGCGCCGCATTCTCGAGCAGTACGGCCTGGACCGTCCGAGGATCATCGCGATGACCGCGAACGCGATGCAAGGCGACCGCGAAGCGTGTCTCGCGGCCGGCATGGACGACTATGTCGCCAAGCCCATCCGTCCTGAAGAGCTCTCGCGCGCACTCGCGCGCTGTGAGCCCCGTCGAACGGTCCGGACGTCGACCGGCCGGGGGTGACGACAGTGGACGGAGTGAACAGGAGCGCTCAGCCTCCGATGACACCGCGGTAGGCATGCCGACGCTCGTCCGCACCCGGAGCCCTGGGGTTCGAGGAACCCCGGCCCGATCTCTATCGCAGCCTCGACCCGGCCGGCGAGCCGGCCCCTTCAGGATCACGCGAAGCGTGCAGAACGACGATCTGGAGAAGCTGCGCGACGCTAGCCCCATCGTCGCCTCCCCAGATGCCGGGTTGGGACTCGAACCCAGACGGCTCGAAGGCCACTCGATTTAGGGTCGGCTTCGCGATCCCGGTCGAATCGGTGCCGACGTGCAGTATCAGGCGTTTTCCATCGAGACTATTGTTGGAATCCGCGCGCCGCGGGGGTCAGAACGCGACGTTGCTTCAGAACGAGACGTTGCTCTTGACGTCCCAGCCCGCTCTCACCGGTGCGCCAATTTTTCCGTCGGGACTTTGCGGGCTGTAGACGACCTCGATCTTCGAGAAGTTGAGGCTGAACTGGTCGACCGGCAGGTCACCCTGGTTGCTGCCCTGAGCCTGACTACTGCCTTGGTGGTAACTCGAGATGAGTACGTCCTCGAGCGTCAGTTTGTAGAACTCGATCTGGTTGCCCCCGCTGTTGCGAACGGTGAGCACGCCCGACTTGAAATGCTTGCCACTGGCACAGCCTAGAAGCAGCTGGGGTGACGCTTTGCTGATCGCAGTCACGAAGCTCACATCCTGAAACTGTGCTTTGCCGCCCCCAGCTCCTCCGCCGGCGGAGGCGCCGGTGCCCGTCTGGGTCAGAGCCCAGCTGAAGGATTCGATCTCGATTTCGCCCTTGTGCTTGTCATCGAGGCTCTCACCCTCGATGCCGTCGATCTTGAGGAAGTAGTCAACAGCCATGCGTTATGCCTCCAGAGCGGTCAGGGTGAACGCGAATGAGACCGAGCGGCCCGGTAGACGTGATGCCGGCTCAATCGAGTAGCTACCGGCGGCGCCGGTGAAGCGGCCCGTGCCTCCGACGATGGCGTGCGCCGTTCCCTCCAACCCGCCAGCACCGATGCCGAACAGTTGTCCGTCGGGGAGCTCGAAGGTGTGCAGCGAGCCTCCGGTCGGCAGCACGACGGCTCGGAACGCGCCGACCGGCCGAAGCTGCTGATCGAGCAGTTCGCCGAAAGGAGCGTCTTCTCTGGCCCCGGCCGAGCGAGGATCGCGGTGGAGGGGCGCTGCGCGAAGCTCCCGAGCGTGGAGCGTCATCGGTTGCCCGCCATGCCGAACGGCGGCTACCTCGCCTCCGGTTCGCGAGTTCGCGACGGCGTCGGCGCCGACGCCGACGCCGACCACTCCACCAATCGCAAGCGCCAGCCGACCGAGTGCGCTTCGCCTCGTCGTTCCGTTCGTCGTCTCGTGCATCACGCTCACCCCATCATCCGGCTCGAAGTAGTCTTGGCCCCGAATCGGTCGACTCGATCGTTCCGACAGGGCCGCGCAGGAAATTCACCTGTTTCACTCTCGATCGTGAACTCGCCGTTAAGGCGGACGAGATCCGGCACGCCTGGCTCGCCCTGCGAACCTGGCTCGCGAACGGTGTCTCACGATGCTCTCCCGGAATCGGAGCGAAAAGACCAGCGCAACGCAGACGGTACAACGCCCGCCCTGCCAACGTTCGCCGACGAGCGCTCGCGAGCAAGTATCCCGAACCGGAACATTGGAGTCAAGCAACGTAGGGGAGCCGGCCGGGTGGGTCACCAAGGGCGGCAACCCCTAGCAGCTGCGGCCAGCCCTCGGCCCCCTGGCCCGCCGTCCGGCCACTGATCCGGCAGAGGCCCGCTCCGGCGGGCCTTCCTACTTCCCGTCCCCGAATTCCCGCTGCCAGCACCCCGGGCAGAGCACGAGCAGCTCAGGCGGTCAGGTGCCGCGCCGCAGCGTCCCCAGGACGGCGTGAAACGAATCCCTCGGACGTGGTCGAGACAGTCGCCGGACGGAAGCCGCGCGCGATCATCCAGACCGCCAGAACCATCTCCTGGACGGCCAGCGGCATGAACATCAGAACCTGCTCGGGAGCGTTGGCATCGAAGACGCCGTACATCGCGAGCAGGTCGGCCGCCACGTAGACGGGGATCGCTACCAGACCCCACGTCGAGATCCAGCGCGGAACGATCCGCGACCGGTAGAGCAGCACGTAGAACATGCCGGCACCAAGGCAGAACACGACGGCGAGCACCGCGTTCGTTGCCTCAGCGTCGATGACGAGGTTGCCGACCCGGACGCCTGCCGGTGATGCCGTGCCCTGTCCTGCCGCCATGGTTTCACCCAGCGGCACGAGCAGCCACCAGCTGATCGCGAGGACGACGTAGCAGACGGTCTCCACAGCTCCTCGCATGATCAGGTAGCCGACCGCCAACACCTCGTCCACCCGGCGCAGCACCGGGAACAACACGACCGGGACGAACGCGAGCGATAGCCCCATGACGAGCACGAGCAGTGCACCGGTCACCACCGCCCCGGAGTGCCCCACGGCATACGCCAACGGGTCGCGCGCATCACGAACCGGTGCACCGACGACCATGACGAGGACTCCGGCCACCGTACCGGTGATGTAGAGGATCCCTGCTGTCGTTGCGGCAGCCCTGTGCTCACGCATGCTGTCCACACCTCCCAAATCATCCGGCGCATCAGCGCCATCCTTCACCTGCACGCTGACCCACACCCATCCACAGCGCATCAGTGCCACCCCCGATCCCGTCTACCCGGAACTACCGAACTCCCGCTGCAAGCACTCCGGGCAGAACACGAACGCCTCAGGGCCAGGCGCCGCTGCGATAGATCCCAGCCCTACCGGGTGAGAGCGTTAGCCGGGGGGCGGGCTCCTGGGTGGTGTGTTCAGCGCACCTTGTAGGTGTAGAGACGCGTGGCCGTCTGGCCAGACGCGGTGATTTTGATCCTGACCTTCAGCTGCTTGCCCGTCGCTGCTCTCGGGACGACCAGCGAGAGAAGCGCCTTCCCGCCCGTGAACGACTCGTTGTGTTTGATCGACTTGCCTGCCAGGGTCGGGTCGCAGACCATCCGGCCCCCTGTCAGTGGCGTTTGGGTGTCGCTGCGTTTGACCGGCAGCGTCAGGGTGAACCGTTTGCCCGCGAGCGGCCGTGCTGGTTGCGCCAGCGGCTTCCCGAGCACGGGCCTCACGACAGCCGGTAGCTTGGGCGATGACGGCGGCGGAGTCACGACGACCGGTGCGTTCGCCGTCAGCGTCAGCGCGTTGTTGGCCGAAACCGAATCTGCCTGCGAGTACCCGATCGTGGCACCCAACACGAGCTCGCCGGCGGCCGTGACGTTGGTCACGATCACGATGTTCCCGTATGGCGCATCCGACGACAGCCAGTCGAGGTTGCACCGCAGCGTCCCGGCGCCGCTGGTCGCGCAGCCCGACCCACGGTCCGTCGTCGCGGAGACGACCGACACCCCCGCGGGTAGCGTGACGTCCACCATCACACCGGTTGCCGGCCCGTAGTTCTTGTCGTCGGCCGCGCGCAGCCGCCAGGTGATCGTCCCACTCACCGGAGCGGCGGCCGGCTCGACCGAGCCCGTCAGATACAGGTCCGCACTACCCGAACCACCACCACCCGAGCCACCGCCGCCGCCGGCCCCGCCGCCGGAGCCCGTAGCAAGAACGACGGCGGAAGCGGCCGACTCGGCGCTGACGGAGCCGACGAGGTTGCGCGCGGTGACTCGCAGGCGCAGCGTCTTCCCGACATCTGCGGCGTTCGGCGCGTACGACGACCCCGTCGCAGCGGCGATGTCGGAGCAGTCGCCGCCACTGCACGACTGCCACTGCCGCGCGTACGAGATCGGGCTCGTACCGGTCCAGGCCCCGTCTGTTCCCGTCAGCGTCCGCCCCAGCTGTGCTGTCCCCGACAGCAGCGGCGGCCCCGTATTCACCGGTGCCGATGTCGTCGGCGCGTTGGCGACCGTGACCGTGCCGATCTGATAGGGCTCCCAGACGACGCGGTCGCCGTACATGGTGGTGACCGTGAGGCCGAGCTTGTGGTTGCCGTTCGCGAGCCTGGTCGTGTCCAACACGTACTCGTAGGGGGCCGACGTGTCAGTGACAGTGGTCTTGTTCCCGTCCAGCGCGAACACCACCTGTGCCACCGGCCCGGACGGGGTCGCCGTCCAGGTCACCGTCCCCGTGAGCGTCTGCCCGGCAGCGATGTTCTGCGTGACCCGCGGCATGATCGGCTCCGTGGCGTTCGTCACACGCCCCCCGAGCAGGCCCGGCTCGTTGGCCCGCACGATCCCGCCGGCACCGTCCGGGATCGAGACCAAGACATACGCGAACAACGAGAGCGACTTGAAGGAGGTGGGGTCGTACATCCAGTCGGGGATCGTCGCCCCGTCACCCGGGAGGGAAAAGGCCGGGTCCCGTTCGAGGGTATTGCAGTCGCCCGTTTGCCCCGACACCGGGTCCGGCGAGGCCCATTCGTAGCAGGCCCACCACCAGTAGCCGTATGTGATCGGTTGCCCGGCCGCCGCGCCGACGAGATCCCAGTCGCCGTGGTCGACAACGAGGGTGTTGCCGACGACCGGATAGCCGACGATCCGTGGCTCACGCAGCATGCGCGGAGGCCGGTAGACGACCCGGCCGACCGGTGACGAATAGTGCCAGCTGCTCCCGCTCGCATCGGTCGCCGTCACCCGCAACCAGAGGAACCAGCCGACGTCGGAGCCCGAGACCGTGTACGTCGAGCCGACACCCACGTGCTGCGCCAGCGGAACCATATCGTCGCCGTGGAACCACTCGTAGCCGAAGCTGATCGTGCCCGTCCCGGTCCACGTTCCGGGCACGGCGGACAGTGTGCTTCCCTCCCAGACCTTGCCGCCGTCCGGCGACCACGTCGGCCAGGCCGGCGGCTGCGTCCGGATCCCGATCCCCGACACGTAGACAGGGCCGACCCCCGCGCTTCCCACCGCACCCGCCGATCCAGCAAGAACGGTCAGGCAAAGCGCGGCCACAATCACAAACGCCCAGAGCCTCCAACGTCGCACGGCAACGCCGCCTTTCACCTGCCATTGTCCGCCGCCACCGCGGCATCTGCATCCGCGCCGCCACTGATCCCCTCCTGCTCGGAACTACCGAGCGGTCAGCCGCTGCGGAGCGTCCAGATGACCGCGTGTTTCTCGTAAGGCGCGACGGTACTCTCCCCCGACGATCTGGCCCCACTCGTTGATTGCGTACGCGGTCAGGGGTTGCGGAGGCCCAGAGAACGGCGTGCTTCTCGCGCGGGTGACGGCGCGTCTGGATCGGGTGGCGTCAGCGGTCCGTGGCGTCCATGGCACCTGTGGGCGATGCCCTGCGTCCTTCTCGTCAGCTGCGGATCACCACCTCGCAGTCCTTGGCGACGAGGTCCGTCCGGTCTGCCAGCACCTTGTCCCGGCCCGGGCCGCAGCTGAGGACGTCCCTTCCGGCGCCGCCATCGAGCATATCGTTGCCGCTGCCCCCATCGAGTCGGTCGTTGCCAGGGCCTCCCAGGAGAATGTCGGTTCCGGGTCCTCCGTCGACCTTGTCGTTGCCGGCGTCCGCCTTGACGAGGTCGTTCCCGGCGAGGGCGCACGCGACGTCTCGATACTCCGAGAGCTGGAGCTCATCTGCGAAGACCGTGCCCTTGTACATGCATGGGTCGATGGACGAGACGGCCTGCCAGTCGGGAGATGTGGTCCAGGAGGAGCCTCCCTCCGAGATCTGTTCGGAACGTCCGCCGTCGGGATGCATCAAATGGAGCTCTCTGCCGCCCTTGCCCTGCCGCTCGCTCTGAAACAGGATCCACCGGGCGTCTGGCGACCAGGCCGGACGCGAGTCGGTCAGTGCGCTGTTCGTGAGCTGTCGGACATCGGATCCGTCCGCCTTCATCGTGTAGATCTCGAAGTTACCGCTTCGCTCGGAATCGAAAGCGATCCGAGCTCCATCAGGTGACCAGGCCGGATGGCGATCCATGCCCGGGCTCGTCGTGAGTCGGATCACATTGTTCCCGTCGGCGTCCATGAGGTAGATCTCCTGGTTGCCGTCGCGGTAGCTGTTGAACGCAATCCGCGACCCGTCCGGCGACCAGGCCGGCTCCATGTCGAGCCGTCGGCTGGACGCCGTCAGATCGGTCAGCCCCGTGCCGTCCCTGCGGATCGCCCAGACGTCTCCGTTGCCGCTGCGATCGCTCATGAATGCGAGCATCGTTCCGTCGGGCGCCCACGCGGGATCCTCGTCGACGGCGGCTCCAGACGTAAGTCGCCGCAGGCCGCTCGCGTCGTCGCGCATGACGAAGATGTCACGGTCGACGGCCGTCTCCCCGTTCCAGTCCAACACCGCTTTGGCTTTCCTGTTGCTGTCGAACGCGATCCAACTCCCGTCGGGAGACCAACTCGGATTCGCGTCGTGCCAGTCCCCTTGCGTGAGCTGAACGAAGTATCCCCTCGCGTCCATGCGGAACGCATAGAGATTCGACCACCCGAGATCGCGTCCGCCTCGCTCGGCCCCCTGGATGACGATCCGACCATTCTTCCCTGGAATCAGCGCCGAATCCGAAACCGCCTCACGCGGAAGCACAAACACAGCACCGGCCGCGAACACCACAACCAGTCCGGCCAGCACAAGGCGCCTCCGTATCCGGACTGCGAGCCCACCAAGCCTGGATCTCATCAGGATCACCCTCTCGTACGCACCCGTCGCCGACGTGGCAGCAACGCTGGCTACCACCCACACGCTGCCGCACACTCACTCGCGGTGCATCCGCGCCGCCGCTGACCTCGCCTACCCGGAACTACCGACCTCCCGTTGCCAGCACTCCGGGCAGAACGCGAACTCCGCAAGGATCAGGTGCCACGCCACAGCGTCCCCAGGACGGCTGCTGGCCAAGAACGTACCGCGCCTGATGCTGACCCGTCTGTTGCCCATCGCGTTGCCCACCCGCCAGAGAAGCGTGGCGTCGGCTGGCAGCGACAACCCACAATCAGCTTGAACATGCCGATGCCGGGGCTGGGACTCGAACCCAGACGGCCCGAAGGCCACCCGATTTTAAGTCGGGCGCGTATGACCAGTTTCGCCACCCCGGCGGGTACGGGCCGAGTGTAGAGCCTTGATCGTTCTAGGAGCCGGGCGTGAGCGACGTTCGCCGGGAAGCGCTCGGGGCCTTTGAACTGGTAGTCGTCGAAGAACGCCGCGTACGCCTTCTCGTCGAAGGTCGAGCACTTCGCCAGGTGCGCCGTCCCGCTGTCCGGTGACGACGCGCTGCTGGTCGTCCAGACGCCCAGCGCGATCTTCGAGCCAAGGCTCGGGAGCGGCGCGAGGAGCGTTCCGTTCCGGTGGCTGTCGTAGAACCCGTTCAGCTGCTCGATCGTCGCCTGCGGAACGTCCTTGCCGTACTCGATGAAGATGCCCCCGTGCTCGAGGTTGTGCACCACCTGGCCCGCCAGCAACGGATCCGTGTATGCACCCCAGAGAGCCGGCACCGAGTAGTGCGGCCCGCTCGTGGCGGGCGAGGTATTCCATTTCGTGGACGTCCCGCCCGGCGTCGTGACGGAGTGGTCGCCCGAAGGCAGCGCTTTGACCGTTTGGACGGTGCAGCCCGCGGCCTCGAGTAGCCTTGGCGCGTCGCTCGACGCGGTGCTGTCGCCGCTACCGACGAGTGCATACCCGAGGGCTGCCGCGACGACGACGAGACCGGCCGCTCCCACCATCAGCAGGAGGCGGCGATTCGAGCCTTCACCGCCCACCGGCGGGACCTTGACGTCCGTCCTCTTCTTGGGGCCTTTCGGGCCTTCGGGGCGGGGCGTCGGCGGCATCCGCAGGATGGTAGCCGGAGAGCCGGCGTTCGAGAGGCTCCGTCCGGGGGCAAGAGTACGGTACGTCGCCCTCATGGTCATCCTCGCACTCGTGATCGGGCTCGTGGCCGGCGCCGGCGGCGTCTATCTCGTCGCGCTGCGCAGGGCGCTGTCCGACCGCGATCTGGCGGCGTGGGACGCCCACGAAGCCCGGCGCACCCTGGCCGAGGCCGAGGGGGCTCTCGCCGCCGAGCGCGGCACGTTCGACACCCGTGTCGAGAACGCGATCAAGGTGCTGTCGACGGAGGCTCTGCGCGAGAACGCAAACGCGTTCACGGAGCAGGCGATGGGGCGCCTCGGCGAGTACGTCGAGCCGCTGAAGAAGTCGCTCGAGAAGGTCGAGACGAACGTCAACCTGCTCGAGCAGCAGCGCCAGCGGGCCTATGGCGAGATCCACAAGGAGCTCGAGATCGTCCGCCTCACGCATGAGGGGCTCCGCACTCAGACAGGCAACCTCGTCAACGCCCTCCGCGGCGAATCTCACACGCGCGGCCGCTGGGGCGAGATTCAGCTGAAACGGGTCATCGAAATGGCCGGGATGCTGTCGTATTGCGACTTCGACGAGCAGCATTCCGTCGCGGGTGACGACGGGCGCCAACTGCGCCCCGACGTGATCGTGAAGTTGCCCGGAGGCAAGTCGATCGTGATCGACGCGAAGGTGTCCCTCATCGGCTATCTCCGTGCCCACGAGGAAGGAGCGGACGCCGCCACGCGACGTGCCGGGATGGTCGACCACGCCCGACAGGTGCGTGACCACATTCAAAGGCTCGGCCAGAAGGCGTACTGGCGGCAGCTGCCGGCGACGCCCGAGTTCGTCGTCATGTTCCTCCACGACGAGTCGTCCTGGCTCGCTGCGCTCGACGTCGATCCGACGCTCCATGAGCTCGCGCTGTCGAACAACGTGATCCCGGCCTCTCCGACGAACCTGATCGGGCTCCTGCGCGCCGTGCATTACGGCTGGCAGCAGGAGACGATCGCGGAGGGCGCCCGGCAGATCAGCGATCTCGGGCGGGAGCTGTACAAGCGGCTCTCGACGATGGGTGCCCACGTATCGAAACTCGGCCGGTCGCTGGACGGCGCAGTCAAGTCGTACAACGAGACAGTCGGGTCTCTCGAACGGCAGGTCTTGCCGCAGGCACGCCGCTTCGAGCAGCATGGAATCACCGGCGTCGAGCCCCCCGAGCTCGTTCCCATCGAGCGCCAGACCAGGGTCTTGAGCGCGCAGGAGCTCGTCTCCGACGCGCCGGTTCCGCTCGAGGTCCTGTCAGGCGACGCCAGCGCCGCCTGAACGGGCATGGAACATGTGGTTGGAGCTCGGCGTTGACTACCGTAAGAGACAGCGACGGACTGTTGCCGCGATACGGCGGCGTAACGAACGCCCTGTTTTCGGGACGGAGGAGTTGAGGAAACTGTGACCGACGTACGAAACGTGATCATCATCGGAGGCGGCCCCGCCGGCTACACGGCGGCGCTCTACTCGGCGCGCGCGAACCTGAAGCCGCTCGTGATCGAGGGGTTCAACTGGGGCGGCCAGCTGATGATCACCTCGGACGTCGAGAACTACCCCGGATATGCCGACGGCGTCATGGGGCCGGCGATGATGCAGGACTTTCGCCGCCAGGCGGAGCGCTTCGGGGCCGAGTACCTCACCGACGACGTCACACGAGTCGACTTCTCCGAGCGGCCCTTTCGTGTCTACGTCGGCAACGACGAGTTCCGGGCCGACAGCGTCATCATCGCGACGGGTGCGAGTGCCCGGCAACTCGGGCTCGACTCCGAGTTGCGGCTGCAGGGCCGCGGCGTCTCGTACTGCGCTACCTGCGACGCCTCGTTCTTCCGCGACAAGGTCGTCACGGTCGTCGGCGGAGGCGATTCTGCGCTCGAGGAAGCGACCTTCATCAGCCGCTTCGCGAGCAAGGTCTATCTCGTCCATCGGCGCGAGGAGTTCAGGGCCTCGCCGATCATGGTCGACCGTGCCCGTGCCGACGAGAAGATCGAGCTCGTCCTCAACAAGGCCGTCGACGAAGTGCTCGGCGACATGAAGGTGACCGGCGTACGACTCCGCGACACCGTCACGGGCGAGACGAATGACCTCGAGACCGACGGGTTCTTCGTCGCAATCGGCCACGATCCCAACACTGCTCTCTTCCTCGAGCAACTCGACCACGAACCCGATTCCGGCTACCTCCTGACGAGGGGCAAGTCCACCGAGACGAACGTTCCCGGAGTCTTCGCGGCGGGCGACGTCCAGGACCACACCTACCGGCAAGCAGTCACCGCAGCCGGCTCCGGGTGTGCCGCTGCCCTGGATGCGGAGCGCTTCCTGAGTGCGGAGCGGCACGCCACGCTCACCGCTGCGGGCCACTGAGCTCCTCCCCGGAGCCTCTGTTTCGGCGGAACGCAGCCGAGGGCGGGTGTAGCCTCGAATTGTGACCGAGGGCATCGCCGGCTTCACGGCCCCCGTCGACCAGCACCGCGCTCCTGCCGCTCCAGCCTGGCGCCTGGCGCCCGCGGCAGTCGCTCTGGGATCACTGTGTCTCGGGGCAGTGGCACTCGGACACCGCTCTCTCTCGACGAGCGAGGCCGCGGCGGCTGCGCAGGCACAACGGTCGCTCGGCTCGCTGGCCTCGACGATCGTGCACGACGACCCGGGCCAGGCCGGACATCTCTTGCTGCTGAAACTCGCGGCGACGGTTCGGACCGACGAGATCGCCCTCAGGGCATCGTCGGCGATCGCCGTCGCTGTCGCGGCAGGGCTTCTGGTGGTTCTCGGCACGATCATGCTCGGCCGCCTCGAGGGCCTCGTCGCCGGGATCGCCTTGGCCGCCAACGCTGGCGTGGTCGAGGCTTCGCGCGAGGCGCGGCCGTATGCACTGGGTCTTCTCGGGGTCGTCATCGCCACCCTTCTCTTCGTCGTTGCGCTCGAACGAGGCGGTGGCTGGCGCTGGATCCCGTACGGCGTCGCCGCCGCCGTGCTCCCGCTCACCCACCCGCTCGCCGCATCCGTTCTGGCGGCCCACGGCGCCGCGCTCATCGCTCTCCGGGATCGGCCGGATCTCCGACGTGCCGGTACCGCGCTCTTGGTGGGAACCATTGCCGCCGGCCTTCTGCTCGCCTGGATGGCCGCCGACCGATTCGACACCCGGGACGGAGCCGAGACCCTCGATCTGGGACGACTCGGTCGCGGACTGACCCACGCGGCAGGGTGGAATCCCGTGCTGCTCGTCGCCGCGATCGCCGGACTCGTAGCCCTGCTCGGTGGGCATCGGTTGACGCGGAGACCGCTGGCGCGGAGTCCTCCTTGCCTCGCTCGTTGCAGCGCCTGTCGTCGCGACGTTGCTCGCCGCGGTCGCGCTCCCGGTCTTCACGGGAGCCCTCGTCCTGTGTGTTCCGGGCCTCGCCCTCGCGGCGGGTGCGGCCGTTCCTCTGCTTTCACCCACCCGCGGCCTCGTCTGGGCGGGACTCGCAATGCTCCTCGTCGCGTCGACAGCGACGACCGCGGTGCGGCTGAGCGCCCCTCCCGACGAAGACTGGCGGGCTCTCGCATCGGCTGTGACGCGGGTTCTCGGTACGCGGGAAACCGTCGTTGTCGTTCCGGAGCGCGCGCGGCCGGCGTTCGCGTACTACGCACGGTCCATCTCAGTCAGCCGCTATGCCCGTGGCGACGGCGCCTGGGTCGCCGTGGTCGCGAGCACGCCTGCCGCTGCGATAGCGGCCGCCCGCCCGTCCGTGCCTACTCCGAGATACGCGCTGCTGCGCCAGTTCCGCTACGGCGACGAGCTTCGGCTCCAACACTGGGTGCGCCCGTGAGTGGAGCCCGCTGGGGCGGCGCCGGGAGCAGCCGGGCACGCCCGCGGCGATGAAGGCTGCCATGCCCACGCGAGGCGACGCCAGCCCGCCGAGCCCGCATGGGGCGACCCCAGCTTCAGCCTGACGTCAAACGCCCGCGAGAACCGCCCGCGGCACCTCGCTCGACGTAAGGCTGAAGCCCGGCGTCGTCTCTGTAGGCCGGGCAGAGCTCAGCCAGCACACATTCCCCGCACCGCGGCTTGCGGGCGTCGCACACCCGGCGGCCGTGCCAGATCACGAGGTGCGGGAATCGGTGCCAGTCGGCGCGAGGGACGATCTTGACGAGATCTCGCTCGATCTTCACCGGATCCTCCTCGCGGGTGAGCCCGAGTCGTTGCGAGATTCTCCGCACGTGGGTGTCGACGACGATGCCCTGCGCCTCCCCCAACTCGGCCGCAACGACATTGGCCGTCTTGCGCGCCACGCCCGGCAGCCGTACCAGCTCGGGGATCGTCCGCGGCACCTCTCCGGCGAACTCCTCGATCAGGACCCGCATCGCACCACGGATCGCCTTCGCCTTCTGCCGGTAGAAGCCGGTCTGGAAGACATCCAGCTCGAGCTCCTCCTGTGGCACCGCGAGGTAGTCCTCGGGACTCCGGTACTTGACGAAGAGCTTCTCGGTGACGCGATTGACGTTCACGTCGGTCGTCTGCGCCGAGAGCATCACGGAGATCAGCAGCTCCACATCGCTCGCGAAGTGAAGCGCGATCTCTGCGTCGGCGTGCTCCTCCGCGAGAAGCTCGACGATCGGCCGGATCCGCTCCCGCCTCGAGCCGAGACCGCGGCGGCGCGCCTCCGAGACGTAGCTCCGCGCCATCAAGCCTCCAAAGCTAGTCCGCGGACGCAAACGCCGGCTCGGGCGGAGCAGAGCCGCCGACGAGCCGCGGGCCGGCGCAGACGACCTCCAGCGCCGGACACCCGGAGCAGGCGAAGGGACTCGGCGTCGGCCGGAACTCCCCTACCCGGATCCTGTCGATCGAGGCGGCAAGGCCCTCCTCGAGCACGGCGGCGTCACCGGCCGTGAAGACCTTCGAAACGACCGCGTCGGCGTCCTCGAGGAAGTGGTAGACGACCTCCACCTCGTGAGCACCCGCCCGGAGGCAGGCGATCGCGTACACGGTCTGCTGTGTCCCGTATTCCGCCTCGACGATTTCGGCCGGATCGCGATCGAGCAGTGCGTTCGTCTTGTAATCCAGCACGAGCGCGCTGTCGGCGCTGCGCCAGAGCACATCGAGCCGGCCGTTCACGAGCACTCCGCCCAGCTCGAAGGCAAAAGGCCGCTCAGGCCGGGCCCCGTGGAGCCCCGCGATCCGGGCCGCGAGCGCAGAGTCTGTGTAGGCCCGAACCAGCCCGCCGATCCGCGCGAACTCGTCGTCGGTTGCGGCGGGATACCAGGCGCGGACGAACACTTCGAGATCGGCCGGGTCGGGCGACGCGGGCGCCGCTAGGTCAACGAGCTCCAGGAGACGATGCACCGCATCGCCGATCTCCGTCGGATGGAGACCTGCGTGAGCCTCAGCGCCGGCGCCTGAGTCCCACGGCGCCGGCCGCATGCCGACGACGCGCTCGGCGTAGTACCGGTAGCCACACCGGTCATGAAGCGCGATGGCGCTGTACGAGAGTCGGGCGACACGGACGGACGCTGGCGCCGGAATCTCGACGAGGTCGCGCAGCCGTGGCGCGGCCGCCGGAATCTCTTCTCCCGCACCCTCGAAGAGTACGAGCTGCCCTTCCTCGCCGTTCCGGCTCTCCGGCTCCGCCGGGAGCAGTGACGTAAGAGCTGTGGTGGGTGTGAAGCGGTCGATCCGAAGCACGACGCCGGCGTTGCCGCGCTCGACCTCGATCGGCCCGCCGGCGTCCGTCCGGTCGAGCTCTTCACCCAGGCGCAGCCGCTGCAACACCCACCCGATCGGTGTCCGCTCATCTCGTTCGCTCGAGCGATCGACGGATCCCGAAACGATCAGCCGCTCCATCGCCCTCGTCATTGCGACGTAGTAGAGGCGCAGCCGCTCGGCCTCCTCTTCGCGGTCGCGCGTCTCCTTGACGTCCTGGTACGAGGTCGTCCCCACCCGAGATCCCGTGCCCGGGTGCGCGACTTTGAAGCCGAAGCGGCCATCCGACAAACACAGGATCTCGTCCGTCCGCGCCCGTTCCCGCCCTGCATCCGCGACGACGACCACCTTGAATTCCAGGCCCTTGGCCGCGTGGATCGTAAGCAGCCGCACGGCGTCGGCACCCTCCTCTTCCGAGACGGCGTCACGCTCGGGCGCACCAGCAGCGTCCTGCTGAGCGACGAACCGGATAAAGCCCTCGATGTCCGGGCCGCGGAGCTCCTCGAACGACCGTGCCAATCGGGCGAGCTTGCGCAGGTTGGCGTACCGGCGCTGACCATCCTTTCGCGTCAGCACCGCCAGGTCGTAGTCGTGCTCGACGAGGATGCGCTCGCAGAGCAGCTCGAGGGAGAGCCGCGTCGTGCTCTCGACCAGACGCTCGTACCGCTGGAGAAACGCGCGGACGAGGCGCCGGTCGTCCTCGGCGAGGTCGGACGGCAGCGACCGCTCGATGCCCTTGAAGATGGGCCGCCGCTCCGCGGTGGAGCGGATGAGGACGAGCGCGTCGTTCGAGATACCGACGAACGGAGAGGCAAGAACGGTGAGCAGGGCCTCGTCGTCGTAGCGGTTTTGCAGCAACCTGAGATAGGAGAGCAAGTCGACGACTTGCTGCTGCCCGAAATACCGGCGACCGGTCATCCGGATCGTTGGCAGATCGACCGACCGGAGCTCCTCCTCGAACCACTCCGCGTCCGTCCCTGCCGCGAACAGCAGGACGATCTCGCCCGGCATCGCGGCGCCGGCGTCGACGAGCTCGCGGACGCGGCGCGCCACGTGTCGCGCCTCGGCGCGACGCCAGTGGAGACCCGAGTCGGCGTACGACTTCTTGTCCGTCACGAGAAGCTCGAACGGTGTCCCGAACACTGCGTCGCCATAGCCGGCTGCCGGCGTGAGTGCCTGGAAGCTCTCGCCGAACTCGCTCCGCGAAGAGCTCGTTGATCGCGGCGAGCACCTCGGGCCGCGACCGGTAATTGGAGGTCAGCGGCAGAACCTGCGGCGCAGCTTCGCGCCTGTCGCGGAACACCGCGACATCGGCGTGGCGAAAGCCGTAGATGGACTGGAACTCGTCGCCGACGAAGAACAACTCCTTCGGAGCGCCCGCGCACAACAGGTCGATCAGGTCGGTCTGGAGGCGGTTGGTGTCCTGGAACTCGTCGACCATGATCGAGCGGAATCGAAGCTGCTCGGCCTCTTTGATCACCGCGCTCTCTTGCAGCAGGTTCCGTGCTCGTAGCTGCAGATCCTCGAAATCGAGCGCAGATTCACGATCTTTGGCAGCGGCATAGGCCGTTGCGAAACCCGTGAGCAGCTCCTGGAGCAACTCACGGTCGCGCGCCGCGAGCTCCTCGAGGGCGAGCGCATGGACCGCCTTCTGCGCCTCGTTGAAGGCCGCAGCGCGAGGTCCCCGAGCCGTCGGGAGGGCGAGCTCGAGGAGCCGCTCGGGCAGGCGGGTCGTCTCGAGGAGGTCGAGAACTTCGCGTGCCGCAGTCCGTTGCAAATCGGTCGCTCTTTCGTCTGCTGCGAGCGACTCCGCCTCGGAGAGGAGCTCTACGACACCGTCGTCGAGACTCTCGCGCGCCCCCGGTTCGAGGTTCAGCTCTCGCCCTGCCGACCGCAAGGTGTCGTAGACGCTGACGAGCATCGAGCGCAAGCCGCTGGCCCGGTACGTCGCGAGCAACTGCCAACGACCGGGCTCGTCAGCGGCGCAGAACTCTTCCAACGCGACGTCGAAGGCCTCCCCCTGCAGCACTCTCGCCTGGGCTTCGTCGAGCACACGAAACCGAGGGTCGATGCCAGCGGCCAACGGGTTGGCCGTGAGAAGCCGCCGGCAGAAGCCGTGAATCGTCGAGATCCAGGCGTCGTCGAGGTCACGTGCGAGATCGGGGCGATCGAGCTCGAGCAGCCGCGAGCGGATCCGGGCACGCAGCTCCCCGGCGGCGCGATCGGTGTACGTGATCACGAGCAGCGAGTCGACGTCGAGGCCATCGTGGACGACTGCGCGGCAGAAACGCTCGACGAGAACCGTCGTCTTCCCCGTGCCCGCACCCGCGGAGACGAACGTCGAGCCGCGCGCGTCGATGGCGGCAAACTGCTGCTCGTTCGGTACGTCGCTCACAAGCGATCCCTGCTCATGGACGCTCCTTGCGGCACATACGCCAGAGATCGCACCAGCCGGGGCAGTCGCCGCCACGAGGGTCGTGCGCCACATCCCCCCGCCGGATGCGCCCCGCCAAGACAACCGCGGCTTCACGCGCATGGTCGATCTCCTCGTCGAACTCCGGTCCCTCGAGGTAATCGGCTGCTGCGAAGCCCGGCACCTGGTCGTCCCCAGCACGGAGCAGGCCGCGCGCACGTCGCCCGCCGCCGAGCGGCATGTAGACCCCACCCATCGGCTCGAGGCCGAGCTGATCCCGCAGCACGAGCAGGTACAGGGGGATCTGCAGTCGCGCCTCGTCATGGATCTGCGTCGCGGAGGGAGCCGCCCCCGACTTGTAGTCGACGATGATCCCGCGTGCGCTCAACGGGTCGACGTCGACCCGGTCGATCTTGCCGCTGACCGCGACACCCGGCGCCAACTCGTATCCCTTGAAGGCCACCTCCAGCTGCCGTGGCACGAACGTAGAGCTCGCAGCCGCGTCGGCACGTACGAGCTGCTCGAGGTCGCGCTGCAGGCTCTGGCCGAGCTCGCGGCGCTGAAGATCGTCGGCGTCGATCCGGAGACCCGAGTCGAGGGCGCTCTCGACGCACCCGTGCATGAGCTCGACCGCCTCCTCGACGTTGCCCGCCGTCACCCGCTCTGCTCCGGGGATGACGGATGGGAGTTGGCTGTAGAAGCGCTGCAGCGCAACGTGCGCGATCGATCCCCGCATTCGTGGGTCGATCGCCTGATCGATCCCGCCCGGACGAAGGTAACGCTCGATGAACCAGGCCGAGGAGCAGCCCGCCATCCGCTCGAGGTCCGTGACGCGAAAGGTATCGCGAGTCGCGAGCAACGCCACGGCTCGCGGATGATGAATCGCCGTCGGCCGGGCGAACGCGCGCCGGGCGCGGCCGAGCTTCCGCTGCCAACCGTTGGCGTAGGCAAGCGCGTCGGCCTCGCGCGGATCGTCAGCCGCCAGCCGAGCGAGAGCGCGGAGCCGCTCCCGCTCGGTCGGCGCCGACTCGATCGGCCAGGTCAGGCGGGCGAGCGGCCGCCTGATCGTGTGCCGTCGGACATCGTCCCGGTCAAAGAGCTCACACACGGCCTCCCAGAACGGACTCGGCTCGCGCGGTGATCCGTCATCGGTCGCCGCTTCGCGAACGAGGGTGAGCAGCCTGCGCGACCGGGTGCAAGCGGTGTAGAAGAGATAGCGGTCGCGACTCGCTGTGTCCGGGCGCTGAAGCCGGGCGCCACGCGCGCCGTCGAGATCCCGCCGGGTCTCGTCGTCGAGGAAGGGTGAGGTCGGAGCCCGGCGAGGCAAGACGCCCTGCTCGAGACCGATGACGAAGACAGCCTCGAAACGACGCGTGCGCGCCCGCGCCAGGTCGAGAACCGCGACGCAGCCCGGTTCGCCGGCGTCGGCTCCACGGACGGTCGCCCGATCGAGGGCCGAGAGGACGTCGTCGGCATGGATCGGGATACCGGCCTCGCGCAGCCGCTCCAACTCGTCGATGACCGAGTTCGCAGCGTCGGCGGCGCGAAGGTCGTGCTTCGCGGAGGCCGTCACGGGCGGCGCGCCAAGACCATGGGCGTTTCGGAGCATCGCGAGCACCGTGGCGCGGGTCGCTTCGAGCGGCTCGTCTTCGCTCGCGATGAGGTCGAGCATCGGCAGCGGCCGCCCGTTGCGCAGTTTCGTCGTCTCCTCGATCGTACGGTCGCCGCGGAGCACGGCGCGTCCCCTCAGGCGCCCCTCGAGAAAGTCCACGTCCGGGCGAATGAGCCCCCCGTACGGGGTGCGGAGGAACGCGTAGAGCTCACGGCGCGTCCCATTACTCCACGAGAACCGCAGCAGCGAGAGAAGTGCCTGACCGAATGCCGTTGCCCCGAGCCTGGCGCGCGCCTCGATCGCGAGCGGCACGCCGAGCGAGCCAAATGCGGTCTCGATCGACGCGCGCAAACGTTCGAGCGAGGGGCAGACGATGGCGATGTCCTCCGGCGCGGTTCCCTCCCTGACGAGGTCGAGGACGGATTCCGCAACGAGCTCGAGCGTCGCGCGACGGCCTGCTCCCTCGAGAAAGCGCACCGAGTTGTCGAGGGCCACGGGAACGGCACTGTCGTCGAAGAGGTGCCGCTCGATCCGAGCAAGCCCGGGGGGTAGATACGTCTCGGAGCCCGCGGCGAGCTCGACGATGTCGCCGCTCGCAAGCTTCCCGAGGTCGCTCGCAGTCTGCGAGAGCGAGGCAAACGCCGCGCGCCCGGGCTCATAGGGAAGAGAGACATGCACCTCGCCCCGCGCGGCGAGCGCCTCGACAAGGCGCCATTCCGCTCCGGTCAGATCCTCGAACCCGTAGGCGAAAACCGGGGCGCCGCTCCAGGCGCCGAGGTCGGTCGTCAGCCGGTCGACCGCGCGCCGCCGCACCTGGCCACGGTCGCACACCCCGAGCCGCTCGAGGGTGGTGCGATAGGACTCCGCCAAGGCCGCCAGATCGGGTCCGAGATCCACCGGGTCGAGCAGCGCCGCCTCGATCTCGGTCAACGCACCGGCAAAAGCATCCGTGAAGCCGGCGAATCGCGAGGACGGGCCGAAGACACCAAGGCGGGCGTCGCTGACGATGTGGCGCAGCACCACGCCGCGCTCGGAATCGCCCAGAGTTCTCGGCGCAGGGCCGCTACCGGCGAGGTGCGCAAAGAGCGTGTCGAAGGTACCGACGATTCCGGCGAGCAGTGCTCCGCAGCGCCCGGCGAGCTCCCGCTCCACGCGATCGACATCGACGCGGTTCGGGACGATGAGCCACGGGTCGTGGTCGAGCGCCTCGACAAATCGGTCGAGCAGGAGTGCGACCTTGCCGGCGTGCGCCGGGCCGACGACCAGGGAGAGACCCATCTGCCCATCGTAGTCGGGCCCTTCCGAGCAGCTTCCTTACGTGACTCCGTGTCGCCGCAAAGTGCGGGAAGAGCGGTCGGCGGGGCGTCCGCCCGCCGACCTTGCTACCTCGCGGCGGACTTCGGCTTGCGACCGCGCCGGGCAACTGCGTTCCCGGGCATGGTGCCCGCACAGCCGTCGCAGAGGTCGGCAGCCTTTGCACCGCGGCGCGCGTCGGTGAATGTGACGCGCATCACGGCCCCTCTTCCCTCCTCGACCTCGGACCCACAGTTATCGCAAACGAGAATCGTCTTTCGCGCCACGTGTATTCCTCTCCGCCGGTGCAAGTGAATAGCACACCGACAAGCGTTTAGTCGACAGTATTTTGCTGCCGGCATTTTAGGCATCGATTTCGTGAAACGTCAATCACGTTTCGTGTGGCGGGCATGTCTAGAATCGACCTCAATGGACTGCCGCACAATCGTCGTTCTCGAAGGCGACCAGACCGGCCAGGAGTTGCTCGAGTCCTCGCTACGCCTGCTCGATTCGGCCGTCATCGGCTTCGAGATCGCGCTTCCCCGGTTCGATCTGTCGCTCGCGAACCGCCGTGCTACGGGCAACGGGGTCGTCCACGAGGCGGCACACGCAATCTTGGACCACGGACTCGGGCTCAAGGCTGCGACGGTGACCCCGGAGACGACGGGCGACGTCGGGTCGCCGAATCGGATCCTGCGCGAGGAAATCGGCGGGAAGGTCATCGTGCGCACCGGTCGCCGGATCCCGGGGGTCGTCCCGCTCGGCGGTGTGCATTCCCCCATCTCGGTCGTTCGCATGGCGGTGGGCGACGCGTACGGCGCGAAGGAATGGCGTGAGGGCACGGGCGACAGCGAGGTCGCGTTCCGGACCGAGCGAATCGAGCGCGGGATCTGCCGCGCAGTGGCGGAATTTGCATTCCGGCAGGCAGAGCGGATGGGTGCAAAGGTCTTTGGTGGTCCGAAGTACACCGTCAGCCCGATCTACGAGGGAATGCTGAAGGAGGAGATGGACCACGCGGCGGCACGCCACCCGGGCGTACCCTACGAGCCCCAGCTGATCGATGCCACGTTTGCTCTCTTGATCTCATCGAGCGGCTCGCCGATGGTGATCCCGGCGCTCAACCGCGACGGCGACATCCTTTCCGATCTGGTGCTCCCCCTGTTCGGCTCGATCGCGGGGTCGGAGTCGATGCTCGTGGCGTTTGGTGACGACTACATCCCGTCGGCTCTGATGGCCGAGGCGGCTCATGGGACGGCACCGTCACTGCTCGGCAAGGACGTCGCCAATCCGATGGCGATGATCCTCGCGTGCGCAGCACTCCTCGGTCACGCCGACGATGACGCGGCACAGACGGCCGGCCGCGCGATCCGCGAAGGCTGCCTCGAGGCGGTCGCCAACGGCGTGCGCACTGCAGACCTCGGCGGCGACTGCGGTACGACGGAGTTCACCGAAGAGGTGATCCAGCGGACGCAGACGAAGCTCGAGGTGTGGGCTTCATTGTGACCGTCGCAGCCGCGGACGAGCTCGACACTGCCGAACGTGAACACGCAGGCAATGGCGCGGACAGTTCGGAATCCAACCGTTGGCGGGGTTGATCGGTCGGCTGGTTTGTCCCTCGAACAGCCGGCACGCCCATCGATCAATTCGTCCGCCCACCAATTGACTCGCTCACGCTACCCATCAAACACCCGGCTATCCCGCCGAACAACCCGTTCGCCCACCAGACAACCCGTTCGCCCACCAGACAACCCGGCCTCGCTGCTAGATCGCGACCGGAATCGGGTCCTCGGTGGCGATCTCCCCCGCCGCGTACGCTTCGACGAAGATCTCCGCGAGCCGCGGGTCGAACTGCGCTCCCGCACAACGCTCGATCTCAGTGACCGCCTCGACGCTCGAGAGGCACTCGCGGTAGGGGCGCGAGGAGGTCATCGCGTCGAACGCGTCGGCAACCGCGAGCACCCGCCCTTCGAGCGGAATGTCGCTGCCCGCGCGCCGCGTCGGGTACCCCTCACCGTCCCATCGCTCGTGGTGGAACAAGACGTAGGGAAGGGCGGGGGCAAGTGAGCGGACACCGGCGATGAGCCAAACGCCTTCCACCGGGTGCGCGCGAATCTCGGCGAGTTCGCCGTCGTCCAACCTACCCGTCTTCGCCAAGACCTCCTGGCGGACGTTCACCTTGCCGACGTCGTGCAGCGCAGCGCCCACACGCAATTCCTCGAGCGCATCCGCGGTCCACCCCAGTCGCCGTGCGATTGCCTCCGCGTGCTCACCGGCTCGAGTCGAGTGACCTTGGAGCGAGGGGTCACAGACCCCCATGGCAGCGGTGAAGGCGGCTAACCGGCTCACGAAGGGTGAGGTTCCCCCCACGGCGAGAAATCCCTTCCCGTAGATTCCGGGTGTGCGCGTCGCCGTTCCCCGTGAGGCTGCCGCCGGCGAGGGCCGAGTCGCTCTGGTGCCCGAATCGGTCGGCCGGTTGGCCCCTGCCGGCTTCGATCTCGTGGTCGAGCGTGGCGCCGGCGCTGTCGCCGGCTTCCCCGATCAGGACTACGCCGACGCAGGTGCAACACTGAGCGAGCCGAGCGCCCTGCTCGAGGGTGTCGAGGCAATAGTCCGGGTCGCGCGGCCCTCTGCCGACGAGGTCGCGGCGATCGATCCCGGCACGGTGCTGATCGGGTTTCTGGCACCGCTGACGGACACCGAAGGCATCGAACGCCTGCGTCGGCAGGGTGTGGTCGCGTTCGCGATGGAGTCGGTACCGCGGATCACGCGGGCTCAATCGATGGACGCCCTGTCCTCCCAGGCGACGGTGGCGGGCTACAAGGCAGTGCTGATCGCCGCAGATCGTGTCCAGAAGATGTTCCCGCTCCTGATGACCGCTGCCGGCACCGTCGCGCCGGCGAAAGTGCTGGTGATGGGCGCCGGCGTCGCCGGCCTGCAGGCAATTGCGACCGCACGCCGACTCGGCGCGGTCGTATCGGCGTTCGACGTTCGGCCGGCGGTGAAGGAGCAGGTGGAGTCGCTCGGGGCCAGGTTCCTCGAGCTCGGGATACACGGCGAGGAGACCGAGGGCGGCTACGCGATGGAGCTGACATCGGAGCAACAGGCCGCCCAGCAGGCCGCGCTCGAGGAGCGAGTCCCCGACTTCGACATCGTGATCACGACAGCCCTCGTCCCGGGGCGTCCCGCTCCGAGGCTCATCCCCGCCTCGGCCGTCGGTCAGATGCGGCCCGGAACGTGCATCGTCGATCTTGCCGCCGAGGCCGGTGGCAACTGCGAGCTCACCAACCCGGGCCAGGAGGTCGTTCGCGACGGTGTCACGATCGTCGGCTTCACGAATCTCCCGTCACTGATGGCAGCCGATGCAAGCCGCCTCTACGCGCGCAACGTCAGCGCCCTGCTTCAGCACCTCGCCCCGGCCGGCGAGCTCGCACTCGACTTCGACGACGACATCACGGGCGGCGCCTGTGTCACCCGACCGACCGAGGAGGTAGCGGCATAGACGCGTCGTTCGTACTCGAGCTCACGATTCTCGTGCTCGCGATCTTCCTCGGCATCGAGGTCATCTCGAAAGTGCCGACGATGCTGCACACACCGCTGATGTCGGGCACGAACGCGATCCACGGGATCGTGATCGTCGGTGCGATCCTGATCACGGGCGCCGCCGACGACACGTTCACGAAGGTCGTCGGGTTCGTGGCAGTCGTGCTGGCTTCAGCGAATGTCGTCGGCGGGTTCGTCGTCACCGACCGAATGCTGCAGATGTTCCGCAGAAGGGAGCCGAGGCGTGAGTCGAACGACGACTGACGCTCTGTACCTGGTCACGATCGTGACCTTCATCCTGGCGCTCCGCTTCCTCTCGTCGCCCAAGCACGCGCGGAAGGGGAACTGGATCGGCGCCGCCGGAATGCTGCTCGCGATCGTGGTCACCCTCGCCCAGGACGGCCTTGGCAACTATGCGCTGATCGGGATCGGGATGGCTGCCGGTGGCACTGTCGGCCTGGTCGGTGCACGCACCGTGAAGATGACGGCAATGCCGCAGATGGTGGCCCTTTTCAACGGGGTCGGCGGAGGTGCCGCTGCGCTGATCGCGCTCGACGAGTTCCACCGTTTCGCCGGCAGCCTCTCAACCGTGGAAGCCACCTCGACAGCCCTCTCCGCGATGATCGGCGCGATCTCGTTCTCGGGTTCGCTCGTTGCGTTCGCGAAGCTGCAGGAGCTGATTTCAGGCCGGCCGATCGTGTTCCGCGGCCAGCAGGTCGTGAACGCGTTGATCATCGGCGCCGCCCTCGTGCTCGGGGTCTGGATCGCAGCAGGTGGCGACCGCCAGGGTCTGATCTACGGGCTCATCATTGCCGCCCTCGTCTTCGGCGTCATGTTCGTGCTGCCGATCGGGGGGGCCGACATGCCCGTCGTGATCTCGCTCCTCAACGCCTTCACGGGACTCGCCGCTTCCGCGACCGGGTTCGTCCTCCACAACAACGTCCTCATCGTCGCCGGGGCCCTCGTGGGTGCGTCCGGCACCCTGCTGACGATGTTGATGGGGAAGGCGATGAACCGCTCGATCACGAACGTCCTCTTCGGCGCGTTCGGCCAGGTGCAGGCGGGCGCAGGCGCCGCCCGCGCCGACGACGGCCGCACCGTCCGCGCGACGTCACCCGAGGACGTCGCCGTGATGCTGTCGTTCGCCCGAAAGGTGATCGTCGTACCCGGCTACGGCCTCGCGGTAGCCCAGGCGCAGCACGATGTCCGCCAACTCGCCGAGCTTCTGGAGGAGAAGGGCGTCGACGTCGTTTATGCGATTCACCCCGTCGCGGGACGGATGCCAGGGCACATGAACGTCCTCCTCGCCGAGGCGAACGTCCCGTACGACCAACTGAAGGAGATGGACGAGGTCAATCCCGAGTTCGCGCAGGCAGACGTCGCTCTCGTGATCGGCGCCAACGATGTCACGAACCCGGCCGCCCGCACGGATACGTCCTCGCCGATCTACGGGATGCCGATCCTCGACGTCGACAACGCGGCAAGCGTCGTCGTGATGAAGCGGTCGATGGCCCCCGGATTCGCGGGAATCGACAACGAGCTCTATCTCGACCCACGCACGACGATGCTCTTCGGCGACGCGAAGGATTCCATCGTCAAGCTGATCGGCGCCGTCAAGGCCTCGTGAGGGCGGATGTGCCGTCTGGCCGAGCTGAACGGACGCGCCACCCATCATCGCGGATTCCGAGCCGATGAGGCGTTGGCGATTCCCTCCTAGGGCTCGAGGGTCACGGGGTGCGGCGCCGCAACGTTGCGGCGCCGAGAACGAGGGCGAGCAACGTGGCGCCGACGACGACGGTGATGTCCACCCAGAAGCGTGGCCCGAGCGTCGGGTCGTGCGCAGCCCGATCGAGCGCGTCGAATGCGTACGTGAGAGGCAGGACGGCGGAGATCCAGTACAGCCAGCCGGCCATCTCGTCTCGGGCCACGAACAACCCGCAGAGCAGGATCTGCGGCAGGACGAAGGCAGGCATGAACTGGACCGCCTGGAACTCCGTTCGGGCAAATGCACTCACGAAGAGCCCGAACGCCATGCCGAGGATCGCGTTCGCGACCGCCAGGATGGCGATGAGGCCGTTCGAGTGGACGGACTGGAGGCCGAGGATCCCGAAGCCCACGATCGATACGACAGTTGCCTGCACGACGGCGACAGCGGCGAATGCGGTGCCGTAGCCGATCAGCAGCTCCAGCTTCGTCAGCGGCGTCGTCAGCAGCCGCTCAAGGGTGCCTGTCGTGCGCTCGCGCAGCATCGTGATCGACGTAACGAGGAACATGCTGATGAGTGGGAAGAGCCCGAGCATCGGCACTCCGACGCTCTGGAACACCTGCGTCTGCCCGGCGAACAGCTGGTCGACGAGCACGATGAGCACGCAAGGCACGACGAGTAGGAGCGCCACCGTACGCGGGTCACGACGCAACTGCGAGAGCACGCGCAGGGCCGTGGCGCCAGTGCGGGACCCACTCATCCGGGGGCCTCGCTTTCGACGAGGCGCAGGAAGGCGGCATCGAGGTCGGAGGCACCCGTCCGGCGCAGGAGCTCGGCGGGGGCGAGGTCGGCGAGGATCCGGCCGTCGCGAAGGAGCAGCAGCCGATCGCAGCGTGCTGCTTCGTCCATCACGTGACTCGACACGAGCAGCGTCGTGCCGCCGTCCGCGAGCTCGTGGAAGAAGTCCCACAGGTCGCGGCGTAGCACCGGGTCGAGGCCGACCGTGGGTTCGTCGAGCACCAGGACATCGGGCTCACCGAGGAGCGCCGTCGCGAGCGAGACGCGCGCCCGCTGCCCGCCGGATAGCCGCCCGACGAGGCGCACGGCCGCGTCGCCGAGGCCGACCCGCTCGATCACCGTCTCCACGCGTGCGCGCGGCGCACCGAGCACGCGTGCGAAGTATGTGAGGTTCTCGCGCACGGAGAGATCGCCGTAGACCGAAGGCGACTGCGTGACGTAGCCAAGGCGGCTCCGCAACGCTGGAGTGCCGGCGGGAAGCCCGAGCACGCTCACGCGGCCTGCAGCAACGACCTGGACCCCGACGATCGATCGCATCAGCGTCGACTTGCCGCTGCCGCTCGGGCCGAGCAGGCCTGTGACCACGCCTGCCTCGACTCGGAGCGAGAGCTCGTGGAGGACAGTGGCGCCGCCACGGTCGACGCGCAGACCCGTGATCTCGATCGTCGGAGCCACTGCCTGATCAATCATGCCCGGCTAGGGTTTGGACCGTGACGATTCCGTTCTTCGCGGGCGCCGACGTCGAGCGTGCCGTCTCCCCACACGAGGCCTACGACGCGGTCAAGGCCGCCTTCATCGCGCACGCTCGAGGCGAGTGGACGATGCCGCCGAAGCTCTATGTGACGAATCACCCGGCAGGCGACTTTCGCGCCATGCCGGCGCTCGGCGGCGGCCACGCACTCCTGAAATGGGTGACGTCTTTCCCCGGCAACCCGGCCAAGGGGCTGCCGACGGTGACAGGCCTCGTTCTGCTCTCCAACGCGGAGACGGGAGCACTGGAGGCGATCTTCGACGCGGCCGCAGTAACGGCGCTTCGGACCGCCGCTGCCGGCGTGATCGCCGCCGAGACGCTCTGCCGATCGGGTGCCGAGTCGGTCGCCGTGATCGGCTGCGGTGTGAACGGCGCCGAGACGGCGAGGATGTTCCGCGCGCTCGGGTCGGACGTGGCGCTGTGGGACGTGGATCGGGCTCGGGCGTCGGCTGTCGCCGAGCGACTCGGCGCCCACGTCGCGGACTCGCTGGCGGCTGCGGTCGCGGCCGACATCGTGGTCACCGTCACCCCCGGACGCGACGTCCTCTTCCCCGCCGGCTCTCTGCGAGAGGGCCAACACGTGTCGCTGATGGGCGCCGACGGCCCTGGGAAGGCGGAAGTGGCCGTGGCAGAGCTCCAACGCGCCGACCTCTTCTGTGACGACTGGGAGCAGGGTGGCGCCAAAGGAACAGGAGACATCGGGCAGGGCGTAGCGGCTGGCCTCATCACGCGGGAGCAGGTGTCAACGCTCGGTGACGTCCTCACAGGGAAGGCCGAGGGCCGTCGCAGCGCCGAGGACATCACGCTCTTCGACTCCACCGGGCTCGCGATTCAGGACCTCGCGATCGCCATCACTGCCTACGCGAAGCTCGGCGAGCTGGACGGCCTGCAGACGATCGAGCTCTAGTCGCTCTTGCACGATGTGCAGCAATGTTGCTTGGCCACACCTCAGGTCGCCTGAACCGCCTCGGCCACGACGTCCTGCGTTGAATGCCGAGAGGCGCCGCTGTTCATGGAGTCACACTTGACCATGGAGGAACGTGCGGACTTCGGCGTTGAAGCGGTCAGGATCTTCGAGGTAACACTCGTGGCCCAACCCCGGGAGCACGATGAGACTCGACGTCGGAATCCTGCGGTGCAACTCCTCGGCCACGCTCAGTGGTGACCGCTCGTCCGCGTCTCCGTAGACGAGCAGCGTCGGCACGCCGATCGAAGATAGCCCTTCTCGCAGATCCGCCTCGGCGAGCGCATGCGCCATTGCGCGCGTCGCTGCCGGCCGGATCTCGGACATGATCGTCGTCAGTCCTGCAGCGGCCTCGGACGGCAGCTTATCCGTGAACAAGCCCGGCATCGAGGCCGGCTCGAAACCGCCCGGAAGTCGCTCCGCAACCTCGAGTGCGAGGTACAGACGACGTTCCACCTCGGCGGTCGGAAGCGACCCTGCCCAGCCTGCGTACGCGCCGACGAGAATCAGCGTCGCGACGGCGGCAGGATGCCGTCGGGCCAACTCGAGCGCGAGTGCGCCGCCGAACGAGTGGCCGAGCACGTGCGCGCGTTCCAGCCCGAGCGCAGCGATGAGTCCGGCCAGGACATCGGCGTACTCGGGAAGCCGGAATGACTCGGGCGGATCACCAGACTCCCCGCATCCTGGAGCGTCCCAGGCGACCACGGTGAACTCGTCTGCAAGCGAGTCGAGCTGTGGCTGCCAAACGCGACTGTCGCTGACCGCTCCGTGCACCAGCACCAGAGGCGGTCCCGCGCCGACCTGCTCGAAGGCGATAGGGATTGCGTTGACCTCGATCCACTCCACAGTCCAAGAACTATGGCGGATCGCTAGGTACCTCCTCGCAGGCGGTTGTAGCGAGGTCTCGACTCGACCGGACTGGCGATCCAGGATCCGGCGATCGCTTGCGTGACGCTGACGAAAGCGGGCGATCTCGGCCTCCAGCAGCTGACGCCGTAGCGCAGCGTCGCCGGCGCCTCGTAGGATCGACGCGCGCCGCGACCGATTTCGAGTCTCAATCACCCAGGTTCAGCAGACGCGACGGCCGAAAGAGGGGTAGCAGCGGATCGTCGTACCCTCCAACGGCGCGTGCCACGAGCTCACCACAGGCAAAGCCGAGAACGTTGCCGTGACCGGAATAGCCGCCGGCGACCCACACATTCTCGAGCCCCGGTACGCGGCCGACCACGGGGAGGAAATCCATCACCATGCCGAAGATGCCGGCCCAGGCGTAGTCCACGCGCAGCTGGCGGCCGAGTAGCTCGTTGACGAATGCGTGCAATGCCGTCTGCACGGGCTCGGTCAGCTGCTCGTCCGCGGTGAATTCCGTGTCGAAGGAGACGTCACGAAAGCCACCGGCGACGAGCCGCCCGTCCTCAGCCTGGTGCCAGTAGTCGAACCCGTGGCGGCCGTAGTGCGGCACCTCGAAGAGGCGCTCGGGGATGGGCTCCGTTGCGATCACCTGGCCGCGCGTCGGGATGATCAGCCCCTCGATCTGGCCGAGCAACCCACTGGGGTAGCCGTCGGTGCAGACGACGACGGTGGCCCCGTCGAGCTCATCGATCGAGGCGACACGCGTGTGCTCGCAGATCTCGACACCCGCCTCCGCCGCATACCCTGCGAGCCGCCGTACCCAGCGGGCGGGTTGCAGCACCCCGTCGGGAGCATGGCGAAGCGCCGCCGTGAAGCGACCCGCACACGGGCCGTCGAACCGTTCCACCCACTCGGCGGCGAATCCCGCGGCAACCAGGGCGTCGTACTCTGCCCGAAGCTCTTCCCGTTCCTCTTCGTCGACGGCTATCCGTAACGAGCCGACCCGCCGGAAGGAGTCACCTGCGAGCGCCTCGATGGCGTCGAGCGCGCGTTCCGTCCAGGCCATCATCGCGTGGGCGTTCTGCTCGCCGACCGACGCTGCCGTGACGTCGAACGGCGCGGGCATGCCGCGAAGGGCAAAGCCGCCGTTGCGGCCGCTCGCACCTGCAGCCACCTCGCGCGCGTCATAGAGGCGGACGCGCCTGCCGGCCCGTGCCAGTCGCAGAGCCGCCGAGCACCCGGTGACGCCCGCACCGACAACGACGACGTCCGGGTCGTCGACGACCGCCGCCGGGCGAGCGGGCGCCGGCTCGCTGAGCCAGTAGGAGGCCATGCGCCGATCCTACGGATCCGGCAACGACCCGAGCCTGCAGGCAGGCGAGATATCGGAGGCACGGCACACGGCCGCCACCTGGAAGTCGGCGAGCCTTTAGGATCGACCCGGGCGCCTGCCCCTCCTCGAGCATGACCCGGATCGCTCACTCCGAACGCGAAATCCCCCGCGAGGCCCTCGCGGCCGCAGGTGTCGCCGCCACAGTGGCGGCCGTTCTGGCCTGGTTCGGCCCGCCGGGAAGCGACTTCGCGGCCCATCTCTACCAGAGCGCGTTGTTCGAGGATCACGGGTTCGGAATCTGGAACAACTTCTGGTACGCAGGGCGCTACAGCTTCGTCACGTACAGCCTTCTCTACTACCCTCTCGCAGCATTTCTCGGGATCAAGCTGCTCGCCGTCGCGAGCATCGCCACCGCTGCGTTGGCCTTCGGCGTCGTTGCTGCGCGGGAGTGGGGTCCCGCCTCCCGCTGGTCGAACCGCTCGTTCGCCGTCGTCTGGGCGGGGGTCGTTCTTTCCGGTGCTTTCCCGTTTGCGCTCGGCATGGCGCTGGCCCTGCTTGCGCTCTGGGCGCTGCAGGCCGGGCGACGCGGCCGCTTCGCGCTCCTCACGGTGCTCGTGCTCGCGGCGAGCCCGGTGGCATTCGTACTGCTCGCCGTGATCCTCGCGGCCACCGGGCTCTCGCGCGCGCCACGTCGGGCCGAGCTCGCACTCCCGCTCGGAACCCTCACCGTTGCCGCCGGCGTCGAACTCGTCTTGCTGCGCCTGTTTCCCGCCGGCGGCCGGTTCCCGTTCTCGTTGTCCGAGTTTGCAGCAGCCTGCGTGTTCTGTGGCCTCGGCATCTCGCTCACCTGGCGCGTTCGCACGGCGGGAGTCCTGCGGTGGATGTACGTCGTGTACCTCGCCGCCTGCACCGCCGCGTACCTGGTTCCGTCAAGCCTGGGAGAGAACATCGCGCGACTGCGGTATGCAGCGATCCCGATCGCGATCTTGACGCTCTCCCTGCGACGTTGGCGTCCTCTGCCGCTCGCCGTCCTCGCGCTCTCGCTCGCGGTCGCCTGGAACCTCACCCCGCTCGCCGGCAGCTTCGTCAAGACGAGCGCGGATCCGGCCGCCGATCCGGCCTACTGGGCCCCCGCGGTGCAGTTCCTTCGCGGCCATCTCTCCCCGTCTTTCCGGGTCGAGGCGGTCGACACCGTCGGCCATTGGCCCGCTGCCTACCTTCCTGCCGCGGGCATTCCGATCGCGCGCGGCTGGTTCCGGCAGAACGACTTCCCGCGCAACGGGGTCTTCTATGCCCGGCTCGACCGTGTCGCGTACCTGGCGTGGCTCCGCTCGCTCGGCGTGCGATACGTCGTGCTTCCGGATGCGCCACTCGACTACAGCGCGAAGCAGGAGGGCGCGCTGGTCGCGGAGGGTCGCTCGGGCCTCCGGGTTGCGTTCAGGTCGGAACATACGACGGTGTACGCCGTTCCCTTTCCCCGCGGCATCGTGACAGGGCCGGGAGCGCCCCGCGTGCTGGCTCTGGGCCAGAACAGGATCACCCTTGCTCTGGGTCGACCCGGTCGCTATCGCATCGCGACGAACTGGTCGCCGTACTGGCGGACGGAGGCAGGATGCCTCTCGAAAGGCACGGACGGGACCGTCAGCCTCTCGACGGCGCGCGCAGGCATCGTACGTCTCGACCTGTCGGTCAACGCGAAAGGCGCTCTAGCGGCCCTCGAAGGCGACTCGAAGCCGAGCTGCGCAAGCTCGACGCGCTGAACGCGCGGGTCTCCTCCCAGGCTGTGAGCGCAAGGCAGCCAAGCGCTCCGTAGCCGAGCACGTCGACGGGTGTGTCGTTGACGACGAGCGAGACCCCGATAGCGACGAGCAGTGCCACGATCGGCGGCCTGTGCCTTCCCCTGACTCCGAGGCAGGCGAGCCCGCCGAGTGACAGTAGGCAGAGGAACGTCGTATGTGTGGCGGATGTTGCACCGGCCCACGAGATCCTGAGGCGCCGATCGAGGTCGTCGAACAGGGTGCCCGGGCCGTCCCCGACAGCATCCGTCACGTGGCTCGAACCTCCAACGAGGGCGTCCAGGCCCACCGCGGCGAGTGCGATCGCCAGCACCCCAATCACTCCGACGACCACCCGAGCCGGTGTGATCCTCACACCCCTGAGCCCGACGACGAGCACGGCGAACGACGCGATGACGACGAGCAGCCCACCCCCGTCCGCTCCGGCCCGGCTCCATCCGACAGTAGTGAGAAGCAAGAGCCCGATGGCCACGGCACCTGCGACACCGGTCAGGGCAGCGGCGGCGAGGGAGGGCGCGAGCAACAGCGTCTCCACCTGGTTCGTGACGCCGTAGAACCGACCGCCGCCGTCGGGATGCGGACCGATCGCCGCCAGCGCGTTCGTCGCCGGCCAGACGGCCAAAATCGTCAAGTACGCGATCAGGAATGACACGACCGCAGGCGCGAGGAGCGATGACCGGAGGCCGAGTACCAGCGAGCCCGCCCCGGTTACGACGGAGAGCGCCACGACGATCGTCGTCGGGTCGTCGAGGCCGATCGCCCTCAGCGCCAGAGCGGCCGTCAGTGCCACGGGAGCGACGAGCACGGCTGCTCGGCCGGCGATCGCCGAGTGGGCGAGAATGCCCAGTGCGGCGAACGCGACGAGCCAGCCCACGAGCACGAGTGTCGCTCCCGTCCTCGCATCGTGGGCCCGGGAGAGGCGCACGTCCAGGAGGGCGAGCGTCCCGCCCTGCGTCGTCGTCGGCGCGCACGCGGATCGGTGGCACCTCGCCGGCGGCGATGGCCTCAGCGGTCGGGGCGATATCGGCGAGCGAGACGAGCCCGTCGATCCGCGTCGAGGGGGAGGTGAGCAAGCCGCGGAAGCCCGGTCCGACGATCGCAACCGGGTAGCGCACGACGTTGTGGTGAGTGCCCGGAGGGGGAAGGGCGACGTAGATCGTCGTCCGGGCGGGCGCATTCGCGAGCTGTAGGCGGGTTGTGCCGCCGAGATCGACGAGCGACGACACCACACGGCCGCGAACGAGCGACGCAAGCGCTCGCTCCCGCGAGACGGTTGCGCCGGCGCCCGGGACGAGGAGCCCGACCGCACCTCGGTCGGCGTAGGCCTCCGGCGCGAACGAAGGCACGACGACGACGGCGACCGACCGGTCGGCGGCGCTCGCCGACGGAGCCACGAGAGCCGTGATCGCGCCGATCAGCGCAAGCACCGCTGCGAGCCGCGCGCAACGGGACGCTGAACGGCACCGGAACCGGATCCTGTCGTGGAGCACGCGCGGATGGTACTGGCGTCGCACATCGTCTCAACGCGCGATCGTGACCCGGTACACACCGTCACCCTCACCGATCCGTCCCGCGAGTTCGAGCTCGATCAGGGCTGCAGCGATGTCCCCGGGAGCAGCCCCCGATGCTCGCGCCAGCTCATCGATACTCGCCGACCGCTCGGCGAGGCGCTCGAGCAACGTCCCCGCAAGCCCGCCGGGAAGGTCGGGAAGCTCGGCACGACGCTCGATCCCGTATGCCTCGAGCACGTCAGCTGCCGCCGTCACCGGTGTGGCGCCGAGTCGGAGCAGAGCGTTCGATCCGGCCGAGACGGCGGACGTGATCTCACCGGGCACCACCATTACCTCACGCCCGTCTTCGAGCGCGAAGTCCGCGGTGATCAGGGCACCCGATCGATCGCGTGCCTCGACAACGACGGTCGCGGTGCACAAGCCGGCGATGATGCGGTTGCGAGCCGGAAAGCGCCATGGAGCGGGCTCGACGCCGGCTTCGTACTCCGAGACGATCAGCCCCTGCTCCAAGATCCGATGCGCCAGCTCGCGATGCACCGCCGGGTAGTCGCGATCGATCCCGCAGCCAAGCACGCCGACCGTCACCCCGTCGGCATCGAGCGCTCCGCGGTGAGCCTCGCCGTCGATGCCGCGCGCCATTCCGCTCACGACCACGATTCCTGCCGCTGCGAGCTCGCGGCCGAGGGTTCGCGCCACCGAGCGGCCATACGAGGAGCACGCACGGGCACCGACGATTGCGACCGACGGCCGCGCGAGCAGCTCCGCCGGACGGTCGCCACGAAGCCAGAGAACCTTTGGCGGGTCGGGGATAGCGTCGAGCAAGGGCGGATACGAAGCGGCGCCACGCCGGAGCCTGCGAACGGTCACGCGACCGGTACCCCGAGCGGGGAGCGGTACGAGAGAGCTTCGGCGAGGTGCTCCGGCAGGACAGCGTCGGCCCCGCCGATCGCAGCGACGGTGCGGGCGACTCGTGCGACTCGTGCGCGCCCACGCCCCGAAAGCGGTACTCGCTCAACGGCCCGATCGAGGAGCGCCGCCGCCGCCTCCGTTCGGCGAAGCACGTCACCGTCGCGCAGCCGCTCCCGGGCCGCCACGACGCGCGACCTCACCGCCGTCGATGCCTCTCCCGGGGGCGCCGCGAGCTCGTCGGCGCGCGGCCTCGGCATCGCCACCACCAGGTCGAATCGATCGAGCAGCGCACGTGACACCTTCTCGCGGTAGGCGGAGATCCGCTGGGGACTGCAGCCGCAGTCGGCTGCCGGATCGCCTCGGCCACCGCACGGACACAGGTTCATTGTGGCGACGAGACGAAACCGGGCGGGAAAGAGCGCATGGCCGCCGACCCGGGAGACCGAGACGACGCCGTCTTCGAGCGGCTGTCGCAACGATTCGAGCACCGGCCGCGAGAACTCGGGCAGCTCGTCCAGAAGTAGGACGCCGCGATGCGCCAGGCTTGCCTCGCCGGGACGCGGAACGGTACCTCCGCCGACGATTGCAGCCTGTGAGGCGCCGTGATGGGGGGCGCGAAACGGTGGGGCGACGACGATCGGATGTCCGCGCGGCAGGGTCCCCGCGACCGAGTGGATGCGCGTCACCTCGAGCGCCTCGTCGCGGGTGAGCGGCGGCAGGATGCTCGGCAGGCGCCGTCCGAGCATCGTCTTGCCGGTGCCCGGCGGTCCTGCCAGGAGCACGTTGTGCTCCCCTGCGGCTGCCAGCTCGAGCGCTCGCCGTGCACGCTCCTGACCCCGGACCTCGGCGAGGTCGGGCAAGAACGGCTCCTCGAGGTCATCGGCGCCCGGCGGCGTGGCGAACGAGATCTCTTGCTCGCCGCGGAGGTACGCGACCGCTTCCGCGAGATGGCGGACCGGAATCACATCGATCCCCGCCAGCGCCGCCTCTGGAGCCGATTCGGCAGCGCACAGAAGCCGCGTCAAACCGGCGCGGCGCGCTCCCTCGGCGACGGCGATCGTTCCTGTGACAGGACGAATGCGGCCGTCGAGCGACAGCTCACCCACGCAGGCATGCTCGAGCAGGCGCGCAGGCGGAAGCTGATTCGAGCCGGCGAGAAGCGCAAGGGCGATCGGAAGGTCGAACCCCGACCCCTCCTTACGCAAGGCCGCGGGGGCGAGGTTGACGGTGATCCTGTGCCTCGCGGGCCAGACCAGCATCGCGTTGACGATGCCGCTGTGAACCCGGTGCTTCGCTTCCTGGCAAGCGCGGTCGGCAAGCCCCACGATCGAAAACGCCGGCAGATCGGCCGAGACGAGGTGCGCCTCGACATCGACCCGCTGCGGGTCGAGCCCGACGACGGCGGAGGTGACGGCGCGAACAACCACTCACCCGACGCTACGTCGCAACGTGTGCCGCGTCTGCGCCTTCTCTGTGCCGAAGGCGAACCGGTACGTGGTTCGGAGGTGGGGCTCAGCGCGCTACGGCAACGAGAATCGACTCGTAGAACTCACCCGCACGCCGACCCGTGCGGCGGTTGACGTGCCGCTCGTGTCGGTCGACGAGGCGCAGCCCGGCCCGCTGCAGAATCTCGGGATAGAGATCGCGACGGTCGTTGACCACGATGCACATCCGCCCACCCGGGACGAGGGACGAGCGGGCGTTCTCGAACGCGCCCGCGACCCCGTTGACGTAATCTTCGATCGCCGGGCGTCCGGTGCCGCGGGCGGGCCGACCGAGCTCGAGATCGCGGCGCTCGTCGATGCCGAGCAACTCGTACGCGTACCGATGCTGCTCGTGGTAGTCGATCAGACCTGGATACGGTGGCGAGGTTACGACACCGTCGTGCAGGCCCCCGAGGTCGATCACTCGGGCGTCGCCGTGGAGCATCCTGGCGACGCGCCCGTCGGCCCTGGCGGCCGCGAACGTCTCGATTCGTTCGAGCGTGTCGAGCGTGTAGCGCAGCAGGAACCGGCGGGCTGCTTCGACGGGCCTGCACTCACGCCGGTGCTTGAAGCACCAGTACGGCTCGAGCTGTGGCTCTCGCGGGAAGTCGAGGTCGAAATGGGCCGTTCTCCGAGCTGATCGTGCAGACCGAGCGAGTACGACGCGGAGCACGTCTGCAGAGCCGACCTGGTCGATGAGGGAGTGAAAATGGAGCAGCTCCTCCGCCGCCGCCGGCGCGTACCACGCGCGCACGTAGGCGGACGCGGAGCGCGGGTACCGTCCACACGGCTCGAACGCCTCGGCCTCCGCGTGCGTCCAGAGGATGTCCCGTCGCAACGCATCGATGTTGTACGGACGCGTCTTCACCCGCGCGAGCAACGCGTTGAAGCCCGCAATATCGACCCCGGTGGCGTCGTAACCCGATTCGAGCGCCTGCACCAGCGTCGTGCCGGAGCCGGCAAACGGATCCAGAACCCGGCCGCCCTCGGGGACATGCCGCTCGAGCAGCGTCTCGACGAGCTGTGGGATGAACTTGCCGAGATACGGGTGCAGCCGGTGAACGTGCTTCGTCCGCTCGCGCTCCGGCAGCGTCGCCTCTGACCAGGACAGCTCGAGATCGTGCGTCCGGTAGAGAGCTTCCTGAGTGGCCGCCACGGCAATCGCTTCGCCGCGGGGGCACCGTCTCCTCGCGGATCACTCCGCTACTCGTCGGCCAGGGCCGTCGGAATGCGGGTCAAGCGTCCACGTTCGACCGTCACGACCTCGAAGCCCACCCGGATGTTCGACGCCTGCGGGTTTCGCGAAAGCCAGATCTGGGCCGCACGACGAACCCGACGGCGCTTCTCGGCGTCGATTGCGCCAACGGCTCCTCCAAAGCCCTGGTTCCGGCGCTCCTTTACCTCCACGAATGTGAGGTCGAGCCCGCGCCGTACGATCAGGTCGAGCTCGTTGCGGCCGGCTCGGACGTTTGCCCCGAGAATCCGGTAGCCGCGCAGGCGAAAATGCCAGAGAGCCCGCCTCTCGCCCCCGTTCATGCCGCCGCAGGCTCGGGCGCCGGCACATAGCACTTGGCCGCGTACGACAGCCTGTGCTGGTCACACGGCCCGTGCGCGCGAACGGCGGCTGAGTGGACGGGCGTGATGTAGCCGACGTGCCGCGAGAAGCCGTAGCGCGGGTAGAGCGAATCGAGCCGACGCATGATCCGATCCCGGGTCACCTTGGCGACGATCGAGGCTGCTGCGATGGCGGCGCTTCGCATATCCCCGTCGACAAGGGCACGATGGGCGGGTGCGACCGGGCCGAGCCGGAAACCGTCCACCAGGCACACCTCAGCCTGCGGCGCGAGGTCGCTCAGCACAGCGCCGAGCGCCCAGAGGTTCGAGCGGTGCAGACCGTTCCGGTCGATCTCGCAGGCCGGGATGACGCGCACCGATACCCGCGCCGCTGCGTCGAGGACGGCGCGCAGAAGTTGCTCGCGCACCTCGGGATCGACCTGCTTCGAGTCGTTCAGCAGGGCAAACGGCCGCGTTCGCCGGCCGTGCAGCGCGGCGTAGTCGAGGAGGACGCCGGCGACGACGAGCGGCCCTGCGAGCGAGCCTCGACCCGCCTCATCGGCACCCGCGACGAATCGGACGCCGAGCTTCCGGTCGAAACGCAGGAGTCGCTGCCCGGGCTGAGAGGTCATTGGCTTCGAGGATATCGCTCGACCCGGAACGTGTTCGGATCGGGTTTGCGACGGGTTCGTACCGGCGGCCGGGCGCCTCGAGCGTTACGGCTGGCGCAGCTCGCGGATCCGCGCCTTCTTGCCGACGCGACCACGGAGGTAGTAGAGCTTCGCGCGATTGACGTCACCGACCATCGCGACCTCGAGCTTCTCGATCTTCGGCGAGTGGAGCGGGAACGTGCGCTCGACACCAACGCCGAACGACTGCTTACGGACGGTGAACGTCTCTCGCGCCCCTGAACCGTGACGCTTGATCACAACACCCTCGAACACCTGCACGCGCTGGCGGGTGCCCTCGATTACCTTGAAATGAACGCGCACCGTATCGCCGGCCTTGAAGTCCGGGACCTCGCGCAACTGCGCGTGCTCGATGCTCTGAATGATCGTGCTCATGGCGAAAGGTCGGCCACGCGGCCGGGTGCGGAGTGTAGCGCAACCCGCCTCCGGCGGGTTGCGTGGTCGGGGCGAGATTGATGGAGCCTCAGGCGACAGAACGTCACCCGCCCCAACGCGCCGAGCCGCCCTTTCCCATCCGGGTGAGGTCGTCCCCGGTCGGTCGAGGCTCCGCCTCGCCCCCATACACACGGTCACTGTTCGCTTTCCGCGTCGGCGCCGACGCCGCCCACTCTCAGTGAAGCGAGACCCGGTTTGGTGGCCAGTACGTTGCGAAGACCTTCCCGATCAGGTTTTTCCGCGGGACGGTGCCCCACATGCGCGAGTCGCACGACTGCGACCGGTTGTCGCCCATCATGAAGTAGTTCCCGGGCTTGACCCGAACCGGCCCGAAACTCTGGGCTGCGCCGCGGCGATCCTTCTCGACGTACGGCTCCTTCAGGGGTCTCCCGTTGATGTAGACGTAGCCGTCACCGCCGAGGAGCCGGAGCTCGACGACGTCGCCGGGGAGCCCGATCAAGCGCTTCACGAATGTTCCACCCGCACCGCATTTCACCTGGGCCGCAGCAGGGGTCTTGAAAACGATGATCTCCCCGCGGCGGGGATCGCGCAACCGGTAGAGGAAGCGATTCGCGAGCACCCGGTCGGAGAAGCGTGCTTCACAACCGATCGCGGGCTTGGCGCAATGCAATGTCGGCTCCATGGACGACGACGGGATGCGGTACGGGTTGACGACGAACGCCTTGACCAGCAGCACGATCGCGACCGCGCCGACGATCGTGACGATCCAGTCGATCGTGACCCGAAGCGGGTTCGGCAGGCCGCGTGTGAGCCGGTCGACAGGATTCCGCGAGTGCCGGTGGGGGTTCGGTGACTGCGCCGAGGGGTGAAGCGCGGGGGCAGGAAGGGCCGGATCCAGTGTCGCCACCGCAGGCTCGCGCAGCGTCCGCGACGCGGCGTTGTCCTCGGCAGCGTCACCGGCGTGGATCGTTGGGGGCGACGGCCAGCCGGCGGAAGCCGGTGGTGGCGCCGGAGGCGCGTGCTCCCTGTCCTCGGGGCGGTCTTCGGCGTCGCTCACACGACACTCCGCGCACGACTCTGCTCGAGCCGCCAGCCGTCGATCTGGGCGTGATTGCCCGAGAGGAGCACGTCGGGTACGTGCCAGCCGCGGAACGCCGCCGGTCGGGTGTAGTGGGGATACTCGATACCACCGTCGAGCGCAGCACTGAAACTCTCGTTCTCGCCCGAGCCCGCCGCGAGAGCCCCCGGCAACCGCCTCGCGATCGCGTCGACGAGCACCATCGCCGGCAGCTCGCCGCCGGAGACCACGTAGGGCCCGATCGAGAGCGCGTCCGTACAGAGGTGATCGATGATGCGGGCGTCGAGCCCCTCGAACCGGGACGAGAGCAAGGCGACGCCGGACTGGGAGGCGAGCTCCTCGACGAGCGCTTGGTCGAGCTGACGACCCTGCGGGGTAAGGGCGATCACACGGTCGGGCGGATGCGCGCCGTACGCCGCCTCGAGCGCCGCCGCGACGACATCGACGCGAAGCACCATCCCGACACCGCCGCCGTACGGCGAGTCGTCGACCTGACCGGCGCGCAGCGGTGTCGTGTCACGGTAGTTGAAGAGCCGAAGCTCGAGCTCCGTCCCGAGAACGGTGGCAACCGGCTTCTGCTCGGTCAGCCAGCCGAACACATGTGGGATCTGGGTGAAGACGTCGAGACGCACCGGGGCAGGGTATCGGTCAGGTGATGAAGCCCGGGTTGAGAAGCACGATCCCGTCGGCTGTATCGATCGATCGGATCGCATCCTCGATCATCGGCACCAGGGTGCCGTCGTCCAGCTCCAGATTGTCGTTGGCCGGGCCCGGCAGCACGTCGCGCACGGTTCCGAGCACCCGCCCTCCGACCTCCTCGACCCGGAGGCCGATGATTTCGAACGTATAGAACTCGCCCTCGGGGAGGTTGGGCAGATCGGCTCGAGGGATCGTCAAGGTATCCCCCCGCTGCACCTCACGGTCGAGGCGGATTGCGTGCCGACCGCGACCGACACGGCGGGAAAGGGTAACCGCCGCCGGCAATCCGTTCACGTGGAACACGGCGCCGACGACGTACCGGCTCTCGTCCTCGCTTCCGTGCTCGACGACGAAGGCGCCGTCGAGCCCGTGCGGCCGGCCGACGCGGCCGACCGGCACGAACGCGTCGTGCGCGGTCAGTCTGCAATCTCCAGCACGACGCGGCGATCGTTGCGCGCACCGCTCGCGCGCGCCAGCGTGCGCAGCGCACGGGCGATCCTGCCCTGCCGCCCGATCACCTTGCCGACGTCATCGGGAGCCACATGGAGGCGGAGGACGATCACATCGTCTCGCTCGACCGTCTCGACGCTGACCGCGCTCGGGTCGTCGACCAGATGCTGTGCGATCCAGGCGAGAAGCTCGGACACTAGTCTCCGGCGCTGATGCCGGCAGCCTTGATCAGCTTTGCAACGGGGTCGCTCGGCTGAGCACCCTTGGCGAGCCAGTCCTTGACCTTGGCCTCGTCGAGCTCGATCGTCGACGGGTCTGTCTGAGGGTTGTAGCGCCCCACTATCTCGATGAAGCGACCGTCGCGCGGCGAGCGCGAGTCGGCGACCACGACGCGGTAGATCGGGTTCTTCTTCGAACCGATCCGGGTCAATCTCATGCGAACAGCCATTGTCCTCCTTCGTGCGTTCCTGTTTGGACTGGGATTGTGCCGATCATCGGCGCGGCTTGCCGCCGGTCAGCTCGGGCGGCAACGTCGGCAGCTTCCCTTTGCCGAACTGCTTCATCATCTTCTGCATCTGCTTCCGGGCCGCCAGCAGCTTGTTGACCTCGTCGATCGACGTGCCGCTCCCGGCCGCGATCCGGCGACGGCGAGGCCCGTTGATCAGGTGCGGCACGCGGCGCTCGTGAGGGGTCATCGACAACACGATGGCCTCCACCCGCGCCATCTGCTTTTCATCGAGGTCGAGACCGTCGAGCTGCCCCATGCCCGGAAGCAGCTTCAGAACGCCCTTGACCGGCCCCATGCGCCGCAGCATCCTGTAGCTCTGGAGGAAGTCGTCGAAGGTGAACTCGCCGGCGCGCATCCTGCGCTCCATCTCCACCTGCTCGTCCTCCTCGACGGCAGCCTCGGCCTTTTCGATCAACGTCAGCACATCGCCCATCCCGAGGATTCGCGATGCCATTCGGTCAGGGTGGAATACCTCGAGCTGATCGAGCTTCTCGCCGACCGACGCGAACTTGACCGGCTTGCCGGTGATCGCCTTGACAGACAGCGCCGCCCCTCCGCGCGCGTCCCCGTCGAGCTTCGTCAGGACCACGCCGTCGAAGGCGATGCGCTCCTGGAACGCCTCGGCGACATTGACGGCTTCCTGGCCCGTCATCGCATCGAGGACGAGGAGAACGTTGAGCGGCTTGACCGCATCACGCACCCGCGCAAGCTCCTCCATCAGGGCTTCGTCGACGTTGAGGCGGCCGGCCGTGTCGACGATGACGACGTCGAGGCCGTCGGCCTTCGCGCGCTCGAGACCCTCTGTCGCGGCACGTACGGGATCCTCCGTGTCGGTGCGATACACGGGGATCGAGATCTGCTTGCCGAGCTGCTCCAGCTGATCGATTGCGGCGGGCCGCTGGAGGTCGGCCGCAACGAGACCTGGCCGCTTGCCCTGGCGGCGCAGGTGGAGGGCGAGCTTGGCGGATGTGGTCGTCTTGCCCGAGCCCTGGAGCCCGGTCATCAGGATCACGGTCGGCGACCGGCCGAACGCGAGCTGAGAGTCGCCGGCGCCCATCAGCTCGGCCAGGTGATCGTGCACGAGCTTGACGACCTGCTGCCCGGCGTCGAGCCCCGAAAGAATGTCCTCCCCGAGAGCCGCGGCCTTCACACCTGCGACGAAGTCCTTGACGACCTGGAAGTTGACGTCCGCTTCGAGCAACGCGAGGCGGATCTCGCGCATCGCTTTGTTGACAGCCTCTTCGTCCAACCGCCTGGCGCGGCCGAGATCACCCAGGGTCGCCTGGAGCCGGTCGGAGAGGGCGTCGAACACGGCTGTGAAGTGTACGGACGCGTGACCCGACCGGGCATGAGTGAGACGGTGTCGGTCGGCCCGGAGGGTTAGCGGGCGATCAGTGCGCGGGCGAACTCCCCGGGGTCGAACGGACGCAGGTCGTCGAGTGCCTCTCCCACGCCGACGAGCTTCACGGGTAGGCCGAGCTCGTACGCGATCGCGACGGCGACTCCGCCCTTGGCCGATCCATCGAGCTTCGTCAGCGCAACGCCGGTCACAGCGGCCACCTCGCCGAACAGGCGCGCCTGCTGGAGGCCGTTCTGGCCGGTGGTCGCGTCAACGACGAGGAGCGTCTCGTGCGGTGCACCGTCGATCCGACTCTCGATCACGCGCCTGATCTTGGCGAGCTCGTCCATCAGGTTCGACTGCGTGTGCAGGCGGCCCGCGGTATCGACGATCACGACGTCGCGCCCCCGCGCGCGCCCCGCCTCGACGGCGTCGAACGCGACCGCAGCGGGATCCCCGCCCGAGGGCGCACCGACGAAGTCCGCGCCGGCCCGCTCGGCCCAGATCTCGAGCTGCTCCTCGGCGGCGGCCCGGAACGTGTCCCCTGCCCCGACGAGCACGGTGCGACCATGCTCGCGGAGTTTCTGAGCAAGCTTGCCGATGGTGGTCGTCTTACCGGTGCCGTTGACGCCGACGACGAGAATCACGGTCGGCTTCGCATCCAGGCCGAGCGTCGGCGGGGCTCCGAACAGCTGCTCGATCTCCTCCGCGAGCGCTTCGCCGAGGTCCGCCAGCTCCCCACGCGCTTCGAGGCGCCGCACGATCTCCGCCGTCGCGCGAACACCCACATCGCCATGGATGAGCGCCTCCTCGAGCCGCTCCCAGGCCGCTTCGTCGCCTGCGTCGAAGGTGCCTGCAGCGATCTCGGCTGTCAGAGCGCGACGGCTCTTCGCGAGCGAGTCGCGAAGACGACCGAAGAAACCACTCCGCTCGGGCTCGTCCGCCTCCGTCGGCTCGTCTCCGAAGAGCTCTGACCAGGTTCTCGACACGGGCAGAACGCTACCCGCGGTGTCGAGAGACGTCAGGCGGAAGCAACAGCGTGGTCGCGCTCGTGCTGCGGCAACCGCCGGGAGACGACCTGCGACACGCCGTCTCCTCCCATCGTGACGCCGTAGAGGACGTCAGCGGCTTCCATCGTGCGTTTCTGATGGGTGATCACGATGAATTGCGCCCGGTCGGAGTACCGGCGCAGGAGCTCGACGAACCGCGTCACGTTCGCGTCGTCGAGCGCTGCCTCCACCTCATCGAGGAGGTAGAACGGGCAGGGCTTCGCAAGGAAGAGGGCGAACAGGAACGAAATCGCTCCGAGAGCCTTCTCGCCGCCGGAGAGCAGGGAGAGTCGCGTAATCCTCTTGCCTGCCGGCCGAAGCTCGACCTCGACCCCGGGCTCGAGTTCACCACCGTCACTCTCCGTGTCGGGTTCGACCAGACGCAGCCGGCCTTCGCCACCCGGGAAGAGCGTGGCGGAGACCTCCTCGAAGTTGCGGGCCACCGTCTCGAACGTGTCGGTGAAGCGCCGCTGTACCGTCTCCGCAAGCTCGTCCCGAAGCTTCGAGATCTCGGCCAGCGAGGTTTCGAGATCTTTTCGCTGCGTCGCGAGCTCCTCCAGCCGCTCCTTCTCCGCTTCGTACTCTTCCTTGGCAAGTGGGTTGACCTGGCCCAGCGTTTCGCGGCGGGCGTCGAGCCGCTCCTTACGCGCCATGAGCTCGGTGCGGTCATCGCCCTCGGCAGGTTCGTGTGAACCGGCGTCGTCGAACCTCCGCTTGGCATCCTCGCCCTCGGCATCGAGGCGCGCCAGCTCGACCTGAACGTGCGTCGCACGCTCTGTCGCCTCGTCCATCTGCTGTCGCACCGCAACCTCCTCGGCGCCGAGTCGGCGCAACTCTTCACCGAGAGCAGCCGAGCGCTGCGCACCGGCGTCGACGCGGGCTCGAACGGGCGCTTCGAGTCGCGCAGCCAGAAGACCGGCGCGGTCCAGTCCGGCACCGAGAACGCCGACTGCGTCGAGGAGCCTGACGAGCAGATCGGAGTCGAGTGCCGACCGTCGCGGCGCCCGCTCGAGGAGTGCCGCGTCGGCGGCATGGGACCGGTCGGAGGCCTCTTGGGCGAGGGTGGCCGCCTCCTCGGCGAGATCGAGCAGTGACGACGCTTCGGCCTCGAGATGCTCCCGCGACACCGACTTCTCCGGAGGAAGATCGTCGAGAGTGCCGCCGAGCCGGGCAACGACGACCTCGGCTGCCTGCGCCCGGGCCGCGGCGCCAGCGGCCTCGCGGGCCGTTTCGGCCTCGAGCACGGACAGGCGGCGCAGCTCGGCGCCGAGCTCGCCTGCCTGTTGCGCGCCGATCGTGAGGCGCGCTGCGAGCGGCTCCTCGAGGCGCGTCGCAGCACGTTGGGCGCGACCGAGAGCGGCTTCGAGCCCCGCTGCGAGATCCAAGAGCCGACCGAGGAACGTCGGATCCGCGTTGCGCTCCCGCAGGTGCGCGACGACCGCGAAGGCGTCCTCCGCTGCGACAGCTGCCTCTGCTGCCTCCTGAGCCGCCTGGGCTGCACTCGACGCTCGGCCGGAGAGCTCGTCGGCCTCGTCGGCGAGCGCGCGACGGCGGGCATCCATCTCCAGCAGCACCGCTTCAGGTGTTTCGCCCGCGAACCAGAGCTCGCCGCGCTCGGCGTCGTAGCCGTGGCCCTCGGCACTGATCACGGTTCCGTGAGTCGCGTCGAGCAGGCGTTCGGCCGGGACGAGCCAGACACCGTCGAGCAGGCGAAGCGCGGCCGGGTCACCGGCAACGAAAGAGCGAAGCGGCTGCGCGTCCTTCACGGGCGGCGCGGTGGCGGGAGCAGGCTCGCGATCGACGATGACGGTCAGGCTGCCGAGCCCGTCCCGGCGGGTGCGCTCGAGCAGCTCGAGCCCGTGGCGCGTATCACGGGCCAGCACCGCAGAGGCGCGCCACGCAAGCGCCGCCGCGATCGCCCGCTCGCAACCCGGCTCGGCCTCGAGGGCCGAGAGCGCGAGCGTCTCCCCGGCGACCGCGAGGGCATTCGCCGCCGGAGGGATGCCCTCCCGCTCCGCCATCGCCCGCTCGAGCGCCTGCAGCCGTTCCTGAGCCGAGCGCGACCGTTCGGCGACATCGTCACGTTCCGTGGCGGCCGCGCGTGCTGCCGCGGCCGCGTCGTTGGCGCGGCCCTCGAGCTCGGCAGGCGTGAGTCCTCCGTGACGGGCGATCGCACGAGCCTCGTCGAGCTCGCGAGCGAGCGTCTCGACGACCGTCACCGCCGATTCCAGGCGTAGGCCGATGCGCTCGCGTGCAGCACCGAGGGCGATCGAGACGACGGTTGGCTCCGTCCTGGCCACCCGTCGCGTCGGCGAGAGCGGTCTCCACACCAGCGCGCTCGCTGCGCAATTCAGCGAGCCTCGACTCCGCGCCCGTGGCAAGGTGCCGCTCGTAGGCCGCCACGCGCGAGTGTGCAAGGCGCGCCCGCTCCGATGCCTGGCCGTAGGCCTCGGCCGCGTCCCGCGCCGCAGCGGCTGCTATCCGCCCGGCATCCTCGAGACGCTGGACGGCCGCGTCACTGCGGTCGGCGACAGCGCGCTCGGCCTCCGCGAGGTCTTCCCGCAGCCGCTCCTCCAGCCCCGCAGTCGATTCGCGGCGCAGTCCCAGCCTCTCGCCGGCGCCCTGCAGGCGGTAGAGAGCGGCAAGAGCCCTCTCCCGGCCGCCTGCCGCATCCGACAGCTCGTCCTCGGCCTGCCGGCGCTCCTCGAGAAGTGCGGTCAGCTTTTCCTGGGCGCTGCGGCGCGCTATCGCGACCGCATCTCGCCGCGCTTCCGCGTCGGCACGGCGTTCTGCTACCGCCGCGAGATCGAGTTGCGCGATCCTCGCCCGCAGCGAGGCGATCTCGACCGCGAGCTTCTCGGCGCGTTCGGCTGCGGTCGCCTGGAGGGCCAACGGCCGCAGCCGTTTCCGCACCTCCTCCTCGACGTCCTTGGCCCGTTCGACCTGCGTTGCGACGCGCGCGAGCTTGAGCTCGGCTCGGTGCTTGCGCCGCTTGAACTTGCCGAGCCCGGCCGCCTCCTCGACGAGGTGGCGCCTGTCCTCGGGCTTCGAGGCGAGTACCGCGTCGACCTTGCCCTGCGACACGATCGAGTGCATCGACCCACCGAGGCCGGCATCGGCAAGTAGCTCGACGAGGTCGGTGCGGCGAACGGACGCCTTGTTGACGAGGTACTGGCCTTCGCCGCCGCGCACCAGGCGACGCGTGATCGCGATCTCGTTGAAGTCGACGTCGTCACCGAAGCCACCGTCCTCGTTGTCGAAGACGAGCTCAACCTCGCAGTTGTCGGCAGCCGGATGGGTCGAGGAGCCGCCAAAGAGCACATCGTCGGGCTTCTCCGCCCGAAGCTCCGACGGCGTCAGCGATCCGGCCGCCCACACGATCGCGTCGGCGACGTTGGACTTGCCCGAGCCGTTCGGGCCGACGACGACGGCAACACCCGGCTCGAGTTTCAGCTCGAGCGGGTCGACGAACGACTTGAAACCGCGGATCCTGATGGACTGGAGATGCACGTCCGGTCTACGCTAACGACGGTCGCGGACGGCTCCCTCCCTGCCAGATCTCGGATTCGCCGGGCGGGATCCCCGAGCTCCGGCGCGAATACCTCCGGGCATGATCTCCTCGCTCTGGCCTCTCCTTCTCGTCGGCGCGATCGGTGCAAGCACGACGATGACCTGCGTCTGGCTCATGTCGATTCGGATCCACAACGCGAGCTACGTCGATGTGACCTGGGCGCTCGGTATCGCCGCCACCGCGGTCACGTACGCGCTGCTCGCCGACGGATCGGCCACCCAACGAGTCCTGGTGGCAGGTCTCGGCGCCATCTGGGGCGTCCGGCTCGGGACGTACCTCCTCGCACGTCTGGCCGGCAAGGAGGAGGACGGGCGCTACCAGGAGCTGCGCCGACGTTGGGAACCGAACGCGAACCGTGCCTTCTTCGCCTTCTTCCAGGCACAGGCGGGGTTCATTCTCGTCTTCTCGCTTCCGTTCGCACTCGTTGCCGCCGATCGCGGCGCGACGACCTGGCTCGCCTGGGTCGGCGCCGCGCTCGCGCTGGGCTCGATTGCCGGCGAACTGACGGCCGACACTCAGCTCGCTGTCTGGAAGGAAGACACTGCCAACCAGGGCAAGACGGCGAGAATCGGCCTCTGGGGCTGGTCCCGCCACCCGAACTACTTTTTCGAATGGCTGCACTGGATGGCATGGGCCGTGATCGCGTTCTCATCGCCGTACGGATGGGTGGCGATCTCCGTGCCCGCGCTCCTGCTCGTTCTGCTGTTCAAGGTGACCGGCATCCCCGAAACCGAGGCTCAGTCCCTGCGCAGCCGCGGCGACGACTACCGGCGCTACCAAGAAGAAGTGTCGGTGTTCGTACCGCTGCCGCCGAAGCGATAGCCCACGACGGCGTGATCGCCGGCCGCGTTGTCACCCGCGGGTCGGCGTCGCGTCGTGATCGCGCAGAACCGACACTTGCAGCGTCATTCGTCCGGCGGGCAGCCTGGATCGTGCGGTGGGATCTCGTAGACGCCGACAGTCGGATCAGCTCGCGCGCCACGGTCTTCCCCTTGGAACTATCCGGACTTCATGATCCCCATCGCCTGGAGCGCCTGCCGGGCTGCTTCCTGCTCGGCCGCCTTCTTGGTCGAGCCCTTGCCGATCCCGACCTGTTCATCTGCGATCCGCGCAATGCACACGAAGCGGCGTTCGTGTGGCGGGCCCTCGACGTCGATCACCTCGTACTGCACCTGGTTGCCCGAGCGCGCGAGCGCTTCCTGCAGCTCGGTCTTGTTGTCGATGTGACCCGTGCGTGCAAACTCGATTCTCGCGTCGAATGCCTCGACAACGGCCTGTTCGACCTCCTCGAAGCCGTGCTCCAGATACACAGCTGCGATCGCCGCCTCGAGCAGCGCGGCGAGGACGTTGCGACTCTGCGAGATCCTGTCGAGCTCAGCACCCGGAATGTCCTGCGCCTGCTGCAGCAAAAAGCGGACGAGATCGAGTTCTTTCGCCACCGCCGCACAGCTGTGACGAGACACGACATGGGCCCTGATCTTGGCGAGGCGCCCTTCTGACGCGTCGGGGAAGCGGTCGTACAGTGCTCTCGCGATGGCAAGCTCGAGCACCGAGTCACCGAGGAACTCGAGGCGCTCGTAGGACGACGCCCGATCGGGCGCCCAGGACGTGTGTGTGAACACGTGAGCGCGCCGCTCAGGGGGAAGGGCCTGGATAAGGCGCGCGAGCGCGCGCCCCTCCCCCGAGCGGTCGGTCTTACTGGTGCGCGACGACGTAGTCGACAGCCTGGCCAACGGTCGTGATCTTCTGCGCGTCCTCGTCCGAGATCTTGATTCCGAACTGATCCTCGAGCTCCATGATCAGCTCGACCAGATCGAGGGAGTCAGCATCGAGGTCCTCCTGGAACGAGGCCTCCTCCGAGAGCTCGCCGTCATCGACCCCTAGCTGTTCGCTGAGGACTGACTTGACGCGCTCGGCTACTTCTTCACGGGACAGTGCCACTGTTCTTCAACCTCTCGTTGTGCCGGACGGGTTCGTGGAGCGCGACGACTCTACCACGCGCCCGGGAAGAGTCTCCCGTAAGCGGCCGACGATGTCGTGCTCGATCCCACGTGCGGCCAGCCGAATTGCGTTGGCGATCGCAACCTGGGAGCTGGAGCCGTGCGCGATGACCACGATCCCGCGGAGCCCGAGGAGGTAGCCCGCCGCCCGTCGTCTCGGGATCGAGCCGCGCGCGGAGACCCCGCGCGGCCGGCCGAATCAGGAAGCCGCCGAGCTTTCCCCGCATCGTGGTCTCGATCTCCGAACGGAAAGCGATCAGGAGGCTACGGATCGTGCCCTCCAGGGTCTTCAGGGCGACATTGCCCGTGAAGCCGTCGCACACGATCACGTCCGTCTCGCCCTCGAGCAGCGCACGTCCCTCGACGTTCCCCTCGAAACGTAGCGAGCTTGCCGCGAGAAGCGCATGCGCGTCGAGCGTCAACTGGTTCCCCTTCTCGGGCTCCTCGCCGATCGAGAGGAGACGAACGCGCGGCCTCTGGACGCCCAGCACCTCCTCGGCGAAGATCGCTCCCATGTGGCCGTACTGCAGCAGGTGCTCCGCCCGTGCGTCGGCACCTGCACCGGCGTCGATCAGGACCGAAGGCCCATGGTCCGTGGGGATCACGACGGCGATTCCGGGCCGGAAGACGCCGTTGAGACGCCGGATGTGCAGGAGACTCGCCGCCAGCACTGCACCGGTGTTCCCGGCTGAGACGACGGCATCGGCCTCGCCATCGGCAACGGCGCGAACCGCCCGGACGAGGGACGAGTCGGGCTTGCCACGGACGGCTTCCGCCGGCTTGTCGTCCATCTCGACCGTCTCACTCGTGACGATGTGGTCGAGCCCACGCGTCTCCAGTTCTGCCGGACCGTAGATGACCGGCCTGATCTCCGCCGTCGCCGCTGCGACGGCGCCGTCGACTATCTCATCCGGGGGATGGTCGCCCCCGAGGGCGTCCACAGCGACCCGGAGGCGCACGCTCGTTACGGCGCTGGTGTTCCGAGCGGCTGGATGTCGCGGCCCCGGTACGTCTTGCATGTCGGGCAGGCGTGGTGTGCGCGCGTCGGCGAACCGCAGTTCGGGCACACGTTGACGCTCGGCACGGCGATGCCGTGCTGGGCGCGACGCTTGTCGCGGCGCGCCTTCGAGGTCTTTCGCTTGGGGACAGCCATGGGCGGCCGCAGAGTCTAGCGTAACCCGAAGGCTGAGGCGGCCGGGAAGACGGCGGTACCGTCCATCACGGCGTGAGGAGGACACCGAGAGCCCGCGGCCGGATGTCCAGCCCCGGTAGCTCCTCGAGCGGAATCCAGACCGGCTCGTGAGTGCCGTTCCGCTGCCGCTCGCGGTCCGTCAGCAGCGCGTGATCCGGCCAGCTCCCCGTTCCGAAGCTCCCGCCGACGATCCACGCGTCGTAGTAGAGGAAGATGGTGCCACCGAACGACTCCTGGTGCACGAGCGGTCCCAGTTCGACGTCGACACCGAGCTCCTCGACCGCCTCACGGCGGGCAGCTTCCTCGGGGGTCTCTCCCGCTTCGACTCCTCCGCCCGGGAAGAGATAGTAGGTGTGGCCGTCGCGAACACGCCGGATCAGCGCGACCTTGCCGTGCTCGACGAGCACGATGCGGGCACGCGGGGAGAGCGTGGTCATTCCTCGCGCAGCGCCTCGAGCGCCGCCCAGCGCGGATCGGCCACCGTTTCGGCGTGACCGTGCGGCTCGTCGTTCAGGTCCTTGCCGCAGATCGGGCAGAGCCCTGCACAGTCAGGCCGGCAGAGAATCTGGTTGGGGAGTGCAGTGGCAATCGAGTCGCGCGCCCATTGCGAGAGCTGAAGCTCACCGTCGACGACGTACTCCGATCGGAGATCGTCCGGTGCGTTCTCGGCCGTCGCGTGATACTCACGCGCGTCGACCGTCACAGTCGACGACAGCGTCCTGCAGGCATCGCATACAAGGCCCGTGGAGGCGCGTCTGGAACGAAAGGCGGAACACGTCTCCGCTCGTCGCCCGCTGGGCCTCGAACGCCGCCCCGGTCTCTGCCGGCACGGGCAGGTACCGCTCGCCACCGAGGTCGAAAGGCTGTAGCGCGACCGGGACGGCTTCGCGGTGTTCCTCCCCGAGGCGAAGCCGGAGGCGGCGGAGAGGGTACGTCGTCATCGGGTCAGCGTAGCCTGCGGCCGCGTTCAATAGAACCAGCTGTGAGCCGGCGATCGGGCGGCGCGGACGACGCCTCCGCGCCGCGGGGTCGCGTCCCGCCTAGACGTACGAGTCGTCGTCTGCGGGAGAGCCGATAGGGTCAATCGGGCCGATACCGGACATGACCGTTTCCTGCGATCGCTCGTGCAACCGCTCGCGGCCTCGCCGGACAGCGACGAGGAACTTGTCGAGATTGACCTCGAGGGTCGAGAGGATCCCGTCGGCCCAGTCCTCCATCTCGAGTCTCGTCTCCCGCGCCTGCCGACGGGCATCGTCCACGATGTCCTGGGCCTGCCGCTCGGCGAGCTTCACGATCTCCGTCTGCGACGCCTCGCGCACCGCCTGCTCGCGAGCCTCGCCGATCAGCCGGTCGCACTCGCGCTTCGCCTCGGCCAGCATTTCCTGGCGTTCCTTGACGATCCAACGGGCCTGCTTGATCTCCTCGGGGATCGTGGCGCGCATCTGGTCGAGGATGTCGTAGATCTCCTCGCGGTCGATGCGCACCTGGTCGGTGAGGGGCACCGCTTTCGCGTTGTGAACGAGATCGTCGAGCTTGTCGATGAGTACGAGTACGTCCATGGTCGGATCTTACTCCTGAGGGCTCAGCGGGGCGCCGGGTCGACCGTTCGGGAACATCTCCCTGAATCGGCGCGCCACGGCCTCGGGCACAAGCTCGTCCACTTTTCCGCCGAAGGATGCGATCTCCTTCACGCCGCTGGACGAGATGAAGCTGTACTGCGGGCTCGACATCACGTACATCGTCTCGATCTCGGGTGCGAGCAGATGGTTGAGACGATTCATCTGGAACTCCCACTCGAAGTCCGCGATCACGCGCAGGCCTTTGACCATCGTCTTCGCCTCGTGCTTGCGCGCGAAGTCGACGACGAGCTCGTGAAAGACGTCGACGGTAACGTTGGCGTAGCCCGCGAGCGCTTCCTCGAGAAAGGTGACACGCTCCTCGACCGTGAACAGCGTCTGCTTGTGGTGCGGGTCGCGGACGACTCCGACGACGACACGGTCGAACGTCGCAGCGGCCCGGCCGATCACGTCGAGGTGGCCGAGGGTGACCGGGTCGTACGAGCCTGGGCAGATAGCGGTGATCATCGAGTGAAGAGGGTAATGCGTGCCGAACCGTAGCGGCGGCTCGTGACGGCGGTGAGCGGGAGCACGGGCTCGAGCTTCGCAGTCGTCTCCACGACGAGCAGGCCGTCGGGTGTGAGTACCGCGGGCAACGCCTCCGCGAGGCGTTCCTCGAGCCCGGGCCAGGTGCCGTAGGGCGGGTCGACGAGTACGAGGTCGTAGACGCGACCTGCCCCACGTTCCTCCCGCAAGGCCTGGAATGCGTCCTTGCAGAGCACCAGCGCCCCGGTCAGATGAAGCTTCTCGAGGTTGGCACGGATCACGGCGCACGCAGCTCGATCCGATTCGACGAACACGCAGCGACGCGCGCCGCGGGAGAGCGCCTCGAGGCCCATGGCGCCGGATCCCGCGAAGAGATCGAGGACGGACGTGTCGTCCACCGGACCGACCAGATTGAAGGCCGCCTCGCGGACACGGTCGCCCGTCGGACGAGTGACGGTCCCCTTCGGCGCAGCGATCGTGGCGCCGCGGCGGGCACCGGCGATGATCCTCACGATGCTCCGAGGAAGTCGGCATCGAGAAGGGTCTCGACCGCGTCGCCGAGGAGCCCCTCCTCCGGGAGAGCCGACGCCGCAGCACGCGCCCGCTCGAGCAGCTCTTGATCCCGGCGCAGGCGCGTGAAGCGCAGGTCGGAGAGGCCCGACTGCCGGGCGCCGAGCAGCTGTCCCTCACCGCGGATCTCGAGATCGCGCTCCGCGAGCTCGAAACCGTCCGTGGTGGCGACCATCGCCTCGAGGCGGTCACGGGCGACGTCGGTCAGCTCCTCCTTGGGACCGGACACGAGCAGGCAGTACGACTGCTCTGCACCGCGCCCGACCCGTCCGCGCAGCTGGTGGAGCTGCGCGAGGCCGAAGCGATCGGCCTCCTGCACGATCATGATCGTCGCGTTCGGCACGTCGACACCGACCTCGATCACCGTCGTCGCGACGAGCACGTCGAGCTCGCCCGCCTTGAACGCGGCCATGATCGAGCGCCGCTCGGGCGGCTTCAGCCGCCCGTGCAGGCAGCCGACGCGGAAGCCCTTGCAGCTCCGCCCGGCGCAGCCGCTCGGCCTCGTCCTCGGCAGCTCGTGCGACCGTCGTCTCGGATGCCTCGATCAGCGGGCAGACGACGTATGCCTGACGTCCGTCGGCGAGATGCCGCGTCAGCCGCTCGTACGCCTCGGAGCTGCGGTCGTCGGTGACCCAGGCGGTCACGATCGGCTTGCGATTCGCCGGGAGGCGACGAGATCTCGGACACGGAGAGGTCGCCGTAGACCGTGAGCGCGAGCGTCCGCGGGATCGGCGTCGCGGTCATGTGGAGCACGTGGGGCTGCGCCCCTCGGCGAGCGCGGAGCGCTGCTCGACGCCGAAGCGATGCTGCTCGTCGACGACGGCGACCGCGAGGTCGCGGAACGCCGACCTCACGCTGGATCAGCGCGTGCGTTCCGACGGCGATCTGGACGTCTCCCGACGCGAGCAGCTGGCGGACGTTCGCGTGCTCCTTCGGGGCGAGTGCGCTCGTCAGCAGCGCGACGCGCACGCCGAGCTCAGTGCAGATGCCCTCGATCGTGAGGAAATGCTGCTCCGCGAGCACCTCGGTCGGTGCCATCAGCGCACCCTGCCGGCCCGCCTCGACGGCGCGGAGGAGCGCCGCGAGCGCGACGACCGTCTTGCCCGAGCCGACGTCACCCTGGAGCAGCCGCTGCATCGGCGTCGTCCGCGCGAGATCACGGTCGATCTCGGCGATCGCCCGCTCCTGGTCGTCGGTGAGCGTGAACGGGAGCACGTCGCGGTACCGCCGCAGGAGCTCGCCGGCCGGCGGGCAGCGCCTCCGCGACGAGCCGCTCCCGCTCGGCGGCGCGGCGGGCGAGCGCGAGCTGCAGGACGAGAAGCTCGTCGAAGGCGAGGCGTCGGCGGCCCACCTCCGCCTCCTCCGGCGAACGCGGTCGATGGAGCGCGACGAGAGCGTCGGCCCGGAGCGGCAGCCGCTCGGCGGTCGCGAGCGACGCCGGGAGCGGATCGCCCTCGGCCCGCACGTGCTCGAGCGCCGCCCCGACGAGCGCGCGCAGCTGCTTCTGGGCGAGTTCTCCGCTGGCCGGGTAGACCGGTGCGTAGTCGGCGGTCTCGGTCGCCTCGCCGAGGTCGTAGCTCTCGACCTGGAAGCCGTACCGATTCGGCTTGCCGCGCAGGCGCACGTGCGTCCCGGGCACGAGCTGTGCCTCGAGCCAGGGCTGGTTGAACCACGTCGCCTGGATCTCGCCGGTGTCGTCGGCGACGCGGGCCGTGAGAATGCTGGAGCCGGCCCCGGCCACGGCGCGACGTCGCGCCGAGCACGACACCCTCGATCACGGCCTCGTCTTCGCCGAAGAGGTCGCGGATCGACTGCTCGTCGATCGGTCGCTCGTAGCGACGCGGACGGTGGGCGAGCAGGTCGCCGACGCGTGCGGAGGCCGAGCTTCGCGAGGCGTCCGCGCACCGCCGGACCGACGCGCGGCAGCGTCTCGACACCGGCCTCGAGAACCTCGGGGCGCGGTGCGCTGCGCGGCCGGGGCCAGCGTGGCGGCGGGCTCCACGCCGGCAAAGCCGACCGGGAGCCGGGTCTCCGTGAGCGCGGGTGGCATCCGGACCGAGTATAGGACCGGGGCGTGTCAGCGCCCAGCCGAGCCCCTGCGAGGCGACTTCGGGCCTAGGCCCGGGCGGCGGGCAGGCGGACGACGGCCACGAGACCGCCCCCGGGTGCGTCCTGGAGCTCGATCGTGCCGCCGTCGACCTCGACGAGACGCCTCGCGATCGCGAGACCGAGACCCGACCCGCCGGCGCCGGAGCCGGCGCGCCAGAAGCGGTCGAAGGCGCGTGCCTTCTGCTCCGGCTGTCATCCCGGGGCCCTCGTCGGCGACGCGAAGCTCGGCGAGCCCGGTCGCCCGCGTCACGGAGACCGTGACGACGGAGCTCTCCGGCGCGTGACGCAGGGCATTCGAGACGAGGTTGTCGATCACCTGGGCGACGCGGTCACGGCCGGCTCGCGCCTCGACAGGCCCTGACCTTCGAGCTGCAGGCGCACCTCCCCCGCGGTCGGCAGCCAGGCGTCGATCCGGGCCGCTGCCACCTCGACAAGGTCGACGGTCTCGGCCGGTGCGGTGCCTGCGTCGGCGCGAGCCAGGGCGAGCAGCTCGTCGACGAGGCCCGAGAGGCGCTCGACCTCCGTCGCGGCGGCCGCGAGGCTCGCGCGACCGTCGTCGCCGACGTGACGCTCGAGGTTCTCGAGCCGCAGCCGCAGCGCCGTGAGCGGCGTGCGAAGCTCGTGCGAGGCGTCCGCGACGAACTCCTTCTGCACGGAGACGAGCCCGTCGACGCGCGCCACCATGTCGTTGAACTCGAGTGCGAGCCGTCGCAGCTCGGGCGGCGCATCGGGCACCGGAGCCCGCGCCGAGAGATCTCCGGCGCCTGCGTCCGCCGCGGCCACCTCGAGCCCCGCCAGCGGGCGCCGGATCCAGCGCGCAAAGCTGAGGCCGATGAGCGCCGCCGCCGCCAGCACGACGACGGCGATCCCGGCGAGCACGAGCCAGTAGTTGCGCACGCGCCGGTCGAGCTCGGACGTCGGATACGTGATGCGGACGGCTCCGTGGACGGTGCCGCCCGAGGCGATCGGCACCGCGACGTAGAGAAGGTCGTAGCCGAGGGTGCTCGAGTGGCGCGTCCCCGTCGCGACGTCGCCGCGCAGCGCGGCCCGGAACTCCGGCCGCGTCGCGAAGCTGCGCCGGCCCGGCGCGGGCGGCGCCGAGTCGACGAGCGCGACGCCCTGCCGGTTCGTGATCACGACGCGTGCCCCGGTGTCGGCGGCGTAACGGCGGCGCGAGCGCCTCGATCGCCGGCAGGTTCGACGTCGGAGCGTCGCCCTCGACGGTGCTCTCCGCGAGCGACGCGATCGTGACGGCGTCCCGCTCGACCTTCGCCGTCAGCTGGGCGCGCTCGCCGCGCGCGTTGATGAACCCGAGCGGCACCTCGAGCATCGCGAGGACGACGATCGCGAGCGAGAGGTAGCTGATCAGCAGCCGCCGCGTCATGCGCGCAGCCGCAAGCCCGACCCCACGCACCGTCTCGATCAGCGTCGGGTCGCCGAGCTTCTTGCGCAGCGCCGCCACGTGAACGTCGACCGTCTTCGACGAGCCGTACCAGGTGGTGTCCCACACCTCGCGCAGGATCCTCCGGCGGTCGACGACGACCCCGGGCTCCGACGCGAGCAGCGCGAGCAGGTCGAACTCCTTCAACGTGAGCTGTAGCTCGCGCCCGCTCATCGTCGCCCGGCGTGCGGGCACGTCGACCTCGAGCTCGCCGACGACGAGCGTCTCGCGCGCCTCGTGGCGGCCCGGCGTGCGGCGGGCGACGGCGCGGATCCGCGCCACGAGCTCGCGCAGGCCGAAGGGCTTGACGACGTAGTCGTCGGCGCCGAGCTCGAGCCCGACGACGCGGTCGATCTCCTCGCCCTTCGCCGTGACCATGATGATCGGCACGTCCGAGCGCGCCCGCAGCTCGCGGCAGACCGCGAACCCGTCGATGTCGGGGAGACGAACGTCGAGCAACACGAGATCGACCGGAGGCGCGTCGAGAGCGCCCTGCCCCGTGGCGACACGTGTCACCTCGAACCCTTCCGCGCGGAGGCCCTCGACGAGCGGCTCCGCGATCGAGTCTTCGTCCTCGACGACGAGCAGATGCATGAACTGATCGTAGGGCGCGCGTCCGACCCACGGCGGCTCGCGTCGCCGAATTCTTGGCGAAGTCCTTGCCTTCTCCTGGCTCGGTCGCTTGCCAGAGCGGGCCTACCTTCGAGGAGGCACATCTCAACCGGAGGTCTCTCCATGAACCGCAGTCGTGCTCTCATCGTCTCACTCGCCGTCGGTCTCGCAGCGTCGCGGGCGTCTTCGCGCTCGGGCACACCCTCGCCCTCGGCAACCAGGCGCACGCCTCGACGGACACGCAGGTCGCCCAGCGCACCGCGCAGCTCAACCGCTACGAAGCGTCGCTCCGCAAGGCGCTCGCGCAGAAGACGCCGGCGCTGCCGCCCGTGCCCACCGCAGCGACGGCTCGGCCCCGCCGACATCGAGCGCCGTCGAGTGCTCCGGTCCGGAGCACCGCTCCGGCGCGGGTCGTCTACCACCGCCCGCCGCCCGTCGTCGTGATCAAGCATCGCGCCGGCGGCGAGCACGAGTCCGAGACGAAGGAGCTGAGGCAGGATGACTGACACGAGCCATCGCCTCTACGCCGTCGTCATCGCGGTCGTCGTCTTCTTCGTCAGCTGGGCGGCCGTCGCAGCGCAGCCGTGGGCGACGGCGAAGCCCGACCCGCGGCTCGCGGCTCTCGCACAGCGTGAGCAACGGCTGCGGGCCGACGCGAAGCTCGTCCAGCAGGTCGTCGACGGCCGAATGGCAACGTACCGGCAGGCGTTGAGGACCCGCAACGCGCAGATCGCCGCTGCCAAGGCACAGATCGCCGCTGCTCAGGCCCGCTCGCTGCAGGTGTCGCAGTCGACCGCGACGTCGACCAGTCGTACGCCGCGGCGCCCGCGTCCGCGTCGTCAACCTCCCGCCGCTCACGATCACGAGGACGTCGTGATGCTCCGGCGGACGTTCAGAGCGATGGGCACCGACGTGGAGCTGCTGCTCGACGCGGAGCCCGGCGAGCGCGCAGAAAGCGCGCTCGACCGGGCCGAGGAAGAGTTCGAACGGCTCGAGCAGATGATGTCGCGTTTCCGAGACGACTCCGAGCTCTCGCGGCTCAACCGCGACGGTGTCATCGCCGACGCGAGCCCCGATCTCGTTCGGGTCGTCGAGCTCGCGCTCGATGCCCGCGAGGCAACCGGCGGTCTGCTTCGACCCGACCGTTCACGACGCTGTCGTCGCCGCCGGCTACGACCGAACGTTCGACGACGTGGCTCCGGATGCGTCCTGCCGCGCCGGACGCATCGCCTGCCCGATGCGGCGGCGGTGTTCGCGTCGACGGGACGACGATCGAGCTCGAGCCGGGCAGCCGCCTCGACCTCGGAGGTATCGGCAAGGGCTACGCGGTCGACCGCGTCGCGGAGCTCCTCGCGGTCGTCGGCCCCTGCCTCGTCAACGCCGGCGGCGATCTCGCCGTCCGCGGCGGCTCGTGGCCCGTCGGAGTCACCGACGACATCACGCTCGAGCTGACACGCGGCGGAATCGCCACGTCCGGACGCGACCGTCGCCGCTGGATCCGGGACGGCGAGGAACGGCACCACCTGATCGATCCCTCGACCGGGCTGCCCGCCACGAATGCACCGCTCCGCGTGACCGTCGTCGCCGGCTCCGCGGCGGCCGCCGAGGTGGCCGCCAAGGCCGCCTTCCTCGGAGCCGACGTCGATCTCCCCCACGTCGTCGTCACCGCACGACGGACGCACCATTCTCGCAGGAGGCCTGGCATGAGGCACGACCCGACCTTCTGGCTCCTCGCCCGTGCGAGTGGGATCACCGCATACGCTGATGCTGACGCTGTCCGTCCTCGCCGGGCTCCTCGTCAAGTCACGCCCGTTCAGGGCGCTGAAGCCGGCCGCCGTCACCGACCTCCACCGCATCCTCGCGATGCTCGGTCTGGGAGCGCTCGCCGGACACGCCGCAGCGCTCGTGCTCGACACGACGGTGAAGGTGAGCATCCCCGGGCTCTTCATCCCGGGCCTCGTCTCGTACCGGCCCGTTTGGACGTCGTTCGGGATTCTCGCCGCCGAGCTGATGGTGCTCGTCTACGCCTCGTTCTCGATGCGCAAGCGAATCGGCACGAAGAACTGGCGGCGCCTGCACTGGGCGACGTACGCGATCTTCGGGGCAGCGACCGTGCACGGCATCGCCGCCGGGACGGACGCCTCGCGGCCGTGGGCGTTCGCGCTCTACGTCTTCGCGGTCGGCTCCGTCGCGGCGGCGAGCAGCTGGCGGTTCCTCGTACCTCCCACACCCGCGCAGAGCGCGCCGCAAGGTCACATCAGCAAGAGACGTCACACCACGACGAGGAGAGCAGGCCGCATGAGCACCTACCGCATCGAGATCGACCAGTCACTCTGCAGCGGGTTCGGCAGCTGCGTGACCGAGGCTCCCGGCGTCTTCGCGCTGGACGGAGCCGGCATGGCGACGCTGCTGCGTCGCCGAAACCGACGACGAAGCGGTGCTCGACGCCGCCGGATCGTGCCCGATGGGGGCAATCGCCGTCTACGAGCTCGACGACGAGCGAGCCGGCGGCATGAACGGCGTCGTGATCGTCGGCGCCGGGCTGGCGGGCTCCCGCTGCGCCGAAGCCCTTCGCGCCGGCGGTTGCGAGCTCCCCGTCACGATCGTCGGGGCCGAGCATGTCGCGCCCTACGAGCGACCCGCGCTGAGCAAGGAGTTTCTCGCCGGGACCCGCGCCGCAGGTCGATCTGCTCCTTCGCCCCCCGGGCTCCTGGGGCGACCGCGACATCGACCTCAGGCTGAACGCGACCGTCGAGCACGTCGACCTGCAACGGCGCCTCGTCCTCGTCCAGGGGCGTGAGCTCCACTGGACGCACCTCGTGCTCGCAACCGGAGCCCGCGCCCGGCCGCTCCCCGGTGTCGACTTCTCCCAACGTCCACCACCTGAGGACGCTCGCCGACGCGGTTGCGCTCCGGGCCGTGATCCGCCCCGACCGGAGGCTTGTCGTGATCGGCGCCGGCTTCGTCGGGGCCGAGGTCGCCTCGACGGCAACCGGACTTGGAGCGCACGTCTCGATGATCGAGGTCGAAGCGGCCCCGCTCGCCCGCGTCGCAGGGGCAGAGGTCGGACACCTGCTCGCCGACCGCTGGCGGGCCGTAGGAGTCGACCTGCACCTGGGAGCGCAGATCGCGCGGGTCGAGCCGGATCGGGTCGATCTCGCCGACGGGACATCGATTGCGTACGACGCGCTGCTCGTGGCGATCGGAGCAGAGCCCGCCTCCGACCTGCTTGTCGGGCAACGGCGGGATCGCCACCGACGTGTGCGGGCGCACCAGGCACGACGGTGTGTTCGCCTGCGGTGACGTTGCGAGCTTCGACGGGCACCGCGTCGAGCACTGGACGAGCGCCTCGGGGCAGGCGACCGCCGTCGCCTCGGCGATCCTCGGTACGCCCAGGCCCTACACGGCGACGCCCTACTTCTGGTCGGACCAGTTCGGGCTCCGTCTGCAAATGGTCGGGACGACGGCCGGCTGGGCGAACGTCGAGCTGGACGGCGGGCCAGAATCGTTCCGGGCGCGATACGTCGACCCCGAAGGAAAGCCCGTCGCAGTCCTGCTCGGCAATCGGCCGACCGAGGTCGCGACCGCTCGACGCGAGCTCGCGAGCGCTGCGTAACCTACGAGCGATGCGTGCCTGGCAGAGAACCGTCGTCGGAGCGTTGCTCGTCGGTGCCGTCGCCGCCGCGGGGATCGCGCTCAACTTCACGCTGCTGCGGTTGACGCAGGACGCTCACGATCCGGTCGGCAAGCTCAGCCCGCGCGCCGTCTTCACCGACCAGACCCAAACGATCACCGCTCCCGTGATGACGACGACCGGGAGCGACGACGACTCGGCGCACGGAGGTCGTCCCACGCCCGAGCCGGGTGACGGCGACAGCGACGACTAGCACCGACGCCGCGTCAGTCTGGCGTCGCAGGGACTGACGCGCTAGTCCTGGAACCAGAAGAAGCCGACCGCGCCGGGCCCGGCATGGGTGCCGACGACGGCGCCGAGGTTCTCGACGAGCTCGATCTCGGCCTGCGGCCGCGCCTTCGCGACGAGGTCGGTCAGCACCTCGATCCACTCGGGGGCGTCGGCGTGTGCGATCGCGATCCGCAGCCCAGGACCATTCTCGGTCGCGGTGGTAAACACGCGACCGAACTCCTCGAGCGCCTTCTGGCGGCCCCGCACCTTGCCGATCGGGTGGATCACTCCGTCGTCGACCGACAGGATCGGCTTGACGTTCAAGAGCGTCCCGGCGAGAGCCTGAGCGCGGCCGATGCGGCCGCCCTTCTGGAGATACTCGAGCGTGCGCGACCGTGAAGACGACGCCGTTGTCGCGCTTGAACCGATCGATCAGCGCGGCGAGCTCGTCATCGGTCGTGCCGCGCGCGAGGCGACGCTGGATCGCGAGAGCGAGAAGGCCGACCGCGAGAGACGCCGTCTCGGTATCCACGACGTGGATCCGGTCGCCGCCGAGCTCAGCGGCGGCGAGCACAGACGACTGGAAGGTGCCCGAGAGCTTCGACGACAGCTGCAACGCGTAGATCCGCTCGTAGCCGGCCAGTTGCTCGAACGCCTCCACGAAATCCTGCGGCGTCGGTTGCGACGTCGTCGGCAATGTCGGCGCGTCCTGCAGCCGCTGGTAGAAGTCCTGGGAGTCGATCTCGACGTGGTCCTTGAAGCTCTCGGAGCCGAAGTTGACATAGAGGGGCACGACGCGCATGTTCGGAAACCGCTCGGCGGCCTCGGGGAAATCGGACGTCGAGTCGAGCACGATGGCGGTGTTCTCGATTGTCAGGTTCACGCGGTCGATTCACCTCGCTCGGTCGCAGAGTGGATTGCACGGACGAGATCGTCGATCGATCGGCCCTTCTCGATCAGCCCGACGGCACCGGCGGCGAGCACCGCAACTCGGTCGGCATCGGTCGCCTCCGCCGTCAGGCAGAGGATCGCAGCGTTCGGAGCAACAACCCGAACGGCGGCCGTCGCCTCTGCGCCGTCGATGTCCGGCAACCTGAAGTCCATCAGAACGACGGTGGGGTCGAGACGTTCCGCAGCGGCGGCGGCCTCACGACCATCGGCCACCGAGCCGACGATCTCGAGACCCTCGCGGCCGTCGAGCAACAACTCGAGCGTCGAGCGGTATACCTCGTTGTCCTCGACGAGCAGCACGCGAATCGCCATCGTCACTCCGCCGAGAGAAGGAGCGGGTAGTGCGGCTGGCCGCCGGCGTGGATCTCGATCTCGATCTCGGGGTGCCGGGCGCCGATCTCGTCGACCAGCGTCCCGAGATGCGGCTCGTCCGCCCCCGTCAGCAGCGTCAGGATCTCCCGGCCGCCGTCCAGAAGACGCTCCACAACGGCCTCCGCAACCGTGTCGAAGCTCTGGCCGCTGGCGACGGCTTCGCCGTCTGCCAGCCCGAGCCACGCACCCTTGCGCACCTCGATGCCGTCGAGGGTGACGTCGCGCGAGGCGATCGTGACCTCACCGGTGGCGACCCCTTCGAGGGCACGAACCATCGCACTGCTCGTTCTCGGCCGCCGCCCGCTCCGGGTCGTAGGCGATCATCGCTGCAAGCCCTGCCTGCACCGACCGAGTCGGCACGACCCGCATCGGCTTGTTCGCGAGGCCGACGGCCTGTTCGGCGCTGAGAATCACGTTCGAGTTGTTCGGCAACACGATCACCTCGGTAGCCGGCGTCGCGTCGACGGCGGCCACGATGTCCTCCGTGGAGGGGTTCATCGTCTGCCCGCCTTCGATCACCCGTGTCGCCCGCAGGCTCTTGAAGAGACGGCGATTGCCCTCGCCGGGTGCGACGACCACGACACCGGTCTCGAGGGTCGGGAGACCCTCGAGCGATCCGCCGGCGAGTCGCTCCTCGCGCTCGAGCGTCTGCCGGTGCATGTCGGCGATCTCGACGCCGTCGATCCGGCCGCCTGCAGTACCGAGCGTGAGCGCCGCGCCCGGATCGTCTGTATGGACGTGAACCTTCAACGCGGTCGCGTCACCGACGACGAGAAGCGAGTCACCGAGCCGCTCGAGTTCACGCTCGAGCCTGTCGGCGTCGAGACCGTCGCCCTCGATCACGAACACCGTGCAGTAGCGATACTCCGAGAGTTCGAGGTGCATCGCCTCGAGGGAGAGAGTCACGTTTTCGGTAGGCGAATCCGGTACGGGCTCTCCTGCCACGGCAGCCCGAACGCCGCGGATGATTTCGAGCAGTCCCGCCCCGCCGGCATCGACGACTCCGGCCTCCTCGAGCGCTGCGAGGAGGTCGGGCGTACGAGCCAGAGCATCCTCACCGCGCGCGACGATGAGGGTCAGCAGGGCAAGCCGCTCGAGTCCGCGGGCATCGGCCGATTCCGCGGCTTCGGCCATCTCACGGATCACCGTCAGCATCGTCCCCTCGACCGGGCGGCGCACGGCTCGATAGGCAGCGTCGCTCGCCGAGCGGAACGCGCGAGCGATCATCGGCTCGTCGATCGGATCCCGTTCGCCGAGGACATCTGCGAAGCCGCGGACGATCTGGCTGAAGATGACGCCCGAGTTCCCGCGTGCCCCCATCAGCGCCGCGCGGGAGAGCTCGCGGGCGACCGCTTCGTGCCCGTCCGCGGTGGACTTCTCGAGCGCGTCGACGATCGCACGCACGGTGAGCGTCAGGTTCGTGCCGGTGTCGCCGTCCGGAACCGGATAGACGTTGAGGTCGTCGATTCGCTGCTGATTCGCCTCGAGGTTGCGGAGGGCGGCGCGAGCGATCTCGCGAGCGCGGTCGAGGTTCACGACGAGCGCCTGACGTCTTCGATGCGTACCTCCACAGCCGCGACCGGGAGACCCGTCTGGCGTTCGACTTCGTAGGCAACGCGGGTGCGCACCGTCGCGGCGACCTCTGCCAGGTTGAGGCCGTACTCGACGATGACGTGAAGGTCGATCTCGATCCCGCCGTCGCGCACCTTGACCTCGATGCCGTCGGTGAGCCGGTCGCGGCCGGGGAGACGTGGGAAGCGTCTACCGGCCATGCCGACGATGCCGTAGCTTTCGGCAGCGACATGACCGACGACCTGAGCGACCGCCTCGGCCGAGACGGAGATACGCCCGAGGTCGGTCGTGCGCGCGAGATGAGTGCCCTTGTCCACGCCGCGAGGTTAGACGACGCCGGACAGTCCAGGGTTACCCCGAGTGGCAAGGAGCGGTGGGCGTCCCCGGTAACAGGCCGAAAGACAGGCCCGCGGGCGAGCCCGTCAGTGATGTTGCGGGCGATCGGAGAATTCGCGCGGCGGACTCGCGTCTTGCTAGATAGCCTTGGTGACCTTGCCGGCCTTGAGGCAGCGGGTGCAGACGTAGGCGCGGGTCGCTTTGCCGTCGAGCATCATCCGGACACGCTGGAGATTCGGGTTGAAGCGGCGTTTGGTGGCCACCATCGAATGGCTTCGGTTGTTGCCGAAGCCCGGCTTCTTCCCGCAGAGAGAGCAGATCTTGGACATGCGGCTTGGGATGGTAGCGGAAGACGGAAAACGGGAGGGTGTCTCCCCCGGCGTTCGGAGACATCCTTTCTCGTTCTCGTCTACCGCGCAGCAGCCGCTCGCAGGTTCGCGAACAGGTCGGCCATCTCGAGGCCTGTGCGAACCGCTTCCGCCCCTTTTCCGGTTCGGCTTTCGGCCTGGTCGGCGCGGTCGAGCGTCAGCACACCGAACGCAACGGGGACCCCCGTCTCGATCGCTGCAAGCTGCAGCCCGCTCGCGGCTTCGCTCGAGACGTAGTCGAAATGCGGCGTGTCGCCGCGGATCACACAGCCGAGCGCGACGATGCAGGCGAAACGGCGGGTCTTCGCGAGTGCCATCGCGGCGAGCGGCAACTCGAACGCCCCGGGCACCGGCATCACGGTGACGGCATCGCGGGAGACGCCGAGGGCATCGAGCTCGGCCAACGCGGACTCGAGCAATCCTGTCGTAACATCGCCGTTGAACCGCGCCACGACGACGCCGACGGCGCGGCGTTCCCCGATCGCCGTACCCTCGAGCACCGAGTAGCCCGGTGGCACGGTCAACTCGCCCGGAGCATGCTCCATGGTGGCGGAGACATGGTCCGCGAGAGGCGCCGGAACGTCGGGCAGATCCTCGCCCGGCTCGTCGACCTCGGGCGTCACGGTGTCGGGCACAGCCGCGGCTGCTTCTGGCACAGCTCCGGCTGCCACGACCTCGACGTCCGCGACCGCTCCTCCGGCGAGGTCCACGGCAGCATCTTCAACCTCGGGCCACCCGTCGAGGACGTTCTCGCTCGAGGCGTCGAGGTCCGACTCTTCCACCCCGCCGACCGCTGTGTCCTCGCCGGCACCGTCCACGTCCCCGATCTCCTCGAGCTCGTCGTCCCAACGGGGGGTTTCGTACCGGTCGCTCATCGTCTCAGCCTCGCCTTCGCTAGGAGCTCTCGGGGTCGAACCGCACCCGTTGGTGATGCTCTGGTTGTCCGATCGTATGCCCCATCTTGTCGCGCTTGGACTCGAGATACTCCTGGTTCTCGGGGTTCGGCTCGATCTCGATCGGTTCCTGCGAGACAACTGAGAGTCCGAATCCGGAGATGCCGCTGATCTTCTTCGGATTGTTCGTGAGCACCCGAATCGTGGTTAGCCCGAGGTCCGCCAGGATCTGGGAGCCGATGCCGTACTCGCGCGCGTCGGCGGCGAAGCCGAGCTGCAGGTTCGCCTCGACGGTATCGAGCCCCTGCTCCTGCAGCTCGTAGGCGCGCAGCTTGTTGAGTAGTCCGATTCCCCGTCCCTCCTGGGCGAGGTAGAGAAGCACTCCCAGGCCCTCCTCCTCGATCCGTCGCAGAGCTCGATCGAGCTGCTCACCGCAGTCACAACGCTGCGAGTGGAACACGTCGCCGGTGAGGCACTCCGAGTGGACGCGCACGAGAACGTCGGCGGCGCCGTCGACCTCCCCTTTGACCAGGGCGACGTGATGCTTCCCGGTCAACACTTCCTCGTAGGCCACCGCCTGAAAGACGCCGTGTTCGGTCGGCAACCGCACGGAGACAACGCGATGGACGAGCTTTTCGTGCTGACGCCGATACTCGATCAGATCGGCGACAGTGACCATCTTGAGGCCGTGGTACTCGCAGTACCCGACGAGGTCGGACACCCGGGCCATCGTGCCGTCCTCGTTCATGATCTCGCAGACGACGCCCGCTGGTACGAGGCCGGCGAGTCTCGCGAGGTCGACCGCGGCTTCGGTTTGGCCCGAGCGCTGCAGGACGCCCCCCGTCCGCGCCCGGAGCGGGAAGACGTGGCCGGGCTGAACGAGGTCGTGGGCCGTCGAGGTCGGGTCGATCGCGACCTGGATCGTGTGGGCCCGGTCATGCGCCGAGATTCCTGTGGAAACGCCTTCGCGGGCCTCGATCGAGACGGTGAAAGCCGTGCCGAACGGGGTCTCGTTCTGATCGGTCATCTGACGCAGCCCGAGCGTCCTCGCACCGCTCGGGCGTCAGGCAGAGACAGATCAGCCCCCGGCCGTGGGTCGCCATGAAGTTGACCGTTTCGGGCGTGACGAACTGCGCGGCGATCGTGAGGTCACCCTCGTTCTCGCGGTCCTCATCGTCCACGACGACAACGAACCGACCTGCGCGGATCTCCTCGATCGCTTCCTCGACCGACGAGAAGACGGAGTGCGGCGCCTCGGTGCTCACCCGGGCATCGTACCCCTGGCGGCCGTCTCGCCCTACAGCTCCCGGATGCGGGCCAGGAGCAGGCGCTCGACGTGCTTCGCGAGGACATCGACCTCCAAGTTGACGCGTCGCCCGGGAACGAGCGCGGAGAGTGTCGTCTCGGCGATCGTGTGCGGGATCAGCGCGACGCCGAAGGCATCCTCGTGCAGCTCGGCGATCGTCAACGAGACGCCCTCGACGGTGATCGAGCCTTTCTCGACGCAGTAGCGCAACGTCTCGACGGACGCCTCGACGATGACACGCAGGCCCTCGCCCTCCGCTTCGATCGCCTGCACCCTGCCGATCCCGTCGACATGACCCTGGACGATGTGCCCGCCCATGGGGTCGCCGGCGAGCAGCGCGGGCTCGAGGTTGACGGCCGAACCGCGCGTGAGCTCACCGAGGGTCGACCTGGCGAGCGTCTCGGGCACGGCGTGAAAGGTCAGGCGGTCTCCTTCGACCGCCTCCGCCGTGAGGCAAACGCCGTTGACCGCAACGGACCCCCCGACGGCGACGCGGGGCGCCGTGATCGGCGCCTCGATCTCGAGGCGGAGGTCGTCGTTGATGCCCGTCAGGGACGCAACACATCCGATCTCTCTCACGATCCCGGTGAACATGCGGGGAGGCTACCGCGGCCCGAGGCCTATGGCTCGCGGAGGTAGGCCTCGATGAGCAGATCCTCCGCGCTCGGCCGGGTCGAGAGATGCAGCAACGGCCTCGGCGACGGGAGGTCACCGAGGAACCGCAGCCCGTCGCCCGAGAGCGTCGGCGCGACGAACACCAGCAGCTTGTCGACGAGGTTCGCCTCCATGAACGCCGTCGCAAGCGTCGGCCCGCCCTCGAGCACGAGCGACTGCACACCTTCTGCTGCGAGTGCGGCGAGTTCGTCGCCGAGCGCGCCGGAGCGCAGCTCGAGCGTGGAGCCGTCGGGTAGGGGCCCTCGGCCGAAGGCGAGCCGTCGCGGCTGTCGCGGCACGGGGACGTCGCGCGCGTCGAGTCGGGGGGAATCCGCTCGCACGGTTCCCATGCCCACAGCCACGGCATCCGACCTTGCTCGCAGCTCGTGCACGCGTCGCCGCGATGCCTCGCCCGTCACCCATCGTTCCCCGGGCACGGTGACACGGCCGTCGAGCGTCGTGGCGACCTTGTAGACGACGAACGGACGCGCGAGCGCCGCCCACGTGCGCCAGGCCTCGTTCTGGCGCCGTGCCTCGAAGCGATCCTCGAGCACGACCTCGATCCCGGCCTCGTTCAGCCGCTCGAGGCCACCGGCCGCCTCGACGTTCGGGTCACGACAGCCCGCGACGACGCGCGCGATGCCGGCCGCAACGATGGCGTCTGCGCACGGTGGGGTGCGCCCGTGATGCGCGCACGGCTCCATGGTGACGTAGAGAGTCGCTCCGCGCGACCGTTCACCGGCGTCTGCGAGCGCCACGATCTCGCCGTGCCGCCCACCGTAGGATTCGGTCACACCCTCGCCGGCGATCACTCCGTCCGGGGCGACGACGACGGCAGCGACCATGGGATTTGGGTAGGCAGGGTTCGGACCGGCAGCGCCGAGTGCGGCCGCCGCAAGCTCGAGCGCGCGGTCGAGGCTCATGCTGCGGCGGCACGCAGGCGGGTGTACGCATCTGCAGGGTGCAGGTCGGCAAACACCGCGTTTCCTGCAACGAGCAGCGTCGCCCCCGCGTCACGCACGGCCTTCGCATTCGCCTCTCCGATGCCTCCGTCCACCTGGATCGGGACCCGCACCAACGCCGCAAGCGCCTCGATCCGGCCAAGTGCAGCCGGCATGAACGTTTGCCCGGAGTAGCCCGGCTCGATGCTCATGCAAAGGATCACCTCCGCGCCGGCTTCCCCGGCAAGCACGGCAGCGTCGGCGGGCTTGGTGCCGGGATTGAACGCGACGCCGACGGCGAGCCCGAGAGCGCGTGCGGTTGCGCCCACTTCCCGGGGCTCGTCGGTCGCCTCGACATGGAATGTGACCGAGTCTGCGCCGGATTCGGCAAACTCGGAGAAATGACGAGCCGGATCGCTGACCATCAGATGACAGTCGAGCACCCCGCCGGCGGCATGGATCATCGGCGCGATCGATCGCAGAACGACGGGCCCCATCGTGACAGGTGGCACGAAATGACCGTCGCCCACGTCGAAGTGGAAGATCCGACAGCCGGCCTGCAGCAGCGACTCGATCTGGTCGCCGAGACGCGTGAAGTCGGCGGCGTACAGCGACGGCTCGATCTCGCTGGTGCCCCGAATCCACGTCCCCCATCCCATGGCTCGATCCTAACGCCGCCCGGACGCCCGACCCTTGTGACAACTTGTCACGAAGCCGTGGCTCACGGCACCCGAAGCCGCGCGATGAAGAATCCGCTCGTGCCGTGGACGTGGGGCAGGGTCTGCAGGAACTCGGGGCGGGACGGATGGCGAAACTGTGGCCAGGCTTCGGAGAGCGAGTCGTCGACGGTCAGCCCGGCTACGTCGACGACCGCTTCAGCCTCGTCACGGTTCACGGTGCAGACGGAGTAGACGACGGTTCCGCCCGGGCGCACCCGCGCCGCCGCGGCGTCCAGCAGCTCGCGCTGGAGCTCGGGCAGCGGCTGAGACCGCCAGCGCAGATCGGGTCGGGCGGCCAACACCCCGAGCCCCGAGCACGGGGCGTCAACGAGGGCGCGGTCGAAGCCGGCCAACTCGGCGGGCAGGTCGCGGCCGTCGGCGCAAACGACACGGACGTTCGATGCACCCAGGCGCCGAACGTTCTGGTCGAGCTCCCGGGCCCGCGCCGCGTTTGCCTCGACCGCGACGACGTCACCCGCAAGCATCGTCGCCTTGCCACCCGGCGCAGCACACAGGTCGAGCACTCGCTCGCCGGGGACAGATCCGACGCACAGCCCCGCGAGCTGTGAGCCGACACTCTGAGGCCAGATCCGGCCAGCGGCAAGGGCCTCTCCATCGACGTGCTCGACATGCCAGGCGCCGGGCACGTCCGGGTCGTTCGCGCCGTCGATCTCGCCCCTCACGAGCCGGACGACGGTCGCCGGAGCCTCGGTTCTGAGCCCGCATCAGAGCCAGCGCCGCCTCGGCGCCGAGGTCGCGCCACCAGGTCTCCGCGATCCAGTCCGGATAGGAATGCCTGAGCGCGGCTTGCTGCGGCGTCGACTCCGGCAGCCCTTCGACGAATGCTCGACCTTCGTCCGCTAGGCGGCGCAGCACGGCGTTCGTGAAGGGGACAGCCCGTTCGAGGCGGGCTCGACGCACGAGCTCGACGGACTCGTTGACGGCAGCGTACCTCGGCACTCCGTCGAGAAACGCGAGCTGGAACGCGCCAAGCCGGAGGGCGGCTCGGACAGGGGGGTCCAGACGTCTCACGGGCCTCCGTCCGATCGTCTCGATCGCGTGGTCGAGCGTCCGCGTCCGTTGCACCGTGCCGTACGCGAGCTGTCGTGCGAGCGCGCGGTCACGGTCGTCGAGCCCGATGGACGCCGTCCGGAGGGCGCGGTCTGCATACGCCTCGTCTTCGAAGACTCTTCTGACCACCTCGAATGCCGCCGCGCGGGACGGCGAGATCGACGGCGCCATCAGCGCAGGCCGCGCAGCCAGGCGGCGGCGTCCATCCGCTTGCCGCCGTCCGGCTGGACCTCGACCGGCTCGAACTCACCGGCTTCCCCGACCCGCGCCCGCCAGACCGTCACCGGGTGGCCGTTCAGTTCGGCGCGCGCGCCGATGTGCGGCGAGAGCGCGCGTACGCGACGTACGAGCTCCTCTGCCGGACGCCCGAGATCGAGCAGGCGATCGGCAGGTGCGATCTTCTCCGCATAGGTGACACCGCCCGCATTCTGCGGCGTGAAGGATGGGCTCGGATCGGCGAGAACGGCGTCGACCAGGCGCGCCGCGACCGCCGCCGCACGGTCGAACACCGAGCCCGCGTCGTCGTCTGGCCCGATCTCGAACCGCTCCTGAGCTGCGACAGGACCGGCGTCGAGCTCCTCGACCGTTTCGTGGATCGTCACCCCGGTCTCGGCATCGCCTGCGAGAATCGCGCGCTCGACCGGCGCGGCACCTCTCCATCGCGGCAGAAGCGACGGATGGACGTTGAGCCATCTCGCCTCGGAGAGCATCGCTTCGGGGATGAGTAACCCGTATGCGCAGACGACGACGACAGGGGCGCCGAGATCGAGATCTGGCTCGGGCCGATCGGGTTGGAGCACCGGGATGCCCAGGCGTTCTGCAACGATCTTTGCAGGCGGGGGAGCGACGCGCCGTCCCCGGCCCTGGCGCGCATCGGGTCGCGTGAGCAGGACTGCAACCTCATGCTTCGCGGCGAGCCTCTGCAGCACATCCGCACCGAAGGGCGCCGTCGCGGCAACGGCGATTCTGACCACGTCCTACCTCGTCAGAACGAGCCTCGGCCGCAGCTGAGCCATCGCCTCGCGCCGCGACTCCGGATCGGTGCGATCGATGATCAGCCTGCCGTCGAGGTGGTCGAGCTCGTGCTGCACGACGCGGGCCGAGAGCCCTTCCAGATCCAGCCGAAGCACCACGCCGTCCAAGTCGAGACCCTCGAGCGTCACCTCGAGCGCCCGCTCGACAGGCATCCGGACCGGCCCGAGCGAAAGGCACCCTTCCTCATCGATCTCGGTGCCCCCACCAACGATCGTGAGCACGGGGTTGACGACGACGTGGTCTTCGTCCTCGTCGTGGAAGACGAACAGGCGGCGTAGGATCCCGACCTGTGTCGCGGCGAGTCCGACGCCTTCGGCATCGTGCATGACCGCGATCATCCGCTCCGCGAGCTGTGCGAGTTCGTCGTCGAACTCCTCGATCTCATTGGCGCGCATTCGGAGCACCGGGTCGCCGTACTGCCGGATTTGAGACAACGCGAGCCGGCGGCGGACCTGCCGTTCGGCCTGCTCGTCGTGATCGCGCACACCATCGTCGTCGGGTCGTGCGCTCGTCGTGTGCCTCGTGGTCGTGGATCTCGTGGTCGCTCATGCGGGCGAGTGTAGATGTAGCGCGTGCTCACAGCGACTGCGGGTCGACGTCGACAACGGCGGTCAGCCCACGTCGGCGCAACTCGGGGCTCGCGACGGCGAGGAGCGCCGCGGCACGGCGGGCGAGCGCCCGAGGCTCGTTGGTCTTCGCGACGAGTTGGGCTCGGTGGCGACGCCGCAGGCGCAGCAGCGGCGCCGGCCCGAGAAGTACTCCCTCGAGGCCTTGAAGACCGGCACGCACCTCACGGAGCACCTGCGCGACCTCCGCTGCGTCGGGCCCCGATGCGACTATCGAGACGAGGTGGCTGACGGGTGGATAGCCGAGTGCAGAACGCCGCTCGAGCTCCTCGGTGAGGAACCCTGCCACGTCATGCCTCTGAGCGAACTGGAAGGGCATCGCGTCGGGTTGGAAGGTCTGCACGAGCACGAGCCCGGGTGCATCGCGCCCGCTTCGTCCGGCCAGCTGCGTGACGAGCTGGAAGGTCCGTTCCTCGGCGCGGAAGTCAGGAATCGCAAGACCCGTGTCGGCGTCGACGACGGCGGCGAGATCGACGCCGGGAAAATGATGGCCCTTCGCGACCATCTGCGTTCCGATGAGCACGGCACGGTGCGCACTCCGAAAACGGGCAATGGTCTCGCGGAGCGCACCGGGCCGGGCAGCCGTGTCGGCATCGAGCCGGATCCGTTCGAGCTCGGGTACGTTCCGCTCGAGCTCCTTTTCGAGGCGCTGGGTACCGGCTCCGATGTGCGCGAGCTCGGCGGAGCCGCAACCCGGGCACGTCTCGGGCACGTTCTCGCGGTGACCGCAGTGATGGCAATGCAGGCCTCCGTCACCGTGCAATGTCAAGGCAACGTCACAGTTCCCGCACCGCCGCGACTGACCGCAGGCCCGGCAGTGAATCGCCGGAGTCACCCCACGCCGGTTGAGCAGCAGGATCGCCTTTCCTCCCCGTTCTGCGACCCTGCCTAGTTCGGTCAAGAGCGGCGCAGAGAGCGGATACCCGCTCTCCCGGCGGAGATCGACGATCCGCACACGGGGCATGGGAGCCCCGATCCGGGCCGAGAGGACGACCCGTTCCAGCGTGGCCCAGCTCTCCGGTCTCGGCGTGGCGCTGCCGTACACGGCGACGGCGCCCTCGAGGGCGGCGCGCTTCGCGGCGACGGTTCGGGCGTCGTAACGCGGATCGGACTCCTGCTTGTACGAGGCGTCGTGCTCCTCGTCCACGATCACGAGGCCGAGATCGCGAATCGGGGCGAAGATCGCCGACCGCGCCCCAACGACGACACGCGCCTCGCCTCGGGCCAAGCGATCTCGCTCGTCACGTCGCTCGGCCTGCCCGAGGGCCGAGTGGAGGATCGCGACCGTGTCGCCGAACCGCTCGCGGAACCTGCCCACCGTCTGCGGTGCCAGGGCGATCTCGGGTACGAGCACGATCGTGCCGAGACCTCGGGCGAGCGCCGCCTCGCACGCCTTGAGGTACACCTCGGTCTTGCCGCTGCCGGTGGGCCCGACGAGCAGGAGGTGCGCACCCGACCTCTCGGCGAGCCCGGCGGCAACACGGGCGACGGCAACGTCCTGCTCACGGGTGAGTGCGGCAGGGGCAGGCTCACCGGGGAGCGACTCGCGCTCGGCCGGAGACGGGCGCTGCCCGCGCGGCGTCCGGCGGAGGGGAGCGACGAGCTCGAGCGCGCGTGCGGGCGTCGTGCCGTAGTAATCGGCGATCCACAGCGCCAGGTCGACGAGCACCGGGGGAATCTCGCCGAGCACCTTGCCGGCCGCGGCGAGCTCGATCCCTGCCGGAGGCTCGACATCGACCTCGGCAACCACGCCGCGGGTGGTGCTGCGGCCGAGGCGGACCTGCACGATCGCGCCCTTGCGGACGTCGTCCGGTACGTCGTAGGTGAAGGGTCGAGCTACCGCGCGCGAGGAGACGAGTGGGTAGACGGTCGCCGGAGGCACCCGCCCAGGGTAGTCGGCAGGTCGACCGACCCCGAGCTCGTCTACGCTCCGGCCGCCACGAGCACGAAATCGGTGGCGAACCCGAGCATGAGCCCCAGGGTGAGCCCCCAGGCGACCACGGTCTTGTGACCGAGGTTCCGGCAGACGCCGAGCAACTCGATCACGACATAGAGAATCGAGCCGGCGGCCAGCGCGAGGAAGGCGATCGAGACGGCCTCACTGACCCAGGTCTGGCCGAGAAGCGTCCCGAAGAAGGTGGGCCCCCCGCCGATGAGGCCGACGAGCACGAGGAACCCCCAGCTCGGTCGTTCGCGCGTCCCCGAGAACGGGCCGACGATGCCGAAGCCCTCGGTCGCGTTGTGGAGGCCAAAGCCGATCACGAGCACGAGGGCGAGGCTGATCTCACCGGAGGCAGCCGACTGGCCGATTGCGAGGCCCTCCGAGAAGTTGTGCAGGCCGATACCCGCGGCGATCATCAGCGAGAGCGACTGTGCGGGCGACAGCACTCCCGGACGCACTTCGTACTCTGCGAGCGCGGCCGCTCCGAGGCTGAGGAATCCGTCCCGACGGCGACGCCTGGCGATCAGCTGGTCGAAGTAGACGAGGCTCATCAGGCCGGTCGTGAAGCACCCGACGAAGATCGCGGCAAGCCCGGCGAACCGCGCCCAGGTCCCGTCGTGGTCGAGTGCCGCGGCGTTCAACGCCCCCTCGACCGGCTCGATGCCGGCACTGAGCACGTCCCAGAGGAGAAACAGTAGGATGCCGGTCGCGATCGCGCTGAGCAGGGCACTGGCCCGGGTCGACATACGGCGCAGGCGTCCTGCCGGGAGGCCGAGGAAGATGGTGAGACCAGCGATCGCGCCGAGTACGAGGATCTGCGACTGGGACACGAACATCCCTTCCGGGTCGAATCTGTAAGGGAAGCCTTACAAGACCGGAGCACTATAGTGACAGCGGGTCGACGACGTCAACCGGAGGTAGTGAACGCGTGGCGCACGGGCAGGGGCATTCGGTCGACGAGTATCTCGAGACGATCTACTTTCTCGCCTTCCCGATCGGCGAGTACCGTCCCGCGACCGCCTCGAACGCGATCGCGTCACGGGTGGCCGAAATGCTCGGCGTCTCGCGGGCATCCGCGGGCGAGATGTTGAAACGGCTCGAAGCCGAAGGGCTCGTCGAGCGAGGCGAGCACAAGGAGGCGATCCTGACGCCGTCCGGGATCGAGCGGGCGGAGCACGTCGTCCGCAAGCACCGCCTGATCGAGCGCTTCCTGACGGACTTCATGGGGTATACGGCCGCTGAGTCGCACGTCCATGCCGACGAGCTCGGCGACACGTTCTCCGACGACATGATCGAACGCATCGACGAGCGCCTCGGGCATCCGGATCGCTGTCCCCACGGCTGGCCGATCGCGACCGATGTCGAACAGGTCGAGAACGCCGAGCTGGTGTCGCTCGCCGAGCTCGCCCCGGGCGACACGGCCGAAATCGTACGGCTCGCCGAGCACGACGGCGATCTGCTCCACTGGTTCTACGAGAACGGGTTCGCGCCCGGAGCGACGGTGCTTCGGCAGGACTCACCCCACGACGGCCCGCTCACGGTCGAGCTCGACGGTGACGAGCGTGCGATCGACGAGAAGTCGGCGCAGGGCCTGTACGTTCGCCGCGCCGCGTAGGGGCCGGGGCACAGCCTCGCCCGACCGACGACCAACGTCCGGGCGCATGCGGGTCGACGTTGCAGGTCGTCCTTGGCCTGCGTCCGTCCCCACCTCTCTTGGCTGTCGGGACTACACCGGGGTGGGCGCGGCCAGACCTGCAGCGATTCGGAGGGCTTCGGCCTTGTCGACGCGCTCCCAGGTGAACCCTACGTCCTCACGGCCGAAATGGCCGTATGAGGCCGTCTTCTGGTAGATCGGCCGGCGAAGGTCGAGGTCGCGGATGATCGCGCCGGGCCGAAGGTCGAAATGCTCGCGGATCAGCCCCTCGATCGTCTCCTGCGAGACGACGTTCGTTCCGAAGCAGTCGACGAGCACGCTCAGCGGATGCGCGACCCCGATCGCGTAAGCCACCTGGATCTGGCAGCGGTCGGCGAGCCCTGCCGCGACAACGTTCTTCGCCACATACCGCGCCGCATACGCGGCGGAGCGATCGACCTTCGTCGGATCCTTGCCGGAGAAAGCACCTCCACCGTGCGGTGCGGCGCCGCCGTAGGTGTCGACGATGATCTTGCGCCCCGTCAACCCGGTGTCGCCCATCGGCCCGCCGATCACGAACTTGCCCGTCGGGTTGACGTAGACGAAGTCTCGCTCGTCCAAGCGGCGCTCGTCGTAGAGGTCGTGGGGCAGGATCGGCCGCAGAACGTGGTCGATCAGGTCCGGCTTGATCAGCGTTTCGGCATCGAGCCCGTCGCGATGCTGCGTCGAGATGAGCACCCGCTCGATCTCGACCGGCCGCTGGCGTCCGTGCTCGTCGACCTCGTAGCGCACCGTCACCTGAGCCTTGCCGTCGGGCCGCAGGTACGGCAGCACATCGGCCTTGCGGATCTCGGAAAGCCTGTGCGTGATCCGATGAGCCAGCTGGATCGGCAGCGGCATCAGCTCGGCGGTCTCGCTCGAGGCGTAGCCGAACATCATTCCCTGATCGCCGGCGCCGATCTGATCGATCGGATCCCGGTCGCCATGCTGCACCTCGAAGGACTCGTCGACACCGAGCGCGATATCGGGCGACTGCTCGTCGAGCGCCACGACGACTCCGCACGTCTCGGCATCGAAGCCGTACTTCGCTCGCGTGTAGCCGATGCCTGCGACCGTCTTGCGAACGAGCCGCGGGATGTCGACGTACGTCGTCGTCGTGATCTCGCCTGCGACGACGACGAGGCCCGTCGTGATCAGGGTCTCGCAGGCGACCCGACCGTTGGGGTCGTCGGTCAGGACCGCGTCGAGGACGGCGTCCGAGATCTGGTCCGCGATCTTGTCGGGGTGCCCCTCGGTGACGGACTCGGAGCTGAAGCTGAACGAGCGGGTGCTCACGCTTCAGAGCCTAGTCAATTTTGTTTCGCTGTCACTCCGAAGTCGGGTTACGCTCCATCAGCGTCGCGACGAGCTCGCTCAGCGGAACGCCGTCGAGCACCGTACAGACGCCTTCCGTGATCGGCATCTCGACATCGAGGGCGTGCGCGAGCTCGCGCAAGCACGGGTGCAGTCGTCAATCCCTCGACGACCATCCCGATTTCGGCGACCGCCTCCTCGGGAGTCGCTCCCTGCGCGACGAGCTCGCCGCAACGACGATTCCGGCCCGACTTGCGACCAACAGGTGACGATGAGGTCGCCCATGCCCGCGAGGCCCGCGAACGTCTCGGGTCGGCCACCGGCCGCCTCCGCAAACCGCCTCATCTCGGCCAGGCCGCGCGCGACCAGCGCGGCCTTCGCGTTGTCGCCGAGTCCGAGCCCGTCCGCCCCGCCCGCCGCGAGCGCGATCACGTTCTTGGCGGCGGCGCACAACTCGACGCCGACGACGTCGTCGTTCACGTAGACGCGGAATGTTGGTGACGTGACGGCAAGCTGAAGCTGAACCGACAGCGCCGCGTCCTCACCGGCGATCACCGCTGCAGCGGGCAGGCCGCGTGAGATCTCGTCTGCGATGTTCGGGCCCGAGAGCACTGCGACCGGCCGATTCGTGACGAGTGTCGAGAGCCGCCGGCCGCTGGCCGGATCGAGACCTTTCGACAGGCTGAGGATCGGGCAGCGACCGGGGAGCGCAGCGACCGTCTCGGCGAAGGCGGCGCTCGGGACCGCGACGACGGCGAGATTGGCCTCGGCGATCGGCGCCGCCGCAATCGTGGAGGCGGCGATCCCGTGGAGATCGACGTGCGGGAAGTAGCGCGGGTTCCTTGCAGTCGCCGCGATCGCCGCGACCTGCTCCGGGTCGCGGCAGGCGAGAGTCACCTCGTGGCCGTGATCGCGGAGGACAACCGAGAACGCAGTTCCCCAGGAGCCACCGCCGATGACCGTGACGCGCAACCGCTACTCGCTCTTGACGAAGTCGATCGAGACCGGCACTCCCTCCAGGGCGAAGCGCTTCCGCAGCTCGTTCTCGACCCAGTAGCCGTAGTCCCTCGTCACCAGGCTCGGGGCGTTCACGAAGATGCGGAACCGCGGCGGGCGCATGCTCACCTGCGTTCCGTACATGAGCTTCAACCGTCTCCCCCGCTCTCCCTGAGGGCCGGGCCTGGCTTCCTTCAGCTCGCCCAGAGCCCGGTTCAGCTCGCCGGTCGTGATCCGGCCGTTGTGCTTCGCGTAGAGCTCCTCGACCTTGTCGAGCAGCCGGCCGATGCCCCGCCCCGACTTCGCCGACACCGCGATCACCGGAGGCCGCTGTCGGAGGCGACGTGCCAGGTGCCCCTGCGCTTCCACGATGTCGAGCTCCGTCACGTCCCACTTGGACAACACGGCGAGCGTCGAGCACCCCGCCTTGCGGGCGATGTCGGCGACGGCCAGGTCCTGCTCGACGATCCCCTCGGACGCGTCGAACAGCACCAGCGCGACGTCGGCCCGCTCCGCCGCCTGGAGCGCGCGCAGCTCGGAGTAGTACTCGATCCCCTGGCGCTGCTTGCGTCGCCTCCGCAGGCCCGCGGTGTCGACGAGCACGAACGTCGTCTCGCCACGCTGCAACACCGTGTCGATCGCGTCGCGCGTGGTGCCCGGTACCTCCGAGACGATCACGCGCTCGCGCCCGACGAGTCGGTTCAGCAGCGACGACTTCCCGACGTTCGGCCGCCCGAGGATCGCGACCCGGATCGCCTCGGTCCCGATCGCCACCTCGCTCGTGCCGGGCAGCCGCGAGACGATCTCGTCCAGGAGGTCACCGGTGCCGTGGCCGTGGAGCCCCGACAGGGGCCAGGGATCGCCGAGCCCGAGTCGATGGAAGATCGCCGACTCGCTGTCGCGGCGCGGATCGTCGATCTTGTTCGCGAGCACGAGCACCGGCCGTTTCAGTGCGCGGAGGATCACGGCGAGCTCCTCGTCGCCCGGGGTGATCCCTGCACGCGCATCGACGACGAACAGCACGAGGTCGGCCTCGTCGATCGCGGCCCGCGCCTGGTCGGCGATCTTGGCTCCGAACGGGCCGCCGTCGGCCTCATCCACACCACCGGTGTCGATCAACCGGAACCAGGTGCCGTTCCACTCGCAGAGAAGCTCCTTGCGGTCACGGGTCACGCCCGGAGTTTCGTGCACGACTGCCGCCCGGCTCTGCGTGAGACGATTGATCAGGGTCGACTTGCCGACATTCGGGAAGCCCACGATCGCCACCGTGCCGGCGATCTCGCGCGGTGACTCGATCTCCTCGGTGACCTTCGTTCCGTTCATCGAGGCGGCACGGCGTCCGGACGCCCGAGGTCGTGCATCTCGACGAGGAAGTCGAAGAGCTCGCGGATCTTCACCTGCAGGATCGCTGACGCCTCCCTGTAGCCCTTGCCGCCTTTCGACAACCCCTCGAACAGGATCGGCTCGCCCCAGGCAAGGGACACCGGGTGGAAGTTCCCGGGTTTCCACGTTTGCGAGCCGTGGATCGCCACCGGGATCACCGGCACGTCCTCCTGAAGTGCGACCATCGCAGCCCCGGGCTGGAGCGCCCCCGGGACGCCGCTCCTCTGACGAGTGCCTTCGACGAAGAGGCCGAGAGCGAGCCCGTCGCGGACGACGGTACGCATCGTCCGCACCGCGTCGCGGTCCGACTCGCCTCGGCGGACCGAGAACGTGCCGAAGGCTCGGATGAACCGGCCGAGTCCCGGCACGCGATGCGCTTCGACCTTGGCCATGAAGTAGATCGTCCTCGGACAGGCGGCGCCGAGCGCCGGCGGGTCGACCCAGTGAAAGTGATTGCAGGCGATCACGAGCCCACCCGTCAGCGGGACTCGTTCCCGACCGTAGACCTTCAGCCGCCCTGCGACCTTCACCGCCGTGCCGATCGTCGGACGGCCGACGGCCCAGACCTTGTCCGCCGTTGTGCTCACGCGACCCGCTCGCGCACGAGCCCTTCGATCCGGTCGATGACCTCACTCAGGCTCAGCAGCGTCGTATCGACCTCGACGGCGTCGGTTGCGCGGTGGGTGTTCGCGGCGTCGCGCTCGTCGCGGCGCCGCATCTCGTCCGCGAGCGTGTCGACGGTGATGCCATCACGCTCTGCATGTCGCCGCTCGGCGCGCACCTGAGGGTCCGCGATGAGCCAGACCTTGAGGTCGGCGTGCGGCGCCACGACGACGCCGATGTCCCGTCCCTCGATCACCGAATCGCCCTGTTCGGCCAGAGCCCGCTGGCGCTGACGCATCACCTCTCGGACTTCGGCGTGCCGGGCGACGACCGGGACGGAAGAATCGATCACCGGCTCTCTGATCTCCTCCGTGACGTCGTGCCCAGCGATCGAGACACCGTCGCCCGCTCCGAACTCGACGGGATTCTGCCGCGCCAGCTCCTCGAGGGCCGGTACGTCGTCGAGCGCGATCCCGCGCCGCAGCGCCAGCCACGTCAGTGCGCGGTACATCGCCCCCGTGTCGAGGTAACGAAAGCCCAGCCGGGCTGCGAGCGCGCGCGCGACCGAGCTCTTGCCGGCCCCCGCGGGCCCGTCGATCGCGATGATCATGCCGCGGCCTCCCTGCGGAGCGAGTCGAGGAGCTCGAAGAACCCCGGAAAGCTTACTGCCACACAGTCGGCGTCCTCGATCTCGACCCCGTGCTGGGAACCGAGCGCCGCGACTGCACCGAGCATCACGATTCGGTGGTCGCCGCGGCTCTCGATCCTGCCACCCCGAGGTCGAGTCGGGACACCGCGGATCCGAAAACCATCCTCGGTTGCGACCACATGCTGACCGAGCGCCCGCAGGGCGTCGACGGTCGCCTCGACGCGGTCGGACTCCTTCGCCCGCAGCTCCTCCGCTCCCCGCAGGCGACTCGAGCCGTGGGCGCAGGACGCCGCGAGGGCGAAGAGGGGGAGCTCGTCGATCGCGAGCGGAACCTCGGGCCCGAGGACGGTCGTCGCGACGAGCTCGGCAGAGCGCACCTCGAGGTCCCCGGCACGCTCGCCCCCGATGCGACGGCGGTTGTAGACCGTCACGCGACCACCCATCCGCTCCAGGATCGTCAGGAGCCCCGTACGACGCGGGTTGAGATTGACGCCATGGATGTGAAGCTCCGATCCGGGGACGAGCGTTGCCGCGACGATGAAGGGTGCCGCCGACGAGAAGTCGCCGGGCACCTCGACTTCGCCGAGCTCGAGCCGGTCAGCCTCCCGCACGGTCACACTCTTCTCCCGACGTGTGATCGACGCCCCGGCCGCCTCGAGCATCAACTCGGTGTGATCGCGGGTCGGCGCCGGCTCCACGACGGTCGTCTCACCGCTCGCATACAGTCCCGCCAGCAGGATCGCCGACTTCACCTGAGCACTCGCGACGGGCAGCTCATAGCTGATCGAACGCAGCGGACGGCCCTCGATAGCCATCGGCAGATGACCATCCTCCGTCTCGACGCCCGCACCCATGCGGCCGAGCGGCTCGGTGACACGTTTCATCGGGCGGGCGCTGAGCGATGCGTCGCCCGTCAGCTCGAACCGCTGTCCCTCCTGGCCCGCGAGGATGCCCGCGAGGAGCCTGACGAGAGTGCCGGCATTGGCGCAGTCGATCGGCCGGCCCGGTGATGCAAGCCCACGGAGACCCTTGCCGAAGACGTGAAGCGTGTCGTGGCCGTGCTCGTACACGGTGATCCCGAGAGCACGGACCGCTTCGATCGTCGCCTCGGTGTCAGCGGAGCGGCCGAAACCGGTGACACGCGTCTCGCCGTCGCACAATGCGCCGAGCAGCACCGATCGGTGTGAAATCGACTTGTCACCGGGCACCGCGATGTGACCCACGAGACGGGTGACCGGCTCGACCTTCATTCGTCGATCACGGGTGCCACAACGACGGCGTATCCCTGTGCCTCGAGCAGAGCGGCGGCGCGTTCGGCCTCGTCCTCGCCCGCGACGACGACCGCAAGCGTGCCGCCTCGGTCGGTCGAGAGATGATCCATCTCGAAGTCCTCGACGTTGATGCGCTCGGCACCGAGCGCCTGAAAGATGCCCGCGAGCACACCCGGCCGGTCCGGCAGATGCACCCGCAACCGCTGCAGGGCTCCCGGGTCACCGTGGGCCGTGGCCAGTAACCGGCGCCTGTTTCCCGCCGCCTCCGCTATCCACCGTGCGAGCTGGCCACCGTCCTGCGCGCTGAGCGCCGTCTCGAGCTGCTCGACGCGGCGGCGATGCTCGCCCAAGGCCTCGACAACCGCCTCGCGGTTGTCGAGGAAGATGTCGATCCAGATCCGTGGGTTGGCCCCGGCGATGCGGGTCATGTCACGGAGTGATCCACCCGCAGCTTGAAGAGGGTCGTGACCGTCGACGCGCGTTGCCCCCGCCTGGTTCAGCAGCACGTTCGCAAGCGCATGAGGCAGGTGGCTCGTCACGGCCACGAGCCGGTCGTGAGCACCTGCGTCGATCACCACCGGCCGGGCGCCGAGCGTCGTCACGAATCCGTGCACGGTACGCAGCAGCGTCGGCCCCGTCCCAGCCGTCGGCGTCAGGAACCACGTCGCGCCCTCGAACAGCTCGCTGTTTGCACGCTCCGGACCCCGGGTCTCCGCACCGCAGATGGGGTGGCCACCGATGAAGCGGCCGTCTCCCCCGGCGGCCGCACACACGGCGCTCTTCGTCGAGCCGACATCCGTGACCACACATCCCTCGGGAGCGAGGGCAAGCACCTCGCGAACGACATGGGGCAGCTCGGCGACGGGCGCCGCAACCAACACGAGGTCTGCGCCGCCGACTGCATCGGCGAGTGTCGCGGCCGGGTCGAGAGCCTCGCGCTCCGTCGCCACCCGCAGCACGTCCGGATCGGGATCCCAGCCCCGCACAGCCGCCCCGACTCGCCGAGCGCCGAGCGCCGCGGACGCGCCGATCAGACCCGTCCCGACGACGGTGATGTTCCGGAGCACGATTGCGCCTATCCTCGCATCAGCTCGGCGACCCGGAACGCCAGGTCGAGCGACTGGCGGGCGTTCAAGCGCGGGTCGCAGAGCGATTCGTACCGTGTGTCGAGCTGCTCCTCGAGCACGGCCTCCGAGCCGCCGAGGCACTCCGTCACGTTCTCGCCGGTGATCTCGAGATGGACACCTCCCGGCCACGTTCCCACTTCGCGGTGCGCCGCAAAGAACCCCTCGATCTCCCGCAGCACGTCGTCGAGGCGCCGCGTCTTGTGGCCGGAGCCCGTAACGAAGCCGTTCGCATGCATCGGATCGCAGACCCACACGACAGGGATCTCGGCCTCGCGGACCGCTCGCAGCAGCGGCGGCAGGAGCTCCTGGACGCGGCTTGCGCCGAGGCGGGTGATGAGCGTCAGCCGCCCCGCCGAACGGTCGGGGTTGAGCCGCTCGGCCAGGGCAACGAGCTCATCCGGAGTCATCGTCGGGCCGACCTTGGCACCGACCGGGTTGTGCAACCCCGAGAGGAACTCCACGTGAGCCCCGCCGACCTGGCGCGTTCGCTCACCGACCCAGAGGAAGTGGCCCGAACATGCATACCAGTCACCGGTCGTCGAGTCCTTCCGCACGAGTGGCTCCTCGTAGTCGAGGAGCAGCGCCTCGTGGCTCGTCCACACGTCGACTTCGTGGATCGATCGCTCGTCCCCGAGGTCGATCCCGATCGCCTGCATGAAGCGCAGGGCTCGGCCGATCTCGTTCGCGATCGTCTCGTACCTGCGGCCCTCGAGCGAGCTGGCGACGAATTCCTGGTTCCACGTGTGCACTTGCGTCAGATCGGCGAAGCCGCCCTTCGTGAACGCCCGCAGAAGATTGAGCGAAGAGACAGCCTGGTAGTACGCCTGCACGAGCCGCTCGGGATCAGGCGTCCGCGCCGCGAGCGTCGGCTCGTCGGAATGAACCGCGTGGCCGCGGAACGACGGCAGCTCGGTGCCGTCGACGAGCTCGGTCTCCGACGAGCGCGGCTTGGCGAACTGGCCCGCCAGGCGGCCCACCTTGATCACCGGCAGCGTCGCCCCGTAGGTCATCACGGCGGACATCTGCAGGAGGAGCTTGAGCCGCTCCCGGATCGCGATCACCGAGAGCTCGTGGAACGACTCGGCGCAATCGCCCGCCTGGAGCAGGAACGCGCGCCCGTCGGCTGCCTCGCCGAGCGCATGCCTGAGAGCGCGCGCCTCTCCGGCAAAGATCAGAGACGGCAGGCGACTCAACCGCTCTCGAACGGCGGCGAGCGCGACCGGGTCCGGCCACTCCGGCTGCTGGAGCGCGGGAAATCCGTGCCAGGAGGAGGGCGTCCAAGTGGGATCGGTGACCGCCATCGGCCCAGTGTAGACGCGCGCCGTTTTGACGCTGCGTCTCAAAACGGCTAGAAACCAAGCACGATGTCCGCGCTCCACCTCCTCAGTTTGTTTCGGCGCGCTTGAACCGACGAAGCCAGGCGAGCCCGCGCGGCCGGAAGCACTGAACCTCTCCGGTCGCCAACGCGAGCGAAAGGACTTCCATGCGCATCTTTTCCGGTATCCAGCCGACCGGCGAAAAACACCTCGGGAACCTGATCGGCGGCTTCCGCCAGTACGCCGCCACGCAGGAGCAGGGCGACGCGTTCTTCTGCATCGTCGACCTGCACTCGATTACGACCGACTACGAGCCGGCAGACCTGCACGGCCGCACGCTCGACCTGTACGCAATGCTCATCGCCACAGGCCTCGACCCACGACGCTCGACCGTATTCGCCCAGAGCCATGTTGCTTCACACGCCGAGGCCGCCTGGCTGCTCTCGGCCGTGACGAGCTTCGGCCAGTTGGGCCGCATGACGCAGTTCAAGGACAAGTCCGATCGCCGTGATTTCGTCTCGGCAGGCCTCTTCACCTACCCGGTGCTGATGGCCGGCGACATCCTGCTCTATCAGGCGGACATCGTCCCGATCGGCGACGACCAGCGCCAGCACCTCGAGCTCGCCCGGGACGTCGCGGAGCGGTTCAACGCGCGGTTCGGCGTAACCTTCACCGTGCCGCGCGGCGTGTATCCAACGGTAGGCGCCCGGATCATGGACCTGCAGGAGCCCACCCGGAAGATGTCGACCACGGGCGGTACCCCCCAGGGAACTGTCGGGATGCTCGACGAACCGGACGCCATCCGCAAGAAGTTCAGGTCAGCCGTGACGGACTCCGGACGCGAGGTCCGGCGCGCCGACGACAAGCCCGGCGTCTCGAACCTGATCGACATCCTCGCTGTCGCGGCGGGCCGTTCGCCCGACGAGATCGAGGCGCAGTACGGGGAGAGCGGGTACGGCCAGTTCAAGCAAGACGTAGGTGATGCCGTCGTCGAGCTCCTCGCGCCCGTGCAGGAGCGTTATGCGCAGCTTCGGGCGGACGAGCCCGAGCTGCTCCGCCTGCTGCAGTTCGGCGCGGACAAAGCCCGGGAAGCGTCGGCACCGACGCTCGACGCGATGATGCGCCGGATGGGGTTCGTGCAGCTGTGAGGCGCACGGGAATCATCGCGATCGCGATCTTCGCGCTCGTGGTGGTCGCCAACCTGCCGAGCTCTTCATCGTGCTGTTCTCGCTGAGCGCGGGCGAGCTCGTCGTCGCGCAGTTCTCGATCCTCGGCTCGCTGTTCGCAAACGCTTTGCTGCGCGCTGATCGCGCTGTACGTCGTGCTCGCCACACTCGTATGGTTCGAGTGACGTCCTACCCGCCGTGCTACAGCCGCACCAGGCGCCGAAGCCCGTTCACCTCGTCGCGGCTCAGCCGCCGCCATGCACCCACCTCGACGCCGTGTGTGTCGAGTCCTGCATAGCCGGTACGTCGCAACCGCACGACAGGATGCCCGACCGCTTCGCACATGCGCCGAACCTGCCGGTTGCGGCCTTCGTGGAGCACGAGCTCCACGCGCGCACGACCGAGCTGCCGCGCGCGGGCGAGGGCGGTGACGCCGTCCTCGAGCTCGACTCCCGACGCGAGCGCAGCGATGGTTGCCGGGGTGAGGTCGCCCTCGACGTCGGCCACATACGTCTTCTCGACCTCATAACGAGGGTGGGCCAGCCGATGCGCGAGATCGCCGTCATTCGTGAGCAGCAGGACGCCGCTCGTATCGATGTCCAGCCGGCCTACGGGAACCACCCTCGCCTCGTGCCCGACGAGGTCGACCACCGTTGGCCGCCCCTGCGGATCAAGCGCTGTCGTGACGACACCCAGAGGCTTGTGGAGCAACACGTGTGCCAGCTCCTGTTTGCCGACCCGCTCGCCGTCGACCTCGACGACGTCCCTCGAGCCGACGAACGTGTTCAACTCGCCGCGTTGCCCGTTGACCGAGACGCGGCCTGCCTTGATCAGCTCGTCGGCAGCTCGCCGGGACGCGACTCCACCACGGGCGAGGTAGCGATTGAGGCGCACCTCCCCATTGTCGCTACTCTCTCGCGCGGTGCACGACTTCACGGACTTGACGCGGAGGCTCGCAGACCTGATCGTCGGTTTCGGAGCCAATGTGCAGCCCGGCCAGCTCGTCGGTGTCACGAGCTACCTCGGCAAGGAGGAATTGACCCGCGAGATCGCCCGGGCGGCGTACGAACGCGGGGCGCGTTACGTCGACGTCCTCTACTGGGATCAGTGGGTCAAGCGGCAGCGGCTGCTGCACGGCGATCCGGAGACACTTCGCTATGTCCCCCCGTGGATGACGTCCCGGTTGTTGCACCTCTCCGACGAGCACGCGGCCAGAATCTCGCTCAGCGGCCCGCAGGCGCCTCGTGCCCTCGACGGTGTCCCCGTCGACCGCTCGGGCCTCGACATGCTGCCCTACTTGCCGGAGACGGGGAAGATCGTGAACCTCGGGACCACGAACTGGTGCGTGGCGCCGGCGCCGACGCGGGATTGGGCTGAGGTCGTATACCCCGGCCTTCCTCGGGACGAGGCGTACAACCGCCTGTGGCAGGCGATTGCGCACATCTGCCGGCTCGACGCCGACGATCCGGTGGCGGCCTGGACCGACCGCCTGGCGATCGTCAAGAAAGGAGCTGCGGCGTTGACCGACCGGAGGTTCGACGCGATCCGCTTGCACGGCCCCGGCACCCACCTCACCGTCGGCCTGTTCGCGTCGTCGATCTGGCACGCCGCCGAGTTCACGACCGTGGACGGCCTGGATCACTTCCCGAACATTCCGAGCGAGGAGACGTTCACGACCCCCGACCCGCTGCGAGTCGACGGCCACGTCACGGCGACGATGCCGCTCGAGCTGTACGGCTCGATCATCAACGGCCTCCGGATCGAGTTCCAGGGTGGACGTGCGGTGAAGATCGACGCAGACGAGAACGCAGAGACACTCCGATCGGCGTGCGCGAAGGACGACGGTGGCACACGCCTAGGAGAGCTCGCACTCGTCGACGGGGGCGGCCGCATCGGCCCACTCGAGACGGTGTTCTTCGACACCCTGCTGGACGAGAACGCAGCGAGCCACATCGCTCTCGGCTCCGCCTACGCCCTGGCCGTCGGAGACGCGGCCGACAAGAAGCGGATCAACGTGAGTCAGATCCATGTCGACTTCATGATCGGCAGCCCGGAGCTCGATGTCGACGGCATCACCGCTGCCGGCGTTCACGTGCCGGTGCTCCGACACGGCGCCTGGCAAATCTAGAGGGGTAATGCGAAACGCGGGTGCGTGTCGAGGAGGGCAGCACAAGGCAGTGCGTTCGGCTGGAGCCCCTCTCCTTCCGACGGTTCCTCGCACTGCAGCCCGGAAGCGGCTTCCTCGACCGGCTTGCCCGAGGCGGGATCGTCGAGGGCACGCGCGGCGGACGGCCTGTCAGAGCTCCTCGCGAGCGTCCTCCCAGTCGCGCCAATCGATCCCGTGCTCGGCCACGTGAGCGTGTACGGCAAGCCCGATCGTGGGATAGAAGCACTCCTCCCCGATCCGCTCCACCAGGCCGTAGCGTCGCAACTTGTCCTTCACAGGGCCTTTGAGCTCGGCGAAAGCGAGCCTGATTCCCCTACGTTCGAGCTCGGCAGCGATGTCGCCGATCACCTCGGCGGCCGTCGAGTCGACATCCGTGATCGGCTCGGCTGCGACGACGACGGTCACGACCGGCTCCCGCCCGACGGCAAGCGACTGATGAAGGGCGTCCCGGAACACCTCGGCATTCGCGAAGAAGAGCGGCGCGTCGAAACGGAAGAGGAGCAGGCCTGGCACCTGCGCCCCCTCGGGGTGACGCAGGGTGTCGTGGTATCCCTTGAGCGCCGGAACACGCCCGAGCACGGCCGTGTACGGATGCCATGCGCGCTCGAGGACTGCGAGCACCGAGAGCGCGACGGCAAATCCGACGCCGGGAAGGATTCCGAACACGAGCACGCCCACCAACGAGGCGACCGCGAGCGCGAAGTCGCGGCGGTTCACGCGAAGCAGCCAGCGTAGGGCCGGCAGATCGATCAGCCGCAACACGGCTGCGATGACGACCGCGGCCAGCGCGGCGGTCGGGATGTCCTTCAGCAAGCCCGTGCCGACGACGAGCACGATGCCGATCGTGGCGGCCGCGACGACGCCCGTCAGCTGGGTCCGGGCGCCTGCCGCCTCGGCGACGGGAGTCCGTGACGAACTGCTCGAGATCGGAAAGCCCTGGAACAGACCAGTCGCGAGGTTGGCGACGGCGAGCCCGCCGAGCTCACGGCTCTGGTCGATCCGGTCTCCGAGTCGTGACGCGTAGCTTCGGGAGAGAACGCTGGTGTCCGCAAATGCGAGGAGGGCGATGGCGCCGGCGCTCAGCGTCAACCGGCCGAGGTCATCGATCGTCGGCGACGGGATCGTCAGGGAAGGCAGGCCGCCGGGAACGGCTCCGACGACGGCGACGTCCAGGTCGAGAACGGCGACCAGGATCGCTGCGCCGGCGACGGCGACGAGAATCCCGGGCGCCGTCGGCGCGATTCGCCAGAGAACGAGGACGACCACGAGGCACCCGATGCCGAGCGCGGCCGTGGTCGGGTCGACCCCGTCGACGTGCCGGGCGAAGTCGCCGAGGTCGTCGATGAACCTTCCGCCCGTCGCCGGTACACCGAGGAGGCGCGGAAGCTGGTCGGCGATCACGATGAGCGCGATCCCGGCGAGGTAGCCGACCCGCACCGGCTTCGAGAACAGGTCGGTCAGGAACCCGAGCCGGGCGATCGCCCCGACCAGAAGGAGTGCACCGACGATCAGCGCAAGGAACGCCGCGACGGCTACCCGCTCGGCCGGGTCCGCACCGGCGACCGGGATCACGGCGGCGGCGACGAGGGGCGCAAGCGCCGAGTCGGGACCGAGGACGAGGATCCGAGACGGCCCGAACAAGGCGTAGGCGATGAGAGGGACGACGGTCGCGTACAAGCCCGTGACTGCCGGGAGTCCCGCAAGCTCCGCATAGGCCATCCCTTGTGGCACGAGCAGCGCGGTGAGCGCCAGGCCGGCGACAACGTCACGATGGAGCCATTCCCTGCGATAGGTGCGCGCGACCTCGACCCCGGGGAGCAACGACCCGATCCAACCGTGTCCAGGGGTGTCGGCTCGTACGTCATCGGTCGTCATGTCGGGTTGCCCGCTCGCTCTCGTCTTCGTTCGACGATACGCGAGCAGGTGCCGCCGCGCGCGGCGCGCCCTGTGAGGCACACGTGCGTGCCCCCTGGGCGACGTGGTCGTCGCCTACGAGGCGCGCGCTTCCGCCACCTCGAGCAGCCGATCACGGATCGCCTCCCGATCCGGGCCAACGTCGTCGAGTCGTGGCAACGCTGCAAGCGACTCGAGCCCGAAAACGCGCTCGAAGAGCGACGTCACGCGGTAGCGAACAGCGCCCCCGGGCCCGCTCTCGCGGCCGGCCTCCGCGATCAGGCCGCGCTCGACGAGCGAGGCGACGGCGGAGTCTGCAGCGACGCCTCTGATGCGCGCGATCTCGGGCCGCGAGACGGGGCCGAGATACGCGACGATGGCCACCGTCTCGAGAGCCGCCTGCGACAGGCCGCGCTCGACCGGGCGCTCGAACAGGCGTCCACATGCCTCAGCGGCCTCGCGGGCGGCCCCCAACGCATAGCCGCCGGCCACCTTCTGCAGGACGATGCCGCTGCGGCCCTCGCGATAGCGCTCGCTCAGCAACCCGAGAGCGGTCTCGATCCGTTCGGTCTCGTCGGCCGAGGCCTCGGCGAGCTCCTCGACCGTGAGGGGCTGCGAAGCGACGACGAGGAGGGCCTCGACGGTGCGGGCGAGTGCATCGACCGGGTTCGAGGAGATCAGGCGGAGCGGGCGGTCCATTGCAGGATCCTTCCGTCGTCGGAGCGAGAGTCGGTGTCGTGGGCGCGGGAAATCCTGATCGGAGCGAACGGCGCAGCCTGTGAGATCGCAATCTCGTCCTCCTTGCGCAGCTCGAGCAGGGCGAGAAACGCGACAGCCTGCTCGACGCGCGAGAGACCCTGCACCTCGGAGTCGAAATCGAATCGACGGCGCCGCAGCAGCACCGCCCGGAAGCGCTCGACGAACTGACCGACGGGTGGAAACCGGAGCGCCAGATGCGAGAGCGAGACATGCGGCGGCTCGACCGCCAACGCCTGGATGGCCTCCACGAGTCGCAACGGCTCTTGCGGGGCAAGCCGCCGCTCCGGGTCCGGCGCAAGCAATGCAGGGCCGATCCGGAAGTAGCGGTCGCGCTCCTCTTCGAGCCGCTCGCGCAACCACACGGCCGCGTGCTTCATCCGGCGATACTCGGCGAGGCGCCGCGCGAGCTCCTCGGCGGCTTCCTCCGGCTCGAGTTCGGAGAGCTCGGCCTCCTCTTCGGGGAACAGATACCGGGCCTTGAGTTCGAGCAAAGCGGCGATCAAGACGAGGAACTCGCCGCAGGCGTCGAGATCGAGCTCCTCTCGCTCTGCGAGCCGCTCGACGAAGGCGACGACGATCCCTGCCATATCGACCTCCGAGGGCTGGATCGCGTCCTTGAGGAGGAGCGTCAGGAGGAGGTCGAACGGACCTTCGAAGGCATCGAGGTCCAGCTCGAGATCGCGGACGGCGCTGGCCACGAGCAGACCCTAGCCCCCCGGCCGGACGCGGCTCTTCGGCACGGCCATCTTCGGGCCCGGAGGCCGGGCCGCCGGGCTGCGGGGCCGGTGACGTCGTTGGGAGAGCCAGAACCACACGAGGCCCGCGAGGCAGGCGAGCCCGGAAACCCAGGTGTTGACGCGCTGCCCGGCGATGTGGTTCGCCGGATCGACTCTGACGAGCTCGATCCAGAAGCGACCGAACGAGTACAGGGCGATGTAGAGCGCGAAGAGCCCGGGTGGTCGCGGGTGGAAGCGACGTTCGACGACGTAGACGAGGAGCGCCGCCGCGAAGAGGTTCCAGAGGATCTCGTACAGGAACGCAGGGTGATAGGTGGCCTGATCGAACGAGGCGAGGGGCCGGTGCCCCGGATCGATCTCGAGGCCCCACGGGAGATCGGTCGGCTTCCCGAAGAGCTCCTGATTCCACCAGTTGCCGATCCGGCCGACCGCCTGCGCAACGAGCAAGCCGGGTGCGAGACAGTCCGCGAGCAGCCAGACGTCAGCCCCGGCGCGCCTCGCAATGAGACCGCCGACGAGACACCCCGCCGCGATCCCGCCCCAGACTCCGAGGCCACCTTTCCAGATGGCGAACGGGCCCCACCACTGGTCGGGCACCTCGCTCCAGCTCGTCGCGAGGTGATAGAGACGCGCTCCGACGATGCCCGCGCCGACGCCCCAGACGGCGCAGCGGAAAATCAGGTCCCAATCGCCTCCGCGGTTGACGAACCGGGTGCCGGTGATCCAGATGCAGACGCCGATCCCGGCGAGCAACGTCAGCCCGTACATGTGGATCGTGAGCGGCCCCAGGTCGACGGCACCGTTCGCGGGCGAGGGGATCGAGGCGATGACTCCTAGGCTCATGCTGTGGCATTCTCGCCGGAGGGCAGGACGCCTTTCGGCTCCAAACGGGTGACGCCCGGCTGGCGGCCGGGCGTCCGGGTGCCGGGGGGACGGCGACTAGAGGAGGATCTGGAGAGCCAGGTCGACCGGGCACCCACGCTCGAGCAGGCGCATCGCGAGGTGGAGGTCGACCTCGTGGGAGGCTGCGAGCACTGCCGAGGACTCGAGGTCGTAGCCCACGCGCGCCAGCGACTCGGCGCGCCACTGCTCGACGAGCTCGATTTCGACATCGGGTCGTTCTTGAAGCTCTGCCGCAGACATCATCGCCTCTCTCGGTGGTGTTGGGTCACACCCATTGTTCGGTCGCGAGGCCCAAACGGATGTCCCCTTTTTACGTCATTCGTTTCAGGGAATTGCCGTGTTCTCGTGAGGACTTCGTAAAGGGGTCGGATCTCCCTTTCACGAACGATCACTCCTCGAGCCAATCGAGCAGCTCCCAGAACGGGTCGTTTGCAGGGGGAACGAACGGTGGGTGACGCCGGCGGGCGCGGAGCTCCGCCCACGTCGCATACGACCGCAGCCGCTTCCCGATTCGGCGGCGGGTGGCATCGGTGGGCGCGACGAGCGCCTCGGACAGCGCGAACCGCCATGCAGCTTCCTCGGTTTCGAGGCGGCGCCGGCTGCGGCCTGCCCCCACGAGGTGGCCGATCTCGTGCAGGGCGACGAAGTAACTCACCTGGCCTCGAACGGGAGGAATGCGGATCTCGAGTCGGCGCTCTGTACGGCCGTCGCGGTGCCGGATGCGGATGACGACCGCGCGGCCTCGGCCGGCCGCACGTCGGATTCCGTACCTGGCGCACAGGTCATCGATATGGAGGTCGAGGGTTCGGGGCTGCACCGCGCGAGCCTAGTGGGCGCGGTGGAGGTCGTAACTTCTCGCCGTCGTCGCGGTTGCTGCCGGCCGACCGTCGCAAATCGTCGCGGGCGGCTGGGTCGTGTGCGTGGGGACCGGCATGTGGCGCGCGTCCTTCGTAGGCGGCGCTGAGTGGGACAGGCACGTCGTTCTGCGATGCAGGCCGATGGTCCCCTAGGATCCTCCGGATGAAGCTGCGCCGTCATACCAAGGTCGACCTGCTCCGTGGAGTGCCGTTGTTCTCGGGTTGCTCGCAGAAGGAGCTCGGGCAGATCTCGACTATCGCGGACGAGCTCTATCAGCCGGACGGAACGATGCTGATCGAGGAGGGCACGAGGGGAAGGGAGTTCTTCGTGCTCGTCGAGGGGACGGTCGACGCGCGGCGCAAGGACCGCAGGCTTCGCACGATGAAGGCGGGTGACTTCTTCGGCGAGATAGCACTCGTCACCGAGACCCCGCGGACGGCGACCGTGGTGGCGACGAGCCCTGTCCGCCTGCTGGTCATCACGGGTCAGTCCTTTCAGCGGCTGTTGCACGAAGCGCCGTCGATCCAGCCGAAGGTCCTGAGCGCCCTCGCGGAACGAGTCTCGCCCGAAGGGCTCTAGCCGCAGGTCCAGCGTCCAACGGGGACGAGTCGTCTGCACGGCGTCGCTCGTCGGTCGACACGGGTCGAACGATCGATGCGTTGGTGTGTGGGCAGGGTCCAGGACCCTTTGCCCTGGACGAAAGCGGCAGGCGTAGGATGGGCGGGATGACGTTCGAGGTTGCCGCTGAAGCCTATGACCGGTTCATGGGTCGATACTCGGCGCAGCTGGCGCCTCAGCTCGCCGAATTCGCCGGAGTTGCGGCCGGACAACGGGTGTTGGACGTGGGCTGCGGCCCGGGCGCACTCACGAGCGAGCTCGTTCGGCGGGTCGGCGGGGAGGCGGTCACGGCGGTCGATCCATCCCCGCCTTTCGTCGCCGCAGCGAAAGCACGTCATTCGACGGTGGAGGTGCTGCCCGCGTCGGCTGAACTCCTGCCTTTTGACGACAATGTCTTCGACGCGGCACTCGCTCAGCTCGTCGTCCATTTCATGACGGATCCCGTCGCGGGTCTGCGCGAGATGGCGCGCGTGACGCGTCACGGTGGGGTCGTCGCAGCATGCGTCTGGGATCACGCCGGCGATCGCACGCCGTTGGCCGCATTCTGGAGAGCGGCCCGCGAGCTCGATCCGGGCGTGCAAGATGAATCCAAACTGGCTGGGGCCCGCGCGGGCCACCTGAGCGAACTGCTTGCAGAGGCAGGGCTGAAGTCGGTGCAGGATACGACCCTCGAGGCATCCGTCGAGTTTTCGAGCTTCGAAGAGTGGTGGGAGCCGTTCACGCTCGGCGTCGGTCCTGCCGGCGCCTATGCAGCAACGCTCGATGACCAGGGACGTATCCGGCTGCGTGATCGCTGCCGACAACTCGTACCGCGTCCGCCCTTCACCGTGAGCACAACGGCATGGACGGCCCGCGGCTCGGTGTGAAGTGCCGGCCGACCCCCCGGCGACCGATTCAGAGGGAGATCGTCACAACACCGGTAGTGGTGCCAGGTTCGACTGCAGTTGCGCGTCGAGCCGGCGGGTGTCGATGATCGGCGAGAAAGCGGCCGACCTCATCGCAGGCTCGGTCGCCGCCGGCTGATCATCCCCACCCCGGCTCGCGGGTCCGGCAACGCGAGGGGACGATGGTCGGCTTCTACGACCTACCTCCGGAGACGCTTCTCGAACCAGTGGTCCGCATAGGGCTCGTTGTTGTAGGCGTCCACCTCGTGGTAGCCCGCGGAGCGGTAGAGGCCGATCGCCTCGGTCAAGGCCTTGTTCGTGTCGAGCCTGACCGCGATGGCGCCGGCGGCTGCGGCACGGCGCTCGAGCTCGCTGAGGAGGCGGCGACCGATTCCCAGGCCACGAGCCGATGCGGAGACCCACATGCGTTTGAGCTCTGTTGGTTCGGCGCCGTGAAACTTGAGGGCTGCGCAGCCGACCGGCTCTGACCGGAGTGTGGCAAGCAAGAACAGACCGGCTGGGGGCCTGACCTCGTGGAGTTCGACGGGAATGCTCAACGCCGGGTCGAAGCCGGTCTCGAATCGCCGACCAAGTTCGGCAACGTACTCCCGGAGGCAGGCCTGGGCATCTGGATGAGACGGATCGACGGCATTGATCTCGACGAGCGCGACGGTCAAGAGCCGCTCGACCTCCGCCATCGCGGCCACCAGGCGCGCGCATCGCGTCTCGTCCAGCGGTTGCAGGAACGAGCGCGCGAGTTCGTCGCTGCGCCGTTCGAGGAGATCCCGTTCAGCGAGGCCGACCGCCGTCAGCCGAGCCGTCCGGATGCGCCTGTCGCCCTCGCTCGGATGAACAGTGATGAGCCGAGCGTCCTCGAGCGACCGGAGAAGACGGCTCAGATACCCGGAGTCGAGGTCCAGCCGAGACCGCAACCGCCGCACATCGCATCCTTCGACACCGATCTCCCAGAGTACGCGAGCCTCCCCAAGCGGCCTGTCCCGCGAGAGATAGTGATCGTCGAGGGCGCCGACCCGCTGCGCCACGAGCCGGTTGAAGCTGCGCACCTGGGCGACAGCCGCTTCCATCATTCTCTGATTTTAGTCAGAGAATGTCGTCGGAGAACACGAGCACGGCCGAAGCAGCCACCGCCGCGGAGTCATGGCTCCCGGCTCGCGGATATCCTCGCGCCATGGAACAGCGTGTGAGCCTGGTCACGCTCGGTGTGTCGGACTACACGCGAGCAAAGGAATTCTACGAGGCCCTGGGGTGGCCGGTGGCTCTCGACGTGGAGGAGACGGCTTTCTTCGAGGCGAACGGGACGCTTCTCGTGCTCTGGGCGCGCGACAAGCTCGCGGCTGACATGGCAATCCCCGACGAAGGTGCTCGATGGGGCGGCATCGCGTTGGCGCACAACGTCAGGTCGCGGGCAGAAGTGCACGAGGTGATCGAGGAAGCCCGCAGGAACGGCGCCGAGATCGCGCGCGAGCCCGCGGTTACCTTCTACGGGGGCTACGCGGGTGTTTTCCTCGATCTCGACGGCCATCCCTGGGAGATCGCTCACAACCCGGGCTTCGGACTGGATGACGAAGGCAACATCGTGCTTCCGAGCGGTTCGTGACACGGTCCGGGCTCGAGACGGGTAGGGCACACAGTTTGCGCCGGTGTGCGCGGGAGTGTCACTCGAGCGCTGCGCCGAGCAGCCTGGTGCCCGTCGCCGTCGCGTCGAGCTCAGGCTTGCCCGGGTTGGGTGTCTGATGGATAGTGGTCGTCGAAGAAGCCGTCGAGGAGGGCGTTGACCTCGTCGGGATGACGGTACTGGGGTTCGTGCCCGGATCCCTGGATGATGGCGAGCTCACCCCCGGTCAGGCGGGCGAGCTCCTCGCTCCGAGCAAGCGGGACTACCTGGTCGTCGGTTCCGTGGATCACGAGCACCGGGGTCGTCAAGGCGGCGGCCAAGCGCCTTTCTTCGTCTTGCTCCGGACCTTCAGCCTCGACCGTTGCGAGTATCACCTCGGGGGACGTCTCGAGGCCCATCTCGACCCAGTGGCGAATCTGCTCCTCCGAGTCCGGCTCGCTGAAGCATTTGGCGGAGAAGAACTCGAGGAATCCCTGCCAGTCTTTCTGCCAGTAGTGGCGGTTGAACTTCAGCCAGCCGTCGTAGCTGGGCTGGGGCTCATCGAATACCGCGTTCGCGGCGGCACGTTCCGGGTAGGGCGGCGTCAGCGAGAGTCCGGGCGCGATGAAGACGGAAGCCGCCACGCGTTCAGGCGAACCGGCTGCGAGGACCAGCGCCGAGGAAGCTCCGCCCGACATCGAGGCAATAGCCGCCTCTTCGACGCCGACGATGTCGAGCACCGCGAGCGCGTCCGCAGCGAACTCCCAGTCCGAGTACGCGGCGGGGTCGGTCGGCCGGTCGGAGGCACCGTTGCCACGTCCATCGAACGTGATCACGGTGTAGCGGTCGGCGAGATGCGACACCTGGTGGGCCCAGAAACCAGAATGAACGATCGACCAGGTCGGGAGCAGCAAGATGGCGCGGAGACCGTCGCCGAAGACCTGGTAGTGGACGTGAACACCGTCTCGGACGATGAACCCTTCCGAGCGGGGCGCTGGTCGGTGAAGCACGCGCGAAGCCTATGCGCCGCCATTGGTTCCATCAACCCGGTCCGCCGGGACAGGCCGTTCGATGGACACACGATCGACCCGATGCGTCTGATCACGCCGTAGTTGAACTGCCCCGGGTAACTCGGGCCTCGTATCGTCGCCGCCTCCGGGGTCGGCCCAAGCGAGACCTCGCTCGGACATGGAGAAGGCGAACCAGTTCTACGGCGACGTGCTGGGCCTCGAGAGGAATCCGAACTCGCCGGGCGAGGAGTGGGTCGAGTACGAGGCAGGCAACGTGACGCTTGCGGTGATGACCCCGCACACACGACTATGAGTTCTCGCCGCTGCCGGTGGGCACGCTCGCGCTGCGTGTGCCGGACGTCGCCGACGCGAAGGCCAAGCTCGAGGCGGCCGGCGTGCAGGTCAACGAGATGTGGGATTCGGGTGTCTGTCATGGCGCCGGGTTCCGCGACCCGGCCGGCAACCCCATCCTCCCCCACCACCGCTACGCCCCCTACGGGCCGCGCTGACGCGCGCTCGCCGTCAAACCGCGGATTGTCGCTCGGGCCAGGGATTCGGGAATGTTCACGGGAGCGGCGAGCTAGGCGTGGGGCATGGGTCTCGAATACCCTTTCGTGACAAACTGGCTCAGATGGAATTCGGTGTACACCTGCCGCTGATCTCGTTCGCGGGAGAGCAGCGCTCGCTCGATGATCTGCTCGCGGTCACTGAAGCTGCGAACGATCTCGGGTACACGCACATCTGCGCGAACGACCATCTCGTGTTCTCCCGCCCGTGGCTCGACGGGCCGACGGCGCTCGCCGCAGTGCTCGCCCACAGTGGTCGGATGAAGCTCGCGACGACCGTGGCCGTGCCGGTGCTTCGTGGACCGGCGGCAACCGCGAAGATCCTCGCGGCGATCGACCTGCTGTCCGGCGGCCGGCTGGTGGTCGGGCTCGGTCCCGGTTCGTCGGCTCAGGACTACGAGCTGGTCGGCGTGAGATTCGAGGAGCGCTGGAAGCGGCTGGACGAGGCGGTGCAAACGCTGCGTGCGTACTGGCGAGCCGACGATGTCGCGTTTGAGGGCACGTTCTACTCCAGCGCCGGCTTCACCCTGGCTCCTACGCCGGCTCAACGCCCGGGTCCACCGATCTGGATCGGGAGCTGGGGATCGGCGGCCGGGTTGAGGCGCGTGGCGCGCCTTGCCGACGGCTGGCTGGCCTCCGGCTACAACACGACCCCAGAACTGTTCGCCCAGGCTTGGTTGGATGTTCAGGCAGAACTGGCCGCACGCGGGCGCGATGCTGCGCAGTTCCAGAACGGTATCGCAACCATGTGGTGCTACGTCAGCGAGGATAGGGCTCGCGCCGACGCGATGCTCGCGGACATGCTGGCACCGATGCTCAATCGTCCGGCGGAGCAGCTCCGCGCGATCCTGCCGATCGGATCGGCAGAGGAGTGCGCCGAGAAGCTGCTGGCGTACGAGCACGCGGGCGCGCAACGCGTCTTCCTGTGGCCGCTCGCCGACGAGCGCGCCCAGCTGGAGGTGTTCCGCGAGCGCGTCGCGCCACTGCTCGATGGTGGACGTGGGTAGGCCGACCTCGACGCCCGACCCACCTGCCGTGATCGACGATCGCGATCCGTGCCATGAGCCCGTGTTGCGCGCAGGACTGCAGCCGGCGAAGAAGAAGTCTTGTCGCGGCAAGCTCGTCTTTTGGAGGAGAGCACGAATCGGACGCACGTAGCTGTCGCTGTTGTAGCCGTCGTCGCGTCCATCGCGACCGTCGCCTTCGCAGCCTTGTACTTCACGAAGGACTCGGGGATCGAGTCGGCTTCCTCGGAGCAATGCGGGGAAAGGATCTTCGGCCACATCTCCTCCCTGACCAAGAAAGAGGATCAGTACGAGATGCGGTTCGACCCCGCGTGGTTCACAACTGGCGTGACCGCGAACACGGCGGCCGCCGAGGACGGCGTCGTCGAGCCGGGTGAGCCAGTTCCGAACGACAGCTACCGGATCGAGGAGGGTCACCGCCTCCTGACGTACCTCGTGCCCACAGACGCACACGTCAGTGTCCTGACCAGGCACGGGGACCCACCCAACATGGGTGCGACTCCAATTACGGTCTCCGAGCTGGCACGGCTCGTGAACGGAGAGAAGCCGGTCGAGTTGTTCGAGCCGCTCGACACCGGTGTTTGGATTCGCGTGAACATCGACACCGTCTGTGCGCTCGACCACCAGTACCAGCCGTAGCCTGACCCGGCTGGCTTTCTTCAAGGAATGCCACATGAGCGCGACGCCGTTACTAAGCGACGGCGTCGTGACGCAGCTCGTCAAGGTGCGTGTGACAGACGTCGACGCGGCGTTCGCCCGCGCGCGGGACTGTGGTGCGCGTGTCGTCGAGGACCTGGTGACATACGAGTATGGCGAGCGCTCAGGCGTCCTCGAGGACCTGAGCGGGCACCGTTGGGAACTCACCCAGACCATACGCGACACCGCACCCGAAGAATGGGGCGGAACGACGATCGCGCCCTGGTGAGAGCCGCGAGCGGCGGTCGAGGTTGCGCGGCCTATCCCACCGAAGCCTCGCCCAACAACGCCTTCGCCTCGGCAATGAAGTCCGAGTCCGGCTGCACCCGGTAGCCGGGACCGAGCGCGAGCGTACGCGCGCCGAGCGACGTCTCGAGCGCCACGTAGACAGGGGAATCCCCCGGATACTCCTTTACGAGGCGCGCGAGCTCCTCGATGACCCCTGCCGCCGCCAGCCGCGCGTCCAATCTGAAGCACACGTCGCGCCGTTCGGCCACCGCCTCGAAGGCCGTCAGCTCGAGCGCGATCAGCTTCGTCTCACCTTGCTGCTTGTGGTCGACGCGCCCTTTCACGACGAGGATCCTGTCTGCGATGCACAACTCCCGCACGGTCGCGTAGGTCGCAGCGAAGACGACGGTCTCGGCCGTTCCGGTCGGATCCTCGAGCTGCAGGAACACCATCGGCTCGCCCTTCTTGGTGGTCAAGTGCTTGACGGCGGACACGATCCCGCCGACCGTCACGACCTCGCCGTCCCGCCTGCGCTCGAGCTCGCCGAGCGTCGCATCCGTCTTGCGGCGTAACTGGTCGCGCACCGCGCTGAGCGGGTGCTCCGAGACGTAGAGTCCGAGTGTCTCCTTCTCGAGCCGCAACAGCTCGGCCTTCTCGAACTCGCTCAAGGCAATCGGAGGATGGTGCTTGCGGGCAACCTCCTCCTCCGGCTCCGAACCGCCGAACCCGAGATCGAAAATCGACCCCTGCCCCGCGAGCCGGTCGGCCGCGAGCTTCTGTCCATAGGCGAGCGCCTGCTCGAGCACCCCGAGCATCCCCATCCGTGACGCACCGGTGGAGTCGAGGGCCCCACATTTGACGAGCGACTCGAGCGCTCGCTTGTTGACGACCTGCGGGTCGACGCGCTCCGTGAAATCCCAGATCGTCGCGAACGAGCCGCCTTCCTGACGTGCGAGAATGATCGCACGCGCCGCGTTGTCGCCGACGTTCTTGACCGCGTTGAGACCAAAACGGATCTTGCCGGTCACGACCGCGAAATCGGTGGCCGACTCGTTCACGTCGGGCGGCAGCACCTCGATCCCCATCTCGTCGCAGGCGTTGACGTACAGCGGCACCCTGTCCTTCGTGTTCATCACGGACGAGATCAGTGCCGCCATGTACTCGCACGGATAATTCGCTTTCAGCCAGGCGGTTCGATAGGCGATCAACGCATAGCATGCGGAATGAGCCTTGTTGAAGGAGTAGTCCTGGGACTGCTCCATGTCCTTCCAAAGCTGGTTTGCAACCGACGGCGTGACGTCGTTCGCCGCGCACCCGTCCAGGAACTTGCCCTTCAGTGACGCCATCAGCTCGTGGATCTTCTTGCCAATCGCCCGCCGCAGCGTCTCGGCCTCGGCAGGGGAAAAGCCGGCCAGCTGTTTCGCGATCTGCATATATTGCTCCTGATAGATGCAAATCCCATGCGAGTCGCTGGTGATCGGCTTCAGGCGCTCGTCGATGAACGTGACGGCCTCGCGGCCGTTCTTGCGAGCGGCATAGCTCGGGATGTACTGCATCGGGCCCGGCCGGTAGAGGGCGACGAGCGCGATCAGGTCCTCGAACTCCGTCGGCTTCACCTGACGCAACGCATCGCGCATTCCGGCCGACTCGAACTGGAAGACGCCCGCCGAATCGGCACGCGCCAACATCTCATACGTCTTGCGGTCGTCGATCGGGATCGTGCCGATGTCGAGCCCGTTGCCGATCAGGCTGACTGCCTTGTCGATCACGTCGAGGTTGCGTAGGCCGAGGAAGTCCATCTTCAGAAGACCGAGCGCCTCGACATTCTTCATCGAGACCTGGGTTACGACCTCCTGGTCCGCTCCCTTCTGCTGCAGCGGCACGACGTCGATCAACGGTTGCGCCCCGATCACGACCCCGGCTGCGTGGATCGAGTCGGCCCGGGTCAGTCCCTCGAGCGGGCGGGCCAGGTCGATGATCTCCTTGGCGACGGGATCGTCCTTGACCGCGTTCGCCAACTCTGCGCCCGGCTTCAGAGCCTCCTCGAGCGTCTGTCCCGGTCCCTCGGGAATCATCTTCGCGATCCGGTCGACGGTGCCGTAGGGCACCTCGAGCACCCGCCCGGCATCCCGTACCGCCGCCCGCGCTGCCATCGTCGAGAACGTGATGATCTGGGCTACCCGGTCGCGTCCGTACTTTTCGGCGACATAGTTGATCACCCGCTCGCGGCCCTCGACGGCAAAGTCGATGTCCATGTCGGGCATGTCCTTGCGAGCCGGGTTGAGGAACCGCTCGAACAGCAACCCGTAGCGCATCGGATCGATGTCGGTGATGCCTAGGCAATACGCAGCGAGCGAGCCGGCGGCGCTGCCGCGTCCGGGACCGACCGAGACGCCGTCATGCTTCGCGAAAGCGATGAAGTCGGCCACGATGAGGAAGTAATCGGCAAAGCCCATCTCTCGCACCGTCTTCAGCTCGAACTGCAGGCGTTCGGTGAGCTCGGATGTCACCTTGTCGTAGCGCTTCGCGAGCCCGGCTTCGCACAACTCGACGAGGTAGTCGAACGCGTCGCGGTCGCCGGGGGTCGGGAACGTCGGCAGGAGGATCCGACCGAGCTCGATCTCGACGTTGCAACGATCGGCGATCTCGAGCGTGCGGCGCATCGCATCCTCGTGCCCGGGGAAGTCGAGTGCCATTTCCTCCGGGGTCTTGAAATAGAACTCGTTCGTCCCGAACTTCCAGTGATTGGGGTTCTTCAACGAGTCGCCCGACTGGATGCAGAGCAACGCCTCGTGCGGATAGGCATCCGTCGCGTCGAGGTAGTGCACGTCGCCAGTCGCAACGAGCGGCAAGCCGCGCTTTGCGGCGAGCCCGGGGAGCGCCTGGAACACTGGCTGCTGAATGTCGAGGTGGGCATTCTGGAGCTCGACGTAGGTGTTGTCACGACCGAAGATCTGCTCCAGCCGGTCGAGCTCCATCTCGGCGTCGCCCATCCGAGCTTCGGCGATTGCTCTCGAGACCCGGCCCGACAGGCAGCCGGAGAGAACAATCAGGCCTGGCGCATACTGCTCGAGCAGCGCCCAGTCGACCCTTGGCCGGTAGTAGTACCCCTCGAGATAACCGAGCGAGCAAAGCTTGATCAGGTTCGCATAGCCGGCCGTCGTCTCGGCGAGCAACGTCAGATGCGCGGTGCCCTTGGCCTGCTGACGCCGATCGTCCGTCACATACACCTCGCAGCCGATGATCGGCTTCACGCCTTGCTCGCGTGCAGCCTTGTAGAGGTCGATCGCACCCGCGAGGGAGCCGTGGTCGGTGAGCGAGACAGCCGGCATCTCGAGCCGCGCCGCCTTGTCGACGAGCGCCGGGATCCTACACGCCCCATCGAGGATCGAGAACTCTGAGTGGACGTGGAGGTGGACAAACGGGGAGCTCATCGGGAGGGCCATCGTACTGCCCCGGCGGGACGGTGCTCGATCGCGCCGATCGTCACGTGAAACGACCATCATCACACCGCTGGGACACGTGCGTTTTGCAGCGGAGAAGGCTCAGCCGCGGAAGTGGGCGAAGGCCACGATCATGCTCGCGGGGTCGACGGCGGCGGCCTCGTGGCCTTCGGCGAGCGCCGGACGATCGTCGCGCGATGCACGCGAACGAGACCTCAGAGACCGAGCTCGTCGAGCGCCGCGCGGAGCGCAGCAACGTCGGCCTCGAGCGCAGCCACCCGCGCCTCCAGCGGGTCGTTGGCGAGAATCGGCCTCGGACCGGCGCTCTCAGCCTCTTCCGCTACCTCGCCGCCGAGTAGCTGGGCATATCGTTCCTCCTTCTGGCCTGGCCGGCGGTTGAGGCGCGCCACGAGCTCTCGGCCGATCAGTCGCTCGAGCGCTTGCTCCACCTCTTCCAGAGCAGTGAACGAATGGAGCCGCTCGACGCGTTGCTTCAACTCGCCGGGAGTCTGCGCCCCGCGCAGCATCAGGACGCAGAGAACCGAGATCTCGTCGTCTGTGAGCCCGAGCGTCTCCTGGACGAGCTGACGGTACTTGACGGAGCGACTGCCCTGCCCGGAGGCGAGCCGCGCCCATTCCTTGCGCCAGAGCCGCTGCAGCGCATCGCGGATCGTCTCCTCGTCGTAGTCGACGACAGGGTCTCGGTTCGTCGCCTGATTGCAGGCGAGCCGTAACGAGTTGAGCGTCAACGGGTACGTGTCGGGTGTCGTTCGCTGCTTTTCGATCAGACAGCCGAGCACCCGGATCTCGACGGCGTCCGCGTCCATGGCGACAGCCTACGACACGCGGGAAGCCCGTCCGACTGCAGCGCGAGCGACGCGCAGAACGGTTGCCCCTCGCACATGCCCGATCAGATGGGCAGAGTGAGGGGGTGAACCGCGATCCGGACCGCAACGTCGTCGGCGGCGACTTGCTGCCATGCTCCGTCGATCCCGTCACCGGGTTCTTTCGTGACGGTTGCTGCTCGACCGGGGCCGAGGATCTCGGGAGCCACACGGTGTGCGCGGTGATGACCGAGAAGTTCCTCGCGTTCAGCCGGCAGGCGGGAAACGACCTCTCGACGCCACGCCCGGAATGGGGGTTCGCGGGCCTGCAGCCGGGTGATCACTGGTGCGTGTGCGCCTCGAGATGGCTCGAGGCCTACCGGGCGGGAGTGGCGGCTCCCGTCGTTCTCGGCGCCACGCACGAGCGGGCGCTCGAGGTGGTGCCGATCGAGGCGCTGACCGCACACGTCGCGACCCGGTAGGAACCCGGCCTGCGCGACTGTAAAGCCCGGCGGCCGAAACGCCGATGGGGTTGTCATGGCCACTCGTCCGACCGAACTCGGCGTGCGCACCGTGGTCGAGACCGCACGGTTGCGCCTCGAGCCCTGGGATGACTCGCACTTCGAGCGGTTTGCACTGTTCATGTGCGACCCCGTCGTGATCCGATACATTCGCGCCGAGCCGCTCGATCGCCGGCGGGCGCTCGAACAGCATGAGCGCTCGCTCGAGGAATGGTCACTCTTCGGGTTCGGCAAGCGCGCCATCATCGAGGCCGAGACCGACGAGTGGCTCGGCTTCGTCGAGCTTTCCCGGGTCGGGCCGGGGAAAGGGTCGCGTGACGAGGACGTCGAGCTCGGCTATTTCGTCGAGGCATCGCGGTGGGGTGAGGGCATTGCCACCGAGGCCGCATTCGCCACGCGCGACGAGGCATTCGACCGCTGTGGGATCGAGGAGCTGATCGGCCGCTGCCGCGTGGAGAACCTCGCCTCTGCCCGGGTTCTCGCGAAGGTCGGGTTTCGCCGGCTGCGCCTCTTCGAGCTCGACGACGGCATCATCGTGGAAATTCACCGGTTGCAGCGGACTCACTGGACCGGGCCGGTCAGACGCCACGGACCGACCGCGGTCGACGTCTCCTCGGGGGCCGAATACCGTGAGACGGGCTGACCGGCTCGCAGTCGTCGACCGGGCGGGCGACGAAGGCGTCGTCTACGACGTCGTGCTCCTCGCCGGGAGCCCGAAGCGCTACACGGTGCGTCTCGCCCCCGACATCGCGGAGGAGTCGGTGATCGAGGTCGACGGCGGACAGTGGATGGTCGCAGACGTCCGCACCGTTGAGGGCGGCCCGTCGCAGCTCATCTGCATCCACGACGTGTGAGGCGCCGACGTTTGCCGGGCATCAGCTCGCACCCGGCCGGGAACGGTGCCACGCTCATCGTTCGACGTCCGGCTGAAGCCCGGGGTCGGCCCGGGTCGGTATGGTGCTGGCCGGACGCGGTGCCATCACCGTTCCGCATCGAGAGAGGCTGAGGGCCCCGGCCCATGGACGCCTCGGCAACCTGCGTCATGCGCAAGGTGCCACGCCCGGGGTGATGTCGAGCGAGGAGGACGTTGATGGGCACCACAGAGAAGCTTGCATTCGCCGACCTGCTGGCCCACCGTGACGTGCTGGTCGCCGACGGCGCGACGGGCACGAACTTCCAGACGATGGGTATGGAGCCCGGCCTCGCGCCCGAGGAGTGGCTGTTCGAGGCGCCCGAGCGGGTGGTCGAGTTGCATCGGGCCTTCATCGCTGCGGGCTCGGACATCGTTCTCACGTGCACGTTCGGGGCAACGCCGCTACGCCTTACCGACGGACCGCTCGTCGGACGGGCCCGCGAGGTGAACGTCCGGGCTGCCGAGCTCGCGCGGGAGGGGGCAGGCGCCGGACACCTCGTGGCAGGCTCACTCGGGCCGACCGGGATGCTCATCGAGCCCTATGGGCTGCTGAACCGCGAGGAAGCCGTCGCCGCATATGGCGAGCAGGCCCAGGCACTCGCGGACGGCGGCGTCGACCTGCTCGTGCTCGAGACGATCTTCGCCGTGGAAGAGGCCGTGTGGGCCGTCGAGGGAATCCAGAGCGTGACGGACCTGCCGCTCGTCGTGTCGTTCTCGTTCGACATGGGGACGCGGACGATGATGGGGTTGAGCCCCGCCGACGCCGCCGCAGCGGTCATCCCCCTGGGCATTGCCGCCGTCGGCACGAACTGCGGGCGCTCGCTCAAGGACGCGGACGCCGTCGTCAGCGAGCTCCTGGCAGCCGCCGGCGAGCTCCCCGTATGGGTGAAGCCGAACGCAGGTGTACCGCAGATCGTCGGCGCCGAGGTCGTGTACGAGGCCGGGCCGGAGATGCTCGCCGACCATGTCGCGCGGTACGTGGAAGAGGGTGTCCGGATCGTCGGTGGGTGCTGCGGTTCGACGCCGGAGCACGTCGCAGCGATCGCCCGGGCGCTCGGACGCTAGGTCTCATGTCGGTTCCCCTGCGCTCGAGCGGCGTGCTTCTCCATGTCACTTCGCTGCCTTCCGGCAGGTTGGACGACGAGGCGTACCGGTTCGTCGATTGGCTCGTCGAGGCAGGGCAGGCGTGGTGGCAGCTGCTGCCGCTGCATATCCCCGACAAGCTCGGCTCGCCGTACTCGTCGCGCTCGGCGTTCGCCGGGCACGTGGGCCTACTCGCCCCTCCGGGATCGCAGCACTACGACGACGGCGATGGCGAGAACGGCGCACCGGAAGGCAACTGGCTCGAGGAGTGGGTGAGGTTCGCAGGCGAGTCCGAGCGGCGAGCGCAAACGCGGTTCCAGCGCGAGTGGCTCGCATTGAGGCAGTACGCGAACGAGCGCGGAATCCGGCTGATCGGCGATATCCCTCTCTACGTAGCCGGCGACTCGTGCGATGCGCTGACCCATCCGGGCCTTTTCGACCGATCGGTGGTCGCCGGCGCGGCGCCGTCGCTGAATCATCCGGAAGGCCAACGCTGGGGGATGCCGGTGTTCGACTGGCCGGCCCACGCGGCCGAGGGCTATGCGTGGTGGCTGGCGCGGCTCGAGCGCGAACTGGAGCTGTTCGACCTGCTGCGGATCGACCATTTCCGCGGCCTCGTCAAGTTCTGGGAGCTGCCGCTCGACGAGGAGGATCCCTCGCAAGGCTTCTGGGGCGAGGGCCCGGGGATGGCGTTCTTCGACGCAGCACGAGAGCGGCTCGGCGGCCTGCCGTTGATCCTCGAGGATCTCGGCCACATCACGCCGGACGTGGTCGCACTCCGCGAGGCGGTCGGGCTGCCCGGCATGAACGTGGTCGCCAGGGTGGCGGATGCCGATTGGCGCAGCGACTCCGTGCTGTACACATCCACCCACGACTCGGACACGCTCGCCGGCTGGTGGCAGCGCTGGGGCCGGGCGAACCAGCCGCACCTCGCCGCCGGAGCAGTCTCGGCCGTTGACGAGCATCGCGCGCTGCTGCAAAACGTGCTCGCCGCCGAAAACGAGCTCGTGGTCATTCCCGCCCAGGATCTGCTCTGGCTCGGCAGCGAGGCGAGGATGAACCGGCCAGGCACGGCCGACGGCACCAACTGGAGGTGGAAGCTCGAGCAGCCCCTGTCGGAAGCACAGGCGATCTGGCTCGCGGAGCTGACAGCAAACGCGGGCCGGGGCGCCACCACGCTTCACGCGGATCGCTCGACGCCCGGCTGAAACGCGCGGTCCGCTTCGAGGGCGAGCATGCGCCCTGACTCAGCGAGCTCGCGGTTGCCGATCGCGGGTGCTGGATCTCGCCAGGTAGGTTCGTGGCTCGCGCGGCCGACACGTACGCCGGCTCTGCCTGATCAGCTGACTACGGGAGTCTCGCATTCTGCGTTCGCATACCCCGAGCGGAACGGGCGCGCCATACCGGTGTGCTCGTCGAAGGTGTGGCGCTGGGCGCAGCCCGTGTCGTTCGCGAGCAGATGGATCGAGACCGACGTCTCAGCGGATGTCGTTCGGACGCGGTGAACGTCGTCGGCTGGAGGGAGCAACACGTAGTAGTCGCCGGGGTCGAGCGGCCGCCTCCGAATCAGCTCGATCGTGCCGTTCAGCGGGCGGTAGAACTCCTCGTCCTGGCTGCCGTGGTACAGACCCACGAGCCCCCAGGCAAGGTGATCGTGGATCGGGGTCTTGGAGCCGGGCGGCACGACGAGGCTGAAGAGGCAAAGTGAGCGGTCGGCGGAGCGGAAGAGCAACCACTGGCCGATACCTCCGCCCATGCCGCTGGCAGGGACGTCCTGCTGGAACGCCTTCGGCAGCCAGTCGCGCCGCCGGAGCGCTTCCGCGAAAATCGGCCTGATCGCCTCGCACGCGTCGGGTGCGCTCAGCGACCGCGCGATGCTCCCCCTGACCGTCGCTATGAGCTCGCGGACGAACGGCGTGTCCAGTACGTACTCATCCGCCGCGAGGGGCGGCAGTCCGTGGTGATCGTGCAGGTCACACATCGGGCGCCTCGCGTTCTGCCTTGTCACCGTGGTCGATCCGACCCACCCTCCACCTCCACCGCCAACACACGTGTCGAGACGAAGACTAGAGCCTTCGCGTACCGCCGACCGCCGATCGCAGATACCCGGCTCAGCGGCGGGTAAGGTTGCGAGCGATGAAGAGGACGTTCGCCGGCCGTTCCGCGAGGCGGCGCATCAGGTACCGGTACCAGTCCGGCCCGTACGGGGTCGCGACGAGGACGTCGTACCCCCGCCGCGCAAGATCGAGCTGCAGCCCGCCCCGGACCCCGTAGAGCATCTGGAACTGAAAGCGGGAGCGCGGGATGTCGTGTTCCTCGGCAAAGGCGAGTGCCTGCGCGATGAGTCCGGTGTCATGTGTCGCGATCGCGGTGAAGCCACCCGCGGACAGGGATCGCTCGACGAGTCGGGTGAACGCGGCATCGACGTCCTTCTTCGCCGGGTACGCGACGGCAGGCGACTCGAGGTATGCGCCCTTGACGAAGCGGAGATTCGGGGAGAGGTCGAGGAGCCCTTCCAGGTCGGCGGGAGAACGGAAGAGATACGACTGGAGGACGGTGCCGACGTTCTCGTGGCCTCCCTCGCGCAGCACCCTGAACACCTGCAGGGTCGCGTCGACGAACGACGAATCCTCCATGTCGAGACGAACGAAGTTGTCGAGCCTGCCGGCGTGCGCGACGAGCTCGCCGATGTTCGCCTGCGCGAGCGACTCGTCGAACGCGAGTCCCAGGTGCGTGAGCTTGACGGCGACATTGACGCGCAGCTTTTCGGCCGCGATGCGGTCGAGGATCACCTTGTAGGCGCCGACGACGGCGCGGCTCTCGGCCTCGGTGCTCACGCCCTCGCCGAGCAGCGTCGTGTTCGCCCGCAAGCCCTTGTCGTTGAGGAGCCTGAGCGCGACGACGGCCTGTTCGAGCGTCTCGCCGGCGACGAACCTGCTCGCACCGAGGCGCATGCCGTGGCGGCGAACGACCCTTCCCAGCCAAGGGCTCTCGGCGGCCGCGAGGATCAGCCTCCTCAGCACCGCGGAACCTCGGACAACCGCGCTACCAAGGCCTCGGGGCGCATCACGGTCACAGACTCTACGGCACCGAGACTCCCGGACGCATTCGCCGCATCGCAGCTGACAGCGGCCGGCGAAGCCTGCGAGAATGATCGGGAAGATGGCCTTCTCGGTCCGTCCCTGCGAGTACTTCTACGCCAATGCCCGTGACGACGCCGGCGCAGCGTTTCGCGTTCTCGCCGCCCTTGCCGCACGGGGGGTCAACCTTCTCGCTTTCACCGCGGTGCCGAGCGGTGAGAATCGCGCCCAGTTCGCGATCTTTCCCGAGGATCCGACCCAGTTCGTGGCCGAGGCGCACCTCGCGCAGGTGGACGTCGAGGGCCCACACTACGCGCTGCTCGTACAGGGGGACGACGAGCTCGGCCGGCTGGCGCGCCTTCACGAGCGCCTGTTCGAAGCCGGAGTCCACGTGTATGCCTCGTCCGGCGTCAGCGACGGTCGCGGCTCCTTCGGGTACGTCGTCTATGTCCGTGAGGACCAATTCCAGCACGCGGTAGACGCGCTCGAGCTCTGATTCTGGATCCGACTCGCGGCTAAGCTGGGCCGAGGCACGTCGGAGGCAGGCCAACGCGAGGAGAGGTGTGAGCAGGACCGAGGAAGTTCGGCGTAGCGCCGTCGTGTTCGGAGCGCGAAATCTCGGCAGGGCCGTGATCGAGCGGTTGCTTGCCGGGGGATGGGACGTCGCGGGCGTGGCTCGGTCCGAGGTGACGCTGGCGGGTGTCAGCGCCGCTGGAGCGCTGGCTCTGAGCGCGGACGTGACGGATCAGAAGAGCGTGAGCGAGGTGCTCGGGCAGGTGGCCGGCGCTCATGGTGGCATCGACCTGGTGGTCAACGCCGCTTCCGCGTACGGAGGCGACCGCAGCGGCCCCTTCGGAGGTGGGCCGATCGCGAACGCTCAGCCGGACTCGTTCGACGACTGGGCCGTCGCGCCGGCCCGTTCGGCCTTCTCGTTCCTCTCGGCATCGGGCCGGTTTCTGCTCGCGCAGGGAACGCCGGCAACAGTGATTCAGGTCACGGGGGGCTCCTCGCGAAGGGCGGCCGCCGGGCGAGGCCTCTGGGCCGCCGGGGCCTTCGGAGTCAGAGCGATCACGCAGGCTGCCGCCCTCGAGCTCCGCGACGAGGGCATTCACGTCGCGCTTCTCATCGTCGATGCCGGCATCCAGCCGATCGACGACGGGCAACCGGCCCAGCCTGCGTCGGCCGACCCACGTGAGCTCGCCGACGCCGTCCTGTTTCTCGCGGACCAGGGTGCGCGCGGCGCAACTCACGAGCTGCAGGTGACACCACTCGCCGAGCGCTGGGTCCCGTAGAAGTCGCACCGCCGTACGATCGATGGATGACGTGAGTAGCAACTGACGCATGGGTCTCAGTCGGCGGGAGCACCCTGTCGCATGCTCTGGCCCTCCCCGATCGCGAGAGCGGCGCCCACGAGCGCGAGATGCGTGAACGCCTGCGGAAAGTTGCCGAGCTGGCACCTGGCCACAGGGTCGTACTCCTCGGCGAGGAGGCCGACGTCGTTCCGGATGTCGAGTAGCCGCTCGAACAGCTCACGTGCCTCGTCGGTCCTGCCTTGCCGCGCCAGGACCTCGGCCAGCCAGAACGAGCAAGGCAGAAACACGCCCTCGCCCGCGGGGAGTCCGTCGACCTCGCCGTCGGCGTGCGAGAGGTAGCGGAGGATGAGGCCGTCGACCGTCAGCTCGCGACGGATCGCGTCGACCGTGGAGGCGAATCGGTCGTCGGTCGCGGGGAGAAACCCGACCAGCCCCATCAGCAGGACGCTCGCATCGAGCTCGTGCGAGCCGTAGTACTGGGAATACGCGCGCTTCTCCTCGTTCCAGGCAAGGGTGAGCACCTCGGCCTTGATCTCGTCCCGAAGCTGACGCCAGCGCTCGACAGGTCCCTCCCGCCCGAACTCCTCGTGGGAGCAGACTGCGCGGTCGAACGCGACCCACGCCATCACCTTGGAATGGGTGAAGTGCCTGTTCGGCCCGCGCACCTCCCAGATGCCGGCGTCCTCGTGGCGCCAGCCGTCCTCCAGCCATTCGAGCAGCCTGCGGGTGAGCGACCAGATGTTGTCGTCCGCCGGCGCTCCGGCCCGACGGGTTTGATAGAGGGCGTCGATGACCTCGCCGTAGACGTCGAGCTGAATCTGCTCGGAGGCCGCGTTGCCGACGCGCACCGGTCGCGACGCTTCGAAACCCGGCAGCCAGTCGAGCACGCGCTCATCGAGCCGTCGCTCCCCCGCGATGCCGTACATGATCTGGACGTCGGCCGGGTCGCCGGCGACAGCCCGCAGAAGCCATTGGCGCCAGGCCATCGCCTCGTCCCTGTAGCCGCTGTGGAGCATTGCGAGAAGCGTCAGGGTTGCGTCGCGGAGCCAGCAGAACCGGTAGTCCCAGTTCCTGACCCCACCGATCGCCTCGGGAAGCGAGGTCGTCGGCGCGGCGACGATACCGCCGGTGGGTGCGTAGGTCAGCGCCTTCAACAGCAACAGCGACTGATGAATCTCCTCGTGGTAGTCGCCGACGTGCCCGCAGTCGGCAGCCCACTCGAGCCAATAGGCCTCCGTCTCGGAGAGCGCCACCTCCGGGTCGACCTCCTCGGGCAACTCCTGATGGGAGGGGAACCAGGTGAGCACGAACGGAATGCGCTCGCCCGGCCCGAGAGTGAACTCCGAGACGGTGGTCAGGTTCTCGCCGTGGATCTCGACCGGAGTACGGAGGCACAGCGCGTCAGGCCCGGCGATCGCGACTCGGGCGTGATCGACCCGGCGCACCCAGGGGACGATCTTGCCGAAATCGAATCGGATCGTGAGCTCGGACCGCATGCGGACGTTGCCGTCCAGGCCTTCCACTATCCGCACGATGTCGGGAGCCGTCCCGCGCGGCGGCATGAAGTCGATCGCCCGGACGCTTCCCTCGGCCGTCTCGTAGACCGACTCGAGAATCAGGGTATCGTGCCGGTACCGCCTCGTCGACCGGTGCACCTCCGCCTCGGGGGCGAGCAGCCACCGTCCGTGCTCGGACGTGCCGAGGAGGGCCGCGAAGCAGGCGCCCGAGTCGAACCGCGGGAAGCAGCACCAGTCGATCGACCCCGTCCGCCCGACGAGTGCTGCCGTCTGCAGGTCGCCGAGCAACGCATAGTCCTCGATCCGCGACACGCCGTGAATCGTACGGCCGGCGGCGCACCTCAGCCAGCGGTTTCGAGTCGCTGGATCGGGGACGGCTCGCCACGGTGCCGACGCCGCCGGCCGGCGATGGACTCGGAGACGATCACCACTGCAAGCACGGCGACGAGCATCGCCGCGACGACGAGCGCCGGAGCGATCGCACCCACGAGCCCCACGACAACGCATGCGGCCGCACCGGCAAGCCGCTTCCGGCTCACCGTTCCGGCCATGCGCAATCGGAAGAGCGTGTGGCCGAGCAGGTAGATCGCCGGGCCGGCGGCGACGGCGACGAGCTCGGCGCCCGACAGCCTCTCGGTGGGATGCAGGATCACGATCTCGTCGCCGACCGCCGACACGATCACACCGGCGACGAGAACGACGTGCAGGTACGTGTACCCGTCCCGCGCAAGCGTGGTGCGGTCCGGCGAGCGCTCGAGGCGCTGCTGCGCGATCGCAGCGACATAGTCGAAGTAGAGCCACCACAGAGCCGCGGTCGAGAGGAACGCAATTGCGAAGGCGGTCAGGCGGGCCCCGTCGAGCTGCAGTTGTGACGTCGTCGCGCCCGTAACGACGATCGACTCGCCCAGGGCGATGATCACGAAGAGCTGGAAACGCTCGGCGAAGTGGGAGGTCTCGACCTCCCACGCCGTCGGCTCGAGCGCTCGACGGCCGGGTACCCAGTAGAGGACGAGCGGGGCAGCGTAGTCGATCCCGAGCGCGACGAGCCAGAGGGCGATACGCGCGGGCCCGGACGCGAGACCACCGGCGAGCCAGAACACACCCGAGGCGACGAACCACGTGAGGATGCGTGCTGCCGGTTCCCGCTCGGGCGAGTCACGGCCCGCGACGACGAACGTCAGGAAGGAGTGCCTCCCGACCTGGATTGCGACGTACGCGCCGACGAAGAGCAGTGCGCGGCTCCCGAACGCCTCGGGGATGGCGACCGCCATGACGAGGCTGGCGAACATGATCGCGAGCACGAGAAGTCGCACGACCACCGAGTCGGGATCGAGCATGTTCGTCACCCAGGTCGTGTAGTTCCAGGCCCACCAGACCACGAGCAGGACGAGCAGCGAGCGGGCCGCGCCCCGCCAGGTGAGGTCGTCGAGCAACAGATGCGAAACCTGGGTCACCGCAAGTACGAAGACGAGGTCGTAGAAGAGCTCGAGGCTCGAAGCGTGTTGCTCTTCGCCGGCCACGCGCCGACGCAGGAATCGACTCATCGCGGCGCCACGTTAGCGAGCGAGGCTACCGGCGGGCTCGAAGAGCCCATCGGCTCACAGGCAGGGAACGCCGCGCGTCACGAAGTGGAGACCGCCGGGCGCCTCGAGCGAGAAGCCCGGCGCCGGCCCGACCGCAACGTCGAGGAGCAGGTCGGGCCGGTTCCAGCGCTCGTACTGATCGGTATCGACGTAGAACGGTGCGCCGCCGACCTCGCCGAGCCGGAGATCGTGAGGCCCGAGGAGGAGCTCGCCGGCGGCGAAGCACATCGGAGAGCTGCCGTCGCAGCAGCCCTCCGATTCGTAGAACATCAGCGTTCCGTGCGTTGCCGTCAGGCGCTCGATCGCCGCGAGCGCGGCGTCGGTGGCGACGATCCTTTCGGCCACGTCGTCGCACCTCCTAGAAGAACCCGAGCGGGTTCGGGTCGTAGCTGACGAGCTGGCACTTCGTCTGCTGGTAGTGGTCGAGCATCATCTTGTGGTTCTCGCGGCCCACGCCCGATCCCTTGTAGCCGCCGAAGGCGGCATGCGCCGGATAGAGGTGGTAGCAGTTCGTCCATACGCGCCCGGCCTGGATGCCGCGGCCCATCCGGAACGCCCTGCTCGTGTCCCGCGTCCACACGCCGGCACCGAGGCCGTACGGCGTGTCGTTTGCGATCTCGAGCGCCTCCTGCTCATCCTTGAACGTCGTCACGGCGAGCACGGGGCCGAAGATCTCCTCCTGGAAGATCCTCATCTTGTTGTGGCCCTTGAAGACGGTCGGCTTGAAGTAGTAGCCGCCCTCGAGCTCGCCCTCGAGATGATTCCGCTCGCCGCCGATCAGCAGCTCCGCGCCTTCCTCGAGGCCGATCTTGACGTAGCTCTCGATCTTGTCGAGTTGCGCGATCGACACCTGCGCCCCGATCTGCGTCGCGATGTCGAGCGGGTGGCCCTGGCGAATCAACGCGATCCGCTCCAGGCAGCGATCCATGAAGGGCTCGTAGATCGACTCCTCGATCAGCGCCCTGCTCGGGCACGTGCACACCTCACCCTTGTTGAACGCATACAGGACGAGCCCCTCGATCGCCTTGTCGAGGAACGCATCGTCCTCTGCCATCACATCGGCGAAGAAGATGTTGGGGGACTTGCCGCCCAGCTCGGTCGTCGACGGGATGATGTTCTGCGCCGCGTACTGCATGATCAGGCGCCCCGTCACCGTCTCCCCGGTGAACGCGATCTTCGCGATGCGCTTGCTCGTCGCGAGCGCCATTCCGATCTCGGCTCCTGGGCCGTTGACGATGTTGAGTACGCCGGGGGGCACGATCTCCTCGATCAGCTCCGCCAGCTTCAGGATCGACCAGGGGGTCGGGCTCGCCGGCTTGATCACCGTGCAGTTGCCTGCGGCGAGAGCCGGGGCGAGCTTCCAGGCCGCCATCAGGAGCGGGAAGTTGAACGGGATGATCTGGCCGACGACGCCCAACGGCTCACGGAAGTGATACGCGACCGTGTTCTTGTCGATTTCGGAGATCGATCCCACCTCTCCGCGGATGACCGAGGCGAAGTAGCGGAAGTGGTCGGCCGCGAGCGGGATGTCGGCCGCCAGCGTCTCACGCACCGGCTTGCCGTTCTCCCAGCTCTCGGCGACGGCCAGCATCTCGACGTGCTCCTCGATCGCGTCCGCGATCTTGTTCAGGATCCTCGAGCGTTCCGTCGTCGACAGCTCCCCCCACTCGACCTTCGCCGCATGGGCGGCGTCGAGCGCGAGCTCGACGTCCTCCGCGGTCGAGCGAGGCACCTCGGTGAAGGGCTGACCCGTCGCGGGCGTCAGATTCTCGGCGTACTCGCCGTGCACCGGCGGCACCCAGTGCCCGCCGATGAAGTTCTCGTAGCGTGGTTTCAGCTCAACCGGGCTGTCGTGCCGCCCGGGAGCCGCGTAGGTTGCCACCCTCTCGATGGTCGCCATGACATCTCCTTGGTCCGAGAGTCTGCGCCAGCCTTGCGCATCACCTCCAACCTCGCACCACGGCGAACACGCCGCATCGGAATCGACGCTGATCGCGGTCGGTAGTAAGTCCGCATCGGCTGAGCCCGACGCGGCGACCCCGAACTTCAACCTGGCGAGGGGCGTGCGGAGCATCGCTCAGGACAGCGTGATTCTGCTCCACCTCTCGACATTAGGCCAGAAACGGAGATGCTTCGTGGATGAGGACGCGACGTGGCGGCTGAGAACCCGCCGGACGAGATCGAGCCCGATCCGCGGGAGAGCCCGTTCGAGCTCCCGCCGATCGACGGTCGACCGTTCGCCGACGGCAGCGAGAAGGAGCGGGCGATCCGCCGTGTCATCGAACAGGCAGAACGAGAGCGCTCCACGGACACCCGCCCCCGCTGAGCCGCTAGGTCCCGGCGGCGAGTCGTTCGCGAAACGCACGGCGAAGGTCGTCCACGGAGCCGCCGGTCAGGGTGCGATCGGTGAGCTCCTGCTGCTCAGCGCGGTCGAAGAAGTCGAGGAAGGCGATGATCTTCCGTTCGGGCCGCGTCGGTCTGCTTCCCGGCCGCCATCCGCAGCGCTCCTCGAGTTGCACGAGATCGGCCCGCTCGCCGTCGCTGAGCGTCGGCCCGTAGAGAGCGAGCAGGGCGGCGAGCTCGGCGTGCAGCTGTTCGACTCGGTCGGCCATCGCGTCCCCGCGTGCTACCGGAGGCGGTACACGATGCGGCCGCGATCGAGGTCGTACGGTGAAAGCTCGACCCGCACGCGATCGCCGGGGAGCATCCGGATCCGGTACCTCTTCATTCGTCCCGCGGTGTACCCGATCATCTCGTGGCCGTTGTCGAGCTTGAGCCGGAACATCCGGTTGCGGAGGGCTTCGGTGATCTCACCCTCCATCTCGATCTTCTCTTCTTTGACGGCGATGTCGCATCTCCCTTCGTCGAGCCGGTGGACGGCGCGCGGCGCCCGTGGCCGCCAGGGCGGCCACGGGCATCCAGCGACCGGACTACGAGACGACGACGACGTTCGTCGCTTCCGGGCCCTTCGCGCCCTCGCGGGCCTCGAACGTGACCTTCGCCCCCTCCGGGAGCGACTTGAAGCCGTCACCGGCGATGTTGCTGTGATGCACGAACAGGTCCTTCGACCCCTCGGCGGGCTCGATAAAACCGAAACCCTTCGCATCGTTGAACCACTTAACGGTTCCTTCTGCCATAGAAATACACCTCCCACCACAAATTACGAACGCATAGGGAAGGCGCACACGCGCAGACCGAACTCGCTCTAACTGCTGTCCACAGTAGCAGCAGGTGCAAGGATCCGACCCGCGGGATCGGCCGGCGTGGGTCAAGAGGGTTGCCGGCCCCTACGGCTCGCGGGCGACGAGCGCACTCGTTGCGTACCTTGCGAGTTGCTGCGCTGCGATCGCTGTACACCATGCATCGTCGACTTCGATCACCGAGCACGCCGCCGCAACGGTGGCGCTAGCGACCGGTAGCCCGTCGACCGGAAGCTGCATCTGGATCCTCCTTGCCGCCGCGCGCAGATTGGCGAGCTGCTCGTTGCGGAGTCGGCTGTGGGCGTGCCTCTCGACCGCATCGAACCGCTCAGGCGCGAACCGCGGCCCTCGCGCGAAGAGGCGGTCTGCGAACACCGCCTCGTCGATCGACCAGATCGTGGGTGGGCGAACGAGGAGCGAGAGTGCGTTCGCGGGCGCCCGCCGGAACAGCCCACCCTCGTAGACGGCCAGATCGATGCGCGAGAGCGGTAGCCATTCGAGGAGGACGGCGCGAACGGGATCGGTGACGGCGGAGCGGCCGATGCGGACATCGCAGCCTCCATCGACGATCAGCGATGGCCAGCAACCATGGTGGTGAACGCACCAGCCGTCGATGATGCTCTCCCGCTCGACGGGTTCGAGCAGCTTCAGTCCCCGCCACACGATCCAGGTCGTCGCCGACGCGCACGCGTCGAACTCCGGCACGCTACGGCGCGCCAGGGCGGCGGAGACGTCGTCGTAGCGACGCACCGCTGGGAACAGGACGGCAACGTCGGCGGCATCACGAACCGCGTCGAGCGGGTCGGACTGCACGACGTGCCGAGGGACCTGACATGGCGGCGGCTCACGACGGTCGGTCGCCCGCCGGTCGAAGCCTCGCCGGGAGGGGCGATCGAGCTCGCTCGTCGACATCCGTAGGACGCTAGACCGGCCACCCAAGCTCCGCAAGACGCTCTTTCGGACATGTCCCTCCGGCCGTGGGGACCGGTTTCGGGCCGGCCGACCCGGCCCAAGGTGTCGATTGCACCCGGTCGCCGGCGGCCCGCGACTGGCCGGGAGACCACCCGCCTCCGAGAAGGCACCCTCTCTCACGGTGCTCTCGGTGTAGGCTCAAGGGCGCGAAACGCGTCCCGACGCACAAGGCAATGCAACGACTGACCGGCATCCCATTCTCAGAGCTCGAGGAACGACGCTCTCGTCTTCTGCAACACGTCGAGGGCTACGAGCTCACCGGCTGCGTCCTCTTCGACGCGGATTACATCCGGTACCTGACGGATTTCAATTTCCTCGTGACCGAGCGGCCTGTCGCTCTGGTCATCAGCGCGTCGGGTGACCTCGCGGTTTTCGTACCCGAGTTCGAGGTGGAGCGGGTGCGGGCCGAAACCGCGTTCGAGCGGGTGGAGTCATATCCGGAGTATCCCGGGGCCGAGCATCCGCTGAGCATTCTCGGACGCGTGCTGGTGGACATGGGGATCAGAGGGGATTTCGGGGCCGATCACGACGGCTATCCGGGCATTCTCGGCTACCACGGACCGGAGTTGAACGAGGTCATGGACGGCAGTGCCGTCCTCCTGTTGAGCCCGTCGCTCGAGGAGATGATGGCGCGCAAGAGCGAGGCGGAGGTGGAGTTGATCCGGGAGAGTGCCCGCTGGTGCGAGCACGCGCACCGGCTCCTCCAGGAGTACACGCGCCCGGGAGTGACCGAAGCACAGGCCAGCCTGCGCGCGGGCTACGAAGCGTCGCTCGCCATGCTCGAGGCGCTCGGCCCCTCGTACGGAGGGCAGCAGGCGTCGTCCGATGGCGCCACAGCGGGGTATCGCGGTCAGATCGGGTACAGAAGCTCGTGGGCTCATGCGGTGGCTCACAACATCGAGTTCCAGGACGGCGATGTTCTCGTGACAGAGACCAGCGCTCCTGTCTCGGGATACAACGCCGAGCTCGAGCGCGCCATGATCATCGGCGCACCGACCGACGAGATGCGGCGCCTGTTCGACCATACGGTCGCCGCCCAGCAGGTGGCATTCGACGCGCTTCGGCCCGGCGTCACCTGCGCCGACGTCGACCAGGCCGTGCTCGGCTATTTCGAATCCAACGACCTCCTGCCGTACTGGAGGCAGCATGTCGGCCACGGGATCGGGTTGCGAAATCACGAGGCGCCGTTCCTCGACGTCGGCGACCACACGCCGATCGAGCCCGGCATGGTGTTCACGATCGAGCCCGGTCTCTATTCGGACCAGGTGGGTGGGTTCCGCCACTCGGACACCGTCGTCGTGACTCCTGACGGGATCGACATCCTCACCTCCTACCCGAGGGACATCGAGAGCCTCACGATCCAGGGGTAAGGTCTAACTCCCGGCCGGCCGGGCGACCGCATCGACTCCCGGTGCACATACAGCGACGATCGCATATCGTCGCCGGACCATTGCTCGTAGACGCCCGGAGGTGGCGAGAATGACAGAGGTGGTGGAGCACCCTGGAACGGCCGCGCCCCACGGCCAGAGTCCCGCGCTCCTCCGACCTCCCGCCACCATCGTTCCGCTCCAGGGGCTTCCGATCGTCGGTGCCGTGGCCATCTTCATCGTCGTCGCCATCGCCGGGAACTGGCTGTGGGCCCTCGGCTTCTCGCACGTCGTCGGCGGTGCGTTGTGGACAGGTATCGACCTCTTCGTCGGCTTCGTCGTCGGGCCGATCATGGGACGCATGTCGATCCCGGCAAGGGTCGAGTTCTCGGCCCGTTTCATGCCGGTGATGCTCCTCCTGATGCCGACGCTCGTGACGATGACGCTGGCGCCGGGCTGGCAGCTCGCCCGTCACCTCGGCTACCTCGACGCAGGCTATCCGCACCATGGCTGGCTCGTCGCGTCCTACATCGTCGTCGGCGTGATGGCGACGATAGCGATCGGCGTGCTCGAGCCCGCCAACCTCGCCGTCCTCTTCGAGCTCCGCAAGCCACGCCCGAACGGTGAGCTGATCGCCAAGCTGATGCAGCGCTTCGTCTACACCGCCGGGATCACCGGGGCGATGCAGGTGGCGACGCTGATCATCATGACCTACATCGCAACGCATTGAGCGAAACGGCCCATCCCGCGCCGGCGCCGACGACCGTGATCCGGAGGCTGCCACCCATCGCGGAAACCGCGCTCGCGTCGATGGTGCTCGTCATCGTCGGCACGATCTACCTCGCTGCGAACATCGCCAACGACCCGTCGCTCGTCGTCCCCGTCGCACTCGACGTCGTCGCGGTCGGATTGCTCCTCGTCGCGGTCATCGCCGTGAGCCGAATCCCGGACTTCGCCTGGCGGACGTTCTTCGTCGTCGCGCGCTGGGCCCTGCTCGGCTACCTCGTCATCGCCGGGATGATCGAGCTCGTTTTCATCGTCGACAACACACCGGCTGCGCAACTCGCCACCCTGACGACCGGGCTCGCCATCTTCGTACTGGACGTGACGCTCATCCTCGCATTCAGCGTCGCCCGCTACCAGCCGGCCGACTGACCTTCATCGTTTGCGCCCGGACGACGGCTGACCGGCCGCCGCAGAACGGCGCCGCTGGAAGTTGGTTGGCCAACTCCTAACCTCCGGGGGTGCCGAACGTGGATGTGCCTCGCCGCTCGAAGGCCTCGCGCGTCTCGGCGAGCGGCCGCGTTCGGGTTCCGGAGGAGGCGCATGCACCGCCAAGCTCGTGCCGCACCGGCGGCAGGAGGCTGCCGAATCTCGTGGTGGACGTGGTCGGGAAGGATTCGCTTCGGCAACGGCGCCCCGGGCGCGCGACCCGGTCGAGGCCCGCCCCTTACGCCGACGCAGCAGGCGCAAGCGCTGCCGCCCGCTCGATCAACTCGTCCAGCGCGTCGTACACGTCCTGCACCTGGGCGCGCGTGAGGTCACCGAGCTCGGCGGTGCCCGCAACCCGCTCCACGATCGCCAAGACGCGGTCGCGGTCGGCACTCCCGTCCGCCAACACGAGGCCTGCAGAGCGGGCGAGCCCGAACACCCTGCGGAGTTGCGGCTCGGATGCAGGCCGCGTGTCACCCCGAGAGCGAAGCCGCATGTAGGCACGGTGGTCGAGCTCGACCGTCTCCGGCGCCAAGCCTTCGGCGAGCACCACGCGCAGCAGTCCTACGGTTGCGAGTACGTCGCTCATGGCCTCGTGCGCCTCTTCCAGGACGATCCCCCGCCGCTCGCAGATCGACTGGAGGCGATGGTTGTCGGCGAGCGGTTCCAACAGCCGGAACGCCTCGAGCGTGCAGGCAACGGCCTCGGGGCGATAGGAGATGCCTTCGCGGGCGAATGCGTGCCTCAACATCCCGAGGTCGAAGTCCGCATTGTGCGCGACGAGCACCGCCCCGTCGAGCAGGCCGAGCAGCTCGTCCGCGATCTCGCCGAACCGTGGCGCGCCGGCGACGTCCTCGTCGGCGATGCCGTGCACGGCTGTCGCCTCCGCGGGAATACGTCGTGAAGGCTGCACGAGTCGCCTGAACCTGGCCGTCTCCACCCCGTTCGGATCGAGCCGAACCAGCGCCAGGGAGACGATCTCGTCGTCGGCAGAGTTGGTACCGGTCGTCTCGCAGTCGAAGACCGCATACGCCGCCGGCACCGGCACCTCGCTTCGCTCGGCGACGCTCCCGGGAAACCCCTCGCGGACGGCCCGAGGCGCCGGTGCAAAGAGCTCGAGCACGAGTTGGGTGGTCATGCACCGAGGATGTCGTCGGCATCGGACGACAGTCCTACGCCCGCGTTCGTCGACCCTCATTGCGAGCTCCGTTGAGCCCGAGCTCTCAACACGTGCCGCTGAGCGGTCTTGGGAGGCAGGTCTTCAGTCCCAGCGTCGTGACGCCGATTGACAGAGAATGGTGAAACTCGCGCTGATTGCGATGTTGGGGGCTACCCTGATCGTTGCCGTCGTCGTGCAGCGGAGCCAAGGCGGGCCGGTCGCCTTCGGAAGCAGCTCGCAGACGCATCAGGACGACACGACGCTTTCGATCGTGCCCGGTTTGCCTGGAATAACCCTGCAGGGGGATCCGCTCTACGCGAAGGACGACCCATGGCGGCGCTACCTCGCGCCCGAAAGCGAGTGCGCGGGTGGCGAGAGTCTCGACGCGCCGCTGCCCGATCAAGCGGAGACGATGGTGTGCCTCGTCAACTTCGCCCGCGCCCAGCGCGGCCTGCAGCCCGTCAGCCCAGTCGAGCTCCTGAATCAGTCGTCGCTGGCGAAGGCCGACAAGATCGTCCACTGCACCGACTTCAACCACGACGCCTGCGGCGAGGACGCCGCCGCGGACGCCCGCAGAGCCGGGTACTCAGGCGCCTGGGGCGAAAACCTCTACATCGCGGAGGGCCGCTACGGGTCACCGCGGGTCGCAATCGACGGCTGGCTCAACTCGCGCGAGCATCGGGAAAACCTGTTCACGCCCGCCTGGCGCACGCAGGGAATCGCGGTGGAAAAGACGCCCCGGTTCGGAAGCGACCGCAACGTGACCCTCTGGGTGAGCCAATTCGGGACGTGACGAGCCCACCGCCGCCGCTCGGCCCCCCGGAACACCCGCTGGGAGTGGTTGGATCAGACCCGAAGACGGCGTGACCACGAGCCGGTGGCGACGCGGCGCGCGTCCCGTCCAGACGGCGACCGCCTGCCGGCGACGATCGCGCTAGTCCTCTCGCTGCATTGCCGCGTCGAAGGCGACGAGTGACGGCGCGAAGTCGGTTCGACGCACGAACGCGAGGGCGTCCTGCGCGCCCCAGTCACGGTCCATGCCCGAGTCCTCCCATTCGATGGAGAGCGGCCCGGAGTAGCCGATCCGGTTCAGGGCCCGGAAGAAGTCCTCGAAATCGACGTCACCGTGTCCTGGTGAGACGAAATCCCATCCGCGCTGGGGCTCGCCGAAATTCAGGTGACCGCCGAGGATCGAGCTGCGCCCGTCGAGGGAACGGCGCGAATCCTTCACGTGCACGTGGTAGATCCGGTCGGCAAACTCGAGCGCGAACGCGGCTGTGTCGAGGAACTGATGCGCGAAGTGGCTCGGATCGAGGTTGATCCCGAAGCCTGATCGGCCGCCGATCGCATCGAGCGTCTTGCGCGTCGTGACAAAGTCATAGGCGATCTCGGTCGGGTGCACCTCGACTGCGAATCGCACTCCCTCTTCGTCGAAGACGTCGATGATCGGCCCCCAACGCTCGGCGAACTCCCCGTAGCCGCGCTCGACCGTGTCGAAGTCGTTCGGCGGGAACGAGTAGAGCAGGTGCCAGACGGGAGAGCCTGTGAAGCCGTTGACGACGGTGACGTCGAGCGCGGCCGCCGCACGCGCCGTGTCCTTCATCCGGTCGGCCGCGCGTTGCCGCACGCCCTCGGGATCGCCGTCGCCCCAGATTTCGGGAGGAAGAATTCCCTTGTGACGGACATCGATCGGGTCGGCTACCGCCTGGCCGACGAGGTGCGCCCCGATCGCCCAACAGCCCAGCCCATGCCGTTCGAGCAGCGCCCGTCGCGATTTGACGTAGCCCGGATCCGCAATCGCCCTGTCGACCTCGAAATGATCGCCCCAGCAGGCGAGCTCGACGCCGTCGAAGCCCCAGGCTTCGAGCTTGATCGCGAGGTCGGCGAGCGGCAGGTCGGCCCACTGGCCGGTGAAAAGCGTGACGGGTCGTGCCATCTCTCAGCCTCCTGGAAAGACGTGACGGGATGATCGGGATGCTGTCACACTGTCGCGTCCGACCGGCTGGTTGGGCCGCGAAGCACGCGGACACCGCCGGCCAAGGACACCTCACCCGCGGCCTCGCCTGCGAGCACGACCTCGACCGGGTGCGCCTCGGCCGGGCGGCCCGTCGGCAGCCACGGCCGGCCCGGGCGGCACAGGATCAGCGTCCGCGCCTGCTCGCCGACGAACGCGAGGCTCCGCTCCCCCGTCACCGAGCCGCTCCACACCTCGAGCCCGAGCTCGCGCTCGAGTGCACCAGCAACCGCCGGCGGATCGCCGACGAGACCGATCTCCGAGATCCCGAGCAGTTCGCCCGCCGTGAACGTTCCGGTCGCACCGGTTGCGCCGAAGGCTCGATGCGCGATCAGCTCCACGATGTTCCCGGCCGGATCGTGGAAGTAACACGCCTGGGCATCCCAGTGCGGGAAGTCGAACACGACGTCGCCCGTCTTCCCGTCGGGAAGGAGGTCGGTGCCCTCGCGGGCCCACTCGAGCATCGCCTCGAAACGGTTGCCCGGCCCGAGCAGCGCGACGTGGTAGAAGGGTGAGCCTGGAGCGGCGCGAAACTCGAGCACGGACCCCCCCACGTCGATGGCCAGGCCTCCGCCATTCGGCTTGGTGGGCCGGAGCCCGAGCCGGTCGCTGTAGAAGTCGGCCAGATCCGGTGTACGTGACGCAGCGGCTTCGAGCCGCACGCGGAGGAACCGGGTCGGGGTCGTCATCGCGTCGGATTCAAGCACCTGCTGCGCTCCCCGTAGAGGGGCCGAACTGTCACCGCCGGTCAGATCAGCGCCCGCGCCACCCGCGCCTCGTACTCGTCGGCGCCGAGATACGCGCAACGGATGAGCGTCCAGGCACGCATGCGGCTCTCGTCGAGCCCGGCTGCCGCGAAGGCCGCCAGACGCCGCTCGGTGACGGCGAGATCCATCCGGCAGGGAAGCGGGTTCCGCAGGAACGACGGCACGTCGTACTCGGGCTCGCCGAGCATCGCCTTCGCGTCGATCGCCAGGTATCTGTCGCCCGCCCTGAGGATGTTGTGATGGTGGAAGTCTCCGTGCACCAGGGTCGTCCGGCCGACGTCGAGCGACGTGTAGAGCTCACGTGCGAGGGGGATCAGCTCGCGACCCGGCTGATCCGACCGCTCCGCCCGATCGAGCCAGCGTGGAACGTGGTCGGCGATCCTCCGGAACGGCTCCGCCGCCGGGCGCCACAGGTGCAAGCCAACCTCGACGGCAGCGGCCGTCGCCTCGTCCTCGGGGAGCCCCGAGATGTCGCTGCCCGGGCGCGCGCGCTCGATCAGCAGAGCCCGCCGATCGGGATCGCGCCTCAGCAGGCGTACGGCGCCGACACCGTTCCAAAGGGCGAGCGCGTCGGCCTCCTCGTCGGACTCGTCGTCCTCCGGCGACGTCACCTTCAGCACCGCATCGTCACCGGCCGGCGCGACGTAGGAGTGGCACGCGGGCGTCGAACGGCCGCCCGAGCTCGACATCCCATTCGACTGCCACTTCCCGTGCGGTCCGGGCGAGTTGTGCGAGATCCGGCCGGGAGTCCATTTCAGAGCAACGGTCGCTTGGTCATCGCCTGGACCCTACTGCGATGCTTCCGGGCGGTCGCGTCACGGTCCGGCACCGCCCGGCCCCCGGCTAGGATCGCCCGATGCGACTCCACCACCAGCCCCGCTCCCGCTCGACGCGGGTGCTCTGGCTGCTCGAGGAGCTCGGCATCCCGTTCGATCTCACCGTCATGTCCCGCGAGGCAAAGCAGACGCCCGAGTACCGCGCTCTGCACCCGCTCGGGCGTGCACCAGTCCTCGAAGAAGAAGGCGGCCCCGTCTTCGAGTCGGCCGCCCTGATCCTCCACCTCGCCGACCAGAACCTCGATGCCGGCCTGATCGCCCCGGTCGGCTCGCACGAGCGTGCGCTGCAGTACCAGTGGTGCTTCTTCGGAATGACGGATGTCGAGAGCGCGCTCGTGGACATCGCCCGTCAACTCTGGCGAAGCGACGGTTCCCCGGATGCAGACGTCGTCGACCGCGCGACTGCCCGCTTCGTCGCCACCGTGAGCGTGATCGAGGCTGCGCTCGACGACGCCGACTACCTCGTCGCCGACTCGTTCTCGGTTGCCGACATCGTCGTTGGCTCGGTGCTCGGCTACGCGCGCACGGCCGAACTCACGGAGCTTCCCGCAGGCGTCGTCCCGTACATCGACCGGCTGGATGCACGGCCCGCACGGCAGCGTGCCGTCGCCGTCGCCCTGTAGTGCAGGTGAGGGTCCGCCGGGCTGCGATCAAGGCCATGGGCCGCGGCCACCGTGCCGTCTACCGGTTGACGCGTGGCCGGCTGCTCGACCACGTCGCGGGCATGCCCGTGCTGTTGCTGACCACGACGGGCCGCAGGTCGGGGCGCCTCCGGACGACGCCGCTCACCTATTTCGAAGACGGCGACGACCTCGTGGTCGTGGCGTCGAACGGCGGCGAGGACAGCGCTCCCGCCTGGTGGTTGAACCTTCGTGAGCAGCCCCGGGCGACGATCACGATCGGGAGCAGCTCGAGATCGGTGACGGCACGCGCTGCGACGGAGGCAGAACACGAACGCCTCTGGCCGACGATCACCGCCACGCACGCCGGTTATGCCGCATACGCCCGACGGACGACGCGGCCGATCCCTGTCGTCCTTCTCACGAGGACCAAAGAAAATGCACCGGGTCGGTAGCTCCTTCGTCCAGCATCCCGACCAACCGTCGCTTTCGCGTCAACCGCTCGGGAGGCCTTCAACCTCCGGTGCCCCGTGCTCGGTGCACGAGTGAACATACGGCTACCGTCCGGTTGGGACAAGGGTGCCACAGCCGGGAAGATTGCAAATTGCGGAGAGATTCGTCCAGCGAACCGGCTGATCCTGGCAGAAGCCGACGTTCGATCGAGTCGGGCCTAGGTCGAGCCGATGTCGATCACGATCCGCGCCGGATTCTCGACCCGCGTGACGCGAAAGGGCCGCTCGTCGTCGACGCCGATCGCCCAGGTGAGCACGGCCTCGAAGCCGCCGATACGGACGAGCTCGACAACCACTGCGGTAGCCGGCGAGAAGCGGGCCGGGCCGGTGTAGGTCGGCGGCGCGGACTCCTGCGAGAGATCGGCGTCGAGGGCCGGCTCCATCCGCACGAGGAGCACCGCGCCGCCGGCGACCGAGACCTCTTGCCCCGAGCCGTCGGCCGTCACCGGCCGGTCGGCATACCGCACGTCGTAGCCCGGAATGCCGTTCTCGAACTCGAAGACGACACGGTCGTAGCCTGGCCGGCGCGCGACGCGGACGTCCGTCAGTAACGCGGTCTCGGTGATCGCCGACGCCCAGACGGCGGGCTCGGTGGACGCATCCTCGAAGGCGGGCGTCGGCCCGGTCGTGGTCGACGTGGGTCGGGCCGGCGCCTCGGCGTCCTTACTGCCACAGCCGCTGAGCACCACCGCAGCGACCGTGAGGAGGAGCGCGCGGACAACCATCGCCGCAAACAGTAGCCTCGAGCGTGTGGGTCGCCTCACGATCGTGCACAATGCCGCGGACGACAACGCGACGACGGAGACGCGGCGGCGTTCGATCGTACTTCGGCTCGACGGGAAGGCCTGGTTGCGGGTCGAGCCCGAGGCCCTCGGCGAGCTCGGGATCGCCGAGGGCGACGAGATCGACGACGGACGGCGAGCGGTGGTCGAGGATGCGCTCGCCCGCATCCGAGCGCGACGCTTCGTCGTGCGATCACTTGCCGTGAGGATGCAATCGTCGGCGGAGATCGAGAGAAAGCTCGCCGCCCGCCACGTTCCGCCAGAACTAGCGCGGGAGGTGATCGGCCGCGTGGCCGGGTACGGGTACATCGACGACGCGTCGCTCGCCGGCCATGCACGCGCAGCGCTCGGCCGCCGAACCCTCGTCGACGACTCCGAGCGGCGGCGGGCGATCTCATTCCTCGCCCGCCGGGGCTTCTCCGCGGATGCGTCCTGGAAGGCGGTCCGAGAAGCCGCCGGCGACGGGTCGACGGAGGCAGGGTAGGTTCCGGTGATGTCGACCCCAATCCGCTATGCGGTCAGCGACGGGCTTCTCGCAGGCGCGTATCCCGGCACGGCGGTTGCCGTCGCGGCGCTCGAGCACGGTGGCGTCACGACGTTCGTGGACCTCACCCATCCCTCCGACCCGCTTGCCGACTACGCCCACCTGCTGCACGACGCCCGCAGGCTCGCACACCCGATTCCCGACATGGGGATACCGACTGCGGGTCATCTGATGCAGATCCTCGACGACATCGACGCGGCCACGTCGCAGGGTGGCACCGTCTACGTCCACTGCTGGGGCGGAGTCGGTCGCACGGGCACGGTGATCGGCTGCTGGCTGGTCCGCCACCGGCTCGACGGCGGCGATGCAATCGCCCGAATCGCCGAACTGCGCGCCGGGATCAGGGGCGGGCGACCATCGCCCGAGACACCGGCGCAGGTCGCGCTCGTGCGTGGGTGGAGGAGTGGGTGGTGAAGCGCGTCTGGCTCCTCCGCCACGCGAAGTCGAGCTGGGACGAACCGGGGCTCGCCGATCACGATCGCCCGCTCGCTCCACGGGGACGCAAGGCGGCGAGGCGGATTGCGGCGTGGGCTGCGAACAATCGCGTCCGGCCCGAGCTCGTCCTCTGCTCGACGGCCCTGCGAACACGGGCAACGCTCGAGCTGGTCGTCCGGCGCGCTCGGCGCACCCCCGGCGCAGATCGAGGCATGTCCTCTACCACGCGTCTGCCGAGGAACTCGTCGAGCGGCTACGAGCGGTGCAGGCTGGCGTCGGTGACCTGCTCGTCATCGGGCACAATCCCGGCCTGCACGAGCTCGCCTGCATGCTCGCACCGCCAGGACCCGAGTCGTTCCCGACGGGAGCGCTCGCGGAACTTCGACTGGCGATCGAACGCTGGCAGGACCTGCGGTCGGGGTGCGGCAGTCTGGCGACGCTCGTCCTACCCCGCTCGCTCCCTCACTAGCCGATGTCAACCCGCGCCGTCGCGAGTGCGATCGCGGCATTGAGCAAGACGTTCGCGCCGTTGACGCAGTCCTCCCAAGGGGTGCGCTCTGCCGGGTCGTGACTGACACCGCCGAGGGAGCGAACGAACACCATCCCGCTCGGCGCGATCTCCGCCAGGGACTGTGCGTCGTGCCCGGCGCCCGAGGGCAGCTCCATGGTCGTCAGGCCGAGTGCCGTAGCGGCGTGTGCGAGTGCTGCGCTCACGTGCCGATCGGTGGGGGTCGGCTCGGACCGGCCGACGCGCTCGACAGAGACCGCCAGGCCGAACTCCGCGGCCGCTCGGTAGGCCCGCTCGGTGAGTGCCCCTTCGAGCGCATCGAGCGTTGCTGTTTCGAGCGAGCGGCATTCCATTCGCACCCTCGCCCGGCCGGGAACGACATTGAACGAGCCAGGCTCCGTCGCGACATCGCCTACGGTGGCCACGCAGCCGGGAAACTCTCGCGTGACGATCTCCCGGACGCCGAGCACGAAGGAGGCCGCACCGAGGGCAGCGTCACGACGAGAGTCCATCGGCGTCGTACCGGCGTGCCGTGCATCGCCCTCGAACACGACGAGGAACGAGCCGGCACCGGCGATCCCCGTGACGATGCCGATGTCGATCCCCGCCCCCTCCAGCACGGGACCCTGCTCGATGTGGAGCTCCAGATAGCCGACGAGCGTCTCCGGATCGCGTCGGGCGCCGAGCACGTCATCCTCGCTGAGCCCCATTCTCGCGAACTCGGAGAGGAGAAGGTCGCGGCCGCCTCGCGGCGCGGCGAGAGCTTCCCGCGAGAGGCGGCCCGCGAGCGCAAGGCTCCCGAGCGTGCCGATCAGCGTACCCTCCTCGTCGGTGAAGTCGATTGCCTCGAGCGCAACCGGTAGGTCGAGGCCTGCGTCCTTCACGACGCGCAGGACCTCGAGCGCACAGATCACACCGAGCGCCCCGTCGTACCGCCCGCCCCGGCGCACCGAATCGAGGTGAGATCCGAGCAGCAGCGTCTGGGCCCCCGGGTCGCGGGCAGCCAGAACGGCGGAGTGGTTGGCGGCGCTGTCGACCCGCGTCACGAGGCCCGCGTCCTCCGCCCGTCGGTGGAACCACGAACGGGCGGCGACGTGCGACGCGGAGAAACTCGTGCGCTCGAGGCCGCCGTCCGGCGTCGCCCCGATCCTCGCGAGCGCGTCGAAGTCGGCGCACAGGCGGTCGGAATCGACACGAAGCACCATCCGGCCGATGCTACAGCGGCACACCGGCAGTAGGGCAGCTCCGCCTGCGGAGACCGAGCGCGGCCGCTGCCGCGGCCGACGGGTCGGGTCGCGCCCTCACTGATGACACAGACTCGCGACGAACGAGGCACAGTCCTCGGGCGATACTGTCGCCATGGAAGACAACAACGACAAACAGGGCGGACGTGCCTCAGGACGGGTCGTCGAGCTGCAACGCCATCAGGATCGCGTCGACGGGCACATCATCGCGCAGGTAGTGCCCCTTGCGGAGGCCCTCGCGCTCGAAGCCGAACGATTCGTACAGCGCAATTGCCGGCTCATTCCACGGGAAGACGTGGAGCTCGAGCTTCCTGACACCGATGCTCTCGGCCCACTCGACCGCCTGATCGAGCAGGGCACGCCCGACGCCCCGCCGCCGATGACTCGCGGCAACCATCAGACCGAGGTCGGCGACGTGACGGCTGGCCGGATGGACGTCGCGGGCCACCGACAGCCGGGCGACGATGCGCTCTCCGTCCTCGGCCACGTACACGGCAGCGTCGGGGTGACGCCGGACCGCCCGGAGGTACCGCCGTTCCTCTGCGACGCTCCGCCAAGCGTCCGTGGTCAACAGCCACCCGCCCTCCTCGCCGCCGACCTCGCCCGCGAGCTCGACGAGCGGTTGGGCGTCACCCGGCTCTGCAGGGCGAATGCCGATCACGGGACGACGACCCCGTGACCTCCACGCCGCGGATCGCCCGCGGCCGCGAGTTGCCCGTCGGGTTGCTGCTCGACGGCCGAGACGCCTCCGAAGTACAGATTTCTCCCCGCCCACGCGTTCACCCGGTGCCCGGCGCGCTCGAGTTGCTGTGCCGTCTCGTCCGGCCAGCCTCCTTCGATCTGGACGACCCCTTCCTCGACGTGGAGCCGAGGGTGGTCGATCGCCTCTCCGACAGGGAGGCCGCCTGCGACGACGTGTCGGATCGTCTGCAGGATCGCCCCGGCGAGCCTGACCGACCCCGCGCTGCCGACGACGAGGCGGGGACGGTCGCCATCGAGCACGAGCGTCGGAGCCATCATGCTCGGCAGGCGGTCTCCGGCACTCCGCTTCATGGTGCCGATCACATCGAGCTCGCCGAGCATGTTGTTCAGCTGGAAACCGTGGGAGAAGACCCCCGAGCCCGACCCGAGCGTCGAGGAGAGAGCCGCAGCGTTGCCGTCGCCGTCGAGTACCGAAACGTGTGTCGTCCCCGTGAGCGGGGCGAATTGCGCCGTTCCCCCGTACCCGGCCCCGAGGGCGCTCGCGAGCGTCACTGCGAGGGTCGGCGCCGCGGAATACTCCCAGCCGTCGATCTTTGCCAGTCCCGTGGCGATGACGGCGCCGCCCTTCGACGGCGTCGGGCACGTGACGACCCGCATCCCGGCGAACGTCCCCTCCCGTGGCCGACGCTCGATCACCCGATACGAAACGATGTCGGCGGCGAGCTCTGGGACGAGATCTGCAACGGCGGCCACGCCGTCGTCGCGGAGGTGCTCGAGACCGGGAACCATGACTGCTGTCTCCGCACGTACATGCGAGCCGTAGATCTTCCGGCCCTCGGCTGTGCGCTCGAGGATGGGCACGAGGATCTCGAGCAGGAACCGCTGGGGGCCCGTCATCTCGACCCCCGCTCGGGCGAGGTCGAGCGCCGGCTCGAACAACTCCGCCCACGGGAGTCTCCCGTGCTGCCGATGCGCCTCGGCGAGCCCCGCAACGAGCCCTGGCACGGCAACCGACGAAGCGCCGAGATGGAACACCTGTGTCGAGGCGTCCCCGAAGTCGATCAGCACCTCATCCATCGCTCCCTGCGTCCGCGAGGGGACGGCGAAGAAACAGTCGAGCAGCACCGGCTCCCTGGCGGCATCGCGGAAGAGCAGAAAGCCGCCCCCGGCAGGCCCGGTCAGCGGCCCTTCCGCCACGAACGCGGCGAAGGAGGCGGCCACGACGGCGTCGACGGCGTTTCCCGCCTGCGCGAGGGCCCATGCACCCGCCTCGGCGGTATGGCGGTTTCCTGCTGCGACGGCTCCGCGCATGCTCAGAGGGTAGAGCCTGCTCTGCCGTCGTGGCGGAGACGCAACCCGCGGGTTTCCACGAAACCGAGCCTGCGTGCGGCAGACCTCACACGCCCGGCGGGAGGTCCGCGGCCGGAACGACGAGGCGGGGGTGACGCGGATCCTTCGCCCAGCCGGACAGGAACATGTTCGGATATTGAACGGATTTCCGGCATTGTCTTCCGGGAGACGTCTCAGTCCACGTGACGTTCCGGTCTTTCTCCGCCTCACGTGCCCACCTGCGAGCCGCTTCGGCGAGCCTCGTTCGCGTGATGTCCCTCAAGCGGCGACGCTCAGATGCCGAGGTTCATCGTGCGGCGCCGATGCGGACTCACCTGACGAAACGACATGTGGCAATGGCAGGGCTCTCCCTCGCACTCCTCGCCGTGCTCTGTCTCAGTCCCTCACTGCTCGGCGATCGGGTCAGTGCAGGCCGTCGGCGGCCTCGGTGCAGCAGATCCCGGCCTCCTCTGGATCGCTGCGCTCGCGCTTCGCCGGCACCAGCATGTGCGGCGCCCTCGCCTGGCGGGCTGCGCTGCGAGCGAGCGGCTCGCCGTTACCCGCTCGTCGACGCATCGGCGCGGTATGCGGTGGGCTGCGGTGTCAACGCTCTCGCGCCGGCCCACGTCGGATCCGCGTTGCGCGTCGCACTCTTCGGCCGCGTCACGAACGGGCGGCTGCTGGACTGTCGGTGGGGCTGCGGCTGCGGTCGGTGTCACCCGAGTCGTCTGGCTCGGGGTACTGATCGCCGATCGGCAGCGCGGGCGGCGTGCTTCCGCTCTGGCCGCTGCTCGTCATCGGCGGGATCGTGGTAGGCGCAGCCGTCGCTTCGCTGGTTTCGCGCCGACTCTCGCTTCCCGTTCGGATCGAGCAGCTCCTCGTCGCCTTTCGATCGCTCGCGGCGTCGCCGCGTGATCTCGCGATCGTCGCCGGCTGGGCGCTCGCAGGTGCCGCAGCGAAGGTCGCCGCGGCGACGGCGGTCGTCGCCGCCATCGGGCATCGACAATCCGCTGCGCGCGGCGCTCGTCCTCGTGCCGGCGGTCGAGCTCGCCGCCTTTCTTCCCCTGACCCCGGGCAACGTCGGCCTTGCCAGCGCCGCGGTTGCGCTCGCGCTCGGATCGCAGGGAGTCGAGGCCGCAGACGGCGCTCTCGGCCGGAATCGCCTTCGGCGCCGTCGAGCTTCTGACCGGGATGGCCGTCGGCGCTGCCGGGGCTCTCGCGTTGGCCGGCCCCTGGGTTCGCCCGTACGTTCGCGTCGCGGCGGTCGGCGCCGCAGCGAGCCTGGCCGCGATCGCCTTCGGCGCCACCGTTCTGTTCCCTGCGGTGTAGGCGCGGGACGCGGCCCGCGCCCCGCTACCGCTCGCTCCGGACGAGCGCGTGGAGCTGGCCGTCGTTCGGGTCGATGGTAGGTCGCGCACCCGTGCACGAACCCTGCTTTCTCGAACGAGCGGATCGAGGCGATGTTGCGGACGTCGGGATCGGCGACGCATGAGCGTGTCGCAGCGCGGGCGAAGACGACGGCGTCGACGAACGCGCGAATCACCTCCGACCCGAGCCCGCGCCCGACGAGGGCGACCTCGGCGATGAAGAGATCGAGGCCCGCCGCCTCGTTCGCCCGCGTCGACGAGGGCTGCGTACTCGGGGTAGTCGGCCACGAGATACGTCTGGATGAGCCCGACCGGCGTTTGGTCGACGATCAGCGCGTACAGGTCGGTAGGATCGCGACCCTCGATCGCAGGGAGGTAGTGGTCGACGACGTCCGTGTAGGTGCCCGGATCGCCCCACCAGCGGCGCACGTGGTCGCGACCGAGCCAGTCGTGCAAGAGGCGAAGGTCGTCGGCCGTGAGTGGCCGAAAGTCGATCCGGAGGTCAGCGCCACCGAGCAGCACCGCGCGCCGGCGCTACTGCAGGAAGCTCGGCAACTCGGAGTCGGTCGAGCGGTCCTGAGGGCCGCTCCTGGCCGAGGCTCCTGCGGCGGCGAACGACGGCGTGAACGATCGGCGGTGGCTGCCGCCGAGGCCGGTGGCGATCACCGTCACCCACACCTGGCCGTTCAACCGCTCGTCGACCGTCGCGCCGAAGATGATGTTGGTGTCGTCGGTGGCGGCGCTGCGCACGACCTCGGCCGCCTCGTTGACCTCGAGCAGGGTGAGATCCTCGCCGCCGGCGATCGAGAGCAGAATGCCCCTGGCGCCGACGATCTCGGTGTCGATCAGCGGCGACTTCAGCGCGCGCTCGGCGGCCTCGCGGGCGCGATTCGGGCTCTCCGAGTAGCCGATCCCCATCAGGGCCGAGCCGGCGTCGGACATGATCGTGCGCACGTCGGCGAAGTCGAGGTTGATCAGGCCGGGCATCGTGATCAGGTCGCAGATGCCCTGAACGCCCTGCCGCAGGACGTCGTCCGCGATCTTGAACGCATCGACCATCGACGTCGACCGATCGAGAACCTCGAGCAGTCGGTCGTTCGGGATCACGATCACCGTGTCGCAGGCCGCGCGCAGCTCCTCGACACCCGACTCGGCCGACTGGCGGCGCTTGGTGCCCTCGAACCGGAACGGCGTCGTCACGATGCCCGACCGTCAGCGCGCCGAGCTCGCGGGCGATCTTCGCCACGACCGGGGCCGCGCCGGTGCCGGTCCCGCCGCCCTCTCCGGCGGTGACGAACACCATGTCGGAGCCGCGCAACGCCGCCCGCACCTGGTCGTAGGCCTCCTCGGCTGCCTTCCGGCCGGTCTCCGGGTCGGCGCCCGAGCCGAGGCCCTGCGTCAGCTCCTCGCCGATATGGATCTTCACCGGCGCGTCCGACAGGTTGAGCTGCTGCATGTCCGTGTTGACGGCGACGAAGTCGACCTGCGCGATGCCGGCATCCATCATCCGGTTGACCGCGTTCAGCCCACCGCCGCCGACGCCGACGACTCGGATGACGGCGAGGTACGAGGCTGCCTCGCCGCCGACGTTGAGCCTGGGGCGCACCCTCCGGCATGGGCTGGAGGAACCGGCTCGCAGGAGGCTCGTACGGCGGCTCGGGTTTCGCGACCGGCCGGTTGACGACAGGCTTCGGCGCGGCTCGAGACACGCGGGCGACGGGCGGCCCGGGCTCGGTGGCAGCGGCTGGATCGACATCGAAGTCGTGGACATGCTCGACTGTTTCCTCGAGCGCTGCCTCCTCGCGGCGCTTCCCCTTCGGTGGAGCCGGCTGTGGTGCATCTGCGGCAGCCTCCTGGATCAGAGTCTGCTGATCGTCTGCTGCCGCGGCTGGTGGCAACGGCTCGTCGGCGGTTCGTCGTCGCCCTCCTGGCGTTGTGGCCGCCTCGGTCGCGCGGAACAGCTCGGCGAGCGGTCCCTCACGCATGCTCGCGCGTTTCCGCGCCATCCAGCACCTCCTTCGCGAGCTCGCGATAGGCCTCGGAGGCGGTGCCGGTCGGGTCGTACCCGAGCACGGAGCTGCCCTTGACCGGCGCCTCCGCGTAGCGCACGGTCTTCCGGATCCGCGTCTTGAAGACGAGGTCGCCGAAGTTCTCCTCGAGGATCTCGACCGCCTCGCGAGCGTGCAGCGTCCGACCGTCGTACATCGTCGGCACGATCCCCTCCACGACCGACTGCCGGGTTCAGGTTCTCGCGCACCATCGCGAGCGTGTTCTCGAGTTGGACGAGGCCGCGCAACGCGAGGTACTCGCACTGCACCGGCACGATCACGCCGGTGGCGGCGACGAAGGCGTTGATCGTCAGCAGCCCGAGTGAGGGAGGCGTATCGATGAGGATGAAGTCGTAGCGGTCGCGCACCTCGAGAAGCGCCTTCTCGAGCGAGCGCTCGCGACCGATCAGCGCTGCCAGCGCCAGCTCGGCGCCGGCGAGATCGATCGACGCGACTGCGAGGTCGACCTCGCGGCGTGTGATCACATCGGAGATCGGGATCTTGCGCACGAGCACGTCGAACATCGACGTCTCGATCGTGTCGGGATTCAGCCCCTGGCTCATCGTCAGGTTTCCCTGCGGATCGAGGTCGACGAGCAGAACCCGGTAGCCCATCTCCTTGAAGGCGACACCGAGGTTCAGCGTGGTCGTCGTCTTCGCGACCCCGCCCTTCTGATTCGCAAACGCGATCACGCGGGTGCCGGTCGTGACCGGGGCCGGCCGGTGCGGCACGACGATCGGCGCGGCGGCGATCGCCGGCAGCGACTCTTCGTGCTCCGGCAGCACGACGAGGGGCTCAGGCTCGATGCCGCTCATCTCGACCTCGAACTCGGCCTCGACAACCGACCTCTGGCTCCGCGACGAAGAGCGCGGCAACAGTCGGACGAATCCCATTGCGCCTCGTTCACCGCGGTCCACCGCTCTCCTTCAATCCTCGCCATCCCAGTACTCGACCTGCTCCACCCGGCCAATGACCCCGACGCCACGGAAGCTGATCTTCCCGGAACGCGGGTAGTACGTGATGTCGTTGGGATCGCGAGTCCCGAACGCGAGCAGCGTCAAGCCATCGTCCCCGGCGCGAATCGCATGCGCCCGCTGGGTGCCCGCGGGCCGCGCGATGGTGCACCCCGCCCTCACGGGGTACTCCTCGATCTCGCCCGCTGCGCGCGGGCTCGGGTACAGCAGCAGCGATCCGCTCCCGTCGAGGATGACAAAGATCTCCTCCTCCGCCGAGTGTACGTGCGGAGGGTTCATCAGCCGCCCCGGCGGGACGACGTAGTGAGCGAGGCCTGTGCGCTCGGACCCGGCCGCGCTGCCGAGTCTGCGGGACACGTGGGCAACGGTCGAACCGGTCCGTTCGGACTCGGTGACGTCGGCAAGGTTGACGATGCGCGGCGGTCGCTCCGCGAACTCGGTCCACGTGGGCGGGCCGACGGCAGCCTCGCGCGCCCAGGGATGATCATCCGGCGCACCCTCGAGCACCCATGTCGGACCGAGCCACGAGACGCCGGCCCGCGGCAGAAAGGTGTTCGCAGCGTAGTGGCGTTGCCCGAACGCGAGGACGACGAGGCCCTCGTCTCCCGCGCCGATCGTATGTGCGTGCTCGAGCGCCAGGTGCACGAGGCAATCGCCCGGGCCCACCGCGAACGCGCCCTCTTGATCGCCGTCCCATTGCACGGAGACACCGCTGCCCGAGAGCACGTAGAAGATCTCCTCCTCCGAGCCCTCGAGATGCAACGGCGTCGCCCACCGGCCCGGATCGACCGAGATGCGCTGCACACCGGCGGTGACGGAGTACTGTCCCGACAGCGACTGCCACGACGCTGCGATGTGCCCGCGCTCCCGGCGGACGCTGTCGACCTCGTCCCAGTGCGTGATCACCGGCCCAGCCTAGACGATCATTCCGGCTGTCGCTCGCGACGACGCGACGACGGGCGAGGCGGGGGTCGAAGTCAGGCCGGCATTGCATCCCGAGCGAGCGCGTCGCGGAGTCGGATCACGGCCTCGTCTGCTGCATCACCTCCTTCGACGCTCACCCAGGCTTCGGCATCGTGCAGCAGGCCTCGCACCTCCGCCAGCAGCTCGGCCGGGTCCGCCGTCGACCGGTCGAGTGCCTCGATCCGCTCCAGTCGCTCGATCACTCTGCGGGCCTCCTCCATGGGCAACACGCTAGAGAAGAACCTGTGACGTGTCTGTGCCGTCTCCGTGTCGAGTTCCGCGCGGCAACCCGACGCGGCACCCGGGTGCGGGAGGCTCACCACCCGAAGAGCGACGAGCGCCATCTAGCCGCGGTAGCCATGGCGAGCCGCAGCCGCATCGTCAGCCGGGAACGCCGAGCGAGCGGCGATCGCGCACGCCGAGCAGCGCCTCGTCCAACTCGTGCAAGAGCGCCGGACGATCGCCGTGCTGCAGGCTCTCGACGAGCGCTCGCCTGGCCGCATCGGCAACCACAGGGGTACATGCTTCGCCGCCGGCCAGCCCGATCAGCTGCCTGTGCAGTGTGGACCGCTCGCCGGGCTCCGTTTCGAGGAGCACAGCTGCTCGGAGCGGCCACGTCTCGCCGAGAAGGGCGACGAAGCCCGCGCGCAGCTGATCGGAGCGAAAGGGCTCGTTCTGGAAGAGCGAGAGCTCCCAGCGGTCGAGTGCCTCGGCAAGAGCCGTGTCGGCATCGGCGAGGACGAGCCGGACGAGCAACTCGCCCGCGAGCGCCCCGCGGAACGAGTCGAGCCGCGTGGGGTCTCCGGGAGGCTGCGTCGCCGCGATCGGGAGGACAGGCCGGATTCCGAAGGGGCGGCCGTCGAGTGTCTCGAACAGAACCGGGCCCGCGGCGAGCGGCGCGGCCGTCGCGAGCCGGATCGCACTCACTGCGTCGGCGATCTCCGCCGGCGCATCGGGCGGATCCTCGGCTCCCGCCAGCGCACTGCGAAGCTCGAGCACGCAGTAGCGGTCGGTCTCACGGCCGAAGTCCTTCGGCACCAGCGAACCGGCCTCGGGCCAATGACGTGCCAAGCTCCCCGTCTGCTACCGCGCGAACCCGCAACCCGGGCGCGAGCTCGAACTGGGTCGGCACCGAGATACCGACGAGCGGAGCCACCGCCGCGTACGTTCGTCGCTCGCCGAAGAGCGAGCGCTCGAGCTCGCCGTACGCGCGATCGAACGCATCGTCGTCCCAGTCGAAGCCCCCACACGCCTCGGCGGTGGAGACGAGCAAGCCGAGCAGGACCGTGCGGAAGAGCGCCTCGTCCGCGGACGGCCGTGGGCCGGCATGGGCACGGGCGAAGATCGCAGCTGCAGGCTCGCGCTGGAGCTCGTCGAGCGCGATCAGCGCATCGTCCCTGCCGCGAAGCCGCGTCGCGCGCTCCTCGACGAAGGCGCGCACGAGAGGGCGGTACTCGTAGAGCGCGGGACCGTCGGAGTGCTCGTGCTCGACGAACGCGACGGGCAGCTCGGCACCGTCGTCCAGCTCGCGGAGGAGGTACGCGAAGGCGCCGAGCACGAAGCCACGGAGAGACGCATACAGATGCGGAGCCCGCAAAGCCACGCCACGGTCTACGCGCTCCAGGCCGGATCTCCTGTCGGTCAGCCCGGCGGCCGGGCCGCGCTGGCACCCGGGGCACCAGTACGTCGTGCGGTTGTCGTCCCCCTGGCCACGCGCCACGATCACTGCACCGCACCGCACGCACGGTCGACCCGCCCGCCGGTAGACAGAGCGGTTCGGCCGCCGCCGCGCAGCGACCGACGCGCGCATCGCGGTCCGCGCCCACCCCAGCGCTGCCACCAATTCGTCGTCACTCGTCTCCGCGACAGGGAGCCACGGCGACAATCTCGCCGCCCACAGCGCCTCCGCCATCCACATGTTTCCCACGCCTGCGACGAGACGCTGATCCTGGAGCACCTCGCCGAGGCACCTGGCTCCGCCTTGACGAAGGAGAGCCACGCGGTGAAGTGTGTCGCCTTCGGGCACGGGAAGGGAGGGTCGATTCCACCGTAGTCTAGGATTCGTCCAGGAATAGTCGAATGGCGGCGCCTCTCCTCAACATTGCAGCGCTCTCGCAACGAACGGGCGTGGCACCGGACACGCTCCGCAAGTGGGAGCAACGATACGGCGTGCTCCGGCCCGCCCGCACGGTCGGAGGGCAGCGACGCTACGCCGAGACCGATGTCCAGCGGGTGGAGTGGCTCCGCGACCGGATCCGCGCCGGCTGGCGCGTCGGCGAGGCCGCCCGGGTGCTCGACCAAGGGGACTGTGCGGCGCTCGCCGATCCCGAAGAGCTCCGTGACGCGCTGATCGCGTCGATCGGCGACAGCGAACCGCTCGCGCTCTCCGCCACGCTCGACCAGGCATTCGCCGTGCTGTCGCTGGAGCAAGCGTTGACCGACGTCGTCACCCCCGCCCTCCGCTGGGCCGGCGAGGCATGGCGCCGTGGCGAACTGACGGTCGCGCAGGAGCACGCGATCACCGCCAAGGTACGGGCCCACCTCGGGAAGCTGATCTCCGACGGGCGCGGCGGCGTGCATGGGGTCGCCGTGCTCGCCTGCGGGCCCGGCGAGCAACACGATATCGGGCTCCTGATGCTCGCGGTCATGCTCCGAGCCGACGGCTGGCGGGTCGAGTTTCTCGGCGCCGACACACCGGTCGACAGTGCGATTGCGTTCGCCGACGGGATCGGCGCGACGATGCTCTGCATCAGCGCCGCCCGCGAGGAATCCGTTGAGCTGTTGCGCGCTTCGCTCGCCTCCACCGCCCCGCCGGCCGACGCAGCCCTCGTCGTGGGAGGAGCGGGCATCACCCCTGGGATCGCGCGAGAGCTCCGGGCGACCTACGCCGACGCCAAGCTCGACCTTGCGGTCGGGCGACTGCGCAACTTCGCGGCGGGATGAACCCCTGGCTCCGGGCCGGTCTCGCAGGCGCAGCAGCAGCGGCCGCCTGGGGGCTCGTCGAGCCGATCGACCAGAAGGTGTTCCGGTTCACGTACTCGGACATCGCGATCCTGGGGAAGCTCGTCACCCGGGGGAGGCACTGGCGTGCCGCCGGGTGGGTCATCCACGTCGTCAACGGGGCCGTCGCCGGCCTCGTCTTCTGGGCCCTCTACGACTGGATCGGCGGCAATGCGTTCTGGTTCGCGGTCGGCTTCGCGATGGTCGAAAACCTCGTCACCTTCCCATTGACGTCGCTCACGGACCGGTTGCACCCCGCTCGCGGGGCGCCGGAGCTGCCGCCGATGTCGCGATCCGCCCGCGCGTTCGCCCAGGCGACGTTCCGCCACCTCCTGTTCGGCGTCGTGCTGGGGGTGCTGGTATCGATCTAGAGGCTTAACCCCGGCAACTCGCGGCGCGTCAGGGATGCGACTAGGGCCGGAGAACCGCACGGCGCGGCCCGGCGAGGAACCCGGCGTCGACGAGAAGCGACATCGCCTCCGTCTCGGCAACCGGCCGTCCGTCGAACCGCTCGACGGCAAGGCGCCTCGTGTGTCCTTCGCGCACCCACTGCGCGAGTGCGGCAAGCGCCGGCCGCAGCCAGGCCTCCTCCGGATCGCGAAGCGGGACGAGGGTGCGGCCGCCACGCTCGACGTAGAGCGCGGCCGAACCGCCGAGCAGCACGACATGGGCGCCGGCCACCCTGGCGGCGCGCGCGCCTGCCCGCCGCGGCCACGGCAACGCCGCACCATACGGCTGCGCTGGATCGGCTGCGGCGAGCACGAGCGCGTCGTCCTCGGCTCCGGTCCGCAGTTCGCGCAACCGCTCCACCGCACCCGGCAGCGCGAACTGCGCGCCGCCGAGCCCTTCGACAAAGTATCCGCGACGACAAGCCCCGATCGTCTCGAGCGCACGCAGCTCGCCGTAGACAGCACCGTACCCACCGACGATCCCTTCACCGCGGACGCCGTCGCGCACGACGATGCCCTGGCGCTCGAGCAGCAACTCCGCGAGAGCGCGGCGGTCGACGGCCGCCGGGAACAGGCGGGAGGTGAGCGACCAGCGCCCCTGCGTCGATGCGGTCCCGGCGGGCCGCGTGCGTGCGAACCGGCGTGGCCGACGATCGGCGCTGGGCGTGCCGTAGCGACGGGCCGCGCGAAGCGGCGTCCACGCGTCGTTCGTGACCTCGCCGGCCCAGACGAGCTCCCAGAGAGCGGGCAGCGCGAGCTCAGGCTCGAGCCCGGTCGCGGCGAGCAGATCCGGCCAGAACTCCGCCGAACGTCCGAGCGCAAGACGCAACGCCTGCGCGGTCTCATCGTCGGGCGCCGGTGCACCCGCGGGTGCACCGAGGAGCGGCGCATCCGCACGAAAGTACAGTGCGACGCGGTCGAGGCCGGCCCCGACCCAGACGACCTCGCCGGTTGCGCAGAGCGCGTCGAGCCAGGCGGGCTGGTAGCCCGGCACGCGGCGGCGCAGCACCTCGCTCTCCCACAACGAGACCGGCAAGGGAAGGGCCTGGAGCGGGACGAGCGCCTCACCGAGAGTCGCCCGCCGGTCGATCCCGTGCCAGGCGGGAAGGAAGCGACCGAACGCCGCTTGCTCGGCAGGCTCCACCTCCTTGCGTAGCGCTGCGAGTGACGCCCGGCGCAAACGCCGGAGAACGTCCGGGTCACACCACTCTCGTTCGGCACCATCCGGGCGGAGCTCTCCGCGCACGAGCCTGTCCGCGCGCTCGAGGCCGACGAGCAGACTCTCGACACCCGACGGATCGAGGTCGTAGCGGGCCGCCGCCTCGGCCGTCGTGAAAGGTCCCCGCGACCGCGCGAAGCGCGCGAGCAGGATGCTGAGCGCATCGGGCACCGCAGCGAGGAACACCTGAGGCAGGCCACCCGGCGGCATGACCCCGAGTGCGTCACGGAACAGACCTGCGTCCTCGGCAGCGATGAGCCGCTCCTCACCCGCAATCCGCACCCGAACGGCGCGCCGTTCCACTTCGAGCACGGCACCCTGCACCGCATCGACCTCGCCGTCGCGCAGGTCTCCACGGCGACGGAGCAGATCGTGCAGCTCGTCCGGTGAGCGCGGGTCACCGGCGAGCTGCGCTTCGAGCTCTGCCAGAGCAGCCGGGTCGAGGAGATCGCGCAACTCCTCCTGCCCGAGCAGTTCGCGCAGGAGATCGCGATCGAGGGAGAGGGCCTGCGCACGCCGCTCGGCCGCTGGAGTATCGTCCTCGTACATGTACGTCGCCACGTACGCGAAAAGCAACGACGAGGCGAACGGCGACGCCGAAGCTGTCTCGACGTCGACGAGATCGAGCTCTCGCGTCTGGAGCCTCCGCAGGACTCCCTTCAGCGCCGGCAGGTCGAAGACGTCCTGGAGGCACTCGCGGTACGTCTCGAGCACGATCGGGAACGAGCCGTAGTTGCGAGCGACCTGGAGCAGGCTCTGGGCTTTGAGCCGCTGTTGCCACAGGGGCGTTCGCTGCCCTGGGCGCCGCCGCGGGATCAGCAGGGCGCGGGCTGCATTCTCACGGAAGCGGGCGCCGAAGAGCGCAGTCTGCCCCACTTCCTGCACGACTAGATCTTCGATCTCGTCCGGTGTCAGGAGCAGATCGGCGATCGGCGGCGGCACGTCGGCCTCGGGCAGGTGGAGGGCGATGCCGTCGTCCGACCAGATCGACTGCACCTCCAGGCCGAGGGCGTCGCGGAGGCGCGCGCCGAGGGCCATTGCCCATGGAGCGTGCACACGCGCCCCGAACGGCGTCAGGATGCAAACGCGCCAATCACCGATCTCGTCGCGAAAGCGCTCGACCACGACCGTGCGGTCGGAGGGGACGACGCCACCGGTTGCCGTAGCCTGGTCGCGCAGGTAGGTGAGGAGGTTCCTGGCCGCGAGCGGATCGAGATGGTAGTCGCCACCCAGGCGTTCGAGGGCCTTCGCGTCCGAGAGGGCAACGATCTCCCGCGAGGCACGCCCGATCTTCTCCCCCAGCTCGAACGGTCGGCCGACGCCCTCGCCCTTCCAGAATGGAACGGCGCCCGGAGCGCCCGGCGCGGGGGAAACGAGAACCCGGTCGCGGGTGATCTCTTCAATCCGCCAGGTCGAGGCGCCCAGCATGAATGTCTGCCCCTGACGCGCCTCGTAGACCATC
>CAWAKM010000001.1:0-110996 GCA_963782615.1 uncultured Thermoleophilia bacterium | reverse complement strand
TCGACCGGCCTGCTCCGGGTCGTGCGCCGCGAGGAGCTCGAGGCCGTCATCGCCCACGAGCTCGCGCACGTGCGGAGCCTCGACGTCCTCACCCAGACGTTCGCCGTCCTGCTCGCGACGACGCTCGTCGAGACGAGCAGGATCGGCGGCTTTCTCTCGCGGGCGCTGCTGTTCGTTCTCGGGCCCGTCGCGTCCGCGTTCACGCATGCGCTGCTGTCGCCGAAGCGCGAGTTCGCAGCCGACCGCGACGCGGCGAGCCGTCTGCAACCCGCACGACCTCGCGGATGCGCTCCTGCGACTCGACCGTGCCGGCGAGCTCGTCTCGTTCGCCGCGTCGCCGCGACCGAGCCGCTCTACACCGTCGATCCGTTCGAGCGCGACCGGCTGTCGCGGATGTTCCGGACGCATCCCCCGCTCGCGGAGCGTGTCGCGCGCCTGCGGGCGCTCGGACGCGCCGAGAGCGCCGGCGCGCAACAGGCTGATCGTCCGTCGACTCCGCGTGCCGGCGGGCTCGCGCCGCTCGAGGGCTCGAACGAAGGCGAGGCGGAAGGAGCACCCGTCTCGGTGTGCTCCTTCCGCCTCGTCAAGCTAATTCGGCGGCGTCCTACTCTCCCAGGGGCTCTCGCCCCAAGTACCATTGGCGCCGGCGGGCTTAACTTCTCTGTTCGGAATGGGAAGAGGTGTACCCCCGCTGCTATGACCGCCGAAAGTGTCAAAGGTGGGACGCGACCGCCGACACGCCGTGCTCGTGGAGACACTGAGGCGTCGGCGGTACGAGCGTCGCTCGTACCTTCAAAACTCCATAGCGACTCAGACATGTTCAAAATCAAGACCTCGGGCAATTAGTACGGGTCAGCTGAACACATTGCTGTGCTTACACCGCCCGCCTATCAACGTGGTGGTCTTCCACGGCCCTTACTCACTCGAAGTGATGGGGAGCCTCATCTTGAGGTGGGCTTCCCGCTTAGATGCTTTCAGCGGTTATCCCGTCCAGACGTAGCTAGTCAGCAGTGCCGTTGGCACGACAACTGATACACCAGAGGTCTGTTCATCTCGGTCCTCTCGTACTAGAGACGACTCCTCTCAAGCTCCCAGCGCCCATGGCGGATAGGGACCGAACTGTCTCACGACGTTCTGAACCCAGCTCGCGTACCGCTTTAATGGGCGAACAGCCCAACCCTTGGGACCTGCTTCAGCCCCAGGATGCGACGAGCCGACATCGAGGTGCCAAACCCTCCCGTCGATGTGGACTCTTGGGGAGGATAAGCCTGTTATCCCCGGAGTACCTTTTATCCGTTGAGCGACGGCGATTCCACTCTCTACCGCCGGATCACTATGGCCGACTTTCGTCCCTGCTCGACTTGTCAGTCTCGCAGTCAAGCTCCCTTATGCCATTACGCTCTACGCACGATTTCCAACCGTGCTGAGGGAACCTTTGCGCGCCTCCGTTACATTTTAGGAGGCGACCGCCCCAGTCAAACTACCCACCTCACGCTGTTCCCGACCCGGATCACGGCATCGGGTTAGAAGCCCAGAATCCATAGGGTGGTATCCCAAGGTTGACTCCACGAGGGCTGACGCCCCCGCTTCAAAGTCTCCCACCTATCCTGGACAACGAACACCAAACTTCAACGCAAAGCTATAGTAAAGGTTCACGGGGTCTTTCCGTCCAGCCACGGGTACTCGGCATCTTCACCGAGACTACAATTTCACCGGATCCCTCGTTGAGACAGCGCCCAAGTCGTTACGCCATTCGTGCAGGTCGGAACTTACCCGACAAGGAATTTCGCTACCTTAGGACGGTTATAGTTACCGCCGCCGTTTACTGGGGCTTGGATTCAAAGCTTCGCCCGAAGGCTAACCTCTCCTCGTGACCTTCCAGCACCGGGCAGGCGTCAGCCCCTATACGTCGTCTTACGACTTCGCAGAGACCTGTGTTTTTGGTAAACAGTCGCTTGGGCCGTTTCACTGCGGCCCCCTCGAGCTCGATTCCGCGAAGGAATGTCACTCTACTGGGGCGCCCCTTCTCCCGAAGTTACGGGGCCATTTTGCCGAGTTCCTTAACGAGGGTTCTTCCGATCGCCTTGGTATTCTCTACCTGCCTACCTGTGTCGGTTTTGGTACGGGCACGCGCGACCTCCCTAGACGCTTTTCTAGGAGGCATGGCTTCAAGGACTTCGTCCATGCGGACTCGGCATCCCGTCTCAGGCTCGATGGGTGACGGATTTCCCTATCACCCGCCCTACGCGGTTACCCCAGGACGACCATCGCCTGGGTTCCCCTAGCCTACCCCGTCCCGCCATTGGTGGTAACGGTCACTACGTGGTACAGGAATATCAACCTGTTGTCCATCGCCTACGCCTTGCGGCCTCGGCTTAGGTCCCGACTAACCCTGAGTAGATTAGCTTTACTCAGGAACCCTTAGGCATTCGGCGGAGGAGTTTCTCACTCCTCTTTCGTTACTCATGCCAGCATTCTCACTTCCCACCGCTCCACGGCTGGCTTCCGCCGCCGCTTCACCGCAATGGGAACGCTCCCCTACCACTCCGTGTAAACACGAAGTCCGTGGCTTCGGCTCCATGCTTGAGCCCCGTTACATTGTCCGCGCCCGACCACTTGACCAGTGAGCTGTTACGCACTCTTTTAATGGTGGCTGCTTCTAAGCCAACATCCTGGTTGTCTCTGCAATCGGACATCGTTTCCCACTTAGCATGGAATTAGGGGCCTTAGCCGACGGTCTGGGCTGTTTCCCTTTCGAGCACGAAGCTTATCCCCCGCACTCTGACTGCCACACTCTGGATTTCCGGCATTCGGAGTTTGCCTGATTTCAGTAAGCTGGTAGGCCCCCTAGACCAAACAGTGCTCTACAACCGGAAATGAACATGTGACGCTATACCTAAATATATTTCGGGGAGAACCAGATATCTCTGAGTTTGATTAGCCTTTCACTCCGACCCACAGGTCATCACCGCCGTTTTCAACCGACGTGTGTTCGGTCCTCCACGGGGTCTTACCCCCGCTTCAACCTGCCCATGGGTAGATCACTCAGTTTCGGGTCTACCTCCAACGACTAAAGCGCCCTATTAAGACTCGCTTTCGCTACGGCTCCGTTTCCTTAACCTTGCCGTTGAAGAGTAACTCGCTGGCTCATTATGCAAAAGGCACGCCGTCACAGGACAAAGCCTGCTCCGACCGCTTGTAAGCACACGGTTTCAGGTGCTATTTCACTCCCCTTCCGGGGTACTTTTCACCTTTCCCTCACGGTACTAGTTCACTATCGGTCGCCAAGGAGTACTTAGCCTTGCGGGGTGGTCCCCGCGGGTTCCGACCGGGTTTCCCGTGCCCGGCCGTACTCAGGTACCTGTCAAGGAAGGCTGCGCAATTTCGCGTACGGGGCTGTTACCCGCTGTGGCCCGGCTTTCCATCCGGTTCCGCTATCACGCAACTTTGTAACTTCCCGACCCGCCGGCAGGCGGATCAAGCCAGGCCCTACAACCCCCGAACGACAACGACTGCCGTCTATCACATCGCCCGGGTTTGGGCTCTTCCCTTTTCGCTCGCCACTACTCAGGGAGTCGAGGTTTCTTTCCTTTCCTCTGGGTACTTAGATGTTTCAGTTCCCCAGCTTGCCTCCTCGTGCCCTATGTATTCAGGCACGGGTACGCGCGCATTACCACGCGTGAGTTTCCTCATTCGGAAATCCCCGGATCAAAGGTTGGTCAGCACCTCCCCGAGGCTTATCGCAGCCGCCCACGTCCTTCATCGGCTCTTGGCGCCAAGGCATCCACCGTGTGCTCTTATTCTCTTGATCGAAAAGAACATGTGTTGATGTCGCTATGGAGTTTTCAAGGTGCGCGCGGGCCGGTGAGCCCACCTGCAGAGAACACCGCTGTGGCCGTAGCCGCCGGCTCCGAGGAGACGACGCACGGCCCCACCGATCTCTCAAAACTCAACAGCGTACTGGCCGGCCGCGTCACCGAGGTGACAGGGATCCGCGTACCGACGAGGTCGACATTCATCTAGGCGAGCTGTGACATCGGACGACCAGTCGGGCGAACCCACGTGTCATCGACAAGCACAGCGCCTATCGGAGCAAGCTCCGACTCCCTAGAAAGGAGGTGATCCAGCCGCAGCTTCCGCTACGGCTACCTTGTTACGACTTCACCCCAATCATCGACCCTACCTTCGACGGCTGCCTCCCCGAGGGGTTAGCCCACCGGCTTCGGGTATTGCCAACTTTCGTGGTGTGACGGGCGGTGTGTACAAGGCCCGGGAACGTATTCACCGCGACGTTGCTGATTCGCGATTACTAGCAACTCCGCCTTCATGGAGGCGAGTTTCAGCCTCCAATCCGAACCGGGACCGGCTTTTTGGGATTCGCTCACTCTCGCGAGTTTGCAGCCCTTTGTACCGGCCAATGTAGCACGTGTGTAGCCCAAGACATAAGGGGCATGATGACTTGACGTCATCCCCACCTTCCTCCGATTTGTCACCGGCAGTCTCCTATGAGTCCCCGACATTACTCGCTGGCAACATAGGACAGGGGTTGCGCTCGTTGCGGGACTTAACCCAACATCTCACGACACGAGCTGACGACAGCCATGCACCACCTGTGCACTTGCTCCGAAGAGGGAACGTGTTTCCACGTTTTTCAAGTGCATGTCAAGCCTTGGTAAGGTTCTTCGCGTTGCGTCGAATTAAACCACATGCTCCGCTGCTTGTGCGGGCCCCCGTCAATTCCTTTGAGTTTTAGCCTTGCGGCCGTACTCCCCAGGCGGGGTGCTTAATGCGTTAGCTTCGGCACGGAGGGAGTCGACACCCCCCACACCTAGCACCCATCGTTTACGGCGTGGACTACCAGGGTATCTAATCCTGTTCGCTCCCCACGCTTTCGCGTCTCAGCGTCAGTACCGTCCCAGAGAGCCGCCTTCGCCACGGGTGTTCTTCCTGATATCTGCGCATTTCACCGCTACACCAGGAATTCCACTCTCCTCTTCCGGACTCTAGCCAGGGGGTTTGGGTCGACGTCTGAAGGTTGAGCCTCCAGTTTTCACAACCCACCTACCTGGCCGCCTACACGCTCTTTACGCCCAATAAATCCGGACAACGCTTGCCCCCTACGTATTACCGCGGCTGCTGGCACGTAGTTAGCCGGGGCTTCTTCTGGCGGTACCGTCACCCTCTGGGCTATTAACCCGAGTGGCTTCGTCCCACCTGAAAGAGGTTTACAACCCTAAGGCCTTCTTCCCCCACGCGGCGTCGCTGCGTCAGGCTTTCGCCCATTGCGCAAGATTCCCCACTGCTGCCTCCCGTAGGAGTCTGGGCCGTGTCTCAGTCCCAGTGTGGCTGATCGTCCTCTCAGACCAGCTATGGATCGTCGCCTTGGTGGGCCATTACCCCGCCAACAAGCTAATCCACCGCGGGCTCATCCTCGATCGGAGGCCGAAGCTACCTTTTCTTTCGCGCCCGAAAGCTCGAAAGGCTATCCGGTATTAATCCGGGTTTCCCCGGGCTATCCCAGAATCGAGGGCAGATTACCCACGTGTTACTCACCCGTTCGCCGCTGTCCCCAGGACCGAAGTCCTGGTTCTCGCTCGACTTGCATGTGTTAAGCGCGCCGCCAGCGTTCGTCCTGAGCCAGGATCAAACTCTCCGTGAAGAACTTGTCGCCGGCCGTGTGCCCCAAAGAGGCGTGGCCGACAAACGGTTGTCTTCCCTAGAGCTTGAGCTCAAATGTCTATCCGCACGTCGGCCTGAACCCCGCCCAAAGGCTAGAGCCACGCTTCCGTACGGCATCGACGGGAAAACCGTCTCGTCCACGAACGGACGGACGGTGTAACCTCGCGACCGCGCCGAAACGCGGACGAGAGGCCTCGTCGTTTTACGCACGCTGTTGAGTTTTCAAAGATCGATGCCGGTCGAGTTGGGCAACAAAAAGACCTCCGACTCGCGCCAGAGGCCCACGGATGATTCGGTACGAGGTCGTATCCGATTCGTTCGAGGGCCGCTCCGGAGTTCGAGTGACAGGACGTTTCTGCTGCCTCCCTCGCGGGCGGCTTGGGGATAGTAGCAGGATCTGGCCCGTTTGTGTCAACCGCGCAGTGTCAGCGATCGGCGGCGTAGCGCACGAAACGGCGCTTCCCGGCCTGCACGAGAGCCCCCGCGAGTTCTCCGCGCGGGAGGTCGAGCGTCGAGACGACCGCGCCGTTCAGCTTCACGCCACCCTGGCCGATCATCCGCCGCGCATCGCTCGTCGAGAGGCCGAACGCGACCGCGAGCAGGGTGGGCAGGTGCATCGGGTCCCCGGCAGGCAGGGGCACTTCGGGTACCTCTGCGGGCGCACCGCCCTCGCGGACGACGCGGGTGAAGTGGGCCTCGGCGGCAGCCGCGGCGTCGTCGCCGTGCCAGCGGGTCACGATCCGCCGCGCCAATTCCAGCTTGGCAGCCATCGCCTCGCCCTCCGGCGGGCCCTGGCCGGTGAGGAGCTCCCACCACTGGGGGAGGGCGCTGTCCGGGATCGACATCGCCTTCCCGAACATGTCCTCCGGCGCCTCGGTGATCCCGATCGTGTTCCCACGGGACTTCGACATCTTCTCCACCCCGTCGATGCCGACGAGCAACGGGTACGTGATCACGACCTGAGGCTCGAGCCCGTAGTGCCCCATGACGTCGCGGCCGGCGAGCAGGTTGTACAGCTGGTCGGTGCCGCCTATCTCGATGTCCGCCTCGATCGCCACCGAGTCGTACGCCTGCATCAACGGGTAGAGCATCTCCGACAGTGAGATCGGCTCGTGTGCGACGAACCGCTTGGCGAAGTCGTCGCGTTCGAGGAGACGCGCCACGGTCATCGTGCGCGTCAGGCGAACGACCTCGGCGTAGCTCAGCTCTCCGAGCCATTCGCCGTTGTGGCGCACTTCCGTGCGCGCCTCGTCGAGAACACGGAACGCCTGGGCGGCGAACTCCCGGGCGTTCGCGTCGAGGACGGCGTCGGCGAGCACGGGGCGCTCCTGCGACCGGCCCGAGGGGTCACCGATTCTCGCCGTGTAGTCGCCCACGATCAGGACCACCGTGTGCCCGGCACGCTGGAACGCGGCAAGCCTGTCGAGCACGCAGGCGAATCCGAGGTGGATATCGGGTGCGGTCGGGTCGATCCCGAGCTTGACCCGCAGGGGCCGGCCGAGCTTCAGCTTCTCCTCGAGCCCGCCGGCGGGTAGGAGGTCGACGACGTGCTGACGAAGAAGGTCGGCGCTCATGTCTCGAGTCTAGGCGCGCCCGACGCGTGCGATGCGATCGGGGGTGAGGTCGGCGACCGAGCGGCAGCCTGTCAGGTGAAGCGCCACGGCGAGCTCCTCACGAAGCAGCTCGAGAACCTCCCGGGCGCCGTCCTCCCCACGCGCGCCGAGCCCCCAGAGCGGGAGCCGCCCGGCGAGAACGGCTCTTGCACCGAGTGCGATCGCCGTGGCGACGTCCGTGCCCCGCCGGATTCCACCGTCGAGGAGCACGTCGAGGCGGTCTCCGACCGCAGCCACGATCGCCGGCAAGGCCTCGATCGTCGACGACACTCCGTCGAGTTGACGGCCGCCGTGGTTCGAGACGACGACCCCGGCGGCGCCGTGGGCCGCTGCGAGCACTGCGTCGTCGGGCTCGAGGACGCCCTTGAGCACGACAGGGACGCGAACGGACGAGACGAGCCGCTCGAGGTACGCCCAGTCGAGCGCCGGATCGAGCAGATCGGGACCCTCACCGGCGACACCGGCGTCGATCGCGTACCGCACCGCCGGAAGCGCGTCGTCCTGAAATGTCCACTGGATCCGGCGTTCCCGGTCGCGCATCCCGACCACCGGCAGGTCGACGGTGAGGAAGATGGCCGAGAACCCCGCCTCGAGCGCCTCCGCGATCAGCTCATCGGTCACGCCGTGGTCGCGGAACACGTAGACCTGGAGGAAGCGGACGCCCTCGGGCGCAGCCGCCGCGACCTCGTCGGTGCTGGCGGTCGAGAAGGTCGAGAGGCAAAGCGCCGACCCGGCGGCGGCGGCCGCCCGCGCCATCCCCTCCTCCCCGTCCGCGTGCGCCAGCCGCTGGTAGGCAACAGGTGCCACGATGACCGGCGACCGCACCGCGTGGCCGAGCACGGTCGTCGCCGTCGAGACGGAGTCGATTCCACACAGAACGCGCTGGCGCAATCGCCACGACCTGAATCCGGAGACGTTCTCGGCAAGCGTTCGCTCCACGCCGGCCCCACCCGCAAAGAACGCTGACCAGTGCGGATCCATGCGCGCGAGCGCGAGTCCCTCGACGTCGGCAAGCGTCAGCGGTGTCTCCACCGCGCGAGCCTAATCGATGCAGAGTGCACTAGAACGGGTACGCAACGAGCCCCCAGGCTGCGACCGCGTACCAGACGCCGAAAGCGAGGCTTGCCACTCCGATCAGGGGCGCGGCTCCATTGAACGCCGACGACACAGGCGCCGAGGAAAGCGTCAGACCGAATCCGGTCGTGACGATCGTCATCGAGACCGCCGTGAAAAGGGCGAGCACAACGAGCGCGAGACAGGCGACCGTCGTCGACGGGATCGCGGCGAGGATGAGCACCCCGACCCCGGCGCTGCCGCCCATGCCGTGGACGAGCCCGATCCCGAACGCTCCGAGCGGCGTGCGCACGGCGTGGTCGTGGCGCTCATCCTCGTGGATGTGGGCATGGAGATTGAAGTAACCGTGCCGCCAGCGGACCAGCAGCCTCAACGCGAGGAAAACGATCAGACCCGCAACCGCGGTCTCGGCGCTCTGCTGCGCTCGCTCCGGGAGGAACTGCTGGAAGAGGAGGATCGGGAGCCCGAACAGCACCAGTGTCAGGGCATGGCCGAGGCCCCAGAAGACGCCCAACCGGGCCGCCGCCCGGCTCGCGCGCGCTCCGCCCGAGGCAACGAGGGTCGTGACAGCGGCGATGTGGTCAGGGTCGGTCGCATGCCGAAGACCGAGTAGAACTGCGACGAGGATCACGACGCCGACCGAGCCGCCGGTCGAGAGATGTGCGATCGCTTCGTCGAGTCCGAACATGGTGCGTATTCGCCTGCCTTTCCGAACCGGTTCAGATCACACCGGGGAGGGCTCTGACCGTCAGAGCCACGCCGACGCCGAGAATCACGACCGCGCTCAGAGCCGGCAGAAGGCGGACGACCCTGCCTTCGAACGAGACACGCCCGAACGCGCGGCGCGCGAGCACCGCGACGAGGCCGATCCCGGTGATCGTCACCGCAAGGCCGAGGCTGAACGCTGCGATCAACGCAAAACCGAAGCCGATGCGGTGAATCGCGATCGCCGAGAGCAATACGACGAGCGCAGACGGGCACGGGAGCAGGCCGGCTGCGATGCCGACGCCGAGAATGCCGCGCGAGGTGAGCGAGTCGTTGCTTCCGCGGATGTGATCGTGATCGCCCGCGTGATCGTGATCACCGGTGTGGTGACGATGCTCGTGGTGCTCGTGGTGCTCGTGGTGCACGTGGTGCTCATGGGCGTGGCCGTCATTGTGATGGTGGTGGCCGGCCCAGGCTCCAGTGCGGAGCCGGTGTCGCAGCACCGCGGCGCCCACCGCGACGACGAGCAAGCCCGAGATCAGTGTGAGCCACGGATACAGTTGCTCGGGGACGATGAACTGCGAGAGAAGCAGCGTCACGAGCCCCAGGGCGAAGACACCGGCGGTGTGCGTGGCCGTCACCGTGGCGCCGAGCAGGAATGCGTGCCGCGGCTTGCCTCTCGTGCCTACCAGGTAGCCCGCGACGAGCGCCTTGCCGTGGCCGGGGGTCAATGCGTGCACGGATCCCCAGAAGACGGCGATCAACAACGAGAGAAGAACGACGCCGAGCGACAGGTCGCCGCGCTGGATCAGCGATTCGAACCCACCGTTGCCGTGCTCCGGTACGGGCGTCGTTCCGATTATCGGGGCAGCCGCCTCGATCGTCCCGGGGCGGTAGGTCACCGAGGCCGTGCGGGTGTCGGATGGCGACCGGAGCAGGTTCTTCGGGTAGGCACGGAGCTCGTTCGAGCGACTCGTTGCGGGCACCGAGCTTTGGACGATCACGGCTCCGGCGCGGGCGGTGACGACGATCTCGCGCCAACCGACCCGATTCTCGTAGGCCGTATCGGCGAACGTCAGGCGCGTCCCGGTCGCGGCGGCCCGGAAAACGGCGTCGAAGCGCATCGTCTGCAGGCCACCGGCCCCAGGACGCTCGGACGTTCGCTGCGACACCACCACGAGCCGGACGCGCTTGCCGTCGACGGCCAACTCGAGCTCCCGAGCGAGCTTCGCGGCGTATCCCGGTCGCCGAACCATGGATCCCTCCTGAAACGTCGGGATCTCTGCCAGGTCGAGGGCGTAGCGCACGAAGACGCGGTTCCCCGCGAGATCGACAGCCGCGAAGTGGTTCACCGTGAAATTGCCGAGCGGATGTGCCGAGGCTGGTTCGGGACCTGTGAACGCCGACAGGGCAGCCGTGACGACCAGGATAAGGAGCAGTAGGCGCCTCACGAGACCGCCTCCCGGGCGAGTGGGGCAAATTGGATCGAGAAGTGCGGGTTGAGCGCAAGTGCCCTCTCGTACCACGCCTTCATGGCAGCCGTGTCTCCGGCGCAACCGGCCGCATAGCCGCGGTGGAACCAGAGGAGGGCATCACGCGTACCGAGCCTGAGCGACCGCTGCGACCAGGTGACGGCCTCGTCGCAGCGGCCCGCGCGCGCGAGCGCCCACCCGAGGGCGTCGTCGCCGTAGATCGAGGGACGGTCGGCGCGTGCCTTGCGTGCGAGTGCCACGGTCTGCGCGGGCCGGATGCCGTGGTCGGCGCGATAGACGGCCGACTCGAGGTCGATGCGAACTCCGTTCGCGGCGAGGAGCTGGTCGATCGCGGCCACGGTCTCCTGCTGACGCTTGGCGGCCACAGGGTGCCCTTGACGCTCGAGCAGGTCCCCCAGAAGACCGACGAACTGAGGCAACGGAATCGAGTCCGACGCACGGCGGGCATAGCGGACCGCCGAACCCAGCCGGCCTCGGGCTGCCTCCACCCGCGCCATCTGGTCGAGCGCGTAGACGTAGCCAGGATCGATCGCGAGCGCGGCGCGGAACCGGCGCTCGGCGACCCCGAGACGACCGCGGCCCAGCTCCAGCTTGCCGATCTCGACCTGTGTCCAGGCCGTAGGCTCCTGCTGGCCGCCGGCAGCGTCCAGTGCGAGCTCCATCGCGGAGATCGCGCCGGCTCGGTCGCCGGTCAGCTCGCGCGCGTAGGAGATGCGGGCGTACGAGGCGAGGCTGGGCTTGAGGGAAACCATCCGCTCGAACGTCGCGAAGGCGGCGCCATATCGTCCGAGCTCGATCTCGGCGTCCCCCATGACGCCGTAGGGCCGCGCGGTGTATGGAGCGAGCTCGTGCGCTCTACGCCCGACCACGAGTGCGTCGCGGAACTGGTGACGGATGAGAGCCAGATTTCCGAGACCGAGCGTCGCGGCCGGATCGTGTGGGCTGGTGGCGAGCGCCTCTTGCAGAGCCACCTCGGACCGCGGGAGGAAGCCGGAGTCGCCGGTCTCGCGCCATCGCACCTGATAGGCGAGACCGAGCGATGCGAGCGCATCGACGTTCTTGGGAGACGAGACGAGCGCCGTCTCGAGCTTCGCAATGGCGGCCTGCGCGCCGCCCCCGAGGGTGCCGGAGAGCGCGCTGTCCGCGATCACCCCACGAGCGTCGGCAGCCGTCGAACCGGCGGAGGGAGACTCCGCGAGAACGCCGCCGAACAACGACCCTCCCAGCAGCGCAACCGCAACGGCGCTACCGGCGAGCAGTTTCTTGCGATGTCTCACGAAGTTCCCTCCCGGCGTCTGTTAGGGCTCGTTCGGATGGCGAACGCGAACGGTTCGGTCGGGGTGACGCCCGAGCGTCACCCCGACCATGCGGCTACGGCTTCTGCAGGCCCTTGCTGTTCGCAAACCCGCTCTCCGGATCGGCGATATACGGGAACGAGCCCATCGACTTGGCGTCGTCTGCGTTGACGCCGTCGCCGAGCGGAAGCTTCGTCCCCTTGAGGAACCCACCCACTGCCTGCTCGGCGATGTCGATCACGTCATCGTCGAGTCGCCTGCCGTTCGGCCAACCCTGGTTGTCGCCGGCGAGCACGCCGAGACGGTTCGGATTGGCGCTGACCGGAATGCCGAGGTTGAGACGGAGGACATCTGCCGCCTTCGGCCCTGTGAAGTTCAGCTTCGGCACGCCCGTGAGCAGCACCGCCACGAGATCGTCACGACCCGTCTCGGGAGCTCCGAGCTTGTACAGCTTGTTGATCACCGCGGCGAGAATCGGCGTCTCGTAGTACTTCTTGTACGCCGCCTCGTTCCACGGCTGCTGCGCATTCCACAGGTCCTTCAGCCCTGTGGGGATGATGACCTCGTTGACGAGCGGGTTGCCGAGCCGGTTGACCTGCACCCAGCTGCCGCCGTCACGGGTCTTCTGACCGCGCGTCGTCACCTTCCGGCGCTCGACCGACGACCAGACGCCGATCAGGCCGTCCTTCGCGTTCAGACCCGCGATCGGCACCTGCACTCCGATCGTGTGAACGCCGTAGCCGGAGAAGAAGTCCTTCCCGCCGCCGGCGTTCCCGGTGCCCTTGCGGATCGCGACGAGGTCGAAGATCGCACCGATGTCGCCGAAGAACGGATCGTCCCGCTGGCCTGCGAACGCCTTCGAGGCGCCACCGTCGAACGAGGCGATCGATTTGCCGGCGAGCGCATGGTAGTCCGGGGTCGAACGCGGGCCGATGTTGTTCGGCGGCGTCGTCCCTTTCGCGACCACGGTCGTCTTGCCGCCGGCGATCCGCGTCAACGTGAACGGCTGCGCGGTGTCGCCGAGGAAGAACGCTCCGGTCTTACGCTCGAACTGGAAGCGATAGATCACGTTCGGCTTTACGTCGCCGTCCGTGTCGATCTTGATGTTGTAGCGGGCCCCGGGCGAGAACGTGTACCAGTTCGGGCCCGCCGCGGGATCCTCGCCGGGAATCACGTTCGCGAGCAGCGTGACGGTATTCGGCTTGTCAGGGCTTCGGAAGGCGTAGAGGTCTGTCAGATCGGCTGACGGATCCTCTGCGATGAGCGGCGCCTCCCGGTGACTCGACGCCGAGCCCATGCCGGGCCCGATCGTGAACGCAGCGGCAACGGCCGCGGCCACGAGCGCCACGGCAAAGCCTGCGATTGCCATTGCTTTCCTCATTCCACTCTCCTTGGGTAGGGACTCGAACCGGCACTGGTTCGCAATCCGGCGGCAGGTGGTTCGATCGACTTCGGACACCGAACCGATCGGCACCCGGCGACGAAGCAATCGTGATGCCTGTCCTGCCGTTGACCGTGGTAGCGTTGCCCGACCCGCCGCATTCCTGGTCAATGCGAAAGCACCTCGCTCACCTCTCGGACGAGGCTCTGGTCGCGCTCGTCGCCCGTAACGACGAAGACGCGCTCGCCGAGCTGTACGACCGTGTTGGCCGGATCGCCTACGGCTTGGCTTTCAGAGTGCTGCGTGACGACAGGCTCGCCGAGGATGCCGTGCAGGAGGCCTTCCTCGGCGTCTGGCGCACAGCTGTGACCTTCCGGGCCGATCGCGCCAAGGCGAGCACCTGGATCATGACACTGGTTCACCGGCGGGCAGTCGATCTCGTACGTAGGGAAGAGCGGCGGCGGGCCGATCCCCTGGACGACGAGACACGCGACGCCGCGGCCGGTGCATCCGCGGAGGACGCTGCCTGGCTCGGCTTCGAGCGTGAGCGCGTGCAGATGGCGCTCCGACAGTTGCCCGACGCGCAGCGGGAGGCGATCGAGCTCGCCTACTACGGTGGGTACTCGCAGTCCGAGCTCGCCGAGAGGCTCGGGATGCCGCTCGGTACGATCAAGAGCAGGATGTTCGCCGGACTCACGCGCCTGCGTGAGCTCCTCGACGACGGAGCCGAGGAAGGGTCATGGAAATCGAAGTCCACGAGCTGACCGCCGGCTATGCACTCGACGCGCTCGACCCGGAAGATCGGGAGGCGTTCGAACGCCATCTCCCGGGCTGCGAGCAATGCCAGGGCGAGCTTGCCTCGTTCTGGGAGGTTGCGAGCGCGCTCGCGGTTGCAGCCGACGGCCCTGCTCCGAACGCGGAGTTGCGCGAGCGCATCCTTGCCGACGCACGAGCCGAGAAGCAGACGGTGGTGCCGGTCGAGTCACGGCGGCGTGTCTCGCCGGTGCTCGCGTCGGTCACCGCCATCGCAGCGGCCGTCGCGATCGGGCTCGGCATCTACTCGATCTCGCTGAGCAGAGAGCTCGACGACACGAGGTCGGCGCTCACGGCGCAACGAGGGCGCGGCCGCGGTGCTCGCCGATCCGACGGCGACGGCGGTCGCCCTGCAGACCGGCTCCGGTCGCCTCGTGGTCGACGCTGACGGCGCTGCCGTGCTCGTGCTCGACGATCTGGCTGCGGCACCCGTAGGGAAGACCTACCAGGCATGGGTCGTGGACGGCAAGACCCTGTCTCGGCCGGAACCTTCGACCCGACCGACGGTCAGACGATCGTGCCGATCCCCCAGGCACTGCCGGACGGCGCGGTCGTCGCGGTCACGGTCGAGAACGCCGGTGGGGCGAGCGCACCGACGCTACCGCCACTCGCGGCGTCCGATCCCGTCTAGCCCGAGGACGCGCACGGGAATTGGCTGCCTCTTCCAGGGCTGCGACATCATCGAGGACACCTCCCACGTACGACCTCCCAGCGCTCCCGCGTGGCAGATCCATTCCGAGAAAGGGCGAGGGCTGACGTCAGGACCCGAGCCGACGTCCCGGCTGCGCCCGAGGACACGGCCGGACCCTCCCCGCCGGGCTGTCGCACAGTGACCGCGTTGGTACGAAGGCGTTCCGGGTCGACCCGTACACTCGTTCGAGTGAGTGACCTGCGGCCCCGACTTCAGGACCTCTTCGGATTCGCCGACTTCCGACCCGGCCAGGAGGAGGTCGTCCGCGCCGCCGTCGACGGTCGCGACACGCTCGCGCTGATGCCCACGGGCTCGGGCAAGTCACTCACCTATCAGCTGGCGGCGATGCTGCGGCCCGAGCCGACACTCGTCCTTTCGCCACTGATCGCGCTGATGAAGGACCAGGTCGACAAGCTGCCGGCCGAGATCGCGGCCACGGCGACGTTCGTCAACTCGTCGCTCGATTCCGACGAGACGGCGAGCCGCATCCAGGATGTCGCCGCCGGACGCACACGACTTCTCTACGCCGCGCCGGAACGGCTTCGGAACGCCTCGTTCGTCGAGACCCTCCGCACGATCGGGGTCGGCCTCGTCGTCATCGACGAGGTCCACTGCGTCAGCATGTGGGGCCACGACTTCCGGCCCGACTACCTCTTCATCCGGCGCGCGCTCGACGCTCTGGGCGACCCGGCCGTGCTCGGGATGACGGCGACCGCAACCCCCGCGGCGGCCACCGAGATCGCGGCGGCGCTCGGCCGCGACCTCGCTGTCGTCCGGACGAGCGTCGTGCGGCCCAATCTCCGGTACGACGTCGAGGAGGTCTCGGGCAACGAGGATCGCCTGCGCATCCTCGTCGAGCGGCTGGGCGCCGTCGGCGACGGCAGTGCGATCGTGTACGCCCGCTCCCGCGACTCCTGCGAGCGTGTCGCGCGGACGCTGCGCGGTCACGGGCTCCGAATGGAGCACTACCACGCAGGCCTCGAGGCCGAGGAGCGCTCGCGAGTGCAGGAGGACTTCGTCGCGGGCAGAATCCGCGGCGTCGTCGCGACGACGGCGTTCGGCATGGGCATCGACAAGCCCGACGTCCGCCTCGTCTGCCTGTTCAACTACCCGGACTCGCTCGAGAGCTACGTCCAGATGGTGGGGCGCGGCGGCAGGGACGGCGCGCCGAGCGCGACGCTGTTGCTCGCGAGCCCATCCGACGCTACAGCCGTCAGGCGGTTCGCCGTGAGCGATATTCCGGGCGCCGACGACCTTCGCCGCGTCTACCGAGCCGTGCGCGAGCTCGGCGGCACGGTCGATCCCGCGCAGATCCCGGCAGGCGACCACGATCCCCGCGTGCTCGTCGGAATGCTCGAGCAGGCAGGAATCGTCCGTCGCGGCTACGACGCAGGACGCGCCATGCGGATCGAGCTCCTGACCCTCGATCCTGGCGCCGGAACCGTCGTCGACGACCTCCTCGCGCGCTACGCGCAGGAGGCCAGAGCACGCGCCGAGCGTATCGTCCGTTTCGCCGAAAGCCATCGCTGCCGCCACGCGCAGGTCGCCGAGCATTTCGGCGAGACGCTCGCCGTCCCATGCGGCGCCTGCGACGTCTGCGACCCCCAACGCGGCCGTTCCTCAGCCCGTGTGGCGACGCCACTCCCCGCGGACGTGGCGGGGTCGATCGTGGCAGCCGTGGAACGTCTCACGTGGCCGCTCGGACGCCGCTCGCTCGTCGCCATGTTGCGGGGTTCCGTGTCGGCACCGCCGTCTGCGCGCGCGTCGCTCGCGTTCGGGATCCTCGAGGCCGCCTCCGACGCTGAGGTGAAGCGGTGGCTCAAGGCACTCGAGGCAGCGGGCGCAATCGTCGAGGTGGAGACCGACGACGGCTACCGTGTGCTCCACGCCGTTCCCGGCGTGGCGCTGCCGTCGCTTCGGCCGAAAGAGCGCCGGCCCGGTGGACGAGTCGGTCGTCGGACGACTGCGCTCGTGGCGACTCGAACGCTCGCGCGAGGACGGGGTGCCTGCCTACGTCGTGCTCCACGACGCAACGCTGCGTGACCTCGCCGCGACGCGACCTGTGAACCTGCAGCGAGCTCGCGGCGGTGAAAGGCTTCGGGCCGACGAAGATCGAGCGGTACGGCGACGACATCCTCGCCGTCGTTTCTCCATCGTCCTAGCCGCGGCCCCGACAGGGGGACGTCTCACGCTCGGTGACCTTGGTGCCCGCGAGGGACGAGCCCCCGTTCGATCGACGGCACGCGACGGCTGCCTCGCAACGGTGTTGTCTTTGTGTTGATTCAACACAAGGATCGTGACGCCAGGGGTCGAAACGGGGCGCGCGAGCTAGAATTCTCGTCTTGCGGCTTCGACGAGGCACGAAGACGCCGCGGAAGCGGGGTCGGATTCGTAGGCTGCGCCTCCTTGCCGTGCTCACGGTACTGGTGCTGCTCGCGGGGATGGCGTTTTCATTCGGTCTGGTTCGCGCCGTTGCGAGCGAGATCCCTCTTCTCGACCCAGCGACACAAAAGCCACAACTCGACGGCGTCATCTATGCGTCGAACGGCCGCTCGGTGCTCGCGGTCCTTCGCGGGGACGAGAGCCGCGTCCTGCTCAAGAACATCGGCGATGTATCCCCGATCATGCGTCAGGCAATCGTCTCGGTCGAGGACCGCCGCTTCTACGAGCACAACGGCGTCGACACGCGTGGCATCGTGCGCGCCCTCTGGGAGGACATCCGCTCAAAGGGAGTCGTCGAAGGTGGCTCCACGATCACGCAGCAGTTCGTCAAGAACGCGTACGTCCGCAACGAGCGGACGATCGCCCGCAAAGTCCGTGAGGCGGCGCTCGCGTGGCAACTCGAGCAACGTTGGACGAAGGATCGGATCCTGCTCGCCTACCTCAACACGATCTACTTCGGCAACGGCGCCTACGGGATCCAGCAGGCAGCCCGCACGTATTTCGGCAAGGGTGCCCGGCGCCTGACGCTCACCGAGTCCGCACTTCTCGCGGGCCTGCCGGCTGACCCCTCGCTCTACGACCCGACCCAGCATCCGCGGGCGTCGAAGCAGAGGCGCCGCTACGTGCTGCAGACGATGTTCGACCAGGGCAAGATCACGGCCCGCCAGCTTCACAACGCATCGCGTGCTCCAGTACCGAGGGCGAAAGACGTTCGCCTCCCGGGCACACAGGGCCCCGGGCAGTACTTCGTCAACTATGTCAAGGACCAGCTGATCGCGACCTACGGTGCCGGCCGGGTCTTCGGCGGAGGCCTCAAGGTGACGAGCACGATCGATCTCGGGTTGCAGGAGACGGCGCACCGGGCGATCGAGAACGTCCTGAAGACGCCCGGCGGCCCCTCGGCCGCGCTCGTCGCAATCGATCCTCGCACCGGTGCGGTGCGAGCCATGGTCGGTGGCTCGAACTTCCGCGAGAGCCAGTTCAACCTCGCCACGCAGGCGGAGCGCCAGCCCGGCTCGTCGTTCAAGCCGATCGTGCTCGCCTCGGCTCTGCGACGCGGAATCTCGCCGCTCACGACCTTCGACTCCAAGCCCGTCGAGATCGACGCGGGCGACCGGATCTGGCGCGTCACGAACTACGAAGGTGACTATCTCGGCCGCGTCGACCTGGCGCGCGCGATGGTCTCGTCCGACAACTCCGTCTATGCCCAGTTGACGAAGCTCGTCGGTCCGCACGCGATCGTCCAGACCGCTCACGCGCTTGGGATTCGCAGCGAACTCGATCCGTACTTCTCCATCGGACTCGGTGCCGTCGCGGTCAACCCGCTGGACATGACGCGCGCCTACGCGACCTTCGCGAACCGCGGAGTCCGGATCGACGGGTCATTGACGAAAGATCGACCGAGGGTCGTCGAGCGAGTCGAGTTCGTTCGCACCGGACGCGTCGCGGAGAACCGACCCGTGGCCAGACCGACGATGACGACCGGGGAAGCCGACTTGCTCACGTCGATCCTGCAACGCGTCGTCACCCAAGGCACCGGCAAGCGAGCGGCGCTGCCGGATCGGCCTGCCGCCGGTAAGACGGGTACGACGGACAACTATGGCGACGCGTGGTTCGTCGGCTATACCCCGCAACTCGCCGTCGCGGTCTGGGTCGGTTACCCCGACAAGCTGAAGCCGATGCTGACTGAATTCGGTGGCAAGCCGGTCGCAGGTGGCACGCTGCCGGCGCTGATCTGGAAGGCATTCATGACGGCCGCTGCCGAGCAACTCAAGACCGTCCCCGAGCAATTCAGCGGGACGCCGTACCTTCCGGCGGAGGAGAAGCGAATCGTCTGGCGTGGAGGCTCGTTCAAGCTCGACAACGGCTACTGCCCGGGCACACGGGTTGTGACCTACTTCGCGGGCCGCGGTCCGACCACCGAGGCGGAGTGCTATGCGAACGAGGTGACGGTGCCACTCGTGATCGGTAGAACGGTCGACGTGGCGAACGAGGTCCTCGCCCGGCAGCCGCTCGGCAGCGAGTTGATCGGCGTTCCCGCGAAACCAGGCAAGCGACCGGGATACGTCATCAAGCAGGAGCCGCGGAACGGTTTCCTGTCGGCGAACGGCAAGGTACGGCTCTACGTCACACGGCCCGACCCGCGGTTCGGCCTGCTGCCGAACCTCGTCGGGTCGAGTGTCGCAGTCGCCAGGTCACGCCTTCGATCGCTCAAGGCAAAGACGACGATCGAGTACGACAAGGGACCGGCAGGTTCGGTGCTGGAGCAGAGGCCGGAGCCGGGGGTGGCGGCCGGGCGCGGTCTCCACGTTGCCTTGATCGTCGGTCGCTGAGCCATTCATCGCGACGCCCACCTCGTCCCTCTGACGACGTAGCGCCAGGGCAGCTCCGTTGCCTTGGTTAGGCCGACGCGCGGCGTTGCGATGAAGTCGGCGACGGCCTCGGGCGACTCGAGCGTGAAGGGCGGCTCGAAAACCGAGGCGCCGTCATCGGCTCCGCTGATCCCAAGCGCCTGCGTGAGCCGGCCGGGGCCCGCGCACAGGGAGCGCAGGTCGGCCGTACCACGGCGGACGCGCATCTCGACTGAGCCCGTGCGTGGGCTCGAGCGCGCGGAGAAGCACCGCCGCTGCCGTCCCTTCCAGCTCGACGACGACGTTCACACACCAGTGGATCCCGTACGAGCGGTAGACGTAGAGCGTCCCCGGGCCGCCGAACATCGAGCCGTTGCGCTCGGTGCGGCCCCGGAACGCATGACTTGCTGCGTCGTCGGGAGCGTAAGCCTCGACTTCGACGATGCGGCCGCCGATCCCGTCGCGCAGGAACGTCCAGCCGAGAAGACCACGCGCGACCTCGTGGACGCTCCCCGCGAGCAGCTCCTGCGAGGTCAATCGCCGTCGGGGTCAGTTCCATCGGGAAACAGCTTCGGGTGCTCCGGTCGTCGCCGACGCGGCGGCTTCGCCTGCGAGCCGGCAGGCTCGGCGCCCATCTCCTCCAGAATCGTCTCCTGGGTGCGCGACGCGACCATCGCAGCCGCCATGCCCTCGACCCAGACGAGCGTGCGGCGCCCGTTGCCGCGCTCGTCGCCGACGATCGGCTCGAGCGCGTAGATCCGGTCGGCCCGTACGTACTTGCCGAAGCCGAGAAACACCATGCGCGACGTGGTACTCATCGTCGCCACAGTATGGCCGTGGGATCGGCCTGGGACTAGCCCTCAGCCGAGCACGTGCCGAAGGGTCGCGGCGACAGCTGCCTGGTCGTCCTCGCCGAGTCGCGCGTGGAAAGGTAGGGCCAGCGTCCTCTGACTCTTCCCCTCCGCGATCGGGCACAGGCCCTCGCGAAAGCCGTAGCGCTCACGCATGTAGCTCTGCAGGTGGATGCACGGCAGGTAGCGTGCCGTGCCGATGCCGCGCTCTTCGAGCGCTCCGATCACCGATTCGCGGTCGGTTCCCTCCGGAAGCTCGACGACGTAGACGAACCACGACCGCTCGTGGTCGGCGTCGTCCGGGACACGGGAGGCCGAGTCCGTCGATGTCGGCGAGCAGACTGCCGTAGCGACCTGCGACCTCGGCGCGACCGGCCAGGATCCGGTCGAGCTTCTCGAGCTGGCCGATCCCGATCGCGGCCCGAATGTCGTCGATTCGGTAGTTGAACCCGAGCCGCGCATGGTCGAGCCAGCCGCCGCCGTCGGCGCGGCCCTGGTTCCGCAGGCTCTTGAGCAGCTTCCACGTCTCCTCCGACCAGGTCGTCACGACGCCGCCCTCCCCGGTCGTGATCTGCTTGTTCGGGTAGAACGCCCAGACGGCGTTCTGGCCCTGCGCTCCGAGCGGGCGCTGCTTGTACCGCGCCCCGAGCGCCTCGCAGGAGTCGTCGATCAACGCAAGCCCGTGCTGCTCCGCGATTGCTTGCAATTCGTCCAGTTCGCTCGGATAGCCGAAGATGTCGACGGCGACGATCGCCTTCGTACGCGGCGTGATCACCGCCTCGACCGCAGCCGGGTCGAGGTTGAGTGTGCGTGGGTCGATGTCCGCGAAGACGGGGACGGCGCCCTCGTAGACCGCGCAGTTCGCCGATGCGACGAACGAATACGGAGATGTGATCACCTCGTCGCCCGGCGCGATCCCGGCTGCGACGCACAGCAGGTGCAGGCCGCCCGTGCCGCTCGAGACGGCGGCCGCGTACGGCGCACCGACGGCGGCGGCGAACTCCTCCTCGAACCGGTCGATCCACGGTCCGAGCGACAGCCGACCCGACCGCAGCACCTCGACGACGAGCTCCTCCTCCCTCTCGTCGAGCCAGGGAGCCGAGAGCCCGATCTGGCGTGGAGCGACGCTCACGCCTCGGCTGGCACGACGTCGACGACGTCGAGCCAGTGCGACCAGCGGTCGCTCCGGCCGTTGACGGTGTCGAGATAGCTCGCCTGGATCTCCCGGGTGACCGGGCCGACGCCGAGCTCCTGATCGTCGACCGCACGCACCGGCGTCACCTCGGCCGCCGTGCCGGTCATGAAGAACTCGTCCGCGAGATAGAGGTCGGAGCGGATCAGCGAAGTCTCCTCGACGACATAGCCGAGATCCTGGGCGATCGTGATCACCGCATCGCGTGTCAGTCCGGGCAGGATCGAGGTCGAGAGAGGTGGTGTCCGAATGACGCCGTTCTTGACGACGAAGATGTTCTCACCGGGGCCGTCGGCGACGAAGCCGTCGTCGGTCAACAGGATGCCCTCGTCGTACCCGGCGCGACGGGCTTCGGTCGTCGCCAGCATCGAGTTCAGATAGACGCCGCTCGCCTTCGAGGCATGCGGGATCGTGTTGGCACCCACGCGCTTCCAGGACGAGATGCAGGCCGTGATGCCGTTCTCGAGAGCGTCCTCGCCGAGGTAGGCACCCCACGGCCAGCTCATGATCACCGTCTCGACAGGGTTGCCCTGCGTCGAGACGCCGAGCTGACCGTAGCCGTAGAAGGCGATCGGGCGGATGTAGCAGGCCGGCAGTCCGTTCGCGCGCACGAGGTCGTGGGTCGCCTCGCGAAGCTCCTCGACCGAAAACGGGATGTCCATGTACAGCAGCCGGGCCGAATCGTGCAGGCGCTGCATGTGGTCGGCGAGTCGGAAGACCGCCGGTCCCTTGGGCGTCTCGTAGCAGCGGATGCCCTCGAACACGCCGGAGCCGTAGTGGAGCCCGTGGACGCCGACGTGTACCTTCGCGTCGGCCCAGTCGACGAGCTCGCCGTTCATCCAGATCTTGTCGGTCTCCTCCATCAGGGTCCTCCGTATTCGTGGTCTCGCCTGATTATGCGGATTCCTGGACGATGTCCACGGTAGTACCGCGCGTCAAGCGCACGAGCTCGGGTGGCGAAACCATCGCCATGTGGCGTTCGGAGCCCGCCCCGACCCAGACGACCGCGCTCGAGAGGATCGTGCGCTCGACGAGGATGGGCATGCCGGCAGGAGGCGGGAACGGGGCGACCCCGCCCGGGGCGAACCCCGTCGCGACGACGACTTCGGGCGGCCGCGCAACGCGCGCCTCGACCGCGCCGGCAGCGAACGCGATCTTCTTCGGGTCGGCCCGGCGGTTCCCGGGGACGAGCGCCAGCACCGTTCGATCACCGCAGACGAACACGAGCGACTTGACGATCTGGTCGAGGGCGCAACCGATCGCCTCGGCCGCAGCCTGCGCCGTGGGCGTGTCGGTGGCGAACTCCTCCAGCCGAGACTCGGCGGCGGCGGCACGGAGGAAGACGGCGACGCGCTCGACGGGTTCGGGCCAGGCCATCGATCGATTGTAGGGCCGAGCCTACGGCGCGACCCTCTAGTAGACGAACGGAATCAGGCGCCGGCGCACGCGCTCCCGGTACGCGGAATAGTCGCCGTAGACGCCCGCGAGCAGTTGCTCCTCGAGGCGAACCTTCCCTGCCCACAAGAAAGCGAGAGCGACTGTGAGCGCCAGCGCGGAGATACTCGTGAAGAGCGAGTACCCGCAGAACATCGCGAGACCGCCTGCGTAGATCGGATGCCGCACGATCGCGAACGGCCCGCTTGTCACGAGCCCTGCCTCGACCGGCTTCGGAAACGGCGTCAAGGAGCGGCCGAGCGCCCGGCCCGCCCAGACCGCGAAAGCGGCACCGACGACGGCGAGAACGGTGCCGACGATCGCAAGCGATCGTGTGCCACCCGGCGGGCCAGTCGGGCGGCGCAAAGCCGACGGCAACGATCGCAGCGATCAGGACGAACTGCGCCACGACCCAGCCGGTACCTCTACCGGTCATCGTGAACGGCCGGTGTCAGCCGAGCTCGATGAAGATCGCATCGCCGAACCCGACGTTGTGCATCTCCTCGATGAGTGCATCCGAGGGTGGCTCGTCGACCGACAACGCCATCAGTGCCTGTTGGCCGTCACGGGTCCGCGACACGGCCATGTTCGCGATGTTGGCTCCGTTGGCGCCGAACAACGTGCCGACTCTTCCGATCACGCCCGGGATGTCGTCGTAACGGAAGAACACCATGTCCGACGCGAACTCGATGTCGATCCCGAACCCGTGCGCGCTCGCGAGAAAGAGTCGCGGCTCGGGCCCGATCGTCGTACCCGAGACCTCGACCTCGTCCCCGCCCTCGGGCGTGACCCGGACCTCGACGACGTTCATGTAGTGACGCGAGGCCCGCAGCCGCTCTTCCGACACCGTGATCCCACGCTCCGCCGCCAGCAGCGACGCATTGACGTAATTCACGGTCTGGTCGACCCGCCCCTGGAAGATCCCGTTCAGGGCTGCGACCGTGAGCAGGCGCGTGTCGTAGTCGGAGAGTGGGCCATGCGCCGCGACGACGATCCGGCGTGGGCGCCCGCCGGCCAAGCTCGACCGCGAGCCGGCCGAGCTTGGCGGCAAGCGGGATGAACGGACCGAGCACCTCGAGGTCGGCCTTGTCGACGACCGGGATGTTGACGGCATTCGACACGAGCCCTCCCTCGAGCGCGGCTACGACCTGTTCCGCGATGATCACGCCCGCGCGGTCCTGCGCCTCATCGGTCGAGGCGGCGAGGTGCGGCGTCACGACGACGTCGTCGAGCCCGAGCAGCGGCCCGTCGTACGGCTCGGCGGAGAAGACGTCGAGAGCGGCACCTGCGAGCTTGCCGGACGTGAGCGCCTCCGCCAGAGCCTCCTCGTCGATCAGCCCTCCGCGGGCGGCGTTGATGATCCGCGCGCCGTCCTTCATCTTCGCGATCGTGTCGCGATTGATCATCCCCCTGGTCTCGTCGGTCAGGGGCGAGTGCAGGGTGAGGAAGTCGGCGCCGCCGAGGACCTCGTCCTCGGAGAGCGCGTGCTCGACACCGAGCTCCCGGAAGCGCTCGTCCGCGACGAACGGGTCGTAGGCGACGACTTGCATGCCGAGGCCGATGGCTCGGCGGGCAACCTGCTGGCCGATCCGGCCGAAACCGAGCACCCCGAGGGTCTTGCCCTCGAGCTCGACTCCACCCCACCTGGCCCGCTCCCAACGACCCTGCTTGAGCGCCGCGTGCGCCTGCGGGATGTTGCGCGCGAGTGCCACCATCAGGCCGACCGTCTGCTCGGCGGCCGAGACGACCGTCGACTCGGGCGCGTTCGCAACGACGATGCCGCGGCGGGTGGCAGCCTCGACGTCGACGTTGTCGACGCCGACCCCGGCGCGCCCGATCATCTTGAGGTTCGTGGCGAGATCGATCAGGTCGGCCGTGAACCTCGTCGCCGAGCGAATCACGATCGCGTCGTACCGGTCGATGATCTCCTCGAGCGGCGTCACCTGGTCCTCGTCGACGTCGAACTTCGACCGGAGCAAGTCGACTCCGGCATCGGCGATTTGCTCGCGCACGAGGACCCGCATCGTCAGACGGCCGTCTCGTATGCTGCGAGAGCAGCGGCCCCGGCCGCGCCCCGTTCGACCGTTGCCCCCATCTCCACGAGCTGAAGCTCGATCGCTCCGAGCGCAGTCGTGATGTCGAACACGTCGACGTAGCCGATATGGCCGATGCGGAACAACCGGTCGATCACGTCGCCGTGCCCGCCCGCAACCGTGATGCCGTAACGATCGCGCAACGCAAGCCGCAACTCGACGGCGTCGATTCCCGGTGGCGTCAAGATTCCTGTTAGCACCGCGGCGCTGTCGTCATCAGGCGAGTACAGTTCGAGACCCATTGCCTTGGCGCCCGCACGGCAGGCGCGGCCGAGTGCGACGTGACGGGCAAAGACGTTTTCGAGTCCTTCAGCGAGCACCAGCTCCAGCGAGGTGTTCAACGCCACTATCGTCGAGGTCGCCGGGCGTGAACGCGGTGCTGTCCTTCTCCTGACTCGACCGAGTCCGCGCCCAATCCCAGTAGAACCGGGGCAGAGTGGCCCGCTCGACCTTGGCCCAGGCTCGCTCCGAGACGGACGCGAACGCGAGGCCGGGCGGCGTCATCAAGGCCTTCTGCGAACCGGTGATCGACGACGTCGATCCCCCATGCGTCGGTTTCGACCGGGACGGCACCGAGGCTCGAAATCGCGTCGACGACCGAGATTGCGCCGGCGTCGTTACAAGCAGCGACGAGGGAGCGAATGTCCGAAACGACGCCCGTCGAGGTCTCCGAGTGCACGAGTAGCACGACCTTGGCACCGCTTTCGGCCAATGCCTGCGAGACGTCGTCGGCCAGGGGCGCCTTGCCCCAGTCGTACGTCAGGGGAAAGACGTCGCAGCCGAACGCAGCCGCCATCTCCTGCCAGCGCGTGCCGAAATTCCCGTGCGAAACGGCGAGCACCTTCTCTCCCGGCGAGAGGAGGTTCGCCACGGCGGACTCGAAGGCACCGGTCCCCGAGGCAGTGAACACGAGCACCTCGTTTTCTGTGCGGAAAACCTGGCGAAGACGCTTGCGGGTCTCGGAGAAGACCCCCTTGAAGTCGGGGGAGCGGTGATGGATGACGGGCTCGGCCAGCGCCGCGAGCACCTCCGGCGGCACCGGCGTCGGGCCCGGCGTGAGGAGATAGCGCTTCTGCGGCATCGCCCCGAGCGTAGCTATCCGGAATGAAGCACTCGCCGGTAGCTGCGAACGTGGGATCTGGGACTGGTAGCCGTTGACGGGCGACGCGATGCTGCGGCGTGGCGTGAGGCTGAACCTGGCGACCCGCGACAATGCGCCGGAGCGTACTACGCTCTGCTGTGTGGAAGCGCTCCTCGCCTTCGTCGCCACGCTCGTCTCGCTCCGCCTGAGCGCCGACCTGGTGCGGCGGTATCGCGACCGGCCCGCACCTGGGCTCCTGGCGTGGGCAGCTGCGCTCGGCTCGTTTGCCGTCGGGTCGGGCGCGCTCGCCTGGGGCGCGGCGGCTGACTGGAGCAACCCTGCATTCCGCGTCTACTACCTCTTCGGCGCCCTGCTCGCGGCCGCGCTTCTCGGAGCGGGCTCCTTGCTCCGCGCCGGAGTCCGTTGGGTCGGGCCGCTGACGCTCGTCTACGTCGGAATCGCGGTGGGAGTCGCCGTGGCGGTACCGCTGACTGCGCCCGTCAGCGGGAGCTCGATTCCCGAGGCACAGGCACACCTCGCTCTCTTTCCGGCCCGGGTGCTGGCAATCGCGGCGAACTCGCTCGGCACACTCACGGCCGTCGGGGTGGCGCTGATGGGCCTGCGACGGCGTCCGGTCGGAAACGCGCTCATCCTTGCGGGCCTCCTCGTCGCCGCGATCGGGAGCGCGCTTGTCGGTCTCGGCGAGGCCGACTCGGCCGTGTTCTCGGCTGCAGCCGCCCTGCTCTTGTACGGCGGCTTTGTCCTTCCTAGTCGCGCATCGGAGCCTCAGCGGGACGCTCGCCCCGGACCCGCCGGCGCCGCTCCCTGAACCAGACCAACGCGAGCACGGCGGCGACGAGCAGCCCGATCGCGATCTCGGCCAGATCAGCCCCGGGGTACCGCCGTGCGCGAGCACGTTCAGGTCCGTGACAGCAGCCAGAGGCCGCCGACCGTGTAGACGACCATGAGCGCCAGGATCGCATACTGGCTGCGGAGCGCATCCTCCCGCTCCTTGAAGATGGCGACCGCCCGGTCGTGGGCGACGACGAGTCCGGCCACGTGGCCGAGCACGAGCGAGCTGGCCTGGACGTACCAGATCGTGTTCGCCCCCAGGACGGCGATGTTCGGTCGCACATCCGCCGATCCGAAGATGTCCCATCCCTTGCCGAACGGGTCGGAGAGGAGAGGGACGACGTACTGCCCCTGGATCACGAACAGCGAGAAGTAGTGAGCCACGGCATACACGAGGGCGATCGGGACGAGGGAGAGGGCGAATTCGGGCGCCAGCGGCCGCGGCGCCTCGACCATGGAACGGGCAACGGCACACGCCGTGAGGAACGCGACGAGGACAATCGTGATCGCCGTCACGAGGCCGAGCAGGTTCAGCCCCGTGACGAGAAGCTCGCCCGTTCCGGGACTGTTGAGGATGTACGGACCCTCGACGCGGGCGACGAGGTTCTGCCAGGCGGTCGTGCGGCCGTAGCCGTCGAAGCCCACAGAGCCGAGTGCAACCGCGATGAATAGGACGGATCCCGGAATGGGCTCCGCGCCCGCAAGCCCGGTGAGCGGCAGCCGCAACCGGATCAGCCGTTCCCTCGAGACGAGCGGCGCGATTCGCGCGATGTACCCGAACAGGATCGCGAAGCCCTCGCCTCGCGCCGTCCACGTATCGCGCCCGAAGGCGAGCATCCCGAAGAGCGCCACGTAGGAGTACAGGGCGATCGCAAAGGCGAGTGCCCGAGGATTCGAGGGGTTCGAATAGCACAGCTCGAGCGCGACGAAGGCAAAGAGCGCCACCGCACCCGGATAGCGACCGAAACGCTCCGGGTAGGCCGCGAGCGGTCGCGCCTCGCGTCCCAACCCCTCCCATACCCAGACGAAGGCGTCCGCGATCGCACGCCAGGGACTGAGTGCCCGCCACACGTTTCCGAAGAGGAGAGAAAGCAACGGCAGACCCAGCCAGAAGACGACGTAGACCCATGTGGGTGCGAGGTTCGCGAACGGATCGGTCGTGCCGACGAGCGCGGCGGCGAGAACGACGCCGAAGAGGACGACGGAGAACACCTGGACGACGATCCGCACCGGTCCCAGGACGACGCTGCTGAAAACGTCGCCGAACGGTCGGCCGACCGACCGCCGGGCCAGTTGCGGCGTCTTCCAGAGCGCCCCCAGAGCGATGAACGACACGACGAGCACGGCGGCGCCGCCCCAGTAGAACAACCACGTGGGGACGGGGAGGTCCTGGACCCCCCCGATTCCGTGGGCGAGAACACGTGGCAGTAGATCGACGATCAGGGCCGTACCGTCAGCTGGGCGAGCAAGGAGTCCGGATGGTGCAGCTCGAGTTCGAATCGGCCCGGGACCTTGGCGACGAACTGGATCACCGTCGGCACACCTTTCCGCGGCTTTTTCTCGATGTCGTAGCCGTGCAGATGCACCTCGGTGCCGACGTTCGTGCGAACGACGATGCGGACGGTTCGGCCCTTCTTCACGGAGGGCCGTTTGATGCCGCCGACGGGCCGGCCGTCGACGACGTTGATCGAGACGATGACGGGCTTGACCGCGGCCGCGTTCGCGGCGGCGCCCGCGGGGACGGCGACCGCGACGAGGGCGACCGCAACAATGACGAGTGCCTTGCGCATGAATTCTCCTGAATCGGTGGTACCGCGCCACGGCATGCCGTGGGCGGAGGGCACGAGATCAGGCGCAGACGGGCGGCCCGCGAGCCGGACGGGCGATTCTGGAAGCACAGGTAATCGGCTGCCGGCCGTGCGGGATCGTGGGCGATGCAAAACTGGCAACTCGGGGGACGGTGCGGCGGACGGGCGCGGCGATGTCCTCGGCGAGCCCGCGCACCACGACCCAGACGACCGCCGCGAACGGGATCTGCAAGGCAATCCCGAGCCACAGGACAGGGCTTGTCAGCAGGAAGGGGAGCTGCCCGGAGTGGACCAGCCGCTCGAGATGCTCCTGCGCCACGAAAGCGAGAACCGCGGCCGAGGCCAGCGGGATCGAGGAGCGGCGGCGCGCGCGGGAGTCGACGGCAAGGCCGAGAATCGCGACCGTCGCGAGGACGAGCACGATCTGCGGGGCATGCGCGAGGTAGCCGTGCAGATCGTCGGTCGGCATGCCGACGACCCGGTACGCGATCGCGTGCCCCATGAGGACGCTCGCCGCTGCGAACGGCAACGTCACGAGCCAGGTCAGTGTTCGGCGCACTCGCTGATCATGCCAGCCGCTGGAGCTGACGGGTGCGTTTTCTTCCCGCTCGACGAATCGCAACGCTGCCGGAGCGCCCACTCACACGCCCGGACGCAGGCCCTCAGCCGACCAGCTTCTCGCGTACGAGGTCGCTGACGACCCTCGGATTCGCCGTCCCGCCGGTCTCCTTCATCACCTGGCCGACGAAGAAGCCGAGCAGTCCTTCCTTTCCGTTTCTGAAAGCAGCCACCTGATCCGGGTTCGCGGCTATGAGTGCGTCGATCACGGGACCCAGCTCGGAGACGTCGGAAACGGCCTCCTGCGCGAGGTATGGGCCTGCGGCGAATCCTGCGTCGCCGACCTTCGAGATCGCTTCGTCGAACACCTGGCGCGGAATCCGGTCGCGCGACGCAACGAGCTGCGCCAGTTCGGAGGCGCGCACGGTGGACGGCTCGACGCCTGCGCCGACGAGGTTGTTCGCTATGACATTCGCAGCGGCAACACGGTCGGCTCCGGCAGCGACCGTCGCCTCGTACAGGCCGTCCAGGCCTCCCGTCACGAGGACGAGCGCACGCTCGAGGTCGAGCTCCTGTCCGAGTCGGGCGATGCGCTGGGCCGGAAGCTCCGAAAGCTCGCCGCTAAGCCGTGCCACGAGCTCAGCCGGCGGCTCCACGGGTACGAGATCGGGCTCCGGGAAGTAGCGGTAGTCGTCTGCCTCCTCTTTCGAGCGCCGCGGAGTAAGCGCCCCCGAGCCCGCGTCGAAGTCGAACGTCTCCTGCTGGAGCTCGTCGCCCGACTCCCAGACAGCGATCTGGCGTGCCACCTCGGCGTCGATGCCGCGAGCGATGTGGTTGAACGAGTTCATGTTCTTGATCTCGCATCGGGTGCGGAGCTCGTCGGATCCCTGAGGCCGGACGGAGACGTTCGCGTCGACCCGCAGCGTGCCCTTCTCCATCTCGGCATCCGAGATACCGAGCTCGACGACCGTCTGCCGCAGAAGCTGGAGGAAGCGCTTCGCCTCCTCGGACGAGCGGATGTCCGGTGCGGTCACGATCTCGAGCAGGGGCGTTCCGCCACGGTTGTAGTCGACGAGCGAGTACTCGGCGCCGCCGATGCGACCCGAATGTCCACCCATGTGGACGGTCTTCGCCGCGTCTTCCTCCAGGTGGGCTCGCACGATCCCCACGTCGAGTTGCCCTTCCGCCATCGGTACTAGCATCTTGCCATTTTCGCAAGAAGGCATATCGTACTGCGAAATCTGATAGCCCTTCGGAAGGTCTGGGTAGAAGTAGTTCTTGCGCGCGAACACGGCGTGCGGCGCGATCTCGCAGCCCAGGGCAAGCCCGAGTTTTACGGTCCATTCGACTGCCGTCCGGTTGATCACCGGCAGCGCGCCCGGGAACCCGAGGCACACGGGGCACGTTTGGGTGTTCTCGCCCGCTCCGTAGCCCGCGGCGCAACGGCAGAACATCTTCGTCCGCGTCTTCAGCTGCACGTGGATCTCGAGCCCGACGACGGTCTCCCAGGTCATCGGAGCCTCTCCGGAACGCCGTCGAAACCCACCGCCTGCTCGAGCGCATGACCGGTGCGAAAGAGCGTGTTCTCGCCGAACTGGCGACCGATTAGCTGCAGACCCACCGGCAGACCCTCGGAGAGACCCGATGGGATGCTGAGCCCGGGCAGCCCGGCGAGACACGAGGGGATCGTCATCACGTCGCAGGCGTACATCGCAAGCGGGTCCGATGCCTTGTCCCCGATCGGAAATGCCACCGTCGGCGAGGTCGGCGTCGCGATGATGTCGAACCGTTCGAGCGCCGCGCGATGCTCACGGATGAGGAGCGTGCGCACTCGCTGTGCCTGGCCGTAATACGCATCGTAGTAGCCCGCCGACAGTGCATATGTCCCGAGCATGATGCGCCGCTTGGGCTCGTCGCCGAAGCCCGCGTCACGCGTTCGCTCGACCATCTCGCGGTACGTCGGTGCATCGACCCGCGGGCCGAAGCGAACGCCGTCGTACCGTGCGAGGTTCGAGGATGCCTCAGCCGGGGCGATGAGGTAGTAGCACGCCATTCCGTAGTCGAACGAGATCGGCAGGTCGCATTCTCCGATCTCGGCACCAAGCGCTCGGGCGGTCTCGATTGCCGCCTCGAACGAAGCCTGGACACCCGGCTCGATGCCCTGCAGATCCCAGACCTCGTTCGGGATCCCGATCCGGAGGCCGTCGAGTGTCTCGTCCGCCGGCAACTCGATCGCCTCCGGAAGCTCGACCGTCGTCGAATCGTTCTCGTCGGGTCCGGCGATGACCGAGTACAGCAACGCAACGTCGCGAACCGTCTTTCCGACCGGCCCGATCTGGTCGAGGCTCGAAGCGAACGCGACGATGCCGAACCGCGAGACGGTGCCGTAGGTCGGGCGCAGGCCGACATTGCCGCAGAGCGCCGACGGCTGCTTGATCGATCCACCTGTGTCCGAACCTAGCCCCCAGGGAGCGAGACCACCGGAGACCGCAGCCGCCGTGCCGCCACCGGAACCACCGGGCACGCGGCTCGGGTCCCACGGGTTTCGAGAAGGGCCGTACGCCGAGTTCTCCGTCGACGAGCCCATCGCGAACTCGTCGGTATTGGTCTTGCCGATCACGGGCATTCCGGCGGCCTTGCACCTTGCTGCGACCGTTGCGTCGAACACCGGCACGTATCCCTCGAGGATCTTCGAACCGGCGGTCGTCTCGACACCCGCTGTCGAAATCACGTCCTTGAGGGCGATTGGCACGCCGGACCCCTCGGCGTCCTCGACGAGGCGAAGGTATGCATGCAGCTCATCGTTGCGCTCTGCCGCGGCAGCGACATACGCGGCATGGAGCTCGGCGGAGGAGATCTCTCGGCGCTCGATCAGGCCCAGCGCCTCCTCTGCGGTGAGACGGAGCGTGTCGATCACGTGGGGACTTCCCCATCGGACCCGTGGGAGGGCGGCACGCGGAAGAGGTCTCCTTCGCGGACAGGCGCGTTCGCCAGCGCCTCGTCGAGGGACAGCGACGGGCGAGGCTCGTCGTCCGCCCACACGTTGACGAGGTCGAGTGGGTGCGAGGTGGGTGGCACGCCGGCGAGGTCGAGCTCCGCCACCTTCGAAACGGCGTCCAGGATTGCACCGAGCTCGGTCGTCAGGCGATCGACCTCGTCCGGACGCAGATCGAGGCGCGCGAGGCGCGCGACGTGCACCACCGTGTCTCGGTCGATCGCCATCCCGTTCGCCATCCTCTCAGAACCCAGGCGCAGAAAGCCGGCGGGCCCCTACCGGGGCCCGCCGCACGAAGCTCGAATCCGGAAAGCCTAGGCTGCCGTGACGTTCGCCGCCTGGGCACCCTTGGGCCCCTGGACGACCTCGAACTCCACCTTTTGCCCCTCGGTGAGGGACTTGTAGCCGTCCATCGTGATTGCCGAGAAGTGGACGAATACGTCCTCTCCGCCTTCGCGCTCGATGAACCCGAAGCCCTTCTCGTTCGAAAACCACTTGACGGTGCCAATCTCTGACAACGAACGTCCTCCTACAACATGTACAGCCCCACGATGAAGCCATACGACTGAACGAAGCGGCCAGAACGGTACCGTCAAGAACCGGGGAAAGCAAGCATCCCGCGGCGATAGCGCGCCGCCTTGAGCGCGCTCTGCAGGAGCATCGCGATCGTCATCGGCCCGGTGCCCCCGGGCATCGGTGTCAGGAAGCCCGCGACATCCTCGACGGAAGCGTCGATGTCGCCTCGAATCCCGTCATCCGTACGCGTCAGGCCGACGTCGAGACAAGCGGCCCCGGGCTTTACCATGGCGCCCGTGACGATGCCGGGGCGACCGACGGCGGCAACGACGATGTCGGCGCGGCGAACATGAGCGGCGAGATCGGCGGTGCGTGAATGGCACACGGTGACGGTCGCGTGCGCGTGCATCAGCAGCATCGCCATCGGGCGGCCGACGATCTCGCTGCGGCCGATCACGACGGCTTCCTTGCCCGACGGGTCGATGTCGTACGCCCGCAGCAGCTCCATGCACCCGGACGGCGTCGCGGGCACATGGATCGGTGTACCCAGGTAGAGGTTGCCGGCGTTGAGCGGATGGAACCCGTCGACGTCCTTCGCTGGCGAGACGGCATACGTCACCTTCGTCTCGTTCATGTGCGAGGGGAGCGGAAGTTGGACGAGGATCCCGTCGACGTCGTCGTCGTTGTTCAGCCGGTCGACGAGTGCGAGGACATCGTCCTCGCTCGTGTCCGCCGGGAGACGCACGTCGCGGGCATCGATCCCCGCCTCGGTCGCCGCCTTGTGCTTCGCGGCGATGTAGACGTGTGACGCAGGGTCGTCGCCGACGAGCAGAGTCGCCAGGCCGACGTGGCCGAGCTCCGCGACGTCACGAGCAACGTGCGCTCGAACCTTCGCGGCGAGCTCCTTCCCGTCCATGCGCACGGCGGTCATCGCGGCGACTGTAACGGATCGCGGGAGCCGCCCAGCCGAGGGAAGAACCTCAACCGTGCGACCCCGCGTGCCGATAGATCCCTGCAAGACCCCACTACCCCTCGCTCCCTTGTCTCCGCCGAATCGAGTCCGCCGTGGTTCTCCTGAAGATCGCCCTGGTCGGCGTCGCGATTGCCGTGATCATGGGTATGGCGCGTGAACAACACTGGTTCCAGCGTGCCGGGTTCGTCGGTGTGTGCGCGGCGACGACCGCACCCTACGGCGAGGAGGAGAGCACGTGGTACGCGTGCAAGCAGGGACTCCTGAACGGATTCCCCAACCTCGAGGCCGATTCCTGCTCGCGGGACAGGATGGTGGCGCACCAGGAGATCTGGCGCTGCACCGTACCCATCACCTCAGTGCCCGGCATGTGAACACCTGACCCCGATTCCGGTCAGCGCCTCGCGGACGATCCGCTCGGCGACGAGTGATGTGATATCGGCCGAGGCGACCGCAGTCGGGATCACCTCCACCACGTCCATCCCCACGATGCGGAGGCGCGTGGCGAGCTCGCGACACGCCCAGAGCAGATCGGCGCTCGTCATTCCGCCCGGCTCCGGAGTCCCGGTCCCCGGCGCGAACGCGGGATCGAGCACGTCGACGTCCACGGTCAGGAACGTCGGCGCCTCGCCGACGATCGCGATCGTCTCCTCCACGACCGCTCGGATCCCCCGATCGCGGACGTCGTGCATGAAGAAGCTCGTGATCCCGTGCTCTCGCCTGCCAGTCGAGCTCCTTCTCCCCGGGCCAGTAGCCGCGCAGGCCGATCTGGACGTAGCGGGACCCGTCGACATGGCCGTCGCGCACGAGCCGGTACATGGGAGTCCCGTGCGAGATCTCGACGCCGAAGACCTCGCCGCCGGTGTCCGTGTGCGTGTCGAAGTGGACGAGTGCGAGCGGGCCGTGGACGGCGGCCACGGCCTTGACGTCCGGCTCGGCGATCGAGTGGTCGCCGCCGAGGACGATGGGGATCGCGCCTGCTCGCGACCACCTGGCCGACGGTCCGCTCGATCGCGGCATGGCTTCCGGCCGGATCCGACGGGACGACGGGGGCGTCGCCGAAGTCGATCACCCGTAGCGTCGCCATCGCATCGACCCTCGCCTCGAGGTGCGGTCCCGGCGGGCAGCTCGCGGCGCGGATCGCGCGAGGGCCGAAGCGTGCTCCCGGGCCGGTCCGACGTGAGGTCGTCCATCGGCGCCCCGACGATGGCGACGTCCACCCCCTCGAGGTCGGCCGGGTCCTGTGTGTAGGGAAGCGCAGAGTACGTCAGCAACCCTGCGTAGTCGGGCTTGTCGTCGAGGCCCAGCTCCCGCCAGCGCTCGAGCGGATCGATCACGCCGGGGATCCTATGCTGCCTCTACGCTGGCCGGGTGAACAGGCTCTCGCGGGACCGCGCACAGACGGCGGCTCGGGTCGGAGGGCTCGGCTTCGTGCGTGCTCTGGCTGCTCTCGAGCCGTCTGCAGGCGGCGATCCCGTTCTGGCTTCCCTTCGCGATCCTCGCTGCGACGGAGCTCGAGTTCGTCGCTCGCGGCATCCGCGAACGCCGTCTCGGCGCCGGCGAGCGACCGGCATCTCGACGACTCCCGGGGGCTGACGATGCCGACCTCGGCTGGATCGAGACCGTCGACGAAGACGGAGAGCCGCTTCTCGTTCCCGCTGCGCCACGGAGACGGCGCAGCCTGCGACTGCCACTCGTCCTGGTGCTCGTTGTCGGCCTCGCACTGTTCGCCTACTGCCTACCGCGTCGATCGTGAGGCGGGCTGGCCGTCGGTGCCGGCGCCCGAACGGGCGCGGGCCGAGCAGCGGTTTTCAGCTGAAGCCTCCCGGATCGCAGGCCACACCGTGACGGTGCGCTGTGACGACGGCTACGCCTTCACGGGCGTCGGCTCGGACGCCGCGGGAGTCGCGTTCATCCCGCGGTCGCTCGCCTACATCGAGCCCCGTGTCTGCCGGTCGCTCTACCGGATCGCCTTCGAACGCCGTCTCGGCCCCCGGGACGAAGCCGCACTTGCAATCACGGTCCTCGCCCACGAGGCAACCCATCTCCGGGGTGTGCGCAGCGAGGCGGAAACCGAGTGCTTCGCGCTTCAGGAAGGCGTCACGCTCGGCCGACGACTCGGCCTCGGCGTCGACACGGCGCGCGCGCTGATGCGCGATCAGCGGGTCCGCGACCTCTCCGACGCGAGCATTGCGCGCCTGGACTACCGGCTACCCTCGGAATGCCGAGACGGCGGCGCGCTGGACATCCGGCCACGGGACCCTTCCTTCCCCTGAGGGCGCACGCGCTACCAGAGTCGCCGGGCCGTCGGAGCCCTCCGTTACAGCCGCCTGCCCACACGCAGGACGACCGCCGGTCGGTCGAGAGTGCTCCTCGCCCTACGGGCCGACCAGAGACTGTTCCATTCTGCGCCGGACGAGCGCGACGCTCGCGCCTCCCGCCGGCTCACCGAGCGCTACGGCGGCCAACGCATTCGCCTCCAGCACGATCCGCTCGCGTTCGCTCTCGAGGCCGCCGCGGACGACGAAGAGCGCAGCATGCGCTCTTGCCCCCCACTCCTCGAGCTCGTCGAGCGAGGCCCCAGGAGCCGCTCGACCGGAGTCGGACAGGCGAGGTACGTCGGCGACCGCACGCGCGACGTCGTGCGCCTCGACCGCAAGCCCCTCACCTTCCGCTCGTAGCGCGATCGCGTCCCCCGCGAGCTCTCCAAGCCTGTTCCGCATCCGCGCCACGCTGGCCGCAGCGTCGGCGGCACCGATCGCCGCGCGGCGCATCGCGCGCTCCGCACCAGCCTTCGCTTCCTCTCCTGCCCGACGTGAGCGACCGACCTCCTCGAGACGACGCTCGGCCTCGGCCAGCTCGCGCCGCGCCTGCATGTCGCGGGCCTGAGCGTCGCGTTCTCCTTGCTCGACCTGCTCGATCTCCCCCGGGATCGCCTCGACGTCGGCCTTCACCCGCCGGGCGCTCTGCCTGAGCGCATCGACGCGTCGCAGCATGGCGACAACTGCGTCGAGCCGTGCGGCTACGTCGGCGTCGCGCCGCTCGAGCTCGTGCGCGAGTGCGAGTAGGTCGGTCGTGCGATCGTCACGCATTGCCGCAAGTATCGCGCACAGGTGCAGCGACGTGGCTCCTCGGAACGGGGGAGATTAGACTGCCAGCTTGGGCCGCCGTCGGTGAAAGCACACATCCGCCAGATCGGCCGCGTTGTCGCGGTCGTGTTTCGCAATCCCGACCTGCGGCGCGAGGAAATCGCGTTCTTCCTCTTCAACGGCGCCGAGTGGGCCGTCTGGATCTCGATGCTCGTCTATGCGTACGGGCGCGGCGGCGCGACGATGGCCGGCCTCGTCGCGCTCATCCAGCTCGTGCCCGCGGCGCTGTTCGCACCTTTCGCCTCGATGCTCGCAGACCGGCATCGGCCGGCGGCCGTCCTCGTGGTCGGCTACCTCGCCCAGGCGCTCGGTATGGGTGCGACCGCAGCTGTTCTCATCCTCGGCGGTCCCGCCTGGCTCGCCTATCTCGCGGCGGCCGCGGCCGCAACTGCGGTGACGGTGACCCGCCCCACGCTCGCAGCGCTGACTCCGGCGCTCGCTCGCGCGCCGGAGGAGCTGACGGCAACGAACGTCGTCTCGGGCTGGATCGAGAGTTTCAGCGTCCTCGTCGCTCCTGCAGTCGCCGGCGTGCTCCTCGCCGTCGCCGGGCCTGGGTGGGTATTCCTGCTGATGGCGATCCTCGTCCTGTGCGGCGCGATACTCGTCTTGCCGGTCCGCGGCCCGGCGGCCGCCGCTCAGGGCCCGACAGGCAGCGCCGCGGCGGAGGTTCTCGGAGGGTTCCGCGTGCTGCGACGCGAGCCCGCTGCGCGCCTGCTCGTTGGTCTTCTCGGCTCTCAGTACATCGCGATCGGAATGCTCGACGTTCTCTTCGTCGTCCTCGCGATCGGGACGCTGGGCATGGGCGAAGGAGGAGCCGGCTACCTGAATGCCGCTTTCGGGGCCGGTGGCGCTCTCGGCATCGCCGTCACGGCATCGCTCGTGGGGCGGGCACGCCTGATGCCCGCTGTCGTCGCCTCGCTCGTCGTGTGGGCCGTCACGTTCGCGGTCATGACCCTCTCGTCACAGGCAGCTGGGGCGCTGCTCCTGCTCGCAGTCGCTGGCGCCGCCCGCAGCCTGTTCGATGTGGCCGGGCGCACCCTGCTGCAACGGACCGCGCCGCCGGACGTGCTCGCGCGCGTCTTCGGGATCCTCGAGTCGTTGATCATGGCCGGCACAGCCGTCGGCGCGCTCATCGCGCCGGTGCTCGTGAACCTCGGTGGGGCAACGCTCGCGATTGCCGGAGTCGGCGGCATGTTGCCGCTGCTGGCACTGCTCGGCGGCAGGCGACTGTTCGCCCTCGACGCCTCGGCGCACGTCCCGGTGGTCGAGATCGGCCTGCTGCGCTCCTTGCGGCTCTTCTCGGCGTTGCCGCCGCCTCAGATCGAGGGCCTGGCACGGAACCTGGAACCGTTGTCGGTGGCCGCGGGAACGACGATCGTGACCCAAGGCGAGGACGGCGACCGCTACTACGCGATCGCTGAAGGCCAGTTCGAGGTCGTCAAGGACGGGACGCGCGTGACTACGCTGGACCGCGGCGACGGGTTCGGCGAGATCGCGCTTCTGCGGGCAGTCGTCCGCACTGCCACGGTACGTTCCCTCTCGATCGGACGCGTCTACGCCCTGGACAAGGAGCCGTTTCTCGAGGTGCTCACCGGGCATCCGGCCGCGCATGCTGCCGCACAGACGATCGCGACCGAGCGGCTGACGCCCATCGAGGGCTAGGCCTAACGGCCGCGAGGGAGCTTCGTCGACGTCACGCTCCGCTCGGGGGTGGTCGTCCCCTACCTGGCGCTGATGTAGTCCGTCAGGTACTGGATCTGGAAGCTCTGGCGCTTCGACGTGAACTTGACGAGGTCGCCGATGGAGATCATTCCGACGAGCGCCCCGTTCTCGACCACCGGAGCATGGCGGATGCGTCGATCGGTCATCATGGCCATGCTCTCGTCGATTCCCGTCTCGGGCGTGACGCAGATCACCGGGGCGGACATCACCTCGCGCACCGAGGTGTCCCGCGAGCGGCGGCCCTCGACCGCGATCCGGCGCAGGTAGTCACGCTCGGTGAAGATCCCTGAAATCTCGTCCCCGTCGGTCACGAGCAACGCTCCGACGTTGGCCTCGACCATCGCCTTGACGGCGTCGAACACGGTCGCGCCACCGTCGATCTCGATCACAGCGCCGCCCTTCTCGCCCAGAATCTCCGACACCGTATGCATCCAGTGATTGTGCGGCTTGGCACATGATCATGTCAAGGTATGGCGGCCGCAGGACGGGTAGTCCCGACACCGCGGCTAGGATGCGCCGTCTGGCGACGTGGCCGAGTGGTTAGGCAGAGGCCTGCAAAGCCTCGTACAGCGGTTCGAATCCGCTCGTCGCCTTGCTGAGACTGCTTGAAGCCGGCAGGCGGACTCGCTCCCCCGAGAAGACCTTTCGCAACCGACGAGTCGACGCAGAGGGCGCTCAGGTCCTGGGCTCGGTGTCAGACGCTCCCTCTACACTCCGGGGCTCGTGACCGACCTCGGATCGAGCCCGTCGCCGCCTACCACTGCGCCGGCATCGCAGGGCGAGGCTTGTTGGCGGTGCGGTGCGGCAATGGAATGGCGGCACGCGACGCTTCAGTGTCCCAGCTGTCGGTTCAAGATCGGCTGCTGCGAGGGGCCGACCGCGGACTGCTCGCCGCAGGACCGTTAGCCTCATCGGTGTGACGGATCTGGCCACACTGCTCGACCCTGCTCGTCTCGTCGACTCGACGCAACCGCTCGGCCCCGTCACCACGCTACCCGCCGGGCTGTGGCACCTCGAGGGGCTGATCGAGCCCGGAACCCCCGCCCGTGTGTTCGCAATCCTGCCGCCGGATGCCTGAAGGCCCGATCACGATTCGCCCTGTGCGAGCCGACGAGTGGCGCCGTTGGCGTGAGACTCGACTGCGGATGCTGCGCGACGACGCCGACTTCTTCTCCACCCGCTACGACGACGTGGTGCGCGAGCCCGATCAGACCTGGCGCGACTGGATCGCCGAAGCAGCCGTCGGCGACCAGAAGACGCTCCTCGTGGCCGAAGACGACGGCCGCTGGGTCGGCGTCGTCGGCGCATTCGCCCGCGTGAACCCGCTCGAAGTGCAGCTGATCTCGATGTGGGTCGATCCGATTGCCCGCGGCCGGGGCGTCGCAGGCGACCTGATCCGCGCCGTCGCGGGCTGGGCACTCGGGCGCGGCTCCACGCGGGTCGTCCTCTTCGTGCAAGAGGCCAACGACCCTGCTCAGCAACTTTACGAGCGGGCAGGGTTCCGACGGACGGGGGATCGCGCGCCCGCATCCGGAGGACGGAGCGCGTTCAAGCTCGTGCTCGCGGCGTCCGTTGCCGAGCTCTTGTCGTAAGGCCGAGGTAGACGCGGTAGCACCACCACTGGCCGCCGCGAGCCACCTGTCGGTGGAGGCTCAGATCCAAGGTTAGGCGCTCGATCTCCGCCTTGCCCAGGTGGTCTTCGCCGCGTCAGCCCGCGATCGCCTCAGTCCGGGATAGGTTGCCCGCTGAGCAGGACGGACCTGACGGCAAAGTCGTCGTCGAGCACGACGAGATCCGCAGGCGCCCCCGGCCTCAGCACCGCGATGTCGTCGCGGTCGACCACCCGCGCCGGCGTGCGCGTCACCGCATCGACCGCCTCGACGATCGGCACTCCGAGCTCGACCAGCATCCGCAAACCCCACGCAAGCGGGCGCACAGCGCCCGCGAGCGCCCCGTCCGCCCGACGCGAGACACCGCTCTCGACGGTGACGTCGACCGTGCCGAGTCGGAACGCCCCATCGCCGAGACCTCCGGCGGCGATCACGTCGGAGACGAGCGCTACCCGGCCACGGGCAGCGCGCCAGGCCGCCAGGATCGTGTCGGGCGCAAGATGCACGCCATCCGCGATCAGCTGGACGATCACGTCCTCCCGCGCGAGGGCCGCACCGGCCACGCCGGGATCGCGATGCCCGAAGGGGCGCATCGCGTTGAAGAGGTGCGTCACGGTCCGCGCCCCCTGATCGAAGGCTGCGTGAGCGACGCGGGCAGTCGCGTCCGTGTGGCCGAGCGAAACGGTGACGGCCCGCCCGACGAGCGCGTCGATGAGCTCGCCGGCACGCGGCAGCTCCGGCGCCAGGGTGACGGTGGTGACCGCGCAACCGGCGAGGAGAAACGAAGCGAGCAGATCCAGGTCCGGGCTCCGCAGATACTCGCGGGGGTGCGCACCGGCCCGCTCCTCGCTCAGGAACGGTCCCTCGAGGTGCACACCGAGGATCCGGGCGCCGCGATTGCCCAGCGAGTCGCCGATCGTGGCGAGCGCGAGTCGGGTGAGCTCGTCAGGGGCCGTGATCAGCGTCGGCTGATACCAGAGCACTCCCGTGCGGGCGAGCTCGATCCCGAGCGCCAGCATCTCGTCGGAGGTCGCCTGGAGGACGTCGATGCCGAGGAATCCGTTCACCTGCAAGTCGACGAGGCCCGGAATCGCAAGGCCCGAGCGCCCACCAGGCCGACCCACGGCGACTATTCGCCCGTCGTCGACCTCGACATCACCGCGGACGAGAATCCCGTCGACCACGGCGGCGGCGACTCCCAGGTTCACGTGGGTAGCGTACGTCCTCCGCTGCCGTTGAAACGCGGTCCGGGCGCTGATAGCTTCGGTGCCTTGGTCAAGACGACTCGCCGGCCCCGCTCGTGACCTCATCGTCACCCTTCGACCTCACCGGCCGCACTGCGGTCGTCACCGGAGCCTCGAGCGGTATCGGACAGGCAATCGCGCTGGCACTGGTCAGGGCCGGCGCAGACATCGTCGGCCTCTCGCTCGACGAGGGCGCGGAGACGACGGCGGCCGTCTCCGCTCTCGGCGGGCGGTCGGTGCAGCTCGTGGGCGACACAAGCGATCCCGCCGATGCCGAGCGCGCTGCCGACGTCGCCGTGGACAGCTTCGGGAGGGTCGACGTCTGGGTCAACAACGCTGCGCGACCGCTGGTGAAGCCGTTTCTCGAGACGACCGAGGACGACTGGCGCAACCTTCTCACCGTCAACCTCTTCGGGTACGTCTGGGGGTGCCGTGCGGCAGCACGCCGGATGGTCACCGCCGGTGGAGGCCGCATCATCAACATCAGCTCGGCCGCCGACGTGCAGCCGCTCGCCGAGCTGTCGGCCTACATCACCGCCAAGGGAGGCGTCGTCGGCCTGACGAGGACGCTGGCCGTCGAGCTCGCACCCCACGGGATCACGGTCAATGCCCTCGCGCCGGGCGCGACCGACACGCCGCTGAACGCGACCGCCTACACGCCGCAGGTTCGGGCAGCGTACGAGAAGCGCATCTCGTTGGGCCACATCGCAGACCCGGCCGAGATCGGCGACGCAGCAGTCTTCCTCGCCTCGAACGCCTCGAGGTACGTGACGGGGCACGAGCTTCTCGTCGATGGAGGCCTTACGATCAACGGCTCGGTCGGCCACGCGAGAACCTGACACCAAATGACGTCCCCTGCCAAAGTCGCAAACCCAGATCAGCTCGCCAGTGTCGTGGAGTCCGTCGTCAGCACAGGGCGAGCAGCCGGCTCACGAGCCGTCGACGTCCGCGTATGGGCCGGTATCGACCTGCGGCTCCTTCCCGACCGAGGGCTCGACATCGGCTCGGCCTGGTTTCGCGGCATCCCGCTGGCCTGGATCTCCCAGGCGGGAGAGCAGGGCCCGCCTCGCCCCGAAGCCCTCGTCGACAGGGCCTCCTGGGTCGACGCTTGGGGCGGTGGCCTCGTGACGACGTGCGGTCTCTCGAACGTCGGTGAGGCGTCGGAGGGTTACGGCCTGCACGGCACGTACACGGCGCGGCCGTCCGAAGATCTCGAGCTCGAGCGATCCACCTCCGAGGTGACCGCGACGGCCAAGGTCGTCGATCCACCATTCACACTCTCCCGCCGAGTCGTCACCGCCGTCGGCCAGGGACTCGTTCGGCTGGACGACCGGATCGTGAACGAGTCGGAGTGGACTGCGGCCGCGCCTCTCCTCTACCACGTCAACATCGGGGTGCCTCTCTGGGACGAAAGCGCATACCTGGAGTCGGACGCGGTCGACGTCGTTCCACGCGACGACGCAGCAGCCGCCGGCCTCGTGACCTGGGACGAGCCACCGAGCCCGGTGGTCGCCGGCGCTGAGCGTGTCTTCGAGCACGTCGACGCCTCGTGGGCCCGGCTGACGAACCCGCGGGTCGGGGTCGAGCTGACCGTGCGCTCGTCGCTTCCACGCCTCTGGCAATGGGTGCACCCGGCAACCGGGACCTATGCGCTCGCCGTCGAACCCGCAAACTGCTCGGTGCTGGGCCGTGCCCACGACATCGAGGTTGGACGCATGCCGTTTCTCGATCCAGGCGAAGCTCGGAGCTCCTGGCTCACGATCGAGGCGAGACTCCTCTGACGCGCAAGATCAGCGGTCGTTCCACCCCGCCTCAGTGCTTGTGGTGGCGGGCCTGGGCCCGGCGGTTCTGTTCCTGCGGCGCCGGCCTCAGCATGAAGTAGAGGACCGAGCCGATGATCGGCAGCCACAGGATCGCGAGCAGCCACAGCAGCTTCGCGCCGATCCCGAGATCGTGACGCCCGACCAGGCTGACGATCGCGTAGCCCCAGAGGATGACGACGGGGATGATGAAGACGAGCAGAAGGATCCACTGGGCGCCGCTGAAGGCAAGCACGGAGAACGCTGAGGCAGTCATGCGCCCGAGCCTATCTCACCTGCTCGACCGGCAACGCACAGCCCAGGGGTAATCGGAAGTGTCCGCACGCGATATCTTGGAATCTTCTAAGATTTTCTCCATGCCGTTTGCAGCGACACCGCTGTACGTCACCAAGGCGACGCTATTCCGCACACTTGGACACCCGGCGCGGGTCCGGATTCTCGAACTGCTCCGGGACGGCGAGCACTCCGTCGGGGCTCTCCAGAATGCGCTCGGTCTCGACTCCGGCGGAACGTCACAGCATCTCGCGGCGCTGCGGCGAATCGGCCTCGTCGAGTCTCGCAAGGAAGGCACCAGTGTCTACTACCGGGCCGCCGATCCCCAGGTCTTCGGACTACTCGACGTCGGCCGGGCACTCATCGCGCGCTCTCTTACCGGACAGCAGGCGCTGCTCGAAGAACTCGAGGCCGAGTGATCGTCGTCCTGCTGGCAGGCTTTGTGGCGGTTGTCGTGGGCGGATCGCTCGGCATGGTTTCGACGCAGTTCGTGGCAGGGCTGCGGCTGCAGTCGGCGGGTGCGCTCGCGGTCGGAGTGGCGGGCTTCTGGGCGCTCGCCGACGGTGGCACCTGGGGCGCCTCGTTCACGAGCGCGTTGACGCCTCAGTTCGGAGTCGACGGACTCACGGGGTTCTTCCTCGGCACGCTCGGCCTGATCGCTTTCCCTGCGTTGGTCTTCGCCTCCGCGTACCTGCAGCCGACCGGCCCCGGTCGCGCCACCGGCCTTCTGACGGCGGCGTTCGTGCTCGCCCTCGCCGGTGTTCTCTGCGCCCGTGACCCGCTCACGTTCCTGTTGTTCTGGGAGCTGATGACGCTCGTACCGGCGGCGATCATCCTCGTCGGCGACTCCGGTCAAGGTGCCCGCCACTCGGTCTTCGTCTACGTCGCGATCACCCACCTCGGCAGCGCCGCCGTGTGGATCTCCCTGCTCCTGCTCGCGCATGAGGGCGCGATGGGCGATCCGACGGCGCTCGCCGACGGATCCGGCGTCCAGGCTGTCGTCGCGCTCGCTGCGATCATCGGATTCGGCACGAAGGCGGGCGTGATACCCCTCCACGCGTGGCTTCCGCGCGCCCATCCGATCGCGCCCGCGCACGTGTCGGCGCTGATGAGCGGCGTGATGATCAAGGTCGCGATCTATGGCCTCGTGCGTGTGCTCGTCGAATGGCTCGGCGGCCCGCCGGCGTGGGTCGGAGCGCTCGTGCTCGGGCTCGGGCTGCTCTCGGCTCTCGGCGGCGTCACGTATGCGCTCTTCAAGCACGAGCTCAAGCGGCTGCTTGCGTTCCACTCGATCGAGAACGTCGGCATCATCCTGCTCGGCCTCGGCGCCTGCCTGCTGCTGCGGGCACGGGGCGGGGGTGCTGACGAATGGGCTGCTTTCGCGCTGGCCGCCGCTCTTCTGCACACGGTCAATCATGCCGTCTTCAAGGCACTCCTCTTTCTCGGCGCAGGTGCGTTCCAGAAGGCCGTTGGAACGCTCGAGCTCGACCAGCTCGGCGGATTGCTCCGGCGCATGCCGTGGACAGGCGCTACGTTCCTCATCGGAGCAGCGGCTATCGCGGGACTGCCTCCGCTGAACGGTTTCGCCTCCGAATGGCTCACCCTGCAGGCGCTCTTGCACATACCCGCGTACGGAGGCGTGTGGGATGGGATCATCGGAGCGATCGCCCTGGCCGGCCTGGCGGCGACGGCTGCGCTCGCCGTCTTCTGCTTTGTCAAGGTCGTCGGGTTGGTGCTACTGGGTCCGCCACGCCGTACGGCGTGTGAGGAAGCGACCGACCCACCGCAGTCGATGCGCTTCGGGCTCGCGTTCCTCGCCGCCGCCTGTGTCGCGCTCGGCATCGCCCCGGGCGTCCTCTTCTCGCGGCTTGTCGGCCTCGCTCCCTGGGCGGCACCGGAGCCCGTCCGGCCCGGTCTCTCACTCCCGAGCACGGGCGGTCTGCCGACCGTCGGCATTGCCATCTTCCTGTTCCTGCTCGTTCCGCTCCTCTGGCTCTGGCGCGGACAGAGCCGAGCCGAGCCGTCGCCGAGCTGGGCATCGGGACAGCCGATCACGCCGGTGCTTCTGTGGACGAGCGCCGGTTTCACGAAGCCGCTGCGCCTCGTGCTCGAGGTCGTCCTACGACCGGAGCGTCAGATCACCGTGCGGTCACACGGCGGTGTCGTGCAGGAGGTCAGCTACAGCGGGCGGGTGCCCCAACTCGTAGACGAATTGCTTTACCGGCCCGTCGCGCACCATGCGCTCGCCGGTGCGCGCTGGGCGAGGCGCCTGCAGAGCGGTCGTCTCGGCATGTACGTCGCCTACCTGATCGCGCTCGTCCTCGTTCTTCTCGTCTCCGTGCGAATCGGGATTCTCGGATGAGCGGCGCTACCGCCGCCGCAGGGATGGTGCAGGTCGTCGGCGGGGTGGTGCTCGCGCCTCTCCTCCCCGGTCTCGTCCAGCACCTGAAGGCACGGCTCCAGGGACGCCGAGGGCCAACGCCGCTGCAGCCCTACCGCGAGCTCCGCCGCCTGTGGGGGAAGAGCGCGATCGACGTCGAGGGGACGACGGTCGTCTACCGGCTCGCGCCTCTCGTCGTAGCCGCCGCTCTGGCGGCGGCGATTCTGCTCGTTCCGGCGGCAGACCAATCGCCCGGCTGGGGCCTCGGGCACGACGCCCTTGCGCTCGCGGGCCTGCTTGCGCTCGCCCGGTTCGCCGTCACGACCGCCTCCTGGGACGTGTCCAACGGCTTCGCATTGCAGGGAGCGAGCCGAGACCTCACGCTCTCGGTGTTCGTGGAGGCAGTGCTCGTGCTCGCGTTCGCGGTCGCAGCGCTCGTGGCCGGGACGACCGACCTTCGTGGCGTCATCGCCGGCACCGCCGGAGACGCCCCCTGGTCGAGCCCGGCGCTCGCACTGGGCGCGGCCGCCTTCGCGCTCGTCATCATCGCGGAGACCGGGCGCCAGCCGGTCGACAACCCGGACACACACCTCGAGCTGACGATGATCCACGAGGGCCCCGTGCTCGAGTACGGCGGACGCGACCTCGCGTTCCTGCAGTGGGGCGCAGCGGTGCGGCACTGGCTCATGCTCGTGCTCGCCGCACAGGTGTTCCTTCCCCACCCCGAGAACACGTGGTGGCAACTCGTCCTCCTTCCGGCCTGGCTCGTCGTGCTGTGCGCCGCGCTCGCCCTCACTGAGACGGTCGTCGCGAAGTCAAGGATCCTGATCGTCCCGCGTCTTCTCGGCGTCGCCGCCATGGTTGCACTCCTCGGCATCGTCGCCTGGCTCGTCGAGGCGACGTGAGCGGCGGCCTCACCTGGGCAATGGTCGCCCTCGGCATCGGCGTCGTCGTCCTCCGGCGCCGATCGGTCGCCGTTGCTCTCGTCACGGCGCAAGCACTGCTCCTCGCTCTCGAGGCGCTGCGCGAGGCGTCAACGCCGAATGACGCAGTCGCTTCCCTGGCGCTCGGCATCCGCGGTGTCGTGCTCGCCGTCTTCTTCTGGCTGCTCGTGCACCGCACGCGCGAGACCCGTCCCGTTCGCGCCGGGATCGACCCGCTCGTCCGGGGTGGGGCAGCCATCGGGCTCGCTCTGGCGCTGATCTGGCTGATCCCGGACCTCGGACTGGACTCGGCAGCGGCCGAGCGCTCGGCCCTCACCCTTGTCGCGATCGGGCTCGTCACAGCCGCGACCCGCCGGGCAACCCTGTTTCAGGTACTGGGTATCGTCCTCGTGGAGAACGGCCTCGCGGTCGCGGCGCTCGCGCTCCCGGGCAGCTCCTCGCTCGCGATCGAGATCGGCATCACCGTCGACCTGCTTCTGATCGCGGTCGTCGCAGGCGTCTTCCACGAGCGGATCTTCGCCGAGTTCGGCGCCGGCGACTCCGCAGCCCTCGGGAGCCTGCGTGGCTAGCCGGGAGTGGCTCGCAATCGCCGTGCTCGCGACGCCGACGGTGGGTGTCGTGCTCGCGACGCTCACCCCGCAACGCGCGCTTCATCGCGTTGCAGTGGTCACGGCGATCGCGGCCGCGGCCGTCTCGACGACCCTCGCGACAATCGCACTGGCCGACCCCGCTGCCCCGTACCTCGGCCGCTGGATCGTCGTCGACGCAGCGGGCGGTCTGCTCATCGGGGTAATCGGGATCGTAGGGCTCGCCAGCACACTCGTCTCGTCGCAGGTGCTGGGTCACGGCCACGGCTCACTGTTCCAGGCTCACCACGCCGAGCGCGTCTACTGGGTGACGCTCTTTGCCTTCTGGACCGTCCTCCTCGCAGTTCCGCTTGCCGGCAACCTCGGCGCCGCCTGGCTCGCGGTCGAAGCGACAACGGCCGCGTCGGCGCTCCTCGTCGGCTTCAGCGGCCGCGCCCGCGCGCTCGAGGCGGGCTGGAAGTATCTGATCCTCACGTCGCTCGGCCTCGGCATCGCCCTGCTCGGGATTCTCGTGCTGGCGGCGGCAGGGGGAGGCGGCCTCGAGACCCTGACGTGGCGATCGCTGTCGCACGCAAGGCTCGATCCGGACCTCACACTCGTCGCGTACGTGCTCCTCCTCGGAGGGCTGGCGGCAAAGATCGGCTGGGCGCCCGTGCACAACTGGCTCCCGGACGCCCACTCCGAGGCTCCCGCTCCCGTTTCGGCGCTCCTCTCGGCCGCGCTCTTGCCGGCGGTGCTGCTCGTCGCCTGGCGCTCCCAGCAGGCGCTCGCTCCGACGATCGGCGAGCGCACCGCCGGTGGAGTGCTCGTCGGCTTCGGGCTCGTCTCACTCGCCGTCGCGGTGCCGTTCCTGTGGCGATCACAGGCCTGGAAGCGCCTTCTCGCCTACTCGAGCCTCGAGCACATGGGCGTAATCGCGCTCGGAATCGGCTTCGGCGGCAGCCTCGCGCTCGCCGGCGTCGCAGTCCACATCGTCGGCCACGCGCTCGCCAAGGCGCTGGGCTTCTACGCGGCGACGCCGCTCCTCGGCCACGAGCCGCGCGCCTCCGGCCACGCGGTCGGCGGCATCGGGAGAACACAACCGTTGCTTGGGGCCTCGCTCGGCATCTCGCTCGGAGCGCTCGCCGGACTCCCTCCCTCGCCGCTCTTCGTCAGCGAGGTGCTAATCGTCGCCGGAGGCTTCCAGGTCGGACGCCCCTGGGCTGCCAGCGCGGCGGCAATCCTGCTCGCCCTCGGCTTTCTCGGCCTCGCCCACGCGCTCATCGACACGGTGGCGGGCAAGGCCGCGGCGACGCGATCGCGACGTCGCCCCCGGGCTGCGCGCGGTCACCGCTCTGACGGCAGTGGCCTCGACGATGCTGCTCGCCCTCACCGCTGCCGCTCTGTGGCTGCCCGACTCGGCGATTGTCAGCGGCCTCCTGCGAGGGCTCCGTTGAGCCGGACCGTTCTCCCCGGCGCAGCGTATCGCGATGCCGTCGCAGCGGCGCTCGCGGACGGCTGGACCTTCGCGAGCCTCCACGCCACGACCGACAGAGGCACACCGGCGGTGCGAACGTTGCTCAGCTCACCGACAGGGGATCTGCGCCTCGAGAGCGTCGACGCCACCGGCGGCAGGGTGCCGACGATCGTCGACATCGCCCCCGCCGCGGGATGGGACGAGCGGGAGGCACACGACCTCTACGACATCGACTTCGACGGCCACGAGCCACTCCGCCCGCTCGTCGACCACGACGCCGCTCTCACCCGATTCGCGACGCCCGTGCGCGGCCCCGACCCGTACCAGATCGCCGTCGGACCGATCCACGCCGGTGTGATCGAGTCGGGCCACTTCCGGTTCCACGTCGTGGGAGACCTGATCCTCCACGTCGACGCCCGCCTGTTCTACAAGCATCGCGGGCTCGAGCAGGCAGCCGAGGGTCTTGCGCTCGCAGCGGGGCTGCCGGTCATCGCGCGCGCGTGCGCGGGCTGCTGGGTGACGAACGCCGTCGCGTATGCGCTTGCCTGCGAGGAGCTCCTCGGTCTCGCACCGACGCCCGAGCTCGCCCGGGCACGGACGATCCTGCTCGAGCTCGAGCGCGTCTGGAACACGCTGAACGACATCGGCGCCGTCTGTGCCGGAGTCGGACTCGCTGCCGGCACGAGCCGGTTCGCAGCCCTCGTCGACGACGCGAGGCGACTGAATGCCCGGCTCACGGGCCATCGGCTCCTGTTTGGATCGGTCACCGTTGGCCGCAGTGAGCTCGACCTCGACGACGCCACCACGGGAGATGCGCGCGAGACGCTCGCCCGAATCCGGCTCGAGTCGTCGCGGGCATGGCGTGAGCTTCTCTTCAACGGCTCCTTCATGGACCGGATGCCCGATATCGGGATCGTCGACGCGTCCGCCGTGCAGTCACTCGGAGTCGTCGGTCCGGCCGCCCGCGCGGCCGGCGTCGCCGAGGACGTTCGCACGACAAGCCCACGGCTCGCATACGAGGGCTTCACGGCTGCGGCGCTCCGTCGCCCGGCGGGCGACGTGCAGGCCCGGCTCGAACAGCATGCGCTCGAGCTCCTACCCTGCCTGGACATCCTCGACCGGTTGCTGACGGGCCCGCTGCGGCCCTCGGCAGCCGTCGCCGCGACGGGTGAGGTTTCGATCGGCATCGGCCGTGTCGAAAGCCCGCGGGGCGCAACGTCCTGCATCGTTGAGCGCGACGGCGACTACGTATCCCGCGTGCGCCTCCGCACCGGTTCGTACGCGAACTGGCCTGCCGTGGCCCACGCGGCCGCGACGAGCCTCCTACCCGACTTCCCACTCATCAACAAGAGCTTCGAGCTCTGCTACGCCTGCGTGGACCGTTGATGCTGACCTTGCTCCGAGACCTGAGGACGCTTCGCCGCACGATCGCGCTGCCGGCCGCTGAGCGGCCCGGCTCCCTGGCCCTGCGGCACGTCGACTGTGGCTCCTGCAACGGGTGCGAGCACGAGATCACGCTGCTCTCGAGCCCCGCCGTCGATATGGCCCGTTACGGTCTCGGGATCGTGGCCTCACCTCGGCATGCCGACGTCCTGCTCGTCACCGGGCCTGTGACGACGCGGATGCGCTCGGCCCTCCTGGTCGCGTACGACGCAATGCCCACGCCGCGCCGCGTCGCCGCACTCGGGGATTGTGCGCTCGGCTGGGGCGTCCTTGGATCGCAATCGGAGATCATCGGGCGCGTCGAGGACGTGCTTCCCGTCGATCTCCGGATTCCCGGCTGCCCGCCCACACCCGAAGAGATCGCAGCGGCTCTGATCGGGCTCATCGACAGATCTCACAGCGCCGTCTCGGAGAGGGAATGCCCGTGAGAACCCCGGCGAGCAGCAGGCGCCGCCGGACACGGCTCTGGTTCGTCTTCTACACCGCCGTCTTGCTCGCCGTCGTTGGAGTCAGCATCGCGAGCCACCAGTGGTCGGTGGCGGTGACGACGCTCGCGATCGCCGTGCTCTTCGGCCTCTTCACGCGGAGGCTCTGGCGTAAGCGTTGAACGCGTACTTTGTGTTGATTCAGCACGAAGTCCAACGCCGCCTCAACCGGCCGGCGGTCGCCCGTAAGGTTCGGCGACGCGGGTCGATGATGGCGCCCGCCGCGCTCAGCCAACCAGATCCTCGACCGCACCGCGGACGGCAAGCAGCGTCGCCTCGATCTCCTCGGGTCCGTGTGCGAGCGAGACGAACCAACGTCCGAGTGCGTAGCGGTGAGCATAGACTCCCCGCGCCTCGAGGCCGTTACAGAACGCGAGATACCGCTCGACGGGTTGCAGCGCCGCAGCCCCGTTGACGTCGCGCGGCTCCTCGTCCGGACGGACCGCGAGGAACGGCTGCAGCATCGACCCGACCCGGCGCACATGACCGTCCACCCCGGCCTCGGCAAAGGCCGACTCGATCCCTTCGGCGAGCAGCGCGGAGCTCGCCCCGAGCTCGTCGTAAAGACCGGGCTCGGCCGCAACTCGCCTGAGCACTGCAGCGGCGGCTGCAAGCCCGAGGGGTGAGCCCGTATACGTGCCGCCATGGATGACGCGATTTTCCGCCTCCCAGCGCATCAGCTCGTGCGAGCCACCGAAGGCGGCGACTGCCATCCCTCCCCCGATGACCTTCCCGAGGGTCGTGATGTCCGGCGTCACGCCGTACCACTCCTGGGCGCCGCCGGCGGCGAGCCTGAATCCTGTCATTACCTCGTCGAAGATCACGAGCGCCCCGACTGCCTGCGCGCTCGAGACGAGGTGCTGGAGATAGCCGGGGCGAGGCTCGAGCACACCCCCCGATCCGGGCACGACCTCACAGATGACCGCTGCGAGCCGGTTGCCTGCCGCATCGATCGCGGCCGCCAGCTCGTCCGGATCGTTCCACGGCACGATCCAGAGCGATCCCATGACGCCGTGTGGAATCCCTGGTGTTGCCGTCGAGGTCACGGATGGTCGCCGCCTGGGCGTGCTCGATCACGAGCTCCTGGCCGGCACGTAACCGCGCGTAGCTCGACTCTCCGCCGGCGACATGGCGGGCGATCTCGGCGAAGGCAGCACGCGAGCGAGCGCGGTCGAGGAAGGGTGCGGCCACGCCTGCAGCCTATGCCCAGCGGCCGCGGGCCTCCGGGGGCGACTCGATGACTCTCGGCCGGCCCAGCTCTGGGTCTGGTTTCACGGCCTCGCGGTAAAGAAACGTGTCCCAAAGAGCGGACAGATCCGCTTACCGGACGGCAACACGAGGCCCACCTGGAATAGGCTGCATCGATGGGGACACGGTTGGACGAGGAGCGGCTCGAGATCCTCCGTGGTTGGGGCGCCGGACTCGCTGCGGACGACCGCGAGGAACTACGCGCCGCCGGGAAGGCGATCACCGTCCTGATCGAGGAGATCGATCGGCTTCAGGTCGATCTCTGGAATGCACGCGTCGACGAGCGCGAAGCGTTCGAGCCCTATGCGCCCTCGAGCCACGGGACGGCCTTGCGGGATCGGCTGACCGAAGGTCACCAAACAGCGTGAAACCGGGTATCGACCCTGGCCTGCGCTGGAACGCGGCTTCTCACGCGCGGCCCTGTCCCCTCTGACGCCGGAGTGCGATGGCCCCGCCCACGGCACACGAAACCCAGAACAACCCCTGGCTCGCGAACGAGGCGAGCCTGAAGTGCCGTAGCAGCGCGGGATCAACCGGCTCCACGAGTCGGTCGGGCGGAAGCGCCGCTACGACGAGGATCGCCGATGCCGCAACCCCGGCGGCTGCCGCGAGGAGCCGGATGACCGCCGCTCGGCCGCGAGTTCGCCGCCAGGCCCACGCGGCCCCCGTGCAGCCGAGCGCACCGAGCGCCACTGCGGCTACAAACGTGGCGCGCCGTTGATCGATCGAAGCAGCCGCCGTTGACCCGGGTGGTAGCGGCGGCAGCACGAGCGCGGGCGCCACGACGAGCGACCATGCACCGATCGCAGACAGCCCGAGCCACCGGCGGGCAGCACTGGTCGTTCGTCCGAGCAAGATCGCCGCGCCGGCGATGATGCATGCCACCCCGAGCGCGTAGAGAAGGTCCGCGAGTACCAGTCCACCCCTCTGCTCGCGTCGCGTGAACTGCTCCGGGACGGCGAGCGCGGCAGAGGGCGTCACACCGTGCTCGCGTGAGACGGCACGGTCGACGACGCGCTCCGACACGCTGAGGTCGAATACAGCCACACAGACAGCCGCGACGACGGCCCCGACGAGTGCCGCCCGCAACCAGCGGGCCGGGGCCACACGTACGGCCTCGGCGTCGCTCAGTGGCAGGGGGCGCCGCGCAGGTGACGTCCGTCGTGGAGAAGCTCGTGCAGCGGGCCCGGCTCGGATCCGATTCCCAGGACGAGAGCGATCAGGGCACCGTCCGAGAACAGCACCAGCGAGAGCAGGAACACGCCAACCCCCATGAGCAGCACGCCCACGACTCGATCGTCGGCACACGCGATCGTCCAGATGTTCGCTGCCGCTGCGGGCATCATCGCCCTCCATCGTGGGCATGCCGGTGGTCGCGACCGTGGTCGTGGTCGTGGGCCCATGAGTGTGCAACGTCGTAGCTCCGTTCGCCGATCTCGGCCTCGGACAGGATCTCCTGCTCCACGAGCAAGCACTGCAACGCATCGAGCCACCGTTCGTAGTAGTCGACCCCGTCCTCGCCCACGCCGCGGTCGTCTGCGTGGTCGGCGATCTCGACGATCAGCCTCAACCGAAAAGTCTCGAAGTCGATCGCGCCGGCATCGTGCAGGGCGATCGCGACTCCGAAGGCGCGACTCTCCCAGGGTGCTCGGAAAACGAGCTCGCCGTTTCGTCGCGGCAGTGCTGCCGGGCCGTCCGCGGCGGTAACGACGTCCAGCGTGGCGGGGGTCATGCCGCGACGCCTCCGCCCGCAGCCAGCGCGACGCCGGTGCCCACCATACTGTCCCGCGTCACGAGCGTCGCGAGTTCGGCCTCGGTCAGTCCCTCGGTGCCGGCGGGGCGCATCGGCAGGACGAGGTACCGCACCTCGGCCGTCGAGTCCCAGACGCGAATCTCGACGTCGGCATCGAGCGTGAGGCCGAACTCCGACAAAACGGAGCGCGGCTCCGCCACGACTCGGGCACGGTAGGCCGAGCTCTTGTACCAGGAGGGGGGCAACCCGAGTACGGGCCATGGGTAGCAGGAGCACAGCGTGCAGACGACCACGTTGTGGACGCTCGGCGTGTTCTCGACGACCACCATCGTGTCGCCCTCGAAGCCGCCGTAGCCGAGCTCGGCGATCGCCCGCGCCCCGTCCCTGCGAAGCCGCTCGCGATAGGCGTTGTCGACCCAGGCGCGGGCGACCACACGAGCGCCGTTCTGCGGGCCGACGTCGTTCTCGTACAGGTCGACCACCGCGTCGACGGCATCGGTCGAAATGAGCCCCTTCTCGACCAGAAGTGCCTCGAGGGCGGCGGCGCGCACCGCCACGTCGTCGTGCCCGTGGGTCACGCGGGCTCCAGATAGGTCTCGGTGAGATCGAGGAGCACGGTCCACCGGCCCTCGTCGCTCGCCCCGAACAGGTCGTCGGAGCAGAATGAGACGCTGTAGACGGGCTCCACCGGGCCCTGATAGGGACCGATGTCCGGAAACTTGTCGGCGCCACGAACGGCCATGACCTCTCCTTCGGCTCCCCGCACGTAGCGCGGGCACCGCGTGTGGCCTGCGTGCCGCCGCCGCCTCACCCGCACGTGGTCGCCAACCGAGAACCGGAGCTCTTCGGCTATCTCGAGCGGGCGCGTCTCGGAGATGGCCGCGCGATCGCGTGCGGCCTGCGCTGGATCGAGGCGCAGAGGCACCGGCTCGCCTGCGAGCAGTCGCTCGACCCACGCATCGACCTCGCCCGGTCCGATCGTGCCCTTGCGGAGGAGACGCTGCTCGGTGCTCCAGAGCCACCGCTCGTAGTAGGAGGCATGAAGGTAGTGCTCGGGCTCCATCTCCTCGCGGATCGGGCGCCCGCCGCCCTTGCCGAGGCCCTCGATGCCGACGATCGTCGACATCGCGAACGTCCGTATCTCCCACTGCTCCTCGTAGGCCTCGTCACAGCCGGGCACGACGACCGGCCCGAAGCCGTGCATCCCCCCCATGTCGTGGATCCCGTCGATGCGGGTGACGATAACGCGGCCGGGCCACCGATGGAAGAGGCCGCCGAGCGGGTGCGAGAAGGCCAGCCATGCTCGCCCTCTCGAACACCTGGGCATAGACTCGACGCATGACGGCGGCTCCGGCTGCAGACCCGCGCGCTTCTCGTGCGCGGGCGAACGAGGTCCTGACTCCCTACGTTCCGCGGCTCGTCGTCGACTGGCTGCGGGAAACGCCGGACGCGCTGCACCGGGAAGTCGAGGGCTCGATGGTGTTCGTCGACATCTCGGGCTTCACCGCGTTGTCCGAGCGGCTCACGAAGAGGGGGAAGATCGGCGCGGAGCTCATGCGCGACACGCTCAACGGCGTCTTCGCAGCGCTTCTCGACGAGGCCTACGACTACGGTGCCGGCCTGCTCAAGTGGGGCGGGGACGCGCTGCTCCTGCTGTTCGACGGCCCCGGCCATGAGGAGCGTGCCTGCCGCGCAGCCTGGGGGATGCAGCGCACGCTCGACAAGGTCGGCCGGCTGCGGGCCGGCCACGGCACGGTCACGCTGCGCATGTCGGTGGGGATCTCGACGGGCACCTTCCAGTTCTTCATGGCAGGCAGCGTGCACCGGGAGCTTCTCGTTGCCGGCCCCGGAGCGACCGAGACGGTGATGATGGAGGCAATCGCCGACGCCGGTGAGATCACCCTCAGCCCGCGGCTGGCCGCACGCCTCGACCCCACCTGTGTCGGCCCGCTCAAGGAAGGGGCCTTCCTGCTGGCCGTGCCACCCGACGTGGAACGGGAGCGGGCCGCGGACGTCGGGGATGTGAGCGCCATCGACATCCCGTCGTGCATCCCGATCGCGGCGCGCGCTCACGTGCTCCTCGAGCGAAGCGAGCCGGAGCACCGGACGATCACGGCTGCGTTCATCGACCTGATGGACACCGACGTCCTACTGGGTCGACTCGGCGTGGATTCGCTCGCCGAGGCGCTGGACGAGCGACTGTGCACGATCCAGGAGGTCGCGCTCCGCTACGAGGTGCCGTTCTACGAGTCGGACGTCGGCAAGGGCAGCGTCAAGATCCTTCTCACCGCGGGCGCTCCCTCCAGCACCGGCCACGACGAGGAGCGGATGTTGCGCGCGCTGCGTGAGATCATGGACGCGTCAGGCGTCGTGCCGATGCGCGTCGGCGTCAACACGGGCGAGGTTTTCACCGGCGACTTCGGCCCGCCGTACCGGCGCTCCTATCGGGTCTTCGGCGACGCCATCAACACTGCCGCGAGGGTCATGAGCAGGGCCGAGGCAGGCCAGATCCTCTCGACCGAGATCGTGTTGGAGCGCTCGCGGACGACGTTCGAGGCCGCGCCGATCGAGGCGTTCGCTGCGAAGGGGAAGGCCGAGCCCGTGCGCGCGTCCGTCGTCGGCGAGGTCACCGGGACAAGGGAGGCACACCGCTCCGAAATGTCGTTGATCGGTCGGGAGCTCGAGCTCGAGGCGATGCTCGACGTGGTCGAGCGCGCGCGCCAAGGGCAGGGATGGGTGATCGAGATCGCCGGCGGCGCCGGGATCGGCAAGTCGCGCCTCATGGAGGAGGTGATCGCTCGCTCGCCCGACGTGACGGTGCTTCATGCCCGCTGCGAGGAGTACGAGGCCTCGACGCCGTACTTCGCTTTCCGGGGCCTGATGAGGAATGTCCTTCGTCTCGCTCACGACGCAGACGGGAACGAGGTGGAGCGCCGACTGGGCGAGATCGTCGAGCGCGTCGATCCGGATCTCGTGCCGTGGATCCCGCTGCTCGGGATCCTGCTCGGCCTCGACCTCGCGGACACGCCGGAGACCGCCGTACTCGACGAGCGCTTTCTGCGCGAGCGCCTGGGCGAGCTGACGATGCAGTTCCTCTTCACGATGCTTGCCGGGACGCCGACGATGATCGCGGTCGAGGACGTTCAGTTCATGGACGAGGCGAGCCGGGATCTGCTGTTGCGGCTCGCGCGGGCCAACACGGAGCTGCGCCACGTGATCCTCGTGACGAGCGGTGATCTTCGGTCTCTCTGGGCGCCGACCGACGAAGACGAGATCCGCACGCTCGCCGTGTGCCTGCTCCCACTTCCTGTGTCGCGCATGATCGCCATTGCCGAGCAGGCCACGGAGGACGACCCGCTCGCGCCTCACGACGTCGAAGCGATTGCGCGTCGCGCGGGAGGCAACACGTTGTTCCTCTTCGAGCTGCTCGAGGCGGTTCGCAGGACCGGGACGATCGAGGCGCTGCCGTACTCGGTCGAGTCACTGATCGCGGCGGACATCGACCGGCTCTCACCCGAGGACAGGACGGTGCTCCGCTATGCCGCGGTGCTCGGTGGGAGCTTCGAGCCGGACCTGCTGGCAGAGGCGGCCCGCGCCGAGGTTTCGCTCGACGACGAGGTCTGGGACCGTCTCGCCGACTTCGTAGGCGCCGAGCAGGCAGGAACCAGGCGCTTTCGCAACACCCTGATCCGCGACGCTGCCTACGAGGGGCTTCCCTACCGACGTCGCCGCGAGTTGCACGCCCGAGTCGGTGAGGCGATCGAGGCGCATCCGGGTGCTTCGCCCGAGGAGGAGGTCGGCACCCTGGCGCTGCATTTCCACGAGGCGCAGCAGTGGGACAAGGCGTGGAGATACTCGCGCCTCGCGGCGGAGCGGGCGATGGAGATCTACGCGAACGTCGAAGCGGTGCGATTCTCGGAACGTGCTCTCGTCGCCGGCCGGCGTCTTCGGAGCGTGTCCGCAACCGAGCTCGCCGTCGTGTACGAGCAGCTCGGGGATGTGCGCTACCGGCTCGGCGAGAACTGGAGCGGGCCGACGCCGAGTTCAAGGCCGCACGAAGACTGCTCGGCGCCGCGTCCCCCGACGTCGGCCGGCTGGCGCTCAAGCAGGCGAAGCTCTCCACCAGGCTCGGCCGCTACCCCCAGGCGCTGAGCCGCGTCTCGCGTGCACTGGCGTTGCTCGCCGGTGTGCCCGGCCGTGACGCCGCCGGACACCGAGCGCGGCTCTACGTGTGGTACGGCTGGACGCGATACTGGCAGGGCCGACCGGACGATGCGATCGAATGGTGTCGCCGCGGAGAACGCGAGGCGCGGAAGGCGCGTGCCAACGACGCGCTCGCGCAGGCATTCCAGTTCCTCGACGGGGCGTTGGCCGACAGCGGTCAGATCGAACAGGCGATCTACTCACCGAAGGCGCTCGCGATCTACGAGGAGATCGGAGATCTCTGGCAGCAGGCGAACACACTGAACAACATGGGGGTGTTCGCCAAGGAGCTCTCCCGCTGGGACGAATCCCGGGAGCTCTATGACCGGGCTCGAGAACTGTGGGAGACGACGGGCGATCGGGAGAGAGCTTCGATCGCGAAGTACAACATCGCGGAGATCCTTGCCGACCAGGGTCGCCTTGACGAGGCCGAGGCGTTGCTGCGCGAGGTGTTGCGCGTCTGGCGCGCATCGGGTGCCGAGACCGACGCGGCGGCGGCGAAGCAGGAGCTCGGGAGGATCGCCGCCCGGCGCGGCGACTTCGACTCGGCGCGCGAGCTGCTGGAGTCGGCTCGCGTCGATCAGGTGCGCGCCGGGGAGCAGCGGCAGGTCATCACGACCGATGTCCGCCTGGCGGAATTGCTCGTGCTTGCCGGTGCGGGCGGCGACGCCTTGACCCTCGTCGATGAGCTTCTACCTCGCGCGAAGCGCCTCGGAGCCTCCTCGCTCCTGTCGTGCCTCCTGCGTACGCGCGGATGGGCGCTGATCCAGGCGGGTCGCCTCGACGACGCCTCGGAACCACTCGAAGAGGCCCTCCGGCTCGCGCGCACACGTACGGATCTCTACGAGTCGGCGCTCGCGCTCGAGGCGCTCGTCGCACTCGGGAGGCTGAACGGGGACCAAGGCGTGGACGCACTCGACGCCGAGCGGCGGTCGCTGCTCGCCCGTTTGGGCATCGTCGCGACCCCAATGATTCCGATCTCGACGCCTTGACGATCGTTACTCGGGCGAACGAGAGGAGGGCGCCGCAGCGCCCTCCTCTGGAACACTCAGATGTTCGTGCCGACTCAGCCGCCGGAGAGCCTCCCGTCCCACGGATACGGCTTCTTGACGACGATCTCCAGGTCACCGGTGAACCCGAGGAAGCCGGTCCTCTTCTTGGAGACGACACATGGGTTGGTGGCCGGAATGGGGAGCCAGGGCAGCGGCTCTCCATTGGCAAAGGCGCATGACGGAACGATCCCCCAGTCCCTGCCCCCGATCACGTCTGCGGGCTTCCGCTTCCACGGCAGGCTGCTCGTGTCGAGCGTCTTCGTCAGCCACGGGTCGGTTGCCTCGAAGGGAGTCGTGCCGAGGCAGACATTGAACGTCCAGGCGAACCCGTTTCTCAGAAGGTTGCTCGGGATCGTAAGCGTGATCAGGAACGAGGGCTTGCTCGACGTGGGATTGCCACCCTCGACCTTGACCTCTGTCGCGACAGTGCCGGGGATAGGCGTGAACCCTTCGCAGGCGCCGGCAGGGGGAGCGTCGGTGAGGAAGGAGGAAGTGAGCAACTCGCCGTTCAGCGTTCCCGCTGCATTCACCTCCGTTTTCGCCTTTTGCCCGAAGGTGGTCGTCGCCGATCCGGAGCAACCCGAACCGCTGCAGACGGCGAGATCGTCGACGACGTTGAAGAAGCCGCTGAGCGCCGGGACGGAGCCGAGGGTGGCCTGCAGGCGGTAGCCGTTCGCCACCTTGTTCACCCTGAGGTTCGTGAAGGTTGCGACGCCGTTCACCGTCGTCGGCTGCGGGACGTCCACGGTCAACGCTGCGCCGGACGGGTTCGTCTCCAGCAAGATCCCGATCGGTGCTCCGTCATCCGGCACGTTGCCCCACTGGTCTGCGGCGGAGACCGTCATCGGGGCAGACGTCGACGGGTTGCTGAAAATCGGCGACGAAACCTTGGCCAGGCCGGGCGAGGTCGAGAACGGGCTGAACGTCAGGCTGAACGGGTCAGGCAGCACGTTGAACGTTGCGCTCAAGGGATCGGTGTCGGGGTGGGTGATCGAGATGAAACGGCCGGAGTCCTTCTTGTATGCGTACGCGCGGACGGTCCCGACGCCTGCAGGGCCCCAGTCGATCGCGTACGAATGTGTCGCCGAGCCGTTCGGTGCATCTCCGAGATTGTCGGACAACACCGCCCCGGCACCGGAGTAGTTGGCCGGGTTGCCGCACCCGTCCTTGGCGTTGACGGTGCCCGTTATCTTCACCCCGGCCTGCTGCGTCGCAGCGGGAGCGGATGCCCACTCGAACTTGGCCAGCCGTCCCGGCTTCGAGACGGCCACCGTCGGCATGGGCGACGTTCGTGAGAACACCGTCGACCCGTTCTTGACCGTCGGGCTCCACGAGGACGTGCCGGGGGTGCAAGTCCTACCCTTGAAGACGATCTTGAGCGACTGATTCACACTGAGCCCCGATCCGGTCGCGGTGACCGAGATCTTGCCGCCGCTGACTGTCGGGGACAGACCACCCACCACCGTCGGTGGCAGACGCCGAGGTAGGTGTCACGGTCCAGGAGGGCGGAATCGTGATCTCTGCGCTCTTGGGCTTCTGGGATGCGTACTTGTTGACGATCGTGTACGTGTAGGTGTCCGTGTCTCCGGTCCCGGCCGGTCGTCTTGGCGATCGTCGCCGTGTACGGATGGGCCCACGCTCCTCCCGCGAACACCAACGCGGCGACTGCTGCGACTCCAACCGCGGCAATTCGGACGCGGTGCGGTCCGCCCACTTTCCCCGAGTTTCCTGACATCATCCTCATCCCCCTGGTTGGCACTGACGACTCGACCCCAGCGATCAAATCACATTAGTCCGAAGTCCTGGCATCACTCGCGTCACACTGGTGCTGCGGTGAGCACCGTCACGCGATGGAAGTCACTCGAATGCGCCGGCATCGTCTAACTCGCTTTCTGTGTCGCGACGTCGCGCAGGAGCTTTCCGCGCAGTTCCACGAGCTCGCCCGCGGAATCGTCGAGCACCGCCAGAACCACTTCCTTCTGGCGAGGCTTCAGTGTGACGCCGTACACCTGTCGTTCGTGCGCGGTCGAGATCAGTGAAGCCGTCTCGATCGCATCCGGACGGCCGTCGGCTACGAGCATCGAAACGAGCCGCCGGATGTTCTCGGACGAGATCGGTGTGGCCTCGATCCAGATTCGATGTCGACCTCCATTGATAACCCGCGACCCGCGTCTGAACCAGGCCATCGTCAGTTGTCTCTCCTCTCCATGGTCAGGACGAAAACGTCAAGAACCGACGAGACGGCGCACACTGCTGCAAAGGAGCGCCGCTCAGTCGATGCGTGCGCGAGAACCGGAATCGGACCCCGGGCTCCCCAACCCGGGCTTCGCCTCGAGGAGCCGACCGACCCACACATCGCGTGAACGGGCCCGATGCCTCCCCCTACCAGCCACAAAGCGGAACGCAGCGGCCGCTACGACGAACGCGATCAGTGGCCTCTCGTTCACGAGCAGCCACAAGACCACGTCAATCGCAACAACGCCGACCGCCGTTCTCAGAACCAACATCCCATGAGTCTACGGCTCTCGCTGGGGGATGTTGACGGCAACCGTCGCAAGGGTCTGTCAGGCACAGGCCTGACGAGTCTTTCGGGCGACGCGTAGCGGACCCCACCCTTGCATTTGGCGCCGATCCGGGTATTCGTAAGATGGCAGATGGGCGCGCCGACCTCCTGACGGAGTAGCGCCCACGGTCACCTCCCGTGCGCCTCGCCGGCCGCGTCCGTCTGCGCCATAATCGCAGCGCCGCGGGCGGTCCGGAACGGCCGCCCGCAAGCGTTGGTCGCGGAAGAAGCGACCCGCAGAACGGGCTCGCTGTGCCGCGTCCAGTCCGAGGAGCCGCCGGATCCCTCGCGTCGCTCCTACCACGCAGCGTCGTGTTCAGGTTGTACTCCTCGGACGCGATGCACGTCCAGACGACTATGCGCCGGACGTCGGATTGGTGAGTTGAACTCACGCGGCGGGCGGCGGCCGCATTCGCGCTCCGCCCGCCTCGTGCAGTGCGCTATGGAAGGGTGAGGAAGCCTTCCATCCGCGAGCTCCAATCGTCGGTGCGCTCGAGCCATACGCTCGCGCCCCGCCCACCTCCGGCAACTCCCGCGTACTGGCCTGTCCCGCGCACGACCTTCCAGGTGACGGCGGCGACGTGGTATCCGTTCCCGGCTTCGACCCACTCGGATTGAGAGCGGAACACGAGTGTCCCCCGCTTTCCCTTCAAGGTCACGGGGCCTTCATAGATCGAGACCTCCTGCCCCTTGCGCATCACGCTGCGCCCTCCGGAAGAAGAGTCGCCGATCATCTTGCCCGAGTCACCCTTGAAGGATCCGTGGAGCGTGATGAGCACGAACGGAGAGACGTCGGTCGTCTCCGTCGCCTGTGTCGTGATCACCACCCGCTGTTTCGCTGCGTCAGGGCCGGCCGCCGCGACAGACGTCAGCACGAAAGCTGCCGCGAGCGCAACGAGCAGGGTCTGTCGAGCTTCCATTTCCTACCTCCTTGAGACTCGATCTGCTCGCATGTCGAATCCGATGATCGATCGGGTCTGTTTCAGGTCCGTTTCAGACGTGCAGCAGCTGTTAGCGTCCCAAGCCGGAGGCAGCCAGATGGAGTTCCGGATCCTGGGACCGCTCGAGGTGTGGGACGAAGACCGCGAGGTTTCCCTGGGCGGGCCCAAGCCGCGTGCGCTGCTCGCCGGGCTCCTCCTCCACCCCAACGAGGTCGTTCCCACTGACCGGCTGATCGATGAGCTCTGGGGCCAGGACTCCCCTGACGATGCCGCCGCTGCGGTGCGGGTCAACGTCTCGCGACTTCGCAAGGCGCTTCCCGAGGATGTGCTGACGACAAGAGCGCCGGGCTACGTGATCCGGGTCGAGCCCGACGAGCTCGATCTCCACCGCTTCGAGCGCCTGGTGGAAGAGGGGAGGAGCCTGCTCGCTCGTGGCCTGGCGGCCGATGCGTCGAAGCAGCTCCGCGAGGCGCTGTCGTTGTGGAGGGGCCCGGCGCTCGCGGACTTTTCCTACGAGAGCTTCGCCCAGGCGGCGATCGCCCGGCTCGAGGAAATCAGACTGGCAGCAGTGGAGCTCCGGATCGACGCCGACCTCGTGCTCGGGCGCCACGACGGGCTGGTCGGAGAGCTCGAGGCACTCGTTGCCGAGCACCCGCTCCGCGAACGCCTGCGGAGGTATCTGATGACGGCGCTGTACAGGTCGGGTCGGCAGGCAGAGGCTCTGGACGCCTACCAGGACGCGCGCCGGGCCCTCGTCGACGAACTAGGGATCGATCCGAGCCCGGCGCTTCAGGAGCTGGAGCGGGCGATCCTCCGGCACGACCCGTCACTGGATGTCGAAGCATCCACGCCCGCTAGCGTCCGGGATTTGGTGGAGCGGTCGATCCTCGTCGCCATCACGCACGAGACGCGAGTCGACGCGCTGCTCGCCGTGGCCGAGCCGCTTGTGCGATACCCGCCTCGCGTGATGATCCTGGCCAGGCTCGTGTCGGACGCAGCCGAGCTTCGATCCACGTCGGCCTGGCTCGAAGAGCGCCGGTCTGCGCTCGGAGCGCGCGGTGTCGTGGCCCGTGCGGCTTCGTTCACGTCGACGGCGCCGGGTGAGGAGCTGGCTCGGCTCGCAACCGAGCTCGATGTCGATCTCCTGCTCGCCGAAGCGCCTGACGAGCTCCTGGCCGAGGGAGCTCCAGACGAGCAGCTCGCTGCCGTCCTTGCGGAAGCGCCCTGCGACGTCGCACTGCTCGTTCCTCGGGACGCGACGCCCGAGGGGCCCGTGCTCGTCCCGTTCGGAGGGGCCGAGCACGACTGGGCGGCGGTCGAGCTCGCCGCGTGGTTTGCGCACGCCTCCCGTGCGCCGCTCCGACTCGCAGGTGCCGCTGCGGTGCCGGAGTACGGCAGGCGCGACGCGAGCCGCCTGCTCTCCCACGGTGCGCTCGCCGTTCAACGCGTTCTAGGCATCTCGGCCGAGCCGCTGCTGACTCCGCCGGGCGAAGAGGGCATGCTGGAGGCAAGCTGCGAGGCTGGACTGCTCGTCGTCGGGCTGTCGACGCGGTGGCACCAAGAGGGCCTCGGCCCTGCCCGCCTCAGACTCGCCCGGGAAGCCATCCCGCCGATGCTGCTCGTGCGGCGGGGTCTACGCCCCGGCGGCCTCGCTCCACCGGCCACGCTTACGCGCTTCACGTGGTCGATTCGCCTCTGACTCAGATCGCACAGGCCGGCTCGTAGGGCCGCCCAGGGAGAAACTCCTCCCACTCGTCGCGAGTCAGCGTGCGGTTGGCGAGGTCGCACGCCCTGCGCTTCCAGGACTCGGGGTCGACGTCCCAGACAGCCCCCTTGCCGTTGCCGTGAACCTCCAATAGCTGGCGTCCGTCGGCCGAGAGATCGATCATCGTCCTGCGGTCCCCCGCGGTGAGCGACGGGCCGATCTGGGCTCCGCTGGCAACGTCCCAGAGAGACGCAGCAGGCTCGAAGCCGGAGATTGCGAGAGTACGGCCATCAGGGCTGAACTCGAGAGTGAACGCTCCGTTGCCGCCCTGGTCGAGCTCGCGGAGGAGCTTCCGGGTGCGGACCTCCCAGACCCGTACGACTCGTCCGGCGCCACCGACCGCCAGGAAGTGCCCGTCGGGGCTGAGTGCAACGGAGTCGGCCGGCGTGCCGTCGAACGTGGCGATCGACGTGCGTGTTGCCGCATCCCAGACCTCCGCGGCTCCCTGGTCTGAACCGGACGCGATCATCGCACCGTCAGTGCTGAAGGCAATGTCGCTCGCGCTCTCACCGAATCCGGGGGCATCGAGACTATCTCCGGTTGTCACGTCCCAGAATCTCAGGCCGAGGTCGCTGCTCGCCGTAGCGAGTGTCGTTCCGTCCGGGCTGAAGCCGACGGCGAGCACCCAAGACGGGTTCCCCGCGTAGAGCGGCTCGTGGAGCCGCGATCGCGACCCCACATCCCAGAGCGTGAGCGTGGTCTGGGTCACGGCCGCAAGCGTTTTCCCATCCGGTGAGAAGTCGAGCGACTTGACCTCGCCGCCCGTTCCGAGAAGGCGCGCCCCGACCGGCGTGAGCCGGCGCGCGTCCCAGAGCGCGACGCCCCGCTCCTTGAGTCCGACCGCGATCAACCGGCCGTCGGGGCTGAGCCTCCCCGGGTGGCCGTCAAAGCCGGTCTTTGAGAACCCCCGGTCGTGCGTGAACGTAAAGGGCCGTCCGAGCCTGCGGCCGCCTGTGAGATCCCAGGCGATCGCGGTGCCGTCGTGACTCACCGTGTAGAGCGTCTCCCCGTCGGGACTGAAGACGGGTTGCTGAACGAAGTTCGAGTGGCCGCGCAGCGTCTCGAGGGGTGTCGCCGACTCGACGTCCCACCGAGTCACGGTCTTGTCGTTGTTCGTCGCCACGACCATCTTGCCGTCCGGGCTGAAGAGCACCCAGTTCGGGCTCCCGGCGGAATCGGTAGCTGCCGTTCGCACGGTTCCGGCACGGAGGTCCACGAGTTGCATCCCATGCTTGATGCCGACCGCCGCGGTGAGACCGTCCGGGCTGACGGCGAGCGCGGGCGCGAGGCCGGTCTCGATCGTCCACGTACGCGTCTTCTTGCGGCTCCGGAGATCCCACGACGCCAGCTCGCCGTCCTCGGACGCGGTGATCAGAGAACGCCCGTCCGGTGTGAGGGCAAACTGCGGTGACGCATACCAGGTACCGACGTAGGCGCCGACAAAGGCTTCGGGCTCGACCGAGCGACCGATCGGCTTCAGGGTGGCGGCGTCTCGGATGGTGATCTGCGCGTCGGCGTCGCCGAGGCCGGTTGACACGCCGGGTGCGGCGAGGACGACGAGCTGCGACCCGTCCTTCGTGAAGACCATGCGTGTGGCAACTCCGTCGACGGCCGTTTCGACCAGCTTCTCACGCGTTTGCGCGTCGATCAGGAGAATGAGGTCGCCGCCGCCGACCGCAAGTGTTCGCCCGTCGGGGCTATAGGCAAGGCTCTCGCTGGAGGTCGTTCCCGGCAGCGGGTCCCCGATCTGCGCGTAGGTTCTCGCGTCGAAGAAGAGAACTCCGCCGCCGCCAGAGAGCACGGCCAGCGTCTTCCCGTCCGGACTGACCGCGATCCCCCTGAGCACGTCGCCGTCACCGTGCATGATCCCGATCGCAGCCGGGCTGCTCCGAAGCGTCGCGAGCAGGTAGCCGCGGGTCTGCGGCGAGTCGTCGATCGCGACCGCCTGGCGGGCGAGCAGGAGCGAGAGGTCGAGGTCCTCTTCGACGAGCGCCTGGGCGCCAAGGCGCTGGACGAACTGGGCCGTCTCCGCGTCGCGCGCCTCGCCGCGCTGAACGACGGCGAAGACCCCGCCCGCGACGGCGGCGGCGAGCAGGACGGCGACGCCGAGGAGCAGGCCGCGTAGGCGGCGGTTGGTGTGCCTGACGCGTCTGGTCTCCTTCTCGGAGGCCTCGCGGCTCTCGGTCACGAACTCGCGCTCGAGCTCGTTGACGTCGAGCGCGTGATCGGCGGTCCAGTCGAGGGCGGCGGCGAGACGCGCGCCGCGGTAGAGCTCGCCCTGATCGCGCCCTGCCGCGTCCCATTCGGTCGCCGCCTGAGTGATGTGACGGCGAAGCCGACGCCCTTCGGTGTCCTCCTCGATCCACTCGCCAAGGCGGGGCCACTCCCGTAGCAGCGCTTCGTGGGCGACCTCGACGCTTCCCTCCGAGATGGTGACGAGGCGGCTGTCGGCCAGCATCGTGAGCACGTCGGCCACGTCTTCGTTGCGCTCGAGGTCGAGCTCGGCCAGTGGAGCGCGGCGGCGCACCGGCGCATCGCCCTCGCCCTCGCCGACCAGGCGCAGCATGATCGCACGCACGAGCTGCTTGCGCCCGTCGGGGACGCGGGCGTACGTGCCCTCGGCCAGTCGCGCGACGGCGCCGTGGACGCCTCCGGACTCGCGATAGGCAGCCAGGGTGAGCGCGTTGTCCTGCCGTTTCTGCCAGAGCTCGAGCAGGGCGGTGGACAGCAACGGGAGCGCGCCCGGCTCGCCCTCCACGTCGTCGACCAGCGAGTCCGCCAGCTCAGGCTCCACCCGTAGTCCCACCCGGCCTGCGGGCAGCTCGACGGCACGCCGCAACTCCGAGGCCTGCATAGGCCCGACCAGCACGTGGTTCGCACCCAGCAGCTCGGCAAGTCCGGGGTATTGCGCGAAGCGTCCGTAGAAGTCGGCGCGCAGGGCGACCACGACGACTGCGCGACCTTCAGGGTCAGCGGCCGCTCGGGCAAGGGTGTCGGCGAATGCGACGCGCTCGGCGTCGGAGCGGCAGGCGGTATGGAGCTCCTCGAGCTGGTCGACGGCGAGAAGAAGGCGTGCATTGGCGGGCAGCGCGTCGAGGGCCTCGGCGAGAGGATCTTTCGCCCCCGACACGAGCACGCGGCGAAGCTCTTCCAGCGGCCGCTCGCCGGGACGCAGTAGCAGACGGCGCCAGCCCCCGCTGCCCGGCAGCACCCCTCCGGCGAGGGCCGGAAGGAGACCGGCGCGGAGGACCGACGACTTGCCGCTACCCGAGGGGCCGACGATGCCGAGGAAGCCGGCGCCGACGAGACGGGCGACGAGCTCGGCGACGAGCCGCTCGCGGCCGAAGTAATACTCGGCATCGACCGGCTCGAAGCTCGCAAGACCCTTGAACGGGCAGATCCCCTCGGTCGCCACCCGGGCCGGGGTGTGGGGGCCCGAGAGAGCCTGCGCCTGCTCGCGCGCGAGCTGCAGGTCGATCACCTTGCCGGTCAGCTCGGCCTCGACCTCGCTCAGGTCGCTCCTGCCGGCGGCGGCCCGGGAGGCGACGTCGACGAGCATTCGGCTCGCCTCGTCGACCGCGACGGCGAGCGCCGCTCGGGCGAACTCTCGGCAGCTCGGGTAGCGCTGCTCCGGCTCCTTCGCCAGCGCCCTGGCAATCACGCCGTCGAGCGCGGCCGGCAACTCCGGCCGCCCGGCGCTCGGCGCCGGCGACTCCGTTTCGAGGTGCGCGAACACGACCGCGAGGTCCGACTCACCCCGAAACGGCGGCTGCCCGACGAGGCACTCGTAGAGCACACAGCCGAGCGAATACACGTCTGCCCGCCCGTCGATCTCCTCCCCGGCGATCTGCTCGGGTGCGACGTAGTCGATGGTGCCCAGCAGGTGGCCGTCGTCGCCGGTTCCGGTTTCCTCGGAGACCCGCCTTGTGAGGCCGAAGTCGGCGAGATAAACGTGGTCGGAGCCGTCCGGGCGCGCGCCCGTGTCGAGCAACACGTTCGAGGGCTTCACGTCGCGATGCACGAGACCGCGCGCGTGGGCCGCATCCAGGGCGCTCGCCACCTGTGCAAGGATGCCGATCGCGTCCGCCGGGTCCAGACGGCCGTGTTGGAGGCGCTCTCTCAGGTCACGCCCCTCGACGTAGCGCATGGCGATGAAGAGGAGGTCCTCGGTCGACCCCGCCTCGTAGATCGGGATGATGTTCGGATGGTCGATCGACGCGGCCAGCTCCGACTCGCGCAGGAAACGGTCACGGAACGACTCGTCCTCGGCGAGGCTGGCAGCAAGCAGCTTGAGCGCAACCTTTCGCTTGAGCCGCAGATCCTCGGCCACATAGACGACGCTCATGCCACCCCAGCCCAGCAGCGACTCGATCCGATATCCGGCGAGCTCGGTGCCGACCCGCGGATCGTCGCTCACTTGCATGTGCACGTCCTCGCTTTCGGGGCCTTGCGGGAAGGATATGACGACTCCGGAAGACCTGTAACGCACCGGCGTTTCAGTGCGGTTTCAGGCGTGTAACCGAGACCTGCTCGAAGATCGGCGATCGCGTGGCCGTTGGTCACGACGCGGTAGACGCTTCCGGCGATGGGCTGCGTGCGAGGTAGCGGGGGCGACAGCCCAGCCGACCCGGCCACGATCCGGCTCACCCCGGGCGGGTTCCAAAGCACTTGCACGTTCGGGAAAGGTGCTTACGGTGTGAGTGTGGTGACGGGGACACCAGCGATCGATTTCACGCTGCAGGGGCTATGAGCGAAATCGTCGTAGCCGTGATCGTCGCGGTCGCGGTCGCTGGCAGCGGTTTCGCCATTTACATCTTCGGCGGGAACGGCGGCCGGAACTGGTGGACGCGGAGCAGACCGCGCAGGTACGAGCCCGACCCCCCCGGGTTGGGGGTGGAGCGGCTGCCCGAACCGGCTGTACTCGAGCCGATTGAAACGACGCCCGTCCCAGCCGCATCTGACTAATGTCGGGGGTGATGCCCCCTTTTCGCGTTGTCGTCATTGACGAGCGTCGAACGACGACCACCCTGATCGTCGACCTCGACCGCAGCCCTGACGTGGGCGCTACGATCCAGCTACCACACGGCGCAAACGTCACGGTCCGCCACGTCGTCAGCGGCCAAGACGACCTGGCCGGCGTCGTGATCGCAGCACCTGCGTAGTCCGTCAGGGCCTATCAGGACCTATCAGGGGTCGCCAGGGGGGCGTGCTGGAGAACAGCCAGGAGGTTCTCGAGCGCGAGGTCAGATCCACCCTCAGAGTCGCGTGATAGTCGGTCCCCGAACTCAGGAACTCCCATCGATGGACGATCCTGATGCGGTTGAACGCGTGGTGGGGTCAAACCCGCGAGTCTGCCCCCCACGCGATGCCGTTCCTACCCTTTCGCGTACTGCGCGTACCCGCCGAAGTCGACGGCGACACAGGACTCCTCGCCGACGACCCAGGCGTCGTGCCCCGGTGCGATCGATACGAGGTCTCCCGGGCCGCATTCACCCTCGGTGCCGTCGTCCATGCGAACGCCCATCCGGCCCGACAGGCAGTACATGAGGTGCGGGGCCTGGCAGCTGTCGGTTCCCGCGATCGGCTGAACGTGTTCCGACCAGCGCCACCCCGGCTCGAAGGTGCCGTACAGGACCGTCGTGCCCGCGATGCTCATGACGTTTGCGTGTCCCTTATCGACGAACGCCCGAACCTCGTCGGGTGAGCCGACGTTCTTGACCTCCAGACCGGACATGTCCGCCTCCTCTCGACGTGTGACTTCGAGGATCGCACACCTCATGCTGGTGCACAAGGCAGCGGTGTGGAACCGAGAGTCGGGTTCCGCCCTGTACCGTCGAATCCTCGATGTGGCTGTTTGAAGCCGATGATCAGGGATCGAGTGTCCCGCCGTACCCCCCGTTCCGAGGTGTTTCGTCCCGTTTGGCGAGATATCGGGGAAAGGTGCTTCGAGCGGAGGTTGACAGGGCCCGTCCGAGGACGATGATGTGATTCACTGCGGACCGGAGGGATGGCATGTGGTGGTGGTGGCCGTTGGTGTTGCTCCTCTCGACGATGCTGAGCGTGAGTCTCGGGTTCTTCGTGGGCTGCATGTGGCAGTCGTCGGCCGGGCACTATTGGCCTGACGAGTCCGCGGGCGAGGCGCAGCGCGCACCCTAGTTCGTCTCTGCAGGGGGCAGCGGTCAGGTGGCTAACGCGGCTCGCGCCTGAAGATGCGGGTAATCCCAGCGCCTGCGCCGATGACCGCGGCAAGCGCGAGCGCGATCAGGTTCGTTTGGACGCACGTGCGGCAGGCGTTGCAGCAGCTGTTACCTCGTCACGCAATGCGCCCGAGGAGGGTTGCCGCAGAGCCGGTAGCCCGTTGGGGGTGAGCCTGGCGGTGTTGGATCGACCGAAAAGGAGCGAACCCGAACGAACGCTGGGGTGTGACCATTCCGACCACGCCTCGGCGTTAGCACGGCGGCAACGTGTACTGTCGGCCACCGAAAGGAGGACGCGGTGGAGTTCTGTATCCTGGGGCCGCTCGAGGTCTGGGACGGTACACACCAGATCCAGGTGCCGGGAACGAAGCAGCGGGCACTTCTCGCCATCCTCCTCGTGCACGCGAACCAAGTCGTATCCACGGATCGCCTCATCGACGAACTGTGGGACGCCGATTCCCGTGAGACGAGCACGGGCGCGCTCCGCGTGCGCGTTCACGAACTCCGTAAGGCGCTTGGGAACCATACCGCCCTGCTGACACGTCCACCCGGCTACCTGATCCGGGTCGAAAGCGACCGGCTCGATCTGCACCGCTTCGAACGCCTACTCGACGAGGGGAGACGCTCGCTCGAGGCGGGAGCACCTGGCGACGCGTCCCGGCTGCTCGGTATGGCTCTCGGCCTTTGGCGCGGGCCGCCACTCGTCGATGTAGCGTACGAGCAGTTCGCTCAGCCGGTCATCGCTCGTCTCGAGGAGCTTCGCCTCGTTGCACTCGAGCTCCGCATCGAGGCCGAGCTTGCGCTCGGACGTCACGCGGAGCTCGTGGGCGAGCTGGAAGGACTCGTCGCAGAGCACCCGTTGCGCGAACGGCTACACGGGCTGCGCATGCTCGCGCTCTACCGGTCGGATCGTCAAGGGGAGGCGCTCGATGCCTATCGGAGCTTCCGAATCGACCTGGCGGCCGGGCTTGGGCTCGAGCCCAGTGCGATGCTACGGGAGCTCGAACAAGCAATCCTGCGTCAGGATCAGTCACTCAGCCCGCTCCAGCGGCAGCACGGACGAGCTGTGGAAACCTCGACGGCACGAGCGATCCTCGTCGCCGCAAAGGACGAAGCCCACCTCGAATCTCTTCTCGCGGTGGCCGAGCCTCTCGCGCGGGATTCGACGCGAGAGATCATCCTCACCCATCTGGTGCCGGAAGGCGGCGACCTCGGACAGGCTGCCGCACGACTCCGGGCTCGCTCCGACTTGCTGGCCGAGCGAGGTGCGATCGCTCGCGCCGCCGTGCATACCTCCGCCCGTCCCGGCACCGATCTCGTCCGTCTAGCCACGGAGCAGGACGTCGACCTTCTCCTGCTCTGTGCGTCTACGTCGCTGATCGAGACCGGGGTTCCGGGAGGCGATCTGTCGGCGGTGCTGGCAGGGGCGCCCTGCGACGTGGCTGTTCACTTCGCGGGTGGCTCGCATCGCGACGGGCCTGTCCTCGTGCCGTTCGGCGGAGCGGATCACGACTGGGCGGCGGTCGAGCTCGCTGCCTGGGTCGCGCGTGCGCGCCAGGTGCCACTTCGCCTTCTCGGTGCGACGGCAGTCCCCGAGGCGGGCAAGCGCGATGCGAGCCGGCTGCTCTCCCACGCGTCGCTGGTGGTGCACCGAGGACTCGGGATCGCCGCGGAGCCGATGCTCGTCACGGCCGGGGAAGAGGGGATCCTGGAGGCAAGCGCCGATGCAGGCCTCCTGGTCGTCGGTCTTTCGTCCCGTTGGCACCGCGAGGGCGTCGGGGCAGCCAGGCTTGCTCTGGCGCGCGACGCGAGATCGCCGGTGTTGCTCGTCCGGCGAGGGCTCCGTCCGGGTGGGCTCTCGCCGCGCGCGAGCCTCACCAGGTTCACGTGGTCGGTCCGCGCGGCCGCGTAAGGCGCTAGCCGCGCCGGGAGGCCCAGACCGGCGGGCTGCCCGCCTCGCACGGCGGTCTTGTCCTGTCGGGGATCGGGTCACCGGGCCCGAAGCGGCCACCGAAGCTTGCATCCACGTTTTCGATCGGCTTCAGCAGGCGAATCGAAAGCCTGCCCTTGTCGTTGCCGGTGACCCGGAACCCGTAGACGGAGCCGATCGCCTGGCGATTCGCGTCCAGCCGGATTGGGCCGTTCGGTGCGTCGAGCTTCACATCGGCGAGCGCCGCCCGGAATTGGCGCTGACCGTTCGAGAGGTCACCGTCGACCGCCTCGAGCGCCTGCAGCACGGCTTCCATCGCGTTTTGGTAGTAGACATCGAACAGGTGGGAGCTCGAGTCCGCCGCGTCCGCGAGCCGTGGAAACGCTCGCCGGTACTCCTTCATGTACGCGGCGAACGAGGGGAGGTCCGGCCCCGGGATGTCCCAGCCTGCGACGGTGCCGACGATTCCGTCGCCGAGCCGGGCGGTGACGGCCGGATCGAGCCCTGTCAAGGCGTACGCGTTGAGGACGACGCTTCTGGAGAGGGCAGGCCGGGTCTTCGCGTAGCGCTCTAGGAAGATCCCGGCCTCAACTCCCCCGATGAGGACGAAGAACCCGTCGATTCCCTCTGTGGGGATCCGCGAGAGCTGGTCCGGCACCTGGGCGGGATCTGGGTCGAGCCAGACGCGATCGACGATTTCCCCACCGAGGGAACAGAATTCGGCCACGGGCGCTGCATGAAATCCCCAGCCGAGCGGGTCGGGCGTGGCGATCGTCGCGGCTCGCCGCCAGCCGAGCTCGTGATAGGCGTACGCGCCGAGTCCTGCGCTTCCCTGCGCATAGCCGAGGGTGAAGCGGAACACGTTCGGGCCCGGGTCGAGATGGGTGAGGACCTCCCAGGAGGTCACTGCGAAGGTGACATCCGGCTGGTGCCGTGCGTATTCGGTCGTGACAAGGCCGAGCGGGACGACGTTCGACCCGACGACGATCTCCGCCCCCGCGGACTCGACGAGCCTGCGCAGCTCCACGGCGCCTGAGGTCTGCTCGCCGGCGCAACCGAAGACGAGCTCGAGCGGGCGGCCGCCCACCGAGATGCCCGCGACGCCGTCCGCCGGAAGCGTCCCCGCGAGCCTCCCTCCACGCCTGAGCATGGGTAGCTCCGCCCCACCGAGGGCAACATTGTAGAAGCCTCCGAAGACCCCCTCGCAATCGGCCAGGACGCCAATTCGGACCGGGTCATTCGCACTACCGCAAGCAGCGACGAACGTCGCGAACGCAACCGAGAGAAGCACCGATACAAGCCTTGCGTTCATACCGTGTGGGTCGTCACCCAAACGCCGCCGGCACCGACGGCGACATCCTCGGGCCGGCCGCCCACGTCGATCGTGGCCAGAACCGTGCCCCTCACCGGGTCGACCCGTTGCACCACGCCGTCGATCGCGCACGCAACCCAGACGGAGGCTGCGCCGACCGCGACGCCGTCCGTGCCTCGCGCCAGCGGCAGGTTCATGGTCACCTCGTTCGTCGCCGGGTCGAGCCTCGCTAGCGCGTCATCGAAGAGCGCCGTCACCCAGACTCCTCCCTCGCCGACGGCGACCGACTTCGGCCTGAAGGGAAGCGCCACGGTCGAGACGACCTGCTCCAACCCCACGTCGATCCTCTTCAGGATGGCGCCACCGTCTCGCACGAGCCAGACCGACGCGTCTCCGACCACCACATCGTTGTACGAGCCGGAGTCCGGGGTCAGATAGAACAGATAATTCGGCGCGGGAGTGATCTCGACTCGCTCGAATCCCGGAAAGCCAGAGGTGAGGGGTGTTGCGAGCACCCGTCCCACGTTCTCGCCGTCCGGCCCCGACGCGGCCACCCAGATCCCTGCGCCGCCCGCGGCGACCGTCGCCGGCGCGTAGTCCGCTCCGGGTAGGCGGACCGCATCGACAGACGCTCCTGTCGCCGTATTGATCACCTCGAAGCCGACTTCGTACGGCCCGTTCGCCACGACGCCCAGTCCGTCCCGCACGGCGACGTCGAGAGGAGTCCCGGCGATCTTTGTCGACCGGGCCTTGCCGCTCTCGGGATCGATCCGCGTGAGTGTCCGCTCCTCGAGGCTCGTCACCCAGACGTAGCCGTCGTCTCCGACCGTGACCGAGCTCGCCCTGGCGCCGACCGCGACGCGATCGACGATCGCATTCGTCGCTGGATCGATGCGAACGAGTGCGTCGCCACGCACCCGCACCGGCTCGGAGCCGCCCCAAAAAGCAAGGAAACCGGCGAGGCCTGCCGCGGCGAGCGCGAGGCAGGCCAGCCCGACGAGCACCCAGGCGCGAACCAGGCGGGAGCGTCGCGGCTCGGCGATCCCGAGCGCGTTCCGGGCGGCCGCGATCAGCTCTCGGCAGGTCCGAAACCGATCCTCGGGCTGCTTGGCAAGTGCGCGGGCGATCACCACGTCGATCGCTCCCGGTAGCTCGGGCCGCAGGTCGGTGACTCGCGACGGGTCCTGGTCGAGGTGAGCCAACAGAACACCGAGGTCGGTCTCGGAGACGAACGGCTGCTCGCCGGTCAGGCACTGATACAGCACGCAGCCGAGCGAGTACACGTCCGCGCGCCCGTCGGTCTCGCCGCCCTCGATCTGCTCCGGGGCGACGTACTCGATCGTTCCCATCAGGTGTCCATTTCCGGCAAGGCCGCCACCGTCCGCGAGCCGCTTCGTGAGCCCGAAGTCGGCGAGGTAGACATGGTCGGCGCCTTCATGACCCGCCCCCGGGGCGATGAGTGCGTTCGACGGCTTCACGTCCCCGTGTACGAGCCCATGCTCGTGGGCGGCGTCGAGGGCGCCCGCCACCTGCGCGAGAAGGTCGATGGCCTCTTCCGGTTTCATCCCACCCACGTGCAGCCGTCGCTTGAGGTCACCCCCGTCGACGTAGCGCATCGCGATGAAGAGAAGATCGCCGAGTTCGCCCGCCTCGTACACGGGGACGATGTTCGGGTGGTCGATCGATGCCGCCAGCTCCGACTCTCGGAGGAACCGCCGGCGGAACTCCGCATCCTCGGCGAGCGCCGGTGAAATGAGCTTGAGAGCGACCTTGCGCTTGAGACGGAGATCCACGGCGAGATAGACGACGCTCATCCCCCCGCGAGCAATGAGGTTCTCGATCCGGTAGCCGGCGAGTTCGGTGCCGACCCTGGGGTCGTCGCTCACATGCACGTAGAAGCTCCTGAGTGTTGGGATGCTTCGGGGAACCATACGAGTCCGCCGAGATCAGGGACAGTCCTCAACTCGGAGGGGCGGAGCGCTGGTTGGACCCGCCACCCCCGAGGCCCCACCGGAGCGAGGCCTCGGGATGCGATTGCACGGCTATGGCACGAGGTGAAAGACGTTCGCGGTCTTCCCGGAGAAGCCGATCTCCTTGATACTCACCCAACCGCGGGCGTTGGCGTAGCGGCCAGTCCCGCCGGTGATCGGGAAGGTCTTTAGAGGCCCGAGCCGGTCGTGGCCCTGGAACAGGATCCGACCTTCCGGCAGCACGGCGGTCGCGGCGCAGGAGAGCGTGCCGGCGCCGGCCGCGGAGACAGCGCTCACGATCTGACAGCTGCCGTCGATGTGACCGACCCTCGCCCCGCGCTTCATCGCCGCCCACGTGTACGCGCCGCCGACGAAGCCGAAGCTGTCACCTGCTTTGAACCCTGTCGGGTCGAGGTCGGCCGTCAGCGGGGTAAAGCCTTCCGGCAGGACGAGGACGCTGACCACCGCGGGCTTCTCGAGCGCTGCCACGCTTGTCGTAGCTACAAGCGCAAAAACGAGGCCTGCGAAAACTAGGACGAGCCCTTTACACCGCATGGTGCCTCCTTGGTTCTTCAGCCGAGGTCAAGGATCCCGCCGCCCTTGGGAGACCGGCGGTACTGCCTTCCTTCGAACGAGGTGAACTCGTCACGGTGAGGTGTATTCGGTCGAGGTTACGCCTCGATTACGCCCCGGTTAGTCGGTGTGCTGTCCGCGCAGCATCTCGCCTCTCTTTCAGGTCGTGAGATCGCCGCGTGCCAGGCGTCCGCCGGCAGGACGCAGCCGCCCGCCTACCGCAGAAGCCGAGCGCACCTGGGTGAATCGATGCGTAAGCACTGCCGCCCGTGCCTGACAGGAGGCGGCCTCGTGCTTGCGGGTGAACATCAGTAACTTTCCGGACCGCTTCCACGTGTAGGTACCCGTTCCGCCACACCCTGCGGGCTCGCGCAACGTGATCGTCGTGGCCGTCGCCGAGTATCTGCCGCGGGCCATGGCCTTGCCGTTCAATGCCACCACGTAGCCGCCGGTCTTGCCGAAAGTCACAGCCCACTTGCCCTTCACCTCGGTCGGGCTCTTGATCGTCGTCGTGAACGTCCCGGTCACCCCGCCGGCCGCGAGTGCGACCGAGGTGAACCCGAGCGCAACGGCGACCAGGCCGGTAAGAGCGAAGCCCGTCAGTTTCACGATCATCACGCACCTCCTGTCGTAGTCACGTGCGCGGACCGAGTGGTCCGTCAAGGAAGAAGGTGCCGTAGCCGAGCCCTCGTCACCATTCCCTGGGACGAGCCACGTTGCTTGCGGAACGGGAACAGTTCCTGACGGTTTGGCAAGGGTTTGATTCGCGCATGCATCTGGTCAGCCGCGGGGCGGCTCCGCCGACGAGTGCGCTCGTCGAGGTTCGTACGATCGCCGGCACTAACGAGCCGGCAGTGTCGTTTCAACCGCCGAACTGGCACGTCCACAGGACGGGGTCAATGCGGCGCAACTTCGAGTAGTCCTTCGCGTCGAGGCCGTAGACGTTGCCGACGATCTGGCCCCGGTTGTTGATGTCGTTCAATTGAGTGACGATGACCCTGCTCTTCCGTGATGCCGCCGGGATCGACAGCGGCCTCAGTGACGTCCAGCCTGTCCGCCAGATCTGCGGCTTGGCCGCCCCGAATCCGGTGTTCGTGAGATAGCCGGACATGCCGGCCGCCTGGCCACTGTCGTTGACGTCCACGAGTTCGGCGATGAAGTGAACCGGAGCGGGTCGCCCCAGCAGCCGCGGCATTGCGGCGCGTGTCCGCCAGACCACTGCATTGTCGCGCTCGGGATCGGTGTTGGCCACTCCGGGGATGCCGTCCGTGCCGGTGTTCCCTAGGTAGCCGACCGTCAGTCCGGATCGATTCGTCGCTTCGGCGATACCGTCGGCGCGCCCTGTGGCGGTCTTCAAAGGCACGACCTTGCCCGAGGCATCCCAGAGCACGGGGTTCTCGGCACCGTCCTCGTTCGGCAGCTTGCGCGACCAGCCAGACACGATGCCGTCGTCGTTGATGGCGAAAGCGTCGGTCCAGGTGTGCCCTGGGAGCGCGGGAAGACGGGTGGCCTTGCCGGTAGGCGACCAGCGCACGGCCTGTCTCTTTCCGCCGATGATGAGCGTTGCTGCCATCTCGCCGCGTTCGTTGATCGCGTTCCTTTCTGACACGTCCACCTGCTGGCGCTTCCCGTTCAGCCCTTTCAGCAGCGTCATCTGACCGGCCTCCCAGCGGAACGGAAACGTGCGTTCTTTCTTGTCGTAGAGGACGCCGAAGACGACTCGGTCGTCGTTCACGCCATAGGCCTCGGACGAGACGTAGCCGGGCAACACGCCCAGGTCGATTGCTCCCTCTACCTCGCCACCCTTCCAGAGGATCGCGTGGATCGGGCCGGACCCGCCCTTGCTGTCGGCGAAGCCGACGATGTCGCCACGATCGTTGATTGCCTTCGCCTGAACCTCCTGCGAGCCCGTCCGTGGTGAGTCGAGAATCCTCGCGCTCGGAACGCAGACTGCTGTTGCCGTGCGGGCGCCGTTCGCGGAGGCGCTGAGAGTGAGGACGGCGGCCAGACACACCGCGACGACGGCGCCCAGGGACACCAGGGTCAGTTTGAATCTCATCGCGCACCTCCGGTTGGGATCACCTCCCCAGGGTGCTGGTCGGGATCGCGCTCGACGATGACCCGCGCCGACTGACCTTGGTTGCGTGAAGGGAACAGTTCCTGACCGTTCGGCAAGGGTGTGCACGCCGAACGACTGATCTAGCCCGTTGGCCACTCCGAGCACGTCGCGCGATATGCCGTCCCCGCCGGCAGGTAGAGCTTCCATTCCTCGCGGCTCAGGTTTCGGCCGACGATCTCGCAGGCACGCCGTCGCCAGACCGCGGGATCGACCGTCCACAGCATTCCGCGGGGGTCGACGCCCGCGGTTGCCAGCAGCGTGCCATCCGGGCTGAACGCGCCTCGCAGCCCGAGGAACGGAAGGTCGATCGTCAAGGTGAGCGAACCGGGTATCGCGCTTGCGACGAGCGAGTCCCCGTAGCGGATACCCGTAGCCGGGTCCCACAACCTGGTCCCGCCGAACAGGCTCGTGGTCGCGAGAAACGAGCCGGTCGAGTCGAAAGCCACCCCGGTGACAGGCCCGGTGTGACCCGAGAGGGGCGGAAAGGCCGGCCGTTGATCGGACACACGCCACACGCGCACCGGTCCTGTCGCTCCTCCGCCGGCGACGAGCCGGCTACTCGGATCGAAGGCGACGCTCGGGAAGCCTTCGTCCGCCACCCTCATCGGCCTGCCATGGCGTGCCTGGGTGGCAACATCCCACAGGTCGAGCCGCCCGCCGCTTCCGGTCGCCAGCAGCGTGCCGTCCGAATTGAAGGCGACCCCCATCACCGAACCGGCGCCCGGCGAGATCGCCCGCCCGATGCGACGTCGCGAGCTCACGTCCCAGAGCTGAACCTCGCCCTGCCGCTGCTGGCTGTAGAAGCCGTCTCCCGCGCCGTTCGGGTCCACGGCGACCGCGAGCAGCTTGCCGTTCGGGCTGAAGGCGACCTGCCAGACCGCTGAGTTCCCCCAGGCGAGCGGGCGGCCGACCGCTGCCCCCGTCTTCGGAATCGAAGAATCGCACCTTCCCGTCGATCGTCGCGACGGCGATGAGCTTCCCGCTGGGGTGATAGGCGACCGCGGAGACGACCGAGTCGCCGCCGATCCGGAGAGCCTGCCGTCGCGTGGCCGTGTCGTACACGATCGTCCCACCATCGAACTGCCCGGCAAGGAGCCGCTTGCCATCGGGGCTGAAGGACACGTCGGTGGTCAGATCCGTTGGCCCGCCAAGCGGCTCGCCGACCGCCTGTTCTCCGCCGACGTTCCAGACGACCGCCGACCGCAGATGCGAGCTCACCAGGGTCCGGCCGTCCGGGCTGAACGCGACGTCGTTCACCGGGCTCGTGTCCACGGTCAGGGGGGAACCGTACGGCGCGCCGGTCTTCACGTCCCACACGTAGACCGATCCGTCGAACGAGGCCGCGGCCACCAGGCGTCCATCAGGGCTGAGATCCAGCGAGTCGGCAGGCACCCCGCCGGCCGAGAGCGGCGGGCGGATCGGTCGTCCCGTTCGGACGTCGACCATGGACACCGAGCCGGAGTCGTCGCTCGCGATCACCATTCGGCCGCCCGCGGCGAAGATCGCCTTCCCCACGTCCACGCTTCCGATCGCGAGTGGCTCTCCGACGCGGCGTCCCGTCGCGACCTCCCAGATCCCGACCGTCCCGCGGGCGCCCGGAACGACGATCCGCTTCGAGTCCGGGCTGAAGGAGATCGATTGCGCGCCCCCGGTGCCCGGCGGGTTCGTGATGATCGGCCGGCCGATCATCCGACCGCTGGCGGTAGCCCACAACGTGACGTGGTTCAGTTCCTGAGGACCCGCAGCGATGACGCTGCCGTCGGGGCTGTACGCGAACGACGGAGAGCATGGGCTGGTCGGATGTCGCCGCCGCGGGGTCTGTAAGCTCCCGAAGCTCTTTCCTGGTCGATACGTCCCATAGCTCGACGCGGCCCTTTCCACCGGCGATCGCCAGCGTTCGCCCGTCAGGGCTGAAGTCGACCCACTCCCAGTCGCCCTGCCGCGATCGGAGCGGCGGGCCGACGGGACGCCAGGTCGTCGTGTCCCAAAGCGTGGTCCCCGCAAGCGTCACGGTGGCCAGGAGCTTGCCGTCAGGGCTGAACGTCGCTGCATTCACGGGCGAGTCGAAGCGCTGGAGCCACGCGCGGATCCGCGAGCCGTGCTCGAGCGCCCCGAGGAGCGCACCGCGCGAGTCGACCGAGTCGTCGAGGCGACCCGCTTCCAGCGCGAGAAGGAGCCCCAGGTCCGGGTGTTGCGCTGCGACCTCCCGCGACTGGGCGGCGAGGCGGCCGGCCTGGGCGACCGTCGCCGTGCGCCGGGCGCTTCCACGTTGCACCAAGGCGAACGATCCGGCGATCACTGCCACTACCAGCGCGACCGCGACGGCCGCGAGCAGGGCGCGCAGACGCCTGGCCCGACGTCGAGCGCCCTGGAGTTCGCGGTCCTGGGCGTCCCGGCTCGCCTCCAGGAACTCGCGTTCGACAGGGGCGAGCTGACGCTCGTCGCCCGCCAGCTCGACCGCGGCCGCCAGGCGTGGACCACGGTAGAGATCGGCGTCGTCGCGTCCGTTCTCCTCCCAGGAGCGCGCGGCCGTGGTCAGCTGCCGGAGGGCTCGGAGCTCTTCTCGATCCTCCGCAAGCCACCCGCGCAGCCGCGGCCACTCACGGATCAGCGCCTCGTGGGCGATCTCGGCCGAGTCGTCGCCGACGACCAGGAGCCGGGCGGCCGTAAGCCTCTCGATCACGGAATCCGCCTCCTCACCGGCTCGGCCCTCCGGGAGCAGCTCCGCCAGCGGGACGCGCCTGCGCGTGTCTTCTGTCGCCTCACCCAGCTCGGTGAGCTGGAGGAACATCCCTCGCATGAGCACCTGCTCGTGCTCACCGCAGCCCAGGAAGACCTCGTCGGCCGTGTGAGCGATCGCCCCGCGCACGCCGCCGGCCGCAAGGTAGCCCGCCCGGGTCAGGACCCGACCATCGCGACGGGCCCACGACTCGTAGAGGGCGTGGGAGAGCAGCGGAAGGGCGCCCGGTTCCCCCTCCACATCGGCCAGCATCGTGTCGATCAGGCCGCCCTCGAACCGCAGTCCCGCCGCGCGGGCGGGACCCTCGATCGCCTGGCGAAGCTCATCGGCTCTGCATCGGACCGAGCAGATGCTGGTGCTGCGGCCAGTGCGGTCGCGAGGCGAGGATGGTTGGCGCAGCGGCCGTAGATAGTCCGCCCGGAGGGCGACCACGATCGACGCGGAGCCCGTCTCCTGCAGGTCCATCAGCGCATCGATGAAGCGGGCCCGGGCTCGCTTCGTCCGGACAGAGCGTGAACACCTCCTCCAGCTGGTCCACGATCAGGAGCGAGAGCGGGCCATCGGAGAGCGAGCGCTTCAGCTCCGCGACCGGATCGGTAGCCCGGCGTCATCACGCACGATCCGCCCTTCGCGCTCCCGGCCGTACGCTGGGACGAGCCCGGCACGGACGAGCGACGACTTCCCGCTCCCGGACGCCCCGACCACGGCCATGAAGCCGTCGTCGAGGAGCCGATCGCGAATCGAAGCGACGACCTCGTCCCGTCCGAAGAACAGGTCGCCGTCCTCCGAGCGGAAGGCCATCAGTCCGCGGTAGGGACAGGTGCCTGCGCGCGGCGGAATCGACAGGCCGGGTGCGACCAGCGCCCAAATCGGCGGGCCGGCCGGTGACGTCACGTCCCGCAGCTCGGCGAGGCCGATCTCCGGCGGAAGTCGATCATCGATTGCTTCGGCGGTCGGGATCGTCGATCAGGACCTGCCCCCGCTCGGCCTGCTCCAGGAGCCGGACGCCGCCGGATGCGCGACTCCCCTCCATAGCTCCCAGCCCTGGGCTCCGCCTCTCCGGTGACTACAGCCACCCGTGCATCGAATCGGCCCGCCAGCTCGCGGGCGGCGTCGAAGCCATCCTGGGCCGACGCGAACGCCGCCATCAGCGGCCCGTCGTCGACGGGTGAGACGCAGTGGCCCCGGTGCGCAGCGGCGACCTCGTTCACCGAATCCTCCGCGTTCTGTGCGGGCGTGGTGCTCACGTCGGCCAGCACGAGCGTGACCGTTCCCCTCGGGAGGGCGGCGCCCCACCATCGCTGCAGCCTGGCGACGAAGGCGGCCGCCGATGCATCGCGGCGCACCGGATCGATCGCCAGGTTCGGGCGCAGGATCCGCTCCAGCGCCGGGATCCGCTGCCCGCTCGATCGTGCCCCAGCTCGGCGCGCCGCCGGACGGGGGCTCGCCGGTGAGCAGCGCCACGGCGGTGGCGGCCAGCGAGTACACGTCCGACGCCGCGGTCGGTCTGGCCCCTGCCGCGAGCTCGGCGGCCACGTAGCCGGCCGTACCTGCCCGGCGAAGCTCGTCCGTCGGTCTGGAGGACAGTCCGAAGTCGACGAGGACGATCCGACCGGAGGAGGTCAGGATCAGGTTTGCCGGCTTGACGTCTCCGTGCACGACGGTTGGGTCGTGTGTGTGGAGGTGCTCCGAGCGCCTCGGCGGCCTGTTCGAGATAGCCGATCACGAGCGCCGGGTCGAGCCCGCGGCCGTCCTCGGCGTCGAGGAGCGCCTGGAGATCGGTGCCCTCGATCCAGTCCATCGCGATGACGTACCGCTCGTCGACGAAGAAGTCCTCGCGGACGAGCGGGAGCCCTGGATGAGGCGAGAGCGAGAGAAGCAGCCGGGCCTCGGACAGCAGATGGGAGCGCGAAGCCTCGTCGGACACGCGCCTGACCTTCAGCGCCACCTGGCGACCGTGGAGGTGATCGAGCGCCCGGATCACCTCGCCCTCGCCGCCCCTCCCCACCACTTCGAGCGGCTCGTACCGTTCCCGGAGAAGCTCGGTCTGCATTGCCGCTCAGCCGTTCGCGCGCAGGTCGCCCAGCTTGACCGCGCCGCGGGCGACCGCCGCGTTTGCGAGCTGGACGCGCCTTCGTTCGCCCTGCGCGCCCACGTCGAACTTGACGTACAGGCGCGAAAGGTGCTGCTTCACCGCGGCCTCGGAGACGACGAGCTCGGCGGCGATCGCCCGGATCGACGCAGGCTCGGTGAACGCATCGCCTGTCAGCAGCGGGCGGCAGAGAGCGAGGAGAACATCGCGTTCTCGCGGCGTGACGGGCGGCGGCTGCGCGATCGCGGCAGTCTCCTTCCCCTGGACCGGGGCGCGGAACAGCAAGCGGAGTCGTCCCGAGGACGATCTCATCGCCCGAGTGCAAGGCGCGCTCGCCGATGATCCTTCCTCCGTTCACGAAGGTCCCGTTGCGAGAGCCGAGGTCGCGGACGCACCACGCGCCGCCGATCCTCTCGAAGGCTGCATGCACTCGGGAGACCCCGTCGGCGTCCACCACCAGATCGTTTGACTCGAGGGTGCCGACGGTCATCCGCTCGGAGTCCAGCGCTCGAAGCTCCCGCCCGCCCCGGCCCCACACCTCGACGTAGCTGCTCACGACAAGCCCCCGGGCGAGGAGGCAACCGGGGAGCCGGCGACCGAGCCGACGTCATCGCAACTGCCGAAGCCGAACTGTCTGCCAACAAGAGTGATGACCGCTTCTGCCTTCCCTGCCGGCCGATCGGCGGCATGCACCAATACGAGCCGTGCCTTCGGGCGGTTGGCGAACGAGCGCGCGGTGTTGGTGAGAGCCTCCGCGGTGTCCGACTGGTACACACCACAAGCGATTGTGTGCGGCATCGTGTGTCCTTCGGGTCGGCGACCGCCACAACACCGACGGGTGTCGAGATCTTACGACTTCGCGGAACGAAAAACCCGCCCAAGCGGGCCTCTCGTAGAGCGGATGGAGCGACTGCGGGATCGCGCCCGGTAGTCACGTCTCATCGAGCGCGTCGTGACGGTTGGTCGCGGAAGGAGCGACCCGCAGGGCGTACTCCTTGTGCTGCCGCCAGTCCTAGGAGCACGCCGGGATCTCGCGTCGCTCCTTCCACGTGGCGCCGCTTTCCCAAGGTTGTACTCCATTCGGGTATTGCATGTCCAGGCGACTTCGTGCCGGTGTCGGTCATCGTCGCCCGTTGACACCCGAGCTGGCGCGCGCGACGATCACCAGCAGCGTCGGGATACCGATCTGTGGGGTTGGGCTCTCGTCGTTCCTGCCGGCGTCGCCCCGAGCAACGGCAAAGAGGGCGACGCCGGCCTGCCCCTGCCAATTCGAGAACCAACGGCTTGTCACGAGCGGGCGGAGCTTGGCACACTCTGCGGGCCGTCACGAGGCCTAACCATCTCGGCGCTTTGGCGTCTTCGAGGGAAGGCAGCAGACGGGCGCGCCGGCCGTCAGGGTCACGCCGCACGGACAGCGCCCGTCTGCGCTTCAGCCGCTGATGTTCCGTCACGGTGGTCGCGATCGTCGACACGGTCATCGGCATCGGGTTGCTCGTTTTGCTCACCACGGCCATCGCTTCACCGCTCGTTTTCTACCCGGAATGCAGGCAGCGGGAGTTCGGTAGTCGCAGCTGTTACGCGGGCGCGACGCGGCGTGTGGTGGCTCGGCCTTTACCGTTCGGTGGGTTGCCGTCGACAGGGTCGGGCGAGACGAGGCGAGGTTCGGCGGGCGCGTCGTTCACCCCGAACACGAGCGTCTCGACCACGGCGAGTCGGCGTCCGAGCTCGTCGGTCTTCGATACGAGCTCGGCCCGTGCCGCCGCCGCTTCTTGCAGCAGAACGCGCAACTCGTCCGCCTCGGCGTGCCCCACGAATGCCACCGCTTCGTCATCCGCGCCCTTGCGCGCCGACCCCGCTCCCGCACGCTCGATCTCCTCCCACTGCTCGGCGAGAACGTCGGCGAGGGTAAAGCGGTCGAGCGAGTACTGGTCGACGCACACCTCGCCGAGCGGCCGCCCCGTCTTCTCCTGCTCGGCGAGCGCATGGGCGAGCTGGTCGGCGGTAATTACGTGCCGGTCAACAAGGATCGTCCCGATCCGGCGGCAGGGAACGTTGCGGGCGGCGTCCACTCTCACGCTATCGGCCGCGGCCCTGGAACACTTGAATGGACGAGGCCCGCCACGCCGGCGGCTCAGGCTTTGAAGGCCCGGTGAGACCCTGACGTGGCCACCCTGTCTTCACAGGTCTCTTGCCAAACCCTCCTAGGCGGGCGGCACGCCCGAGACCCCGCTCGAGGTGCTTTCCTCACTCCGGATTGGCGGCCGCGTACGCCACCGCGACGAACTTCGGTACAACCGTCGACCAGGCATCGAGAACGAGCTCGCACATCTCGGCCTTGTCGAGCGCCGCGAGCCGAACGTGCACCCAGTTGAACCGGAGATCGGACTGACGCGGCAGCATGAACTTCTCCGGTTCGGACTCGACGAGAGCGTCACGAAACTCCTTCGGGAAGGAGAAGCCCATCACGGTCTGATCGCGCGAGAACGAGAGCCACACGATCTGGCCGACACGGAACTTGACCCGGCCGTGGACAAAGACTTCATAGGAGCGTGGCAGCTCCGAGGCGACCGCCCGCACATCCTCGACCGTAAGGGGCTGCTTGACCACGGTTCTAGTGTCGCAGCCGCCTCGCGAGTAATCGCAACGCTATGTGACCATTGTGACCACAGCCCTACGCCGCGAAAGCGGTCGCGAGCTTCTCCCCCAGCTTCATCGGATCGTCATCAGTCGGTAGGCGATTGACGCAGCCGTCGACCGCTGAGTGATTGGTTTATGGTTCGGCTGGAGTGGAAACCAGCTCGACGCCATCTCGATGACGAGAGGAGAGTGCTCAGGGTCATGAGTGAACAAGCGACGAGAACGCCCCTTCGAACGATTGGTGACAAACCGCTGGCGTACTTCAAGGCTGTGGACTCACTAGATCCCGATGCTGTCCTGGCTCACTTCGCCGACGACGCGACGCTGACCGTTCAGACGGCTCATGTGACGTTCACCGGAGCCGAGGAGATTCGGCGGATGTTCATCGACTTCTTCGCGCAATGGGAATCGATGGTTCATTCGGTGACCAATCTGGTTGTCGATGTCGAAGCGGGAACGGTGGCGACCGAGCAGCACGTGGATCTGGTCGCAGGGGCGACGACAGAGATGCACAACTGCAACTTTTTCACTGTGAACGAGTCCGGAGAATTCTCGCGCGTGATTATCTGGATGGACGGCGTAAACCCGCTGACGTAGGCGATACGCGGTTGAGAGACGGGTGATGTGCTCGAGGCGCGAGGAGGGTCAGGAATCACGAAGGTCAAGCGGTGGTTCTGTCCGGTCAGGGAGGCGGCTCAGAGGCTATCGCGGAGGATCGTCTCGAGCGCGGTGACGTCGACGGGCTTCGGCGCGTTCACGAGGAGGCGCTGCTGCTTCAGCGCGCCCTCGACGATCGCCGGGATGTCCTCCTTCTGTGTAGCCGACTTCGGAGATCGTCGACGGTGCGCCGACGTCGCGCATCAGCGTCAGGAACGACCCCGCGAGGTCGTCGCCGCCGTCGATCAACCGGGCTGCCTCGCGGCAGCGGTCGGAGGCCGCGTCGGCGATGAAGCGAAACGACGCCGGCGCTGTCACCGCCACCGCGAGCCCGTGAGGGACGAATGCGGCGCCCCCGTAGTCGGGCGGCGACCACGCGTGCCTCAGTGACGCGATGGGATACGAGAGCGCGTGCGGGATGTGCACGCCCGCGCTGCCGAAACCGACGCCGGCGATCGTTGCGGCGAGCGCCATGTTGGTCCGCGCGTCGACGTCCGAGCCGTCGGCGACCGCGCGACGCAGGTTCGCGCCGACGAGCTCGATCGCCTTGGCGCACAGGAGGTCGGCCAGAGGGTGCGCGCCCTGGTAGGGAGGGCGCTCCGCGGGCGGGAGCTTCTGGCGGCGGTCGTACGGCAGCGTCGTATAGCCCTCGACCGCATGGAGGAGCGCATCGAGGCCGACCGACGCAGTGACCCCGGGAGGGCAGCTGACGCTGAGGAGCGGGTCGACGATCGCGATCCGCGGGCGGAGGTACCGGTGCGAGATGCCGCTCTTGACGCCGACGTCGACGATCGCCACGGTCGTCACCTCGGAGCCCGTGCCGGAGGTCGTCGGCAGCGCGACGAGCGGCAGCACGGGGCCGGGCACCTGACGTCCCTCCCCTACCGGCTTGTTGAGGTAGTCGTAGATGCCGCCGCCATGCGTTGCGAACAGAGCGCAGAGCTTCGCGGTGTCGAGGGCCGAGCCCCCGCCGATGCCGACGAACCCGTTCCAACTGCCGGTCGTGGCCGCCTCGATCGCCTCGGCGATCGACGCCTCGGTCGGCTCGCCCGCGATGCGGTCGAAGACCCCGGTTTCGATCCCTGCGGCGCGCAGCTCGTCCTGCATGCGCGCCGCCACTCCCGAGGAGACGACGAACGGGTCGCCGACGATGAGCGCCCGCGTTACGCCGAGCCGGGAAAGGTGGCTGCCCGTCTCGGCCGAGCTGCCCGGGCCGAACACGATGTGGGGGAGCTCGAGTGAGAACGTCGTCTCGAGGCTCACAGCGCCTGCTCCTCCGCGTTCTGCCAGGCCGAGAGGCCGAGGAGCTCGTTCAGCTCGCCGAACACCATCAGGCGGTCGAGCACCTCGCGGCTCGTGTGATCGCGCTGCAACGCGGTCGCGATTTCGAGCGCCGACTGCGCGGCGGCGAACAGCGACGTGGTCGGGTAGAGGCAGATGCGGAACCCTGCCGCTGCCGTCTCCTCGGCCGTGAGGAGCGGCGTCTTGCCGTGCTCCGAGTAGTTCGCCACGAGGGGCTTCTCCCCGACAGCTGCCGCGATCGCGTGCATCTCCTCGACCGAGCGCGGCGCGTCCGGGAAGAGGACGTCCGCGCCCGCCTCCGCGTACGCGGAGAGGCGGTCGATCGCGTCGTCGAGCCCGTTGACGGCGATCGCATCGGTCCGGGCGATGATCACTGTGTCGGGGTTGGCGCGCGCGGCGAGCGCGGCCCGCACTTTGCGCACCATCTCGTCGCGCGGGATCACCCGCTTGCCCTCCATATGACCGCAGCGCTTGGGGAAGGTCTGATCCTCGAACTGGATCGCTGCGGCGCCCGCGCGCTCGTAGTCGCGCACGGTGCGGGCGACGTTCGTCAACTCGCCGAAGCCGGTGTCGGCGTCGGAGACGAGCGGCAACGAGACGGCCTTCGAGATCCGCGCGATGTGTTCGCACATCTCGGTTTGCGTCATCAGACCGATGTCCGGGAGGGCGAAGTTGGCGGCGGCGGCGGCGTAGCCGCCCGTGTAGACCACCTCGAAGCCGGCGCGCTCGTAGATGCGGGCGACGAGCGCGTTGTAGGCACCGCCGACGAGGAGCACCTCACCGGTCGCCAGGCGCTCGCGGAGTCGACGTGCGGGAGTCATGCCGCGGAGCCTATCGACCGGAGCCCGCATCGACCTACCACGCCGTCAACGGAGCTACGCGATCGTCCATGAACGCCCTGGGTGCTGAATCCCGCGGCCTATCCGCGGTGCTAACCGAGTCCAGGCGTAGGAAGCTCGGCTGTCTCAGGGTCTGCGCCTGCGAGGGCGACGGAGACAAGGGCGAGCGCGTCGGCGACATCGACCGCGGCGTCATGATACAAGCGCCCCGAGCAGGTCAGCTCCTTCCGCGATGCCCTACCTCGAGCTCCCCGACACAACGCTCTACTACACAGACCAGGGTGAGGGTCCGCCGCTCGTGCTCGTTCATGGCTACACGTGCGACTCGGTGGACTGGACGTGGTCGCTACCGAAGCTGCTCGAACACTTCCGCGTGATCGCCTTCGACCGACGTGGCGAGGGTCGTTCGGCGGCGGCGGCCGACCTGTCGATGGATCGGCAGGTCGGTGACGTCGAGGCCGTGATCGACCGGCTCGGCTGTGAGGCGCCGATCGTCGTCGGCCACTCGCTGGGTGGTGCGATCGTTTCGTGCCTAGCGGTCGAGCGGCCCGGGCTCGCGCGCGGGATCGTCGTCCTCGACCCGCCGTACGCTGCGGAGCCGGAGTTCGCGGAGATCGCAGAAGGGATCAAGGAGGCTCTCCGCGGCGCCGGCTGCCACCAAGCGATCAAGGAGTTGTGGCGCCAGGTTTGCTACACCGACGCGACGCCCGAGTGGTTCAAGGTACTCGTCGAGCGCCGTATCGACATGTTGTCGCAGGAGTCGCTCTACGGCGGCTTCGTCGCGCTTTGGGACTACCCGGGCGGGATCGCCTTCCGCCCGCGGGCGGACGACTACCTGGCGCGGCGCAACTGCCCCGTCCTCGCGATCCACACGATTCGCCGGATGGCTGAGTTCGAGCGTGCGTCGTTCTCCGACCCGCGTTCGCAGGCGGTCGACTGGGAGGGAACGGGGCACTGGCCGCAGGTCGAGCGTCCCCACGACGTCGCCGAGGCCGTGATCGGATGGGCATCGGACATCGTCGAGCCGCAGTAACGTCAGCCGGATGAAGACGGCGGTGGCGGCGCGCGGAGGGCCAGCCTGCACCTTTCAGCACGGCCGAGCCGCCGCCACCACCTAAGATCGCCGATGTGACCGACCCAGATCTCCGTGTTGTCATGCAGCGCTTTCCCCACGGCGTCGCGGTGGTTACGGTCGATGCCCAACCGCAGCAGGTCGGCCTAACTGTCAGCTCGCTGGTCTCGCTCTCGATCGATCCCCCACTCGTGGGGTTTGCCGTGGCACGTCAGGCGGCGTTTCACGAGCTGCTGCTCGAGGCAGGCGCGTTCGCGGTCTCACTGCTCGCCGAAGGTCAGGAAGGGGTCGCCGAGCACTTCGCACGCGGGGTGCCACCCCTTGTCCACTGGCTCGGGGTCGACCTGGTGGTCGATGTCGAGGATCCCCCACTGATCGCTGGCGCCGTCGGCTGGATCCGGGGAGACGTCGCCTGGAGCACGCCTGCGGGCACACACACGCTCTTCGCCGGCGCCGTCACCTGGACAGGAGTCGGGCCCGGCCGGCGCGCACTCACGCGCGCCCGAGGAACGTGGAACGCGGTGTGATGGCGCACGAACGACCCGCGTCCGCCCCGGTCGACCTGAGGTCACCGTCGGGACGACGGGCGCCTCCGTATGTTCGCGGACAATCACGAACGCGTCGGATAATCCCATGACTCGACTATCGGCAACGTCCGCCCGTCACGTTCCTTCGCAGACTGTTGGTCAGGATGTCGACCTGTGGTCTCGTCCAGGAGGTCATTCGATGAGGAGATTGGTAGCGGGATTGTCAGTGGCTGCGGTTATGGCCGATCGCTCCGATCGCCGCAACAAGTTCGTCTGCAACGGCAAGATGCGTACCGGCATGTTCGCGATCGACACGGTCGAGAAGGGCAGCAAGGGAACACTGAAACCCGGAACTGCATGGGTCCAGTTCTGTGTCACCAAGGGTCATACCGAGGCCGATTCCGTCCTGGTTCTCTCGAAGAGCGGTTGGGTCAAAGTCGTTCACGGGTGAGCCCTAGAAATGTCCTCCGGGTCTCGGTCAGCGATCCGGAGGACAAGTCGTGCCGGCTGGGCGCCTAGTCGACGGGGGGACGCCATGCGTCAAGGCGATTCCGGGCGAACGTGACGATGTCCGGATCAACGAACGCCGCACCCTGCGAAGCCTGGGCGATGCGAACGATCTCAGCGGCGGACACGAACGGGTGACGACTAGCGAGCACGATGTAGTGGTTGTCGACCATTTCCAGGTCAGGATGCTCCGAAAGCGCACAGCCTTCGCCCGTCCGATCGGAGACAGAGTGGACAGCAAGATGACCAAAAACATCCTCAATGATCCCAAGCAATGAGAGCAATGGGGCTCTGTCTGCTCCGCGTAGCGCACCATTCAGGTTCGCCATCACCACACCATCCTCACCGAGCCGCTTCGCCAGCAGTTCGACGAACTCGCGTTCCGAGAAATAGGAGGGAGATACGTTCAGTTCCGACGTCCCTCCGGCGCTCAGGAAGGTGTCGAGGATGATCCGGTCCCAACGACGATCCGTTGCCCTCAAGAATTCGAGCGCGTCAGCGATGTGAACGTCACAGCGATCGGGCTCGAAGCCGAACCATTCGCTGGCAACGTCGAGGATAACCGGGTCTATCTCGACGACCTCGACGACTGCCTGCGGATGACGCAGCGCGCTCCGCATCGCCGCGTTGCCGGCGCCGAGACCAACGTGCAACATCGACCTCAGGTTCGGTTGATAGAGATCCGTGAGGTCGAAACAGCGCTGGCCACTGGCGAGTGCCATCCTAAAGTCGAAAGCGCTACCGTCAAGAAGCACGCCAGCCTGACGCGTGTAACCGAACCACAAATACCGAGCCGTATCTGTCCCGTCGACGATGATGTCGCTGTACGAAGAACGAATCGTTGCCAGACGACAACGCGGCGCCTCGTCCTGATAAGGGCGATCCGATAGAGCGGTGGCAACCTCCGAAGAGCCACCCGCACGCTCAAACAGCGCGCTAACGGCCACGAGACGCGGAAGAATATACGGACCACCCCGAATTTCATAGAGGCTGGTCGACGACATCCCGACGGATCCCTTCCCATCCGTCCATCTCCGCTCGGACGAGTACTTCGTTCTGGGCGACAACCGAAGCCACTCACAGGACAGCAGAGACTTCGGCCCCGTCCCGCGCTCGGCCATCTACTCCCGCGCGGTCCTCGTCGTGTGGCCGATCGGCGCTTCGGCGTCCCCTTTTGCGCAAGTCCGAGGCACCACCGGGAGACCTCTGCGGGTAGATGTCGGAAGCGTGCGCGGAGGGCGCGATGGCACGTCCTGCGCGGTGCCATAGGATTGTGCCGTGCCGTTCATGCTCAGGAACATCAAGGAGGATCTGGAGGACATCGGTTCTAGGTTCGACGGCGCGCCTGACCTGGAGTTCCGCTCGGCGACCGAGGCGCTCGAGCTCGAGGAATCCGGCCTCAGCTACCAGCGCGTCCCGCCCGGCTATCGCTTTCCGTACGGCCACACGCACAAGAGGCAAGAGGAGGTGTACGTGGTCCTGCGCGGGAGCGGGCGGATGAAGGTCGACGACGAGATCGTCGAGCTGAAGGAATGGGACGCGGTGCGCGTCCCGCCCGGTACGTGGCGAGGCTACGAGGCCGGGCCGGAGGGCCTCGAGATCCTCGTCATCGGCGCGCCCAATCTCGGCGATGCTCAGCGCGAAGACGTCGCTGGCCAGCGCGACTGGTGGGCTGACCAGTAGCGCGATCCGTTTGATCGTTGGGCCGCGAGTCGGAGGGCGATCTTTCGCGAGGAACTGGTTGAGGTCGCCGCGGGTGAAGGTCCACGACCCGGAGTAATGCGAACGCCACGAGAACGCCCGCAAGAACGCAGGCCGTGACAAGGATCGGTGAGCGCTGCACAGCGCCGCATCATGCGCCCGATGACCGCACGACGCGAGCGACCCTCGACCTACGCCCGCCTCAGACGCCTAAGAACCGTTGCCGCTTTCGGGGACTCATCGGGGACTCACGTTGCCAACCTGAAAACGAAAACCCGCGATATGCGGGGGTTTTTCAAGCCGGATGAAGAGACTCGAACCCTCGTCCTTCTGCACGGCAAGTCAGCGCGAACGTTCGCGCCCGTTCGCTCCTGTTCGCTGAAACTGCCTGTTTGCAGGTCATTCTGGTAAATCGACCGAACACGAGCGAACCCGAACGAACAGCGAGTGTGACCATTGTCACCATGGATTGCGTCCGTTTGGCGACGGTCGGGGATGCGAAGCGGCAGCCTTGTCACCGACGGCGGCGGCGAACTCTGGCTTTGCCCTATCTGCCTCAACGCGCCCGGGCTCGCAGACGAGAAGAAGGTCTGCAACGTGAAGGTCGTCGGCGCGACACCCATGTGGGAATGGGCCGGAGACGACACGACCGTCTTCAGCTGTTAGGCCAACCCGACAGGTCGCCAGATTGCGGCTGGGAGCCGACCAGTCGGCGTTCCGCTTACTCTCCGTGCGGAGCGTTTGATGGGGAACCGGCGTTGGACGAGCGAGGAGCGAGCCCGTCATTGGGAGGCTGCCTATACGGGTCGTGGCTTCGATGGCGTGAGTTGGTACCAGGAGGTGCCCAGCGTGTCTCTCGAACTGATCGATGCGCTCGGTGTCCCTCCTGACGCTGCGGTGATCGATGTTGGCGGCGGCGCGTCCACGCTTGTGGATCATCTTGTCGAGCAGGGCTTCTCGGATGTGTCGGTGCTCGACGTCTCTGCTGCTGCGCTGGCGGAGGCCCGGGGCCGGTTGGGTGATGCTGCACCCGTCAGTTGGTTGCACGAAGATCTTCTGCTCTGGCGCCCGGAGCGCCGTTTCGATCTGTGGCACGACCGGGCCGTCTTCCACTTCCTTGTCTCTCCCGACGAGCGTGCGATGTACCTGGCGACCCTGGGTGCGGCGATCGAAACAGACGGCTTCGTCGTGCTCGCCACGTTCGCCCCGCAGGCGCCCGAGTTCTGCTCAGGACTGCCCGTCGCCCGCTACTCGGTCGATGACCTGACCGATCTCTTCGGGGTCGGGTTCGAACTGGTGCAGACGCGGCGCGAGGAGCACGTCACCCCCGGCGGCTCGACGCAGCCGTTCACCTGGGTCGCTGGCCGGGTGCTCGCGAAGTAAGCGTCGGGGCGTCACGGTGTTCGACTCGCCACCCGGCCTCGGCCCCCACGAGTTGCCGCGAACGCCTCGCCCTCATCCCGTGGAGCGATCTGCCGGAGCTTTGTGTCAAACCACCCGGCGAGGGCGTCCTTCCTTAGCAGCAGCCATCGGCGCAGCCCTCGCCCCGCCACGACTCTCTTCCTTCCTTCACCGCGACCGCGGCGATCGCGAGCGCGGTGAGTGGGTCGGCCCACCACCAGCCGAGCACGGCGTTGGCACCGAGTCCGATCAGGAGCGCGATCGAGAGGTAGGCACAGAGGCTCGTCTGGGAGGCTTCCTTGACCGCGGCTGAGGAGTTGAGTTGGTGGCCGACGTGTCGCTTCGCGCGCGCGAGGACGGGCATCGTCAGTGCGGTGAAGGCAGCCAGACCGATGCCGACCCAGCTTGCCTGCGGGTGGTTTCCCGCCACGAGCGTCCGTGTTGCTTCGACGCTGACGTAGGCGGCAAGGATGAAGAAGGTGGCCGAGATCGCCTGCTGCGCTCGCCGCTCGGCCGGCTGGGAGCCGATCCGCCGACCGGTGAACAGCCAGAGCACGACGAAGCCCGCAACAGCCTCGATCAGACTATCTGCGCCGAACCCGATCAGCGCGATCGAACCCGCTGCGATCCCGGCGGCGAGAGCGATAGCGAACTCGACGACGTGCCATGCAACCCCGACCCAGGCGAGTACCCGCGCCCGCCGTTCAAGTCGCGTCCTTTCAGCGGGCGAAGGCCCAGACGGCGCGAGCGGGATCGTCAGCGGCCGAGCGGTGCCGAGCTGAACCAGCGAGGCGCTCGACTTAGACACCCGCGTGACTTCCGGACTTCGTCGGCGCGGCGGATGCGAGAACAAAGCCGAGAAGCTCACGACCTTCGTCGGTCAGCGCGTACATCACCATCTTTCCCTCCCGCCGTGACCGGACGACGCCCTGATCTCTCAGCGCACGCACGTGATGAGAGACGAGGTTCTGCGACCGCTCCATGATCCACGACAGGTCGCAGACACACAGTTCGTCCACGTCGCGTAGGGCGGCCGCGACCGTGAGTCGTGTCGGGTCGGCCAGCGCTCGTGCCCGACCGGCGGCAGCTTCGGCCACGTTCCAGTTGAGGCGAGTCGACCGCACTTTCTCGGCGGTGGGAAGGTCGAGACAGAGAAGGTCGCACCGATCCTCGATCACTACAACGGACGTTAGCACGTTGCTCTTCCAGGCCGGGCCTGGCTAGGGTTCCCGCGATGCGGCTCGTCACGGTCTTCCTGCTGTGGTGCTCGCACTGGCGAGCAGTGGGGCGCTTCTCGTCCTCGACGCGTCGGGTGGCTTCCGTGAAGGCGACGCCCGGAGGGTGGTGTCGGCGCTACCGTTGATCGCGATCGCGCTCGCGTGCCTCGCGTTCCACGCCACGTGGACGCCGGAGCCGCTCGATCTGCTGAAACGGGTTCTGCTGAGCGCCGCGTTCCTGTTCTGGGCCGCGACTCAGCTGTTCCGGCGGCAGGATGGGCACCGGTGGCCACCGATCTCGCGATAGCCCTGTTCGTTCTTGACCTCGCCCTCATCCTCTGGAGCGACTTGCGAGCGCGCCTCGTCAAGGCCTCCTAGTGAAGGTCGTCGTGGGTGTCGCCTGGCTCAGTCGTTGAAATGACGCGCCAGGAGTCCCAGGTGATTCTCAGGATCACGATGGTGATCAGGAGGCCGATGATCGGGTCGGCACGGTCGAACCCTGCGGCGACCGCGATCGCGGTGACGACGACCGCGAGTGAGACATAGCCGTCGGCGCGGGCGTGCTTGCCGTCAGCGATGAGCGCTGGACTGAGCAGTCGGCGGCCGCCACGCAGGCGCACTTGCGCTGCGATCTCGTTTCCGACCAAGCCGATCACCCCGGCGGCGGCGAGCACCCAGAGATGCGTGAGCTGCTCAGGGTGGATGAAGCGCTGGATCGTCTCGTAGAGAGCGACGCAGGCGGAGACGAAGATCGCTGCGACGACGAACAGGCCGGCGATCCGCTCCGCCCGGTACGAGCGCATGAAGAACGCGATCCCGAGCGGCAGAGCGGTGAGCGCATCCCCGACGTTATGGATCAGGTCAGCGAGCAGCGCGACCGATCCCGACAGCCTCAAGATGACCGCCTGCGCGGCCGCTGTCGCACCGAGCACGACGAGACTGAGTGCGACCGTGCGGACGCCGTCGCGGGAGCGGACGATCGAGCGATCCACCAGCCCGTGCGAGTGCCCGTGACCCGCATGTGAGTGCCCGACCGGGTGCCGGTGTGGCCCGTGTCCGTGATCGTGAGGGTTGCCCATCTCGCGGTCGGGCGGCTCGTCGAATGCGTGCCAGTGATCATGGGCCAACGCCAAGGGGAACGTGGCGTGCATAGCGACTAGAACGTACCGACCTCTCCCCCTGTGATGGTCGTGCTGACGATCAGCACGACCATCGGTTACTCGTGCGGCGGTAGGAACAGGTCGGTGTTGTAGCTATGCAGGACTGCGCTCGTGTGCAGTCCGATATGGGCGATCGGAGCGCCGATCGGGTTCAGCGTTACCAGCGTCGGGATGCTCCACACAACGTCTCCGGTCAGCGGCGAGCGCAGTTGCGAGGAGCGGAAGTCGCTGTAGCCCGCGTGGTAGGCAGCCGTCATCGCAAGCGAGGCGAGGATCGCGACGAAGCCGATCAGCAGCTTGCCCCGAACCTGCGTCCGCAGCCTTGTCCCGGCGAACGCGGCGAACACAGCCAGGATCGGAAACGCCGACAACAGCAGCCCATCGGTCGCGCCGTAGACGACACCGCGCCAGAGAACCGCCCCAGCGACCGTCAGCGCGTCCGGCCTCGCCGTCGCGTCCTCGACGCGCAGCACCATCAACGCCAGCAGCGCAGCGCACCCGAGACCGAGCGCGACGGCAAGAAGCCAGCGACGGCGAACCATCTCCGCGATCGACTGTCCGGTCGTTCGCGCCCACAGCACGAAGAACGCTACGACGGAGACGGCGTAGATCCCGTAGTAGAGATCACGCTGCACGCCAACCTGGTCGGCGAACACAAACGGCACGAAGAAGCCCAATGCCAGACCTCCGACGAGCCAGCGCAGTTGTTGCGCCGCGACCGCCGGGATGCGAGCAGGAGATACATCGCGATGCTTGATCGCGTGCGTACTCATAGCTCACCCCCTTCTTGACCCTCAGAGCCTCCCATCGCGATCGGTTCGTAGCATCGGGGCTGGTGCTGATCTCCACTGCGGCACTTCCACACACAGGAAACCGACGCGCGGCGGAGAGCGTTCCGCGTCCACCCAGGTGCTTGCTTCGGTGTCAGCGGCGACTCGCTAGAGCCAGTGGTGCAGCCACCACTTCTCGAAGGCCACCTTGCCCCAGTGGAGCGGCCGCCCGGGCCGCCGCATCTTGACCTGGGGTTGGGGTTCGGCGTAGAAGTTGCCGCCTGCGAATCCGGCCCTCCCGTCGCCCAGTTCGATCCAGCAGTAGCCGTTGCCGTCGAACACGGCGTCAGGCGGCTTGCCCGCATAGCCGTCCGCGATCCGCTCCGCGACCACCTTCGCCTCGGCGTGGGCGAACACCCCGGCCTTCGGGAGCGCCTTGCCGTTGGGCAGCTTGATGGTGGCAACATCTCCGATCGCGTACACGCCGCTGTAGTCGGTCTGGAGTGTCCTCGCGTCTGCGTGGATGAAGCCGGACAGCCCTAGAAGCGGTGAGGAGCGGATGACCTCGGGCGCTTGGTGGGGCGGGACGCACATCAGGAGATCGACCTGGTGGGCGCGGCCGTCGGAGGCGACGACCTCGCGTGTCTCGGGTCGGAGCTCCTGGAACGTGAACAGCGGGTGGTAGTGGATGCCGCGAGCGGCCAGCATGTCGGCAATCGAATCACCGAGAGCGGCGGGTGCGACGGGCATCGGAGTGTGCTCGGGCGTGAACAGGTGGATCTCGACGTTGCGGCGGATGCCCTTCCTGCGGAGAAACGACTCCGCGAGGAACGCCGCCTCGTAGGGGGCGGCCGGGCATTTGAACGGCATCGCCGGGATGAGGATGCCGACCACGCCTTCGGTGAAGTCCTGAAGCGCGGCGTGAATCCGGCCGCAACCCTCAGGTGTGTAGAGGTTGAAGGCCATCTCGTCGAAGCCACTCACCGTCTCGGGCGCAAGCTGGGCACCCAACGAAACGATCAGCGAGTCGTAGTCGAGGTTCCCGGCCGAGGTCACGACGACCCTGTTGTCGAGATCGAGAGACTCTGCTTCAGCGTTGCTGAACTCGATCCCTTTCCTTCGCAGCCGGTCGAGCGGCCTGCTGAATTGACTCAGACGGCGCTCCCCGACCATCTGCCACAGAAGCGACGGCTGATAGAGATGGTTCGCCGCACGGTCAACGAGCACGACCCGATGGTCACTCGGAAGCCGGTGCCGCAGCTCACGCGCAGCCACCAGTCCGCCGGTGCCGCCACCGAGGACGACGGTGCAGCCAGCAGACCCGACGGCGCGGCTTGTAGCGGTCTGCTTCGCAGCAGGGCGCTCGTACATCTGTTGGATCGCGATCGCGAAACCCGACTCGTCGAACTCGTTCTCCGAGAAGATCACCTTGCCGTCGGGTCCGACGAGGACGCTCCACGGAACCCAGCCGTTCGTGAACGCACGGAACAGAGTCCCATCCCCGTCGGGGATCACGGGGAAGGCAAGACCGTACTCCCCCTTCCACGCTAGGCAGGCTTCCTCACTCTCGAACGCACCAAGATAGACGACTTCGAGTCCAACGCCCGCGAACCGCTCGTGAAGCCTGACGACAGCAGGACACTCCTGCCGACAGCCCTGTCAGGTCGCCTTCCAGAAAACCAGCAGCACCCCGTTCGTCCCGTTGACCGGCAGACCCAACTCAGACACTGAAACGGTGCTCCCTGGCGCGATGCCCCCCGACAGACCTTCAACGACCTTCATAAGCTGAAGGCTAACCGCGGGGGCGTCACGGCGCTGATCGAGGCTGAGACGGGATAGCCGTGGGGGCCATGCCCATGCGACGGCGTTTCTGCCCGGAGTGGCGGCGCGGCACCTGATCCAATCCTCACGCTGGCGTGAAAGTCCGTCTCACGCAGCCCCCATGCCGATGCTCTCGCGGTAGCTGTTGACGATCACCTCTTTCGCGGGTTGGAGCGGACACAAAACGGACACGTTTGGCCTGCTTCCGTCGATCCTGTAAACAAAAGGCCCGCATTTGCGGGACTTTTTCAAGCGGATGAAGGGACTCGAACCCTCGACCTTCTGCATGGCAAGTCAGCGCGAACGTTCGCGCCCGTTCGCTCCTGTTCGCTGAAACGGCCGCTTTGCAGTGCATTCCGAGAATCGACCGAACACGAGCGAACCCGAGCGAACGCGGAGTGTGACCATTGTGACCACGGATTCCGTCCGCCGGCTGTCACGCCGGAGGTCGCGGGTTCGAGTCCCGTCGCTCCCGTATCGCAGGGTCGGTGCACGCCGCGCCGACCGGCTCAGACCTGCCTGGGCACGTTGCCGCTCAGGGTGAAGACGAACCGCATCGCCTTGTGCCCGAAATCGGCGGTCGGCCGGAACATGCACGGGCAGCCGCCATCGATCACGGCGATGCCGCGCTCGCGGCCGTACGCGGTCGCATTCTTCGAGACGCTGCCGGCGCCGGGACCGCGGTGCATCCACACGTGCTTGATCCCGAGCTCGGCGCACTCGCGCATCGTCTCCTCGGCGATCTCGGGCCGTGTTCCGATCACGACCGCTTCGACTCCTCCGGGAATCGAACGCAGGTCGTGGTAGGCGCGGTCGCCCTCCACCTCGTCCGCGTTCGGGTTGACCGCGAAGACCTCGTAGCCGCGCTCGCGCAGGCGCTTGTAGACGACGTTGCTGCCGTGGTTTGCGGGCGTCCGCGAGACGCCCGTGACAGCCACGCGATGGTGGCCGAGGAACTCGGCCGCGGCGTCCTTCATCGCTGTCATCGGATGCTCCTTTCTTCGGCGCGTGCGGACCAGTGCAGCGCCTCGGTCGAGCGCGGAATGAGTGCTTCGAGCTCGTTCGCAGCAGCGATGGCGCCGCCCGCCGCCGCGAAGGCTGAGGCGATACGTTCGGCGCTCGGCCGCAACTCGATCGCACGGCGCACGGCGTCTCGGAGCAGATCGGGGCTGAGCTTCCGTGCGGGCAGCCGGACGCCGGCGCCCGCGACCTCGACCCGGCGCGCGACCTCCGGCTGGTCGCGTCCGAAGGGAACCGCGACGACAGGAACGCCGTGCGCGAGCGCCTTCTGCGTGATGCCCATGCCGGCATGACAGACGACGCAGACGGCCCGCTCGAGCAGCGGCGTGTGCGGCACGAAGCGCTCGATGTGGATGTTGACCGGCACATCGAGGCCGGAGGGGTCGACGTCTGCGGTCGTGACCACGACGTCGAAGGGCTCGCCCGCGAAGCCAGAGCACGCGACCTCCGCCAGACGGCGGTCGTTCTGGAAGAGCGTCGAGCAGGTAATAAGGACGAGCGGCTGCCGCAGCTCGTCGAGCCAGGTGGGGGGCTCGGTCGGGGGCGGTTCCCAGAGGCCGGGGCCGACGAGCTTGAGCTTGGCCGGCCAGTCGGAGCGCGGGTACTCGAACGGCTCCGCCGTGTAGGCGAGCACGACCGAGGCGGCCAGGTAGACGTCCTCGATCTTCTTGATGGGTGGGAGCCCGATCTCGGCGCGGAGCGGGTTCATGTGCTTGGCGATCACGCGCTCAAGCGTCCCAAGCGTGAGCGGCTTCGCAACTCGGTCGCGCAGGCGTCCGAGGCGGTCGCGGCGTGGACGGAGACCGAGCCCGAACGGCGGCGCGTCGCGAGAGGGCAGCGGAACCGGCGAGACGATCGAGAACGCCCAGGGAAGGCCGGAGCGCTCGGCCGCGGCCGCCGCGCCCCAGGCGCCCTCGTCGACGAAGACAACGTGGGGTCGCTCGGCCTCGATCGCCTGCTCCAGATCTCGGAACTGGAATGGAGCGCGCTCGCCGAACTGTCCGAGCCCCTTGCTCAATGCGCCGAAGCGCGTTCGCGCCCGCCAGTCGTCGGGCTCGAACCGCTCGATCTCGGATTGAAGGGAGCGCGCATCGAGACCGAGCGAGCGCAGGCGCTCGACATCGTCGATTCCGCAGCGCACCGCCACGTGATGACCTCGATCCGCCAGCTCAAGCAGCGTCCCGACCAGCGGGTACAGCCGACCAGGCACCGCATCGACATACGCCAGGACGACAGCCATTGTCAGCCGTTCCCGACCCGCTTCGCGGCCGTGCGCATGTGCTCACCTGCGGCCGGGGCGCGCTCGGTCTCGAGCAGCTCGAGGATCCGTTCCGTGTTCTTCTGGATCGCGCTGATGTTGCGGAACATCCACTTGGGCGGAGCGTTCTCGGGCATCCGCTCGATCATCTTCTCGAAGTCCAAGCCGCCGCAGCCACGCGCGACGTGCCGCGCACACACGGCCGCGCCAAGAGCAGCAACGCCGACCAGCAATAGGCGTTTCATCTCACACCTTCCTCAACCGCTTCTTGCTCCCCCACGGGTCCGACTGCCGAGACGAGGCTCGACTCGAACTCGTGCCCGAGTCTGTAGGCCTGCTGCAGGAACCCAAGCCGGGTCTGCTCGTCGACGGCGCCCACCGCGTAGAAGTAGACGTGCTCGACGTTCTTGATCCCCGGGTAGCGGAATCCGAAGTCGTCGACCAGCCGCTCGATCGCCGCCTGGCAGCCGGAGTCACGATAGTCGCTCTCGCGGAAGAAGGTCGGGGTCATGAGCAGCGCCTTCTTGTGCTGCAGCAGCGGCTGCCTGCCGCTCAGCTGGCCCTGCAGCCACCCCTCCCTGCTCATCGTGTAGACGAAGCCGTAGGTGAACACACGCTCCATCCAGCCGCGCAGGATCGCCGGGAAGTTCATCCAGAAGATCGGCGCGACGAAGGCCAGCCCGTCGGCAGCTGCGACCTTCTCCTGCTGCGCGAGCACATCCTTCGGCCGCTGCTTCGCCACGACCTCGAGCAACTCGGGTAGGGGCTTGTCGCGCAGCCACCGCTTGGCGACACGCCGCCGGATCGGACCACCGCTCAGCGTGACCATGTTCTCCCTCAACTCCGTCTCGTCGAACAACTCCGCCGGCACCGACTCGTGCGCGAAGAACGAGTAGTCGTCGCGGCCGAAGACCGGGTCGAACTTGATCGAGTAAAGATCGACGACCTCGTTCGTGTGCCCAGCGTCGGCGAGCCCACGGGTGAACTGCTCAAGCACCGCGTGGCAGAACGAGGTCGGATTCGGATGGGCGTACACCGTAAGAACCCTCACTGCCCTCACCGTCCTTTGAGGTAGACCTCTATCTGGAGAATCTGCCCCCCCGCCTACCGCGCCATCGGGGTGCGCTGCCGACCGGCTGCGGATCAATACCGACTCTCCACGGGCGCAATCGCGGGGGAGGAGCGGCGCCCATCGTGTCGTCATCGGCTCTCAGCGCACAGGAGCGACGTGAAGACAGGAGGAGACAAAGCGCCAGGCTGCCCGCGTTGAGTGCGCGCCCACCTCGCACGGCGAACGTGGCAGTCGACTCAGCCGCCCGTGCCTGCGACCGACGCCGCGGGCGGTGGGGCAACTGTGCCTTCGCGTCGGCGCGCTTCCGGCCAGAAGAGGCGGTGGCGGAGCCAGAGAGCGACGTAGACGAGGCCCACTAGCACCGGTACCTCGATGAGCGGGCCAACGACCCCCGCGAGGGCTTGGCCGGAGGTGGCGCCGAACACACCAACTGCGACCGCAATCGCGAGCTCGAAGTCGTTCGAGGCGACAGTGAAGGAGAGGGCGGCCGTCTGCGGGTAGGGGAACCCCAGCAAGCGGCCGGACGCGAAGCCCGCGACCCACATGAGACCGAAGTAGACGAGCAGCGGCACCCCGATCAAGGCGACGTCGAACGGCGCGGCGGCGATCTCATCGCCCTGGATCGCAAACAGCAGCACGATCGTGAACAGCAGCCCGTAGAGCGTCAAGGGAGCGATCCGCGGGATGAAGCGCTGCTCGTACCAATCGCGGCCGTGCCGACGGATGCCGATCCGGCGCGTAAGGAATCCCGCCGCGAGCGGAATGCCGAGGAAGATCAGCACCGTGCGGGCGACCTCCCAGATTCCGACCTCGAAGCCCTGGGTGTTGAAGCCGAGCCACCCAGGAAGGGTGGTCAAGTAGAAGTAGCCGAGGAGCGCGTACGCGACCACCTGGAAGAGCGCGTTGAAGACGACGAGTACCGCCGCCCGCTCGCGGTCGCCGAGCGCGATGTCATTCCACACGAGCACCATTGCGATGCAACGCGCGAGCCCGACGATGATCACCCCCGTTCGATAGGCCGGTTGGTCAGCGAGGAAGAGCCAGGCGAGCGCGAACATCAGCGCCGGCCCCACGACCCATGACAGGAGGAGCGCGGTCCCGAAGAAACGCCAGTTGCCGACTCCGTCGTCGCTCATGCGGCCGATGTCCTCGTACCGGACCTTCGCCAGAACCGGGTACATCATCAGCAGCAGCCCCGCGGCAATCGGCAGCGACACCGTTCCCACCTGCAGCCGGTCGAGCTGGTCGTTCAACCCGGGCACGAGCGCGCCGAGGACGAGCCCGCCTGCCATCGCGAGCCCGATCCAGAGCGGCAGGAAGCGGTCGAGCCTCGAGAGCTTGGTGAGCACCGCCGCCTCGGACGGAGGAGGTCCCGCCGCAGGAGATCGATGAGTTGTGGTCTCAGTCGCACTCATCGCCGTCGATCTCGACCGCCTCAGCGAGGAGGTCGCCGGCGGGCGCGTGCAGCTCGGCGAGCCGCTCGCGACTTGCCCAGTAGCAGGTGCGCAGCCCTTCGATCTCGCCCACGACCAAACCAGCATCTTTGAGCACCTTCAGGTGCTGGGAGACGGTGGCCTGGGCAAGGGGCAGCTCGCCGACGAGTTGCCCGCAGTAGCAGGCATCCCGCGCGAGGAGCAGGCGCATGATCCGAACACGAGCTGGGTGGCCGAGCGCTTTGGAGAGCAACGCCAGCTGCATATCGCGCGCAACGATCGACGGAGCGTCAGCGGTGGCGTTCACCGGACAGCCGCGGAGTGATGGCGGCGGGCAGCCGCTATGCCGGCCGGAACGCCGCGAAGCGGCTTCACATGCGGAATCCCATGAGGGCAACCGAAGGTCGTCCCCGCAACCCGGTACTCATCCGCCTCGATCAGGTGATCGAGGCACAGCCCGACGCTGCAGTGCCGACAGAGACCAACGGCAGGCACGATGTCATTCGCCTTCGCACATTCGAAGCAGTTCATCGCCCAACCTCCTTCGGATGATCGTCGATCGCAGATCAACGATCGACCCCTTCAGGCCGAGTCGCATCCGTACTTCGAGGACGTTCGCTCGGGGTTTCTACCCCTTCGGTCCAGGAGGCGGCCAGCATCTTGTGACCACACGCGATTTGGCGTTGCCTCCGAAAAAACCGAAAGCCCGGCGCTTACAGGACCTTAACTGGAAGCGGATGAAGGGACTCGAACCCTCGACCTTCTGCATGGCAAGCGCGAGCAGGCGTTCGCGCCCGTTCGCTCCAGTTCCGCCAAAACGGCCGCTTTGCAGTGCATTCTGAGAATCGACCGAACACGAGCGAACCCGAGCGAACGCCGAGTGTGACCAATGTGACCACGAATTTCGCCACGAACGCCTTGATCCGTTTGCCGCTGCCGCCAACATGTTGATGGCGAGCCACGCGCCGTACTCATCCTGAGGTACGAGCCGACCCTTCGAGCGTCTGATCGCGCCCCGGCCGGTCGACGAGCGCGACACGGTCGGAGGCCTCCGGCCGCCGTCCGACCGCCCGGGTGCGACTCCTCTCGAAGGACCCTGCAACGTCCGCCGTACCGTCGAGGCTACGACCGCCCCGACGCATGCCGTGCGCACGTCGCGAGCCACTCGGAGCGCCAGACGCCCTCCGGGTCGTCGGCCATGTCCGCGATCCACGCCTCCGGCTGTCGGCCCGCAACGGGCTGACCAGCACCGAACGGGGCATCGCGACGAAGGAGCGGCAGCGCAACGGCCGCCTCGGGGCGCGTGAGGACGACGTCCAACGCCTCGACACCGAGTGCGCGGCGGGGACCCTCCACGTGGTCGATGACGCGGACGGCCTCGGGGACGCGCTCCCCGTAGCGGAACGTGAGTGTTGCGATCACGAGCCGGCGTGCGAGGTCGATCTCGTCGTCGAGGGCACGCACGAGCGAGCCGTCCATTGCCGCGAGCGCGTCTCGGGCCGCATACGCGCGCGTGGCGAGCTCCGTGGCGTCGTGGAAGACATGGTCGAGGACGTTCGACGGCACGAGATCGCGCCCGCCCGCCGCCTCGAGCGATTCGAGCGCCGCCAGTACGCCGGCACGATCGCGGTCGTCGAGCGCCGGTGCGACCACATCGACACCGTGCTCGGTCGCCAGCATCGCGGCCGCGCGCACGAGCGGCAGACGCCTCGGGGCTTCACGGGCGAGCGCCGCGGATACCAGGGGCACTGCCGCCGGGCCCAGTCGTCGCACCGCCGCGCCCGCCGGGCCCGCGAGGCGAGGCTCGTCGAGGGCGGCGACGACCCGGCGCACGAGCTCGGGGTACGAGGCGTCCGAGGGGACGACCGCGTCGAGCGCGGCGGCCTTCACCCCGAGGTCGGGATCCACGAGGAGATCAGCGAGCACTCCGACGTCGAAGCCCGCGCTTCCACGCGCGGCGAACAGCGCCGCGACAGCCCGACGCTCGCGCGCGTCGTCCGAGGTAACCAGATCTCTCACCGCCGCCGCGGCCTTCGCGGCAGCGCCCGCGTCCCCGTGCGCGGTAAGCAGCGCGAGCGCGCGCATGCGCACCTCGGGATCGGCATGCTCGGCGATCAGGCGGAGCTCGACGTCCTGGGCCGGCCAGGAGACGCCAGCGAGAAGATCGAGCCCGAGCCGAACGTCACGGGCGTCGTCGGAGCCGAGCAACGCCCGCACGGCCCCGGCGTCGTCCTCTGCGACGTCGAGCTCGAGCGACGAGAGTGAGCGTCGCCGCATGTCGTCCGCGAGCGACCGCGTGTACGACCGGTACACGATGGTGGCCACTCCGGTCCAGATGAGGCCGAGGACGAGTCCGAACGCGATGACCCCGCCGGTGCCGAATCCGAGCACGTTGAGGGCGAGGAGGAGCACGCCCGTGACCCCGATCGCCACAGGCACTCCGATGCCCTCAACAACGGCTTGCACGGCCAGGCGCTCCTGGACGGGGACGATCTGGTAGGCGGCATTGATCGACGTCCGGGTGGTTCCGTCGGTCGTTGCGATGTCGGCGATGCGGAGGACGCCGGCGAGGACGAAGACGCCGAACGCCGCAGTCCCCGCCCCCGCCGCGACGACGAGCATGAGCGCGAGCACGCCGGCGACGACGGCGGGGTTGAGGAGCACCCCGAGCCGAAGGCCGAAGCGCCGCATGAGCGGACCGGCGAGGAGCGCGAGAAAGAGGATGTCGACGAGGTTGAGCAACGCCGTGTACGCGGCAAGGAACTCCGTCAGCTCGTCTCCGCTGTACCGAGCCGCGGCGCGGTCGAAGAGGAGGAAGTCGACGACCCACGACCCCATCGCGGACAGCACCTGATAGACGAGGAGAAAGAGTGCGATGCCGGAGGCGAAGAGCATGCGGAGCGGCGGGCGCGTGACCGTCTGCGCCGCATCGGTCTCCGCCGTCCGTACCTCCGGAAACCGGCGCTCAGTCACGAGCAGGAGACCGAGGAAGGCGAGCTCCGCGGCCGTGGTCGCCAGGAGCAAGTGCTCCGTCGACCCGAGCAGGGCGAGGAGAGGGATGCCGAGGAGCCCGCCGACCAGGAACCCGACCGCGAAGCCCGAGACGATGCGTGGGAAGAGCTCCTTCATCTGGCGCACGTCGAGCAACCGGCCCGCCTGCCCGCCGATGAACACGAACCCGACCTGGAGCGCGATCGGGAAGGCCACGAGGAGCACAGCCGACATCCACGCGCCGTCCGCCACGAGGATCACCCACGAGGCGGCGTAGAGGGCCGCGAGGCCGCCGAGTGTCGCCGTCGCGACGCGAACGAGGCTGGTGCGGCGCGCGGCACGGGCGATGAGCGCCGACGCGCCGCTGCCGACCACCGCGACCGCGATGTATGTCGCGGGCAGCCACTCGGAGCCGTACACGTCCAGGAAGATCGCGTTCGCCGGCACGAGCAGGAGGGCGAGCGTCACCCCAAAAGCGAATCCCTGCCCGGTGAGGAGGGCGACGACGCCGCGAGGCGGCGAGTCGCTCACCGCGTCCGGTCGGCGTAGTCCGCGGCCGCGACCAGCCGCGCGACGAGTGCGTCGATGACGCCGTGGGCGAGCTCCGGCCAGTCCGCGAGGAGCTCATCCAGAACGGTCTTGTCGAGACGAAGGGCCAGCGTCGGCTCGAGGGCCGTGACCGACGCTGCGCGCGGCTGCGAGACGAGCGCCGCGAGCTCACCGACCGTCGTGCCCGAGCCCAGCTCGACGAGCGTCTGCTCTCCGCGGTGCACACGAACCCTTCCTTCGACGATGGCGAACAGGTGTGCCTCGACCGCCCCCTCTTCGATGAGGATGGCCCCTGTGTCCGCGCGCACTTCGGACGCCACCTCGGCCACGGCGGCGAGCACGCGACCGGGAACGCGCGCGAACAGATCGACGCGATGAAGCGCGGCGACTCGCTCGACGAGGCCGAGTGAGCCGCTGGCGAGTTCGCCCTGTACGACGTTCTGAGGCCCGACGCTCATGGAGTGCGTGGAGCGTCGGCGTGTCCTGGAAGCTGGCCTCCCGTCTCTCCGAGCGGACGGGCCCGACGCAGTGCCTCCGCAAGCAACTCGGTGCGGATCGGCTTCCCGACGTAGTCGTCCATCCCGGCCGCGAAGCACGCCTCGCGCTCCTCGAGCGTGGCGTTTGCGGTCATGGCGATGATGCGGGGCCGCGTCTCGGGCGGCCAACGCTCACAGATCCGCCGGGATGCGTCGAGCCCGTCGAGCTCGGGCATTTGCACGTCCATCAGGACGACGTCGTAGGCCTGACGCTCGAGAGCCTCCAATGTCTCGAGCCCGTTCGCCGCCACGTCGGCGCGGTAGCCGAGCCGCTCGAGAACCCGCAGCGCCACCATCTGGTTCACGGAGTTGTCCTCGGCCAGCAAGATCCGCAAGGACGACATCGCGGGCTTGCCGGCCAACGCGGCCGCAGCGACCCGTGGCTCAGGCCAGCCCTCGGCGAGCACGGTCGCCAATGCGTCGTAAAGCTGCGAGGCCTTGAGCGGCTTCGCCAGCTGCGACGCGAAGAGCCCGGCCTCCGCACTCACTTCCCGTCGGCGACCGATGGACGTGACGAGAACGAGTGGCAGCTCACGCTCGTCGCGTCGGCTGCGGATCTCCCGTGCCAATGCGAGCCCGTCCATCTGCGGGAGCATGAAGTCGAGCACGGCAATGTCGAAGTGCTGGCCGTCGTCGATCAATGCAAGCGCGTCCAGGGGCGCCTCGACCGCCACCGGCTCCATCTCCCACGATCGCGTCTGCCGGACCACGATCTCACGACTCGTCGCGCTGTCGTCGACGACCAGCACGCGTTTGCCGCGCAACGGCGACGGCCCCTCGCGTGGCGCGATCCGTGCCGGGACTTCCGCCTCCCGGACGGTCAGCGCCACATGAAAGATCGATCCGGTGCCCTCCTCGCTCTCCACCCACATCGTCCCGCCCATGAGCTCGACGAGACGCCTTGAGATAGCGAGTCCGAGGCCCGTGCCACCGTAGCGGCGCGTCGTCGACGCGTCGACCTGGCTGAACGAGGCGAACAGCCTGTCCATCCGGTCCTGCGGGATCCCGATCCCGGTGTCGCGGACGGCCAACTCGAGGCGATGGGAGCTCGGGCCGGCGGGCTCGGCACCGACGTGGACGACGACCTCGCCCTCCTCGGTGAACTTGACCGCATTCGAGAGCAGGTTGAGCAAGATCTGACGGAGCCGGGTGGCGTCGCCCACGATGCCGGCCGGCACCACTTCATCGATGAGGCACCCGATCTCGATGTTCTTCTCCGAGGCACGCGGCGCGACGATGTCGAGCGCGTTTTCAACGCACCCGCGGAGATCGAACGCCTCCTGCTCCAGCTCGAGCCCGCCAGCCTCGATCTTCGAGTAGTCCAGGATGTCGTCGATGACATGGAGCAACGCTTCGCCGCTCAAGCGTACGACGTCGGCGAACTCACGCTGCTCCGCCGTCAGCTCCGTCTCGAGCAGGAGGCCGGTCATGCCGATCACCCCGTTCATCGGCGTCCTGATCTCGTGGCTCATCGTGGCGAGGAAGGCGCTCTTCGCCTGCGTCGCCGATTCTGCCTCCTCACGGGCACATTGCAACTCGCTCACGTAACGCGCCTTCTCGATCGCGGTCGCGGCGAACGCGGCGAAGGCCGCGGCCATGTTCGCGTGCTCGGGGGCGTAGAAGTCGGCCTCCAAGCTGTCAACGGTCAGCATCCCGATCAGGCGATCGCCGATCAGCAACGGCACGCCCATGAATGCCTTGACCCGCCCGCCGCCATGGGCTTCCTCCTTGAAGTGCTGGAAGCGTGCTGAGACGTCCGGAATGATGACCGGCTCGCGGCGCTCGACCATCTCGCGGGCCGGGTCGTCGGCTCCCCTCCAGTCGAAGCGCAGTCCGAGCAGCTCGTCGATGTTCGGAAAGCCATGGCAACCGACGATCACCATCTCGTAGCCATCGAGTTGCTGGACGGTAGCCGCTCGATACGGGACCACTCTGCGCAGCTCCGTCAGGATCAGATCGAAGACCTCGGGCAGGTCCAGACTGCTGCCGAGCGACTGGGCTGCGGCGCGGAGCGTCTCGGCCTGGTCGCGGGCGGAGCGCTCGGTCTCGAGCAACCGCGCGTTTTCCATCGCAATCGCGGCCTGGGTGGCGAACGCCGTCGCTAGCTCCGCCAACTCTTCGTCGTAGAAGTCGGGCTCGAACTTGTCCACGCTGATGACGCCGATGACGCGGTCGCCGACGATCATCGGCGCGCATATCCATCCGCGAATGCGTCCCGTTCCGTGTTGCTGGCTCGCGAAGTGAGGATGGTGCGACACGTCGGCAAAGACTTGTCGCCGCTTCGACCGCACGACCTGGATGCCGGGGTTGGCCTCGTCGTTCAGGTCGAAGCCCACTCCGATCATCCCTCCCAGATCGTCGAGACCGCGCCCACCCACGATCACCAAGCGGTCACCCTGGATGACCTGGACGGAACAACTGTCGTATGGCACGACTCGCTGCAACTCGCCGAGGATCGCCTCGATCGTGTCCTCGAGGCTCAGCGTCTTCCCGAGCACTCGCGTCACGGCCAAGAGCGTCTCGGTGCGCTCTCGTGCGCGCTGAACGTCGGTGACGTCGTGGTAGACCGCGAAGAAGCCGACGTGCTCACCGTCGACCTCGAGCCGCACGAGCATCAGTTGCACGTCGACCAATCCGCCGTCCCTCCGCACACGGCGAGTGACGCGGTCCGCGCGACCCGTCTCGAGCGCCTCCCGGGTGACGTCGCGGCCTTCGTCACGAAGGTCTCGAGTGAGGACGAGGTCGTCGATCCGCCGTCCGCTCGCCTCCTCCGACGACCATCCGAACAGTTCTGCCGCAGCCGGGTTCCAGCTCGTCACGCGTTCGTCGGCGTCCATGGTCACGATCGCCACCGGGCTGACCTCGACGAACGACTCGAAGAATCCCTCCGGGGCCCGGCTCTCGGACGGCATCGAGAGGTCGTCGGCTCGATTCACGGAGGTAGTATCGGCTGCGGCGTGCGGGGTTGCCAAACTCGACCCACCAAGGCAACAGAAAACCCCGCCTAAGCGGGGCTTTCTGCTGAAGCGGATGAAGGGACTCGAACCCTCGACCTTCTGCATGGCAAG